>CAWJZH010000048.1:0-15350 GCA_963847155.1 uncultured Acidobacteriaceae bacterium | reverse complement strand
GGCCGTGCATCTCACCTGAGGCTTTCGAAACGTCGCTGAAATTCCGTCCGTCGCCGAACTTTAAGAATCCAGAACCGGCCGCCGTCGTTGACAAGCTTGAGTCTCTGCTGACAGGCCCTCGCACCGATGCTTCTACTACACACCGAACTGCCCCATAATCTATGGTATCGGAGTCTGCATATGCCACTGACACTTTTACAATCTATGCGGTTAAACAAAAGCTTCGCCGACTTTACCGTGGTCGGCAGCCAATACGAGAATGAAGACGGAATACGAGAATGGCATCTTGCGATTTGGTCCGAGAGCTATGCAAAGATCCGAACTTACTGTGTATCGGAGCACCGCAGACCAGAACGGCTTATGGGTGCCTATTTGGAAGCCGCAAACCAAGCGATCTCAAAGTGGGAAGCACAACCAGTGTGGGTACGGTATTCCGGGCCTTCCGTGCTACCACGATTGCGACCAGCCCTTCAGGCTTTCAACTGATCGCCGTTTGTATCGCAGCAAAGACCTGGAGGGGCAGATTTCTTGTTCGAGGAGCTATCGCGGCGGTTAGAGATCGGGCCGGTCACCAAAACTGTACTCGTGCCTTACCCGAGAGCCACTCAATCACTTCAGTGGAGCATTAGGCTTGGTGAACTCAATCATCCGCATTTGTCCGCCCACGTAGCTGTCAAGGACCGTCGCTTCTTCGTTCGTGGCTTTATCTTTCAGAACGACAGGACTCTTGGCTTGAATGGCCTTTTGAAATATGGGGTTGTGGGCCAGATAGTTGATGGGTGCAGCGCTTCCATGCAGGTTCACCCCGGTCTGCGCCAGGAGTTGGGTGAAGGTAATCAGCGGAACGGCAGGCTTCGGCGGAAGAAAACTGGCACCTGAGCTGGAGCTGGAACCGACTTGATTGAAAAGAGAGTTTGAATTAGTGGGAACATGGAAACTCGAGTTCTGGCTGCTGGACGACGTCGCGGGCGCGGAAGCAATCATGTTTATGGGGCCCGTCAGGACGGATGCAACACCTGCTCCCAAGCCGACCACCATTTCTCCCGCTTGTGCAGACGTGATCTTCGCCCCGGCGCGCGGCCCTGTGGCCACCAGGCCGGTGGGGGCGGTATGCACCGGCTTCCCGGTGACGTGTTCAAAGATTGTCTGTGCAGCGCTCCAAAACAGCGTCTCGCCCAATGTCGATCCTATGCTCGATCCGGTGCTTGACCCTGTTTGCTGGGACACCACTTGCCTTAATGGTAATAAGGAACTCATTCTTACCCTCCTGCTACGCAGGACAATACTACTATCTCGGTAGAAGGCGAACTTGGCTCAGATGTTCGTTGGTTCTACGCGATGGCGATTTTTGCCCGGCTACCCTATCGCATTCACGCACCCTTGAGTTTTTCGATTAGCGGAGCGCCTGCCGCGGCAGCGGCCCTCTTCCAGATGTCCTTCCGGAGCGAAATCACGATTAGCCTCACGCCGAGAGCAATCGAACCCCCTAATGCCGTGCACAAAGCGCGACGCTGCGCAATTACAGGTCCCGGAGCACTCGCGAGGGAGAGCAGGAATACGATGTATCCCGTGATGAAGGTCGAGTACAGTGCATAATTCACATTGAGCGTGCCATAAGATAACCATGCGAACAGCAAAGTAAGGCCCGCCAGCACAACAGACGAAGGGTGGAGATGCGCGATGCAAAGGCTCGCCAGGATCGCTCCGGTCACTGTCCCCAGCACCCGTGCGATGGCACGGTTTACGGTGTCGGTAATTCCGGGCTTGAGTACCAATAATGCGGTCATGGGAATCCAATATCCGCTGGGAAACTGCAATCTGCGATAGAGCTCAGTGGTTGCGGCGAGCGTGATCGCCAGCAGCAGGGAATATGGCAAAGCGGAGTTCAAGATCTTGCGTTGTCTGACGGATTTCGCTGTCTCGAGCAAAGCGGCATGCAGGGCTGTTTCTTCCTCGCGAACGTATCGCGCGAGAGAGGTGAGATGGTTGCTCAACTGGTCAAAGGCGCGAAGTAGAATGGCTGCGGACAGAACCTGAAGCGCTCCCCCCGCCAGGATAACCAGAGCGCGGCCCAGAGCATCTTCGACGGAGGCGGGAAAAGCGGATGCGACCAGAAAGGCAATGACGCATTGCTGTCCGACCCACCTGTACCCAGCCTCTCTTCTGGTAAGCATCCCGTATCCAAATCCAAACAGGGCGGCTGCCGGAACCAGCAACAGATTTGTATGACCGATAACTACGCCAAGAAACGCCGCAAAGGCCATTCCTAAGGAAACAAACACCATGGGTAACAGGCGGGAGTCGTCGATGCTCTGTTTAGCGCCGAACCCTGCCGTCATTGCGCCGCCGGCAGCGATCATTCCAACACCAGGGCGGCCAACGCATAGCCCCGCGGCGAGACAAATCGCGACGGGCAGAATGAGAATGAGATCTGCCCGAAAGGTCTGATTATTCCAGTTGAAAACGTAGCTATCGGTGAAGTATTGCTTGGTGGGTGGAGATCCGGCTGACATCTCCGCGTTGGCGGAAGGAGGCATAGATCACCAGAGCTAGAGCGGTAGGAACAAACTGAAGACGGAGCCATTGTGTTCCCGGGCATCGCTACTTCTCACCGAGATCCTGCCGTCGTATTTACTCAGGATATCGGCACAAATCCACAGCCCCATCCCGGTCCCAATAGGCTTCTTCGTTACAAAGAACGGCTCAAACAGTCGGCTGCGCGTCTCTGCATTCATCCCGTGGCCTGTATCCGCAACGGTAATACGTAACCCCTGCCGATGTGTTCCCCAATCAGTAGTCCTCCTCACTCTCAGCCGCAATTTACCCCCGGAAGGCATGGCATCGAGGGCATTGCCCATCAGATTGACCATCACCTGCCGCAACTCACCCGGATGGCTATAGATGTTGGGTACTGGCTCATAGTCCCGAGAAACTTCAATTGCCAGTGTCCTGAATCGGTTTTGGTGTAGCGCAAGCGCATCATCAAGGATGGCAGCAAGGGAGAGCCATACTGGTTCTCCCTTGTTACGGTAGAAACCAACAGCCTGGGCCGAAATCTGGGCGACCCGCGACAACTCACGCTGAGCGGTTGCCAGGTACTGTTTCCCGTCCGCAGACAGTTCTTCGTTTTCCAGTAAGAATAGAAGGTTCGTGACCGATGCCAGAGGGTTGTTGATGTCGTGTGCGAGGCTGGTCGCCATGCGGCTGACCACAGCCAGTTTTTCCCTTGTGCGTATCGCCATTTCCGCATCCTTCCGGGCGGAAACATCTCGCGCAATCTTGACCACCCCGACGAACTCACCCGAAGAATCTCTTAAGCCAGAAATGGTCAGGGAGACAGGAATCTCTCTGCCATCCTTGCAGCGCCGCATTGCTTCGTAGTGATCGACGTGCTCACCCCTGCGTATGCGGTCAAGACTCTTAGTCATATCGTCTCCGCCTCTCGCACTCACCAGGCACGAAATCGACTGTCCTAGCATTTCGTGCGCGGCATATCCAAAGATGCGTTCGGCCCCGTTATTCCAACTGGTCACCGTGCCTTCGATCGTATTGCTGATGATTGCGTCGTCGGAAGACGCAATCATGGCGGCGAAGCGTTGCAGCATTTCAAACCCGCTTCCAGACACGAGAACCCCTTCAGGAGTGCGCAAGTTATTCTGCTGAGACCCGGTGTGATCGGCAAGCATGAGATGCAGGCTCCTTGAGGTTAGGGCGGAGACAGAAGTTGGGAGGGCGCCTTTCAGGTTGCCTGCCGACGGAAAGCGTACCATGTCTACCTGCCTTCTAAACCGATGTACCTTCACGCGCGGCCCAACCCGTCGCATCCGAATCCTGCGTCACAACCACGTTGCCTGGTTGCTGTATCTATGCCGGGTCCCGGGCCATCATGTCCGGAACCGAACGAAAGGGCAACAATCCCGGAATGCTCGGATCCCATTGCAAGTGGTCCGCCTGAATGGCCTGAGCCAGCGTACCACTTTGAGATAGCTGTGCTGATCTGCCCAGGCCGCAGCTTCAGGAATCACGGTCTAGTAAGTCGAAGCGGTGAGTAACATCTTCCTCCGGGGATGCGTAGTTGCCGACCAGCCAAAACACGATCCCCAGGGCCAAAGCGGATCCGGCCAGGGCAGTGAGCACACTCGGAGTGGTCTGGTAGAGATCGAGAATGATGAATCTGCGAACCAGTGCGAGCAGCGCGATCAACACTACGGCTCGTACCTGGACGATGGCGCGGCGATGATGCTTGACCACCAGCAGCGTGTGCTTGAATTCGAGAGCTATCAATACCGTTAGCACCATGCCAAACAGGCCCTGAAAGACCTGAGAGTCAGCAGGATCGAGCACGTGGCTTTCGACCAGCCTTATTGTGTGCAGCAGCAATTGCCAGGTGGCGAGCGCTATGACGATGGCTATCACCAGCGTGAGTAACGAGACCACCGTCTGCTCAAATCGCTCATAGAGCGATAACGTCTTCCATTTGGAGCGCAGGTCTGACATCTCGGATGCCAAAGTAAGTATCTTGTCCGTCACCAGCCCCCCTCTTCAACTCTTTAGCACGCTACGAAGAACTCGATCCTGTATTGGGGCGCATCCTCTCTTTGTATTTACGAACATGTACAGGTCCCTAATCTCCAGAACCCCCGAGGTTGTTTCTTAGCCTTTCAATGTCCGTCATGCTCTTCTCGTAATCAACCAGGGCCGAAATCATGGAAGAGAGCTGATGTGCTGTCTCCGCATTCTTTTTCAGATATTGCGTATATGTGGGAGAGGTCGGCCGCCTCTTGTTCTGATTTAGATAGTTGATCGCCGCCGTGGTATTAGCCGATAATTCCTTCACTATAGGCAGCATCTGGTCTATGGCCTGTTTCTGCAGATCAGAGCCGGATTGTTCCATATCACGCAACTTCCCGATGATGAGGGCGAGATTGTCCACGTGGCCTTTCACTTTGGCCAGCATCAATGCGTGGTTCACCCAATTCTCCTCGCTTTGGATCAGTTCTTGTGTTTCATCGGCATCGGCCGCCAATTCAATCGCCTCATCGTTTGCGTCTGCGAGCAGCTGCGTCAACTGGGGGTTGTCCTCTTTGGTTACGTATCCCCTCAGGGGTGAAGTGAAGCTGAGCATGAGCAGGAAAGCCACTATCGCCCAGGGCCTCTTGGGCAAACGCGCGATTCTCATAGCAAACTCCTCTTTTTCCGGTCCGGCCTTACGCAGCCCGCAGACTTAGCGGCACAGTGATTCTCGCGATGCCGCTCAACAGGAGGCTGATGCCTACTAAGGTGCCGATGAACCACAACGAACTCGACGGCCAATGAAAGAAGATGAGACCCGCAAGCAATAACGAAACCAGGCCGTCCACCAGGAACCAGACCGCTCCCCGCAACCGTCGCAAGCGAGCGAAAACGACGAGTTCAAAGATGCCCGAAACCACGATGTAGAACGCGAGCACCAATGTGAGCGTGACCATTCCCGCTACCGGCAGCACCAGCATGTAAAGAGCGGCAATCACATAGACGATCCCGATCAGAACCTGCCAGATGACGGCCCCGGCTCCGCGTTCCGACCATGCATAAACCAGATGAGCAACACCCGCGATCAAGAGCAGCCAACCGAAAAAGACACTGGCCGCAATACCGGCGATGGGCGGTAGCGCGATGGCTATGAACCCTGCAATAAGAAGCAGCACACCCAGGAAGATGGACCAGAACGTGGAGCGCGTATAGGGGCTGGTGAGCATATCAAGACTCCTTCTCTCGGCTACATGGATTTCGGCGGAAACTTGGCAAACATCTTGGCCACGGCTTTATCGAGCTTTTTGGTGTCTTTCTCCGGCTTATCTGAAAGCTGATCTTGCGCCTCACCACGCCATATAAGGTTTTTGGAGGAGCAGTCGTAGATGTCGACGACTAAGGTGCCTACCGGGATCTTGTCCACCGTTGTCGTAGCCATAGTTGGGCCCCAGCCGCGCCATCTCCAGCCCCCACCCAATCCGTCGTAGAAGGTGGTATATTCGGGCTGGGTTTTCCGGGCAGCGACAGCCGTTAGCAGGACATCGCCGTCGGCCGGCACCTTTTGCCATCCCTTTGCTTGCAGGGCACGATCTACCGCTTCGCGGATACGGCCCTCGAAAAGAGGATCTGAGGCCTGGACGAGCCCCCACGAATAAGTGTGATAGCGCTCGAAGTTGACAGAGTGGTCATAATCGGTCTCAACTTTCTGCGCCGATGCAGGGAGCGAGATGAAGGCGGCGACTAAGGCCGCTGTCGCTAAGATTCTTCGCAGAGCATTCACAGTGACACCTCCATGGTGTGGGTTGGTTCGAACGATTGCGACGTAGCGAGAAAAACTAATTCACGCTCGGCACCCGCTTATTGTCCGCGTTGGTCGAGCTTGTTCTTCAGCTCGCCCATCTTGTTCATCGTCTTCTCGTATTCAAAAAGGGATGAAACCGTGGACGCGAGTTGGTGGGCCGTATCGGCGTTCTCTTTCAGATATTGGGTGTACGGCTCACCAATCGGGCGAGTCTTATTCTGGTTCAGGTAATTGATCGCAGCGGTCGTATTGGCTGCCAGCTCTTTGAGCAGGGGCAGTATTCGGTCGACTGCCTGCTCCTGCAACTCAGAACCAGAAGAGCGTGCTGCCTTTAGTTTGTCGATAATGCGACCCATGTTGTTCACGTGCTCTTTGACGGTCTCGAGCATCTCCGCATGGGTCTGCCAGCTTACATCGCTCCGAATAAGAGACTCCGTTGCATCGGCGTCCCTCGCCAGTTCACCAGCCTCGTTCCGGGCCTCTCCCAGAAGCTGGGCCAGCTGATCGCTCTCGCCACGCAACGCAAAGACACGTGCCGGCAACGAAAGCGAGAGGAAGGTGACCAAAATCCCTATGGTTAAATGATTCTTTGCCTTGGAAGCGATTCGCATATGAATCCTCCTTCGTGAAGTGGCGTAGCGGCACCGGCGGGTGAAATCGTCGGTTGCCGCTATCATGGGTAGTTATGCATCTTCGGCGCCTTTGAAGATGCGCTTTTTCGGCTTACAGAACCGATATCGAGAAGTGTCAGAAAAGGCTGATCTGGTTATCGACGGCGGTGATGCCCGGGGCCAGCCAGGCTGTTCTTTCCGCCTCTTGCCGCTCGGCCCAGGAGCGTACTCTGCCCTTAAGGATTGCTTTGCTTCCCTGCACCTCAACGGTGATGTTGCTTGCGTCGACCTCCGCGCTCCGAACCAGGGCATCCTCGATCTTTTTCTTCAGGTCGGCGGGGCTTGCGAGCGGCTTCACCGTCACCAGGTTGCTTACCCCCTTGACACCCCAGAGTCCCCGTACCGCGCGCTCAGCTTCTTGCTTTTGGTATTGCCATTCCACTTCACCCTTGAGTGTTACCCAACCTTTGTCGACGGTCACATGAATCTTGTCCGCCGGGATGCTTGCATTCCACTTCAGCGCGTATACTGCGGCGGCCGCGATGTCGCTATCCGTACGCTCTCCGATGGTGCGTACCGATATATCGTTGGCGACGGCAGTGACTCCGCTCACCCGATGCGCAGCCTGCTCGGCTTTCCACTTATTCAAGTAGGTGTCCACGGTTCCCGTAAGCGTGACGACACCGTCTTTTACCGCTACACCGATATCCTTTGCTGATACGCCAAGGTCCCATCGCAGTTCGGCGAGGACATCGGTCTGAATTTCTTGATCGGTACGAGTTAATGTAGCCGTGGTCATGAGAACTCTCTCCTTTTGATTCGCATGCTCCGAGAGACATGCGTCATTGCATTTCGGAACAGCTTAGGCTGGCTCGCGGTGCGAAAACAATTCGTCAGAGGAAGGAGAGAAACATCCCGTTTGACGCGTACAGCACACATCGCCTTTGGAGACACATCGATGTACGCCAATAGGCGTAGATCAATGCAGTTTGTGCATCTGCCGGAGCTGCGAATGTTGGCCTGCGGAAGGCATCGTGTCGCCGGAGGAATTCGGAAGATTACTGATGGTGCATGAGAGATCCTGCCATGATTCAACCGTCCCTTACGGGACTGCTCCACGCCGCTCTTCGCTACCCAGCACGGTTTGGCGCATACAAGCTGCACACAATGAGAACGAACGTCCTGCGCCGAACCAGTGCTGGGTACAATGGGGCAGTAAGATTAAGTCCCGTAAGGGACGGCTGATTCTCACGCCTCATCGTCACACCAGCGCAGGCACCTCCCTGCATCGAAAGGTGCCTACGCTAGTCGCGAACCAGGAGATTAGGTGAACACAGAAATCAGTTGATCAATCAGCTCTGCTTATGTTCCTTTTGCCGTTTAAGAAACGCGGAGATCCTGTCGCGCAGGTGCGAGAACATCGAGCCGGTGTCACCTGTGCCCTTGACCGCAGATTCAAGCGCTGAGATTTCATTGTCCAGAGCCTTGTATTCCGGGTCGTCGCTCATGTAGCCCAAGATGCAGGGAACGGTTCGCCTCATTCTTAGCCGTCTGCAGGAGGGTAAGTGCCGCATCCTTGTTCTGACGCTGTGCGTCGGCTGCATCGATGGCGGCCTGGGCAAGGATGAGCGGAAGTGGTACTACACGATCGTCGATCACCAGCGTGTTGACTGCTGTCAGCAGCACGTTTCCGGCGTCCTGGTTCTTGCCTTGATCCAAAAGGCGAGCGGCCTGCTGTAATGCGGCCGGATACGTCGCTAGCGGAAGAAACGTAGTTTGAATGCGCAGCTCGCTGACCAGAGAAGCGAGCAGGAGTCGAGCGCCAGGCAAATGTTTCTGTTTCGTTGCATCCGTCGCCGCTTGAACGATCACATCGATTGTCTTGATATCCTCGGGCGCAACGTCGATGACGTCAACCTCTACATGGACGGGAATAAGCGCGGATGCAGGATTCCTCGCCAGCAAAACGTTTATCTTTCCCGTAGCAGCCTCGATCGCGGCCACGGCGTCGTTCTTGTTGTTTGCCGCTATCGCCTTGATCGCACGTTCGGTTTGCTCAATCGCGGCAATCGCGTCCTGGTTGAGGGCCTGCTCAGCTTCCTTCTGATCTTTCTGCCGTTCCGCCTCGATTCCGGGGCGGAGCTGCTCTTCAGCCTGCTGATGCTGCTTCTTGAAATCGGGGGGCGCAGCCGGAGAGGTCTTCGCGGGTTCGCTTCTATCAGTTGCACCATTCGGATTACCTGAACTACAACCCGCTACGGTAAGCAGGCATGACACGATGAAGAAAATGAACGCCACTTTGATGAGTGATACGCTGGATTCCGTCTGGTTGTGCATGGCTCTGCTCCTTGAGAAAAGAATGAACTCCGGTTTTTCGTCTGAAGGAGCAGGACCAGATTCGAAAAGGGGGCACGCATCCATGTCAATCTGGTCCTGCTATGACACATAATCCCAACTGACGTTGAGTTCTCGTCGGCACCTTGCCAGCAGGACTGGATCTACCTTCCACTGGCAAGTTGTTAGCCGGTTAGTCTACGCCGCGTTCTTCGCCGTGTCGGAAGACGGCTTGGAGTCTGCCTCTACCTGAATCTGCCGTCGTTCTGTCTGCTTGTTTGGCGCCGGCATCGTGATCTCGAGGATCCCGTCGTGAAACTTGGCTTTCGCTTGCTCAGGATCGGCCCCTTCCGGCAACGGAATGCGTCGATAAAACATCCCAAACTGCCGTTCACTCCGGCGAATGCCGCCCTCGTTCGCTTCCCGCTCTACTTGACGCTCGCCTTGAAGAATGACTGCATCGTTGTCCACCTCCACTCGTACTTCATTCGGCGACAGGCCCGGGAGTTCGGCAAGGATGCGGTAGTTCCCATCCTGTTGGGAGACTTCGACCGTTGGGACCCAGGCAATACTGGCCGTCTCGCTTTCTGAAAGAAACGGCTGGAGGATACGATCGAATTCGTCCGTTATTCTTCCCAAAAGAGAAAACGGACTCATGCGTAGCATCCCCTGCGGAGTGAGCGGCAAGCCAAACGAACCAGCCCGCTGGCGTTGCGCCATCCCGCCTTCTTGAGATTTCCGGATCAAACCGGTTCCTTGTGAAGAGCGGTTCTCTTCTTTGCTGGTTGGTGGTGTTGCTGTGCTCTGTTCTTGTTCGTTGGCCATGGAAACTCCTTTTCTCGGTGATTGCTGTTGACTTATACGGTTGGGGAATCGACAACCGGAGGATGATTGGAGCAACTGCAGTCGCTTCAACGCTCCTTCGAATGCAGTGTGACGATCCCAGGGAGACTGTTTTAAGTAACCTTTTCAATGCGGGACAGCATGGTCTCAAAGTCGCAGGGTCCTAGATACCGGCTATCGTTAATGAAGAAGGCTGGCGTGGTATTGACTCCGCTTTGGCTGGCGCTCACAGTGTCCTCGCGCACGCGAAAAGCAAACGTCTGCAGCATCATGTCGCTATTGAAGCGCTCCATATCGAGGCCAACCTGAGTTCCATATACCTTAAGGTGTTTGTCGGAAAGCGCGGCCTGGCGGTCATAAAGAAGGTCGTGCATCTCCCAGAACTTGTTCTGCGCGCCGGCCGCTTCTGCCGCTTCGGCTGCCCGATGGGCCTTGGGCTGAAAGGTAGGCATCGGGAAGTTACGAAACGTATACCGCAGTCGATCTCCGAGGGCTGCCTGAAGCCGCTTCACGACGGACCGGGCTTCATTGCAATGCGGACAGGCGTAGTCGCCATATTGAACGAGGGTGACCACCGCGCCGGCGGATCCCCGAATATGATCACGGCCGGTTACGGGAACGGTGAGCAGAGTTGAAGCAACAGTCGTCATCGCGAACTCCTAACCTTCATTGCCGAATGCTAGCGAGTGAAATATGCAAAAACAATTGGACATGAGGCTAAAGATGCGATCTGAAGGCCGTGTTACCGGGGACTTAGTCCAGCCTCGTACAATCTCCTACAACCTTTGGGCTACCTTGCCCGTTTCTTCTACGATCAACGGTGCACGAGCGGGCTAAACATTCTAGGGTGGAAATGTTGCGGCCAATGAATCAGTCCTGCGAACGTCGGGTGAACGCCATTTCCCAACTCAGTCCCGAAGGGACGGTTGAACTTCAGAGCTGTCCAAATTTGATTGAAAAATGCCTTGGTCCAGCAACCGCCCTTTCCTCCCAGCAACCGCCCTTTCCTCCAGCAACCGCCCTTTCCTTACAACTACCCTCTCCTTGTTTGTCATCCCGAGCGCAGCCGAGCGGATCTGCGGTGCGCCATTCGTGTGCCCCGCTCCTACCGGTCCACAACCTCCACTAGTCATCCACCGAACCCTCCTGGAAACATCAAACTCCCCTTTGTATTCCGGGTCTCCAGGAGTATTCCGTAGAACCGCAGATCCACTCCACGGCACGCCCCACGGCAAGCCGGGGCAGGCGAGACAGGTCGGCTGCGCTCCAAATGACACAGCGGTAGCGGCGATCGGATTAGTGCCGGGCCCACGGCGCTCGGATCCTCTTCGGGATCGATACCCCAGCCCTTCCGGGTTGGGCTGACGGTTTGGCGGTCGGCCCTCCGGGCCTCGCATCGACAGCGATTTTTGCCGTGTCATTTCTCCCTCAACTTGCCGTAAGCAAGTCAGTTGCTCGATGACAAAAAGGAGAGGACCGTTTCCGCTAAGTTCAGCCAGACTGGTCCAAAGTAGATTGTTAAGTTGAGGAATTTGGGCAGCCCAGTCCCGCAGGGACGGTACAACCTAGAGCCCGGCACGGGAGTGCCGGGTAGGCTGAGGTTTATGTACGAGTCCCGCAGGGACGACACAATGCGCAGCCCGGTTGGACAATTGGCTTAAAGTCGTAGCCCACTACTCCTACTCTGCTGGCTCTTTTACCGGCGCTTCTCTGCTTTCGAACTGGTGCCCGTTGCCTTCACGCGACCGCGAGTGGATCCATATGCACCAAGCCGCGTCTCATGGCTACATTAATCGCTTCTGTGCGCCCGGTAACCTTGAGCTTTTCCAGAATGTGTGTGATGTGTACCTTGACAGTCGCTTCGCTGATGTCAAGCAGGGTACCGATCTCTTTGTTGCTTTTGCCGCTGGTCAACGCGCGAACCACTTGTAGTTCTCTTGCCGTCAATGCTCTATCAGCGACTCGCTTTCCCAACCTTGCCGCCACCGTAGGTGGTACCCATCTCCTCCCCGCCACCACCGAACGAATACACTCCACCAGTTCACTCAGCGGTGCGTCCTTGAGCAGGTATCCATAAGCACCTGCTCTCATCGCGCGATAAATATCCTCCTCCCCCTGACAAGTGGTGAAGATCACAACGCGCGCAGACGGTACTCTCTTGCAGATGGAAATGACCGCCTCAACTCCATCCATCAGAGGCAGCCGCAGTTCGAGAAGAGCGATGTCGGGAGAATGTGCCATAAATTTCTCTACTGCCTCCCGCCCATTCGCCGCCTCAGCCACGACGCGCATGTCCGGTCTGCGGTTAATCAGCGTTGCCAATCCCTCTCGCACGATGGGAAGGTCATCGGCAATCAACACTGTGTAAAGCTTCAAGAGAGGCTCCGCGTCCCTCACCTCATCCTTGACGAATATGTTCGTAGTCTGCACGTCATCCTCCGGGGTGTTGCCGAACTGCACTCAGCGGCTAAATCAAGCAGTGGTGAACGATATTGGAAAAGCAAGGTCACTCCATCTGCACCGATGCAGATGTTGAGCACGACACGTCATGAAGTCTGCTTATAGTTACGGCAGGGCCGAAGAAATTGCATTCAGCAAAGTATTATCGTCAAATGGCTTGCCCAGGAAAGCGACAGCTCCTGCAAGCACTGCCTCGTCCCGTACCTCGGGTTCGTCGCGCGCCGAAACAAACACAATCGGCCGCCGGTTGCGGTCTGCTGTCAGCCGGCGTTCCAGCTCAAACCCGCTCATGCCAGGCAGCCCGACATCCAGTATGATGCAATCGGTTTCCTCATGATTGCCGGCTGCCAGATAGTCCTCTGCTGAAACGAAGGTTTCCGCCCGGAATCCAGCGGATTTGAGAAGCCCTTCGAGCGACCTCCGTATCCCTCTGTCGTCATCGACAATCGCTATCAAAGGTATTTGATTCATGCCCGTCCTCCGGCTTCGAGCATCCCGTCAGATGGCCTCTGATCCAGTTCACGGCCAGCGGGTCCCGACCCTCCTTGCGTAACAACCAATAGTAGAATCGATTGCTTCACGGTGTGTTGCCATGAATCCACAATACTCCGGCACTCCGATTTTCATAATTGGACCTTGGTCCCATAGGGTTGGGATCAACTGGAGGAAAGCAGCAGCTTCTCGGCCATTTGGATTAGCTGAGCGAGAGATTCAGCCTTCATCTTATGCATCACTTGGCCGCGGTGCACCTTGATTGTTTTCTCGCTGGCCCCAAGCTGCGCGGCAATCTGCTTGTTTAACAAACCGCTGGTTACTCGAGGGAAAACCTCCCGCTCGCGCGGCGTCAGCAATGCATAGCGCAGTTGCAGTACGCGTATCTCGGCGGTGTGCTTTCTGGTAATGCGATTTTGTTCGATCCCACGCTGGATTGCTGCCAGCAGGTCTTGTTCGCGGAAGGGCTTGGTAAGGAATTCAACCGCACCCGCCTTCATGGCTTGAACCGACATTGGAATGTCGCCGTGTCCGGTGACGAAAATGACAGGAAGGTCAATTTTTGCCGCAGTAAGTTCCTGTTGAAGATCGAGCCCGCTCAATCCCGGAAGGCGGACGTCCAGTATTAGACATCCAGGAGCGTCCGGACGGTCGCTACGCAGGAACTCCTGTGCCGAAGCGTAGGTCCGGGCTTCGAGACCTACAGTTCGCAAGAGCCGCTTGAGCGAGATACTCACCGCAGGCTCATCGTCCACGACATACACGATGGGAGGACTCTCGTTCATGGCTGTGTCTACGCAATACCAGGCAAAGAAAAGTGGAAGGCCGCCCCTTGAGCGGCACGATTAGGGCCGGCCCAAAGCCGCCCACTGTGAGCCTCTATGATCGAGCGGCTGATGGACAATCCCATGCCCATGCCGGCCGTCTTGGTGGTAAAAAACGTATCGAAGAGGTGGGGAACATGCCGGGGATCAAGACCGGTGCCGGAGTCCTGCACCGTAACCTCTAGCCCTGACGCACCCGCGTGAGACTGCAGCATGAGTACTCGCGGCCGGTCGGAGACGGATTTCATCGCCTCCATTCCGTTGATTATCAGGTTCAGTAAAACCTGCTGTAGCTGTACTCGATCGCCCAGCACTGTCGGCGGTGCAACTTCCAATTCCATCTCCACCGAAACGTGTTGGTTTTCCAGCTCATTCGGGATCAGGGCCAGAACTTCATGAATCACCTGGTTGATATCCAGCGGGCGTCTCTCCGGTGCAGTCTTTTTCAACAACGAACGGACACGGGAAACGATCTCGCCGGTACGTCTACCCGCCTCTGCAATCTCGGTTACCGCCTGTCGCACTTCTTCCAGATCCGGCGCCGGCCCGGCCAGAATTCTTCTACTTGCATTGGCATTGTTGACGATTGCGGCCAGCGGCTGGTTGATCTCGTGCGCGATCGAAGCCGTCAGCTCGCCCAGAGTAGTTGCTCGGACTACCCGCGCCAGCTCAGCTTGCGCTGCCTGCACTGCCTCCTCTGCCTTCCGGCTTTCCGTCAGATCCCGGGTAACTTTGGCAAAACCCATCAATTCTCCTTGCTGATCGTGCAATGACGTTAATATGGCGTTCGCCCGGAATTGAGACCCGTCTTTGCGCACCCGCCATCCCTCGTCTGCGAACCGGCCTTCCGCCGCCGCTTTCCGCAAAGCCATCGCCGGCGCCCCTCTGCGCAGATCTTCGTCCGAATAGAAACAGGAGAAGTGTTGTCCTATGATTTCCTGGCCCCCGTACCCCTTGATCTGTTCCGCTCCGCTGTTCCAACTGGTGACGAATCCAGCCGGGTCCAGCATGAAAATCGCATAGTCCGCGATGCCTTCAATCAGCAGGCGGAATCGTTCTTCGCTTCGGCGCAACTCTTCCGCCGTCTGCCTGCGCTCTGTTACATCCAAAGTCACGCCAATCATCCGGATGGGGTCGCCTGTGCTGTCGCAATGAGTCCGCCCCTTGCTCATCACCCAGCGAAGCTGACCGTCCTGGCGCTGAATCCGGTACTCAGCGTCAAATTCCCCACCGGGTCGAAGAGCCTCGCGGATGCCCAGTTGCACATCCGAGCGGTCGTCGCGATGAACCAGGGCGGCCAAGCTCAGTTCATCGAACGTCCGCAGGCTCGGCTCGAAGCCAAAGATCCGAAAATGCTGAGCCGACCATACAACCTTGTCCCCACGCGTATCCCAATCCCATACCCCCAGGCCTGAAGCTTCCTGGGCCAGCCGAAGCTGCTCTTCACTATCCTTTAAGGTTTGCTCCAGTTGC
>CAWJZH010000047.1:0-13424 GCA_963847155.1 uncultured Acidobacteriaceae bacterium | reverse complement strand
ACTCCAGACGAGGCGTATGAGTATCTGACCCGGCTCAAAGAGATCCTGCTGTATACGGGCGTGAGCGATTGCAACATGGAAGAAGGTTCGCTGCGTTGCGATGCGAATGTGAGCGTCCGGCCGCGGGGGCAGAAGCAGTTCGGTACCAAGGCTGAAGTAAAAAATGTGAACAGCTTTCGTTTTATCCGCTCTGCGCTGGAGTATGAGATTGAGCGCCAGGTGGAGTTGATCGAAAGCGGCGGCCGCGTAGCCCAGGAGACGCGGCTGTGGAATGCGAACGAGGGACGTACGTACTCGATGCGCTCCAAGGAACAGGCGCATGATTACCGTTATTTCCCGGAGCCGGATTTGCCGCCGCTGCTGGTTACCGGGGAGTGGAAGGCGATTCTTGCGGAGCGCATGCCCGAGCTGCCGGAGGCGCGTCGCAACCGCTTGGTTGCTGAGTACCAGATCACCATGCAGGATGCCCATACGCTCACGGCCACGCGGGAGTTTGCCGATCAGTTTGAGACGGCCGCGCGGCAGGCAAAGAGCCCGCGCCGGGTGGCTAACCTGATCCAGAGCGAGTTGATGGGGCGGCTTAAGGCTAAGGGATTAGATCTGGAGGAGTCTCCGATCACCCTGACTGGATTAGTGCAGGCGGCGGATCTCGCCGAGGCAGGAGAGCTTTCCAGCAAGCAGCTGAAAGGGCTGTTCGACACGGCGTTTGAGAAGGGCGAAGATTTCAGTTCAGTTTATGAGCGGGAGAAGCCGCAGCAGATCAGCGATCCGTCTGCACTGGCAAAGATGATCGAGGAAGTCATTGCTGCGAACCCCAAGCAGGTGGATCAATACCGCGGGGGTAAGAAGACGGTGGCGGCGTTTTTTGTGGGCCAGGTGATGCGGTTGTCGAAAGGACAGGCGAACCCGGGCTTGCTGAATGAGTTGGTGAGCAAGCAGCTGGACGGGTTGGGGTAGTGCGGTAGTTTTCAGTCGTCCGATTATCGCGAAACGATGCCAGGTTGGCAGAGCGAGTGCCGCACCTATCGGCGCTGGGATCGTCCTCCTTCGATACCCCAGCCCTTCCGGGCTGGGCTGACGTTTAGCGGTCGGCCCTACGGGCCTTGACGAACTGCTAGGTCCCTAATTCCATGGTTTCCAGCTAAATCGCCTTCGCCCGCATCGTCGTGGCGGTGACGCAACGTTCCCAAAAAAGCTAATTTTGACAAGTCTGATGTGCAACGTCCCTTCCGGGGCTGGTGTCGATTCCCCCTTGATGTTTGGTTTGCTTTCGGCAGCTGCTGATCGAGACGATATCTCCAACGGCGCTGTAGGGAACGGCTGTAACTCCTTGGCTCGTTGTGAGTCTAACTGCCGGGGAAAACCATGTTTGAATCGGATTTGAATGAGGATGTCGCGCGGCAAAGGGTAACGCGCCGCGCTTTTCTGCTCAGCGGCAGTGCGGCGGCGGTTGGGATTGCTGTTTGGTCTCTGCGTTCGGTGTCTGCGCCGTTGTCAACAGCGGTGCCTAGCGGGCCTGCTGGCGAGGTTACAATTGCCGAGTTTTCGGGCGCCGGAGTGCCTACAGGGACGATCCGAGTGCGGAAAATCGTCAAGAGCGATGCGGAGTGGAGACGACAGCTCTCCGCCAATGCGTTCGACATCGCCCGCAGAGCTGATACCGAGATGGCGTATACCGGTTCCTACTGGAACTTCCATCAACAAGGAATCTATCGTTGCGCCTGCTGCGATACGGCGCTGTTCTCTTCGCAGACCAAGTTCGATTCAGGTACCGGTTGGCCGAGCTTCTGGCAGCCTATCGCAGGGAAAATGTTGCCGAGCTGGAGGACAACAGTTTTGGCTTGCGGACGGCTGTCGCATGCGCCCGGTGTGACGCGCACCTGGGACACGTTTTTAACGATGGGCCGCCACCAACTGGCTTGCGGTATTGCATGAACTCGGCGTCTTTGGCTTTTAAGGCTTCCGTTTGAGAGAGGCGCAGATGTTCTTGCCCTTGGAATCGGGGAGGGGGCAAGGCGCACCGCAGATCCCTCCTCTACGCTTCGCTCCGGTCGGGATGACAAAAAGGGGAGGGTGGTTGAAGGGATAGGACCGTTGCCGAGGGGTAGGACCGTTGCCGAGGGACAGGGCCGGTTGTCGGGGCGGGGATGCCTTTCCATCTACAAAAAGTCACAGCCTGTCGGGATCAAAAAAGGTAGAGCGCAGGGGGAGAGTTCGGCGGTTTTTCCTACATATTCATCTTCTTGAAAAAGCGATTTGGGATTGCGCGCACCAGCAGCATGATCCAGGACCAGAACCAGGGCAGGTAGGCAACATCATGCCGGCGGTCCACCGCCTTCACAATGCCGCGCGCAATCTGGTCAGGTGAGGCAAAAAGAGCGTTGTGCGACACGTGGGCGGTCATCGGCGTGGCGACGAAACCGGGCTTGATGGTCAGGATGTGCACGCCATCACGATCGATCCGATTGCGTAGGCCTTCCAGGAAGAGGTTGAGTGCGCCTTTGGAGGCGCCGTAGACATAATTGCTCTTGCGGCCGCGGTCGCCGGCCACCGAGGAGATGACCGCGAGCGTGCCGCCACGCTGGGCTTGCAAGTAATTTCCCAGCCAGGTGAGCAGAGAAACGGTGGAGATGAAATTGGTATGCAGAATCGCCGCGGCTACTTCAAAATCCGCTTCAGCTGCTTGCTGATCTCCCAGCACTCCGTGCGCGATCAAGGCCAGATCAATGCGGCCCAGGCGCTGCGCTGCACTGGCAAGCATCTCGGGGTGAGAGGTGGTGTCGTCCAGATCCATGACCCAGGTATCGACGGCGAGCGCGCCGCGAGTCAGTAAGTCCTGGGCCACGGCCGTGAGCCGATCCGCGTTTCGGGCAACCAGCATGAAGTGGCGGTTGGGCGCTGCGAGCCGGCGCATGGTGGCAATGGCTATGCTCGAGGTCGCTCCCAATACCAACACCCGGGAGGGGAAAAGAGGGTCGCGATCAGGCACGGCCGGTGACCCTTTGCCAGAAGCTGGAGCTGAACGCGGGATCGATGTAAGCGGCCCACTGCTCCCACTGGGGATAGAACTGCTGAAAATGGGCGGGGCTCATGCAGGCATCCTTCGCCGGATACATACGTCCGCCAAAGCCGGCCGTGATGTCGGCGAGCCTGTCCAGAAGGCCGAAGCTCACTTCGCGCCGGACGGGAAAATCCAACGCCAGGGTGATGCCAGGTATCGGAAACGACATCACTCCGGGAGAGACGGCGTCACCGAAGACTTTGATGACGGCCAGAAAAGAAGCGAGCCCGGAGGCAGTGATCGTCTTCAGCAGCTCGGTCATCCCCATGGTGCCGGTTTCCCATGGCAGGACGCATTGGAACTGCAACAGACCCTGTTTGCCATAGAGGCGATTCCATTGCAGGATGCGGTCAAGCGGATAGAAGAACGGTTCATAATCGATCAGGCCAGTTCGATCTTTCGCCAACTGCTTGTGGTAATAGAGCGTGTTGAAGGCTCCGACAGAGAAGCGGCTGAGCGCAAAGGCCGGCAGATCGACGGGCAGGGCAAGCTTGGGCTTGGCCAATCGCGCGAGGGGACCCGGATCTTCTTCATGCTCCCCCTGCATAAAGATGCCTCGGGCAAAGTTGCGACCCTGGGCAACGCAGTCAATCCATGCGACCGAATATTCCTTGTGCGCGCTGGCTTCGGAGAGCGCGACAAACTCCTCAAGCCCGACGAATTTGGTGGACCGATAGCGAATGCGGCGGGACTCGATTGGCCGCAACTGCAAATCGGCCCAGCTGATCAGCCCGGTCAGACCCATGCCGCCAATGGTCGCGGCGTACCATTCGGGATTTTCTGTCGGGCTGCACACTACCGGCATGCCGTCTGACCGCACCAACTCGAAGCGCGGGGTGTGCAGGCCGAAGGTACCGGCGACGTGGTGATTCTTGCCGTGAATGTCGTTGGCAATCGCTCCACCCACGGTTACATACTTGGTGCCCGGGCTGACGGGCAGAAACCACCCGCGGGGCACGGCGAAATCAAGAATCTCCGCCAGCGTGACCCCGGCTTCGCAGCGCAGCAGACCGGTTTCTGAATCGAAAGAGATCAACCGATCGAGATTAGGCGTCGTCAGCAGGGTTCCATGCTGCAGCAGACAGACGTCACCGTAGCTGCGTCCCATGCCCACGGCCAGGATTTTTGTGCCAGTGGCAACGGACGCGGGAAAATCTTCCTTCCAGAAAAGGGGGCGAACTTCGGCGGAGAGTTTTGGAAAACGGCCCCAGGATTCAAACTGCGGCCGGGCCTGACTAGGGGACATAGATTCCTTTTAGAGAGCGGAGTAGGCAACGATCACCACTCCCAAACCAAGCAGCAGGCTCATGCGGTCAGAGAGAGCAAATACCACCGGATCTTCGTCCAGCACACCGCGCGAAGCCAGCAGCCAAACACGGCTGACCCACAGGATGAGCAGCGGGGTAATCAACCACATGCGATTGGGATGGTGATAGAGAGCCACCACATCGTGGCCGTTGATGTATAGGGCAAAAATGACGATGGAGGCATAGGCGCTAGAGGTCCCAAAACTGCGCAGCTGCTCGATGTCGCTTAGGAGATAGCCCCGTCCGTTGGTGGGATTCACGCCCCGGGCATGCAGATTCTGCAACTCGCTGAAGCGTTTGACCATGGCCAGGCTGAGAAAAAGGAAGATGGAGAAAGCGGCGAGCCAAGGAGAGACAGGATCGTGAGTGGCCGCGGAACCGGCCATCATACGGATGGTGTACAAGCTCGAGAGGATAACGACATCCACCAGAACGACTCGTTTGAGCGAAAGAGAATAGGCCAGCGTGGTGACGAGATAGAGCAGCAGGTAAAGCAGAAATGTTCGCGGCAGCCAGGTGGCTGTTACGAGGGCGAAGACGAGGAATGAAAAAGAGATGCCGAGGCCAGTGGCCACGGAGAGGTCTCCTGAGGCAAACGCCCGCTTGCGTTTGTTGAGGTGGATCCGATCCTGCTCCAGGTCGAGCAGGTCGTTAAAGATATAGGTGGCCGAAGCCGTGAAGCAGAAACAGAAGAAGGCCGCGCAGGCCGCGAGCAGAGGAGCAGCATGCAGGGAGTGGGCTAGTAACACAGGCAGAAAGACAAGCAGGTTTTTTGCCCATTGATGCACACGCAGGGCTCTCGCTAAGGTGGCGGGCCATCTGGAACGGTCCTGGAAGCTTCGGCTCACGGTGACGTTCCGGCGATTCAAAGCATTTTTTAACCGGGAAGCAGGGTTGGCCACCATCGCTTCTTGTGCCCCCTGAAGGATGGGCAAATCAGGCATGGCGTTGCCGATGTAGTCGAAGCCGTTGGCCCGGAACCGATGCTCCAGATGCTGCAGCTTGTTGTCACCGGTCAGGTTCAGCCTTCCATCGCTGGCCATGACATCTTCGAAGATGCCAAGGTGATCGGCAATCTTCTGCGCCAGGACACTGTCGGCCCCGGTCGCCAGGTAGAGCTTGCGGCCAGAGGCGTGCTCGTTTCTCAGGTAATCCAGCAGGGGACGGTTATACGGCAGATGAGCGGCGTCGAGAGTAACCCTGGAGGCCACCTGCGACTTGAAATGCGCTTTGCCCTTGAAGACCCACAGCGGAGTTTGCAAAAAAGCGATAGGACGGCGACGGGCAAGGACCATCAAGGAGTCTACAAAGGTGTCCGACTTGACCAGGGTCCCGTCCAGGTCTACGCAAAGCGGACGCTCTGCCTGGACCGCCACTGGAGACTGCATAACCTTAAGTTCGGTCATTCAGAGCAGTTCTCCCGTTGCCATGCTCATTCGAAGAGGAAACCGCAGCGAAGAATGGCGCAATCTGCGCTTCCGTGGCTGAACTTTTGTGCGCTTGCGGACCAGATCTATCAACAAGATACGTGAGCAACAGGCCGGACTCAAGTAACCATTACAGTTCATATTGAGAATAGCAGAGCCGGTGCGGCGAAAGCGCCGTGCGCCCAATGCAAGGGCAAGTATTCTTCTTAGCAGTCGAACCTTTCACCTCCTGTTGCCGTCATATAGTTGCGGTCCCGGCGAGCGGGCAGGAAATCAGGGCTAAAGGATTATGAAGATAGGTAGTTGCGGGATCGGGGTTTGGATTGGGAATATTCGTCGTGTCGCGCTGGCGATGGGTGTCTGCCTGGCAATGTGGGGAGCCTTTCGGCCTGCGGCAGCGCAGGAAACATCGACGGGTCGAGCCGTGGTGACGGCGGAGACGAAAGGCGCGGAAGGGGTTACCGCTATTCCCAAGCAGAGCATCAGCCTTTACGTTAATCGGAAGCTGCAGGATGTGTCCGGTTGGACTCCCCTGCGGGGTGCGCGGTCGGGGCTGCAGCTGGTGGTGCTGCTCGATGATTCTTCCGGCGGCAACCTGGGTTTGCAATTGAACGACATCCGGAGTTTCCTGAGCGCTCTGCCTCCTACAGCCCAGGTAGCCATTGGCTATATGCGCAACGGGACGCCGAACCTGGTACAGAACTTCACCAGCGACCATGCCCAGGCGGCAAAGGCTCTGCGCCTGCCACAGGGGGTTGCCGGAGGCAATGGAAGCCCCTATTTCTGCATCTCGGACCTGGTCAAGCATTGGCCGGGGGGTAACAACGATATTCGCCGCGAGGTGATCATGGTCACGGACGGCGTGGACCGGTATTCCGGCGGACGCTTCGACCCCGAAAATCCTTATGTGCGAGCGGCTACCAGGGACGCGCAGAAAGCCGGGGTGATCATCTACTCCATCTATTATCGCGGCGCAGGGCGCCTTGACCGGAGTTTGGGGGTGACGGATGGGGGGCAGAATTACCTGACCCAGATTTCGGGTGATACCGGGGGCAAGGTCTACCTTGAAGGGTTTGGAAACCCGGTATCTTTCTCGCCCTTTCTTTCCGATATTCAGCGTAAATTGCAGAACCAATATGAGCTGACCTTCGTCTCTACAGCGAAGCCGGGTTTGCAGCCGATACGAGTGAAAACCAGCCAGCCGAACACCAGCTTGCAGTTTCCTGCGCGAGTTCCAATTGGCGGCGTGACCCCGCCTGAGTAAGAGGGAAAGATGCTAACTACGAGAGTACGAAGCAGGGCTACTCGTTTTGTTTTCGGTTTTGTTCTGTGTTCCGCAGTCCTCGCCGGCTTAGTGCCGGTTGCTGCTACTGCGCAGGATGCCGCCGCCGCCGCGGCCAAGCCGGTTACGTTCCTGGGGACGGTCCAAACGCTGAGCGGCAACAACATTACCGTGAAAAATGACGCTGGGGCCACCATGCAGGTAACTGTGGAGGACAACGCGCGTCTGCTACGCATCGAACCGGGACAAAAAACGCTCGCGGGCGCCAGCCCGTTCAGCCTGGCTGACTTGCAAGCAGGGGATCGTGTCATGGCCCGCGGTGCAGGCAATCCCGATGGCAAATCACTGGCCGCGAACATGCTGGTGGCCATGAAAGGCGCTGACATTGCGCAAAAGCAGGAGCATGAGCGGGAAGACTGGCAGAAAAACGGTAGCGGAGGGCTGGTCAAGGCGGTTGATACATCGGCGGGCACTGTGACCATTTCGATCGGCGCCGGCGGCACGCGGACGACGGTGATTCACGTCTCCCCCACCACGATCGTTCGCCGGTACGCTCCGGGGTCGGTGAAGTTCGATCAGGCAATCAAAAGCACCCTCGACCAGATAAAGCCGGGCGATCAGCTTCGTGCCCGCGGTTCCAAGGGCGCCGATGGGTCAACGGTTGAGGCAGAGGAGATTGTCACCGGAAACTTCCTGAATCTTGCCGGCGCGATCCAGGCGGTGGACGCCAATGCATCCACGATCACGTTGGCGGATGCCGCCACCAAGAAACCTGTGGTTATCACCATTACCCCTGACAGCGAAGTTAAAAAGCTCGACCCTGCCGTAGCACAGCGGATTGCCGCACGGCTGAGCGGCGGTGCGAAGCGGCCGGACGGGCCTTCTAGTGGGGCGGCTGGCGCCGCGGCCGGCCAGGAGGCGCGGGCGAGGCCGGGACCTTCCGGAGCGGACCATCCAGCGGGTGGCCCGGGTCCGGGCGCTGGGGGACCTGATTTTCAGCAGGTGTTAGCGCGCGCTCCATCCGTCACCTTGAAGGATCTTCAGAAAGGCAACATGGTTATTGTTGTCGCTACTGAGGGTCAAACACCAGTGTCCGCAACTGCCATCACGGTGGTCGCCGGCGTGGAGCCCATGCTTCAGGCGTCGACCAGCGGAAGCCAAGCCATGCTTTCATCATCGTGGAACCTGGGCGGCGGTGAGGGTGGTGGTGGGGAAACACCGCAGTAGAACCAGGCCTTACCCGCAGTCCTGACAATCTGGGAATACTGACGCATTTAGAGGAGAACCTTTGAATCGATTGCTCGCTCTCTGCCTTATGGCATTGTCTGTCTTCGCAGGAGTAACGCCGCGACCAAACGCCGTGGCCCAGACAACTGCGGGATCCACCGTATCAACGACGTTGGGAACACTGCGTGGGCAGGTAGCCGACCCCAGCGGGGCCGTCATTCCCCAGGCTTCCTTGACGGTGACATCAGCAGCCGGAACAAGCCGCACCGCCACATCGGATGCTTCCGGGCAATATGTGATCTCCGGTCTGGCGCCGGGCCAATACACGGTCACGGTCGAAGCCACGGGATTCTCCACCTTCACCTCGCCTTCGGTGCATATTGCAGCCGGGCAGACGCAGCATTTGAATGTTTCGCTCACGATTCAAACGGAGCAGCAGCAGGTGCAAGTCACGGCAGATGCGCAAGGTGTGAGCGTGGACCCGGACAGCAATGTGAGCGCAGTCGTGATGACCGGGAAAGACCTTGATGCGCTCTCGGACGATCCTGACGAGTTGTCGAACGAACTGACGGCGTTGGCCGGTCCTTCTGCAGGCCCGAGCGGGGGCCAGATTTATATCGATGGGTTCACAGGCGGGCAGTTGCCACCCAAGTCGTCGATTCGCGCCATCATCATTAACCAGAATCCTTTCTCTGCTCAATATGACAAGCCGGGCTATGGGCGGGTCGAGATATTGACCAAGCCGGGCACGGACAAGCTGCACGGCCAGGTGTTTGTAAATTCCAGTGCTTCGGCCTTTAATACGTCGAATCCTTTTGCGGCGAACCAGCCGCCGTACCACACACTGCAATACAACGGTAATGTGAGTGGTCCGTTGGGCAAGAGGGCTTCGTTTTTCTTTAGTTTCGACCGGCGGAATATTCAGGACAACAGCATCGTCAACGCCAACGTGCCGTACGTACCCGACCCTGCGACTTGCGAGCCGGAAAACGGCGTGGTGCAAGAGACCACCGGCACGCTGTGCAATCTCGCGGTGCCGTATCCGCAAACGCGGATGGACATTAGCCCGCGCATCGACTATCAATTGACGCCCACACAAACGTTGACGGCCCGCTATAGCTACTACCGGGACACACGGGACAATAGCGGATTGGGCAGCAACCCGTTCGTGCTCCCGAGCCAGGCGTACAACACCAACGAGGTGGAGAACCGGATCCAGATCAGCGATAGCCAGGTGTACGGGGCGAAGTTCGTCAACAATACCCGGTTCCAATACATTCACGACACCAGCAATCAGACGCCGCAGTTGGTGGCTCCCGCCATCAATGTGCTGCAGAACTTTCAGGGCGGCGGAAGCCCATTAGGAACGCTTCACGATACGCAGCAGGAATTCGAGGTTCAAAATTATGCGTCGCTGGCGCTGGCGAAACATTACGTTCGGTTTGGCGGCCGGATTCGCCACAACCAGGACACGAATTATTCCAGCGCAAACTTTGAAGGGACGTATACCTACTCGAACCTGAACGCCTATCTTGCGGCGAAGCCCAGTCAATTTTCGATTACGACCGGGACGCCCACGCAAAAGGCCAGTGTCACCGACCTGGGACTCTATGCCGAGGATGACTGGAAAGTGCGGCCCAACTTCACCATCAGCTATGGATTGCGTTTCGAGACGCAAAACCAGATTTCCAACAAGGTAAATTTTGCGCCGCGCGTTGCGCTCTCCTACGGCATTGGAACCGGGGGAAAGCAGCCCAAGACGGTACTGCGTGCCGGCTATGGAATTTTTTATAACCGCTTCACCTATGACCTGCTGCTCAACACCAACCGCTACAATCTCGACCAGTTAGGACAGGTGCAGAGTATTCAATCGAACCCCGACGGAACGCCTCCGGGGAGCACGACGGAGCAGTCTCCGGCGCTACCGACTTTCTACCGTACGCAGCCCGGGCTGAATGCTCCGGCGATTACCGAGGCCGGAACGGGGATTGAGCACCAGGTGAATAAAAGTGTAAGCGTGTCGGCGACGTATCTTTATTCCCGCGGCATACACCAGCTGCTTTCGCGCAATATCGATGCGCCGATGGCGGACGGCACCAGGCCGGCGCTTGGCTTGTGCCCCACCAACCCTAACGGCGCAGCACCGGGCACGCCATGCAACATCTACGAGTACGATTCGCTGGCGGTGTTCAAGGAAAATCAGGTATTTCTCAACCTGAATGTGGCGGTTGGCCGCAAGCTTACGTTTACGGGTTTCTATATTTACAGCAAAGCCAACAGCGATACGGGCGGGCCCGGATACCATCCCTCGAATCAGTACGACATTAAGCAGGATTATGGACGCCAGTTCTTCGACGTGCGCAACCGGGTGTTTGCGTTTGCTAATTACTCGGCTCCTTATGGGTTCAGGATCAGTCCTTTTCTCAGTGCGTCGTCGGGCGCCCCTTTCAATCTGCAGTTGAGTCAGGATATTAACGGCGATTCGTTCTTCAATGACAGGCCTACGTTCGCGTCTTCGAATTCGAATCCGGCGACCGTGGATAACACGAAGTACGGGAACTTTGATGTGAGTCCCACACCTCCCACCGGGTCTCAGCTCATCCCTATCAATTATGGGAATGGCCCGGTTCAGTTTGCGATGAATATGCGCGTGGCTAAGAGCTTTGGTGTCGGGCCGCGCGTGGAGGAAGGCAAAGGAGCGGTTGCCGGTGGGGGTGATGGTGGGCGTGGTGGCGGCGGCCATGGTGGGATGCCGGGGATGGGGTTAGGCGGAACCGGCGGTGGTCCCCACGGCCCGACTACTCGGGTCGATCGGCGCTACAGCATTACGTTGAGTGCCTTTGCGCACAATATCTTCAATGTGGTGAATCTTGCGCCGCCGAATGGAACGCTGGGCGGGCCTCCGGATGGGACCACCGATTCTCCGTTTTTCGGCAAGTCGAATCAGCTGGCGAATGGGTTCTTTTCCCACGGTTCCGCGGTGAGGGATTTTAATTTTCAGGCGTTGTTTAATTTTTGAGGTATTTCTCACCAGGGCTAAAGCCCGATCGTTGGAAGATAATGCATTCTCGCGGGTTTGAAAACCCGCTTCCCTGGACTAAAGTCCAGGGCTGGCACAGCTCAAACTACAGCCGGCCACACAATGGTCTCAGGGATCTACGACGCGGCGCCCCCGGCTCTGAAATGTAGAAACTCTCTACTCAGCACTGCGTCCAGGACGCTGTCCTGGGTTTGGAGTTTCTACATCTGCCGGAGTTGCGAATTGGCCTTAATCAGCTGGTGCCAGCCCCGGACCTTCAGTCCGGGGGAGCGGGTTTTTAAACCCGCGTAAACGCTCCGCTCGCTCCATTCAGGGGCTTTAGCCCTGGTGGCTGTCGCTCAATCACGCTCTGACATGTTCGTCAATTTTCTTGGGCAGGGTTGTTCATTCGGCTGCGCAGAGACAGACGTTGAGCCCGGACATTTCGATCGTCGCGCACGAGGCGCCGAGGACCTCTCCGTCGGCTTGGACGGCAATCGCCGGTTGATACAGCTGATTAGGGATTGGTTTGCAGACGACTCGCACCACATCGCGGTAAAGGGCGGCCGCATCGGCCCCGGATTCCCGATCGCGAGCACCAGCGGCACGAAAGAGGGCATCGAAGGAGGCCAGCGCTAATCGGGATCGGGAAGCGCCCTCTACAGTGGCCAGACGAAGAAAGGGAAAATGCAGCCCGCCACCCGGTCGCCATCGGTTCAACTCCGCTACACGCAACACGATCGCTTCGCATACCTGCGTTTCTATGAGTGAGCCGTTGGTGGTGGTGATCTCGATGTTGAAGGGTCTTACCGGATGGTTTAACAGTAATCTGCCACCGGCGGCGAAATAGGCGGCGCGCCCAACTCTGCTCTTTCCCGAACGTCGCGCTTCAGACATCAGGAGGCATGCAGGCCCATGCCGGCAGCCATGGCGAACAGCCAGCTTTCTCGCCCTCCAACCGTGCAGCAGGTGATTCTTCCTAAGCCCACCGAGCGGGGACGGCTGCGTAAAATCCAGTGCGCGGCGGCCGCCGGGTCTTTGGGGACTTTCAGGTTTTGGGCCATCACGTTGCCAGTGCCAAAAGGAATGATCCCCAATGGCACGGCGGAGCCGGCGAGGCCCTGGATCACATCGAAGATAGTACCGTCGCCACCGCAGACAACGATGGCCTCGTAGCCTTCTGCTGCAGCCCGCTTTGCCTTGGGCCCGGCGGCGCGGTTCTCGCCCGTCTCCACTACGTCGACCGAGGCGCCTTGCTCGCGGAACACAGCTTCGACTCGAGCAATATCTCTACGTCTGGCTGCTGTGTGCAGAAGCACGGGGTTGACTAAGAGCAGTATCTTTCTCATGGCGCTTTAGAGCTGCGCCGGTTTCTCCCAAGCGGCGAAGACGAATTCCTCCAGGGGTTTTCGCTGCCGCGGAGAGACCTCCTGCTTGCGCAGGTGCTCTGGCAGGCTTTCCGGGTCGCCAAAGTATCCGATCGCCGTGACAGCGCCCAACTCATAGTCAGAGGGTACCGCAAAGGATGCCCGCATCTGCTCGCTGTCGAAACCTGCCATGGAGTGAGTGTGCAGCCCGTTGGCGGTTGCCTGCAAAGCCAGATTTGCCATGGCCGCGCCCGTGTCGTGCAAGCAGTGGCGATTGGGCGTGCCCTTTGCCGTAAAGGTCTTCTTCGCCACGGAGAGCACCAACACGGGAGCGCTCCTGGCCCAGGACTGGTTGAATTCAACCAGCGCGTTGAAGATCTTCTGGTAGGTTTCGTCGCCTTTTCGACCTACCAGGAAGCGCCAGGGTTGTTCGTTGGAAGAGGAGGCAGCCCAGCGGGCCGCTTCAAACAGCCTCTTGAGCTCATCCGCGGTTACTTCTTTATCTAAGTAGGCGCGGGGGCTCCAGCGGCGGAGGATCAGGTCTTCCACGCCGGGTACGCCAGGTGCATGCTTTAACTTTTCAATCACTTCGGGCGAGGATGTTGTGGGCACAGGAGGACTCCTAAATGAGGAATGGCGGAACTGAAATCGCCTGCTCCGAAGAGCAGGCGATAAGTATTATTCGCGGACGCCTTCGACGAAGGCCTTTAGCTTGCGGGAGCGTGAAGGATGGC
>CAWJZH010000046.1:0-179575 GCA_963847155.1 uncultured Acidobacteriaceae bacterium | reverse complement strand
TCCCAGTACTGATTTCTCGGGACGGCGTGAGCCATTTCCGAGTTGTTGAACAACTAGTAACTTCCGGTTGGGTGGTGACTCGCCCGGAACGATGGATTGCGGCTTCCACCCGCTCAAAGAGGGCGTCGGCGATTTAGCACTCACCGAGTCCCGAGGTCTTGATTCGGGAAGGTTGCTGGGACGCTGCGCCTAACGGTGAGTAACAGCAAGGTGTGCGCAATAACTAGTCAGTGATACCTTGCGGACTGCGATCTACCCTTCGCATAAGAATCGATTGGAAACGTTGGAGCACGCATGTTTTCAAAGGGATAGATGTGAGCCTGCTCGGTTCGACATACCCGGAAGCCGGTAGAGGCTTACCTGGGCGATGCCCTTTTGAGGTGAACGGGCGTCCCCCGCACATGAGATGTTTCCGCAAGCTTCTTGGGGATGTGAGATCATTCTCCCGAAGTTTCCCCGCTCCTTTCACATTGGCGAACATTCCCTGGGACATAAGTTGCTATCACTGGATGTGTTTAGCATGGCAAAACTTTTCCCGACCTCGAAATCCCGTTTGGCCTTGTCACATCACCGCAGAGGAGAAATCATTGACCGCAAATATTGCTGGACAAGAAAGCAGCACGCTGGCAACTGGCAACAGCGCGATTCGTCCGTTTCAGAAAATAACTGTCCCGGAAACGGAACTCACCGAATTGCGCAGGCGCATCAACAACACAAAGTGGCCAGAACGGGAAACGGTCACAGATGCAACCCAAGGCGTGCAGCTCGCGACGACTCAAGCGCTCGCGCGCTATTGGGGCACGGAATACGACTGGCGCAAGTGCGAGGCAAGACTGAATGCCTTGCCGCAATTCATCACCGAAATCGATGGGCTCGACATTCATTTCATTCACGTTCGCTCAAAACATGAAAATGCGTTGCCGCTCATCGTCACGCACGGCTGGCCCGGCTCGGTAGTCGAGCAGATGAAGATCATCGATCCGCTCACCAATCCCACGGCACACGGCGGAAAGGCATCAGACGCCTTCGATGTCGTGATCCCGTCGATGCCTGGCTACGGTTACTCGGGCAAACCGACCACGACCGGTTGGGGCCCCGATCGCATCGCACGCGCCTGGGTCACGTTGATGAAGCGCCTCGGATACACGGAATTTGTTGCGCAGGGCGGCGACTGGGGCGCGGTCATTGTCGATCTGATGGGCGTGCAAGCGCCACCAGAGTTGCTTGGCATTCACTCCAACATGCCTGGCATCTTTCCAGCCGAGATTGATCAGGCGGCTTTCTCCGGGGCGCCGACGCCATCGGGTCTCTCCCTCGACGAGCAGGTTGCTTACGAGCGTTTGCAGTTCGTATATCAAAAAGGAATCGCCTATGGGTTCCAGATGGGACTGAGACCTCAGACGCTTTACGGAATCGCAGATTCCCCCGTAGGCCTCGCGGCTTATTTCCTCGATCACGACGCGCGCAGCTACGCGCTGATCTCACGAGTCTTTGCCGGAGAAGGAGAATCCGAAGACCTCACGTGCGACGACATTCTCGACAACATCACGATCACCTGGTTGACGAACACAGCGCTTTCTGGTGCTCGTCTCTATTGGGAGTATTGGGGCAAAGGGTACTTCAATGCGAAAGGCGTCTCCATCCCGGTTGCCGTGAGCGTCTTCCCCGACGAACTCTATCCAGCCCCACGGAGTTGGACAGAGAAGGCTTATCCCAAACTGATCCATTACAACCGCTTGCCAAAGGGCGGACACTTCGCCGCCTGGGAGCAGCCGAAAATCTTTTCAGAAGAGGTTCGCGCGGGCTTCAGGTCGCTTCGGTAGGGTTCGTCAACCCCGAAGTCGGCGTCGGTCTGGTCCCGGGCGGCGGAGCCCTCAGTGACTAGTTCTCACGCAGACTCTAAAGCCCGTCTTAGTTTCAAGCATTGTGCGGCCCGACTAAAGTCGTGCCCTGATACAAAGCAGAGTATTTCAGCAGCCTGCTAGGTAGTGGGAGTAGGGGCTCCGAGTCGTAGCTCGGCGTAAATGCGCCGCAGCAGGTGCTCGAAGTACAGCTTGTACCCGGCACAGTAGTAGTCCTTCTCTTCGAATAATCCGCTGTTTTTCAGCGAATGGAACATGCACCCACCGTAGCAGAGGTCGAAGAATGCACACTTTGAGCAACCCTCGAGCACGCGTGCCTCGCGGTCTTCAATTCTGCCGAACAACGCGGTCGTCGCGATGCTCTCGGGAGACATCGAATGAATGTTTCCATAGCGGAAGGCAGGTTCTCCCTGAAACATACCGCATGGGTAGAGATCGCCGTCGGGCGCAATGCCAAGGAAACTGTGATGACACCCTCGGGTGAAGTGACAGGCATGCACGACGCCCGGCACGTTGAGGATCCGCGCGATGTGCTGCTGTATGGGTTCAATCGAAATCGTCGGCTCCGGATCGTCGAACCAAGCATCGAAGATGCGGGTCATGAACTGCCCGTACTCTTCGGCGCTAATGTCCAATGCCACGCCCGGAGTCGCCGCGAGGCCGGACCTTGCGAGCGGATTCAACTTCATGTCTATCGCGCGTTCTTTGAACTCGCGATAAATCTGCTCCGGATGATTTACGTTGGCGCGATTGATCACGACGATCGCAGCCGGCGCCTGGCCACGGGCTCGCAGACGGTCGGCGGCATTGAGCGTGATTTCGTGCGTGGAGATCAACGGTCCCTTGCGCATGGGCCGCGATGTGTCGGTGAGGAATTTGGGGCCATCCATGCTGAACCCGATGGCGATCTCGCTCTGTACAAGGAAGGCGAGCATTTCATCGTCCAGGAGCGTCGCATTTGTCTGGATCGAGTTCGTATAGGCGACACGGGTCTGTTCGCGGCGTTGCTCCCGGAGGATGTCCTCGAAAAAGCGCCGTCCGCGCAGCAGTGGCTCCCCGCCGTGCCACACAAAATGGACGGATTCGAACCAGTTTGAATCCAAAAATACCCTGACGACACGCCTCGCGGTTTCGTCGACCATCGTCTTGTGGAAGACGCTGGGCTCGATGAAGCAGTAGTGGCATGCCATGTTGCAGGCGTTCGTCACCTTCACGATCAGTGTAATCTCGCGGTTCATGCTCATAGTTCCCCTCGTTGCCGGAAGAGCCGCCGAACACGTTCTTCGATCCGTAGGAGGCTGCGGTCCATCTCCTCAAGCGAGAGCCTGCGGTTTGCTGGAGCGTTGACCGCCACGAGCGCGTATGGATTCCCGATGTAGGAGTACTGCTTGATCGTCGCAGCGAGCCCGTCAAAGTCCTCAAGCGACCACGTCGAGCGATGGTGATCAGGTTCCTCCCGGCCTTGCTTACGCCAGCCGTCTCCCAGCGGAATGCGCACGATAACCTGCTTCACAGCGAGAGCTATCGACTTCCGGAGCAGCGATACGGCATCGTCCTTCGGCAGATGCTCCAGCACGTCGCCGAACAGAATGACATCGTATGGCGTTTGCGACGCGTGTACTGGCACGAGCTCTCGGATGTCGCCGACGAACACGTTGTCGTAGAGGTAGTCCGCATGCGGCTGAATGCGTCGCGCATCGATCTCGATGCCATCGATGCGGATGCGCCATTCTGCACGCTGAATTCGTCCTTCCCATACATCGAGATATTGGCGCAGCAAGTGCCCGAAAAGGCCGAAGCCAATTCCAGCGTCGAGCACCGAGCAAGGCCAGCATTCAGTGATCGCCTGCAGACAGTCCTCAAGGCCGAGCCAAATGCTCAGAGGCATGGCGCTACCACTGTGCTCGATAATTCAAAAGCCGCGCTAGCCAGGATGTTCCGGATCGCTGCACGAAACGGTTCATTGAACCTACTCAGCTCACGATGCTCGCGCCAGTTCCACAGATGCGAGAGTGCGTCGCCGGTGTTCATGGCGTCCATGCTGCGCGCCGCCCTGCGCCATTCGGGCGGGATTTCCAGGTCTAATTCGGGGATTTCATCGTTCCTGATCGGAGTCTCCGTCGAGGCATCGGTAAGGTAGCTCAGAAGTCGAAGAGTTCGTGATCGGCAGAACCGCTGGCGAGCGACGGACGAGATTTCTTCCGCGCTTGCTCTGGGTGGAAAGCTCACCGCCTCGTAGATCGCGCGCAGGAGCGACCCCTCACTAACGCGTGGCAAGCCTTTCTCGATTTCTATATCCACGAGGCTTCCTCCCGCCTGCGCAAGTACTTCCGCGAATCCGTCGTAGCGCGGAGCGATGGCTATGGTGCCGCATGCGAGCGCCTCGGCGGGTGCACGACCGAAGGTTTCGAAGTGGCTCGTCGAGGCCGTGACAAACGCGTTCGCAGCGCTGTAGAGGCTCGCAAGTTGTTCCCGGCTTGGATCGAGGACAAGATGCAGACCAGATTCGCCCGTGAAGAGTCTGGAAAGCAACGCAATATATTCTTGATCGACGACATGAGTCGCAATCACCACTTGCAAATCCGGAAAAAGCAGCCGCGCTTTCAACGCGACGCTTAGGAGCCGATGCAGATCCTTATCCGGCTCGGCACGCCCGGCGAACAGCAGCAAGGGGCCGATCACGTCGATCCCGAGCAGTGCGCGTACGTACGGCGCGTCGTCGCGCGGCCGGAACACGTCGCAGTCGATGCCGAACGGTTCTCCGACAGTTGCGTTGATGCCGAGTCCGCGATAGATTCGCGCCGACGGCGTCGATCCCACGAAAACGCGATCCCGGCTATCGGCGTACCGCCGGTACACCGCAATCGCCGTCAGATCGAACCACGACGTGGGATTCAGGTAGGGTAGCACCGTGAATCCGCCGCGAAAGCCATTGGCTCTGGCGACGGCAGCCCAGAGAAAACCTCCGATTCCTTCCGCGACGATCCACGGGTGTGCGCACAAAGCCTCAAAGTCTGAGCGCAGCCGCGACGCCTCCGGAAGATATTCGTGATCGCTGAGATTCAGGCTATGGCGGGACGCGCAGGTCTCGACACGAGACAGCAGTTCTTTAGCGAGCCAACCCGCCTCAGTACTGACCGCCGCCGGAGCATACGGAATGTAGCCAACAGACACTGCACCACTAGCCTCGGCCGGCGGGGTCCTCTTGCGGTGGCCGTATCGACTTGACGGCTACGTTGTAGGCGCTCGCGGGAAGCTTACCGGGATGGGCCTGTGCATGATCGAGCACCGCTTGCACGGCGCTGCCTATGGACGGATTCATTTTGAGAATGTCAATTTCGAGCCGGAGCTGCCGAACCTCGTCCAGAATCGCTTTCAGCTCGCGTTCTTCCTTGTGACTCGCCATGGTTCAGTGCCCCCCGGAGGTGTGTCTGATCTGAAGCCCGAGTCTTACGTGACCATAGTTAGCACAGAGCGGCTGCCACGTCAACGCTGAAGAGGGGGACCCGCTTTTCGGAGACTCAACGGGAGATCCGCGACAGATGAAGTGACCATCAAACCTCACGCGATCACTGATCTGTTTGCGCGCATGCGGCGTCTTAATACGTACGAAGCAAAGACGAACGCCATGACGAGAATTGGATCGAATTTATCCCAAGTACTGCCACCGCCATTCAGTTGTGAATAGAACGCGAGCAAAAGATCGATCACGAGGCCAGCGTAAACCCACTCAGTCAATCGAGGCACATTGGGAATCAGGAGGCCCACGCCACCAAGGATGTGGGTCACGCCGATCAGAGGGATGATATAGAGCGGGTATCCGAGTTGCTGATTGGCGATTCTCCATTCGCCGGAATCGTGAATTAGATATAACCTCCCGAAATACACCCAGATGAAGGCGACGAGGCCGGTTATTAGCATCGCGGCTATTTGAGTTGCTCGACCTGCCCGCGCGGGTTTATCGATTGTGTGTTCAATTTTCATACGAAAAGCGATCCTCTCCTTGCGGTTTAAATGCTTCTAATCGATTGCAATAAGTCGGCTCTGTTCGCGACTGATCAACGTGCTGCATGGGCGGGACGGCCTCCGGGGCGTGCATGAGACGAGGGCTTTCTGCACCCTTCACCACAAGAGAACAATCCCGGCTTCGTGACCGTCCTTGTCCTTGTAAAGCAAGGCTGAGCAGCAAAGGCAGGGACAGCCAGTCGAACACGAAGCCGCGTAGCCACGGCTGGCTGTCCCCGCCCCTAGGGCGCTGATGCGCCTGCCCCTTAACTACGCATTGACGGCGTTCTGTGCGGCCGCGAACACATCACGTGCGGACGTCGTACCCGCTACGTGCTCCGTACCCGTGATTCCGAGGTCCATCCATCCCGCGTTAACGCTCTCAAACATTTCTTCGGCAGGTCCAGTGTGGCCCTTCGGGATGCCGAACTGCTGGAATGCTTCCGGCCACCTTACACGCGGGACTACAAAGGCTTTTACGTCGAGTTTCAGGACTTCACCCAATTGTCCGGCCACTTCATCCGCGCTTACCATCGAACCCAGCTCGATGACGCGATGCCTTGACCACGCCGGCCCGGTCAGAAGCGTTGCCACCTCTGCGCCGATGTCGTCTGACGCGACCATTGTTGATTTCCGGTTTGCAGGATTGTAGAAGACCGGTAGGGTTCCGCCTTGGGCGGCCTGTAATCCGAAAAGAAAGTTCTCGAAAAAGCCGCCTGCGCGCACAAAAGCGACCGGAGATGGCAGGCTGCGAAAACCTTGCTCCAAAAGTGATAAGGCCGTGATTATCCCCACCCCGCTTGTTCTATTCGCGCCCATCGACGAGAGCGCTACCACCCGCGGGGGAACTGCCTTGGTCAGCGCTTCGACATAGTTCGCAATCACACCCTTTGCTTCTCTGTAATCAGGCGAGGGTGCCCAGACAGCCGGCAACATAACGAACGCGCCCTCAACACCTTTAAGCGCCGCCGCTATGGCTGTCGCATCGTCCCAGTCTCCATCCACCAAGTCCACGCCCTGGTCTGCCCACTTCGCCGCTTTCTCGCGATTGCGCACAAGTGCTCGCACCTGTTTGCCTTGCTTCAGCAGATGCCGCGCGGTGGCGCCTCCAACTTTTCCAGTAATGCCCATGACTAGATACATGCTCGTTCTCTCCTTTTGCCCTCGTATTTGGCCGCCCATCCAAATGAGTGACCTGCCGATTAGAGGCCCATAATAACCATTGGTTGCAAATTAATCATTGGTTGCATATCGTGAACACCTCAACTGCTGCGCCATGCAAAGGGTGGCGCGTTGCAACCGATGGTTATAAATCAACAATCGGTCGTAAAAATCGTCGAAAGGGACTAAGCTAATGAAGTGACATCCCGATCACCGAGTCGCCGGGTCGAGCGCAAGGAGAGGTTGCGGCGCGAAATCCTTGCGGCTGCCAGCAAAATGTTTGCCGATCGCGGCTACGAAGCCGTGACGCTTCGCGCGATCGCTAAAGAGATCGGCTATACGCACGCCGTGATTTATCAGCATTTCCCAGACAAAGCGCATATCCTTGCCGAACTGAGCAGCGAAACGATCGGGCTGCTGATTCAGAATTTCGACACAATTGCCGCTAAACATCTTCGACCGAAGGAGCGCCTTTTTGCGACTTCACGCGGCTTGATTCAGTTCTGCACTGCCCATCCACAGCAGTTCCGCAATGTCTTCTTTGGGCCGGAGAACCGCGACGGCATCCGCGCTGGACAATATATCAACGACATTGGCGCGCCGTTGTTCAGACGTTTCGTGCAGCTCTTTTTCGATGTTGCCGAGGATGAAGGATTGCCAAGTAGGGATGACATAGTGGTAGCCCACACCTGGTGGTTTACGATCTTTGGCCTCGCCACACTCATGGTCATCCAAGGGGTAGTGCCTGACTTGCCTGACCAGACTCTCGTGGTCGAGCAAACGATCGCAACGCTTTGGGCGGGCGTCCAGGCTGTTCCGCGATTGCCGAAGAGCGCAATCACTAAGCGGTCCGGCCGATCCCGTGCTCCAAAACATTAACAGCTCCTGTCTACTTAGGAGTCATTGAAGGTATCGGAGATTTCCGGATTTAAAACAGACGGAGTAACCCCTAACGCCAGGTACAGGGTTACTCCGTCTGGAACCTGTCCCGGGATTGCGCCGCAAGTATTCGAACCCATTCATCCCTAGTGGTTCTGGCCGATTCGCCGGTTTGGATGCTGTAGAGAATCTCTCCAAAAGGCGCATCCGGCTGGCGGATCGCTAATCGGGTTTTCTATGGGTCGTTTCACAACCGGTAAGTTTCGGGACAAACCGCGAAGCCACTGTAAATGAGGGCTCAAGCGTTCCGAATGGCCATCGCACAAATGGGACATGAAAGATGGCGCCCCCTGACGCGGATCAGTCCCGACAAACACCATAGGCTCGGGGATTGGTCGTGTCCGCATGGTCGCCGACCGTGAGATCACTCAATTTTCGAGTTCCGCCTGGATCGTCGCCTAACCGTCAGTTAGGCGTTCGTCAATACTCGACAAGTAACTGCCGGCTGGGCGGTGACATACTCAGAACTCGTGAATTCTCGCAGCCAACGATGCGTAGGGTGCCCCTAAAGCTGAGTTCACCAGCGACGTGAGGTTGCCACCACGTCGGCTTTTTGACGAGGATCACAACAAGTCCTGCGGCTGAAAAAATCTGGTAATAACCATCAAGCTCTTGTCTAGCAACAAGCTGCTTCGTCGATCGATCACCTCAGTAACTTGCCGGCGAGCCAGTAATCGACACTGAACTTTCCCGGACCGGAGCAGATCAGCCAGATAAAGAAGAGCACGTACAGGACTTCCGGAAGGTAGAGGAAATCGTCGAGCCAGTTAAGAGGCGAAAGTCCTTTAGGCATGGCGGAAAGCGCGCTGGTCAGGATGGCGACAAGTCATATCGATCAATAAAGCCACGCAGGCCGGGCTCGAAAGAAACCCCACGGTCAGCAAGGATCCGCCAACGAACTCGACACCCGACACGAAATAAGCCATCTGGTGGGGAAACGGGACTTTGGCCTTAACGAGCGTTTCGTAAATAGATTTCGCGCCGCCGGCGACAAACAATTTGTTTGCCCCGGAGATGGCGAAGAACAGCCCGAGCGAAACGCGTACCAGCAGGATGGCATATTGTTCCAAATCACTGCTACCCAGCAGCGCAAACTGGACCAACCGTTTCCAATCCATCTCTTGTCCCTCTCGACTTCCCCGGTAAATGCGTTAATCAGGCCTTAGCGGGTCTCTGGCGTTAATCTCTGTTCCTGGCAAATATGCTGCAAACCGCAAATGGCGGTGTGGTTGGCGAATTCTCGCGCCTCGAGATTATGTGTCCATCCGTTCGACCCATTGAGTGCGCAATGCGGGAGCCACGAATGGATCCGCAAAGTACTGTGTTTCCCGCGCAACCTTGTCGCCCCTGAACTCCATGATGCTCACGGTGTAGGACGGCTTGCCGTCATATGTCAGGATGAATTCGGTGACCCAAAAATCACCGCCGCCAATGATTCGCCGGATAGAAAACCGCTTGTTGCTCGGCTGACTGGCGCGCTGGTTCTGTATGTTGCTTCGACCGCGGGTTCGCTCGCCTGACTGCGGGTATTCCAGCACCGCGTCCTCGTGATAGATGAGGTGCTCCGTTTCAAAATCGTTGGCATCGGACGCCGCCCAATGCTGATCCAGTGCCGCACGGATCTCATGATCTCGCACTCCAGAATACTGCTCCGTCTTTTGTTGATCGTTCATCTTGAGCCCTCAATTTGAAAAGAAGCTAAATGCTTTAGCGGAATCAGAGTCCACGACTCGTCAAGTCGCGTTGTTTCTTCGATCACCCCAGAGTCTACGCTGCGTCGAAGCGTCTAACTCGAGCTCGACTCATTGGGCACGCTATGCCGGAGGGTCAAATGGGCCGGCAAAATAGTATGTTTCGTGGACTACCGTGCCGTTCTTGAATTCCATAATGTTGACCGTGTAGCTGGGCCGTCCCAGGTACACAATCGTATATTCAGTGGTCCACATGTCGCCGGTCGGGACATCGACATGTCACCTTCACTCCGAGTCACAGTCCTCGGATCGCTCCAGCGCGCAGATTGCAAGCCTAGAAGCAGCCCTGGGCGCTTGGGGGCCGACTAAGGTTGGAACCCGTCCGGCATCCACTTGGCGAATAGTTCAATCCGAGATTGCTGCCAATGACCTTCTCCTTTTGGTGGTTGGGGTGGCATTACGGCGCCGCCGATTCCACGAATGCGATCGTAGATGGCGCCAGCGTGCTTCTTGACGTCATCGTAACTTCCCAGGTTGAACGCCTTGCTCATGCCTTGAATGTCTCGCTCCGTAAAGAGCGGGCGAATGTCCATTTGAAAGCTCGTCGTTTTCGTCATTGCGCCTCCCAGGTGTTGGATTATACGGATGTCGCGGTCTCCTTCGTGAATCCAAAAACTTCCTTACTTGATCTGCCCAACGCTGAGCAGACGCATTGCAATCAAAGAACCTCAAAGATGCTAAAGGGCGGGTGGCCCATACATCGGTGCCCCATTCATCGCGCTTTGGCAGGTCGCCCAGGTCTAGAACTTGGGTGCCCCATCTTCGCGCAGTCTCATCGCGCTAAGGTGGGCATTCGAAACCCCCTCAGCAATCCGGAAGTCCCTCTCCACACCCGGACCAAGCGCAGCCAACGCCTTCTTATGATTGTCACTCTCATATGCCGCCAGAGCGATCTCGTAGCTATCGAAGTCAATCACGATCGTCAGCTGCTAGAGGCCCGCCTCCTGAGCCGTAACCACGCTCGTCGGCGACCTAAGCATGCGTGCACCACACTTCTCCAGCGCCGGTACAAGCAGCGCAGCATATTCTTTCGCCGTCGCCTCGTCAGGGACCTTCCGGTACGCCACCACCCAATAACCCTTATTCATATCGTTTCCCCTCTCGAGTGTCTTCAACCGTAGCACCATAACCCACATCAACCGCTGATGCGAATGTTTCCCCGCGCATGATGGAGGGTTGTCCCTAGTTGAAAAGGCGCCGAAAATCGCATGACTTAAAGTCTATATAATAGCCGGCTAGGTTCCATGGTTCCTCCTGCCGGCAAGTTGACGGATAACGGCCTTATCGGACAACTGGTTGCAAGCGATACCAAAGTACCGCGCGATACCTTGATCCAATTGTTTTTCCTTTCCTCGTCGGGCTTAATCAGCAGCAGGTATGAATAAGAAGGAACCAGAATCAGCGGATGAGCACTGTTTATCGGAATTGGAGTCGTCAATGAGCAGCGTACAAATCGAGCAGAAGAGCTATGAGATGCCCCCGCGAGAGGGGATGAGCATCGCGCATTTTCTCACCGTCGCCGACATCGAGCGATCGGCTCTCTACTATGAAAAGGTCTTCGGCGCTCGCATTCTGAGCCTGGGTGACGGCAACGCGCCTGGGTACCTTCAGCTTGCGAATATCTGGATGATTCTGAACGTTGGGGGCGGGCCGACCCCGGATAAGCCGACGGTAACGCTTAGCGTCCCCGACCCGAATCACATCAACAGCTTTATGAATTTCCGCGTTTCGGATATTCAAGCGTGCTATGCATTATGGAAAAGTCGAGGAGCGGAGTTCATCACGGAGCCGATCCCCAAGTACGGCGAGACACGCTGCTACATCCGCGATCCTGACGGATATATTATCGAGGTCGGACAGAGCACCGACCTCACGTACGGTTGACGCTCGGCCCGGAAAAAGGATTCTCACAGTCCGAGCGAGTTGTGGCCAACTCGGCAGGTAACGGAAGATAACGTCCGGATAGGCGGTGATCCGCCCGCGATCAGTAAGCACGTGGAGGAGGAACGAGTATCTTGACCCCGAGAGAGCACGAAGCGCTGGTCGAGCGCATACGCTGACAGCTCGACCGAATGAGTAGCGGCGCGATAGACTTCTGTCGGTATGCACAGCGGTGACATTCAGGCCAGACCCAACTGGCGCGCGATTGTTACTTTCTACGTTCTTGCCTGTGTGCTCTCCTGGCCATTTTTCTGGTGGCGCGATGTCCACACAGGCAGTTGGAAGGCCTTTCCGCTTCCCGAGGAAATCAAAGATCTGACCTGGGGTCCGGCTTTCGCTGCGCTGATTGTATTCTGGATCATGCCGGCGACACGCCGGTGGGCCGTTTCCTTCTTCGGACTCTCCTGGCGCCGGTCCGCAGTCTTCTTTTTCGCCCCAATCTTGTTCGCATTCATCGGATATCGCATACATTCGGGAGCCTTCTCTTACAAGCTTCTCTACTATCTGATGATCGGGGGTGTGTCTACTCTCGGAGAAGAACTGGGCTGGCGTGGATTCCTGCAGGGCAGCCTCAGACCACTCGGCAGAGTCCGTGGATATCTGCTTGTGGCCTTGATGTGGGAGGCGTGGCACTTTACCTCGCATCTGAAAGGCACGCTGACCGAAGTGGTGTCCCGCATGTCGATCTACATCCCTCTCGTAGTCGCGGTTACGTTCCTTCTGGGCTTTGTCGTCGAGCGCACGGATTCTCTCCTGCTCGCCGTCACACTACACGAGTGGCTCGATATCGCTGTCGACAGTGGTGGAACCTACCTGATGTGGGCTGCGCTGGCGTGCATTCCGCTTTGCGTTTGGCTCATCTGGACGTGGCCCGATCGAGCCAGTGTCCACATGCCCACATCGACAAGTGAAGCACGAGAGATAAAGCAAATCGTCGTCACCCGCGAGTGACGCGGTAGCGTCAGCTAAGTTGCGAGTGGATCGTGGCCGATCCGTACTTTACCGAACGGTAACGTGCGGGGTTTCCGTCCGAAATGCCGATTCCTAGCACAGACTTCATTGCTTCAAACAACCGCTCGAACGCGAATCAGACCACAGAATGTCGTCCTTCGCACAATTGGAGGCGCCTGTTCCCAATTGTTCCCGAATCACGGTCAAACCGGAAGCGGGGCATCAATGAGTGCGTACAGGGCGAGGCACTAGTTGAGCCGGCCTGTGCGGATCTTTTCTGAGTTCCTGGCGGATCGTCGCGCATGCTTCCCGTGGCCAACCGTTCGCCCGCCCAGAACCGATGTTTAGCTGCTAGCTACGCCCGCGATGGAAAAATGCCTTGGCACGTTCTACCGCGAGCCATCCGGAGTCAGAGCGAACTGGCGTGCGCCGGAATGTTGATGCCGAAGCTCCAGACCCAGGTGTCTCCGCGCCTGACGTAGAACGATGATGTCCACACCGGGATAACGGGTTGACCGAAACAGCTTCCGTCCACGGTGGCATACAAGGTGAGGATTCCGAAGTCCGGAGTGAAGATAGTCGCCCGGGCATCGGCAAGCTGGAAAGTCTTGACGTCGCAGCCTCGCCCGGACCAGGCGCTGAGCGTCTCGGCCCGCGTAGGGATGTGCGTGCCGAAGATATCGATGAATTGAACCTGCTGCGGCATCAGAGCGTCGAGCCGTTTCGCATCCCTGTCCTTCCACGCATCCCAAAGCGCCTGCTCGCGGCTCAGCATGGCCTCGGTGTTGGCGTCATGGCTGGCCGGCCGGCCCGCTGCGGTCGTCTCCGTAGTTCGCTTGGGCAGCTTCGCGGGGTCAACGATCGCCGATCCAGCGCGGAATACCGCCTTCCACCGCGTCCCTTCGAGAACGTAGGCGGTCGCTGTCCAGCTCGCGTTCGGGAGCCGGTCCCCGCCGCAGGAGCCGTCCACGGTCGTCTTATGGGTGATGACGGCGGCGTTGGGTGTCAGCCGGCTCAATTGGGAATCGGAGATTTTGTAGCTGACAATTTTGCAATTCGTGTTGCTCCATTTACGGATGGCGGCCGCTTTGTCGATTCGACCCGACAAGCCCCAGCTGACGAACTTGCCGGAGAGGAAGCTATACCAGAACTTCGTGTCCTTCGACTGCCACGCGCGATATGACTCTTCCTCGATCCCGCTGAGTACTCGTATCAGATCTGTTGTACCGTCGTGTCCACGGCCGGCTTCAGCGGCCTGTGCGTTGAGACGAGAAGAGGATGCCGATCCGAAACCAAACACGAACAGCACGACGGTGGTCATTCCGAACCGCTTAAGCATATTCCAAGCCTCGCAAACCGGGTGTGATTGCTCGAAGAGGACGGCCGATTCGGCATGGTCGAGATCCGGCAGCCGCAAGACGATCCTGCGGCACGGTGGCTTCCTTCTTCTTGGGTTCTGTTTGTGCATACTGGCGGCCTCCACGCCGCTTGCACGCACAAACGTAAAACATCAGTGGCTCCAAGGGGGATCGCCAAATTCAGGTTGCCATGACGATCCGCCATAACCTGGGAGACTAACATCAGGCAGTGGTGGTCGTGCCGCTCAGCATTGGGCGAGGGTCACAGTAACCGCGGATTGATAGGATCTCTCCGTTAGCCACATGGATATGCTCGGCGAACGGAATCAGGCCGAAGATCGTATCGATATTCACAATGGCGACACAGTGCTCGCCGTCGACAATAAGTCGGTCTACCTCGATGCTCTTCATGATTGAGGCGAACTGGGCGAGCCCCTGCCGAAACGAAGCAGCGCCGCGATACGTGTTCGTTGGGAACTCGCAGACTACATCCGGATGAACAGGAACGGCGGCGGCGTCATTACGTCGCACCGCATCAATGTACCTTTCAACTACCTGAATCACCTGCTCGCGCATGTTGTTCATCACTCCATCAGCCGGCCCGCTCTCCGGAGCCATGCCTCTTTCCAACTGCCGGCGGTACTCGGTCGCATCGAAATTGCCTTGCGATGAGCTGATCAAGCCGTCCCCAGCCAAACGCCATTTTTCTGATCCGCGAATGCGTACCCTGTGGCCGGTCCCTTCCGGACCTGCATTCGTTCCCGTCAGAATCCAGTGGTACTCGATCGCGTCGCCGCGCAGTTGAAGGTCCTCCATCATCACCTGAAGATCCGGAAACGCGCTCATAAACGAGAGTGCCACGTGCGTGATTGCATCCCGGCCAACAGCTGGAAGACCGTCATTCACGGTCAGCGACCCGTCCTTCGAGAAGAAGGCAGCCACCATTGCGGGATTTCGGCTGCACCACGCGGCAGTGTAACGCGTCGCGAAATCTCGCAGCTCAATCAGGTTAGGAGCCATAGCCGAAGATCGTAACACGCCGGAGTCGTACGCCGCCGACCGGCAATCCGGAATTGATTCCAGATAAGCGGTAGCAGGCCTTACCCGTCATCAAGCGGGAGAGTAGCTCACCAGCAGGTCAGTTTGCGACTCGGCAATGATGCTGGAATTGACAGCCGATGAATGGGAATCGCGTGGTGTTCGACCAGGCGACCGGTGAACGCTGGGGTGGCGCTAGCCGAAATCCGGCCGGGCCGGGTGATCCACAACAATCAGGCGCCCGTCTGTAAGCGCTTTGACGGAATGTCGGGCGTTCGGAGGCACAATGGCAACCACACCGGGCTTCGCAATCTCAGATCTTCCATCAATCGTCACTTCCAACTCACCCTCAATGACTTCGTAAACTTCTTCCTCGGGATGGAAGTGCTCATGAATCGATGAACCAGCAGTGAATTCGTAATGCGCGAACGTCATGCTGGCGGAATGAAAATAGCGCCCCTTCCACCCCGGCAGGCGTTCGATGACCTTGAAGCCGTTCACATCCACAAAGGGCATTGGCAGTTCCTTTGTCAACACGGTCTGATCTACCTTGTGACATTCTATCTTGTCTGCCTTGCAAGAATTGTTGCCGCATTACCAATCTACGAAGTTCACTTCTTGCTTGGATTGTTGACTTCTGGTCGAAGCGCTCACGGAGCTCCGTATCGTCTGTTCTCTGAGTTGGGGTCGGATGGTCGCCAACCGGGGCCTCTTGCGAATCGTCATTCTCCTCTTGACGATCAAGTAGTCCGCATTTAACCTCTCGATTATCAAGAGGAGTGGACCGTGGGCCAAAGAGATGTTGTGCAGGGCACGCTGGAGATGCTGATTCTGAAGACGCTGGCGTTAGAACCCATGCATGGATATGGCGTCGCAACGCGCATCGAGCAGGTGAGCCAGGGTGTGTTTCGCGTCAATCCAGGATCGCTGCTGCCTGCGCTGGCGCGCATGGAACGTGCCGGACAGGTGAAGAGCGAGTGGCGCGCGAGTGAGAACAACCGGCGGGCCAAGTACTATGCGCTGACGGCGCGCGGCCGTAAGGCGCTCTCAGAAGAAGCTGCGTCCTGGAACCGCCAGGTCTCTGCGATTGCCCGCATCATGGAAGCCTGAAAGATGCAAGCCTGAGGACCCACCAGAGGGATTTGAAATGCGCCTGCGTTTCTAACGTGATTCATGGGCTTCGATCGCTCTTTCGGAAACGTGCGATCGAAAGCGAGATGGATGAAGAACTGAGAGGCTTTCGTGGAAGCATCCACTGCGGACAAGCTGCGCCGCGGGATGACGCCCGATCAGGCCCTTCGTGCCGCGCGCGTCGAGATGGGCAGCGCAAATGCGGTCAAGCACCACATCCGCTCCGAAGCATGGGAAACGAAGCTCGAAATTTTCTCGCGCGATCTCTGGTATGGGGTCCGTATGCTCGCGCGCAGCCCGGCTTTACCGCTGATTGCGGTTCTGACGCTTGCGCTGGGCATCGGCGCGAATACGGCGATCTTCCAGTTGCTCGATGCGGTTCGTCTGCGAAATCTGCCGGTGAGGAATCCAGACGAACTCACGGTTGTCCACCTTGCGGACCTGCCAGGGCTGGAGGGGCAGCCAGGAAACCGGCTATCCGGCTCTGAACAATCCTCTTTGGGAATATTTTCGCGACCATCAGCATGTCTTTTCGCAAGTGCTTGGCATGGAGTCCTACCAGCCCTGGGCATCACTGTGGGAGATCACGAGCAGTTGGTGCAAGGTTTGTGGGTGAGTGGCGACTTCTTCAATGCACTTGGGGTCCGGCCGGCGCTTGGGAGATTGTTTACGTTCCTCCGATGACCGGCCGGGCTGTGGCGCCGCAGGCGTGGTCGTGAGTTATTCATTCTGGCAGAGCCAACTCGAGGGCAACCCTCAGGAATCGGCAGCACGCTCACCATTGGCCGGCATGCGGTTCCGATTCTCGGAGTCACGCCCAACGGTTTTACGGGACCAGAAGTCGGCCGCTCTTTTGATGTTGCCGCTCCGATCTGCTCGCAGTCCACATATTGGACAGAAGGCAACTGGCTTGACTCAAGCACCGACTGGTGGCTGACCGTAATGGGCCGTCTGAAACCTGGCGGTTCCTTATCAATGGCGAATGCCGGCCTCGAATCCCTTTCGGCCGCCGCCTTTGAAGCCAGCCTTCGGAAGGACTATCCCATGGAGAACGTCCGGGACTACCTTCACTTAAGGCTAGTGGCAGATCCAGCGCCGGGAGGTGTCTCGTGGTTGCGTGATCAATACGAGTCTCCGCTTTGGATGCTGCTGGGTCTTGCGGGCTTTGTGCTGTTGATCGCCTGCGCGAACCTTGCCAACCTGATGCTCGCGCGTGGCAGCGCGCGCGTGCGGGAGTTTGCTGTGCGCCTGTCGCTGGGGGCAACACAAGGCCGCTTGATCCGGCAGCTCCTCTGGGAGAGTTTCCCGTTACTTCTGCTCGGAGCGGCCTCGGGCCTGTTGCTTGCGGGGGTCCTCGGCAAGTTCCTTATCGCTTTGCTGAGCACGCAAGGCGATTCGCTATTTGTGGACCTGCATCCCGACTGGCGCGTATTGGGATTTACGGCAATGCTGGCCACGATGACGGCATTGCTTTTTGGATTGATCCCGGCATTTCGGGCGACCAGAGTGGCGCCGAGCGAAGCGATGAAAACCGGTTCGCCCAGGGCAGGCGGTTGCGCACGAGAGCAATCGACTGCGCCGGGGACTAGTGATCACTCAAGTCGCGCTGTCGCTGGTTCTGGTGACTGGCGCGGTGCTTTTTGCACGAACGCTCGCAAACCTGCTTACCGTTGATTCTGGTTTCCGCGAGGACAACGTCCTGATTACGTCGCTCGACCTGTCCCGGCTCCGCATTCCTGTTGCACGCCGTCTGGCAGTGAAGAAGGAGATCGTCGACCAGCTTCGCGACATACCAGGGGTGGAGGCTGCATCGGAGGTCGGCATTGTTCCTCTGAGCGGCTTGAGCACAGAGAACCGAGTCTGGTCCGAAGGCGAAGATCGCACAATCTGGATTCGACTCGAATTTCAACTGGACCGGCAACGGCTATTTCAAAACCATCGGCACACCGATTTTGGCCGGGCGGGACTTCGACGATCATGACACACCGAACTCCCCTAAGGTCGCGGTGGTCAACCAGGAGTTTGCGCGGCGGTTAGGACAAGGGAGCGAACCCGATCGGACTGCGAATTCGCCGCGAGGCCACGCCGCACGAGCCGAAACCGTATTCGAGATCGTGGGCGTGGTGAAGAACTCCAAATACAAAGATCTCCGCGAGAAATTCCTGCCGATCGTCTATCTCGCAATCTCCCAGGACCAGGATCCCGACCCTTTCGAACAGGTGATTCTTCATTCCGCGCTGCCCCTGCCCATCTTGACGTCCAGGATCAAGCTCGCGATTGCCGGAAAGAGCCCGGAGATCAGCGTGGATTTTCGAGTTTTCAAAACGCAGATCCGGGAATCCCTGCTCCCCGAAAGGCTGATGGCTGCTCTCTCGGGTTTCTTCGGGATTCTGGCCGCGCTGCTGACTGCCGTCGGCCTTTATGGCGTGATTTCATTCCTCGTCACGCAACGGACTCGTGAAATCGGAATACGCATGGCTCTTGGCGCGGGCAAGAGGCAAGTGCTCTCATCCATCCTTCGTGAGACGCTGATGCTCACCATACTCGGGGTCGGAGTGGGCCTGCCTATCACGTTCACCGTCACACGCCTGGTTGCAAGCATGCTCTTCGGAATAGAACCCAGCGATCCCGTGACTCTTGCGCTTGCCGCGCTTGCCCTATGCGGGGTGGGACTGGCTGCGGCATATATCCCGGCGCGCCGAGCGGCTGCAGTCGATCCGATGACCGCCTTGCGCGTATGAGTGACACGCGTTCTTTTCCGTTCAACACTCGGGAAGCTCCTGGACACCCGGAATAACAAGGGGAGGTTGATGTTTCCTCGACGGTTCGGTGGATGACTAGGTTGTGGACCGGTGGCGGCGGGGCACACGAATGGCGCACAGCAGATCCGCTCGGCTTGCGCTCGGGATGACAAAAAGGAGAGGACCGTTGCAAGGAAACGACGGTTGCTGGATGAAAAGGCGGTTGCTGGAGTAGATGGTCAGACTTCAAGATCTGTTGCTGGTAGAGAATGATCGGTGGACAGTCGTTGAATCCCACATCTGCCAAAACCGGGCAGATATGGGGCACCCGTCACTCGTTACGCATTGAGATCTCACCACCGGCATCGATTTCGTCTTATTCGTTTGCTCAGGGTCTGTGACACGTCAAAAGCAGGCAGTGGCATATTCACGACGGGAGCCCTACGCGCCTCACCAGATCCTGGAAGCGTGAGTCCGAGCGCAGCGGGTCAAGGCAGGGATCTATTTTGAGATAGGTGAGTCCCTTGTCGCGCGCGACGAAGGATTTCTCCAGCCATGCGAAAGCTTCCTCCTTTTCCCCCAGCCCGGCATAGACCAACGCGATTTCGTATCTTCCGACGCCTGTGTTTTGCACGTGTTTCTGCAGTTCGGAAATCATTTCGCGCGCTTCCGCCGCTCGTCCCATGCGAGCGTACGCGTTACCCATATGACCCAGGCCGTGGGGTTGATCGCCCAGCTTCTGAAATTGCTGAATGGCCTCGCTCGTACATACCTTTTTCCACATAGATGACGGCCAGGGGAAAGAATGAGTTCACCGGGTTCATGACGCAATGCCGACGCATGTTGCATTTGCAACAGAGCCTGGTCGTATTGGCGGGCATAGTAATAACCAAACGCAGAGGTTATGAAGGCGCGACTGGAAATGGGATCGAGTTGCAACGCCAGCTGCAACTCGGAGATTGCTTCGGGAAGGCGGCCCATCCGTTCCAGATAGTTGGAGTAGGCCCAACGCACAGGAGCAGAGTTTGGATTGAGTTCGAGGGCCCGTTTAAACTCCTTTTCCTCGGTCGCCCAGTCCCAGTCGAGATTCATCGCGGCATGCGCCAGCTGGACATGGCCCTCGGGAAGAGCTTCATCGAGGGCGATGGCTTTGATGGCCGCGGCCTTCTCTTTGGGAAACGCCTCGGAGTAAGGCATCCAGCCCGCCTCCCCCATCCATCCATAACTATCCGCCAGTGCCGCATGCGCCTGCGCGTAGTTGGGATCTTTGTCGATTGCTTTTTGGAAATAGCCGATTGCGCTCCCCGGGTTCCCCGTACCCAAGGCTTGCATGCCCTGCAAATAGAGCTCCTGCGCTTCCGGGTCGACGGTGCGGGGACGGGCAAGACGGGCCCGCTCCTCGGGCGTCACCGCAATCCTGACCTGGTCGGCGATGGTCCGCGCCACCTCGGCCTGCAAGGTGAGAACGTCGTTCAGATCGCGGACGTAGCTGCGCGCCCAGAGGTGATGATCGCTCCTGGCGTCGATCAACTGGGCCGTGATCCGCACCTGATTGCCCTGGCGCAGCACGGAACCTTCCACCACTGTATCCACCCCCAGCTCGCGGGCAATTTGGGGCAGCGTCTTGGTCGTGCCCTTATAAGTCATGGTCGAGGTACGAGAGATGACGCGCGAGGCCGAAACCTGGCCCAGGTCGGCAATGAGTTCTTCTGTCATGCTGTCCGCGAAGTAATCCTGACGTGGATCGCCGGAGAGATTCTGCAGGGGCAGGACCGCGATGGCGTGATGTTCCGGCTCCTGCGCGGATCTCCTGGGCCAAACTTTGAAGCCGATGTAACCAATCGCCGCAATGAGGGCCAGCGCGGCGAGCGTGCCGGCCACCACGCGCCGCTGGCGAAATGTCTCGCCGGGAGCGGCTAGTGCGGACGGTTCGGTGACTGCCGGCGGATGATCTTCGGGATCTGGGCCGGGGTGTGGCTCCGGCAAAGACTCCCAGTGGAATTTCGGGACATACGACCCGGACGGGAGCTCGATGCGGACCAGAGGGGGCTTGGTCGATTCCTGGTAGTACTGGGCCAGTTTTCTCCGGACTTCCGTGGCCTTGACCCGGACGACTGCATCGTTGGCAGTGTCGTAGTCGATCTTGCGGCCGAACATCTCGGCGCCGATCATGCGCTCACGCAGGCTATCCAGCCGCCCCGCCAGCGCGTGCTCCACGATCAACTGGAGAAAGTCCTGAGCTCGTTTGCTGCCGGCAAACGCCTTGCTCGCGAACACATCCTTGAGATGATCGCGCACCAGACCGAGCCGTTCCGGACTGAACTCCTCCGGATTCGACACTGGATAGGTTGCCGGCATACCGCAAACCCTTGTGTGAGTGACTGTAACACAGCAAACGTGGCTCCGAAGCCAACAAACGGTCTCCCTCGGCACGTGCGTAAGTGTAGAGAAACAAAGATTCTCAACGCGAGGGGAGCAAACACGCTGTTACGAACATTCCGAGCGTGCTGATTGCCTGTTGTTATCGGAGGGAGAGGAGTGCATGCAGACCAACGAGCAACTCGCCTGCGACGCCGGCAGCTCTCGGATGTTCGAGGAGTTCTTCGCATCTTCACAAGTGCTGCGGGGGGAGCTGGCCTACCTGCGCAATGCGGCCACCTCCAATCTGACTATCCTGATTACCGGCGAAAGTGGGACGGGCAAGGAGCTGGTCGCTTGCGCAGTTCACCGGTTGTCCCATCGTTCCCCCCGGGCGTTCGTCCGCCTCAACTGCGCGGCGATCCAGCCTCAACTCATTGCTTCCGAGCCATTCGGCCAACGGAAAGGCAGACGGTCCCCCCAGGCGCAACCCCGTCTCGACTGCCTGCCTTTGGCCGAAGGGGGGACGATCTTTTTGGAAGGTATCGACGATCTGGCCGGCGAGGCGCAGCTCGGCCTTTTGCGAGTCCTGCGGGACATGGAGTCTGCTTACACCGACCGAAACCGTTCCCCGCGGCTGATTGTCGCGACGCGTCGCGATTTACAGGCTGCCACCGACGCGGGATCCTTTCTCCGCGGCCTGTTTTTCCGGCTCAATGAATTTGCCATTGTCCTTCCTCCCTTGCGCGAGCGGAAGGAAGATATACCGGCGCTAGCTCGCCACTTTCTGGCCGACTACTTTCTTGCCCGGCGCAGGCAACGGCCAAAGGCCAAGCGCCCAGTCCTCAGCGAACGGGCAATGAATCTGCTCCAGTCTTATCCGTGGCCCGGCAACATGCGCGAGCTGCAAAGCATCATGGAGCGGTTCGCTGTGCTCTCAGAAGCGAACATCCTCTCGGTGGACGCCAAGTGGATTCCGTGGGAGTCCGTTCAGGCGCGAACCTCGCGCGCGTCCGCGTCCGGGATGCCGATGCCTAACGAGATGGAACTGCTGGAGGCCGCGCTGATGGAGATGCTGGCGGCGCTTCCTGGTTGGGAACCGCCGATCCCCTGGAGTGAGCCGATATAGGGCCGGATTCGGGCTCCGACGTGGTTCCGTGATGATGAACTCGCCAGACGAGATGGAGCAGGCGTGTCCTCTTTGATCATTCCCTCGAGCGTTCTGGTTATAAGGAGACTCTGTTTTGATGAAACTCTTCCGATCTTTGCGGCGGCGACGCCGGACCTGGCGACTCGGCGATGCCCATGGGGAGTGGATGGAGGCCCACTGGGCGCCGGCTGCGTCTGAAGCCGGTAACCATCGCTTCGTTGCGCTTCAACCAATTTTCGATCGCAGGAGAAAGGTCTTCGGCTACGAAGCACTATCGCGTAGCAAATGGGAAAACCGGTTTACCGGCGACCCGGATTCGGCCACCCGGACCATGATCGACGACTGGTTGCTCCATGGACTCGACGAGCTCACTGGTGGCTCGCGCACCTTTATCAATTGCACCTTCGAAGCGCTTACCGGAGGATCGTTTACGCTGTTGCCCACGCGCACCGTGCTGGAATTGCTGGAAACCGTCGAGCCCAGCCCAGACGTGGTGTCCGCCTGCCGCAAAATGAAAGCGCTGGGCTACCAGATCGCGCTCGATGACTTCCAGCTTTCCAAAAGGATGGACGTCTTGCTCGCGCTTGCAGACTACGTAAAGGTCGATTTCCGCCTCACCGACAGCGAAAGGCGCAGAGCGATTGTGCGCCGTGTGAAGGGCCTCGCCACCATTCCGGTCGCGGAGAAAATCGAGACTCCGGAAGAATTTGACACCGCAGTGGCCGAAGGCTTCCGGCTGTTTCAGGGATATTCACTGGGCGCCCCGGTCCTCTTTTCCAAGAAACGAATTCCCCCTCTTGATGCCAACCATTTGCGCGGGATGCGTGTGCCGGCATTTGGATAGGGATAGAACCGGACGTCTGCCAAGTCGAGTTATCCCGTGGTTGGGAAATGAATTCCGCCAGGGCTGTCAACCCTCCCGCTGTTATCGACGGCTAGCTGGCTACGGCATCTGGAGAGAGCTTTTGCGGAGCATTGTGGCGATCCATTCGACACCTGGCGGACCACAGGAAGCAAGCGCCTTCAACTCCTTCTCGACGTTATACTCGACCCTCCGTATTGAGGGGATACTGCCGTCAAGAATCAAATAGGATGCGCGGGGATCACCATCGTAGGAGAGTCCGACGCTTCCCGCGTTGATCAGGAGTCGCGGTTGCCCGGTAATGCCGCGAATAAAAGGCCGATGGGTGTGCCCGAAGATAACGATCGGCCGGCCGAGCGAGCCATAGAGTTTTTCCAGCTCTGCATCAGTCGCTTCTGTTGGAGGCGTTTGCCAACAACTTTCAGGAGTAGCGTGGACCAGCGCGAAGTCCGCTTGAGTTTTTACAAGCGGCAGTTCGCTCAACCAGGCCAGCCTTTCTTCACCGAGCGAGGAACGAGTCACCGATGCAATCTGGCGGATCATGTTCCATAGAATAGGCGGAGCCGACGACTGGCGCGCGAACTCCTCCAGCGACTCCGGCTGAACCAGCATTTCGTCCGTGTTACCCATCACTCCTGGCCAGCCAAGACTACGGATGTAGTCAACGATCTCTACTGGACTAGACCCTAGATCGGCCAGGTCACCTCCATGAAGAACCAGGTCCGGCGAGCAGTGCCGGATATCCGCCAGCACTGCCTCAAATGCGGTGAGGTTTCCATGAATATCGGATACGATCGCTACTCGCATATCCCATTCTTGCGACAACCTGCGAACAAGATCATGATAGCCGCATGTCTCAACATTTCGGACTCGGCAAATACAATATCATCGGATTCGTTTCCATCGTCGACGTACCCCGTGCGAAAGATTTCTATCAAAACACGCTTGGCCTTCGCCTGGTGATGGAAGAGCCGCCGTTTGCGCTGGTCTTTGAGGCCAATGGCATCATGCTACGCCTCGGCATGGCGAAAAAACTCCCTCCTGCTCACGGCACGGTGTTGGGCTGGCAAGTCCCCGAGATCGCGGCGACTGTTAAGGGCCTTGGGCAAGGCGGAGTCCGCTTCGAGCGCTATGAGGGTATGAACCAGGACGAACTGGGTATCTGGACTTCGCCTACCGGCGCGAAGGTCGCCTGGTTCAAGGACCCCGACGGGAATATCTTGAGTCTTTCGGAACATCCGGAACTGAAGAAATGAACATCGCGATCAACGCTCGCTGGAAGCGCAGGCCCGTGGCCGCTACGGCAAGGAGAAAGCGACGACGGAATCCCCACGCGGCGCCTCACGGATTACCTTATTCTCACCCGCCGCGATCACCAGGTATTGTTTGCCATTTATCTCGTAGGTCATCGTAGAAAAGAGACTTGATTCAGAACGGTTCCTGAGGATCACTCGCTCCTCATTGGTTCGCATTGATTGCATCCGTGAATTGCATAAATGGACTCATCGTGAATACCGAATCACCATGCAATCCGGCCAGTTGACACCCCTTTGCTTCTAGGTCTAGATTATTGAATGCTGAGATGTGTAGGGGTATAGAGCATGGCAAGGAACGACCTTCAAGGGAGTCTGGATCTCCTGGTTCTCAAAACCCTGTCCCAGGTAGGCTCTCTGCACGGCTACGGCATTGTCCTCCACATCCAAAGAGCTTCCGATGAGTTGCTGAACGTTGAGGAGGGCTCGCTTTATCCAGCCCTGCACCGCATGGAGCAGAGCGGATGGATCCGATCCGATTGGGCACTCACTGAGACCAACAGGAAAGCAAAGTATTACAAGCTAACCCCCGCCGGGCGAAAAGAACTGCAACAGGCCGAGAAGAGCTTCGAACAGCTGGTACAGGGTATACGCGCCATATTCCGTTACGCATGAGGTGATTGGATGTCGCTCCTTCGCCGTCTCTCAAATCTCTTTACGCGCGGTAGGTTAGACCAGGAGATCGATGCTGAACTCAGGTCGCATATCGAGATGCGTATCGAGGACAACATCGCAGCGGGAATGTCTAAGGAAGAGGCGTACCGTGACGCGGTGCTTCGCTTTGGTAGCCGAGCATTGATGAAAGAGCAGGTAACGAGTGCAGATGCGGCGCTGATGTTCGATGGCATAGCGCGCGATATCCGCCACGCGATTCGGCGATCATTTCGATCCCCGGCATTTGCACTCACGGCCATTGTGACCCTGGCCTTGGGTATCGGGGCCAACGTCGTTGTTTTTGGGGTTTTGAACTCGCTCATACTCCACCCTATCAATGTCGCGGAATCCGACCGGCTTTTCAGCGTGGTGCAAAAGCAACATGGCAACGATAATCAGTCTTACCCTGACTATCTCGACTTTCGCAACCGCAACGACACCTTCAGTGACATGGTTGCGTACAAGCTCTACGACGCCGCTCTTAGCATAAAGGGGGTTCCCAAAAAGAGCTGGTTTTACGAGGTTTCCGGAAACTACTTTCGCATGCTCGGGCTACGCCCTCGACTGGGCCGGTTCTTCGACCTCAACGATGAGCACGGGCCGAATTCTGCACCTTATGTCGTGTTGAGTGATTCGTTCTGGCGTGACCAATTCGCCGGCGACCCACGCGTCCTGGGAACGACGGTTCATATCAATAAACATCCGTTCACCGTCATTGGTGTTGCCCCCAAGGGTTTCCACGGAACCGAAGTCTTTTTCTGGCCTGACTTCTGGGTACCCATGGTCAACGAACAACAAATCAATGGATATGAGTACTTAAGCCAAAGAAGAAACCATGGCCTCTGGGTGATAGGAAAAGTATCGGATGGAGTGACGGTAGGCCAGGCAACGGACAACTTGAATGCCCTCGGCGCTCAGCTGGCCAGAGAGTATCCGGACGAGGACGAAGGCCTGGGAGCACGCCTGGTAAAACCGGGGATGATGGGGGACTTCCTGGGAGATCCCGCGCGCGCTTTCATGACGGGTATTTTGCTCCTGGCCCTCTTGGTCCTTGTAGCCGCCTGCGCGAATCTCGCCGGCATCTTTGCTGCGCGCGTGGCCGACCGCAGCCGCGAGCTGGCGGTACGTTTGGCCATCGGGTCAAGTCGGTGGCACATCCTTCGGCAAGTGGCGATGGAAGCAATGGTTATTTCTTTGGCTGGGGGCATCTTAGGAACGCTCTTTGCAACCGCATTGCTGAGCACGCTCAGCCGGTGGCAACCCTTTGACCAATTCCCCATACACGTGACGGCCGTTCCTGACTGGCGTGTCTATGGAGTCGCACTTCTGCTCTCTCTCGCGAGCAGCATTCTGCCCGGGCTGCTTCCGGCGCGTCAGATCTTACAGGCGGACGCGATACATGCAATGAAAAGTGCCGGAGTGGGATCTGTCTTCCGCAAGGCCACGTTGCGAGACATTCTGCTGGCCACGCAGATCGCTCTTTGCGCTCTCTTGCTCACGGCCGCGCTGGTGGCGCTAAGAGGAATGCAGCGCTCGTTGCATGCGCCACTTGGTTTTCAGCCTGAAGGTGTTGTTTCCGCCGAAACCGATCTTCACATGGCAGGCTACTCCGATCAATCATCGCTGGTGGTACAGAAGCGCATGTTGGAGCAGGCGTCACACATCCCTGGCCTGACCGCAGTAGGATCCATCAACGAGCTGCCGCTCAATACGGGAGGAAGTAGTACTCCGGTCTACCGCAAAGGCACAACGGATTTCCGCAGCTCGAACACCGTGCTGGTTGCAAAGTTTTATTCCATCTCGCCCGGCTATCTCCGAGCCGCCGAAACACGGTTGCTCAGGGGTCGTGATTTCAGCTGGCACGACGATGCCACAACGACCAAAGTCGCCCTAATCAACAGCACCTTCGCCCGCGTGATGTTTGGCGATGTGCCGCCTATCGGGCGACACTTCATGACCGGGGAGAAGTCTTTGTATGAAATCGCCGGCATCGTCGAAGACGGGAAGTATGATTCGTTGACGGAAAGCCCACAACCGGCAATGTTCTTTCCCTTGGCGCAAAATGCGGATACTGACACCACGTTGATTGTCCGATCTGCATTGCCGCCGGCGGAAGTGGCACAGGCATTGCAACGCACGTTAACCAACGTTGACCCTGACTTGCCTTTTACCATTCGCAACTGGCCGGATGAGCTTGCCGTGATGTATTTTCCCGCGCGCGTAGCCACCGTCAGTCTCGGGGTCATGGGGATGTTGGCGGCGATGCTCGCTGTTACTGGGATCTTTGGGATGGCGGCGTATTCGATCTCCAAGCGTTGGAAGGAGCTCGGCATTCGCGTCTCCCTTGGTGCACAGCGGGCGCAACTCATGCGTTCTGCGTTAGGGCGTCCTCTCGCGATTTTGATTACTGGCTCCGCCGCAGGGCTGGTGGTAGGTGTGCTTGCCAGTCGCCTGCTGGCGCAGATCGTCTATCAAGCTACGCCCCGTGATCCACTGGTGCTTTGCGGAGTCCTGCTCACCATGGCCTTGCTGGGTTTACTCGCTACCTGGATCCCTGCGCGGCGGGTCCTGGCAGTTGACCCTGCACAACTGCTCAGGGACGAGTGACCTGGGGCGGCTCCGCTAAGAAATCGAGTATCCTGTTTAACTGTGGCAGCGAGCGACCGTGCAAATAAAAATCTTCAACACGTCTGCCGAATTCAGGAAATGGCTGGAGAACAATCACGACCGTGTCACCGAACTGTGGCTGGGTTTTTACAACAAACGAACCGACAAGCAATGTCTCACTTACCGCGAAGCCGTGGACGAGGCTTTATGTTTCGGCTGGATTGACGGGTTGCGCAAAAGTATCGACGAGACCAGCTATAAACAGCGTTTCACCCCGCGAAGGCCGAAGAGTTACTGGAGCGCAGTCAACATCAGGCGGGCAAGTGAGTTGGCAATGCTTGGCCGAATGGCATCTTCGGGGGTAAACGCGTTTGAACAACGCGGGACCGACTCCGGCAAATACTCTTTCGAGTCACGGCCGCAAAAATTGCCCCATGCCTATGAAAGGCAATTCAAAGCCAACCCCGCGGCGTGGGAATTCTTCCAGGCCCAGGCACCCTGGTACCAGCGAACATGCAGCTTTTGGATCGTGAGCGCAAAGCAGGAAACAACTCGTCAGAGACGGCTGGCAACACTGATTGGCGATTCAGAGAAAGGACACAGGCTGAGCGCGCTCGTGCCGAAAGCGAAGAGATCTCCTCTTTCAGAGAAGCGATCGCGGCCCAAGAAGTAACCCAAGAAATAACCATGGACCCGTACACAGGATGATTGAGCCGTAGCTACGGTGTCATCGGTGGCTGCAGCACACCATCTACCGGGCCATTGGTCGGCGGTTGTTGCGCCGGCGGCAGGATAGAATCCTGGGCGAACTTTGTCGTGGACGAACCTGGATAGGAGCAGTGATAGAGCACGGTCAGGCTGTCTCCGTTGTAGCTCCTGGGAAGATGGTCGAAAGTCCGTATTCGGTCCACTGCCCGCAAGCAGGAAGCATCAAGGGACGAGTACCCGCTGGATGTTTCCAGCGTCGGGACTTCATGGTTGCCGCGCCGCCGTATCGCGAATTGGATGTAGACCGTTGCGCCCACCGGGGTATCGCCGGCAACTTCCGACGAGTTCCATTTCTGTGCGACCTTACTTTTCGCCGCTTCTATGTACCCGTTAAGTTGCGAACCAGGACGCTTTACCCGTTCGGAACCGGGCGGGACTGTGATTGTTTCTTTTTGTTGCGTGTCTCCCTGCGACAGACGAGCATTCAGCGGGATCAGTTCGTTATACGAGCAAGAAAAATGTGTGTTCAGGCTGCCCTTGTCGCCACCCTCAGGTGGACCAAAGGTTTTCACCTGCTGCACAGCTATAAGGCAGGACGAATCGAGCGACGGAGAACCACTCGGCCTGGTTAACTGGACATGACGGGGTGAACCGTCAGGCGAGATCGTGAACGCAATGTCCGCAGTAGCACCAGCCGGGGTATCGACGACCGCGGACGGGTTCCAACTCCGTGCTACCCGAGTCTTGATTACATTTGAATACGATGGAGACAGGGTCCGATTGTTGCTGTTTCTCCATGCAACAGCGTCCGCAGTCGCGGCGCGAGCGGATGGAATCAGTGGATTTGCCCTGGGATGACTGTTTAACAGGCATATCCCTACCAGGATCATTCCGCTTGCGACTGCGGCCATCCACCTTGCTTTGTGCTCCCACGTCCAATTCGATTTCCTGTTGATAGTCCAGAGTACAATCGCGGTTAGCAGCACCAGGAAGAATGAGGACGTGCCGCGTCCCACCTTTTCACTCAGCGCGGCAAAAATTCCATAAAGAAGAAGGCAAAGAACGGCGCAGGCTGCCCAAATTATGCCCAACGCCTCGCGCCCAATCACTCTGGGAGGCCGTTGCGGCGCCAACGGTCGCTCATGGGTTGACTGCGGTGGGGCCGGCTGTTGAGCCTGTGCCGTTGCTTCCCAGGCGTCAGGCGGCGCGGGCCGGGGCGGACCCTTCGGTTCGAGCACCGCTCTCAGCGCAACTTCATCACGTCTCGCAAAGGCATCATTCGCCTGTTGTGTGAGCCGTTCACATCGGCGCCTATCATGTTCATCCACCGCCAAGTCAGGATGAACCCGCTTAAGAACGCGGATCCACAGTCTCTTGAGTTCGGGCGACGCTGCAACCAGTGCGCTCACTTTACATCTCCGTTTTGCAATACGTCAGGCAATTCACCGTCCGATATGGCAGCACGGAAACGCCGGTCCACGCGGCCTTCCGTTTTGCCAGGGCGGCTCATGCCTCCCCGCACCAGTACCCCGGTGTTTAGCTTTCCATCACTGAACGACAGCGTCCGTTCCTCCAGTTCTGGCATTGGGTTCCCTAAGGCTGGTTGTATTTGACCAATTACCGAGGGCCCGCACCATTACCCATTCCGGTACTAAGGGGGCATGCTGGTATCGGCGGATGTGGAAAAAATGGCATTAGCGTGCATGCCAGGCGTTGCTTCTACCCAGAATGGGCAGTCCTCTGTGCCACTTGCGTACCGTTGTGGACGGCTACCAGGACTGGAACCGCCGGGCTGACGAGGAATTCGTGGGCAGAGGGGACCGATCAGCGAAGAATGCGATCAGGGCGGAGCCGCCAAAACTCGCCGGTGATGAGGTTGAGTGAGCATAAGCTGCGGTCATCCCCATCCTCTGGATCTATCCGATTCGTGAAGATTACGTTTTCGGTCTCCAGGATGGCCGTAAGGACTCCCCAGACTTCGTCGACGCCACCCCGCAAACTCCTGACACTCGGTTCGTCCCGGACACGTGCATATTGATCTTCAATCGTGCCTGTAACTGAATCGCTTTCGAGCAGCAAGATACGCTTGTCTGCGCTTGCCGCCGACAACTTCAGCAGCTTATGCTCCAGCGTGCTTCCTATCACTGTGGTTCCGGGTGAGCAGAAGGCATTCAAGGAACCCGACGCCTGGGTTTCCCCTGGTTGAATTCCGACGCGTGTGTGTTCAAGAGCGATGAGATGCCCCTCGCTGTCCGTGCAGACCGCATCGACATTGGTTGCGGACGAACCCACGGATGGCCAGGATGCGACGCGATAGGAGGCGCCGATCAGGCGGTTGTACAGTCGAATCCAGTGTTCAATTACCTGCTGGCTTTGCAGACGTTTCCCTTTTCTTGTCGAGTAGCGCGATTTCCCAGCGTCATCGGAAACAGCGACTGCGGCTAATCTCGATACAGTAGATGTTGCGATCGAGCAACCGCAGGAACAAAAGGGGCAAGCGGCATCTCGGGGCCTATGTCACGAGTCCTCCTCCGCGAGGAGGCATCCGGGACGCAGAAGCACGGAGGATCGCGGCATCCCGAGAAGCATACAACTCTATCCGCATTGGCGCTTCACCTCTGAGTAACATTCGGCTTCAATCTGGTACTCAAGCGGTAATCTTTCCGCGTCAAGCCTTAATGAACGTCCAGTATCACTTATCTTTCGATTGGCTGTAGAGACCCAAAAAACCAGAAAGTATCCGCTGAGTTTTGATTTCCCTCCTCAACTCCTCGATCGCACAGCGGTTTCGGACTCATATCGTCACTCGGCGGAAGGGACCTGCTGCCCTTGGTCTGGGCTTGGTGAGCAGGTATCCACGCGGTTGCATCTCGAAGCCGTTCAGCACTCAGGTGCGAACGATATCCCAGGCGAACGGTTAGAATTCTTGTGCATGCTAGGCCCGTGGCTTCCCACCTTTCACGTTCGGCCAGACCCCCCATTGCTTGAGGTCTTTGCCATCGGCGCAGCCGCACTGGTCGGCGTTACGCTGGTACACGGCTTTGTGCTCGGATACATTGTTCGCGATTATCATCGCGGGGCGAAGCGTCTTCTTGAACACGCAAGCCATCCGTTCTGGGCATCGTTGCGATTTGGCCGCGCTGTACTCCTGATGCTGGTGCTGCACATCGTGGACATGAGTATCTGGGCCACCATGCTCACGCGGCTAGGCCTGATTCCCGACGTGCGGGACAGCCTCTACTTCACCGCAAACAGTTACACCACCTTGGGTTACGGAGGCATGCCGCTCGGTTTTGGATGGCGCGAACTTGGCCCGATGATGGCCATCTGCGGTCTCTTCACCTTTGCCTGGACCACTGGGGTCATGTTTAATGTCGTGGGTTATCAACGCGAGCTGACCGACCAGTTGGTGGAAGAATTTGCCCGAAAGAAGCAATTGCATCGAGAGCTGGTCGCCGAGCTGAGCTCGGTGCGGCGCCAGGAAGCAGCACAGGAGAAACTCGCCCTGGCCGCGGAGCGCCAGAGCGAGGCGGGCAAGTCCCTCTTTCGCCGATGCCAGATGCGTTGGGAGGAACGTAAAGAGCTTTACGCAATCCGACGTACAGCCATGAAGCAGGCTGGCGCAGCGTTGGAAAGAGATCGCCAGGCGAGAGCCAAAATCTATCAGCCTCCACCCCATAACTCTCCGTCGCCGTGAGAATCTGGTGGATTTGACCTTTCAACTATGGTTTTGGTTCTAGACGGCTGCCCCGCTAATCGGTGGTCGCGTGGGGGGATCTGCCCAGAAGAGCGATCTCTCCTGTAATCACGTGCGCATGCAGCGAATACTCGCCGTCTGCGGTTTCCTTCGTAATGCTGCGGAAGAAGCCGCCTTTTTCGGCGCCGTAAACCGGGGCCTTCACAGCTCCGACGCTCACCGACACGTCGACGCTCCGGTAGTCCCACGGGTGAGTCGAAGAAATCGCAATCCGGCCCGCATACAGATTGATATCCTTATCGCCCGCAATCTCCTCCACCTTCACCTCTCCTGCGGACATCTCGACCCGCAGGCTGGTCTTTCGCGGCACTTCAATGCGGACCCTGACATTGTTTCCTTCGCGCAAATCGCCGGAGATGGTCAGGGTTTCATCGTCCTGACTTCCCTTGAGCCGGATGCGAATACGCTCGGCGTCACCCTCGCTGCCCGACGTGCACGAAACATGAATTGCCGCCTGATCCGTGCCCACAATTTCGAGACCCGCGGGTCGTGACTGGACCCTCAGCACGGCCCTCGGCCGCAGCGGAGCATCCAGCGTTTGCGCACAAGGAACCTCCGCGCGCGCCAAACCCGCCAGGTTCCAGACCAGCACGGCCGCGCCCGCGAGGGCAGAAAGAGTCCTCATGCAGGTTCCTACGCAACCGGCCGGACAGATGTTCCCGCAAAACATCGCCAAAGTTGAAAATGGTCGCAGAAACGCCTAAGACACATGCAAGGCAGGGTGGTCAGTGAATGGCAGTGAGAGACACCGTTCTGGCACACCAGCAAATGTTGGAATACTATGTTAGGCCGTGGCGGATGGCGGGCCTCTTGTGCTCGCGTACGAAACCATTCGGTAGACTTCCAACCCGTTCTTCCGCCACTCAAGTATGTGGAGGATTCCGATGGGCGCTGTGCTCAAACAATGTGCGGTAAGTGCAGTTGCTGCGATGCTGCTTCTTGCGGGCTGCCTGGAAAAGACCAAGGCCCCTGTTACTGATGACTCTAAAACCGCAAAGGCACCGCTTGGCCCTCCGCAACCTGTGACGGCCAAGTCGGCTTTTTGGCTGATGTATACGCCCGCCCGGCACTGGAGTACCGATATCGTGATACTTAGGCTTACGCCTAGGGAAGTGCCAGGGTTTAAGAATGAAGCCGGTAAAGCGGCCATGTGGGAGGCGATGTTTGCTTCGCCCACCCTACATCAGTACCGGGTCTACTCTTACGCAATCGCCTCCTCACCTCCAGACATTTTCAAGGGCGTGAGTGCCGGCCTCCGGGTGCCCTGGGACGGCGTAACGCGCGACGCTATGCCGGTTGAGCTTACCAGCTTCAATATCGATTCGGATGCCGCTTACCAGGCCGCAGCAGCGGATGGGGCGGCTTGGTTGACGAAAAATCCAGACAAGGCACTCTCATCCTTTGCACTTGGGAACAACTACAGGTTTCATGCGCCGGTCTGGTATCTGATGTGGGGGGATAAGAAGTCCGGTTATGTCGCCTACGTTGATGCCAACAATGGAAAGGTGCTTAAAGCAAAGTAGCGGATAAATAGAGAATCCGGTGTTGCGGCAGACGAGATGGGCATAGACTGGATGCCGTTGTGGAAGGCAAAGAGGCTACCCGCTGAGTGGCTCTGCACTCACCACAAATGGAGCTTACCCCATGACCGTAGCGTCCAAGGCCTGCCGGTATTGCGTGCGCACGATGGTATTGCTCTGCTTCGCTTTGGCCGGCTTATCCCCCGTTCCCGCGGCCGCGAAGAGTCAACCGCAATCGAATGCGACAGCGGGCCTGCTGGGGTCCGACCTGCCGCCTGTAGCCATCCAGCCTCTGGCGCAGCAGGTCCGGCGCCTCGAGTCGGCGCTCGACTTCCTGGGCCAGCCGCTCTCCCAGGGCACTCAGGACGCGATCAATAGGGCAGTCTCGGATCCTGACGCGCAGGCTGCAGCGAACTCATTGCAGCGGATTCTGGACGCTTTTGTATTAGCAATTGTCGACATCAACGCAGAAAGCCGCGTCAGGGTAGAGCGCGGTCCGGCAGAGGCGGCGCTGATCCAGGGCGGCTCACGTTTCTTCCTGGTGAAGGTGATCAATCGGGCTGGGGTGACCTCGCCCCTGGTTGCCGCCAGCCCCAATAGTGGGGACGTGTATATCCAATCGACCGGTGACCCAGCCCCTAAGATGTTGCTTACGGAAAGCGATGCGCGCGATCGCTGGGCTAACATCGCTGTTTCCACAACGCCTCCCATGGAAAAGCGGCTCTCCGGACTCCCCGTGGAGTACCAGCTACTGGAGATCTACAGCCGTGATGCGGGGCAACGGACGGCTGATATCAGCTTCAACGTGGGACAAGGCTCGCAGGATATCGGCTTCCGTAACAATATTCTCGTCCTCTTTCACGCGGCGCCTGTACATGAAATTAAACTCCACGTTTCCGACGAGAGCGGCCAACCCGCGGTCGCATCGTTGACCATTCGCGACCGTTCCAACCGCGTGTATCCAAACCCTTCGAAGCGTCTTGCGCCCGATTTTTTCTTTCAACCTCAAATTTACCGGTCAGACGGGGAATCGATCTCGCTACCTCCCGGTGAATATAAGGTCACGAGCACCGGCGGTCCGGAGTACCGCGCGCAAACGCAAGCGGTCTCTGTGGGCGAGAAGGAGCCGCAGGAGTTGACGATCGCACTGGAGCGGTGGGTAGATCCTTCAGAGTACGGATGGTATTCCGGAGACAGCCATGTTCATGCAGCTGGGTGTTCCCACTATCAAAATCCTGAGGAAGGTGTGCTGCCGAAAGACATGATGAGGCAGCTCAAGGGCGAACGGCTCAACATTGGAGCTGTGCTTACCTGGGGACCTGATTACTATTACCAGAAGCAGTTCTTTTCCGGACACGATGATCCTTTGTCACAGAGTAAGTTTCGTATGCACTACGACCTCGAGGTGTCCGGCTTTCCTTCCAGCCACTCCGGCCACCTGGTTCTGTTAGGGCTAAAAGACCAGGACTACCCGAACACCAAAAAGATCGAGGATTGGCCGACCTGGGATTTACCAATCCTGCGCTGGGCCAGGAGCCAGGGCGCCGTGGTAGGGTTTGCGCACTCGGGGTGGGGGTTAGAGGTCGCCGATGACCAACTGCCTAGTTTCCAAATGCCCGGTTTTGACGGTATCGGCGCCAATGAATATATTGTCGACGTCACCGAGCCGAACGCTGTCGATTTTATTTCGGCCGGTGACACTCCGTTTGTATGGGAACTCAGCATCTGGTATCACACGTTGAACGTCGGATTCCGCACCAGGATCGTTGGGGAAACAGACTTCCCATGCATCTACGACGAGCGGGTCGGTCAGGCCCGCAGTTATGTGAAGCTCGATGGTCCTCTCACGTACGCGGCGTGGCTGGAAGGATTGAAGGCAGGACGCAGTTATGTTTCCGACGGGCGCGCACATCTGATGGACTATGCGATCAATGGCGTCGAGGTGGGAACCCATGCGAGCGAGGTAGCACTTCCCTCGCCCGGTGTGGTGCATGCTACTGTTCGCGCCGCAGCCTTGCTCGATGCGGTTCCTGACCCACGGATAAAACGCGTTTCGTACAGCGAGAAGCCTTATTGGACCATTGAACGCGCCCGCATTGGGAGCTCGCAAGAAGTACCCGTCGAGCTGGTTGTGAATGGCAAAGCTGTTGCGAGAAAGAGCCTTCTTGCCGATGGCAAGAGCCACGACCTCGCGTTTGATATACCCCTTGACGAGAGCAGTTGGGTGGCCATGCGCATTTTGCCGTCAGCACATACGAATCCTATTTTTGTCGCCGTGGGTGGTAAGCCGATTCGCGCCTCCCGGGCAAGCGCCGAATGGGATCTAAACGCCGTTCATCAGTGCTGGACGCAGAAGGCAGCTCGAATTTCACCCGCGGAGCAAGCGGCCGCGCGCGCAGCCTACGATCACGCCGAAGAAGTCTACAAGCGTTTAGCGAGTGAAAGCACACAACGCTAGGGGTACGGGCTTCACAAGCTGCGGACAGAGGGATTGTGGGGAGACTACCTCAGGGCCTGAAGGGTGAATGGTTTTGCTGGATTCATGTACTACCTCAAAGACTCAAGAAAGCGGATGAGAACAGCATTGTCCGAAGCGCGGCCCTCGCGGGGTATGTTTAGAGGTCGGCCCTTGTTTCACGGATGTGGTTGCCCTGGGGTTACATTATGGGGCCCGAACCGAACTTCACTAGGAGGATCCCAGGTCTCAAAATCAAGACCTGGGGCACCCGTCCGATTTCCTCCAAATTCTGACGCAGACTCCAAAGCCCTCAGTGGCTGAAGTCTATACGGCACCGACTAAAAGTCGTGCCTGATACAGTTAAAGGAATAGAGACTCCATTGCTTGCCGGCCTTCTCCACGGAAACGGGATGGATCGTCTTACCCGCAAATGCTGAGATCGCGCACTCCCAAAAATGGTGTATCCCAGACGGTCGGATTGCCGGAGACTTCAGACCCTCGCTTCACTAAAACAAAGCCTGCGAGGTTGCCGCCCATTCTTACGAGCAGAGGATATCGGCCCGGTTCGCTCCAATAAAGTGGAAGGGACGGGTAGCCGAACCTTCCATTCGCGCCGATTTCAAGAGGGTGGAATTCGCTGAAATCGTGTGCATACAGCTCCAACAGGTTGGCCAACGTCTCCTGTTGTTCGGCTGTGGCTGGAATCACTTCGAGTTCTGGGGATGACTTGTCTGCCGGTTTTGTCATACCGGGTGGGGCATCTTCTCCATGCGGCTGTAAAGTTCCTGGATAACTTCAACACCCGCCACCGCTGCGGCTCTGTCCGGCTGTTCGTTGGTGTCGTTCCAGCCCTCATCTTCGCTACGAAATGGCTGCACCACGATTCCATCACGGCGGGCGAGGACGTTGACGCCCTTGTAGGAGAGCCCATAGTGAACGCCCTCTTGCGGGATGAGCCAGGCGATCTGGCCCCGGACAGGAATGATGCTCTCATCGGACCATAACTGACGCGCTCCGTATCCCGTGCAGTTGATGACGACCGGCTGCGCAAGCAAGGCCAGATCCTGCGGTGATTGAAATTCGCGGGTCTCGATGGCGCCGCCCGCGATCATGAAATCGTTCATCAACTGGCGCGAGTAGCCGGCTACGTTGAATGTCAGCGAGGTCTCGCGTTGAACGTACCTGGTGGGAAACGGATGAGCACCTGGGGGAATATCCTGCGACTCGGGCGTCAGGTCGGCGATACGGTCGTAGTAGTGTGCGAATTCATGCGCATCCGGCGGCCGTAGGTTTGAGCTGTGTTCGCCCGGAGCCCGATCGGAGAGGTCATAGCGGTCCGTCCACTCGATGGGAGTCCCCGGCATACCCAAATAACTCTGATACATGGCGAATGAGGTACGCGCCATTGACTCCCACTCCGCGGCGAAGTTGGGTGACGCCGCCGTGGTCAACGCAATGCGCGAGTCCGGCGTCCATGAGCCTGTGGCTCGCGCAGAACGCACATAGGGTGGACGCTCCCTGGCATAGATCGTAACTTTGAAGCCGGCACGCTGGGCCGTGATTGCCGCCGTCAAGCCGAGCGCACCACAACCGATCACGGCAAGCTCTTTTTTTCCGTTGGCCCCATCGAGCGCCTTACGCACAACCACATCCGCCGAGCCCCAGGAGAGTGACCAGCCGCTGCCGCCGTGGCCGTAGTTGTGCACTACCAGTTTGTCGCCCAGGCGTTCAACGTCGAGCCTTGGCCCAGCAGCGCGAAAGGGCCTCAGGCAAACGGTGATACGAAAGATGCGATCCACATCGGCGCGAATGGGAACAATCGGTCCAACTGCATCGTAGAACGGCAGCGAAGGCGCACCAGGGAGCGAAGCGGCGGCGGGCCTTTTCACGCATCCCGTCAGGCCAACGGCACTGCATCCGGCAAAGGCAGCAGAGCCCTGGAGGAAGAAACGACGATTCATGGCGCATCTCCGGAGAGAGGTTTAGACGTTGATTGAATGTTATAGGCAGCGAAGCCGGTATGCTGGAAGGCGGTGAGGTCACCGGTTCGGCTTACTTTGTCCAGACGGACCATAGCCGCATTTTTCGGATCTGTGTGGATGTATACTCCTTCGCAGTCTGAAAACCGCATAGAAGGACCCGCCGGGTTATGCCGGTTTTCCGGACCGAACGCTGCAGGAGGCAAGAATGAAATTTCTTTCTAAGTTTTCCGTTCGCCCGTACTGTTGGCAGGAGGACGCAACCCGATTTCCAGCCGGCAAAGGCCAGCCGGTGAAGGGAGTGACGCTCCTCGGCAGATGGCGAAATACGGACTTGAGCGGGGGAGGCTTTTTGAACCACTCTATCAAGCCAATACTAGCCGCGTGCATTTTCCTTTCTCTTTCAGGACTGACGGGCGGGGCCCAGGACGTGCCAAACTCGAATGATCCCGCGGGGATGAAGCGCTACGAAGGAAGCGAACTCATCGGGTTCCGCGCGCCCAAATTTGATGAGTATTTAGTGCCTCTTGGGCCCCCCACCACGGTAAGTCCGCCCGCATACGAAAAGAGTAAGCCGGTGGACGGGCAGATTGGCTACTACACCTACCTCGCTCCAGCCGGCCGTTCGCCGGCAGAACTGTTTCGTAACTACAAGCAGGAGTTTCAGCGCTTGGGCATCGAGGTGCAGTACGAGAAGGCAGCCGGACAACATGGCTGGTTCGGGCCGGGCTTTGACAAGATTGCGGATGAAATCGATATCGCTCAAATTCTTGCCTATGACGAAGACGACGAGCGGCTTCTGGTGGGTAAGAGCAAAGATGCGAAGCCCAGCTACTACGTGGTGTTTGTAACTGCGTACAAGGATGGCATCATTCCAGAACGTTTGCAGGGGAGGATTGCGAAAGGACAGGCGCTCGCGCAACTCGTGGTGGTGACGGCGGACGCCATGGAAAAGAAAATGGCATTCGTAAATGCCGGCGACATGAAACAGGCCATCCACGATTCAGGCAAGGTGGCGGTCTACGGGCTCTATTTCGAGACGGATAAAGACGCGGTCAAGGCGGAATCGCAGCCCACGCTCGCCGAAATTGCAAAACTGCTGAAGAGTGACCCTGGACTCCGGCTCCATGTAGTGGGACACACCGATGACCAAGGGAAGCCGGACTACAACCTCGATCTGAGCCGCCGGCGTGCTGCGAGCGTGGTTGCAGAACTTACAGCCAAGTACGGCATCCCTGCAACCCGGCTGGATGCATTCGGCTGTGGCCTGTATGCCCCGGTCGCATCGAATGGGGCGGAAGAGGGGCGAGCCATGAATCGCCGGGTTGAATTGGTGCAGTGGTAGGCGTTGGCAGCAATCGATTTTGGCAAACGTCGCAGTTTCGGGTACAGATGGATTAAGTCACCGGTCGATAGAATGGGGCGGTCCACCGTTGTATCGGATCTGCTAATTGACTCCTGTCGCTCTATGGTCCGAATCTCGCCTGACATTTTGCGCCGTCGAAGGATTTCCGCCACCGTCGCGGCTGCGCGCCCCGTTCGCCAGATAGAACAAGAGCCCCACTGCGAGGATCACCGCTGCGGCGACTATGCCAATGACGATCAACATAAAAGTACCCCTGGTTATGGGAGGCACTGCACTCCGCAAAGGTTGGATACAGCCGAGATGTAACAGAAACGCTGCACCTTTTTCGGGACCGGGAGATTCAATTCACGTCCCGCGCCACGACTGTGAAGCCATGTTTCGTAGCCTCAGCAACCGCATCGGACACCCCTGCGCTCAGAAACGCCATCTATTTATTTCGTAGTCAAGTTTCTTTGGGAGGGCTGATATGCACTGCGTTTCCGGATGGAAAAAGATTGCTGCGATCATCCTTTTGGCGCCTATTGTGCAGACGGCGCCTCTACACTTCGGTTGGGCTCAGCAGGTGACCGAACGCGAACACGAGCGCGCGAAGGCAGCCCAGGATGCCCACGACAAGCGTCATCACAACACCGCCAAAACCGTGGGCGGCACAGCGGCCGGCGGAGCATTGATCGGTGCCCTTGCCGGTGGCGGCAAAGGGGCGCTGATCGGCGGCGCGGCCGGCGCCGGCGCTGGTGTGGTCGCCGACAAAATCAGAAAGCATCGTGGAGTAAAGAAACGCGAACGTGGGGAAGCCTATCGCGACCGGTCCTATCGGTAGCGGCACCTGCAGCGGAGAATCAGTAATTGACCGCTGCTGGCGGCGTTTTTACTGTGTGGCGATCGAGCCAACTTGCGCAACTAACCACGCCGCTGTACCGTCAACATTGAGGTGAGCGCCGTACCGGACGCTCCGGGTGAGCCAATGCTCTCGCTCAGACCTTCGACGTTGGCAGTTTGTTTCAGCCTTGCGCTCGTCCATTTCTCCGATGCCCAATCGCAATCCGGCACCGGCACTATCCCGTCACAGCCTGGCTATACCATACAGACTGGCACGCGCGTAGTACTTACTGACGTAACGGTTACCGATGAAACAGGCAACCCGGTTCGCGGTCTCCCTGTTGCCGCCTTCCATGTGTTCGACAACAAGAAGCAGCAGAGGATCTCCTCTTTTGAGGAGCACGCCGGAAGATCGGGAGTTGCCTTGCCTGCTTCGTCGCATGGAGTTTTTAGCAATGACTATCTGCTGCACCTGCCTTCGGTTCTGAACATCATCGTGCTCGATATTGCCAACATCCGCATCGCTGACCAGATGTGGCTCAACTACCAGCTCACGGGCTTTTTGAGCAACCTGCCTTCGGACCAACCGGTCGCGATTTACCTGCGTGCCGGATCGGGCTGTTTTCTGATGCAGAATTTCACCACGGACCGATCGCTTCTATTGGCTGCCCTGCATCGGGCCATTCCTCGAATCCCGCCTATAGGGCCGGAATACCTCAGCGATCCGCAAATCCTAACCCAGGTCGCCTACACTCTGCGTTCGCTGCCTGGCCGAAAGAACGTCCTTTGGTTTTCCGGCGGCTCCACGGCGTATCTGTTGCCCAACGGCGCTGTCTTCCAAGACCAGGCTGCGATGCGCGCGATCTACGATTCGTTGGAGGAAGAGCGCATTGCTGTCTACCCAATCGATGCCCGTGGGCTTACGGTCACTGGCGGCATCATGATGATGGGGCAGCATGGAGCCATGGAGGATGTGGCGCGCGCAACGGGTGGCCGCGCTTTCTATAACAACAATGGGGTGTCGCTAGCTGCCGCCCATGTCCTCGATACGTCCGGCGACTTTTACACGCTTACCTACTCGCCGTCGAATTTCCACGTCGATGACAAATGGCACAAGGTCCGGATCAAACTGGACGGCGGCTATCACCTTAGCTATCGCACGGGCTACTTCGCGGACGGAAACAATGGCACTGCCCAGAAACCCGCGACGCCGAGGACCGAGCTTTTGATCAGCGGGGACACGGTGCAAACCAAGACACGGCACGCCACTCCGCTTATCTTTCAAGCAGCCATGTTGCCCACGGCGGACCCGGTTCTCGCATCGCTGAAGGCGGACTCTGAGGGTCTTGCTGCTCCACCGCCGAAAAGGGGAGCGATGCGGTACTCGGTGCGTTATTCGGTCCCTATTGACGAGCTCACGGCGCAGAGCTTGAACGGAAAGCGAACTTTTGCTATTGGGTTGGCGGCGGTTACCATCGATCGGGACGGAGACGTTTTGAAGCGCCAGTTCGAGCACGTGACCGCGTCCTTCGACGAACGTTACTTTCCTCACCGATCGCGCGCTCCGCTGGTGGTGGATCAGGAGCTCAATCTCAGCAGGTCTGACCAATATCTCTACCTCGCGGTGTGGGATGTACACAGCGACCGGTTTGGGGAGTTGCAGATCCCTTTGGATCTCCCGGCGCAGCCCAAGGGGGTAGGTCCCTGAAGAGTCCAAAACGTGGGGTACGTCTCGTCTGTCAACGCCTCATGCAAACCAGTCCGTCGCCATAACTACACCCAGAACTACAAATGAGATAGTCGGCATATGGACGTGCGGCTGCAAATTCCGGACGATGTCGCCCTCGTGATTCAGGGCCAACAGCCAGACCTGTCGCGCGCAGCCCTTGAAGCGCCGGCACTGGAAGGATACCGTAGCGAACGCCTGTCTGAAGGACAGGTGCGCCGCTTACTGGGTTTCACAACCAGGATGCAGGTGCATGCCTTCCTGAAGGCACACGACGTTTATCTGCATTACCCGATCGGTGAACTTGAGAGTGATCTTGCATCGCTCAAGCAGTTCGAAGAGAAGCTCACAGAATAGGGCAACGGCTGGGCCGCATGATCGTCGTCGCAGACACTTCGCCCCTCAACTATCTGGTGCTGCTCGGACATATCGAAATCCTGGCGAAAATATACGCAGAGGTCGTCGTGCCGCAGACCGTCCTTGATGAACTTCAGGATAACGAGCCGCCGGCGGAGGTTCGCGCGTGGTTTTCGGCTCCCCCGGCGTGGCTGCACTAAATGATTTCTTCGTAAACCCGGTCGCGGATCAGAGAGTCGAATACCATTTTATGTTCGAGGCACCGCATCTGTGCCTCCAAGGGCGGCTCCGGCCAGTCCTGGGCTCGGTGGGCTTCCCACGCCTTCGACCAACTAAACTTCAGCCCGTGTTCCATGCAGTAGACGAGTCGAGACAGATCGGCAAAGGTCTGGTGGCTGGTCTGATACTTCCTCAAGAACGGCCAATACGACTTGAAGTCAGACAATGTCCACGAGTTCTCTGGCGACAACACGCTGCCGTCGTCCTGAGTAAGATTGATGAGACTTTGTAGGCTTATCGGTTCCATTGGGTTTCCTCCGGCTCGAGGGACTCTACGGTTACAGTTGCGTGAGGACAACGGTCAGGATATCGAGCTGGATCGCATACTACCTAAGCGGGCCGTCTTCCATCATTTGACTCCGGCTCCTTCACCTGACGATGTTTTGCGCCACCTCGCAGCATCGCTGTAGAGTATACGCAAATTACGTCCCGGAGATCATCCTCATCCTCAACTCGCAGGCGGGCGTTTCGCTATTCTTTCTCATGGAACCATAGGCAAGACTCGAGGCCAGAATGGAGTCGCTTCTCCTTTCCTGTGGGGCTTTTTTCATCCCCTACAATGTGCCGATTTATCCGGCGCTTTCCCGAAAATTTGGAGTTACCAAGGTGCGCTACCGGGCAATGGGCAAGAATCACCAGTGGCTATGCGCAGCCTTCGCGATGGTCAATCTCTACCAGCAGCGCAATCGGTTGGCTCCGCAGAGGGTGTAGTGTCTCTTGAGGCCGACAAGGGCCGCGCGGTATCTCCGATATTTCTTTAGGGGCCACTCCGTGTGTCGCGCGAAGGTTAACCGGGAATCGAGGCATCCTTAGTAGACTTTGCCCCGTCTACCCAACCTAGGCACATCTGCAATTTTGAGAGGTGTGTTGGGGTGGGAAATGAGTATTCCATTGGGTACTGAGCCTGACGGCGAAGAGATCGAGCAGGAAGAGAAAGAGCTTGAGAAAAACGGATTGCACTTTGAGCTGAGCCGGCGGCGCTTTATGCAGACTGCTGGGGTCATTACAGCCGGAGTCGCAGTGAGACTGCCGAACGCCGGCGCTGCGGAGACCCCGGGATCGAAGACCCAGGCAATCACCTTAAAGGTGAATGGGCAGCCAAAGACACTCTCGCTTGACACCCGTACTTCTCTGCTGGACGCTCTTCGGGAGTCTATGGAGCTCACCGGCACCAAGAAAGGCTGCGACCATGGACAGTGCGGAGCATGTACTGTCCTGGTCAACGGACGCCGGGTTAACTCTTGCCTGACGCTGGCGTTTGCGGCGGAGGGCTCCGAGATCACCACCATCGAAGGGCTGGCCACCCACCCTGACCCGAAAGACGTTAGCGAACTGCACCCCATGCAAGCCGCGTTCCTCGAGCATGATGGCTACCAATGCGGATATTGCACACCGGGACAGATTTGCTCAGCAGTGGCAGCGGTCGAGGAGCATAAGCGCGGGGCACTCTCGATTGTGAGCTTACATACTGGCAAGAGCGAGCATCCGGAACTGACAGATGATGAGATCAGGGAGCGCATGAGTGGGAATATATGCCGCTGTGGCGCATACCCCAACATCGTGGCTGCGGTTCGCGCAGTAGCAGGAGCGTCCGCATGAAAGCTTTTAGCTACGAACGCGCGACATCGACCGGAAGCGCGATTCACGCTGGATCGACGCGAGGCGCAAAGTTCCTGGCCGGAGGAACAAATCTCGTCGATCTCATGAAATATGGGGTCGAGTCGCCGACGACACTCGTCGATATCAACCACCTCGCGTTGGACGAGGTCGTCGCCACCGCCGATGGTGGAGTGAGGATCGGCGCCCTGGTCAAGAACTCCGATCTGGCGGATCATCGCTTGATCAAGACCCAGTATCCGCTCCTTTCGCAAGCGCTCCTCAGTGGCGCTTCCCCGCAGTTGCGAAACATGGCGACGACCGGCGGCAACCTGCTGCAACGGACGCGCTGCTACTACTTCACCGATACCAGTTTTCCAGCGTGCAATAAGCGCGAACCGGGCTCGGGGTGCGCGGCAATTCAGGGTTACAACCGCATTCACGCGATTCATGGGACAAACCGATAAAGGCCCGACGAGCGGCGAAAGCTGTATTGCGACGAACCCGTCGGATATGAATGTCGCCATGGCAGCGCTCGGGGCCACGGTCGAAGTGGAAGGCCCGCAGAGCAAACGAACCATTCCCTTCTCAGAGTTTCACAGACTACCGGGTTCGACTCCATGGCTCGACACGACGCTGCGGCCGGACGAGTTGATCGTTGCGGTCACTTTGCCTCCGGCTAGGTTTGCGAAGAACGCGTATTACCTGAAGATTCGCGATCGTAACAGTTACGCTTTCGCGCTGATCTCTGTAGCAGCAGGGCTCGAGCTCGACGGCGGCGTGATCAAATCTGCCGGCCTCGCATTGGGAGGCGTAGCGTTGAAGCCGTGGCGAGAGACAGAAGCCGAGAAGATGTTGATCGGCAAGCCTACGGGGCCCGAGGCATTTCGGAACGCAGCCGAGAGCGCGCTCCACGGGGCAAAAGGGTACGAGCACAATACCTTCAAGATTGAAATGGCCAAACAGGGCGTGGTGCGGGCGTTGACGCTCGCCTCGCAGGGTACGACAGAAGGGATGCACACATAATGGCGACTGAGAAGGCAGCCACGCCGGCAAAACAACTCGACCACCGTTATGAGGGCATTGCCAAGGTGACCGGGAAAGCAAAATATGCAGCAGAGTTCTCGCAGCCATTCCCGAAGGCAGACCTTGCTTATGCCTACATTGTTCAGGCCACGGTTCCGCATGGGACGATCGCATCGATCGACCGTTATACGGCAGACCTGGCCCCGGGGATCATTGCGATTCTCACGCCTTTCAATGCGCCGAAACTGAACTCCTCCCCGCCCGAGCCACCTGCCCGGCGAAATCTAAGCCTGCTGCAGGATAAGGAGGTTCACTACAATGGACAACCGGTCGCCGTAGTGGTGGCGAAATCGTTGAACGAGGCGAAGGCCGCCGCGCGGTTGCTGAAGATCAAGTATGTGTCCAAGCCTGCGCAGATAAATTTCGTGGAAAGACCAGGCGATGCACGGTGGCCGAAGAACCCGGGGAAGGAGCCGCCGGGAAATCATCGGGGGGATGTGCAGGCGGGATTTGCGAAATCATCGGTGACCGTCGAGCAGACCTATATCACTCCCATCCAGCACCACAATCCGATGGAGCCACATGCAACGATCGCCTGGTGGGAGGGCGAACGGCTGAACGTCTTTGATGCGACCCAATACATTTCTGGTGTCAAGATGTCCCTGGCCAAGACTCTCGATATTCCAGTTGACTATGTCCGCGTCATAAACCCGGTGGTGGGTGGCGGCTTTGGATCGAAGGGCTCCATGTGGTCCCATGTCCCGCTCTGCGCGATGGCGGCGAAGGTGACGGGGAGACCGGTGAAGCTTGTTCTGGAACGGGAACAGATGTTTGGGCCGGTGGGTGGGCGTCCGTCGACGGTAAACAAGATCAAGCTTGGTGCGAGCGCGGATGGCAAGCTGTTGGCGATGCAGCAGGACGTCATCATGAACGCATCGGTGATGGAGGACTTCACTGAGCATTCCGCCAGCCCCATGAAAAACTTGTACATGAGCGACGCGAACTCCGTAACCGAAAAAGTGGTTGAGGTCAATTTGGGAGTTTCGACGTTTATGCGCGCGCCGGGGGAGGCGCCAGGAACGGCTGTCCTCGAGATTGCCATGGATGAGCTTGCGGAGAAGCTCAAGCTGGATCCGGTGCAGCTGCGTTTGGTGAATTATGCGGAGAAGGATCCAAGCCACGATCGCCCTTGGAGCAACAAGCATCTCCGTGACTGTTACACGCAGGCGGCGCAGCGGTTCGGCTGGTCGAAGCGTAGTGCTACCCCGTGCGCTGTGACCGAAGGCAATGCGATGATCGGTTACGGTATGGCGACGGCTACGTATCCCGCAAATCGCAGCGGGGCGCAAGCCGTGGTACGAATGCTACCGGGCGGCAGGATGTTCGTGGGGTCGGGTACGCAGGATCTGGGCACGGGCACTTACACCATCATGGCCCAGCAGGCGGCGGCGGGCCTGGGGATCGATCCTTCGCTGGTCGAGGTGAAGCTCGGCGATTCCACGCTTCCCAAGGCTCCGGTGTCCGGAGGGTCACAGTCTTCCGCGTCTGTGTTGCCTGCCATTCAGGATGCAACCACGCAGTTGAAGTTGAAATTGGCCGATCTAGCTGTAGCCGATGCCTCCTCTCCATTACATGGGCTGAAGACCCTGGATATTGATATCAAGGACGGCAAGCTCTTCAACAAGAGCAATCCCGCTCAAACGGACAGTCTCGTGGAGCTGATTGCGCGCAACGGCAATAAGCCGGTAGAGGCTAACGGATCGGCAGAACCTTCGGAAGACAAAGACGCGATGAGTTCGTATTCTTGGGGCGCGGTCTTCGTGGAAGTAGCGGTCGATAAAGACACCCACATGGTAAAGGTGCGTAAAGTAGTCGGCACCTACGACATCGGAACACTCCTTAATCACAAGACCGGGCTCAATCAATTGATGGGTGGCATCGTCTGGGGCATTTCCTTCGCGCTGTATGAAGAGGCGCATATCGATCCTGTGTATGGCCGGGCTGTGAATGAATCCCTCGCTGAATATCACGTCCCGGTGAACGCGGATATCGGAGAGATCGACGTGACCGTCCTCAATGTACCGGATGTGAAGTTCAATCCCATCGGCTCGCGCGGCATCGGAGAGATTGGCATCACTGGCGCCGCCGCCGCAGTGGCAAATGCTATTTACAATGCGACTGGTAAGAGGATTAGGGAATATCCGATCACCCCGGACAAGATCATGATGGCTTCCTGAGAGGTGAGCAGGCGTGATGTTTATCGGTGGCTGGGAGCGACCGATGAACGTCAGCGAATTGGGAACGGATTGGGCTCCTTCTCTACCCCGAAACTCTAGTTCCCCCGAAACTCTAGCTGTCATCGGCTGAACGCTTATTGAACGATGAGCGTTGCGGTCGACGAGTGCGTGACGGTGACACCGTTTTGGGTCGTGTTCGCGGTGATAGTAATCGTCGAGGTCCCGGGTGGGGTGCCGGGCACGGAGTGTTTCGAACTACCCCCGCATGGATCGGCCCCCACGTCAGGCTCAGCAGGAAGAGGGGCAAAACCGTCCAGAGATGTTTTCTCCGCCTCAGGCCGTAAAGAGAGACGCAGCCGAGCAGGAGGCCGCAGGCATAGGTGATGCCTTCGGGGTTGATTTTCTGTGCGGTGGTGGCCGCTGTCGTGCTTACCGTAACCGTTTCTGTGGCGGTTGATGCGCCGACCGTCAATGTTGGTGCGGTGCAGGTTGCGAGCGCGGGCAGGCCGGAACAGCTGAAGGTTACGTTCCCGGTAAAACCGGCCACGCCGGTCAGTGTGAGTGGGTAACTGGCGCCAGCGCCTGCTGAGACGGTTTGGGATGTGGTCCCGATGGCGAGCTGAAAGTCCGTAATCGACTGATTGAGAGGAGCTGACGTTCCCGCAGCATAGTTTGTGTCACCCGAGTAGGTCACGCTGAGCATATGTACGCCTGCACTCAGATTGGATAGATTGAAATCAGTACCGGCAGAACCATCGACCATCTGCTGTGCAATCTGCGTGCCCCCGTCGAGCAACGAAACCGTGCCAGTGGGGGTTGCTGTTCCACCGGTGATCGCCGCCTTGAAAGTCAGCGCTGATCCCACGATTGCGCTACCCGCGGAGGTGGTGAGAGCTACGGTTGGTTTGGTGAGGCTCTTAACCGAGAGCAGGAACGACAGCGTTTTGGCATTTGCGTTCGAGACAACGATATCCGGTAAGCCATCACCATTGAAGTCCGCGACAGCCATCGTGTAGGATTCCGCGGCAAACTGGTAGGTGTAGGGCGTATTCAGGGTCGGCGGAAATGCTCCGGTGCCATCGTTGAGAGCCAACCAGAGCAGACCGATGGTACCGTCCAGGACGACGGCGTCTGGATGACCATCCTGATTCAAGTCTGCTGCCAGCACAAAGACGTCGTCTGCAGGTGCATTCGGCGGTCCAGCGTCCTCGGCGTAAATGGGGATCAGCTGATTGGTGGCAATCTGAAAGGTGCCGTCACCGTTACCGAGGACACCTCCAGCGCCTCCATCGCCTGCCAGCAGCAAATCAAGCTTTCCATCGTTGTTCAAGTCCGCGGCGTCGATGGATGCGGGGTGCTGAAAAAGAGGTATTTGAAACAAGGTGGCATCTGCGAGGGAACTTCCGTCGCCAGGGAAAAAGTCCAATGAACCGACCAGGCTTGGACCAAGATTGGCCGCGATACCATCCAGCTTCTTATCGCCGTTGAAGTCGCCGGCGGAAACGCCTGTATACGTTCCGGGATTGGAACCCTTGCCGATGGATCCCTGCGTGAAGCTGCCGTCGCCCTTACCCAGGAACAGATAGGGTGAGCCATTACCGCCTAGAAAGAGGTCAGCGTGCCCATCGCCATTGAAGTCAGCCACCTTGCCGCTGATAAAGCCAAAAGATCCCGAGAGAGGTGGCTGCACGGCGAAGGTGCCATCGCCGTTACTCAGCAGAACAATGACTAACTCGTTGCCAGAGAACGTAGCTACCGCAAGATCGGCTTTCCCATCCTCGTTGAAATCACCAGAGACCATTGCACCGACTGTGTTGGTGATGGAAAGCGTGGTGACGACGGGTGAGCCAAAACTCGCCCCTCCTTTGTTCAAGTAAATTGAGACGGTTGTGCCTGTGAAATCGGACACAGCAAGGTCAGGCTTTCCGTCAGCATCGAAGTCTCCAACGGCAAAGTAATGGGGAGTGATTGTGCCCGTGGACATGTTGACGATGGGCTGGTAGGCCAGAGTGGAAGCGTGAGAAGAGCCAAAGGACACGGCGAGAGAGAGTGAAAAGGCAGCAAGACGTAAAATGCGGTTCATTCAGCGGTCACCAAGCGGCCTAGGGTTATAGAAGCCGTCAATGTGACAGATTATAACGATGTGGGGGTAGGGCGTTGCCAGGAACGATAGTTGTAGATCTTGTTCGTGCTTTGTGCTTCCGGGTGACCGGCGTGAGTATCTGTCGCCATATGTGTAGGAGGAACGACAAATGCGTTCGAATTCCTGCAAGCTTCGCAAAGAAACGCATGGCCTCAGGGCACATCCTGAAGGAACCTGGAAGGCCACCGGACTTCGAGTAAACGAGTAAACAGCAGGAGACGACCGAAGGAACTCATGTTCCCCTATGGCGCTCGGTTCCGTATCTCCTAGTGGACTGTCGCAGAGAAAACGTTACTGATGAAAGAATCGGAGAAAAGGGGGAAAAGAGCAGTTTCCTCTACTCCGCTTCGCTCAGAGTCTGTGACTTTTTATCTTCCGGTGCAGTTTGCGGTTGAAAAGCTCCCAAGCGCATCTGCCAAGAAAGCATTGCCGGGGTCCTTCGACTACGCGCTATAAATCCCTTTGTTCTTCGATAGATCTGCGAAGCGCTTCGCTCAGGATGACGGCTTTGTTTGGGGCGGGGGGCTTGAAATCAACTGATTGGATAATCGATCGAAAAAGTCACAGGCTGTCAGGATGACGGCTTCGTCGGGGGAGCCACTTGATGACAATTCTGTTTGCGTGGTAATGACTTCTCTGCGACAGGCCACTAGTGCCGGGAAAAGCGGGTTTGTTCCGGACTAGTCTCCGCTCGATGAAGGGTGGCTTCTCATTTTGTCCGCAGGTCTCCATGCGCCCGGTAAGTGGGGCGTTGAAGGATCTACTCGTGGGGGAATCTTAATTAGGAAGGTATTACGGCCTACTCGTGGCGTCCATCGCTGTTGCAAATAAAGATGAGGATAAAGGGGTAGTTAACTAGTAGTTAACAGTTTCATCTTGATTCTCATTTTGGTTCTCAGGATCAAGAGGGATCGCATAGCGGTCCATCACCCGGAGGTTGGCAATTTATTTCTTCGTGACGCGATGGTGATTATTCGGTCCAGACCGGAACTGACCCTTTCGCCGGAAAATGGCTGATCCAGGACTCTCTCATTTGGAAAGTGTCAGTCTCGTCTGGGCACGAATTGGGCACGAATTGCCGGAGCACGAATTGCCGGAAACGGCGCTCACACGACGCTCCTGGAATACGACTGTAGGTGACCTGAAGGGTTGCCGTCCGTCCCCGAAAGTCTCCCGCCAGAAAAGGGGGGCTTGACCGCAGCCGCCCGTTGTGTATGATTCAGTTATTAATTGAATACGCATTTCTGCCGGTATTCTTGGGCCGAGGAAGTTGAAGTGGAGTTCGCCAGTCCAGGCGCGCGTGTGTCTGCCTTCTGGTCTCCTTTGGTTTCCTCCGCCCTTGAGGCAATGTTCGGAAATGGCGCCCACTACGCTCGCGCCGCCGGAATATTGCAAATGAGGTTGTCGAGTACCCTCCAGGCGTAAGTAGTCCTCTCTCAGACAAGCCCACACAACCGACCTGCACTGGCCTTCCCCCTGCAACGCGCAGCGGGCAGAGCTTCACTCGGACCGGGACCAAGTCCTGCACGTACAGGCACACGTTAAATTCACACAAGGTTGAATGATGAAGAAGTTTTTCCCCCCCACTCTCCTTTTGTTCTTCGCGACCGGACTCCCGGCATTCGCAAGCGTTAGCGTCAGCAGCCCTGCGAATGCCGCGGACGTTTCCTCTCCCTTCACCCTCTCTGCGAATGCTTTCACCTGCTCCTCGCAACCTGTCTCTACCATCGGCTATTCGCTCGACAACAGCGCCGAAGCAAGCATCGTGAACGGTACATCACTCAATGCCCAGGTTTCCACGGGCGCCGGCTCCCATACGGTCCATGTCAAGGCGTGGGGGAATCAGGGCGCAGCCTGCGACACCGATGTCGCCGTCACCGTTGGAGGCGGAGTCAGTGCTTCTGTGATTCCTGCACCCTCGGCCTCCACCAATATCAGCAACCTTGAGAGTCTCAACAACTGGACTTCAATATTCGACAGCGGGACGGGCGCCGGCAGCGCAAGTGGCAGCACCGGCCTCGTGAGCTCGCCCTCGCAAAGCGGACATGCGCGTGCCTTTACCACCAGGTTCTCAAACTCGGGCGGCACGCGTTATACCGTGTCCTTCGGAGACGACAATACCTCGACCAACTTCCTTTATGACGGTTGGGTATACCTCGACCAATCTTCCAGCCAGATCGCGAACCTCGAACTGGACCTGAATCAAACCATGGAGAATGGCCAGACAGCGCTCTTCGGATTTCAGTGCGATGGCTATACCAGCACCTGGGATTACACCAAAAACGCGGGAACCCCGACGGCTCCGAAGGACCAGTGGGTGCACTCTGGGGCCTATTGCAATCCTCGTGGCTGGAGCATCAATACCTGGCATCACGTGCAGGTCTCTTACTCGCGTGATGACTCGGGCAACATCACCTATCGCTCTGTGTGGCTCGACGGCGCGCAACAGGACATCAACGCCACGGTTAACTCGGCGTTCGCACTGGGCTGGGCGCCTGCTCTCACCACGAACCTCCAAGTGGATGGGCTCGGCGCCGGCGGCTCGCCCACGGTGTACCTGGATAACTTGACAGTCTATCGCTGGTAATCCTTTCCCTCCCGTAACCCTCGCCAGACTGGGATTAGATGCCAGTCTGGCGGGCTTCCCCGGGGGTCGCTTCTCACGAGAGCCTGTGTCTTGGAACCGTATACGGTGACAGCGCGCCGATTGCAAAGCTAACGCCGCGTTCGCGCTGCTTCCAGAGCGGGGAAGAGGTATCTATCGCCGCATTTCGGTCCCGAGTAAAAAACAGGCCGAGGTGTCACCCATTTGATCGGCTGCTCGCGTGTCTCAAGCGAGGGGTCCACTCCAGTCCATGCGGTCACCGGATTATACGGAAACTCTTGCTGACGTCTGCCGGACGCTCTTGACACGAGACGCTGCCTGCCATATCGTTCCGCGCAAGAACAAAAGGGCCCACCGCAAGGGATTCTAATCAGGAGGTGTCAAATGCCATTAGACCTTACCACTTTGACGTTGGTAGCCAAGCCGGTGACCTTGGACGAGGGAATCCAGGTTTTAGAACGGGATCACTACTGTTGCAGGTACTGCGGACTGGACGGGAACGCCAGTTTCGAGAACGCTTTGATCATGTCGGTTGATTTCGTAGTTCCTCGGGCTCACAAGGGAAGAAAGGACCCGAGCAACTTGGTGGCCTGCTGCCGTCCATGCAACATGATCAAGGGCCGGCGCGTCTACGGCAGTTTGGAAGAGGCTAGGGCTTATGTGCTGGCACGCCGCAAGGATCTGCGTACCGCATGGGAATTAAAGAAAGGGCGGCCCCTTAGCCAGACGGCTTAAGTTCGCTCCACCCGACACTGATGGCGAGATAGGCACGAGTAAGCCGTTGGACCAAGGCCGCCGTACATAGAACTAAAACCGGACGCAGGAAGGGACCCCAGCAAGAGGCGTCCGTAGCCGAAGATAACGGTTCGTCAATCACTGGCTTGATCGCGCTAGGATGTGCCGGTGATAGCGGCGCTTTCTGGCCCGCAATCCGCGTGTCGGCTCACGAGTTTTCGCCTGCATTACGGATGGGGTTGAGCAACCGACCCTTGACAAGGTGATCTCACGGCTCCAGAATCGCGTCCACAGAGGTTCGGTGTGAGCTGGTGTTTTTTTTGCGAAGGGCGTCGACGATGACTATTCGCGAGCTCTATCACGGCAGTAATGGAGACAAAATTCTCCAGATCCTAGACTCTCGGCAGATGCAACCAGACTCACAACATAAAATTTATTTCTGTGAATCCCGGTACGAGTCGGTTCTGATGCACGGCGGCGATCTGAAACGCAAGCTTACCTTAGCCATTAAAGTGCGCGTGCAGCTTCCGTCCGGAACCGCCTTGACCCGGGCTCCCACACCGGGCGTCGCTGACACGATCACCATAACGACAGCTGTGCCCATACATGCCGAGGTCCTCGAACTGTACGTTCGCAAGCCGAAGGCAGTAGCCGTTGAGGTGGTTCGCGGAGCCACGGATATCCGCAAATTTCTAACTAAGTAGCGTCAAACCCGCTTTAGTCTGTTCCCTTCTGTCCTGTATTGCTCTGTGTATCGCTCTGTATTGCTCAAAGGCGGAGAGAGCCTGTTAGTCGCAAGAATTCTGGGCTCACTCTGGTGAATAGGCATGCTGTTCGCCGGATTTGTCGCCCCGGCAGACTTGAAGAGTCCGAAAACGTGGGGAACGTCCTGTCTGTCAACGCCTTTCAAACGGCTCTTAATCACTCGGATCAGGCTGTCCCTCATTTACCCGAGGTTTTTACAAGGTTTGCCTCCCAACTTCAGAATTCAGGCCGTACACTCCTTAGCATCCTCTCGGCTTGCGATTGCAAGGGAGTAGCGGCATGGACGGAACAAAAGACAATCGTGATCCGGCGGGCGTAACGGGTCTGCTGCAGCAGATACGGCAAGGCGATCTGGCGGCTGAATCTGACCTCATACCGCTGATCTACAACCAATTGCATGCCATTGCCCGCCACCAAATGGCTCACGAACGCCCTGACCATTCCCTCCAGGCCACTATTCTGGTGCACGAGGCTTTTCTCCGGCTGGTGGGAGATTCACAGATCGATTGGTCCAACCGGGCGCATTTTTTCGCCCTGGCATCCCGCGCGATGCGCCGGATGCTGGTCGATCATGCCCGCGCCGCAAACGCGCAGAAGCGGCCCGGGGCCAGGCAGAAGGTTGAACTCGACTCCGGCCTGGTCTTTGTTGAGGCGCAAGCCGCGAACGTTGTGGCGCTGGATCAGGCGCTCGATAGACTCGCAGCCTGGGATGCCCGCCAGTGCCGGGTGGTAGAAATGCATTTCTTTGGGGGGCTGAGTTTCGAGGAGATAGGCGAAGTGCTAAGTGTCTCCAGCCGCACAGCAAAACGGGATTGGACCATGGCGCGGGCTTGGTTATATCGCGAGCTTAGCAAGACACCGTAGCGCCTGCGGGGTCGGCGATTCCACCCAGTTCAGAACCTGACTTTTAGGGAACGATGAGCGATAAGGGTCAACGTTGGATGCGAAGACCTCTTTGCTACTGCAACTTCGCGTACTCCGCTTTCGCCGTTTGCAGGACAGGAATATCTGTGTCCGCATCCTTCCATAGCGTAAGGAAATCCTGATAGGCCGCCCTGGCCTTGAGGGTGTCACCTTGCAACACATAAGCCCGACCGAGGCCAAGATGGGCAAGCGCACCGATCGGTTGGTTCAAGACGAGGCCGCGATGGTCGAGAATCTTCTGGAACTCCGCGGCGGCCTTGCTCCCCTGGCGTGCAGCGAGATAAGCTTCGCCACGCACAAAGACCGGAAACATCGCGGTCCAATCCAAATCAAGGGCTCGGGTCATCCCAAGCTCATAAGGTGCGGCGACTCCAAGACGCTCAATGGCTCCCGAGGCATCTCCTTTGTTGAGCGCAAGCTTTCCGCGGACGCTCGGCAGATAATTGAACTGTACGAGTGTGTCTTCCGGAAATCTCTTGTCCAGGTCGTCGGCCAATGCTTTTGCCTGCGCGTCATCTCTGGCGTAGGCAAACGTGAGCGCAGCAAAATACTGCAGATCGCGGCCGGTCGAGAGTTTCATTGCCAAAGTGGCGCGTTGCCGCGCCTCGCCGGGGTTGCCGTACCAGGCTTCTCTCAGTCCGGACGTGCCAGTGTAGAGGGCGGGCGCGTCTTTCTCTCCGGCGCGCTCGGCGTTCTCCACAGCGCGGCGACTGAACTCGCGGGCGTTTCTAAGGTGCCCGGAATAGGCGCTCGTGTCGCCTTGCATATTCAATATTTTGTGATCCCATTTCGGAAGGGTCTCCAGTTTTGCAACCCGCTGAGACATACCGGCAGTATCGTTCTGCGCGAATGCAAGGTTATACATGACGGTATCGAGGTAATTGGCGTGTAATTTGCGTTCCATTGCCTGCGCATAGGTCGCCTTCGCCTCATCGAAGCGGTTAAGAGCGCGAAACGAGCCAATGCGGAAAGCGTAGGCGAGGACAGAGTCAGGCCGCCGGCGAACCGCCTCAGTAGATTCTTCGAGAGCCCGGTCATATTGTCCAACAACCGGCAAAATTGCTGTGGCCAGATATATGTGCGGCAGCTCTGTGCGCGGATAAGCCTGCATCCAAAGCTCGCAAGCTTCGATCGCCTTTGGAATGTTGCCGGTCACTCCTTTATGGTAGGTGGCGGTAATCCAATACCTCTCCGCCTCACTGGCGCGGTCGCGCAGCTCATACGCCTTTGTGCGATAGTGCACAGAAAGCCCGGGCTCTAGAGTTGAGGTCGCCATTACGCCAAGGTAGGCGTAGGCCACGGCAAAATTCGGGTCGAGTTCGACGGCACGCTTGAAAAACGGGATCCCCACATCCGGTCCTTTTGTCTGCATCATTTGCATGCCCGAGCTGAAAGCTTTCAGGGCCTCAAGTGAGGGGGTTGTCGCCTGCTCCAAAGGAGTATCAAACTTCTGGATCGTGCTAAGAGACTCACCCAACTTATTCCGTATCTCGACGGATACGTTTCCCAGTGCATCGAGCACATGGTTCTCGTCGAGCGCCTTGGCCTCGGTGCTTGCCAACGTTTTTCCGCTTTCGCAGTTGACCGCCTTGAGCGTCAGAAGGTACTGGGTGCCAATCCTGGCAATCGACCCATCGAGCACCGCGGCGCTCGTTGTCCGTTGGCAGACCTCTCGCGCAATGGCGGGTATCAGCTTTGCATCGGCGGGCTGACCCATCAGACCTAGGGTTTGCTGGACCTTCTCCTCAGGGATAATGCTGAGGAAGGGCGACTGTTCCAATTGCACGGAGAGCCCCTGACGCAGGGCGCCGTCAAATACCGGTTCTCCGGTTGTGTTGGTGAAGTCGGCGAGTACCAGCACGTCCTGGTCCGTGAGCGGTTTGGCGTGCGTGCGCTGCTGCCAAAAGAAAAGCGAGCCAACTGCCAAAACGAGTAGGGCTACGCCGGCGATCCCGTACTTTAACCGAGGGCGCATGCGGCTGGCCCACCGTTCCTTTGCAGCAGGGACTGTGGCAGAAGACACGCGCGAAGCCGTACAGTTGCTGAGAGCTTCCAGCACCGCTTCGGCGAAGGAATAGCGTTCCGCGGGGCTTTTGGCGAGAAGCTTGCGCACGATGGGGGCCAGGTCGGCCCCGTTCGCGGGAGCGGCGTTCAGAGAAGGGGGGTCATCGTGAATGATCGCATGCAGCGTATCCACGATCGATGGGCGAGGCCAAGGGTGCCGGCCAGTCAACATTTCGAAAAGAATGATCCCGACGGCGAATAAGTCGCTGCGCTGATCGACGGTGTGTCCCTGGATTTGCTCCGGAGACATATAGGCGACGGTCCCGAGGATCTGTCCGGGAACAGTCGCATCCGCCGCGGCGACGTTTTCTCGCTGCGCCGACCGCGCGGCCGGCATCTGCTTGGCAAGACCGAAATCCAACACCTTCACGTAGCCATCGAAACGAACCATGATGTTCTGCGGCTTCAGGTCGCGATGGACAATGCCCGCACAATGCGCAGCGCGCAGCGCTTCAAGCACCTGCCGCATCGTCTCCAGGCGGCGCTCCAGAGCCGGAGTGTGTTGCAGCCAATCGCGCAAGGTTTCACCCTCAACCAGTTCCGTCACCAGGTAGTTGGGTCCGACGTCATAAAGCGTGCAGATATTGGGATGGTTCAGCGCAGATATCGCGCGTGCCTCTTGCTCGAACCGTTTGCTGAACTGCTCGGCGGAGATTTTGACGGCGACGGCGCGGTCCAGGCGGGTATCCAGGCCACGATAGACTTTCCCCATCCCGCCCTCGCCCAGCAAGCCCAGAATACGGTACGGACCAAGCCTGGTTTCGGCTGCCAGGACCTGGCTGTGCAGATCGGCGGCAGGGGTTTGCAGGAAGGCGCTGGCACTTTCGTCGGCTGCAAGCAAGTCTGCGACGGCCAACTGTAATTCTTCATCCCCTTGGGCCAGCGCGCGGACGATCTCAGCTCGCTCCCCCGACGGTTTGCCGTGTGCAGCGGCGAAGATTTCCTTGAGCTGCATCCACCTGTCAGCGGTCATCGGGCTGGTTTGCTGGTCCATCGATAAACCCTCAACTGCCACGAAGTGCTATCGGACGCGTCTATGCCCCGGCGTCCATTCAGCAGCTGCGTCCGCTATCATCCGGGCACACCGAACCGCTGTGGAGGCCGAGTCCTGATAATTTCTGGCCCCTTCCACGGTGGCCAGCCGCCTGCAATCGCGCCGGGATGATGCTCTAGAGTTTACGCCTGAGCCCTTAAGTTGCGAGGCTAATGTGATGGAAGCCTGGACCGGACCCTGGACCGGACCCTGGATCGGACCCTGGACCGGACCCCGATGCTGCGTTAGGTAGAGAGCTGACGAAACCACCCGGCGGCGCCGGGTGATTGCGACCCCTTTTAGTAGGAGATCGTCCAGAAATTGAAAAAGATTGTCTCTTTATATCGCTTGTTTCCGCTTAAGAGAGTGAAGGCAGTCGAAGGCAGACAACTTCAAGAAACGGAGACGGCGGTCATGAAAAGCAATACTATCAATGCTCTTCTCGGCTCGGCGATCCTGTCGAGCGCCATCGCCCTAGGTCTATTCGCATCCACAGCAAGCGCTGGAGCGCAGACGAATCCTCGGGTCAACGTCGTCATACCCTTTGCTTTCCAAGTCGGATCCACACAGATGCCGGCCGGCTCCTATGATGTGCATATCCGGATGAGCCACACGGTGGTCCAGTTGCAAGAATGGGCTTCGGGGAAGCAGGCTTCGGCTTTGGGACTACTCCTTGGGTCTTCTTTGGAAGGGGGTAAGATGCAGGGGATCGGACGCCTGATATTCCATCGATACGGAAACCGGTACTTCCTGCGGGAAGTATGGGACGGAGACAGCATGGGCGTGGGATGCGCTCCCAGCAAGGACGAGAGGCATCTCCTTCTTCACCATGGAGCTGAGACTCGGACGCAACTTGCATTCAACGTCGATCCGAAGCGGTAAACGACCGCTTAACGAAGTACAAGTATGGAAACCACCGTGTGGTGTGTCAACAGGAACCACGCGGTGGTTTTCGATTCATTGTTCGTTCGGCGTGTGGCAGATTCGCCGGCTGAAGTGGAAGTGAATGGGATGGTCCGCCGCCGCCCCGACGGGGCAGCTGAGATTCGTGGCCACCACTTTCCTCGCCGTATTTCTGCTCCGATGGGTGTTCGCCCCCAACCTCTCGAACAGTGCGGGTAACGGTTATGTTTCGTCTTTCCCCAGAATTTTCGCCACCAATGGTATTCGCGCTGATCATGTAAACGTGGTGAACGTCCCCAGGTTTCCCAGGTATCATGTCCCCGATCCCCAGTCTTGGTAACAGATACGATTTCATTAGGGTCAGTTCCGCAGTGTGTCGGAGAGAAATATTCTTCTACGTATAGTCAATAACTTACAAGCGGATCTTAGTCGGGGATGGCTTGTAAGTCGTTGATTGTAGGTTGAGTCAAATCTATCTCCGACAGGCTGTCCGTCTGTCCTGGATTAGTCGTCCTGGATTAGCCCCCGACAGGCTGTCCGTCTGTCCCCCGCCGGGGGCCCTCCCAATGTTTTAGCCCCGATGTTCTTGCCGGAGAACCTGCTCCAGTTCCGCGCGCCGACGCCAATAACTGCTGAGAGCGGGCTCGTCCTTTACGAATGTGCTTGCAGTCCGAAGAACCTCCAGGAAACCCGCTGGCGTCAGGGAGAGGCTTTCGTGGACGGTACGGGAGAGGATCGTTTCCTGCTCGACCGCGCCGCTATCCTGAAGAAGTTTCAGCCACTCCGGTGTGGTAAAGGTTCCGGGAGGATACGCCTTGCCAGCAAGATATCGAAGCCATTTTAAAAGCCGTATTGATGTCCGAAAAAGAAAGATCAAAAGAGCGAACCCCACGGCCACCACGACAATCCGGGCAACTAGCACACTGAATTCCGCGACTAGCCAAATGATGCCGACAAACAAAAGTCCAACCATCACGAGACCGAGAAGCTTAAAGAGTGCCTCAACCGTGAGGTCGCCACACAAGGACTTCAAAAACTCCCAGCGGATGTCCCTAACGCGTGACATCACTCTGGGAGAGAGCCGCAGAAATTCAATCGCAACCGACACCGCTAGTCCGATAAATAGTAGGGCGATAAAGACGTTGCGCCAAAAACCCAACTCCAGCATGATCAAGGCCCCCACAGAAATAGCCACAAAGCTGGCAAGTACCATCCATGTGTGTTCTCCTGCGGCGGCATTCCAGCCCTGACGCGTGAGACGTCCATAAATATCTTTGAAGCGGTGGCCCCGCTTTGTTGCCGCGATGTAAGTGAGGGTAAATGTACAGCGGAGGACTCCAAACCAAATATCGCCAATCAGCATAAGACCCGAGAAGAGTAGAAACCCAATGGCGAGCAAGGGCAAGAAGACCATCCCTGGTTCATTCCACGCGCCAATCAGCCAAAATGGAATCAACAGAGCGAGGCCGGCAGCCCCAATCGTTGAAAGGCCAAAGAGGTCAGGGAATTTTCGAGCGGCAACCGCTGCACCCACAAACAGTACGGCCACGCCCGCAAACAACCATTCCCACAGCAGCATTGTCTGTGCGAGGGATCGCGCCCAGGCGGGTGCCAAGATCTCATGCGGAAGCCTAAATCGATCGGATCCAGATATCAGATCTGAGACGAAGCGGGTCGCCACGCAGATCCCGGCGATCATGGCTGGGCGCGAGCGCTTAAGAGAAATTTTAGAGCCACGCACCGTCCGCAAGCCCGTCGACGCCATCCAAAGCATCGGCACCATCCAAAACAACGAGTAAACAACGCTCCAGGCTCCTAGATGCATGTGGCCCAGGAACGCCTGAAGCCGATTACGCGTGACAAGGTCGGGTTCCGGGACCTTGAGCTGATCAAACTCGTAAAAGACCTTGCGGATCGCGAGTCCAAGCTTCGTTGAAATTCCCGTGTCACCGATCAGTCGCAACGCAAACACGTAAAGTGCTATCGCAGTGGCTAGGTGCGCAACCCATTCCGCGCCCCCGCACAAGACGCCGAGGAAGAAGCAGTAGCGCACCCCAGGCTGCCGCGTGTTCTTTAGCGCCTTTAGATAGGAGGGAATGCGAGGTAGCAGCTCCCCTTCGGCGACGTCCTCCCCAATCTCTATTGGAAGGTCGGCTCCGGTGAAGGATAACAAGATCAGTGCCTGGTTCTTGAGCCAGATCACCTTCGACTTTAGTAGGATCCTTGCCGCTTCGATCAGCTCGGGTTCAGGTACCTGCATTACGACGCGAATCATCTTCACTTGGGTAATCGGATTGCCATGCTCGAACAACCAGTGAACTGCTTCGCGCACCATCGGAAGTAGCTTTTGCTCAACCGCCGCCGTGTGGCTGGCATCTCGAACGATCCTCGAGGCGACTTCGATGCGGTCCGCCAGAACGGTCTCAGCATCCTCCGCTCTTGGAGACGGAGAAGCCTCCTCGGTTTCCCTTGAGTCCTGATTTTTCGGTTGTCCTCTCTCCAGCAACCCCCCTATGGCACTCGATAAGGCATCAATCGCTTGCTCGCCACCCCCAAGCACCACCAGATTTATGAGGGTCTCCTGCCATCGGGGCGCGTCAACTTTAGACGCCCAGTCGATTACCGGGCGCTCGGCGTGTATGTAAGCAGCCGTCAAATATTCCTGAAGGCGGTGATGATCCAGTCGCACTAGATTTGCGGCTCGGTCTACGGATTCGGTAAGAACGCCACACCGGCGTCCCAGCCGAACTGCGAGTTGTGCCCGCTCTTCTGTCCAGCCGGGCAGCTTTGCGATTTCGTGAGCTGAGATGGCTCCGCCGAGGTTGCGGCTCGTAATGAGAAATGCCACGGCCGCCCAATCCCGGATTGCTTCCTCATAAGGGGGAAATGACAGTTCATCCTGCTGTTCCTGTCGCTTTCGACGCAAGTTCTCCTCGAGAAAGAACCGTACGAGTTCGGTGCGAGATTGAGGCCAAGAATGCTTCCGGTCGAGATAGAAGCAGAGCAGATATAGAACGAACGGGTTGGTCGCATCCACGGAAAAGTCGGTCGCGCAGATGTGCCGCGCGAGTGACTTGAAAAGCCACCGCTGTTGTTTGATTTCGATAAATTCTTGGTCCGGGAAGCTGCGCTCGAGATACTCCCTTATCTGCGACTCAGAGAATGGAAGGAGCACGAGCCGCGAGTGCCGAAATGCCGGACTAAAGTCCGTAATGCGACAGGAGAAGAGCGTCTTGGCTCCCGAATGGCGGAGATAGGAGTATCGTCCGGCGAATTTGCTGAGCGCCGCGGTATGCTCTGTATACCGCTGGCGGCTCATCTCGTCCAGGCCGTCGAAGAAAATGATTAATCGGCCGTCAAAATCCAACGGATCAATAAGTGGACGCAACTCCCCCCGAACTGATTGCTTAACGAAATCTAGAACGTCGCGCTCCGTCACCTCACCCTCGACGACGTGGAACTCTCCAAGTCGTACGTAGATTGGCACTGAGGGGTATGTGCGACGTTGCTCGGCTTTCGTAGCCGCAAATGCTGCCTGCTGAAGAGTGAGGGTCTTTCCAGTACCGGGATCACCCAAAAGGATGAGCGGATCTCGGGAGTGACGAAGCGTCTTGAGTAGATTGCGTACCACTCGGCTCCGTCGGTTGATCGCGGCGATTTGCGCGCTGGCAGAATCCCCGCCCTGAGAATGGCCTAGGATCGATCTGATCACTCGTTGAATTGGAAGTGCGAACGGGTCCTCATCGATAGTCCTCTCGTCGCCTGGACCACTTCGCGGCACGCGCTTGGCAAGGTTCACGATGTAGGTCCTTTGATCGAGCTCTTGTCTGAGATAGGCTTGAAGCTCCGTCAGATGCTCACTCAGAATTTGAAACTCCGGCGGGGTGCTCAGCACCCCCATGCGCCGCAGCCAAGAGTGAAAACGTGGACAGAGGCGATCGAGCAGCGCTCGAGCTATCCCGGGATAGGATAATAGTTGACGAACGGTCGGGGCGGCCCAAGGGCCCGAGACTACGCTGCTAACTTCGGAGACTAGAGAGGGCACCTGACCGAGGGGCGGCGCGCTCTCCTGATTACCGGTGAGACGGCGTAAGAGGTCGACGTAGTTCCTCTCGTGGTCGCGAGTCAAATCGATACATGGCCAGCCAGAGAGAAACAACGGCAGCCCCTCTTCGGGGCTGCCCCGTAAAATGGCTACTTCGAGCTGGGCCCTGTTCTTCGTACGGGCCCAAATGGCTGACGTGAGAAGCATCGCCTCCCATCCCGAGCCAGTTGGGCAGCCATCCTCCATCAATTGAACGTTAAGTTTGTATTTCGGAGACCCGAAGACGAGTATCTTGTCAGCGTGCCGAACCTCCCGGTTCATGAACTCTGGGATACTAAGCCCTTCCAAATGCCAGTAATCTAGCCTGACGTCGACGCCGTGACCACGCAACGCTATGGCGAGTTTCCGGACTTCCTCCCGATATGCATCATCTTCCCAAGCATAAGAGATGAATACTCGCACCGGCCGAATGGGCTCGGGAGTTAGCGAACTCGATGTGGGTGTGTTCTTCATGCACTCGCTGTCTGTCCTAACGCTTGAATATCCGAGCGTGGCGATAGGGACAGGGGTCTTGCCCTCATCCCCCGCGCTTGGCTCTGGCAGTGATCGGTTTTCTCGCCAATCCATGATTGGGCCGCGAAGGCCGCAGAGCTGGCAAACACATCTATGTGGCGAACGCGGAGCCAGTACGTTCCCCATACCAAAGAGCAATCGGAACGTAAGCTCATTTCTTTCCGTCCTTTGTGCTCATTGACCGTTTTAAGCAGTTATTGCACCATTGACGGAGATAGGTATGATGCGATTGGAAGAAATCCCGGGGACGGACAAACCATAACCGCGTCTAGAAAAGCCGTGCTGCAATGCGACCGAGGGCCTTGAATGAGTTTGAGAATTCCACGTTCGCCCATGAGAGGATCGTCTATTTCGACACTGCGCCACTGGATGTCGAGACTGTCTCCAACCCGTTTTGAACGACGGTTTGTTACTGTAAGGACTTCTTGAACTGCATTCCTCTACGATCCAATCTGGGTTCGTTTCAGGACAAATACGACGGATGAGTGGCTCAAGATGACCTTCGTTGTCCTGAGATTGCTCTAGATGATCCGAGCCCAGAATCGACACTTGCATCGTTAACTCCTCTATTTGCAGATCGGAAATCGCCGCCGAAGCTATTTTTTTGCAACACATACCGTGTTAGCCCTCAGCCCTAGCTTGAAATTAAATAACGCGACGGCTCTGAATTGTAGTCCAAAAACCGACCCCTGACCTATTACCGATTTGCTGCCTTAACAGAAGAGCTACTACCCCATTCTGTTGCCCGTTCTTCCGTCCGCCAGAATTTGGAGGCAATGCCGTTCTGTCGGATTTTCTCAAGGCGGAAATCAAATTCGACTATCTCTCGCCAACCGCCAGTAGTACCTACCGGATGGTGTCAAGCGGCACCCTCCCGACTGCATTGCGGCGTCATACATGTATGACGTATTTACGGGTATGACGAGGTGCACCCGGTTGAGGGCTTGTAAGTCTTTGAAACGCGCTATATTTTCAGGCTTGGCTATCCCGGAGCTGTGCTCGTAAGACGGGTCGAGCGGAAGGTCCTCGGCTGGAAGCGGGAAGAGTGTCGGTAAACGCCGAAGGAGGGCGCGGTCGATCGGTGGCGCGCAACAGCGCAGTTCGAGAACGTTGGAAACGTGGGCTTTAAAGAGAGGCCGCTGATCCCATGCGCCGAGGGCAGCCTCGACATAAGCGTAAATTGCGGGCGCGGTCACCGCTCCGAGGATGTTGGCGGCACCCCCCTCGAGGGCGTCGACTACAAGCGACGTAAACACGCCGCCCCCTCCCACTTCGACCGAGATCTCTGTGCCGCGGCCGGCGGTCAGAATGGAGATACCTTCACGCAGAAACGCTTTTGAGTTATCTACAGCTGGCAGGTTGCCGAGTTGCCCAGAGAAGCAGCAATCAAGCAGCATAACAACTTCTCTTGCCTTGGACTCGTTTGCAAGTTTGAGCAAATGGGTCATTGCAAAGCCTTCTGAGTACTTTTTGGCATCTTGCGTCACTAGATAGCCATCTAGGTTGTTGATCGTCCCGTGACCCGAAAAGTGAAAAAGCGCTACGTCAGTTGGTTCCTTGAAAAGGTGTTCCAAGTGTTCGGCTAGAACTGCAGAGGTAACAGTCTTGGGGTCACTACCGTGGGGCGCTATCAGGGTCCTAGATCCAAAGTTCGGAGAGCCATCGTGATGCCTCTCTAACGCTGCTTTCATGCGCAGGGCGTCGTTCACGCAGCCGTTAAGCGGGCCGAACGAGTATTCGTCAATGCCGCAGAACAATGCACGCCGCATAATCAAGCCTACCTATTTAGTCAGCGGTTCCCTGCGATCAGCGATTTAAGATTGTCCCACGTCCACTTGTAAATTTTGTCGTCGAAGGCAGCCTGTGCGGGTTTTGTGCAAATCTTGTCAGGATATCCCCACAGAAGGAAATAGGGCTTCCGCTCTTCCTTTGCAATGACTAGTTCTGCGCTGACGCCAACGGCCAAGTGCGTATATAACCCGCACAGTACGATTACTTGATCGACGCTGCGGATTTTTGTGCGAACTCGTGCTTTCCAGTCGCCAGGAAGCGGATCCTTTACCGACCAGTCGTGCATCGCAAAAGGTGTGTCCGGATGCTTCGCCTGCCCCATAAGGAGGTTCCTAAGGCTCTCATCGTTGTCGTAGTCGAATGCAGTAAAGACTCGGACGGGTTTGATCGCCATTCATTCCCCCACGATCGATGCACGACGGTGATCGCTCTAATTATGCCCTCGCCGGCGATACATTACCAGGATCCCTACCCCACCGGCTCATAGTTCAAATTCGGCCCGAGCCATCGCTCGACCTCTTTCACGCTCATCCCTTTGCGTTCGGCGTAGTCTTCCACCTGGTCGCGATCGATCTTGCCCAGGCTGAAGTAGCGGGATTCTGGGTGGGCGAAGTACAAGCCGCTTACGCTTGAGCCGGGCCACATTGCGAAGGACTCCGTAATCAGCATGCCGGTGTTCTTCTGCACATCGAGCAGATTCCAGAGGGGGCCCTTCTCGGTGTGATCTGGGCAGGCTGGGTAGCCGGCGGCTGGCCTTATCCCGCGATACTTTTCTTCGATGAGATCGGCGTTGCTTAGGCCTTCGTTGCGGCCGTAGCCCCATTCTTCGCGCACCTTCTTGTGCAGGCATTCGGCGAAGGCTTCGGCCAGGCGGTCGGCGATGGCTTCCGCCATGATGGCGTTGTAGTCGTCGTTCTTCGCGCGGAAGCCGTCGCACAGCTCCTTTAGGCAGATGCCGCTGGTCACCGCGAAGGCTCCGATGTAGTCCTGCAGGCCGGTTTCCTTTGGGGCGATGAAGTCGACTAGCGAGCGGCAGGGCTCGCTGCCTTCCCTATTGGCTTGCTGGCGGAGGAAGTGGAAGCGCTGATGCACCTTGGTCCGCGTGTTGTCGGTGTAGAGCTCGACATCGTCGCCCACCGCGTTGGCGGGGAAAAAGCCGTAGACGCCGCGGGCGGTGATCAGCTTTTCCGCGATGATCTTGTCGAGCAGAGCATTGGCTTCGGTGAAGACCTGCTTTGCCTGCGCTCCCCATTCCGGGTGCTCGAAGATGCGGGGGTAAATGCCTTTGAGTCCCCAGGTGTGGAAGAAGGGCGACCAGTCGATGAAGTCGCGTAGCGTCGCCAGGGGAAAGTTGTCCAGCGCGCGCACCCCGGTGAACGAGGGCGTGGGGATGTCTTCCGCTCGCCACTCGATCGGCGTCCTGCGTTTGCGCGCGGTCTCGATCCCTACCATCTTCAGCTTGGGCTGGGCGTGGGACTTGCGCAGCTTCTCGTATTCTTCGCGATGCGCGACCACGAAGGCGTCTTTGCCATCTTCACTCAGCAGGCTGGTCGTCACCGGCACGGCTCGGCTTGCGTCGAGCACGTGGACTACGGGCTCGCTGTAGTGGGGCGCGATCTTGATCGCGGTGTGGGCGCGGCTGGTGGTGGCTCCTCCGATGAGCAGGGGAAGCTTGAATCCCTGGCGCTCCATCTCGCGGGCTACGTGCACCATCTCATCCAATGACGGAGTAATGAGGCCGCTCAGTCCGATGAGATCCGCGTTCTCGGCCTTGGCTCGCTCCAGGATTTTTTCGCTGGAGACCATGACGCCCAGGTCGATGACCTCGTAGTTGTTGCACGCGAGCACGACGCCGACGATGTTTTTGCCTATGTCGTGCACGTCTCCCTTGACGGTGGCGAGCACGATTTTTCCCTGGGCGCGGACTTCCTGGCCGGCCGCGGCCATCGCTTCCTTCTCCGCTTCCATGAACGGGGTCAGGTAGGCAACCGCTTTCTTCATCACGCGGGCGGACTTGACGACCTGGGGCAGGAACATCTTGCCCGCTCCGAACAGGTCACCCACGACGCTCATGCCATCCATCAACGGGCCTTCAATCACCAGCAAGGGGCGGCCGAGCTTGGCGCGGGCTTCCTCAGTATCTGTCTCTATGTAGGTGTCAATTCCCTTTACGAGGGCGTGGGAAAGGCGTGCCTCGACTGGATCATTGCGCCATTCTTCGGCTTTCTTTTCGGTGGCAACGGTGCCTTCGCCCTTGAGCTTTTCGCCGAAGTCGACCAGGCGCTCGGTGGCGTCGGGACGGCGGTTGAGCAGCACATCCTCTACCAGCTCTTTCAGCTCGGGCTCGATTTCTTCGTAGACCTCGAGCATGCCGGCGTTCACGATGCCCATGTCCATGCCGGCGGCGATGGCGTGATAGAGAAAGGCGGAGTGCATGGCCTCACGCACTTTGTTGTTGCCGCGAAAGCTGAAGGAGATGTTGGAGACTCCGCCGCTTACCTTGGCGTGGGGCAGGTTGGCCTTGATCCAGCGGGTGGCGTTGATGAAGTCGACGGCGTAGTTGTTGTGCTCCTCCATGCCGGTGGCCACGGTGAGGATGTTGGGGTCGAAAATGATGTCTTCCGGCGGGAAGCCTACCTCGTCGACCAGAATGCGATAGGCGCGCTCGCAGATGCGGATCTTCTCGTCGTAGGTGGCGGCCTGGCCCTTCTCGTCGAAGGCCATCACGACCACGGCTGCTCCGTACTTGAGGACGGTGGCGGCGTTCTTGCGGAATTTTTCTTCGCCTTCCTTGAGCGAGATGGAGTTGACGATGCCCTTGCCCTGCAGGCACTTCAGGCCGGCCTCGATCACTTCCCACTTGGAGGAGTCGACCATGAAGGGGACCTTGGCCACCTCAGGCTCGCTGGCCAGGAGCTGCAGATAGCGGGTCATGGCGGCGACGCCGTCGATCATGCCCTCGTCCATGCAGATGTCGAGAACGTTGGCCCCGTTCTCCACCTGCTGGCGGGCTACGGAGACGGCTTCTTCGTATTTGCCTTCCTTGACCAGCTTGGAGAATTTGGGCGAGCCGGCTACGTTGGTCCGCTCACCGATCATGATGTAGACGTTGGGCGCCTGGGTGAAGGGCTGCGAGCCCGACAAGCGGAGGGGCTTGGGTTCGGCTACGGTCTCGGGTGCTTCGGGTTCGGCTACGGTGGATTGCAGGGTCACGCGCGGCTCCCGTTGTGGTGGGCGTGGACTCCCCACTTGCGCGGAGGCTGGCCTTCGAGGGCTTTGGCGATGGCCGCGATGTGCTCGGGGGTGTTGCCGCAACAGCCGCCGGCGATGTTGATGAGTCCTCCCTTGGCGAAGTCGCCGAGGTAGCGGGCCATGTCTTTGGGTCCCAGGTCGAAGCCGGTCTCGGAGAGCGGGTTGGGCAGGCCGGCGTTGGGGTAGCAGGAGATGGCTACGCTGGCCTTTTCTGAGAGCTCTTCCAGGAACGGATACATCAGGTCGGGACCCAGCGAGCAGTTGAGGCCCACGGAAAGAGGTTTGATGTGCTCGACGGCGTTCCAGAAGGCTTCCGTGGTTTGGGCGGAGATTAAGGTCTCGCCTCCACGGCCTACGGCGGCGGAGATCATCACTGGAAATTTGACGTGGTCTTCGTCGAAGACTTCCTGGATGGCTACCAGGGCGGCTTTGGCGTTGAGCGAGTCGAAGATGGTTTCTACCAGGAGCAGGTCGGCTCCTCCGGCGATGAGGGCGCGGACTTCGTGTTTGTAGGCGGATTTGACCTGGTCGAAGGTGACTACGCGGAAGCCTGCGTCGTCGGCATCGGGGGAGTTGGAGAGGGAGACGGTCAGGGGTCCGATGGCTCCGGCTACGAAACGCTGGCGGTTGGTTTCGTTGGATACGCGGTCGGCCCATTGACGGCATTGCTGGGCGGATTTTTCGTTGATCTCCCAGGCCAGGTCGTTGAGGAACGGGTCTTCGATGACCTTCTGGTAGAAGTCGGGGTCTTTGCGGCCTCCGTGCTCGCGGGGGTCTTCTACGAAGAATTCGCTTTGGGTGATGCTGGTGGCTCCGAAGGTGTTGGTCTCGATGATGTCTGCTCCGGCTTCGAGGAAGCGGCGGTGGATGTCGCAGATCATGTCCGGCTGGGTCAGGGAGAAGAGATCTCCGTTGTTCAGCAGGTCTTTTTTCGAGTCTTTGAAGCGGTCGCCGCGGATGTCCGCTTCCTTCATGCCGTAGGTGCGGATGGTGGTGCCCATCGCTCCGTCGATGATGGCGATGCGGGTTTCTAGGATCTTTTGTAGTGGGTGAGGTTGGTTTGTGGTCATTTTTCCCCGGGGCGTGTGAAGCAGGTCCATGCCGTTGATCGGTCATAGCGCGCCTCTTTCATTATAGCGGGGGCGTCAAATGGGGGTTGGCGCTTTCGGATAGCGGGATCTGCGGGGATGAATGGGGGATACTCAGTGTTTCGGGCGGAACGTTTCCAGGGAAGGTCCGCAGAACCGCAGGTCCCTCCGCTCCCGCGGATTCCCTGTGGAACTTGGTGGCGTTGGTGCACCTCATGCTGCCTTCCTTGACGGAGGCAGCACACGCCGCCATGTCCAGCGCTGCGTGGCAGGAAATCCGGGTCCGGTCCCACGGCACGCCGGGGCAGGCGGGATGACAAAAAGAGAAAGGGTGGTTTAAAGGGAATGAGGGGCACCCGAGTGGCGCACTGCAGATCCCTCCCTTTCGCTACGCTCCTGTCGGGATGACAAAAAGGGGAGGGTGGTTGAAAGGAGAGGACCGTTGCCAAGGGATAGGGCGGTGTTCGGGTAGTGGGGACGTCGACAAGCAGACCCTTTTGCGCGAAATCAAAAAAAGTCACAACCTCTCGGGATGACAGAAAGGAAAGGGCGGTTTCAGGGGAAGGGCTGGGGTCGAGCCGAAAAATCGGTTGCAGAGTGATGAATTAGCAACCGCTTTCCCCAGAACCGCCGCCCTTCCTTTTGCCATTCAGCCTTGACCGTGGACTTACGGTCGTTGAGGGGGAGGGTTTGCGTTAGTTGGGCTTGGCTAGTTCGGTTTCCAGGGTTTTTACCAGGGCCGGGTCGTCGGGGGTGGTGTTGGGGGCAAAACGAGCAGTCACGTTGCCGCTGCGATCGACTACAAACTTCTCGAAGTTCCAGAGAAGCTCCGGCTCCTTGTTGGTATCGATTCCGTAGCGCTTCAGGTTCTCGCTGAAGTGCTCGGCTGAGGTGCTGGTGGACTTTGGCTGCGCGGCAATCAGTTCCTTGTAGAGGGGGTGCTTCCCTTCCCCGACTACGGTGATCTTTTCAAACAATGGAAAGTCGACGCCGAAGTTGCTGGTGCAGAAGCTGGCGATTTCTTCGTTGGTGCCGGGTTCCTGGGCTTTGAAATCATTCGCAGGAAATCCGACGACGACCAGGCCGCGATCGCGGTAATCCCGATAGAGCTTTTCCAGGGCTTCGTATTGCTTGGTGAGTCCACACTTGGACGCAACGTTCACGACGAGGAGAACCTTGCCGCTGTACTCCCCGAGGTTGGTGTCTTCGCCGGTGATGCGGCGTACGGGAATTGTTTGAATGGAAGTGCTCATGTATCCCATTGTAGTGGCTTCGGCGGTATTCTCGTACCCGGACTGATACGCATGATTCCTAGCAGGCTTCTGTTCACAGCGGGTTTTTTCGGGGTTTTGTTGGGCGCTTTACCATTGCGCCCGGCGCAGGCACAGACGGCGCTCGAAAAACTGCAGGCGGAGTTTGCCCATCCGCCCGCGGGCTCAAAGCCGATGATGCGGTGGTGGTGGTTCGGACTCGCGGTCGAGAAGGCGGAGATCCGGCGCGAACTGGAACAAATGAAGGCCGATGGGATTGGCGGGGTGGAGTTGGCGTTCGTTTATCCTCAGGTGGTCGATGACCCGGCCAAAGGCTTGGTGAACGAACCGTTCCTGAGCGGGCCGATGCTGGATAAGGTAGCCTATGCCGCCAGCGAAGGCCGCCGGCTGGGGCTTCGCGTGGATGTGACCCTGGGCAGCGGATGGCCCTATGGCGGCCCGGCCACTACGCCAGTTGAAGCCGCGGGACGCCTGCGGATGATGGAGCTTGCGGTCGCACCCGGAGCTACGAGCTTGCCCGCATTCCCGTTGAAGGAAGGCGAATCTGTTGTTTCCATTTCATTGGTGAACGGAGCGCCGCAGCATTGGAAGGCATCCTCGGACCAATTATTGGCCCCGGGGCAAACCAAGGATTTTCCGCCGAGCAGCGCGCCTCGTACGGCTCTGGTTTTTATTGCCAGCCACACCGGCCAGCAAGTGAAACGGGCGGCGGTGGGGGCGGAGGGGTGGGTGCTGGATCCCTTCAGCCATCAGGCGGTCGCGACCCACCTGCATGCCGTCGGTGAACCGCTGGTGAAGGCGTTTGGCTCTGCGCCTCCGTATGCAATCTTCTCCGATTCGCTCGAGGCCTATGGCGCAGATTGGACGCCGGATTTGCCTGCTGCATTTAAGCGCCGCCGCGGTTACGATTTGCTGCCTCACCTGCCGGAACTGGTGGCCGGCGGTAGCGCGGAGGCGGAAAGGGTCCGGCATGATTGGGGAAAAACGCTAACCGAACTGGTCGACGAGAATTATCTTACCCAGATCAATACCTGGGCCGGCGCGCAGCACACCAAATTTCGCTCGCAAACCTACGGAGAGCCAGCGGTTGATTTATCGAGCCAACGCCTGGTGGATCTGGCTGAGGGCGAAGGACCTCACTGGCGGGCTTTCTCTACTCTGCGCTGGGCGACCTCGGCTAACCACCTGTTCGGCGGCAATGTAACTTCGGCGGAGACGTTTACCTGGCTTCACTCCCCCGCGTTCCGCGCGACACCGCTGGATATGAAGGCGGAGGTGGATCTGCATTTTCTGATTGGGGTCAACCAGGTGATCGGCCATGGGTGGCCGTATTCCCCTCCCCAGGTGGGCGAGCCGGGGTGGTCGCTTTACGCCGCGGCGGTGTTCAACGACCATAATCCCTGGCATCCGGTAATGCCGGATGTTACCCGCTACATCGAGCGCACCAGCTTCCTTCTGCGCCAGGGTCAGCCCGCCAACCAGGTGGCGGTGCTGTTGCCCACGGACGATGCGTGGGCGCGGTTTTCGCCCGGCAAGGTCAGCGTCACCGCGGAGATGGATCGGCTGATCACGCCGGCGCTCATGTCTTCGATTCTTTCAGCGGGCTACAACGTGGATTACATCGATGCAGATGCGATCAAAAAATTGGTATCCACTACCCGGTGCTGGTGATTCCTCCCACTGACCGCATCCCGGTCGAAACGTTGCGTGCCATTCAGCGGTATGTTGCTGGTGGTGGAAAGGTCATCGGGGTGGGACGGGCTCCGTCGCTGAACGAAAATGGAGAGAGCACGCCTGAGTTGACTACGCTCTCGCGGCAGATTTTTGACCAGTCCAAATCGGGCGTTGTTGCTGATCCATCGGCGCTCGCGGGTGCGCTGCACCAGGCGGTTCCTCCTGACTTTAAGCTCGACCGCGCCAACGATGATGTCGGCTTCATTCGCCGTAAGCTACCGGATGCGGACATCTACTTCGTTGCCAATACTGCGAACCATCCGGCGAGCATGCAGGCGACGTTCGCGACCACGCACAAGTTCGGCCAGCGATGGGATGCCGATACGGGCAGCGCAGTTTCCATATCAGGGCCGGCGATCCTTTAAGCCTCGCTCCTTATGAGTCCGCGATTTTTGTTTTTAGCGATTCGCCTTCGCGCGCAAGTGCGTTGCCGCAGCCGGGGCGCCCAGATTGCCGATTTGAGCACAGGCTGGAAGGTGACGTTTACCGGGACCCATAAAACAATGCCGGCAGATCTACCGGCCGATTGGACAAATGATCCCGCTACCAGGTTCTACTCGGGCGAGGCGGTGTATGAGCGGGAGTTCACGCTCGGCAAGATTCCCGACGGTGCCGTTTTTCTCCAGGCGGAAGGCGGCCTGCCCGTCATCAAGCCGGAGGTTATCAAGGGACCCGGTATGAGGGCCTGGTACGATCCCCCGGTGCGGGAAGCGGCCATCGTTTTCGTCAATAGCCATCGTGTGGGTTCGCTGTGGCATCCGCCGTACCGGTTGGCCGTGGACGGATTTCTGAAGCAAGGACAGAACCAGGTCGTGATCAAGGTCTACAACACGGCGATGAATGCCTGGGCAGCATTACCTCCCCATGACTACAAGCCGCTGATCGCAAAGTACGGAGACCGCTTTCAGATGCAGGACCTGGATCAGGTGAAGCCGGTGCCTTCCGGGCTGCTGGGAACGATCCACCTGCTCAGCGGAGAGGCGCAATGAAGGCCGCCCGCTCGCTGCCGGTTCATCTTTTGCTGTTGCTTTACATCCTTATCAGCGATAGCTACCAGATCGCCGCGGCCGGATCCCTTGTGATTGAGGCGGCCGATCGGTTTACACAGGGCGGGCCTCAGCAAGACGATATGACGCTGCTGGCGTTGAAGATCAATGCGGTCTGAGTCGGACCTTCAGGGTGCCGACCCTTTCTCCGCGGCGGATTCGTTTTAGCTGACGCTCAAGTTGCCGGGTGGGATCGTCGGGTCCGCCATCCCCGTCGTCTTCCATATCCTCGTCATATTTCTCCTGGAGAACGTGGGCGATCGTGGGACGGGTGAAGATTTGCAGGGTGTGGAGTGCATTGCCCAATGATGATGCGGAGGGGCAAAAGCCCGCATATTCCGGCTTTGTCCGTCTTCTTCGCCTCCATCGAGCGCGTTTAAGGTAGAAGATGCCGAGCAACACAACCACTGCCACGCAGGGGGTGGCGAAAAAGAATGCAGCCAGGTTCATAAGAATCCTCGGGGATCGCGAGAGCGACCTCGATAGGTGAGGAAAGGCATCCAGCAGCAAGAATGAAGCTGTACTGGTTACGTTAAAGCTGGGGAGCTAAGCGAGGCTGGAGGGTGGGGGCCGCTGAAAAGAGGCAGGTAGAGCAGGAGCATCCGGCACATCGCCGAGTCGCAGATAGGCCATGCGCGATAGCAGGTGATGGGACGCCGGTATCCCGAATAACAGGTCCGGAATAAGCAGGAAGCAGGCTGCGGCATCTGTGAAGTGGGGATGCGGAACCAGAAGCAGGACGAGGCAAAGAAAGACGGCAATCGCCGAAACGTATTTCCATCTGCTTCGATTTTGGCGCTGGCTCATCGTTTGCCTTCAGCTTCCGGCAGTATATCCGACTTCGTACCCAGCATGACAGCCCGCGCGGAACGTTCGGAGGCCAACCCAACCTTGAATACTTCGAACACAATCACGGTAGCATAGGTAACCGCGATCCAGACAAAAACTTCCTCGATGGGGAGAGACGACCAGGCTCTAATGAAAATACCGATCATGCGGCGATGCTGGAAGCTCCACCAGTTATAGGGGACAGCTAAGGTGACTTCCCAGAGAAGGCTGACCAACAGCATAAAGAAGAGCGTCAGGCTGAGAGCGCGCCAGTTGATGAAGCGCCGCGCTACGGGAAAGAAACTCATTGCCGGCAAGAAGGCTCCGACGACGAGAAATGTGAAGTAGCCGGGAAAGCCTGCCTGATCGCTGGGGAGCGCGAGATGCTTTTTGTAAAACCATGCCGCCCCAATGAGGCCCGTGGCGAGCATCAATGACGTGGGATGAAATTGCAATAGGCGGCGCAGCTCTTTCGCCGCTCCTTTGTAGTCAATGACGTTGTAGGCCGCCAGCCAGAACTCACCCAGCCAGACATAGAGAAGAAGAACGGTGAGGAAGCCGGTGAGATAGAAAATGTATTCTTCCACGGGAACTGCCCTGCCGAGCGCCGGCGCGGAGATGCCCAGGGTGGCGCCGCGGTTTGGAAAGTCGAAGAACCACTGGGCAAACACAAAATCGAGCAAGAAACCTAATGGCACCAAAATGCCAAGTGTCCAATAGAAAGCGCGCTGCGGGATGTGCAATCCCTCGCTGGGCAGGAACCATCCGGCGATCCATGCGCTGGGAATGATGAAGAGGAGAAGACTATAGCTGTATCCGTGCGGGGTGGAGTTCTGATCGACGGGCAAGAGCGGCGCAGGGTGTTGGACGGTATAGAGAGTGATGGCCGCAGGAATAACGATCATCGCCAGCATGGCGATGACAATCCAGGTGCAGACGGTTGGGCTGGGAAGTCCGTGCGAGCGGGGAGCGGGCATCCGCACCCTCCTGTTGGTGGCGGTTCAGAATTGCGATCTCGGAGCAGCATACTCTGCTTTTTATGAGACCGGCACGCAAGAAAGGCGGGATCGGGCCGGCACCGAGGTGTGCGAGTGGCCCGGATCTCCTGACATTCGTTTCTTAGGCAAAGCGGCCGCCCGCCAGTCTGGCCGCGCGAGGAGCTAGAAGAGCCCTTCGCGCGTGTAGGGACGAGACCATAGAGTTACGTGGAGATGCACTGCTTTCGTCCAAGCCCGCTCAAGAGCGACCCGTTCCTCAGGATCGGCGATTGCGGGATCGAAGAACTGTTGCACATTCGTTACCACGGGAATGAAAGCAAGCATGTAACGCAAGGGAACGAATGCCGGTGTGTGACGGCCGTCTGCCTGGTTCTTCTTCTCGGGAGTGTGCCGAAGGCCGATTTCCTCCTGGTAATTTAGCCAGGTCTGGTCATGCGGGCGGGCCGCCACGTCCACGACCCATTGCACGAAGCGGCGTTTCACAGCGGCTTTGTACGTATCATCCGGCTTGCCATCGGGGCCGGCAAACCACCGTGAAAGATGGGGTTGTGCAGCGATGACGGCGCGCCAGGTGTCGACCATCCGCTCCGCCTGGGAACGAAACAGCTCGCTACGCTCACGCAATATTCGTTCATCTTCGGCGGTCCATCCCACGGTTTGTTCGAGCTGCGCCAGGTCTTCCAACGAGATCGGCGATTCTGCGCTGGCCAGGGAACCGAAACCGTAGCCTGGAATCGGTGGGTTGTGAGATTCACTGTTCATGATGGCAACTCGTCCTTTGCTTCGACGCGTTGGATCAGCGACCGTTGAATCGATAGCAAAGCCCCGCTGCGTTCGAGGGCTTCGACATACTTTATGTGCAACGGATGCGCCGCGAGCTTTGCCCGGTAGATCTCGTATTCAGCAAGCGACGGGAAATCGATGATCCCGAAGGCTTCGTTGGTGGATCCAGCGAAGTCGGTGGGCAGATAGTATCCGACGATACTGCCTCCAGATTCGTTGATAGGCTTCATTTCCGCTTCGACATAGGCTCGGATGTCGGCTAGCTTGTTGGGATCGATGGTGTACCGAAGATGAAGCGTGATCATGAACTACCTCCATGACCAAGCCTAGCTCCGCAGACCGTCGAAACATTTCGGCGGGGACCGAAGTGTCGCACCTTTCTTTAGTGAAAGAATGGCGGTATGCATCAAGACCTGTCGTTGACCGCGAATCTGCTGGGCGACCCGGGAAGGGCCGCGATTGTGCTTAGCCTGATGGATGGGTTGGCCCTGCCTGCGGGAGAGCTCGCTTCGATCGCAAATGTCGCACCACCAACAGCGAGCGGACACCTGGCAAGGCTGATCGACGGCGGCTTGCTCAGCGTGGAGCGGCAGGGACGGCATAGATACTATCGCCTGTCGAGCCCGGAGGTCGCGGACGCAATCGAGGCGCTGCTGGTATTAACGGCGCGCCCCCGGGAGACAACCGGGCCGACGCACACGGTGACGGCCGGCACCCTGGCCCACGCGCGCACTTGCTACGCACATCTTGCCGGTTGGCTCGGCGTCCAGATCGCGGAAGAACTTGAACGCCGTGCATTGCTGAGGGTTTCCGGTCCCAAGCACTACACCGTGACGGCGCCGGGAAGAACCTGGTTCCAATCACTGGGCATAGAGCTCCCCGATGAGATTCGCGTCCCCAACAAGTTTGCTCGCCGGTGTCTCGATTGGACCGAGCGCCGGCATCACCTTGCCGGGCCACTCGGTTGCGCTCTGTACAAACGGTTGGGGGAACTCCGGTGGGTGGCGCCTATTCGGGGCACCCGCGCCGTCCGGGTTACGTTAGAAGGCAAGAGCCGCCTTTGGGAGTTGCTGCGGCTCCCGATCGGATAGGAAGGCGGTTAGGGGTTTACGCGGACGAGCGGGAAACCTGTGCCTTCCGGGGCGCTATCGCTGGTGCGGAATAGCTTCGCGTGACCGGAGTCGACCAGTTCCACGCGGAAACTGACAAGCGAGCGGTCTCTGCGGTGCATATCGAAGCTCAGCTTTTCCGGCGCGTAATTCAGGTTCTCCATGGGGCCGACAGCCTGGCCGGCCACGTAGGGAGTGCTACCGTCAGAGTTGCGTTTGATCAAGTAGAAGACGGCGCTTCCAGTGGTTTGGCCGGCGTCCTGTTGGATGTTGAGATCGATTATCGGAAGATTATTGTCCATACCGTGCCATTCGCCCACCAACGAGGTCTGGCCATAGCCGGCGATCGAGCCGGCCAGCAAGGATGCGGCGATGACGAACTTGTAAAGAGCTTTCATGGTGAATACTCTCCATTTCTCATGGGGCCGGCTAGCGCTCGCGGCCGAGGACGGATGTGGCAAGCGTTCCGCCGAGCCCCATGGTTTCGACAGCGGTTGAGGGAACGATGACCATCGCTCCTTTTTCTTTCATCGCTTCGTAGAGCATGTTCATCGCGCGTAAGTGCAGGGCGCCGGGGTTGTCACCGTAGATCCTGGCAGCCTCGGCGAACTTGATGGAGACCTGGGTTTCGGCATCGCCCAGGATGAGACGGGCCTGACGTTCGCGTTCCGCCTGGGCCTGCTGGGACATCGCGTTTTCCAGGGCCTGGGGGATTCGGACGTCGCGAATTTCCACCGATTGAATGGTGATGCCCCAGGGATTTGTCTTGGCGTCGAGGATCAGTTGTAGTTGCTGGCCCATGCTTTCGCGCTCAGTGATCATCTGCGCGAGTTCGTGGCGGCCGATGGATTCACGGAGTGCGGTCTGGGCGCTCATGTTCACGGCATCGGTGAAGTTCTCGACTTCGAGGATGGATTTTTCGGCGTCCCACACCAGCCAGAAGATAATCGCGTCGACGTTGACAGGGACAGTGTCTCGGGTGAGCGTGGATTCGGCGGTCACGGTCGCGACACGAACGCGTTGATCGACAAAGCGGCTGAGTGTATCCATGACAGGCACGATAAGGAAGAGGCCGGGGCCGCGGAGGCCGCGGTAACGCCCGAAACGGAGGATGGCGACGCGCTGCCACTGCTGCACAACCTTGATCGAGAACATAAGATAGAGACCGATTGCGATGGCGGCAAGCAGCGGAGCGGGAGAATGAAGCAGTTTGCTCCCGGCAAAGCCGGCAACCAGACAGGCGAGAAGGGCTGCGATTCCCGGTCCGCTTATATCCACCGCTAAGGTTCTGCCCGTGTTGTTCATCGTCTATCTCCTTTTGGTTTCGGGGCCCTGGGCTGCTTGCCTTCTGCGACGCGGTCGCTGAGGGCGGTCATCAATTCTTCGAGTTTGAATCCGCCCGCGCCGGCCTTGGCGGCAAACTCTTCGACTAACTGCTCCAATCCGCGGGAATGCTCGAGTGCGTCACGATCGATGGTTTGCTGCGCGACAAAGGTGCCGGTGCCTTGCTGGGTGTCGAGAATGCCGCGGATTTCCATTTCGCGATAGGCGCGCATGACGGTGTTGGGGTTGATCTCGAGGTCTACGGCTACCTGACGGACGGTAGGGAGTTGATCGCCCGGGACTAGGAGGCCGGCGGCGATAGCAGCCTGGACCTGATCGATGAGTTGGCGGTAGAGAGGTACACCGCTCTGCATGTCGAGGCGGAAGGTAAAGGGACGCCGGACTGGAAGCGGGTTTTTCATGCAGATGAATAATGTACTAGTGTACTAGTACATGTCAAGAGGAAATTGCCGAGGTAAAGAGGATGGAGTTTCCATTCGAATCGGAGAGGGATGATCGGTTGAGGCCGCGCCACGGCGCAGGATCCGCTCCGGTACCACTTTCCCAGCCCTTCCGGGCTGGGCTGACGTTTGGCGGTCAGCCTGCGGGCCTTGCATTTACAGCGATTTTGCCGTGTCATTTCGCCCTCAACTTGCCGTCGGCAAGTAGCTGCTCGGCAGGACAAAGGGGCGAATCGGCTTCCGTCGGGATCGCTCCTCGGCATGCCGGGGCAAGCTGGGGCACCCTTGATTCTTACCGATGCCGGACCACTGGGGATAGTGCTGCTGGCGAGCAAGCCGGCCAGCAGGGCAATATTCAGCCAGGCGAACCAGTCGCCCCAGCGGGAGTAAAGAGTCACGTCGTGATGAACGGGAACGGAGGTGATCACGGTGGCGAAGGGAAGAAACATGGTGCTCTGCTCGCCCAGGATGCGTCCGCGATCGTCGGTCGCGTAGAGAATGCTTTGCTTGGCGGAACGAGCGATGCTGAATCCGCCTTCCACCCCACGCATGACGGCTATGCGGCCGTGTGACCAGCCGTCCAGGGTGAAGTCAAAGGCCGGGACGATCATCAGCCCCACGCCGTCGTTGGCATACTGCCTGCTCAAGCGCGGGAAATCCATGTCCTTGCAGATTTCGCAGTCCCCATGTGCCCGAAGGCTCTTTCACAGTGGAGCGGGTGGTCGAGGGCGTGAACTGATCCTCCCAGTGGGGTAACAGGTGATGCTTGTGGTAAGTCGTGACCAGCTTCCCGTCCGGTGCGTAGAGTCTCTCCTCGTTCCATGAAATGTTCGGCCGGATGCGGTCGACCCCGATGGCAACGAAGGCGTTCGTCTCCCTGGCTAACGCGCCGAGCTTCTCGTCCGCCGCGGCGAGGGATGCATCTGTGATGGAACCGCTGTGCTCCGGCAACACGAACATCTGGATTCCCTGCCCCTCGAGGGTACGTATCTTTTTGGCGAACTGGTCGTACATCCAAAGGGTCTGCTCGGGCGTGAACGCAAGCACCATCTGCGAATCGTCGGAAGCCAGCAGAGCGACCTTGATCCTGGGCGCGTTTTTGGGGGATCGCGCGAGGCGCGAGAATCCGTAACCGAAGACGCCGACAAAGAACAGCGCCGCCATGGCTGCGAGAGCCTGCTTCTGCCGCGATTGGACCCTGGCCCAGAAGGGCTGCCACCGTAGCCGCGAAAAACAGGATGGAGAAGCTGATGCCCCAGATCCCGGTCACCGCAGCCAGCTGCAGAATGGGCACGAAATTCATCTGGCTATAGCTGATATTTCCGATAGTGCCGTGAATCGATACTAACGAGGTTACATACTCGTAGGTCACCCAGAACGCCGGAAAGATCAATGCAGCCTGCCATAGCCGGCCGCGCACTGCGCGATGGCGAAACAACACCACGGCGGTAGCAAACAAGCAGGCTGGGACAATTGCATTCAGCAAGGTGATCCAGACCGGGGTCACGATCGACATGTAAAACCAGATGTTGAATCCGCCAAGCATATACGCGGCGGCAGCGATGAGAAATGCCTGTCCAGCGGGGATGCGGGGCGCCAGCCACAAGACGGGAATGGGCGCCAACCAAAGCAGCATCCAGACCGGAGTCAGTCCGGTGCCAAAGAAGAACAGGGCCGCGGATGCGGTAAGACACAGGGCGACCAGAACGTTCAGACTAGGCTTTAAGACCATGAATCATCCTCCTGATAGAACGGCGAACCAAGGCGCGAAACTCTTTCTCGGGCAGAGTCGAACCTGCCTCCGCGATAAAGCGAGACATAACCATGGGTATGGGCCCAGAACTCCATCGCCAGCTCCCACACGTCGTCTTGTTTCAGGTAGCCGGCTTCCATCGCCTTCTGCAACAGATCGGCTACCGGATTCAGGGTGGGGGAACGGCGAGCGCGGAAATCCTCGGGAAAGCGGCGCGCACCCGGCCGCGGCTCGGCAAAGACGTAGTCAAAGATGCGCGGGTGAGCGAAGGCGTAGTCGATGTAGGCGTCCATGCAGGTCAGGAGTTGCGACTCGTAGGTGCCGCGCCGGGGAAGAGCCTGCAGGGATTCAGAGTATTTGGTGAACTCGCGATCGACGACGAAGTTCAGCAGTGCCCTTCTGTCGACGAAGTGATGGTAGATCGCCATCGGCGTGATACCCACGGCAGTTGCCACCCGCCGCATGCTGACCCCGTCCTCTCCGCCTGTTTCAAGGAGTTTGAGGGCTGTCTCTGCTATTCGTTCTTCGGTCGCCTGATCCATCTCCTATACAGCGTATAGGAGATGGGTATACGCCGTATAGTTATTTCGGCGAAAAATTTGCGTGAGGGCCCCCATGGCAATAAGTTCTCGAGTGGTATTGATGAACAAAGGGCGCGGTTTCTGCCGTGCCCTTCGTTCGACAGTCGCTTCCCCGCCCTTAAATCGGCGTTACTTGAAGCCGATGACCATAGAGTCAGGGCCTACCAGATGCTCTACCTGGGTTTCGCGGAAACCGGCTTCCTTCATCCAGCCGGCACAGTCGGCGCCGGTGTAGTCAAATCCGCCGGGGGTTTCGATGAGCATGTTCAGGCTCATCAGCAAGCCAAAGACGTTGCTGGAGCGATCGTCGTCGATGATGCTTTCATACACGATGTAGGCGCCACCCGCCGGCAACGCCTCCCAGGCTTTGCGGACCAGCATGCGCTTTGTTTCCAGATCCCAGTCGTGCAGAATGTGGCCCATCATGACTACATCCGCTTTGGGCAATGGCTGGTCGAAGAAGCTTCCCGGGGAAAACTTCACCCGGTCCGAAAGGCCGTTGGCTTCGACATACTCTTCAAAGATAGGAGCGACAGCGGGGAGATCAAAGCCGATCCCGCTGAGATGCGGATTGGCGAGCGCCACCTGGGTGATCAGGTCGCCCTGCGCGGTCCCTACATCCACGGCCGTGCGGTAGCGGCTCCAGGGGAACTTGCGGGCGATGGCGATGTTTCCTCCGTGGCTTACGCCGGTCATGGCGCGCAGGAAATCTTTCAAGCGCTCTGGATCGGCATAAAGCGCCGTAAAGGGGTCAGGGCCGCCGCCTTTGGCCTCGTTTTGCGGCAAACCGGTCCGCAGCGCCGTGGTGAGTTCGCCCCAAAAGGGATAGAGGCGATGGTTGGCCATCTCCAGGATGCCCCCGATGTAGGAGGGTTTGCGCTTGTCGAGGAAGAAGTCGGTTGATTCGGTGTTCGCGTACTTACCGCCCGTTCGTTCAAGAAATTTGAGGGCGACCAGCGCATCGAGGAAGTCGCGTGCCGCGCGCGGATGCAGCCCGAGGCGCCCTTGCAGCGTTTCAAGATCTTCGGGGCGTTGGGCCAGTTCGGTGAATAGCCCCATTTCTACGGCGCTGAGCAGAACCTTCGAGGCCCAGAAGCCGGTACCTACCTGCAAAATATGATCGGCCTGCGGTTCGCTCATGTGGGGCCTTGATGCGTAATCTCCGGGCGATCAGGCTGCCGCATTTACACGACGTTACGGACGTGCAGTCTATGAGGGCACACTCCGGGAACCGGGGACAGGTGCAACCCGGCAAATGGTTTGGGATCTTAAACCTTGATATCTGACGCGTCTTCTTTGCGCGCGTTTTTCGTGTGGCGGCCAAATGAACGTAAACAAGCGGAATGGCGAGTCTGTTCAATCCAGTTACTTCAGCCGAACTTAGCCGTATTCCAACCGGCATCTCCGGTCTGGACGACATCCTTAACGGTGGACTGCCGCAGGGGCACTTGTACCTGGTCGAAGGGGACCCGGGAACCGGCAAGACGACTCTGGCTCTTCAATTCCTTCTGGCCGGGATCGAGCGGGGCGAGAAGGTCATCTACGTGACCTTGTCAGAGTCCAGGAAGGAACTGGAGCAGGTTGCCCGGTCTCACGGATGGTCCGCCGATTCACTACAGATTTACGAGATGGCTCCCTCTGAGGACGATCTGGGTCCGGACGCGCAGTACACGGTGTTTCATCCATCCGAGGTGGAACTCGCCGACACGATGGCGGCGATTCTCGAACAAGTGGACGCGACGCAGCCGCAACGCGTGGTCTTTGACTCGCTCTCAGAACTTCGCATGCTGGCGCGAGACCCGTTGAAATACCGGCGTCAGATTCTGTCGCTGAAGCGTCATTTTGCGGACAGAAACTGCACCGTGATGCTGCTGGATGACCGCACGGCGGAAGGTAGCCAAGACCTTCAATTGCAGAGCATTGCGCATGGAGTCGTGATGATGCAAAGCCTGGAACGCGATTTTGGAATCAAGCGCCGGCGGCTGGAGGTGCGTAAGCTTCGCGGATCCTCCTATCGCGAGGGTTTTCATGACTACACGGTTGAGACGGGCGGCCTCTCCATTTATCCGCGGTTGATTGCGGCGGAACATAAGCCTGGCTTTGAGCGTAAGGCAGTGCTGAGCGGAATAGAGGCGCTGGACTCGCTGTTCGGCGGAGGGATCGATACCGGCACCAGTACCTTGTTCATTGGTCCCGCGGGCTGCGGCAAATCCACCCTGGCTCTGCGCTACGCGGTCTCCTCCGCACAACGGGGTGAGAAGGCGGTCATCTTTACGTTTGATGAAGCGCTTTCCACCCTGTTGGAACGAGCCAAAGGTCTGGGTATGGACGCCGCATCTCTCCTGGCCGATGGCCGGATGGAAATTCAGCAGGTCGACCCGGCTGAACTGGCTCCGGGGGAATTCGTGTCACGCGTGCGGCGCCTGGTGGATGACGAAAGGTTGCGAGTTGTGGTGCTGGACAGCTTGAATGGCCTTCTCAACGCCATGCCGCATGAGCAATTCCTTTCCATGCAGCTGCACGAATTGTTGTCTTACCTGGGCCAGCAAGGGGTGGCAACGATTCTCACGCTGGCACAGCACGGCTTCATCGGAAGCATGCAATCGCCTATCGATGTGAGTTACCTGTCGGATAGCGTGCTGCTATTCCGCTACTTTGAATACGCCGGGAAAATTCGCCAAGCGCTTTCCGTGCTGAAGAAGCGAAGCGGGCCACACGAGCGAGCGATCCGGGAACTGGTGTTGGGCGATGGAGGTATCATTGTTGGAGAACCTCTGCGTGACTTCAAAGGCGTACTTACAGGAATTCCCAGCTTCATCGGCAAAGATTTCAGCTTGGAGAACGCCGCTGACTCCTGAGACCCCGCCCCTCGCGCACGATCGTCGAACGATCATCGTGGCACCCACGGGGAAGGATGGGCGCCTGATTGCGGGCCTGCTCGAGCGGCAAATGATCCCGTGCCACATCGCGAACTCGATCAGGCAAGCGTGCGCGATGATTCGCGAGGGGGCAGGCGCGGCTATCATTTCGGAAGAGGCCTTTTTGGGCGACTCCGTAGGCGAATTGCTCCAGTTGTTGCAGGAGCAGCCTTCCTGGTCCGATTTTCCGCTCATCCTGCTAACCATAAGCGGGCGTGTCACGGTGGAGAGCGAGCGTCTGCGAAAGATGCGCCGGCCTTTAGGAAATTTGTTTCTGTTGGAACGGCCGCTTCGCCCCGAGACTTTGCTGAGCACGCTCGAGATCGCACTGCGGGGCCGGGAAAGGCAATATCAAATTCGGGACCAGATGGAGCAATACGCACTTGCCCAGGAGGCCCTACTGCGGTCGGAGAAACTGGCGGTTACGGGCCGTTTGGCCGCGAGCATCGCGCACGAAATTAACAATCCCCTGGAAGCGGTCACGAATCTGCTCTTCCTCATGCGCGCGGATGTCTCGCCTGAGCAAAGCAAGAAATACCTGGCGCAGGCCGAGCAGGAACTGGCACGCGTCGCGGAGATTACCAAGCAGACGCTACGCTTCTATCGTGAACCCAGCCAGCCAACAGCCACCAGAATTGCCAACGTGCTCGATTCCGTACTGATGCTCTTTGGCCAGCGTCTTATAGGTGCGGGAATAAGAGTTCAGCGGGAAGAACGGGCGCCGTCGGCGACCGTACTTTCCACTCCCGGGGAGCTTCGACAGGTGATTGCCAACCTGGTGGGAAACGCCATTGACGCTATGCGGAACGGCGGGCGTTTGAGAATCCGCATCTCCGTTTTCCGGAGCTCACAGCAAAACCGCAAGCTGGTTCGCCTCACCATCGCCGATACGGGCATGGGGATTCCGAGCGATGTATTGCCCAGGATCTTTGAGCCGTTCGTGACCACCAAAGGTGAGACCGGGAACCGGGTTAGGGCTCTGGGTTACCGCGGAGATCCTGGAGCGAAACGGCTGGAAAATTCGTGTTCGGAGCAGTAGCAATCCGGGGCGCAGTGGGACGACGTTCTCGATAGTGATACCGGCTTTGGAGTGAATCCACCGAGTCTCACAGTCGTGTTCACGCAAAGCGAGATGCCGGGCTTTAGAGGGTGTGTGAGTCCAGTCTCGTCCCGAAATCCTGGTTCACACGCAGACTCGCTTAACGCCAATATCCGTTGACCCAGACCCAGCCGCCACCGCGAGGAACCCATCGGCCGGGCACCCAGATGGCGCGTGGCCGGGGTGGGGCTGCCCAGCGCCCAGGAACCCAGATATACCGTCTCCCGTTCCAGCGGTAATACCCCGGTATCCATACCCAGCCGGCATGCAACGCCCGCCCTGGACGTTCAACAACGACCGGCGGCGGAGGCCCGATACGAACAACAACCTGCGCGTTCGCCGCGCCAACCCACAACGTGACCCCGCATATCGCGACGAAGAGGCGTCTCCTGATGGACATCAAAACCTCCGGCATTGAGGACGTGCGACAACAGCCTATACGAAATCGCCGCTTCTTCATAAGAAGTCACGATACGAAATCACGGCGATGGCCCGGTTGCGGTCCGCGGTGAAGCAGACGGCAAGCGGAGGCTATGATCAATTGACGGACGTGACGAGCGAAAGGCCGCAATGGTGGCAGATCCTGAGGTGGCTCCGGATGAACTTTCTGGTGTCGTTACTCCTTCCTTGCCTGGTGTTATCGCCGGGTGCTCTGGGTGGGGAGATGAAGCAATTGGCGGTTGCTGATCGAACGGCGGTGGCCGAGGGCAACAATGTGTTCGCCATCGCGCTCTACGGGCGGCTGCGAAGCCGGAGTGGCAATCTTTTCTTTTCGCCGGAAAGTATTTCTACTGCTCTGGCCATGGCTTACGCGGGGGCGCGGGGCAACACCGCCTCCGAAATGGCGAAAGCACTGCACTTTACACTGGCCCCGGACAAGCTGCACCCGGCGATGGGGGCGCTCCTCAGTGACCTCAACGCCGCACACGCCGGCTACCAGTTAAGCGTTGCCAATGCCCTGTGGGCGCAACAGGGCTACAGCTTTCTTGATGATTTTCTCAACCTGCTAAAGACCGCCTATGGCGCGGGATTGAACCAGTTAAATTTCAAGAGTGCGACGGAAGCGGCCCGATTGAGCATTAACCAATGGGTGGAGCAAAAGACACAAGACAAGATCAAAGACCTGCTGCAACCCGGCGCACTGAGATCGGACACACGGCTGGTGCTTACCAACGCTATCTATTTCAAAGGTGACTGGGAAACGCAATTCGATAAGGCGCAGACAAAGGATGAGGACTTCCATTTGTCGCCGTCGCAGATCGCCAAAGTTCCGCTGATGCACCGCGAAGGCAGATTCAGCTATTACGATGGCGGGAGCTTTCAAGCTCTGGAGGTCCCTTACAAGAGTAAGGAACTGTCGCTGATTGTCTTTCTACCCAAAGATCCGGGAGGACTGCCTGAACTGGAGCAGTCGTTGACTGACTCCAATCTACGGCAATGGCTGCGCCAACTATTCCCGGTAGCAAAAGTCATTGTGACCATACCTAAGTTTAAAGAGACGCAAGAGTTTGAGCTTGGCTCCACGCTCAGTGCGATGGGCATGCCGCAGGCATTTGCTGCGAATGCAGATTTTTCAGGAATGACGGGGCATCGCGATTTCGCTATCTCAGAGGTCATCCATAAGGCTTACGTCGATTTAAACGAAGAAGGAACGGAAGCGGCGGCGGCAACAGCGGTGACCATGAGGGCGATGGCCATGCGCGCTCCGGAGGCGCCACCACCCGTTTTCCGTGCCGACCATCCGTTTGTATTCATGATTCGCGACAATCGTTCCGCCAGTATTTTATTTATGGGCCGCCTGGCGGATCCTCGCAGCTAGAACGGGTACCCGGCAACATTTCTCGCAGCCACCCGGTGGATGGGTTGCTGGGAGCGGTTAACCGAGACGCCACTTGGTGCGGGTATAAGCGATGCGAAAGCCCTGGCGTTCGGCGTTACGCTGCGACTGGCTGCCCGCCTCCGTCACCATCATGGCGAGCGGGTAGCCATGTTCGAACGCATAGCGCATGCGGGCTTCCAGCAGGGCTGCCTGTAGACCCTGACGACGCATCTCCGGGATAGTGGCCGCGCCGCCGAACAGTGCGACTCCATCATGGAGACTCAGCGCGCCTGCTGCTCCGGGTTGGCCATTCAGTTCGGCGATGAAATGCACGCTCTGCTTACGGGCAAACGCGACAGCGCCGAATTGTTCAAGAAAGCCGCGGAGTTCCGGATTGTCATGCGCCCATCCGCGCGCGCTCACTTCCGCCCATAGTGCGCATTCTTCAGGGGCGGCCACCCGCGCGGTCAGTGCGGCATTCTCTCTGGCGCCGGGCCGGTCGACGGGGCAGTACATGACGCTGCTGAGTTCGATGGGCCGGTAGCCTCGCGCGCATAGCAAGTCTAACGTTGAGATGCCCGCAAGTGGGCTCACCTCGTGCACCACGGCCGCTCCGCGATCCCGGAAAAACCGTTCAATCTGATCCAGGGCCCCAGGGGTCAACGGCTCAAAGAGGCCGAGGCCGAAGGTTTGCGTGATTGGGGAATCGACTCCATTGAAGACCACGTTTGCGCCCGCACACTGCATCCAGGCGGCCCCGCTCTCGGGATGAAGACGATGGCGCGATTCAGCGAACTCCAGGCACGCCTGCCCTTCGGCACGCTCGAGTCGCCGGGAAAGATCGAGATCGGCAAACACCATGGCAGGGTAACGGTACACACGGAGACTCTGCGATGCTCGTGCAAATCACACCGGCATCCATGTCCGTATGTGAACAGCGTTTTACGATTTCGCACACAGGCCGGCCTGCCGTGAAATCTTCTCTTCTACAAGTCCCTGAAAGCAAGCTGGTTGAAAGTGCAGGTCTGCTGCTTGAGCGGCACGCTAATTGCTTATCTCGGTGCACAAGCACATAGTCTTATCAGAGTCGAGGCAACTCCATGGCGCATTTCGAGCGGATACGCGATGTCATTTCCGGGCCATTCAGCCCGTCCGTGATGCAGCAGCGAACGGCTGCAGGATGGCAGTTGGTGTCGATAGAGTGGCGGCGCGAACTGCCCGGAGAGGAAGCGCCCAGCGAGGGCGCCTTCAGCGAGGATATCCCCTACGGTCTTCGCATCTCGGACGACTGCCAACGGTTGGAGTTCCATCCCGGCGAGCGCATGGTGCTGACCCAGATGATGGACCTCATCGTGCAGGACTTCCCTTTCTCGAACATCGCCAGCGATTTGAATGAGAAGGGATTTCGCACCCGTGAAGGAAAGCTGTGGAGCCAGATTTCCGTATTCAACATGATTCCACGCCTGATCGAAGTAGGACCGGATCTCTTCTCCTCGGCAGAGTGGACCGCCCGGCGTGCCAAGCTATTTCCTTCCCGCTCTAAGTCGCGTCAGGCAGAGCTGGGCAAACCTGCGCGGTAATAGACGCACAATCGTTCAGCCAGTCTTGTCATTATAAGACTTTCACGGAATTTTCATCCTCCGGCAATGTAATCGACCTGCGGGGTCTAGTAACCATTGATCCCGGAGGTAGTAATGAAAACAGCAATCGCTCTACTTTCCCTCGCGGCCGCGTGTTCAGCTGCGGTCGCACAGGACGGCCTCGGCCAAGGCCCCATCAAACGAGTTCTTCTCATCAGCGTGGATGGCATGCATGCAGTTGACTTTGAGAACTGCGCCAAGGGCATCAGCACGGTCAATAGTGGTCAGCCCTACTGCCCGGCTCTTTCTGCCCTGGGCAAAACCGGCGTGAACTACGTCGCGGCCAGTACATCGAAGCCATCGGATTCCTTCCCCGGCCTGACCGCTATCGTCACCGGAGGAAGCCCGGCCTTGACCGGCGTCTATTACGATGTGGCCTACGCGCGAAACTTGGACGCCCCAGAAAAGACTACGGGCAACGGTGTAGCGGCCGGCCCTTGCACCCCGTTTGCGACCCCGACCGGCACCACGACCGAGTATGAGGAAGGCATCGACATCGACAAGACCAAGTTGAACGGTGGCGCTCCTGGCGCGGCGCTGATCGACGGCGGCCTCAACTCCATCGATACCAAGAAGCTTCCCCGTGACCCGAACAATGGCTGCAATCCCGTTTTTCCCTGGGAGTTCGTCCGCGCCAACAGTATCTTCAGCGTCATTCACAGGGCGGGCGGCTACGCGGCGTGGGCCGACAAGCACCCCGCTTACTCGTCGGTTTCCAGCGGTCTTGGTCCGATCGCGCTGGATGACTTTTACTCGCCGGAAATCAACTCCAGTGTGGTCGCTATTCCGGGACTCAAGACAGTGACCGGCATTTCCTGCTCGACCGTGCCCGATCCCGGTTCGGATACAAGCTCCTGGACCAACAGTTTTCAAAATATTCAGTGCTACGACCAGTTGAAGGTCAACGCGATCCTGAATGAGATCGATGGCAAGGATCACCTGGGCCGGAAAACGACCAAGGTGCCCACCATCTTCGGTATGAACTTTCAGGTGGTCAGCGTGGGACAGAAGCTGGTTGAAAGTAGCAATGGGGTAACTGGCGGATATGTGGATGCTATCGGTACCCCCACTGCGGCCCTGTTGAGCGAATTCAAGTTTGTCGACGCCTCCATTGCGGCATTTGTCGACGAGTTGAAGGATAAGGATCTCTATGATTCGACCCTGATCGTGATCACTGCCAAGCACGGCCAGTCGCCCATCGATCCCTCGCGCTACACACCGCAGAAAAAGAACGGCACCACGCCGGCCACGCTGCTCTCGAAGGCAGGCTATATTCCAGACTCTGAATCGACCGAAAACCCCGACGGCATCGGGCCGACGGAAGACGACGTCTCTCTGCTTTGGCTGAAGAATTCCTCTGATACCGATGCCGCCGTCAAGATCCTCGAAGAGAACGCTTCCCCAACCGGAATCGCGCTGGGACAGATCTTTTCCGGTCCCACGCTGTCGATTAACTACAATGACCCAACCGTGGACCCGCGCACGCCGGACATCATCGTAACCCCAAATGTCGGCGTCGTGTACACGGGCAGCAAAGCAAAGCTTTCGGAGCATGGCGGCTTCTCGCATGACGACACGAATGTGATGTTGCTTCTGTCGAATCCGTCCTTCCGGTCGAAGACGGTGCGCGCGGAAGTGGGTACCGCCCAGGTGGCTCCCACTATCCTCAAGGCACTCGACATCAACCCTTCACAGCTGTATGCGGTTCGCGCAGAAGGTACCGCGGTTCTTCCTGACTCAAACCTGCAGTAAACCGCCCGCCGCAACCGGGCCGGCGAAAAAGGACGCTCCCTTTGGGGAGCGTCCTTTTTTTTGATTTACATTCGCAGTAGCGAGGTGTTCGCCCAAGTGAAATTCACCAACCGGATAAAGGTCTGCCTTGCACTGACTCTTGCCGTCGCAGGCGCGGCCGCACAGAGCCCTGACTGGAACGCGATGGGCAAACTCTGGTGGTCTCATGTTCAGTTTCTCGCCGGCGATAGCCTCGAAGGCCGTGGGACCGGCAGCGAAGGTTTCGAGAAGGCCGCGACCTACATGGCGGAGCAATTTCGCGCGGCGGGTTTAGAGCCTGCCGGAGTTGATGGTTATCGCCAGCCGATAGACTTCCAGGTGGTGAAGCTTGACGAGAGTCGCTGCTCTCTCGATCTGCTGCGCGACGGCAAAGTGCAACCCGTAAAGTTGGGGGACGATGCAATCCTGGGGGTTAGCTCGCATGCGGCGGCGAGTGTCAAAGGAGCCGCCGTGTTTGTCGGGTACGGGCTAACAGTCCCGGAATTGCATTACGACGATCTGGCAGGCCAGGATGTGAAGGGCAAGATTGTCGTCTTCGTGACGGGCGGCCCGAGCGACATGCCGGGCCCGGTGAAAGCGCACTACCAGTCAGGGGAAGAACGGCGGAAGGCGCTGGCGAAGGCCGGGGTCATCGGCACGATTGTGATTCCCAATCCCAAGAGTGCAGAAGTGCCGTGGTCGCGCATTGCAGCAGCACGTTTCCAGCCACGCATGGAGCTGAGCGACCCCGGCCAGGACGCGCCCCCTCCACTGCCACTGGGCATCGAATTCAATCCAACGAGCGCGGAAATGCTTTTCGCGGAGAGCGGCCATACGTTTCAGGAGATTCTGACGGCCCTGAACGAAGATAAACCGCTGCCGCACTTTCCTCTGGCCGTACAGGTGAACGCTAAGGTAGGCATGACGCGTTCGGAAGTGAAGTCCGAGAATGTCGTTGGGGTTCTGCCGGGGATTGATCCGCTGTTGAAAAAGGAGTACGTGGTGGTGAGTGCCCATCTCGACCATCTCGGCATCGGCGAACCGGTCAAGGGCGATCGTATCTACAATGGCGCCATGGATGATGCCTCGGGCGATGCATCCCTCATCGAGATTGCTCGTGCGATGAAGGGTTCCAAACCGAAGCGATCGATTTTGTTCCTCTCCGTCACCGCGGAGGAAAAGGGTGAGTTGGGGTCTCAGTATTTTGCCGCTCATCCTACCGTGTCCGGACCCATCGTCGCCGACATCAATATGGATATGTACCTTCCATTGTTTCCTTTAAAATATCTTGAAGTGCAGGGTCTGGGCGAGTCGACGCTGGGCGACGACGTGCGCGCGGTTGCCGGGGAAGCGGGAGTGCAGATACAAGCCGATAAGGAACCGGAACACAATCGCTTCATTCGCAGCGATCAGTACAGCTTTATCAAGAAGGGTGTGCCTTCGCTTGCATTCAAGTTTGGCTGGCTCCCTGGTACGCCGGAAGCAAAAATCTTCAAAGCCTGGTACGCGGAGCGCTACCATGGGCCCGCCGACGATCTAAGCCAGTCGGTGGACCTTGCCGCCGCAGCGCAATTTAATAACATTCTCGCGAAGCTGGCGCTGCGGGTTGCTGACGCTGATCAGCGTCCGTCGTGGAAGGCGGATAGCTTCTTTCGGCGGTTTGCCCAGTGACGGTGGCTAGGAAACAGCGGCGGCAAGAATCGGCCATTGATTCGTTTCGACCTGGGGTTATAACAGGGGACTTGATGAGCCTCTCCTAGGAGGATCCCAGGTCTCAAAAGCGAGACCTGGGGCACCCTTCGGTTTCGTTTGGAGTGTTCAGTGGCGTACGAGGGCTACCGCGGTAAGATCCTCGGTGCTGCGTTGGCGGCGGGTGAAGAGGAAGTCGTATACCTTCGACCAGGGATGATTGCCGAAGTTGTAGGCCTGGCTAAGAACGTTGTCGCAGATCTGAGAGGCAGAATCTCCATAGGATTGTTCGAGTACCCGCTCGACCCGCTTGACACCATATTCGGCGGCCCCGCGGCGGCTTTCGGTGACTCCCTTGGTCACCAGCAGCAGCTTATCGTGCGGTTCAAAGGCCAGGACCGCAGGTTCATAGGTGACGTGCGTGAAAAGTCCCAGCGGGACCCCGCCGCGTTCGAGAACACACGCGCTGGTGGTGTCGCGAAACACAGCGAGAACGCGGCCTGCATTGCAATAAGTCAAGATGCCCAGAGTCGCGTTGAAACAGGCAAGAAAGGTCGGAGCAAAACGCACTCCGTTGGCGGCCTCCATCAACGACCGGTTCACATCGTGGGCCAGCGTGGCGATGGCATCCGACTCGTTGGCGTCGGCGGGCTCGAATAGCTCCTGGGCTCGTTGGCGGAAGGCATATTGTGCCTCGGCGGCAATTTCGTGCGTCTCCGATCGCGGACCGGCAATATCGGTCAACAGAAATACCAGGCGGAAACCGACCGTCACTCCATCGAAGAAGTCGCCTCGGCAACGTTCCGCATGGTAGCGCGCGCTTACGTCCAGGCCTTTCAGCCTGGTAAGGTTGACCGGACACGGGGTCGTACCCGTGGCGCCGAGTGTGCGGGTGTCTACCTCGGCCAGAGTGAAAGCCATCGTCTCCTTCGGCATGAAGAGGATCCTGCTCAACCGCTGCGTGAGACAATGCGCAAGAAGTGAGGCCCCTGCATGGGTGCGTAATATGCCCGATGTGCTCGAGTTTCGCCATTAACTGGCAAGGTACTACCGTAATTAGGCGGTGCAAATCGGCCGCGAACAATACACCAACGGTGTGATGGCCGCCGGTTGACCGCGAAAAGACGGGTTTTCGGGGCTGACCGGCATGGTACATCGCGAAGAAAAAGGCCCAAGAGGGACAGGATGCCGACCATAGCTGAGATCAGGATTCCCCCCATGCTCAAGATTGGGGGTGGGTCCTTTGCGACCGTAGCGACCCTGCTTCCCCGCCTGCGCTCGAAACATCCCTTGATCGTGACCGACCCTTTCCTGATGAAGGCCCAACTGGCTGACCTGTTGGCCTCCCAGATAAGAGGCGCAGGTTTGCGCTGTGAGATTTTCCATGAGACGGTGCCCGATCCGACAACCACGGTGGTGGATGCAGGGGTGCGCAAGTTCGTGGAGGGCGCGCACGATTGCCTGGTGAGCCTGGGCGGCGGTAGCCCGATCGATACCGCAAAGGCGATCGGCATGCTCGCCGCCAATGGGGGCAGAGTGAGGGACTATCGCGTTCCCCATGAGATTCCGTTAGCGGGTCCGCCGCACCTGGCGATCCCCACGACTGCCGGGACCGGATCCGAAGTCACGCGGTTCACGGTGATCACGGACGTAGAGCGGGGAGAGAAGTTGCTCGTCGCCGGGGATAGCCTGTTACCGTCGGCAGCGGTCGTGGACTACGAATTGACGCTGAGCATGCCGGCCCGGCTCACCGCGGATACAGGCACTGACTCACTTACGCACGCGATCGAAGCCTTTGTCAGCCGCAAGGCGAATCCTTTTACCGACGCATTCGCCCTGGCGGCGATGAAGACTATCTGGAGAGAGCTGCCAACCTGCTTCCACCAGCCTGGCAACATTAAGGCGCGGGAAGCCATGATGCTGGCGGCGACCCAGGCAGGCATCGCTTTTTCGAATGCCAGCGTTGCCCTGGTGCATGGAATGAGCCGGCCCCTGGGCGCGCATTTTCATATTCCGCATGGACTCTCGAACGCCATGCTGCTGCCGGCGGTGACGGCATTCTCAGCAGAAGCCGCCCTGGACCGCTACGCGGAATGTGCCCGCACCATGGGCGTGGCGCAGGCGCATGAAAGCGACCAGGCGGCGGTCGATCGGTTGACGCGCGCGCTGTACCAGCGAAACGCCGAGCTGCAAGTACCCTCGCCTAAACAGTTCGGCATTGCGGAAGAGCGATACGCTGCCCTGGTAAGCACCATGGCGGAACAGGCGCTTGCGTCGGGGTCTCCGCAGAACAATCCCCGCATCCCGACCGCGGAAGAGATCGAGCGGATCTACCACCAGGCCTGGCAATAAGGTGCTATCGGCGCACCAATGCCAGCGCCGTCAAATCGTCGGTGATGCATGACTGAGTCTTATGGAAAAGGCTGAGGAACCGCGACCAGGGATGATGAGAGAAATCATGAGCCTCGCGAAGTACGGCCTCGCAGATCGCGGACGCCGAGCCGGTGGTCGCGTCTTTTAGCATCTGTTGCACGCGTTTTACACCAAAGTCAGTAGCTCCCCGCGCGCTCCCGGTGACTCCCTTGGTCACCACCAGCACCGCATCTCCCGGCTGCAGCGCCAGAATCGCCGCCTCGAAGGTGGTGTGACTGAAAAGTCCGAGCGGCATGCCGCTCGACTCCAGCACGCGCACATTCCCTTCTGAGCGGACCAGCGCGAGCAAATTGCCTGCGTTGCAATAGGAGAGTATGCCATGGGTCAAATTGAAGCAGCCCAGAAAGGTCGGCGCGAAACGCACGCCTTGCGCCGCTTCGATCACGGCAAGGTTAAATGCGTGCGCCAGTTCGGCAAGCGCCTCTGACTCGTTTACATCAGAGATTGCAAACAGTTCCTCGGCCTTTTGCCGGAAGACAGATTGCACTTGCGACGCCACTTCCTGGGCTTGCAGTTGCAGGCCTGCAATATCGGCCAGCAGGAATAAGACGTGCCGGCCGACGGAGAGGGCATCAAAGAAGTCGCCGCCGCGACACGGGGAGTGGTGCCTGGCGTGAAGGTCAACATCCTTGAACTGTGGCCAGACCACCGGGAGCAGCGTGGATGCGCCCACCTGCATAGCTGATCCGGCCACAGAAGAATCCATCCGTGCTCTCCCCCACGCGATGAAGCAAGATTGATTCTAGATTGTGACTCATTGGGGGAGTTATGACCAGAACGCTTTTTAGACCGAGGCGGCAGCGTAATCAAGAGAGCTGTGGCGCCTCCTTTACGTCGTTCATCTAAGCTAAGCCACCCGGCTTTCGGTGGCACTGGAAACGTCTTCTGCTCCGGTCTTTTCCAAAATTGCTTTGGCGCGGGAGATCCAATCGTGATTATCGGCATGCACCGAGAGCAGGATGCCACCTTTCTTCAACCGGGTTTCATAGCGTTTGGCCTCAAACTCGGGGACACCGAATCCAACCAATGCGCCGGTGAGTCCACCTACGGCGGCGCCTACCCCTACTCCCGCCAGCGCGGCCATGATGGGACCTGCCGCGAGGAAGGGTCCGATGCCCGGGATCGCCAGTGCCCCTATGCCCACTAACCATCCGAGCACCCCGCCAACCACCGCCCCGGAAGTACCTCCGGCAGTCGCACCTTCCGGGGCTTTGGTGCTCTTCACGGTGGCAATATCGCGGATGTCGCCGAGATTCTCCGGGGCCAGGACAGATATGTCTGAGCTGCGGAAGTTCGCATCGCGCAGTGCTTGTACTGCTGCCTCCACCGCTTGACGGCTGGTGTAGATGCCAAAAATAGAATGACCTGCCATAATTGTTCTCCTTTGTTGTTCGCCTTATTGTGTCGTCAATTGGTCATCGACATTTCCCGCGCCGGCGACACTGGCCGCAGTGGTCTCGATGGTTTGCTTTTCCGCATCCGATTTGACTCGCCCTTTTAGCGTGACCTTGCCGTCTCTGGTAATGATGGTTACGTTATGAGCAGCCGTGGAGAGTGTCTTATCCTTGACCACGGCCCGGCGGATTTTTCGGGTGATCTCGATGTCGCTCGACTGGTTGGATTGTTGAGCGGCGCCGGCAGTAGCTGACTGCTGTGCCGCACTAGCCGAGGGGAGGAACGGCGGTGGACAATGCCACCACCGCGCCCACCGCCAGAATTGGTAACAAATTACTTACTGCTTTCATTGGGATCGACCCTTACCCACGACGGCGAACGTCGGCAGGAAGATCTTCGCCCGTCGCCGTTCTGCTCTTGGCAGCCTCATCGGAGTCGACGCGAAGCTCTTCGTGACGCACTTCGTCGCCCACCCGGGCCACGTCAGAAACTTCACGCTTGCCGACAAGCACCTCTTCCCGCACCACGGGCTGCTTCTCAACCCGAACCGAGTCTTCGCTAAGGGGAACGCGAATCTCCTGCGACCGGCCGATGTTGGCTGAAGACGCGGGTGTGTCCGGCGACACCGCAACCCGCTCCAGAACCAGCTCTTCGCGAGTAACAGGCACTTCGATGGTTTGATTTTCAGTGACCACGTCCTTGCGCACCCTTACCTCACCGCGGCTGATACGTTCCTTGTGGACGCGCAGGACTTCGCCAAACAGCTGCACCCGGTCGCCGTCATATTCCCCGGCAGCCGTATTCCTAGTGGCCGGGGGTCGCCGGTCCACGTATCCCGTATCTGTAACCTCCCGGCCGGTCGAGTCCGCAGCATCCACCGCGGTCTCGTCTGTTTCGGTGAGATCCGTATCGCGATAGTCTGTTCCAGACACACCGGGTGTTACCACATCTCCTCTGTAGTCGCCGGGGGCGAAATCGGTGCCCGCCCTGCCCGCGCCGGCCACGTCTGCGGCCCTGTAGTCAGTTCCTGTGGGGGTGTTGCTTCCGGCGACGCCTTCGTGGCGCACCTTGCCATGATTGGCGGACAGAATCTCTTCCGCCTCGCCAGCCCTATTTGCATCATGCACGGTGACAATTGCACCACCTGCCTGCAGATTACGGGCCAGATGAGCCGCACGATCCGAAGGAATACCGGTGCCTGCGAGGGAGCCCTCGAAATCTCGATCTTTGAAGTCGTATTCGTACTCGCCCTCAGCATATGGATCGGTGCTGAGAGTGGCATCCTCTGCCGTGTCGCGTTTTGCCTCAACTCTGTCATCGGGACGAAACGCATCTTTTATTTTTTGCCACCAGCTTTCATGGTGCATGGCGCCAGAGGGGGAGGTGGCAGCGTCGCCACGATCCGTATACCGGTCTAACGATCGGCCGCGAAAGGCCGCACCGATCTGCCTAGAGGTAAATCCACTGCCCCGCAGCTGGTTGATTGCCTGATGAGCGTCGCTTGCATTGGTGAAAAGTCCCACCACTACGAGCTTCGTCTCACCCACGTCGGTTGCGTTGGCTTGGTAAGTCATGAGAATGTCCTTTGTGCTTGGAGGTTAAAGGTTGCGGCTGGTCCGCCGCGAGTAACTTCTGCCACTTACAACTAATAGGATGCAGGCTATTACCCGGCGCATACTCTTTTGTAAAACTTTAGTCGGACTTCCCCTGGTCGTTGCCGGCGGAGGGGTCATCGATCAACAGGCGTTCGCGGCGGACGCGATCGCTGATCGATTCGTTTTGCATTACTTCCCGCTTACCGACTTTGTATTCCTCCCTGAGGACGGTGTCCTTATCGATGTGCACTCGCTCTTCACTCAGAGGAACCCGGATCGAGCCTTCTGGAGCCGTCCGGCCGTTTTCGTCGGAGTGCTCAACCACCAGGTGCTCTCGCGTGACGGGCACTTGTACTGTCTCCATATGCGTCACGGATTCCTTGCGGACGTGCACGTCTCCGCTGGCTACCTTCTCTTTGCGAACGCGTAACACCTCGCCGAAAAGCTGAATATGCCCCGGGTCAGCCTCTTTCGGAGCGGCGTACGGCGTTGACGTGACGACGGCGCCTGGCGGTGGATCCGTGACTGGGAGCCGCTTCGTACCATGGCTATGAACAATGCGTGCTCCGTACTGCTCCAGCAAAGCGCGCGCCTCCGGGTTGCGGGCGCCGGCATTTACCGTGATGATGGCCGCCCCGTGATCGAGATCGCGCTTTAGAGCCAGCGCCTCTTCCGGTGAGAGTTCCAGCTGCGACAGCATCGACTCAAACTCAGGCGACCCTGACCGGGGCGCAGGCTCTGTGACAGCTCGTTGGGCAGGTTCGATCCGATCGTCTCCGTGATAGATCTGTCTCAGTTGTCCAAACCAGTTGCCGCCTTCACTGCGGGACGCAGAAACGGGTCCGTTTTCGACCCGCGAAAAGGCCGGCTCGCGAAATGCAGCCGCCGCTTCATCCTCGTCAAAGTGATGCTCGCGGAGAACGTTCAGGGCACGGCGAGCGTCGCTCGCTCGGGGGAAAAGACCAACGACAACGGCTTCGAGATCAGAGTGGCTACGGGACATAAGGCATCCTCGTTCTATTAGGATGACGAATTCGTCTGCGCTGTGCACCTGAGCGGCGCAATTTCTTGAAAGGAAAAGTGTGGATTGCGCCATAGACTAAGGGAATAGATTGGACGGATGACCTGTTCCCTGTCCGGCATTTTGGATGTTCCGTCATCGAGACTGAGCGGCTGAAGCTGTGAGGAAACTCAATGGACGACTTTGCGGGTAGCCGGGCAACTTGGGGAGACGACCCCGTGATTTCCAAGCTGAAAAAGGATTGATGATAAACCACGTGATCTGGGCCGCTGGGCTCCTCGAACATCTAGTTCTTCTCGGTGTAATCTTCAAGCGGAAGCGCGCTGCTCGCTTCCCCTGGTTCACGTTACTCATCATTTTTTACGTAGTCCGCTCGGTGGGGCTGGTGGCCGCTTTGCGACTCTCAGGCCACCCGGCCCCGCAGTTTCCATCCATGATCATTGACCTCACGGACGTTCTTCTACAGTGTGCCGTGCTGGCCGAGCTTAGCTGGAACAGCCTGCAACCGCTGGGAGGTATACGGCGCTTTACTGTACCCCTGCTATTGCTCGCGAGCGGGAGTCTGATCGTGATGCGCCTGGCGCCGTCGGGCCACTCATCGCTGCGCACCATCCTGGTATTGATGCACTTTTTGCTCTCTGTGCTGATGGTGGAGTGGGCCATCGTCCTCGCCTTTCTGCTTCGCCCCTTTCGGCTTTCCTGGCGCAGCCACGTTGCCGCTATCAGCTTTGGCTTCGGTGTGTATTCCGCCGCCCTGCTAGCAGGGGGAGGGTATTTCACGACAGGCCGTGAGATGCGCGATTATGTCTTCTTTTCGTTCTTTCGGATTATTGTTTACCTGTTGATCGTAATTTTCTGGTCGGTAAGCCTCTGGTTTTCCGAGCCCGGTTCCAAAAGGCCTGGTGCGTCGCGGATTTGATCTCCCAACACCGTCGGTGGTTCTGGATGGGTGCCCCTCGCCACACCTGCCCCGCAGATGACGCGGTGAGCTTAGAGGCCCGCAAGCGCGCGCCCCGCGGCCGCCCCTGAGGCCCAAGCCCACTGAAAATTGAAGCCGCCCAGATGCCCGGTGACGTCGACCACCTCTCCGATGAAATACAGTCCCGGCACTTTGCGGCTTTCCATGGTGCGGGCGCTCAATTCCGCTGTATCGACTCCGCCTGCCGTGACCTCAGCCTTTTCGTAGCCTTCGGTCCCTGCAGGGTAAATGGTCCACCGATGGAGGGCGCTTTCCGCCTCCCCGAGGCCCTGGTTGGTCCACGCAGCAGGCGGTTGTAGAGCCAGCCACCGGTCGGCCAGGCGATGCGGAAGAACGGCGCGCAATGCGGTTCGGGCAGTCGATAGATCGCGCTGCGATGTTTGCATGCGCAGTGGATCGGTCCAAACTTGGCCGGGCGCAAGATCGAACACCACCGGCTGGCCGGGTTGCCAGTAAGTAGAGACCTGCAGCACGGCCGGGCCGCTGAGGCCGCGATGGGTGAAGAGCAGCTTTTCCCGAAATCGGCCGGACCCTGCGGTGGCAATTGTCTCCGCCGAAATCCCGGCTAGCGAGGCGTAACGGTTGAGATCTTCTGGAGCGAAGGTGAGCGGAACCAGCGCAGGCCGGCATGGTTGCAACTTCAATCCAAATTGCTCCGCGACCTGGTAGCCAAACGACGTAGCGCCCATTTTTGGTATGGAAAGGCCTCCCGTGGCGATGACCAGACATCGCCCGGAGACGACGCCGCTATCCGTCTTTAAGTGAAAGCCCTCATGGTGGGTGACTTCTCGTACCGCAGTCGCCACCTGGATGGTGACACCGGCTTCGGCGCACTCCTGCTCCAGCATGGAGACAATGTCGCTTGCGGCCCGGTCGCAAAAAAGCTGGCCCAGCGTTTTCTCGTGCCAGCGGATGTTGTGTTTTTCTACCAGCTCAAGGAAATCAGCAGGGGTGTAACGCGCCAGGGCGGACTTGGCGAAGTGCGGGTTCGCGGAAAGGAAGCTTTCCGCGGTTGTATGCAGGTTAGTGAAGTTGCAGCGCCCTCCACCAGAGATCAGAATCTTTTTGCCGATGCGGTGGGCATGCTCCAACACCAGAACACGAAGGCCGCCACGGCCCGCATGCATGGCGCAGAACAGGCCGGCGGCGCCGGCTCCCACGATGAGAACGTCATACTGGGTGGTCATCGTGGTTTTGCGCTGCCGGCAACATTCTCTGTCAGAGGAGGCTACGAACGCCTGGCGCGTTTACGGGCTGGCCGGGGCAGAGCGGCCGGGCCTGACCTGGGCCGGCGCCCCAGCTTGTGAGGTTGCTCCGGTGATGCGGATTGCTTGCGCGCGGCTCGTCGCAGCTTGGTTATTTCTGCCTCATCGAGCTCGCGCATTTCGCCCGGTTTGACGTCGAGGATCAGCGGACCAAAGCCCACCCGCCTGACCTTCTCGACAAAATGGCCCACTTCTTCAAACATCTTGCGGATTTCCCGATTCTTGCCCTCAGTCAGGATTACTTCGTACCACGGGTTGTCAGTGTCGCGAGCCAGGCTGATGCTCGCCGGCTGGGTCATCACGCGGCCTTCGCGCTCTCCCCGGCGGCCACGCTCGATCATCACCCCGCGGCGCAGCTGCTCCAGCTCTGCCTCGGTCGGTTTGCCGCTCACCTTCACCAGGTAGGTCTTTTCAACCTTGGAGGCGGCACTGGTCAGAACATTGGCCAGTTCGCCATCGTTGGTCATCAGCAGCAAGCCCTCACTCTGATAGTCCAACCGTCCAACAGGAAACACCCGGGCGCCGGCACGGGAGAAAAACTTCATTACCGTCGGGCGTCCTTCGGGATCGGAAACGGTGGTGACCACGCCTTTTGGCTTGTTGAGCATGAAGTAGCGGAATTTCTCGGGTTTCTTGAGCAGCTTGCCGTCCACGCGAATGTGGTCGCGTTCCGGGTCTGCTTTCGAGCCCAGCTCCGTCACTTTTTGCCCGTTGACCTGCACCCGGCCGGAGGTGATCAGCTCTTCCGCCTTGCGACGCGACGTAATGCCGGCAGCGGCAACAATCTTCTGCAAGCGCTGTTCGTTGCGCTCGCCTTCATGCTCCTGGTTGGCGGTCATGCCTGGTGCTCTGTCTGCGGCTCTGCAGCGGGTTCTTCAGAATCTTCCGAGGATGGAGTGGCTTCTGCAGCGGGAGGCGTCTCTTCAGAGGACTCCTCAGCCTGCTGCTCTCCTTCGACCGGGGGCGCCACCTCGGCGGAAGTTCCTGCTTCGGAAGCAAGATTCACGACATCCTGGGCTTCGCCTTCAGCCTCTGACTCGGCCAGCTCGCCCGCCATCTTCTCGAACTCCTCCATGCTGGGCAGGTCGTTCACATCTTTCAGCCCGAAGCGGAGGAGAAACTCCTTGGTGGTTTTGTAGAGGATGGGGCGGCCGATCACCGGCTTTCTGCCCGCGGTGGTGATCAGCTTACGGCTGACCAGGCCACCGAGCACCCCGCCGGAGTCGACTCCTCTGATTTCGCTCACCTCTGGCGCTGTCACCGGCTGCTTGTAGGCAATGACCGCCAGGGTTTCCAGGGCCTGTAGGGAGAGCTTCATGGGCGGCTTCAGGCTCTTCACAAAGCCACGCACCGCGTCGTGATATTCGGGCTTGGTCGCCATGCGATAGCCACCGGCGATCTCCCTGATCTCCATGCCCCGCTCGCTGTTGGCGTAGTCGGCGATCAGTTCGTTGAGCACCTGTTGCAGGAATTGCCTGACTCGGCGATCACGCAGACGTGCTGACTTCTTTTCTTCGCCCTCTCCGGCTTCCGTAGCAAGGGACGGTTCCTCCGAGACCGGGGTATCCCCCGATGCTGAGGTTGGTGGCTCGGGGGCTGGTGGCTCGGGGGTTGCCGCTTGCTCATTCTCTTCCGGAGCGAGGCCGGTCAGGGCGATCTGTTCCGCCTCGGGCTCGACCGTTTGTTCGGCCGCCTGGTCTAATAGCGGCAAAACTTCATCAGCAAAAATGGCGGCGAGCTGGGCCAGTGTCACTGGCTCCTCTGCTGCGTAGACCACGGCTTCTAATTTGGCTTTTAGACTCATGAAGAACAAACGGGCGCCCTGAAACGAAAAGGCTCCTCGATTCATACTATCGAAGCACCCGTATTTTCGCTTGCGAATGGCAAGAGCGGCCGATCGGTGGAATCAAGACCTTCATGTGGCAGCCGTTCTGATCGTCAAGCGAAAGGCTTGAACAGCAGAACTGATTGCGAAAAGTCCCGACAAAGGGAAGGGCTTACACCGTGTGTGAGAACTTCGTTTTCAAACTGAGTCCCGGACGGACGGCTGAACTTTGCTGAACTTAGCCCCAGGACGCGAGTTGTGGGGACAGGATGCAAGACGTGTCCAAATTAGATTTAAAATGCCTTGGTTCAGCAACCGCCCTTTCCTCCAGCAACCGCCCTTTCCTTACAACTACCCTCTCCTTGCTTGTCATCCCGAGCGCAGCCGAGCGGATCTGCGGTGCGCCATTCGTGTGCCCCGCTCCTACCGGTCCACAACCTACTAGTCATCCACCGAACCCTCCTGGAAATGTCAACCTCCCTTTGTTATTCCGGGTTTCCAGGAGTAGTCCGTAGAACCGCAGATCGGCTCGCTGCGCTCCCCGGATTTCCTGTTGAGAATTGGTGGCGTTGGCGAACTTCATGCGCTCCTTACGAGAACGGCGCATACGCAACCGTGTCCAGCGTAGCGTGGCAGGAAATCTGGGTCGGGATGACAAAAAGGAGAGGATCGTTGCCAAGGAGAGGGCGGTGGACGACTGGGTTGTGGACCGGCAGGAGCGGGGCACACGAATGGCGCACCGCAGATCCGCTCGGCTGCGCTCGGGATGACAAAAAGGAGAGGATCGTTGCAAGGAGAGGGCGGTTCCTAAACCAAGGCACTTTAAGATCTAATTCGGACACAGCTGGGTGAACTCAGCACAGGACGCTAGTCCCTGGGTTGGATTTGAAAGGACGACCCAGCACGCTGAAGTGCTGGGCTAAGTTCAGCCTGCCTCTGTGAACCCTGGTTCTCACACGCGATCCGCCGGAGTGGCCGCACCCTTTCTTACAACATGCTGGAACTTTATGGATGGATATAAGCCAGATTATCGAAGCGCAGCTTTTCCCCATTTGTGATGTCGAAAGACACCTGAGAACTTGGATCGCGCCAGCCGGTCCTTAGGCGCCGGAGTTCCTTGGGCTTGATGGTAAAAGCCATCTCGCGAACCTCGGGGGAACGAACCATCACGGTCGCATCGCTGTCGCCGTCGTTGTAAACATCCAAACCGGCAAAGATGCGAGGAGACCAGAATTCGAATTGCGCCTGTTGGGCCTTTGGATCCGCGAGAGCAAGGGTGAAGGTCCCGAACTTGCCGTAGGGGGTGCCGATCTGCCAATCGCCCTCACGCCAATGGATAACCCCAGATGGGTATTGGCCCAGCGGCGTTCCAGCGGCAAAATGCGGATCATCAAAGGTGATGAGCGAGAGCACCGGGCGATCGCTTTTTCCTTGAATGTCTACATCCCGCGAGCTCGTATGCCGGAGGTAAAGGACGTGTGTCGCTTCATCAAAGGTGTATCCCTCCCGATCCAGGTCCTTTCCGCGGGTGATGGCTTTTCCTCCGACGGTTACCGAATCAGGCGTAAAGTCCAGGCGCAAGACGTCGGTGGACGCCGCATCAAAGGTCGAATAGGTAACCGAGCCGGCGCCGTATGCGATTTTAGTGACGACAGAGAGCGAACCCAACAAATGGGATTCATCCGCCGGGGCCCATTCGGGCACCGCCCAAAACGCGTCCATCATTCGGCGTGGTCCGTCAGAGAATTCATCGGTGAACCACCACTGCGTGCTGAAGGGGGCGTGCGCTCCCCCGGGGAGCCCTTGAAAATAGGTGACCCAGTTATAGGTGCGGTAGGCGGCTTCCTTGTAAGCCACATCACCCGTTTTGGCGTAGTACAGCGCTTCTACGGCAGCAAGTCTGGAACTGTGACTGTCGCAACATTGGTTCGGGGGGTTGCAGCAGAAGTCCTTGAGGCCGCTTCCCTGCTCAGTGGTCACCAGGGCGCCGTGCACCAGGTATTTAGGCCACCTGGGTGTGGTCTTCACCCACTCCACCAGCTTTCGTGAGTGATCGCGCCAGTCAGGATCCTTATCAGGGTGCAGCAGGATGTAGCGGGCAAACTCCAGCGGAATGACCTGGTTCATGTTTTCCATGCTGGCTTGCACATCTTCGAAATAGCCCACCCACACATTGTTCTGCATGGGGTACTTCATCAGCCAGGCCCACGCGCCTTCGCGAACCCGCTTGTACGACGCAGTGTCGCCCTGCTCGAGACGAATCAATTCATCGAACAACATGATCGGCTCAACCACGTTCGCCGAGTATGGAAACATTCCCTTCCCACCCTCAAGTCGGCCGTCGCGCGCGAAACATCGGTAGGGCCAGGGCGAATTGTGTTCATCCCCGGGCTTGAAGTTCTTCACGAGTGCTTCCGCGCAGCGAATGGCCGCCTGCAGGTACTTCGTATCTCCCGTCATCTCGTAGAGCCGGAGATACCCGTAGCCATCTTCCCCAACGACGTGAGGCTCGACAAAGTCTTCTCCGTGCTCGCTCCAGCCGGTGTAGCGGCGGCTGCCCGGATTGGCGGAAGGATAAGGCACCCGGGCCCACGCATAGCCTTCCGGCGTTAATCCGTTCTCCAGCTCGTAATCGACAAAGTTTTTGAGGAACTCAATCGTGTGCGGGTCTCCAGTGTAGGGGTAGAGACGCTCCATGAAACCTTGCATCATCGCCCGCAGATAGCCGGTGGAGTTGGCCCAATGCCACTCCGGAAACATCTCGTAGGTAGTGCGGTCAAAGTCGAAACAGCAGAAGAACCAGGGCAGCTTCTGGCGATTGTATTGGTCCCAAACGATGGTCCATTGGGAGAGGAAATAGCCCGAGTAGGAGTATCCGGTGTTGTCGGACATCGGCCAGGGCAGCAGCTTTCCCTGGCTGTCGAGTGCGACCGGCCGTCCGGCAATCGATGAATCGTTCACCGTGGAGACAACAGAAAGGGGCTGCTGCGCGCCGGCGACGGCCGCACACAGGTAAATTGCCATCACCACTCTTGTGAATTTAGTAGCTCGTGTCATAGCGCACCACCAGGATCGTCGAGATGAGTACGATGGCAGCTCCGATGAGCGCCGCAGGATTCAATCGTTCGCCCAGCAGCAGGGCGGCCAGCAATACTCCGAATACCGGAACCAGGTAGAGCGACGTAGACGCCGTGGTTACGTCCAGGTGCTGCAATGCCTTGAAGAAGAGCAGCATGGATGCGCCATACATGAAGAGCGCCAGGAATAGAAACGCGGCGATACTCTTTCCGTCGAAAGCCAGCAAGCTGCGGAACTGGAACGGCTCGGCCCAAATGAGCAGCGGAATGCTGGCGATCGATGCCGTTACGTAGCTATAGATCAGGATTTCTATCTCCTGAAACTTCTGCATCAATCCCTTGCAGTACACGTTGTAAAAGGACGATCCGAAGCAACCGGCAAAAATGAGGAGATTGCCGGTGAGATACTTCATCGAACCAAACGATGCCTGGCGCCAATCTCCTACAGAAAGAAATACAACCCCGACCAGCCCGATGGCCAGGGACACGATACGTAACAGTGTCAGGCGTTCCTTCAGCATGAAGGAGGCCAACACCGCGCTGATCACGGGAATGAGAAGATTCAGGATTGAGCCATTCGATGCCAGCGACTTGCTGATCCCCCAGGTCATCCCCAGCTGCGCCACCACTTGGCCGCCGACCCCCGCGATAGTAAAGCGAACCCAGTCTCCGGCGGACGGCGCTGGCGTCCCTGGATTCTGGCGTCGTAATCGCAACAGCAGCGGAACGAATAAAAGGGTTGTCACGTAGAAGGGCAGGAAGGTAATCGCGATCGGGCCCAGGTGCGGGTCTAGTACCTTGACGGCAATGCCCTGGCCTGACCAGATCAACGACGCCAGCGCCAGCAGGCAGAAATACCAGACGGTCTGGCGCTTGCCAGCCTGCACGCCGACGGATGTACTCATGCGCTGGCCTGCAATTCGCGAACGCCGTAGCGATCGGCGCCGATGGAACTACCTTCAAAGACATACGGTGCGAAGGATTTTAGCCTTGCATACTCGGAGACCACTTTTTCAAAGGCACTTGCTCCTGCCGCCGACCCCAGTATGGCCACCGTGCCTCCTGCGCCTCCGCCGGTGATCTTTGCGCCAAACAGCAGGTCATCGCCGCGATGCTGCCGCACCAGGTCGATCAGTTGGTCGGTTGCCGTGCAGCCCAGGCCGCATTCCGTGTAGGACCAGTGGGATTGAAACATCAGTTCCCCCATTTGGCGGAACGCTGCTATGGATGGCTGCTGCGTGGTTCCCCGCGCCAGCTCGATGAACAGTTCGATGCGCTGGTTTTCTTCGATAGCGTAGCGGGTGCACGAGCGCACACGGTAGTTCACCACAGGACGCACCACGGTGAACGGATCGGGATGCTCCCCACCCTGGGAGAGAATCTCCTCGCCGGAAATCAACTCCGGCAAACGCTGCTCGTACTGCGAGCGGAAGATCGACGGGACGACATTGGATAGAAAACCCTTCCATCGTGGATCGGTATAGCGGGGGATCGGTCCGCTCTCGTCCTTTTCTATCGGCAGCTTTTCCCACTCACAGATCATTCGGTAGCCGATGAACGCAGCAGCTCGTGCGGCCTCGTATTCGATGCCGGTTACCGCGTGGCGCACGCCGGAATCAATAGCCCAACAGCGCAGCTCTTCCGGCAGCTTGACCAGCGGGCGCAGCACACACGGCTGGCAGAGAAGCGGGAGCACATGGCCCTCGTCGCCCAGGACCGAAGCTGCCTGGTCCATGATGCCGCAGGCCGATTCGGCAATCACGTTTTCCACCCATTGGCACGCTTCTGCGAGTCCCACACCCTCCAGCGCGATGCCATAGCAGGCTGCAGCGGCCTTCATCACCGCTACTTCTACGGCGGCCGAGGAGCTGACTCCCTTGTTGCGCGGTACCTCGGATTCTATGTAGATCGACGCGCCCGATTTGACATGCTCCGGATACCGGTTGCGCAGCAGCAGGAACCCTCCCAACACGTACGCAGTCCAGCGGACTTCCGCGCTTGCATTTACCAGGCGCTTCACCGCCGCTTCACTGGAGACCTGGTTCAGGTCGAACTCCACCCGGTCGAGCCACCCCTCTTCTTTCATCTGGGGATTCAAGAAAACGATTTTCTGATCATCGCGCCGTTGTGCCGCTGCCCAGGTTGCTTCGCGAATCGTGCTTTGAAACACCAGGCCGCCGGTATAGTCCACGTTGCCGCCCATCAGGTCGAGCCGTCCGGGAGCACGGCTGATGTATACCGGCGCACTGGAGGTAAAGAATTGATGGGCGCCGCGGATCTTGGCGACGCTGGCTTCGAAAACACTCACGACAGCTCCTTGACACTGTCAATGACATACTGCACAACTTCATCCGTCATCCGTGGGTGAATGGGTAAGCTCACATATTTTTCGAACAACCTTTCGGCAACCGGACACTCTCCCGGCTGATGACCCATGTTGCGGTACACGGTGGTCAGGTGAATGGGCATGTAGTGCGACCACGCCTTGATCCTCTTGCTGGTATAGAGCTCCCACATGAAATCCTCTTTGCTCCGCGAGAAAGAGTCTTCGATCAACAGGCAGTAGATATGAAATACGTGCTTATTTTGAGGAGCGATGAAAGGTAGGGTGAGCCCTTCTATCCCTTGCAACCCCTCGGAATACATGCTCGCGATCTGCATCCTTCGTTCGTTCAGGGAATGCAGCTTTTGGAGCTGCACCAGGCCCACGGCGGCCTGTACATCCGTCATCCGGTAGTTGAACCCGATTTCCTCGAAATCGAGATACCAATACCGCTTCCCCATGGGATGAATGGATTCATCGAGCGGCAAATACTTGCCTTTCGGATCGTAGGTGAGGCAGCAGAGGGAGCGATGCGAGAGCATCCGTTCATAGAGCGACTTATCGCTGGTCGTGATCAAGCCACCCTCACCCAGGGTGACCATATTCTTCTGCTGGTGAAAGCTGAACACCGCAATATCGCCCAGTGAGCCCGCCTTCCGTCCCTTGTATTCCGCGCCCGCAGCGTGAGCCGCATCTTCCACGACACAAATCCTGCGCGGGCGCGCCAGCTCATTGAGCGCGTCCATGTCGCTGCATTGTCCGTAAAGGTGGACGGGAAGAATCGCCTTGGTGCGCGGCGTGATCTTCTCTTCGACTGAGGCAGGATCGAGGTTAAGAGTGCGCGCATCCACGTCGGCGAAGACGACCTTTGCCCCCAGCACGGCCGCGGCATTCGCAGTGGAAATCCAGCTGATAGGAGTCGTGATGACCTCGTCCCCGGGTCCAACACCGGCCGCTATCATTGCCAGTTGCAGCCCGGTGCTTCCCGAGGTCACGGCCAGTCCGAACTTCGCTCCGCAGTACTTCGCGAACTCCTCTTCAAATCGTTTTACCTTGGGGCCGCAGGAGGGAGCGCCTGCGCGCATCACTTCCAGCACTGCCTCCTGTTCTTCCTTCCCATAGCAGGACCCATGCCCAAATTCCAGTTCGTGTATCGCTTTCGGTAGAGTCATGAAAAGCACCTTTCAATCACCTGGTCACACGTTGCCACTTTGAAGTTGAAAGCTCGTTGAATTTTGTCTGTCAGCAAAAAATGGTTGTCTCCGCGCGGTGCACGCCCTGTAGGCGGAGCGTCCTGCGGCCGAACCAGGTCAGTTGAAACACCCGCTCGTGCCGCCAAACGCTTACCTAGTTCGTATCGCGAAACACTATCAGACGCGCCTACGTGAAACAGTCCGCTCATCTCGCGATCCGCGAGTATGGAAATCATAAGTCTGGCCAGCGAAGCTGCATCGATTGGATTTCGCGTTTCCCGAGTAGAAAAGGAAACCGGCTCGCCCGCTTTCCACTTTCCCATCACGCTGTCTAACATGGCATTGGTGCCGCTCTTCCTGGCGAACCCCAACACCAGCGCAAACCGGATGATGACTGCGGACGGCATCAGAGCCTTTACGGTGTCCTCTGCCCACGCCTTGGTTTTTCCGTAGACGCTTAACGGCGCGACCGCGTCCTCCTCACGGTAGCCTTGCTTGCAGCCATCGAACACGGCCGCGGTTGAAGTGAACAGCAGTCGAGCCTTGGATCGCGCGCAGGAGTTGGCGACATTTTCAGCTCCGCGCGCGTTGACAGCGAATGCCTGCTCGGGCATCCGCTCACAGCGGTCGATATCCGACATGGCTGCGAGCAGCAGCACGTAATCGGGTTCTGTCAGGCGGAAAGCACGTTCCACCGCACAGGGATCTGCGATATCTAGCTCGATGCTGCCAGGCTGACCTGTGCCGCTGCGATCGGCCCGGATGACATCGAATGTATCTCCGGCTGCCTGGGCCGCGTACGTGCCCAGGAAGCCTTTCGCGCCGATAACGAGAATTCTTTGCCTGTCCACCCGTGTCCCCGAACCAACCGAATTCCCGATGCTTTCCGTCATTGTGTCGATTCAAGCAGAGACGGCCCGGTCCCGAGCGGTCGAGCCGTCCCTGTCGCGGCTTAGAAGGAATATCTAAGCGCGAGCTGCATCCGCCGGTTGTCAATGGCGGTGGAACTTACTTGTCCTTCGGCGGCATCTCCGACGGTGGAATTGGGTGCAAGAAAATTGGGATGGTTGAAGGTGTTGAAAACGTCGGTGCGGAACAGCAGTTGCTGGCGCTCCGTAATGTGAAATGTCTTGGAGAGGGAGGAGTCGAGCTGTTGCTCCCCATCGGCGTGTAGTGGATTCGCTCCCGACGTGCCGTAGGTCATCGGTGTGGTGTGCACGACGAAGGCCGTGGTATCGAACCACTTCGACACCGTCGGATTGCTTAACTTTCCATTGCCAACGCGGTCGGGGCGATTTGTCTGTCCATTGTTGAGCGAGGTGGTGTCGTTGCCGGTCACGTCGAAGCGGGTTCCGCTGCGAATATGGATCAGCGAGGAGTATTCCCAGCCGCCGACGATGGCATCCACCACCCGGTTGGTATTGCCGAGGAATCTTTTACCGCGGCCGACCGGGAGTTCCGTGCGCAGCTGGGCATTGAAGATGTGGGCAATATCCTGCTGCGTCGGACCGTAGTACTGGTTGATGTTGGACACATCGAGATTATTGATATTGCCGTTGTTACCATTGGCGAAATTGCGCCCATGGGCATAGCTCGCGTTGATCATGGTCGACTTGCCAACGTTGGCGGCGAATCGTGCCGTCAATGCGTCGTACCATGTGCCGCCGGCGGCTTCGGAGATGGGAATGTCACCCAGCTGCGGGTATTTGGAGAACAGAGGACGTTCGGTGTTGTAGTCCGTACCCTGAGGCGTAGGCGGAGCCTGGTTGATGTTTTTGGAATGGTTGTTATGGATGCCGCGCACATTCATGTATCCAATATCGACAATCATTCCGGGGCGGATTTCACGCTCCACGTTCAGCGTGGCCTGGTCCACTCGCTGGTTTTTCCAGTGATAGTCTGCCCCGCGTATCAGTGCGCCCGAGGGAATGAGCAGGTTGCCTGACGAATCGTACTCGGGCTGGGCTAGCGGTATCCCGTCTTTAGAAAGGATCAAGGACGGGGTGAGATTGTTGGGCGTTAGGTCCACCTGCTTGGCGTAGTTCGGATAGGTGAGGCCGAGAATCGTCAATGGCCCTGACCAGTACGCCATCCAATAGGAGATGCCATATCCGGCGCGAATGCTGGTTTTTCCGTGATCCGGGGTCCAGGCGAAGCCTACACGTGGTCCCCAATCGTTTTTGTCGAGATTCAGGGCCGGGCTGCGGTCACTGCCAGTGGCAAGGACCAGTGTATTGGCCCGGGTATCCCAGTTTGACTGCCGATTATGCCGCTCAACGGGGCGGGTCGTAAGTTCATATCGAAGACCGAGATTCAACGTGAGCGACGGCAGGATTTTGAAATCATCCTGCGCATACCACGCATTCTGCCAGATGCTCTGGTAAGGGACTCCAGCGACAAAGTGCGCTCGAGCGCTCTCGGTCATGGCTCCCAACAAGAGGCTCGGATAGCCAATCGGTTGCACGGCAAGAGCGTTGCCGGCATCGCCGCCCCCGTTATAGCCCATGCCATCGAAGGAGGTCATGGCTTCATCGAATGTGATCGCGCCGCGCGGATTGTCTCCGCCGATGGTATCCGCGGAAACATCCACAACGTGATTGATATTGGTGCCGAACTTGAAGGAGTGGCGTCCTTTGATCCAGGTGAAGTTATCCGTCACCGCGATGGTATTGCTGATGATGTACCCGACCCAATCAGGCTGGGCAATCGCTGAGCCGCCATTGACCGGGCACACCTTGCATGCCGAACTCCGCCAGACCTTCCGACCCGGCGCCGGGTGGGTTGCCATTGGGAATGCCGAACTGATCGTTCCAATTCGCGAACTCGGTTTTGTTGCTGGTCTTCACATTCGACCGGTTAAACGCGAGCCGCAGTTCATTCATTTTTGTCGGGCTGATGGAGAGTAGATCGGAAACCTGCATGTTCTGGTCAAACGTCTTGGAGTCCGCGTTGCCGTTCTGAAAAAACTGGTTCACGTTGGTGGTGTTGTCGTTCACGGCATCGAGCACGGAATAGCGGAAGAAGATCCGGTCCGCGCTGGTGCGATTGAAATCGAGGCGTCCATCAGCCTGATGCACCGTCTGGCTGTTGTTGTACAGATATTGCAAGTTTTGACCGATGCCGGGAAGATTGGCCACACCAAAGACTTTGGCGGCGTTAATCGCGGCGCCCGAGGAATCCCATCGGGACCGGGGAATGACGTTGCCGGCAAACGAGGTTGCGCTGAGCACATTCCCATTGGCGTCGAAGGTGCGCGTGTTGGGATCGTAGATCTGCCCATAGGTATTGCCCGCGTCGTCGAATTGCCCGGGAACATATAACTCCGAGAAGTCTCCTGTCAGCATCTTGGCCGTCGGTGCGGTGGTAAAGTAAGGCGTGCTGGTGTGGACGATCGCGCCCTGATAGTCCGCAAAGAAAAACAGTTTGTCTTTCCGGATGGGCCCTCCCAGTGCGCCTCCGAATTGATTGCGCCGAAAGGGAGTCTTAGGCTGCCCGCCGGCAAAATAGTTGAGAGCGTCCGTGGCCTCATTGCGGAGAAAATCAAACGCCGCGCCGTGGAATTGATTGCTGCCGGAGCGGGTGGTGATGTTGACCACCGCGCTGCCGGAGAAACCAAACTCCGCGTTGTATTTGCCGGTATACACCTCCACCTCCTGGACACCTTCGATGCCCGGGGTCAAGCTGATATACGCATTCTGCGGCTCGCGATTCGGAACGCCATCGATATAAACGGAATTAGCATTCGCATCGACACCGCCGATGGAAGCAAGTTGTGGCCGAGACTGGCCAATCGCAGAGCCATTCTCGCCTCCATTGGATTGATAGTTGCCGCTGCCGACTTCGTTATTCGCTCCCGGCAGAAGGTTCATCTGGAAGAGCGGATTGCGGTCCAGGTTAGGCAGAGAATCCAGCTCCTGGTGGGAGAAGTTCTGCGACAACTCTGAAGTTTCGGTCGCGATGTTGACCGGGTTGGCCTGCACTTCGACGGTTTGCCCCGTATCTCCCACTTTTAAAGAGAAATCGACGCGGTTGATGCCGCCGGCATCGACAATCACACCCGAACGGACGGCTTTCTGGAAGCCGGATTTTTCCGACTCCACGCGGTAAGTCCCAGGCACGAGAAAATTGAGCAGGTATTCGCCTGCGTCTGTGGTTACGGTTCTGGTCACCACGCCCGTCGCATCATTTGTCGCTGTTATAGGGACATTGGTGACGAGTGCGCCGCTTGCATCTGTAACAAATCCAGAGATCTTTCCGGTGTTGATTTGAGCTGAGCCGATAGCGGAACACACTAGAAGTATGATTGCGAACAACAGACCATTCCGTCGCATAGACACAATCCTCCTTATGGTTTTCCGCGGACACCTTCTCGGGGTGGGTTATTCCGCGATGATGACGTTGGTTAGTTTGCGGAGCTTTTTGATCTCCGCTGCTTTTACCCCATGGTCGGTAATGATCAGGTCACATTGCTCTATGGGACAGAACCGGTAGACCGCTTCGATGCCTACCTTACTGCTGTCAATGACCAGAACCCTTTGCTTGCCGGCTTGCAGGATCGACTTCGGCATTTCCTGGTCGTAATTCATGGCTCCTCTTTGAAAAGAAAGAGCAGCGGCGCCGAAGAACACACGATCCGCATAGATGTTTCCCAGGGCTTCGTCGACACTACTGCCACAGAGATCGTGACTGATCCGGCGGTACACTCCGCCTGTCAAGCGCACTTTCACGCCTGCGCTGCCTGCCAGTTCTTCCAGTACCGCAAGTGAGGCAGTCGCTACTACCAGGTCGCGCCGGGCTGCGAGGTGCCTGGCGATGTATTGCGTTGTCGTTCCCGAATCGAGTACAACCGTTTCGCCATCCTGCACTAAAGCAGCCGCGGCACGGCCTAAAACATCTTTGGCCCCGGACATCTTCTCCGACCGCTCAAGAAATGTTCTCTCCATCGATCCGGAAGGAGCGACCATCGCGCCTCCGGGAGTTCTGATGATGAGCCCCGCGTCGCTGAGCTTGTAGAGCACGCGGCGCACGGTCATTTCCGATATAGAGAAGTTTTCTGCTACTTCCCCAATCGAAGCGGATCCCTTTTCCTTGATGTACAGCAGTATTTCGCTTTGCCGCTCCTCAGAGGAGCGAGGGGCCTGACGGATGTTTAAAATTCTCATCACCGGTGTTAAACAATAACAGACCACAAGTCCGGTAGGGCGTCAAGGAATTTCCGTTGCGGGGCTTCTTTCACGGTTGGGAGAGGGACGGGATGTTTTTTCATCAAACTCCCACAAAACCACCGAAGCCCGCATCTGGCGGACCCGCAATGGTGTTTGAGTTGTTTTTCCTCAAAGCTCCCCCAAAACCGTCATCCTGAGCGAAGCGCATCACAGAGTTATCGCGCAAACAGCGTTCGACGCGCGGAGTCGAAGGACCCCGGAGATGCTTATCGTGTCGATGCTGTTCGGAGCTTTTCAACCACCGAAACCCGCGTCTGGCGGACCCGCAACGGGGCCTAGGAGAAAAGATTGGTAGCATCTCGACTCCGCGCACCAAGCGCTGTGTCACGCAACCTCTGTGAAGCGCTCCGCTCAGGATGACGGTTTTGTGGGAGTTTTGAAGAAAAACATCCCAAGCTACGATGAAAAAAAGCGCCTCGATCAGATCGAGGCGCTTTCATCTTCCCTGCTTACGACGAGGCTGCTACCCCTTGGGGACAAACTGCACAAAGATCCAGAAGAGGCCCGCCGCCATGAGGGCCGCCACCGGTAAGGTGAAGACCCAGGCCGCTGCGATATTGCGGATGGTGGACCACTGCAGCCCGCTCTTATTGGCCATCATGGTTCCGGCCACGCCCGAGGAGAGGACGTGGGTGGTACTGACCGGTAACCCGTAATGATCTGCCGCCCAGATCGTAAACATGGCCACAATTTCCGCCGAAGCGCCCTGCCCGTAAGTGAGGTGCGTTTTTCCGATCTTCTCCCCTACCGTGACAACAATGCGCTTCCAGCCAATCATGGTGCCGAGGCCAAGAGCGATCGCCACCGCTACCTTGACCCACGGTGGGATGAACTTGGTGGAAAGATCGAGCTTCTTCTTATAGTTCGCCATCACCGCGGCTTCCTCCGGAGTGAAGGCCGGGTGCTTTGACTTGGCGAAAAGGCGGAGAGCCTCGCTCGAGATATACATGTCGTTGCGCACGTTTGACTGCTGCCCGGCCGGCACGGCCTTCAGCGTATGGTACTGGTTCACTTCATGCTCGATCTCGAGGATCATCTGGCGTTCCGCCAGAATCGTGGTCGGTGTCTGTTTCTTGGTCTGGAGGTATTCGGTCAGATCGGCGCGCGGATCGTCGATAACGGCGTTCGAGTCAACGTGCGCCGTCATCACCTTGGCCGCTTGTTCGGATACGGCGACGAAATCCTGGACCTGGCTGTAGCCGACCGCGTGATTCAGGGCATACGCGGTCGGCACCGTGCCGATCAGGATCAACATGATGAGTCCCATGCCCTTTTGACCGTCATTCGAGCCATGGAAGAAGCTCACACCGGTACAGGTCAGCACCAGGAGGCAGCGAATCCAAAACGGCGGCGGTGCGTCGCCCTTAGGCGCCTCGAAGAGCCGCGGATCCTTGATCGCGAACTTGAGCACGAGTAACAACACCGCGGCAAGGACGAACCCAACGATGGGAGACACGAGCAGTGCGCGGAAGACGTTGCCGACCTGTGACCAATCCACGCCCGAGGTGCCCGTGGACCCCTGCATCAACTGGTTGGCGACGCCGACTCCGATGATCGAACCGATGAGGGTATGTGAGCTGGAGGCCGGCAGTCCGTACCACCAGGTACTCAGGTTCCAGAGGATGGCGGAAACCAGCAGGGCGAAGACCATGGCGAATCCGGCGCCCGAACCTACCCTGAGGATCAACTCGACTGGAAGGAGCGAGACCACGGCAAAGGCGACAGCTCCGGAAGACAGTAACACCCCGATCAGGTTCCACATGCCGGACCACATCACGGCGATATGTGGTTCGAGCGAGTGGGTGTAGATCACCGTAGCCACCGCATTCGCAGTGTCGTGAAACCCGTTGACGAACTCAAACCCCAGCGCGATCAGCAACGCGATACTTAGCAGGGTGTAAGCCATCACCGAGGCGCTGTGCGGGAACAGAAAACAGATCGCCGAGGAACTGGGACGCTGCCCATCCGATACCGCCAACCAGCACAAGCCCAAAGATGATCATCGGGATCTTGCCCTGTTTCCGGTTCATTTTGTCGTGCACTGAACTTGTGGTGGGCGGAGTCAAAACCGCAGAGGATCCATCTTTCACGCGCGCACACTCCAACACTTGTAGGTGTTGGCAACGGTACCAAAGGGCATCGGTTGGGAATATGAATTGTGGTACCCCGAGATGTTAAAGTTCTGCGAATTGGGGCCGGGTTCGGGAAGGGAAAAACCGCGAGATCAGCGCCAGTCGTCCTTGGCCTGCAGACCTTGATTGACGATCGACTCGAACGAAGCGTGCTTCTTGATGTAAACCTCGCCAAAGTTGCGGTCTTGCCTCAGCAAAATCGCTTGTAACCGCACCAGCTCAAGCAAAGCCAGGAACATGCAGATAAGCGCTCGCTCGGTGCGGGTATTCCGGAGCAGGCTGCTCAATGATACCGGCCGCTCCTCCATGATCAGCCGGCGGCGGATGTAGTCGAGCATCTGGGAGACGGTGACCGCCTCCTCATCGACGTTGAGCACTGGCCGCTGCCGTGCGCGGTCCAAAATCTCCCGGAAAACACGCACCAGGTCGACGGTGTCCGCCGCGATCTCAGGCTCGGCGCCTTCTTCTGTATTGAATTGCCGGATCGCCGGATTGGTCCACGTCGCGGCTTCGATCTGTTGCTTCTGCAGCAACATCTGGGCCGCATTTTTGAAGCGCTCATGCTCCAGAAGCCGCTCCACCAACTCCCGCCGTGGGTCCTCCTGCTCGCCTTCGACTCCTTCGGCCGTAGTTCGGGGAAGCAGCATGCGGCTCTTGATGTGAATCAGCAGCGAAGCCACGTAGATGAAATCCGCCGCAGCATCGACCTCGGTCTGCTTCAGAGTCTCAACATAAGCCAGAAACTGAGCCGTGATTTTGCCGATGGGGATGTCATAGATGTCGATGTCCTGCTTGCGAATCAAGTCGAGCAGCAGGTCGAGCGGCCCGTCGTACACGGCACCCACGCTGATGCTGTAGGGTGATAGGCTCTCGGCAGCTTCCCGCTTTTTGGCCTGTTTCTCCGTTTCTGGGGCCATTCCCTCACTCATTGCGCGCGCTCCCCAAGTTCGGGTGTCAACAGGTGCATGGCATCCCTCACCTGCTCCATGGTTTCTTCGGCGCGAGCCCGCGCCAGTTGTGAACCACTATGAAGAATGTCATGGACCAGGGCCGGCTGCTCCTCATATTTCGTTCGCCGCTGCTGCATGGGCTCCAGTTCGGCAACGATCGCGTCCGCCGCCCAACTTTTGCACTCGATGCACCCGATGCCCGCCGACCGGCATCCGGCGTACACCTTCTCCAGGGTATCGGGCGTCGAAAACACTTTGTGCAGATCACCGACCGGGCAGACATCGGGGTTGCCGGGGTCGCTCCGCCGAACCCGCGCGGGATCGGTCACCATGGTCTTCAGCTTTTGCCGCACCACCGGCGGCGGATCCGTCAACAGGATGGTGTTGCCATAGCTCTTGGACATCTTCCGCCCATCCGTGCCCGGCAGTTTGGGCGACGGAGTCAACAACACCTGCGGCTCAGGAAGAATGGGAGCTGCTTTCCCGGGATAAAAATGGTTGAACCGCCTGGCCACTTCCCGGGTAACTTCCACGTGCGCCACCTGGTCCTGGCCTACAGGGACAAAGTCTGCCTGGTAGATCAAAATATCCGTCGCCATCAGCAGGGGATATCCCAGAAACCCGTAGGTGGTCAGATCCTTCTCTTCCAGTTGCTGTTGCTGCTCTTTGTAGGTCGGGACTCGCTCCAGCCAGCCGAGCGGCATGATCATCGAGAGCAGCAGGTGCAACTCCGCGTGCTGGGGCACCAGGGACTGCACAAACAGGACGCAGCGCTCCGGATCCAATCCCGCGGCCAACCAATCCAGGGTCACATCGATGGTATTTTGCCGCAGGTTCGAGGTGTCGGCGTAGTCGGTGGTGAGGGCATGCCAGTCGGCTACGAAAAAGTAGCAGTTGTAGTCGTGTTGCAGGCGTACCCAGTTGTAGAGGGCGCCCATGTAGTTGCCGAGATGCAATTTGCCGGTAGGCCGCATGCCACTCAGCACGCGCTTCAGTTGCTGACGATTCGGGTCTTGATTCACTGCTTCGATTGTACGGAAATCCTCTAGAGCGAGAGCAGCAAAACGCGGAAGAAGCCGAGTACGGGATTCACCATCGCCATGGTGACGCCGCCGCCAAAGAACAACATGAGGAAGAGGCTCAGGATTCCCAGGCGATCGTAAATCGGCAGCCAGCGTTGGGGCAGCATGTGGCGGAAGATATGGCTTCCGTCCAGCGGCGGCAGGGGAAGTAAATTGAATGCCGCCAGAAACAGGTTCAGGAGCATGCCGATATAAAAAATCAAAGACAGCGGGTAGGCCACCGGGCTCAACGCCAGGAGCTGCGGATCGAGCCCGCTGATGCCGCGCATCGCGACTGTCCGGACCGAGACCAATCCGACGGGCGATGTCTTGGCGATGATGATCAGCACCACCAACGAGATCACGGACCCAATCACGTTGCTGACCGGACCAGCCAGAGTGGTGAGGATATCGTCACGCTTATAGTTCTTGAAGTTGCGGGTGTTTACGGGTGTCGGTTTGGCCCAGCCAATCAACGGGATATGGGTCACCATGGCTACCAGGGGCAGCATGATGGTACCTACGGGATCGATATGCTTGATGGGGTTGAGGGTGATGCGGCCCAGCATGCGTGCCGTCTGGTCACCCAGTCGCGAAGCCATCCATCCGTGTGCCGACTCGTGGAGACTGAGCGCGAACAGCAACACCACAAATTCACAGATCCCCAGGGCGATTTCAGGAGTTCCCATTGGAGCCGATGGTAGCACGGGCGTCAGGGCTAAGTGCCTCTGCAATGCTCGCCTTGACTTACTTCTTGACTCTGATCTCGCGGGCGGGAACGCCTCCCCAGATGGCACGCGACGGCACGTCATGGGTGGCGACGCTCATCGCGCCCAGCATGGCGTCTTCGCCCACCTTGATGCCAGCCATCACCGAAGAGTGATAGGTGAGTCGCGCGGCGGGGCCGACCTCGGTGGTGCGGTTCTCGATATCGTGAGAATCCGTAGAGTCATGCCAGTGAGAATACAACGCCGCGTAGTCCGAAATGGAGGTGCCCTTGCGAATGATGAGCTCGCCGCGGTCATCGAGCATGACGAATTTGTGAATGGTGCAGTCGTCTTCCACAGTGAGGTTGTAACCGAAACTGAACTCGACCCCGTGGAAGATCTTCACGTTCTTGCCGACGTGCTTGAAGATGTGTTTGGCGAGCATCTTCCGAAAGCGGAAACCGAGCCAGTGATTCAATCCCAGCGCCGACCGGTCGAACATCTGCCAGAAGTAGATCAGTGGCTTGCGTTCGCAGTATTTCTCTACGTCTACGTCGCCGTAGTACTCCGGTTCGAGAGTGACATTGGCCGGGTCTAACGAAAGCTGCAGGACGTTGCCGGGTAACTCGGAGATGAGCGAGGTATTGAGCTTGCCGCCGTGGGGGCGGCCCAGGTAAATCTGGTGCAGCGCATCGCGGACGATTTCACCCCGTAGCCGGGACTCCTTGTGGCGGGTGAATTCTTCGTCCAGATGGCACAGCCAGCGGCGGTAGAGCTCTTCGGCTTCGACCGTCGGTTTTAGATCACGATACTGGTATTTCGCCATGTGTGAACGTCCTTCTGTCCAGCATACGACGCATCCCTATTGAATGCTGAACACTGCATAAACCGTAGCGGAAGCGGTAACTTTGGGCGCACTCACGCTGAGCGGCTCAACCTCCTTGGCGGCGGGCGCGGCTGCCATCATGCTCTGAGCCCTCATCAAAGGCTGGGGTCCTCTGGCTGGAGCCTCATTGCTGGCGTATACGAGCGGGCCGAGGGTTGCATTGAGACCCGCGGCCATCTGCTGGGCGATCTGCCGAGCCCGGTCGAGCGCCAGTTTCGCAGCTTTCGCCTGCAGTGCGTCCTGGTCGGCCACGCTCCAGTTCATTTGCCCGCTCTGGTTAGCGCCTGCCTTGACAGCCAAATCCAGCACCTTGGCGCCATCGCCAGCCGCGGTTTTCACGCTCCAGCTTTGCTGAACCTGGAACTTGCGCTCGGCCTTCTCCGCCGGGGTCCAGTCTTGGTTGGTGTACTGCTGGACCGGGCTGATGCTTTGCGACTCACTTTGAATAGCGTCCTGCGGGATCCCACCCGCTTTCAGCGCCGCCGCGATCTGATTGGAGATCTTCGAACCCTGAGCGTAGGCCGATTCCTGATCAGCGCCATAGGCAACAAAGCCGATTTGGACGGTTACGGTATCGGCTGGAGCGTTGGCATCGGCGCTGGTGGTGACAGCGATGGTCCGGTTTTCTTTGCTGACCACGATCTGTTGCGCATGGCTGGTGAGAGCTGCCGCTACCAGGAAAATGGATGCGGCGCCTTTCAATGAGAGGGACATGGTGCAAACTCCTACGCGGCAAATTTACGAAGGTGGGCCAGCAGCCGCAGACCAGCACCTGAGTCTATCGCGTCAGCGGCGCAGCGCACACCACCGGCAAAATCTACTGCGCGGCCGGCGATGACCAGGGCCGCAGCAGCATTTAGGAGAACTACATCTCGCCTCGGCCCAGGTTCCCCTTGCAGAATTTTTTCGATCAACGATGCGTTGCCGCCGGCGTCACACCCCTGTAGTGCGCTGAGTGGCGCTGGTTGAAGCCCTGCGTCGCCGGCTTCCATGGTGAAGTTACGTACAGTATGTTCCCGGACCTCGGCCACTTCACTTATGCCGTTCAAGGTGAGCTCGTCCAGGCCATCTCGCCCGTGGACCACGAAGGCATGACGGACGCCCAGCCGAGCCAGGCTATCGGCCACCAGGTCCACGCCGGCGAACACGCCCACGACCTGAGCTTTGGCTCCAGCAGGGTTGGCCAGCGGACCGGCCAGATTGAAGATGGTGCGGAAGCCGAGCGCCCGGCGCAGCGGCTTTACCCGCTTCATGGCCGGGTGTAGCGATGGAGCGTAGAGAAACATGAAACCCGTCTGCCGCAGGCATTCCACAGCGCTTTCTGGAGAGAGTTCCACCGGGATGCCGAGGGCTTCGAGCACGTCCGCCGAACCGCATTTGGAGGTGATGCCCCGGTTGCCGTGCTTCGCTACTTTCACTCCGGCGGCTGCCGCCACCAAGGCGGCGGCGGTGGAGATGTTGAAGGTTCCCTGGCCATCGCCTCCGGTGCCGCAGGTATCGACCAATTCTTCCCGTTCTGCGTCGGTTAAGGGCACGGGCGTGCCCATCGCCCGCAGGGCCTGGACAAAACCGGCTAGTTCATCGACGGTGGCTCCGCGCGTGGCAATCGCAGTCACCAACGCGGCGATTTGGATATCGGTTACATCGCCTTCGAGTATCTCCCGGAGCACTGAGCAGCCCTGCTCTTGGGTCAGGGTGCCATGATCTTCCACCACGTGTTTCAGGAGTGAAGGCAGTTGGGACATGGGTGTTTTTATCCTAGAGCATCCCTGATCGTGCAGGCGCCTTCGGATAGGCTCAGCTGCACGAAGGGAGCGACGTCGACGGAGGATGTGCGCTGATGAAAGAACGATTCTCGACGAAGGGCACGGGTTCACACGTGCCGTAAATTGCCTATGCGCTTGACGGCTTTAGCCGCTGAGGTACGCTTTTTAGGACATGTAGAGCAAACCGTGCCTCAGGGGCTAAAGCCCTCTTCACTGCGTTTTGATACGGCACGGGTGAACCCGTGCCCTTCGTCAAGTGCCGCCCTTCCATCTGTCCAAAAGCCCTCACCACCCGAATCAGTGTGGCTCATGGCTAAAGCCTCTTTCGCGGTCTGGCTAGTCTGTCTCCTTGACCATAAAGCATTCGGGCCGAAGTCCCGCTGTTTTGCCCTGAGGGCGAATCCCCTTTAGTATGGAAGTTCTGTCCGAAGGCCCAAACGAATGAAAATTCACGAGTATCAGGCAAAAGACATCCTGGAGCGGTACGGCGTCGCAGTTCCCAAGGGTGAGGTGGCGAATACGCTGGAAGAAGCCATGGATGTGGCCAAAAGGCTCTTTACCGGCGGCGCCAAGGGCGTTGTAGTGAAGGCCCAGATCCACGCCGGCGGCAGGGGAAAAGGCGGGGGCGTTAAGGTAGCCAAAACCCTGGCAGAGGCGGAGGAATACACCAAGAAGATCCTCGGCATGCAGTTGATCACGCACCAGACCGGCCCCGAGGGCCAGAAGGTGCAGCGGGTCCTTATCGAGGAAATGTCGCCCATCGAACGCGAGCTGTATCTGGGCATCGTGCTTGACCGCGCCGCAGCCAAACTGGTGTTCATGGCCTCCCAGGCAGGCGGGATGGAAATCGAAGAAGTCGCGGCGAAAGATCCTGATGCGATTTACAAGGCTTATATCGACCCCGCAGTCGGGTTCCAGCCCTACCAGGCCCGGAAGCTAGCCTTCGCACTGGGACTGAAGCCCACCCAGATCAACGACGCGGTCAAATTCATGACCGGCCTCTACAAAGTCTTCCTGGAAACCGACGCTTCCCTGCTGGAGATCAACCCCTTCATCACCACCACTGACGGCCGTCTCCTGGCCCTCGACTGCAAGATCAATTTCGACGACAACGCCATCTTCCGCCACAAGGAGCTGAAGGAACTTCGCGATACGGCGGAAGAAGATCCGTTGGAAGTGGAAGCCTCGAAGTACGCCCTGAACTACATCAAGCTCGACGGCAACATCGCCTGCATGGTCAACGGTGCCGGCTTGGCGATGGCCACTATGGACATCATCCAGTACGCCGGCGGTTCGCCGGCCAACTTCCTGGATGTAGGCGGCGGCGCCAACCAGCAGCAAATCGAGCACGCCTTTGAGATTTTGCTCTCAGATAAAAATGTGCAGGGCGTTTTCATCAACATCTTCGGCGGCATCCTGCGTGTCGACACCCTGGCTCAGGGCGTGGTGGAAGCAGCAAAGAAGACCAACGTTCAGGTTCCCGTCATCCTTCGCCTGGAAGGCACGAACGTGGAGCAGGGACGAGAAATCCTGAAGAATTCGGGTCTCAACTTCATCATCGGCGAGACCATGCAGGACGCGGCGGACAAGGCCGTCAAAGCAGCCAAAGAGAAGGCCACGGCCAAGTGAACGGGAGCAATCTATGTCGGTGTTAGTGGACGAAAAAACGCGGCTGATCGTGCAGGGTATTACGGGCAAGGAAGGCACCTTCCACGCCAAGGGCTGCGCCGAGTACGGAACCAAAGTAGTGGGCGGAGTGACCCCGGGTAAGGGCGGTACCACCCATGAAGGTTGGCCAGTCTTCGATACCGTCGCCAAGGCAGTCGAGGCAACAGGGGCCAACGCGACCGTGATTTTCGTGCCTCCGCCGTTTGCGGCCGATGCGATTTTGGAAGCCGAAGATGCAGGCCTGCCGCTGATTATCTGCATTACCGAAGGCATCCCCACCAACGACATGGTCAAGGTGTGGAGCGTGGTCAGCAAATCCAAATCGCGGCTCATCGGACCCAACTGCCCGGGTGTCATCTCTCCGGGAAAGGCGAAGATCGGCATCATGCCTGGCCGCATCCACAAGCAAGGCAGTGTGGGCATCGTTTCCCGCTCCGGCACCCTCACTTATGAGGCTGTTTATCAGCTGACGCAGCGAGGCATCGGCCAGTCCACGGCGATCGGCATCGGCGGAGATCCCATTATCGGCACCACTCACGTCGATGCGCTCAAACTGCTCAACGAGGATCCAGAGACTGAATCCATCATCCTCATCGGCGAAATCGGAGGCACCGCGGAAGAAGCGGCTGCTGCCTACGTCAAGGCACACGTGAAGAAGCCGGTCGTCGGCTTCATCGCCGGCCAGACCGCGCCTCCCGGGCGCCGCATGGGCCACGCCGGGGCCATCATCTCGGGCGGCCAGGGCACTGCGGCCGACAAGATGAAGGCGCTCACGGCAGCCGGTATCCACGTCGTGCAGTCCCCTGCCGCCATCGGCGAAACATTGGCCAAGGTAATTGGAAAATAGGATGTCCATCCCAGCTATGCAACGTACCTTCAGCATCATCAAGCCAGACGCAGTTCGCAAAGGCTACTCCGCCGCCATGCTCGCTGAAATCGACCAGGCCGGCTTCAAAATCGTCGCTATCAAAAAGATGTTTCTATCCAAGTCGCAGGCCCAGGGCTTCTATGCCGTACATGCCCAGCGGCCGTTCTTCGATTCCCTGACAACCTTTATGTCCTCCGGCTCCATCATTGCGATGGTGCTCGAAAAGGAGAACGCGATTGCGGACTTGCGCAAGCTGATGGGCGCCACCAACCCGGCTAACGCCGAAGAAGGTACCATCCGCAAACAGTTTGCCGCCTCCATTGAAGAGAATGCGATTCACGGGTCGGACGCGGAAGATACCGCGGCCTTCGAAATTGGCTACTTTTTCGCCGGGTACGAACTCATTTAGTGAAAGTTCCCGGGCTGCTAAGCTCTGAATGTGCCTTGACATGAGGCCCTTGGCCAAGCAAACTTGCGACACACGAGGTCAGGCAATTGGGCGGATCACAAGCTAGCCGGGTTACCTACACACTTGAGTCCTCGCTCGACAGCGTCAATCGCGTGGAGGCAACGGCAGAGGAGATGGCCAGAAAGGCCGGCCTTGAAGAAGAGGAAATTTACCGCGTCGCGATGGCTGTTCGCGAGGCGGCGGTCAATGCGGTCCTCCATGGCAACTCCTACAATCCTGAGAAGCAGATAACCGCTTCGTTTGAACAAACGGCGGATTCGCTGGTGATTCGCATCGCCGACCAGGGAAAAGGCTTGAATCCGGAGACCCTGCCAGATCCGCTGGCGCCGGAGAACTTGCTTCGAGGCTCAGGACGAGGTATCTTTCTGATCCGCTCGTTCATGGATGAGGTACACTTTCGACAATTGCAGCCCGGCACTGAACTTACCCTCATCAAACATCTAGGAACCGCCCGTTCCGCTATCTAAGGAGGAGTATTCGTGAGCATGAAAATCAAGTCCCGTCAGGTGGACGGGATCACCATTATGGACTGTAGCGGCCGCATTACCCTGGGAGAAGGCAGTGTGCAACTGCGAGACGCGGTGAGGGACCTCCTCAGCAAAGGCTCCAAGCAGATCCTGCTCAACCTCGGTGACGTGACTTATATCGACAGCTCGGGAATCGGCGAGTTGGTCAGCGCATTTACGACTGTGCGCAACCAGGGCGGTGACCTTAAGCTGCTCAATCTCACCAAGAAGGTTCACGACCTGCTGCAAATCACCAAGCTCTACACCGTTTTCGACGTCAAGGACGACGAAGCGAGTGCCGTAGCTTCCTTTGCTCGCGCCTAAGCGAAATAACCAAAAATAACAGCCGTCCTGGCGATGCCGGGACGGCTGAATTTTGCTGTTTCCGCGTGCCTAAAGCGTCAGAAGCTGACCTTGGGTACATTTTGAGCGCCGGGACTTGCCTGGAAATAGTCATTGTTCCGCTGAAACCCGCCGAACCCGGCCCAAATGCTGTTGGGAAACTGCCCGATGAACGTGTTGTAGTCCTGGATGTGCTGGTTATAGCGCATTCTGGCGACGCTGATCCGGTTTTCGGTCCCGGCCAGTTCGTCGGAAAGACGCTGGAAGTTTGCGTTCGATTTGAGATCGGGGTAATTCTCGGTCAACGCCAGCAGCCGTCCGAGAGCACTGTCGAGCGCGCCGTTGGCCTGGATGGCGGCTTTCGGATCCCCGTGCGCATTCAACAAGCCGGCCCGCGCGTTGGCGATATCTCCAAACACCGTGGTTTCCTGCTTGGCATAGCCCTTCACCGTCTCCACCAGGTTGGGGATCAGATCCGCGCGCCGCTGTAGTTGATTGTTGACTTCACTCCAGGAGGAAGTGACCGCCTCCCGCTTGGTGACCATCTGGTTTTTTGCGCTTACATAGCTGCCGAAAACCAGCAGCACCGCCAGAAACACTACCGCCAACACCGCGATTCCTATCCAAAGCCCGCGTCTCATTCCGAAGTTCTCCTTATCTTGCTCTGTTTTTAATGAGTGTCACCCGGCTACCAACTGCCTGAGGCCCCACCGCCACCGGAACTACCGCCACCAAATCCTCCGAAGCCGCCACCACCGCCACCGTCGCCCCAGCCACCTCCGCCGCCGCCCCGGCCACCCCAGCCACTGCCTCCGCCGCCACCACCGCCCAGAAACATGCCGATCAGGAAGCCGAGCAGGCCGGATCCGCCAACGCGCGCCAGGAAGAAGATGACCAGCAGCAGAATGATGCCCAGCACGACCACTTCACCCAGTGTGAGCGGCTTGGGCTGCTGCGCCGGCGCATGGGCCGGCCGAGGTCCAGTGTTGAGAGTCACCCCAGCGTCCGCAGCAATGATCCCGGCGATCTGCCGGACAGCCATGGTAACAGCACCGTCATAGTCGTTCTGTCGCAGGTACGGCACCATTTCCCTACCGATATCGCCTACCCTGCCGTCGGGCAAAATACCCTCGAGGCCGTATCCCACCTCAATCCGGTATTTGCGATCGTTGGTCGCCAATATCAGCAGCAGGCCGCGGTCGGTGCCCTTCTTGCCTACCTTCCACTTGTCTTCGAGTGCGGTGGCGAAGTTCTCGATAGGCTCGCCGTCAAGAGACTTGACGGTGACCACCGCAATTTGCGCGTGGGCCTGGCGGTCCACCTGCGTGCATAGTGCGTTGAGAGAAGCAAGCGTTCCCGGAGATAACACGCCGGCAAAATCATTTACATAATTGGTGGGTGGAGGCAGGTCCTGCACCCGCTCGCTCCATGCCAGACCGGACCAGGCGAGAGCCAGCAGAAAGAGTGCAAGAAGGCGTCGATGCATTGCCTCATTGTACTCAGACGCAGTTGTGCCCGCCGCCGACTGACACTCAGACAAGCGGGCACAAGGTTAAAGAGGAGAGAATTTTACTTGCTGGCCATGTTCACGTTCTGGTCCTTTGCGATCTGCTGAATTATCTGCAGATGCTGGGCGATGACCTTGCTTCCCTGGTTAGCGGCATCCTTCACCGCCTGATCCAGGCCGGACGAAGCTCCAGCCTGGAAGTCGTCAGGATATATCCTTGATAAATATGCCTTCTACGACCGTTGTTACGCCACCGATTGCCCGCCGTCAGGAAACCATCAATACCATCCATGGACACCGGTTGACCGACGATTACGCGTGGCTGCGCGAGAAAACCAGCCCGGAAGTCATTGCATTCCTGGAACAGGAAAATGCCTACACCCGGGCGGTGATGAAGCCCACCGAAGAGCTGCAAGCCGCGCTCTATAAGGAAATGATCAGCCACATTAAGGAGACTGACGTCTCGGTGCCTTTTCGTGCCGGCGCCTACTTCTATTACTCGCGGACGGAACAGGGTGCGCAATACCCCATCTACTGCCGCAAGCATGGCTCGCTCGACGCCAGCGAAGAGATCATGCTGGACATGAACCAGCTGGCGATTGGCGAGTCCTTCATGGCGCTGGGGGCTCTTACCGTTTCCGATGATGGCAACCTGCTCGCCTATTCGACCGATACTACGGGGTTCCGGCAGTACACCTTGCATATCAAAGATTTGCGGACGGGAAAAGTTCTGGCCGACCAGGCCCAGCGGGTTGGATCCGTGGTGTGGGCCGCCGACAACAGGACGATCTTCTACAGCGTAGAAGACGAAGAGACCAAGCGCCAGTTCCAGGTCTTCCGCCACGTTGTAGGGCAGCCTCAGGCCGAGGATGTCCTGGTCTACGAAGAGGCCGATGAGCGCTTCAACGTCGGCATCGGCCGCACCCGCGATAAAAAGTACATGGTGCTCGAGAGCGCCAGCCACACCACCAGCGAAGAGCAGTTCCTACCCGCGGACCAACCAGAGGGACGCTGGACGGTTATCGAACCGCGTAAGGAGAACATCGAGTACTCCGCCGACCATCGCGATGGACTCTGGTACATCCGCGTGAACGACACGGCCAGAACCTTCCGCATCGTCACCGCGCCGGTGGCTAACCCGGGCCGCGCGCACTGGCGCGAGTTGATGGCGCACCGGGACGACGTGATGCTGGAAGATTTGGAACTGTTCCAGTCCTTCGCTGTGCTGGAGGAGCGCTTCGACGGCCTGCCACACTTACGCATCCTGAACTTTGATCCGCAGGGAGCATTTGCCGGCGCTTCGCGGCAGATTGCGTTTCCGGAGCCTACCTACAGCGCGCATGCCCACGTGAACCGTGAATTTGTAACCGACACATTTCGCTATGGATATACGTCGCTGGTTTCGCCTACTTCAGTGTATGAATACGATGTGCTGACAAACCAATCGACGCTGTTGAAGGAGCTCGAGATCCCAGGCGGGTTTGACCGGTCGCTCTATCGCTCCGAGCGTTTGTTCGCCACGGCCCCCGATGGTACGAGAATTCCGGTTTCGTTGGTCTATCGCAAGGACAAGAAAGGTGCGGGCACAAACCCTCTCTATATCTACGGCTATGGCTCATACGGGTATGCGCTCCCGGTAGGCTTCAATTCCAACCGGCTGAGTTTGCTCGACCGTGGATTTGTACTCGCCTACGCCCACATTCGCGGAGGCGGGGACATGGGCAAGCCCTGGCACGATGCCGGGCGGCTGATGAATAAGATGAACACCTTCACTGATTTCATCGCCATCACGGAATATCTGACCGCCCATGGCTATGGCGACCCGCGCCGTGTCGCCATGGAAGGCGGCAGCGCCGGCGGACTGCTGATGGGCGCAGTGGCCAACCTGCGGCCAGATCTTTACCGCGCTGTGCTCTCCCACGTGCCTTTCGTGGACGTGATGAATACCATGCTCGATGCCACGCTTCCCCTGACGATTGCGGAATACGAAGAGTGGGGAGACCCTAACCAGCCGGAGGCTTTTGAATACATGCTCCGGTATTCACCCTACGACAACCTGGAACGAAAGGAGTATCCAGCCATGCTGGTAAAGACTTCCTTGAACGACAGCCAGGTGATGTATTGGGAGCCGGCAAAGTACGTCGCCAAGCTAAGAACCCTGAAGGCGGACGATCGCTTATTGCTGCTCGAGACCAACATGAGCGCAGGCCACGGCGGCGCATCAGGACGGTATGACTACCTGAAAGAGATCGCCCTCGATTACGCGTTTCTGCTGCAGGAGCTGGGGGTGGTGTGAAGAAAACCGCAGATCTCTCCATGTTGATGCCTATCCTGGAAATGTCTTTCGACAAAGCAACACCTAACAACAAAGAGGCCCGCAGCAAGGCTGCGGGCCTCTTTGTTTCACGTTAGCGAAACTAGCGGCGTTCGTGTCCCCCGCCACCCCCGTTGTTCGGATGGGGTTCGTTGTGCTGCTGCGGTTGCCCGCCACCCTGATGAGGCGGCTCAACGTTGTGAGGCGCGGCTGTGTAATGCGCCTCGTTGTTGACAGGCGCCTTAAACGACGCATTGGCGTTATTGTTATATGCCGGCCGGTTGTTCGCGTTCAACGCCGGATGATTATTGGCATTCGCATTGAAATTCTGGTGATTGTTCCCGTTGTTCGCATTCGCGTTCAACGCCGGACGATTATTGGCATTTGCATTGAAATTCTGGCGATTGTCCACGTTGTTCCCGTTCGCGTTCAACGCCGGACGATTATTGGCATTCGCATTGAAGTTCTGGTGATTATTCCCGTTGTTCGCGTTGTACGCAGGCCGGTTGTTGTTGTTCATCGCCGGATGGTTGGCGAAGTTAGCTGACGTCATCGGCCGGCTGACCGCAGCATTGGCAGGCCTTCCGCCATTGACGGAAGCGAAGTTCTCCCGATTGGCGCCAGCGAAGCGTTCATGGGACATCTGTTCAGACGTCGCCTGCACATGCGATTCGCGCATGGCCGACATTTCCTGGCCGCTCGGCCGGGCATCTACCCCATGGGGTCCGTTGAAACTAGTGCGGTTGATCACTGTCGTGTTGTGGATAACCGTATTGTCAATATAGGTGTTGTGAATGACCGTCCTGTCGACGTGCAGCACCGCGGTGTTGTAGGCAAAGTGTTCACCCTCCCAACGTCCGCCGTAGAAACCGGAACCACCATAGCCGTAGCCGTAGTTGACTCCGCCGTAGAAGCCCACGTGGGGTCCCCAATAGCCGGCATGCCAGAGGTAAACACCGTCGCCCCAGCCCCAATAGCCAGGTGTCCAGAGAACTCCCGGACGAGGTGCAAGCACCCAGGTTCCAGGAACCCAGAAGTAGCCGGCATCCGCATACGCCCAGTAGCCAGGCGTCCACAGATAGCCCTCCCCAGGACAAACGGGCTGGACATATACCGGCAGCACGGGGGGAGCGATGGTCACGGAAACAAAGATGCCCGCGAACGACGACGAAGGCACGACCGATACCACTAAAGCGAGGAAGAGAGTTCTTAGAGCTGTGATGGGACGCATAGCATTGCTCCTTGATTCTCCGCGGCCAAAAGCGCCTGCGAATTAAGCGATACCGGCCAATCAACCGGCACGATCTGTATTAACGCGATGCCCGGGATTATGTTGCTGGCGAGTCACCGGAAGGTAACCTTGGGGGAACCCAACCGTGCTGAGGTTATCGACGATGTGTGTAGGTGGCTATCCCACGTCCGCAGCAAAAATCGCCCAAATTCCATTTCCCAGGAAAAGGAGAGGTAGGTAGGCCCTGGCCGGACCTAAACCCGGCTACTCATTGAGCCTCTAAAAGTCTGAAGGGTACGGACTTAACTAGGCCGTACCCTTCAAAAAAGAGCTCTCACGTAGCCCCGGCTTAGCGGCGGCGCGTGCCACCCAGCAATGATCCGAGCACACCGCGCACGATCTGCCGGCCTACAGTGCTGCCCAAGGTGCGGGCGGCACTCTTGGCCATCGTCTCGGCCAGACTGTCTCCACGCCTTCCGGTGGAGGAGCCCGACCCCAACAGGTCGCTGTACCAGCTGCGTCGCCTTGGGCGCAGGTTGCTGAGCAGAAACAGGTTGCGATCCACTTGCCGCGCCTCCCTGCTCCGCCCGTTTCTTCAGGAGCTCGTAAGCCGACTCCCGATCGACCACCTGTTCGTAAACCCCGGCCACCAGGGAACCACGCATAATCTGTTGCCGCTGCTCTGGGGTGATGGGGCCTATCTGGCTGCGTGGCGGGCAAACCAGAGCCCGCTCCACCATCGCCGGGGTCCCCTTCTCATCCAGAAAAGAAACCAAACCTTCCCCCACACCCAATTCCAGAATCACTTGCTCAACATTGACTTCGGGATTGGCGCGGAACGTCTGGGCCGCCGCCTTTACCGCTTTCTGGTCTTTCGGAGTGAAAGCCCGCACTGCGTGCTGCACCCGGTTGCCGAGCTGCCCCAGGATCCCGTCCGGAACATCAATCGGGCTTTGGGTCACAAAAAAAACGCCCACGCCCTTGGATCGAACCAGGCGCACCACCTGGTGAACCTTGTCTTCGATCACTTTCGGCAGGTCGGAAAAGAGAAGGTGGGCTTCATCAAAAAAGAAGACCAGTTTTGGCTTTTCCGGGTCGCCCACCTCGGGCAGCCGCTCGAACAGTTCGCTGAGCATCCACAACAGGAACATGGCGTAGAGCTGGGGCGAGTTGATGAGCTTGTCCGCAGCCAGGATGTTGACCACGCCATGACCCTGACCATCCGTCTGCATCAGGTCGTCGAGGTTGAGGGCCGGTTCGCCAAGAAATTTGTCCCCACCTTGCTGCTCCAAGGTAAGCAGACCTCGTTGCATCGCGCCCACGCTGGCAGCCGAAATATTGCCGTACTGGATTTGAAATTCTTTGGCATGCGCCGCCACATACTGCAGCATCGCCTGCAGGTCCTTGAGATCGAGCAGCAGCAATCCCTGGTCATCTGCAATCTTGAAGACGGCGGTCAACACCCCGGACTGGGTGTCATTCAGATTCAGCAGACGGCTGAACAGGAGCGGTCCCATTTCCGAGACCGTGGCGCGAACTGGATGTCCCTGCTCCCCGAAAACGTCCCAGAAGGTCACCGGGCAGCCTGCAAAAGAGAAGTCCGTCAGGTTAAGCTTTTTTACCCGATCGGCGATCTTGGGATTCTCCGTTCCCGGCTGGCTGATACCGGACAGGTCCCCCTTCACATCCGCGGCAAAGACCGGGACGCCAATCCGGCTGAACGACTCCGCCATTACCTGCAGGGTTACCGTTTTACCGGTGCCGGTCGCTCCGGCAATCAAACCGTGCCGGTTGGACATGGCCGGAAGCAGGTAGAGCGGCTCTTTGCTCTGGGCAATCAGCAGGGGTTCGGGCATATTTGAGGATTCTATACGGAGGGCGAGTGGCGGCAAATAGCAAGCGCCCGTGAGCGTTGGCTCACGGGCGCGCTGAAGAGCAGCCCTCCCCCAGAACTGATCCTCGCTGATCACAATACCGGCGGCCCAGATCGTTGACTACATAACCCTGGTTACACCCAACGGTGACCTTGCGGTTGATTACCCTGCCGCCCGTGGACCTGCGCATTTGTGATACATCCTTGTGGTACCCCGAATGGCTCTTCTCCGCGGCCTCTACGGATTAACGATCTTCCTGAGCGCTTTCCTCCTCTTTGTCGTGGAGCCGATGGCAGCGAAACAGCTGCTTCCCACGCTGGGTGGCTCCTCCGCGGTATGGACCACCTGCCTGGTCTTCTTCTCCGTGACGCTCCTGTTCGGCTATCTGTATGCACACTGGATTTCCACCAACTTCCAGCCGATCCGGCAGGCCATCATCCACATTGTGTTGCTGACGGCGGCGCTCCTGACGCTCGGTATTCACGTCAGGCCTGGTCCTACCGCGGTCAGCTACCATCCCGCGCTCACGGTTTTCCGGGTACTGGTGACGGTCATCGGTCTCCCCTACCTTGCTCTCTCTGCCACCACGCCATTGCTGACCGCCTGGTATGCCGGGAGCTTCGGAAGCGATTCACCCTACCGGCTGTTTGCCCTCTCCAACCTTGCTTCCCTGCTGGCCCTGGGCAGCTATCCGTTGCTGATTGAGCCGGCGCTGACCATGAGACAGCAAACAGGTTTGTGGAGTGGCGGTTTTCTGCTCTTCGCCGTGCTCTGCGGGGCCATCGCCTGGCAGGGCCGCAGGCGAGTTGCCTTACCCATGCCCAAACCAGCAGCCTTGTCCGGCCACCCGGAACCCTTCTGGTTCTTGCTGGCCCTGGGCGGCGGCATGATGCTGACCGCCGTCACCAGCCACATGAGCGCGAACATCGCTGCTATCCCCCTGCTGTGGCTGCCGCCGCTGGCGCTGTATTTGCTGACGTTCATCCTGGCATTCCAGGGGGCGTGGCTGCCGGTACGGCAATCGATGCTCCGTTTCGTGCTGGTAGCCGTGGCCTCCATGGCCTACATGCTGCGGGATATTCGGGCCCTGCTGCCCATAGCAGTGAGCGTGCCCTTGTTTCTCATCGCATTGTTTATCGTCTGCTTTTTCCTCCACGGCGAGCTCTATGCGCGGCGGCCGGCCACGGCGGGCATGACCAGGTTCTACCTGGTCGCAGCAGCGGGAGGCGCGGCGGGAACGTTGCTGGTAGGAGTGATCGCTCCCCTGGTGCTCCGTGCTAACTATGATCTGGCCTGCACCCTGGTCGTCGTCGCGTTGATCGCCCTGGCAGCGACCTGGCAAGACGGTTGGGGACTGCGCTTGCTTTGGGCGGTAGGAGCGACGGCGGCGATCGTGGTCCTGAGCACGCAAATAAGGCAATACGATGACGACGCTGTCGCCCTGATGCGCAACTTCTACGGAACCCTCCGTGTCAGGGAAACTCATCTGCCGCCCCAGTCCGATACTGACCGCCAGCTCCTGAATGGAACCATCGAGCATGGTGCAGAGTGGTTCGCGCCCGAGTTTCTTGGGCAGCCCTTGACTTACTACGCGACGAATTCCGGGCTTGGTTTGGCTATGCGGCTATGCTGCGCGGCTGGCCCCAAACGGGTGGGCGTGATCGGGCTGGGTACCGGCACCGTTGCAGCGTACGGGAACGCCGGGGACGTGATTCGCTTTTATGAAATTAATCCGCCGGTAGAGCGGCTGGCGAGGCACTGGTTCACGTTCCTGCACGACAGCCGGGCGAAAATCGATGTGGTGCTCGGGGACGCGCGCTTGTCATTGGCTTCGGCGCCTCCGCAGAACTTTAATGTGATCGTGGTGGATGCCTTCTCCGGAGATGCGATCCCGGTGCATTTGTTGACCCGCGAAGCGCTGGCTCTCTATCGCAGGCATTTGCAGCCCGATGGGATCATCGTTTTTCACGTTTCCAACCACTACATCAACCTGGAGCCAGTAGTCGCCGGAATCGCCGCCGACGCTGGGCTTCATGCCGTATCCGTGCACTCGCACGGGGACGAACAAACCGGCCTGTATTACGCCGACTGGATTGTGGTGACTGCAAACCAGTCATTCCTGGATCAACCGGAGGTCGTCAACAATGGCTTCCCTACCCCGCTGAAGCCGGGCGCACGGCTGTGGACAGACAACTACAGCAGCGTATTTCCACTGCTCAAGTGGCAAAGCAGGTAAGGAGAAACCGCGGACGTCGTACAGGACACAACATTACTCGGGACAGTAATCAAATCGAGTCCCGCAGGGACGGCTTTCGGGTTTTTTCTTCATAGTGCCCACAAAACCGTCATCCTGAGAGCCTGTGACTTTTTGATTTCGTGCGGCGGAGTCAATCTCACCTATGAAGTCAAGGCTCCTGCACCACTCTCAGCCCCCTGGACGGGTTGAACGAGATGGGCGAAGCCCTTCCGCTGTTCTCGTTCATCTGCATCGAAACCGTTGGCTGCGGGTTGATAGAGCAATAAACGGCCAGCAGCCTTCCACTCCTGACAAAACCGTCATCCTGAGAGTCTGTGACTTTTTTAGATCTTTCGTGCTCCTGCATAGGCAATCAGCTATATTGCAAGCCCCCAAACAGAGTCGTCATCCTGAGCGAAGCGCTTCGCAGATCTATCTAATAGCAAAGGCATTTATAGCGCGGAGCCGAAGGACCCCGGCAATGCTTTCTTGGCAGATGCGCTTGCGAGCTTTTCCACCGCAAACTGCACGGAAGATAAAAAATCACAGACTCTGAGCGAAGCGCGTCATGGGGCTATCGGATACAGCGAGTTCGGGCGCGTAGTCGAAGGATGACGTAGCTGGTTGGATATGCAAGGGATATGCAAGGGCGCGAAAGATCTAAAAAGTCACAGGCTCTCAGGATGACGGTTTGTGGGGCTCCGAAAAACCTGAAAGCCGTCCCTGGCGGGACTCGGTTTCGTGACGGTCCCTGAGGTTCCTACTCCCCGAAATTAATCCGCAATCCAAACCGGGCGACCCGCGGCGACGCCAGCGTAAGCGACGGCGTCTTCCCAGCCTCAATCGTGCGGTCGAAAAGATTGTCGCCGGCTGCAAAAGCTGTCAGGTGGTGACCAAAGTCGTGCGAGGCATACGCGCCCAGGCGGAAATAGCTGTGGAGCAGGAACCGGTTGGCGTCATCGTCATACTGACGTCCGCTGATTCGGCCCTGCACGCTGAGCAGGCCAAAGCGCCGGCGGGAAAACGCTACCTGGGTCGTCGCCATGTTACGCGCCACCTGGGGAATCCACTTGCCCACCAGGTTCGGCTGTTTCGCATTGCTGGTCACCGTGGCATCCGCATATTGATAGCCGCCGTCAACACTCACCCAACTCACCGGCCGGGAGGCAAAATCGAGCGATACCCCGCGGCTTTCGATCTGGCCCAGGTTCTCGCGCATCAGCAGCGAACTGGTCGCGGTGGTGCTCAGGGTAAGGGCCGTGATCGGCCGGTTGATTTGCGTCCAGAAATAGCTGGCTCGTACGGTCGAGCCAATCGACGGCAGATCGGCATGAACACCCGCCTCCCATCCGGTGGCGCGTTCGGAAAGCAGGTTGGGATTGGGCAGCGTGGTTTGCGACCCAACTTGCCCGGTCCGGTAAAGCTCATTTTCGGTCGGCGCACGGTAGGCACGAAAGGCCGATGCACTCACAGCCAATGCCGTAGTGAGACGCCGGGTAATGCCGATCCGCGGATCGAACACGGTCTGGTTGATTTGCGGCAACTTCACCGGCGCGGTCGCGGTTTTGTACTGGCTGGCGTCGAAGTTGGAGAAATGATCCACCCTGCCTGAAGCACTCAGCGTCCAAGCCCTGGGCGTAAAAAGAACTTCGCCATACACGCCGCTCTGACGCTGCCGGGCGGTGGTGTTCAGATAGCCCTTGGACTTGGGGAACAAGGTTTCGTAGTCGGCCGCACGCACATCGTGGATATCCGCGCCGGCCAGCAGTAGCAAGTGGGTCCCAATCGGTTGATGCCAGTGCCCCGCAGCCCCCAACTCGCCCGCCGGGTCTTTCCCAAGGCGGGTTAACGTCTCGCCGGTGCGCGTTCCGTTGATGGTGGAGAACGTCTGCGAATAGTGCTCCGTGTCGCCATAGAGGCGGACCACCAGGTTGCTCCAGTCCGCTCCTCCCGCGTAGCGCCAGAGGCGGGTGCTGTTGATCTGGATCGGAGTGCCGTTATGGCGATCCTCGTTCAGCACGCTGCCCCGCAGAAAAATCCGCCCGTTGTGGCTCAGGCCGCGATCGAATTCCGTTACCCCGTTCTGCGCATGTACGTTGTACGGTGTGTCGATCGGGCCCCGGACGCTGGGAGCAATCAGAACGTACCCGTCGGAAGCAATCAGCTGCGAGCTCAAAAGGCCGGACCATTTACCGAATTTCAGGGAGCCCAACAACGAGTTATCCGTAGTGGCTTCGGAACCGTAGCTGGTGGAGAGCTGAAAGCGGTTCGCAGTAGGCCTCACCGGGATAATGCTAATCACACCGCCGATGGCGCTTGATCCATAAAGGTCCGAGGCGCCCCCTCGCACCAGCTCGACGGAACGGATCACCGGAGGCGGCAGTTCCTCCCAGTGGACCCAGCCGCCAAACGCGTCCAGCATGGGGATTTCATCAAACATCACCAGCGAACGGCTGGCCGCGGTCGAGCCCAGTCCCCGCAGGGAAACCCCCTCTGTGGTTGGGTTTGCTACCAGCGAACTGGTGCGGCGGAACAACTCGAAGCCGGGCACCTGGCGCAGCTTGTCGTCAAGCGAAATCCCTGCCGACTGGCGCAGACGCTGGGCGCTCAGAATACGCGTGCTGGCCGGACTATCCCCCGATGCCAGCGGCGACCGGTAAGCCGTCACCGTGACGCTCTCGAGAGGATGCTCCAGCAACACGTGAACCGGGGAAGGGCCCTCCAGGTTAACCGTCGTCGGCTCAAAGTGGTCCGACAGGATCTGCACCCGGCCCGCTCCTACGGGTACCGTGAAGCTCCCATCGTCGGCCGTGGTGCCCAGCACCTGGCCCCCATTGCTAACGATCTGCGCCCCGGCAACCGGCAGGTTGCGCGCATCGACAATGGTGCCGGAGATGGTACCCTGCTGCGCCTGCCCCAGCGATAGGAGCGGCGACAACAGCAACGCCGATAGCAGCAGGGTGCAACCGCAGATGCGAAGGAAAGCAGCCAAGTTTTTGGGTCCCAATTACCAAATCATACGATATTTGGCTCCGGTCAGGCTTTCGCGGCAGCAACACCCGCTTCGGCTACAGCATGATCGTCTTTACCCGAGCCTCCGCTTACACCGATGGCGCCCACCACTTCGCCGCCGCGCTTAATCGGAATGCCACCCGCAAAGATCATGATCTTCCCGTTGTTCGAAGCGTGAATGCCAAAGAACTGCTGACCCGACTGCGAGTTCTCACCCAGCGATTTGGTGTCGAGATCGAAAGCGCGCGCGGTAAAAGCCTTTTTCTGAGCAATGTCGATACTGCCAATCCACGCTCCGTCCATGCGCTCGAAGGCCACCAGATTGGCGCCCGCATCGACCACGGCAATGTTCATCATGACTTTGATCTCATTGGCCTTTTTGCTGGCCGCGGCGATGATCTGGCGTGCTTCTTCCAAACTAATGCCAAGTGGTTTTCCCATAGGTATTTCCCTTCCTCATTTCTTCCTGGATCCTGAATGATGACGCTGTTTCCTTGAAACTTTGCACGGCGCGACGCCGGCTAATTGCCCCACAGGATGGGTCTTGCTATACATCCATCCCTGACGTGTAATGCGGGAGATAAGCCTTACGATTTTCTCCCGGATTTATTATGGTCCCGAAATCAAGCCGGCAGGACCGTCTCGATGCACTGACGAAGATTTGTCTGGCGCTGCCCGAAACAAGGCGTGAAGACAAGGGATCGCACGCCGCATTTTTGGTTGGTCAGAAGACGTTCGCTTACTACCTGGACAATCATCACGGCGATAACATCGTTAGCGTTTGCTGCAAGGTCCTGCCTGGCGAGAACCACTTCCTCGTTGAATCGAATCCGGCCCGGTTCTATCTTCCAGCATACATCGGTCCACGCGGATGGATTGGTCTCCGCATGGACCTCCCGAAACTGAATTGGTCTGAGGTCAAAGAATTAATTCTTGGCAGCTATATACAGCTCGCGCCGAAAAGGCTTGCTACCCTCGTAGCCCGCTAGTACTACTTCAGTTCTTCGAACAGCTTTTCGCCTTCGCCCGGGGCCAGAAAACGATTGGACTCGACCCCATGCTGTCGAGTGTAAAGGTCATGGTACCGGCCCTCGAGCGCATAGAGACTGGAGTGTGTACCACGCTCAAGGATGAGACCGCCTTCCACTACCAGGATCTGATCAGCCCTGCGGATGGTAGAGAGCCGATGGGCGATCACAAAGGTGGTGCGGCCCTGCATCAGGTAACTGAGACCGTTCTGAATCATCGCTTCTGATTCAGAGTCGAGCGAAGAAGTGGCCTCATCGAGGATGAGAATCCGAGGATCCGCGAGGATGGCGCGGGCAATAGAAAGACGCTGGCGCTGCCCGCCGGATAGCTTCACCCCGCGCTCGCCGACAATGGTGTCGTAGCCCTCCGGAAAGCGCAGCGCGAACTCATCGACGCGCGCGATGGTGCACGCATTGATAAATTGCTCCTCCGTGGCCTCCGGACGAGAGAAGACGACGTTCTCGCGGATGGTGCCATCGAAAAGGAACGATTCCTGCAGCACCACGCCCAGTTGACTGCGATAGCTGTTCAGGCGCACCGTCGAAAGATCCGTCCCGTCGACCAGCACCTGTCCCGACGTAGGCTTGTGAAAGGCGCAGATCAAGCTGATGATGGTGGATTTGCCCGATCCCGAAGAGCCCACCAAAGCAGTGACCGTGCCCGGACGGGCATGAAACGAAATGCCGTGGAGGACCGGCTTGTCCGGCTCATACGCGAAATGCACGTCCTCAAACTTCACATCGCCCTTGATGGGTCCCAGGCTGACCGTGCGGTCAGGCTCGGCATCCTCTTCTCTTTCCGCAAGGATCTCGCTGGTGCGGTCAAGGCCGGCGATCGCCTCGGTCAGCTGAGTGCCTACATTCACCACCTGAAACACTGGAGCTACCATGAAAGCCAGGAACATGGTGTATGTGAAGTAATCACCGAGCGTGATCTTGTGGGCCATTTCCTGCCGGGCGCCGAGCCACATAACTGTGGCCCCAACGATACCCAGGATCGCGGTTGCGGCCAACGAGAGCAGTGAGGTAGCGGTCAGCGAACGGACCACGTTTTGGTAAAGCCGCTCCACTCCTGAAGCAAAAACCCCGGCCTCTCGATCTTCCGCGTGGTAGCCCTTCACCACACGCACACCGCCCAATGATTCCGTCAGCCGCCCGGTGACTTCGGCATTGATCTTGCCCCGTTCGCGAAAAATTGGGCGGATCACCCCAAACGCCTTGCGCAGAATCAGCACAAAAGTCAGGACAAAAGTAAAGCAGATGAGAGTGATCGTGGGGCTGATTCTCATCAGGATGAAGAAAGCGAGCACGGCTGTAAGCAGGCCGCCGACAAAGTCGACCAGGCCGGTGCCGATCAGGTTGCGTACCCCCTCCACGTCAGTCATGATGCGTGACACCAGGACGCCGGTGCGGGTGGCGTCGTAAAAGCTCACGGTAAGGCGACCGATGTGCTGCTGCACCTGCATGCGGAGGTCGGCAATCAGGCGCTGGGCGGCCTTCGACAGTAGCTGGGTGAGGGAAAATGAAGTGATGGCCTGAATGGTGGTTGCCAGCAAAACCGCGCCGACGATCCAGGGCAATTTGTCGGCTTGCCTTTTGACCAGAACGCCATCCACCAGGAACTTGGTGGACGCGGGCAGGACCAGCCCGGAGACACGGTTGATGACCATCAATAGGAAGCCGAACGCCAGCAGCCAACGCCGTGGCTTGATGAGCGTCCAGATCTCGGGCAGCACCTTGCGTAGGGGCGGCCGCTTTTTCTTGACCTCATCCCCACCCGCACCGGCGCGCCCCCGAGTCGACCGCTCGGCGCGCACCGACATACCGGCCCCGGCGCTGGATCGCAAACTCACTCGAGATAGGCCCCCTAGACTCTCGTGCGGCGCGCCGTAATAAACGAACGCACACAGAGTAGTACATAGATGAGCATAAGGGCCGACATCGCTGCTTTTTCTTCAATGGCCGCCGGGTAGGGGAACAGTTTGCCCTTGAAGAGTTCCACCACCTGAAAAAGCGCCGGGGCGGTGGCCAGAAAGCCCAGCAGGCCGACCGTCACCGCGATATGCATGAACAACATACGACGCTTAGCAACCGGGGTTTCGGCCATGCTGCCAAAAGTAACCAGCAGGATGCCAAACGCTACAGGAATGAGGGAAGTGGGAAATTTGTAGCCGGTGAGCGCGAAGCTTGCCCCGCCCAGAACAATGAGAAGAACACCGAAGAGAACCGTGACTTTCGCCATTAGGGGCGGACGCCTCCACAAAGGTCAAATCTCATAGCAGCGCCAGAGCTCTCCAAGGTCGAGGGTGAAACCTTCGACCGGGCCCTTGCCGGGAAGCGCATTGCCGGTTACGGCAGCAGTTTCCGCCCCAGCTTCGTTGACGTAGACCTTCTTCTCATATGGATCGATCAGCCAGCCTAGACTCGCGCCGTTCTCTATCCACCGTTCCATCTTTTGTTGAGCCTTCGATAGGCTGTCGGACATTGAGAGCAACTCAACCACAAAATCAGGACAGAGGTAGGGAAATCCGGTCAAGTCGTCCCTTTTCAGGCCAGTGATCTTGTCTGGTAGGACGTAGGCGGTATCGGGGCTGAGCATCGAACTGTCAGGAAGGAAGAATCCGCCGTTCGAATCGAACAGCATGCCCCTCCGATGGGTCTTCCACCAGGAATGAAACTGTCCAAGTATTTCAGCATTTCCTCGGCTGGTGAATCCTCCGGTGGGTGAGTGCATCAAAATCTCCCCTTCCCTCGTGCGCTCAAAAAAGATGAGGTCGTTGGCAGCGCAAAGAGCTTCGAACTCCGCATCGGTCAGGGGCGGATCCAGGACCAGGCTGCGGGGCGTTATTGCGTCGATGGGAAGAAGAGTGACCACAGCCTTGATTCTACCTCGGGGGTGAGGATCAGGGTCTTTAGACGTTGATCTTGCCTTCCACCGTCAGGAGTTCATCCAGGATCTCCTGCACGATCTTCCCTGGAGGCCCCTCCGCATTCACCCGCATCAGATCGGGGGTCACTTCCAGGGCGTCGAGTTGGCTCTGCAACAGTTCTGGGCTCATGTAATGGTTCTTACGATCCCTGAGGCGCTGCTCGAGGACGGGACGGGAGACCTCGAGCAGGATGAAGCGGATGTTGACCGACGGAATCTGCGGGGTCAGCTGATCCCGGTAACTCTGCTTTAATGCGGAGCACCCCAGTATGCCGCTGATTCCCGATTCATACCAACCCAGCAGCAACTGGTGCAGCGTGGCCAGCCAGGGCTTGCGATCCTCATCAGTCAGCGGGATGCCGGCATGCATCTTGGCCTTGTTGGCTTCGGAGTGAAAGTCGTCGGCGTCGGCAAAACGCCAGCCTGTTTCCGCAGCCAGCAGTTTGCCGATCGTGGTCTTGCCCGACCCGGTTACTCCCATGAGCACAAGAATCATAGCTTTCTTTTAATATCATGCGGCGAGCCAGCGCAATGGCTACTGGGAAACAGCCTGCTTAATGTCGCTGACGACGGTGGAGGGATCCCAGTCGTTACTTGGGTACCAGCGGAAAATTTTGCCCCCGGGGCTAATGATTGCCGTGGAGAGAGAGTGGGTCAAGGTGCTGTTGGCGCCCGGGCTCACGCCCACGTCGAAAAACTGGTCCACCTGTTCCAACTCCGATGAGGCAGGCGCCGCGAAATCCCAGTGAGAAAAAGCTTCAGCGCCATGTTCGCCAGTGTAGGCGCTTCCATAGCTGCGCAGCACTTTTGGCGTGTCATGCTCGGGATCAAAACTGACGCTCAGCAAATGGGTCTTATCGTACAGCGCGGGATCGGCGGCGATTTGCTTCTGGACTGTGGCGAAGTTGCGGCTCATCCGGATGCAGTAGTCGGGCAACGGACAGCGAGTGTAGATGAATGTGACCAACAGCACTTTGCCCCGAAATTGCTCCATCGTAATGGCCTTGCCGCTTTGATTCAGGAATTTGAAATTCGGCACGGTCTGCCCTGGTGCGGGGACGTTATAGAACTTTTCCGGCTTGTAATCCGGTTTGGCCTGCGCGGTGACATCGATCTGGTCCAGCACACTGGCGGAGGTTGAGATCCGCAACCTTGCGGTGACGTGATCTCCCTGGTGAAGTTCCGTCGCCACACCCGGTTGGGCAAGCTTGTAGGGCATGGTCATCGCCCCCATGAGGCCCGGAATCGCCTCCGTATCGATGGTGACGATCCCTTTCCCCGCATCGGAGGAGACTACGATTCCCTTGAGCTCGTAAGTCGCTGCGTCCCCGGGTATGGCGGCGTGCTGATCCTCGCCCTCGTTATCGCTATGGCAGCCGGCCAGAATGCTCAGGCCGACTATCAACAAAATCATGGGACCCCTGGCCCCACGAACAAATGGCTGCATGTTCCCTCTCTTTTCCTATCCTAGAGCGTGCGCCATTAAGAGGCGAACCTGAACCCGGAAGAGATGTATCAAAGCGATGGATGGGGCTGCGCCCATCTTTTTCGGCCCAACAAAGTCGTCATCCTGAGCGAAGCGCCTCACAGATCTATCTGTAGAAGAAGGGCCTTATGGCGCGAAGCCGAAGGACCCCGGCAATGCTTCCAGGCGGATGCTCTTGGGAGCTTTCCGGCCGCGAACTGCAAACGAGGATAAAAAGTTACAACCTCTGAGGCGAAAATGGGAGCACCCGTCCAGGAAAGGAGGTTCCGCTCTTCGCTCCAACCTCGCTAAACCGATCGGCGCTTGCTAAAAGTGGAATCGGTACCGGACCTGCCCATAAATCTGCCGCGGATCGTTATAGTGAAATCCCCCGAAGGTAAGACTGTTATCCAGCAACCTGCGCGTGTTCGAAATATTCGACGCATCCACCGAAACAGAAAAATTCTCACCAAACGTCTTTCCTACTGCGACGTCCGCCGACACGTGTCCGGGCAAATAATTTCCGTTAAACGGCGATGGCGGATCGGTGAACCCATTAGAAAAACCCGAACCGTAGTAGACATTGAAAGACGCGTACGCATGATAAGGAAGATTCCCATTCACACCCACGTTCAGCGTGTTCCGCTGATCGTGGTCCAACGCGGAATATCCTTCATCGGCCGCGCAACCCGGTGAATCCGGCGGATAGCAAATCAACCCGCCCGTAATCGGCCCGCGATGTTGTGCTAACTGGTTGGAATAAGCCAGGTGAGCCTGCCCATACCGCCACAATGTCGGCGAACGCAGCGTCACCTCCCAGCCTTGGATCAGCGCCCCCTGTACAGTGACCGGGATGAAGATGCTCGATTCGCCGACATTACTATGATCGAGAAAATTATTGGCGCGCGTTTTGAAAGTATCAGCGTCCAGTAACCAGCCCCGAAACGGAATCTGCAGCCCGAATTGATGCTCCTCATCCCGCTCCCCGCGCAGCGGCACAAAAGTGGTGTTGCTGCCGTTCGCCAACTCGAGCACCGGACCGGAAACGCTGGTGAGCGGCGGCGGTTGATAAAAGTGACCATAAAACCCGCGCAATACCCAGCCAAGTTTAGGGATGAGCACGGAAGCGCCAATCCGCGGATAAACCGCATTCTCGACCACTCCTGCTTGCACATGCGATTGCCGCAAGCCCCCGACAAGCATTAGCCACGTGGCGGGTTTGTAGCTATCCTCGACAAAGACCTCTTCCACTCCGCCATTAATTGTCTGCGGCTGAGAAAAGTTCGGATTGCTGCCGTCGTTAAACACCACCCCAAACACATCATGCTCATGCTGCCCGTAACCGTAGATACCACCACTCAGCGAATTCTTCGCGATCATCGTCGAAACCGAGGCTTGGACCCCGGCATAATTCCCGGTCTGTTTCGAAGAAGTCGCGTTGGGGAAATCTTCTAAGCTCGGATCATAGTTTGCGTTGTTGTAATGATAAAAAGGCGAGAGCTGGAGCAGGGTTGCCGCGTTGAAGTTGTGCACCCAGGTGAACGCGGCATAACCGTCGTGCTCGTGCTCCCCATCCCGCAGGCCGCTCGAATTATAGAGCTGGTTTTGCCACGAGTCGGCATTGGGATCGTAAGGTATCTGGTAATAATCCGAGCGCAGCTGTGAAACGAAGCGCAGCTGATTATCAGGGTCACGATTGAAGAGCAGCGAAACAAACCCGCCGTAGCCATTACTCGCATCATGCACCGGCTGCTCGATGGGAGGTTGCAATCCATACTGGCTGCGATTGCCGCTCAAACTGGTGTACCAGGCAAACTTCTCTGAATGGTTCCCCAGGCTGAGCTGGTCGTTGGTTTGATAGAAGTTGCCCAGCGAAAGCACGAGTTCGCCCTGGCGATTCCGCTCAAAGCCGGAACGCGGAACAACGTCAAAGACTCCGTAGGTACGATCGCCCACATCCGCCCGATAGCTGCCGCGCGCCACCTCGACATAATCGATATCTTTAGGGTCAATCTGCGGAGCAATATTGCTCGCGATGTTGGTGTTGGGAATGTTGACTCCATCGATGAGCCAGCTCAGCTGATGCCCTCCCCGCATATGCAGCATGTCGTGGGTCATGTAGGCCCCAGGCACGTAGTCGGTAATCATCGCCAGGCTATTGGTTTGACTCGCCCCCGGAGTGCGCGCGATATCTTCGCGGCTGACCAGGGTCGTCGGCGTGACGCTTTCCGTGTTCACCACGGAGGCGTCGCTGTTGACCAGTACGGACTGCTGGACCGAAGCCAACTGAAGCTCAAAATGCAGCACCGGCGCGGTGTCAGAAGCGACAGTCATTGTCTGTGTGGTCGAGGTGAAGCCCGTCTGAGCCACGGTGAAGACGTATACCCCCGGTGGAACCGCGGATAATTTGAACTCACCACTGCTATCAGTATTTCCCCTGACTACAAAGTCTGAAGCGGCAGCCTTCAAAGTAATGGTTGCGCCCGCAATGGGGCGGTGTTGCGGATCGTGGATCACTCCGCGAACAGCGGTCAACTCCGCCGCCGGCGCCAATGGCAGATACACAACCGCCATAAGAAACAAGCAGCATCGGTAGAAACAAGACATGTCTTTCTCCGTAAGTAGTGCAAATCAGATTGTTTGTCTGGATCTAAACGGAGAAGGACGAAGGTGGCCCGCGGGGAGCGGAGCGGCGGAGAATGCGGGTAGCGACAGCATCCGCCAGGAGCTGCCGGTCGAGAGAAACGGCGACCAGCCCAATACGTGTGCGCGAAGTGAAATCCGCGGCGATGGAACCGGTAGTGACTGCGCGAGGGTTTTGGTTGAACGGGCAAGCCGGCTGGCGCAGCAAGGGGCCGGCATCCGGCGATACGCTGGCCATGGAACCCATCACGCAGGTGTGCACTCCGTGAGCGCGGCAGCAGATGGGCAACAATTGTTCCGGAGCAGCAAGGGCCATCGCTGTTGCCGCCGGCAACAACGTCGCAAAAACGCACAGCAACGCGATCGCTGCAATCCGCCGCATGCAGTGAGTGTACACGCGCTGCGATCCCGGCGCATACACAGTGCTTTGCGGTATAAAACAAGGATGCAATTCCCCCCGGTGATCGCAGCAGCTGTGGAAGCCGGCGATACGGTCATTGCATCCAGCGCCCGCGCCGCGCGTGCCTTGCGGCGGCTCTACGGCGAAGGCCAGCGCACACAAGGACGAGAAGCCTGGCAATCGCCCGACATCCTGGATTGGGATAGCTGGTTGCATCGTTTGTGGCAGAAACGCCTGCGGTCCGGCAGCGAGACACGCCTGCTACTCACCAATCTCCAGGAGCAGCAGGTCTGGGTCGAGCTGGTAAAGCCAAGCATCGAGGGGCTGCGGCTGATCTCTGTACCCGGCGTCGCCGAATTAGCACAGGAGGCGTATGGCTTGTTGTGTGCATACGGCGCTCTCGATTTCTTGAGCGGAGAAAAGCTCGGCGGTCCGGATGTGGAAAGTTTTCGTATGTGGGCGCGCAACTTTGAGCGTAAATGCCGGCAAGAGGATTGGCTAAGCCGCAGCAAACTGCCATTGGAATTGCAGGAAGCGGTGCTCGCCGGCCAGGAAGAGGCCGCCTTCCGCCTGGTGTTAACCGGCTTCGATCGCATGACGCCGGCGCAGCAGGATTTGATCGACGCCTTTCGGGGGCAAGGTCACGGCATCACACTGGCGGAACCTGCCGACATCTCTCCCGAGCAGACAAACCTTCTGGTCGAGGCCATGGATAAGCGAGATGAAGTCGCTACCTGCGCCCTGTGGGTACGGCATGAGCTTGCAACCGCCAAAGCACAGGGCCAAACATGCCGCCTGGCCGTGGTGGTGCCTGGAATTTCCGGCGAACGCCCCGAGATCGAGCGAGCCTTTCGCCAGATACTTGCACCCGAGGCAGTTGCGATTGGACCCAGCGACCCGCCCCTGCCTTACGAGTTTTCCCTCGGCGTTTCGCTGGCCGACGTTCCCATGGCCCGCAGTGCCCTGCTCCTGCTGCGTTGGATGAACCAAGCGCTGGTGCAGGCCCAGGTCAGCTGGTTGCTGCTCTCGGGCTTCCTCTGCGAGCAGCAGGAGGAACTACTCGCCATTGCGGAGTTCGACGTCAACGTGCGCCGCCGGGCGATGAGGCAGCCGGAACAGGATCTGGATAGCTTCCTGCGGTCGGCTTATCCGCCCGAAAAGCTTCGCCACAGGCTGCATGCTGCGCGGCGGCTACTCCACCAGAACAGCACCATGACTTTTGCCCAATGGGTTCACGTGGCTGATCAAATGCTCGAGGCGGTCCACTGGCCTGGAGCCCACGTACTCCAGAGCGAAGATTTTCAGGTACAGGCGCGATGGTCGCAATTGCTCGATAGCGTAGCCGCTCTGGCATTCGATGGACGCGTGACCGATTATGCCGGCTTTCTCGAAGTATTGGGGCAGCAGGCAAAGCAGACTATCTTCGCACCCGAATCGCGCGACGCGCCGGTACAAATTCTGGGCCCACTGGAAGCCGCGGGCCTCACCTTCGACGCGCTCTGGTTTCTAGGCGCCGCCGACACCAGTTGGCCGGCGGTGGGACGGCCTCACCCTTTTCTCACCCGATCCCTGCAGCGCACCCACAACATGCCGCATGCAGACAGCACCGCGAACTGGAAGCTTGCCCAGCAGGTGACCACGCGTCTGGAAAGGAGCGCGGCGAAATGCGTATTCAGCTTCCCCTCACAGAATGCGGAAGGTGCATGCCGGCCATCGACGCTGGTGAGCGCCGGAAAAACGAGGCTGGCATCGAAAGCGCTCCGGCTATCGATCGGAGCCAACGAATCCGTTGTCCCGGAACACGACCTCCCTGGCTTGCAGACGGACGACGAAGCGGCAGCCATTCTTCCCTGGCCCAGGGAGCAGGATGCCGGGGGTGCGGAAATACTGCGGCGTCAGGCAGCCTGTCCGTTTCAGTCCTTTGCTACCCGGCGCCTGGGCGCCAGGCCCATGGATGCGACTGACTGGGGCCTGGAACCTCGCGAACGTGGCTCCGTAGTGCACAAAATCCTGGAGAGTCTTTGGACAGAACTAAAAACCCGCGACGCACTCATTGCCGCGCACAGCGAAGCCCGGCTGCATGCCATTGTCGAGCAGCACGTTCGGGCATCCCTGGAGAGATTTCGCGAACGTACGCTGCAGCACACTTGGAGCCAGGCATATCTCGACGCGGAAGAAGAGCGGATCGTCTCTCTCATCGAAGAGTGGTTGGCTTACGAAGCCCAGCGGGCAGATTTCACTGTGGAAGCCGGCGAAGAGAAACTTGCCGCGAGCGTGGGAGACCTGAAACTCCAGGTACGGGTGGATCGTATCGACGCAGTCGACGGCGGCCGTGTGATCATCGACTACAAAACAGGCATGTTGACTGGAGTTTCCTGGGATGGTCCCCGGCCCGATGAACCGCAACTACCACTGTACGCAGGCTTTGGCCAGATCGACCATTTGAAGGGCGTGCTGCTGGGTCGGGTCCGCGAAGACAATGTCAAATTCATCGGCCGCGTGGAAAACGCGAGTCTCGTGATGCCGAACGACCCTAAGTTGACCCGGCCCGCGTACAGTGCAGCCATGCTGCAAAGCTGGCAGAAGGTCTTGCGCGACCTGGGGCAACAGTTCCTGAACGGCGAAGCGCAAGTGGATCCTAAGCAGTATCCCAAGACGTGCGAGTTCTGCGATCTGCCCGGACTTTGCCGGATTGCCGAGAGTGATCCCGTCAACACCGGTGATGAGGACGAGAGTGACGACTGATCGGGACCAGCAGCCGGTTGATCAAAGCGCCCGCGCGCGAACGCTGGAGACGAACCAATCTTTTCTTGTCCAGGCTCCCGCTGGTTCGGGCAAGACAGAGCTGCTGACTCGCCGGCTGCTGAAGCTGCTTGCGGAGGTAGACGAGCCGGAACAGATCCTGGCCATCACCTTTACCCTCGCAGCCACCGCCGAAATGCGCGAGAGAGTGCTTACCGCACTGCAGAAAGCGCGTGATACGGAGGACAACGGCGAGGAACTCAGGCTGGCGCGCGGAGCCCTTGAAAACGATGCCCGGCGGGGATGGAATCTCCGGCAACAGCCAGAGCGGCTGAATATTCAGACCATTGATGCGGTCTGCCTGGCGATTGCACATGAGACTCCTCTGCTTTCGCGCCTGGGTGGGTCACTCTCCCCTACGGACAAGCCGCAGCCGCTCTATAACCTGGCGGCTCGCCGTACCCTGGCCCGGTTAGGCGGTGAAGAGCCCCTATCCAGCGCCCTGGGCGCTTTGCTTCAGTTGCGCTCCACCAGCCTGCCGGATTGCCAAAAACTGATTGCGGAGATGCTGGATAAGCGGGACCAGTGGGGCCGCGTGCTCCCTCTCGGCCAGTCGACGCTCGATTGGCCGAAGGTACGCGCATTGCTCGAAGCACCATTGCGCCGCACACACGAGCAGGCTTTCCAAAAAGCACAAGCACTGTTCGCCAGACACACGGGCCTCGCGCGGGAATTAGTGGAAGTGCTGAGCCAGGCGTGTCAAAACGTCGATCCGGACTCACCGTTGAATGCGCTCGCCCATGTCACCCATATGCGCCACCTCACGGATCACGCACACTGGACCGGACTCTGTCACTTCCTGTTGACCAAAGACGGTAAGTGGCGGAAACAGGGCAATCGCGACATTGGATTTCTTGCCGGCAACAAAGCGGCAAAAGAGCGCTTCACATCGCTCATTGCCGCCCTCGAAGCCCATCCGGAATTCCTCGCCATGCTCAGCGAACTGAGCGTCCTGCCTCCCCAGGCCTACACCGAGGAAGAATCGCAGATGTTGCAGCACATGCTCGTCATCCTGCGTTATGCCATCGCAGAGCTGCGCCTGGTCTTCGCTGAGCGTGGGGTGGTGGATTTTGTCGAGTTGGGCCTGGCCGCGCGCCAGGTCTTGCGTGACGACGAAGGCGAGTTGAGCGAATTGGCCGCCCAGGTTGCCGCGCGCTGGCCTCATCTGCTGGTAGATGAATTTCAGGATACCTCGCGCAGCCAGTATGAATTGTTCACCCTGATTGCCGGAGGGTGGGAGTCCGCGGGTCGAGGCAGTTGCTTCCTGGTAGGCGATCCGATGCAATCGATCTACATGTTTCGTCAGGCTGAAGTGGAGCTTTTCGAACGCACCAGAATGTACGGACTCGGCGATGGAACGGCCGTTGTCCACTTGACACCATTGCAGTTGCAAACCAATTTCCGCTCTCATGCCGGACTGGTCAATCGCCTTAACGAAATCTTCGAGCAGGTCTTCAGGCCCGGAACGGGCGAGGAATACCACGTGACCTTCGCGCCATCCAGCGCGCATTGTCCGGCGCCCCGCGGCAGCCTGGGCGTCAAAGTGTGGCCGTTTTTCAGTGTCTCCCGCCCCAGCGAGGAGGAAAAACGAGCTGCAGAAGATGCGGAAGCCAGGCAGGTGGTCAACATCATCCAGGAACACTGGCCCGCGATCGAAACCGCGAAGCGCAAGCACAGCGAGTTTCGCATCGCGGTCCTGGTCCGAGCCCGCACCCACCTGGATCTGATCGCGCACAGGCTTCGCAAGGCAGAGATTCCCTTCCGCGCGGTCGAAATTGAGCAGTTGAGCAAACGTCAGGAGGTCAAGGACCTGACCTCCCTTACCCGCGCACTCCTGCATCCGATGGACCGCATCGCCTGGCTCAGCGTTCTTCGTGCGCCATGGTGCGGCCTCACCCTCAAAGATCTGCATGTGCTCGCCGATAGCGACACGAGGGACTACAACCCGCCGGCGGTTCTCACCTTGCTGCGCGAGCGAACGGCGTCACTCAGTGCGGACGGGCAAGTAAGAGCTGCGCGGGTGCTTGCGGTGCTGGAAGATGCTCTGCGCGGGAAACACCGCCAGGTCTCTCTCGCGCAATGGGTGGAACGTACCTGGGCGACCCTGGGAGGCCGCACGTGCGTAGACCGCGCGGCGTACGCAAACGTCCAGGCTTTTTTTGCAATGCTCGAGCAGCTGGGCCCGGAAGCCGCCGGGCTCGAAGAGCAGATTGCCGAACTCTGCGCACAGCCGGACCCGGCAGCGAACGAACGCTGTGGTGTGCAGCTGATGACCATCCACAAGGCCAAGGGACTGGGATTTGACGTAGTGATTGTCCCCGGCCTGGGACGCGTGACCCGCACCGAAACACAACCGCTGCTTCGCTGGCTGGAGCAAACCAGGCTGATCGGGTCTGCCGAGCAGGAGGCGCAGGAGTTTGTCGTGGCTCCCATCGGCCGCAACGGAAAACAAGGTGGTATCTATTCGTGGATCGGAGAGCTCCAGGGGCGGCGGGAAGACGACGAGGCCAGGCGCCTGCTGTATGTCGCGGCCACGCGTGCCCGCAGGGAGTTGCACCTTTTGGGAACCGCGGCCATAAAGAAGAACGGACAGGAAGTAGCTCCAGGCTCAAGTCGCAGCCTGCTGGGGATCGCGTGGACGGCTCTGGGGCCAGACTTTGAGCGCGCGCGTGCTGAACAAGTGCCGGCCGGGGATGCGACGCCGCAGCAAGGCGCGTTTTCCTTCCCGCCGGCCGCGCCAACGATACAGTTGCATCGCCTGCCCGTGGACTGGAAGCCGCCGGCATACGCCGTTGCGCGAGAGACTCAGGAAAGAGATTTGGAAGTCATCGAACGGCCTCGCGGCTCGCTGGCCGCGCGGGCATTCGGCACCGTCGTGCATGCGCTGCTTGAAGACCTGACGCGACTGCCAGGCATCGAGGCGGCAGGAGTTTCACCATCAGTCCTCGACGAGCTGCGCAGCTGGCGGCCCCGCGCCCTGGCGATGCTTCGCTCGACCGGCTTACCGCGAGCGGAGGCCGAACCGCAAGCGGCAGAAGTAGTGCGGGCACTCCAGGGCGTGCTCCAGGATGCCAAAGGACGCTGGATTCTGGGAGCCCGCGCCGGCGCGCAGACGGAGACCTCATGGTCCGGCTGGGCAGGCTCCGAAGGAGCAGAAATCGTGCGCACTCTCCGCGGCGATCGGATCTTTCGCGCAGGAGCCACCCCCTGTTCCGGCGAGGAAACACACTTATGGATTGTGGACTACAAGACCGCCCGCCATGGCGCATCTGGACTGGATGCTTTCCTCGAAGCCGAAAAGCAGAAGTATCTGCACCAGCTGGAGGCTTATGCCGCCATCATGCGCAAGGTTCACGGGGAAGACCAGCCCCTACGGCTGGCACTGTATTACCCCCTGCTGACCCGGCTGGTGTGGTGGTAAACAAAATCAACTTTTTTCGCCACTAATTTACGAAAATCGCACCTAATCTCTAATGAACAATTCACCCAGGCTCTGACTTAGTGCGCTTAGTGCGCTTAGTGCGCAATGTTTTTGCAAACCACTTGGCCGCAAAGAACCGCAGATCTCTCCACTTAACCCATACCGTCCAAGGAAATCGGACGGGTGCCCCACGTTCGCAACAGCGGACGTGGGCCGAAAACGGTGGGCGTTAGCCCATTCGAACGCTTTTGGTCAGTAGTACAGGTACTTCCGCCACTTGTGATCGGAGTGGCCGATCATGCGCATGATGTGCCGGCTCGTATGCAGGGAGAAAGGGCGAGGCTCACGCATCAACTTAATCTCATTAAGCTCGCTCAGCAGATGATTCCCCTTTCTGCGATTACAGGAGTGGCAACACGCAACCAGGTTTTCCCACGTGGAAAGCCCGCCTCGCGATCGAGGGATTACGTGGTCAAGCGTAAGTTCCCCCGCGGGCAAAACCACACCGCAGTATTGGCAGCTGTTCCGGTCACGAAGAAGAATGTTCTTGCGGGAAAGAGCCCGTGTCTGATGGGGAATACGGCGATATTCGAGCAGGCGGATTACCGATGGCATGGGAATGCGCAGCAACGCGGCATGCAGAATGGCGCCTTGCTCTTCCTCGGTCTTGGCCACACCCTTGAGAACCAGGATCAACGCGCGCCGGGCGCCGCAGATGTTGATCGGCTCGTAGGATGCGTTCAACACCAGCACCGGCTTCTGCATGGTGTAGGCAGAAGAAACCCGTTGCCCCGGCCAGCCCTCATGAGGCTCAGAGGGTTCGTGAGGCAGCGCACGACCCTGGGCGTTTCCTTTCGGTTTGCGTGCGTGGATCATGGCTTTTCCCAAAGACATCTTGATCCTCCGTTACAGTCAGTTCACCTGCCTGCTTTCGAGGAAACCAGCTTCCCAGAAAGCGACGCCTTCGCGTTGCGCGCGAGCAACGGTTGCCACCCGGACCGATCGAGCGCCGGCATTCTTCAGCACTCGGCTGCAGGCGCGAGCCGTAGCCCCGGTGGTGTAAATGTCATCCATCAACAACACGTCGCGTCCCGCCAGGAGCTCCGGATGGGGCGCAAAAAAAGCGCCACGCAGATTCTGCCGGCGCTGATGTGTGGTCAGGCCTGCCTGACTCACCGTGATGCGCACACGTTTGAGCAAACCAGTTTCCAGGTGCAACCCCCATTGGGGGTGGCGGCGGCGCATTTCCGCCATGGCCGCGCGGGCCAGCAACTCAGCGTGGTTGAAGCCCCGCTGCCGCTGCTTGGCCGTATGCATCGGCACCGGGACCACCAGCATTTGCGGAGCCATTTCAACAAAGGCTTCCAGGGTATCAGCCAGGAGAACACCCAGTCGGCGGGCGACGGGCTGCATTCCCTTGTACTTGAGCAGATGGACCAGAGAGCGTAGCTCGCCCTGATAGGCGCCGTAGGCAATGGCTTTTACGAAAGCCGGAGGAGCTAAGCGGCAAGGCTGGCAAAGCTGCGGATCAGACTTGTCGGACGGCAGCGGCGAGAATTGCGCGATGCCCAGATCTTCCCCACAACAAGCGCAGAGAGTGCCGGACTGGGGAGTAAATTGCGAGCAGCAGAAATCGCAGATGGGGACGCGGGTAAGACGCAGAACAGAGCCGCCGCAAAGGGCGCAAGGGGAGGGAACAAAGCACAGGAGAGCGAGTCTGCAGGACTTCGAAGCACACGAACAACAGCACGCCAAACCGAAGTTTGCGACAGCGGGACGTCGGGAGTCAGGTTAACAGTCTGACCAGAAAAGACGCACCTCACAGCCGGCCGGCGAGGCTACTCGAGCTGCCCTGCCGCCGTTGTGCAGAGTATACGGGTAAGTCGAGCCCGAAAGCCAGCCCCGGTTTAGGCCACTTTCGCAGCAGGTTCACGCCTTGCAACACGCTTGCCCGCAATGGTGGAGGCGACGCCGGCCACTACCAGGGCGGCTCCCGCGTATTGGATAGGCGTAGGCCGCTCGCCGGCCACAAGCGATCCGAGCAGCAAGGCGATCAGGGGGTTGACGTAGGCATAGCTGGCAACACGCGTGGTCGCATCCCGCGCGATCAGCCAGACATAGGCGGTAAACGCAATGATGGAGGCGAAAATGATGAGGTAGGCCATGGCGAAAGCGATGTGCCAGTCCCACAGAGGGAAGAGAGTCGGCAATTTGCCCAACTCCCCCGTCGCGGCGGAGATCAGCAGAAGAAAGCCGCCTCCCCAGGCCATCTGCAGGCCTGAACTCATGCTGAGTTGCTTAGGCAGCTGGAAGTGGCGGGTGGCCACCGTTCCGCCGGCCCAGAGGAAACAGCCGGTGAGCAGAACCAGCGCCGATGAGGTGAAGCCGCTGCTATGGAGTCCGGCTGGCAGCATCAGCAGGACGACGCCGGCAATGCCGAGGACAAGGCCAACCATGGACTTTGCCGTCGGCCGTTGCGAACCGGAAAACAGCCACTCGCCCAGCAGAACCCAGACCGGAATGGTGGCGGCGATCACCGCCGCCAGGCCCGAGGGCACTTCCTTCTCCGCCCAGAAAAGGCAGCCATAGCCGCCGGCAAACATGATCAGGCCAAGCATGGCGGTGCTGATCCACTGGCGCCGGTTCGGCTGCGGCATCCCTTGAGCGAGGCTGTAGAGGTAAAGAATGCCGCCAGCGCAGAGAAAGCGGAAAGACGCGGCAAAGAAAGGCGGGGTCACCGCAACCACCTGGCGAATGGCCAGGAACGACGCGCCCCACAGAACGTAAATCGCAGCGTAGGCGAGAAGCTTGCGGATTGCCATAAGTCACTGTATTAGATGGAAGCCACTTTCGAGATACAGTTGTTTCCACATATGGAGGCACACAACGAGTGCACACAACGCCCCAGTCTTTTCAGCCCTTTGTTCCAGCCACCGAGACTCGTCCTGAACTGACACCCCGCGCCCTGATCCTGGGCTGTATTTTTGGTTTGCTCTTTGGCGCGGTCACCGTCTATGTCGGCCTGCGCGCAGGCTTGACGGTGGGGGCGTCGATCCCCATCTCTGTGCTTTCCATCAGCCTGCTGCGCGCGTTTGGGCGAGCCTCGATCCTGGAGAACAACATCGTGCAGACGACCGGGAACTCGGGCCAGTCGATCGCGTCGGGAGTGATCTTCACCCTGCCCGCTCTGATCTTTCTTGGCTTCGACCTCGAGTACAGCCGCATTTTCCTGTTGGCCTTGCTGGGTGGGCTCCTCGGTGTCCTCTTCATGATTCCGTTACGACGGCAACTGATCGTCGAGGAGCACGGCCGGCTTGCCTACCCCGAAGGCACGGCTTGCGCCGATGTGTTGTTGGCCGGCGAGCGGGGAGGTTCCTTTGCCGGTCGCGTCTTTCTTGGTCTTGGCCTGGGCGGGCTCTACACCTTTTTCCAGAATGAAAACCTGTTCGGCGCGTGGCCAGGGACACCCGACTACCAGCCGCAGTGGTTCAAGGGAGCGGCTATTCGCGCCGACGTCACACCGGAATACCTGGGTGTGGGCTACATTATTGGTCCGCGGATCGCGGGTCTGTTGTTTGCGGGTGGCATCTTTTCCTGGCTGGTGCTGATGCCCGCCATCTACTTTTTCGGCTCCCACTTTCCCCAGGCGATTTATCCCGGCACCAAGCCGATTGCACAAATGTCCCCCAGCGATCTGTGGGCTTCCTACGTTCGTCCCATGGGTGCCGGGGCAGTCGCAGCGTCAGGACTCATCACCCTGATCAAGACTCTGCCGACGATCATTGGCGCCTTGCGCGGGGCGATGGGGAACCTGCGCCAGAGCGGTGGAGCAAAGAACGTTCCGCTCCGTACCGATGATGATTTGCCTTTCAGCGTCGTGGTCGGCGGGTCGGTGGTCTTGGTGTTGATGATGTTTTTCTTCCTGACGTTCAAGCCGGTCCCTGGGGCGCAGGTGAGTTGGATGGCAAACCTGGCGGCGTCGCTGTTGGTGGCTCTGTTCGGATTTCTTTTCGTGACCGTCTCCTCGCGGATCGTCGGGTTGATTGGCAGCTCGTCGAATCCTGTTTCCGGGATGACGATCGCCACTCTCATGGCGACCTCGGCAATCTTTCTGGTGAAAGGTTGGACGGCGCCTGCGTTTGGCGCGCTGGCCATCACCATCGGGGGCGTGGTGTGCATCGCGGCCGCCAATGCGGGCGATACTTCGCAGGATCTCAAAACGGGCTTTCTCATTGGGGCGACTCCGCGCAAGCAGCAGATCGCGTTGGTGGTCGGCGCGTGCGTCTCGACGTTAGCCATTGGGGCGACCTTGCAGTTGATGAACCAGGGGCTGGCGGAATTCCGGCAGACCGCGAGGCCATGGGATATCGCCGTTGTTCACAACGGTGTCGCAGGTGGAAGAACAGCACTTCCACCAAACGCAGATCCGGGTCATGAACGCCGGCAAGCTAGTCGATACGCGGCCGGGCGGCGGCTATGTTCTGCTGAACGCGCTTAATTCTGCTGAGTTGGCGGACGGTAAGTATCTCTACAATCCGCAAACGCAACAGATTGAGGTGCAGTGGATTCAGGGGATTGGAAGCGAAAAGGCAGCGGCGCCACAAGCGCGGCTGATGGCCACGGTGGTCAACGGCATATTAGGCCGCAAGCTGCCATGGGGCCTGGTATTGCTTGGCGTCTTTCTCGTCATTGCAGTGGAGATGCTAGGGGTTCGTTCGCTGTCATTTGCGGTCGGCGCCTACCTGTCGATTGCCACCACGCTGGCAATCTTTGCCGGTGGTATCGTGCGTTGGATGATCGATCGGGCCGTGGAGAAGACGGAGACCGAGAGCGAGGTGAGTCCGGGCTCGCTTTATGCAAGCGGACTCATCGCGGCCGGCGGCATCGTCGGGTTAATTGGGGTAGCGCTTAAGCTCTACGAAACTGCGACTGGGAAACAGGGTGTGCTGTTGTTCCCCGCTAATAATTTCCTGCACCACGATTGGGTTTCGGTGTTGATGTTTGTATTGTTGGCAGGTTCGCTCTACTACTTTGCACGCAAGCCGCTGAAGCAATGAGTCGAACACATTTGATTATTCTGTGCGCAGCCTTTTCAAGGCATCGCGGCCGCCGGGACTGGCGCCATCTACACGCACTGCTCCTTCAAAGGCTTGTTTGGCACCGTGACTGTCGCTGCGGTCCATGAGGACCTGGCCGTAGTAGTCGAGCGCTGCCGCTGCTAACTCTGGGGGCAGAACACCCATTCCTACGGCAGCCTCAGCCCGCGGAGCGATGAAGGAAAAATCGCTCGCGGCCTGCTCCCTGCGTTTATAGAAGAAGGGCAAATGCCAGCTCGAAGCACCACGGATGAAACGGGCTTCCAAATCACCGGGCGCGCGGTTCACTGCCTGGTCCATCCTGGCCAGACCTTCATTGGCGAGTCTGCGCTTGTCCCATATGGCCCAGGTATGGGCCGCATCCAGAAGCTCCAGGCTGCCGCTGTAGGCATCGACCACCGCATTCCCTGGGTGGTCGTGCGATAACGCCCTAAACGCGGCACGAGCTTTATCCGCCGCTGCACGATCTCCCTGCAGGTAGGCAAAATATTGCGTACGCGCTTCTGCCAGGCGCTGCTTGAAGTTGTCGCCTGCATGTAGCCCAGCGGACAAGGCCAGAAATATGGCCAGGAGTAACCGTAACCTACCCATATGAAATGAAATGCTGCCCCGGCGCCAACGGTTGCATCACCCCAGCCGATAAGCGCGCTCTTTCCAGGTAACTTGCTGACCGGCCATTTTGCGCAGGAAGGCGTACCACTGCAGCAAGAGCAAAACGCTCACCCCCAGCGGATGCACCAGCGCACTGTAAAGAGACTGCCGATATTTCCAGACGGAAACCAGACGAGGGATAAACGACGCTGCCAGGGCGGCGAGGATGAGCGATCGCGCACCATGGCTGTACGAGGCAGGCGCGATGACTACGGAAATGGCCAGCAGTAAGGGCAGAACCTGTCCACAAAAAAGCAGGAAAGTGAAAGGCAAAATACGAGCGGGCGCGGCCATACCCTCGGTGGCGTTCTTTGCCAAGCCCCGCCAAACCTCGGACGCATTGTGGTACATGCGGCAAGTGGCAAGATGGGTCAGGTCGGCAATATCCGTGCGCAGACCGTGACGGCGAAAGAGATGAGGCAACAGCAGCCCATCATGCATGGTGTTACGAATCTCTGCGTGCCCGCCGCTCTTACGATAAGCGTCGCGGCGCACCATCAGGAATTGGCCGCAGCCCACGGCGAAGCCAGGCGCCGAAAGCACGCGCATGCCCGCCAGCGGTAAATACGAGAGCAACACAAAGTGGATCAGCGGCAACAACAAGCACTCCAAAGGAGAGTCTGTCTCCTGGCGCGGAAAACCGCTCACCAGGTCCGAGCCGGAGCGGCGCAGAAACGCGGTCATACTGGCCAGGGCTTCTGGCGCGAGACGCACATCCGCGTCAAGGAAGCAGAGGACGTCCGAGCGAGCGGCCGCGGCGAGTGAGTAACAAGCGTGCTGTTTGCCGTTCCACCCCCTCGGCAGAGGAGCAGACGTTCGCAAGCGCACGCGTGCGTCTTTTTCCGCAAAGCCGCGCACAATCTCCGCGGTTCGATCGGTCGAGGCGTCGTCAAGTACCACGATCTCGATCTCGACGCCACGCGAGGCCAGCAAACTGGCAAGCGACGCAGCGATCACACGCTCCTCGTTGCGCGCGGGAATCAGCACCGATACAGCAGTTGGCAAAGCGCAACTTCCTGTTTCAGCACAGCTGCCGAACTCCGGTTCCCGATAGAGCAGCATATTCCACACCCAGAGCACGGCGGGCACCGTCGCGCAACAGAATGCGAGCACAATGACAATGCTCATAGGTGGCGGATGCTCCCATGGCTGCCTTCATAAACGCGCCCGGTCAGTAGAGCAACGAACCGCTTCCAGGCCTCGTAGACGCCACTTATGCCAACCCGGCCGGAGAGGATAGTTTCGAAGCGCTCGGGATCGCGAAGTTTCACCAGGGATGCAAGCTCGTCCTGGGTTGCCGTCAGCGCGGCCTCCAGCCGCAGGTTCCACTCTGCTGCACTGTGGAGCCTTCCGTCGGTGACTTCCAATGGTTGGCCGCAGGAGACCAGGATCTCCGGCAGGCGCTCATCCCAAAAGGTGTACTCGAATGCCAGCGGCACCAAAGTGCAGGCACCGAGCCGGGAGACCAATGCTGCCAAGTCCGGGCCGAAACATCGCGGGACGAGTACGCATATCAGTAAAGCGCCCCTCCGGGGTGACCCAGAGAACGGAGTTCGGGATGGAGAGGATCTGCTGCGAAACACGAAGGAATTGAGCCGCTCCCCGCGGGGTTCCGTTCTCTACCGGGAACAGGCCCAGCTTGCGAAGAAATCCATAGTGCTTCAGGGCAGCGGCATCCATCGGCCCATAATGCGAGGCCGCCGGCAGAAAGTAGCGCGAGATTACGATGCAGGCAAGCGGATCCCACCACGAGGCATGGTTGGCGAAAATGATCAGCGGGCCTGTTGTGGTGGGAATACGGCCGGGGTTCGCCAGGCGGAGCGCGTGGAAATGCCGCCCAATATACCAATGCAGGTAATAGGAAAATAACGAAATCAAGCGCCGCGAGGGAGGGACTAACCCCGTGCGAAGATCACTCGCTTCCGTTGCTTTTCCTGATGGGCTCAACGCCTCTCCAATTGTTCCGGGGGTTCATTATGCATGAGCCAGGAGCTCTTCTGCGCGAAGCCGCGCCGATATTGCGGCATCTGCCCCGCGGTAGCGCCGGTCGAGGGCGTCGGCGGCGATCCACCCGCTCATCATCACCATCGGCATGCCGGGGCCGGGATGCGCCGCCCCTCCCGCAAGGTAGAGACCCTCAAGATCTGGACTGGCGTTAGCTGGTTTGAAGGCGCCGCTCCAACGACCGTGGCTCGAAATGCCGTAGATCGCTCCATTGAGCACCTTGTATCGCCGATGGATATCGACCGGCGTCAGGGCGCCCTCGAAAACGATCCGCTCCTCAATATCGGCGAGACCGGCGGTACGCTTTAGCTTATCGAGAATCACCTGGCGGTAAGCAGGGAACATCTTTGCCCAATCATGTTTCGGGCGCAGGAAAGGAGTGTGCACCAGTACATAGAGAGCATCCCCTCCCAGGGGCGCGGTCGTGGCATCCGTCGCTGACGTGGAGGCGAGGTAGCAAGTCGGATCGGGCGCGGGCTCGGCCAAATCGTAAATGTAGTGGAATTCCTCGTGCGGGTCGCGCGAGAAGACGAAGTCATGATGGGCCAGATGCTCGTAGCGCCGGTTGAGCCCGAGGTAAAGCACTACACCGGAACACGCCGGCTCGTATTCTCTCCGTTGGTCAAAGCGATCGGCGATCGTCCCGCCAAGCAATTCGCGATACGTGCGCACCGCGTCTTCATTTGAAACCACGGCATCAAAGCGAAGCTGTCCTCCGTCGATTGTTTCGAGACCGGAAACAGCACTGCCATCAGTCAGCAGGCGGGCAATCTCGATCGAGGTGTGGTAACGGACGCCAAGCTCAGAACCCAGACGAACCAGCGCCTGGGGCACGGCGCGGGTGCCTCCCTTCGGATACCAGATGCCTTGTTCCGCCTGCATGTGACCAATGGAACAAAGAATCGCCGGGGAGTTATCGGGCGACGAGCCTACATATTGCACGTAGTGATCGAGCATCTGCGCTACGCGCGGGTCTTTGATGAATTCGCGAATCGTTCCGGATACGCTCTGCCCCAGGCGCATACTCAGAACGTCTTTAAGGACCGCTATTTGGAAGCTTCCGCCGATGTCGAAGGTGTCGCGCATCGAACCGACCGACTTCCAGAAGAAGAACTTGTCAGAGATGTTGTGCAGCCTCTCCGACAACGCCATGAACTCGGAGAAGCGATTGCCCAGCCCCGGTTCCCTGCCCTCGAGCGACGCAGCCATCTCGCGGACATCGTCTTTGAGGTCCAGGACCGTGCCGTCATCGAAGAAGCAGCGCCACTGCGGGTCCAGGCGAACCATTTCCAGGTAGTCGCTCATGGTGCGGCCGGCTTCGCAGAAGATGCGCCGCAATACTGAGGGCTGGATCAGAATGGTGGGGCCCATATCGAAGCGGAAGCCATGCTTCCTGCAGCACCGCGGCCTTGCCGCCCAGCCACGCATTCTTTTCGAAGACTTCGACCTGGTAGCCGCGCGCGGCCAGCGTACATGCTGCCGAAAGTCCTCCTAACCCTGAACCGATCACGGCAACACGCATGCGATTTCCGCCCATTCCTAATCGAGGTGTGCAGCCGCTCGCAGAAGACGGCGCAGGCCATGCCAGCGCGCGAGCCAGCGACCGCCATGAACTGCCTGGATGTACCCGGCAAAAAACGGTTGGTGTGAGGCCGTCGTGGGCCGATAGGCCCGGCGATCGCGACTGCGTTGGGTGACGATCGTCTTGAGCGCCGTCATCTCCAACAAACCTTCGCGACCGCGGGTTAGACCGAAGCCGCTCGACTTGCGGCCACCGAAGCTGACACGAGGATCCGCAGTGCCCACGATCAAGTCATTGATAAGAACAGTTCCGACCGGGAGTTGGGAAGCTAGTTTTCGCGCTTCGGGTTCGGGCCCAAACACGGCCGCGGTCAGCACGTACGGGCAGACCGCGTGCGCTGCGAGCGCAGCATCTGTATCGGCCATATCGAAAATGCCAAGCACAGGGGCAAACATATCGGTCTGCATGATGGCCATTTCGGAATTAGCCCGGAGAATCAGGACGTAGCGCAGTCCTGCGTCCGACTCATCCCTGAGAACGGCGCCTCCCAGGCGCCTCGCGTCCTGCAACAGATCGGCAAGTTGGGACTGAGTGTGCGCGGGCAGGACGACCGGAGGAAGGCCTTCCAATTGATCGAGGAGCGCTCGGACAAAATCGGCGTGGTCGCCAACCAGGAAGACTCGCCGCGGCGCCATGCAAGTAGCGGAACCGTTGAGCCGCAAGCCAAAGGCCAGCGCCGCAACGGTACGATCAAGGTCGGAACCCGGCAAAACGAAGACGGCATCGCAGCCGGAGAGTTCCATGACAGAAGGCGTCAAATTATCCGCGAGCTGATGCAGAACCGCGGCGCCGGTAACCGCTGATCCGGTGAGAAAAACCTTATCCACGCCGGCAGCGATCGCGTCGCTCGCAGCCTGGGCCGATTCATCCAGCAACTGAAGCAACGCGGGATCGAGGCCACACCCCACCAAAGCATCGCGCAGCGACTCCGCGGCCGCCGTGCCGCCCGGCGCAGGTTTCCAAAGCACCGCATTGCCGGCGGCGAGCGCCTGCAAAACCTGCACACCGGGCAGGAACAGGGGATAATTCGCGGGCGCGATGACGAGAATCAGACCGAGCGGATCGCGCCTGGTTTCTGCCGTTACGCGGCGAAGCCAGAAAGGGCGGGTGTGGGTGCTGAGCCGCTGAGGCGCAAGAATCCAGGCGGCTTCACGCTCGAGAAAGCGACAGGCCTCGACTAATGGCAGGACCTCGGAAACCAGGGTGTCAGCCACCGTGCGGTGCAATACGCCGGGCTGCTTGCAAGGAATCGTTCGCGCGATTTCCTCGGCGGTCGCGGCTATACGATGGCGTGCGCGACGCAAGAGGGCGAGACGTCCTTTTATTCCCGTGCGCGCCCAGATTTGTTGCGCTGCGCGTGCCTGTCCCAGGGAGATCGACCGGGCCTGTGCCCCGCGCTGCATCTTTAACAGCATAGTTTCTATTGTGCACCCGGACTTCATTTTATGAAGCGGCTTCGTACAGGGCGGCTTCCGCCAGCGGGGGGGCCGTATCCCACTGCGGCTCGATCTTGAGGTCTTCGAGCAACAGGCGCGCGGTAATGCGAGCGGATTCGAAAATCACCGGCAAGCCGCTACCGGGATGGGTGCCGCCGCCAACCAGGTAGACGCTATCCAGATCTTCAAACCGGTTGTGCGGTCTGAGGTGGAGCATTTGCCCCAGATTGTGGGCCATGCTAAAAGTGGCGCCTTTGTGCAGTGCATAGTCCGTGCGCCAGTCGGCGGGCGTGACGATTTTTTCAAATCGTATGCGGCGCTCCACATCCGCAATACCGATCTTCGCTAACTGCCGCAGAGCCAGTGAGCGAAAGCGCGCCCGTTCGGCGGACCAGTCGATGTTTTTATGCTCGTGCGTAACCGGCAGCAGAACGTACAGCGTACTCATCTTTTTTGGCGCAAGCGAAGGGTCGGTGACGCAGGCGTTCTGCACGTAGAATGACGGATCGTCCGAGAGCTGATGCAGTTCTTCTATGTCGCGCAGGTTCTGCTTGTAGTCCGCAGCCAGGTAAATGGTGTGATGAGAGACTTCGTTGTAGAGGCCTTCGATGCCCAGGTACAGCATGAAGGTGGAGCAGGAGAAGCGCTTCTTCGCGATCCTGATATCCGTCCAGCGGCGGCGAATGCTGTTGGGGACCATGCGTTGCATGGCCTGCGCAAAATCAGCATTGACCACCACGGCATCGGCGGCGAGGGTACGGTTTGCAGTACGCACTGCGGTGCACTTGCGTCCCGTAAAAACCATCTCTTCCACCGGTTCGTTGAGCGAGCACCCTGGCGCCCAGGTCCTCGGCGATCCGAGCCATGGCCTTGGTGACAGCGCCGCAACCACCGACGGGATGAAAGACGCCATGCTCGTACTCTAGAAATGACAGGATGCTGAACAGACTGGGGCAGGTGAACGGCGACATGCCCAGGTACTTGGACTGGAAGCTAAAGCCCAGGCGTATCCGCTCGTCCTTGAAATACGTGCGCAGGTCAGAATCGAGCGAACGCCAGGGCCGCAGCAATGGCAGCATTTTGAGCATGTCGAGCTTTGCCAGGTCTCGCCAGCTTTCGAAGGGCGATTCAAGAAACGGCAGAAACTTTTCGAGCTTGTTGCGATTGTCGCAAAAGAAGCGGTGGAAGCCGCGAGCGTCTTCTGGACTGAGGGCGCCGATAGCCCGCTCCATGCGCTCAAGATCCGGCGTGGCGAGCAACCCTCCGCCGGAGCCGAAGACCAGGCGGTACTGGGGATCCAACCGGTACATGGGGATCTCCTGTTCGAGACTTCTTCCCGCGGCGGAAAGAATCTCGCGCAGCACCCTGGGGTAAAGAAAGAACGTCGGTCCGGTGTCGAACTTGAAACCGTTGCGTTCCATGGTGGAGGTGCGGCCTCCGACCACTTCCCGGCGCTCCACGACAGTTACGTCGACGCCTGAGCGTTGCAGCAGAATAGCGGCAGCCAGACCGCCTGGACCGGCTCCGACAATGATGACTTTTTGCTTTGGCTTAATCATTCGTTCGAGTGGTGAGGTGCTACCTGGTTCTGAGTGGCATCCGGTCTTTGTGGATCGATAAATTCACTGCCTTCTTGAATTTTTCACAAGTGGCACTCTGGCGCTACTGGGCAAAGGCGGCTGATTCCAGCAGATGGGGAAATGCAGGCTTTCTTTTTGCTCCTGCCAAAGTTCAAACGAAGCAGTGTTGGGATCTGCGTCAGTTTTCGACTTGTTGCGGATGAGTCGAGAGTGATCTCGCTATGGAGCGGCCTTGCCGAACAAGGTCGGGCAAGCCCACGCCGTAGTAGGCGCTGCCCACCAGCCGCAGGGTGGGCGTTGCGCCCAGCAGCGACTCGAGCTCTGCCATACGATCCAGGTGACCCACAGAGTATTGCGGGAGTGATAAAGGCCAACGGCGCACCACTGTCTCCACGGTTTGCGGCAGTGGACCTAAGACACGGCCGAGTTGCAAACGAGTGCGCTCGATGAGCCGATCGTCTGGTTCCTTGAGCAGCGCTTCGCCGGAGCGGCCTCCGAAGAAGGCTCTCAGCAACACCGCTCCGGGCGGAACGCGTCCGGGAAATTTCTGGTCGACAAAGGTGCAGGCCAGGAGCGGATGCTGTCCCACTTCGCTTTGCCCGGGACCTTGCGGAACCACGAATCCAAAGCCGCGGGGAATGCGTAGGCGGGCCGCTTGTTCGGGAGCGAAGGCCAGAGCAACCACGATCGCCGATGTTGCTTGCTGGGGCAGTAGATCGGCCATTCGGTTGCCCTGTTCGTTGAGCTGGCGCAGCAACGGGCCGGTGACGTGAGGAGGGGTGGCGAGGACCACGGCGTCAAACGTTTCCGAACCATCAGCGGTGGTGAGGCGCCAGCCTCCGCGATCCTGCTCGATCCGCTCAATTGGATTGCACAGGCGTACGGAAGCAACCGGCACCCTGGCGGCCATGCGATCGATGAGCCCCTGTAGGCCACTGGCGAGCGTAGTGAAGATGGCCGGAGATGATGGCTGTGCGCGGCGCTGGATTGCCTGAATCAGGCTTCCCTCTTCCGCTTCCATGCGCACGAAGGCGGGCATGACGGAGCGAACGCTGAGCTGCTCGATATCTCCACCGAAGACCGCCGCCAGCAGCGGACCGGCAATGGTGGAGCCGACTTCTGCGCCAAAGTGGCGACGCACGAATTCAGCCACGGACTCGTCCTTGGCGGGCGCGGACTGCTTGAGCTCGTCCGCGCGTTTCGGCTCGCGCAGGTAGGCAAGCCTCGCCTGCCAGCTGAAAAGGGGCGATTCCAGCAGCGGACCCCATTTGGTTGGAACCATCATCCGCATTCCGTCGGGGATGGGGACCAACTGCGTTTGGCGCAGGCCGCCTTGCAGGACGTATGTGCGCCGCCATTGATCGCTCGAGGGGATGATCTGGTCTTCGAGGCCGAGTTCTACCGCCAGCTCGCGCGCCCACGGCTTTTCCGTGACCCAGGAGTCGGGGCCGCACTCAATGATGAATCCGTTTCGATGAACGGTTTCTACGATGCCGCCGAGCCGCTCTGAAGCTTCGAAGAGGGTGAACTCCACTCCGTCGGAGGCCAGCTGATAGGCCGTTGCCAGGCCGCCGATGCCGCCACCTACGATCGCGATCATATGCCGGGCGCGGAGAGAGCCTCGGAGGGGACCTTTGCGGCCAGCCGGGCGAAGCCTTGCCGCGCCAGGTCCTCAAGCGTTGCCGTTAGCACCGGAGAGTCGTTGAGCGATGGAGGGCGCACGACTTCCAGTCCGATGCCGGCGGCGAAGTCGCGGAAGCCGATGTCGATGTCATAGAGGATTTCGACGTGGTCGCAGAGGAAGCCGATGGGCTGGATCACGACCGCAGTGTGGCCTTCCTGGCGCAGCGCGGTGAGGGTGTCTTCCACCGTGGGACCGATCCAGGTTGCGCCGGACATGCCCTGGCTCTGAAAGGCGAAAAACCAGTCAGCGGCGGTGAGGCCCAAAGGCGCGAGACGAGCGGCCACGTTGGCCGCTGTCCGCTTGGCTTCCACCGGATATGGGTCCGGGTCGAGACGGAGTGCGCTGGGGCATCCGCGGCTGGGACTGGATGGTTCTGCAGGGCACGCTGTGGGCGGTGAAAAGTACGGGAGGCACCCCACCGATCCGCGCAGCCAGGCTTTGCCAAACCGGTTGCAGCCGTTCGGCGAAGGCCTGAGCGAGGAGTGGGTGATCGGCCCAGCCATCAATGAAGTCCATCTCGATGCCGCCCGCTTCAGCAAAGGCCGCGCGGCGATACAGTCCGACGCTGGTGCGGGAATTCTGCGGGGCGAGACAGATCACCACAGCCGAGGTGATTCCATCTTCGCGCATCTGGCGGACTACATCGGCGATGTACGGCTTCCAGTTACGCATGCCCACATAGACCGGCAGGCCGAGCGTGTGGGAAAGCAGGCGCCCCTGCTCTTGCGTGAGCTCGGTCAGGGGACTCGATCCAATAAGACTGTAACGGTGACGAATCTCTTCGACGACCGATTCAGGCATGGGGCGTCCGCTGGTGACATTGCGCAGATACGCGGGAATTTCGTCGAGCGACTGGGGTGTGCCGTGGGCAAGCAATAAAACCGCCTGGCGCTGGGGTGCGGAATCAGGCACGGGACTGGTCTCCGGAGCTGAACTCGCGTACGTACTGAACAACTCGCTGAACGTTTTCGACTGGAGTGCCGGGAACAATGCCATGGCCAAGATTAAAGATGTGTCCGGGGCGGCCTGCGGCCTGCGCGAGGATCTGGCGGACGCGTTGGCGAAGCAGGTCTTCGTTGGCGAAGAGCGTTATCGGGTCGAGGTTGCCTTGCACGGCTACTGCATGGCCGAGAGCGGCCCAGCCCTGGTCCAGGGGAACGCGCCAATCGAGGCCGATAACGTCGGCGCCGGTTTCGCGCATGGCAGGCAACAGAGTCGCGGTGTCGACTCCGAAATAGATGACCGGTACACCCAGCGCCTGGACCCTGCGCACTAAGCGCGTGGTTATGGGCAATACGAAGTCTCGATAATCGGTTGGGCTGAGGGCGCCGGCCCAGCTGTCGAAGATCTGAATTACGTCTGCCCCTGCCTCTACCTGTTGGGCGGCGTACTGTTCGAGGACGGTAGCGAGCTTTTCCAGCAGGAGCTGCCAGACGGAAGGCTCGCGGTACATCATGGTCTTGGTGAAGATGTAGTTGCGCGATCCGCCGCCCTCGATCATGTAACTGGCAAGGGTGAAAGGAGCTCCGCAGAAGCCTACGATGCCGATACGGTCGTTGAAGTGGGCCACGACTTTACGGATGGCTTCCGCTACGTAGCCAAGCTCGTGGGCGCGATCGATGCGCAGGTTTTCGACGTCGGCCGCGGTGCGCACTGGTTGGTGGATCACCGGACCTTCGCCGGCCAGGAATTCGAAGTCCAGGCCCATGCCTTCCAAGGGGAGCAGAAGGTCGGCAAAGATGATGGCGGCGTCCACGTCGAGTTTTTCCGCCGCAGTGATGGTCACCTCGGCGGCAAGGTCTGGGTTCTTGCAGATCTCGAGCAACGAGTGGTGGCGGCGAACGGCTTGATATTCAGGCATATAGCGTCCAGCCTGACGGAGAAACCAGACTGGGGTGTGGTCCACGGGCTGGCGCAGGCAGGCACGAACAAAACGGCTGCCTTGGGATAAGCCGGGGGCCGCGGCCAAGTTGGGATTGCGTTCGGGACTGAGGATTTTTTCCGCCATGCTGGGCTTCAACTTGAAGGGTAGCATTCCTGACGTGCCGGCCGGGAAAGAGGGTGAGGTTGGATTTTGTGCGGTGCAGGAGGGGGCGCGATTGGCCTTTCCTAGGAGGATCCCAGGTCTCAAACGCGAGACCTGGGGCACCCATCGCGTTTCCAGTTTGAAGCGATCAGGGGGCGGTGGAGAAGCCGAAGGTGGTGACGCTGTGGTAGGTTTCCCCTGGCTTCAGTTCGGTCGTAGGGAATGTGGGGTGGTTGGGGGAGTCGGGAAAGTGCTGGGTCTCCAGGCAAAAGCCGGCGTGTTTGGCGTAGACGTGGCCATGCTTGCCGTGCAGCGTTCCATCCAGGAAATTGCCGGAGTAGAACTGGATTCCAGGCTGGGTGGTTTCGACCGTCAGTATTCGCCCACTTGTGGGCTCGACCACGCGGGCAGCCTGCTGCATAACGCCCATCTTGCCGTTCAGAACGTAGTTGTGATCGTAGCCGCCCGCCAGGCGCATTTGCTCAAAGCTGTCGTCGATGCGGGCTCCGATGGCCGTCGGAGTATGGAAATCCAATGGGGTTCCGGCTACCGGGGCCAACTCACCCGTGGGGATCAGCGATGAGTCGACCGGAGTATAGCGGTCAGCGGTAATCATGACCTGGTGGTTGAGAATGTCTCCGTTTCCTTCGCCGGCCAGGTTGAAGTAGCTGTGGTTGGTCAAATTGAGGACAGTGTCCTTATCGGTGGTGGCGGAGTACTCGATCTTGAGCGCATGCTCTTCCAGGGTGTAGCGGACCTTGGACGTGAGCGTGCCGGGAAATCCCTGATCGCCATCTTTGCTTACCAGGGTGAGTTCGACTCCATTGGGAATCTCCCGCCCGTGCCAGACCAGCTTGTCAAAACCTTTGATTCCGCCATGCAGGGTGTTGGTGCCGTCGTTGGCAGGCAAATGGTACTCCTTGCCGTCGAGGGTAAAACTCGCGTGGGCGATCCTGTTGCCGTAGCGCCCTACGATGGCGCCAAAGTAGCTTTTGGGATCGGCCGTGTAACCGGCCAGAGATTCATAGCCGAGCACAATGTCGCCAGGCCTCCCACTGCGGTCGGGCACCTCGAGAGACACCAGGCGCGCGCCGTAGGTCATGATGCGCGCCTTCAGCGCACCTTGTTCCAGCGTGTAAATTTCCACCTTGGTTCCATCGGGCGTACTGCCGAACTCTGACTTGGTCACCTTTGCCTCCAGACGCGATGCCATCGGCATCAGGATAAAAAACAAAAAGAAACAGTGAAGCGCTTTGGACTGAATCGAACGGTTGGCCATGAACAGACTCTCCTGTTTGCCGCGATGCGGGGCGACGCGCATCGCGTCTTTCAAACCGTAATGGATACTAAAGCATTTCTCTGCAGGCTGTGTGGCGGCGAGGTAATTTCCCAGGCCATACTGTGGCGGAATTGGCTACGACGATCCGCGAGGCGCTCTAAAGGATTGATTCCAAACATGTAAACAGGGGGCGCACAAGCAACCAAGGGCAGGTAGACATTACCGGCTGCGAGTACTTTTATCCCGTCCGTTGTTACCCAATAGTTGTAGCCAGCGAGGCGCCAGCGGCTATTCTACGGATCAAGCGGTGGTTCTGTACGACTGCTTGTTGATTCTTCGGGGGAGGGATTCAATTGAAGCTGCCGGTCACGAACCACCGTGAGTACATTTCTACCAACGTCGAGGTCACGCTGGACGATGCCCGGGCGACCGCGCTGGAGCGCATCGTTAGCCTGTCGATGGACTACAACCGCGGCGTCGGACTGGTGCAATTCCGCAATGGCGTGGATGCGGTCATCGCGTCCTCCAGCTACCGCCAACTGATCGAGAAGCTGCTTGAAATCCTCTGAATCCCGTATCGGGCCCCGCACCACTTCCCGGCACCGGCAGGTCATCACCGGTTACCAGGACCAGATTGTTTCTCTGTTGTGGACCAAGCCAGTCCAGCTGAGCTTGCATATCGCCAAAGTTTCTCTCTGACCTGCGGCATCTCTCCATATTTCTGAGTGGGTTATCATAAAGCTCCTGCGGAGCCATCATGGTCAATTATTTGGAATTGCCGGTCGGAGAGAAGTGCCCTGAAGTCATTAACGCGGTCATTGAGATTCCGGCCGAGGGCATCAACAAGTACGAGTACGACAAGTCACTGCATGTTTTCCGCCTGGACCGGAACCTTTATTCGCCGGTGCACTACCCCGGCGATTATGGGTTCATTCCCTCCACTCTGAGCGAGGATGGGGATCCGCTGGATGTGCTGGTGCTGGTGGACGCGCCCAGTTTTCCGGGTTGCGTGATGCAGGTGCGGCCGATTGGCTTGCTGGAGATGCTTGACCAGGGAGTACCTGACGAGAAGGTTCTGGCGGTGGGCAAGAACAACCCACGGTACGCGGACGTGTGGAACTACTCGGAAATCTATCCCCACATGCTGAAGGAAATGACGCATTTCTTCGCGATCTATAAGGATCTTGAGGGCAAGCGGGTGGAAGTGAAAGGCTGGCATGATGCAGCCTTTGCCCGTGACAAGGTGATCGAAGCGGTGAATCGCTTCAAAGACAAGAAAGTGTCGCCCGAATTGGGCGGAAACCGCTAAGGCGCACTCTATTGGCCTTTCCCAGGGGCCAGTTAGGATTCGGCTTCGGATATAATCCGTCCAGTGACCCCGGAGAGATGGCCGAGTGGCTGAAGGCGGCGGTTTGCTAAACCGTTGTAGGGGCTAACACCTCTACCGGGGGTTCGAATCCCCCTCTCTCCGCCAGCAACACCTGCCTGCACTGCCCCGTTTATAATCAAGCTCGATGAAGGCGCATGTTTACGTCACGCTGAAGCGCACTGTCCTCGACCCGCAAGGGCAGACAATCCATGGCGCACTCAAACGAATGCAGTACACGGGCGTTGAAGATGTACGCCAGGGAAAATACTTCCAACTGACGCTGCGCGCGATGGCTACCGCGGACGCGAAGGCGGAAGTGGAACGCATTGCCCGCGAAGTGCTGACCAACCCGGTGATCGAAGAGTATACCTACCGCCTGGAAGAGTAAGCAGCCCGTTCGAACCCGGCATCTGCCAACCGTACAATAAAGGACTATGTGCGGAATTGTTGGGTATGTCGGTCCTAAGGATGTCGTCTCCGTCATCCTGGAAGGCCTGCGACGGCTGGAGTACCGCGGATACGACTCGGCCGGTATCGCAGTAGGGTCCGCGGGACATGGGCTGGAATTGCGCCGCGCGCCGGGGAAGCTGCGCAACCTGGAAGAGGTGATCCGGCAGCATCCGCTGCAGGGCACCTATGGCATCGGCCATACCCGCTGGGCGACGCATGGCAGGCCAACCGAAGAGAACGCCCATCCTCATAGAGACTGCACCGGCCGCATCGTCGTGGTGCATAACGGCATCGTCGAAAATTACCTGGACTTGAAACGCGAGCTGGCGGAAGAAGGCCATGCTTTTGTCACCGAGACAGATACGGAAGTGATCGCTCACCTGGTCGAGCAGGAATTGCGCTCGGCCGAGAGCTCGGGCAAGACGATGTTGCTCGATGAAGCGGTACGGCGGGCGGCGCGCCGGCTGACCGGGGCTTATGCAATCAGCGTGATTTCCGCCGATGCGCCTGACACCATCGTCACGGCGCGCAATGGGCCGCCTGCAGTGGTTGGCGTGGGTGAAGGAGAGTCGTTTGTCGCCTCGGATGTGCCCGGGATCCTGCACCACACGCGCATGATGTATTTTCTCGCCGATGGAGACGTCGCCATCCTGACGCCGCACGGGGTGAAGTTCACGAATCTCGCGGGCGATCCGGTGGTGCGCAAGGTGGAGAAGATTCTGTGGGATCCCATCCAGGCAGAAAAGGGCGGCTACAAGCACTTCATGCTCAAGGAGATTTTTGAGCAGCCGCGTGCGGTTCGCGACACCACGTTGGGGCGCATCTCGCTGGAGACGGGAGAGGTCTTCCTGGGCGAAATGAAGATCACCGACGATCACTTCCGCGCGGCCACGCAGGTGAATATCGCGGCTTGCGGTACCAGTTGGCATTCAGCGCTGGCCGGCAAGTACATGATCGAGCGGCTGGCGCGCGTTCCCACCGAGGTGGACTACGCGAGCGAATACCGGTACCGGGACCCGATTGCCGATCCCCGCGCGCTGGGTATGCTGATTACCCAGTCCGGCGAAACGGCAGATACGCTGGCGGCGCAGCGGGAGATGATTGCCAAGGGGTCGATGACCATCGCCATCTGCAACGTGGTGGGCTCGATGGTGGCGCGAGAGGCCCACGGAACCATCTATACCCACGCCGGGCCCGAGATTGGCGTCGCCTCGACCAAAGCGTTCACCGCGCAATTGACGGCGCTGTTTCTCTTTGCCCTGCACCTGGCACAGAAGCGAGGAACGGTTGGAGGCGCCGAGAGCGCGGCCCTGGTCGACGAGCTCAGCCGCATTCCGGGAAAAATCGAAGAGGTGCTACGGCAGCGTGATGGCGAGTGCCGAGAGCTGGCGAAGGGGTTTGCCTCGGCTTCTGACTTTCTGTTCCTGGGCCGCGGGATCCACTTTCCGATTGCGCTTGAGGGTGCGTTGAAGTTGAAAGAGATCTCCTATATTCATGCGGAAGGCTATCCCGCAGGGGAGATGAAACACGGGCCCAACGCGTTGATCGATGAAAAACTGCCGGTGGCGGTGCTGGCGACGTGCGACGAAAACAGTCCGGAGTCGGTGCTGCGTTATGAGAAGACCCTCTCCAATATTCAGGAGGTAACGGCGCGCTCGGGACGGGTGATCGCGGTGGCTACCGAGGGAAACAAACAGCTTCACGACCTGGTCGAGCATGTGATTTACGTGCCCCAGGCGCCGGAGTTACTCGCGCCGCTGCTGGAGGTGGTTCCGTTGCAACTGCTGGCTTACTACATCGCGGTGCGGCGGGGTTGCGACGTGGATCAGCCGCGAAATCTGGCTAAATCCGTTACGGTCGAATAAGGTGTTGATAGCAAGTCAAAATGTTGTGTTCCATCCGAGGTGACGGATATTGTCACGGCCAATTTATACTGCGCGGCTGACGCGCAGGCTTCTGCTGTCGGAACCCGCCGCTTGTTTCCATCTTGAATTCACCGTAGAGGGACTGGATCAGTTCGATTTCCAGCCAGGGCAATTTGTGTCTTTCCTGGCGGTTGATCCTTTGGGGAAGCACCAGACGCGGGCGTATTCGATCGCCTCAGCGCCCCGCGGCAACCAGTTCGATGTTTGCGTGAATCGGGTGGAGGGTGGGTTCTTCTCCAATTTATTGTGCGATCTCGAAGTGGGTCAGGGCATTGAGTTCCATGGTCCGCATGGTTTGTTTATGCTGCGCGCGCCGTTGACCGACAGCATCTTCATCGCCACGGGAACGGGCATCGCACCTATGCGGGGCTTTGTCGAGTACCTTTTCCCCGACAATGGCGAGGATCGAAGCCAGGGGCGGAAGATTTGGCTGGTGTACGGAACGCGCTATGAGACCGAGCTTTATTACGAGGATTATTTTGAGAGGATCGCTGCCAGCCGGCCGAATTTTTTCTATCAAAAGACGCTGAGCCGTGCGCAAGACAGTTGGCCGGGCGCTCGCGGGTACGTTCAGGAATTTGTGGAGCAAATCGCGGCGGAGCATGCGCGGAATAGCGCGGTGGATCCGCGGCCGGTCGATGGCGCCGGGTACAACATTCATGCGTATATCTGCGGGTTGAATGAAATGGTGTCGGCTAATCGCGATTCCTTGAAAAGCCTGGGTTGGGAAAGAAAGCAGATCATCTTCGAACGCTACGATTGAGAAGTGCGTGGACGCTTGGCGGGTCCCTGGTTTTGCAAGCGAATCAGTGGTTCTGGACGGGCGCCCCATGTTCGCCCGAGCGTACACCCGGATTTCCTGTCGAATTCCCTGGCATTGATGAACTTCATGCGGCTTTCCTTAATGAAAGCCGCACACGCATCTGTTGGTGGCGCCCCGTGCAGGAAATCCGGGACCTGGGCCGAAAAAGTATTCTTCCAATGCTTTCACTTCATGTGCAACCACTCCTGGGCTCAGCGTTTGAGCCTTGGTCGCGTGTTCGGAGGTTTCCGGCCACAAATGCCAATCCCGAGCTCAAGAATGGGTTCGCGAAATGGCTTAAATGTGCGCACTATGCGCACTAGGTTTCCTCCCAGAGGAATTCTTCGAGTGCGGAGGTTTCTTCTTCGGCCGGTTCGGGTTCCTGGTAATCGGTGGAGGACCAGAGTGTGGTGAAGGGACCGCGGCCGGGAACGTAGCGAAAGGTGGCTACGCCGAGAGAGCGGAGTTTTTCGAGGGCCTGGTCGATGGAGCCACTGCCGAGGTGGCCGTGGAAGAGATCGCGGATCTGTTTTCGGGTGAGGCCGTGGTCTGCCGCCTGAAGAGCCTCGAGGATGCGATCGGCGACGGAGTCTGCGACAGAGGAACCGAAGAGGGAGCCGGCCGAATAGGAACAGTAGTCCCATAGGGCGAGGGCTGCCTGAAGGTGGGACAACTGGATGATGGGGCAGCGGTCGAGAGCGGCGTAGAGGGCGCTCAGGCGGAGTACCTGAGCTTCGGCACGACCGGTGGCGGCGGCGCGGAGTCCGGAACGGGCCTGACTCAAGATGGGGTAGTGGTCGTTCCAAAGTTCGGCGGCGGCCGGGTCGCGGGTAAAGCGGAGTTCGCCCTGGCCTTGTACCCACTCGACGGCCAGGCGGAGACGGCGCGCGACGGCGGATTGTTGTTCGGCGTTGACGTTGCCGCCATCGGGGAGGCACTGGCTGCGCTGCACGCAGGCCCACAGGCAGCGGTTGGCGAAGCCGTTGTGGGCTTCGGTGCGGCGAAGGGACTCGGCGAGCTCGCGCTGGGTGATGTGACCGATGAGGCTGAGATGTGCTCCGCCGGCATGGAGGAGGCGGTCACGGTCGAGCAGGCGCAGGGTTGCGCCATCCCAAGCGCTGCGCAGCAGGGGGGAGAGCGGGGAGCGGCTGCGGCCCATGGTGTGGAGCACGGCGGCAAGTTCCTCGGCGAGTGCGAGCAGACGCCGGTCGCCTGCCTGGTGGCCCATGACGGCAACGAGGCCGCGGGCGCTGAGACGGGCGCTGGTCACGCGATTCTCCGTCCAGGCGGGATCCACTTCGGCGAAGAGCCGGGCTATGTGGTTCCAACTGGTTCCCTTGCGGGCCTTGCTGGATTCTCCGACGAGCACGACGAAGAGGTTGAGGGCGTGGCGGGTGGAGCCGACCATGCAGTGAGGGCCGGGGCCGATCACGTTGCCAAAGGCGGCGAGCAACTGCAGGAGAAGGGCCTCGGGCTGGGCCTCGGTGTGCGGAGCCAGGGTGCGCACGGCTTCTCCGGCAAGGCCATAGAGGGCGTACTCGTCGAATATGGACCGGAGAGAGTGCTGGGGTTCGTTTGGCCGGGGGCGTGGTTCCGGGGTGGGCAGCGCCGGCGAGGCCGGGTCAGTGACGGGGTTGCGTGCCGGGTAGGGGTTGGTGGCTGGGCGAGCAGCTCTTCTGTTCGCCGTTCTATTTCTGCAAGAGTCGGGAGCGCGGGCGAGGTTATGCCTGTCTCCAGGGTTTCTATCATGATTCGCCACACTTACGGTTGCTCATCCCGGAGGTAAGTTGCCATCGGGAAGGAGCGGTTCCAAGGCGGAATGGAGCCGCCAAGGGTGCTTTGCATTCATGCATCGCGACCTCGGGCCGGCGGTGCGCTCGACGAGCAGTCGATCTCTGAGCGGTCGATCTCTCAGCGGTCGATCTCTGAGCGCAAGGGGCCGATCGGGTCCGGTTGCACGACAGCGCTCTGCCCTTGAGGATTTTCTTCAAGAGCGAGCGGGGATGCTGTATAGATACGGATTCGTAGGGGAAAGTGTTGAAACTGGCGAAAAAGATTGAGAGGGCGACGGGGCGGTAAGCAGCTTGCGGGCGTTTCCCCGGGCATGGGGGCGTTGGAGATTCACGACCAAGGCTCAAACGCTGCCAAAACGCGCGGTATCTGTTTCCCGGCGCTCTCCGTCCCGGTAAACACTTAGGGAATGTTTTCGTTCGGGGCTTAGCGAAGGCCTGCGTGCTTCGGGAGCAAGACGGATGCGCTTTGTGCGCCTACCGGGATTTTGATGGGGGTTGTTCCACAAATATCCCCGCAAATATCGGACGGCTACGTTAGGAACGGATGCCAGGCGGGGCGCTTGTACGAGATGCCGACTATACGGCCACGTGACGGCATGCGCTTTTTTAGTGCTTATCTCGTCGGGGGATTATTTCGTCTGACCCCAATCTTCTGACCCCAATCTTCCCAATCTTCCTGACCCCAATCTTCCGACCCCAATCTTCCGTCGGGGGATTATTTCGTCTGACCCCAATCTTCCAATCTTCCGTCGGGGGATTATTTCGTCTGACCCCAATCTTCGACCCCAATCTTCATTTCGTCTGACCCCAATCTTCTCACCATGCACACGGAAGGTTGGCTTCCTATGCGACTGCCCCCGCCGCCGCCAAACGGTAATGGGCGAGTGGACTTCTCCAGCCTCCCCACGATCTTTACGATACTGGGCAAACTGGGTCTCGAACTGCACCGGCAAGAGGAAGTCTTGCCGGTCTACACGGTCGAGCGCATCGACCGTTCCGCCTCCAACTAACCGAAAGTCCTCCGCTTGCAGTCCATAGCGGCACAGATAGCTGCATGCGTGCCGCGTCGGCGGATCGTTGTCCAGCCGATGCCGAATGTAGTTCATTCTTAGGTAAAGCGAGTTGAGGTTCGTCGGTTTACATTACGCATGTACTTGTAGTAGTGTCTACTACAAGTGTACGTGTTGACAGACAGGCAGGATTTACCCCATGATCCAGAAACTCTCGAAACTCGAATTGCAGATTATGGAGACCCTCTGGGTTCGTGGTGAGTCTTCGATCCGCGAGATGCAAGAGGCTTTTCCAAAGGATTCGCGGCCGGCTTATACCACCGTGCAGACGACGGTCTATCGTCTTGAGGCGAAGAAGGCACTCAAGCGGATCCGAAGGGTTGCGAACTTTCATATATTTGCGGCCTGCGTCTCGCGCAGCAGTGCGCAGAGACGTTTCATCCATGACCTGCTCCTTCTTTTTGGTGGAAGATCCCAAACTGTCATGGCCCACCTGATCGAATCTGGGAACCTGACGCTGGAAGACGTTAGAGAGGCAGAGAAGTTCCTACTGAGCCGAGCAGAGAAGAAGTCGAAATCTGGTGAAAGGCCAAAGCCATGACTATTGATCTGCTTGCACCTGTGGCAAACCACCTCTGGCAATCCACCCTTTTTGCTCTCAGTTCGGCCACGCTCGCGCTTATACTGCGCGGCGTCCCGTCGAGAATACGCTATTGGCTATGGCTAGCAGCGTCTCTCAAATTCCTGCTTCCTTGCTCGCTATTGCTATTTCTTGGAGCTCTCTGGTTCCGACTCGCGTCACCGTCTCCCGGTTGCAGCCAGCAACATATTACTCTGTGTACGTTTTCAGCCAACCCTTTACCTTCACGCCTGTCTTATCCGGGGCAGTACAACCTCCGGTGCTGGCAGGTTGGCAGAACTCCACCCAAGTACTTTCTATTGTTAGCGGGGTGTGGGTAGCGGGTTTTTGCATTGTGGTCTGCACCTGGATCATCCGCTGGCGGCGCATCGCCACGGCACTGCGCACGGCAGGTCCCGCAGTGGAATGCCTCGAAGCTTCGATTCTGCGCAAACTGCAAGCGCAGGCAAATATGCGCCGTCCGATCAGGTTGTCCATTTCCGACGCATCGTTCGAGCCGGGTATTTTCGGTGTCTTCTGCCCCACGCTTGTATGGCCGCAGGGAATTTCAAAGCGGCTCAGCGAGCCTCAGATCGAAGCCATCATTGCGCATGAGCTTGCCCACGCGCGTTACCAGGATAATCTCACAGCCATGGTTCATATGCTGGTCGAAGCGATCTTCTGGTTTCATCCTCTCGTCTGGTGGCTCCAATTGCGCTTGATGGATGAGCGCGAACGTGCCTGCGACGAAGCGGTTGTAATCCTCGGCAGCGAACCAGAGATCTATGCCACAGGCATATTGCGTGCATGCGAATTTTCCATCGAGTCTCCACTGCCATACTTCTCCGGCATCACGGGATCGGATCTTAACCAGCGTGTTCGCCGTATTGTTTTGAACAATCCTGTGTGCTTCTCACGCGTTCTCACAAGTTGCTCCTGGCCGGCCTTGCAGTGACCGCTGTTCTAGCCCCGATTGTGTTTGGATTTGTCGATCACCACACGTTAGAGCGGCCCTGTTCCAGGATGCCGGAGCGAAGCCGGCATTTGCTTTCGAAGTGGCGACGATAAAGCCAGGCGACGCGGCGAGCGACGCCCGGAAAAGGATGATGATATCGCTGGGAAAGTTTACTACCCAAAACATGCCTCTTAGGGATGTGATTATGTTCGCCTACGACGCCAAAGTCTCACCTCGCAGATTTCCGGATATCCGGACTGGGTGAGTTCAGCTGCGTATGACATTGATGCAAAAGAGGATGAAACCACAACGGCGGCGCTGGAAAAATTGCCTATGGATGAACGTGTTCGGCAGGTCAGACTGATGGTCCAGG
>CAWJZH010000045.1:0-185066 GCA_963847155.1 uncultured Acidobacteriaceae bacterium | reverse complement strand
GTTTTCGACATCAGCTTGAGAGCCACGCGATCTTAGCGGTTAACCCCACAAACCAACCTTGAGGCTAAGGCCTTAGCACGCAATTGCGTCACAACCCTGGTTACAAGAGTTCAATACGGAACTGGTTTTAGAAATAACTCTTGACACTCGTCTAACGCCAACTATATGAAATTACCGCGCACCAATGCAGAGCAATTTGCGTAGCTAATTAGTTCTATACGGAACTAATGATTTTTACGATGTGCAGCCGACATAGAGAGGCCATCGTCAGGCCATCCAGGGTAATAAGACTGACCAACAAAGTTGTAACTTGAGGAGAATATCTGTGATCGAGATCAATAGATTAAAGAAAGCTCTACAGTACTCATTGCCAGTGTTCGCGGTATTTCTAGCAACATCGACAGCGATGTTCGCGCAGGCCGGCGGCGGATCCATGGTGGGTACGGTTCACGATCCAGCAGGCGCAGTCGTTCCGAATGCTGCTGTCACGATCACCAATACCGACACCAACTCTACCTACCCGGTGGCTACCAACGGCGACGGCCGCTTTCTCTATCCCCAACTGCCGGTCGGCACCTACAAAGTTGCGGTAACTGCACCAGGTTTCAAAGAAGCCGTTCAGGAAGGCATTACGATTTCGATTGGAACTCTGAGCACCCTCGACATCGCCCTCCAGGTAGGCCAGACGTCGCAGTCGGTGACGGTCACCGCGAACGCGCAACAGATCCAGACGGAGAGCTCCGACGTGGGAACCACGGTCCCGAGCGCCCTGGTCGCACAACTCCCTCTGAATTTCAGCGGCGTGGTCCGCAGCCCGCTCCAGTTCATGACGCTCACCCCGGGCTTTCAAGGAGATGCAACCGGCAACGCCCAATCACAGGCTAGTTTTAAACTCAACGGCGCGGGAACGGGAAGCGCTGACGTGATCCTGGACGGTTCGTCGATTCAGCTGGCTTCCCCGAACTACCAGTGGAACTTCGGCATCAGCGTCGACGCAGTCTCTGAGTTCAAAGTACAAACCAGTACCTTCACGGCGGAATTCGGGCGAACCGGCGGCGGCTTCGTCAACGTGGCTTCCAAGTCGGGAACCAATGATTTCCACGGCGCCGTGTATGACCTGATGAAGAACAAGGCATTTGACGCGAACAGCTGGCAAAACAACCACACTGGCCTTGGCAAGCAGAACGATACGCAAAACGACTTTGGCGGATTTGGCGGCGGCCCGGTATTTATCCCCAAAATCTATGACGGCCGGGGAAAGAGCTTCTGGTTCTTCGCTATGAAGGCTTTCGCTTCAAGTCCGGTGGCCCGAACCTTACTTCGACGGCAACACCGCCATGTGGAACGGAGATTTTTCCCAGGTCCTGAACCGCCAGACCATCAACGGCGTCAGCTACCCGGGGCAGAAAATCTACGATTACACGACCTGTTCGGGAGCCAACCTGGGCAAGACTTGCCAGCCCTTCCCGAATAACCAGATCCCGCTGGACAGGCTGGACCCATACGCGAAGGCTTTCATCCCGTATTTACCAGTAGCCACCAATCCGGGCCAGGCTTTTCAGAACCTGTCCTATACCCTGCTGGCGCCGATCAACAATGATCTCTATTCGACCCGGATCGACCAGAATATCGGGCAAAAGCACAAGCTCTTCGGCAGCTATGCGCAAGCCAACCTGCCGATTATCAACATTTACTCCTACGGGCCGAAGGGGCTCTACGACCAGAGCTTTGGCAGTACAACGACTCACTATGTTCGCATCGGTGAAGACTATGCCATCACGCCCACGCTGTTAAACCATTTCAATGCCGGTTATACCCGCCGCTTCCGTATCGAGCAGGGTGAAGGCGGTGTTGGCTCATGGGCCGATAAGATCAATTTTCACGGCTACTATCAAGACATTCTCATCCCCAACAACCACATTCAGTATGTTCCCGGCCACCAACGCCAACATGCCCGCGCCTCCAGGAGACAACAGCTTCTTCAAAGACAATAGCTTCCAATATGACGACTCGGTGTCATGGGTGAAAGGCAGGCACAACTGGAAGTTCGGCATGGTCTACAGACGCCAGGGCTTTAATGCCACCTACAACAGCAATGCCGCTCCCAATTTCGGCTTCACCAACGCTTTGACCTCCGCCGGCAACCTGGCAAACGGCAACCCCATCGATCCGAACTCCGGGTCAGGCGCGGCCTCCTTCTTTCTCGGGGCAGCAACCACCGGAACGTTGGCGGCGGTCAAAACGCTGCCATGCGCGTCCACGGTTGGGGCTTCTATGCCCAGGATGATTGGAAACCCACCCCGAAGCTCACCATGAACCTGGGCCTGCGCTATGAGATCCCGCAGCCTGTCTTCGAGGAAAAGTGCAGGACCTCGCAGGTCAATCCGACCCTGGCGAATCCCGGAGCGGACGGCCTGCCTGGCGCCTACGAATTTCAAGGAACAGGCCCGGGCAGAGACGGTAGATGCTCCCCGATGAACCAGTATTGGGGATCGTGGGGGCCGCGCGTTGGCCTGGCGTACCAGCTCGACCCCGCTGACCGTGGTTCGCGCTGCTTTCGGCGTGTACTACACCCCGCTGAAGATATCCAACTTTGCCAACACGGACAGCCTGGGTTTCTTCGCAGTCGGCTATAAATGGCCTACCGCCGGTCAATCAACAGACGCCCGCGGTCATACCCAGCACGGTGACAAAGTTATCCCGGCTCGATACCGCCGACCATCACCCCAACAGCCCTGAACGGTAACGGTGGCGGCGGTGGCGCGGCAAGCGGTGGCCCGGTCATGCTCCCCAGCAGGTCTGGCCCGGCCTGGCCAGATGCAGAATTGGACGTTCGACATACAGCGCGAATTACCTGGCCAGTGGCTGCTCGATATGGCTTACGTCGGCAACCACGGAACGCACCTGCAGGCCCTGCTTAAGGATCCGAACGTAGCTCCTGCATCAGCCCTGGTATACCGCGACTGCCTGGCGGTTCCGGTAACGGCACAAGCGAGCAGCCCGGCCTGCGCGGGACTACCGCAGGTAAAGATCCCCTACACCAACTTCCTCAACGACTTTGGCCCTGCGGCTTCGGTTGCTCAGGCTCTGCGGCCGTTCCCCCAGTACCAGACCGAAGACCTGGACACGTCGTTCAGCGCTAATCCGTGGGGTAACTTCTCTTACGAAGCTCTGCAGATACAGGTAACCAAGCGCTACGGCTCCGGATTGACTGTGTTGAGCAATTACACCTGGGCGAAGAACCTTACCGACGCCGATTCAGACTATGCCCCGCAGGAAGCATGGAATGGCGGCGTCGGCGGAATGTTTGATCCTTATGATCCCAAGAAGGAAAAAACTTATAGCGAATTCGATCAACCGCAGCAATTCAAAATCGCTTACACCTATGAGCTTCCCTTCGGAAAAGGAAAGAAGTGGGGGGGCAATGTCAACAAATTGACCGACGCGGCGATCGGCGGCTGGACGTTAGGTGGTGTGGATTCCTACGCCACCGGCTTCCCTCTCTTCGTACAGGAAAACAACTGGACCGCAGGTACCTTTGCGGGCCAGGCAACGGGAGGTAATGCACGGCCTAACGTAGTCCCGGGACAAATCCGAGCGCCTTCTTTGGCAAACTCGGGGATTATAAATTTGGAACGGACAGAAAGATCAACCCTGCCGCTTTCACCCAGGCGCCGAACTACACTTTTGGAAACGCTCCCAAAACGCTGGGAAATGTACGCAACTTCACCCACAAGGAAGAGGATCTGCAAGCTTCCAAGCGAATCCCGCTATTTACGGAACGGGTCAATTTCCTCTTCCGATTCGACGCGTTCAATATATTCAACCGCCACAGCTTTGGCTGCATGGATTACCACGTGGGCGATCCAGCGTTCGGGCAATTCCAATGCGGTACCGGCCCCAACGCGGAAACCAACAACAACCAGTCGGGCATTGTCTCGTCGGCTCGAACGTTACAGGCTAATTTCCGAATAACGTTCTGATGTAAACCAGTGCGGAAGGCCGGCAAGTCCGCGGCCTTCCGCTTCGCGCAGTATGATATATAGGTTGGCAATACCAAAGGGGGAGCGCGCTGAGCGTTCCCCCCTTATTCTTTTCGACGGTCGTCGGCAGGCAGGTCCATGCTGAGTTGCAGCAGCCATCGTTTTTGGGTCATCGGGTACACCGCTCTCTGGGTCTTCTCTACCCTGCTTCATCCGACGCCGGCATGGGCTCAGGATGCCGACGCTAAAGCAGCGCAACACTTCGCCGCCGCTCACCAGGCACAGGATGCAGGCAATCTTGATCTCGCGGCAACAGAATACCTGGCGGTCATCCGGCTTCATCCGGAAGTTGCTGAAGTCTACGCAAGCCTTGGGCTGGTGTACAACGCACAAGGAAAATTTGCTGAGTCCGCGCGCACCCTGGCCAAGGCCGAGAAGCTGAAGCGTGGATTACCCGGCGTTAGCCTCTACCTGGGAATCGACTACGAACGTCAGAGGCAAGCGGCTCTCGCAGTCCCACAACTGGTCGAAGCCGTGCGCCTGGAACCAGCCAATAGGCAGGCCCATACCTGGCTGGCCAGAGCGTTGTGGGATGACGGACGAATCGAGCCGGCGATTGACCAGGCGCGCAAGACCAGTTTGCTTTTTCCCTCCGATCCAGCGCTGCTGCTGGATCTGGGAGAGGCCTATCGCAAGGCAGCCGATCTGGGCATCCAACGCGTTCTCACGGCCGCCAGAGGGGAGCCGCTTGCGCACCAGGTGTACGGAGACATCTACAAAGACGAGCGCTCCTGGGAAAATGCAGCGGCCCACTATTATCGAGCGATCGAACAAGATCCTCACTGGCAGGGCGCCCATTACGGCTTGGGTGACATTGCCGTGCGCAGGGAGAAACTGGATATTGCCACCCAGGAGTATCAACACGAACTGGAAGCGAATCCAGGCTCTGCCGCTGCGATGGCGAGGCTGGGCGAGATAGCCCTGCTCCAAAACAAGCCTGACGATGCGTTGGCCTGGTTCGGCAAAGCCATTCACGCGGGAGCATACCAGGCAGCCAATGCTCTGGGCTTGCCTCGTCCCTATCCGGCTGGGGCCGAGGATTTATCTCCACACGCGCAGGAACAGCTTCGCTCCTGCCTGCCCTCATTGCAAGCGGCTCCGGCAAGTGCTTCTCGTGAGCTCGCCCTCGCATTTGCCAGTGCTCGCCTCGGCAGCGACGATGCATCTCTCTCCGCCTGGAAAGACTTCACTCACAACACCGCTCATTCCAGTGCGTCAACCACCCGCGAGCGTGGCTTTGACAATTTCTATCGCCAGGATTTCGAAGCCGCCGCGGCCGATTTGAGCAGTTGGGTTAAGCTACATCCGAACGACTTGCAAGCCGACTATTTTTTGGCCAGAACCTATCGGAATCTTTCTCTCTCCACTCTTGAGCATCTACTTGCAGTGGCGCCGGATTCCTATCCCGCCCATCAGCTCCTGGCCGAGACCTACCAGAACGCAGAGCAAAACGAGAAAGCCGTGGCTGAATACAAAGTGGTCGAAGGCATGGTCCCGGACTTGCCCGGAGTGCATTTCTCAATCGGTCATCTGCTCTTGAAAATGAGTCAGCAGGACCCGGCACGAGAGGAGCTGGCGGCCGAGTTGCGCTTGAACCCGGACCACGCCGAGGCGAATGCTGAAATGGGCTCAATTCTCATTGATCGATTGGACGCAGCAAACGCCATCCCCTATCTGGAAAAAGCGGTAAAACTAGACCCTGACCAATGGGTCACTTACCGCCAGCTGGGCAAGGCCTATTACATGCAGAAAGACTATGCCAAGGCTGAAACTGCGCTGCACCAGGCGGTTCGTCACGATCCCCAGGGCTTGGCGCATTATCAGCTCGGGCTGGTGTACCGTTCGTTGGGCCAGAAAGAGGCGGCTAACGCACAATTCGAAATCTCCCGCAAGCTCAAGCTCGAAGGCCTGGCTCATGATGAGAATCAAATGACAACGCTAAAATCTGTAGAGCAATGAATCTCCGCGTACTTGCGCTGGCGCTGCTCCTACTGTCCTCCGTTGCTTTTGGACAAGGCGATTCGTTGCAAAGCGGCGTAGCGCTCTTTCAGCAGGGAAAATACGATGCGGCCCTCGAACAGTTTGAGGCGGCGAGGCGCGTGCGGCCGGCAGACGCGTCTCTCGAGAATTTCATCGGCATCACCGAAACTAAACTCGGCCGCGTCGACGCCGCCAATAAAGATTACGAAACCGCCATCCGCCTCAACCCCAGGCTCCCGGATCCGCATAAGAACCTGGCATTTAATTACCTTGGGAAGGGACAGTACGAGCTCGCGGAAAAACATCTGAAAGCAGCGCTTGCCCTCGACAGCGCTGACCCGTTCGTTCACTACTATTCCGCTATCCTCTACCTGGATACTTCCCGGGATCAGGAAGCGATGGTTCATATCAAGCAGGCGGAGTCCCTGCTTGCCCATGACCAGATCGCCGCTTTGCTCGCGATCAAGGCATGCCTCCGATCGAATGCTCCTGAGGAAGCGCTTAGACTTATCCAACTCCTCGAACAAAACTCCACTCTCTCCGTGGAGCAGGAATACGAAATTGCGGAACTACTTACGCAAAAGCAAATGTATGCCGAGTCGGTGGCGCGGTTCCAGCGGATCGTGGAGATGCAGCCAGACTCATGGCAGAACAAGTACAACCTTGCCATTGCTCTGCTGAGGGCCAAGCAGCCCAGGCAGGCTGCTCCCTTGCTGGACGCAATCATTGCCGGGCATGCCACCGATGCCAATCTGCTCACGCAGATCGCCTCTGCGTATGAATCGGCGGGTGAAACCCAATCGGCGATTGACGCTTACCAGAAAGCAATTGCAGCGGACCCGATCAGTCCTGATCTTTACCTTGACTGCACCCGGCTGCTGATCGATCTCGATCGCTATAACGAAGCGACCAGTATCATCGAGCGCGGTATACCCGCTCGTTCCCGATGACTACCCACTGACGATCCGCTTGGGAGCGATCGCGATGATGCAGGGAAACCGGGAGAAGGCGCGTGAGTCTTACCGCAAAGCAATAGCGGAACATCCGACGCTCGCGTCTAGGGCATGTAGCGCTGGCTCAGACCTACATGAAAGAGGGAAACGATCAGGAGGCGCTCAAGATATTGACCGAAGCGCGCAGCGTCGTCCCGCGTGATTTTGCGCTCGAATATGTTTTTGGCCTGGTTTCCGTGCAACTGGGCCAGCAGCAGCAGGCACTGGAAGCGCTGAAAAGTGCTGAGGAGTTAGGACCGGCGGTGGTCGAACCGCACTACCAGTTGGGTCTCCTTTACATGAAGTTGCAACAATGGAAAGGCGCGCGGGAAGAATTTGAGCAGGTGCTTAAGCTTGATCCGCGCAACGCCGCAACGTACTACCAGCTTAGCCGGACTTATCAAAGATTGGGAGACACTGCAAAAGCGCAAGAGATGGCCAAACAAGCCAGCCTGCTTACAAAAACACAACGAGAGGATGCTATCAAGACGCAGGAGCTTCGCTTCGGCATTCCGGTCCAGATTTGATCGAAAACATTTCCAGGAAGGGTCGCGTAGCAACTCCGCAGATCTTTCCCTGGAAATGTTTGTTGTCGATCCCTACAGTTCAATACGGAACTCCATCAATAAAAAGACCTTGACACCTTCAGAAGCGGAAATATATGAACTTAGTGCGCGGTTAACGAGTCCATAGTTCATTACGGAAATCATGGCGGACAGCCCAATCATCCTCAACGTTCATTTCCAGGCAGCCCCGGGTCATGAAGAAAAACTCGGAGCCCAGTTGCATGCGCTCGTTGCTCCTACGCACCAGGAGCCGGGCTGTCTTGTCTACGAACTTCACTTTGATCCTGAGGATCCATCGAAGTTCATGTTCTATGAGAAGTTCGCGAACCAGGCCGCAGTCGACCACCATCTCAATACGCCCCACTTCAAACAATTTCAGAATTATCTGCAGGCGAATGAGCCGATTGCTGCTCAATCGGTGACCCGCTGGCGCACTTTTGTTTGACGATGTCCCAAGCACCTTCCTCCCCCCGAGAGGACCATCCGTGAGCTCCGATAACCGCTACACTCCCCCGAATGAAATGCCGCCGGCCCCCATACACCAGGTGCTGACAGGGCAAAAAGCTTTAGTGACTGGAGCGAGCAAGGGGCTAGGCCAAGCCATGGCGATCGGCTTTGCGCAAGCGGGCGCCGACGTGCTGGTGAACTATAGCTCAGATGAGCCAGGAGCTCTGGAGACCGTAAAAGCAATCGAGGCTCTGGGAAGAAAGGCCGTGGCTTTCAAGGCCAACCAGTCGCGCGAAAGCGAAGTCAAGGCGATGTTCGATTGCATGTTCAACACCTTCGGCAGGCTCGACATTTGCGTACCCAACGGGGCCATTCAACTCAACGCAAAAGTAGATGAGATGACCCTGGAGCAATGGCAGGGTGTGATCGACGTAAACCTTACCGGCATGTTTCTCTGTGCCCGAGAAGCGATTCGAGCGTTCAAGCGCCAGGGCATCGATCGCTCTGTGTCCTACGCCTGCGGCAAGCTCATATTCATGAGCTCAGTGCACGACATCATCCCCTGGGAAGGCCATGCCAACTACGCCGCCGCCAAGGGCGGCCTCATGTTGTTCATGAAGAGCCTGGCACAGGAAGTAGCACACCTGCGCATCCGGGTAAATGCCCTTTCGCCGGGTGCGATCCGGACGCCCATGAATGTGGAGAAGCTGACGTCGCCGGAAATTTTCGAGTCCACCCTGCTCAAGCTGATACCCGCGAAACGGATCGGCGAACCCGAGGATGTGGCCCGTGCGGCAGTGTGGCTGGCCTCTGACCAGTCAGATTATGTGCACGGCACGACCATCTACATCGACGGCGGGATGACGCTGTACCCGGGTTTTATCGGGGCTGGGTAAGCAGGAGCGTTTGTGAAGTTAGCGGCCTTCATCCTTACAGCGGCAATGTTTTCGGCAACGGCGGGAGCCGCAACCATCACGGTGACGATCACCGGAACCACGGGGGAGATCCGGGTTGGCGAGGGACCCATCTTCGAACACAGGTCATACACGCTCATTCCGCCCGGCGACCCATTTTCGCTGACTTATACCTTTGACGAGGAAAAAGGAAAGCAAACTATCTCGGAACTTAGTAACGGGCTGATTAGTCAATCGGAGATAGAAAACACGAGCTCTCTCCTCTCCCGGAACCAGCGCAACGCTCCAGATCGGCCGCGCGGTATGGGAGTTCGGATCATCCAGCCGGTCGCAGGTAGTGATGAAGACTTCCGCAAACAGCAAGAGCGAACAGTTCGTTTACGTCGCCCAGGCGGGCGGCAATCGAGTCTCCGCTCAGATCGTCCCCGGCAAAGGCGGTTATTGGCCGAAGAATGGGGACTGGCGCGCGAGTTTCACTTCCAGCCCGCTCGATGGCAGTACCGCTTCCTTTGCGGCTGACAACGACCGGGTTTCCGCGTCGGGAAGTCTGACACCATTAACCATCGCGGTCGCCGGCGTGGACATTGACGGCCAGTGGCTGCGCTATGCAACCGATCCAGGCGGCGAAGGCAAGTGGCAGTTGGCTCATGCTTCGCCCCGCGGCGGCTATATCGTGGAACGGGTAACACGCACCATCCTGGGAACCAGGGCGGACGGTTCGCCCATCACTCCATCTTCTGTGGAGTACTGGCAGGCGTGGCAGGTTCCTGCTGGAGCGGATGCTCCAGCCAATGCATCGGACAGCCTCTCGAATGCAGCCCTTGCCGGCAGTACGGGTGAGGAAAACGTAACTGCGGTGGCTCGTTTTTATGAAGGCCTGATTCTGCCGCCTGCCTTCGGCGCGGGAAAGAGTCCGTATGCGGGCGAACGCCTGTCGTCGACGACCGATCCAAACTTATCCACCAGCAGCGCGACCCTGCCCGTGGTCACGAGCAGCACGCAGAAGTTTTGAATTGCGGCCTTGATGCACCAGGAAAGAAGTTTCGATGACGGCACGACTGGACGCACAAAAAGAACGGGTTCGGCTCAATGTTTTGAGACCCGAATTCGATGACAGTTCCCACTAGAACTCTTTTCAAAGATTAGGGATTTGATGCTAGTATTGCCGCCGAAGTACTGCAGGGATGAACTATGAAAACCAAACCAGAGAGACAGGAAATTTCTCGCAAGGTCGATAAATACTGGGTTCCGATCATTGCAAAAACCATCGAGCTGCTCGACTGCTTCGGCTCTGCTACCGAATCGTTGACCCTCGAAGAAGTGGTCAAGAGAACCGGAATTCCGCACACCACTGCCTACCGGATCCTGCATACCTTGGTATTGCGGGACTACCTCACCCAGTCCGGACGGCAGTACCGTCTTAACCGGTTGCGCAGGAGACTTCGGTTTGGCTTCGCCAACCTTAGCAAACATATCTGTATAGCGGTAGAGATCCAGCGCAGCCTGGAGAAGGCCACGGCCGCGGCCGGGATTGACCTGGTGGTCTGGGATAACGATCGCAACGCAGACACAGCCATTCGCAACGCGGAAGAGATGGCGGACAGCAAGGTCGATCTGGCGATTGAATTTCAGCTATTCGAGCATGTCGCGCCGGTCATATCGGACATCCTGTCGCGCTCGGAGATCCCGCTCATCTCGCTGGTGAATCCGCATCACGGAACGGTATATTTTGGCGTCAACAATTACCGCGCGGGCTTTTCTGCCGGCGTGGCGCTGGCGGACTACGCGACCAGGCACTGGAACTCTCACGTGGACACGCTCCTGCTTCTGGAGTCACCGCGTGCCGGCAGAACCATCCAGAGCAGGCTGGTGGGCGCCCTGCAAGGCGTTCAGGAGCGGCTCGGACCACTGCCGGAGAAAGCCATCGTCCATCTTGACGGTGGGGGCGACAAAGCGACCTCCCAGGCCGCGGCGGCCGGCGCGTTCAAGTCACGATCGAGGAAGAAGGTCCTGGTAGTCGGCATCAATGATGAAAGTGCGATCGGAGCGGTGGAGGCTGCAAAGCAGGCAGGGAGCGGTACGGATATCGCCATCGTCGGCCACGGGGGTAGCATGGAAATCATGGACGTGGTCGCGAATCCGGACAGTCCGTGTATCGGAACAGTCTTCTTTCATGCGGAACGTTACGGCACCGATCTGCTGAGCTTCGCCTTGCCCATCGTACGGGGACGATCGGCGCCGGTGGTTCATTACGTACCCCATGAGTTCATGGGAAAAGATGCCTTGGTGCGAACCCGCCGCGAGGCCCTCGCCCGCCCCTCATAAGATATGAAAAAGCTGAAAGTCGCCATCTTTGGAATTGGTTTCATGGGGCGGGTGCACACGGAAGCACTGCGCCGTCTCGGCAATGTGGAAGTGGTCGGTGTTGCTGGACGCACTGCCGCGGCGGCACGTAAGTTCGCCGACGCTCTGAGCATCGAGCGCGCAACCGGCAACTACCAGGATTTGCTCGCCGATCCGGAGCTCGACGCCGTCCATATCTGTACTCCCAACGAACTCCACTTCCCCATGGCGCAAGCCGCCATGCAAGCGGGTAAGCATGTGCTGTGCGAGAAGCCCCTCGCCTCCACCATCGCGGAAGCAAACGCGATGCTCGCCCTGGCAAAGGAAAAAGGCCTCGCGCATTGCACCCTGTACAACGTGCGCGCATATCCCCAGGTGCAGAATATGCGCCGTATGCGCGAAGCGGGCGAACTGGGCGACATACAAGTAGTTCAGGGCACCTACTCGCAGGATTGGCTGCTCTACGACACTGACTGGAACTGGCGCATTGAATCAGGGCCCTCCCGCACCTTTGCCGACATCGGGACCCACTGGTGCGACCTGGCCGAGCACATCACCGGCCAGCGAATCACTTCCCTCTGCGCCGATCTCACCACCTTTCTCGACACCCGCAAGAAGCCTAAGGGCTCAGTCGAAACCTTCACCGGCAAGACCCTCCAGCCAAGCGAGTATGACGAGGTTGCCATCAAGACCGAAGACTTCGGCGCGATGATCTTTGCCATGGGGGAGAAGACCAAGGGTTCGCTCACGGTGAGCCAGGTCTCGGTGGGACGCAAGAACCGCCTCTTCATCGAGATCTTTGGCACCAAGGCATCGGTAGCCTGGAATGCGGAAAGCCCCGACGAGCTGTGGATCGGCCACCGTAATTCTCCCAATCAGATCGTAGTCAAAGATCCTTCCCTGTTGACCAATGGGGCTGCAAGTTGGGCTGATCTGCCGGGCGGTCACAGTGAAGGTTACGATGACACCTTCAAGCAGATCTTCCGTCGCTTTTACAAGAGAGTCGCGGATAAGAACGCGCCGGTCGAATATCCCACTTTTGAAGATGGGATTCGCCAGATGAGGGTTCTCGACGCGGTGCTCGAGAGTTCACGAAAGAGAGCCTGGGTTCCCGCGCAAGACTGAGCAGGCTTGGGAAAGGAACCGCACGCTTCGTACATTGGGCTCCGGTTACGAAGCTGTCCCGCAGGGACGCTGAAATAACCGCGAGCATTCCTGGACATTTCAGCCGTCCCTTCGGGACTCAATATCTGTACGATGTCCAGGACTATCGTCCTGGGCTAAGTCCCTTCGGGACTGAGGTTTGCGAATGTCTGGGCTGGAAATGGGCATGGCACTGTGGATGGCACTCGTCGCCTTCTTGCTGCGGCACTTCAGGCCGCGACCGGCCCCGAATCCTCGCACGAAAAATTTGCGGGAGACGCTGCCTGTCTGTCCTGTCATCGCGATCAGGGCACATCTTACTGCATACCGCGCATCATCTGACCTCCCAGCCGGCCAACAAGGATTCCATTCTTGGCTCATTCCATGAGGGATCGAATGTGCTGATGATTGCCGATCCGGCGACCGCGACCGACAACCCCGGGCTGTACTTCAAAATGGAGGCAAAACCGAACGGCTTCTATCAAACAGCGGTCGCCGGCTGGCCGGGCCAGCTCAAGACGAGAAGCGAACGGATGGACATCGTGATCGGATCGGGCATGCGCGGCCAGAGCTATCTCTACTGGCATGGGGACCAGTTGTATGAGCTACCCGTAAGCTACTGGTCAGACGGCAACCGCTGGATCAACAGCCCGGGCTTTAAGGACGGCACCATGATTTTTTCCCGGGCCGTCGTCCCGCGGTGTATGGAATGCCACGCCACGTTTTTACAAGCCCGCTCCCCGGACCCGCTCAGCAATCGGTATGACCCGGCGAGCCTGGTGACGGGGATCGCCTGCGAGCGCTGCCACGGTCCGGGCCAGGCCCACATTGCGCTGCACCAGGCAACCCAGGACGCCGCCGCCGTCGATTCGTCTCCAGAAACGATTCTCAACCCCGCCAAATTTTCGCGCGACCGCCAGGTTGACCTGTGCGCGCTGTGCCACAACGGTATTCGCAGTGAAGAGTTGGTCCCGGCATTCTCCTACGTCCCGGGAAAACCGTTGGATACCTATCTGCACCCCAACGAAGGCGACTTAGCGGCGCATCCCAACGTGCATGGAAACCAGGTAGGCCTGCTCGAGAAAAGTCGTTGTTACTTATCTTCGCCGAACATGAGCTGCTCGACCTGCCACGACGTCCACCAGCCGGAGCGCGCCGGCGGCGGCGTATTCCGATCGCTGCCTCAGCTGCCACCGGGTGGAAAGCTGTGGCATGTCAAAAACCATGGGACACAAAATTGCGGAGAATTGCATCGACTGCCACATGCCGGTTGAATCGACCAACGCCATCGCTTCTGAAACAGCAGGCCAGGTCATCCGGCCAAAAATGCGCAATCACTGGATCAAGGTTTACCGGTAGCGCTCCGATTTCCGGCGACAGCGGCCGCGGCCTCTCTCTTCGCGGTTCTGTTTCCCTTCGCTTTCTGAGCGCGTTATCGGCTCCGAGACGCAGGAGTTCCGGCATTCTCGCGGTTGCGCCCGGACGGGCCGCCACCGTGGCGACCCCGATACTCACGGTAAGCCGGCCTTCGCCTTTCCCATTCTCACCAGGAGCAGAGCGGAGAAGCTGGGTGGCAGACTGCACCTTTGCGGCAACTCTGGCTGCGCCGCCCGCGTCGGTGGAGGGAAGAATGATCGCAATGTCTTCGGCGCCGTAGTGCGCGGCAAAATCGGTGATGCGTAAAGCGCCGATCACCGCAGCGGCAGCTTTGGCCAGACACGCATCATCTTCCCGATGTTGCCGCCAATCGTGGAACCGGCGAAAGTGATCAAAGTCCAGCAGCAGCAGCGAGATTTGCGAGCCTTCGCGCTGGGTGCGATTCCACTCCCGCTCCAGCGCCTCATCAAAACCGCGATGGGTGGCGAGCCCCGTACGCGAGTCCGTGAGCTCCAATAGCGAGAGCTGCTCTTCCAAAGTCTTCCGCTCCGTGATGTCCCGCATCACGATGATCGTTTCCCTGGGCTCGCCGGTGGTGGAGTCGCACATCACGCGATGTTTGACCTCAATCCAGGCTACCGTTTCATCTTTCTTGCGCATGCGTACGGTGAGGGGAGAATCCTCGGGACCCGAAATCAGCCGGTCAGGAATAAAGGAAGCATCTTCGGAAAGAATGAAATCATCGGGTCTCTTGCCGGTCATCTCCTCCGGCTTCCAGCCCAGGACGCGGAAGCACGAGGGAGAAACGTAATGCAACACCCCGTCGGCTCCGGCACGGCAAATAACATCCGTGCTGTTCTCGGCCAGGAACTGAAAGCTGGCCCTGTCTTCAGCTGACATAAGCGCCATTCGGCTGGACGGGCATGAGCGGCGCCTGCAGAGCTTCGAGAGTGTACCGCGCGATGGCCTGGCTCAGTTGAGAATCGATCTCATCGGCTATGGTCATCACCCCTACCAGCAACACGCTGTAGTCAAGGATGCCCAGGTTTTTCTGCAAGGTGTGAAAGATGCTCATCTGCAGCATCCGCGACTCTTCGACCAACATCGCAGCGCTATAACCCTGCCGGAAGCGGTCCGCGCCGTGCTCGGCTGCGCTTGAGGAAGTCAGCTCCTTTGCGCCTATAGGCTGGCCGGCGCGCAGGCGGGCGATCAATTCCTGAAAGAGCAGCGGCAGATGGCGGCAGCGCTCCTCGCAGGTCATCGGAACCGACATCAATGTTGGATCCGTTTCAATGCGCCCGAACCATTCCAGAATCGTGCTTTCCGTGGCTTGTTCCAGCATCGAGGCGACCGTCTCTGCCTGCCTCTTTCCCTGGGGACCGCCGGTCACCCTCTCTTTGATGATCTCGATCAGCGACGCCAGGTCGATCGGCTTCACCAGGATCTCATCGGCCTGCTGCAGGATAGCCGCGACCGCCGCTGTCATCTCAGGAAACGCGCTCAAAAGCAAAGTCGCTGCCTTGGGATTGGCGTGCCGCATGGCGCTTACCACCGTTAGCCCGTCCCCGGCTCCCGGCATGTGCAGATCGCTCAGCAGCACGTCGTATGACTCCGCAGCGCTGATGAGCTTCAGCGCCTCCGGCACACCGGCCGCGGACGTCACCACAAAGCCAGACTGCTCCAGCGCCGCTGTCAAAGCCATGCGCACAATTTCATCATCGTCGACGAGAAGTACCCTAATATGGTCCACTTTGTGTCTCTTATTGGGACTATCGGCGGGTAGTCGTCAATCCTTTAACGAGCGGTGAGATTGTTTGAGAATAAACTCAGAAATGCAGTTACCCCCACACTGCGACCCTACCTCTTTCTTGCCTCTGAATAGTCTTTCGTGTTCGTTGTTCAAGACGTGCTCAGGTCATCTGAGGATGTTCTCTGAGCTGCCCAGAGCACCGTGCTCTGGTGAACGATGCGTTTCAAGGACGTAGTCACCCCATGCCGCTTGTGTTACACTTCCGCGACCCCGGGGAGGGTACGTTATGCGAGGATGTCGGGCGCTTAAAGTTCTTACAGTTCTCACCGTTCTGTCTGTATCGTTCACTCCGCTGCTCGCCGCCCAGAGTCTGTTTGCCGGCACCTGGAAAATGAACACTGCAAAGTCTAAGTCAGCGACGGACGAAACGCCTAAAGAAATGACTTTGACCTACGAGCGAGTTGGAGATCAGTGGAAGCAAATAGGCGTGGGCACCGACCACGCTGGAAACTCGATCAACCAGAACTACCTTATCGCGTGGGATGGGAAGGACCACCCCGTCGATGAGCCGGGAATGACCATTGCCGTAACCGAAGTAGATACATACACACAAAATGTGACGGTAAAGCAAAACGGCGAGGTTATCGATTCTGGTCAAATGCTCATATCGAAAGACGGAAAAACGATGACTCTCTCCCAAGACGACGACCCGAACACGGTCCAGGTGTTCGAGAAACGATAAGTTTGTAGGGTTGGTGGATGATTCGACCGAGTGAATTCACTTGTAAGATGAACGGGGCATCCGTACAAATGGCTTCTGAGAACCATCGCCGGCCACGCTCCCTTTCCCTGACCGTTTGTGTTCCACGCCCTTTGGAAAAACCCGCCCAGGTTAAAGACTTCGAACCGAAGTAAACAGATGTTTCTCATTTGCCCCGGCCGTGCGCGTCCTGGTTGGGACAAGGTTGGGACAAATGAGAGCATCGATTTCTTTCAGCACATCCTTACCGCATGGTTGTCGACCAGAACAGATACTTGACCTTGTATCCCTTGGTCATGGCCGGTGGCTGCGCGGCGCCCCAGGCCTGGTGGTCCCAGGAGATGGCCTGCAGTTTACCGTGTACGGGCTCGAAAACCATGGGTGCCGGCACCGGCTCGCCTTCCAACGCATCGAAGGTGACCTTGATCTGATGTCCGTCATCCTGCCAACGCCCGAACAAGGTGGTGGATCCCTGACCTGGATCCTGTGTAACCGTCGCTGATCCATCCGCGCCCAGGCTTACGCTCATGGTCGGAGATGTTTTCGGCGCACGGGTGACATAAATCCCGGCAAAACCAGGATGAAAATTGGTGTTGGCGGCAAGTGCGGCCACGGGCGAAATCGACAACATAGCGCCCGCCAGCAAGACGCGCAGGCCGGCAGCGGCTGATTTTTCAAGTATTCTCATGGCAACCAAAGGCATAGCGAACGCTCCATAACTGCAGGTTTGTAACTTTGCTAATAGGAATGTAACCCGCCTACATCGTTTGGGGAATAGGCCTCTCGAAAAGTTGCAGCCCGGGGTAACGCGGTCTGGATGACCATCGGTTTCGGCGCTCCGACGCCGGATCCTATGCCTGCCGGCGGTCCCCGATTGACGGAAGACCTTGCGTGCTTGGCTGTAACGGAATGGACCTGGAGCGCACTACTCCTGACAGAACCATCAAGACAACGATGGTTCTGAACACGATGCAGACCCTGTCTCCAACGAACGCCCAAGGAGGGCTCGTGTCATGAGTTCTATTTCAGTGACCGCCGTGGTGATTCTTGTGCTGGTATCCATTGCGGCCTTCGCCCAGAAACCTGGGGACTTGTTCCGCAACTCTGACATTCGGCCCAGCGGGTACATCGATTTCTACGGGATGCCAAAACCGCCGGATGTTCCCGCGCCAAAGACAAATCTTCCTTCCCTACGATCAACAAAACCGTAACGGTGACGAATCCGGGGGTCCGAACGGCGAAGGAGAGAGACATTTGCTCTTCCGCATGGCGGGCACCCATCCCTGAACCTTATCGATGGGTTCAAGGATGGGGATTTTCACTATGCGCCGAAGATCTTGCCCGCCAAGCCAGCCAGGCCGCCCTGTTGTGCGGGCTGTCCACTGTTGCCGGATAGGTGCGAGACCACCAGGGGAAGAACAACGGCGATCACTCCGCTGGCCATCGCCGGAGAGATACCGGCACGCTGAGCGATATTCTCCATCATCGACTGGCCGAAGCCCTGCTGGACCTGGTCCGGAGTGACCGGTTTATTTTCTCCGGGGCTTACCCAGGACTGAACCTGTTCGCCGAGGCCGTTTTGTTTTAGCTGGTTGAGGATACCGTCCATTCCGCCTGGGTGTTCCTGCATCACCTGGCTGAGCGCATCGGCCATGCCATGGTGTTCGGGCGAAGCACCGCCGGCAATAGACGTCAAAGCATCGAGTAAGCCCATAATCGCTCCTTTATAGTTGTGGGTCCGGAGGTGCCGTGCGCCGGTTACGATTCAGCCGTCGCCTTCGAGTTGCGGTTAGAGTACGCCGTTTGCAGCATCTCTTCAATGTCGCTGGACGCCCTTTGCGGTATACGCATCCTATCTCCAAGGGGATTCGTTCAATGAAAGCTCTTACCTGGGTTATGGCGGGTGTAGGCGCCGGGATCGCGGCCTACCTCATTCTCAATCAACCCGGTCCGCGGTATGCGACCGGAGACGATGATGTGGAGTTCGGAGCAGACCGGGCCGCTTTGTGGGGTACGAAACAACGCGTGTCTGGGGCCGGTACCGGCTTAGCCGGGAAGGTAAAAGAAGGGGTCGGCAGGTTAACCGGAGACGATGAGCTAGTGGCAGAGGGAGTGGTTGGCCAGGCGGCCGGGGCGGTGAAGGACACCGCCGGACGAGTCGCGCAGGCCGTGGGTCAGACCGTTCACGATCTGAACCGGTAGCTGCCTCCAGCATCAAGCCCCTTCCGCATCGCGGAAGGGGAACCTACCCTCAAGTACGCGGTTAGAACGGAGCGCCGAAAAATCACATCGGATATGCCGGCAGATTCAAGCCACCTGCAAGAACACATTGATGTGATCTTGAAGCACGAAGAAGAGTTTTTAGCGAGGCGCACTGCGGCTGAGCGGGTGGGTGACTTTTTTGGCGCGTTTGTCGGCAGCTTGATTTTCATCGGGATCCACGCAGTGTGGTTCGGAGCCTGGATCTTCATCAATACCTTCGGCCTCGGTGGAATTCCCCATTTTGATCCTGTACCTTTTCCTCTCCTCGACACGCTGGTGGCGATCGAAGCCATCTTCCTCGCCAGTTTCATCGTGATGCGGCAGAGCCGTCTGAGCCGCCGTTCAGACGAGCGCGATCACCTGATCCTCCAGGTGTTGCTGTTGGCCGAAAAGGAAATCACCGCGGTTTTGCAAATTGAGCGGCAACTTGCAGCCAAGGTCGGCCTTTCCGCAGTTGCAGAAGACGCGGACATCACGCAGCTGAGCCAGAAAACTTCCATCGACGACGTGGCGCAGTCGTTAAAGGACTCCATGCCCTCGGAGTGAACTTCGGGCTACCGCGCCTTCTTCCCCGGGTCAAGGGGAGAATCGCCTGGATCTTCCTCGTCCATGGCTTCGACAACGCTATCGTCTGTCGCCGGACGGCCATCGCGAACGCTTTGCGCTCCCAGGGAGTTCTCGCTCCCGGCAGGTGCATTGCGGTCGATTTTACCGTCCCGGGGCCCGGTTTCCTGCGCCTCGTCATCGATGGGTATCTTGCTCGTTTTTTCCTGATTCTGCGGCCATAGCGAACTCCCTCATGGTGTCAAAGGTAGGATGCTGGGAACCGCCGGCGAGATCAGGAGGACGGTCCAATCAGGGTGCCCGCGGAGCGAGGAAGAGCAGAAATTGTCTACGGGGCACCCAGGAGGCTCTGGATCGTCCCGCGCTCGTGCTCTACTTTGTTACGCAACGAGGCGGTCAGATCGTGTCGCTGCAACACCTTGGCAGCGAGGGTGGCTGCGAAGCGCAGACTATCGGGTGATGCAGTTCGCCAAGCCGGAGGTCCGGAAATTCCAGATTCAATCCCAAACCATTCTTGCCGAAAGTCGAAGACCGATTGAATTACTCCGATGACAATGCCCCGCTCCGACGCGCGCGAGGCAATCCGGTCTGCCGCTTGCAAGATCGGAAGCTCGGTGCGACGTGGTAGGACAGAAACATGGAGACACTCGACCCTGGTTTCCAGAGGAGTATCCTTGCCGAGCATCATGTTTTCGAACAGGGCGAGAGCGCGCGGACTCGCATTCTCGGTCAATAGCCGGGCGTTGAAGGCGAAGTAACCTTCCTCGTTCGACCGCTCCAAAACGGCGGCCGTTTGTTCAGTCATGGGTTTGTCGCGCGCGAGCAACTCCATCAACATGATCTTTCGTTCGTCGCCCGCTCCGAACGCGGGATCTCCGGCAAGGCTCCCGAACAGCTCGATCACCTGAGGGGTAGGATGTTCCGCAAGCGCCTGTAGCACCCCGCTTAGGTGAGTCTTTGAAGGGTCCGCACCATCTAAACGCGTGAGAAAAGAGGGATCGCGGAGCAGTTGCCCCAGCAGTGCGATGGGAGCCGCCTTTTTGGAAACGGCGAGCGTGATCGCAGCGCGCTCCAACGCATCCCCATCGGTCGACGATCGCAGCACCTGTTCGGCGTTGGCCAATTCGCCGCTTGCGGTTTGGTACGCATAGACCGAGCCAACGGCGATCCACAACGCCACGATAATTGAGGCAGCGCGCATTTTGATCATCGCAAGCGCTCGATCAGGCCGCTCGCGCGGCAAGGAGCGCGCGAACAATCGCGGTAGTCCGTTCCATCGCAGGCATCAGCGATGCGGGGACTTTCTGGTTGCCAATCCAAGCGGAGGCGAGTTGAAGCACATATCGCAGCACCTCCTCCGGTGCTGTTCGCCACGGCGGCGGGACCGGTCCGTGAATTAAAAACCATTCCGGCTGATAGTCGAAAATCGATTCCATCGCGGTTTTCGCAATGACCGGTTCTACCGTGCTGTCGATCAGCGCAGCCGCAGTGCGCAGAGTCGTCATCTGATTGCGATAGGGCAGAATTCCCTTACGTATCAGCTCTATCCGAGCCTCTGCGTCGACCGCCTGATCGCCCATCATCGACCGATACAAATCGAGCGCCACCATGCTGCCGTTTTGAGCCAGTAGAAGTGCGTCAAACGCGTAGTAGCCCTCTTCGTTGGCACGTGCGAAGGCCGCAGCCGTGTCCGGAGTCATCGGGATAACGCTCGCCATCGCCTCAAGTACCAGCGACTTACGACCGTACTCGAGGTACATCGGTTCGTCCACCAGACGGGAGCAAAGACGGGTGACCTCCGGGCTGGGACTCCCGGACAACGACGCGAAAACGCCGTTAAGGTGAATGGTTGGGTTGTAGGAGCCCGGCGGATCCAACTTCTCTAAAAATTCGCTGCGGCCGAGAAACAAACCAAGCGCTTCCAGCGCACGGGGATCATCGGAGGAAGCAAGTTCTCCGGCAACCGTTTCCAGTTCCTCCGGCCCAGTCTCGCCTTCCAGCACCGCCACGCGTTCATCGATCCAGTTGCCTGGCTCATCGTTCGGCATTGATGAAACTCCATTCCCCTGGTTAAGGCTTGCGTTCCAGAACGACGCTCTCGCGAGTTGCCTTCAACTGCGCGATGTCGAAGTTTTGTCCCGCTGCATCGTGGATGATTGGATACATCATATTTTTTTCGCGCGGTACTCTCTGTCCGTCCGGAAAGGGATCGGGACCATCCGCAGCGGGCTCAGCCTTTACGCCAGGTGGCACGCGATGCCTCAGACCCAGCACATGTCCAACCTCGTGCGCCAGGACTTCGCCGTACATCAAGGCTGGAATTGCGTTCGCTGAGTTGTTGATTGCAAAGGTATCCATGGTGGTTGTCGGCACAGTGATTCCCCAAAGTAGATCGACTAACCGGTGGCCGTCGCCGGGGGTGTTCGGAGTGGCATGTACGAAAAGGAGCGGAATGACCGAGAGAACCACATCTTTGGCAGGCACGTCCGGGGGAATGCCGGTTTTCGGAATCAGCGAGGAAGAGGGCGCGCCCTTGTCCGTTTCTTTACCACGGGGAGCATGGTTTGTCGGAATGAACTGCGCCTGCGCCAACGTAATTAATTTAGATTTTGGCTTTCCGGGTTTGGGGCGAGGAATGGCAAGCGAGTGTATGTAAGCGAATGTAATGACCTCGTTTCGCGCGTTGATCCAAATCGCGCCCTCCGCACCGGTATCTCCTCCATCCAGCGCCAGGAACGTCATGGATGGCGTGTCCACGACGACATCGAAGTGTCCTGGCATGGTAGTTCCGGCATCAGTCGCCTGCGTCACAGATACCAAATGCGCGTCAGTCACTTTTCTCCCAATGGTGACGATATCGGTCTTCGGGTGGTTTTTAGCAGCAACGTCCGTCGAATTGTCTGGAATGAGCTGAATGCCCAACTGGCGCAGGTACAGATTCGTCATCTTTATATGGTTCCGATAATCGGTGTGTTGGCCTGTCGGATCATGGGCCGGTTGTGCAGGCTTGCCAGGCTTAGGCGGCACGGGAGCGCTGGAGATTTTGTTGATGCGGTACTTCACAGGCCGCAGCGGCACGACCCTCGCACGGAACATGCCATACCCGAACCCACCCGAGTAGGGCTGAATGAGTACATCGCCCTCCTCCACACCAAAGACCTCGATCTTGGTTCCGCGTTTTGCGGACTCATCGTTGCGAAAATCAGCTTTGCCGGTCAAGGCTTTGCCGTCATTACCGATGATCCACCATGATAAGCGGTCATCGTCATCGGTCCAGCTAAGGTTCGGCGTAATGCCTAAAACGGGCGGAACCGCAGCCACCGGCGGTACCGCAGGATGCCCCGGTTTCGCAGGATGCCCCGGTGTCGCAGGCGTCGGCGCTATTGCAGGCGAACCCTTGAACGGCGGCGTAGCGAGTGCAAAATCCAACATTTCGATCTTGGCCACCTGCTTCGTGTCCGCAGCATCGGATCCTGTCAGGATTACCAGAGCGGAAGGGTTCCGGATCGCGTTGACGTCATTGGATGTTGTAAAAAGTTCACCTGTTGTCACTGGGTCCAGCGTGACGTGAACGACCGTGAACCGATGACGGTAGAGAAACTGGCCCAAATTCGTTGTCAGCAAAACCTGGAGCATCGTATCGTCTTGCTTCCCGCTGACCGCAGTACCTTTGAATTTCAATACTTCCTTGTCGGCACCTGTCAACGTCAGCGCGACGGTGCCACCTCTTTGAATCCACTTGAAAGCGCTCGGCACCGCCATTTGTACAAACGGCCGCACTTCGATGGGGAAATCCCGTCCGACAAGCAGAGGCGCAGGAAGGAATGTAGACCGGGTCACGCGCGCGGGCTTCTCTGGAACAATGGCCACCGTATGCACATCGGCCGGCTTGACGTTGCTGACGATTTCGGCATGCACGACGGTGATCGACACCCGGTCTCCATCGCCATCCAGACCCTCGATTCCTAACTGATAGCTGTTGTCCCTAGGCGCAGAACTTTCCTTCGGACCGCCTTCGACAAAGAACGTAGTTGCGGTGGCAGTTGAAAACAAAGTGTGCCGGGGCTCCACGACCACGTCTGAGGTCGACGGAATCTCCTGCGTAAAGGTCGTTCTATTGTTGCCGATGCTCACCAGTACGAGCTTCAAGTTGCGCGCGGCGAAGCCGGATGTCTTTACAGGCTGGACCATTAGCATGGCGCGTTCCTGAATTTTGGCGCCATCTTGCACCGGTACAGGCCGGCCGAGAAAGAACTTGTCGTTCGGAGTTGCGGAAGGAGCCGCCGGAGCCTGCGGCATCGGTACGGGCGCCGTGGCCGAGTCGACCCGGGGAGCGCAGATATCAAGCGTAAGTTCAATCGCCGTCATGCGCCCCACCGCGTTCGGACCCGCCTTCTTCGAGCCGCCCAGCAGATGCAGCGTCATCACGAAATCGCCCATCGTGGTGCTTGCTTTCGCTCCTTCCGCGAAGAGACTGACCCCTGGTCCGGCCGGGTTGAGTCGAGCTCCCGTGAACAAGTTATCTACGCTGTCGAACTTGAGCGGGGTCTTACTGACGCGGGAGGGAAAAAGAAGTATGGTTCCCGGAGTGTTGACGGACAGTTGACCGTTCCCATCGAAAGGCTGATCGGTCTTGAGTATGATCTCGACCCGCCTCGGGCTGGTGTAGGGCTTCTTGACAAGGACAATGTCCTGCAGCGGTGTAACGGCTGCCGTAGCCGGCGCTGCCGCCGAAACGAACGACGAGCGCGGCGCGGCCGCATCCACATCCGCCAGGACCGAGTCCGAAATGGCAAACATAATTAACGGATTCACACCCAGCAAAATCGGCGGTGGAGGTGCGGGCTTCACCCGTTCGCACGGCGAATCATCCGAAATGATCTGGTAGAAGCGGCAACCGAAGGTGTCTCCGGTATCTTCAAATTCCCGGTGCTCGGCCTGAGGGTTGCGGCGCACAGCCTCATCGGGAAAGAGCCGTTTTTTACAATCCGCGACGCCTTCTTTCGCGCGAGGACACGGCCAGAAGCTGGGGTTTACTTTGCGTCCGGGAGCAAACAGCAGTGTGACCACGCGGCGGTTCGGAGCGTTTTCCTGATTACGCTCCGACTTGTCGGTCGCAGCCGCAAAATCTGCGGCTTCATCGGTCGAAAACACGCGCAGGGGATTGAACCGGCTGCAACCCTGGAAATCACCTTTGCCCTGGCCCCCGTCATCATTGCGCGCCAGGAAATCGGTGGTCTTATCCAATTTCAGATCAGGTCCGCACAAAGCATCCATGTAGGCCTTGAACAAGGCTTTTCGGGTAAGTGGTCCCGCGTCGCCATCCGACTTCAGCCCATTGGCGCTTTGAAAATCGCGGATTGCACCGGCCGTCTCGTCACCCGCAATGCCGTCAATTGAGATAGGCTCCTGCACGGTGGACAGCATGGTCTGGATGGACCGCGTTCCCCACTTGTCGTCCTGCACCGGCGAACTGAAGAGCGTCTCCCACATGTCGGTGTCGCGCACCAGCATGGCATAGAAGGCGGTCGCCCGCCGGCCGCTCAGGACTTTGTTGAAATCATCGGTGCCGACCGGATCGGCGTGGCCAAAGATCGACAGCGGCGGGAAGATATCGCCCCCGCCGGCTGGATCCTGGATCTTGTGGTCGTTGCGCAAGCCGGCCAGTTCAGGGAGATGGTCCTTCATGTCCGGGCGGATGAACGATGAGGCAAAATCGAACAACAAATCCTCTACTTTGAAACAAGCCTTGGGAACGAGACGCTCACCGAGAGTGTTGAATTCAGCCGTGGTGGTGGGGGCCACAAACGCCGTCAACGGCGCCGCGCCGGTTTGCGCGGCGGCAGTAGAAGCCTCTGGATTGGTCGCCGTAGAGGTCATAGCAATTAGCTGCCGTGCATCTCCTTCAGCTTGCTTTGCGTAGCGGCATCGCACTCCCCGGTGACCGGCAGGCCCGCATCACATTGAAACTCCTGCACGGTGCGCGTCAGGACAACGTCGTCGACGTCTTCCAACGGCCGGGTAATATAGCCCAAATTACTCAAGCGCGCCATCTGCCCCGAGGCTGAGTCGACGGGATCGAGGTGGCCGATCTTAATCGGTACTAATAGGTCGAAGGGAACCATCGGGTCTTTGAAGGTGAGGGTTGCCTCCGCTTCCGTTATGGAAATGGGCACCTTGATGCGGCCGGCGGCATCGGTCTTCAGCGCAATGGCTTTGCCTTCCAGTTGCAATACGCAATCCGTATCGGCGATCGGCTGGTTGGCCCAATCCTTCAAAACGAGATGGAGAAACAGGCGCTGGCTTGGGATTTGAAAGCGGTGGAGTTGGCCGGTTGCGCGCGACTCCTGCTTTTGCAATTTATCCGGTATGTGAACCGAGTCGCCGGGCAGGAGGACATTGGGCGTCTTACGAAGCGCCTTGAGGTCCGCATTTTGCGGATGATCCCAGATAGTCCGGTAATCGAGGAATCCGTACTTGGCGGAAATCTTCGAAAGATGTTCACCTTGTAGTACGACGTGCTCAGTTCCCATCGTCGCTCATCTTTCGGTCAGGTGGAGCGAGAATACAACGACAACTGGAGGCAGCGCCACTCCAGACAAGCGGTTTTAGGCCGTTCCTGCAGGAATGCGGGCTGTCAGCGGCGGCCTCATGGCTACGGTTGATGGACTTCATCATCAAGCTGGCTTCCACTCCTTGGCATGGATTTCAGGAAAAGAAACCAGGCAGTCTCCCGGGTCAATTTCGTCGAAGCGGACGGAGCCCTCGTCATCGAGTGAACCAGTCATGACTGAGCCATCCGGCAAAGTTACCTTATATGCAGCGTTGGGCACGGGATCTCCATGGTCGTCAATCAACTGAACGGCGACCCAGGTTTTTACCGGTGCATCGGTCGATTTCTTCGGTGGCTTGTTGGCAGGTGCCTGCACTTCGGCGGGTGGAGCTTCCACGCTGACCGTAGAACTGCAGGCCATCATCCGCGCTCTCCATCGATGAATCAATTCCTGCCGTTTGCCGGTCTTGTCGGCATCTGTCACGTGTTCCCGTATGCTCTCGATGGCCGCGTTGTAATAGCGTTCTGAGAGAGCCTGAATGGTACTCAGCTGCGCAGTTTTCTCTCCGGAAAGCGATTGCGCCTGGAGGGAATCAACTTCATCCAGAATGGGCGCGACTGCAGTTTGATAGCGTTGGGTTAAAGCGCCTTGCAAATGACAGTGAACCCAATCAATCTGACGCTGAACATGCAGGAGCACCTGGGCCGGGTCGACCATCCTGAATGACCTCATAAAGCTGTACGGCTCTTTCAGGAGGCTTATCTGACGGTCGTAAATGATTTGCAGAGCTGTGTCGGGCAGAGCATCGCGCAAGCTGCCGGAATGCTTATCGAGGCTAACTTCGGCGGCCAGCCGAAGCTGCGTAAGTTCCCCCTCCGCCGAGTGATCGATCCCGTTTCCTGCGGTGTCCCAGAAATTTCTCCGGCTCTGGGGCGAGTCAGGGTGGGGCAACGCACCAGATGCCCAATCGACATACCGCGCCGCAGGGGAATCTGGATGCAGGACTCCCAGGGCACACCAATCGGATGTCCTGGCCGCCGGGGAACGCGGGTGGGGCACACGATGAAACCCGGGTCTCGAGAGGTGATCAAGTTTACGCAAAACCACTCCGCAAGGATCCTGGGGCGGGGTCCAGGAGTTCTTGTCGAGGTTTAAATAAGCGATCTGAGCCCAGATGTGCTTCAGTTAACAGGTTTCCACTTGTACGGAACTCAATCGCAGCGCCAGTCTCGGGGAGAAGACAAAATGGTCACATTGGCAATGAGCTTTGTCAATAGAGACTCTCCCGGTTGTGGACACCGGACACGGATAGATGAGATCACCGCGCTTTGGTTGCTGATTATATGTATTTGCATTGGTAGCGTCATCGGGGATCGAACCCGAACTCTCCGCCTTGAGAGGGCGGCGTGTTAACCAATTACACCATGACGCCACGGTGAAATAAGGCTGGAACATCAGTATACCAAAGCACAGGCAGGCGAAACGCTGCGGCTTGCCTCTTGCTCACAAGCCTAATCTCCTTACCTCATCGTTGTAATACTTGCGGTAAAGGATGTCCCACTCCTGGCTGCCTTCGACGATGATCTTCCGCTGCGACGCGATCTTCTGGCGTGCCGCCTGGTCGATCTTCATTTCTTCGGTCAACACCTTCTCCAGCGCCTTGCGCGCTTCCTGGCGGATGGTGTTCCGGTCATCCAGAAACTCGCACTCGTCGGTCTCGGCAAGCGTGTCGGCTACCACGTGCGCCAGCTTGTTGAGCTTGTCTCGAGATAGTCTCACAAGACCGCCTTGTACTTCTTTGCCAGCTCCTGCTTGACTTTCTTGAACATCTCGGCGTAGCTGGCGCCGGTGCGGCGCATGTCTTCCTGGTAGGCATCGAGGATGACGCGGACTTCTTCGTTGATGCGATCTTCGAGAGACAGCTCTTCCAGAATGGCGGCATTTACCCGCTCGGCGACGACACCCACTTTACCTGCCCGGATCATCTTGGCTTCGATCAACTGGTTGACCGTTTGGCGCGCCAGATAACTCACGTACTCCCGCGAAAAAATCATGTGATCTGACTCGGACTATAGCATATTCGATGCGTTTTCCAGGGTCGCAGCCCGCCCTGCAGCTGCACGATATTCAGTGCCATCCAACCTCCCGGCCGCCTGCCCCGCTGACGGCGGAAGTCATGAATCTCGCTAACCGCATTGAGCCTTTCAGCAAATCGGCGGACATCTGCGACAATAGGAGGCGCGAACATGCAGCCTGACGACTTGATCTCTCTGAAAGATGACATGGTGGCTTTTATCGAAGGGCACGCCATGCGCCGCTTACCTGGCTTCATCACCGAAGACCTGCCTACTGTTTTGTGGGAAGACGACGACAACCCCGACAGTTGGAAAGACTTCGTCGAGATGGCCAAAACCGCGTCAGCACCGTTCGTCACCATGAGCGAAGTCAAGCTGGAGAAGGAAGACATCGCGATGCTGCTGGAGCAGATCCGCGAGGACAACTTTCCCGACGAGGCAGCGGCCGAGGTCCATGAGGCGCAATACCTGGTGAACTACGTAGGCAAGATCGGGTACATCCAGCTCGGCTTTGCCCACCAGGGCATCCTGTTCGTGCACGAGAACGCTACCCCGTGGTACGAGCGCTACCAGCAACTGCTGGAGTTTGTCGAAGACTTCGGAGACGTGGTTTTCGAAGACGATGAGGATGAAGAAGAAGGGTGAATGCTGCCGGTTCCGCTGCAGTAAGCTCCCAGACGGTGCGCCTCAACCGTTGGGTTCTCCCTCAACCTGACTCCGCTGCCGCCAGCCTGGCGCAAAGCGCCGGTTTACCGCTGATCGTGGCCGAACTGCTCGCGGAACGCGGCGTGCGCAGCGCCCAGGAAGCCGATCTCTTTCTTCACCCCCGCATCGAACACCTGCTCGATCCTTACGCGATGCAAGGCATGGCAGCGGCCGTCACCCGGGTGCAAGAGGCGGTCGCAGCCCGGGAGCCCATCCTCATCTACGGCGACTACGACGTAGATGGCACCACCGCCATCGTGCTGCTCAAGACGGCGCTCGAGATGCTTGGGGGCATGGTGGATTTCCATGTGCCGCATCGTCTGCGCGAAGGCTACGGCATGCAGGAAGAGGTGCTGGCGGCGGCAGCCGGGCGAGGCGTGCGCCTGGTGATCAGCGTGGACACCGGCATACGCGCCTTCGCCGCCGCAGAGGTTGCCGCACGCCTGGGAGTGGATCTCATCATCACCGATCATCACCTGGCGCAGGACGTGCCCGGCCTTCCCGGTTTGCCCGACGCGCTGGCAATTCTCAACCCGAACCAGCCTGGTTGCGCTTACGCATGCAAGCACCTGTGCGGCGCCGGGGTCGCTTTCAAGCTGGCGCAGGCACTGCTTGAGGCGTGGGATGCCGATCGGGCGCGGGCCAAGATTCTGCCGTCTTTTTTGAAACTGCTGGCCATTGCCACGGTGGCCGATGCAGTCCCGCTTCTGGGCGAGAATCGCGTTTTCGCCAGCGTGGGCCTGGAGCAGTTGCGACGCCCCGCGAGCGCTGGGCTGCGTTCGCTGATGCAGGCAGCCAAGCTTGATCCGAAGCAACGCGCCCTGACCGCAACCGACCTGGCATTCCGCATCGCACCACGCATCAACGCCGCCGGCCGCATGGACGTAGCCTCCGACGTGGTCGAACTCTTCACCACCCGCGATGTGGTCCGTGCAGGTGAACTCGCCGGCAAACTCGACCGACTGAACAGCGAGCGGCAGCAGGCCGAAGCCGGCATGCTGGAAGAAATTGAACGCCGCCTGCGCGACGAACCTGCTTTCGCGGCAAGCCGTTGCATCGTGATCGAGGGCGAAGGCTGGCATCGCGGCATCATTGGCATACTTGCCTCACGAGTGGTCGACCGGGCGCGGCGGCCGGCGATGGTGATCGCCCTCGAAGGCGACGAGGCTTACGGCTCGGGCCGCTCCGTTCCGGGGTTTCATCTGCTCCAGGCCATCGAAGGCTGCAAGGAACTCTTTACCCGGTTCGGAGGCCATGCGCACGCGGTGGGCTTTTGTCTGCCGGCTACGCGGATCGAGGAGCTGAAGAGCCGCCTCGAGAGCTGGGCTTCGCTCAACGTTGAGGATGCGGCGCCCATCCTGCGCTGCCATGCGGTGCTCCCCCTGGACCAGATCACCGAGGCCCTGTACGGCTGGTTACGCCGCCTGGAACCGTTGGGCAACGGCAATGAGGAGCCCATCTTCGTTGCCTACAATGTGCGTGTAGCCGCTCCCGCGCGCGCCATCAAGGATCGCCACGTGTGCCTGCAGCTGGCCCAAGGGGCTCGCGGCGCGGCATGGTCTGCGCTGGGTTGGGATTGGGCTGCGCGTGTTCAGGCGCTGGGCCTGAATCAGGGGTCGGTCCTGCACATCGCTTACAAGCTGCGGCAAAACCAGCACCCGGAATACGGCGGCCTGGAATTAGAGATTGCCGATCTTGCCCCGGCCGGCTAGCCCAAATCTTTGCCAGGTCCGTTGTAAACTCCGTTCATGCCACGAGGCCTGTTTGTGACCTTCGAGGGGCTGGATGGCTCCGGTAAAAGTACTCAGCTTCGCCGCCTGAAAGAGTGGTTGCAAGCAGAAGGGCATCCGGTAACGACGACGCGTCAGCCAGGGGGGACGCGGGTCGGCGACCGCATTCGCGCCCTGCTGCTTGACACCCGTACGGAGAGCCTTGCTCCGCTCGCGGAGTTGGGCATGATGTTTTCCGATCGCGCGCAATCGATTGCGGAAGTGATCGAGCCCGCGCTCCAGGCCGGCCACATCGTGCTGTGCGACCGCTTCACCGACTCCAGCGAAGCCTACCAGGGGGGAGGCCGGCAACTAGGCAGCCAGGTGGTGCGCGACCTGCATGCCGCTTTGTGCAGTGGGCTGCAGCCCGATCTGACCCTGTTACTTTTGCCGGATTTCGATCTCTCGCTGCAGCGCGCACGGCGCCGTAATCAGCGTGCGGTTGCTGTCACCGGAAAAGACGAAAACCGGTTTGAGACGGAGAGTTCGGCCTTTTACCGCCGGGTGTTCGATAAATATCAGGAAATTGCTGCCCGCGAGCCTTTGCGTGTGGTTGCAATCGATAGCAACGGGAACATTGATGAAGTCCACCAGCGCGTCGTGCAGGTAATGCGGGGACGTTTGTAGGGCTGCTGCACGGAAATGGCAAAAAACAGAAATGTACTCCTTTTAGACTCTGCGTAAGCACTCGCCTTTGAAGGGTTACGGCCGTTTAGGCCGTAGTTGAGAACTCCATTTCCAAACTCAGTCCCGTAGGGACGGTTGAAATAGCCCAGGACGCTAGTCCTGGGTTGGATTTGAAAGGACGATCAGTCCCGCCAGGGACGGCTGAAAACAGCCCGCGACGCAATCCCTACGGGACTAAACTCCTAATTCTCACACACGCTCTTAGGCCGTACGTTGAGCAGTCAAGATGAATCGGCTTCAGATGGGCTGCTTAAACCCAGCGCAAGAGATGCCCTCAGACGCTAAAGCCCGTCGTAGGTTGAGTAGTTAATGTACGGGCTGAAGCCCGTACCCTTCAAAACAGCAAGTTCTCACGCAGACTCTGAAGCCCGTGACCTTCAAGGAGCGAGTTCTCAACACGGTCGACTCCCTGCTGGTCAGCCTCTATCTTTGCTAGTCTCGATACGTGGGCTTCGATCAGTTTGCCGGAAATCAAGCGACCGTCCGCCATTTGCGGGAGGCGATCTCGGCTGAACGCATGCCGCCCGCGCTCATCCTTGCCGGCCCGCGCGGCGCCGGCAAATATACCCTCGCCATTATGCTGGCGCAGACCATGGCCTGCTTGCAGCATCCGGTTACCGATGGACTGCCCGACTTCTGCGGCGTTTGCAGCAACTGCACTCGCATCGGTCTCTCCATGCCACTCTCGGAGCGCGTCGGCGAAGCGATTGCCGCGCGGGAAGAGTTGCGGGAAGTCGACAAGAAAGACACCCGCATCCTCATCCAGACACACCCGGATGTGGTTGTCATTCCACCTGACCCACCCCAGTTACTGATCAAGTTGGGCCAGGTGCGCAGCGTGGTGCAGCGCATTTACCGGCTGCCCGCCGACGCGCCGCGCGCGGTATACATCTTTACCAGCACCGCATTCATGAAGGAAGCGGCCAATTCCCTGCTCAAGATTCTCGAGGAGCCACCCGCCTATGCACACATTCTTTTGCTGGCGGAAAATCCGGGCGAGCTTCTGCCGACCATTCGATCCCGCTCCAGTATCTTTCGGCTAGGCGCACTGCCGCCGGAACAGATCGAGGCGGTCCTTGCCGAGCAGCGCAAAGACTGGAAACCAAACCAGCGCGCGCTGGTCGCACGGCTGGCTCAAGGTGCCGTCGGCCAGGCATTGGGTTTCGATTTGGAAGGTTATCTCGCAAGCCGTCAGGATGCACTCGTAATGCTCGCAAACGCCACCGGCGAAGCCGCCTCGCGCGCGCAAGAGGCCGACTACGGAGCCCTGTTCCGCGTGACCGAGACTTATCGCGCGGGCGCCGAGGGGCAACAAAAGACTTCTGCCCTTTTGCAGGCCTTCGCTAGTCTGCTTGAAGACCTTCTGCTGCTGCAGGCGGGAACCGGCCACTTAATTCGCAACATCGATTTGAAGGCCGAGCTAACGCGCATCTCGCAAACGGTCGATGTGGCCTGGATCGAGGGCGCTGTCCGCGGCATGGACCAGGTAGAACAAGGCATGCGGCGGAACCTGCTGCGGTCGCTCGCACTGGATTCTTTCGCAGTCGGGCTGGGCCGGCCCTGATACGCGCCATATTCCGCCGATCTTTGACAGTGAAACCCCAACGGCTGCATTCTGCATCCAACCTATAAGAATTCCACAATCAGACGATGTCCGATTCTTCTGCAATTCCGGTGCGCCGTATTTATGACGCGCGTCAGGCAAAAGCGAAGAGCAAAGAGGATGGAGCAAATCCGTCCATTTTGCCTTCGGTAAGCCCGACGGGCCCACGCAAGCTCGTACGTCCACCGATGCCGCTGGGCACCAGGCGTTATCCCGCCCGTGTTTCCGCGATCTCTTCGGCCTTCACGAACCACACACGGACGGATACCGCAGCGGTGCGCGGGGAAAGTTCTCACGCCGAGGCGTTCTACTTTCAAAAGCAAATTCACAGCCGGACCGCGATGATTTTCGTGTTGGAAGATGGAGAGCAGATCGAGGGCACGATCGAGTGGTATGACCGCAACGCAATCAAAGTGCGGCACGGCGCACTGCGTACGCTCATCTACAAGGCATGCATCAAGTATTTGTATAAAGCGATGGATGCCAACCAGTTCAACGGGCGGCCTTAAGCAGCCGGTCGCGAATGGCAACGCCGAGGCCATGGTTCTCGCGGCATGGGGCAAACGATGACGGTCGCCCCCGCTGCATCCAATTCCCGCAATCCCGCAAAGAGGCGCTGGGCTAACCTCTCCTGATCTTCCAGATCTCCCCATTCATAAATCAGGTAGGGCCCCTCGTTTATAAGCCCGGTTGGCATCATCATGCCCACCGTCTCGCCGGCAGCCTGCAGTTCTGCGGCCAGGCTGGATAGCTTTTCCGCGTTCTCCAGCAGCAGGAGACGGGCGCGGGGGGAATAGTGCTTCATCCCAATGCCCGGCGAGGCTTGAGGTCCGGATACACGATCCTGCGGCTCAAGATAGGCAGTCAACGAAGGGCATAGGGACTGCAGCTGTTGCAATGTGACCATTCCTGGACGATAGAGGATGGGCGGCTCCTCACAGACATCGACCACGGTGGATTCGAGTCCCAGGGTCGCGTCCCCGGAATCGATCACGGCGTCGATGCGGCCGTCGAGGTCCTCCAGGACAAACTCAGCCCGGGTGGGGCTGGTCCTACCGAAAGAATTTGCGCTGGGCGCCGCGATCGGCACTCCCGCGAGTTCGATCAATCTGCGAGCCACCGGGTGACGCGGCATTCTCACGCCGACCCGGGTGCGCCCAGCGGTCACGATGTCCGGTACCCGCGGGCCCTTTGGCAGCAACAAAGTTAAAGGCCCGGGCCAGAACGCTTCCATGAACAAGCGGCCCTGGCCGGGAATGTCCACTGCCACCATTCCCAACTGCTCCTGATTGACGACGTGGACGATCAGCGGATCCCATGACGGCCTCTGCTTGGCCTCGAAGATAGCTTGCACCGCCGTCTGGTCGAGAGCATTTGCGCCCAGCCCGTAGACGGTCTCGGTCGGAAATGCTACGGTGCCTCCCTGGCGCAGCAGTTCGGCTCCCTGGGACAAGGAAGCCATCGAATCCGGCGAGTCGATCGCGTTGGCATCAACAGCCAGCCGCAGTGTTTTATTAACGATCACTGTGCCATTTTCCCATGGGTGCCGGCGTGGTATAGACTCCGGCCTATGCAGGCCATGGAAACAGAAGTAAAGATTCGGGTCGCGGACCGCGAAGCGTTGGAGCGAGAAGCTGCCGGCGTTTGGCTTTGCGCGCATCACCGAGCGGACCCTGGAGCGAAATACGCTCCATGACACACCCGATCGCAAGCTGCGCAACTCGCGCCAGATCCTGCGCATTCGCCAATACGGAAGCAAATGGGTGGTCACGCACAAGTGCGTCCCCAGCGGCCTCACGGAAGAGGGTCCGCACAAAAACCGGGTGGAAACCGAGACGTTGGTTGAGGATGGTCCAGCAATGGGAAAGGTCTTCGAGGCCCTGGGCTTCGGTCCCGTGTTTGTGTATGAAAAATGGCGCACGGAATGGGCTGACCAGCAGGGGCATTGCGTGATCGACGAAACGCCGCTGGGGGTTTATGCAGAGCTTGAGGGTCCGAGCGAATGGATCGACGCCACCGCGCGAAAGCTCGGCATTCGCGAGAGCGAATTTATCACGCTCAGTTACGGTCGCATTTTCGAGCTGTGGCGGGATCAGACTGGTTCGAAGGCTGCGAACTTTACGTTTGATGAGATCCCGGAGAGTTTTCGGGGGAAGGTTTAGCGGGTTGTGTTCGATCGAAGGGTACGGCCTTTAGAGTCTGCGTGAGAACCCGTCGGCTGCAACATGAGTCCCGCAGGGACGGCTGAACTTAGCCCAGGACGCAGTCCTGGGTAGAGATTCGAGAGACGAAAAGTCCCGCAGGGACGACTGGAAATGAGCCGCGATGCAATCCTTAGCAATCTTCAGTCGTCCCTGCGGGACTCAATCATGTTCCTCATGTACCCAGGACTGGCGTCCTGGGCTAAGTTCAGCCGTCCCTACGGGACTAGGTTTGGAAGTCCCGGTTCTCACGCAGACTCTTTAGGCCGTACGTTAGAATTCAACATGAATCGGCGTCAGATGGGATGAGGGCCGCTTAGGCCAGCACAAGAGATGCCCTCAGGGGCTTAAATCCCGCGCCCTTCAAAACCATGTTATGCGTCCACTCCGTGGCACTTTTTGTATTTCTTGCCTGAGCCGCAGGGGCAGAGATCGTTCCGGCCTACTTTCTCCCCGGCTCGCCTTTGTGCAGGCGCCTCGGCGGAGCCATTCGCTCCCGTCATTCTCGCTTGTTCGAGTTCGCGCTTCTTCTTGCGCTGAAACTCCTGCTCCAGGGCATCGATGGTGGTCGAAGGCGCTCGCACCGGCATGGGCACCGGGCGCGAGGGAGGTGCGGCGGGCGCGGGATGACTCCCGTTGCCTTCCACGGTCGCCGGAGCGGTTTGTGGAGGAAGCGCACGGACCGGCTCCGGAACCGATTCGCTGGTAATTTCAGGCGCCTGGCGGCGAGGCAGTTCGGTAATCGGCTGGCCATCCGGGCCGACAATCTGCATCAGGAACAGGAAACGAACTGTGTCCTCCTGAAAGCGTCCCATCATGGCTTCAAACATGTCGAAGGACTCTTTCTTGTAGGCCACCAACGGATCCTGCTGGCCATATCCGCGCAGACCGATGCCTTCCTTGAGATGGTCCATGCTCAGCAGGTGGTCTTTCCACAAGCCGTCAAGCACGCTGAGCATGACCATGCGCTCGTGTAACCGCATGGTGGGGCTGCCCAGGATGGCTTCCTTCATCTCGTACTTCTCTTTCAAACGATCAAAGATTGCTTCACCCAGCTCGTGCCGGTTCAGCGTATCGATGCTGATGCCTTCCTGCTCGAGATCAATGCCGAATTGTGAAGCCAGCTGTCCCTTTAGGCCGTTCACGTCCCACTGATCGGGATGCATCGCCTCAGGAGCATGCTGGTCCATGATGGAGCTCAGAATATTGGCGAAGTAGTCCTCGAGAATTAATTCTTTCTGATCGAGTCCTTCGAGCAGCTGCCCGCGCAGCCCGTACACCGCGGTACGCTGCTTGTTCATGACGTCGTCATATTCCAGCAGGTGTTTGCGGGCCTCGAAGTTCTGTCCTTCCACCGCCTTCTGCGCGGCCTCGATGCGGCTGCTGATCATCTTTGACTCGATGGGCACACCTTCTTCCATGCCCAGCCGCTGCAGCAGGTTCGAGACCCACTCCTTGGCGAAGATGCGCATCAGGTCGTCTTCGAGCGACAGATAAAAACGCGAGGCGCCGGGATCGCCCTGGCGGCCGGCACGTCCGCGTAACTGGTTGTCGATACGCCGGGATTCGTGGCGCTCGGTGCCTACGATGTGCAGGCCGCCGGCGGCGATCACCTCATCGTGTTCTTTTTCTGCAGCAGCGGCATACTGGGCAAAGGTTTTGTCCCAGGTTTCCTGCCTGGTTTCGAACTCCTGGCCCTGGTAGTAAAAGCGCACCATGCCCGGACCAGCCATGGGGTTGATCGCGCCCTGAGCAGTGTTCACCGCTTGCGCCATGCCCTTCTTTAGCAACTCCTGCTTGGCGGCAAACTCTGCGTTGCCGCCGAGCACAATGTCGGTACCGCGGCCGGCCATATTGGTCGCGATGGTGACCATGCCCAGCCGGCCGGCCTGGGCCACAATCTCGGCTTCACGCTCGTGGAACTTGGCGTTGAGCACGACGTGCTTCACACCTTTACGCTGCAGGATCGAGGAAAGCAGCTCGGATTTCTCGATCGAAGTGGTGCCCACCAGTACTGGCTGCTTCTGTTCGTTCAGCCGTCCAATTTCGTCGGCGACGGCGAGGTATTTTTCTTTCGCAGTACGGAACACTACGTCAGGATTTTCCTGGCGGCGCATTGGCTTGTTGGTGGGAATGACCACGATCTCGAGCTTGTAAATGTTCTCGAATTCCGTGGCTTCCGTTTCCGCCGTGCCGGTCATGCCGGAGAGTTTTTTGTAGAGGCGGAAGTAGTTCTGAAAAGTGATCGTGGCCAGGGTCTGGTCTTCGCGGCGAATGTTCACCTGCTCCTTGGCCTCGATCGCCTGGTGCAATCCATCGCTCCAGCGGCGGCCGGGCATGAGGCGGCCAGTGAACTCGTCGACGATGATGACCTCGCCATCCTTCACCACGTACTGCACGTCACGCCTGTACAGCGAATGCGCCTTGATAGCAACTTCAACGTGATGTTTCAGGTCCCAGTTTTCCGGGTCGGCAATGTTGCCGATCCCGAGCAACTGCTCGATCTTTTCCCAACCCTCGTCGGTCACGCTGATGGTCTTGTGCTTTTCATCGACCACGTAATCGCCGGTGAGGATTTTCTCCTCGCCGCGTTCGATCTCTTCTCCCTGTTCGAGCGACGGCAGGATGCGATTCACGCGCGCGTATTTGTCGGTCGTCTGGTCGGTAGGGCCGCTGATGATCAGCGGGGTGCGGGCTTCGTCGATAAGGATCGAGTCAACTTCGTCCACGATCGCGAAGTAATGACCACGCTGCACGCAATCGGCGCTGTCGAACTTCATGTTGTCGCGCAGGTAGTCGAATCCGAATTCGTTGTTGGTGCCGTAGGTGATGTCGGACCCGTAGGCGGCGCGGCGCTGCGAGTCGTCAAGATCGTGCACGATCACACCCACGGTCAGCCCGAGGAATTCATAGATTTTGCCCATCCACTCGGCGTCACGTTTGGCCAGGTAGTCATTGACGGTTACCACGTGCACGCCATGGCCCGCCAGGGCATTCAGGTAGCAGGGGAGAGTGGCGACCAGGGTCTTGCCTTCACCAGTCTTCATTTCGGCGATCTTGCCCTGGTGGAGGACCATGCCGCCTATCAGCTGCACGTCAAAATGCCGCATCAGCAGTACCCTGCGGCCGGCTTCACGCACTACGGCGAAGGCCTCGGGCAAAATCTCGTTCAATACCGCCTTTTCTTCCGCGACGCGTTCCTCGGCGTCGTCGATGCCCTCCAGACGGGCCGCGATGCGGGCGCGAAACTCCAGGGTTTTGGCGCGTAACTCATCATCCGACAAAGCCTGCGTCGCCGGCTCAAGGAACCCAGTCTGTTCGACCATGGGCCCCATCCGCTTGATCACGCGCTCGTTGCTGGTTCCGAATATCTTGGTTAAAGTGCTTGCGATCAATGGATAATTCCTTTACTGCCCCCAGGGCCACGTTTACTACTCTAGTTTAGTTCACCCCGGGTATTTGGTGCAGAATACCGGCTTGCGGAAGGTTAAAGAACCCCATGCCTAAGCGATTTTTCATTTTGTTCGTGCTGCTGCAAGCCTGCGCTGCCCTTGGCCAGATGAACATGCCCATGGCGGATAGCGGAGATCCGGTACCTCCGGAGCAGCTGCCGGCGCCGCAACATATTGAGGGCGCAGGCAATGTGCGCTTTCCTATCACCGCGAACGCCAAAGCCCAGATGTGGTTCGAGCAGGGTTACAACCTGCTTTACGACTTTTGGGACTACGAGGCGGATCGTGCGTTTGAAGAGTCGATACGCGCAGACGCCAACTGCGCCATGTGCCATTGGGGACTGTACCAGGCGGAGAGCTTCAACCACAGCGTAACCAAGACTTACGCACAGGCCGCGCTCGAAAAAGCTGTCGCGCTGGAGGGACACGCCACCGCACGCGAGAAGCTTTATATTCAAGCCTCTGAAGCGCATGAGGCGGCCATTCGCGATGCCGGCTCCGGGGACCCGAAATTCGATCACGAAATCGAAATCCTGCGCACCCTGGTGAAAGAAAACCCCAGTGATACGAATGCGCGCATTGCTCTCTCCGAGGCGGTCAATGACGGTTACGACGATGCCGGAGAACCGCGCAAAGGCAAGAAGGAGGCAGTTGGCTCTTCTGCAGGGTGTGCTGAAAGAGGAACCGCAGAACTCAGCGGCGAACCATCTGTGGATTCATGCGGTCGAAGCCGGTCCGCATCCGGAACTGGCTTTGCATAGCGCGGAGATTCTGGGTTCGCTTGCACCTGCTTCGGGGCACATGGTGCACATGCCGGGCCACATTTTTTACCGCACAGGGGACTATGCCCACGCACAGACTTCTTTCGACGCTTCTGCGCAGACGGATGAAGACTACATGCGTACGCAGCACATCGCGCCGGACAATGACTGGAATTATGTGCACAACCTGATGTATTCCATCGCCAACCTGCTGGAGGCCGGACAAATGCAGGAGGCGACCCAGGTTTCCGCCAAATTGGCGAAAGCGCGCGGCCATCTGGAGGACACGCTTTACCCCTGGTCGCCGCGGGATTCGATTGCCCGGCTGAATCCTGAGTTGCCGGCGGCCTTGCGCACTGCAGACTGGCCGCGGGTGGTGCAGTTGGTGAATGCCGCCAACCTCTCCCAGACCATGCCGCACATGGAGTTTCTCGCCGGCGGGCTTTCCCAGTTTGCCCTGGGCATGCAGTCGGTGGAAGGCCACGAGCCGGATGTAGCCGAGCGCCATTCGGTGTTGCTGGATTCGACTCTGTGGCGCATGTCGCAACAGATCAAGGACCAGGAAGCGAAGGATAAGAAGGCGGCGCCGCCGACGGGAAATCAAAGCATGTCTCCTGATCCTTTGCCCAAGCCTCTGCTGGAGATGCTATCCATCATGTCGCTCGAGTTGCGCGGGTCCATGCTGGCCACGCAAGATAATGTCCCTGAGGCAGAGAAGCTGTTCGCGCTCGCGCGCCGGGAAGAGAAAGAGCTTGGCTATCACGAGCCTCCGTTTTATATCCGGCCGGTGGCGGAAAGTGAGGCGGCGGCCATGATGACGGCCGGTAAATGGGCGGAGGCGGAAGCCGCGTTTCAAAAGGCGCTGGTGGATCGTCCCAATTCCGGTTTTGCACTCTATGGACTGGCCCAGGCGAAGGAGAAGAAGGGAGATTCCATTGCTACGACGGCGTCTTACCGGCAATTTCTCAGCGCGTGGAAGACGGCGGACCCGGGATTGCCGGAGATGTCCAGCATGCTCAGCAGTGGGTGAAGCAGCATGATGGTGGTTGGAAATGCCGGGTCCTATTGAAGAAGCTCGAAGGGATCTGCAGTTTCCTTACGGGCTTAGCACTCTGCGTAATATGATGGGGCACCGTTTCAGGAGGCATCTTGGACGAGGATATTGTGCAGACTGAGGCTTTGCCTCCAGCTCTTGAGCCGCGCCGAAGCATGGCTTACGTTGGGTCTTCATGGGCGCCAACGGCCTTCGGGCGGGCTGGGGTGTGCTGCTGTTCATCGTGCTTTATGTCGCTTTTTTGTTTCTTACGGGTCGACTATTGCGGCCGTTTCTTCGCGAGGCCCGCCATTTAACCGTCCTGCCCATACGACTGGCCTTGATCACCGAGTTTGCACAATTCCTGCCTTGCATTCTGGCCACCGCTATCATGGCATTTATCGAACGCCGATCCGTTCTCGCCTACGGATATCAAGGGACGGCCAAAGCAGTGCGCTTCTTTTCAGGCTTGGCCTGGGGATTCATTGCCCTTTCCGTATTCGTACTTACTTTATGGAAGGCCCATCTGCTGGCGTTTGATGGCGAGTTGCTGCACGGCGGCGACATCCTGAAGTACGCGTTCGGCTGGGGCTTCGTGTTCCTGATGGTCGCATTTTTCGAAGAGTCGACCCTGCGCGGTTATCTGCAATTTACGCTGACCCGCGGCATCGGTTTCTGGTGGGGAGCCCTGCTGCTTTCACTGCTGTTCGGTTTTAGTCACGGCACAAATCCAGGCGAGACACCCGTGGGATTATTTGCCGCAGCAGCCGTCGGACTGGTTTTCTGCCTCAGCCTTTGGTACACCGGATCGCTGTGGTGGGCAGTTGGTTTCCACGCCAGCTGGGATTGGGCGGAGTCGTATTTCTATGGCACGTCCGACAGCGGGCTGGTGGTGCGAGGACACTTGCTCGGCGAGCACCCCATCGGACCGCGGCTGTGGAGCGGCGGCACGACCGGGCCCGAAGGCAGCCTGCTGGTCCTTCTCTCTGCTCGCGATCATCGCGGCCTCTGATGCGGCTGTGGTGGGGACCCCGCGTGGAATCCGCCGTTCCGCAACAGTGGCTGGAAGCCAGCCTGGCTCAGAAAGCCCGAAGAATTCGGCCCACTGCCACTATAGGTAGGCCGGATCCGCCGTTTCGGTATCGACTGCCAATTCCGCAAAGGCTTCCTGAGCCTTGGCCTGGTCGAACTTGCCCTCGCGCGCCAGGCGGGAAAGCGTCGCCGCCACGATCGACTCCGCGTTCACCTCGAAATGGCGGCGCAGGTATTCACGATTGTCGCTGCGGCCAAAGCCGTCCGTGCCCAGTGATACCAGCCGTGGACGACAGCCAGGGCGCAAGCTGATCAGGCATGACCTTCATGTAGTCGCTGGCCGCAATCATCGGACCCTCGGCCCCTTGCAGCGCTTGCAGGATGTAAGGAACCTTCTCCGGCTGCGTGGGATGGAGGCGATTCCAGCGTTCCACGCCCAGTGCTTCGCGCCGTAGTTCGTTGTAGCTGGTCACGCTCCAGACATCCGTCTGCACGCCATACTTCTCGGCCAGAATGCCCTGCGCGCGAACCACTTCGTTCAGGATCGGCCCGCTGCCAAATAGCTGGGCTGTGGCCTTGCCTGAGGGCGCCGCCTGGAAACGATAGATGCCGCGCACGATGCCTTCGCGGACACCCTCCGGCATTGCCGGCATGGCGTAGTCCTCGTTGTACATGGTGATGTAGTAGAAGACGTTCTCGTTTTCCTGGTACATGCGGCGGATGCCATCCTGCACGATCACGGCCAGCTCGTAAACGTAGGCCGGGTCGTAGCTGAGGCAGGTAGGAACGGTACTGGCCAACACGTGACTGTGGCCGTCCTGGTGCTGCAGTCCTTCTCCCAGCATGGTCGTGCGGCCGGCGGTGCCTCCCATCAGGAAACCCTTGCCGCGCGAATCCGCAAAGGCCCAGATCATGTCCCCGACGCGCTGAAAACCAAACATCGAGTAGTACATGTAGAACGGGATCATGGGGATGCGGTAGTTGGAGTAGGCAGTGCCTGCGGCGGTGAAGGAAGCCATGGAGCCGGCTTCGGTAATGCCCTCCTCCAGGATCTGGCCGTCCTGCTCTTCGCGGTAGTAGAGCAGCATGTCGTTGTCGTGCGGGGTGTACTTCTGCCCTTCGGGGGCGTAGATGGCTACCTGGCGAATGGCCGATTCCAGTCCGAAGGTCCGCGCTTCGTCGGGCACGATGGGCACGATCAGCTTGCCGATCGTTGGATCTTTCAGCAGATGGCGCAGGATGCTGACAAATCCCATGGTGGTCGAGACTGCTCGTCCCTTGGAGCCGGCCGTCCACTCGCTGAACTCCTTGAGCGGGGGAGCCTTGAAGACCAGCTTGGGCGCGTCACGGCAAGGCAGATAACCACCCAGCGCTTTGCGGCGCTCCTGCAGGTAGACGATCTCCGGGCTGTCCGGCGCCGGCCGATAAGGTTTGCCCAGCTTCGCCTGCTGCTCCGGCACGGGGATCTTGAAGCGCTTCACGAACTGGGCCAGGCCACTGTCGGTGAGTTTCTTTTCCTGGTGGGAGGCGTTGCGGGCCTGGTTGGCGCCCATGCCGTAGCCCTTGACCGTTTTCGCCAGGATGACGGTGGGTGAGCCGTGATGATTCACTGCTCTGCGGTAGGCGTTGTAGATCTTGACCCGGTCGTGGCCGCCGCGGTGCAGATTCTCCAACTGCTCGTCGGTCTTGTCGCTGACCATCTCGAGCAGTTCGGGATACTTGCCGAAGAACTCCTGCCGCAGATAGGCTCCGCCTTTCGCCTTGAACGATTGGTAATCGCCATCGACACACTCTTCCATCCTTTTGAGCAACAGGCCGGAAGAATCGCGTTCGAAGAGTTCATCCCAATCGCTGCCCCAGACGACCTTGATGACCAGCCAACCTGCGCCGCGGAAGGTGCCTTCGAGCTCATCGATGATGCGCTTGTTGCCGCGCACCGGCCCGTCCAGGCGCTGCAGGTTGCAGTTGACGACAAAGATCAGGTTGTCGAGCTTCTCCCGGGAGGCGACGTTGAGCGCGCCCAGCGTATCGACTTCGTCGGTCTCGCCATCGCCCACGAAAGCCCAGATCTTGCGGTCTGTTTTTTGAATGAGGTTCCGGTTCTCCAGGTAGCGCATGAAGCGGGCCTGGTAGATCGCGTTCAGCGGGCCGATACCCATGGAGACCGTGGGAAAACGCCAGAAATCCGGCATCAGCCACGGATGGGGATAGGAAGACAGGCCTGGCTTGCCGCGCAATTCGTGACGGAAGTTCAGCAGGCGCTCGTCGTCAAACCGGCCTTCGAGGTAGGCGCGCGCATAAACACCGGGCGAAGCATGCCCCTGAAAGTAGATAAAGTCGCCCGGCTGATCGCCGTAGGTGGCGTGGAAGAAGTGCTCGTAGCCGACTTCGAGCAGGGTGGCCAGCGAGGAGTAGGTCGAGAGATGGCCGCCGATGCCCGCATCTTTCTTATTCTGGCCATGCACCATAGCCATCGCGTTCCAGCGGATGAGGGCTTCCAGCCGCTCCTCGAGCTTGCGGTCGCCGGGGTAGGGTACTTCCTCATGCTTGGGGATGGTGTTGAGGTAGGGCGTCGTCAGCGCGCTGGGGGTGGAGATGCCGGCCTCGCGCGCCCGCTGCCGCAATGCGGCAATCAGTTCCGCGGCCTGTTCGTGGCCTTCGCCGACCACCAGGTCGTCAAACGCCTCAATCCACTCTGCTACCTCGTCGGAAAACTTCGATTGCGCGGGTACAGCGACTTTGGTTTCCATAGAAATTAGACCGGTTCTGCCTCTTGTAGTATATCCGTCAGCAGAGAATCCTGAGAAAGCGCGCCAGCTGGCTAACCAATGTCTACTTCTTCGTTTCATGAGAGCCACGCCGACATCATTGACCTGCAGCAGCAGGTAGCGCGGCTGCAGGCTTTGTTGGAGATTTCCCGGCAAGTGCACGCGGCCGTCGGGCCGGAAGAAGTGCTGCAATCTGTTCTGCGCATCGTGGTTCGGGAGCTGGAGATGGCCGGGGCTCATGTCACCGAGCCTTCGCTCACCGTGGGAGATATGCCCCCGGAGCCGTGGGAGGGATGTGCCCGCTTTGCGCTGCTGAACAAAGACGGAGTTTCAGCTGACTGAGCTGGTGGTCAATCCGGGTCCGGGCAAGACGCTTTCGATTTATGAACAGGATTTTCTCGAAGGGCTGGTTCTGCAGGCGGGAGTGGCGGTCGAGAACGCGCAATACCATGAGCGCGCGGTCGAATGGGCGCGCGTGCAGCAGGATCTGGATGCCGCACGTGCTATTCAGCGCAGCCTTCTTCCGCAGCAGATGACGGAGATTTCCGGTTATTCCGTCGCGGTGCATTCCAGCACCTGCTACGAGGTGGGCGGAGACTACGTGGACCTGGTCAGTCTGCCCGACGGCAGCGAGCTCATGGTGGTGGCCGATGTCGCGGGCAAAGGGTTGGCTTCGGCCATCGTCGCGACTTCGTTTCGATCGGCCTTTCGCGCCATGGCGCTTGCCGGGCTGCCGCTGGCCGAACTGGCGGCACGTATGAACCAGCAGCACTACGGAGAAGGCCAGGAAGCGCGGCGCCGCTATGTGACCGCGATCTTTCTCAAGCTGGACCCGGCGACTCACACCGTGGAGGTGGTGAATGCCGGCCACAACCCCGGGTTTCTGCTTTCCGCCGATAAGACGGTGCATGAGATCCAGGCGAGCGGCACCCCCATTGGCCTGGTGCCGATGATGCAATACAGCTCGGAAACGCTTGTCTTCCATCCTGGATCGCGGTTGCTCTTCTATACCGATGGGCTCACGGAAGTGTTTCAGGGCGATGACGAATTCGGTCCAGAGCGTTTGCTGGCGACATTTCGCGAGTGCAAGTCGGAGGATTGTACTGCTATCCTCAAGGTCCTGTGGCAACAATTGGCTGAATTTTCCAGGGGAGAGCCGCAGCAAGACGACATGACGGCACTCGCCTTGGTGCGCATGCAGGCGTGAAGCGTAACGGGGGAAGGCCAATATGGTTGAAACCAGGGGCACGGCGGTGGAAGTAAAGCTCCCATCGCGGCTGGGCTTCGAAAAAGTCGCTATGGGCACAGCGGCCAGTGTGGCCAAGCTCATGGGCTTCCCCGACGATCGCATTGAAGACTTGAAGACCGCTTTGGCCGAAGCATGCATCAACGCCATCGAGCACGGCAACCAGCTCGACGGCAGCCTATGCGTCGGAGTGATCCTTTCCGCCAGCGACGAAGCGCTGGAAGTGAAAGTGATGGACACCGGCTCTGGCATCGCCAAGGCGCCTTCCAAACCGGATATCGACCGCAAGATGCACGGCGAAGAGGATCCCCGGGGCATGGGTATGTTCCTGATCCAGTCGCTGGTGGATGAGGCGGAGTGGGTTAAGGGAAGCCCGGGAAAAGGAAGCTACGTACGATTGGTCATCAGGCTGGCCAAGGAGAGTGAGTAGAGTGCAGACGGAGACGAAAGCTAAGGTTGATGAAGTTCTGGGTGCGAAGGGGCAGCCAGTCACCGTTCTTCGCTTTACGGGGGATATTTCCAGTAGTTCCCGGGATACGGTGTTGGGGACTTATGAGGGTGTGACCAAGAGCCGCCCGGTGCTGATTGATTTTTCGAAGGTGGAGTACATCAATTCGAGCGGGATTGCTTTGGTGATCCAGATGTTGATGGAAGCGAACAAGGCGGATCAGACGATCGCTGCGTTTGGGTTGACGCCGCATTTTCAGAAGGTGTTCACCATGGTCGGGATTACCAAGTACGCGGCTTTGCATCGGGATGAGGCTTCGGCGATCGCTTCGTTGTAGGGCTTGTGTTAGATGTGCCGCGCCTCCGGCGCTCCGTCGTGTTGTGGCATCGTGTCCCAGCCCTTCCGGGCTGGGCTGACGTTTAGCGGGCCGGCCCTCCGGGCCTGAGTGACTGCGGTTCTTCTGTCCAGGTTCTCAAGGCAGGGGATGAAGATCTGCGTGAGAACTGACTCCCTTGAAGGGTACGGCTTCACGAAAGGAAAAGTGTTTCTACTTTGCCCGGGGGTGGGTGCGGTCGTAGACCTGGGTGACTTGGCCTACGGTCAGCTGGGTGTAGCGCTGGGTGGTTGAGAGGCGCTCGTGGCCCAGCAGTTCCTGGATGGCCCTCAGGTCGGCCCCTTCCTCCAGCATGTGGGTGCCGAAGGCGTGGCGCAGGGTGTGGGGGTGGATCTCGGCCGGCAGTCCTTTGGCGAGCGAGATTTGCTTGACGATCCTGCCTACGCTTCTGGTCGTCAGGCGCCCTGTTCCCCTCAATCGCAGATTCAAGAGCAGAGCTTCATTTGCTTTCCCCGCAAGCTTGATGGTGCGCGAGGGCAGATAGGCGCGGATGGCGTCCGCGGCTGCATCTCCCAAGGGCACATAGCGCTGCTTTCTCCCTTTGCCTCGGACCAGGATCACTTCCCTCGCCCAGTGGACGTCGGTCAGGTTCAGACCCACCAGCTCGGCGTTGCGGATGCCACAGCCGTAGAGCAACTCGAAGATGACGCGATCGCGCTCCGGCCAGGCGGCTACCTCCTCCGAGGCTGCCGTTTCTACCAGATGGTTCATCTGCTCGATCGACGGTACCCGGGGCAAATGCTTGGGCAGCTTGGGGGTCGCGACCAGCGCCGCCGGGTTGCTGGTCACGTGCCCGGTTCTGGCCATCCATTGGAACCAGGATCTGACAGCGGCCAGGGACCTGGCCACGGACGCTTTGGCCAATCCCCGCTCGTAAAGCTCGCCCAGGTAGCCGCGAATCTGCAGATGGTCAATGTCATGCATTTTTACGCCGGCTCCCCGCTGCGCGACCAGGTAGGCGGCGAAATTGCTGACTTCCCGCTGATAGGCACGCAGGGTATGGGGTGACGCGGCACGCTCATGGGCCAGCATGGCCAGGAACTCCTCTGCCCGGAGCATGGGTTGCGGCTTCATGGGGCAGCCCTCCTGGTGGCCCGCGGATGGTGGGCGCGATGCACTGCTTTCAGCCGGCCAAGGGCGAGGTGGGTGTAGACCTGGGTGGTCGAGATATCCGCGTGACCGAGCAGGGTTTGCACCGTCCTCAAATCGGCTCCGTTCTCCACCATGTGGGTGGCGCAACTGTGGCGCATGACGTGGGGGCTGGCGCGGCTGTCCAGGCGCTTCACCAGGTGCCACACCCACTGCCGGGTGAGTCCTGCACCGCGCACGGAGAGAAACAGCCGGCTCTCGCGGGGACGGACCGCCAGGCCTGGCCGGCCTCGGGTCAAGTAAGCTTCCAGAGCCTCAACGGCCATCCGCCCCAAGGGCACGATGCGCTCTTTGTCCCCTTTGCCGCGCACCAGCATGCGTCCCTCGGCCAGGGAGAGATCTTCCACTCGGAGTCCGGTAAGCTCGGAGACCCGCACTCCTCCGGCGTAAAGCATCTCCACGATGGCGCGATCGCGCAGGGCTATTGCATCCGCCTGGGGATGATCGGCGGCGGTTCCAGCCTGCTCCATCATGCGCTCGACCTCGGATTGGGCCAGCGCCTTGGGGAGAACCTTCCAGGAGGCTGGGGATTCGAGGTTCACGGTCGGGTCGTGGCCGATGCGTTTATCCAGCAGCAGCCATTTGTAGAAGCCGCGCAGGCAGGAAAGCTTGCGCGCTATCGAACGCGATTGCACTCCGTGCTTTTGAAGATGCTCCAGAAACCCGGCCACTTGCGCCTGTCCCGCAGTGAGCGGCAGGGCGTGGGTTCCCTCGAGATATTCGGCAAATAACGCGAGGTCCCGTTGGTAGGCTTCACAGGTCAGCGGGCGCAGACCTTTTTCGACCCGCAGGTAGGTAAGGTACTGACGCGTGATGCCGGACTGGTTGTCGGCGGGCACAAATTTGATTATCCGCTTGCCGCAGGCTTCATCGAGTGGGGGTGGGGGGTAGGAACCAAGAGAGGTAGCGGCGGGGTGGAAGTGTGCGCCTTAAGCGCCCTATGCGCCGTAAGGGTCCGGTTTCATCGGTTCTTCATGCCGGAAGTGCAAAATTGCAGCAGATCGCCGACAATATACAGCAGGGGCGGGTGCCCCGCCAGGAGAGACCTCCGGTTTGACTAGCAGCAAGTCCACACATACCACGCCTCTTTCCCCCCAAGAATTCAGCGATTCCGTTCTCTCCCGAGAGCCCGCAGTGGCGGTGTTCGATTGCGATGGAACTTTGTGGGATGGGGACTCGGGATACGACTTCATGGTGTGGTCGATCGAGGAGGGCATCGTCTCTCGCAACGCCAGCGATTGGATCGATTCCCGCTATCGGCTTTATCGTGCCGGCACGGTCTCAGAACTCGCCATGTGCGGAGAAATGGTCCAGATCTACGACGGCCTGAGTGAAACGGAAGTCCGCCGGGCGGCGGCCACATTTTTCCAATCGCGGTTTACGGACAAGATTTTTCCCGAAATGCACTCCCTGGTGGCCGCATTGACCGACCGCGGGACGGAGATCTGGGTCGTCAGCTCGACCAACAACTGGGTGATCGAAGAGGGTGTGCGCAGCTTCCAGGTTCCTGCCTCACGGGTCATTTCCGCGCGCGCCAAGGTTGTGAACGGGGTCATTACCAGCAAGTTGATCGATGTCCCCACGGATGAGGGCAAAGCTAGATCGTTGATCGCAGCCGGTGTTGTGGCTCCTGATGTGGTGTTTGGGAATTCGGTACACGATGCGGCCATGCTGGAGATTGCACTACAGGCTTATCCCGTGAATCCCACCCCGGCTTTGCTCGCAATCGCAGGCAAGCATGGATGGCCCATCTTTTATCCGGAAGGCACTCTGCCCTCCTCGGCATGATGGCGCAGCGGTTCGGTCGTAGCCTGCGGGTTGCCGCGCTGCAACCGAGCGTGAGCCTTACGCTCGACCACCTGGGCTGCCTCGACTCACTCGTCGCTTGCACTCGTTACTGCCTGCAGGCGGTTCCTTCCTTGCGCGAACGTGACCTGAAAGTGATCGCTGATTCGTGGTCTTCGAACACTGAGGAAATCCTCTCGGCTTCGCCCGATCTGGTGCTTGCATCCGTTCCGTATCGGTTGGAGTCCCTCGCCGCCATCCTGAAGTGCGGGGTCCCGGTGCTGACGCTCGCGCCGCACTCGCTGGCTGACGTTTATCAGGACATCCGGCTTCTGGGCGATATTTTGCACGCTCAGGATCGAGCCGCGGCGGTGGTTGAGGAGATGATGGGCGTCTTTGCGGGTACGCAGGATGCGGTAGCTACTGCTGAAAAGCGGTTGGTCTACTGTGAGGAGTGGGGCAAGCCGCTTATTCATTCGCAAACGTGGGTCGCAGAGCTGGTTTCCGCAGCGGGCGGGCGGTTTCTGGGGAAGCCGGGCTCGGTGACAGATGCTGCCGCGGTCGCCGCCCAGGATCCGGACGTGCTGGTGTTTGCCTGGTGCGGCGCCGGCGATCGGGTTCCGTTAGGCGCGGGTGATCGAGCAACGGCAGTGGCAGTCGCTGCGCGCGGTGCGGGAAGGCCGTGTTTATTGCGTTCCGGACGAGTTTTTGAATACGCCCGCACCCAACCTCACGCAGGGACTTCGGGCGCTCGCTGGTGTTATTCATCCGGAGATTTTTGGATCCGCGCAAGGCGTGCGATCCCTGCAAACAGACGGTCTTGCGGCAGCAACGTCTAAAATTGTATGAGCGTGCAGAGAGATTCCAGGCGGCCAAGAACGGACGCGAAAGTAGTTCGGCTGGTGGTGGCCGCACTGATCCTGCGGGAGCAGACGGTATTGATTTGTCAACGGCGGCCGGATCAGCCGATGGCTTTGAAATGGGAATTTCCCGGGGGGAAGGTAGAGGACGGCGAAAGCGCGGAACAGGCCCTCCGGCGGGAATTGGATGAGGAGTTGGGCATCGCCGCGGATATCGGGAACAGGGTGGCGCATACGCGTCATACGTACCGCAGCGGAAGTGCGATCGATCTGCAGTTTTTTGCGGTTTACCAGTTTGCTGGTGAGATGACGAACCGGATTTTCAATGATCTTCGGTGGTGCCCTCTGCGTGAGTTGCCGCGATATGACTTTTTGGCCGCGGACCGGATTCTTATTCGCGAGTTGGCTGCGGGCAGGCTGTTGTAGAACCTTCCCTTACGAGTCCGGTTAGGTAAAGGAAACCGCAGATCTCTCCGCTCTGTCGAAAAACATCTCCACGAAGGGTCCGCGGAACCGCAGGTCCCTCCGCTCCGCCACCCCGAATTTCCTGTAAGAGTTGGTGGCGTTGTCGAACATCATGCGCCTTTCCTTAAGAGAAAGGCGCACACGGGGCCCTGTCCAGTGCAGCGAGGCAGGAAATTCGGGTGCGCTCCGGTCGGGATGACAAGGAAACGGTAACGATTCCCTAAAAGAGTGGATGCCGGATCGGGGCCTTTTTCATCTCATTAGGTGGGCCGAAGGCCCATGACAACTCTGTCGAAAAACATTTCCACGAAGGGTCCGCTGAACTGCAGATCCCTCGGCTTCGCTCCGGGATGACAAAGGAGAGGGTTGCGGTTCATAGAGAGCGGTTGCCGGACCGAGGCGTTTTTCATCACCTTGACCGGTATCTCTCCACAGAGATTGGACTCGCAGCGAACTTCAGAATTGGAAGTAGATGAAGTCGCGGTGGCCGAAGAAGCCGAAGAAGACGATGGCGTAGAGGCAGGCGTTGTAGGCCAGGGCACGAAAGGCTGGCCGGGCCCAGATTCGTGGGACGGTTGCCGGATGCGCAATCCACCACTCGACGACGAACATCGCGACGATCGATAGGACCAGGTAGGGCGCGGTGGCCCGGCTGAATCCGCCTACCTTGAGCAGTATTGGATCGAGGCGGCCCAGGGGTAGAAGATGGGTGGCGATGAACCAGGCGTCTCCTACGGTGTTGGCCCGGAAAAATATCCAGGCGTAAGTGACCAGGCTGAAGGTCACCACCGTCTTGCAGAAGGCGGTCAGCCGGGGTAGGCGATCGAAAGAGCCGAGTCGCGCGGTTAGTGGGGCGGTCGATTGGGCAACGATCAGATAGACGCCGTGCAGGAAGCCCCAGATGACAAAGGTCCAGTTGGCTCCGTGCCACAGGCCGCTGATGACAAAGGTGATCATCAGGTTGGCATAGTGGCGGGATAGCTTTACGCGGTTCCCGCCCAACGGGATATAGACGTAGTCGCGGAACCAGGTGGAGAGCGAGATATGCCATCGCCTCCAGAACTCGCCCACCGAGCGGCTGAAGTATGGCTGCATGAAATTGATACGCAGCTCGTAGCCCATCATGCGCGCCAGGCCCAACGCTATATCGGTGTAGCCGGAAAAATCGCAGTAGATCTGGATGGAAAACAGCACGGTGGCGAGCACCAGCGCGGTTCCGTCGTAATGGCGCGGCGTGTCGTAAACGAGCTTTACAAAATCGGCTACGTTGTCGGCCAGCACCATCTTCTTGAACAGGCCCCATAACGCCTGCGCCATCCCCGATCGAACACCTTCCAGGGTGACTTTTGGCTCGCGATGGAATTGGGGCAGCAGTTCGTACGGGCGCTCAATGGGGCCAGCCACCATCTGAGGAAAGAAGGCCACGTACAACGCGTATTCCAGCAGATTCTTTTCTGCCGGCACTCTGCGCCGGTATACCTCGATGGTGTAACTCATTGCCTGGAAGGTGTGGAAGGAAAGGCCTACGGGCAAAATGATCGCCAGCAAAGGCGGGTCATAGCGCAGGCCGAAGAGATGGGATGCGCTGCGAAAGGAGCCGGTCAGGAAGTTGAAATATTTGAACAGGACCAACAGCCCGATGTTGCAGAAGAGACTCACACCCAGGTACAAGCGGCGGCGCGCGGGCAGCTCCGCTTTTTCTATCTGCAGACCGGCCACGTAGTCGATGAGGGTGATGCCCCAGATCACCCAGATGTAGCGGGTGCTCCAGCACATGTAGAAGTAGTAGCTGGCGAGGAGCAGGATGACTTTGCGCGTGGTCCCGCGAGTAGCCAGAAACAGCAGCCACACGACCACGAAAAAGAACAGAAACTGAAAGCTATTGAAGAGCATGGGAGGTGTCCTTCAGCAGCTGAAACAACGCTTCCGTGTATACGCGTGCGCCGGCCTGGTTGAGGTGGGTCTGATCGGCAAACAACCGGTTGGGGTAGAGGTAGTAGTCAGGCCCGAGCAGCTTGCAGGGAGTGGCCTGCTCGACCTGGGCTGCGAACGCTGCGTCCCTCGGTTCCGCCGGCGCGGCTTCTCCCTGGCGGAGGTAGAACGGTACAAAGTAACAATCAATGTGATATTGCCGGATCAATTGATTGAGTGGGGCAATCTGCGCGCTTGTGGAGGGTGCGATGCGCGGAAGTCTCCTGGTTGGCAGGTCTGAGTCGAGACGGAAATCGTCGGGCAGGCGCCCTCCGGCAAAGCGGCTCTGCTCGGTGATGAGATGGTAGCCGCGCTCGGCGATCACGTCGCGCTCGTTTTCTTCCGACTCGCGGTAATAATTCATCACCCCGCCATGGCTGGGCGCGGCGAGCAGAAAGGCGGTCAGATCGCGGAGGAAATTGCGGAAGGGAAAGAGCCCATCGATAACCGCGTGATCGTCAGGAATGAAATGAAAAATGCCGCGAGGCCGGGGATCGCGGCTCCACGGCAGCGTCATCAGCAGCACATTGGGAGCCTGCCCGCGCGCGCACATAGCCTGGAGAGGCGGTAAGAATAAATCGCTTCCGGGAAAACCTGAATTGAAAGATGAAACGTGCAGGTGGTCCGCCGCGCCCATCTGGTCGAACCAGGCGGGAACAAAGCCGGCCAGGATCTTGCTGTTGCCGAAAATCAATACCCGGGTGACGGAAGAGCCGGCAGGAAACACCTGGCCCTGGTGTTCCCATTGCAACTTGGCGCTGAATACCACGTCGGAGCCATTCTTCAGATAGGGGAGCTCGCGCCAGAGTCCATACAACGCCGCCCAGGCGACCGCGAAGAACAAAATCGTCCAGCCAAGAGCCGAGCGAACTGTCGCTTCGCCAGGGGCTCCTGCTGAGCGGTTTCGGGGTTGGGGGCGGTTTGGACGTCCAAAATAGATCTGGGGATAGTCCCTGGACTTTTATCGTATTACAGCCACTAGGCCAATCCGCCGGTAAACATCATGACCAGTGACAACACAATAACCACCACGGCAGTGAGCCATGCTACCGCATTGAACCAGTGCGAGTTTACGGATTCACCCATCAGATCCTTGCGATTGATGAGCAGCAGCATGAAGATGATCACCAGCGGCAGCAGCACCCCGTTCAATACCTGGGACAGGATCACCATGCTGATGAGTTTGCCGTTGGGAACAAACAAAACAGCGATGGCTCCGCCGGCGACCAGTAGCGTGTAGAGCCAGTAGAAAACCGGCGCGTCTTTAAATCCGCCATCCAGGCCGGATGCCAGACCTAATCCTTCGCACACCGTGTAGGCAGTGGAAAGGGGCAGAATGGAGGCGGCAAACAATGAGGCATTGAACAAGCCAATGGCGAACAGGAGGAAGGCATACTGTCCGGCCAGAGGTTTCATGGCTTCGGCCGCATCTGCCGCTTCCTTGATCGCTCCCATCCCATGAGTGAACAGAGTGGCGGCACAGGCGACGACGATGAACCAGGCCACGATGTTGGTAAAGAAGGAACCGATGATGACGTCGAGACGCGAGGCTGGATAGCTCTTCGCGGTGACCCCTTTCTCCACGATGGAGGACTGCAGGTAGAACTGCATCCAGGGGGAGATGGTGGTGCCGATCACCCCCACGATCATGTAAATGTAACTTTTAGAGTGCCAAATGGAGCCTCGGGGCAGCTTCACGGTGGCGACCATGGCATCGTGCCAGCTGGGCTGGGAGAGAACACCGGTGACTATATACGCGATATAGAAAACGGATGCGGCCAGAAATACTTTTTCTACCCGCTTGTAGTCCCCTTTGACCACCAGAAGCCAAATGGTGAGGGCGCTGGCCGGGACGGAAATGTATTTGCTGACGTGGAACAGCTGCATGCTGCCGGCGATGCCGACGAACTCCGCCATGACGTTGCCGAAATTGACGATGACCAGCAGCAGCATCAGGATGAAGGTCATGCGCAGACCGAACTCTTCGCGGATGAGATCGCTCAGGCCCTTGCCGGTGACGGCTCCCATGCGGGCACACATTTCCTGCACCACCAGCAAGGCGATGGTGATGGGGATCATGGTCCATAGCAAGGTGTAGCCGAATTGGGCTCCGGCATTGGAGTAGGTGAGAATGCCGCCGGAGTCGTTGTCGATGTTGGCGGTGATAAAGCCCGGCCCCAGCACGGCGAGGAAGAGCAGTATCCGGATTCGCCAGCGCTTGAGCATCGGTCAGGTGAAGATTCAATTTGAATTCTTTAACGCTTTACAGCAAAGCAGCCAATGGATCATTGTTTCGCGCGCAAGAAGGCAATGACATGGTCCGCCTGCACCACGCCCACTAAACGGTTGGCCTTGTCGACCACTGGCAGCGCATGCAGATTGTACTTGTCGAACAGTTCCGCTACTTCGTCCTGATGAGCTTCCGCGGGACTCGAGATGATGCGCGGCTCCGATAGAACGGCAACGCGCGTTTCCGGGAGGGCGAGAATCAGACGCGCAAGCGGGACCACTCCTTCCAGGACATCATCTGTCCCGGTGAGATAGATTTCGGTTACGCCCTCCGGATCTCCATCGAACTCGCGCAATGCCCGGACTGCCTCGCGAACCGTGGCGCCGGAGGGAACCTGGACACAGTTGGTGGTCATTCTGCCGGCGGCGGAGTTCTCGCGGAATTCGAGCAGATCCTCGACTTCCTGGCGCTCCTCGGGCTGCATTTCCTCGAGGATGGCCTCTGAACGTTCGTCGGAGAGTTCGGCCAGCAAATCGGCGGCGGCTCCCGGATCCATTTCTTCGACGATGTCGGCGACGCGGCCGGAGTCGAGGGATTCGAGCAGGGATTTCTGCAGGCGAGGCTCTACTTCCTCGAGCGCGTCGGCGGCTACCTCTTCATCCAAGGAAACGAAGATGGCTTCACGCTCGGGAGGGGGAAGGTCCTCGAGAATGTCCGCCAGATCTGAGGGGTGCATATGAGAAAGGCGGGCATGTTCGATCTTCAGCTTCACCCGGCGGGCGGGGTCGACTTCAATCAGGTCGACAAATTCCCAGGGAATGACGTTGGCGCGGAAGTGCATGGCGAATTTTGCCAGGGTATGCCTGGGCATCGTGCCTTTTAGCAGCCTGCGCACGGCGCCGCGCAGTCCGACGGCGACCTCAGACACCCGCAGCCCCTCGCGGCCTGCTTGCAAATACCACTGCAGGTCGATGTCGTTCACGCGCACGACTTTTCTGCCGTGCACGTCGATGATTTGCCGGTCGAGGACGTCTTGCTGCAGGAGAAGCAGATTCTCGTCACCGCGCAGGGGTTGCAGGAGGGCACCCTCGCGCAGTTCCAGCGTCCCCGCCGGAGTCGGTAGTACGTCTTTCACCGCGACCAACCTGGTTCCCTCACGCGTCTTGAGCAGCAAGCCTGCGACATTGCCCGCGGCAGGCCCGGTGGCCACGGCGACGTCTTTGAGTCGACCCTGGACGCGCCCTTTCGGGTCCGTGATCAGCGTGCCGAGCAGGAGGGTGAGGCTAGCGTGTTTGTTGTACTTGTCGTTCATCAACGGGCCGGTTGCAGTCTAACAGTCGCGGGGGGAGGGTTGGAGCAGGTTAGTAAGAGAGACGGGATGGGGTCGATTTAGTAACCCTTGCGGTGGTTTGTTATGGGAGGTTTGTTGGGGGCAAGGGCCGTGGATTGCAGAAGGTCGTCAGCAGAAGAAGGAAGTGATTGGATATGATGACAAAATCATGCAGGAGCAAGCGCCTCTTTTGACGATTCTCCGCCAGAACCTCCACCAGCTGCCGACCATGCGATCGGATTGGAGAAGCGCGCGGCGTCCGGCTGTTGTCGAAGATACGAAGAATGTTCGCGTCAATTCGGCAGCTTGCGGCATTCTCACCAGGGCTAAAGCCCGGTCGTTGGAGATTAATGCATTCTCGCGGGTTTGAAAACCCGCTTCCCCGGACTGAAAGTCCGGGGCTGGCACAGCTCAAACTGCAGTCGGCTACAAAGTAGGACCCTCAGGTCCACCACGCGCCTCCCTGGCTCTGAAAATGTACAAACTCCAGCGGTTTCCCGAAACATAGGCCATGACCTGTGGTGGGATTTTAGTTGGGGCGTTCGGGGCGGCTTTTTTGGAAGCGCTCGTCGAGGGGTTGGCGGCCCTGGAAGCCGGCTTCTACGGTGTGCCAGTAGTCGATTCTTGCTTCGCCTAGTTGCCAGCAGAGCAGGACGATCTGCTCTCCAACCTGGCAGGGGAAATCCAGGAGGCCCTTGTCGAGGTCTTTTACCTGGACGCCGATGGAATCGATTTCCTGGATCGCATCCTGGGCCTGCTGGACCGAGGTGCGCTGCGACATGCGCTTATGAGCCACATCCGCAACATCTACCAGCATGCCACCGGACAGGAAGATGTTCTGACTGAGCAGCTGCATTTCCGCCTCTACGAGACTGGCACTCGCCTTGGCATCGATCGCCCGGCGCAGCAGCGATTCCAGGATCGGCAAGAGAGATTGCGCCTCGTCAAGGGAGAATGTCTTCATCGATACGACCTTCGGCTAAGCCCTATGGTAATACACACTGAACAACCGAAAGTCAGGCTGATTTGTGGCGACTTGGCGGGGAAGGTATCATGACAGAGCGATGAGTTTGCCCGACACAATCTTCATTTTCGGACTGGCCCTGGTGATCTTCGGCCCCAAAAAACTGCCGGAAATCGGGCGGCAACTGGGCAAGCTGGTGCTCGAATTCCGACGCGCCAGCAACGAGTTCAAGATGCAGATTGAGGAAGAGTTGCGGGCAGCCGAGGTGGCGGATCGCCAAAAGCAGATTGCCGCGCCCCCCGCAACACCGGCCTCTGAACCCGTCTCCAGAAGCATTAACGATTCGGCCCCCGAGCAACGGGACTACGGTCAGCACGGAAAGCCCGTCCTCGCGAGTGATCCCGGTGGAAGAAGAAGTCGCGGAACTCAAGGCAGTCGCGGGAGACCACCCGGAACTGCCGAGCAACGGCCTCGAACGCGAGCCGGAGCAGGCAGTCAGCCATCATGACTGACCTCGTGGACCGGGCCCGGACGGCGGTGACGGAACGAGCTGAATTGCCAGGCATGAGCCTCCTGGAACACCTGGAGGAACTGCGGAAGCGCATTATTCATTCCGGCCTTTACCTGATCGTCGCCTTCTTCGTCGCTTACGCCATCCGCGAAAAGCTTTCCGCGTTCATGGTGAAGCCCATCACCGCGGCGCTCAAGGCACATAACCTGGACTCCCACCTGGTCTATCTGAATCCGGTAGACCCCTTCAACTTCTACATCAAAATCAGCCTGGTGTGCGGGGCGATCATCGCCTCGCCGTTCATCCTGTTTCAGGTGTGGTTATTCATCGCTCCTGGACTTTACCGACAGGAGAAACGCTACATTCTCCCCTTCATGACGGCCACGGTCGGCCTGTTTCTCGCGGGCGCGTTTTTTGGCTACCACTACGTTTATCCGGGTGCGCTGACATTCCTGATTGGCTACGGGTCTCAGTTCAGGCCCATGGTGACGGTGAGCGAATACACGGAACTCTTCATGACCGTGATTCTGGGACTGGGGATCACGTTCGAATTGCCCATCCTGGTGTTTTTTCTGGCGCTCTTTGGCATTGTGAGCGCCGGCTGGCTTTGGAAGAATATTCGCTACGCCATCCTGGTGATTTTCATCATTTCCGCGATCATTACCCCCACCCCGGATGTGCTTACCATGTGCGTGTTTGCCGCGCCGATGCTGGTGCTGTACCTGGTCAGTATCGGGGTCGCTTACATGGTCCATCCAACGCGGAGAAACCGGCTCAAAGAGCAAACATGAGGGTGGTTGCTGCGCTTCTCTGCTTCCTGATGTGCGGGGTGGCCGGAGCCCAGGCGCCGCTTCCCCGGTTCGATGGTGACCGTGCGCTTGCTTACACCCGTCAGTTCGTCGCTAGCGGGCCGCGTTGGGTGGGCAGCAAAGGACATGCTAAGGCGCAGGCTTTCCTGGAAAAGCAGTTTGCTAAAGATGAACTGGTAAAGGATAGTTTCACCGCATCGACGCCGGCGGGGCCGCTAGCGATGACCAATTACATCGTCAAGTTTCCCGGGAGCAAGGATGGCGTGATCGTCCTGGCTAGCCACTACGACACCAACTATCCGCTGAAAGATACCGGATACGTGGGGGCCAATGACGGCGGTTCCAGCACGGGTTTGTTGCTGGAATTGGCGAATAGCTTCCGGGGCAAGAAGTTGGATGGGTATAGCGTTTGGCTGGTGTTTTTTGATGGCGAAGAGGCGATTAAAGGGTGGACGGACGCGGATTCCGATCTACGGCAGCCGGCATCTCGCGGAAAAATGGCAGACGGATGGGACGCTGAAACGCATCAAGGCGTTTTTATTGGCTGACATGATCGGGGATCGGGATTTGGATGTCGAGCGGGACATGAGTTCTACGCCTTGGCTGCTGGACCTGGTGGGTGAGGCGGCGGCCAAGTTCGGCGACCAGTCTTATTTTTTCCAGGAAAAGAATTCGGTGGGGGATGATCATAGTCCGTTTATGCAGCGTAACGTGCCGTGCGCGGATGTTATCGACTTCAATTATGGGTATCAGAATGCGTTTTGGCATACTCCGCAGGACACAATGGATAAGTTGAGCGCGAAGAGCCTCACGATTGTGGGGGATGTGTTTTTGGAGACGATTCAGTTGGTTAACCGGCGGTAGGTTTTCGTTGGAATTTGGGAGGGGTTGAGGCGCACTGCAGATCCCTCGCTTCGCTTCGGGATGACAACAAGGAGAGGGTAGTTGTAGGGAAAGGGCGGTCCGCTGGAGGAAAGAGCGGTTGATGGAGGAAAGAGGGCCGAGACGCGTGGGGATGGAGTTGGGGGTTTTGCCTTCAGCGGCGCGTCGTAGGCTAGCATTGGGTGATGCTCGATGGCGCTCCGATCATTTATTGGATAGGTTTCCACGTCGTAGTGCTGGTTTTGATTGTGGTCGACCTCGTTCTCCTCGGTCGCGGGGAAGAGTCCTCGCAAACCCGCCACAATTTTCTGTTTGTCCTGTTTTTGCTGGCCCTCGCCACGTGTTTCGGGATTTGGATTGGCCATACCCAGGGACGCCAAACGGGGCTTGAGTTTGCTTCGGGCTACCTGATCGAACTGTCCCTCAGCATTGATAATCTTTTCGTCTTCCTGCTGATGTTCGATTCGTTCGGCCTGAGCCCTGCTGCACAGAGAAAGGCCTTGCTGCTGGGAATATTGGGCGCCATCATCATGCGCGGGATCTTCATTTTTACGGGTATTGCGTTGCTGGAACGATTCGCCTGGATCCAGTACGTCTTTGGAGCGCTGCTGGTGGTGGCCGCATTGCGGCTGTTGCGAGGCAAGAAGAAGTCCGGCAGCGCACCCGGCGCCGGCAAAGTGGATCACCAAGTGGACGCAACGCTTGTCCGGCAACCCCAAAGCGACGTTCTTGTTCGCTGTCCTGTCGATCGAACTGGTCGACCTGGTATTCGCTATCGATTCAGTGCCCGCAGTGCTGGCAGTTTCGCACCATCCTTTCGTGGTGTATACCTCGAATATTTGCGCCATCCTGGGTTTGCGGGCGTTGTACTTCCTGCTGGCCGGCCTGCTCGATCGGCTGCATTTTCTTCATTTTGGACTGGCAGCGATTCTGGGGTTCGTGGGCGGCAAGATGCTGTTGACGAAATGGGTCGAGGTGCCGGTCGCTGTCTCCCTGGGCATCATCGTGGTGATCGTGCTGGCGGCCTCGGCGGCTTCTCTGATCTATACGCGCACCAGCCACGCCTGAGGATTGCGATACGATGGTTTAAGCCGTGCGCAAGATTCCCGTCACGACCAAATTCGGGCAATACACCGTTTCCGTGGGAAGCGGCATCCTGGATTCCTTATCGACGCGCATTCCGGCGCTCGCCGGAAACCCCCGCAAGCTTGTTTTTGTGCTGACCTCGCCAGAGATCTGGGCGCTATGGGGCGAGCGGGTGCTGGCTTCGCTTGAACCGCGGGAGCCCATCGTGCTGTTTCTGCCGCCGGGCGAGCGTCACAAGCGCATGAGCCAGGTGGAACGCCTGACCACGGAGATGACGAAAGCCGGCGCTGACCGGTCGTCGCTGCTGATCGCCTTTGGCGGTGGAGTTACCGGGGATGTGGGCGGGTTTGTCAGCGCGATTTATATGCGCGGCATCGACTACGTGCAGGTGCCGAGCACCCTGCTTTCCCAGGTGGATTCCTCGGTGGGCGGCAAGACCGGAGTCAACCTGCAGACGGGCAAGAACCTGGTGGGCTGTTTCTATCCTCCGCAGGCGGTGGTGGCGGATATCTCCCTGCTCAGCACCTTGCCCCAACGGGAGCTGCGAGCAGGGATTTACGAGAGCATCAAGGCCGGCGTCATCCGCGATGCGGGGCTCTTCCGTTTTATCGAGAGCCAACGCGAGGCGATCGACCAGGGTGACTCCGCGGCGCTCGAAAAGATGGTCGCGGCTTCCATCCGGATCAAGGCGGACATAGTTTGCCAGGATGAGCGAGAGATGGGCGTGCGCATGTTTCTCAATTTCGGCCACACCCTGGGCCACGCCATTGAAGCGGCCAGCGGTTACCGCGCGCTGCTGCATGGCGAAGCCATCGCCTGGGGCATGATCGCGGCCCTCGACATCAGCCGCCAGCGCAAGATGGTGACCGAGGCTGAAGCGCGCCGCATTGAGACTTTGATTCGCTATTTTCAACCTCCGCCATTTCCCCAGGTCAGCTCGAAACGGCTGATACAGGCGGCATCCGGCGACAAGAAGAACCGGGCGGGTGTGCGCCGTTTCGTGCTGCTGCAGGGTCTTGGGCAATGCGGTCGTGGTCGAGGACGTCACCGACGCCGAAGTTCTGGCGGGGATCGCTTACATCCGACGGCTCTCCGAAAGCAGCAAGTAGTCGTGGCGGCGGGAGCTCAACCCGATGGGGACCCGGGGATGAGAAGCCAGCGCAGCGGCGGCTGTGCGCTCCATGTTTGACCAGATCGCCCCGCGCTACGATCTGCTGAACCATGTTCTCTCCTGCAACATTGACCGGGTTTGGTGGTGGCGGGCAGCACGCACGTTTCGCCGGGTGCTCGCCCGGCGTGACGCACAAGTTTTAGATCTGTGCTGCGGCACCGGGGATATGACCATGGCTTTGCTGCGGCGGCGGCCAAAGGATGGCCGCCCGGTGCTGGCCGCGGACTTCGCCCACCAGATGCTGGTGCGCGGGGCGGCAAAATTCTCTCCCCGGGGAGCCGTTGCGGTGGAGGCGGATGCGCTGCACCTTCCTTTCCCTTCCGAATCGATTGATTTACTGATCACTGCGTTCGGTTTTCGCAATCTGGCCAACTACCGGGCAGGCCTGGAAGAGTTCTACCGCGCGCTGAAGCCAGGCGGAGAGCTGGGCATCCTCGACTTCAGCGAGCCGGGCGGGTTCATGGGCAAACTGTATGCCCTTTATTTCCGCAGGGTTCTGCCTGCTGTGGGTTCTTTGATTTCTGGGGTTTCCGGACCGTATCGTTACCTTCCCAACTCGGTACACCGTTTCCCTGCCCCCGCGGAGTTGCTGCAGACGATGAAGGCTGTGGGCTTTGACCAGGTCTCATGGACCTCCTACAACTTTGGTATCGCGGGGCTGTATCGCGGGGTCAAAAGTTAACCATGTGATGTCGCCTGGAGGCGGGGGATTTCCCGGGCGGCGGCGTAACTCGATAAACTTGAGGCATGCACGCAACGGTTACCTGGCTGCATGACCAGCAGTATGATGCGGTTTCCCATACCGGGAATCACGTCGCCTTGGATGCGGATGCTGCCCACCAGGGCGGCCCTGGTCCCATGGAAATGGTGCTGATGGCTCTGTGCAGCTGCACGTCCGTGGACGTGGTATCTATTTTGCGCAAGAAACGGGAACCGCTTACCTCGCTCACGGTTTCTGCCGTGGCTGAGCAGGCTACGGAAGCGCCGCGGGTCTTCACCCATATTCAGCTTACGTATCACATTGGTGGGGGCGTCTCGCACAAGGCTGCGGAGGACGCGGTCGCCCTGTCGAAAAACAAATATTGCTCGGTTTCGAAGATGCTGGAAAAGTCCGCGACCATCGAAACCGCCATCACCTACGGCGAGCCGGCATGATCAATTTTTTTCGGCTGGTATTGGCGTTTTTGGCGATTGCCATGGCGGGCGCTGGTTTCGGCTGTGGTGACCATGCGTTTTGCGATTCATGGGGCGGAAGTGAAGGTCCCGGATCTGCAGGGACTCACGGTGTCTGAAGCTGTGCACAAGACGGCCAATATGGGATTGAATTTGGGTATCGATAACAAGTACTACAGCGTGGATGTACCTGCGGGCCGGGTGCTGGCACAGTCTCCAATGCCTGGGGCGATTGTCCGGCGGGAATGGCGGATGCGAGTGACCGAGAGCCTTGGTCCTCAGCGGGTGGCGATTCCTAAGGTTGTGGGGCAACAGGAGCGGGTGGCGGCCATTGAAGTACGACGTGTTGGACTGGAGTTGGAAGAGACGGCGCAGATGCCTTATAGCGGGGCGGCGCCGGGCACGGTGATTGCGCAGAATCCGCAGCAAGGGGCGGCCGGGGTGGAGCGGCCTAGCGTGAGTTTGCTGGTGAGTACTCCGGCGCCGTACTCGTCGCCCGCGCTTGTGATGCCCCAGTTGACGGGTATGCCGTTGGCGGCGGCGACGGCGCTGGTGGTGCATGCGGGGTTGAAGGTGGGTCCGGTGCAGAGTACTTATGCGGCGGCTGCGGCTCCCGCAGCCGATGCAGATGGCGGGATGGCTCCCGCGGATACCGTGGATCCGTCGGGGACGGTGTTGAGCCAGACTCCTGCTCCGGGGCATAAGGTGGAACCGGGGATGACGGTTACGTTTCGGGTTTCTCAGTAGGGTTTTGGGACGAGCGACGGGCGCACTGCAGATCTCCTCCACGGCTTCCCTCGGGGACAAGGGGAGAGTGACGACTTACCTGGGGTTATCACAAGGGATGCTAACTAACCTCCACTAGGAGGATCCCAGGTCTCAAAAGCGAGGACCTGAGGGCACCCCTCGGAGAATTTTTACCGACGCCTTTTGTTAGGGGTATGCGAGTTTACTCCCTTACGAGGCAGGCGGCGAAGAAGCCGTCGCCAGGGTAGAGGCCGGGGAAGGTGCGCAGGTAGTGGTCCGGGACGGTGTTGGGAAACAGCCGGTCGGCGGCACCGGAGTGGAGTGCGCCTTCGTTTTCCAGGGTTTTGATTTGCTCTCTCCAGGGGAGCAGCCGAAAGCCTTTCTCTTGCTCCAATGCCTCAGTCACTACGGATTCGTTTTCTTCTGGCTCCAGGGAGCAGGTGGAATAGATAAGCCTGCCTCCTTCGCGTAATGCGCGCATCGCGGAACAGAGAAGACGTAGCTGGCGATCGTGGTGGCGTTGGAACTCGCCGGCTGTGATCCGGTGCTTGATTTCAGGGTTGCGGGCCAGGGTTCCGGTTCCGCTGCAGGGGGCATCACAAAGCACCAGGTCGAATTGGTTTTGAAATGGGAGCTCGGTGGCATCGAGAACGCGAAAATGAATATTGGGCCGACGGCCCGAGAAGCGCTTGCATGGCCTTCAAACGGGCTGGACTGATGTCACAGGCAGTGATCGATGCGGTTGGATTGCGCTCCGCCAGAATGGCGGTCTTGCCTCCGGGCGCGGCACAACAGTCCAGAATTTCAGTGCCTCGACCGGCCAGCTCCGCGATCAGTTGCGATCCCTCATCCTGAATGCGCTGGCGGGCACGCACGACAAAGACGCCTGGTTCCTCGGGCGTCGATGGTGGGAGCTGATCGTAACGGCAGATCGCCGTCGCCGTATCCAGGCCGAAGGCTGCGACCCATCGGTCGACCATCCATTGCGGATGAGCGGCCACGGCATCGGCTGGGCCGAGTTTTGAGGTTTGCTCCAGCTTACGCAGCACGGCGTTGACGAGTCCTACGGCGTATTCATTGCCCGACTGCCGGACGAGCTCGACGCTTTCGAAGATGGCGGCACGGGCCGGTATGCGATCGAGCAATAAAAGCTGTAGGGCCCCGAGCTCTAATGAGACTTGCACTGGGTCGGCTAAATGACCTTTGCTTTTGGTGAGAGCATCCCGGATGCGCTGCTGCAGGACCAGTTGCCAGCGCAGGACGCCCATCACCAGGGTGGTGGCGAGATTCTTGTCCAGGTCGGAGAGCGCTTCCACTGGTTTGGAACGCAGCAGATGATCACTGTGCAGGTCCGGCTTCCGCCTGAGTTCGAGTAAGAGATCGAAGGCGATTTTGCGGGCAGGAGAGACGCGGCCAGACAAGCTACGAGCCCAGCCTCTCATGCGCTTGAAGCCCGGCACCGCGCAGAAAGTCCGCGACCGGCAGTCTCTTCTTCCCTTCGATTTGCACCTCCAGCAATTCCAGCCTGGTGGTGGATCCGGCAGCCACGAAGAGGCGGCTGCCTTCCACCATCAATTCGCCGGGAGGCGCTACGGTAGAACCGGCCGGCATCAAGCGATGCAGGGTCAGCTTTCGGCCACGGAAAAGGGTGTAGGCTCCGGGCCAGGGTTGAAAACCACGCCAGCGGTTGTAGATCTCGGCGGCAGAGCGGGTGAAGTCGACCAGGGCATCTTCACGCTGCAGGATGGGGGCCAGAGATGCTCCGGCATTGTCCTGCGGAATGGGTTGGATCGTACCGGCTTCCAGCCCGTCGAGGGTTTCGCGCATGAGGCCTGCGCCACTCTCCGCCAGTAGAGGAAAAAGCTGCTCGGCAGTCTGGTTCGGTTCGATGGAGAGGGATCGCTGCAGCAACATGTCGCCGGTGTCGAGTCCCTGATCGATGCGCATGGTGGTGGCGCCGGTGACCGTCTCCCCATTGGCCACCGCCCACTGGATAGGAGCAGCGCCACGGTACTTCGGCAGCAGCGATGCATGCAGGTTGATGTTGCCCAGCCGGGGTAGGTTCAGCATCCATTCGGGAATGATGCGGCCATAGGCGACCACGATGATGGCATCGGGTTTGATTGCCTCCAGGCGAGCGCGAAGGTCCGGATTGTTCCTGATTTTTTCCGGCTGCACGACGGGCAAGCCGGCTTCCTGTGCCAGTAATTTGACTGGAGGCGGTGACGGATCCTGATCCCGCCCGCGCACCCGATCCGGCTGAGTGACAACCAGCTCGATCGCGTGACCGGCCGCGAGCAATTCTTTCAGGGTGGGAAGGGCGAACTGCGGAGTGCCGCAAAAGACGAGCCTCATTGCTCGTCTACCATTCCCCGGCACGCTGCAGCTTGCGGATTTTGCGCAGGACAAAGTCGCGCTTGAGGGCGCTGATGCGGAAGATGAAGAGTACCCCGTCGAGATGGTCGATTTCATGCTGGAAGGCGCGAGCCAGCAAGTCGTCGGCATCCCGCTCAAACCAATTGCCATCGAGATCCTGGGCGCGTATTTTCACCTTCGCAGCGCGGGCGACCTTCTCCCGAATGTCGGGCAGGCTGAGACAGCCCTCCTCCTCGTAGATTTTTCCTTCTTTCGTGACGACTTCCGGATTGATCAGGGCGATCTTGTCTTCGGGGGTCTTCTGGAAGCTGAGATCGATCACCGTTATGCGTTTCGGAATCCCGATCTGGGGAGCAGCGAGGCCAATGCCATGGGCAACGTACATGGACTCGAACATATCGTCGACCAGCTTGCGCAGATCGTCATCGAATGCGGTGACGGGCTCTGCCGGCCGCTGCAGGATGGGGTCAGGAAATTTGACGATTGGATAAACCATCTGGCTCGAGTGACTTTCCTAAAATCGGCGAATCTGCTCCAGGTATCCCTGGTAGTTTCTGGTGAGTTCTCCCGCCGAGTCGCCGCCAAATTTTTCCAGCACGAGCTTCGCGATGACGAAAGCGACCATCGCCTCCGCAGCCACGCCGGCGGCAGGCACAACGCAAACATCGGAACGCTCGTACGCAGCTTTGGTGGCTTCGCGGGTGCTGTAGGACACGGAACCAAGAGGCCTGCGGAGGGTGGAGATGGGTTTCAAATATCCACGGACGATGATGTCTTCTCCGTTGGAGACGCCGCCTTCGATGCCACCGGCATTATTGTGTTCGCGGGTAAATCTGGTTTTGGCGCCGTTGATCTCCTCGGCGCTGTAACCGATCGGGTCGTGGACGGCAGAGCCGAAGGACTCAGCCGCGGTAACTCCCTGGCCCACTTCCACGGCCTTCACCGCCTGCAAGGACATGACCGCCCAGGCAAGCAAGCCATCGAGCCTTTCGTCCCAATTAGCATAGGTGCCAAGCCCTGCCGGCGCGCCGTGCACGATGACCTCAAAGACGCCGCCGATGGAGTCGCCGGTACGGAGTACGTGATCGACTTCGGCCTTCATCCTGGCTTCGGTTTCGGGGTCGACGCAGTTGAGAAGGATTTCCTCCTGTTCGCGCAGGGCCGCAACCTGATCCCAGGTAGCAAGCGACGTCAGCTCTGCGTGACCGACGCGGATTACATGGCTGCTGACGTCTATGTTCAGTGATTTGAGCAGCAACTTGGCCATGGCGCCGGCGGCGACACGAGCCGTTGACTCGCGTGCTGAGGCGCGCTCGAGCACATAGCGGGCATCGGGAAAATTGTATTTCAGCGAGCCGGCAAGATCCGCGTGGCCAGGCCTGGGCGAGGCCACGGCTTTATGCTTTTCCGGGTCGCCCGGGGCTACGGGAAGAATTTCGGTCCAGTTTTTCCAGTCGCGATTTTCTATCTCGATCGAGACCGGTGAGCCGATGGTTTTGCCGTGACGAACGCCGGAAAGGATGTGTGCCCGATCCTGTTCAATGCGCATGCGGCCGCCGCGGCCGTAGCCCTGCTGTCGCCGCCAAAGCTCGCGATCGATAAATTCCAAATCGACGTCGAGGCCCGCAGGCAGTCCGGAAATAAGGGCGATGAGGCACTCGCCGTGTGATTCACCAGCCGTTGAAAAACGTAGCATTTTGTTTGGCGAGGAGACCCAAGGTTCGATTGTAACTTAGTTGTGCACGATCCAGTCGTACTGCGCCTCATCGAGTGGGACCACGGAGAGGCGTGATTGGCGGACCAGCGGAGATGCCTGAAACAGTCCTTGTTGCTTCATTTCCGCCAACGTTTTCGGGCGCTTGATGGCCGGACCGGCTGTGATGTTGATCAAGGGGACTTTGGGATTGGATAAATCGACCGACTTGACGTGGGCTAAACCTACCGCCGTCTTTTCGTCTCCGGTGTGATAGATGACCAGCTTGTCGCCCTTCTTCATGCCGGCAAGATTTTTAACCGCTTGCGGGTTGGTCACGCCGGTCCAGTCCGTGTCCTTTTCCCGCAGCAGATCGGCAAACGAGTAGGCGGTGGGTTCGGTCTTCAGCAGGTAGTTCATGCTCTACTCCTTCGGTTTGAGAAAGGTTGCCGTGTTCAGCAAGGGCCTGTCCAGGGAACGCACCCAATCGGTCATCTCGCCGGCTTCCCCGCCCTGGGCCTGGTGACGCTCGAATTCGGCGCGCATGGTGTGCATCTTGGCATCAAGATCATCGAGGTAATGAAATAACACCGCTTCGGGAATCATGGGGAGCTTGGGCGAGCCGAATTCAAGCTTGCCATGATGACTCAGGATCATGTGCTCGACCAACATGCGCAGTTGCGGAGGGAACCCGGGCAAGGTGGCCAGCTTCTTCTCGATCATGACGACGCCAAGAGTGATGTGCCCGACCAGCTGCCCCTCCAGGGTGTAATCGAAGGTGGTGCCCCAGCGCAGCTCCTCCAGCTTACCGATGTCATGAAGGATGGCGCCGGTCAGGAGCAGGTCGCGGTTAATCTCGGGATAGTGTCGCGCCGCCAGGTCGCAAATATCTACCAGGGACACTACATGCTCGAGCAGACCACCGATCCAGGCATGGTGGAGCGATTTTGCGGCCGGGGCTTCGCGGAAGGCTGTGGCCATGAGGGGGTCGTCAAGAAAAGAGCGGACCAGCCTCTGCAGCCAAAGGTCAGTGAAACTATCGACCGAGCGGACCAGGGACGACCACAGTTGGTCCACATCTTTGCTGGTTTGGGGAACATAGTCCGCGAGCTCGAACTCGTCTGCATTTGCCCGGCGCAGCTTTTCCAGGTTTAGCTGCAGGCGGTCGTTGAAGCGGCAAACTTCGGCACGGACCTTGACCACGTCACCGGTCTCAAACCCGGGAGCAGCCTCGGCGAAATTTTCCCACATCCGCGATTCGATCTGGCCCGTGCGGTCGCCCAGGGTGACGGCCATGTACTGGCCGCCATCCTTCCGGCTGCGCAACTGCTTGGACCTGACGGCGAAAAAAGCGACGACTGCCTGGTTTTCGAATTTGCCTACATCCGCAACGTAAATTTCCTTCATTTCGCCTTACTGGTTCGCCTTACTGATTCGGCTGCCCGGCGGCAGGGGTGCCCGGGACTGCCGGCTGGCTGGCGGCAGGGGCGGCCTGGGGTGCGGACTCAGGCTTGCCCAGATAGGGCTGGGTGGTGTCCTCTTCCTTGGGCTTGGCGGAGTAGCGGGTTTTCTCGGCCTTCGGCTTGGGTTTCTTATCCGCGTTGGGGTCCGTCAGCCCCATTGGGGCGTTCTGCACCTTCTGTGCAGCCAGTTCTTCGGGGGTGGGCTGGTTGGACGTATCGGGAGTCTTCGGGGTCTTTGGCTTGTGGACCACGGGCCGGGCGCTAAAGCGGGTCTTGCGTTCGGGCGCGGCTGACTGTTCGCCGCTCACCGTGCCGTCGGGGTTCACATAGCGCGTTTCCGGAGTGGTCACGGCCGGGGCGGCGGCGTCAGGAGGCACATTGCAGTCGCGACTTGCGAGGGAGGGAGAGACTCACGAGGAGCCTGGCCAAAGCGAATCTTCTCGCGCTTTCCTGGCTTCTCGGTGCCCTGATTGTTATGTTTGCCTGCTGCGTAGGCGCGGGCTTGGTTGCGGCCGGCGTGGCGGGGGGCGGCGGCCGGCGCTGCAGCCGTGGCATCCGCGGTGGCGGCAGGGGCAGTAGCGTTAGCCCCTGTCACGGGAGCGGTGGTTGCAGGAGCAGCCGTCTTTGCGGTCTCAACCTGTGCGGATTTGGAGCGGTCTCTGCCGCGGAAGCGGGCGCGCTGAAATTTCTTCGGCTTCTTGGGAGCAGGAGGGGTGTAGGCGCTGTAGGACAACTTCATTTCATTCCCGCTCGCGCCGGTGTCCACCACTCCCGGTTTGATATTGATGGCGGCTTCATCTCTCAGCTTGGTGAGGTACTCCCGCAGCTTAGGTTGCATGCGCTGCAGGAAGAGAGCTTCTTCCACCTGCGGCTCCACTTGCTTGAAGCTGGCGTCCCCGCCGGCATTGCGCTGCGTGGCCTGAAAAATGATGAATCCCTGCTTGGTACGAATCGGCTGCGAATGCTCCCCGGCATTCAGCGCGAAGGCCTTGTCTTCAAATTCCTTCCCCAGCATGCCGCGGCGATATTCACCCAACACGACGCTCTTGGGCGCTTTGGGGTCGGCCGGTGATGGCTTGGCCAAGTCGTCGAATTTGGCCCCGGCCGCCAGCTTCTTTTCAATCTCCTCTGCCTGAGCTTGTGCGGCTGCAACCTCGGCGTCATCCGCCCCTTCGGTAGCCGATTTGGCCGGGGTGGGGACCAGAATCTCGTTCAGCGTGACTGACTCTGGCTGGGCGAACTCACTTTCGTGGGCTTTGAAATAGGCCTGTACTTCGCCCGGCGACATGCTTATCTTGCGCCCGACCTCGTCCCGCACCACCTGCTGGGTGATGATGCTGTTGCGGATGTTGGCCTTGAAGTCCTCGTAGGAGACGCCCTGCTGCTGCGGCAGCCTTCTCCAGGTCTTCCATCGACTCGAGATGATTCTGCTTTCTGATCTCATCCAGGCGCTTGATCAGCTCGGTTTCGCCGGTGATGCCCAGTTCCTTACCCTTGGAGAGCAGGAGTTGCTGATCGATCAAGTCGCGCAGTAAGTCGGCTTTCTTCTGCTCCAGCTCGCGCGGAGGAATGGACTGCTGGCCGGCCTCTGCGGTCAGTTGTTCCGCAGCTCGATCGTAGTCTGAGCTGGTGATGATCTGGTCATTCACGCGGGCGACAATGTCTTCGACCACTTTGCCTTGCACCGGTGCGGTGTCAGTCGGTGGTCTTCGCATTGGTGGATTTTTCATTGGTATTTTGGGCCAGGGAAGGGACGGAGCCGAGGCTCACGCTCAGGATGCATATCGCCGTGGATTGCCGGAACCGGGAAAACGTCATGTGTCTGGACATCTCTTAAGCTGTTAAGTGATGGCTCATGGAGCATTGTAACTTCGGGGGTTACCAGCAGGCGAGACCCAATGCGTCACCCTCTGTACATCCGAAGTAAAAAGCTCTGGCCCTTACGTGGTAGTTTGCCTGGTTTGCCCTGGTGCGGCGCGTGAAACAGGCCGGATTTCCTGCTGTTTTCGCTGGCTGAGTACCTATCAGATCAGCTTACGTCCAATGATATACTTCGATCAAGAAGACCCCGGGCCGCGCGGCAGGGCCTCCCTCTCCCCTGCGCTACCGGACCCAGAGGATTACCGCACAATGGCCTCCCGCACACGACGGTTCTTGTTCTCCCTTCTCCTCTTCTTTGTGGTTTGTGGCTTTCTGGGCACGGTCGTGAGCCAGAAGTTGGGCGCACAGTCCAGCACCGACGAATCGGCACTGCGCGATGACCTGCGGTCCTTCACCAATGTGTATGACCTGGTGGAGCAGAACTATGCCGAGCCGTTGACCGGCGAAAAGGCGGAGAAGGCAGTCTACGACGGAGCCATCCCCGGTATGTTGCGGGTGCTCGATCCGCACTCCAGTTTTTACGATCCGAAAGCCTACGCCAAGATGCGGGAAGACCAGCATGGCAAGTATTACGGCGTGGGCATGCTGATTCAGCCGCAGAGCAACAAGATTGTGGTGGTGAGCCCGTTTGAAGGCACACCTTCTTTCAAGGCCGGGATCCGGCCGGGCGATGTGATTGTGGCCGTGGATGGCAAGTCCACGGAGAACATGAACTCGGAAGATGTGGCCAATGTGCTGAAGGGACCCAAAGGGACCCATGTGCAGATCACGATCGCGCGCGAGGGCGCAGCGAAACCGCTGGTGTTCGACCTGATACGGGACGAGATTCCGCATAACAGCATCGATTTGACGTACATGATCCGGCCGAATGTGGGCTATGTGCACATCACCAATTTCCAGGAGACCACGGGCCGCGAGCTTTCCGATGCATTGGATCACTTCGGCAGCGTCGATGGGTTGGTTCTCGATCTGCGCGGCAATCCCGGCGGATTGTTGAGCGAGGCGGTTGCGGTGTGCGACAAGTTTCTGGAAAAGGGCCAGGTGATTGTTTCCCAGCGTGGCCGTGCATTTCCGGAACAGACCTACCGCGCGACCCACGGGAATGGGGGCCGCGAATATCCCATCGTCGTGCTGGTGAATCACGGTACGGCGTCAGCCGCGGAGATTGTTTCCGGTGCGCTGCAGGATCACGATCGCGCGATCATTGCCGGCGAGACCACTTTCGGCAAGGGATTGGTGCAAACGGTTTATCCCTTGTCTGAGAACACCGGGCTGGCTCTGACGACGTATCACTACTACACGCCCAGCGGCCGCCTGATTCAGCGCAATTACAACGGCGTTTCGCTTTACGACTATTACTACAACCACGACCAGCCTCAGGATACGAAGAGCCGTGAGGTGAAGGCTACCGATTCCGGAAGAACGGTGTTTGGCGGGGGCGGGATTACGCCGGACGACAAGATCGATACGCCGAAGTCAGTTCCGGTGCAGGATGTGCTCCTGGAGCACTACGCGTTCTTCAATTTCGCCAAGCACTACATGGCGAACAAGACCGTAGGCAAGGATTTCCAAGTGGATGACGGAGTCATGGATGCGTTCAAGCAGTTTTTGACCAGCCAGCAGATTCCTTATTCCGATGCGGATCTTCTTCCGGTGATGGATTGGATTAAGGCCAACATCAAGGCTGAGATCTTCACTACGCAGTTTGGCCAGGAAGAGGGTTTGAAGGTGCGGGCTACGTGGGATCCGATGATCAACAAGGCGCTGGATTTTCTGCCCCAGGCGAAGGCGCTGGAGACCGCGGCTAAGCATGCGGAGACACAGCGTGCCAGTGTTCGGTCCAGCCAGCCTTAGTGGGATAGTGAGATGGGAAAAAGCCCAGGACGTCAGTCCTGGGCTTTTTTGTTGGGTGATAGTGCAGCGGAGAGATCTGCGGCTCTACGGCCTACTCCTGGAAACCCCGAATAACAAAGGGGAGATTGATGTTTCCAGGAGGTTGTGGACCTGTAGGAGCGGGGCACACGAATGGCGCAACGCAGATCCACTCGCTGCGCTTCGGGATGACAAACAAGGAGAGGGTAGTTGTAAGGAAAGGGCGGTTGCTGGAGGAAAGGTTGCTTAAGCAGCGCTTCCTACCCACCTGTGGCAAAACACACGCGGAGGCCTATCGGGAGGTGGTGGGGGTGGAGGGGATGTTTTTTGAGGCGAGGGCTGCGGCCAGTTCCACCGTGGACACTGGGGCGCTCAGGAGCGTGTCTGGAAGGCTGCTGCCATAACGGATCATCAGCGATAGGAGCTTGCGGGCATCCCAGTAGCGGGGCATGTAGCGGCGCGGATCGGATAGACAGCGGAATAGCCAGCCCAGGTACATCCGGTCTGCCCAATCCGGAATCAGCACCTGGTCGCCACTGAGAAAGGCGATGGCCGCTCCTACGCAGTGGATCGATGGCTTGCAGTCGAGCTGACTTCTCAAATAGAGACCCAAGCGCTCCTGGGTGCCTCCCCCAAGTGTCACAACAATGTGGCGGGGACGACGCTGGTTGATCAGCCTTAACAATGCAGGGTCGGAGAGCGTCTTGCCATAGAGAGGCGCAACATAGCAGTCGGCGGGGGCGAGCTCGATTCCGCGGCGCCGAAGCCAGGCGCTGTTTTTGCGCGCACTTGCTTCGCTGGCCATGATCCAGAAGCTCCCGCCTGGCTGATAGAAATCAGGCTGCTTGAGCAAGAAAGAGAGATACTTGAGACCGGAAACACGGCGGATGGAATCACGCTTGAGACGGTTCCAGATCATGACCATGAACGCACTGTCGGTAATGACCAGGTCGGCGCCCTGGAGAGCCTCACGATACGCGGGATCGTTGGCTAAATTCTTGAGCGCGGGGGCAGCAGGGACGACGAGTAAGCCACCGCTGCTCATGCGGGCAACAGCCTCATCAGCGTCCCCTACAAAGAAGCGGATACCCAGAATCTGCCGAAACTGAGCGCTTGCCGTCACCACTGATGACACTCCCACGAGTTCCCGTAGCCCCAGATCACTATCAGAGCTGCCTTAACGAACTGTAAATACCATTCATGGGTAACGTTGATTACGTTCTGGATACCGCCATCATTTCGCTCTCGATCCACGCATAGGTCCTGGCCAGTCCTTCTTTCAGGCGAATCGATGGTTCCCATCCCAGGTATTCTTTGATCTTGGTGTTATCGCTGTTGCGACCGTTCACGCCCTTGGGCGCACTCAGATCGTACTTTCCGCTTCAGTTTGATGCCGGCGATCTCTTCCGCAATGCTTACCAATTGATTGATAGTAACGAGTTCATTGCTGCCAAGATTGATGGGCTCGTGAATCTCGCTTTCCAGGATGGCCTGCGAGCCCCGGGTGCAATCGTCTATGTACATGAAACTGCGGGTCTGTTTGCCGTCGCCCCAGATTTCGATTTCGTGTTTACCCGAGGCTTTGGCCTCGATGACCTTGCGGCAGATGGCTGCGGGAGCTTTTTCACGGCCTCCCGTCCAGGTGCCCAGGGGGCCGTAGACATTGTGGTAGCGGGCTACGCGGCACTGCAGCCCAAAGTCTTCTTCAAAGTGACGGCACATGCGCTCACTGAAGAGCTTTTCCCAGCCATACCCATCTTCCGGCAGCGCGGGATAGGCGTCCTCTTCCTTGAGAGCGACCACGTCGGGAGTCTTCTGTTTGTCACCGTTATAGACACAAGCTGAGGAGGAGTAGAAAAATCGCTCGACTCCCTTTTCCCGGGCCGCCATCAGCATGTGGGTATTGGCTAACACGCTCAACATGCAAAGAGCTTTGTTGTTCTCGATAAAGCCCATGCCGCCCATGTCGGCGGCGAGTTGGAAGACAACCTGCGCGCCCTGAGCAGCCTTCAGGCAGCTGTCCTTGTCTTTCAGGTCCAGCGCACAGGTTTTCCACAGCTGACGAAGTCTGATACCACTCGGCGAGCGGCTTTACATCCACCGCGCGGATGACGTTTGCTCCATTTTCGAGCAGACTTTTCACCAGATGTCCGCCGATGAACCCGCCGGCTCCGCAAACCACTACCTTGGCGTTTTTAAGCTTCATGTACCAGGCCCCCAAAATGCGATCTAAGCCCTATTTTAGGGCTAAACTGTTGTGTTGCAGCAACGGTTAGTCTCTCACACTCCACCCACGTGAATCAGATTTCGGAACATCATCGGTAACCATAGTTGGCCCGTTCAGCAAAGCGCGCCATGCGCCTCGTTATCCATAGCCCGAAGAAAAGATTCGAGCAGATCAATTTTGGGCTGGGCCAAACCCTTTGCGGTATCCAGGTGCAGCCTGGCTGGCAAATCTGCCAGGGCTTTGCGCAAGGTGCCCGCGGCATCGGTAAACGTGGGATATCGCGTATCCCGCCCTATTTTGGCCACTACCCGTAGGATGCCGATGGCGCCGAGTTGTTCAAGAATATCTGCATCGCGCAGGATGGCGCCCTCCACCGAGGTGGGACTCAGATGTGGCTGATGGGTCCGGATCGCTTCCACGACTGGTGCAACTTTTGTCGCAGGGAACCCACACCGGGCCAGCGCTGCAGGGGCTTGCTTCATGGCATAGGCTGACGTTGTCCCAACCGGAGAGTGCCTCCGGGTCTTCGGGCCGATGCCCGATGAACACCCCAAGGTCGTGGAGCCAGGCAGCGGCGTAGACCACGTCATCATCGTAGGACATCCCCTGGCCTACCAATTGCGTCAACGCATATAGCCGGGGTTGGTGACCCAGTTTGTCTATGGGCAATGCCTGGCTGCTGACATACTCAGCCAACCGTGAACGAAAGTCGTAGTCCTCTTGTGTATCGGTTTCTGTTTCGAACGGAGTCGCATCCATGCGGTTTGCCTTTAGGCTGACTGCGCAATGTTTATGCTCAGCGCTTACGGAAATTATATTTCCCTCCTGAAGCAACGGCCTGGGGGAAAGGCCAGCTCCCTGGTAGATGATTTCGACCATTTCGTGTCACACTTTAATACCCATGATCAAACTGGATGCTCATGAACGACTCCGCCGCGCGGCGTCTCTGCTGGCGCACGAAGGAGCAAACGCAGGTGACCGGACACTCCTTCTTCAGGCGTGGGAAGTTCTGCGCGGACTGCGCAGCGATGACTTCCCGGTGGAGATGCGGCCGGCGTTCAACTTTTTGCAACACGAGATCGCGCGCGCGGAGTCGGAAGACGTGAGCGCCCGGGACGTGGCATTTCTGACCAACAAACTTCGCCAATTGGAATTGATGTGGATTGAGAATACCGAGAAGAGCGCATCGCGGGAGAGCTCGGACGGTAGCTCGTAGCAGTGGGCAGTGATGTTCCCGCTGGCTTTGCCCGGGTGACTTGGCCCACTTCCGGAGTGCGCGGGACCATCGCTCCCGATGAAGTCCATGTGTGGGCCTGGGCTCTCCAGCCCGCCGGGGCAGGCGGCTGCGGTGGATCTGCCGGCGCACATCGAAATACTAGACCAGCAGGAACGGGAACGGATGCAACGTTTTCATTTTGCGCCGGATCGCGCCCGCTATGCTGTCGCCCATGCGAATCTGCGCAGGATCCTGGGAGCCTATCTTCACCAACCCGCGGCCGCCCTTCGCTTCCGCACCAATGGCTTCGGCAAACCCGAACTGCACAGCGGTGATTCATCGTCTTCATTACATTTCAGCCTGAGTCATAGCCGGAGTATCGCCGTGCTGGCGGTGGCCAATGGAGAACCGGTAGGTGTGGATGTGGAAGATGTGAAGCCTATCGAACCGGAAGTGGCGGATAGTCATTTTTCCGCGAGCGAGCGTTCGCAGCTGAATCAATTGCAGGGAGATGCGTGGCTACTCGGCTTCTACCGTTGCTGGACGCGCAAGGAGGCAATCCTCAAAGCCGAAGGAGTCGGGCTCTCCCGTCCACTCGATAGTTTCGACGTGTCTTTATTGCCGGATGAAACGGCGAAGGTGCTGGGGACGCGGAGCCAGTTTCGTTATCCGTGGAGGCTGCACGATTTGTTACCATCCGCAGGCACGATCGGCGCAGTCGCCACCGTGCAACTACAAACCAAGGTGACATGTTTCAGTTTTGTGAATGATTCCAGTTCGTGACCGGATGCCTGGGCCACTGGTTCGCTCGCAGAAGTCTGTACACGGCGCGCCAGCCGCTGCCTAATCTCCTGGGCAAGAGAAATTACGTGTGGCCGGGCGAGGATCGTTTGATGCGTTCCCGGAATCATTTGCGACTCACACATACCGAGGATGTTGCCAGACCACGCTATGCCGGGCTCAGTACCGGAGCGCGGCTCGTCCTGCGCAATGAACAGGGTCGCATTCCCGGCGTATGGCCGCAATTGGTAGTCGCGTATCGCGAGCACGAGATATCCTTCCGCTCCCAGCAGCAAACCACGGACCGAATCAGGGAGCCAGCGGCGGCCTATCCGCAGGTGGCGTAATCGTTCGGCCAGCCAGCTTTTGATTTTTATACTGTGGTGCATCATCCTGCGCGCAACCCACTCTTCAAGGCCAGATTTGCTCGCTAGGAGTTGGGCGAGCGTGCGGCGCAAGGATGTCTTGAATGTATCCCAGTCCTTGAAAGGCCGATGGACGACCTTTCCTGTATTGGGATCGCAATCTAAAAGCGCCAATAGACCTACGGTTTCACCTTGCTCCATGATCTGGCAGGCCATCTCGAACACGACCAGGCCGCCGGAGGAATGCCCGGCAAGATTGTAGGGGCCGGCGGGCTGAATCGCCCGCACCTGCTTCACGTAGTTGGCTGCAAGTATTCTCAGATCCGCTTGATGCTCGTCGATAAAAGCGGGGAGCTGGAGACCGTACACCGGCTGCTCCGGACCCAGAGCGTTCGCCAGCTCGATAAAGCTGAGCAGACTTCCACCGAGTCCATGAGCGATAAACAGGGGCGGGAGGAAACCGCGGCCCTGGATGGTGACCAGCGCCGGCCATTTGCCCGCCGGACTGTGGCGGAGGTAGGCTGCCAATCCATGAATGGTTGGATGCTCTACCAGAACGGAATGGGGGAGCCTGGAACCGAACCACTGCTCGACCTGGACCAGCATCCGCGCTGCCAACAAGGAGTGGCCACCCAAAGCGAAGAAGTCCTGATGGAGCCCGACAGAGTTGACCTTGAGTAGTTTCTCCCAGATTTCCTTGAGCCGCGCTTCGACCGGATCGGCAGGGGATGGTTCGGAGGTGTGAAGGGCAACGGGTGCACGGAGACGCATGGCGTCCAGAGCCCGGATGTCTACCTTCCCACCTGGGGTGGTGGGAAAAGAGCGTAACGGCACGAACTCTGATGGAACCATGTAGTGGGGCAGGCGCCGTTGCAGGGATTGCTTCCATTGGCTGGGGAAGCTCTCCTCGCCGATGACGAACGCGACCAGGCGACGATCGCCCTCTTCGAATTCGATAGCGCGCACCACCGCGGCCTGCAGTCCCTCGCATCGGGTAAGTGCCGATTCTATCTCGCCCAGCTCCACACGAAAGCCTCGTACCTTGACCTGGTTGTCAGTGCGGCCAAGAAAGTCGAAGCTCCCATCCGGGAGTTCGATCGCCAGATCGCCACTCTTAAAGAGCCTGCCGGTGGAGAAGGGATCTGGAAGGAAGCGCGCACAGTTGAGATCATGCCGGTTGAGGTACCCGAGAGCCACGCCTGCTCCGCCGATATACATTTCGCCCACTGAACCCTTCGTCACCGGTCGAAGTTGTTGATCAAGAAGATGAACGCTGACATTCGGCAATGGGTGGCCGATGGTGATCCTTTCTGCATCGACCTCGATCCTGGTTCGGGTGGCGCAAATAGCCGTTTCGCTCGGCCCATACTGATTCCATGCCGCCCGGCACATTCTGGCCAGACGGGTTCCGAGGTGCAAGGGGAGGACCTCGCCCCCCACGACGACCTGCATCCGCGTGTCGCCTTGCCATCCTTTTTCGAGCAGCAGCCGATACATCGTAGGCGTTCCCATCATGACGGTTGCCGCCGAAGTGCGAATCAGCTCCAATCGCAGGTCGCCGTCCCCGCCGAGTTCTTTCTCGACCAGGTACAAACTGGCGCCGAAGGCCAGTGGCAAATAGATCTCGAGACACGCCACATCAAACGCGATGGTGGACCAGGCCAGCACAATGTCTTCCGGCCCCAGCCTCAAGTCCTTACCAACGGCCAGCAATGTATTGACGAGACCTCCATGGGTGATCGATGCCCCTTTGGGTTTCCCGGTCGAACCGGAAGTATAGATCGACATAAGCGAGATCTTCTTCTGTAACTGTGGTTGAGGCGTAGCCGACGGATTTTTCCGGGCGCGAAGGTCATCCACGTCCAGACATGACGCGGACCAGGGAGACGGAGGATTCGGGCAAGCGTGGGTTCGAACGGGGCCCATGGATCCGGGCAAAAAACTTTTTGCGGGTGAGCACAAAAGGAGGAGCTGCATCCTCCAACACGAAGGAAATCTGATCGACGGATGCGGCTGGATCGAGAGCGACGTAAGCTGCCCCCGCTTTCCATATGCCAAGCAGCCCTGCAACCATCTCCGGAGACCGGTCGAGGAGGACTCCGACCAGGCAACCGCCCGTCACGCCGGCCTCTCGCAATCCCTGAGCTATCACGGTCAGCCTGGCAATTGAGTTCCCTGTAGTTGATTCGCCGGCCTGCACAGGCTATCGCTAAAGCATCCGGGGATGCGGATGCTTTTCGCTCGAAAAATTGCGGGAGGCTCATCGTCCACTCCACCCACTCCAAAGTTCAGAGAGGCTTATAACGTCTCGGCGCACTTTGGGGGGAGGAGGACGCCCGACTTAGATTAGACGTGAACGATACTTTGAGATGTCATTAAATTGTCACTCTTGCTTGCTCTATCCCTATTTAGTCTCGTCCCGGAGGGCGAGGCTGATGAGGGTTTTTTGCTCGAGATCATGGGCCTTGGCCGAGCCAGTGGCTGGACTGGCGGCTGCCGACCGCTTGATGCTGAGCACTTTTCGATCAGGAAAGAGACGGCGCAGGCGTGGCACCACGAACGACAGTGCACCCATGTTGTCCGGTTCTTCCTGCACCCAGACCACTTCGCGAGCCTCGGGGTGACGGGCGATTTCCGCGGCCAATTCTGCTTCCGGCCAGGGATAAAGCTGCTCCAAAAAGACGATGCCAATGGTACTGTCTTTCCGCTTGGCTCGCTCAATGCGGAGTTCGTGACCGATTTTGCCGGTGCAGAGCAGAAGGCGTTTCGACCTGTTGTACCTCGGTTTCCGGCAGAACATTCTGGAAGCGCGGCTGACTCGAATGCAGCTACCGCCGAGTTAGCGTCGGGGTTACGCAGCATGCTCTTGGGAGTGAAGACGATCAGCGGCTTGCGCCATTTCCGCATCGCCTGGCGGCGCAGCAGGTGAAAATACTGGGCCGCGGTCGAAGGCTGGCAGATTTGGATATTGTCGTGTGCCGCGAGTTGCAGGTAGCGCTCCAGGCGGGCGCTGGAATGCTCCGGCCCCTGGCCTTCATAGCCATGCGGCAGGAGCATGACCACTCCGCTCAGCAATCCCCACTTGTCTTCACCGGAAGCGATGAACTGATCGATGATGATCTGCGCGCCGTTGGCGAAGTCGCCGAATTGCGCCTCCCACAACACCAGGGTCTCGGGATAGTCCCGGCTGTAGCCATATTCAAATCCGAGCACGCCGGCTTCCGAGAGGATGGAGTTGTACACCTCGAAGCGGGCCTGGTTGGGTGAGAGGTTGGCCAGGGAAAAATAGAGCTGTTCGTTCTCGATATCCACCAGCACGCTGTGACGCTGGTTGAAGGTGCCGCGCTGGCTATCCTGCCCGCTGAGGCGGATCGGCGTACCTTGCAGCAGGAGCGATCCAAAGGCCAGCGCTTCGGCCATGCCGTAATCGAAGGGCCGCTCGCCGCGACCCATCTCCCGGCGCTGATCGAGCAGTTTCTTGATCTTGGGATGAATATGAAAATCGCGCGGGTAACTGGTAAGGCCGTCGCTGATTTCCTTCACTGATGCCGCGCTCAGCCCGGTGTCGACCTCATATTCAGACTTATAGGGTCCACCGATGTAGTTCGACCAATAGCCGGGGAGCTTGGCCAGCGACGCACTCTTCTTCATCTGGGCCGCTTGCTTCTGCGCTTCTGCCAGCTCTGCCTGTAGTTCCTTGACCCGTGCTGAGGGATCGGCGCCGATTTGCTGGGCGTAGAGCTCATACAGCGCGGGATGATTCTTGATTTTGGCGTAGCGTATCGGCTGGGTGATGGTGGGATCGTCGACCTCACTGTGCCCGTGGCGGCGGTAACCGATCAGGTCGATGATGACGTCGGTGTGGAAGGTGTAGCGGTACTCAACCGCCAGTGAGGCGACACGCATGGCGGCGTCCGCGTCTTCTGCGTTCACGTGGAAGATGGGGATGGGGAGGCGTTTGCCGATGTCGGAGGAGAAGCGGGAGGAATAGCACTCGTCCGGGTCGGCAGTAAAGCCGATCAGGTTGTTGACGATGATCTGGATGGTGCCGCCCACGGCAAAGCCGGGGATGGTGCCCAGCCCCAGGGTTTCTGCCCAGATGCCCTGGCCGGCAAAGGCGGCGTCGCCGTGAATGAGGACGGGCAGAACTTTGGCTTGGCCCGATTCTCCCAGGCGCACTTGCTGGGCGCGCGCCCGGCCCATGGCGACGGGGTCTACGGCCTCAAGATGACTGGGATTGGATACCAGGTGGAGACTGATTTGTCCGCCGCTTTGGGTATGGAATTGTCCCGTGGCGCCGACGTGGTATTTGACGTCGCCCCCGCCGAGGATGCTGCGCGGATTGGCGTCTTCGAACTTGGAAAAGATGTCGGCGGGCGATTTGCCGAAGGTGTTCGCCATCACGTTCAGACGTCCGCGATGACTCATGCCCATGACCGCTTTTTCCGCGCCGAAGCCGGCGGCGTGGTTGAGTACTTCATCCAAAAAAGGGATCAGTACGGTGACACCTTCCAGCGAGAAGCGCTTGGTGCCGAGATAGCGAGACTGGATGACTTGCTCGAAGAGGTCAGCCTGGGTGAGACGTTCCAGAACCTGCTTTTGGTCCGGTACCGGCGCCGGTTGTTCCATGCGCTCCTGGATCCATTCCCGCTTGGCGGCGTCGGGGAGGTGCATGAATTCCACCGCGATGCTTCCGCAGTAATAGCGCTTGGCCTCTTCGGCGTCCTCGCCTTCGAAATTCAATTCGGGAATGGGCTCGGGGAGAAGGTACTGCTGCAGGGGGTCGAGTCTGGCCTGCAGATGGCCCCAACGGCGAAAGGCTTCAAAGATCTGGTCGCGCTGTGAAATCAATAGGTTGGCGGGATGTTCCAGGGGAAGATTTTTGGTGACCATAGTGGTGTGTCTACAGGTTCATTATAACTTCCGAGGTACACAAGGCGATTCGTCCCTGCGAACGACCATGGGTGCCCCACATCTCGCTCGTGGTTAGGACAAAGTTTCAGAAGAAGCTGCTTACTCCTGCAGGACGGCTTTGGTCAGGTTGCGGGGATGGTCGACGTCGATGCCGTTTTGGATGGCCAGTTGGTAGGCGAGAAGTTGCAGAGGAACGACCTCCAGCATGGTGGCTAACATGTCTTCGGTTTTGGGAACCTCGATGCAGTGGTTGGCCAGGGCCGCGGCTTCCTCATCTCCTTCGGTGGCAACCACCAGGATGGTTGCGCCCTGCGTCTTCATGTCCTTCATCAACTGCAGCACTTTGCGGTAACGGAGCATGGCATCGGGATCGGAGAGATCTCGAGTGGCGAGCACGACCAAGGGTGCGTCGGGGCTTACCAGGGCGTTCGGGCCATGCTTCAACTCGCCCGCCGGATAGCCCTCGGCTTGGAGGTAGGCTGACTCTTTCAGCTTCAACGCTCCTTCACGGGCAATGGCATAGTGCACGCCACGGCCCAGGTAGAGAAAAGCGCGGGAGCTCTTCAATGAAGGCGCCAGGCCGGCAATCTGGGACTGCCATTTTTCCAGCGCAGGTTCCAGCAGACCGGGGAGCTGACGCAGGTCCTCGGTGTGGCTTTCGACCGTAGGCGTGGTCATTCTTCCCCGAATACGGGCCAGGTAAAGGGCCAGCGAGTAGAGAACCGCGAGTTGGGTGGTAAAGCTCTTGGTTGCAGGGATCGCCTTTTCCGGCCCGGCACACGTGGGCAGGGATGCGTCCGCTTCCGTCGCCATGCTGGAGCGAGGATTGTTGGTGATGGCCAGAGTGGGTAATCCGCGCGACCTGGCCTCGCGCAGGCCAGCCAAGGTGTCGGCTGTCTCGCCGGATTGGGAGATCACGAGGACGCCCGGATCCTGAATGGTGTGGGTGGAACGATAGACGTACTCGCTGGCATACTCAACATCCACAATCAAGCCGGCGAGATCTTCGAGCATGATCTCGGCAGCAAGGCCTGCGTGGCGGCTGGAGCCGCTAGCGGCGATCACCAGCCGCGACCTGGAACCCAATGCGTCGGCGACCGGTTGAAAGACATCCATCGCCAGTTTGCCATTGGGGGCATAGCGCTCGATGGTGTCGGCGAGCGCCTTCGGCTGCTGGTAAATCTCTCGCAACATCTCATGCTCGAAAACGGTGGCTGTCGTCATTATGGGCAATCGTATACCAGATAGAATCGTTGAGCGTGAGGTCTCATTTGCTTCGGATTGTATCGATGACTCTATTGCTCAGCTGTCTTGTGGCGGGGGGCGTTCAGGCCCAGGTCTTCGCTGCCCTTGATGCCGCTGCCAGCCCAGGTAAAGCCGGGTGACGGCGAGTTTCTCATCACCAACGGGTTTGGCATAACCCTGCAAGGCTTTCAGGAGCCTCGGCTGGAACGGGCTAAACAACGCTTTTTGAATATGCTCTCGAAGCAGACGGGAATCCCGCTGTGGCGCGAGGCGGTGCTCAACCAGCCGTCGTTCTTTATCAACACCAAAGGACCGAGCGCTGTGGTACAGCACGTGGATGAGGATGAGTCATACCATCTGCAGATCACGGCCACGGAGGTTCATCTCGAAGCGGCCAATCCGCTGGGCGTGCTGCATGGCCTGCAAACTTTTTTGCAACTGGTCCGCATCACGCCGAGAGGGTTTGTCGTTCCGGCGATGACCATTGACGATCAGCCGCGGTTTGCGTGGCGGGGGCTGATGCTGGATGTGAGCCGCCACTTCCAACCACTGGATGTGGTGTATCGCACGCTGGACGGAATGGAAGCAGTGAAGATGAACGTCTTCCACTGGCACCTGACGGATAATCAGGGATTCCGGGTCGAGAGCAAGGTGTATCCCTTGCTGCAGGAGAAAGGCTCCGACGGACTTTTTTACACCCAGGAACAAATTCGCGACGTGATTGCATACGCACGCGATCGGGGTATCCGGGTGATGCCGGAGTTTGAAATGCCGGGCCATGCTACGGCGTGGTTTGTGGGCTATCCGGAGTTGGCCAGCGGTCCTGGCCCGTATCAGATCGAGCGCAAGTGGGGCGTGTTTGACCCGGCGATGGACCCCACGCGGGACAGCACCTATACCTTTCTCGACGCGCTCATCGGCGAAATGGCTGCGCTCTTCCCCGACGCTTACTTCCACGTTGGCGGGGATGAGAACAATGGCAAGGAATGGGACCGGAACCCGCGCATCCAGCAGTTCATGAAGGATCACGCGATCAAAGACAATGCGGGCCTGCAAGCTTACTTCACCACCAAGGTGCAGAAGATTGTCGCAGGTCACGGGAAGATCATGGTGGGATGGGACGAGGTGCTTCAGCCGGACACTCCGAAGGATGTGGTGATTCAGTCCTGGCGTGGCCCGCAGTTCGTTGGCCAGGCGGTGAAGGGGGGCAATCGCGCGCTATTGTCGGCCGGCTACTATATCGACCTGAACCAATCCGCTGCAGAGCACTACGCGGCTGATCCTGAAGGTGATGGGCCCACGACACTCAGCGACGAAGAGCGCAAAATGATTCTGGGCGGCGAAGCGACCATGTGGTCGGAGTTTGTAACTCCGGAGAACATCGATAGCCGTATCTGGCCGCGAACGGCCGCGATTGCCGAACGACTCTGGTCGCCACGTAGTACGCGCGATGTGGCGTCGATGTATGCGCGGCTGGCGCTCATCTCGCAAAAGCTGAACTACTATGGCCTGCAGCATAATTCCAGCTATCCCGCGATGTTGAGCCGCATGACGGGCGAGCCGGATCCGCTGCCGCTGCGGGTGTTCGGCGATGTGATGCAACCCCCTCGCAATTACGAACGCGGACAACTGCGCGAGTACGATGCCTTTTCGCCGCTCAACCATTTGATTGATGCGGTTCCTCCGGAAAGCGACACGGCGCGCCAATTTCTGGATATGGTTGACCGTATCGTCGCAGGTAAGGCATCTCGGGAGGACTGGGAGCAGGCGCAGGAATGGCTCGTGTTGTGGCGGGACAACGATGCGCAACTTCAACCTCTGCTGCCCAAGTCTGAATTGACGAAGGAATTGGCGCCGGTTTCGACCAATTTGCATCTTGTTTCGCAGGCCGGCCTGGACGCGATTGGCTACCTACGCGAACACCACCACGCACCGGTCGCCTGGAAAACGCGCGAAGTGGCCTTTCTGAAGCAGTCTGAAAAGCCACAGGCCGTGCTGCTGAATATGGTCGCTCCGGCAATCTTGAAGCTGGTGCAAGCCACCACAACCCCTTAAGGATTGAAACATGACAGTAACAAGATTGGTTGAGACTCCAAACTATGAGTAATGGCCGTTGGGTGCTTTTGATTGCCAGTGAACTGGGTGGGACGAACTCGGTGTCGGACCGGGCCATGGATCGCCTGTGCGGTGCGATCACCGAAGAAGGCTACGAGGTCATCCGGACCTCGACCCCGGAGGATGGCCTTTCGATGGTTCAATCGGATCCGTCGTACAGCGCCATCCTGCTGGACTGGGACCTGGAGCAGGAACATCAGTTTGATGAGCGCGCAGCGCTGAAGATTATTCGCGCGGTGCGGCGTAGGAATAAGAAAGTGCCGATCTTTCTGATCGCCGACCGGACGCTTGGTCAGCGAACTTCCGCTGGAAGTGATCAAGCAGGTCCACGAATACATCCATCTCTTCGGAGATACGCCTGCCTTCATTGCCAACCGGGTGGATTTCGCGGTTGACCGGTACGATGAGCAGCTGTTGCCTCCCTACTTCCGGGAGCTCAAGAAGTACACGGATCAGGGCGCTTATTCGTGGGACGCCCCGGGACACATGGGCGGCGTGGCTTTTCTCAAGCATCCGGTGGGTATGCAGTTCCACAAATTCTTCGGCGAGAATTTGCTGCGCGCCGATCTGGGCATCTCCACCTCATCGCTTGGTTCGTGGCTCGACCATATCGGTCCCCCGGCAGAGTCAGAACGGAATGCGGCGCGTATCTTTGGCGCAGACTGGACCTTCTATGTTCTGGGTGGTTCCTCCACTTCGAACCAGATTATTGGCCATGGGATCATTGGTAACAACGACATGGTTCTGATCGACGCCAACTGCCACAAGTCGATCTGCCACTCGCTTACCGTGACGGGCGGCCGGCCGGTGTACTTCAAACCCACCAGGAATGGTTATGGGATGATCGGCCTGGTGCCGCTGCGGCGCTTCTCTCCGGATTACGTTAAACAATTGATCGCCAATAGCCCTTTCAGCGCCAAGGCGACTTCGCAGGAACCTACTTATGCGGTGGTTACCAACTCCACCTATGACGGATTTTGTTATGACGTGCAGCGCGTGACCAGCGAGCTGGCGCGCAGCGTGCCGCGCCTCCACTTCGACGAGGCATGGTACGCCTACGCCAAGTTCCATGCGATTTATCGTGGACGCTTTGCCATGGATGTGCCGGAAGATATGCCCAATCGGCCGCTGCTGTTCGCGGTGCAGTCCACGCACAAGATGCTGGCGGCTTTCTCCATGGCGTCGATGATTCACGTCAAACTGAGCGACCGCGCTCCTCTCGATTTCGATCAGTTCAACGAGTCCTTCATGATGCACGGGACGACGTCGCCGTTCTATCCCATGATTGCGTCTCTGGATGTGGCCACATCGATGATGGACGAGCCGGCCGGCCCGACGTTGATGTACGAGACGATTCAGGATGCGATCAGTTTCAGGAAAGCGATGTCTTCGATCGCTCACCGGCTGCGCTCTACGAATGGGGAGGAATGGTTCTTCAGAATTTATCAACCGGATACGGTCACCGATCCGACGACTGGAGCGACATCTCTCTTTGAAGAGACACCGGACTCGGTGCTGATCAATTCCCCCGCTTGCTGGACGCTCAAGCGGGAAGACGACTGGCACGGATTCAAGGACGATGATATCGCCGAAGACTATTGCATGCTTGATCCGACCAAGGTCACCATCCTCATGCCGGGTATTAATTCGCGTGGAGAATTGGCGGATTGGGGCATTCCGGCGGCGATCCTTACCGAGTTTCTCGATGCGCGGCTGGTGGAGATTGCGCGGACAGGCGACTACACGGCGTTGATCCTGTTTTCTGTGGGGACCAGCAAGGGCAAATGGGGTAGTTTGCTGGAAACGCTGTTTGAGTTCAAGCGGCTCTACGATAACGAGGGAACGCTGTACGAAGCACTGCCGGACCTGGTGGCGGAACATCCGCTGCGCTACCGGGATATGACGCTGAAGGAATTGAGCGATGAGATGCATGCGGCCATGGGGCAGTTGAACCTGACAAATCTGCTTCACCAGGCGTGCGACGTAGACCCCGATCCCGTGTTGACCCCGGCAGAAACGTATCAGAAATTGATACGTAACGGCACGGAAAAGGTCCGCATCGCCGAGATGGCGGGGCGCCTGGCCGGTGTGATGCTGGTTCCCTACCCTCCTGGGATCCCCGTTCGCATGCCCGGAGAGCGCATGGGAGATGCCGATAGTCCTATCATCAAGCTTCTGCTGGCGCTGGAAAAGTTTGGCAAGCAGTTTCCGGGATTCGAGCGCGAGGTCCATGGCATTGAGTTGGGGGCCGACGGGGAGTACTGGATGCGGAGCGTAATTGAATCGGCTGCCTCGGCGAATGCGAAGAAAGCGGCTTCACCAGCGCGAAATACGAAACGTCGAGGGAAGAAGACGATTGCTGCAGCTGCTTCAGGCCCGAAAGGGACGATTTGAGTTTTGTACCTAACGAGCGGCGTAGTCCTTGGTTTCCCCGGTGCGCGAGTTGAATACTTTAAAGCTGCCGTTGGGACTGACCGTCAACTTCAGGTAGTTGGCTGCATCCGGCCCGGTGGGATTGGCGATGTATTGCTCCGCGGTGTTGTGGCTGGCAGCTTCGTCGGAGTAATGAAGTTGCCAAAGCGTTTCCAGCCCGGGCGACTTCGCCAGCGTCTCAAAGGTCGGCGTGGAGCCGCCCTTCTTGGCCCCGTTGTTCATGATCGCAATGCGCGGCGCGATCGCATCCACCAGCGCGGGGCTCGAGCTCTGGAATAATCCATGATGCGAGACCACCAGGATGTCTACCTTGCCGACTCTATTTGCCGGGCACATCAACTGCATCTCCTTATCCCAGGTGAGATCGCCCAGATCCAGAATCCTGGTCTTGCCGAAGGTGAACAGGGTGCCCAGGGAGCGAGCATTGTCAGTCTGGTCTTCCGGCCTGGTCTCGGAGCTCTTGCAGTAGGCGTTGGGCTCTCCTGCGCCGGGCAGGGTGTGGTTGAGAAGCTCGCCATTGGAACTGATCACGACTGCTTTGATTCCGGATATCGGTAAAGAATCTCCTGGCTTGGGCGTTATGTGGCCGTAGTGGCCGTTCGCCAGCAGCGCCTGATACGCCGGATACGCTTTCTTGGTGGTTGGATCGGTGGGGCTGTCGGGGCCATGATCGATGAACGTGCCTACCGGGAGGCGCGCCAGGAGCTCAGTGAGACCGCCAACGTGATCAGCATGATAGTGGGTCAGCAGCAGGTAATCGATCCTGCTCACGCCCGCGTCTTTGGCAGCGGCGACAATGCGGCCGGCATCCAATCCGTTGTTCCCTGCCCACCCGGTGTCGATCAGCAGCGACTTTCCTGCGGGAGTGACAAAGAGCGTCGATTGACCGCCGTCGACGTCGATGAAGTAGACCTGCAAATCATGGCTCGCGGCTTGCGCGAGGTGCGCGGTGCAAAATACGAGCCCGGCCAGAATGACTGTCAACAGAGACTGCGCCCTTGATTTACGCACTGGGATCGAGAACCACCTTCATAAGATTTGGCTCCCCTGCGTGCAGCCGCTCGAACCAGCGCGGACCGTCCTCTAGTGGAGCGACCGCGGTGATCAATGACTTTACTTTGATCTTTCCGTTGGCCAGCAATTCCATCGCCTGAGGATACTCACCGGAAGAAGCGCATGAGCCCTGAAGACGAATCTGGCGGGAGACCACTGCCTGCAGAGGAATCTTTACCTCCGGAGAGATGTTTCCGATCAGCGTGACCGTTCCTCCCTTGCGGACGGCGGCTATCGAGGCGGCGATGGTTTCCTGTCGACCTACGGCTTCGAGGACCAGGTCCACGCCTCGACCCTCGGTCTGGCGGAGAATTTCCTTCACCAGGTCGTTACCGGAAAGCAGCAATGTTTCGTCGGCGCCGATGTTTTTGGCTGTCTCCAGGCGGGTGCGATCGATATCCGCCACCAGCACCCTGGAGGCTCCTGCGGCCTTCGCCGCCTGGAGTGTCAGCAGACCAATCATGCCCGCTCCGATGACCAGAGCCGTCTCGCCGCCTTTCATCTCTGAGACGCGCACCGCGTGCAGCGCCACCGAGACGGCTTCGAGCATGGCTGCTTCTTTAAATTCGAGCGCTTCCGGCAGATGGTAAGCGATGCGTTGGGGCACCACCACGTACTCCGCGAAGGCGCCGGCGCGGCGGTAGTCTCCGCAGGAAACTCCGACTACCTGCCGGTTGTTGCAGAGGTTGATCTCGCCCTGGCGGCAGAACTCGCACTCCCCGCAGTAAACCGTGGAGTCGAAGGTCACTCGATCGCCGGTTTTGTATTTGCTTACACCGGGACCGGTTGAGGCTACCACTCCGGCCGCTTCATGTCCCATGACGATGGGTGGAATTCGCCTGCCGGAGGTGCCGTCGTAACCGTGAACGTCGCTGCCGCAGATACCACAGGCGGCCACACGCACCAGGATCTCGTCCGGACCAGGCTCCGGTGCAGGAAGATCGGCAAGGTCAAGCTGGTTATATTGCGAAAGGAGCAGTGCTTTCATAGAAGGTAAGGGTACATGGTTGGTAGCCGCATCCTCAAGCAAGGGCTCGGTAAGCCATGTACGATAGTTCTACCGCCGGTCCCCCATGAGTACACGCAGTCTTAAACGCAGACTGATTGCAGGTTTCGGCGCCAACACCTTCAGCCGCCTCTCCACGACGCTCACCCAGATCTTTTCTGTTCCCGTCTTCCTCAGTCACTGGGGAGTCCACCTCTACGGCGAGTGGATCCTGCTGAATACCATTCCGAGTTATCTCGGGCTTAGCGATGTGGGCTTCGGCAGCGTTGCCGGGAACGAGATGACCATGCTGGCGGCGGCGCAGGATTTCGACCAGGCCCTGGTGGTTTTTCAGAGCGTATGGGTGCTCACTACCGTTATTACCAGCCTGCTGGGGCTGCTGCTGATTGGGACCGTTTGGCTACTTCCGTTAGGCGCGTGGCTGCATATGCATGCCATCAGCGGAGGAGACGCCAGGCTGATTATTTTGCTGCTTGGGCTGGCGGTTCTGTTGGGCATGCAGGAGACATTGTTTCAGGCGGCTTTCCGCTGCGTGGGCAAATATCCATTGGGCACGATGGCCAAGAGTGTGGTGGTGCTCGCGGCTTTCCTGAGCACTATGGTTGGCGTTGGGCTGCACCTGGGGCCCGTTCCCGTCGCGGTGCTGTATGTGGCCGTGAATGCGGTGGGTGTCTTTGCCCTGTGGATTCTCCTCAAGCGCGAGGTGCCGTGGATCCGGTTCGGCATCCGGCACGCGCAATGGGCGGTCATTCGCCGTCTCACCGGGCCGGCGATTTCCTTCATGAGTTTCCCGTTGGTGAATGCGCTGAACCTGCAGGGGATCCTGGTGGTGATTGGTTATGTGATGGGCCCCATCGCGGTGGTTACGTTCAATACGGCGCGCACCATCTCTCGCAGCGCCGCCCAGGGGATGAACCTGATCAACAACTCGATCTGGCCGGAGATGTCCGCAGCCTTCGGCATTGGCGCGATGGATGTGGCGCGGATGCTCCACAGGCGTGCGTGCCAGATTTCGCTGCTGCTGTGCCTGAGCATCACCCTGGGGGTCGCGTTTCTGGGCGACTGGATCTGGAAGATCTGGACCGTTGGCAAGGTCCCGACGGACCCGGTGCTGCTGAACATCATGCTGCTGCAAATGGTGGTTTCGGCGTTTTGGTTCACCAGTTCTGTGGTGCCGATGGCTATCAACCAGCACCAGAGGATGGCGCGGGCAATGCTGACCGCCACTTGCCTGGCTTTGGCGCTCGCGTGGGTGTTGATGCATGTGCCGTCACTCGGCCTGCGCGGCGCGGCGATCGCACTGGTGGCGGGAGACTTGTTTGCCGTGGTTTATGTACTGCGGGAGAGCCTGCGATTGCTGAATGACAACTTGGGCGACTTTGCCCGAAGCATGCTGGATTTATCACTACTGCAGCGATTTTGGAGAAGGCCTAAGTTGCCTTTGGGCAATGAGGAGTCTTGAGAAAGACGATCCGTACGGTAAATGGCCTAACGAGCATTACATTTTTAGCCACTGAGGATATGGTTTTCCCCGCTCCGTTCCACTTTCCCGCAGCCTCTTCAGCCCCTGCAGTCCCGCAGGGACGGTACAACCTGGAGCCCGGCACGGGAGTGCCGGGTAGGCTGAGGTTTATGTACGAGTCCCGCAGAGCCTGCCCTGAGCTTGTCGAACGGGGACGACACAATGCGCAGCCCGAGTGGGCGATCGGCTTAAAGTTGTTCATCAGCACCCGTCGAGAACTCGTGCCATTTAGACGGCAGCCGATCAACAAGCAATCTGAATCTTGTTCGGCCAAGCGCGCTTCAACGCAATCAACAAGTTACATCCTCAAAAAGCCAGTTGCTCCGCTAATTTGAACAACTCTGAAATTCAGCTGTCCTTTCGGGACTCGATTTCTTGACGGCGGAGGAAGCAAATTCTGTCGGTCCAATCCCAGTTGCGGGCTTCTTTCATCAATAGGCTCAGGGATTGAACCAGGCCTCCGATGTCTGCGGGGGAAATAGTCTTTTCATCGACAAAAATCACGCCTGCGTGCTGACGCCCTACTTCCGCCCAATCCTTTAGCAGCGGTGGAATGGTTCTCCGGTCATACGTAACCAAGATCAGCTTTTGATGAGCCGCTTCCTGCAGGCAGGCCGAATCTTCCTGACCGAGGAAGTTTCCTTCTTGCCAATCGGCCATCGCAAGAACGGTGATCTTTGGGTCGTGACGCCGCATAGACCGCGCAACCCCCGGTGAGATGTGCTCATCCAGAAGGAGCTTGAGCATCTCAGCGTTTCTTGGCTTTTCCGGTGGTGAATTCGACAGCCTGGGGCAACATGCGCTTGAGTGCTGTGAAATCCAGGGCGTCGTATTCCGTCAACGCCTCTTCGATCTCGTCAGGAAAAGCCTCTGCGTAGTTAACGGCTGCCTGCAACTTAGCTAACGGCCATTGCAGGTGTTTGGCGGCCGCTCTCAGATCATTTTTGTAGCTGCGAACCAGGAGCATGATTTCCCAAACAGCGAGACTGCTCCCCTGAATGCACGCGTGCCGCCCTGCGGTCGAATCTCGGAAATCGACAAAGGCGAACTCCGATCGGCGCAAGCCTTCCTCTACCAAACGCGCGCTTGCATCGCTAGGCGTCCAGCCATACCGATTCGCCATGCGTTTCAGTCGATTTCCACTGGCTACGGGAAGACGCATACTGATCACGGTTGAATGAGCGGAACTCATGGCGGCCCTCCACGCGTAACTCTTGTAAGTATTGTAGCGCGTACGCGGGAGGGCGATGAAACGGCTTTTAGACCTTTTCGGCAGACTCCGGGACGACCGCGGCTGCGGCCTGGAAGCCTATTTTGGAGTGGGTTCCGTCGCAGAATGGTTTGTTGGTCGATGCGCCGCAGCGACAGAGAGAAACGGCGGGCTTGCCCGTAAGATCGATTGGATTGCCGTCGGTGTTTATCAACTTGATCGGACCTTCGACGCGAAACGGCCCGTTTGGTCGCACCGTGATTGTTACTTCTCCCTCAGCCATGAGCACCCCAGTTCAGAGATATGAGTTCGAATTTGAGTCTAGCAGGCGGTGATACAGAGCTAGTCGCTGTCCATGTTCTGGGTGGCTTTGGGTTCTTCGTTCGGGGGTTTTGGCTGCGGCTCCTGTATGTTCCCCGGAGTCCCAGTGGTGGAGCTGGGAACCGGCCCTACGGTGTTCGAGCTTTTGCCGACCTTCTGGCCTTTCCAGCCGGTTGAACTGACATTTTGCGCCGTGCTCCCGGTTTCGCAACCCAGCACTAATCCGCAAGACATAAGCAACAAGAGGACGGACGCTCTGAACATGATTTCTCCTTGAGGGCGATTTTAAATGGAGATTGAGATTTGCAGGCAAGTGCTGAGAGGAGAAGCGCAGGAAGGGTTAACAGAACGGCCCATCATTTTGCGGGGCCAGGATTCAGATCGGGAAACTGAAGGAAAAGGCGACGGAAAGCCGCCTTTTCCTTCATATAGCTAAATTTGTTGCTGGCTAAAAATTACAGAACCTGAACGTTCTCAGCCTGCCAACCCTTGGGGCCTTTGGTGACGTTGAACTGAACCGCCTGGCCTTCCTGAAGAGTGCGGAAGCCGTTTGCTTGAATTGCTGTGTGGTGCACGAAAACATCCTCACCATTTGCACGGCTCAAAAAGCCGAACCCCTTGGCATCGTTGAACCATTTCACTGTACCTTGTTCCATTGTGTTTCTTCCTTAGTAACGAGATGACGCTGAATTCAATCGGGGTATCTTCAGGCGGTGCGGACTCCTAAAGCAGAACGAACTGAGAACCAAAATCGTATTCGACGCTCTTTTAGGATATACCGCTGATACGACAAGTGCAATGAAAAATTTGCCGCTCAGCGCAAAAATATGCTCGATTGGCTACTCGTACTTCAGTGATTCTACAGGATTCATGCGCGCTGCCCGCACCGCAGGAACGGTACCAAAGGCTATGCCCACGGCACAGGAAACCAGGATGGCGATGACCGCCGACAGCCACGAAACCTGCAGGCGGTAGTCGGTGAAAAAGGCCACCGCCAGCGGCAGGAGCATGGCCAGCACCGCTCCCGCCACACCCCCGGTGAGCGAGATCAGCACGGCTTCGGCCAAAAACTGCATTTGAATTTCCCGGAAGGTCGCCCCTAACGCCTTGCGAATCCCAATCTCCCGGATCCTCGAGCGCACGGTAGCCAGCATGATGTTCATGATGCCTACCCCGCTGACCATCAGGGTGACCATGGAAAACATGAGCAGGATTACGCTGAACGCGGTCGCCGTTTTCCCCGCCATGGACAGCACCTCGGCAAGATTGCCCACGTCGTACACGGATTCGGGTCGATGCCGGGACTTGATCACTTTCAAGATAGCTTTGGTGGCCTCAGGCACATTGCTTGACTCGGCCATCGAAAAATAGATCTGGTTCACCGCATCTGTGCCGGTGAAATAACGCCCAACCGTGTAAGGAATGAGCACTGTTTCGTCGACGATTTCCGACTGGCCGAAGGTTTCGGTCCGCTCCCGAAACACTCCGATAATCGTGAACGGAACGCCGGAAATGGCCAGCGTCTTACCGATGGCTTCTCCAGGGCTGCCGAATTGAATGGACGCGAACTTCTCCGTGACCAGCGCGGCGTGGCTATGGGTCAATGAGTCCTGCTCATCGAAAAAGCGTCCTGCGACCAGGTACAGCCGGCGAATGTCCGCGTAAGCCGGGTCCACTCCCAGGATGAGAACGTCCCGTTCTTTCCCTCCCCCGGTTGTGAAGAATTGGTGCAAATTCAGTACCGGAGATGCAGTCTGAATGCCGGGGACCTGCTGCTCGACCGCACGCATATCGTCCACCGTCAGATAATCGCGCACCGACTCGGCGCTGGCATCCGACAACCCTGCGTACTCCGCCCAAACCAGGTTGGTACCAATGTTCTGAATCGAGGTGAGCACATACTTCCTGCCGGAGAGGCCGATGGTGACCACCAGGATCAATGAGGCGGTCCCGATCACCATGCCCAGCGCGGTCAGGGCGAAGCGAATCTGGTTAAGGCGAAACGAGTCGATGGCCAGCAACACGATCTCGCGAAACGCGATGCTCTTGGTGCTGCGAACTCCGGGTAAGGCGCTCATCGATTGCCCAGGAATACCAGGGTGACCCCAACGGTCACCAGGCACAGGCCGGCCCACCGCTGCGGACTCACGCGCTCGCCCAGGAAGAAGACTGCCCCGCAGGCGCCGGCTACGTAGCTCAGCGCGGTTACAGGAACGACGAAACTTACATTGAGAAACGAGAGCGCGCCGAGCAGGGAGAAAAAGCCCAGAGCCATCATGCCGATTCCCACCCACAACCAGCCCACGCGCAGTGCGCGGAGGAGGACGCGTGCGATCGCGAGGGGACGAAAATCACTTCACTTCTCCCACCACTTTCATGGCCCGGGAAACACACAACTCACCGCCAGTGCCGGCCACCACGATGAGAAAAAAAAGGATCGCCTCGAGCAAACTAGCTTTGCTCCAGGTGAACAGGGTTGTGCTCTGGGCTGCGCGGGCTGGTCTGGCCAACGACGAACACGCCCAGGCAGATGATGGCTATCCCCAGCCAGCGCAAAGGAGAAACCGGCTCCCCCAGCATGAAATATCCCAGCAATGCCACCACCCCATACCCGATCGAAGACGCGGGGAGCACGAAGCTGTAGTCCGCCCAGGTTAAAACCAGCAGGTTGGCGAGAAAAAAGGTAAGCAGGGAGGCAACGCCGAGCCAGATGTAACCGGTGCCGAAGACGCGAAACGCTGTGTGCAGTGCATCGGAAGGCGGCCATATCACCAGCTTGCCGGCATGCTTCATGCCTTTGCTCAGCAACGCATTCCCCAAAGGACCCGCGATGACCATCACGAGGATCGATAAAAAAGTTTTGACTTGCAGTGGTTTTTGAGACGTCATGCGTTCCCGGCCGTCAAACATATGCCTGCCAGCCTTGCTATCGATTGTACTAGCTGTATTGCCGGTCCATCCGAGGGCCCCGGGCATGTTTGGGTTATAACTATAGATTGGTGAAATCGTTCACCTTTCCCGAGGTGTTAGCACTTTGTGTGGCATTGTTGGCTTTACCCAGAAAGGCTGGAGTTGCGATCCTGACCGGATTCGCGCAGCCACTGCGACCCTTACTCATCGCGGACCAGACCAGCAGGGAGTTTTCTCCTCCCGCTTGTGCTCCCTCGGCGCCACCCGGCTGAAGATTCTCGATCTGGCTGCCGGCGATCAGCCGATCACCTCGAGCGATGGCGACACGGTCATCGCATTCAACGGCGAGATCTATAACCACCTCGAACTGCGGCCTGAGCTGGAAGCCCTCGGCTACAGGTTTCACACCCATTGCGATACCGAGACAGTTTTGAATGCCTTCCTGGCGTGGGACACCGGTTGTTTTGCCCGCATGCGCGGTATGTTCGCGGTTGCCCTGTGGCGCAAGTCGACCAGGCGGCTCGTTCTGGCGCGAGACCGCATGGGTATCAAGCCCCTCTATTTGGCAAAGTACGGAGACGACCTGCTCTTCGGTTCGGAACTGAAGGCGATCCTCATCCATCCGGAAGTAGAGCGCCGCTTGAGCATGGAAGGGCTGGACTGTTATCTCACCCTGAACTACGTGCCCTGCCCGTGGACGCTGGTAAACGGCGTAGAAAAGTTGCCGCCGGGCCATTGGTATGAATGGCACGACGGCCAGGTACGCACGGAATCCTATTGGCAGCTTCCCGCCTCGGCGCCGCATGTCCCTGATCTCGAGAGCGCAAAGCAGGAGCTGGACTTTCTGCTGGAGCAATCGGTTCGCGAGCACTTGCTTTCTGATGTGCCGCTGGGTGTCTGGCTGAGCGGCGGCATTGATTCTTCAACCATCCTGCATTACGCGGCAAGCACCAACCATGCACGGCTCAAGACTTTTTCTATTTCCTTCAACGGCCGCAGCTTTGACGAATCGGAACATATCCAGCGCGTGGTATCGCACTACGGAACCGACCATGAGCAGTTGGATCTGAACCCGCAAGAGGATCTGCAAGGCGCCATCGAGCAGTTCGCGTACTACTCCGATGAACCGAGCGCCGATGCAGGAGCGTTGCCGGTGTGGTTTCTCTCCCGCATGTGCAAGACGCATGCCACGGTGGCTTTGAGCGGAGAAGGCGCGGATGAGATTTTTGCCGGATACCTTACGTATCGCGCCAACCAACTGGCCCGGATAGCGCGGACCGTGCCTGCACCCGCGATCAAGCTGGCGCTCGAGGCACTGCGCTTCTGGCCCGTCTCCGACGAGAAGATCAGCCTGGAATACAAACTCAAACGCTTTCTTGAAGGCAGCCTGCTGTCGCCGGAACGGGCCCATGTCCACTGGAATGGAACCTTCTCCGAGCCCGCGCAAAGCGGCCTTGTTGAGGCGCCCGCTGCCTGGCGCTATGGGGAACATCCTGGATGGCCTGGCTGGTTCGCTCGCGGCCCAGGATGGCCTGTACCCATATCTTGCTTTCGATCAGCAGTACTACCTGGCCGATGACATCCTGGTGAAGTCTGATCGCATGAGCATGGCCCATGCGGTGGAGGTGCGTCCTCCGTTTCTTGACCATCGCATTGTTGAGTTTGCCGCCACCTTGCCGGATTCGCTCAAGATTCGAGGTTCACGGCAGAAGTGGCTGCTCAAGGAATTGATGAAAGACAAATTGCCGGCTTCTATTCTCAACCGGAAAAAAGTCGGCTTCGATATTCCTGCGCACGAGTGGCTTCGCGGTTCTCTTCGTCCACTGCTGCTGAACACTTTGAACGAAGGTCTTGCTGAGCACGCTGATCTGTTTCGCGCAGATACCATCCAACGCTATTTGCAGCTCCACCTCGAAAGACGAGCCAACCTGGGTTACCACTTGTGGGGCTTGATGATCCTGTTTCTCTGGATGAAGCAATGGCGCATTCAATCGACGCCGGCGTCGACACAAAAACTGCCAGTCTTGGTTGCTGAGGGCGCTGGCACACCCCTGCTAGACTTGGCATAGCAGGAGCACACAAGAACCTGTACTTCAGGAGAGACACCATGAAAATTGCTGTACTTGGAGGCGATGGCTATTGTGGTTGGGCCACCGCTCTCTACCTATCGAATCGTGGCCATTCCGTTGCCATTATCGACAACTTTGTGCGTCGTCTTTGGGACCACGAGCTTGGCGTGCAGTCGCTCACGCCGATTCGCCCGTTAGCTGATCGTTTGCGCGTCTGGCATGAGCTTACCGGCAAGACCATTGAGCTGTTCGTTGGCGATGTAACAGATTATGAGTTTCTCGCTTCGACCATCAAGACGTTTGAGCCGGAGGCTGTGGTTCACTTTGCGGAACAGCGCTCGGCGCCGTATTCGATGATCGATCGCAACCACGCGGTCAGCACCCAGGTGAACAATGTCGTAGGCACGCTGAATCTTCTTTTTGCCTTACGCGAACTTCAACCTGATTGTCACCTGGTCAAGCTTGGCACCATGGGCGAGTACGGAACCCCGAATATCGATATTGAAGAGGGGTACATCACCATTGAGCACAATGGCCGCAAAGACGTGCTCCCGTACCCCAAACAGCCGGGGTCGTTTTATCACCTCTCGAAGGTGCACGACAGCCACAACATGATGTTCGCGTGCAGAATCTGGGGCACGCGGGCAACTGACCTGAACCAGGGTGTCGTGTATGGAACCATGACGGATGAGGTAGCCCTGGATGAAGCGCTGATCAACCGATTTGATTATGACGAGGTCTTCGGCACAGTGCTGAATCGCTTCTGCGCCCAGGCTGCTCTGGGCCATCCACTCACGGTGTACGGCAAGGGCGGCCAGACGCGCGGTTTCCTGGACATTCGCGACACAGTGCGCTGTGTGGAGCTTGCCTGTTTGAATCCGGCAGACAGGGGAGAATTTCGCGTCTTTAATCAATTCACGGAGCAGTTTTCTGTACTGGATTTAGCTCACCTGGTACAGAAGACCGGTAAGCAAACGGGATTGAAGGTGGAGATCGATTATTTACCGGATCCAAGAGTGGAGGCGGAACAGCATTACTACAATGCTAAGCATTCCAAGTTAATTGATCTTGGATTGTCGCCACACTTTTTGTCTGACTCGTTGTTGGATTCGCTGATTGATATTGCTGTTCGCTATAAGGATCGAATCGACACTGCATTGTTTCTACCGCGGGTCAACTGGCGACACACTAAAAATGACCGGCGCGTAGAAAAGCCTGTGCTTGCCAAGGTGGCTCCGTAGACTTTGGATGCTGTGTTTTGTTTTTGTATCAGGGCACGACTTCAGTCGGGCCGTTAAGCGAGGATAGATAATTGGGCTTCAGCCCCTGTTGTGGTGTATCCCGCACGAAAAGCAGGGGCTAAAGAGCGTGTGTGAGAACCAGGATTTGCGAGTCTAGTCCCGCAGAGCCTGCCCGAGCTTGTCGAATGGGGACGGCTGAACTTAGCCCAGGACGCTAGTCCTAGGCTAAGTTAAGCCAGATGCGTCCAAATTAGATTTTTAAAATGCCTCGTGTTCCAGCAACCGCCCTTTCCTTGCAACGATCCTCTCCTTTTTGTCATCCCGAGCGCAGCCGAGCGGATCTGTGGTGCGCCGTTCGTATGCCCCGCTCCTACCGGTCGACAACCTAGTCATCCACCGAACCCTCCTGGAAACATCAACTCCCCTTTGTTATTCCAGGTTTCCAGGAGTAGTCCGTAGAACAGCAGATCCGCTCGGCTGCGCTCGGGATGACAAAAAGGAGAGGATCGTTGCAAGGAAAAGGCGGTTGCTGGAGGAAAGGGCGGTTGCTGAACCAAGGCTATTTAAATCTAATTTGGACACATCTGAAGTTCAGCCGTCGCTTCGGGACTGAGTTTGGAAATGGGTTCTCACACAAGCTCTAAAGCCCAAGTTTTTGTTGGGTCTTACGGGCCCGACTTAAAGTCGGGCCGTAAGACAAAGCATCAGAGCGGTAACTCCCTGAAAATTCGCGCATCCCCTGAATTAAACCCGCTCCGGGGCTTTCTCGGCTGCGCGTATCGCTGCTGAGGGGTCCACCGGCACTAACTCGCCATCGCGAATGTAGTAGTAGCCGTCTCTCCAGCGAATGCTGTTGCGGGTGAAACTGGTCAGCCAGATGCAGGCTGACAGCAAATCCCATATTGGTAGCAGCCACAGTTTCTTGTAAATGCCGGGCTGCTTCAATCCCCACCTTCCAATCACTTCCATCATGGCGATGCGGCAGGCGAAATAGGCGCTCAGATAGGCGAAGGCTACCTCTGGCGTGGGATGGACAAAAATTGCGGCCAGGGCCCACGGCAGGCCCAGGGTAAAGATCAGCCCAAAGTGCCCCCACGGACGCATGATGCGCATGACCACAGTCCAACGCAGGCGCTTGAGAAAAAGGTCGCGCAGAGAATGAAAGTCGGACACTGTCTGGATGGTGTAGTTCAGCAGCTCGACTTCATAGCCTTGCTCCGCAATCAAGCGTCCTACCAACAAGTCGTCGGCTGGACGATTTTCAATGGCAGCATAACCGCCAAAACCAGCAAGGCGCGTGCGCGTGGTGGCAATCGTTGGCCCCAGAGCGAATTTAACCCCGTCCAATTGCCTGGCAACTAAAATCCCGGCATAAAAATCAGAGAGCATTCCCACGGATTGAACACGCTGCACGAACGTTTTTTCTTCGCTGGGAACGGGCGCGTAAAAACAGGTCACCGCTCCAACCCTGGGATCAGCCAGCCTGGCAACAACGGTGCGCAGGTAGTCCGGTTGTACACGAACGTCGCTGTCGCTTATCACCACGGTTTCATATTTTGCTTCCGCCGTCAGCCGCGCCAGCTTGGCGACTTTGTCGTTGGTCGCTACCCGGCCGGAGCCCATCAATACGCGGATCTGACATTCGGGAAAGTCGCGAATGAGTCTCTGAATCGTCGGCAATGCCGGTTCCGAAGCGTCACCGACACAAAAAACAATTTCGTATTCCGGGTAGTCCTGGCGGCAGAAACTGGCGAAGTTCTCGTAAGCATCGGGATCGAGTCCACGGATGGGCTTGAGGTTGCTAACCGGAGGGGTGTAGTCAGCCAACCGCCTGGTCTTATGCGAAGTGCGAAAGAACTGCCATGCACTAAAAAGCGCAAGGGCATAGTAAATCAAAGGGATAGCCGCCATCCCCAAGATGATGAAATGAACAAAACTCAGGATCATTCAGCCCCTATTTCCATATAAATCGATTATCTACCAAGCCCGGGGATGCAGTCGCAATTGCATGTCATTCATAAGACGGACTTAAGACTCAGGCTGTTTCAAAAACCGGCGGAAACCATCAAGCCTGGGTATCTGTTTCTACCTGTAGTCTTGATGCTCCAAAGGCCAGTCCAGGACCTGGGAACGAATTTTTTAAGTAATTTAATTTCATTCCTTTAACGATCATTTCTGGACTTTTCCCACAATTGCCATTGGCGCCCAAGTCTCTCATGGGCGAAAATAAGGCGAAGATCCAGCATGCCTACAGCGCAACACCTCCGAGCCCAAATTGAAGCCAACCTGGGGGAACGAATTCCTTCGGCGCTGACTCCCCTGCCGCGCGTTCCCTCCCCGGTTGCTCCCACTGGTATTCCCGAGATTGATGCCCTGCTTCATGGCGGATTCCCTGCCGGTGCGATCAGCGAGATTGTGGGACAGGAATGCTCCGGACGCACCTCACTGGCACTCGCATTTGTGGCCGGTATGACCCAGGAAGGCAAGGTATGCGCGTGGGTCGATGTTTCCGATACGCTGCACCCTGAATCGGCAGCGGCACTGGGAGTGGACCTCTCCCGGCTTCTATGGATACGCTGCGGTGTAGTTCCTGGCACAGTACCACTGACGCAATCCCTACAGCGTGGATTACGTATGACAGAAAAACCGGCCAAGGTGAAATCGGGCTTGCCCCCGAGCGGTGGGGGCCATCCACGCATGGAGTCCAAAGGGCTTTCTACCGCTGTGAGCGATCTTTTGGGTCCTGCAGTCACGGCACCTCGCTGTGCGGAAGCACTGCGCAAATCACGGCCAGAACCCAGGCAAGCCGGTCCGCAACTCACTCCATTTCCCTCTCCCGGCACAAACACAGGCCCCAGGCGTAAGTTGTGGTCGCGCCTGGAACAAGGGTTGAAGGTGAGCGACCTGCTGCTGCAGGCAGGTGGATTCAGTTGCATCGTGCTAGATATGGGCAGCCTGCCTGCGGAATATGCTTTACGCGTTCCGCTGGCAACCTGGTTTCGCTTTCGTGCTGCAGCCGAGCGTTTACAAGCGAATGTATTGTTGCTGACGCAACACGCCTGCTCCAGGAACAGCGCCGGCCTGGTGCTTCGTCTTAACCCGGGAAATGTAGACAACTACCATTCGACCGTCTTTACTGGTCTCGAGTATAAGGCGGAATTAACGAGGCAACGCTTTCCCCAGGACAATGTATTTCCCTTGCGCTCCACGGCAAGCCCCATGGCAAGTTTGGGCGGGCGGGACAGGAAGCAACCGCAAAGCGTGCAAACGGCAGCATGGCAGAGCAGAACGGTTTGGGCTGGACAGAGATGATGCCGGCAACTGCACGCTACGCTTGCCTCGATGCCAGAGAGTTTCCGCTGCAGGCTTTGTTGCGCTTACGGCCTGAATTGTTGCGAAAACCGGTGGTGGTATTTGATGGTGAACCTCCCTTCGAACAAGTGTGTTCGCTCAATGATCCTGCGCAGGCCCTGGGAATAGTCCCCGGCATGACCAAACTGGAAATGGAAATGTTTCCGGCCGCAGTCGTATTGCAACGATCGTTCACCGAAGAAGCATCGGCGCGTGCAGCCTTGCTGGAGTGCGCCGGAGCCTTCTCGCCCCGGGTGGAATATCAGAGCAGTGACAGTTACTTTACCTGCGTGGTCGATATTGCCGGCACCGAAATGTTATTCGGCTCTCCGGATGCTCTGGGCGAAAGCTTGTGGAAGAAGACAAAGGCCATCGGGATACATGCATCGATCGCCATCAGCAGTAACTTTCATGCCGCCCGATGCGTGGCACGGGGGCATTCCGGCACTGGTATCCGTGTGCTACCGCGGGGCATGGAACGCACTGCACTTGCCCCCCTGCCGCTCACGGTGCTCGATCTTTCTCCCGAGCATGCGGAAACCTTCTCCATGTGGGGCATTACAACCCTTGGGGCACTCGGCGACCTGGCGGAAACAGAATTGATTGCGCGGCTGGGACAAGCAGGCAAAGAACTGCGCCTGCTGGCACGCGGTGAATTGCCACATTTGTTTACCGCGCTCGAGGCTAGTTTCGACCTGCAAGAACGAATGGAACTGGATTCTCCTGTAGAACTGCTCGATTCTCTGCTTTTTATCATGGGGGTCATGCTCGATCAGCTTATTGTGCGGGCCCAGTCGCGCCTACTCGCGCTAGCCTCCATCACTCTCCATCTTGGACTTGAAGGGGGTAAAGCGCATTCTCGAACGGTACGGCCCGCACTCCCGAATACCGATCGAAAACTATGGCTGAAGCTCATCCATCTGGACCTGCAGGCGCATCCACCGCAGGCAGCCATCTTGTCGCTAACCTTGAGCGCAGAACCGGGCAGCACAAGCAAAGTGCAACTGGGATTGTTTTCTCCCCAGGTGCCGGAGCCCATGCGGCTGGATGTAACGCTGGCCAGGATTCGCAGTATCGTGGGCGAGGGCTGCGTGGGCCAGGCGGTGCTCAAAGACACCAATCGCCCGGATGCTTTTCGTATAGAGCCCTTTGTTGTGTCCTCTTCTACTTCTACCGCAAGCGACAGGAAACCAGGACCAAAGCGCCTGGCCATGCGTCAGCTTCGTCCGCCGGAAATAGTCATGGTGAACGTACATGACCGGCAACCTGATTCTTTCGTCTTCCGCGAGAAGCGATACACCGTCGAGCGTGCTTATGGGCCCTGGTCTTCCGCCGGAGATTGGTGGAATCCGACGCTGTGGTCGCTCGAACAATGGGACCTGGTGGCCAGGGGCCATGATGCTGCCTCGCTTTGTTGCTGCCTGACCCGTGATCTTATACAGGATCGTTGGCAGATAGAGGCTCTGTATGACTGAGCGGTATATCGAACTGCATGCGGCCAGCGCATTCAGCTTTCTTGAAGGGGCCTCACTGCCAGAGGATCTAATTCAGCGCGCTGCGGAGCTGGACATGCCTGCCATGGCCCTGCTGGACAGGAATGGGGTTTACGGTGCAGCTCGATTTCATACTCTTGCCCATAAGCATGGTGTGCGCGCCCATGTGGGAGCGGAAATCGCTGTATCGAGTCTGGGCAAGCGGCTCACCCCTCCGGGATGGCTGCCGCATCAGCATGCTCCCGAACCAGCGCGGCTGCCCCTACTGTGCACCTCTCGCAAGGGATATCAGAATCTTTGTCAACTGATTACCCGGTTCAAGATGCGCGAGACCACCAAGTGCGAAGGTGCAGCTACGCTTGAGGACCTGGAACAGTATTCTTCCGGGCTTGTTTGCCTTACCGGTGGGGATGAAGGCCCGCTGGCTTCAGCACTGATGCGTGGCGGCGAACAGGAAGCAGTGAAAGTTACGGAAAAGCTTGTCCGGCTCTTCGGGCAGCAAAATGTGTATATCGAGCTTCAGCGCCATGGCGAGCGGGAGGAAGAGTGGCGCAACCAGGCGGCTATCCGTATTGCCCATCGTTTTCATTTACCATTGCTGGCTACGAACGGCGTTCGTTATGCAACGGCGTACGATCGGGAAATCCTCGATGTTTTTACTACGATTCGCTGCCATACCAACCTGGAGCAGGCAGGACGCCTGCTCAGTGTTAACCAGCAACGCCATTTGCGCCATGAGCGCGAGATGGCCGACAGGTTCAGCGATCTTCCCCTGGCGATTGCGAACACAGTTGCCTTGTCTGAGCGATTGGAATTTGAGCTCAATGATCTGGGCTATGAATTTCCCCGCTATCCGGTTCCAGAAGGCGACACGATGGATAGCTTTCTCCGCCGCCGTACTGAGGAAGGCGTCTTAAAACGATACGGATCCCAACACAATCAGAAATTATTGGAGAAAGCCAAAAAGCAGGTTGAGCATGAGCTCGCCTTGATTGAGAAGACTGGGCTTTGCCGGTTATTTTCTGATCGTATGGGACCTGATCGATTTTTGCAGGAAGAACGACATATTGGTGCAAGGCCGGGGAAGTGCTGCGAATTCCGCGGTGTGCTATGCGCTAGGGATCACCGCGGTCGATCCGGTCGGAATGGATCTGCTTTTTGAACGCTTCCTGAGCGAAAACCGTGGAGAGTGGCCTGACATTGATCTTGATCTGCCCTCCGGAGATAAACGCGAGCAGGCGATTCAGTACATCTATACCCGCTACGGAGAATTGGGGGCCGCCATCACCGCCAACGTGATTACCTATCGCGGCAAGTCGGCTGCACGGGAAGTGGGCAAGGCGATGGGCTTCGATCCTGAAACCCTGGGCCGCCTATCCAGCCTGGTGTCGCAATGGGAGTGGAAAGGCAAGAACGACACCCTGGAACATTCTTTTCAACATGCCGGTTTTGATGTGAAGCACGCCCACATCCACAAGTTTCTCGAGCTTTGCATGCGTATGCAGGATCTGCCGCGACATCTTGGCCAGCATTCCGGTGGGATGGTGATCTGCCAGGGCCAGTTGGATCACGTGGTGCCGTTGGAACGATCTTCCATGCCTGGACGCACCGTGGTGCAGTGGGATAAGGAAGACTGCGCTGACCTGGGCATCATCAAAGTGGATCTGCTGGGTCTGGGCATGATGGCGGTCATCCAGGATTGCCTGGTCTTAGTCTCGCAGCATTACGATGAGCCCGTCGACATAGCCCAGCTACCCCAGGATCCGGTGGTATACGAAACCTTGCAGCAAGCGGATACGGTGGGCATGTTTCAGGTGGAGAGCCGGGCACAAATGGCTTCTTTGCCTCGCAACAAGCCGGATAAATTCTATGACCTTGTGGTGCAGGTGGCTATCATCCGGCCGGGGCCGATCGTAGGCAAAATGATGCACCCGTACATGCGGCGGCGACAGAAAAAAGAGGCAGTTACTTATCCTCATCCCTCGCTGGAGCCGGTGCTCAAAAGGACTTTAGGTGTCCCCCTCTTCCAGGAACAGCTCTTGCGCATGGCGATGACGGTGGCGGATTTTTCCGGGTCGGAAGCAGAAGAGTTGCGCCGCGCCGTCGGTATGCGCCGGTCATGGCAGCGCATGGAGCAATTGGAAGTGAAGCTGCGAACGGGCATGACCAAGAATGGTCTCGATACGGCCACGCAGGACAATATTATTCAGAACATTACCTCTTTTGCGCTTTATGGCTTCCCTGAATCTCATGCCGCGAGCTTTGCGTTGATTGCTTACTCTTCTGCTTATTTCAAGGTGCGTTACCTGGCTGCGTTTACGTGCGCGATTCTCAACAATCAGCCGATGGGGTTTTATTCGCCTGCGGTGTTGGTAAAAGATGCGCAGCGTCATGGTCTGCGTATCCGGCCTATCGACGTACTGGTCTCGCAATGGCTATGCACGGTTGAACACGAGAGCAATGGCGAGCGCTCGCTGCGCATGGGACTGATGTATGCCAAGGGACTACGGCAGGAGGTAGGAGAAGCGATTGTCGAATCTCGCAATCAGGCTGGACTGTTTCGCTCCGCAGAAGATCTCACCCGGCGTGTGCCCTTACTGCAACGAAAAGAACTCACGCTGTTGGCCCGTATTGGCGCTCTGAATTGCCTGGATGGGATTGGCCATCGACGTGATGCTGTTTGGCAGGTGGAAGAAGCGGTCAGGCCGGTAGGTCCATTGCTGAAGCCACATCATGGTCAACAACAGGCCTCTTCTCCCCTGCGGCAAATGACTACAGAGGAGAGGTTGAGTGCGGATTACTCCGGGACTGGCCTGACTGTAGGAAAGCATCCATTGCACTATCGCCGGCGAGAGCTACAGGCGATGAAGGTGCTGACTTCTGCTGAACTGCGAAATTATCAGGATGGAGAATATGTACGCTCAGCAGGTTGTGTCATTGCCCGGCAGCGTCCAGGTACTGCGAAAGGTTTCATCTTTATTTCTATGGAAGATGAGACTGGTATTGCTAATGTCATCATTACCCCCGATCTTTATGAGCGGGAGCGTGTGGTAGTAACGCGCAGCAAATTTGTTCTGGTGGAGGGAGCGCTGCAAAATCAGGACGGCGTGATCCATATCAAAGCTAAACGGATACAGCCTCTGGCCTTCAGTAACCTCGAAGTGCGCTCACACGATTTCCATTAGCAGCATTCGTTGGAAGGGAGAAGAACCGCAGGTCCCTCCACTCCGCTGCGCTCTGGTCGGGATGACAACTCTGTTTGAGGCTGGGTTGTGGATTTCTCCTGGAAACATTGTTCTGTCCTTCAACAGAATTGTCATCTCGCCTGCCCGGCGTGCCGTGGGACCGGAGCGTAGCGTAGTGGAGAGACCTGCGGTTTCTTCTCGCACAACATAGCATTGGAGGGGCTTTGCCCATCTTTTTCGTCCCATGTACGCTTTGGCGAACATGGGGCACCCGTCCAGAACTATGGGCCTTGGTTACGACTCCTGCTGGAACATTTGCTTGATGCCTCGCAGTGCCTGCCGGGTTCGCTCTTCGTTCTCTATCAGGGAAAAGCGCACGTGCTCGTCTCCGTGTTCCCCGAAGCCGACACCTGGGCTGACTGCGACCTTGGCCTCGGTCAGGAGCTTCTTGGCAAACTCGAGCGAGCCCATGGCTTTGTATCGTTCCGGGATCGAGGCCCATACGAACATCGTCGCCTTGGGCATCTGCACTTGCCAGCTCAGTTGGTTTAGCCCTTTGACTAAAACGTCCCGCCTCTTGCGGTAGTTGTCGCAGATTTCCTGCACGCACTCCTGTGGACCCTCGAGCGCAAGGATCGAAGCTACCTGAATTGGGGTGAAGGTGCCGTAATCGAAATAACTCTTGAGCCTTCCCAACGCTGCCACTAACTCCGGATTGCCCACCATGAAGCCAACCCGCCAGCCAGGCATGTTGTAGCTCTTCGACAACGTGAAAAATTCAACAGCAATATCCTTCGCTCCCGGGACCTGCAGAATCGAGGGCGCTTTATATCCGTCGAACACGATATCCGCGTATGCCAAATCGTGTACAAGGTAGATCTGGAATTCCTTGCACAGAGCGACCACACGCTCAAAGAACCTCAGGTCCACACATTGCGTGGTCGGGTTCGCAGGAAAATTCAGGATCAACATCTTGGGACGCGGATACATCAACGGCACAGAATGCTCCAGCTCCGCCAGAAAGTCGTCGGTGCTGTGTACCGGAATGGCGCGCACGTTGGCCCCGGAGATCACCGGACCATAAATGTGGATTGGATAGCTGGGGCTGGGCACAGCCACGACATCTCCACGATCGAGCGTAGCCAGGCATAAGTGGGCAATTCCCTCCTTGGAGCCAATGGTCACGATCGCTTCAGTCAATGGATCGAGCTGCACGTCATAGCGCTTCTGGTACCAGTTGCAAATCGCCTTGCGCAGCCGGGGAATTCCCTTCGACAAGGAGTAGCGGTGAGTCGCCGTCTTCCCTGCCGCCTCGATCATCTTGTCTACGATGTGCTTCGGTGTCGCTCCATCGGGGTTGCCCATACCGAAGTCGATGATGTCTTCTCCCCGCGCCCGAGCCGCCGCCTTCATTTCGCTGGTGATGTTGAAGACATATGGCGGCAGGCGTTTTAGCCTCAAGAACTCTTGCATTGGCCTTGTTCCTATCGTGTTACTGGATACGCTCATACCGATAGCCCTCAACTTCAAGCGCATCGCCGATCGCGGTGATATGCGCAGCGCCTCGCGTTTCGAGTGTGATGTCTATAACTGTATCGCCCAAATTGACGCCATAATAAGCACGATTGTGCAGCGTCTCGACAATGTTTGCCCGCTGATCGGAGAGGATTTTCGTCAACTGATGAAGAGCTCCGGGGCGATCGGCGAGGTGGACACGAATCCGTATCCGCCGGCCATCCTTGACCAAACCGCGTTCGATAATCCTGGCTAACAGGCTTACGTCGATGTTGCCGCCACAAACAAGGACCGCGGTGCGTTCCCCTTTGAGTGACGTCTTCTTCTGCAGCAGGGCGGCCAGGGCCACGGCTCCCGCCCCCTCAGCCAGGGTTTTCTCCCTTTCGAGCAGGACCATGATGGCGTTGGCTATTTCTTCTTCATCCACGGTGACGATCTCGTCGACAAACCGTTTCACCAGGGGCAGGGTGAGATCTCCCGCGCGCCGAACCGCGATCCCGTCCGCAATTGTGGCTTCGGCGGGAAGCGTGACCGGGCTGCCGTGCTCCATGGCGCGCAGCATGGAGGGGAGCCGCTCCGTCTCGCACACCCACCACACGAATAGCCGGATTGCTCTCTTTCAATGCGCAGGCCACGCCGCTGATCAGTCCTCCACCGCCGATGGGCACGACGACTGCCTCCAGGCCCTGCACCTGCTCCAGCAGCTCAAGGCCGATCGTCCCTTGACCATTGATCACGGCCGCGTCATCGAAAGGATGGACGAACGTCATCCCTTCCAGTTGGCAGATTCTGAGCGCTTCATCACAGGCCTCATCGTAGTTCGCGCCGTGCAGGATCACATCGGCTCCAAATCCACGGGTGGCGGAAGTCTTCACCAGCGGGGTCATCAGGGGCATGACAATGCGCGCCAGGACGCCGCGTTGGGTGGCGTGGTAGGCCACGGCCTGGGCGTGATTTCCGGCGCTGGCAGCGATCACGCCGCGCCGCTTCTCCTCGTCACTCAGCAGCAAAATCCTGTTAAGCGCACCGCGTTCTTTGAAGGCCCCGGTCCGCTGCAGATTATCCAGCTTCAGAAAGACCTGTTGACCGGTAACCTCGGAGAGCGCGGCCGAGAGTTGGCAAGGAGAGAAATAGATGAAATCGCGAATTCTCTGTTCTGCTTTTTTTATCTGATCGAGAGAAACGTCCACAGTTGGATTAAAACATTTCTTATCTTGCTCTCAAAGGGGAGGGACTGCGAACGCCACCCCAATTTCCTGTAGAATCTGGCGGCGCTGGCAAGCATCCTGCGCCTTTCCCTTAAGAAAACCCCTCACAGTGGCCTTGTGCAGGGCTTGCGTGGCAGGACATGAGCGTACACCCCTTGTGCCTGTCTACTGCAGAGATGGCGCGGTAGACTGAGAAGCAGAATGACCGCATCTGAATCCGGGACTATCGCGGTTTTGGCCGAAAAACCATCCGTTGCGCGAGACATTGCCCGTGTGTTGGGAGCTGACAAACGGGGCACGGGTTACCTGCAAGGCAACGGCTACGTGGTGACCTGGGCCATTGGGCACCTGGTCTCGCTCGCGGAGCCGCACCAGATCAATCCAGTGTGGCGGCAGTGGCGGTTGGAGTCTCTGCCCATTCTGCCTGACCAGTGGCCGCTGGTGGTCTACGAGCGCAGCAAAGAGCAGTTCGAAGTAGTGCAAAAAATCCTCATGTCTCCGCGCGTGTCGAGCATCGTGTGCGCGACCGATGCCGGCCGTGAAGGAGAGTTGATTTTTCGCTACATCTACGAGGCGGCCAAAAGCACCAAACCTTTCAGCAGGCTGTGGATTTCTTCGCTGACACCGGACGCCATCCGCAAGGGATTTGCCAGCCTTCGCCCAGGGAGCGACTACGACCGGCTGGCGGATGCCGCCTGCGGCCGCAGCCGGGCCGATTGGCTGGTGGGCATGAATCTGTCTCGCGCATACTCGATCGTCTACAACGAAGAGCTTTCCGTCGGCCGGGTGCAGACCCCAACGCTGGCCATGATCGTCGAGCGAGAACTCGCTCTGCGCAGCTTTGTGCCCGAGGATTATCTGCACGTCGTCGCATCTTTCCAGGCCACGCAAGCCATAGAACCGTATGACGGCACCTGGTTCCGTCCTGAAGTCAAGAGCAACGAAAGCAGCCGGTTGGCTGCCGACGGGCAGGAGGCCGAGCAAATCATGGCGCGGGCGCGCGCCGGACAAGCCGCCATTGAGTCGCTCACGGCGGAGACCGTGCGTACGCCGCCCCCTCTGCTCTACGACCTCACGGAGCTGCAGCGGCATGCCAACCGCCTTTACGGCTTCAGCGCGCAAAAAACGCTCGATGTGGCCCAAGCTCTATATGAGCAGCACAAACTCATCAGCTATCCACGGACCGACAGCCGCCACCTGTCGACTGATATTGCGGCCACACTTCCCAGGATCGTTGGTGTGATTTCGGGCCGCTATCAGGAACACCTGGCTCCGGGAACCGGGGAGCGTGCCCTGGGCAAGCGTTACGTGGACGACAGCAAGGTCAGCGATCACCACGCGATTATCCCCACCGCTGTGGCGATGCAGCCAGACAGGCTCTCCGACGAAGAAAGCAAGATTTACGACCTGGTCTGCCGGCGGCTGCTGATGTTGTGGCATGCAGAGCACCTGCAGGAAGTAACCACGGTGATTACAGCCATCCGCACGACGACGGAACCCACAGTGGACCGGTATCGCACCACTGGTACCGTGGTGCGGCAAATGGGCTGGAAGGTTCTCGACCCCGGAACTGAGGCGCGCAGACGGGATCCGAAGAGCGATCCAGAAGCCGATCAGGCGCTGCCCGCAACGCTGGCCGAGGGTCAGGCACAGAACCTGACCAGGATAGAAGCGCAAAAGAAGAAGACCCGGCCGCCGCAACGGTTTAACGATGCGACCATCCTGACCGCGATGCAGACGGCGGGCAAGACTCTGGATGAGAAAGAGCTATCGGACGCGATGAAGGAAACCGGGCTGGGCACACCAGCTACCCGGGCGGCCATCATCGAGGTGCTCCTGAAGCGCGGTTACGTCACGCGAACCGGCAAAAGCCTCGAGGCCACCGACAAAGGAATACACCTGATCGAGGTGGTGCATCCGGAAGTGAAAAGCCCGGCGATGACCGGGCAATGGGAAGCGTTTCTCAACCGTATCCAGCATGGTGAGGCGCAGCTGGATCCCTTTTTGGAACGCATCAGCGACTACGTCCGCTCGGTGGTGGGGCGGGTGAGTCAAACAACGCCCGTAGCTCGGCCTGCAGCCCGGGTTGCAGAATCCGCCAGCCACGTTGAGATGGCAGCTACCAGGGAGATTCCTGCGGCCAAAGCAATCCCCAGCAACGCCAGCCTCAGCGAACTGCTCCAAAGCGTCTTCGGTTTTTCCAGCTTCCGCCCTAACCAGGAGGCAGTGTGCCAGTCGGTGACTGCAGGGGAAGATGCGCTGCTGGTGATGCCGACGGGCTCGGGCAAATCGCTCTGCTATCAATTGCCGGGATTGGCGCGGGGTGGAACTACGCTGGTCATCAGCCCGTTGATCGCCTTGATGGACGACCAGGTAGGCAAACTGAAGCGCCTTGGCCTATCGGCCGAGTGCATACACTCCGGCCGCGATCGCGAGAGTTCCCGGCAGGCTTGCGTGGATTACATGAAGGGCAACCTTCAGTTTCTGTTCATCGCTCCAGAGCGGCTTCGCGTGCCGGGCTTTCCGCAGATGCTGGCGAAACGCAAGCCCTCGCTCATTGCCATCGACGAAGCGCACTGCATCTCGCAATGGGGGCACGATTTCCGCCCGGATTACCGCATGCTGGGCCAGTACTTGCCGAGTTTCCGGCCGGCGCCGGCGCTGGCTCTTACCGCAACCGCGACCCCGCTGGTGCAGAAAGACATCGCGACGCAACTCGGGCTGGCCACGGTCAAGCACTTTATCCACGGCTTCCGCAGAGAGAATATCGGCATCGAGATTGTGGAGGCGCTGCCCTCCAACCGGCCTGGGCTGGCCCGGTCGATCCTGCTCGAAGCCGGCAATCGCCCGGCCATTGTGTACACGCCGACCCGCAAGCAGGCGGAAGCTTTGTCCTCGGCGTGGGGGCGTGAATTTCGTGTGGCGGGCTACCATGCAGGCCTCGACGCCCATCGGCGGCGGCGAGTGCAGGAAGAATTCATGTCCGGAAAGCTGGACGTCATGGTCGCTACCACGGCTTTCGGCATGGGCATCGACAAAGCCGATGTCCGTACCGTGATCCACACCGCCGTTCCCGGCAGCCTTGAGGGCTATTACCAGGAGATTGGCCGCGCCGGGCGTGATGGAAAGCCCAGCCGCGCCATCCTCATGTATTCCTATGCGGATCGTCATACGCATGACTTTTTTATCGGCCGGGATTATCCGCCGGTGGCGCTGCTGGATCGCATTTTTTCGAAGCTAGTGGATCAACCGCAAAGTAAGGACGCGGTACGCAAGCTGGTCAAGATGGACGAGGATGTCTTCGACAAGGCGCTCGAAAAACTATGGATCCACAAAGGCGCCATCGTGGACTTTGCGGAAAATGTGAGTCTTGGAGTGGATGGCTGGCGAGCCTCCTACACCCTGCAGGCGGAACAGAAGAAAGATCAGCTGGAAGAGATCATCCGCTACGCGGAGGGCCATCACTGCCGCATGAAGTCGCTGGTTCACCACTTTGGGGACACGTCAGACAGTGGTGCGGGCTGTGGCATCTGCGACTTTTGCGCGCCTGTCGATTGTATTGCGCAGAGATTCCGGTCACCGGCGCGTGCCGAACGAATCGCTTGCGATCGAGTCTTGCAGAAGCTGCGCGGGGTTTCCGCGAGGTCTACCGGGAAGCTGCATACTGACCTTTACCCTGATGGCGAGATGAGCCGGGACGATTTTGAAGAGGTCCTGGGAGCGATGGCTCGGGCAGAGTTGATCGCATTTACCGATGCGGTGTTTGAGACGCAGGGGAAGCGAATTCCCTACCGCAACGTCAGCATTTTGCCTGCGGGGCTCACGTTCAATGAGAGCCAGGCTCACCTGTTCGTTATGCGGGATGCGGTCGCTCCTTCCGCTTCTGACAAGCGGGGGAAGAAGCGAAGTAAGTTCGCGGAGTCCTCTACGCCGGCGCAAGGCAGGTTGGCGAAGGCTTCTCCGGGTGAGCCCGCGCCCCGCCGGAGCGGCAGGCTCGCCTGGAGCAGGCATTGCGCGCCTGGCGGTTGACCGAGGCAAAGCGGAGGAAGTTGCCGGCTTTTCGCATCTTTGGCGATCGCACTTTGCGCAATATTGCCAGCTCGTGCCCCAGGACGGATTCCGACTTGCTTGCGGTGCCTGGCATCGGCATGGGCACCGTGGAAAAATATGGAGCCCAGATTTACCACTTGATCGAAAGTGCCGAGTAGACGGCCCGGACCACTCCCGGTAACGACGGGTGGCCACCCGGCATTTCGCAAGATGATGGGTGCCAGGCGCTCAACCCGAAAGCATTCGGCTGACGATCAACGCTTAAGGTCTCAAGATTCGTATGCCCAATATCTGTTGCAGCAGAAAGGCGGGATACCGTTTAAAGTGGTGTCACGTTCACAGACTGGTAACAAGGGGTATTGGCAGTGGTCGAGGCCGCGCAGCAAATAGATAGCGAAGAGGGCCGGGGCATGATGGGCCTGATCCGCGAATTGCTTCGGCCTTACCGGGGCAGCCTGGCGATCATCCTTGTGACGATGCTGGTCCAGAGCCTCATGACTCTGGCTGCACCCTGGCCCCTCAAGATCGTCATCGACAATGTGGTGGTCGGACGTAAGCTCGATCCCTGGCTGGCTCACCTGATCCAGCCGGTGCTCGCTCATGCTCATCGGGCACATCTTGCGGAGATCGCGGCCTTAGCGGTGATCCTGATCGCCGTCTTCAACGCCGTCGCTTCGTACCTGGCCAACTACTTCACCGAGAGCGTGGGACAGTGGGTCGCGAACGACCTGCGCATGCGGACCTACCACCATCTCCAATATTTATCCCTGCGCTATTACGACACCCACCAATCCGGCGTCCTGCTCAGCACGATTACCGCGGACGTGCTCACCATCCAAAACTTTGCCTCTTCCGCGACGCTGGGCATCGTGGTGGACATGTTTACCATCCTGGGCATGTTGGTGGTGATGTTCTTTCTCAACTGGGACTTCACCCTGATCGCGATCGCGATCACGCCCTTGCTGCTGCTGCTGGCCACCAGGTTCAAGAAGGCGGTCAAGAGTTCAACCCACGAGGTGCGCAGGCAACAGAGCAATATCGTGGCCGTCGTGCAGCAGGATCTGGAATCCATCCGCGTGGTCACGGCCTTCGGCAGGCAGGAGCTGGAGCAGCAAGCACTGGCCGCGGTAAGCGCGGCAACCGTAGCTGCGGCGCTCAAAGCGCGCCAGGTGAAGGCTCTGCTCTCCCCTATCGTTTCCGTCATCGTCTCCTTCTGTGTTGCCTTCGTCCTATGGCGAGGCTCGCTGCTCATCCTTAGAGGAGGGATGACCGCTGGGGAGTTGACCGTCTTTCTCTCCTATCTCGTATCGTTTTTCAAGCCGGTAAAAGACCTCGCCAGCATGAACAACTCCATTGCCCAGACCGCCGTGGCGGTGGAGCGCATTCGGACGATTCTCGACGCCGATGCCGTGCTTCCCGAGAAACCCGATGCCAACGAGCAGAAGATCAAGGGCGAGATCGTTTTCGATCACGTGGCTTTTGCTTATGACGCGAGCTGTCCCGTGCTGCGCGATGTAAGCTTCACCGTGAAGCCCGGTCAAATGATTGGCGTGGTGGGGCCGACGGGCGGGGGCAAATCGACCATCATGAGCCTGATCCCCCGCTTTTACGATCCCAGCGCCGGCGCAGTGCTGGTGGACGGCGTGGATGTTCGCGACTATCGACTCCAGGCGTTGCGTGATCAGATCGGCTATGTGCTGCAGGAGACGGTGCTCTTTCGCGGATCTGTGCGCGACAACATTGCCTACGGCCGCGCAGACGCGACCGAGGAGGAGATCATCGAGGCCGCAAAGCTGGCCAATGCGGACGAGTTTATCGCCCGCATGCCCAACGGCTACCAGACATTTGTCGGCGATCGAGGCGATACCCTTTCCGGCGGACAGCGGCAGCGCATCGGGATTGCGCGCGCGATCATACGCAACAACCCGATCCTGATTCTTGATGAACCGACCGCCGCTCTGGATACCGAGTCGGAAAGACTGGTGATCGAAGCCCTGGAACGATTGATGAAGGGGCGAACCACACTCACCATTGCCCACCGGCTGAGTACCATCCGCGATGCCGACAAAATCATCGTGCTGAAAGATGGTGTAGTGGCCGAGCAGGGCACGCACGACCAGCTATTGGCGCTGGGGGGAACCTACGCCGAGTTGTATAGTGTACAGTTCGATACAACACCGGCGAAGGCCGCTCCTTAGCGGCTTCCGCAGGCGGGAGAGTGCAGATGTCCCGTAGTTTAGTTGTGTTACCTGACGATTCCGCGAAACCGATTTTGGACGCCATCAAACATGCGACGAAATCGCTGCGCATCAAGATGTTCGTCTTCACCGATCCGTCGCTGATCGCGGCCGTGGTGGAAGCACACCGCCGCGGTGTTGTGGTACGGGTCATGCTCAATCCCAAGCGCCGCAACGGTGTCTCAGAAAACGACGAAAGCCGCGCTACGTTATCGGCGGCAGGGATTGACGTGCTGGATAGCAATCCGGCCTTCGACCTTACGCACGAAAAATCAATGGTTGTGGATGACAAGACGGCGTTTGTGAAGTCGCTCAACTGGCAGAGCGAGAACCTGACCGAGACGCGCGATTATGCGATCATCACCACGGACCCGCACGAGGTTGCGGAGATTATCAACTGCTTCGAGGCAGACTGGAGCCGCCAGGATTTTGCTTCAGGGAAACAAGCGCAACTGATTTGGTGCCGCGGCAATGGCCGCGAACGGATTACCGAGTTCATCGACAGCTCCAAGCACTCGCTATGGTTACAAAATGAACGGTACCAGGATCAGATGATCATCGAGCACCTGGTGCGGGCCAAGGAGCGCGGAGTCAAGGTTCATGTGATGGCGCGGCCGCCGCACACCCTCAAGAAGGAGAAATTGCTGGAAGGCGTCGGAGGACTGCGCATTCTGAACGATGTCGGAGTTGAGGTGCGCAAGCTGAAAGGCCTGAAACTGCACGCGAAGATGTTGCTGGCCGACGGAGAGCGGGCGATTATCGGATCCATCAACCTGGCTCCGGGGAGCTTCGACAGCAGGCGCGAATTAGCCATTGAGGTTTGCGACAAACATATCCTCGATCGTCTGCACGATGTCGTGCACCATGACTGGAACCACTCCCACATGCTTGATCTGTCGGATGAAGGACTGTTGGCAGATTTGGAAAAGCATGGCGGGAAGGGCATCGAGGAACTCGGACTGGATGCCTAGTGGAAACGACCTGCGCGGTCCCTGCGGGGCTCAATCATGCTGCAGCTGTACCCAGGACTAGCGTCCAGGACGCCAGTCCTGGGCCTGGAGCTTATACATCTGACGGAGCTGCGAATTGGCCTTAATCAGCTGTGCCAGCCCCGGACTTTCAGTCCGGGGAAGCGGGTTTTCAAACCCGCGAGAACAGTTTATCTTGCAATGACCGGGCTTTAGCCCTGGTGAGAATGCTCCGAGCTCCCCAATCAAGCGCGCTTCAAAGCAATCAACAACTTAAATCCTCAAAAAGCCAGTTGCTCCGCTAGTTTGGACACGTCTGAAGTTCGACCATCCCTGCGGGACAAAATTCGAAAATCCTGGTTCTCACGCACGTTCCTCAGCAGACTTCTCGCCTTCGCTCTCGTGCAGGACTAAATCTGGGAGAAGGACGCGGGCCTGAGCACAAGGTTGTCGATGCTGCTCACGATAGCTTCCGAGCTGTACTTCGGCTGAGCCGCCAGCTTTTTCCATTGCGGGTCAGAGCGAAACGCGTCCCACTTTACGTCGATTTCCGATATGTCCGGAAAACTGACCATGTAGGTCAACTGTGGCAAGCGCGGGCCAATCAGTGTGTCGCCAAAGAACACTTGCCAAAAGCCGGCCCTCTGGAAGATCTCAAATTCGCCGTTGTGAAACATGTCCACTTTACGCACGTGGTCCTGTGGGGTTGGGCTCTCGTAGGTGCGGAGTTGAAATACCCGCTTGCCGTGCTGAGCCGTGACCGGCGGAACCACCAGGCGCGGCCAGCCTTCAAACGCGATCATGAGCGAGCTTTCGATGCGGAGGAAACCGGGTGCAGTCGCCGGCGCGTTCCAAAAAGGAGCGGCGGCTTTCATGAATTCGTCGTCCTTTGCCAAATGCAGCTCGGTCGTCACCAGCGACTCCAGGCTGGCCGACGGGATCAGCAAGTAGAGGGCAGGCGTTTGCGGGCCGAGGTCGAGATTGAAGGCGCCGATGGGCGAAAAACCGAGCCGGTTGAGTGCGGGAATCAGCGCATCCGCCAGGTAGCTTTGCAGCAACTTTGGCTCCGGGCCTGACTGCAACTGATACTTGCGCAGCTCATAGTACTCGCGGCCTTTGCCGGCGGCCGCCTGGGCCAGTGAATTGCTTGGGGTCAACGCCGCCGCTGCCGCGGCCACGGACGAGGTCAGGAAATGTCGTCTTTGCAAAACTCCTCCGAACAAAGCAGCATTCTAAAGCATTTCTTCTGTTACTGTTTCTGCTCTGGACAATAGGGAGACGTGCATGAAGAGACGCAAGTTTCTCACGCTCGCGGCTTCGGTCGCCGGAGGCGTGGCAACCAGCCGGATAGCCGAGGCCCTTCCCCCGGCCATCCCCATCATCGATACGCACATTCACCTCTTTGATCCGGGGCGTCCAGGCGGCGTGCCCTGGCCGGCAAAGACCGATACAGCGCTCTACAAGGCGGCGTTGCCCGACCGTTATGCCGGCCTTGCCCGTCCCTTTGGCGTGGTCGGCGCGATCGTGATCGAAGCCAGCCCGCTGGCCGGCGATAACGATTGGGTCCTGCGCCAGGCGGCCGGCCATCCCATCATCGTGGGCATGGTCGGTGACCTGATCCCAGGAACGCCCTCTTATGAAAAGGACCTTGATCGGCTTCACCGCAATCCTCTGTTCCTGGGCATACGGTACGGCAATCTTTGGGATCGGGATCTGGCCGTCGATGCGCAGAAGCCGGAGTTTCTGCCCGGGCTGAAGATGTTGGCAGAGCGCGGCCTGGTCCTGGACAGCGCCAATCCCGATCTCAAGCTCATCCGGGCCATCGCGGGTGTGTCCGACCACGTTCCCGAGTTGAGGATCGTGATCGATCACCTGCCCACAGCGCGAATACCTTCGGAAGCGCCCGCCCGCGAGGAATACTGGTCGCTGCTGCGGCGTCTGGCAAAAAACAAGAACGTCTTCGTCAAGCTTTCTGAAGTCATTGCCGCGCGCATCGAAGAGGCAGGCGGCCCGAGCTTTGCCCAGGAGCGGCTTGACGCACTATGGGAGATTTTCGGCGAAGACCACGTCCTCTACGCCAGCGATTGGCCCAATAGCGACCATCACGCAACGTACCAGGAAACCATCTCGATCATCCGCGGTTACGTTGAGCCCAAAGGCCCGGTGGCCTCGGAGAAGTTTTTCTGGAAGAACTCGGTAGCGGCCTACCGCTGGCATCCGCGGCAGGCAGATCAACCCAGGGAGAAGCTGTCGTGAACGTGTTTACTCAGCTGTCCCAAAGAAATGGTATAACCCGCTTGTATGCCTTCGCGCCTTCTCGCCCCTGGTAGCTTCAGCCGACGCCGGTTTCTACGGCAGAGTTTTGCATATAGTGCATTGGCCAGCCTTGGTTCTTTTCCCGCCCTGGCTGAATTTATGCCTGCGGACGGCGCAGCCGCGGAGCTGCTGGTGCTGGGCGATTGGGGATATGAGGACCAAACGGCTCAAGCGCAAGTGGCCGCGGGTCTCTCCGCGTATGCCAGACAGCATTCCGTCCGTCCCCAGGCGATGCTGATGCTTGGAGATAACTGGTATGGAGAGCTGGCTGGAGGCGCCCACTCGAGCCGGTGGCAGACGCAGTTCGAGCAGATGTACCCGGCCAAGGATTTTCCTTGCCCTGCTTATGCCGTGTTGGGGAATCATGACTATCAGCGCTGGCCCGCAAGCAAAGTTGATGCTGAATTGGAGTATGCGCGCAGCGGCAGGAACGGGGCCGACGCAACTCGCTGGACGATGCCGGCGCGCTGGTATCGCTTTGAATTTCCCGCGAACAATCCGTCGATAACGTTTCTCGCGCTCGACAGCAACATGCCGCGTCCCGATGGTAAGGAGAAGGGAGGGCGCGATTTTACCCTGACCTCCCAGGAACAGGCGGAGCAGCTTGCCTGGCTCGAAGCCGAGCTGAAGCGTCCGCGGACGACTCCCTTTCTGGCCGTCATTGCGCATCATCCCGTCTTTTCCGATGGGCCGCACGGAGACCATCCTGTGTTGATTCGCGATTGGGACCCGCTATTCCGCAAATATCACGTCGACCTGTACATGGCCGGCCACGACCATGATCTGCAGCACCTGGAGTTCGAGGGACATCCCACGAGTCATTTTCTCTCAGGCAGCGGTGGCGCTGATTTGTATTCGCTCAAGATTGAGCCGTCGCAACGGGGCCCGTATGCGCAGAAGGTCTACGGGTTTAGCCATATCTCGATAACAGCCCGGCAGATGACGCTGCGCCACCTGGATCAGAATGGCCGTACGCTGCACGCGTTCACTAAGACGCCTGAGGGTAAGATCACCATCTTAAGCTAGAGCTAGAACGACATTTCCAGGAAGGGTCCGCGGAACTGCAGTATCCCGTCAAGAAAGGCCGTGGCCTGACGGAGGGTTACCCCGTCCCCGGGTCACCCCATCGGCCTCAGCTCCGATCGGCGAACAAAGCCTAGCATCGCCTCCCGGGGATAAGTTCCTATGACGCGGAATGGGGCAACCTGTTCCAGAACCCGAGTGACTTTGTTGCGCTCGTGTACCAGGGCGTTTGAGACCATCTGGAAGCTACATCTTCATTTAGCTCTTGAGGAATGCCAGCAGGTCAGCGTTGATCTTTTCCGCCTGCGTAGTAGGCATGCCATGCGGAAAATCCTTATAGGTAATCAGCGTCCCATTCTTCAGCAGCTTCGCCGACTTCGGCCCCGCAGCTACATACGGAACGATCTGGTCATCCTCGCTATGCATCACCAGCACCGGAATCGTGATCTTCTTCAGGTCCTCCGTGAAGTCGGTCTGCGAGAACGCCACAATCCCGTCATAGTGCGCCTTAGCCCCGCCCATCATGCCCTGCCGCCACCAATTCGCAATGGTGGCCTCCACGGACTTCACCCCCGGTCGATTAAACCCATAGAAAGGCCCCTCCGGCAGGTCGCGATAGAACTTCGAGCGATTCGCCGCAAGCTGCGCCTGCAGATCGTCAAACACTGACTTCGGCAGGCCCTCTGGATTGGCCGCCGTCTTCACCATCAGCGGAGGCACCGCGCTGATAATTGCAGCCTTGTACACGTCCTGTTGCCCACGCCGAGCCAGGTAATGCACCACCTCACCGCCGCCCGTCGAGTGCCCCACATGGATCGCATCCTTCAACCCGAGATGCGCCGTAAGCGCAGCCAGGTCATCCGCATAATGGTCCATATCGTGTCCATCGGCCACCTGCGCCGAGCGTCCGTGCCCACGCCGATCATGCGCAATCACGCGATACCCTTTGCTCAGAAAGAACATCAACTGGTTATCCCAGTCATCCGCCGAAAGCGGCCAGCCATGGCTGAACACAATCGGCTGCCCCGAACCCCAGTCCTTATAGAAAATCTCAACGCCGTCTTTAGTCGTGATGGTAGGCATATGGACTCCCTTGACCGTTAGCAATTAATGCCCGGCATCACACCCTCGCGTGCTCGTGCCTGCCGAGTCCAGAGTACACCCTTGGTCCCGAGTCACGGGGCTATCGAGTGCGGGGAGAAGAAAAGTATCCCGTCAAGAAAGGCCGTGGCCTAGTGCTGTCTGTTTAATGTTTATGGTACTTTGCGTCTGTCCTCCCCCCCGCGCAAGGCCGTGGCGATCTGGTGCGCGAGCAGTTGAATTTGCTGCAACAGGTAAGCTGTCGCCTTATCAGCCCGAACTGGCTGACGGGGCTCTGTCGCTAAGAATGGCCCGTCGAGTTTCCGCGTAGTCTTCGAATTGCCCCAACCGATACGCCTGATACCCTGCGTGCTCCAGATGGTGGATCTGTATCTCGCCTCCGATAGAAACTCGTGCTTCCTTCGGAAGCTTCGCCTGGATGGCGCGCTGGGCCGCCATTATCCTTGGAATGTCACTAGGGTGTAGTGTGTCCTTGGGAATCACGTCTTCGGAAACGTTCGGCTTGACGTATAGTCCGTACGCGATTTGGCGAGGCTCGAACAGTTCCTCCGACTTGTACGCAAACGATTGAATTACGCCTGTGTTCTCTGAGAAGCCGAAGTGATAGACACTGGTGGTCTCATTCATATTCGGAAATTGCGTCGTAAAGGTCCGTAGGACGTTTAACAAGCCAGCCTGTGCCTGCTCGTTCAGTGCGTCGATGCCTCGGACCGGCGAGGCGTTAATGGCGACGAGCCAATGATCCAGGAAACCAGCCAATCCAGTCCCCGCAATGAGCATGCGCAAATGTGGCAACGGGAACGCTTTCGTTGCGAACCGTATCGCCCTTCCGTTCATGGTCGCTAGGGTATCGGTTGCTAGGAACACTTGCATTTTTTCAACTTTGTAAATCAGAGATGACATGCCTGCCCAACCTTTCGTTTGCCGCTGTTGTCGACCTGGCCAACCGCTCGCAAAAGTGCCTCTTTCCCGATGGTACCGGCGTCATTTACCGAAATCGAGTCCCCGAGCCTGCGTAAGAGCGGAGTCGTATCGGAAAGTGAAGAACTGCGTTCGTCCGCCATTGGGGCAGACAAGTCGTGATGTAGGGCATGCCACGAGTCTCCTCAACGTGAATTCTTCTTTGATCGTGAACGGCGGGCAGAAAACATTACATCTCGGGAGCAGGGCCCGGCGACGGAGCACCGGGGAGTTTCGGGAAAGGGGATTACCTACTTGCGGGTGCGGTGAATCGCGCCGCATTCCTTCTGACGAACTCCTGCACGCTCAGCGGCGCTTGCCCGGTCAGCAGGAGCACTTCGTCCGACATCCGGTCAAACCTTCCCGCGCGCTGCAGATCGGCAATCGTCGCCAAGTGGCTTACCAGGTGAACCGGTTGCCCGCTTTTGAGCAGCCCCTCTCGCCACCGCTCGACCGGAATGTCCTGATAGGTGATCGTGCGGCCGAGAGCCTTCGAATACTCTTGTGCATAGAAATGCATGTTCTCAGACTGAGGACCGGTCAGATGATAGGTCTTGCCGATGTGTGGCTGCGGATTGACGAGCAGTGCAGCGACCGCCCGTGCAACGTCTTCCGCTGCGACCGGGGAAGTCTTGCCCTCGCCGAACGGTAGTCTGATCTGATTTGATTTACTGACAGAATCCGCGGTCATAATCAGGAAGAGACCTTCGAGAAACACTGTCGGCCGTACGTGCACTACCGGTAGACCGGACCAATTCAGAGCCTGCTCGGCGAGCCAGTGCAGCTTATGCTGCGGGCTTGCTGTGGTTTCGGTAATGCTCATCTGAGAGACCGTCATCTGCGACATATTGATGAACGCCTTCACGTCGTGATGCTTCGCCACCGCCGCGGCATTGACCGTCGCGGCCAAATAGGTATCTGAAATCGACAGGCCGAAATACATCGCTTCGCAGCCGGCAATCGCTCTATGCATCGAATCGAGATCGAGCAGACTGCCGAGAACCACCTCGGCACCCATGTCGCGCAATGTCTGCGCGCGTTCGTCTTCATTTCGCACCATCGCACGCACTGGTTGGCCTTGCTTCAGCAGCAACTCGGCGATCGTGCGCCCTACCCCGCCGACGCGGCCAGCCGCGCCGGTGACCAAAATGGGATTCGTCATGGTTATTCCTCCCATACGTTCACCTGAATCGAAGTCAGGTTTGTTTGAATGCGTGCTCATGCTGCGCGTCCGCCCGTCTCCGCGCTGTTCCCGGCTTCGATGGCTTTGACGCTGTTTACGAATGCCTTTTCCAAAACGCCTTTGCCGATGGTCGCGAGCACAAACCCGAGCAACCGTCCTTTGAGATTCTTGCCCTCGCGGACGACGACCACATCGATATCCGTTGTGCCGTCAGGCTGGCGGGTGAAGTTATACGTGTGACCGGAAGCGCCTCCCCAGATATTGGAGTCGGTTGTGGTAAGGACAACGTGCCTGGGATTGGACCAGTCGTAGTGCAGGCGTTCCCACACACCACCCGAGCCTTCGGTGACGTCGGCCTGCGTGCGGCCCAGCTGATGCACCTTGAGGTATTCGTCGGCGCTGTTACCAAAAAGCTTCGAGCGGCCTGGCCCGAAGTCGGTGAGCCCGGCGATGTACTGCTCAGGCGTGAGGGTAGTTGTCTGGTGAAAATGAATCGTGGACATTTGCTTCTCCTTTTCTGGTGAACACTATTTGTCAGACAGTCGAGATGACCGTCTTTCGAGTGAATGAAATGCACCGCCGCGTTCTATCGGCGACTTGTTGATAACCGCGGGATCAGGGCTTGCCGCGGGCATTACCCATAGATTTCTTCGTCAGCAGCCCCTCGAAGGTGTAGCGCATGAACGTTTCGAGCGGAGCGTTGCTTTTTTCAGCCTGCGAACGAAGCAGCGCCCCCTCCCAGCTGTTAAGCAGGAAACCCGCCAGCGATTCAGGATCCGTGCCTGCAGGCAGTTCCTTCTGCGCAACTGCCTGCTGGATCACTGTCGCGATCGTGTGCTGCCAGCGGTCGAACGAAGCGCTGATCCGTTCCCTCAACTGCGCACTCTCCGAAGCGACCTCCAGACTGAAGCGGCCTATCATGCATCCGGGGATCGCTCCTTTCTGGCCATAGATCTTCACGAGATCGCTGAAATAACGCCGCAGGCGCTTCAGCGGTGGAGTCGACGCATCGTTCAAGATCGCGGTATGCTCCCTCGCGTGCATCCCATACTTTTCCAGCACAGCTGCAGCAAAGTCCTCTTTGCTGCCGAAATGGTGATAGAAAGAGCCCTTGGGCACATCGGCTGCCTTCAAAATGTCGGTCAGCCCGGTGGCCTTGTACCCGTCTCGGTGCATCAGTCCAAGACCCACATCGATCAAATGCTCACGCGTCGATTTTGCTGCCATAAGAGCTCCTTGCGGTTTCATTGATTGATTTGAAGGACCGATTGGTCCTCACGGCGTAGCCGCAAACGCCAGAACGGCAAAAGACACCCTCAACAGGTTCAGCTCTGAATCCCATAACGAGCCGCCGGTTTCCGATGGGAAAGGTTCGGCCCCAGAGCTTTGCGCGCCGAATCGTACTTCTTCCAGTCGGCGCTATCCGGTAGAGCCGGAATGGTAACCAGCTCCTGCTGGTCGAGACCGGCGAGCGATGCATCCACCATATCCTCAGCGGCCATCACGATCTCGCTCGGCAGGTCCTCCACCGGACGACCGGCCTTTGCCCAGAACGGCGTTGCAGTTGCGCCGGGCAACACAACCTGGACAGTGACGCCGGTGCCTTCCAATTCGTTCTTCAGCGCCTGCGTAAAGTTCACGACATAAGCCTTGGTACCGCTGTATGTGCCGTTCAGAAGGTCGGGCGCAAGAGCAACGACGGAGGCAATGTTTATCAGCAAACCGTTCTTGCGCGCCACAAAACCAGGCAGGGCGGCAAGGGCCAGCCGCGTCAGAGCGGTGACATTCAAATAGATCATCGATTCGAGATCGTCGATATTCGAATCGAGAAGTTTCCCTGTGCTGCCCAAGCCGGCGTTGTTTACCAGCGCAGTGATTGCGGGGTCGGTGCGCAAACGTTCGGCGATGCTCCGAACATCTTCCGCCTTCGTCAGATCGGCAGCGATCGTTTCGATTCTTCGACCGGTGGACTTCAATCGTGCGGCAACTTCAGAGAGATTCTCCTGGCTGCGAGCCACGAGAATGAGATCGTAACCGCGCTTGGCAAGGCGATCTGCGTAGACTGCGCCGATGCCGGTGGAAGCGCCAGTAATGAGAGCGGTGCCTTTGGATGTGGATGCTGACATGGTGTGAATCCTCCTAGATTCCCGAGGTATTTCGCCTCGCACTGAATAGAGTAGACCAGTCGGTCTAGGGATTCAGAAAAAACAAATCTCCACAATCTGCAGCTTTTAGCAGAACAAATTCAGATCGATTGTCACAAATGGGTGGGTGGATGGTCCTAATCCTAGGCGGTATCGAAGCGCTGCATCTCAACGGCTGCCTCTTCGGCGCGACGCACCTCCAGTCACCGGCCGCGGTCTACACCTGGGCCGCGTACAACGGTATCTCCCTCGCACTTCTTCCGTATCTCATCTTTCGCGGGCGTGGCTACTCGCGCCAGGCGCTCAATCTGCGATCCGCCAACTGGAAGAACGACGCGCTCATCATCGCCGTTGTCATGCTCATCGGCTGCGCCTACGAGCTCGCCGGCCCCAACATCTTTCAGCTCACGCCCCATCAGCAGCTCGTCGGCGGAGCGCTCTCCCTGGTGTTGCATCTGTGCGGGACAGATCTCCCCATTATGATCTTCATCTATGCGATTTTGCTGCCGCGCTATGCCCGGTTGTTTTCTCCGCCGGTCGCCTTTCTGGTGGGCGCCGTCAGCTACCCGCTCATGCATGTCTCCGAATCATGGACACGTTATGACTCGCTTTACCACGGCGCAATCTCCGTCATATTCGTTTTGCTCACGTTCTTTCCTGCGGGTGTTATGAAGTCATTCCTCACATTCCGGACAGGGAATGCCTGGGTCCATATGTGGGCCTTCCACGCCATCACGCCACACGTCATGGTGGACACGCGCCTCATCGTTCACGATCTCGATATTCGCTAGAGGGCACGCGCAGGCTCGTAGGATCTCGCTTGCTGACTCGGCCGGCCGCCCGGCCACGATATACTGCAATTCCAGAAATTTCCCGCCCGAGGTCGCGTGGCCGCGATCAAATGACGAACTGGAGTGGTGGAGCTGGATATGCTTCCATGACACGATTTCTGCTCGCGCTTGTCGGCGCCACGCTGTTCGCGGCGGCACCAACTCCTCGCTATTCGATTCAAGCCATACGCTATGCAACGGAACCGGACATACCCGTATCAGCGATGGCGTTGGGTGCACCGAAGGACCAGAAGGTTGATGCAGCCGACGTGATCTGGCTGATCCGCGGCGGGGATCGCAACATTCTGTTGGACAGCGGTTGCCACCGCGACACATTCCTCAAAGAGTCCCCCCTGAAGGACTACCTGCGTCCCGACTTGGCGGTCGAGGCCGCGGGAGTGAAACCTGAGGAAGTCACCGACATCGTGATCAGTCACGCGCACTACGATCACATGGGCGGAATCGATCTGTTCCCCAAGGCGCAGGTGTGGATTCAGCGTGAAGAGTATCGCTACTATACGGCTGACGCCTGGCAGCCCGGAGGCAATCATCGCGGCATCGATCCCGAAGATGTGAAGGAGCTGGTGAAGCTCAACACCCAACGCCGCGTTCACATGGTCGACGGCGATAACGTTGAGATCTTTCCCGGCATTCGCGCCTACACCGGCTCGCGCCACACCTATGCGTCGCAGTATCTCCGCATCGATGGCAATCCGCCCTTCGTGCTGGCCTCCGACAGCGTTGGCCTCTATGTGAATTTGTCGTCTCGCCTGGCAGGCGGCACCTTCAGCGATGCCGACCGCGCGGCCAACATCGCCCAGCAGGCGCGGATGATCGAACTGGCCGGCTCCGCGGACCGCGTGGTGCCGGGCCACGATATGCTGCAATTCCAGAAATTCCCCACCCAGGGGCGCGTGGCAAAGATCCGCTAGTGTCTTGAGTCTGAAGTTCGTGTACGAAGCGGAGCATTGAGGGGACAGGACGGAGTAACCCGTAACGTTAGCTAGGGTGGTTACTTCGTCTATCTCCGTTTCCCCATCGGGAACCCATCTCGTTGGAAGCTTCCGTTTCCTTTGTCATCCCCAGAGGCTGTGACTTTTTCGATTTTTGCCTGTTTTGTGTATATCCAACCAGCGGTATTTCAACCCCGGCAAAGCCGTCATCCTGAGCGAGCGCTTCGCAAACCTATCGCAAACACAGGGCTTTATGGCGTGGCGTCGAAGGACCCCGGCGATGCCAGTTGACCGTCTCTTGAGAGTTTCCGGCCGCGAACTGCAAAGGAAATAAAAAAATCACAACCCTCCGATCGACAACTTGCCGGGTAACCGGAGCAGGATTGGGCATCCGTTTGAATCCGGGCAACCAGTTACGCCAACGAGGTTAGACCGTAGATACGTCGGCAGCGCGTCATCGGAATACGATCCGCTCTCGCATTTCGGCTCTTGCGTTCGAGCTCCGCAATTCGGCCGGGATCCATGGCCCAGTTCCGCGAATTGTCCGCTGGCCTTGCGTTCCCGCGTACCCAGGAATCTCTGTCGGCAAAAGCGCCACTCGGGATCGTCACCCGCGTCACCTCGTCACAGCTTGCCGATCCTCGCTCTTCCCATGTTGGCGGCCATCTCCCCATCCGGCAACCGGCGAAATCGTAAGATTAGCGTCTTCTTGCGAACACCCCGTATAATGGAGCCGGCGAAGTCAAAATAGCCGGTGCCAGGATATCGCAGACAAGCGACGGGTGTTCTGCGGGTGCGGCGGAGCGATTTGCACTCAAGTCTCCTCGTCCGTAATGCGTCGTCCGTGATGCGTCGACATGATACCTATTTCCCTCGGTTTTATTCGTGATGAGTTCGAATACAATGAACCGGTTCTAAACGCGAGTCAGTCTTGGTGTCGAAAAGGAGAGTAATGTCTAAAAAAATTGGGCGGCGTTCGTTTCTGAGCATGGGCGCGGCAACCGCGGGGCTTGGCCTGTTCGCTGACCTGGAAGCGTATCCCCAGAATGTCAACCGGAATTCAATTGCGTCCGACTTGAAAATCACGGACATGCGCATCGCCGTTCTGAGAGGGCCGGGAGGCAAGCCAGTCCAGGAGGGCAATGGCGGCCCGAGCAGCGTAGGCGGCTCCGGCGGCGTGGGGGCCCCGGCGGCGCCATGGGCCGTGGCGGTCCCCCCAGGGGACCAATGCCACCTGCGACTCCCGGAGCGGGAGCGGCTTCTGGCGGCACGATCGTCGTCCGCATCGATACCAATCAGGGAATCTCGGGTTATGGCCAGGCGATCGGGGACGGTCCCCAGCCGAACTACATTCTGATGCATAAGGCCCGGCTACTCGGCGAGAACCCCTGCAACGTCGACAGAATCTTCCGCAAGATCAAGATGCATGGCGGATATAACCGTCAGGGGAGCGGCGTCAACGCGATTGAGAACGCGTTGTGGGATCTGGCCGGCCAGGCTTATGGCGTGCCGATCTATCAGATGCTTGGCGGGAAATTCCGCGACAAGATCCGCATGTACAGCGAGGGTGATCCGAAATCGGACTCCATCGCAGACATCGCCGCCGACTACAAGGAGAGAGTCGCCTCGGGCTTTACGATGCTCAAATACGACCTGCCCGTAGCTCCCATCCTCCGAGGCAAAAAGGGCACGATCTATGCTCCGGCAGGCTATTACGGAGAACCGGGGGATTTCCCCCCCGAGAACTACTATGAGGGATTAGAGATCAGCGACAAGGGATGTGAACTCGTCGCCGACCACGTCGCTGCGATTAAGGAAGCCATGGGCGACGCGGGTGACACTCCCATGGGTCACGACCATTTCGGGCACCTCACCGTGAAGAGTTGCATCAAGCTCGCGAATGCGCTGGAGAGGGTCAATCCCTCGACATTGGAAGACATGGTCCCGTGGTTCCGGGTAGAGGAGTGGAAACTCATCACCGATTCGGTCAAGGTGTCCACCTTGACCGGCGAAGATGCCTACCTGGTGGAATCGCTCGAGCCGCTTTGCCAAGCGCGTGCAGTCGATTACATCCACCCGGATCACCTTGTGATCGGCGGCTGTCTCGAATTGAAGAAGACCTCCGACATGGCAGCCAAATACTCAGTGGGGATGATGGTCCACAGCAACGCTACCCCGATCGGCTACGCGGCCGGCGCGCACGCGATAGCCGCCTGCGAAAACTTCCTCGCCATGGAATGGCACCAGCCGCAGCCGGCCTGGCACAAAGAACTAACCGACAAAGGCGACCTCGTGGTTCAAGGTCACATCCCCGTTCCGACGGGGCCGGGCCTGGGCATCAAAGTCAATGAAGAAGCGATGCGCAACCTCTGCAGGCAGGGTGAGTTCTTCACCGATCCTACGACCTATTGGGATTCGCAGGTCGGCGGAGAGAAGGCGTACACGTAAAGAGAGAACGTCAAGGCGACCGTTGCAACCCCTTCCGATTATGAGTGCAAGGTATATAGCTTAGTTAACCTGTTGGGCCCGGCAGGCCGGAATACCGCACAATCCCGACTCATCATGGTCGCTTCGCCCATGTAAGACCGTCCGGTCCGCCGCCCACATCCAAATGGCTCGTTACCGTCAGTGTCTTCAGATCCACCACCGCAACGTAATTCGCTGCAGTACAGCCCACGAACGCGCGTGAGCCGTCCGGATCCATCAGGATGCCGGCGCACCCTTTGCCCAAGCTTATCCGGTTGACCTCTTTGCGCGAAGCAACGTCGTACACAAACAGATCGCCCGTCGAAAGGATAGAGATCAACACGCGTTTGCCATCGGGTGTGAACTTGAGGCGATTGGCGCCGTTAAGCTTCGCATCGATGGATGCAGACACCTTCCGCTGCGCAATATCGATGATCCAGAGCTTGCCATCGCTCGCCGCAGCGGTCCACAACTCTTTCCAGTCGGGCGACACATCGAAACCCTCTGTACCCAACGAGGTCGGTATTGTCGTCACGAACCAGTCACGCCGCACCATTCCGGGCGGAGCAGGATGCGTCGGATCAGGCGGCATCTCACGATTTTCGATGATGCTGACGCTCGCTGAATGCGCGTTCGAAACGAAGATTGTTTGAGCGTCCGGCATCACCCGGATGAGATGTGTAAAGTCCTGCCCGGTTCCCATGATCCACTCCGTCTTGCCCTTTGCTGGATCCAGCCGGCCGATCGCCTTCGCGCCCTGCGCCGTAAACCAGACCTTGCCGCCCTCGAAGTCCAGACCGTGCAAACCGACCATGGGCGCTGTATCAATGCTCGGCAGAGCCTTGTGGTTCACCAGGTCCAGCACATCCAACTCGTGTCCCTGGCTGCCCAGCATATTGGAGACCCATGCGCGCGTTCCGTCCGCTGACGCGATCACCTCGTGCGGATCCGGGCCTACCGGCATCTTCGCAATGACCTTCAGCGTCACTGGATCGACGATCGACAGCGTGTGATCAGTCTTCGAGAGCGCCAGCAACACCGGGTGCTCTGCAATCTGGGCCCAGCTTCTGGGAGCAACAAACACAGCAACTCCCAACGCGACACCAGCCAGCATAAAACGCGAGATCCTTGAACACATCGATCGCTTCTCCTCAACCTGAATGGACGCGTCTCTCTTCATGTTGGCACAGAAAGAACAAACAGTGTCGGGTGATCGGGCGGTATCCACTTTCTCGATCGAGCGTGAATAATGCAAGTGCAGAATTGCCTCATTCCACCGAGATTCACACCTCTCTGAGGGTTCAGCTAACAATATCCCCGCCCTTCGGACGCACGCTCTCCTGCCAAAGATTCGCTCCGCGCCTTCCAGGCGTGGACTCCTCCCCCGAGAGCCTGTGACTTTTTAGAGTTCGTGCTTCCTGCATATACACCCAGCTATACTGCAAACCCCCAACAAAGCCGTCATCCTGACAGGTTGTGACTTTTTTGTTTTCGAACAAAAAAGAGCTGCTGTCGACGTCCCCACCGTCCCAACAACCGCCCTGTCCTTTGGCAACGGTCCTCTCTTTCAGAAACCCTCTCCTTTTTGTCATCCCAGCGCAGCGAGGGATCTGCAGTGCGCCCTTCGGAGGCCTCGCATGCGCCGGCCCCACGATATCGTCATCCTGCCTGCCCCGGCGTGCCGTGGGAGCGAAGCGTTTCGCAGATCCATCGGATAACAAAAGCCTTTATGGCGCGAAGCCGAAGGACCCCGGCAACGCTTCCTGGCAGATGCTCTTGGGAGCTTTCCAACCGCGAGCTACAACGAAAGAAAAAAGATCCCAAACTCCGAGACAAGCTCGGGTTCCCCTTCCACGAATCGTTTCTAGTCGCCTTGGGCATGTACCGCATCCATCTCCTAGGGTGAGCCGCAGGCTCATGGGGATGAGAACGGGTTCCATTTGGGCGACACCAGACCTGCGAGGGTAGACGGATTACGCGGAGATCAGCGAAAATGCCCGGCCTATTTCGGTGAGTGCAGCGGGGGATGCGAACGTAAGAGGGTCCGGTGGCGACGCATCAGGATCACGAGCGCGCGTCGAATGTGCACAGCGAGCAGGGGCAATGCGATCGCGGCCACGAGGCCCCACACTATCAGTGCGTGCCATTCCCACTGCCAAATTTCTCGCACCAGGTGCAAGGGATGATGGCTCAGGTGCTCGATCTGGCGCCTGTCCAGGGGAAGCCGTCGAGTATGAAAGAGATGTACCCCCAATTCAATGAACGGAATAAAGAGGAGCAGGTGGAGTGGCGCTACCGCATGGGTGCCTATTTGCGATGCGATCTGGTTGAGACCGAAGGCCCATGCGAGCATGAAGACCAACAACGTGCTGATTCCAATGGATGGATTTATTCCGATGACCATCCCCAATGCCAGGCTCCACGCTAGACGTCGGGGCGTCACCCCACCGCGTAGCTGACGAAGCAGCGGACGCAATACCCGGCACCGAAAGAACTCGCGTAGGGATTCGGGAATAAGCACACTAGGTTGGGACGCTCTGCGGCGGTTGTTGGTTGTGGAGGAATCACATTTACCTGATCGCAGTTCAGTAATTTTTTCGATACGAGCCGCTTGTGGCCGATGACCGGCTAACCGGACGCTAGTGCCTAACAGGCTACTTGGGGTCAGATCTGTCCAAATTAGATTTTTCAGTGCTGGCCAATTTGGCCAGCACTGAAACCTTCCGCTGACCCCAAGAGCCTAGGAAACAAACCGTCCAACGAAGGGCATGGCTTCAGCCGTGCCGCAAATAGCCGGTGCTTGACGGCTTCAGCCGCTGAGGTACGCTCTTCGAGAAATAGGGGCAAGTCATCTCTTTCGCGTTTGAGTTCGCCTTCAACGCAACTCGAAAATGTTGCCATTTAGACAGCAGCTGATCACAGGAACCAACCTGGTTTCATCGGCCAAGCTCTCTTCAAAGCAATCAACAAGTTACATCGTCAAAAGTTCCATCAATTTGGACAGCCTTAACTTGGGGTCTCCTTGCTCAGAAACTTGCATCAGAGCTTGTGCGCAGTACCTGGTCCTCGTGGAGCAGGCTGCAGGTCTATCAAGTCTTGCTCCCCCGTGATTATCCATTGATTCCCGCGGCGAGTCAGCCACAACCGGGAACGCGTTTCGCCGGACTTGGTGCCCAAAGCGGTAAATAGCTCCCAATGCTTGGTTAGAGATACCGCCGCCTGTTGGGCCGACTGCTTGTCCACCGTAACGTTTGCAATATGAAAGGCGACGATGCGGTTACCCTTCCGATAAAACCGAGCTTTGTCTTGTACAAGGAACTTCTGGGTCACATTGCGAGCCAGAAAATAGCGGTCTAATCGATCGCTGTAATATCTCATTTGCAAGGTCACGTCGTTGCTGTTCATTGCCTTGGCCCAATCGTTTAACGTGTTTTGGATGTCTGCGTAGTCATCCGATTTGCCCATGGCAACATCGGGCACGCCTGCCTGATCGTGGCCGGCTATTGTCGAACTCGACTCGATTGCAGAAGTGTCTTCATCCGGAGACGAAGAATGATTGACGGCCGGTCCCCCGGAAGGAGATTGCCCTACAATCGCCGCAGAAGGTTCCTCCTGTGCCACCCTGCCTGTAGTACGCGAGGCACGCCGTCGTGTATCGCCGTTGCCACTCGGGACGGATGAGCCTCGACGATTGTTGATGTGAAACGGAGTCATCACTGCGGCACCGACAACCACAACGATGGCTCCTCCGGCCAGGGTGATGGAGTGGCGCCACGCCCGTCGAGGTGTTTTCCCCGCTACTAGTTGCGGCTTTGAAGCAACCGCGATGCTGCGATGATGCCTGAGAAGAGTAACAAGCCTCTTCACCGGCGAAGCGACTCTACGACGCCAGCCCGGGCGCCCGCGCCGGCTGGCGATCCATGCCAGCGCGACCTCCGCGGAGGGAGAGGGCTGGTGCGGGAAATTTCTCTCGTAAAGATCGATGGCGTGTTGAATCGACAGCATGTCTACGTGGGTAAGACCTGTAGTAGACCACCTTCTTAAACCGGCCGGTCCGCGCAATTCATCGTAGCCATCGGAGTTCAGCTGAGTTCGGGCCTTATCCGCCTCAGGGGAAGTGAGCTTGGGCGCAAGGGCTGTATCGCTTGGTGTCTCAAAATTCAGCTTTACGATCTGCCGGCCACATTTGTGGCAGGACGGCTTCCCTTCGGTGACTCGGGCGCCGCACTGCGTACAAAACTTGGTTGCCATAGCCTCGTCGATTAACTGCGACAACAAGATCTTCAGTCGATCAGGGCGAATCTTGTACCTTCCGCAATCGCCACAAAACGCGCTGCCCGATTCCATGGCCGCACCACAGTGCCGGCAAAATTGTCCTGTAGCATCAGCGGATTGCTCGATGCCCGCTTGGTTGACTTCTTCTTTTCCAGTTGCCGGCGTCGACGCGGCTTCTGCAATTTTTAGGGTAGATCCGGTAGCCGACTCTGTCGTTTTCTCCACGGGCGCTCCGAGTGGACCTGGAGATCCTGTCTGCGCATCCCACGGCTCGGCCGGTCCGGTGACCGATAAGGTTGGTGCTTCGGCCGACGGCATCGGTATGGGACCACTCGCTATGGCCGATTGGCTATCCTCACACGGCACCCTAACCGCTGAGACCTCAGGAGTGCCGTCAGTCGGCTTCTGTTGCAGTGCAGGAACTGGGGCCGGCCTGGCCGATTTGCGCCAGATGGGGTAGCGGGAAGACCATTTTTTCATGAGGTACCTCAAGTAGGTAGGACGCTTGGGAGACGCTAATCGTGGCTTCGGCCGTTGGCGAAAGAGCAGTGGTCAGAGGGTTTTTGCACGGCATTAGACTCCTGTCGGCATGAAGTCAATGCCTTCCAGAAGCATCGATAGCTGTCGGGCTATCTCAGGGAATCCGGCAGGGCAACCGGACTCATGCCAACTCTTTGGAAGAGGGCCTGCATCTGCTCCGGCGTCCCTCGTTGCTGCAGGTCGGCGGGCGGAAGCTTGCGTGAGGTCGCTGCAACTCCGAACTCCGTAACAACCTTCTCAAAGCCGCCCGGGAAGTAGCAGTTGAGAAGCCGTGTCTGATCGGCTTCGACGCGAAAGCTGTGAACGCAGCCGGCAGGGATATACGCGAGTGAGCCAGCTTTGGCAGTGACATTCTTCTCGCCCGCGATGAGAGTGATTTCGCCGTCAAGGATCTAAGTACGCGACTTTGCTAACCAAGGTATGGCCACGCCGGAATGAGGGCAGCGATCTCTGCGACCAGCAGTATCAGGATGGCATAGCGATAGATGATGTGTACGCTGCCTTCCTTCCAGAGATCGTGGACAATGCCGATAGCGATAAGGAGATCGGTGCCAGCGTAGAAGAAGTGTCCCGGCAGGTACGTACCGGGGAAGCGGGCGAAGGCCGCGTTCGTGAGCATCGCTGTGCCGATGAGCAGCAGCCGCCGGTGATAGGCGGGACGTTTGCGCCAGCGGATGGCTAGGGCGACCGGTACGCCAAAGCCGGCCATACTCAATACACCTAACATTTCGGCAGCCAGTGGCGCGGTCTGATGAAAGCTGGCCCAGAACCCCATGATGACCACCAGTGCAGCATCGGCAGCGCCGAACCATCCGAGCAACCGGTGCAAACGGATGTGGCGCAAGCGGACCAAGGCGGCTTGTACAACCATAAGGATCATCCAGCCGAGAAAGACCGCGCCATGGACGCTAAGCAGGATCACGTCTCGAGCCGGGCGCTGGGTATGCAGTAGACCGGGCCCGATCGTGTGACTGAAGCCGTAGGTAACAAGCACCAACATCAGGAGCGACATTGCGAGATAGAATCTGCGCGGTGTCGTTGCTGTGGCCTTCGGTGCGTTAGTTGTCGTAGCTATGGTGGACGAGTGCAGACTGCGCGAAGGAGATGAGGCGTTCGGTGTGAGCGAGCTCGGGCGGTTCAATGAATTCTCAGCCTCCTTTATGGTTTTTCTTACCTACTCTACAAACAGACCGCCATGTGGGTGCAATTCGCAAACTAGCGGATGACCGTGCAGGCGCGCAGTTGCTTGATGGTATTCGCCTATACTGCGTGCGTCTAAGAAAATCTAAAGGAATTGCTGCTTTTTCTGTCCTATGAGGTTTTTCAGATAAATCCCTCGACTTTGGACTAACCTTCCTCTATGGCAAATCGGACACCGTATGTCGCAATCACGCGAGGGATCGTGGTAAGCGTTGAGACCGCTTACCTTGAGGCGGATTCATCCCCTGGTAATTCGCATTATTTATGGGCCTATCGAGTGACCATCGAGAATCAGGGACGGGAAACACTTCAACTGCGAAGCCGGCACTGGATGATTACGAATGCGCGTGGCGAATTGACCGAGGTCAAGGGGCCGGGTGTTGTTGGGCAGCAACCATTCCTCAAGCCCGGCGAGAGCTATGCATACACGAGCGGTGCGCCGCTCGACACGCCGTCGGGGATGATGGGCGGAAGTTACCAGATGGAGAGCGAGAGGGGCGAGCGATTTGATATTGAGATACCGACGTTCTCCCTGGATTGCCCGAATCAGGATGTATTGCCGAATTAAGGAGCGCATGCGGCTGACAGATGGAATGCACCCCAAATGTGAGACTCGAGACACCCAAGCTAAAGATGTGTTGTCTCCGGTTGAAGCGTGGCTTGTCTGAACATTGGCAAACCGATGACCCCGTGACTTTCCCGCCAGAACGCAACGAATTCAGCGAAGAGTGGCGACAGTTGGGAGGCAAGATTGCGGCAGGTCCCAATGTCTGGACTGACGCATATCTGGCTATTTTCCCGTCACACACGAACGCAACGGTCATCACGCTGGATCGCAAACTTCCACCTCTTGGTAAGGGCGCAATCCAATCGCTCATTTAACGAAGCGGCACCGCTATCCGCGATCGCTGGACTGCTGACTAATCTGTTCGCAGCGCCTGCATGGGCTCGACAGCAGCGGCACGTCGGGCAGGCACGTAGGTGGCAACCGTCGCCACGACCATCAGGATCCCTGCCGCAATTAAATAGACTGCACCATTCATGCTCCCGTCTCCCAGCAGTCTCGCATGTGTGCCCATGCCGGAGTTGGTGAACGATACCCCCGCGATGATCTTCACCGCGGCGATGCAAAGCGCGCCGCCTGCGGCAAGCCCAAACCCGGTGAGCTTAAGCCCGCGCTCGATCACCATCCATAGCACCTGGCCGCGCTGCGCGCCAAGCGCCATGCGCACCCCGATCTCCTGCGTGCGTTGAGCAACCGAGTAGGCCATGACGCTATAAAGTCCGACAGCTGCCAGTACCAGTGCGATGATTCCCATGATGGTCAGCAAGCTGGCAGCGACCTTCTGAGGATAGAGCGAAGCTCCGATGAACTCCTTGAGTGGTGCGGCGTCAAAGACTGTCACATTCGGATCGATCGCCCGGGTCTGCGCGCGCAGCGTGGAGAGGACTGCGTCTGGATCGCCTTGTGTTCGCACATAGAAAGCCAGGTTCATGTCTTCGCGAAAAGCCTGCCGAAATGGCACGTAAAAATAGGCTGGCGCTGATTCGCCAAGGTAGTGATATTTCGAATCCTTGGCTACGCCGACGATGCGAAACCAGTCTCCCCACCCATGCACTCTTACGCCGATCGGATTACGGCCGGGAAGAAAGCGCTGGACAAATGCCTGATTGACGATCATCACATGCGACGTATTCTCGTTGTCCTGATCGGTGAAGTTTCTGCCCTCAATCATGGGTATGTGGAGTAGCGGCAGATATCCAGGAGAGATGACATTGCGGAAGATGTTCATGTTTTCGTTGGGCCTGGGCGCATAGCCTTCGATCCGCAACTCTTCCCACCAACTCGGTTCGAACCCCAAGGGAACACCGTCTGAGTAGGCCACGTCCGTTACGCCAGGAGTGCTCGTCATCCGTTCCTCGAGGCGGCGGCAGAACTCTTCCCTCTGGGCAAGGCTATATCCATTCGTTGATAGGTAGAACTGATTGAGAAGGACGTGGTTCGGGTCGAAGCCCGGATCGACGTGCAGCGTCTGCTGAAAGCTGCGGGCGAACAGGCCGGCGCCTACCAAGGCCACCAGCGCCAGCGCAACCTCGGAGGCAACCAGCACCGAACGCAGCCGATTCCGTTTTCGCCCAGCCGTCGCGCTGCGGCCGCCATCATTGAGTCGGGCGCCTGTCTCCATGCGCCCCACTTGCAGCGCGGGAGAAATCCCCGCGACCAGTCCCACGACCAGGCAGATACCTGCTGTAAACGCCAACATGGAGAAGTGCGGTCGCGTATCCATCGAGACCAGCAACTGCATCGGTCCGGGAGGCATAAAGTCGCGCAATGCGTGACTCAGCCACGGGGTTGCAGCCACTCCAAGCAAAGCTCCCGCCCCCGTCAGCAGCAGGCTCTCCGTCATCACCTGACGAACGACGCGCGCCCGGCCCGCGCCCAGCGCAATTCGGGCGCCAAACTCCCGCTCGCGTACCGTTGCCCGCGACAACAGCAGGTTGGTGATATTGGCGCAGACAATAAACAGCACCAGCACGCACACGCCCATCAGGATGCGAAGTGGGCCAAGCAAGAGACCCTGCGGTCCGTGTGGCGACTTCCACAGCGGCATCAGTGTTGCGCTCATCCCTTCACTCACATCGGCGTTCGCAACCGCCATGCGATCGGCAAGGGCTTTCAGCTCGCCCCGCGCCTGCTCCTCGGTCACGCCCGGCTTGAGTCTCGCGATTCCGAGCATGTTGCGGTCATGACGATCGCGGAGCATCCGCAGCTGCACGCCGTTTAGTACGGACTGCTCCATATAGGGTACCCATACGTCGAACGAGGTAACCGGGATCGAGCCATGGAAGGCCGCTGCGGCAACACCCACAATCGTGAGTTCATGCTGATTGATGCGGATGGTTTTGCCGATCACGGCTGGATCGGCAGCGTAATGGGAACGCCAGTACCGGTCACTGATCACCGCGACTGGATAGGCGCCAGGCGTATCGCCATACTCGGAAGGCAAGAACAGCCGCCCCGCTTCGGGTTTCACTCCCAGCACAGCGAAAAAATTGCCGGAAACCAATTCGCCCCAGACACGTTCGGCATGGTCATCCTTGCCTACGCTGAATGCCGCCATATGGGTGACAGCAATGCCGTCGAAGAGCTTCAAACGATCACGAAAATCAATGAAATCCGGATAGGAATTCGGAACCCATTCGCCATTCGAGGTCACTGTTTCCACGGTGACCAGGCGGTTCGGCGCGGTCACGCCACCCAGCGGTTCCAACATCACGGCGTTGATCCACGTGAAAACCGTTGCGCTGGCGGCGATGCCGATCGCCAGAGTGAGTACCGCAACCACGGTGAACGCCGGGTTGCGCCGCATCATGCGAATTCCGAAGCGTACATCCTGCCGTAGGTTGTCCAGCCACAGCAGCCGATGCCTCAGCACAAATCGCTCGCGCGCCACCGCTGCACTGCCAAAGGCCACCTTGGCCTGTCGCTCCGCTTCGCTTCTTGGAATTCCTTCCGACTCTAGCTCATCGGCTTCCATTCTCAGATGCGAACGGATCTCTTCCGCAAAGTCATCGGGGCTTCGGCGGTCGTGTGGCATTATGCCTCCTTGTTGCTGGGCGAAAGGATGAGGTTCATCGCTCTTGTGAGCCGGTTCCATTGATCGGCCTTCGCGGTCAGTTCCGATCTGCCCCTGGCCGTCAGCGTATAGAACCTCGCCTTGCGGTTGTTTTCCGAAACGCCCCACTTCGCGGTGATCAGGTCTCCCTCTTCCAGGCGTTGCAGAGCGAGGTAGAGCGATCCGTGATCGACGAAGAATGCGTCCTCGGATTGCCTTTGAATGCTGCGGGCAATGCCCTGGCCGTGGCAGGCGCCAAAAAGCAGGGTCTTCAGAATGAGCAGGTCCAAGGTGCCCTGCAGCAGGGCGATGCGATCGGTGTCTTCCTTATGGGTCGGCATACGACATGAGTATCACGCTCTTCGGGTCGGATGTCAACACGTCTTTGTAGGGGTCGCATGTCGCAGAAAGTTTGGTGAACGTCCCGTCTCTCAACGCCTTTCCCAAACGCCAACAGTCCTGCGGCGGGCATTTCATTATCAAGGACCTATCGCAGTAAGGACCACGCCTGCTGCTTCTCAACATTTCAAGAAGTCTGCAGGGTTTTCTTGAGTCGTTCTCTTACGTTCCCGTTTGGTTCCGATACGAGCGCTCCTCGAAGCAACCATTCTGCGTCCTCTGGCCAAGCTGCCCGGGGCCATTCAAGGAGTGCATTCAAAGCCATATTTCTGTTCCTGGTGACTGGACTTTGTATCCCGGCCCGCAGGAAATTCCAGCCGCGCTCCGGGAAACGCTTTAGATCTTGCAGTACCCAGTCCAGTGCACGATGTGCTTCGTACCTCTCTCCAAATCCGAGCGAATCCGCAGGTCCGGTTGCAATCTCATCCAGCGGAAGTGCTCTGCCAGCAAAATCTAGGACCTCTGCAATCTGTGCTTCGTCTGTCTGTTGAAGAAGGCGATACCAAGAGGAAGAGGTCAAAGGAGCGGCACGAACCTTGTCGAAATGAATTTCGCGTGTGCTAATTCCGAGTTGTTGGGCCGCAGAATCAGCCTGGTAGAAAACCTGGCTATCTTCAGATTTCAGCGCCCGAAACACTTTGTCTTTCCATTCAGGGCGATCGATGAGGTCGGAACACATGACGCCCGCCTTTTCTCGCATTTCTGCGGTCCACCCTAAGGAAAGTCGCTGCTCCCAACCCTCCTCATCTGAAACAAAGTGCTTTAGCCGAGCGATACAAAGGAGGTGTGCCAGACTTAGATCCGGTGCATCTGCAACATGCTCCAAGTATCTCCTAACGGCCTCCGGCGCGTGAGGGTAATCGTTCATTGAGTCGGCAGGCCCCCCCAGAACAAGCGCCTTAAGAATATCCGCTGCACCATCCAATAATGCGTCATCGACATGAGCTGGTTTGAGCGCCTCATGCAGTTTGCCTGTCTTTGCACAGATGCCTGCGAGATACTCGTCCATTACATTATTGCGGAATCCCTCTCGCAACATCCACGCCTGAATATCTCGGTTTTGCGTGCCATTGAGTCTCTCAACCACTTGGACGCGACCCCATCCATGAACGCGTTTTGCCACGTCCCATAAGGCTTGTTCGGGGTCTAAGACAAGGTGCGTAAGAGCAACCGCCGCGTACAACGTGAACTCGTCGTGCGTCGCCAGCAACTCCATCGCAAGCCGGTCGCTTTGATTTCCGGAAAGCTCGATTAATAAGATTCCGAGCTTCACGTTCTCGCGATCATCGGCTCTGGTCGTAAGGTAGCGCCCCGTTTCCAGGATTCTTGATTTGTAGCGGTTCAGCAGCTTCGCGCGTATCAATTTCTGGAGATCCTCGGCAGAAGAAATCAGCGACTCCTTCTGCACAATTGCATAGAGATTTGAGAGTTTCTCCTCGCTCGCGCGCTTCAGAAAAGCCTCCAACGCTCTCACCACTTTAGTAACGTGGTGCTGCTGTTCGCCGCCTTCTGGATCAAAGAGATGATGGCTCGTGACTCCATCCAATGCGCCCGCAGTCCAGCTGATCTTGTTGTCGTCTTGTTTCGATTGTTCCGGAAGGTCCGCGGCTCCTCCGTGTGTCTGAATGAAGCTGTATAGGGGCTGATCTTTCCACGTCGGAGTGAGACCGGCGAGAGACCAAGATCGGAAGCTCAGGATATTCGAAATTACCATCTTCAACCCACTCTACAGGCACCTTGCTTGAAAGCCCGTTTTGCGAGAAGTTTAGTTCTACGAAGGATTGGCAGGCTGATGCAGAGCAAAATGACTTCACTGCGGTTCGAACCTCACCGCCAAGTACGGGCTATTCAATATCCAGATCCCGGGGGATATTCGTTTCGGGGAGAATCTCTTCCACGTCTCTGCCTGTCTCAGTCGCAATCAGCTGCCGCAAAGCTACAAGCACATCGCTTTCAGAAGAGCTACCGTACTGGGAAGCGAAAGCCGCGTAATTACGCGCCAGGACTACTTTGGTGAGACCACCGACCGTTTCACAGCCTGAGGGGAGAGTCCGGGCGAGCGGTATAAGTGCGACCATCGTAGGAAGGCACAGTGCGAGCGAGCCGCCGAATATTTCCACCACACTGAGTCGAAGTTCCAGAAGCACCCTGAGAGAAATCAAAAAGGTGGTGGACATTGCAAGAGATAGGTAAACGAGCCAACCAGGATAGTTCAGCGGAGGTAGGGTCAATCCAATATACGCTTGCAGCGCGCACCATCGGGTTCTGCGGGAGTTCCATGGCAGTAGGTCGCCGACCGGGGTAGCGGGACCAATCGCTGTTCGTGGCGTGCCAAACAACACTCTAAGGGCTCTGCGCAATCGGTAAAACATAACTGCAGATAGACACCTTTCTGCAGTTGAATACTCTGCTTTTTTACAAATGTCGCCGGCAAGCTCTCTTACCGTCATCCCGAGCAGAGCGTGGTAGTCGCCGAACTGAATGCCAAAGGAGTCCTCGATCGTGGCTAACAGCTCGCAGGTATCTTCCCCCAGTTCGGATGCTAGCTGCTTCTCGTCCGCGTCGAGTAGAGTCATGAGCCAGCCCCCGTTGGCAATGCCCGCATTATAACCGGAGGGGATGGTTGTGCCTCGATTACGGAAGGTTTGGTCGTCAGCAGACGGGACTGGTACTTTTACCACGAAAAGGATGAAGGGCATTGAAGGGGGCATGGGGAAACCTGTCATTCTCTAGATCAGGGAACAGTCGTCTCAGCCGAAGAGGACGACGTGGCCCCTTCTTAGACAATCCTGAGTTTCGTGCACGGACCTGGAACCTTGAACTCCAAGATCGTCCCAAGGGCACAGCTTCCCCTGTCCACGAAACCGCTATTTTTTCACTAACCTCGCAGGTGCGATAACCTCGGGGATAACCCACCCGACCGAAGCTGGGTCCGGGAAAAGCGCCACATCTATGATAAGGAGGCAACGGCAAATCCGTTGGGGCCACACGCACAATGCTTGGGAATATGCGCTCGTTGAGAATTCTTATCGTCGGCTGTGGAAACATGGGCGCATCGCATGCACGCGCATTGCGCAACATGCCCGGAGTGGAGATTGTCGGTTTGGTATCGCGGGGCGAAAGCAAACACCACCTTGCCACGAACCTCTCCCTCCAAGTGCCCCTGTTCGACGATTTGGGCACTGCACTGGCTAGTCTCGCACCGGACGCGGTCTGCATCTCGACCTATCCGGATACACATGAAGCCTTCACGCTTGCCGCGATCGAAGCCGGATGTGATGTCTTTGTGGAGAAGCCACTGGCCCCCGGCACGGAAGGCGCCCGCCGCATGGTTGAAGCGGCACAGCGAGCAGGCAGGAAGCTCGTCGTCGGATATATTCTGCGCCACCATCCCACGTGGCAGAAGTTCATTGGCATCGCGCGAACGCTGGGCACTCCGCTGGTCATGCGAATGAATCTCAACCAGCAGAGTTCCGGAGCGCAGTGGCAGGTTCACCGCGGCCTGCTGGCCTCCGCTTCGCCCATCGTCGACTGCGGCGTGCACTATGTGGACGTCATGTGCCAAATGGTCGCAGCCAGGCCACTGCGAGTTTCTGCAATCGGAGCCTGCCTCGACCCCAGCCTCCCTGACGGCCGATGTAACTACGGCCAACTGCAGATCGTCTTCAGCGATGGCTCGGTGGGCTGGTACGAGGCCGGATGGGGGCCGATGATGAGCGAGACCGCATTCTTCGTCAAAGACGTGATCGGGCCTCGCGGCGCGGTATCGATCCAGAGCATTCACTCCGGCTCGAACGGCGCGTCGGCCAAGGTGGAAGACCACGTCCGCGCCAATGCCATTCGCGTGCATCACGCAGAGCTGACACCATCCGGTAGCTTTGCCCGCCCTGACGAATGGCTGACGCAAACCGACGAGCCCGGTCACGATGAGCTCTGCCGGCGCGAACAGGAGTTCTTCGTGCGCGCTATCCGCGAGCAACTCGACCTGACCTCGCACTTGCAGGACAGTCTCGCGAGCCTGTCTATCGTGCTCGCCGCCGACCAAGCCATCCGAACCGGACAATCAGTACATCTCTCCGGCCGTGAATTCTCCTTGGTCTCGTAGCGGCGCATTGAACTTTAACGCAATACGGAGCACCTTGATCCACAAAGGTCTCAAAAGTGACAGCTCCGCTTGTTCCACAAGACCTGTCGGAAATCCCTCCTAAGTCCGGCGTCCGTCCTAATTGCAAAAAAAACCTTCAAAGTCTCTCGACGCATCCGAAAAACCGTACTAATGTGGAAGTAACAATTCATATTCCGGCGCCGCCCACCGCATGCGGCGCTGCCCGGCTTAGCACCGAACCGCTCTTTCCGTGCCGCCGCAACCAGCTTACGAAGACTCGAGTGCTCGGAGCACCTTTCGCGCTCACAGCTGCATCATTTCTCGGCCATCGTAAGCTGTTCGTCGTCAGACATAAGTAATTGACCACGCTTTCCACTGGACTCCTACGCCCACCGACGAGGCCGCAGAGTGAGCAGATGATTGCGCGATGAGCAGGAGTGCGCCCAGGCGTCCTCTTACCATGGATAGGTCTTTGACAACTTGGCACCACAACCTGAGGACACCGGCCCTGCCGTGTGAGACGACCATCATGGAGTACCTGAAAGCCATTCGTCCCATCCCCTTTCAACTAGAAAAGGGGGGCTTATGGCGCATAAGGCGCTTAAAGCGCACACTTCCACCCCGCTGAAAGCTAAGTAGAGGGACAGTTAGTGCGCTTAATGCGCACATTTTTTATAAGGAATCGCGTCGGCTACCAGCCCCTCACGGCCTTAACTTAGCCTTCAGCCCCGGTCCTTGCCCCCCAGATTGCCCCATTGGATTATTAGCGATCATCAATGACCATCCATCTCAGCCGCCCCGGCGATGGGCGGCAAATTAATTAATTAAATTTGAGCACCTTGAGCATCTTCGTGAAACAAAGGACTTAGGTCTCGTCCAATCAATAAATTTGAGCACCTTGAGCACCTTGCCCAAACGAAGGACTTAGCTCCCGGACCCAAAGGGCGAAATACGGCCGCCGGAAATGATTTTTCAGCGCGGCAGTGATGCGCAACCGACGCGCTGAACGGTAGGAATGCGGATTACTTCTCGCTCGTGGGCGGCGCCAAACCCTTCAAACGCAGATACAACGACAGGATTGCATATTGCTCGTTATCGTGAGCGATGTTGCCCCACAGCATACTGAGTCGCGACCGCTTTCCCAACGGCCCTACCTGGAGCATGTCCGTTTGATTGGCTTCGGTCACGCCGGCATACGCTTTGTCACATTCGGCAAAGGAAGCTTTGAGTGCCTCGACGATGGCGGCCTTATCTGCAGTATCCGCCGGCACTTTGGGCAGCGCGGCGGCGTCCGTATTATTCGCTGCGCCGCAAATATGCAATTGCGCCTCGGTCACATGGTTCACGACCCGAGCGAAAGGCCGGATATCCGCGGTGGGCTTAAAGCTGTAGTCTGCTGCCGGCATCTTATCGGCGGCTTTGAGTATGTTCGGTTTGAGCCGTGCGTAGCTTGCTTGTACTTCACTGGCCAGCGGGTTTCCCTGCCCCAGGGCTATTCCCGAAACCATCAATCCCGCCACTGCACACGCTGTACGTATCCGCTGCATTCTGTTTCCTCCAGGTGCCAACCAGCCTACCTAGACGCGAGACACTGCACAAGGGGGTCTACCGTTACATATGTTGTGGGAGGGCCCAGGCGAACACTACGGTGCCACTACTGGTCAAGAGATATTGGCGGCCGCCAAGCTCGTAGGTGATCGGCGAAGTAGACATCCGTCCCCCTGATCCGGCATGCCAGAGTGTTTTGCCGGTGCTGGTCTCAAGAGCAAGAACGTTGCCGCGAACGTCCCCGGTGAAGGTAAGGCCCGACGCAGTGGTCAAGACGCCCGCGGTGGGTGTTCCGGGGCCGAGCTCGTGGGTCCACTTAATCTTGCCTGTCTGGTAATCAATGGCCTCTAGCACGCCCTTGCTCCACAGGTCATAGTCGGCGCCCGCCCAACCATAAGTGCCATCGGCGGGTTTGGTGAAGTACAGGCTGTAACTCGGATGAGACGATACGATGAACAAACCGGTCCTGGGATCAAAACTCGGCGAGCGAAAGTTAGTCATGCCATTTTCGTCTGGTGCGATCAAACGCCCATCAGGCGCCGGGTCTTTGGCCGGATCCGGGATAGGACGCCCTTGCTTGTCAACCCCGGTTGTCCAGTTCACCGGGCCAAACGGAACCGTGAGTAAACTGCTGCCGTCCGTTCTGTCGAGCACGAAAAAATATCCGTTGCGTGAACTCTGCAGCAGCATCTTCCGCGGCTTGCCCTGAAACATTCCATCCACCAGCACCGGAGTTTCCGCAGCATCCCAATCATGCGTATCGTGCGGCGACGGCTGAAATGACCACGCCATTTTTCCAGTCTCGGGGTCGAGGGCCACGATGCTGCAGGTGTAGAGATCGTCTCCCGGCCGGGTGGACGCGGTCAGTACCGGCGTAGGGTTTCCTGTGCCCCAGTACAGCAGGTTGAGTTCGGGGTCATAGGTGCCGGTCATCCAGGAGTTACCACCACTGGGGGCTCCGGCCGTTCCCACAGGCGGAGTGGCGTCCCACTGCCACTGCGTTTTGCCCGTCTCCGGATCGATCGACCGTACATATCCCACGAGGTTGTCAAAATCGCCCGACGTTCCCACCAGCACATGGTTGCCGACCACCAGCGGTGCCATGCTGGTCCAATATCCCTTGGCAACATCGGCCACCTGCACTTGCCAGCGCACGCTGCCATCGTTGGCATTGAGCGAAATCAGATGACCATCCGGCGCCAGGAAGAACAGCCAATTTTTGTACATTCCCACGCCGCGGCTGCCGATGTGCAAGCCGTGGTTCGGCGGATAGGTGTAGTGCCATAGCTCGCGGCCGGAGAGCGCATCAATGGCCCATACATTGTCCGGCACGGTGAAATAAAGCACCCCATCGACCAAAAGCGGAGAAGATTTGATATCCGCTTTCTGATTGGTTTGAAAAGCCCATGCCATCGAAAGCCCGTGCACGTTCTCCGGAGTAATTTGTTCCAGCTTGCTGTGACGCTGCCCGTCGTACGTGCCGTGGTACAGTGGCCAGCTATCCGCCGGCGGCTTCAGAAGCATGGAGTGATCGACTCCCTGGGCCCAGGCCGTCGCAGCCGTGCCAAGCAAAAAAATACTCATCAACAACCTGGTTCGCATGCGGACCTTTCAGGCGAAGGTGACTTTGAATGTGACGCCGATGTCAGACAAGTTGGCTGCCGGCATACGTACCTGCAACCCTTGCTTGTCCTGCTTCCAACGCAGCTTGTCCTGGTAACCCAGCAGTTGCACGTCAAGGATCTTGCCCGGCTCCTGGGGGCTGTTCGTGGCTAACGGCTTAATGACGAAGTCACCGGACGGGGTTCCCATGACGTAGGCATAGAGGAACTTGCCCCTGGTAGTAAAGCGCACGTCCTCTGCGGTCAAACCGGGCTGCTTGCTCTCGTTGAAGCCGCTTTGCGGAACCGCCACTTCAGTCGATGGTCCGGCCCCGTAAACTTTCCACGGACGCGATCCATAAATCCCTTCGCTGTTGACCTTCATCCACGCGGTGATGCCATCGAGGGTCTTCAACTCTTCGGCATCCAGCTCGCCGCTGTTAGGCAGAGGGAAATTGAGCAGCAGATTTCCGTTCTTGCTGACGATGTCCACCAGCAGATCAATCACCTTCTTCGGCGTTTTGTATACCTGCCCGCGCTTGTAGTGCCAATCCCCGACACAGGTGTCGGTCTGCCACGGCGCAGTGGAAATAGCGTCGGAAACCCCTCGCTCATGGTCCACAATGCAGGTACCCACCGCGCAGTCGCCGGCTACCTTGCTGCAGTACACCGCCTCGACCTTGCCGTTGTGCTGGGCGGCGCTTACGTTATAGACCTCAGCCACGGTGGCCAATCCATATTCCTCAAAAGGAATACCGCCATCGGTGTAAAGCAGATCGGGTTGATGCTGGTCGATCAGGTCTTTAATGCGATTGAAGTACTGCAGCTTCCAATCATCGGGTGCGACGCGCCCCATCGCCTGTGCGGTTTGGGCAAAGTCATGCGGCATCTGGGTGTAGCTGTGGTAGAGGTCGGCAAAATACGGGTTGGTGCCGTCGTAGGAAATTCCGGCCAGAGGCCCTTTGGTATCGCTGGTGTGCGCCGGGGCCAGCCAGTCGAAGCTGTTGGAAAGATGTTCACTTACCCCGAAGCGCAATCCCCGCTTTCGTGCCGCCTGCTTATAGAGACCGACGATGTCGCGCATCGGCCCCACAGCAGTCGCGTTCCAGCGCGGCTGGTACTTCGAATTCCACATATCGTAATTGTCATGGTGCACCCCCATGCTCACGAAGTATTTGGCGCCCGCCTTCACATATAGATCCATCAAGTGCTCGGGATCCCACTTATCGCCCTTGAATAAAGGGATCAGGTCTTTGTAGCCTGTTTTGGAAGGATGCCCGTACGTCTTGAGGTGATACTCATATTGAGGAGTCCCCTGGATGTACATGTTCCTCGCGAACCAATCGCCGGCCTCGACGCCGGACTGCGGCCCCCAGTGCGACCAGATGCCGAACTTTGCGTCGCGGAACCAGTCTGGAACGGCATAGGCGTCCAGTGACGCGCGGGTCGGCTTAAAGGGTCCTGCTGTAACGGGAAGCGTGGAAGCCTGGCCAAAAGCACCCCTGGTCCGTGCCCAGGCTGCTGCATAGCCAAGCAATTTAATTGTGTCGCGCCGGGTAAACTGCATCTACGCTTGCACCTTATTTCTGCTGATCGGTTAACCTTTGCTTGAAGAGCGAAGCAACATGAGCTCCGTCCCATGGTTATATCTATGCCAGGGACCATTATCAACCCGGGCCATTGGCACGCCGAACTTCAAATCTGAGAGGGTAGAGACGATGGCAGTCAGTCGACGGGAATTCCTGCATCGCGTGGGGCGGGCGGGCGGATATAGCGCAGCGTTTCTAATGATGCGGAGCATGGGCTTGATGGAGGCCCATGCCGCACGAGTGGATCCCGCGGCGCCTGCAGTGGGCAAAGCTGGACTGGGCGACGCTGGAGTGGGCAAAGGCGTGAAGGTGGTCGTCCTGGGTGCAGGCATAGCAGGCCTGGTCTCTGCCTACGAGCTTCGGGCTCTGGGATACGAATGTACGCTCTTGGAATGCCGCCAAAGACCCGGAGGAAGAAACTGGACGGTGCGCGGCGGCGATCGAGTGACCTTCCTCGACGGGACCACACAGAACTGCACCTGGGACGAGGGAAACTACCAAAATTTTGGACCGGGCCGCCTGCCGTCGGTCCACAAGACTATGCTCGGCTACTGCGAGAAGCTGGGTGTGCCTCTGCAGGTGGAAGTGAACATGACCCGCTCCGCCTTCCTGCAAAACGATAAGGCCAACGGAGGCAAACCCGTCCTGTTGCGGCAGGCTGAAAACGATACCCGGGGACACGTGAGCGAACTGCTGGAAAAGGCCTTCAACCAGGGGCTTCTGGACCAGGATATGTCCAAGGAAGACCGCGAGCGCATGCTGGACTTCCTACGCACCTACGGCCCGCTGGATGACGCGGGAAAATACGTGGGCAGCGATCGTGCGGGATACTCCCAGACCGCCGGAGCAGGCGACCAGACCGGCGTGTTAAGCCAACCGATCGATATGCACACCTTGCTGGACGAGAACTTCTGGCAGTACATGCTGTTCGACGAGCAGTTCGATATGCAGGCGACCATGTTCCAGCCCGTGGGAGGCATGGACCGGATCCCCTATGCCTTTTCCAAAGCGCTGGGCGACGTGGTGAAGTACAACGCGCCGGTGACGGAGATTCGAAAAACCGCCAAGGGCGTAAAGATCGGCTATACCAGCCATGGATCCGCGAAAACCATCGAGGCCGACTACTGCATTTGCGCCATGCCATTGACTGTTTTGAAGAGGACGCCCAATGACTTCGGCGCGCCCTACAAGAAGGTAATCGACGAATGCACCTATGCCAGCGCATACAAAATCGCCTGGGAGAGCCGGCGATTTTGGGAGCAGGACTACAACATCTATGGCGGTCTGGAATTTGTCAGCGAGGGCTGTAGCCCCATCTGGTTTCCTTCGGCCGGCATGTTCACGCAAAGGGGTGTGCTGGTCAGCGGATACACCGAGGAAGGACGCTCCAACATCAAGGGCCTCACCTTGGCACAGAAATTTGAGGAGAGCCGCAAGTCGGTTGAGCGCCTGCATCCCGGGCACGGCAAGGAACTGGAAAAGCCGATGTACGTAACCTGGGGCCAGATTCCCGACAACGAAGGATCGTGGATACGGACTTATGGGCCGGGACAGGAGCGGTGGTCCAGCTTTTCCCAAACCGCACCGCATATCAATCCCGGTTACGAAACCATGATTGAGCCGGATGGGCCGATCGTTTTCGCCGGCGATCATGTAAGCCACATCGTGGCCTGGCAAGAGGGAGCGGCGCTGAGTGCTCTGCGAGCCGTAGGCCAGATCAACGACAGGGCGAAGGCCGCAAAATCAGCCAGGGGTTAGCTCTTTGAAGGGTACGGGCTTCAGCCCGTACATTGATTACCCCAACATAGGACGGGCTTTAGCCCCTGAGGGCGCGTCTTGTGCTCGCTTGAACAATCCTCAGCGGCCGGTCAATCTTGACTGCTAAGGGTACGGCCTAAAGGCCTAACCCTTCAAAGGTTGAGTTCTCACGCAGACTCTTCAGCCCCTACCTACTCGGCTATGACTGTAGCGAAAAAGTGATGATCAGGGCTCTTGCGGGCTTGTCGTCGTGGCATCGGTACAGGCGGTTGGTATTGCGATCGATCCAGACGCTATCCTCTGTATCGAGCACCTCGGTCCGACTTGCTGTCCAGAGAGCCAGCGGACCTTGGATCACGTAAGTCAGCTCCAGGCCGGCGGCCGGTGGAGGATGGAAGGCGCCCCCTTCGACGCCCGGCAAAAAGTGCGCGAGACAAGGGACCACATTGCGGTCCGGAATCAGCACGCTCATGCTCTCCGAAAGCAGGAAGGGATCCTCCTTTTCACCGACCGGCAGGCGCATGCGATCCTTCGATCGAGAAACACGAAAGACCGCGTCCGTCTCCTCACTCAGGAAAAAGGAGAAATCCTTCTTTAACACGAGTGCGATGCGGGCTAGATTCCTGAGGGTGGGAACCACCCGGCCTGTCTCCAATTGAGAGAGAAAACTCGCGGAGAGACCAACCTGTTGTCCGAGTTCGACCAGTCCCATCGAACGCTTCAATCGGAGCCGGCGTATTTTTTCTCCGATATTTTTTGCTTCAATGGAAGCCTCTACTGTCGCTGCGTCTACCGTATCGACAGCAGGATTCGTTCTGTCCGTTTTGACCATCGTCTCAGGCGACCGAGATCGATTCCAGCGTGGCCATGGCCGACTTGTCATGGCGGCCTGGATCAATCTCTAACTCCAAGGACAAAACAGCAGGCAGGTCGACGGAATAGTCCTCCACTTCGGTTGCCGAGCCACCAGGACTAAACGTCCATTGCTGGCGGACGATCTCTCGTCTCTGATTGGCCGCCGAAATCGCGAACAGGGCGAACTCCTGCGCTCTCTCCCTGTGTTCCTCTCGGAATTCCACGCGAATCCGCCGGATGGTCTGCGGCTCATCAAAGTTCAACCGAATGACCTGCGGTCCGGGATCGGCAGCCCTCCATCCCCCTTCTGCCTGCAAAGCATTTTCAAAGGGATGCAAAGGATCTTCCGACGAGATCTCAGCACTGGCAATCTTCTGTAGGTCGAGCCACCCATCGGCAGTGGGGGATATCGATGAAGCCTTGGGAAGAGGGGCAATGGACTTGCGCATTAGAAAACCTCCATCTCCCTCTGATGCACACTAAGGGCGGCTGGACAACGATGGTAACCTAAACACGATGAAGGTGCTTATAACCGGTGGAGCGGGATTTCTCGGAACCAGGCTAGCGCGTACTCTCCTTTCCCGCGGGCATCTTTCCGGCCAGCCGCTCACGCAGCTGGTACTGGCCGATCTGGCGCCGCCGGCGGCTGACGTGGCCGGCGATGACAGGGTCCAGGCGCGGACGGGCGCGTTGCTCGAACAGTGCAAGTCCCTGGGCGATGAGGCCTTCGATCTGGTGTTCCACCTGGCCTCCGCGGTTTCGGCGGAGTGCGAAGCTGACCTCGACCTCGGGCTTCGTTCCAACCTCGATACCACACGCGCGCTGCTTGACGGCTTACGCGGCCGGGGCACGCGCCTTGTCTTCTCCAGCTCCGTTGCTGTGTTCGGCGGCGATGGAGACCTACCCATGCCGAGGGTGATCCACGACGACACGTTGCCGGTTCCACAGACCTCCTACGGCATTCAAAAGTTTATTTGCGAACAACTCATCGCGGACTACTCCCGGCGCGGCTTGCTCGACGGCCGCAGCGCACGATTGATGACCGTGACCGTGCGTCCGGGCCGTCCGAACGCCGCCGCCTCAGGCTTTCTCTCCTCCATCATTCGTGAGCCCTTGAACGGTCAGGAGGCGGTGTGCCCGGTGCCAACCAATACCCTGGTAGCCCTGGCCTCGCCGGAGCGCACGATCGCAGGCCTGATTGTGGCGGCAGAGGCCACAGCCGATGCGTGGGGCAGCCGGACTGCGGTGAACCTGCCCGCGCTTACGGTGCAGGTCGGCGAAATGCTCGACGCCCTGGAAATCGCAGCAGGCCGTGCCACGCGGGATCGGGTGCGCTTCCAGCCGGATCCAACCATATCCAGAATGATGTTGGGATGGCCCGCGGCCTTTGAAAGTGCGCGAGCGCGACGGCTCGGTCTTTCCCCTGATCCCGATTTCCTCTCTATCGTCCGCCAGTATCAGAAAGAACAGGCGGGTTAGCGTTGATCGTCCTGGGTTGCATCGCCGATGACTTTACCGGCGCCACCGACCTGGCGAACAACCTGGTCCGCGCCGGTATGCGCGTGGTGTTAACTGTGGACGTTCCCGCGCAGGCGGAAACGATCGACGCGGATGCTGTCGTGGTAGCGCTCAAATCGCGCACCGAACCTGCCGCCAAAGCAGTGGAACAGTCGCTGCGTGCCTGCCGCTGGCTGCGCCGCCAGGGAGCTTGCCAGATCTACTTCAAAATCTGCTCTACCTTCGACTCCACCGCCGCCGGCAACATAGGCCCGGTGATCGAGGCGTTGATGGATGAATTGGACTGTACCTTCAGCATCGCCACTCCTGCATTTCCTGAGGCCGGGCGAACCGTGGTCCATGGACATCTGTTCCTTGGCGACACCCTGCTCTCGGAAAGCGGGATGCGCCATCATCCTCTTAACCCCATGACCGATGCCAACCTGGTGCGGGTGCTCCAGGCACAACTGAACCCCGCCAAAGGGCGGCGAGCCGGGCTCATCGACTACCGGACGGTTTCCCAATCGGGGCAAGCGATCCAGCAACGCATGAATGAGCTTGAGAGCAAAGGCATCGCCATCGCCATTGTCGACGCGCTCAGCGACGAAGATCTGGGCCGGTTGGGCGAAGCCCTGCGTGGCGCTGCTTTCCTCACTGCCGGCTCCGGGCTTGGTAACAGTTTGCCGCGCAATTGGGGTTTTACTCCTGCCAACCGGGTCGATCTGCCGCCCGCGCGGGGACGAAAGGCGATTCTCGCCGGCAGCTGCTCCGTGGCCACCAATGCCCAGGTGCAGCGCTTCATTCGCGACGGAGGCGAAGCCTACGCTTTGCAGCCCGCGCAGTTAGGCGCGGATCTCGACTTGCAAATTGCCCAGGTGCTCTCCTGGGCGGAAGCCTGCTGGCGGAGTGAAGCTGGGATGCCCCTGCTCGTCTACTCGACTGCCGAGCCGGAACACGTGAGCGCGGCCAACGCCCCCATGGTCGAGCAGGCAATGGCGGCACTGGCGCGGGCCTTCGTGCAGCGTGGTGTGGGCTGCCTGGTGGTCGCGGGAGGCGAGACCTCGGGCATTTGCGTGCAGGCTCTGAACATCCGGCAGATGCAGATCGGCCCGCAGATTGATCCAGGGGTCCCGTGGTGCTACGCCACTTCGGCGGAGGGTGGTCTGCACCTTGCTTTGAAATCCGGTAACTTCGGATCGCAGGACTTTTTCTGCAAAGCCTTTGCCTTCGTGGCGTGACTATGAACGAGCCAGAACTGAGGCAGGAGATCTGTCGCGTGGGCCGCTCTCTTTTCGAGCGCGGCTACATTCATTCCACCGCGGGCAACATCAGCGTCCGCCTGCCCGACGGATTTCTCATCACTCCCACAGAAGCGTGCCTGGGTTTCCTCAGGCCCGAGGCTCTCTCTAAGGTCGGGGCCGATGGCGTACAGGTAAGCGGCGACCGCGCCAGCAAGACGCTCGCCTTGCACCGGCGCATTTATGCCGCTGATCCGGATGCCGGCTGCGTGATCCATTCCCATTCCACGCACCTGGTTGCGCTGACCCTGGCCGGGGTCTGGAAGCAGGACGATATTCTGCCTCCGCTCACCCCCTATTACGTGATGAAGGTTGGTCACGTCCCATTGATCGAGTATTACCGTCCCGGGGACCCGGTGGTGGGTGACCTGGTGGCCCAGGCGATTGAGCGCATGCGCGCCCAAGCCACGCCTATTCGCGCTGTCATGCTGGACCGATTGGGACCCAATGTTTGGCACAGTACGCCGGCGGCGGCCATGGCAGCCCTCGAAGAGCTGGAAGAAACCGCGCGGCTCTGGCTACTGGCTGAACGAAAGCCGGAACCGCTCACACCCGCGCAGATCGATCAACTACGCCAGCAATTTGGCGCGTCGTGGTAGGGATTTAAGCTATGCTGCGTTTCGCTGCGAACCTCAGTTTCCTGTACGGGGAGATCGCTTTTCCCGATCGTTTTGCCGCCGCCGCCAGAGATGGCTTTACCGCGGTAGAGTACCTGTTCCCTTACGAGTACCCTGCCCAGCAAGTGTTGTCATGGCTGGAGACCCACGGCCTGGCCCAGGTGCTGTTCAACGCCCCACCGGGAAATTGGGCGGCGGGCGACCGCGGCATCGCAAGCCTACCCGGCAGAGAAGCAGAGTTTCGCGCCGCCATCAAAACCGCCCTTGATTACGCGCAGAAGCTCAGCTGCCCGCGAGTGCACGTGATGGCCGGCCTGCAGACCAAGGGAATAGAGCGAGCGGCCATGCGCGGCACATTTGTGACCAACCTGACGTGGGCGGTTCAACAAGCGGCGCCCCTAGGGATCGAATTACTGATCGAACCGATCAACACCCGGGACATGCCCGGCTATTTTCTGAACCGTCAGGAAGAGGCTCACGCGATTGTCGACGAGATAGGAAGCCCTTCGCTCAAAGTGCAGATGGATCTTTATCACTGCCAGATCGTGGAAGGCGACATAAGCATGAAGCTGCGCCAGTACCTGGGGAAGAACGTCGGCCACTTGCAGGTCGCAAGTGTGCCCGACCGCAACGAGCCCGACCATGGCGAGATCAATTATGACTACCTTTTCGGGCTGATAGAAGAGCTTGGGTATACCGGCTGGATCGGTTGTGAATACAGGCCAAAGGCAGGAACGTCCGAAGGCCTGGGATGGTTGAAGAAACGCAGGACAAGCTGATCAAACTTTCCCGCTCGCAACGCGAGCGCCCTCTAAACTCCGGGCACTGGAGGACAGCCGGGAAACTCTGCTAGATAGCCGTTTCCGATATAACCCAAATACTGAATCCCAATCTTGCTGGTGAAAAATCCATCCGCAGCCAGATTGCGCAGGAAGGCAAAAAATTCCACCCCCTGGCCTACGCTCGGATCCTCTTCCGCACTTTTGCGGTAAGCAATGCAATCCAGCATCTCCGTCTTCTGCTGCGGCGTACACTCCAGATAAGTCTTGCCGTACTTATCCGTGCAGGTGGAATCGAGCCACATGATCCCGCCGCCCAGAGTCAGCTGGTAGTGCGGATTCTCACTCGTAAGCAGATCAATAAACTCCGGAGCCCCGGCTTCGAGCGCTCCCCCTGACTCCGCGTCCGCCGGAAAAATCGATTCGCACAAGGCCTGCAACGTCTTGTATTGCGCCGACGGGAAAAACTTCGGCTTGTAAACACCGGCCTTGCTCGCGGCCTTTTCCGTGGTGATCATGTGGTGAGCGTACTCAGCAGCCTGCAGAGGGATCACACGCAACACCGAGCTGGCAGCCGCTCCCAAGCTCAAAGACTTCAACAGATCACGCCTGGATACAGACATGCTATATCTCCCCTTTTTTAGCCTGATCAAGAATGTATTCCGAAGTTCGCCACGAAAGTGCCGTGATCGTCAGCGTCGGATTTTTATCCGGGCCAGTTACAAAACAAGCCCCGTCGCCGACGAATAAATTCTTGACATCATGCGCCTGGCAATTCTTGTTCAGCGCTGAAGTTTTTGGATCATCACCCATCCGTACCGTTCCCAGTTCGTGAATGATCTCTCCCCCTTCGGAGATGCCATACGGTAATTTCTCTAGCGGTTGGTTGCCTCCGGTCTTTGGGCCTGTGTCTGCGCGCCTGGCGCTATCGACCACCGTGCCCCCTGCCGCTTCGACGATGGACCGGAAAGTATCCTGCATATCCTTCGCCATCTTCAATTCGTAGTCACTCCACTTGAAGTGGAAGCGCAGAACCGGGATCCCCCATTTGTCCACCACCGCCGGATCGATCTCACAGTAGGTATCAGGGTTGGGAATCATCTCTCCCCTTCCGGAGAAACCGATGAAGTTGCCATATTTGCTGCGGACACTCTGCTTGAGCGACGCGCCATAGCCCTCATGCTCACTGCATAGTGCGTCGAACCCGCCCACGCCCGGCATGTGGCGTCCCCCACCGAACTCGATGTGGTAGCCCCGCGGAAACTCATTCTTGCGATCGCCCCGCCACCACGGCATATACATATGCATGCCGCCGACACCATCATGGTTATGCGGAGCCACCCCAGCGAGTTGGGGGAAATATCCAGTCACGTTGCTGCCCACGGAATCCGTTAGATAGCGCCCGACCACACCGGACGAATTCGCCACCCCGTTGGGAAACTGTGTAGAGCGTGAATTCAACAGCAGTCGCGCGGTTTCGCAGGCGCTCGCTGCCAACACAAATGCCTTGGCATGCACCCGCATTTCCGTGCGCGTCGCTTTATCGATGTAGGAGACAGCCTGCGCCCTTCCATCCTTGCCGACAATGACCTCCCGTGCCATGGCATTCGGGATCAGCGTGAAGCGGCCGGTTGCTTGCGCCGGCGGAATCATCACCTGGCTGGAGCTGAAATTCGAAGCGCTGATACACCCTCGTCCGCATTGCGCGCAATAGTGGCAGGGCGCGCGGCCATTCACTGGCTTGGTCAGGATCGCCATCCGCGAAGGGATGCAGGTGATATTCAGGTGATCGCAGGCTTTCTTGACCAGCGTTTCCGTACACCGAGGCTTGGGCGGCGGGAGGAACACACCATCCGGCGCATCCGCAAGATTTTCTTTCGATCCAAAAACCCCGATATATGCTTCGACCTTATCGTAATAAGGCGAAAGTTCCTCATAGGTAATCGGCCAGTCATCGCCCAGGCCATCCCTGGAGCGAGCCTTCATATCCGCGGGCGAAATACGCAGCGAGATGCGCCCGTAGTGGTTGGTGCGGCCGCCTTCGATCCGCGAACGAAACCAGCGAAACGTCGATCCCGGGGCCGTCGTATACGGCTCGCCATCAATCTGCCAAAATCCATTGGGGGCCAGGAACTCGCCATTTAACTCGTTGCGGGCCCGCCCTCCGATGTCCGCACCGCGATGCGGCAACTGATACGGCCACACGTGCTCTTTGTAATCAGCGCGGGGATTCAACAGCGGTCCCGCCTCGAGCATGACCACATTCAGGCCGCCTTCGGTCAGCACCTTGGCGGCGGTACCGCCCCCCGCACCAGAGCCGATGATGCAGACGTCGTATACCTTGGGTGAGCGGATTACCTGGGACATTCAGAATCTCCGATAAAACCGGGGCTTGCGATGAAATCGCCCCCTCGCAAATATAGATCAAATGAGGGCTTATTGGTGAGCAGGCGGGCTACCCGGCGGGCAGGAAGACCGGGAAGGAACCGACTGCAAGCCACCGCCTCCGATGAATCTATCCGGCCACACGGAATTACTTGACCTGGGAGAAGCTTCCCTCGGCAACGCTCTTTTTGAGAAACTTCACCCCTTCGAAAGCGATCGATTCAGGGGTGCGTTCGATGTCTCTCCAGATAGCTGCCGCCGCACTCAGCTCCTTCAGGGCGAAACCAAACCCCTCGATGGTCAGCCATCCGTCATAGTTCAGGGATTTCAGAGCCTGAAATACTTCTTTCCACTCCACGTGCCCGGAGCCGGGGATGCCGCGATCGTTCTCGCAGGTGTGCACGTGTTTCAGTTGGCGTCCGACTGTCCGGTAGCCGTCGGCAATATTCTTCTCCTCGATATTGGCGTGAAAGGTGTCAAACAAGATGCCGATGTTTGGATGGCCGATTTGCTCTGAAAGCTTGGCCGCATCGGCGGCCGTGTTCAGAAAGAACGTTTCAAAGCGGTTGATCGGCTCAATGGCAAACGTTACCTTGTGGGCAGCGAGGGTGTCGCCGACGGCTTGAAAGCCCTCGACTGCCCATTGCCATTCGTCGCTGGTGCGGCGCCGCCCCGGCAGGTAGCCCACCGGGCTGTAGAGTGGCCCGGCGACAATACCCACGCCCGCATCTGCCGCCGCTTTGATTATGTCTTGCAGATGCTCGCGGGTGCGACGACGGATATCGAGGCTGTCACTGATCAGGCTAAGGCCGTCCACCAAAACCGTGCACGCATTGCACTCCAACTCGTGAGCCTCTACCGCCTTGCGGATACTCGACGCTTGAAACTGCTTAGGATGCAATAGCGGGACCTCGACTCCATCAAACCCTGCCTCCTTGATCGTGGGCAGCAGATCGAAATTAGACTGATCAAACGTTGCCGACCAGATGAATGTGTTGACGCCAAATTTCATGTTCGCCTCGGTGTGTTCTGCAGACCTATTATGCAACCGAAGCCGCCAGGCTTCTCCTATCGCGCGGTCCACCCTACGTGAACGTAGGGTGAACAGGATGTTGGTGAAGAGTTAAAACCTGCACCCGCAGGTTAAATGAGCGTGAACATCTTAAAACCTTAAGCTTCGGTTAAGGTTCAGGCGCTTACTTAACAGACGGTGGCTCTTGCAGGTATTCATCTTTCCTGCCCGCTTTGCCCGGGTCCCCGAATCACGGCCAGCGGGTCTCTTACTTCCTGCAGCCTCATCATTCTTTCCCGCATCGCGATCCCCCCATATGCGATCGGGTGCAACAGCGTTTTTGGAGGCAAGACCATGCGGTTCCGCGTACGTTTACTCGTTATTACTACTCATGCTTGCAGTTATGCCGTTGTCCCTGCCTCTACTTGCGCAAACAGGAAACGGCGCCATTGCAGGCACAGCTCAGGACTCTGCGGGGTCCGCCCTGATCGGAGCCAGAGTCGTAGTCCAGCCCACCGGGAGGGAAACGGCCACCGACAACCAGGGTAATTTCCGCATCTCCGACCTTCCCGCGGGCCAGTACACGCTCACCGCTTCGTACGTGGGCTTCAGTGCATACACCACTCCGGTGACGGTCGCGCCAGGTCAGACGGCAAACGTAGCCGCAGCGCTCAAGGTTGGTTCAAGCGCAGATTCGGTCATCGTCACCGCCGGACGCCTTCAGGGAGATGCGGAGGCCATCAATGTGGAGCGCATGTCGTCTCAAATCGTGCAGGTGGCGCCCCAGGGCGTCATCCAGAGCCTGCCCAATACCAACATCGCGGACGCGATTGGCCGCCTGCCCAGCGTATCGCTGGAACGCGACGAGGGCGAAGGCAAATATGTGCAGATTCGGGGTACCGAGCCAAGGCTGACGAATCTCACCATCAACGGCGTGAACGTGCCGTCGGTGGAAGTAACCGTGCGCAACGTCAAGATGGATTCGATTCCCTCCAACGGCATCGAGCGCATTGAGGTGTACAAGACGCTCGCGGCCGATCAGGACGCGGACGGCATTGGGGGTACGGTCAACCTGGTGACCCCGATGCCGCAGGACAAGCCCACGTACGCCCTGAATAGTACTGCCGGCTACAACCCGCTCCAGAATGGCTTCTGGCGCGGCGGGTTCGATGGTACCGTCGGGCATCGCTGGGGTACTGACAAAAAATTCGGAGTCTTGCTCGGTGGATCGTGGGATCGCACCAACCGCGGCATCGACGACCTGGAGCCGAGCCAGAATGCGGGGACGACGCTCGATGGGACCAACGTGGCCTACATCAGCAGCGAAGATTTTCGCTCCTACAATTACTACCGCACCCGCTATGGTTTTGATCTTGGCGCGGATTACAAGATCACTCCCACTATGACGGCATACGTGCAGGGGCTCTACTCTGATTTTCACGACTTTGGCGACACCCATGTCTACACGCCGACTGCGGGTACGCTGAAATCAGCCAGCGGTTCCACGATCCAGTTCGACAGTCCAGCCGATGCCGCTGCCGGCGATGCAACATGCAGTCCCGCAGATCAGGCTGCGGGGAATTGCCCTACTGCCGGCAGTTGGAAATATCGCGAATATATCCGCCGCCCTGATCAGCAGATCTTCAGTGTTTTGACCGGAGCGCGGCACGAGCTGCCTAAGGATGTAATCACCTACGACGTCGCCGTGTCCCGCGGACACAATATTGGCGGCCAGCTCTTCTCAACCATCTATTTCACCGGGCCGCAGAACGTAACCTTTCAGGAAGATCAAAGCAATCCCTATCGCCCGCATCTGGAAGCAACAGACGGAACCAACGGCTTCGACGCCCCGCAGTATGGTGTCAACGAGTACACCTCCTACAGGTATCACGCCACTCAGCTCAACGTGCAAGGGACCGCGACCCTGGCGCACAACTACACCGTGTACAGTCACCCGAGCACGTTTTCGATGGGAGTGAAGATCCGCAACTCCTACTCGACACAAACGCAGAACACCAATGATCAGGTGCTCAATTCCAATGCACCAGGTCCGCCATTTACTTTGGCCGACGTGACGGGCAAGTACACCAATCCCACCTATTACAACAAGACGTTCGCCATTAACGGACAGGCGTACGGCCCCACATTGGCTTTTGGCAAGGGTGTGAGCGCAATTCAAGCCAACGCCGGGGCATTCACCCAGGCGGATAGCACGGCGGCCGATGCGGGGGCATTCTTCAACGCCAATGAGCGAATCTCCGCCGGGTACATCGAGGATGTGATCTTCTTCGGTAAATATCGCCTGCAAGGCGGGGTTCGGTTCGACAATGGCGCCACGCACTTCCTGGCTAACCAGATTGTTTTTGACGCCAACGGAAATCCCATCATCACGCCCATCCGTAAAGACGCGAGCTACTTCAATGCCCTGCCCAGTGTGGCGCTGCAGTACCAATTGCTAAAGGATACGAACCTGCGCGCGGTCTACAGCCGGGGTCTCGCACGGCCTAACATTGGCGACTTGGTGCCGGCTACCGTCATCGATCCCAACCAAACCCCCTATCCGACGGTTTCCACCGGCAACCCCAACCTGGTGCCGACGAAGTCCAACAACTTCGACATTCTTGCCGAGCACTTCTTTTCGCCACTGGGAATTCTCCAGGCGGGCTGGTTTTACAAGCAACTTTCCGATCCGATCTATCCCACGGCGTCCCTCATCGCCAATTTCAACGGAACCGGGAACACGTATCAGTTGACTCAGTCGATCAATGGACCGAATGCTCACATTCAGGGTTTTGAAGCTCAGTATGAGCAGCGATTCTCGTTTCTTCCCGGCGTGCTCAATGGGTTTGGCGTCAATGCAAACTACAGCCACACGGTCTCGCAAGTGACCTTTCCGGCGAACTTTGACGGGGGAAGAACAGACAAGCCGTCGCTGGACCGCGATTCGCCCAACGACTGGAACTTCAATCTGCTTTATGACAAGAGCCGTTTTTCCGGACGCTTTGCCGTCAGCCACAACGACCAGAGCATCGCGACCTATCAATGGAACGCCGGCAGCGGTGCGGCCAACGATCCGATTTTTGGGTTACGGGGGCCCACCGGCGACAACTACTTTTATGCGCACACGCAGTTCGATGCGCAAGGCAGTTACCGGGTGTACAAGGGGATACAGTTCATCTTCTCGGCTCTGAATATGAGCAACGAAGTGTTTGGGTTCTACAACGGAAGCAAGATCTATCCTGTGCAGCGCGAGTATTACCGGCCTACGTACTCCTTTGGCGTGCGTTGGAGGTTGTCGAGCGACCAATAGCCCACAGGCCTGCAGCTAGAGCGGAATCTTCAGTACGTCCTCGATGTACTTTGCGGTTATCCTTGCGCTTTCCTGAGGCGGACGCCAGGGAGAGGTGTCCAGCTCAACGTTCAGGAACCCTCTCCACTGCGTGCTGTCGAGGTAGGCCTTCAGCGCCGGAAAATCGACCCCTCCCGTGCCCATGGGGAAGAAATACGGATCGTTCAACTGGTCCACGAGCGGTCCCGGGACGTTCTTGGTTCCTCCGCGATCTTCCGGCTTGGTGTCTTTCAGGTGATACTCGAGCACACGCCTGCCGTATCGCTTGCCCATCTCCAATGGATCCATCCCCGCCATGGTGAAGTGGCCAGTATCGAGAACCAGCCCGACATACTTCGGATCAGTGTTGGCCATGATGAACTCAAGCTCGTGCCGGTTCTGCAGTTGGCTGCCCAGGTGGGGGTGGACCCCAAGCTGCATCCCGAGCTCTTCACTCATGCGCTTGCCGAGCGCATCGAGGGTACCGGCCATCACCTTAAGATCCGCATCCGTGGTGCCTTCCGGTCGCCTGCGCCCGGTATTGGTCTTCTGCACCTGACAACCAAACCGCCGGCTAAACCGCGCCATGGCGAATTGGTTCTCGATCACCGCCTGGCGTGAGTCGAGATCCTCAAATCGCGTGTTCCCTGTGGCCGATCCGCCGGTGATGCTGACAAAGTTCACCCCCATCTGGAAGATGCGACGCATCAGACCTTCCGCATCGTCGGGGTAGTACAAAGTGTCGGGCCGGCAGAAAGAGGCTCCAAAGATCTCCATGTAGCGAAACCCAACCTCCCGGCCTTCGCGCATGCCCTTGAACGGATCGCCTTCCCAGCCGCCCCGCGTGTTGGTGGTGTAACCGATGCGGTATTGCTGCTGGGGCATGTACAACGGCTCCGGCCTCGATGGCTTTTCGGCGCAACCGGACGGCTGCGCATTCGCCACCTTCGGATCAGCAGCGGTGGCAACAGCGCCGGCCGCCAACAGCGCGCCGGAACGGGTCAGAAATTTTCTGCGGTCCATGGCTCTGTCCCCCTACTCAGACGCGTCCTAAGCCGATAGATGATAAGTCAGCACGTCGATCAGATTACCTAAACTAGGACTTGGCGCCCAGAAAACGAGCGGAAGCACGCCTAAATCTGCCGTGGTAGTATCGATGATAGATCATCGTACGATCCCATCTTCTGCTTATCAGGGGAAAAATGAAGATCAGTCCTGAAAAGTGTGTGGCCTGTGGGAATTGCACCTACGTTTGCCCCATGGGCGCCATCTACATCGACCCCGTCTTAAAGCGCGCCACCATCAATAGGGATGAATGTGTCGAGTGCTACGCCTGCTACAACGGCCTGAGCCAGGAACACCTCAACCCCACCCTGGTACGCACGATACGCCGCGTATTCGCAGCGTTGCGCATTCGCTTTGAACCGGAACCTGATGTTTGCCCCACGGCTGCATTCGAACCGGACCAGCTCACCTGGCCTCGCGTAGTGCGCCGCGCATTCTCTGACCCCAGTGTGCCCCATGAATCGACCGGAGTAGAAGGCCGCGGCACCGAAGAAGTGAAGACCAATGATGTGACGGGCAGAGTGAAGGTGGGGGACGTCGGCTTCACGATCGAGTTTGGCCGGCCAGGCGTAGGCGTCCGCTTCCGCGACATCCAGCAAATGTGCTGGGCCCTGGCTAAGGTCAATGTCAGTTTCGAAAAGAAGAACCCGATTACATCCTTGATGTCGGACGTGAGTACCGGCACTTTGCGCGAAGACATTTTGAATGAGAAGGTGATGTCGGCAATCGTCGAGATCAAAGTACCGGTCGAGCGCACGGAAGAGATCGTCCGCCTGGTGTGGGAGATCGAAAAACAGTTGGACACGGTCATCGCGTTGGGCGTCGCCACGCGCTGCGGCGAGCACGGCGAAGAAGTGGTGGTAGCGCCGATCCTCGAAAAGTTGGGATACAAGCTGCAACGCGCCAAAACAAATATCGGCTTGGGCCGGGTTGTGGAACCCGCGAGCGAGCCCGCCAGGGAGACGGTTAACGTATGACCAATACCCTCCATCGGCTCGGTGATGCTGCGAGCTTCAGTGACGACTACATCGTGTTTGCGATTCCCAGCAAGAGCAACAAGGACCCAAACGCGCTACCCAAACTTCACCGCTTCCTGGAAATTGCCATGGAGTATAAACCGGTGAACCTGGGTGATGCCCGCCACGGAGGCGCTCTGCGGTCCTCAAAGAATCTTGGCCCTCTGGCGCATTGGAATCGGGATATGAAGCCCGACTTTCAAGCGGTGATCCAAGGACTCACTGTGCCCACCACGTGCGCCGCGGTCTTTGATAATGCTCACGCTGCGGAGCAGTTTGTGAAGCGCATTAAAGAGGAAGATCTGGGCATGAGCGTCAACGTGTCCACGTCGATCGAGGGCGCAGAGCGCTGCTGTAAGTATGCCTGTATCGACCGCCACAGCGTCGGCTACTCCCTGGGCTTTGAGGGCAAGACGGAAAAGATTCCCAACTCGCAGGTCACGATCCTTTCGACCATGTGCGGACATGGCATGATCAGCCATTCGCTGGCCAAGAAGATGATCGACTTCGTCAAGGAAAACCGGCGCACCCCGGAGCAGGCTGCAACCTATCTCTCGCGTTTCTGCTCTTGTGGTATCTTCAATCCGTCGCGCGCCAAGAGGATCCTCGAAGATGCCCGGACGAATTCGAAGTAGTTTCTTCGCCTGCCCGGTGCTGGTGTTTGCACTGTTGTTTGCAACCTCCATGGTTGCACAAGTCAAGGTTCTCAAGAATTTCACCCTGATTGACGGCAGCGGCCATGCGCCGTTGCCCAATGCGGCGATGGTTCTCGAGAACGGGCGCATCGCGTGGGTTGGGCCCGCGGCAAAACTGAAGCCCCCTCCGTCGGCGCCGGTCATGGACCTGCAAGGCAAGTACATGATGCCCGGCATCATCGATCTGCATGTCCATCTCGGGGCCACCAACGGACTCGACCAAAACGAGAAGTTCTTCACCCCTGAAAATGTAGAGAAGGACCTGAAGACCTATTCCTCCTATGGCGTCACGACTGTGCTCAGCATGGGCACGGATAAAGACTCCATCTTCAAAATTCGCGATGAGCAGCGCGCCGGGCGTCCTACTGAAACGCGCATTTACACCGCAGGGCAAGGTTTTGTGTTCAAGGGCGGCTATGGCGGTCTCGAAGGCGTAAACCAGGGCGTCGCCTCTGTAGCCGACGTAGAGCCGGCCGTCGCCGCGCAGGCTGCCAAGCACGTTGACTTTATCAAGCTATGGATGGATGACCACCTGGGCACCAAAAAGAAGATGCCTTATGACATTGGCCAGGCCATCATCGAAAGCGCACACCGCCATCATCTACGCGTGATTGCGCATATCTTTTACCTGCAGGATGCGAAACAACTGGTCGACTACGGAGTGGACGGCCTGGCGCACAGTGTTCGCGACAAACCGATCGACGCTGCGTTCATCGCCGACATGAAGCGCCACGGAACCTGGCAGGAGGCAGCCACGCTTTCCCGGGAAGCTTCGATGTTCGTGTATGGGCAGACGCCTCCGTATGCCAACGATCCATTCTTTACCCGCAGTATTTCGCCCCAGGTACTCGCGCAATTGAAGAGCCCTGCCTATCAACAGAAGATGCGGTCGGACCCTGATTTCTCCATGTATCCAGGATTTCTCCACACCGCGGAACGCAATCTCAAAGCTCTTGCGGACGCGGGCGTGCCCTATGGCTTTGGCACGGATAGCGGGCCTCCAGGCCGTTTCCCCGGCTACTTCGCTCATTGGGAAATGGAGTTGATGGTGCAGGCTGGCCTGACGCCAATGCAGGTGATTACGGCAGCCACGGGGAGTGCCGCCCGGTTTCTGCACGCCGATGATCTAGGCACCCTGGAAAAGAATAAGTGGGCCGATCTGCTTGTGTTGGACAAGGATCCGCTCGACGATATCAAGAACACCCGGTCTATCAGCGCCGTCTACATCGCGGGCAAACGAGTAGCCGGACCTGCACCGCGCTAACGTCGCGGGAGAAAACCGCAAATTTATCGACCACGCTGTGGTTTGTCGGAAACATTTCCACGAAAGGTCCCCAGAACTGCAGATCTCTCGCTGCGCTCCTAATGACAAAGAGGAAGTGGGTGTTTCCAGTAGGAATTGGTTTGAGGGATCCCAGGTCTCAAACGCGAGACCCCACGGCTAGCCGGGGCAGGCTGGGGCACCCATCGGTTTCACCCTTCGATTATGACAAAGGAGAGAGCGGTCTTCTATTTAAGGTGGTTTCTGAATCGAAGGCGTTGTCATCAGCTTAGGTCCAGCCACGGCTTTCCATAGAACCACAAACCTCTCCTTTGTCATCCCGAGCGAAGCCGAGGGATCTGCAGTTCTGGGGACCTTTTGTGGAATGTTTTGCGACAAACCACAGCGTAGTGGAGAGCCTGTCCGGCGTGCCGTGTGATCTGCGGTTTTCTCTGGATCAACTAGTCAACAACCGCTGGCTGGCGTCGAGCCGCAAACAGAGCAACATAGCCACAACCGACATCCCGGCCATTACCAGAAACGGTGCGTTCCATCCACGAAAGACAACCAGGTACGCTGACAGAGCGGAAGCAATCGCGCCCCCGGTATTTCCCCACGTATTCATCAATGCCGAAACCGCACCTGCCGAATCCGCGCCGATATCCAGCGTGATCGCCCACGAAACCCCAACCGTCGACTCCAACCCAAACATCGCCAAACACGAAAGCCACACCGAAGTAAGTGAGTTCGTCGTGAGACACGCCGGCACAATACACAAAGCCGAAAGCAGAAAACCTCCAGCGCCCACGGTACGGCGAGCCATCTTCAGATCGCCAGTCCACTTTGCCAATCGGTCGGAAAACCATCCTCCGAAAACATCCCCCACCACGCCTGCGAGCAACGGCAAGCTGGCGTAGAACCCCATCTGCTTAAGATTGAACCCGCGATGGTCATTCAAATATTTTGGAAACCACACCAGGTAAACCGACAAGTTATACGCGTAGCAAAAGTACATCGCCGAAAGAATCCACATCTGCGAACTCGACAAAATGCATTTCCAGGAAACACTCTGCAAGCTCTTCGCCCCCCGCGCGAACTCAAGAGAAGAACGGATCAACTCGCGTTCCTCCGCATTCACAGACGGATGTTCATCCGGAGTATCGCGGTAATACCAAAACCAGGCGGCAGCCCAAATCAATCCCAACGCGCCACAACAAATAAACGCCGCCCGCCAGCCGTAACGCGCAATAATCAGCACCACCAGGGCCGGCGTAATCGCCCCTCCCAACCGTGAGCCAGCATGGGTCACACCCTGGGCAAACCCGCGTTCCGTGGGCAGCATCCAGCGCGAAAGCGACCGGGTCGCAATCGGAAAAGCGCCGGCCTCACCCATGCCGAACAGGAAGCGAATCAACGCCATCGATGCAGCGCTCCAGGCAAACACCGTGAAGCAGGTAAACAGCGACCACCAGGTCACGATCAGCGTCATCGCACGCCGGGGACCGATACGGTCACCTAGCCAACCACCCGGTATCTGGAACAGAGCATAGGCCCACTGAAAGGAGCTCAAAATCCATCCCATGGTGACGATGGAGAACCCAAACTCTTTCTGGATGGATGGAACCGCAGAGGATATGACGACACGATCAATGTAGGTGATCATGTACGCGGCAATCGTCAGGCCGAGCACGATGTACCGAACACGGGTTGGACGCGCCACTCGGGACCTCACTTCCCCTATTGATTACGACACCTTGTATTGGCGCGACGGGAGAAGTGTACACAAGGCAAACGGCCGGCGGCTAGGCGCCTGGGGTTGCGAGCACCCCCGGGTGCTGCGATGATAAATGAACGAGCACCCAGCACTTTGAGGGTTAAACATGCCCACCTTTGCCGAAATTGAGCCACTTTCTCTCAGCGACCGCGTGATCAATGCGCTGAAGGACGCTTTTTTCGCCGGCGAATTGAAGCCGGGCGATGCCATCGTGGAACGGGAGCTGGCGCGGCAGATGAAGGTGGGTACTCCAGTCGTTCGCGAGGCGTTGATTTCTCTCCAAGGGCAGGGTTTCGTTCGGCGAGTGACCAACACCGGCACATTCGTGACTCAATTTACGACCGAAGAAGTGCGCCACCTCTATACCCTGCGGGTAGAACTGGAACTGTTGGCATACCAATGGGCGAAGCCACGGGTAACCGAGAACGATCTCAAAGAACTCAGCCGCCAGATTGCGAAAGTCGTGGAAGCAGGGGAGAGAGGCGATCGCCGCCAATTCCTGGAACTCGACTATGCCTTTCACAAGCGGTGCTGGGCGCTTTCAGGAAACCCCTACCTGGCTGAGACTCTGGACCGTCTGATGGCGCCTCTCTTCATCTTCGTCGTGCTCGCCAGTGGCGCTCCCCTTACCGGGTCGATGGGCCGTGAACATTACGAACTTATCAACGCACTGCAGAATACGGAGGAGCCTGAATTTACTGCGGTGGTCCGCAAACGGCTCACCGGGTTTGCCTCCCGCTGGCTCACCGCTTTCAGCAACGCTGACGACCCGGTCAAACCAGCCTCGCCGAACTACCCTTCCCTCTTGATCTAAAACCTTAACGGCTTTCATAGAAGTAGTAGGCATCTTTGGGAAATCCGCACGTATCCAGCGCGCCGCTGGAAGCGGCTTTCGCCGGCCAGCGCGCCTCCCCCAAATAGTCGATTAAGACGGTTGACAATACGTAACAGTAACAAGTTCGTGTCCAGCCAAGGCCTGGAAGATACACGCCTCCCGGTCAGACCCTAGCTACGAGGTAAGTGCATTTTCATGAATGTATTTTAAGTATTATCTGAGACTAACCGGTTGTAGACTTGTGCCCCGGAGGCTTAAGTAATTCCGAGTCTTCGACGAGTAGGTGAGATGTTTTCGCTCCAGGATCTGTTGAATGAAGTAGTTCAATATCGTTTGCTAGCGCTGATTGTCCTTGTACTATGCATCCTGGCACTTCATTTTCTGTTTCGCTTCTGCCTCCCTGCGTTGGCTGTGCTTCGGTCTCTCACGCGCATCGCCCGATCGCTCCGCGCCCCCGAAATACGGGCAGCGCAACAGCGGGGCAGCGACCTGCCGGCCATGATTGGGGAAGCGGCCGAGGAACCGGCATTTGCCGCATTGTGGCAGCAATACACGAAGACGCTTCACCCACGACGAGCCATCGAAGAACACGGACAGCAGAGAATTGTCGGCTGGCGTGCCACCGCGCTGGCGGAAACCGTCTTCACCGAGCAGGCCCTGGTGGATTCACCGTTGCGGACGGAATACTTCAAGCACCTGCCGGGAATTCTTACCGGTGTGGGCATTATTGGCACTTTCCGTGGTCTCATTCAGGGGTTGAGGAACTTCCTTCCCTCGCTGGACCCCACGCAAATGCAGGATGCCCTGAAGACCCTCATCAAAGTGGTGGGGGACGCCTTTCTGACCTCGGCGGCGGCAATCATCCTGGCGATCCTTTTCACCTTGATCGAAAAGCTCTTGCTGAATGCGTGCTACCGGAAAGTCGAGGCGATTCAACGTTCCATCGATCGGCTATTCGATGCCGGAGTGGGCGAGGAATATCTGGAAAGGTTAGTGAGGGCGTCAGAAACGTCCGCAACGCAGGCCATACAAATTAAGGATGCACTGGTGGCGGATCTCAGGCAGATCCTGTCCGAGGTGACGACCCGGCAGGCGGAGGCTTCGGCGCGCGATAGCAAGGAAATGTCGAGCCGGGTATCGCAGGTAATTGTCGAACGGCTTGGTGGCCCGATCGACACTATATCGGAAGCGGTTCGCTACGTGGGAGCCAGCCAGGGTGAAGCGATCCACACCATGCTGGCCGATGTGCTGGTGCAATTTTCGGATCAGATCCATGCCATGTTCGGCGGGCAGATGAATGGCGTGAGCGAGCTGCTCACGCAGACGACCAGCGCGATGGAGCAGACAGCGGCCCGATTCGATCGGCTTGCGGCGAGCGTGGAGTCCGCCGGTAGGAATACCACTGACGCCATGACGGGCAAGATAGAAAGTTCTCTTGCGGCCATGGAGGAACGACAAAACGAGCTCAACCGGCAAACATCGGAATTTGCCGAGCAATTGAGGGCCCTGGTCACGCACGCGCAAAGAGAGAGCGCGGAAAAGCTGCAGCAGACAATGGCCACACTTGGAGAGCAAGTAGTGGGAGTAGTGGGGCAAATCCACGATCAGGCCCGCATATCCGGAGAACGTCAGCGGGATGAAGGGACAAGGTTCCTGGACCAGACGGAGACAATGGTGGGCGGCCTGTCGCGGGAAATCGAGAACCTTTTGCGTCAATCGAGCGAGACGACTCTGGGCCTTCGGGACACTGTGGCCGCGCTTGCCGAATCAACTCGCGACTCGGTCACGCGCATGAACACCGGGGCCGAACTGCTCTATGGCGCATCCAGCGATTTTGCCAAAGCAGGACAGAGTGTCGCGGCAACGATCCAGGGAGCCAGCGGAGCCATGGAAAGGATCCAGCTCGCGACCCAATCCCTCAGTAGCGCCATGAATGGGACTATCGAGATTCTGGATGAATACAAGAAGAGCCGGGATGCTTTTGCCATGATGGTGACGGATTTGAAAACCACCATCCAGAACGCCAAGAAAGAAGCCGCGATTACTTCGGAGCTGGTGAAACAGATGGAAGCTGCTGCGTTGCAGTTGGGGAAGGCGGAGAAGCTGTCGCAGGATTATCTCGCGGGTGTAAACGAGGTACTGACCAGGACGCACGAAGCCTTTGCCGCCAACCTGGAGCGGACCTTGAGCCACGGGAATGCTCGTTTTCATGTTGAGCTTTCGAAGGCGGTCGATCTGCTCGCGACGGGCATACGGGATCTCGAAAATGTCATCGAGCTAGTACCGGCGAGGGGGTAACGGATCATGCTTGGGGTCAGGTCTTCGTGCCGCAGAGCCAGCAAAGAGGAAGCAGAAAAGCCATTCTGGATCTCATTTTCAGATCTGATGACTGCGCTGATGGTTCTTTTTCTAGTGGTCATGGCCGCGGCCTTGCTGTCGGTTACCGCGGGCATACGAGACGATGAGGCGCGACAGAATAACCGCGCAAAACAGATCGGCTCTTGCATGGCGCAAGTGAAGGTGTATACCGACACCATTCGAGGTGTGCAACTACGAGACCATTCGGTTGACTTTGGAACCTTGGCAAAGTTTCAAAACAACAGCAGTGAGTTGGACCAGGCTCAGCAGGAATTTCTGCGTCACTTCGTTCCTCGCGTGTTGGCCATTGCGAGGGGTCCTGCATGTCAGGAGTGGTTGAAGCAAATCGTAGTGGAAGGCTTCGCCAGCCGCGGCGGAACGTACCTGCATAATCTTGACCTGAGTACGCAACGCTCGGAACGGGTGTTGTGTACGTTGTTGGCGTCCGGCGGCTCGCCCACATTAAACGAGGCGGACCGCAGCCTGGTCGAGAACCTGTTTTTTGCCGGTGGTTACTCTTTCAACGCAACCAGGGAAACGGATGAGGAGAGCCGCCGCATTGAGTTAAAGCTGGAGTTCTACGCTTTGAAAGAAAAGCAGGAGGCTTTAAAGCAAAGGAAGCAGATGCCGTTGGCTTTTCGGGCACATCCAGCCCGCGATATGACCTGTCCCATTGATGCGCGATGAACAAATTTCTCGATGAGTTGGGCAGCCACCTGGAGCAGGTTATGGTTTTCCCGCGCCTCGACGCAGCAACGGAAACGTGGGGGAATGCTGAGGCGATGACACAGGCCCTAGCCAGGGTCCAGAGTTATTTCGACGGCCCGTATGTGAACAGTGTGAAAGACGGGCGGTCGGTAGCGGACTCGGTGCTCCGCTTTCGGAAGTCGCGGGAGCTGAGCGACTCCCGCGAGATCAAGTATGTGTGTATCGGCGCTTCCCAGGAGTTTTCAGGATGGCGGCTCCTGGAAGACGGCGAGCTACTTGCCCAACTCCTGCGGCGGGCAGGTTCGGGTTCAGATCGCCAGCGTCTCCGGCATTTCACTTGTCTGCTGTGCAGCTATTGGTCGTTTCCCCGGGACGAGGTCGAAGCCTCTGCAGCATCGGGCATGGGATGGGTGAGGCTTCGCGAGTGGCTTGCCCGGCAACGGGTTTATTTTGACCAGGCAATCAAGCCCAAGCCGGAATGGCTTTCCGCATTGACCGAGCATGCGAATTTGTTGACGGATCAGCCCTGCAAACGCTATGCACGCGACCAGCTGGAAAACGGAAGTCCGGACTTGAGTGCAGCTCTGGGTGAAGTGCTCCACGCGCTTGGGGTGGGCTCCGATTGCTGGCTTCGGCAGGAAGCGATCTACGCGCAGGTACAAGCCAGCGCAGAGATGCCGGACACGAAATTCCAATACCACTTAGGGCGGATGGTGGAGCTTGCCGGCGGCAAGACCGGCTTCAAGATTTCTCGCAGCATATCCATCCGCTGCCTGGCTTTGCTGGTTTCAAGGTATGCCGTTTGCCCCAACACGCCGGAACACATCCCCCTGCGCGATGCATGCATCGCGTTCATCGGCAATCCATGGTTACACCGTGCAGCATGGGATGGCTATGTTCTGGATAAAGACCGCCGCGCCGATGCCAATGCCCGGGAGATGGTGAACGGTTGGCTGAAGGTACGTCTGATCAAGGACTTCTTCGGCCTGCTGAGCGAAGACCGGTCGGCGGACAGCCGCCGGCTCAACTACTGGCTGGGGTTCGAACCCATGATCCAGGACATGTGGTTTGCTCTGGGCGCGGATGCTCTGAGCGACTCAAGAAAGGAATACGGGGAGTTCCGGCAAAGGGCGAATGGCCGACTTCTTGACCTGGCGGGAAGCACCCCCACCTCCAACAATGCCTTCCTTATGCATTTTGGCGAATACCTGGTGATCGAGTTCGGCATTACCGGGCAATGCGTGCTTTGTGTATCACTACGATCGGCTTCCCCCGCGCATCAAGGCAGCTCTGACTAACGCGAGTTCCAACTCCTCGATGGACATTGCGGACTTGAAGGCGCGCGGCCGTGAAGCTCGTCTGCTGCACAACGGAAGCTGGGAGCCAAACTTTGACGCAGTCATATGCCCTCTCTTGGGATATAGACCGTCGGCGCAAGCCTCTCGGCCGCGGAGACCCATGTCATGGAACAACGGTTCCACGCAGGGGGCGCGTGCTGGAGGCTACGTAGAGTACCGGCCAGAAGCTAAATACATGCCCACGTTTAGTCCTTTGGAGTTTGAGAGGTTGCGGTCGCAATACGGCTTGAACATCGACGATCTGAGATCCAGGGGTGGTTGCCTTTGGGTACGGACGGATGCGGCGGACAGCCGTGTGACTGAGCGCTTGCAGAGTTGGGGATTTATCTACCGGCCCACGATGGGCTGGTGGAAGGAGTAGAGGATGGCCCGCCGCTGGTTTCCCACGCGTGAGGAACGCGATAACGAGATATCTCTATCCCGGCACACTGATGAGCTGATTTCTGCTTTTCAGGCCTCCGGGTTATTGTTTGCAGCAAAATCCCGGCGGGTGACATGGATGACGGAGTCACTCGAGATGTTCGCATGCGCGGAGCTTGCGTCATTCTTATCGCAACTGGAAGAACAGGGTTTGGCCGAAGCCGCCGGCAGCGAGGTGCTCGTGCCCTGGGAGCAGGTTTACGAAATCAAAGACTCGGCGGAGTATGGCGGGAGCTATCCGCTGCTGATGCTTCCGCCGATTTGCGGATTTCGGCCCCGTTTGGGCAGCCAGGGTTCATTCTCTGATGCGGACTTCTCGGTTTATATTTCCGGTTGGGCTGGAGCCGACGGGGTACCGCTGCAGGATGATCCTTTTATCCGTGGGGCGGTCATCCAGACCGAGCAGGAGGAGGCGCTGTTGGAGCGCGAGGCGTGGGAGACGCTGAGGGCGGTGGCCGCTTTCCATCAACGAAAAGCTGAAGAGCATAGCGCCGACGCGCATAGGATCTGGTGGTCGAGGATCCGTCAGCACGCGAAGGCGGCCCATGCCGGGCTTTCTCATTTTCTTGAGTCGACGGTGGTCGTCACGCCGGAAAAGTTGACCATCGGTTTGCGCAAAGCAGATTACGGAAGCGGCAAAGTAGTCGAGGTGTTGCCCAATTTTCAAGGTCAACCGCCGGGTTGGCTGGCCACCTTCGATCGATTTTCTCAAGTACAGAAACGCTACCAGGTGGCTCACGGTGAGGCGCTGACGCACGTCTTGATCACCCCCGAGGTAGAAACGGTTTTGACGGAAATCAAGCGCATGCCGGCCCGGCGCGTCACCGGCGAGCGGGCGGAAGCCTTTCTGCGCAACCCGTTTGCGAGCCTGGGCACGGATGCGGGCAAGGTGATTGATGCAGCCCAATTCGAGCGGGCCCGGTCAGAGGCCGGCATTACGTTTGCCAGGTTTACTGCCCAGGTCAGGCAGGACAGCCCGAAGGGAGGGCTGCGGGTGCTGCTAGAGATTGAAGAAGGAGACGCCGCGAACACGCTTCCTTTCGCAGACCCGGACGAGCTGGAAAAATTTATCACCAAGCTGAAAGAACGTATCGAGCGCGAGGCCCAGTGCTGTCCCTGGCATGGTTACGAATTGGAAATCCTGGGAGACACCCCGGACCAGCTGGCAACACTCAGCGATGCTCTCCAGAAATGGCGCGGAGAAAAGGAATACAACCATTCGGAAATCTTCGATCTCTCCTTATACTCGGAAAGGATCAAAGGCTTTGGGGTCGAAAAGCCGTATTACCGGCCTTTTCTGCGCAAAAAAACGGACGGCTGGTTTCCCGACACGGTTGAGTTCGGCGTTCAATATTTGCCGGAAGGATCCAAAACCGCCGTCGCGTTGGCCTTATCGGACGAGAATATCCAGCAATTCGAGCGGGCGCTCAATGCCGCAAAGCAAGAGAACCGCACTGAGTTCGAGGCGGCAGGGTTCCCAAAGCCCATTCGGATAGCCGAAGCCGAATCCCTGGTGGCCGCCTTTAAGGAAAGCAAACGAGACCTCGCCGGGCAAGCGTTCGACCCCGGGCAGGTGTCTGCCCTGCCGGCGATCCGCAGGCTCATCCTCAAGCCCAACGACGAGGTCGTGGACTATGCCGAGCCTGGGGGCGATCTCACGCCGCCCGCGGAGAATAAACCTTTTCTGCCCGGGACGCTGAAGGGCGACGTCATTTTATTGCAACATCAACTGAGCGGTATTGCCTGGTTGCAACATTTGTGGCGGCGCTCGCCGGGTGCGTGTCGAGGAGCGCTTCTCGCGGATGACATGGGCCTGGGCAAGACTCTCCAGCTGCTTACCTTCATGGCCGGGTGCCTGGAACGGGACCCCACGATCGATCCTTTTCTGATCGTGGCTCCCGTCGCCCTGCTGGAAAACTGGAAGCAGGAGATCGACAAGTTCTTTGTCGCAGGTGCATTTTCGGTGCTGACCCTCTATGGTGCCGCATTGCGCGAGAAACGGCTGGCTCGAACCGCAATTCAGCAAGAGCTTTCACAGGCTGGTATTGCCCGATTACTGATCCGCGGTTGGCTGGGGAACGCAAAGGTAGTACTTACGACCTATGAGACGCTGCGAGACCTTGAGTTTTCGCTAGCCCGGCAGAAGTGGTCCGTGATGGTCTGCGATGAGGCACAAAAGATCAAGACCCCGAGCGCGATGATGTCTCGATCGGCCAAGAAACAAAATGCGCGCTTCAAGGTCGCCTGCACGGGAACGCCGGTGGAAAACTCGTTGACCGACTTGTGGTGCCTGTTTGATTTTATTCAACCTGGCATGCTCGGGTCGCTGAAGGATTTCGGAGAACGATATCGAAGACCCATTGAGGTGGAAACCGAGGAAGAAAAAGCGGGGCTCGAGGAATTGCGACGGACCATTGCGCCGCAAACGCTGCGGAGAACCAAAGCGGAGGTGGCCAGGGACTTACCGCGCAAGGTGATCGACCGGGGCTGCCGCTCTCTCGCTATCTCGGAACGGCAACGAGCCTATTACGGCAACGCCCTGGAGCAATGCAGACGGACTGAGTTGGCTGGATCCTCGGCCGGTTTGAACAATCACCTGGGGCTGCTTCTGTACCTGCGGATGGTTTGCTCCGATCCCCGACCGCCGGGCCCCCGTTCCCTCGACCCGCAGTCTCTGCACGAATTGGAACAATGCTCGCCCAAGATGCGATGGATGCTTGCAGAACTGATCCGTATCCAGTCCAGAGGAGAAAAGGTGATCGTTTTTTGCGAGGTCAAAGAGCTACAACGCACCATCCAGCGGGCCATCGTGGAGAAGTTCGGTATCGTTGCTGACATCATCAACGGCGATACTTCCGCCGGGGGAGCAAAGGGGGACGTACGACAGAGACGGATCGGTTTGTTTCAGCAAAAACCCGGCTTTGGTGTGATCCTTCTTTCCCCGTTGGCAGTTGGTTTTGGGGTGAATATTCAAGCCGCGAACCACGTGATCCATTTCACCCGCACCTGGAATCCTGCACGAGAAGATCAGGCTACCGATCGCACTTACCGGATCGGCCAGACCCGGGAGGTTTTTGTCTACTATCCGGTTGTGGTGGCCGGGGATTTCGTCACCTTCGATGAAAGACTGGACCAACTGCTCGAGCGCAAGCGGAAACTCTCGCAAGACATGCTGAACGGTTGCGGTGACGTCGGGCCTGCCGAGTTTGCTGATATCGAATCCGGGACCGTTTCTCAGGCCTAGCCTCGATTTCTCACAGCCCGGTATGCGACAAAGCCCGGGTGCCCATTGAGATCCCACTACCGGCAGCGATTCGTTTGTTCGTTTACTCAGTGGTCTGTGTGGCTCCAGCTACCCCATACGCACACAACCAGATGGAGATCGTGATTTCAAGAAGGCGGCAGCCGTTGCAAATTGGTCCGCGCCTGCGCATGATTGGGCGCGAGTTGCAAAGCGCGGAGAAAATCTTCGCGTGCTTCTGCTATCCTGCCGGCCCTGGCTTCTAGCACGCCCAGGTTGTTCCAGTCGTCGGCGTCATTGGCACGCAGATGAAGAGCTGTCTTTCGTTCTGCAATCGCCTGCTCCAGTTGCCCCGTACTGGCGAGTGCTTGCGACAACTGCCCATGCAGATCAGGATCGGCCGGCGACAAGGTGATCGCCTCGCGCAACTGGATCACTGCGTCACTTATGCGTCCTGACAATGCGTATGCGGCGGCGAGCTGTTGGCGAGCATCCACATCGTTGGGGCGCTGTTCGACGGCGCCTCGCAGAAAATCCGCAGCCTGTTGGGGCTGACCAGCCTGCAGCGCCAGACCTCCCAGGTTGTAAAGAGCGGTGAAATCGTGGGCATCGATCTGCAGGGCAGCGCGAAACTCCGCTTCCGCGGCATCAGAGTGGCCTTCGCTGTCCAGAGCGGCGCCGAGCCCGCTGTGTATGGTCGCGTCGGCCGGACACTGCGCCAGCATGGTGCGAAACTGCTGCTCAGCGTTACTCGCTTGATCATGCCTCAACTCAGAACGGGCCAGGTTGAATCGGGCATTGCAGGTTTCCGGATGGTCCGCAATATCCTGCTGGAACACCTTCTGCGCCTGTCGCCAGTCGCCAGAGTTCTCAAGCGCAGCGCCGAGTTCATTCAGTATGCGTTCATCGCCCGGATGCAAGGCCAGCGCGTGCCGATAAACGGCGAGGGCATCCTGATACTTGCCTTGCGCCGCGAGAGCGGAGCCGAGGTTATAGAGGGGGATGATACCGCCTGGGTCCTTGGTCAGCCAGTTCCGCATCCACGCCTCTTGCAGCAACAATCGTGGATCCGGCGAACGTGGCATTGGAAGAACTGGGGGGCACATTGACCGGCAGCACCTGCAGCCATAGATGCGCCATCTCATCCTCGGAACGATTCCCCGCTTTCACCCGCACGGGAGGCGAATGGGGGTTGTGTTCATTGCCGGAGGAGTTGTCATATGTATAGCGCATGTGAACCACTGAGCCCTTGGGCAGGAAGACCGGGCTGCGATAGCGATAAACCGATTGGCGGTCAATATCCCAGCTGGGTATAAGGATCAGCCATTTCTTCTGTTGATCGGGCAGCGTTGCCCAGACCTCCATCCGCTTGCAAAGGTAATGCGCGTGCGGATAAATACCGAGAAGGTCCACATCGACCGGAAGCCGAAGAGAATCCTCCACCACAAAGTCGCCATCCCCGGCCGGGATGTCGAGGGCAGCGTCATGCTCCAGTTGCAGCAACATTGGCTGTTTCGAAGGCGGCGTATCGGTGAAGTAAAGGCCGATCTCGGCCGAGGCTGTCTCAGGCTTGCCCGATGGTTTGAGATGCATATTAAGGATCAAGTCATTGCCCGGATCGAGTCTCCAGGGCATGCCCTCCGGCTCAACCAGCACGGGTGTGTCCGGCTTCCAGAACAGAAAATTGCCATCGGGATCGAAGTCATTGCCCGTGTCCACTTCAAGCTCCATGCCGGGAACACCCTCTTTCCATTGCGCCGGGTGCGCGCGGCGAAAGGAAGCGGTGCGATCGATAAGGATGTTGGCATGGTGGACGATCTGCGGCACGGCCGGGCGGATCTCCATGGCGCGAATGTAGTGGGTCTGCGTGAGCGGATAGGGCAGAACGAAGTTGCGAAAAACATCGGTTCCCGAGGCCGCCAAAGTAAACGGACGTTCCACTTTCAAAACCAAATCGGGTGTACCGTACTGCCAGCTTGCGCTGTATTTGGGCGCGGGCGCTGCCGCGGACGCATCGCCTTCTGCCATACCGGTCTGCACCCATTTGGTGATCAGCGCAATCTGCTCCTTGCTGAGTCTCCGCTCGTCGGCAAAATCTCCGTAGCCCTGTTCAGGGAGCCACGGCGGCATATAGCGAGACGAGGTAACCGCAGCCATCTGCGAGCCCCAGCGCTTTGCATCCTCGTAGCTCAGCAAGCTGAATGGGCCTGCTCCGCCGGGATGGTGACAAGTGGTGCAGTTGCTATAGACCAGCGGCGCAATCTGGTGGGACCAAGTGACGGCAGAGTCTTGCGCCGCGGCCGCGCCTTGGGCTATCCAAAGCGCGGCCGCCAACATCGGCCACCGGGCCCGGCCCACCTTGTTCATGGTTGCTGCGTCACAATCGAGCAGCCGACGGGTGGACCTCCTGGCTGGGGAACTGGCTCATTAGCAAGCACGGCGCGGATCGCATCGTCCAGATCATGCCGCGTGGCTTGCGGCCGCTCCGTGCCCAGGGATAAGTACCGGTCATCGATGCGCCCCCGGTATACCTCGCGCAGTCCTTCGCCCTGGGGAACAAATACTGCGGCCTCCGGAGTAGTGGTAGCGTGAGCCATCCGCATTAGACTTTGCTCTTTGTCTAATGCGGTGTGCGGGGTGATGGAAAACTCCAGGTTGTGGGCGCGAACAACTTTAGCGGTATCTCCTGGGTTCGGATAAACAAACCAGAACCGCACGCCGACCGGTTCGAACTGCCGGGCCAATCGTTGCATCTCGGGGACATAGCGATTGGAGATGGGACAATCCGATGCTGCGAAGAAAAGGACGACGGCCCGCGATCCCGGGGATACCAGGGTGACCGGACGCCCATCGAGATCGACCGCGAACGTGGTGGTCGTGGCCAGCGCAAGCAACCATACACGGAACCAGACACAGAACAAGGCGGTCATGAGCGTACCTCCGTTACAAGCCGGGGCTGCTCTGCATCATACCGCCATCGGTGATGATGGTGGTTGCAGTAATGTAGCTGGCCCCGTCTCCTGCCAGGAAAGCAACGACGCTGGCTATCTCTTCCGGTTTCGCCATGCGGCCCAGCGGAATAGCGGCATTCAGCTTCTGCAGGAGCACCGGATCGGTCATGGTGGCGAGATTGATCGGGGTCGCGACCGCGCCCGGCGCCACCCCGACAACCAGGATGTTATGGGCAGCGAGTTCCGTTGCCGCCGTGCGGGTCAACATGCGCATACCGCCCTTGGAGAGACAATAAGCGGTGTTGCCGGGCATAGGCCAGTCTTCGTGAATCGAAGTCATGTTGATAATCCGGCCCCCGCCGCCTTGCTTGATCATCTGCCTGGCCGCGAGCTGCGTACCAAAAAACGCGCTCTTCAAATTGATGTCCAACACCTTATCGTACTGGGCCTCCGTGGTGTCAAGAATCGAAGTGCGGGTTTCGACCCCGGCATTGTTCACCATGATGTCGACGCGGCCGAACTTATCGACGGCCGCGGCAAATAGCCGCTGCAGGTCGTCCAGCTTGCTGACGTCCGCCTGCACCCCGATCACCTGTCCGCCTAACGCGGTGATCTGCGCTTCGACGGCTTCCGCGGCGTCAGGATGCGAGACGTAATCGATCACCAGGCTCGCACCCTGTTTTGCGAGCTCGAGGGCCACAGCTTTCCCGATGCCGCTGTTGCCACCGGTAACGATGGCTACCTTGTTCGCGAGTGACATGTGATTTCCTTTCAAGTTGGTTCATAACCTGCGCGAGGCTGTAACAGCTTGGCAATGATGCCCGTCCATGCGCCTGGGCCGTTTAAGCCGCTTCAACCGTTATCTCCAGCGGAAGATGCGTAGCGCAACAACAAACGACATCACCAGCCAGGTAAGCAATATCGCCATTTGCGTCGTGAGCTGGGCCAGGTTCATACCCTGCAGCATATTGCCACGCAGTGCGTCGATGGCCGCGGTCAGGGGAAGCACTCGGACTACGGGTTGAATCACCGCCGGAAAACGCGTGGCCGAAAAGAACACACCCGACAAGATCCACATCGGAAGCATGACGAGGTTCATCAGTCCAGACGCGGCCTCCATTGTTTTGGCGCGCGAAGCGACCAAAAGCCCCAGCGCGGAAAAGGCCAAGGACGTGAGCACGCACAACAATCCTAATTGCCACAACGAGCCGCGAAACGGCACTCCAAATACGAGCCGCGCAAACCCCAGAAAGCCTACCACTTCGATGACCAGCATCGAAAGCCGCGACAACAAATAGGATGCCAGGTACTGCCAGCGCGGCATGGGCGAAGCCACCAACCGCTTGAGCAGCTTCTTCTGCCGCGACTCTACAATCGAAAAGCCCATTCCCCAGATCGCGGATCCCATCAGGTTCATGCCCAGCAGGCCGGGCACCACGAAATCGATGTAACGCGAACCGGTCTCCCGCACCAACTGGTTCTGTACGTGAACGGCCTCGTGCCGCCCGGCAGCCGTCTGGATCGCACGATCCGCTACCATGCGCGCGGTCCGCGCATCGGGATTGGTGTCGTCGAATTTGTACGAGACGCTGTCCGGCGTCTGGACGGCGAGGAGCAGAATAGTACCCGTCGCCAAGGCTCGGGTTCCCTCCGCCTCGTTCATGGTGGTTGCCTTCAAGCCCTTGTCGGCCGCAAGCGCGTGCGTGAGTTGCGCCGTGGTCGCGCCCACCTGGAATACGTCCGCGGGGCGATTACGAAAGGCAATTCCCAACCCTCCTGCCAGCAGGATGGGAAAAACGAAGATCCAGAAGATCGCTTCCGGCTCGCGGATGAATAGCCGAAAGCGCACCATGGTCAACTGATACAGACTGCTCAGCTCGAGCTTACTCATCGCGCAAATTCCTTCCCGTAAGCCCTACGAACACATCCTCCAGGGTGGCCGAGTGCGTGCGGAATTCACTCAGGTGCAGGCCCTGGCCGGTCAGCGCGTCGAAGATGCGCGGCACAGTGGTATGCAGTTCGCGCACAGAAAGCTGGTGTACACCCGCATCCACGCGGTGCGACTGTATCCCTGGAATGGCGGTCAGCCGCGTCGCATCCAACGATCCGTAATCACCGTTGTTGCCGGTGATCGCGAACTCCACGATGTGCTCTCCACCGATGGAGGCAATCAGCCTCTCCGGGCTGTCGAGAGCGATGATCCGGCCATGGTCCATGATCGCTACCCGGTCACACAGCCGCTCTGCCTCATCCATGTAGTGGGTGGTGAGGATGATGGTGCGACCCGCCTGCTTCAGGCCATCCACCAGATCCCACAGGTGGCGGCGTGCCTGGGGATCGAGCCCGGTTGTCGGCTCATCGAGGAACAGCAGCTCAGGATCACCCACCAGTGCGCAGGCCATGGCGAGCCGTTGCTTTTGGCCGCCGGAGAGTGTTCCCACGCGTGCATGGCGTTTCTCTTCGAGCTGCGCTCTCCGGACCGACTCCTCCACCGGAATGCCCTGGCGAAAGAAGCTGCGGAACAAGCGCAATGTTTCGTCTACGGTGAGCTTGTCGGGAAACTGCGTCTCCTGCAGCTGAATGCCGATCCGCTGGCGCAGATGGTCTTCGCCCGTGGCCCAGTTCCGTCCCAACAGCTCGACGGTGCCTTGATCGGGAGTGGTTAACCCCTCGCAGATTTCGATGGTCGTTGTCTTCCCTGCCCCGTTGGGTCCCAACAACCCGAAACACTCTCCCCGCATAACTTCCAGGTCGAGACCATCCACGGCCACTACATCCGCAAACGATTTGCGCAGGCCTCGGATGAGAAGCGACGGGCCGTTATTCGATGCACCTGGTGCGGTCGACGGCACGGCAGCCTCTACTGAATCGTGCTTCTGCATCTCGACAGAAGTATATGCTGCGCACCCGAAAATCCTAGTGTAGTGCGTCAGTAATAAAGGCGATTATGTCAGCTGCCGTATCTGCTGCGATCGGGACTGACGTCCCTCAAGAATGTGTGCCGCCCCTACGGGGCTTGATCATTTTGCTATAGGTACCCAGGATTCCGTGCTGCGCACTCCATCCTGGGCTACTATCGGTCGTCCCTAACGGGACTCGGCGCGATGTAGCTTGAAAAGCACGGCTTACCGGCTAAGAGCCGACTCAGGATCTTCCGATGAGATAAAGGCCCATCTGTGTGACGCACTACACTAGGTTGAGATCCGAGCTCGCGCCCGGCGCCCATTCCTTTAGAAGCGAAATCGCGTCGATTCATTCCCTGAATTGTTTGTTCGAGAAATGGCTCAAATGTGCGCACTATGCGCACTAGGTTTCTTCCCAAAGGAATTCTTCGGGTTCGTGGGTCTCTTCTTCGGCCGACTCGGGGTCTTCGTACTCGGTGGCGGACCAGAGTGTGGTGAAGGGACCGCGGCCGGGAACGTATCGATAGGTGGCTACCCCGAGGGAGCGGAGTTTTTCGAGGGCCTGGTCGATGGAGCCGCTGCCGAGGTGGCCGTGGAAGAGATCGCGGATTTGTTTTCGGGTGAGGCCGTTGTCGGCTGCCTGAAGAGCCTCGAGGATGCGATCGGCGACGGAGTCTCCAGCACAGGAACCGAAGAGGGAGCTGGCCGAATAGGAACAGTAGTCCCACAGGGCGAGGGCTGCCTGAAGGTGGGGCAACTGGATGATGGGGCTGCGGTCGAGAGCGGCGTAGAGGGCGCTCAGGCGCAGTACTTGAGCTTCGGCACGACCGGTGGCGGCGGTGCGGAGCCCGGAACGGGCCTGACTCAAGATCGGGTAGTGGTCGTTCCAAAGTTCGGCGGCGGGCCGGTCGCGGCGAAAGCGGAGTTCGCCCTGGCCTTGTACCCACTCGACGGCGAAGCGGAGACGGCGCGCGACGGCGGATAGTTGTTCGGCGTTGACGTTGCCGCCATCGGGGAGGCACTGGCTGCGCTGCACGCAGGCCCATAGGCAGCGGTTGGCGAAGCCGTTGTGGGTTTCGGTGCGGCGAAGGGACTCGGCAAGCTCGCGCTGGGTGATGTGACCGATGAGGCTGAGATGGCCTCCTCCGGCATTGAGGAGGCGGTCACGGTCGAGCAGGGGCAGGGTTGCGCCATCCCAAGCGCTGCGCAGCAGAGGGGATAGCGGGGAGCGGCTGCGGCCCATGGTGTGGAGCACGGCGGCGAGTTCCTCGGCGAGTATGAGCAGACGCCGGTCGCCTGCGTGGTGGCCCATGACGCCAGTGAGACCGTGGGCGGTGAGACGGGCGCTGGTCACACGGTTTTCTGTCCAGGCGGGATCCACTTCGGCGAAGAGGCGGGCTATCTGGTTCCAACTGGTTCCCTTGCGGGCTTTGCTGGATTCTCCGACGAGCACGACGAAGAGGTTCAGAGCGTGGCGGGTGGGGCCGACCATGCAGTGAGGGCTGGGGCCGATCACGTTGCCAAAGGCGGCGAGCAGCTGCAGGAGAATGGCCTCGGGTTGGGCCTCGGTGTGCGGAGCCAGGGTGCGCACGGCTTCTCCGGCGAGTCCATAGAGCGCGTATTCGTCGAATACGGACTGTAGAGTGTGCTGGGGTTCCTTTGGCGGGCGGAGTGGTTCCGGGGTGGGCTGCGCAGCCGTTGGCGGCGAGGCGGGGTCAGCGACGCTGGTTGCGTGCCGAGAAAGGTGGGCTGCCTGGGCGAGCAGCTCTTCCGTTCGCTGTTCTATATCTGCAAGAGTAGGGAGTCTGGGCGAGGTTATGCCGGTCTCCAGGGTTTCTATCATGATTCACCACACTTACGGTTGCTTATCCCGGACGTAAGTTTCCATCGAGAACGAGCGGTTCCGAGGCGGAACAGCAGCCGCCAAGGGTGCTTTGCATGCATGCATCGCGGGCTCGCGCCGGCGGTGCGCTCCAGGAGAGATTGACCTTTGAGAGGTCGATCTCTAGGCGCACGGGGCCGATCGGGTCGGGTTGCACGACAGCGCTCTACGCTTGAGGATTTTCTTCAAGCGTGAGGGGACGCACTGGTATAGATACCGATTTCCAGGGAAAGTGTTGAACGTGGTGAAAAAGATTGAGAGGGGGGACGGGGCGGTAAGCAGGTTCCGGGGATTTTCCC
>CAWJZH010000044.1:0-1321937 GCA_963847155.1 uncultured Acidobacteriaceae bacterium | reverse complement strand
GTTCGGATTCAGGCTCTGCAGGTCGGCCTTCATCTTGTCGAAGTAGCCCTTGAACGTAGCAGCCAGCGCCTGATCTTTGGCCGGAATAGAACTCATGGACGTCAGGCCTTCGGCGGCGTTGAAGAAGTCGAGAGCATCTTGCCGCGGGCGGACACGAAAATCACGCTGAACCTTTTCGAGCTGCTTCGCTGCGATCGAGACCTTGCGGTCCAATTCCCCGCGGGTTTCACGCATGATTGCCGCCTGTTGGTCGCCCTCATCCTCTTTGTCGTTGACCCAATCGGAGAAACGTTCGGCTATGTCAGGGAAAAGAGTCTTCCAAGCTTCCGGATCAAAGATGGCCCCGCCCGAATACAGCGTTTGCGAGGGTGGTTTCTCTTTGGCGAAGAGACCGCTCTGGGGGTTCGCTTCGCTGCCCTCGAACAGGGGCGAATTACGCTCCATCTCGCCAGCCGCCTTTTCAATGTCTCCCGTGGGACGTGACAAATCATTCGTGAGCTGGCGGCCGCGCTCTTCGGCCTGCGCAACGGATTGTTCCCGCACGGCATTCGCAAAGCCGGGGAGTGCTGGATTTGCCTGGCTGACTACTGTACCTGGTCCGTTGCGGGTTTCTGCTGGGCTAAGGCTTCCTCGCCCTGGATGGACTTGAACTGGTTGAGGACGGCCTGCTTCTGGTCCGCTGAGAGCTTCGGCCAGCGCCGTTCGGGTTGCGGTGTAGGCTTCACGCTTGACGACATTGGAGTCATCTCCCTTTGCAAGTCTAGCAGCAGCACGGTCGAGGATTCCATTCACCGCTCCGACGCGCGTCGAGAGACGGTCGTAGAGCTCCTGGGCCTGGCCCGCACGTTCTGCTATCCCTGCGTTAGTTTTTGCTTTGATGAGATTGCCGGCGGCGCCTAACTGCTGTGCGCGCCCCTCGTCCGAGACGTGAGAAAAGAGCCTGCGCTCCCGGCTGAGCGTGTCCCGGATGTAGGTCGAGACCTCCGCCTTTTCGAGTGCCAGATTCCGCGTCTGCTCCTGCGCGCCAAACAGGGTGTCCTGCGTTGCGCTGTGTGTCTGGGCCCCGCGTACCATCCGGCCCAACTCCTCAATGGTGTCGTCTGACACGCGTTTTCCCTTTGCTTCTGCGCGGTCGATCAGCTTCAGGAGTGTCTCCTGCTGCTCTACCTCTGGCGCGGCCTTACCTATAGCGATTGCGCGACCCTGGCGCAGCTTCCCTGAGACGGCATCATCGAAGAGCTGGGGCGACAATCTGGAGAGCGCGAGACCATTGGCAGCCGTCGCTTCGCCCATTGAAATTCCCTTCGCGTCGAGATCTGCCGGCGTAAGCCCTGAGTCACGGAAGAACTTTGCGGCATCGACCGGTGTACCGCGTCCCTCGGCTATGTTCTGTAGCGCTCCGATAGCGCGCGCGGAGGCAGCATCCGGAGCCTTGAGATACCGGACAGCCACCTCGGGAGTCCCAGTCTCTTTCGCCAGGATGGCGCGATGATGGCCATTGACGACGTAGGTTTTCCCGTCTACCGGATCCCGCCAGACGCTGATAACTCCGGCTAAGTCATCATTCCAGCGCTTGCCCTTCAGCAAGTCTGTTACCCCTTCATGGGTTGTGTTCAGCTTGTACTGAAAGCGCTGCGGATCGAGCGTTAGATCTTCAGTGGGCACGCTGCGTACTGTTGCGCCTGCTCTGCTTGACCCCGTCGCTCTGCTTCAGGGCGGACAGTCTCGCGGTAACGTTCCGCCCGTCAGATGCCCTTATACGAGCGATCCGCATCGCCGGATCGACATAGCTCACAGTTCCCGTTGAGCCATCAGGCAAGGTCACTTGGTCACCTTTGGCGAGAGCTGCTTGTGATTGGACACTGCCAGGTTCTTTCGCGGTGAGTTTTTCGTTTCCGCTGCTGATCCTAACGATCGCGTTACCGGGGTGATTGCTGGCGTACATCCCACGCTCGTCCGACTTCCAAAGCTCAAGCGGAGACTTTCCCAGTTCTGGCGCGGTTGTAAATGCAGGATTGTTGATAGTGCGATCGATGCCGAGTTGACCGGTCCTCGGGTTCTTGCTCAGGAGCTGAATCTGATCCCCAGCGATCCGGATCCGCTTCCCACCGGCGGACAGCGTATTCCAAGCGCCAATCTCAGTTGCAAGCTTCGGGTCAACGTAGACCGTCTTTTCTGAAGGCTCCTTAAGGCCCATGTCCTGCGGGTCATGTCCAGCATGCTGGCTCTTGTTGCGGGTCGTGCTCTGACCGTTTACGGCATAGGTGCTTCCCTGTGCGGTCTCAAACTGGGCGGGAGACGCGTTCTGAAGCACTTTAGCCTGAACGGGCCCGGTAAGCGATCGCGCAGGCGCAAGCCCTGTTGTGCGCGCAGGTCGAACTGGCATGACGATCGGCGCGCTTTGCGCCCGCTGGAGGCTCCCGGAAGCACGTTCCGCCGGATTGAGGGCTTGCAACACAGGGCGCGGACCCATGAGGGGCCGTGGTTGTTCCCGGCCATGTTGAGCAGAGTTGTGCGCGTTTGAGAATCGGTCATTGGCTTCTTTCATGAGCGCCGTCAGCCCGCGTTCTGTTCCTTCGAGGTGCTCTACCTTCTCGGGCAACAGGCCGTTTGCAACGTCGGCCCAGTCTTTCGCAACGATTCCGGACTTATCTGGACGAACCGCTATGGTGTCGCCAGGTTCAAGCCCAGAGATGTTCTTGAGCATCCGAGTGAACCGCTGTTGCACCGGAGCTGGTAACGCGAAGTAGGTTTCGTTCCAGAACTTGTCTGAAACCTCCCTGGGAGATTCTCCAGCCTCATCCATCATGTCCAGAATGTCTTGGCCGTGGGACTCCATTGCGTCTCGTTTGCTAACGCGACCGAGGAAATCTCCATAGTTCTGCCTCGCCGTATCTGCCTCAGAGGAAGTCTGGCGCGTCCTCCACTTCATCCGGGGACAGCGTTATCGATTGCCCCCTTACCTGCCCATTGCTTGACCGCTGCGTATCGGAGCTGAGGGCGGAGTCTTCGGTCGCATCCGGTCGCGTTTCTCCATCGGCTTCCGGGTAAACATGGGAGATAATCTGCTCAACCGCGTTCCTGGCATCGCGAGCGGTATTCGGCTCGCGAAGAAGATCATCATCGCTGCTTACCGGTATGCCGCGCTGGTCGGCAAGCCTGGAGTATGCCTGCTGCACCTGCTCGTGCCACGGTCTGCCTGCGGCGTCCTCAGCGCCTTCTGAGACATTCGGTCCACTCGGATCAAGACCGTACATACCCAGAACGCTGTTGGCTTCGTTCCCGTGGATGCCCACGGAAGCGAGCTTGTCTCGGATATCCCCCTGTTGTGACGTGTCAGGCTGAGAAGATTCAGCGGCCCGTGCACTGATAGCCTCCGCTTCGGGCGACATCGGGCCAGCTGCTCCCGTTTGCGGCGGTAGATCCTCACCTCGAGCGCTCAGCGGAATCTCGCTCGGTTGACTGCGGTCCACGATAGGAAGGCCGGTCGCTTCATCGATACCGCTCACTTTTCCTGCCCTGTGCACTCTTATGTCAGTGGGCAAAGGACGCTGGGCAGCTGAAGGTGCGCCGTTATCTCCTGGTGCTGCTGGTGCGTTGATAGTCGAAGGCTCGCCGGCAGTGAGTAGCTTCCCTGCTTCCGGAACGTCGACGCTCCCTGCACGAACTGGGGGAAGTACTTCCGGGCGAGGCCTGCGCACCAGATCGGCACCGATACCGGCCGCCATTGGGAGCGCCGCTCCGACCTCCCCTGCAAGAGCCTGAGCATCTGGCGAACCACCCAATTTCTTCACCACGTAGGGCGCCGCCGCGGCTCCTGCAACGGATCCAGCGAGACCCTTTGCAATCGCTGCGGGTGCAGAGCCGACGGGAAGAACTTGCGACCCTAAGCCCTCGTTTACGCCGCCGAGAATATCCGTCGCACCCTTGACGTACTGGCCCCGCCCGACCTCGCGGGCACCTTGCATGGCGCGAGGAATAGCACTCTGGCCATAGTCGTATGCGTTCTGTGGCGCCTGACGTGGATTGACTCCAGTTAGTGTTTCGCCAAGCGAAGGAACCCGCATATCGGCCTGCGGTTGCGGGACACGGGGCAACGGACCACCCGCGCCCGCCGGCTGAGACTGCGTGATGGGCGACCGGGGCAGATTCACCTGCGGCGTCGGAAGAGCTTGCCCAGGCGCCGAATCGGCGGATTGCGCGGATCCGCTTTGGCGGAGCGAGGGAGCGTCTTCCACCTCGGACGCATCAAGTGCCTTCTCGCTCGGCGAAGTCTCCACCTCGTCGGGATCGAGCGTCATCACCCCGGGGCCGCCTGCTTGATCAAACGCCATCGAGCACCTCCTTTCGCATCAATTCGATCTCCTTGCGTAGCTTTGCCGCGCGATAGTTACCGCTTTTGCCCGCACTGTCAGATTTCTGCCGTCATCTGTTCTTACGCGTACTGTGCCCATTCCCTGGATTACGTGCGCGACCTTGCCTTTGCTGCCATCGGGTAACTTGACGCGGGTGCCCTTTTCCATGGCTGGCTCGCCTGATTCAGGCATGGCAAATGTCTGCGTCTCAAACATCGTCCCCGGTGGCCGCGGCGTCGTGTTTATCTCCTGCGCATTCGCAGGCGTGGGCATCATTGCTGACAATGGCGTGTCCATATCGTCGGCCCATGGCTTGTACGCATCACGGATCGCCTTCGGAGCATTTTCTCCGCCCTGAGAGGTGTAATATTGCAGCGCAGTTGCGCCGGATTCCTCTGGCAGATTCCATAACCGCTTGCCCTGGGCACGTAACCGTAGCATCGTTCCCGGATCGGCATAGTTGTATTGGTCGGTGTCGTCCTGAGGTGCCAGGGCCCGGATATGCGGCGGAAGATTATTTCTCCAGACGTGAAATGCTTCATGCGCTACGGTTTGCGGAGCATTGGCATTAAACCTCTGCTGATCTTCCACTTGGATTGTGTTCGGGGCATCTGGACTTACGCTGGCGACCGCCTCATGGTAGCCCCCTTGATCCCCGGTAGCGGGCTGAATTACTGCGCCGGTGGCGCGCAGTACCCTGCGAACCGGTAAGGGTAAGGCGCCCATTGATGCCTGGGGGAAGGTGCTTAGTTTCGTTTTCGGGCTGCGCAGGCACAACCTCAAATCCGAGACGCCTCGCCTTCCCTATCGCGCGCTCCAAGTTGCCTCCAGGATTTGATCTCTGCCAAGCACTTACGCTGAAGGCATGAGTTGCCGGCCGAGGATGCGGATAGGTTCTTGAGCGCTTTGGCGCGTCCTCCACTTCCTCCGGGGATAGGCTGATCAATTTCGGCTGTCCCATTTCACTTGAGCTTTCCCACTCCGTGCATTAAAGCCGGTGACAACGCCACGACGTCCATTCACATTCACCGGATCGCCAACCGACACCTTGTTTCCCTTCTGAGTAACAAAGCCAGAGGGTCTCGCTGACTGAGCGGACCCTCTGTTCCCGATCCAATTCCCCTTGCCATCCACGTTGCTGCGGACGTCGGTATGAGGAATTGGGCCACCTGTCTGCGCGGACAATCTGTCCTCGAAGTCGTTCTGCGCCTGCTGCCAGTTCTCCAGGTAGTCATCCATCGACGATTCGCCATTGTCGAAGGATGCCCTCGCCTTGTTAATAGCCGTGTTCTTCTGGCTTTCGATCCGATCGCGAATGCCCGGAGGGATCGGCTTCGCTGCCCCACCGCCTGGGTGAGCGCGATTGCTGTTATCTTCGCTGGTGTCGTCCCGCATCCCAGTGGTGGTGATGCGGGTGCTATTGGTGCGGCGGTTGTTGACGTCGCTTTGATTCGTCTGCCGCTGATTGTCGGTGTCCAATTGCTGGTTGTGCTGCGCGCCCTGCAGCAGTCGCTGATACTCATCGTTCGACATGCTGGCACCTTCCAGCGATGGCGTTTTGATCGCAGCAGCATCTTCCGCAGACAGATTCCTTTGCTGCCCTCCAAAGTGCGTCTGCAATGTCGTCTGGTTGTGTGCGGCGCCGCCTACGAGGCGCTCCGCGTCACGGGCATCCAGCTTGAGACCTTCCCATTCGGGATGTCCCAGGACTTGAGCCTGCCCAGCACTCATAGGTTCTGGGTTGTAGTAGTTTGCTTGGGCATCATATCTGCGGCCCATCGCATCACGCTCGGCCATTTGGCTGCGCGTGTCTTCCAGCTGTGCGGCCGCCTGCAATTGCGATTGGTCACCTCCCACGACTCCCAGTTGCCGGTTGATCAGCACGTTGTGATGAGGCGTCGTCCCAGGCGTCATTGCCGCCTCGTTAGGCAGCACGCTTGAGTACGCGATATCCCCGAGCCGCGCGAACGTACGTCCGACCGGATTCTTGATTTGGTCGATACCCGATCCTGAACTCTGCAAGTACTGCAGTCTCGCTTGATCCTGCGCCAGTTTTTGTTGACCCGCCGGCGCGACACTACTCGTAGTGGCAGGCAGGAGAGGTGCGGAAGAGGGACCGCCGACGCTCGATGGCGTTGCGCTCAGCGTTGTCGGGCCTGGGAACTGAGCCCGTTGCTGCAAGAGATTGCCATAAGCCTGCGTTTGGGCGCCTAGCTGCGGCATCAGACTGCCCGGCCCAAGGTTGAGTCGGCTGGGCGTCGCGGGCTGCACCTGCCCCGGAGGATTGACCGGCTGAACACCGAAGCGGCCGCTGTTCGCGGGCATGAGCGGGGAAAGCCCAGGTTGGGCTGGTCGAACAGGCGAGACGTTGTTTGCCAATGTGGAAGAAGATTGCAACGGTGACATGGAACCGCCGGCAGGCTGCATCGTGGATAGGGACGAGCCAGCCGGTCTTCCGTTGAGGTCCCTGACCACCGCGACGCGCCCGCCAGGCGTTAGGCTCGTCGAAGCGGGTCGTAGTGCGTTGTCAGCGGTTGCGAACTGCGAACCATTGGAGCCTTGCTGAGGCGGGCCCAGTGCCTGCGCCGCGGGCTGAACGTTGTAGGTTCCGCGTCCGGCCTGGGTGTCGAGATTTTTCGCCACGGCCTCTTTTGGCGCAGCCGCCAAGTTGCCGGTTAGAGGGGTGCTTGTGCCCGGCTGATGTTGTGGTGCGACGTCGGGTGGTGGTCCGACCAGATCGCTCGCAGATGCCGGCGAAATGACCCGCCCTATCCGCTGTTTAAGCGTGAGATCGTCGTCGTCCCCAGAAAGGCTTGCGGGGGTGGAAAAGTAAGCGGAGGTGCTCATGCGCTATGGACTCCTTGCGGTGCAAGGGATGTCGCCGCCCCCTCAGATGCTCTTTGGACATCGCTAATCGCTTGCGGAAGCAAACGTTCCGCAATGGTTTCGACATACCAGAGCCTGACCTCGCGGGAATAGATGCCCATTGGCAGGTGTTGAAGTCTCGCGAGATCATCGCGCACGATTGTCTCAGCCCCAATTGCTCCTACCACACGACGGAAGATCTCTTCCTGGTGGCTGAGATCGACATTACCGTCTATGAGCAGAGTTCTGATCGAGTTAAGAATGCGGTCTCCAGCTTCGCGGCCGATCTCCGCGTCGAATTGTCGACGAGCCTCGAGAGTTGCGAGATATTCGAGCTGAGCCACTTCCGCCACAAGGCTCGTCGAAAGAGAACGGAGCTTCGTCATAGTCAACTTCGCTCCCACCCAGAAGCGCCCAGCGCGCACGACGGACCACGTCAGCGTTTTCCGACTTCCTTTGCTGTGTTCGTTTGTTGCCAGGTTTCGCCATCTTAGGTGTTTTGGTGCCCCCGAAGTTTGCTTTTCCACTTATGAGAGGCTCTTGCAAGCCCTTTTGCTCCGGTGTTCTATAAAATCTTTCTCGCATTGATACCCTTCCTCTCTGAAGACGGCCCCGTACAGTTCGCAGGGAAAGTGACGTGGCTTCTGCAATTTCTTTATCTGAGAGGCCCTCACGATTCATCTCGAGAAGCTCGCGGTGTTCGGGGCTCAACCCGGCCAAAAGGCCCTCCAGCAGCATTCGGGGTTCCACTTGCGCCGCGTCTCGATTCCAGATGGTGAGTTCTTGGGCCTCTGACAACCCCTCTGCGCTTGCCTCGAACTGCCGCTGCCGACTTGTCGCAGCCCGCACCTTGAAGCACACGTTTCGCGCGATGCTGGTAATCCAGGTTCTAAATTTTGATTCACCACGGAAGCTCTTCAACGCCCTCCATGCCGAAATGAAGATCTCCTGAGTAACGTCATCCAAGTCGTCTGTTTTGAGTATGGCTTGAGCCGCACGGCGGACATGGTCCCGATGCAACTCATAAAGCTCGTTGAATGCATCCTCGTCGCCAGCACAGGCCGTCGTGATCAGCTCTGCCTCTCTCATTCGTTCGCCCTTCCGAGGCAACCTAGACTCCGCCTCACTAATGAGAGAGTGCCCGATGGCGATTTGCTCCGCAAGTAACGAAATTTATTAAACAACACGACATCATGCTCCTTCAGCTTCAGACTTCGCGAACGGCGCTCGTTTACGCCTGTGCCAAAAAGCTCCCCGTGGACCACTCCGCAAACGGCTCATTCCTCGCAGCCGCCGAAAGCAGAACGCGTGTTCCAGAACGTACTGTTTTTGGCACGCGTGTTACTTGAACGCTGCGCCGATCATGTTCCAGGCCACAGTGCCTTGGGTCTGCGTGAGTGATGACGTTGCGCTTGCTATCCCTCCTGTAAATAGGGCGTCTTCGCAAACTGGATTCGTTGACGTATAGACCGGTCCGGCAGATCCGCTTACCCTGAGGGTGGCAGACGTTCCGCCAATTGAGCCCGCTGTCCAGTTCCCCACGTTGTTGATCTCGCCGCACGCAATCACCAGAGAAGGCTGGGCCGTGGTGATTGCTCCACTGGCGCAAGTGAGGCTATTAATGCAAACGTTGTTTGCGGAGAAATCGGTGCCTGCGATCAGCACGCCTGTTGCTGGCGCAGCAGTGTGGTAGACCATAACGGCTGCTTGCTGAAAAGCAGTCGCAGCACCCGTCGTGCAGGTGAACGTTGTCGAGCCCGCCGTTGCTGAAGAAACATAGAAGCCGCGGGCTGGGCCGATCGAACCGGCACCATTGAGGTAGGTCAGCGGCACCCATGTCTCCGGGACCGAACTGCTGGCAGCAATGGTCGTGCCATTATTCCCGCCCTGGCACATCATGAAGACGAAGTCGCCGGCAGTTAACGTGATGGCCGGGGTTGTCGCTACGTTCGAGGATGAAGCCCCGTTGTTGGCGAAAGTGGACTGGGAGAATGTGAAGCCGGATGGCCCAGACAGGGAATAGGTCGCGCTCGAAATCAGGCTGTCCATGAACCCCGATTTGCTGGCGATCGCATTCAGGGTTTCCGGCGGATTTACCGTAACGCTCGTCCCCGTGGTGCCCGCGGTGCAAGTGCCCGCCCCATTCCCCACCGGAGTGGAACCATCCGTGGTGTAACACACGGTTGCGCCCGAAGTGCTACTCGATAGATTGACTGCCGTTCCTGTCGCTACGCCGCCAGCGGCGAGAAGGTCGGAGAGCCCGCCATAGGATCATGGCTCCAGAACGTGACGAGCGATGCCATGTGCACGGTGCCAGGGTCTCCAGCATTCGGCTTGGATGCCTCTCCGTTGGGCTGTAGCGCGCCAATCGTCTGCTTAAACAGCGCGTTCTCTCGGTCATCGGTCGAAAAGTTGCGGTACAGGAGAGCGTCGAAAGTTGCGGCCGCATTCGATAGAGATGTGGTGCCGCTGAACTCGCTGGCCAATCCGCTTGCGTAAAACTCGCCCCACTTCGGAGACGCATGGCCGCCAGCCGAGTTAACCCCGTAGTAGCCAGAGCCAAAGAAGTCCTCCGTCCCGTTGGCCTGCACCGCAGCATTACCGTCCGTCGTGACGGTCGTGTAGCCCTCCAGCGTCGAGCCATTGGTTCCACTATTCGTCCAGAGGGTGATTGACTCAAGCTCTCCGCCTGCTAAGTCTGTGACGGTAGGTAGAAGTTGCAGATTTGTGAAGTGGGTCACGGAGGTGGAAGGCACCGAGTACGCGTGCCAGTACTGACGGCTGGATCGAGAAACGTTCGTTCCAAGACGGTAGTCGACTTCACCAAACAGCGTTACGGTCGCGGTTGGGCTGGCATTGGTAAAAGTCACTGTGCATCCGCTTGTAAAATTCAACTCCATGCGCCGATTGGCACTGAATCGGGATTGGCTTCCAAGGTTGCCCGCAAACCAGTCGTTCGAGAATGGGGTAGGGTTGTCCTGGGCCAAGAGGAACGTACCGATAGGGGCCGTTCGTGTTTCTCCATCGCAGGCAAAAGATAGGGTGCTGTTTTGTAGGATGTTGGCGTTGTCTCCGTTCGGGCCCAAGGTCAGATGTATACCGGTTATTGTGCCTGGACCCGAAGGGGAGCCCGTATTGCATGCGCTCACTGTCTGCTGCCCAGCTGTAGCCGGACTGATCGAAAGAACACATGATCCACTTGCAGCCACTACATCTTCGACCACCGATGTCGTTGCTCGTGGACGCGTGTCAGCACTACCACCACGGCCACCCGTGGACGCATAGGCCGAACCATTCCACGAATAGTAGGTGTACGGCGTCGTGGTTACATCGACCAAGCCCACGGATGTATTGCCCTTTACTGAGCCGATGACAGTCGCTGCGATGCCCGGGGGTACCAGAGCATACCAATCCGAGTTGAGGATAATTGTGTTCGCACCCTGCCCAGTCCCATTGGCGTTAATCGCTTCCTGCAGGCCCCCAGTACCTGAAGTGAGGAAGTAGGGTAATTGGTGATTGTAAGTGGTCGTCACTGTCACTGTGCAGCCGCTGACGTTTACCGCCGAAGGCGTCGCAATTTCGGTATGCAGCGGGTCGCCATCAACAATCTTGATGGGCACACCGGTTGTGACGCCGACAAAGTTTCTCCCGCCACCGGAGACCTGGCAAGCACCGTCAGGGAATACGAATCCGGTAGTCGATGTTTCGTCTGAGTAGCCGACCACCTGGAAGACACCGTACTGCGCAGCGACAATCTGGCCTTCAATGTTCTGACTGTAGGCTGGAGCGGTCAACAGCAAAAGAAACAACCCAAGTTGCTTAGTCATCAAACAGCCCTCTGAACCGCCGTGCTTTTCCCGTTTGCTACTCCACTCTCGCGGTCGAGAGCGACTGAACTCCATCTGTTTCCGTTTACGTGGCATTTTTAGAATTTCGTCACGTATGTAGTGCCCGTGCAAAAAGTCATATGGCCGTCATTCGACAAAACCCATGCGACAGCCGCGCAGGAACCCGTAGGAGCCGTTGCCGCCTGGCTTATCGCCACGCCGCCCAATGTCAGCGCGTTGAGCAGGTTGATGGCGTTTGCGGAAAACAGTTCTGGCAGTGGCGAATACGCGACAAAGCCAATCTGGATCTGGTCGGCCGTTGTGGCGCCGAGTATCTGGAAGGCCACCGCGCAGTTCCCAGATGCGCCGGAAAGGTCGACGATGGTAGTGAAATAATCGCTGCGAACCTGCGGCCAGGTGTTCTTGATTGGCACTGCAAGACGTACTGCGCTCAGGCATGTCGCCCCAAATCCCAGCGTGACCGTGTTGTTTGCCGTGACTGCGTCCTTTGCGCTGACCGTGACAACGTATTTACCGGGAACGAGTGCCTGGCCTTTCCCGATCCACACTCCAGTCGTATTCAGGCGGTACGGATTGCAGTAAACCGTGGTGGTGCCGGTGCCGACATTGCAGCCAACATACGCGTGGGTTATGGGAGAGCTATCGTCGAAGGTCCACCCCACGTTCATGGGCTGCGACTCAAAGGTGGCGCTGGTATTGAATTCTTCCGGCGTAATCAGTCCGCACTGAGTACTCGTAAACGGGGCGGTAAGATTTCCCAGCAAGAAAGTATCCATCGTCTGTGAGGGGCACGGCTGACGAGAGTTCCCCGATTGAAGGAATTGGTATGGTCCCAGCGCATTCACCTGCCCAGACCAGTCGGAGTTTGTCCCGAAGTTTATTAATGAGCTTGAACCATACGTGTTGCCATTCGGAGCACCGGCCAGACCCATTGGAAAATTAGAGTAGGCGCTTGTGTTTCCAGCGCCAAGTTAAGAAGCGGCCAGCCCGGATTCTGGTTGAAGTTACCTCCAACCCAGTGCTGGGCCGCTCCGCCTACGTAAACTTCACCTCCAGCACCCATGTGCTGGTCTTCGATCTCGGAGTTGAAGGTGTCCCACTCCCACACTGGCATTGCCAAGTCATGCGGTCCTACTTCGTTCTCGCAGTAGATGTTTGTGAAATGGTCCAGCGTGAGCGCGGTGAAGTAGCTGCCGTTCTGGTCGTCGTGATTGGCCACCATGTACCAACACGTATCGGCTCCCAAGCTCGTTCCAGAAGTGGTCTGCTCGTTCGAGTAGACATTGAAATTGGAGAAAGCATTCTCGTTGCCAACCGCCATGATCATCGGGTTGGCGGCGTAGATCTGCATCCCGTCCCAGTGGGTGCCGTCGCCCGTAGGCTGGGCGGTCGCGTAGGCGTGGTTCATGAGCGACGGCGGTCCGTTGAAGATGCCGAAGCTCGAGTACAGCCCGTACCAGTTGGAGAACGTGGTGGCATAGGACGGCGTCACGAAATACATCAGGGTGGTCTTGTTGACCTCCTGCCACTGCTCCCCGTTGATCTCGTTCGGGAAAGCGAAGTAACTCAGGTCCTCGATATGCGCGTTGGCTGACCAGGCCCCGCTGCCGATGGGCGTTGCCCCGCTCACCACCGGGAAAGCCCAGATCGCGTTGCCTGCGTTCCAGCCCGGGTAATAGGTTGCGGTCGCGCTGGGAGTGGTGTCGTTCGAGTTATCGAAGGGATCACCGGCCAGGGGTAGGCAGGCTTGAAGCGGTTCAGCGGAAACACTGTCGCGGTCGAACTATGCGCTACCCGCGAGGTGCCGTTCTGCGCGACTGGATCCCGTAGAGGGTATTCAGCGGCGAGTGGTTCCCGGCATTGGTCTTGCCGAAGTAGGTGAACTGTTCGGCATCGATCTGGATTAACCCGAAGGGTGGAACGTTCGCCTCGAAGCCCGCGACCGGATCGATGTTATTCGCCAGCGTAATCGTCGAAGGGCAGCTGCCCGAGCCGATCGAGGTTTGCAGGTTCTGCACGGAGCTGCCGGCAAACCATTCGGCTTGCGCGCTGGTGATACCGAGGCTTGCGTTGAGGGTGCGGGCTGTAAACCCTGCGCTGCAGCTGCCCGCGGTCGAGGCCACGGTCGAGGTGTAGATGGTCGCCTGATACGGAAAGATCACCGTGGCGCCCACCGATGGCGGCGTCTCCGCATTCGGAACGCACATCACCGCGGATCCGCTTGTGATCGACGCCACCCCATTCGAAGCCCCCACCATCCAGCCAGGAGCCAGCGGATTGGCGGCTACTGCGGAAAGGGCCGCGCCTGGCCGATAGAGAGGCGTCTGCGCGGTGCAGCCGGAGTCGTTGCACTTCTGCCAGGGAGAGTGGCGTCGATGCGTGAGTCAAAATCAAACTGGATGTCGTGGATGTGCGCAGCGCCCTGGTTGACGCCTTGGGTAAGACTGGGATCTGGGGCCTGGAACAAGTCCTCGCCCGGCATCTGGATCAGCGTTGACTGGATACCCAAGCCGACTGGGCTCTGTCCGCGCAGCGCCTGGGTGTGGCTCTGGCAGCTCCCGGCCGGAATCACGAACGTTCCTCCTCCTCCAACCGTGTTCATGGTCTTGGTGATCGAGGCGGTGTCGTCGTGGCCCAGGTTGATGGCATGGGCCGTCGCCTGGTTGAAGGGCGAATTGCTGGTGATGGTCAGGTGCAGCGAGTCCGGGACAGCGGTGACCACCGATTCGAACTGGGTCACGAGGCCGCCGGCAGTCACGCCGACCGCGATGATCGACTTGCCTATATCCGCCGAAGTCCGTGCGGTGTTAATCAGCGTGACGGCATTCGATCCGGCCGCCAGCGTGCCGTAAACCACCTCAGTGTCGCAGACCGCCCCGTCTTCCTTGATGCTCCGCGCCGTCGCCGGAATGTCGCTACGCAAGTCCAGACCGCGCGCGTTGCCGGAATTAGTGAAGGGCGTACGTCCCGCGCCTGGCTGGATAATGAAACTGCCGTTGTGCGCATTGGCTGCCGTGACCGCCTGTTGCGGCGTATAGACTGACGCTCCCGCGGTGGGTGAATTGGCGATGTAGATGTCTGCATCGACCGGGGAGGTATTGGTCGAATTATTGACTGGTAGATCGCTCTGGCGCGTACCAAGCTGGCCTGCAGAGCCCACCGCGTAATTGGGCACGTTCAGGACATCGCATCGAGGGTAGCCGGTCCACTGGTGTTATTCGTGGTCAGGGTTATATTCCCGCCAGTCCCGATGGGAACCAGCACATATTCGTCCCGTTCCACCGATACCAGTTGTAGGGTGTGGTGGTGACATCGACCAACGGAAGATTAACGTTCCCCGCGACCGAAGCGATGACGGTCGCTGCGCTTCTCGGCTGAATCAGCGAGTACCATTCCGAGTTGAGGATGACGCTGTTTGGACCTGCAATGCCTTGCTGATTTGCGGTGATCGCTCCTGCAGTCCGCCGGTGCCCGAGGTGAGGTGAAAAGGTGGGACATGCGTATAAATCGTTGCCATGTTCACGACGCACTGGTTAATGAACACACTGCTGGGCGTGGCGATCTCCGTCTTCGCAGGATCGCTGTCGACAATCTTCACCGGCCGTCCGTTAGCGAATGCAGAGAAATTCTTGCCTCCGCCTGAAACCTGGCAGGTTGCCGAAGGGAATTGAAAGCTTCCAGTGTCCTCTCCGGGCACCTGAAACTCACCGAATTGCGCAGCGACAATCTGCCCCTCAATGTTTTGTGCGTGAAGGTGAGGCAGGCAGAGCAGAATTGCGAGAAAGGGCAACGCCTGTTTACGCAGCATAGCTAATGTCTTGATCATCGCTTGGTGAACCCCTCTGAACTTAAATTCCGCACAGGACTGTCCGCGCGGGTTGATCAGTCATTGCCGGCCGGATTTCGTGATTCTTTTACTGGGAAAGCGGCTGGTTTCGCGACACTGCTCTTTCGCGTCACAAGCTGTTCGATCCCATTCTGTTGACTAAGTGGATTCGGTCCGCCTGCTGGAGGCGCACTGTTGCGTGGTCTGATGATTCGACGATCTGGAAGAACATCGCACTTGCAGTCGCCTCTTTGCTCTCGAACTCAGCGCGTCGTGATGTACTTGCCCGCGATCTTCCTCTTCGGGGTTAGTCACGCTGATTCCGATTCCCCATTCCATCCAGCCATGGATCGCGCTGGCCCCGCGGAGGCCTTTGAAGATGTCGGTCCGATCCACCTTCGCGATGTGATGGACCAAGGCGCACGCGCACTTCAGTTCGGTCTGGATCCGGCTGACCTTCGCCAGCACCTTGGCCACTTCCGTGTTGTCGTTCTCTTCGCCAGTCGTGGATGCGACCGGAAGACATCGAGCACCACCAACTCCGCACCCGAAGCGGCCAAGCTGCTCGATCAGTGCGTCCATGTGATCGTCACGCGTGACCTTGAAGTCCGCCTGGTGGTGCCGGGTATTCACGAGCATCCGATCTTCCAGCTTGGAGTACTCTCGGGCGGCCGCCAATCAGCTTCTTGATGCGGCGGCGAGTCAAGCCTGCTTCGTCTTCCCGGCTCACGATTGCGGTCTTGATCGGCTTCGGGACTCGAAGCCCCATCCAAGGAACGCCGCAGCTTGCCGCCATCGCCAGATCGAGGGAGCTGAAACTCTTCGCGGCCTTCGGGTGCCCGCCGATAATCCCGTTTCCCGCGCGAGGAATAACGCCTTCAATCAGCCAATCCACCGGCGCCTCTGCGTCAGCGGCAAACTGAACCGCATCCTGGAACATGGGGTACGAACGCCAAGCGATAATCGGCTTCCAGTTCGCCGCCTTGGATATCTCGGCCTTCGAGTTCCTTTGCAGTGTGATTCACCAGCCAGTCCGAAACATCGCCTTTTGCCGGAAGCCCGGGCAGCCGGATGATCTTGACCGTGTGCGCGTATGGTGAGCGTTCTGGGCAACAGCTTGAGCCCAGGCCTCGCCATTTTCATCGTTGTCGGCAAAGACGATGACGAACTTGCCAGCGAAATACACGTTGTAGGCTGGCAGCCATTTCGACTTCTCGCCCGGCCTCCACGCGCCATCGAAGTTGCAGGTCGTAGCTAGGCGCAAGGTTGTGCGATCAGCCCATAGTCCGCACTGCGAAACATTGTCAGCAGTCTTTCTCGCCTTCGCATACGCAACGACATTCGCCGTCACCACCCGCGGCTGGTTGTACAGCACGCGCTTTGTTGGGGCGCCATCCGGCGGATCAATCCCAGCAATCCAGTTCCCGTTCTCCTCGGGCCGGAAGATGCGGAAGGTCTTTTGCTCGCCTTCCGGCTGATAGCGCCGCTTTTGGAACAGCACGCGCTCGTCGTCGTCGCGGTAGTCGTAAGCCGCAACGACTGGGCCCAGTTTCGCGAAGATCCGAAGCCAGGCTTTGCCCCGGTGATCTCCGCAACCTTCGCCTCGGCCTCCGCTAGAGTGCAGGTGGAGGAGCGCGCTTCGAACTGGAAAACGTTGCCGCCAGCTCCACAGCCGTTGCAGTGAAATCCGCCGGCGCCATCCAGGAACAGCGTGCAGCTGGGTGTCCGGTCGTCATGGAAGACGCATTTGACCGACACTTTCGCGCGTGTCCCGATCTTTGGCCCGGATGTCTTGCTTCGAAATATGCCCTGATTTGGTCGAAGGTCAGCGTCATGCGGCCCTCAATCTGGGTGAGAGGCTGAACACCCATGTGACCAAATCAACGCCGAGGTTCAGGCGCAGATCGAGACAGCGCACGCCGAACCAGACGAGAAGTAGCTTCGAGGTTTTCACTTGCGCCCACCTCCTCGAAGAGTCGAGCCAATACTCAACTAACTTTTGTGGTGATGGCTTGTCTTTGCCTCGGAATAGGTGCTCCCAGTCCTGATATTTTGTTCCTTGGTCGTTGCGCCATTGTGGTACGGCTCCTTTGCGAGGCGATCGATCGCAAGCCTGAGGAATTTAATGGCATCTTCGAGGGGAGTGACGCTTCCCATCTCTATCGCAAGTTTCTTGCAAGCTCTGAAGCCGTCCTCTCCCATCGAACGACGTTCTTTTGGTGAAGGCGTAGGTGGAGGAGCGATTCAATTTCTCGCGGTAGTAGGTCCAAGCCTCCCCAAGCGCTTCGTCCTCCGTGAGAGGTTTCGGGACCCCTCCGTCGTCACTCGGATCCAAAGGAGCCGGAGGCATCCCTAGTAGTAGTCCTTGTAATGTCCTTGTAATGTCTTCTATATAGGGAGCAGGATTCTGCGAGGGTAGCGCTGAATTTGGCGAGGGTAGCGCAGGATTCAGCGAACCCCCTGCTGTTTTTCTGCGAGGGTCCGCAGAAATCTGCGTGGTTGTCGGTAGCATCTTCGCCGATGGTTAAAAGCAACCTGTGCTTCCATTTTTTACTCCGCACTACGGAGTAGCCGGAGGGCAGACCTTCCCCGTAGTCGATGCGGCTGAGATATCCGGCTGCGATGAGGTGTTCGATGTGGGCATGGACCGTGCGAATGGCCATTCCGAGGTCTCTCGCGATATCCCGAGCGCGCACGGGTTTTCCGTACACCAGGCCCTCTGCACATCCCTGCCCGGTAATCACCTCCCTCGTCGTGCGATCGATCATCCAGATAAACACCCAGATCGCGATCCCAATCTTCTGGCAATGCGCGAGAATGCCGCTGCTGATTGGGATCGCGAATGTGGCATTCGAGCGCCGCACTGGCCATCAGGCGACCTCCAGTTCGGCTAGCAAGCATTGCTCGCAGCCTTCGACGTGGTTAAATCGCAGGCGCATCGCACGTATGGCAAGGTCAGCAAAGCGGGCGGCCTGAACCGTGTCACCATGGAGGCGGACCTTTGCTCGAAAGGCCCGCTCCAGGAGCGAAAAAGATTGGTATTTGGCGCACTGCGAAGTCATTGGGGTAAGCCCCCGTCGAAGACCTCGCGCAAAAGACAAAGGTTGCAGTGGGCGGTGTGCTGATGTTTGCGGCGCAGAATATGGGCGAGGTTTCGGGCGAAACTCGCATTTCGGCGAGGCGTGTCGTCCAAAACAAGGCTCTCGCGGGCCTGCTCCGCGCGGCGAGATAAATCAACGCCATCGGCGCAGAACAGAAACTCTTTGCCGGGGTGAGCCGATGTTATTTGCGGGTTTGACTGCTGATGTGCGACAATGTGGGACATATCGGGACCTCTCCTGGGGTTGCGGTGACGACGGGTTGAGCCCCCGTCGGGTTGGTGGAAAAACGAAACTGAGCCCCCGGTCCGAAATGGCCGGGGGTTTTTGCTTTCACTGTGAACATCTAGCTACTCCGCTGCCGATAGCGCCGGCCTCGCCGTTGCAGCACATACCCTGTCCAACTCGCTGGCGGGAATTGCGAGTTTTACCCCTAATTTGTGGCTGGCAATCTTTCCTGAGTAAGCCCATTGCCTCGCGGTCCAGATGGAAATCCCCATTACCCTGGCCCACTCCTTCACGGGAAGTAGGCGCTGCTGCAGCGGCTCAATCGTTGGCATCTACGGTCTCCAATCTAAAGCCCTACAAGAGGGCCTTAACTGCGCATAGCATGTCATCGATGGCGGGCTATGCGCAATAGATTGAACAAAGAAAAAGATGTACGTCGTTTGCGTTTTTTCCTATATCGTGCAACACTTTTTAGGTATCCAAACGAGTCCTAGGTGGTGCAAGATGGTAAAAGACGATCAGATCGAAGAGAACTACTACCTGTCGGCGCTGCTTGACGGCGGGACGTTCTCCGCGGACTATCACTCGGTGTATGGAAAGCCGGACAAGATACTCACGAAAGACAAAGATGAGGATTATCGGCGCAGGCTAGCCCGCTTCTTGTCCGGTAGATATGCGCCGCCCACGACTGGCGGCGAATTTGTGTCTGACATTCTTCGACGGTATACAGACGAGTGGTTGGCCACAGGAATCGATCCGGACGGAAAAGAGAGCCCGTTCGCAAGAAAGCTGAGTGAGGCCAAGGTGGCCTTCGCCGCCGTGGGTAAATACGAGTACCGTTCGGCGTTCGGCAAAATCGATTGGGATAACGGTATCGAGCGCCTACCCACCAGCTTGGCCAGTAGGCTGAGGGTGATTCCAGACAGCGGTGTTGGAATGGTAGAGGTGAAACCTCTCGTATCGCCGTTTGCTTCCGCACGAGTATCCCAGGCACCAACGAAAGATCCGCTCCCGGGTACAGGTGAGTGGGTTCTCAGTAAGGTGCGCGAGAAGCAGCATGGAGACACCCCCGCCACATACACCCACCCCAACATGCCGGAGGATGTAATTGCAGCAGCGAACCTGAGGTCAATCATCCTGTTTCACGCGTTCATGAAGGCTCCCTGGAGATACAGGCTCGGAAAATGTAGACGCTGCCAGGCTTACTTCGTATTGAAGGTCAACCCGTCAAAGACACCGTATGTTCGGGGAATGCATTGCTCCGAGTGTAAGAGCCCAGCCAGTGCGGGAGCTTCAGCGAAGACTAAGCGAGCGGAGCGAGAGCAGCAGCTATTGAGCCTCGCTGCCGATGTATGGTCATCATGGCATCCAACTGCAGAATTCGGCGAACGCAACGCATGGATCGCAGGAAGAGTGTGCAAGTTGCTCGGGGAGAAGAAGGCGATTCAACGCAATTGGGTCACACGGCACGAAAAGGAAATCATTGCGGAGCTAAAGAGAAGAGCACGGGCCTCGATTCCAGAAACGCATGAAAAGGCGCCCATGGCTCATCCGCAACACTGAAACCTCCGTAAGCACAAAGCGATTCAGGGGAGCTGGATCACCATCGGAACGAGAAGCGCATTTATTTAGAACTCGATATCGCGCTCTGTCATAACTCTCTCGGCGATGGCGACAAGCGGTGCCCATCCTGCGCGATCGACGTTGAGGAGTCCAATTGCGTGCGAGCGAAGCTTGGGAAGCTCCTCCGCGCGGGAGTTGCTGCTGGAACTAGCGTCTACACCATAGCCATCGGACGATGAGAATCAGAATTTTCAACCACGAGGCGACGATCAGGAAAGCTCCGGAGAGGGTAGTTACCCACGCTAGCAAGTAAAAGCTGCGATAGAACACGCGATAGAACCAACGTTTCCCGCCCGTCACATCTTCGATGACCTCTCCCATCAAGAGGCCCTCTTTTAGGAACCGAAGTGATCCGCCTTCGAGTTCTGCCCATCCGCGCTGTTTAAGGTTTTCCATAGGCAGCAAGGCATCGGCCGGAAAATTGCTGTATTTGCCTCTATCGAGGACGTTGTTCTCTACGAAACTCGGATCTATGGCGGTGCCAAGGTGACGGTGCTTGGTCGCAGCCCATCTCAGTATCTCTTTTTCGGCGCTCCACGCCTTGTCGTCGCCGAACCTTGCGTCGCGCCGCTTCAATTCTTGGTATAGTTCGAGCCTCTTGAAAAAGGACAGTTGAATCGGTAGGTCGGCCATGCGCTCTGTTCTCTATCCCCTCGCTACCTATTTCGGCTTCACTTCGAATCGCCTTCCCCCAGGGTGAGCGAGTCCGTGAAGACTTCGTCCAGCTTGCTCGCCGCCGTGCCCAGATATTCCGGGTTCAGATGACTGTAGCGCGCGGTCATACGCAAATCTTTGTGCCCCAACAACTGCCCGACGGTGTGCAGGTCGGCCCCTTTCATCCGTAACTGCGACGCGAACGTGTGCCGCAGGTCATGGAGGGAGAAATCCTCGATGTTCGCGGCTTGGCAGGCGCGGATAAATGCTACTGTCACCTGCTCAGGTGTCAGTCCCGGGAAGAGCAGTTCTTTCGGTGGGCGCCCTTCAGGTTCGAGCGAGGCAATCACTTGGTTTGACAGTTGGTTCAGGTATGCGAACCGCGGCTTTCCGCTCTTTGTCAACGAGAGCAGGATTCGGCCGCTCTTGATGTCGACGTCCTTCCAGCGAATCCGCATGAGCTCGCCGCGCCTCATGCCAGTACTCACCGCAAGTCCGACGATCGGACGAAGCCAGGGCGGACAAGCCAGGAGAAGCTTCTGTAACTCCGCTGGCTCCAGATGCCGTGTTCGTCCTTCCGGGGCTTCAGGCATTCTCACGCGTCTGGCAGGGTTCGCCGGGATGAGTTCCCAGACGTCGCAAGCGACGCCAAAGAAGTGCTTCAGCACATTGGTCTCTTTGATGATCGTCCCGGCGGACACCTCGCCGGTTCTGCTCTCGATGTAGGCATTGACCTTGGACGGGCGAATGCTAGCCAGCTTCGTCGACCCAAAGAACGGAATCAGGTGCTTCTCGACGATGCCCTCCTGCCGACGCATCTCCTGTTCGCTGATCTGCCTGGCCGCGCACCGCTTTCTCTGGTATTCGACGTAACGCTTAGCGACAACGCCGAACGTGTCCTCAGTCGGAAGCGGCTCTCCATTCGCGAGCGCTTCTTTGACCTCGCGGGCTCGAGTTCTAATCTCTTCGCGTTTCTCGCGAGCTTGGGTGACGGTCGGCCCGCCGTACTGCTGTCGACGCTTCCCAAACTCATCGACGTAAGAGATCCAGAAGCCCGGCCGACCTTCGCGCTCATAGACTCCGTCACGCCCCCTCGTCTTCTTGGGCATAAGTTATCTATCGTGACCCCATCGTGACCACGGGGTGCGGGCGGATTTGCGCTTCTGTCGCAAACTTCTCATTTTGTTGATTTTATTTGGCGTCCCCGACGGGATTTGAACCCGTGTTATCGCCGTGAAAGGGCGGTGTCCTAGGCCGGGCTAGACGACGGGGACGTTGCTGACCCGCAGCCTCCGGGCCGGCCGGAGTCGACCAACCTCAACTCTAGCAACTCGATCATGGAGTGTCAAAAGCCGTCGGCGGTCGGAATTACCTCCATTTCCTCTCCTTTGCGGTTGCTTGCGACCACAGTGGATCCGGAGATAAGTAAAACGGAGCGGCATGTTGCGATTGTGGGGCACCCGGGAGGTTCTCAGTCATGCTCCAGGGCTCCCGTTATAACCTAAGGCAGAGTCCTCATGGCCCGTTACAAATACCTCGATACCCTTGTCCTCATCTTCGTCGTTGTCCTGCTGGTATCGAACCTGGTTGCCCAGAAAGTCTGCCGGCTTGGACCGTTCACCGTCAGCGGCGCCGAGTTGCTGTTTCCTATTACCTATATCTTTGGTGACGTGTTCACCGAGGTCTACGGCTACCAGGCCTCGCGGCGCGCCATCTGGATCGGGTTCTTCGCATCCGCTCTGCTCAGCGCAGCCGGAGCCATGGCCGTGGCGCTCCCCGCAGACCCCGGTTGGCACAACCAACAAGCGTTTGAGGCGGTTTTTGGGGTGGTGCCCCGCTTCGTGGCCGCCAGCCTCATTGCTTACTGGACCGGGGAGTTTGCCAATTCCTTCACCCTGGCCAAGCTTAAGGTCCTTACCGGAGGACGCTGGCTCTGGACCCGCACTATCGGATCCACCATCGTCGGCCAGGCATTCGATACCTTCCTGGTTATGGTCATCTCCTTTGCCGGCACCGTCTCCCGGCCCACCCTGATCCGGTTAATCCTTTCCTCTTACCTGATCAAGGTGGCCTACGAGACGCTGGCTACTCCCCTCACCTATGCCGGAGTCGCGTGGCTGAAGCGCCGGGAAGGCGTGGACGCTTTCGATACCCGCACCGACTTCAACCCCTTCCGGTTGCGGAGCCTGTCCCCGGCAAACAAGCTAGAGACGCCATGAACGCCCTTCCCGAGGTCATGCGCGCTATCGACATCACAAGCCCGGGTGGACCTGAGGTCCTTCATATTGCCAGGTTGCCGGTCCCAAAGCCGCGCACCGGAGAGGTGCTGATGCAGACCGTAGCGGCCGGGGTCAACCGTGCCGATTTGATGCAGCGTCAGGGGCACTATCCTCCTCCGCCTGGGGCTTCTCCCATCCTGGGCATGGAAGTTTCCGGGTACATTGCCGAGCTTGGCCCCGGCGCCAGTTCTCGCTGGCAAGTGGGCGATGCCGTCTGTGCGTTGCTCGCCGGGGGCGGGTATGCCGAGTTTTGCGCTGTACCCGAAGGCCAGTGTATGGCCGTGCCTGACGGCGTATCGATTCGGGACGCTGCCGCCATCCCAGAGGCCGCAATCACAGTGTGGGCCAACCTGTTCGAGCCGCGCCGCCTGTTCCCCGGCAACTTGTTCCTGGTGCATGGTGGGTCCAGCGGGATCGGCACAACGGCCATCCAGATGGCCCGGGCGTTTGGCGCCCGTGTCTCGACCACTGCCGGGTCGGACGAAAAATGTGCCTTGTGCCTGGGACTCGGCGCCGAAGCCGCCATCAACTACCACAATGACTGGTCCGGTACGCTCGCCGGCTGGGCCCAGCCCCATGGCATCGATGTGATCCTGGACATGATCGGCGGCGACTACTTCCCCAGGCATATCGCTCTGCTCGCGATCGGGGGCCGGCTGGTGCATATTGCAACTTCTCACGGGAGCCAGGTCACGGCCGATCTGCGATCCATTATGATGAAGCGGCTGCTGGTCACGGGCTCTACCCTTCGCTCCCGGTCGATCGAGGAAAAGTCTGCCCTGGCCCGGTCGGTGGAGCGGGAGGTGTGGCCACTGTTCGCTAATGGACAAATTCGACCGATTGTCGACTCGGCTTTTCCGCTGGAACGTGCTGCCGATGCCCACCTGCTGATGGAGTCGGGCCGCCATATGGGCAAAGATTGTTTTGCTCATGCAATGAAGGCAGCCTTACCGCCAACGCATTAAAATTGTGAAGCAACCTCTCCTGCAGGTACATCCAAGTGTCACTATTTGAATAAAAGTGCCCTGTTCCCGATTGGGAGCAGCCGTAGCAAAAGTTCTTTCAAACTGCAGATAAATGAAGCGCGAGTATTTCTGCAGCATCCTTTGCGTTCGAGGATTTCGTTTTGAGAAGGCTTCCCGTTTGGATTCCGCCCTGTCTTTCCGTCGCTGTGCTGGCGCTCACAGCCTGCGCCAAGCCGGCCCCACCGCAAGCGGCGCCACAAGCGTTGCCGGTACAAACCCAGACCATCGCGGCTGCGCCGGTTCCGCAATACGATGAGTATGTCTCGACCATCAAGTCCCGCCGCTCCGCGACCATTAATCCCCAGGTCGACGGCAACCTGGTACGGATCTATGTCCACTCCGGGGAACGGGTGCATGCCGGCCAGATACTGATGGAGATTGACCCGCTCAAGCAGGAGGCGACAGTCTCCTCCTCCAAAGCCACGGAACAACAAAAGCTGGCGGTATTTCAGTACAACCAGATTGAAGTAGAGCGGCAGCGCAAACTGTTCGAACAGGGTGTCACCAGCCGCGATGCTTTTGACCAGGCGGAACAGGCATTCAAGAACTCTCAGGCCGACTACGAGGCTGCCGTGGCTACGACGCAGAGCCAAAGAAAGCAGCTCGCCTACTACCACATCGCAGCTCCGTTTGACGGAATCGTCGGCGACATTCCCCCGCACCTGGGCGACTACGTCTCTTCCACCACCCTGCTCACCACGGTCGATGAAAATCGCGACCTGGAAGCCTACATATATATACCGACGGAACGGGTGACACAGATCCGCAAGGGCCTGCCGGTGATCATTCTCGACAACCAGGAGAAGGTGCTGGAACACACCGCGATCGACTTTATTTCGCCCCAGGTGGATAACGGGCTGCAAGGAATCCTGGCCAAGGCGCCGGTCAAGGCTGACCTGGGCAAGCTGCGGAACCTGCAGCAGATCAAGGCCCGTGTGGTCTGGACAACCTCATCTATCCCCGTCGTGCCGGTGCTGGCGGTAGTCCGGTTGGGCGGTCAGACCTTTGTGTATGTCGCTACCAACCAGGGCGGTAAGTATGTCGCCAAGCAGCGACCCATCACTGTTGGCGACACTGTGGGCAACGACTATGCGGTTCTGGGCGGACTCCAAAACGGGGAGAAGGTCATCGTGTCGGGCACACAGTTCCTGATCGATGGCGCCCCAGTACAGCCGTTGGGCTAAACATCCAGTAACAGTCGCTGAGCTTCATAAGCCGCTGAGCTTCATAGGCCGCTGCGCAATGCGCGAAGGATTAAGCCGGCAATCCGGCGGCTTACGTTAAAGGGAGCGTTCTCGTGGTTGATTTTTTTATCCGCAGGCCGGTGTTCGCAACAGTCTGCGCCCTGCTGATTATTCTTGCCGGAGCCGTCTGCATCCCGACGCTGCCCATTTCCCTGTATCCAACCCTGGCCCCGCCACAGGTTACGGTGACGAGCAACTACGTGGGCGCGAACGCGCAGACGGTCGAGTCCGCAGTCACCATTCCGCTGGAACAACAGATCAACGGTGTGCAGGGGATGCGCTACATCTCCTCTACCAGCTCCAATGACGGAACGAGCTCCATCCTTACGACCTTTCAAACGGGCTACAGCCTGGATATTGCCGCGGTCGACGTACAGAATCGCGTTTCGGCTGCTACCGGCCGCCTGCCGGCGGCAGTCAACAATACGGGTATCACCATCACCAAGGCGAACTCGAACTTCGTCTTCGCGGCTGCTTTCTTCTCGCCGGATGGCCGCTATTCCGATCTGTTTATCAGCAACTACCTCGACGTATATGTAAAGGACGCGCTCAAGCGTATTCCCGGTGTAGGCGATGTGGTGATCTTCGGCGAGCGCCGGTACGCCATGCGTCTATGGCTCGATCCTGCTCGCCTGGCGGCTCGTGGATTGACCAGCGCCGATGTAACCAGTGCGCTGGCAGAGCAGAACGTTGAGATTCCGGCCGGCCAGGTGGGCCAGCCGCCCTCCGATCAAAAGCAGTCTTACCAGATCCCGGTGCGCGTGATTGGCAGGCTTTCGCAACCAGCTGAGTTCGACCAGATCATCATCAAAAACAGTCCTGGCGGCATCGTTCAGTTGAAGGATGTGGGCTACGCGGAGTTGGGCGCCGAGACTTACTCTACCAATCTGGCCTACAACGGGGTCGATGCTATCGGTGTTGGCGTGCAGCAGCTGAGCAATGCCAATGCCCTTGCGGTTGACCGAGCGGCCAAGGCAGCACTGGACGATCTGGCAAAATCATTTCCACCAGGGATGAAGTACGAGATCCCATTCGACACGACGACGGTTATTGGCGACTCCATTCGCGAAGTGGTGGGTACGCTGGGCGAAGCCATCATCATCGTGATTGTCGTGATCTTTCTGTTTCTGCTCGACTGGCGCGCAACCGTTATCCCGGCGATCACAATCCCGGTGTCTCTGATTGGGACCTTTGCGTTCATTAAGATTTTTGGCTTTTCGATCAATTCGTTGACCATGTTCGGCATCACGCTGGCGACCGGCCTGGTGGTCGATGACGCCATTGTGGTCATCGAGAACGTGCAGCGCCATATCAATGAGGATCACTCCGATCCGCACTCGGCTACCTCGGTCGCGATGGCTGAGGTGACCAGCGCTGTCATTGCTACATCACTCGTGCTCATTTCTGTGTTCGTGCCGGTTTCTTTCTTTCCCGGCACCACGGGCATTCTATACAAACAGTTCTCTCTGACGATCGCGTTCTCGATTGCGATTTCTGCGTTTAACGCGTTGACTTTGACTCCGTCACTGTCAGCGATCTTCCTGCGCGGTGAAAAGCATAAACGCGGTCTGTTGGGATTGATCGATCGCGGTATTAATGCCAGCACGGCTTTCTATGGCAAAGCCATTCGCCAGGTTTTGCGGCTGCGTTACCTGGTGCTGCTCCTATTTGTCGGCGGCCTCTACGCTACGGTCTATCTTTACCAGCACACACCGACTGCCTTCCTTCCGACTGAGGACCAGAATTACCTGATTTGCATTGTGCAAACTCCGCCCGGCGCCTCGCTCACCTACACGTCTGACGTGGCGCAAAAAGCAGTTGATATTATTCGCAAGGATGACGACGTCTACGGAACCTTTGCCGTCATGGGTTTCAGTCTGAGCGGAGGCAGTTCTTCGAACTACGGGCTAATCTTTGTTCCGCTCAAGTCGGTCGATTTGCGCAAGAAAAAGGGCGCGGGGCACTCGGCCTCGGACATCTACCAATATTTGGCCCCCAAGCTCTTCGGTGTGCCTGGGGGGATCGTGGCTATCTTCGAACCGCCGGCTATTCAGGGGCTGGGTAATTTCGGCGGATTCTCTTTTGAGCTGCAGGACCTGGGGCGTAATACGCTGCAGGATCTGGACCGCGTGGCCCACCAGATCATCGGTGCGAGCCGTCAAGAAGGTAAACTGGTCGGCCTGTACACCAGCTACACCGCCAGCGATCCTCAGCTGCTGATTACGATCGATCGCGTGAAGGCAAAAGCGCTGAGTGTCCCGATCAGCCAAATCAATTCCGCATTGAACGTCTACATGGGCTCGGCGTATATCAACGATTTCAATTACAACAACCGGTCTTATCGTGTTTATGTACAAGCCAGGCAATCGGCACGCATGACGCCGGGGGATCTGCGGAAGTTCTACGTGCGTTCTGACACCGGGCAAATGGTCACGCTCGACAACCTGGTGACGATCGCGCAACAATCCGGGCCTCAGGTCATCAGCCATTACAATCTCTTCCGGTCGGCGGAGATTGACGGCTCTGCTGCTCCCGGTTACAGCACGGGCGAAGGTCTGGCCAACATGGAAGTCCTGGCTAAGAAGAACATGATCCAGGGAATGGCCTACTCCTGGACGGGACTGTCGCTCGAGGAAATCGAGGCCGGCGGCAAGGCAGTACTCATCTTCGGGCTTGGCATCCTGGTGGTATACCTTACGCTCTCCGCCCAGTATGAGAGCTTTGCTCTTCCGTTTATCATCCTGCTGGCTGTACCGACCGCGGTGTTGGGCGCCCTGGGGCTGGTGACGCTTCGCGGCATGTCGAACGACGTTTATTGCCAGATCGGGCTGGTGATGCTGATCGGGCTTTCGGCGAAGAACTCGATTTTGATTGTGGAATTCGCGGAGCAGATTCGCGCCCAGGGTAAGTCTATTTTCGAGGCGGCAATTGAAGCGGCTGAGCTGCGATTGCGGCCTATTTTGATGACGTCGTTTGCGTTTATTCTCGGCGTGCTGCCGCTTTATTTCGCCACCGGCGCGGGTGCGATTGGGCGGCGGTCCGTGGGCACCACGGTTGTCGGCGGCATGTTGGTTTCGACCGTCCTGAACCTGGTTTTTATCCCTGTGCTGTATGTGCTTGTGAAGTCAGCACTGGAGTTCATCGGGCGGAAGAAGAAGCCGACTGGACCGGCGGAGTTCCCGGCTAAGCTGTAGTGGAAGTTCCCAGGAAAGGTCCGTAGAACTGCAGATCCCTCTGCTTCGCTTCGGGATGACAAATAGGAGAGGGTTCTTGCAAAGAAAGGGCGGTTGCTAAAGGAGAGCGCCGTCGGTCGTGGGCGCTCCGGCTCAACCGCGGTCCTATCGGTTGGAAACGGTCCTCTCCTTGAAACAACCGTCTCCTTTTTGTCATCCCGAGAGCCTGTGACTTTTTAGATCTTCCGTGCCCTTGCATATCCAACCAGCTACGTCATCCTGAGCGAAGCGCATCAAAGATTTGCCGCGTGACACAAATCTTGGGCGCGTATCGCCTGGCGTATCCGACAGGCCCATGACGCGCTTCGCTCAGGATGACGGTTTTGTCAAGGGTGGAAGGCTGCTGGCCGTTTATTGCTCCCAACCCGCAGCCAACGGTTTCGATGCAGATGAACGAGAACACGGAAGGGCTTCGCCCCTCTCGTTCAACCCATGTAGTGCGCCGGATATACCGGCGCAAACATGGGGCACCCGTCCGGGGGCTGAGAGTGGTGCAGGAGCCTTGACTTCATAGGTGAGATTGACTCCGCCACGGAAATCAAAAAGTCACAGGCTCCTAGCGTAGCCGAAGGATCTGCGGTTTTCCTTCGGCCATCAGGGCTCTTGGGAGGCCAGGTAGCCGGTGATGGCTACTATGTCCGCGATGGTCAGCTTGGAGACGACACCTTTCATCATCGGCGCCATGGAGCCGTTCCGGGATCCGTTTTGAAAATCGATGATCTGCCGCGCCATTTGGCTGGGTGACCGGCCCGCGATGGAAGGAATGTTGCCCGTTCCCTTCAGGTTTGGACCGTGACACATGGTGCATGCCATGGTCTTTCCATTGCCGCCAGTCGTGACCAGGTCCTTGCCCTTCGCCAGGCTTCCCTTGGGTACGTAGGCAATGAATCCTGAGGTGGGATCGCGCAGCTCTGTGTGCTCGAGGTTTTCAGAGACTTCAATCACACGGTCGCCGATGGGCTCTTTTCCACCGCCATCCTCCACCACCATCATGCCGCCCTCAGGCTTGGTCTTCGGCACCTCCTCCACTTCGACGACGCGTATCCATGGCTTCAGGTTGAAGGAGGAGAAATAGGCCGCGGCGGCTTTGACGTCCTCGTCGCTGACCGACTTGGACAGCTTCACCATGTTGGTGACGGAGAGCATGTCCGGATCAGAACCCTTGCGCAAGCCGCTCTTGAAATCGGCCATCTGCTGCACGATGTATTCCGCGGACAGACCGGTCACACTTGCGTTCTCGGGACGGCCCTGGCCGTTGGGCAGGTGGCAGTGGCCGCAGGCATACAACATCCGGCTTGCGGCCGTGGGCGACGATGTCCGGCATCGGCGGATGGATATCCGGATACCAATCCGGGCACCACAAAAAGTCGCCGATCTCACCTTTGGTGTAGGTTGCTTTGCTGCCGGGTAGATGTTCTACCTCCGCGCGGACGGCGGCGACGATGGGGCTTGACGAGAAGTGACCAGGATACGCCCAAAGCGGTAACTTTTCCTGAGACGTCGCCGGCGCCTGGGCAAAGGACGCAACCGCGATCAAAGTCAGAGCCAATAAAGCAGGATGTTGGGTTCTCAAAGGAGTCCCAGAATAGCAACTATCTCGCGTTGGCGACAACCGATCCCGAACGGGTGTGCCGACTCCAGGGCTTGCCGCAGCTGCTGGTTTCTGGCCAGAAGTTCGGCCACCAGCTTCTGCAAGCCGGGCGTTTTCCCGTCTCCAGGTCCATCGACGATTTGCATAGCGATGGCGGGGGCGTCGAATTTCATTACATTCCTCAGGCCTTCTGCTCTTCGGGTTGAAAGTCGCGATAACCACAGCGGCCGCGCATGGCCCGGGCTGAATTTCTCCCGTTCTTCGGGAGACATCTTTTCCCATCGCTCTCCCATGCGGTGCCGCCAGTGCATACCACCCCGGCCGCGAAAGCCGCCGAAGAGAATCTTGCTCAGCAGCAGGATGCCGACCGCCTGCCAGAAATTAATCGCATGCCAGCCCATAATCGCCGGGATAAGCCAGTTCCACAGGTGTTCGACGACGACACCGAATATTGCAACCGCCGCGATTACGATTAGGAAAATTCCAGGTATCCTCAAAAGCCATCTCTTTTTCATACTTTGCCTCATTTCTTCACAAACTCCTGATAAATCGATTGCAGCCTGCGCCGCAGATGCTGCACTGCGTAGTGCTTGCGCGACAACAACGTATTCACGCTCACTCCGGTTTCCGCGGCCAACTCCTTGAAGCTGTAGCCTTCCCATTCATGGGCAACGAACACAGACCGCTGCTCCGGGGGCATTTCCTCCAGGGCTTCGTCAATCTCATCCAGCAGCAGGCTTCGCGCGTAGATTGCCTCCGGCCCGCTATCCGGCGAGGGCAACAGATCTTCGAGCGAGACGGCCACATCGTCATCCTCGCCAAACCTGGCCTGACTGAGCGACTCCAGCTTGCGGCCACGAAAGCGGTCGATGATCCGGTTCTTTGCCACCCGGAACAGCCAGCCACTCACTTGTTCGATCGGCTTGAGCAGCCGGTAAGCCTCAACCAATTCAACGAAAACTTCCTGCAGGATGTCTTCCGCAGTTTCCAGGTCGACGACGTGCTTGCGGATGTAATTACGCAGGCGCCCGCCATCGCGCTCTATCGCTTGCGCGATCCACTGGTCCTGCTCCGCGGTTAACTGGTCCAAGCTAGCCATCGGCTTTCTACTGTGAAGACGGAATGCGGAAAGAGAAATATTGTGCCTAAACACGAAAAAGGCTCCGCTGTTTAGCGGAGCCCTTCGGTGAGACTGAGCGAAGTGGTTAGACGTTAAAGGAAGAACCGCATCCGCAGGTGCTCTTGACCGCCGGGTTATCGAACTTGAAGCCTGCCGCCTCCAGGGTCTCCACGTAATCGACCACGCAGCCGTTGAGGTACATCAGCGAGGTGGCGTCGACAAAGACCTTCAGATCGTCGAACTTGAAGACCTTATCCATCATGCCGGCCTGGTTCTCGAACGACATGGAATACTGAAACCCGGAGCAGCCTCCGCCGACGACGCCGATGCGCAGGCCTGCAGGCAACGGATCCTGGGTAGCCATGATCTCGTGTACCTTGGCGACCGCCTGCGGCGACAGGGTCAGGGGCATAGATACGGGATTGAGGTTTGTTACCGGTTCGGCGACGCTTGACATCTGTTTATCTCCGTTTGCTGCCTTGTACGACAAGTTTAGCCCGAGATGCCGGGCGAGTAAAGCCGGAATCCCACTAACATTAGATGCGGCGGCCGCGCTCCCCGACTCACCTAACGGACGGTAACTTTGGGGCAATTTCTTCGAATTGCGCTTCCGTCAGCAAGCCATCCTTCACCAGGTCATGCGACGAGGCGTACGGGCGATGGTCGATGATTTCCTTGGCTTTGCGCAGCGGAAATTCCGGGCAGTGCCGTCAGATCGGCGCCTGAGGCCGAATTCAGGTCCACGCGAGCCGGGGGCGTCCTTTGTTGTTAAGCCCTTGTTTAACCCCTGCAGCTACATCATTTACTGCCTGTTCGGCATTTTTTGCGGCGACCCGGGCGTCGGCCAAAGCCTCTTTGGACCCCTGTTTCGCCTGCTCGGTCGCCTGGGCGGCCTGCTCCTGCAGGCGCTGGTCATTGGCGGGCGGGTTGCAGGCGGTGAGGACGGTCACGGCCAAGGATGGCTGCTACCGAAAAAGACGCGTTTGACGTTTGGTCGTTCATTTTCTTGCTCCTCAAGTTCGCGCATGAGTCTGAGAGCCACTTTGGTCCCGGCGAGTTGCCGGAATCTCCCCGGTAAACGCAGAAAATTCTGGGCAACCCTACCCTTGCGGGACTATATTTCTATGCCGTAAGCCCCTCGCTACCCTCCGAGCCCGCCAAACTCCGGACCCGCCCGGTATCTGGGACTTCTGGGAGACTCCCGGGGAGGTAATTATGCATGTTGTTCCAACTTTGTGGATAGTGTGGGCGGTATTCGCCGTCTGCCTGCTGGCACTGCTGCTCTACCGCGGAACCATTACCCGGTATGAGGACGATCAGCTGTTTCTAGACGACATTTCCGACCGCCAGCATAAGGAAAACGACGCAATCATTCGCAAGTTGAATTAGATTCAACCGTTCTGAGAGTGTTTACCGGCGTAACCAGCATCTTGACCGCCGCGATCATCGGCATTTACGCCTGGGACGCCATCAAGACCTTCTACATGTAGACAGGTCACGCCACCCGGTGTTTCATCCGGGTGCGATGGTGCTCGCCACCGCATCGTTACTCCACTTGTTTGATCGTGCCCTTCGCAGTCACTTCAATTTCCACCTGCTTGCCTACACGGAGCAGGAACCTACTCGGATTCTTCATTCCCCACTCCACATAAGGCACCATAATCGCGTGGTCGCGGTCACGGTGTCTGCGCTTATTTGCACCTTGAGCGGGAGTTCCAGGGGATGATCCGCTCCGTGAATGTTGAAGGTGCCTTCCCCGGTCAGGTCCTGCGTGCCCTCTCCCTCTTTGAAATGGCCCTTGATTTTGGTCGGGTGATAAAAGATGGCAGGGTAACGGTTGCTCTCCAGAACCTCGTCCTGCATGCGCTTGTCGCGGGCCGTGTTTCCGCTCTCGCCCGTGGTTGCGTCCACCAGAATCTCCCCTTCGGCCATGCCCGTCTTGGGGTTGAAAAGGAACTCGCCGCTCTTCAGCTTGAAGGTGCCATGGACGGTATGGAGACCGCTGAGCTTCCAATGAATTTCGGTCTGCGCCGGATCGAGCACCACCTTCATGCCTCGATTTTGTGCCTGGGTGCCAGCTGGCCAATGAGGATGACCAACGCTGCGATGAAGCTTGCCTTGCTTATTTTTCTCAATGTCCTCGCCTTCTAAGCCAGAAGCCGCAACCCCAGCGCGGGCGCGTCCCGAAGCAGGAAATCTCCGAGCGACCGCTCGCCGAGGTGCAGTGCGAGCAAGTGGGCGAAGAGTTGCGGCTGGCCTGACAGTACACTCATGGCCCGCTCCCGCATCCAGGGCCACGCATCCATGCGGAGCATGACTCTTGACATGAGATGCGGCATGCGTTGGATCAACGGATGTCCGGCTTCATAGATGTCTAGATTTTCGACCGCGATGGCCTCGGCCAAGCAGCAGGGCCTGGCGGAAGGACAACCCGATGCCCTCCCCGGTCACGGCGTCGGCGGAGCCGGAAGCATCCCCGATCAGGGCGACATTCCCGACGCGTCACGCGGCGACAGCTTGCGGGTCGTGGTCAGTGCGCCGCGTACCCTGCTCAGCTCGCGCGCGCCTTCAAGATTCAGCCGCAGCGCAGGCAGGCCGTCCGAGGACCGCCTCCATTCTGATGGAGGGGTCGCGGGCCACGGTAGCGACGCAGATTTCTTCCGGGCCGATGGGGGTAATGTAGGCTTGGCCCAGATCTCCCCAGTGCACTTCCACCATGCGGGACCACGGCTTCACCTGGTAATGACAGCGGGTGCCGAAGCGACGGCTCAGAATCTTTCCCTGACCTAAGCCGGTGGCCTGGCGAACGCGAGAGGATTGGCCATCCGCGCCGATCAAGTAGCGGTAGGTGCAGGGTTCGCCGTCGAGGCGCAGTGGCTGTGTTCCGCCAGCATGCACGCGGCTGCCCCAGGCGAGTCGCACACCGAGTTCATGACAGCGCTCGACCAGGAGCGAATGAAGTTGCAAGCGGCGAATGCCGATGCCGCAGCCCCGCGCGAAGATGTGCTGCGGCCTGGTGATGGCGGGAAACGAATGCGATGCCATCGAAGGGAGCACCATCGTCGGCGGTGACCTGGATACCAAGCGCGGCCAGGTCTTTGCGTGCATCCGGCATCAGGCCCTCGCCGCAGGCCTTATCGATGGGCGGGCTGAAGAGCATCGGCGACCAGAACATCCAAACCTTTTTGCCGCAGTGCGATGGCGGCTGCGAGGCCTGCGGGTCCACCACCGACGATCAGTGCGTCACAGCGGATCACTCTTCCAGCTCTCCACTTACCACTCCAGCAATAACATCTCGGAGCAAAATCCGGGACCCATCGCGGCCAGTATGCTGCGCGAACCCGGCTTGGGCCGGCGGTGGGTCATCACTTCATCCAGGACCACCAGCACCGACGCCGAGGACAGGTTGCCCACCCGCCGCAGTGCCTCCCATGAGAGCTCCAGTTCACCGTTGTGCGAGATCCAAGGCGTCGGCCACCGCTTCCAGCACCTTGGGGCCGCCGGGATGCATGATCCAGGAATGGACCTGGTCGCGGGTCATTCCATGCTGGGCGAGGAAGGCGTCGACATCGCGGCCCAGATTGGCCCGTACGACTGTGGGAACATCGGGCGAGAGCACCACCTGGAATCCCTTCTCGGAGATTTTCCAGCCCATTACATCCTGGGTATCCGGATAGAACGAGCAGGCGCTTCCCAGGATCCTAGGCCCTGATAGCTTCACCTGGTCCCCGGCCACCAGCACCGCGACCGCTCCATCTCCAAACAGGCCGGTAGCGATCAGGTTGGCCACGGTGAAGTCGTCCCGCTGCCAGGTAAGCGAACATAGCTCGACCGAAAGCAGCACCGCCACCTGGTCAGGGTAGGCGCGCACGTAATCGGCGGCGCGGGCCAGGCCGGCAGCCCCGGCGACGCAACCCAGGCCGAAAATGGGGTTGCGCTTGATCTGCGGGGAAAGACCGCATCCGGTTGACCAGCCGGGCATCCATCGAGGGACTGGATACTCCGGTTACGGAGACGAAGATAGAGGGCGCCGATCTGTTTTCGGTCCACGCCGGATTTGCTGAGCACGCATTCAATCGCCTGCTCACCCAACCGTTCCGCGGTCTCGATCCAGACGTCGTTGGTTTTGCCCCAGGTGTCGAGGGGCGGATATTGCTCTAACGGAAGGGAAAAGTATCTGCCGGCGACGCCGGTTCGGGAATGCAGCCGTTCCAGTACGGCTGCGTTTTCCAGTCCCTTCTCCCATTGGCCTTTAAGTGCCTCCACCACTGTTTCCTGTAAGAAGTAATGCGGGGGAAAGGCAGTGGCCGTTGTGATTATCTGCATGTTTCGTCAGTATACGTGCCGGTCTATGGACGCCTGGTAGCGATTTGATGGCGGCAAAGTCGATGTGCATAGGACTGAAGCCTCGCTGAAAAACATTGCAGAACGGGTCCGCGCACCGCTGTCTCTCATCCCGATGAAAACGGTCGAAGGTGGCTCGGGGTTACGCACCGGAAAGTTTTCTGAGCGGCCCATGGACCGGGCACCCTTCGATGCGAACGAATCAATGGGCTAAGAAAAACTGCAGCCCACTTCTTTCGCCGGGTGAGACGCAACGCACGCCGCAGGCTCGGAGTCCGCGTCGCGGCGATGGAGCCGTCAACCTGGACACGTGTTCAAGAGACTCGGGTCCCATACCTCGAGTGAGCAGGCCTCAAATGCGAGCCTACCAGCAGAGGTGGGGCATGGACGTGGGCAGATGCGAGAGCCGCCTAGCGCGATACGCGGTGTAGGTCGCCTCAGGACGCGATGCATCGGTTACGGCTACACAGGGCATCGTGTCGGCACTCCGCTGCGCAGTAAGGAAGCGGCTACCTGGGCCAGATTTTGCCCCGGCATGTAGATGGCCAGGGTGGCGTCGGTGGGCAAAGTACCGGGCCACAGTTCTGGCTCGGGTACGGTGCGCGCGGCATGATGGCCGCTCAAAACAATCACCCGTGAAGAGACTCTGCGATCGGTGAGCGAAGCCTCCAGAAAAGCGGCCGCGGAGGATGCCGCAGTCACTCCCGGCACCACTTCAAAGGGCACTCCGCTTCGCGCAAGGCGTCGATTTCTTCGGCGGCTCGGCCGAAAATCATCGGGTCTCCGGATTTCAGCCGGATCACCGCCAGTCCCCTGCGCGCCGAAACGATCATCAAGTCATGAATGGCGGCCTGGGTGATCTTCTTCCGGCCGCAACGCTTGCCCACACTGATGATGAGGGCCTGCTTGCCGGCCAGGTCGAGGATGGATTGCGGCACCAGGTCATCGTGCAGAACAACGCCGGCCTCCGCCAGCAGGCGGGCAGCTTTGAGTGTGAGCAATTCCGGGTCGCCAGGACCCGCACCCACCAGGTAGACCTTGCCGGTTCAGCCTGCTCATTGCGGGACCTCGTGCTTGATTTCTGCGTTGGCGAAGCTTCGCGCCGGGCATGCAGCCAGACTGCAGACTTCGCGATGCGCCAGTTCATGCAAGAGTGCTTTCCGTGCTGGCCCCGGCCGGCATCGCCTGCAGGACCTCGCGCCGCAACTGGCCCAGATTCGGCGAGCCAGGGCCCTAGATCAGCCGGCAGCTGCGCGTCAATTTCCCGCCGCAGGCGCTGCGCCAGCGCAGGACTCTCACCTGCAGTCGAGATGGCAATCTGCAATTCGCCGCGCTGCACGATCGAGGCAAAAAAGAAGTCGCACAAGGGCGGATCATCCGCGGTGTTGCACAGGATCGTAGCCTCGCTGGCCTCTTCAAAGACAGCGCGATTCACCTCACGATCACTGGTGGCGGCGATGACGAGATCACAACCATTTACGTCCGCAGGTTCGTAAGCGCGAGCCAGCCAGCTGATCTGCTCCCTGCGCACTCAGCTCCTGGACGCGAGGACGGCCTGAGGCGCGACCACCCGGATCGAACGCTCCGCAACGCAACAGGCTCTCGACCTTTTCCAGGCCAATCAGGCCCGCGCCGACCACCAGGCATCTCTTCCCTTCGAGCTTTAGAAATAAAGGAAAAAGTCGGCGTGCCCTCTCACTCAAGGTGTTTACCCCCGACCGGAGCGGGATCCCTGGGCTACGGCCTCAAGCACCTGCGCCAGCAAGCTGCTCCCGCAACTGCTCGTCGCTGGTGCGGGCGAAATAGGCGCGCAGGTTTTCTCCCGGCTTGCGGACCTGCAAGTAGCCACCCAGCAGGCGCTCCAGCGCATCCGGAACCTCCGTTGCCAGGCAGCGGTAGCCAACGGGTCTCGCGGTTTGCTGATGCAGTCCCACGGAACCGCCCACGCAGAAGTAGTAGGCGTCCTCCATCTTGCCCTGGTGCTTGATCTTCTTGCCTTCCATCCCGATGTCGGCGATCCAATGCTGCCCGCAGCTATTGGGGCACCCGGTCACGTGCAGCTTGAGCTGCTGATCGAAGCCGGGCAGCCGCTCTTCGAGTTCGTCGACGATCCAACGGGTGAAGCCCTTGGTCTCGGTGATCGCCAGCTTGCAGAACTCACTTCCGGTGCAGGCGATCGCGCCCCTCCAGAACGAGGAGCCCTCGACCGGTAAGCCCAGCGCCTCGAGTTCGCGCGCCAGCTCCTGCGCTCGGTTGGAGGGCACGTTCACCACGATCAGATTCTGCATGACGGTAGTGCGCAACTGGCCGTTGCCGTAACGCTTCGCCAAGCCAGCCACAGCGTTCAACTGGGCAGCGGTCATTCGCCCACGCAACACTGAGAGGCCTACGTAGCATGAGCCCTTCCTGCTTTTGCCGATAGATCCCGACATGATCGCGGTAAATATCGTCGGGAACCGCTTCTGCCACTGCGGGATCAAGTTGATAGCCCAGTCGCCGGTTCAGATCGGCCAGAAAGGTCTCTGCAGTCCACCCTTCGCGGAGAAACAGATGCTTCATGCGCGCGCGGTCGCGGCTCTCGCGCAAGCCCTGCTGATCACGAAATAGCTCGGTAATCTTGCGCACTACGGCGGCTGCCTGATGCTGCTGGACGAAAGCATTCAGCCGAACCCCAAGATGCGGATCGGCGGAAAGGCCTCCGCCTACGCGCAACGGAGAATCCCTCTTCGCGCTCGTTCCCGCTGGTCCGCACGGCGGGGGTTAATCCGATGTCATTGATCTCAGGGTAGGAGCACCAGGCAGAACAGCCGGTGATCGAGACCTTGAATTTCCGGGGAAGGTTATAAAGGTCGGGGTTGCCGTTCAGGTCCCCGGCGGCGGCCATAGCGATAGCGTGAGGCATCCAGAACTTCGTCGGCGTCCAGACCCGCCAGTGGGCAGCCGGTGACATTGCGCACCACATCGCCGCAGGCTCCTTTTGGGCGACAAGTCCGGCGCCTGGTCGAGCCGCTCGATGATCTCGGGGCAGCGCTTCAATCGTGAGCCAATGGAGTTGGATGGCCTGGCGCACGGTGATGTCAACCAGGTCTCGCCGTGTTTGGCGGCGATATCGGCGATCAGTTCGATCTGCTCGGAAGTCGCGATCCCGTTGGGGAGCGCAATGCGCATCATGAAATATTCAGTCGCCTTGCCTTCTCCGCCCTTACCGCCGAGCACCCCGGCTCCGTCTCCCTGGGTATAAATGCCCCACCATTTGAAGTAGGCGGACGCCCATTCCGGGAGCACCGATTCCCTGCCGGCGGCGGCGAAGGCTCGCACTTCATCCATGCCTCCCAGGGTTTTTCTCCCGCTTAAGGCGTTCCATTCGCTGGGCTTTTGTTTCCTTAACCTCGGCCATCGATGTACTCCCTGAAATGAAAAAACCCGGCGCGTCGCTGATTGCCGACACCCGGGTTTCCGAAGATGGTGATTGTTTAATTCTTAGGACGCACCCGTACGGCGTGATGGGGTCAAGCGACAACAAGCGCTGCGGCGGCAGTACAGAGACATATCACAACCGTAACCCCGGACCGATTTCAAGTCAATACATCGCAGATGAGGGTCCCCAGACTGCTCAGCTGCGCTCAATGACAAGCGGTAACGGCGATCAGTTAGATCGATTCCCAGCCCTTCCGGGCTGGGCTGACGTTTGGCGGTCGGCCCTCCGGGCCTTGCATCTACAGCGATTTTTGCCATGTCATTTGTCTCACTGCCTAGGCAAGTCATTGCTCGGACTGAGCTTCGCGATCGCTTCGCACGTTCTTGCCACCAATTAATCGATGGCGGTGCTTACCTGGTGCCGTATGTCGGCGCCGCGGATCCAGAAGATGACATCCCGGGAGATATTGGTGGCGTGATCGGCAATCCGCTCCAGGGCCCGGGCGATGATGATCGCATTCAGAGCCTGCAGGCTGATCTCCGGATGCGCCTTCCATCACCTTCATCAGCTCGTTCCGGGCAACGCGATTCATGTGGTCAATTTCGTCATCCATGATCACGACGGCTTCCGCGAACTGCGCGTCCGCATCGAGCAGCGCCTGGATGGCGGAACGAATCATGCGCGACGCGTATTCGCCCATCGACGCAATATCCACCGGCAGATCGACCGCCGGATATGCCAGCAATTCCTGGGTTCGGATGGCAATGCTCATCGATTGATCCCCAACCCGCTCCAGATCGCCGTTGATCTTGATCACGGCCAGAATGAAGCGCAGATCGATGGCCATTGGCTGTTCCTGGGCCAGTAATTCATAGGCCATCTCGTCCACTTCGCGTTGTGCCGCGTTGATGGCGGTCTCGTTCTCCCGCACATACTGGCATAGCCCGGCATCCCGCTGCAGATAGGCATCCACCGAGGAACTCACTGCTTGCTGGGAGAGCGCAGCCATGGCCAGCAATTTGTCTTTGAGTGCTGCGAGCTGCTGCTGAAAATGGATGCGCGGCAAGAAAACCCCCTGTACAAAAATTGTGCACCATGGATCGTGACAGTTTGAAGAAAATACGAGGAGTTTTGGGCCCGGCGGCCTACCGGCAAAGCCGCTTCTCGGCTTCGCGCGTGGCCTCGTAGATCTGGTCGAAGGAGTCTACCGCGTACAGCACCGGCTGCATTTCCGAGGTGGAAAACTCCTGGTTGAGAACCTGGTCCACATCAAAGTCTTTGATTTCCGGACGGCCCTCGATCACATAGGTGGATTCACCCTGGGAGGAAATCAAACCGCTTCCGTAGAGGCGGTAGCCTCCTTTTTGGCGGATCACGCCAAATTCGACCGTAAACCAGAACAGGCGGCCCATCTTCTCCAGGGCAACCTTGTCGGTCAGCGCCGCACAGACGGCCCCGTAATGCTGCAGAAAATCGGCAAAGACGGGATGGGCATGCATGGGCACATGGCCGAAGACATCATGGAAGATATCCGGTTCGGGAATGTAAGCGAGGGATTCGCGGCTCCGCAGCCAGGTGGTGGTAGGAAACTGCCGGGCAGCCAGCATGGCAAAGAACGCGTCCGGAGGCAGGAAGCCGCTCACGGGGGTAGCCCTCCATCCGCTCCGCGGCCTAAGCCGCTGATTCACATCGGCCAGGTTGGGAATGAGATCGGTTTTTAAGCCAATCTGCTCAAAGCCTTGCAGATATTCCTCGCAAGCATATGCCTCAATCTGGGGCATCCGGCGACCTACCAACTCCGCCCAGGTCGCATGTTGCTCCGGGGTATAAGCCGTCCAATCCTGCTGGATTAAGAAGGGCTCAGCTGCCCCGAGCGTTGCTGAACCGATAGCCATGATCTCCCTCTTCCTGCACCCACATATATCAGACGCATGCTCGGCCCATTTCCACTCGGCTGAGCATCTAAATCACATGCAGCGTCCGAAAATGGCGCTGGTCCCCCGGAAGGACGTATACACACAGTTAATTCTACTTTCCGGGACCTATCCAAATGCCGCATCGAGGGTATATCTTTCTTCCGGCCCTGAAGAGGTCCGGCGATTGGAGTGGATCGTGAAATCTCTGAGAAAGTAGGGCGACCCAAGGAGTAACCCAGGATTTATGACAACACTGACGCACCAGGAGCAACAGACGACCGAAGAACTTCTTCAACTGAACGGCACTGACTACGTTGAGTTCTATGTTGGGAATGCACGCCAGGCTTCCTACTTTTATCGAGTGGCGATGGGCTTTAGCCTGGTAGCCTACGCCGGCCCCGAGACGGGTCAACGGGACCGAGCCTCTTACGTCTTGCAGCAAGGCAAGATTCGATTTGTGCTCACCACGCCTTTACGACCAGACAATGAGATCGCTGAGCACATTCGTTTGCACGGCGATGGAGTGCGGGATGTCGCGCTGTGGGTGGACGACGCCAAGAAGGCCTGGAGGGAGACCACCAAACGAGGCGCCCGCAGCGTGCAGGAGCCATTTGTGTCTTCGGACGAACACGGAAGCACAAAGATGGCTTCCATCGCAATTTACGGAGACACGATTCACACCTTTGTCGAGCGCAAGGATTATCACGGAGCCTTCCTGCCCGGCTACGTGGGCAAGGGGCATGACCACCTGGCTCGCCCCACAGGGCTGTTGCACATTGACCATGTGGTCGGCAACGTGGGCTGGAATGAGATGAACCGTTGGGTAGACTTCTATGCCAACGTCATGGGTTTCTCTCTGTATCAGCACTTCGACGATAAAGACATCTCGACCGAATACTCCGCACTGATGTCGAAGGTGATGGCGAACGGCAACGGGCGGGTGAAATTTCCGCTGAATGAGCCGGCGGAGGGGCGGCGAAAGTCGCAGATCGAAGAGTACCTGGAATTCCATCACGGCCCGGGCGTGCAGCATATTGCGCTGGCCACCAACGACATTCGTGCATACGGTAAGCCGGCTGCAGGAACAGGGCATCGAGTTTCTCCGCGTGCCGCATTCCTACTACACCCAATTGCAGGCGCGCATTGGCGCGCATTGATGAACCGGTGCACGAATTGGAGAAGCTCGGCATCCTGGTCGACCGCGACGATGAAGGCTACATGCTGCAAATCTTCACTCGACCGGTAGAAGACCGGCCGACGCTCTTCTTCGAGATCATCCAGCGCAAAGGCAGCCGCAGCTTTGGGAAAGGCAATTTTAAAGCGCTCTTCGAGGCCATCGAGCGCGAGCAGGCAGAGCGCGGCAACCTTTGAGCATGCTGGCTTTTGATCCCGCCGAACATGCCCACGGCGATATCTACAAACTGATGGTTGGTGCGATCGTGCCTCGGCCGATCGCACTGGTCTCCTCCATCGACGAAGCCGGCATCCGCAACCTCGCACCATTCAGCTATTTCACCGCATGTAGCTCGAATCCGCCGGTGGTGGTGTTTTGTCCCATCCTGCGTCCTGTTCCTCCCATGGCGAAAGATACGCTGCGCAACATCACGGCGACGCGGGAATTTGTGGTCAACATTGTGTCGGAGGAATTCGTCGAGCGGATGAATGCCACCGCAGCCAGGTGGGTCCTGAGGTAGACGAGTTCGAACTCTCCGGCTTGACTCCCGTGGCCAGCGATTTGATCAAACCGGCCCGGGTGGCGGAAAGCCATGTACACATGGAATGCCGGCTGCGCCAGATCGTGCAGGTGAGCGATCAGCCGGGTGGAGGCAGCCTGGTTCTGGGCGAAGTGCTGCGCTTTCATGTGCGGGAGGACCATATCGATCACTTCCGCATCGATCCGGACAAGTTGCGGGCGGTCGGCCGCATGGCGGGTTCGACATACGTGCGCACTACTGACCGTTTTGAACTTGAGCGACCTAAGTGATCTATAACCCTGGGTGAAATGTACTAGGATCATGGCTGAGGAGTTCCGATGCGAATTCTGGGGGCGGTTGGACTAGCCGTGATGTTGTTGGCGTCCGGCGCGGGCGCCAAGCAGACCAACAAGCCCGACTTGAAGTTGACGGCTTCCCTCGACATGGCGGCCCCGGAGCAGCAGCCCATCCTGGTGATCCACATGTTGAACCAGTCGGGCCATGTCTTGCACATCCCCGACCCACCCCTGCTTTGCAAGAGCGCCCCCGGCGCGCTTCTCGCTGGATGTAAAGTTTGTCGCCGAGAACTCCGGCCAGCCCCAGCCGGCCATCGATTGCGGGCTACAGGTAGATGGGAGCGGGCTGCCCGACATTCGCGAACGGGCCAAGAAGTGGCTCACGCTGAAGCCCGGCCAGGACTTTGAGGCAAGACGTCCGCTGGCCATGGGTGTCGACGCCAACGCGCACGGAACCTACGAGTTCCACGTGGTCTACGACGGACCCAGTGCGACCCCGGAAGACGACCAGAAGCTGAAGGAAGCAGGCGTTGCCGCACCCAGCGGAAGGTTCGAATCGGACAAGCTGACCTACAAAATCACCGCGCCGAAATCGTAGTTATCCCACCGTATTGATCAGCGTCCCAATGCCCGTGATGGTGATGTGAATTTCATCCTCCTGCTGCAGGGTGAACTCATCCGGGGGCACGATGCCTGTCCCGGTGAGCAGGAAGCAGCCATTGGGAAATGTATTGTCGCGGTAGAGATATTCGAGCAGGGTGCTGAAGGCGCGCTTCAATTCCGTGAGCGCGGTGGCGCCGGAGAAGACGGTCTTGCCGGCACGCAGAATTTGCAACTGAATTTCGGTCGACGTGGGGATCGGTTCGCCGGTAATGAGTATCCCCGGGCCTAACGCGCAGCTTCGGTCATAGACTTTGGCCTGGGGCAGGTACAGAGGGTTCTCGCCTTCAATGTCTCGCGAGCTCATATCGTTGCCGATGGTGTAGCCCACGATCTTCCCCGCTGGATCGGCTAATAGAGTCAGCTCAGGCTCGGGTACGGACCAGGTTGCGTCCTTTCTTATGGCTACCTTGCCGCGATGGCCGACTACGCGATTGGGGGTCGCCTTCATAAAAAGCTCGGGACGTTCCGCTGCGTACACGCGATCGTAGAAATCCCCGCCGCCGGCGCTCTTCGCTTCTTCCATGCGGGCGTTGCGGCTGCGATAGTAGGTGACCCCGGAGGCCCACACTTCCTGGCTGCCGATGGGCGCCAGTACTTGCTTCTCGATGCCGGCGAAGGAGCCGGCGTCCATTGGCTTCAGCTGCGGCAGAGTTTTTGTCAGATGGGCTTCCAGGTCGCCGCGGGTGATCAGCTGATCCCATGATGTGTCCGCGCCTGCATAGAATCGATCCTGGTGCTCGACGATGTAGCCGCCGGCGGTGCGATAGAGTTTCATTCGTTTACCTTTCTGGTGGAGATCTAAACGAAGGGCACGGCTTCAGCCATGCCAAATTCATGGCGCAGATAGGGCTTTAGCCCCTGAGGTACGTCTTTCTCGCACTTCCGCTGGACTACTTGGTGACAACCCACATCGGCTGGTATAGAGACCGCAGAAGACGATGATTCTGGGCCAACAGTCTGGCAAAACGTACCTCAGCGGCTGAAGCCGTGCTACGGACATTTAATTTACGGCACGGCTAAAGCCGTGCCCTTCGTTTAGGGTGATTGCCTCAGGACACAAGTAGTTCAGGGGCTAAAGCCCAACGTATTCTCCATCCTTTAAGGCCCGACGAAAGTCGTGCCCTGATACAAAACGCAGCTTGTAAAGCCGAGCCCTTGGTCCATCACGGGAACGGATTGTGGGCGCGCAGCTCACCGAGAATTTCAGCGGCCGCGACGCGGGCTCGATCGCCCTGGTCTGGGGAAAAGAAATCGCGCCCACGCGAGCGTGCCCCCCACCGCCGTAGCGTTCGCAAATCTGCGCCAGGTTGACCATCTCCTCCGGCCGCGCCTTGGTCCATGGGTTGGAACCAACGGCAACCTTGGTGCGAAAACTGGATTTGCTCAACCCCACGCTGTACGTCGCATCAGGATGAAGGAAGTAAGGAACAAACTTGTTGTATCCCTCGACGGGCTGGTCGGTAATGTCGAAGTACAGCGTGCCATCCAGCAACTCGGTGCGCTCGCCAATCAAGTCCAACGACTTGTGGTGGCGGTCCAGCAGCGGCGGAAGAAGCTCGGCCACGAAAGGCTGCTTCAATACCTCAGCCAGGCTCATCTCCGTCAGCAGCGGGATCAGTTTCGGAATAAATCCGGATCCTGGCTCGATTCAATCACCAGGGTAAGTTTCATGGCGGGCTCCGCCATTTCAACAGCGGCTTTGGGGCTTTCGTAAAGTGCGCCGTCGACGATGTCCGCCCAGCGGATCAACTCCGCCACAGGCGCCGGGTCAAAACCGAAACGGGTCTGCGCGATGTGGGCGATGAAGCTGGTGCACGAGGTGTACTTTGGGTCGTAGAAATGGCGATTGGCGGCGCTGCCGTCCCGCTGGCTTTCCAGAAAATGCTGTTGATCCGCGGGCGTAAGAAAGGCGCTCAGATGATGATCGAACCACCAGGTAATGCGCGGCGAAGCGCTGTACTTGAAGTCGACGATCGCATTCTCGTCACCGATAAAATCAGACTCCTCAAAGAGGGCTCCAGCTCGATGCACCAGTCCGTGATAGCCGTATTGCGCATCCGTGGCGAATGCATTCGCGGTGGAAGCGCATGAAGAGCGAAGCTGAGCAGGCTCCGTCAAAGCACCGGTCGTGATAGAACACGCAGACCTTCAAACAGTTAAGTTCCTCTCCGAAGACGAATGACTAGGATTGCCGGGAGGGGCTTGCGTGTCAAGCTAACGGCCACAGAAATCCGGGCGGCGATGAGACAATGGGCGCTGGAAGACGAGATGGAATGATGGCGAGGATCGGAGTGGGTGCCGCGCAGCGGCAAAAATTGCCGTTGTGGGTGCGGATTGCGGCCGGCCTGGTAATCAGCCTGTTGATTGCTGCGGCAATAGGCATCGCAGGCAGTGTGGCGTGGCTGAAGGACGCGATGCGCGAGCAGTTGCCGGTGCTCGATGGGCAACTGCAGCTGCCTGGGCTATCCGCGCCGGTGGTGGTGCGGCGCGACGTCCATGGCGTCCCGCATATCCAGGCGGCGACGATGACGGACCTGCTCGAAGCGCAGGGCTTTGTCGTGGCCCAGGACCGGCTGTGGCAGATGGATATGGCACGTCGCTTTTCCGCCGGCGAGTTGGCTGAACTGCTGGGGCCCAGCGTGGTGGAGCACGATAAAGTGCAGCGGATGCTGCAGATCCGGCCGGCCGCCGAGCACCTGACGGCAACCATGCCCGAAGACCAGAAGCGCCTCTTTGAGGCCTTCGCCCGGGGCGTCAACGCTTTCATTGCCAGCCATCAGGACCACCTGCCGGCCGAATTCCGGCTGCTGGGCTATAAGCCGCGGCCGTGGCAGCCGGTCGATTCCTGGCTGGTCGCGCTGAACATGGTGTCCCGTCTCGACACTCTTTACCCCTGGAAGCTGGAACGGGAGAAAGTGCAAGCCAAGCTTCCCCCGAACCTGGTGGCCGAGTTGTACCCCACCAGCACCTGGCGCGACCATCCGCCGACGCAGTCCATTCCCGACCTGACGGCTCCCCAGCAGAATGTTCCGGAAGCTCCCCAGGACGAGTCGCAATCGAGCCTGGAAGACCTGCTACGGCTCAAGAAGATCCTGAAGCTGGGATCGGACCCGTGCGACAGCTGCAAGCCCGGCTCCAATGAGTGGGCAGTGAGCGGCGCCCGCACAGCCAGCGGACAAGCCCTTGCTCTCGAACGACATGCATCTGGAGCACTCCATTCCCGACATCTGGCATGAAGAAGACTTGCAGGCCGGAAGCTTCCACGTTGCGGGAGTCACCACCCCGGGCATTCCCTTCATTATCGAGGGGCATAACGAACATATTTCCTGGGGCTTTACCACGCTCAATGGAGACGTTCAGGACGTCTACGTGGAAAAAACCAACGGCCAGGGTGAGTACTGGACCGGCGAACGGATGGCGTCAGCCGGAGCATGATCGCGAGCATATCCACGTGCGCTTTGGCAACGATGTGGTGGTCGATGTAGAGCGCACCGAGCACGGGCCGGTGATCACTCCGCTTTTGCCGCATGAGACACGCATGTTGGCGCTGAAGTGGGTGCTCTATGCCTCTGACCTGCACGGCCTGCCGTTGCAGGGAATGGATGCAGCCAGCAATTGGACAGAGTTTCGCCAGGCGACCAGCGAATGGTGGGGGCCGACCCAAAACGTGGCCTACGCCGATGACCAGGGCCATATCGGCTACCAGGCGGTGGGGCTGTTTCCCATTCGACCCGGCGGGCCTGAGCGCGGTGCCGGTGGTGGAGACGGGAACCCCGGCAGACAGCGAGCATGAATGGCAAGGATACGTTCCGTTCGCACTGCTTCCCACGGTGCTGGACCCGGATAGCGGCATTGTCGCCACCGCCAATGCCCGCATCACTCCCGATGATTATTCCCACCCACTGGCTCTCAACTGGGACGCGCCCTATCGCAACGAGCGCATCTGGAAGTGGCTTTCCAGCCATGCCAAGCTCACGCCGGCGGATATGCTCACGCTGCAGACGGACACTTTTTCCGAGGTAGACCGAGAATTGGCGCAGCGCTTTGCTTATGCCATTGACCGCTCAACCGTTGCGGATGCGAAATTGCGGCAGGCCGCGGACCTGTTGCGCACCTGGAACGGGGTGATCACCACGGATTCGGTGGCAGCGGAGATCGTGGATGCCACCAGGCGATCGCTATGGCCGCTGATCCTTGAACCTAAACTGGGCGCCGACTGGCAGCTCTACGACTGGCAAAGCAAGAACTTTGTGCAGGAGGAGATGGTGGAAAAGGCCCCGCCAGAGTGGCTTCCGGCGCAATACAAGAGCTGGGATGACCTGATCGCGTCCGCGGTCAAAAAGGGCATGGCCGACGATCATGCTCCCGCTTCGCTTCGCAACTGGACTTTTGGCAGCCAGCACGTTCTCGACGTGAAGCACCCTTTGTACGGAATGCTGCCATTTTTCAAATGGACCAGTACCGGGCCACATGAGCTTGCCGGCGACGAGACCACCGTCGACCACGTTCGGGGTTTGTTAGGCGCCAGCCAGCGCCTTACGGTGGATTGGAGCGACGTGGATGGATCGACTGAAAACATAGTGATGGGCGAGTCGGGCGATCCACTCAGCGCTCACTATCTGGATCAGTTTCCCTCCTGGTACAGCGGCAAGACCTTTGCCATGCCCTTCACGGAGGGGGCCGTGTCCGCCTCCACCAGGCATACTCTGCGACTGGTGCCGTGACACCAGCAGCAATCCAAGGCAGGCTTAACTATTTACCGGCTCTGCTCATCGGCTGCACCGCCTTGCTGGCGACCGGAACGCTGATGTTGCGGGGCAATTCGTGCGGGCACGATTTCGACTTCCACCTGCTCTCCTGGATGGAAGTGGCGCGGGCCTGGCATAGCGGCATCGTCTATCCCCACTGGGTGCAGGATGCAAACTTCGGCGCGGGTGAGCCGCGGCTGATGTTCTATCCCCCGGCCTCCTGGCTTTTGGGTGGCCTGCTCGGAACCATCACCGGGTGGCACGCCGCCCCGGTGTTGTTCGTGCTGCTGGCATTGCTGGCCGCCGGAGCCAGCATGTACCTGCTGGCGCGGGAATGGGCGCCGCCCATCTCGGCGACCTTCGCTGCGTGTCTCTATATTGCCAATCCCTACGCCATGTTCGTGGTCTACGAACGTTCAGCACTTGGGGAGTTGCTGGCCGCGCGCCTGGTTTCCCTTGATGGTCTTGTTTGCCTTGAGAACCCGTTCCTCCATTGCGCCGCTTGGCCTTTCCGTGGCGGCCCTGTGGCTCACCAATTCGCCGGCCGCGGTGATGGGTAGCTACCTGCTGGCAGTTCTCGCATTGTGCATGTGGATCGTAGAAGGCAGGCCCTGGCCGGCCGTTCGAGCTTTGGGTGGAATGGCACTGGGGCTGGGACTGGCCGCGTTCTACATTGTGCCCGCGGCATTCGAACAGCGGTGGGTACAAATCGAGCGCGCTATCATTCCCGGCATGCGGGTCGAGGATAGCTTCCTCTTCGCGCACACCAGCAATGCTTTTCATGACCAGGTGTTGTGGACCGCATCATGGATCTTTGTTGCCGAAGTCGTCGTGGCGTCCATCGCCGCCTACCTGGCATGGAGAGAACGAGGCGGCGGCCGGGTAAGACTGGTGCTGACTGCGCTCCTCCCCATTATGCTGCTGCTCCAATTACCGGCCAGCTATATGATTTGGCAGCATACCCCCCATTTGAAGTTTCTGCAGTTTCCCTGGCGTTGGACCCTCGCGTTGAGCGTGGTGACATGCGTCCTCGTGGCCATGGCCCTCAAGAAACCCGGCCTGCGGACAGCAATGGTGGTCGGGGTCTTGATTGTCGCCGATGGCCGGCGAGCGGCGGCCTGCTTTTCTTTCAGCCCTGCGACGACGAGGATGCGGTTGCGGCACAAGTCAGCGACTTTCGCGGGGGGCAAGGGACGCAGGGGACGGACGAGTACACACCCAAGGGAGCTGACAACTCCGCCGTGCAACAGCACCTGCCCCTGGTGCGCGTGCTGAGTGCCGCACAGGATGACACCGCCGACAGCAGCAAAGTGGACAACCCGGAGTGGCATGCTGGAACCTCGGGGAGCATCGCCACCACGGTAAATGTAAAGCAATGGAATGCCGAGCACTGGACGGTGAGCGTCGTGGCCGCGGAGACGGGTTACGCCGTGCTGCGATTGATGGACTATCCCTCCTGGCGGGTGACCGTGGATGACCAGCCGGCGCTGGGGCGGCCGATGCGGGATGATGGTCTGATGGCAATTCCGATCATAGCGGGAAAACACGTGATGGAAATCCAATGGGCCGCGACCAGGGACGTCATCGCTGGACGCACAATTTCTGCCATCGCATTGCTGGCGCTGGCCATCGTGGTCATGCTGGAGCGACGGGAGCGTCGGGTATGATTACCAAAATGCAGCAAAGTGTGCGGGAGATTCTGGGCAGCAGTGCGGAGCTTATCGATCATGCTCTGGATCGTCTCTTGCCCGGCCCGGATCAAGCGCCGGTCTCCATTCACCGGGCGATGCGGCACAGCGTTTTTGCCGGAGGCAAACGGCTCCGGCCGGTGCTGTGTATGGAAGCGGCAAGAATGATCTGCGGCTCCGGCGAGCTTCCGGCCGGCGTCGAAGAGCTGGGCGCGGCCATCGAAATGCTGCATACCTATTCCCTGATCCATGACGATTTGCCGGCGCTGGACAACGACGATCTACGCCGGGGCAAACCGACCTGTCACGTCGTCTTTGGCGAAGCAATGGCCATCCTGGCTGGGGATGCGCTGCAAACACAGGCTTACGAGGTGCTCGCCGGCCTGCAGTGTCCGGCGCCGCAGACAGTGGAGATTGTGCGCTCCATCGCGCAGGCTACGGGTACGGTCGAGGGCATGATCGGTGGGCAGGTCATGGATTTGGAAGCCGAGGAGCATAAGCCAACTCCGGAGCTGGTGGAAGCCATCCATCGTGCCAAGACGGGCGCCTTGATTCGTGTCAGCCTGATCACCGGGGGCATCTACGCGGGTGGTGACGCGGACGACATCAAGCGGCTGCGGGAATTTGGACGCAAAGCCGGGTTGGCATTTCAGATTATGGACGATGTGCTGGATGTAACCCAGAATTCATCTCAGCTGGGAAAAACAGCGGGCAAAGATGTAGCCAGTGAGAAAGCGACCTGGCCCGCGGTTTATGGGGTGGCCCAGAGTGTCAAGGACGCGGAGCGGCTTATCGATGAAGCCTTTGCCCAGTTGGCCAGCTATGGCGAGCGCGCGGACCGGCTGAAGGCGGTAGCACGCTACCTGGTGGAGCGGAAGAACTAGCATGGCGCTCAGCGAAGACGATGTGATGGATGCTTTGCGGGATTGCTACGATCCGGAGATCCCGGTCAATATCGTGGATTTGGGATTGATTTACAAGGTCATGCTGACCCCGGATGCAAACTCCAAACGGGCGTTTCCCAGGCAGCGGGTAGAAGTCGAGATAACGATGACCTCGCCGGGCTGCCCTTCCCACACGACCATCATGGAACAAGTGCGTAACCGGCTGGCAGGGATCCCGGAAATTAGCCACACCCAGGTCAACCTGGTGTGGGAGCCGCCCTGGACGCCGGACCGCATCAGCCAAAAAGCTCGGGAACAGCTAGGTATCGGTTAAACAGGTTGCCGGGAAAGAGTCAGGCCCGCGGCTGAACTTTCTCGTAAGGAAACGCGCATGGAGCGCCAACGCCACCAATCTCAACAGGAAATCCGGGGGAGCGCAGCCGAGCGGATCTGCTGTTCTACGGATCACTCCTGGAAGCCCGGTCTCCAGGAAGGTTCGGTGGATGACTACTGGGGGGTTGTGACCGATAGGAGCGGGGCACACGAATGGCGCACCGCAGATCCGCTCGGCTGCGCTCGGGATGACAAAAAGGAGAGGACCGTTGCAAGGAGAGGGCGGTTCCTGAACCGAGACATTTTAAAAATCTAATTTGGACACGTCTGAAGTTCGGCCGTCCCTCCGGGACTTGATCTCTCACAGCACGTGCGCCCCTCGCCTTGTTGCGGGCAACTTATTGGCGTACGACTTTTTCGACCACTGAGCGGAGTTTCTCACCCTGGCTGGTGAGTTCTCCCACAAATTTCTCGAAACGGCTCAACATGCCGTGACCACTGTCCAGATAGTCGGGGATGTTGTTCCAGACCTTTTTGACGCCGTCCGGATCTTCCACCAGGGCGAAGATGGTTCCGGCCGCCGCGACAGCGAGTCCGGCTTTACGCTTTCCACTGGCCAGCAGCACGGCTCCTGTCACCAGCGTCCCGGCGGCAACTGTGCGTACCCAGTTCTTTTCCCAACCCTGGTCAAGCAGGCGGTTTCCCTGGTACTTCAGTCCCTCGGCGGCGTCCTGGACGGTAGATGCTACTTGCTGCGGAATGTGTGTGATCCCCATCGCTCTCTCTCTTTCGCGTGCAACTCTGTTTTGTATAGATGCGGAGAAATGCTTAGTCGAGATCGAATTCACGCAGAGGGCGTCCCTCGTTGGGGATTCCTTCGCCTTGCGCAACGCTTCCTCGAATCGCTTGTCGAACAATTGCTGTTTATTCTTTTCAGCTTCGACAGACTGCCGGAAAATATCCTCTTTGCGTTCGTCCTGTTCGCGCATGGCCTTGGCCGCGGCTTCAAAGTCCTCAAAGGTACGCTTACGCGGTGCGGGGGTGTGGGAGAGGATGGCCCTGGTCTCGGGGTCGACTTTGAGGATCGCTCCGCAATCGGGGCAGGTTACGTCGAAGGGCTTTGCCGGGTTAGCCTTCATGCTGCCAACATTCTAGAACATTTAAGGATCACCCGGGTCGACCGCCCGGTCCTGGCGCTTTTCGCTACAACCAGATGGCTTTGTGTCCGGGACATTGCTGTCCGGCCTGCTCCACCAGCAGTTCGGGAAGAGCTTCCCCATAACGGGAAAGGAACCATGCGGCGCCCAGGACCCGCTCCTGCGGATGGCGATTGGGGAACAGATTGAGCGCGATCAGCCCGGCATTGCGGCCGAGGGTTTGGTCCTGGCGCAGCTCGTAGTTTGCCATCAACCTGCGCATGCGGTTCATCTGGTAGCGCATCTTTGAGCTGCTCACGTCCGCAGCCCGGCCCAGACCGGGGTCAAGGGAATGCATATACGTGGCCAGCGCCGAGAGTTCCGTATCGAGAGCATTTCCGGCAGCGGCGAGCTTGCGCTTGCCGATCGCGGAAATCGATCGCGCACCCAGTCGCTGAGCCAGACTCCAGCGGATCCTTCAACGCGCTTTGGATCACGTCGGGCAGCGACACGTCGTAACGGGCCAGCAGATCAGCCACCGCAGGTTCCACGAGCGTCGCCGAAAGGCGGGGAAGGACAGGCGTGGTGCGACCAAGGATGCGCTCGTAAAGCACCTGTGACTGAGCGAAATAAGCAACTTCGGAAGGACCGCCCACATAAGCGGCGGTGGGAAGAATGGAATCCTGAAAAACAGGACGCAAGAGGGCGTTGGGGCTGAGGCGTTCCGGTTCCGCATCGAGAATGGCCAGCAGCTCTGCCGTGGAGTAGCTTTGTCTGGCGGCGTGCCATCCATCCTCGGCAGTGCGCCGCAGAGGAACCCTTGCGCCAATGCCGCTGTCGAACAGAAACAGCAGACTGGAGAACGGCGGAACCAGAACCTGGGAATGATAACCAGCCGCAGCCAGACAGCTGGTCGCGATCGTTGAGGGCCACTCGCAATTCATCAGCGCGCACGATTGCCTGGCGCAGGACATCGCTGCCCAGAGCGTGGAACCCGCGAGAAGAGGCATCCATTACCACCAAACCCTGGGCGGCAAAGGTGCGGGAAATGAATTGCGCGAAGGCCTGGCCTAAGCTCTGGCCTTCACGATAACAAGCGGAAAGCTGATCAAGCAGGGGGCCCGGGCCGAGAATCTCTGCCGCCTGGGCCAGCGAGATCCTCAATGTCCTTCCCCAGGGTGACCTTGCCGACGGCCGAGCCGTTGGCCTGCTCCGACGCCAGCCGCAACGTCTTCAACTCGTGCCGGCCCGGGAAGGTTACGTGGTCCGCTTCCGCCAGATCATGGTCCTCCGTCGCCAGCCAAAAAATCGGTACGTGCGGACTGCCGGCGATTGAAGCGTCTTTTGCTTTGCGAATCGTAGTCGCCGCTTTGAGGATGGTGAAGAGTGGGCCACCGAACAACGTCACCTGCTGACCGGTGACCACCGCACTGGCGCCGCTCCGCAGCCGGGCGATGTTCTCAAAAACCGCATCGGCAGCTCCGAAACTGCGGTTTTGCTGCTCCAGTAAATTGCAAAGAGTCTCACGGCCAGCGGGGGAAAGAACCGGGCGGACGGCCATCCACTCGGTGGAGTAGGCGCTCGCCGGGTAGAACGGAGTCAACGCCTCTCGCCGCTCCGCGAAATCGAGAAACAGACGGCTGAGGCCAGGCAGCAGGGAGATGGGATAACACTCGGTCTTCATGGCCGCCCCTTCCACCATCGCGAATTGCTCCCTACGCCGTCCTGCTGTAGTTTCTCATCATTTTCGCCGCAGCGAACTGCGCAGCTTTTTCTCGCCGGCAGCGGGTAGCGTTTCAAGAGCATACAACGCCAGCGAGCGGTAGACGCCCGCCAACATAGGATGGGGCTTAAGGGCCTGAAGATGCAGATGAATTGTCTGGATGTCGCCGCGGGCGATGGGCCCGCTGAAGCTCTTTGCGGGGCCGCGGAGAAAGAAGTTGTCGAGGGTGGCGCGGACAATGGGCTCAATCAGCCGCCTGGCCTGCTGGGGGGTGAATCCGGCCAAGGCCGCCGCCTCGTGGGCCGCGGCCAGATGGCTGACCAGCAGCGGCGATGACAACACGCCCACCGCGTGGTAGAGCGCTTTGCTGGCCGCCTCAACGGCAAAGGGGCGACCACCGGCCTGGCGCACGATCGCGTTCAGAATGCGGCGGCTGGCGGCCTCTGCTTCCACGCCAAAGGGCACTCCCTGCAAGGAAACCGGGGCGCGGGTGGCAAAGCTCATCACCGGATGAACCGAGGCCACGGAAGCCCCCACACGGGCGGCCGCGTAGAGCACGAGCGCGCTGAGCGCGCCGCTGGAATGGACGACGATCTGTCCCTTCAGCCCACGCTTCCCAACCCGCTTCACCATGCGGCCAGTGACTCGCTCGATGGCGGCATCCGGAACACAGAGCCAGAGGACATCAGCTTTGAGCTGAGCGCGATCGAGCGTGGTCAACGGCAGAGTACGGGACGAGACAGTACGGGGCAGGGCAGGACGGCCAACTGCAGAGCGTTCGCTGGAGAGGATGACCTCCTGCAGACTCACGCCCGCTGCATCGAGTGCATGTGCTAGAGAGCTGCCCCAGTTGCCGAGCCCGATGATGGAAACGCTGCGATGCATACCGGATGGTACTTTAAAATCTTGCGGCAACAGACAAGGAGTGGCATGGCAAAGAAAGCATCCAGCAAGAACATCGCCGAAGTGGAAGTGGTCTCATCAACCTTGAGCTATGAGGGCCCTCTGTTTCGCGTATATACCGACAAAATCCTGGAGAAGGGGCGGGAGTTGACGCGGGATGTGATCCGCCACAATGGATCGGTAGTCATCCTGGCAGTGGATGATGCGAAAAGCAAGCGGGATCCAATGATCGTGATGGAGCGCCAATATCGCCACGCCGCCAGGGAATTTCTGCTGGAGGTTCCGGCGGGAAAAATGGAAGAGGGAGAAGATGCGCTGGCCGCGGCCAAGCGTGAATTGCTGGAGGAAACCGGGTTCAAGGCGAAGCGTTGGCGAAAAATGATCCGCTACTTCGCCAGTCCCGGCTTCCTGGGTGAGTTTATGCAAGTGTTTGTCGCCGAGGGTCTGACCCTGGGGGACGCCCAGCCGGAATACGACGAACAAATTGAAATAGAGATGATGCCACTCTCCAGGCTGCTCAAGATGATAGATGAAGGGAAGATCCATGACGGTAAAACACTGATTTCAGTCATGCTTTATGTGCGCCTGAGGGATGCTGAAAAGAAAAAGAACAAAAAGTAGGGCACCTGTTCTGCCACCGTCCTGGAAGCCGCATCCAAACCCGTCCAACATTTTGGGGAAAACCAAACTAGCCTTTGATGCGTCTGTAAAGGAGAGCAGTTTGTTCTCCTCATGCTCGATCCGCATCAAGGAAGGTCGACGGCTAGTGGCTCAATACAAAGGCAAAGTCAAGTGGTTCAACAACGCGAAGGGTTATGGGTTTATTGGTCGGGATGATGGCCCGGACGTGTTTGTTCACTACAGCGCGATTCAACTCGATGGATACAAGAGCTTAAAGGAAGGTGACGAGGTGGAATTCGACATCGTCCAGGGGCAGAAGGGACCTCAAGCTGACTCCGTAACTCGAGTTCGAGAAGTAGCCTAAGCGCCTCCCACTGTAGATGTGACGAAGAAACACGCGTCCCTGCATCTGGTCCGCAGTTCTGGGCCTGATGTGAGGACCCGACTGCGCTGACCTCTCGGCATTGGCTTCCTGTGTCCAACCAAATGATTTAATGTCCCTTGAATGGACAACAAATCCATCGCGCAGCTATTGGGCGAAACTGCGGACCTGCTGGAGATTGCGGCCGGCGATCCTTTTCGTATCCGCTCTTACCGGCGGGCTGCCGAGGCAGTGGAGAATACCACCGAACAACTCAGTGCGTTCGTGAACGAGCCGGACCGGCTGCTTGCCATTCAGGGAATCGGCAAGGGCATGGCGGCCAACATTCAGGAGATCGAGACCCGGGGCAGCCTGAAGCTACGCGACGAATTGCTGACGAAATATCGGCCAACCATGTTGGAACTGTTAAAGTTACCGGGCATGGGGCCGAAGACGGTGTCGCTTCTTTGGGAGGCGTTGCAGGTAAGCGATATAGAACAGTTGCAGGCTGCAATCGATGCCGGCAAGCTGGCCACTCTGCCCCGCTTCGGACAAAAGCTGATTGAAAAGTTGTCTCGGGGGATCGCTGAGTATCACAAGAACAGCGGCCGCTTTCTGCTTGATGACGCCGAAGCTGCAGCCGAACGAGTGACCCTTTACCTGGAACAGTTCCCGGGGATAGAACGAGTGATGCCGGCCGGCTCTCTGCGGCGCGGACGGGAGACCGTAGGCGATTTGGACCTGCTGGTGACGGGGCCTGCTTGCGCCGAGGAGAGGGTGGCTGCAGCCGTCGAGTACACGGCGGCCTACCCCCCAATTGCCGAGCTATTGGCGAAAGGCCAGAACAAAGTCAGCTTCCGTTTGCGCAGCGGCCTGCAGGTCGATGTACGTTTGCTGCCGATGGCGTCATATGGCGCGGCGCTGCAATACTTCACCGGTTCCAAAATGCATAACGTGTGGCTGCGCCAGCGAGCACTCAAACGTGGTTACACTTTAAGCGAGTATGCGCTGGCACGCCTGGATGACGGCACCATCGTAGCCGCCGCCTCTGAGGAAGAGATTTACCAGGCGCTGGACCTCGACTGGATTCCTCCTGAGCTGCGTGAAAATCAGGGCGAAATTGAAGCTGCAGCGGAACACCGCCTGCCTCGGCTGATCGAAACCAGCGACCTGCGCGGCGATGTGCATATGCACACAGTCGCAACCGATGGGAAAAACACCATCCTCGAAATGGCCGAAGCGGGCATCGCGCGGGGATACGAATACATCGCGATTACCGATCACTCCAAAAATCTGGCCATGGTAAATGGGCTCGACGATCAGCGCGCGCTCGAGCACATGAAACAGATTCGCGAAGTGGATGCCCGCATGGAAGGCCGCATCCGCGTGCTGACCGGGATCGAAGTGGATATCCTGGGCGATGGAGAGATCGACCTCTCCGCAGGAAGTGCTGGCGCAGATGGACGTGGTGATCGCCAGCGTTCACTCTCTTTTCCAGCAACCCAAAGAGCAGATGACGGAGCGTTTGCTCAAGGCGCTGGAGAATCCCTACATCAGGATTCTTGGCCATCTGACTGGGCGGTTATTGCTGCGCAGGGATAGTTACGAAATGGATCTGACGGCCGTGCTGAAGCAAGCGGCGAAGCGTTGGTGTAGCTGTGGAGCACAATGCGTATCCGGACCGGCTTGACCTCTGCGACATCGACTTGCGCCGCGCGCGCGAGCTGGGTTGCAACATCGTGATCAATACTGACTCACACCAAATCAGCCATTTGGACGCGATGCACTATGGGGTTCGCCAATTGCGACGCGCCTGGCTGACGAAAGCTGATGTGCTGAACACCAGGCCGGTTGAGGATTTTCTGGCGGGGTTGCGCCCGCGGCCCTAACCGCGATTTCTCACAGCCCGGTCTGCGACAAAGCTACGGGTTCCCTTTGAGATCTCACTACCGGCAGCGATTCGTTTATTCGTTTACCCACTGGACTGTGAGAAATAAACAGCGGAAGGGCTTCGCCCGTCTCATTCAACCCATGTAGGCCCCGGCTATGCCGGCGCACTACATCGAGGGCACCTTGACAATTCAGACAGTCGAACGGTGGCCGGAATGCTTAAAAGACCTTCTCGTCCAGCACCGAACGTAGATACCGTCCATAGCCGCTTTTCGCTACCCTGGTGATCAGCTTTTCCAGGCGAGTTGCATCGATCCATCCCAATCGATACGCGATCTCTTCCGGACAAGCAATCTTGAGTCCTTGCCGTTTCTCGATTGTCTCAATGAAGGTGGCGGCTTCGATCAGGGAGTCGTGGGTTCCGGTGTCGAGCCAGGCAAAGCCCCGTCCCAGAACCTGCGTACGCAGTTTCCCTCTCTCCAGATACCAGCGATTCACATCGGTGATTTCCAGTTCTCCACGAGCGGAAGGAGCGATCTGGCGCGCGATCCGCGAGGCCTCACCGTCAAAAAAATAAAGTCCGGTGACCGCGTATCGCGATTTTGGTTTCTCCGGCTTTTCTTCAATCGACAACGCACGGCCAGAAGCGTCGAACTCTACCACGCCGTAGCGCTCCGGATCAGAGACCGGGTAAGCAAAGACGACCGCCCCATCCTCGACCTGCGCCGCCTGCTGCAGACCGTGGGCAAAATCGTGACCGTAGAAAATATTGTCGCCCAGAATGAGCGAACAGGGCGCACCGCCGATGAACTGCTCACCAATAATCAGCGCCTGTGCCAAGCCGTCCGGAGACGGTTGCACGGCGTATTGAAAGGACATTCCCCACTGCTCGCCGCTGCCCAGTAGCCGCTCAAAGAGCGCCGTATCCGCCGGGGTGGAGATGATCAGCACCTCGCGAATTCCGGCCAGCATCAGTACCGACAGCGGGTAGTAAATCATCGGCTTGTCGTACACCGGGAGCAACTGCTTGGAGACCACATGGGTGACGGGATAGAGGCGGGTCCCGGAACCGCCGGCGAGGATGATGCCCTTCATCGCGCAGCGCTCCCCCGGTGGGCGTAGTTCAGATCGATCCAGTGGCGGTAGGCCCCGCTGGTCACCTGCTCGACCCAGTCCTGGTGGGCGAGATACCACTGCACGGTGCGCCGCAGACCGGTGGCGAAAGTTTCAGCGGGACGCCAGCCGAGCTCCCGCTCGATCTTGGCCGCGTTGATGGCATAACGCCGATCATGGCCGGGCCGGTCGGTCACAAAGTGAATCAGGTTACGGTGAGGCACGTGGGGAGAATTGGGCAGCAACTCATCCAGCAGGCTACAGAGCAAGTGCACCGTATCGAGATTGGCCTGCTCATTGCGGCCGCCAACGTTGTACGTGTCGCCGATCTTTCCCCGTTCGAGCACCGCTCGAATGGCGGAGCAATGATCACCGACGTAAAGCCAATCGCGCACCTGGCGGCCATCGCCATACACCGGCAGCTGTTTTCCGGCGACCGCGTTGGTGATCATCAGCGGGAGAAGCTTCTCCGGGAACTGATATGGACCGTAGTTGTTCGAGCAATTGGTGGTCACCGCCGGCAGTCCGTAGCTATGAACATAAGCACGCACCAGGTGGTCTGAGGCTGCCTTGGAGGCGGCGTAGGGGCTGTTGGGTGCATAGGCAGTGGTTTCTTCGAACGCCGGATCCTGGGGCCGAAGAGTGCCGTAGACCTCATCGGTGGAGACATGCAGAAAACGAAATTTTGCGCGGTCTTCCGAGCGAGCATTTCGCCAGATAGGCACGTGTGGCTTCGAGCAGACGGAAAGTGCCCTCTACGTTGGTGCGAACGAACGCCTCGGGCCCCGAGAGCGAGCGGTCCACGTGGCTCTCCGCCGCGAAATGCAAAACGGCGCGGGGTTGATAGCGGTCGAACAAACGCTCGAGAAACGGCGCATCGCAGATGTCGCCCTGCTCAAAATGGTAGCCGGAATGCTGTTCGACCGAGGTCAGGTTCTGCAAGTTGCCGGCGTAGGTGAGCTTGTCCAGGTTCACCACTGGAGTGCCCACCAATGCGAGCCAATCCAGCACGAAGTTCGACCCAATGAACCCAGCTCCGCCGGTGACAATAATCGGGGATAAATCGTTGAGCATTGCTTTATCTCTATCTAAGTACGCGTGGGCAGGCTAGCACGAAAATAATCCAGGGATAGCTCGAGACCCTGGCGGAGACCGATCTTTGGCTCCCAACCAAGCAGAGTTTTCGCCTTGGTGATGTCGGGGCAGCGCTGCATCGGATCGTCAATCGGCAGCGGCTCGTAGCGAATCTTGCTGTGCGAACCGGTGACCGCTAATACCTCGCGCGCACAATCCTTGATGGTCCATTCCACCGGATTGCCTATATTCACGGGAAGATGCTCGCTCGAACGGGAAAGCAAAACGATGCCGGCGATCAAATCGGAGACATAGCAGAAGCTTCTGGTCTGCATGCCATCGCCGTAGATGGTGAGGTCTTCATCGAGCAGAGCCTGGATCATCAGGTTGGAGATGACGCGTCCATCGGTCGGCTGCAAGCGCGGTCCGTAGGTGTTGAAGATGCGCACCATGTGGGTATCGACGCCGTAGTAGCGGTGGTACGCCATGATAAGGGCTTCGGAGAATCGCTTGGCCTCATCGTAGACCGAGCGTGGCCCGATGGGGTTTACGCGGCCCCAATAGGTCTCCGTCTGGGGATGTACATCGGGATCCCCGTAGCACTCGGAGGTGGAGGCGTGCAGAAAACCGGCTTGATATTTGCGTGCCAGGTCCAGAGCATTCCTGGTTCCCTGGGAGCCGACATTCAGGGTCTCAGGGCCGAGCCGGGCATAGTCGGCAGGGCTGGCGGGCGACGCGAAGTTGAAGAGATAGTCGATACGTGCCCAGGTCAAACGGCTGGCAGATGTCCTGCTCTACCAGGGTGAATCGCGATTCATTCTTCAGGTGCGCCAGGTTGGCAGGACGCCCGGTGGCAAGATTGTCCACGCCCACCACTTGGTGGCCCTGGGCCAAGTAGGGCGTCGCACAGATGAGAGCCGAGGAAGCCGGCAGCGCCGGTGACCAGGACACGATGAGTCGTCAAAATACGGTTTCCCCCGTCTTGGAGTCGATCGAACAAGATCGCCCTTAAGCACTAAATTATAGATTTTACGGCCAACGCTTGGTTGATGCCGATTCGACCGAGGTGTGCTGGGACGGCCGGCCTACGCTCAGGTAGGTGAAGCCAAGATCCTGCATGACCCAGGGATCGAAGAGGTTGCGGCCATCGATGATGATGGGATAGCGCAGCGTGTAGCGCAGCCGTTTGAGGTCCAGACGGCTGAATTCCGCCCAGTCGGTGAGGATCAGCAAGGCATCGGCGTTGTCGGCGGCGGCATAGGGATCGTCGGTGTATTGCAGGTTGGCATGGGGCGGCATTTCGATTTTCGCCCGTTCAATAGCAGCCGGATCATGGGCGCAGATGGAACTGCCCGCATCCAGCAGCATGCGGATGATTTCCAGCGCCGGAGACTCGCGAATATCGTCCGTCCCACCCTTGAAGGCCAGGCCGAGAACCCCAAGACGCTTCTTGCGCAAGGTCCATAACGCGGAGCGAATTTTTTGAAAGAACCGCTCCTTCTGCAGTTCGTTAATCTTTTCCACTTCCTCAAGCAGGCTAAAGTCAATGCCCAGCTGTTGCGCTACGTAGCGGAATGCGGCCACATCCTTGGGGAAACAGGAGCCGCCGTAACCGATGCCGGCGCTGAGGAATCGCTTGCCGATCCGTTTATCCATGCCCATGCCGCGCGCCACATGCTCCACGTCTGCATCCACCGCTTCGCACAGGTTGGCGACCACGTTAATAAAGGAGATCTTCATGGCCAGGAAAGCATTCGAGGCATGCTTGATGATCTCGGCCGCCTTGGTCGAGGTCTGCAAAATTGGCGGAAGATCGGCATGCGACCGATGGCCCGGAACGGCGTCGGAGCGCTCGTAGTAGCTGCCGGAAGTAAGTGGCTCATAAATGGCGGCCAGGAGTGTTGCGGCCGCTTCACTGTCGGCGCCGAGAACGATCCGGTCGGGATGGAGAAAATCCTTGACCGCGGTGCCTTCGCGCAGGAATTCAGGGTTCGACGTCACGTCGAAGAGTGATCGGGAAACACCATTCCGTTCGATCGTGCGTCGAATCCAGTCGTTGGTGTAGACCGGCACCGTGCTCTTCTCGACGATAACCTTGTAGGAGTGGATGGAGCGGGCAATCTCGCTGGCGACAGCGTCGACATAAGAAAGATCAGCGTTGCCGGTCTCACTTTGCGGGCGTCCCGACGGCGATGAAAATCACTTGAGATGCCTGCGTGGCATGGCCGAGATCAGTGGTGAACTGCACCGCGCCGCTGCCCCGGTGCCGTCCCAGCAACTCGGGAAGAAACTCCTCGTGAATCGGAACCAGGCCCTGGTTGAGTTTGTTTACCTTGTCTTCGTCGTTGTCGACGCACAACACCCGGTGGCCGATCTCAGCAAAGCATGCGGCCGCCACCAAACCAACATATCCCGATCCGACTACGGTGATTGCGATAGATTCGCTCATCTTGTTTTCTGGACTCCGCCTAGCATCAAATAATGTGATGTAACTACTAATTTTTGGGGAAAGCCATACTCAAATCGTGCAAGATCGATTCGCAACCAGCGGTCGAGGCGTCGCGGAATCAGCAACTGCACCCCATCCGCTATCTCTAGCAGCAACAACCCTTCAGACACGTGAAAAATTCCTGAAATATTGCCCGAGGTATTTGATAGGACCGGCATCCTAAGCGATCCCGCCTGCAGCTTTCGCGAAGGGAGATCACGAATGTCGCTGATCCGCAAAGGTTTACGGCCAAATCCGGGGGCCCTAAACTGTGGTCTCTACGCTATCGGTGTTCTTCGTAGAGGACCCTGAGGCCTGTGCTTCATCCTTTGTTTCCTCTTCATGGTATTCCATCTCGGTGTTGATGGACCAGACGTTGTCCTTGTCGCGGACCCCGGCGAGGATGTTATCGACCGCGGTCATGGCGGTCAGCATGGAGTGGTCCTGATTGTTGTATTTGTGCATTCCATTTCGGCCAACCAGGAAAAGATTATGGTAGCGATCGAGGAACTCGCGGATGATGTGAAACCGGTCGTATGTACCAAAATAGGCCGGATAGGTCTTAGGCACGCGCACCACGTGGGCGTCCGTTACGTCGCAGGCCCGTAGAATGCCGATCTTCTCTACCTCGGCAATGGCAAACTTCTTCAAATCCTCGTCGGCCATCTTCCACAGGGCGTCCGTCTGGTAGCAAAAATACTCCAGGCCGATCCAGGTCTTGCTGGGGTCGGCCACCATGTACGGGCTCCAGTTGTTGAAGATCTGCAGCCGCCCTACGAGGACATCGGGCTCCTGGATATAGATCCAGTTGTCCTTGAGCGGACCTCCATCGGCTTCGCGCACCGTAAGGTGATCAACCAAAAGCCCGACGGTGATAAAGTCGCGATATTGCAAGCCGTCGCTCACCTCCCGGACCTCGCTGGGTATGGGGGTATCAAGCGCATCAATCAATTCACGTACCGGCATGGTGGAGAAAACGTAGTCTGCGTCAAACCGGCGCCGTTGTCCGTTATCGCTGACCGCTTCGACAGCAGTGATCGTATCCCCCTCGACAAACAACCTGGTGGCGCGCCACCCGAGAAGGATCTCTCCTCCCTGGTCGCGGATCTGGTCGGCCGCATGCTCCCACAACTGACCCGGGCCATATTTCGGATACAGGAACTTCTCAATGAGAGACGTTTCGGTGCCCTTTTGCTGGATTTCCTGGTCCTTCCTGGAAGAAAAGGTCTTCTTCAGAAAATGCAGCACGGCTGTCGTCAGCGACAACCCTTTGATCCGCTGCGCCCCCCATTCGGCGCTGATTTTCTCGCAGGGCACTCCCCACACCTTCTCGGTGTAGGACTTGAAAAAAGTGAGGTAGAGCTGCCGGCCGAAGCGGTTTATGAGGAAGTCTTCGAGGGAGTTTTCGATCTTGCGTGGAAAGAGCCGGGCCAACAGGTAGCTGACGCCGATCTTGATCGTGCGTACCAGCCCAAGCTTGCTGAGTGTATCCCCGGTGAGTTTGATGGGGTAGTCGAAGAAGCGGCGCAGAAAGTAGATGCGGCTTTTGCGCGGGCGTACCAGCATTACCAGGTCCGTGGTCTCAGGGTGTGAGTCCGGTAGCGCTGGTTTTGAGGGTGCGCTTTTTATTTTGGTGCTGCAGCGCGTGTTGCGTATCCGCACTGGCCTCGGGCGGCATCAAATCCATCCACCAGTTCATGACCCGGTCCGATTTGGAGAAAAATCGATGCCCGCCTATATCGATTCGATTGCCGTTATGCCGGATGGTGCGCGAGATGCCGCCTATTTCGTGACTGGCCTCGAGCACAATGGGATGCACGTCCGAACGGCGAAGGAACTCCAGGGCGGCCGTGAGCCCTGCGGGCCCGGCACCGATGAGTAGAGCGGTTTTAGGCATGAAAACTCCGACGGCTGGCGATGGAACACTACTGAAGGACGAAGCACACCTCATACGAAAGGGTTGCCTTTCCCATCAATAACACGGTAACAGGATCGATGCCTTATGAAACGCTGCATTCACGCTGGAGTGAGCCACGCGAATCAAGGTCGCGCGTACCTGGTGAAGATTCGTGAGGTCTTGCGTGCTCTTCGTGCTATTACCCTGAAAGGTTCCGGCTGCAGTTTTGGCCGGAGCCAGAATGATCTGTCACTACTGCACGCACTCTTGCCGCTTTAAAGCCTACCACGATGGATCGCCGGTTCCGGTTGCATCTATTTGATGCAGTACCTTGCGCGCTAATTGTGACCACTGTTCTGTCTTGGTACAGCACTGTTTCTCTTCTAGACAGACGAGTACGTTTTGATTACCCTGAACGTGCATCGGGGGATCCGTTGCTAAAAAGAAACGACCTTCGCGCTGTCAGATCAACGACCTGCTGCAAGGTTTTCGGTCTTTCCAGCTTCGAGAGTGGTTTCTCTACTAGAGTTCCGGATTGGGAATCACGCCGCAAGCCGCCCTTTGGGCATCATACTGTGTACTAGCGCTGCAACTATTGTTGGATTTGTAACCAGCGAGGTTACTTGGTAGAAACGATTGGATGCAGCGCATGCTCTAATTATGTCCGTACTATGCGTGATGAAATGGAAACCTTAACCAGGGAGCAAACGGCCATATTTCCCCGGTTTTCCGAGATCTCCAGACACCGAAGGTATCAACATTTGATTTCACGGGCGGCTAACATGCGACTTCTCTCTAGAACACTAGCTTTGGCGGTACTCGTGGCGGGAGCCATGCTGCCAAATGCGGCGGATGCCCAGGTGGTACCCGCGATCAAGGGTGGCGGAAGTCAAATCAATGTCTATGGGACCTATACCCTGGTCAAAACCGACTTCAATTCCACGCTAGACTACCCGCCCAAATCCCCTTCGCCTGACAACACTTTCGACGCCAATGGCTGGAACAAGGGCTTTTCCGCGGGCGCTGACTTCCGCCTGGGACGGTTTGTGTTTGGCCAACCGGCGGTGGGAACGCGGTTTACCTACAGCACCGGCACCTACGGCAAGCAACGAACCTTCATGTTCGGCCCCGAACTGCACTACATCTACAAGCGGTTCCGGCCTTACGGCGACTTCATGATCGGCCCCGGAAACATTACGTACAGAACGGGTCAGACCGACAACAGCATCGTTTACGAGCTTGGCGGCGGCGTCGATTACCACAAGAACCGTTGGCTGAACTTCCGCATGGTCGACTTTCAGTACCAGTTTTGGGATTTGGGAAACCATTACTATCCACCAGGGTTTCTGCCCGGGCAGCCCGGCGTTTACATCGACACCAAGCTCAAGCCGTACACTCTCAGCTTCGGCGTTCTCATCCGGGTACGGTGAGCTAAAGCCACCCCCTTCCAATTCTGTCGGCCCGTCTGTTCTGCATCTGCTTAAGCCAACGTGCAGAGGTATTCCAGATCTCGCAGCGAAGGAGTGAGATTTGGGATACCGCTCTTCGTCGGGACCTGGATATTCTCTCCTCTGTGATGTCATCGTGAAGTAAAAGATGTTCCCAGCCGCCCAACCCGACGACCCATACTTAAGGCCGTCGTTCTCCGTGTCGAACCGCATGGGCAGGCTGGCATGGTCCATCATTTGGACGCTTTTGTTTCGCCCGTCGCCCCGGCCGTTTCACGCCTGGCGTGCGTTTCTGTTGCGCAGCTTCGGCGCTAAGCTGGGACCGAACTGTCATTTTTATCCCAGGTCCCGCGTGTGGGCGCCCTGGAACCTGGAGTGCGCTGACGGGGTAACGCTGGGGGACGAGGCGGAAATTTATAACCCCTCCCTCGTCACCATGGGATCGCACGCTATCGTTTCCCAACAGGCTTACATCTGCGGAGCCACGCACGACTACAACGACCCGGCGTTTCCGCTCATTTCTTTTCCCATGAGTCTCGGCGCCTACTCTTGGGTGTGTGCGCGCGCTTCTGTCTCTCCGGGAGTGAACGTCGGCGAGGGAGCGGTGCTGGGCCTGGGGTCGGTGGCCACGCGAGATCTGGAGCCCTGGACCGTGTATGCCGGCGTTCCAGCACAACGCGTGAAACAGCGAGTGGGACGGGAACAAAGCAGTGCTGCCACGAGTGGGGCCACGTAATGAGTTGGACTCCACACCAATCGGCAGGAATGAATTCGTCCATTTCTCCTGTTAGTGTGTGGGATAGACCTAGAGGAGAAGTGCGCTTAACAATGCAACCTGTCTTGCCTACCCCTTACCGTGCAAAGGCGGGTGCCTGGCACCCGTTTCTCGGGGTGACGATTGCAGCGCTGGTTTTTATAGGCGCGGTGCGGACTCCCCCAGCCGAGGGACAAAACGATAACGGTGGCCTGTCTTCGCAGAGTTCGGCGCCGGTTACTATCACGCCCGCACCCAGTAACCCTTCAGCGAATACTCCTCTCGAGCCTATTTTTCCTCAGTCGACGCCGTCGAACGCGCCCGCTGGGTCCGCTGCGGCCCGCTCGAGGAACGCGGTGCCCACAGGACCCTCGTTAGGAGCAGGACTAGGCTATGGCCCCATACGCGCCGGAGACATTGTGGAAGTACAAATCTTCGATGCCCCGGAATACTCCGTGAGAATGCCGGTCTCCTCCGCGGGGCAAATCGCGATCCCGTACGCGGGTCTGTTTCATATCGAAGGAATGACCTCGATCGAAGCAGCTAAGGCAATCGCACGGCTCTTTGTGCAAGAACAGATCCTGCGCGATCCGCGGGTGATTGTCACCACGCAACAGTTTGGTTACAGCGTGACGGTGATGGGCGAGGTGAGAAGTCCTGGTATTTACGCGTTGGCAGGGAAGAAGCGGCTGGTCGATATGCTCACCGAAGCCGGGGGAATCAGCGATCGGGCGGGACACGTGATCGAAATCTTTCCCTCCGGCTCGATGAAAAATCCGCAGACTATCTTGTGGGATCCCACACTGCGCGAGAACGACAATGCCGAACTGGAAATCAAGACCGGAGAAACCATCCTGGTGAGCCGATGCGGTGTGGTCTACGTGGGGGGCAACGTAAGCCGGCCGGGAGCATATCCGATTTGCGAATCCAACCACACCACCCTTTCGCAGGTCATTGCGCTGGCCCAGGGAACGAAGGCGAACTCTTATGCAAATCGTACGATCCTGCTGCGGAGCTCGGGAAATGGCACCAGGGTAGTGCAAAAGGTAAAACTTGAAGACGTGTTACGAGGACGAACGGTGGACATCACGATGCAGCCCGACGACATTCTCTTTATTCCGCCGAGCATACTCAAAGCGGCCGGTAAAACTGCTTTGACAGCCGCCATCGGATTCGCCACCCAGGCGTATTTCTACGCACGCTAAATGGTCTGCGAGAATCTCTCCTTCCCAGGAAGAGCCCAGGGTAATGACGTGCCGATGAAGTTCAGTGTGGTCACCGTCTCTTTCAATCAGCGGCAGTACCTGGAGGAAGCTCTCACTTCGGTGCTGGCGCAGGATTACCCTGCGATCGAATACATCGTGGTGGACCCGGGTTCGACGGACGGCAGCCGGGAACTGATCGAAAGCTTTCGCGGCCGCTTGGCGAGCATCGATTTTTGAAGCCGATCAGGGTGCCGCCGACGGTTTGAACAAAGGGTTTCAGCGAGCCTCGGGCGACATTTTCGGTTTCTTGAACTCCGACGACGTGCTGCTCCCGGGGACCATGAAGACCGTCAGCCGGGCCTTCGAGCAGAACCCCGATTGCGACATCGTGATGGGCAACGGCTTTATCGTCGACGCCATGGGCAAGCGCATCCGGCGCATCCGGGCGGCTGGTTTTACGCTGGACCGGTATTTCTATGGAGGAGCCACCTGGCTGCAGCAGGCGACGTTTTTCCGGCGCACCGCGTTTGAGCAGGTGGGCGGATTCAACGTGAACAATCGTTCCTGCTGGGATGGTGAACTGGTGGTGGATATGGTCCGGCTCGGCGCCAAGGTCAAGTATGTCAATCAGGACCTCGCGCTCTTTCGTATCCATTCCCAGTCCATCACTGGCTCCCGGCGCCACAGTGAAATGATGAAAGCAGACGCGGACCGCATGTTTTCGCTCTCTCGCGGACGTCAATGGACGGCCATGGACACGTTACGCGCCTACCTGGTTCGGGTGGAACGTATTTTGACCCATCCCGGCGCCGTCGAGTCCGCAATCCGGGCGCGCGTGCGCAGAAGTTAGTAAACGAGCACGTAAAGATCAATCGCGAAACCACTGAGTACACTGGTTCCCTGGGTGAGAAAGATTGGTGAACGGGCTTGCCGGCACTCTATAATTTGGACTCTAAAGGGAAAGAATCCGACCACTTTCGGGCAGGTGGAGGTTGAGGTCCAGGGGGCGTCCACTACGAGGCACCTCCAATCTACTGGTTCGGTGAACTTCCAAACACATGAGTATCTATCCCCCACCATCGGAACCGGTCGTACTCCCGGAGTATCGCGAACCAAGCGAACGCGAGCGCTCCTTTCTCAGCCTCGGATTGAACGACGGTCAGACCCTGCAGCACTTCCTTCTGATTGGGAAGAAATATATCTGGCTGGTGCTGGTCTGCGCCCTGCTGGGCACGGGGCCGGCTACATCGAGAACGCTACCTCTCCCAAGGAATATCGCTCCACGGCGAACATCGAGATTACCCAGGACACCGCCAATCAGTTCCGCGTGGACACCGGCGGAGGCTACGACAGCGGATACATCGACGTCACCAAACTGGATACCGAGATCGCGATCCTGAAGAGCTCAACCCTGGCGCTTGCAGACCATCAAGTCGCTGCACCTCAATCAGAATAAAGATTTTCTACCGCCGGGATCGAATCGGGTGTGGGATCTGGACAAGATCCAGGATCGGCACGCGCTGATCGGGATGTTTGAAGGGGGTTTGGCGGCCGAGCGCTTTGGACACACGAACATTCTTGACCTCAGTTTTACCGCACGCAACCCGGAGCTCGCCGCGGTCATCTGCAACACCCTCATCGACAATTATGTGCAGCACAACTTCAGTGAAAACTACGCAGCGACCAAGGAGGTCTCGAATTGGCTGCAGCAGCAATTAGGTGATCTGAAGAATCATCTGGAGGCAAGCCAGGAACACATGCTCACCGTGCAGAAAGATATTGGCCTGGTGGGCATCGATCAGACGCAGAGCATTGTGCTTTCGCGATTGGTGGACATCAGCCACGATGTGACCACGGCTGAATCGCAGCGGTTGGTCGCGCAGGCCAAGTTGATCACGCTGCAAAGTGCTCCGCCCGATGTACTCGCGACGCTGAGCGGAGACCCGGTCCTGCTGGGCCTTAAAGAAAGAATGACCTCACTGCAGGCGGAAGATGCCAACCTGAGCGCCAAATACGGAGCCAAGAATCCCCGGCTGTTGGAGATCCGCTCGGAACTCACCGAAGTTGAGCGGAGCATGAAGGTAGAGCAAGGAACGGTTCTTGCCCGGGCGCAGCAGGAAGTAAACGCCGCCAAGGAGAATCAGGATGCCCTGCAGCGTAGATTAGATCAGGAAAAGAACGGCGCCTACATGGGTAACTCGAAGGCAGTCGAGTACTCACTTGCCCGCCGGGAATACGAAGCCAATCGAGCGTTGTACGATGGGTTGCAGCAACGGCTTCAGGAGGCGGGCATCATCGCCGGCCTGCACTCGACGAATATCCGGCGGATCGACCCTGCCGATGCGCCCGACTTTCCCAGTTCCCCGCGCAAGTCGGTCAACCTGACGCTTGGCCTCATGTGCGGCCTCGGTATTGGCTTGGTGCTGGCCTTCCTGGTCGAAGCTCTGGATACAAATATCAAGACCATTTATGACATCGAGGAACGGCTTGGGCTGCCCATGCTGGGGGTCGTTCCCCAGGTCGACTCCAAGCTGCTCTCACCGGAAACTTTTGTCAGGGACGCTACCTCACCGATTCCTGGCGCCTGGTCGCGCCTGGCTGAAGCTTACCGGGCGCTGCGCACCACCATCCTTCTATCCCGCGCGGGCACGCCGCCCCAGGTCATCCTGATCAGCAGCGCCAAGCCGTCTGAGGGCAAGACATCGGTCACTACCCTGGAATCGATCGTGTTTGCGCTCAACGGCGCCCGTGTGCTCCTGATCGATTCTGACTTGAGAAGGCCATCCGTTCATCTCCGCTTTAGAATCACCAACAAGGTTGGACTGACTTCGGTACTGACGGGCAAGACCCCGTTGCAGGACGCGATCGCGTCGGTACCGGGTGTGCCTTCCCTGCATATCCTGCCTGCCGGCCCTATTGCCCCTATGCCCGCCGAATTGCTGGGCTCGCTGCAAATGCAAAGGCTGGTCGAGGGATTGCGCGCCAATTACGACTTCATCCTGATCGATACCCCGCCGGTTCTCACCGTGACCGACGCGGCGGTGCTGGTGTCCATCAGTGATGGTGTGGTGCTGGTGTTGCGTTACGGCCAAGCTTCGCGGAATGTGGTCGCGCGGGCCAGCGAAATCCTCTTGCGTTCCGGAGCCCACCTGCTCGGGCGTGGTGTTGAATGCCGTGGATCTGCAATCCTCCGATTACGCCGAGTACTATGGCCGTGCCTACAACGACTACTACCAATCGCGCGTGGATGTCGAAGAGTAGGGTTTGAAAGCAATCGTTGCCACGGGATTCGGCAAGCTCCACTTCCACGAAACAGCCCGCGCCTTAGCCGCTGCCGGAGTCGAAGTAAACTTCCTCACCGGCTGGGTACCCAAAGACAATCAAACCGCGTTGGTGGACTTGCTGGGAAAGTTTCTCGGCGAGAAACATCTGGCGGCGCGCATGGCCGCCCGGCAGATCCGGATTCCGGGCGCCACGGTCACTCGCTGTGGCCTGGGTCGAGGTCGCGGGAACCTTCATTAAATTGATTCAGCGTACGCGGCGTGATTCCGCTCGATCTGGCCTATGGCATGGAGTTCCGCGTTGCCGCCTGGGGCAGCCGGAAATATCTGAAGGATGCCGATGTGCTGCTGGTGCGCAGCGGAGCCGGCCAGTCCGGCGCAATCCGGAAAGCTCGCAAAAACGGCATGGCCATCGTTACCGATCATTCGATCGCGCATCCGGCGTTCATGCATGAGGCCCTGCGGGAAGAGTTCGCGCGCTTCGGCATGGCCGCCGGCTATGACTCGCGAGCAGACCTGTGGAAGCTGGTATTGCGCGATTGCGCCGATGCTGACCTGCTTCTGGTCAATTCCGACTTTGTGAAAAAGACGTTTGTCGAGCAGGGCTACCCCGCGGGCAAAGTGCGGGTCGCCTACCTGGGAGTTCGAGAAGAGTTCTTCGACCTGAAGCGCGATTACCGAATTGACGGGCCGGTGCGGATTTTATTTACGGGAAATTTCGACATTCGCAAGGGTGTGCGGATCCTGCTGGAAGCGATTCGGCAGTGCCGCCGGTCGGGACTCGACGTTCGCCTGGAATTGATGGGGAACCTGGGCAACGGGGCGCCATGTCTGCAGCCGGGCGACGAGATATTTTTCAGCCATACACCGTTCGCCCCGCTCACGCAGGTAGCGGCAGCGTTTGCCGGCGCAGATCTATTCGTGTTTCCCACGTTTGCCGAGGGTTCGTCGCGCTCCGGTATGGAGGCCGCGGCGGCCGGTTTGCCCATCATCACCACAGAGAATTGCGGCTTGCCTCTGCAGCACGGAAAGAGCGCCATCTACGTTCCGGTGAACGATGCCGGCTGTCTGGCAGAAGCCATCGGCCTGCTTTCATCGGATGAGGCTCTGCGCACATCCATAGGGAGAAACGCAATGAGAACCGTGACAGAGAACTATACCTGGGCGCAGTACGGGCGCGAGGTAGCGCAATACCTCGAGGAAGCAGTCGGAAAAAGTAGGCTGTAAACATGAAGGCTTTTGAGTTGGTCAAAAGTGAAACCGCAGATCTCTCCACTCCGCTGCGCGCTGTCGAAAAACGTTCCCAGGAGAGGTCCGCGGAACCGCAGGTCCCTCCGCTACGATTGCTCTTCCGATTTCCTGTGGAACTCGGTGGCGTTGGTGCACCTCATGCTGCCTCCTTAACGAAGGCAGCAAACGCCGCCATGTCCAGCGCTGCGTGGCAGGAAATCCAGGTCCGGTCGGGATGACAAGGAAAGGGTAACGTTGAATAGAGAGTGGTTGCTGGACCGCGGCGTTTTTTATCACCTTGGGTGGACCGCAGGCCCATGACTCCTCCGGTCCCACGGCACGCAGCGGAGTGGAGAGATCTGCGGTTTTCGCTTCGGGTGCACGCAAATCTTTACTTTTCCTGAAGCCCAAGGTGCGCTTCGACCGCATGCAGTAAGGAGCCGGCAACCGCATCTGCGAGGCTCGCCGCTGCGTCGGCTCCTGCCTTCTGGCGATCTGGCTCTCCCTGGATGAAGATGGTTTTCATCCCCAGCCGCCGGCCAGCCTGAATGTCAGAAAGAGAATCGCCGATGACCACGCTATTTCCCGCATTCGCTTGGGGAAAGCTTTTGAATGCCTGTTCGAAGAGGCCAATATCCGGTTTACGACAGTGGCACTCCCCGTGATCGTGCGGGCAGTAATAAATCGCGTCTAACCGCGCGTCATTTTGCGCCAGATGATCCTGCATCTTTTCGTGCACACGTTCCAACTGCCTGGTCGTAACCCGGCCCAATGCGATGCCTCGTTGATTGCTGACCACGATCACAGTCAACCCGGCGCGCTTCATGCGGGCGACCGCTTCGACCGCTCCCGGCAGCCATTCAAATTGCGCCCAGTCACCTACGTAGACGCCCTCAGGCATCTTGCGGTTCAGGACTCCATCGCGATCCAGAAATACGTAGCGCACTATAATGAACAAGGCTAACATTCATGTCCGACAGTGCCATCAGGCGCATTACACTGCTGAGTTTTCGCACGTTTGGCGATTACGTATTGAAGGCCCCTTTTCTTTTTGAACTCGGCCGGTTGTATCCCAACGCCGAGGTCACCATGATTACCAACCGCAAGGGCGGACAGGTGTATCCCGCTGGTCGACTCGCGCCTGAGGTTGGTAGTCGTCGACCATGGTGACCCGAAGCTGCCGATGCTCCGCAAGCTACTGGCTATGCCGCGCGGCCGACCTGGTCATCGCCCTGGATGACAGCCGCACTACGCTTGTGCTCTCTCTGGTGGTTCGCGGCAAACGAAAAACAGGATGGGTGCAGGGGATCAGCCTGCTCTACGCGGAAGGCGGCTTTTTCGAATGGACAAGCGTCCGTCCCTGGCTCTCAGCAGCGGTTAAAGCTGTCTACCGTCCGGGCAGAGTTCGCCGTCCAGAAGACAAGCACGATGGCGAAGTCGAGCTCGAGCTCCTTGACTCGATCGACCTGAAAGGACAATTTCAACGGCTCGCAAGTTATCGCGGCGACTTCGCGTGGCCACTGAGCCCGCGGCCTGAGCCGCCTTATATCTATTGCGCGGCGGAAGCGGGCTGGCGCGCCCGGCAGCTTACTGACGAACAATGGACCGGCATCATCCGCGGCCTTCGGCAAGCCTTTCCTGAGCACACGATCGTGGTCCACGGCGCGGCGGGGGCAGTGCAGGAATTCGCACTCGATCAGCGGGTCATCGCTTACGGCCAAAGGTCCGTTGCAGAGCTGTTCGCAAAGATCTCCGCAGCCGACCTGGTGATCGCTCCCGATAGTTTCGCCCTGCACCTGGCATCGTTCTACGACGTGCCGGCAATTGGCTATTTCGGTCCAGCCCATCCTCATCGCTTCCGGCCAACCGGCCCGGGCAGCGCCAGCCTGTTCCATCAGCCGGCGTGTTCCCCTTGCCTGCAGTTAAGAGGCAACGAAGCCTGCCGCAGGGGCTTGATCCAATGCAGTTCTCTGGCGGCGATGCAGCCGGCGGAATTCATCGCGGCCGCGGAAGCCGCGCTGGCATAGCCATGGCCATTGTTTCACTCACGCTGGAACTGCATATCGAGCAAGCCCAATCGCTGAAGGATCGCCGCCAGGTGGTCCGCAGCCTCAAAGAGAAGCTCCGTCGTGGATTCAACATTTCCATAGCCGAAATGGATGAGGCCGTCACCTGGCAATCGGCGACGATCGGCGTGACCGCCATCTCCCGCTCGCGTGACTATCTTTCCGGCCTTATGAGGCAGGTCGAGGATGCGGCGGTGCGCATTGCCAACGACCTCGGGGCCCAGGTGGCTGACTCCTGGTGCAGCTTCCTCGAAGAGGAAGCCGAGGAGTAGGTCTCGAAGGCGCTTTCTGATAATCTTAGGGGTTTAGCTAAGGACTTTTTTCATGGTGGAACCACGGGCACGAAAGTACCATCGGGATCGTATAGCGGAAACGCTGCGTGAAGAGATCAGCGGCATGATCGTGGGTGAACTTGCTGACCCACGGATCAGCTTTGCCTATGTCAGCGAAGTGGTTCTCAACCCCGGCGGCAAGTCCGCCCGGGTATACATCGCGGTAGATGGGGGTGAAGTCGAGGAGGAGAAGACGCGCGAGGCGCTCACCGCTGCCCGAGGCTACATTCGGCACGAATTGTTGGAGCGCATGGGTGTGCGGCACGTGCCTGAACTGTCGTTCCAAATCGATAAATCCAAGCACCTGAAATTGCGTATCGACGAACTGCTCGGGCGCACCCAAAAAGCACAGAAAGCGGACCCGAAGAACGGCCTCCCCAAGCCCGTGACCACCGCTAAATCCAAGGAGTAATAGCCGCCCCCGCCGTCCTGCCATGCCACCCCCTCCGCAAATCACTCCTGCCCTCGACGCCATCCTCGGCGCCATCGCCAGGGCCGATCGCCTGCTGGTCACCGCGCATGCCCGGCCTGATGGCGACGCCGTGGGCTCACTGATTGCCTGCTGGATGATGCTGCAGCGAATGGGCAAGAGCGCTGAGATGGCGCTGCGCGACCGGGTACCGCGCATCTACCGTTCCCTGCCTTGCGCGGCCCTGGTCCGGCACTGCAGCCGGGTAGAAGGCAACTACGACGCGGTGATCCTGCTGGAGTGTGATGGCATTCCGCGCAGCGGCCTCGATGGCCTGGAAAACCGCTTCCTGATCAATATCGACCACCACACCAGCGGCCACCCCTTTGCCAACGTGAACTGGATCGACAGCAGCGCCTGTGCGGTCGCAGAGCTGGTCTACCAGCTTATCGGCGGCGCCGGCATCGATATCACCCGCGAGATGGCCACCTGCCTCTATACCGCAATGCTTTCCGACACCGGATCCTTCTCCTACGAGGGCACTGACGGCCACACCTTTGAGCTTGCGCGCAACCTGGTTCTCCAGGGAGCAGATCCGGTGCAAATAGCTCGAGACGTTTACTTCTCGAATCCGCCGGCCAAGATGCATCTCCTCGGCGCCGCATTGGCGAACCTGCACCACGATGGGAACCTGGCCTGGTTATGGGTGTCTGAAAGCGATATGGACCGCACCCACGCAGCCGAAGAGGACTGTGAAGGGATCGTCAACTACGCGATCGCGATCGCAGGCATCGAGGTTGCTGTTTTCCTGCGGGAGCTGCGCAATCACGACGTTCGCCTGAGCCTGCGCAGCAAGGGACGGGTGAACGTGGCTACCATCGCCGAGCGATTTGGCGGGGGCGGTCATGAAAGTGCCAGCGGCTGCACCCTTGACGGCCCCCTTCCGGTCGCCGCCGAGCGCATCCTGCACTATCTCCGGAGCGAGATGGAGGCCGCATCCGCGGTCGATGGAGTTGCGTGAAACGCACCTTTTCGTGCTGCTTCGTCCGCTGGCGCGCCATCCTCTCGGGTGGCCGGTGAATCTGATAGCCTTGTGCGCGTAGATACCTGGCAAATCGATGGCTGAGAAAAACGCAATGCTGGGTACGCCTCGAGTCCTGGCTCGACCGAGCTCGGGCTTGAGCGCGTTGAAGACTCGTTTCCCTGCCCTGCACGACACCCTGGAAGCGATCAGCCTTTTCGTCTTCACCCCTTTTTTCCTGTTCTACGGTCTAGTGCCGGTTTTCGGTGGAGACGGACTCGGGCTGGTAGGGGCCGACGAGCCCAGGTACGCGCAGATTGCCCGTGAGATGCTATTCCGTCATGACTACGTGACCCCGGTTCTGTGGGGCCACCCCTGGCTGGAGAAGCCTGCCCTCTATTACTGGCGGGCCATGTTTGCCTTCCTTGAGTTTGGCGTGCACGATTGGTCGGCCCGTCTGCCATCGGCCAGCTTCGCCTTCATCCTGGTCGCCTTGATCTATCTGCACCTGCGGAGATTCCGCCCGGGGAGCCAGTTGGATGCGGCATTGATCACTGCGTCCTGCGCCGGCATCGTCGGTTTTGCCCGCGGAGCCTCTACCGACATGCAGTTGGCTGCACCCTTTTGCATCGGCATGCTTGGCTGGTACGCGTGGTACGAGACGGACAAGAAATTCTGGCTGTTCGACCTCTATTTCTTTGTTGGCGTGGCCACGCTGGCCAAAGGTCCTGTGGCGCCGGTGATGGCCGGGTGCATCATCTTCAGCTTCGCTGCATTGCGGAAGGAGTGGTCGCTGCTGCGCCGCACCATCTGGATTCCCGGGGTGCTTCTCTATTTCGCCATGGTGCTGCCTTGGTATATCGCGGTCCAGCGGCGCAATCCCGACTTCCTGCGGATCTTCTTCCTCGAACACAACCTGGAACGCTTCGCGACCAATCGCTACATGCACGAGCAGCCTTTTTGGTATTACCTCCCTATCCTGCTGCTTGCGCTTATGCCCTGGTCCGTCATCGCCTTGCGCGCCCTGGTGGGGGCCATTCGCCAATCGATCGCGGAGTGGCGGGCGCGGCTCGCCAAGCATCACTACATCGGCCATACCCGTTGGGGCGATGCGTTTCCTGAGTTCCTGGTGTTGTGGACGCTTTTCCCCATCGTCATCTTTTCCCTTTCCCGATCGAAACTGCCCGGCTACATCCTGCCCTCCATTCCGCCGCTCACCATTCTCACCGGCGATTACATTAACCGCATTCGCCATAAGGGATTGGATGTATGGCTGCTTGTACTGCATGCCGTGCTGTCCGCGGTCACCATCATCTTGGTCCTGCTGCTGCCGTGGCATATCGTACATCCGGGAGTCAGGCCGCCGGGCAGCATTTTGCTGCCGGCAGTTTCCAGCGGGGTGGCGGCGGCACTTCTCATCCTGGTCGTGGTGGGCCGTTTTGGGGTCAAGCGTTTGCGTGTGGCCACCATGGTGCCGCTGGTCGTCATGCTGTTGTTCATCTTCGGCGTCGGTCCGTTTTTTGGTCTTCCCGCTATTTCCGCCACCAAGAAAAACATCCGCCTGCTGGACGCTGCCTACTCTGCCCGCCCGCTGGCCGCCATCATCAGCCAGATTGCCAAGCCGAATGAGGTGGTCGCCGTCTATCGGGTACGGCGCGACGTGGAATACGGTCTTTCGTTTTACCGCAACCACCAAGTCGAGAACTATGAACAGGATGGAATTCCCCCAGGGGAGCACATCCTGATAACCCGCGAAATGTATGCCGGCCAGTTGCGCAGCTTGCTGGCCGGCCGATCCTACCAGCCTTTGTTTTCCTATCCCGCGCAAAGTCTTGCCGTATATCAGGTGTTCGCCAAGCCGTAAATGAAGGTCTTGCAAAGCGTACCCCCTGGCGGGTTTGGATGGCGCTTCCCTGGCGTGTTCGGCACTGTGCTTGTGTTGGCCGGTGATGACCCGGGTTTCCTTGGCATGGCCTTGTGCCGTACACTCCTTTTCAAACGCGGATGACTCCGGCCCTGCATCTCGAAATACTTGATTTGCGACATTTTTCTGCCAGCAATCTCAAACCCGTGCTGGAGGCGGAGAGCCTTGTTTGGAACCAGCGATTGCGCTGGGATTTTCACGCTTCCGCCAACCTCCTGTTGCAGTACCTCGATTCCCGACTCCTACCGGGCTATGTAGCCATTGAAAACGGCCGTATCTGCGGTTATGTCTTTTGCGTATACGAGAGTGAAAAGGCGTTGGTTGGGGATGTTTTTGCGATCCCTTCCCCGGGCAATCCGCAGTTGACCGCGGACGTTGAACGCCGGTTGCTGGAACATATGATCGAGCTGTTGCAACATTCTCCCGGGGTAGACCGCATTGAATCGCAACTGCTGCTGCGGCCGCATGGCACCCATGCAGATACCCTGCGCAAAGCCGGATTCCAGATTTACGAAAGGCTGTTTATGGAGCTTGAACTAAGCTCCACAAACGTCTTCCCGGGGCCGCCGGCGAATGATCGTCTGGATGGAATGGAACTGCGGGCCTGGAAAGACAGCGACTTTACCGCAGCCGGCCACCTCATTGCACATGCTTATGAAGGCCACCTGGACGCGCTCATCAACGATCAGTACCGCTCTGTCGCCGGCTCGCTGCGGTTTTTGCACAACATCGTTCGCTTCCCCGGTTGTGGTTTGTTCGACCCCGCAGCCTCGCGCGTGCTCGCTTACCGCGGCCGCGATGAGATCGCAGCTCTGCTGTTGTGTTCGCGGGTACGCGAAGATGTGGGCCATGTGACCCAGATTTGCGTCAGCCGGCAGTATCGCCGCCGCGGCCTGGGAGCATGGCTGCTGGCCGACTGCTCACGGTCGCTGCGCAGCCTCGGCTTTCAGGCTCTCACGCTCACCGTGACGCGCGAGAATTCCGAAGCGGTAGATCTTTATCACCGCAGCGGGTTTGTCACCCGCGAGACCTTCGACGCCATGGTTTGGGAACGCCGCACGAGGACCCGAACGTAACCGTGCCCGGTGTATTCTTAAGTGATGGCGCAAAGAGCAGACGCGGGTAAATCGGCAGCCTCCAAGGCTAACCGGTTGGGATATATGGCACTGATTGCTGGTTGGCTGGTTCCGGGAGCCGGACACCTTATGCTCAAACGCTGGGGTCGCGGCGCCCTGGTGCTGGCTTCGATCACCTGCATGTTTGTGCTGGGCATGATGATGGGCGCCAGGCTCTACGCGCCGAATACCGCTGACCTGTTGGACATGCTTGGTTTTCTGGGTGATTTGGGCTCGGGCCTGCTGTACCTGATCGGCCACGGCCTGGGATTTGGACAGGCGCCGGTGCAGGTGGTGACAGCGGATTACGGGGCCAAATTTGTAGTGGTCGCGGGCTTATTGAACCTGATCTCGGCTGTTGACGCACACAGTATCGCGGTGGGGAGAAAGCCATGACCCTTGCGCCTTCTCATTTCGCCACGGTCATTCTGTTCGCTACGTTTGCTTCGATCATCTTCGGCATCACGCAGCGGAGTACGCCGAAGGCGATGGTTCGCTATGGAGCTTATTGCTTTGTGCTGTTTTTGGCGGCCGTGATCGCGGCCAGTTGGCTCATGTACTTCATCCGGCACTAGCGCTAGATGCCTCGACAGACCGCAGATCTCTCCACTGCTGTCGAAAAACATTTCCAAGAAGGGTCCGCGGAACTGCAAACGCTCGGCTGCCCTTCTAATGACACAGGGAGAGCGGACGATCGATTTTGTGCCGCGCCTACGGCGCTCGGATTCTATTCAGATCGATTTCCCAGCCCTTCCGGGCTGGGCTGACATTTGGCGGTCGGCCCTCCGGGCCTTGCATCTATGCGGTTTTTGCCATGTCATTTCTCCCTCAACTTGCCGCACGCAAGTCAGCTGCTACTAGTGCCAAAGAGGAGGATGGGTGTTTCCAGTGGGAATGGGTTTGAGGGATCCCAGGTCTCAAAAGCGAGACCTTGACACCTTCGGTTTCACCCTTTGATTTTGCAGAGGGCACAAACTTTGTCATTTCCTCCCGACTCCCTCAGCAAGTCGGCTGCTCCCAAGGCACGCCGGGGCAGGCGGGATGACAAAGGAGAAGGCAATGGTTCCATAGAGAGTGGGTGCCGAAGCGAAGCCGAGGAATCTGCGGTTTCTCTTCGAGGCTAGATGCGGACTAGTTCGGTTTGTAGGGGGCCGGTGACTACAGCCCGGCCGGGCTCAGTCAACATATTTATCTCGCTGCGCACTCCAAACTCCGGGAGGTAGATACCCGGCTCCACGGAGAAGCAGGTGTAGGGCAGAATCAGGCGCTCGTCGTGGGTTTCGAGGTTGTCGAGGTTGGCTCCGTTGCCGTGGGTTTCGGTGGAGATGCTATGCCCCGTCCGATGGGTGAAGTACTCTCCGAAGCCGGCGCTGCGGATCACCGCACGGGCTGCGTCGTCGGCCTGCCACCCTGCTAGCGGCTTGCCGGCAGCAAACGCATCCTGCACCGTCTTGATAGCTGCATCCCTGGCTTGCGCCACTGCGGAGAAGACCTGCCGCTCTCGTTCGCTGGGCTCGCGTCCGACCACTCCGGTCCAGGTGATGTCGTAGAAGCAGGTTCCCGGACGGTCCATGCGTCCCCAGATATCGATGAGCAGGAAATCGCCTTCGCGGATGGGCTGGGAGAGTGCGGACGTTGGCTCGTAATGGGAGTCGGAGCTGTTGGCATTTACGGACACATTGGGTCCATAGCCTTCGGCTATTCCCGCACGGCGCATCGCCTCCTGCAGCCACACCATCACTTCATGTTCGTTCAACGGTGCAGCACCGCCGGAACGCAGGCGGGTAGCGATGTGCTTCCAGACGGCAGTGACGATTTCGTCAATGTGCCGCTGAGCTTCGTAGTGGCTGGCGATCTGCTCCTGCGTCAGGACAGCTTCGAAGCGGCTGACCAGGTCGGCGGAGCTGACGATGGTCTTGCCCATATCCCGCAGCACTTCGATGGTTCCTGCATCGACCAGCGAAACGTACATGATGGCGTTGCGCGGCGAGTACTGCATGGCCAGCTTCTGGTACGGCTCAAGCATCGTGCGCAGGCCGGCTTCGAGTTCCTGCCAGGAGGAGTAGAGTTGCCCACTGCCCGGCAGGGACGCCAGCTTGCCACTCTCAATGCGATGGGTCAGCTTGCGCGGTTGACCCTCGGCTGGAATGAAGTAGTACCAGCGTCGCGACACGTGCAAGGAGTCGCTCAACCCCAGGATCCGATACGCTATCGGATCCCGGTGGTGATGGTCGTAGAAGAGCCAGCCATCTACCTGCTGCTCGCGCAGAGCGGACTGGATTTGTTCCAGATTCATGGGCTGACTATTGAGCAGTCAGCTCAGCAGCAACCCGCTCGGTTACAAATGCCTCGACCGTGTCGCCTACCTGGATGTCGTTGAAGTTGGCAATGCCCATGCCGCACTCCATGCCGTTGGTCACTTCGCGGGCATCGTCCTTGAAGCGCTTGAGGGACGAAAGCTTGCCCTTGAACACCTGCTCTCCATCGCGCATGAGGCGAATTTCCGCATCGCGCTTGATGGAGCCGTCGACTACACGGCAACCGGCAATGGTGCCGACTTTCGGAATCCTGAAGATGTTGAGCACCTGAGCACGGCCAACGTAGTTCTCCTTGATGGTCGGCTCGAGCAAGCCCAGCATGGCTTTCTTGATCTCGTCCTGCAACTCGTAAATGATCGAGTGCAAGCGAATCTCGACCCCATCCTGTTCTGCCAGATCGGCGGCCTTGCGCTCGGGGCGCACGTTGAAACCGATGACAATCGCGTTCGAAGCAGAGGCAAGGAGGATATCGCTTTCGGTGATGGCGCCGACGCCGGTGTGCAGCACCTTGATGCGCACCTTCTCGGTCGACATCTTCTGCAAGGAGTCGGCCAGTACTTCGACCGATCCGGTCACGTCTCCCTTGAGGATCAGCGGCAGTTCCTTAACGCCGGCCTGCTTGATCTGCTCGGCGAGGCCTTCGAGCGAAACCCTGGAGGATTTCGCCAGCTGAGACTCGCGCTCCTTCATCTTGCGATACTGCGCGATGCCCTTGGCCTTGTCGCGATCGGCAACGACCAACACGGTGTCGCCTGCATCGGGCATGCCTTCCAGGCCCAGGATTTCTACCGGGGTTGAGGGCACGGCTTCCTGCGTGGCGCGGCCGCGATCGTCGAACATAGCGCGGACCTTACCGAAGGTGTTGCCCATGATAAAGCTGTCGCCCGCACGCAGGGTTCCGTTCTGTACCAGCACGGTAGCCACGGCACCGCGTCCGCGGTCGAGTTTGGCTTCGATCACTGTGCCTACCGCCGGCCGATCCGGGCTGGCTTTCAAGTTGCCCAGGTCAGCGACCAGGCAGATCATTTCCAGCAGCAGGTCGAGGTTCTGCTTCTTCTTCGCCGAGACATCGACGAATACAGTGGAACCTCCCCACGCTTCCGGCACCAATCCACGATCGCCTAATTGCTGTTTCACACGATCCGGCTGCGCATCCGGCTTGTCGATCTTGTTAACGGCTACGATGATCGGTACGTTGGCGGCCTTGGCATGGTCTACCGCTTCTAACGTCTGCGGCATCACTCCGTCGTCCGCTGCAACCACGATGACCACAATGTCCGTAACCTTGGCTCCGCGGGCGCGCATGCGGGTAAAGGCCTCGTGACCTGGGGTATCGAGGAAGACGATTTCGCGGCCGAAAGCGGGCGAATCCTGCTTGGCAATGCGGACCTTGTAAGCGCCTATGTGCTGCGTGATGCCGCCGGCTTCACCCGAAGCAACATCGGTTTCACGGATCGCATCCAGCAGTGACGTCTTTCCATGATCGACATGGCCCATCACCGTAACTACCGGTGGCCGGGTGACTTCAATCTCGCTGACGTCCTCATCCTTCATCAGGTTTTCGAGGGCTTCGTTGGCCATCTCGTCTTCGAAGGTGATGACCTGGGTGTCGGCTCCGAATTGCGAAGCCACATCCTTCACCAGCTCAGCGTCGAGCGATTGGTTTACGGTGACAAAGACGCCGCGCATCAAGAGGGATGCGATCAGGTCTTTGCCGCGTACACCCAGCTTCTCGGCCAGATCTTTGACGCTGATGCCTTCTGTCACCGTGATGGTGCGGGTGATAGGCACCGGCTCCTGGGGAACCTGCGCTCCGCCGAAACGAGGCGGTGGCGCAAAGCCCTTCATTGGGCCTTCCTTGGTTTTGGGATATTGCTGGCGTCCGCGACGTTGCTGCGGAGCGGCTCTCTGCGGCCGCGGAGCTTCTCCTGGAGGCGGCGTCAGGCCACCTGCACCACCGGCGCCGGGCCGGGGTGCGCCAAATCCAGGGCGGGCACCGAAACCGGGCCGCGGGGCGCCGAAACCAGGACGTCCGCCGGGGCCGGGAGCGCCACCGGGTTGGGTACGAGTGGGGTGCATGGGCCGGCGTGCACCGCCGGGTCCGTCTTGTGGACGAGGTGAGTATCCCGATCCGCCGCCGGGGCCGCCTGGACCACCGCCGGGTCGGCCACGGTCAAAGATAGGCCGTCCTCTTTGGATGACCCCTCCTGGTGGCTGGGGAACGTTGGAGGGCGTTGCTGCCTGCTGGGTGACCGGTGGTGGCGGCGGAGCGGTGTATACCGGGCGAGGCCCAGTCTGGGGCATGATCACACGCCGGGGTGCCGGTGCAGGTGGAACCGTGGCAGCAGGAGTTACCGGCTCCGCAGCCACGGGAGCTGGAGCAGCCGGCGCACCGGCGGCTGCGATCACAGGCTTCGGGGGCACTCGCCGCCGGAGGCGGTGGAGGCGCTTGAGGCCGGGGCTGCGCAGCAGCGGCGGCTGCGACCACACCCGTATTGGCGGCGGGCGGACGCACTTCAGTCCCTGAGGAACCAGGCTGCGGTCTGGCCATTCCTGGCGTGGCTACCGGCGGCCTGATTTCTGTGCCCGCAAGCGGAGGCCGGGCTACAACTGGGCCAGCGGGTGGCTTGGCAGCGATGGCAGGCGCAGGCGGCGGGGCTACGACGATGCGCGGCTCCTGCCGGGGTTGAGGAACGATTCTTCGCGGCGCCGGCGGAGGTGGTGCCGGCGGACGCTGAGCCGGGCCACCCAGATTAGGCCGCTGTTGACCAGGCAAACCCTGGCCAGGCGCAGTTTGGACTGGGGTCGCCGGCTGGCCGGATGCAGTCGAGGCTACCTGGGCAGGCGGCGTGCTGGTTGCCGGACGCGCCACAGATACTGGCGGCTGGGGAACTCCTATCGTTGGGCTGGGTGCGGCGCTGGGCGATGGGCCTCCGCCAGCTACGGGGCGAGCCGGAACTACCGGCTTGGCCGACTGGGGCTGAGAAGCCTGAGGAGCGGGAGGCCGCTGTGCTATGGCCGCAGCTTCATCCTTACGCTGCTGAATTGCCTTGAGCACGTCGCCGGGCTTGGAGACGCGAGACCAGTCGATCTTCTGCTTGGGCTCGCTGTCGACGACTTTGGCCGGGCCAGTGCCGTTCTTCCCGCTACGCTGAAAGTGCTGGCGCACGCGCTCAGCTTCATCTTCTTCCAGCGAGCTGGAGTGTGTTTTCTTCTCGGTCACGCCGACGTGTGTCAGGGCATCCAGGATTGCCCTGCTCTTCACTTCCAATTCGCGTGCTAAATCGTTAATCCGAACTTTGCTCATCCGTCCCTTTGTGTCGTACCGCAGCCAATCAGACTTTCATTGCAACCTCACCGGCTGTGGGATTGACAGGTCTATTTATTATCCTCTGAAAACGTGGAATTGCGTTACTCAACCACGCGGTGGCGTATTTAAACTCCACCTTTGTCTACCTTCCGGTCCTGCATTGTTTCCTGACTAGGTTCTTCCACATTGGCCTCCACGTTCCCTTCAACCAGGGCTTCCGACCCGGCTATTTCATAGTTGGGGACGTGACTGGCCAGCGTTTTGCTGACATCTTCCTGCCCCGGGGCTTCCGGAATAACGCCGATCCCGTCGAGATCGGGGCCCGACTCGGTTAGTTCTTCCATGCGCACGCGGGTGACGTCATCGCTCAGGCGGCCCGATCCGTCTGCCCGATCGGGAGCTTCCCGCTCGCCCTCCAGATCGAGCGTAAGAGCGTCGATCTCCTCCGCAACCTGGGCATCTTCGATGGCCCGGGCTTTTGCGACCGTTTCTTCGTCGGATTTCGCCAATGTTCCCTCCCCAGTCGGCCGCTCTTCTCCGGGCTCGTATTCGCCGAAATAATGGCGGACTGCCAGACTGATCTTTTCCAGCGTCTTTTCTCCGATGCCGGGAATTTCCTCCAATTGCTCCGGTGTCATGTCGGCCAGCGCTTCCACCGTAGTGATGCCGGCTACCACCAGCTTCTGGATGATCTGCTCACCCAATTCCGTTACCTGCTCGATCGGGGTCGAAGGGCCACCGCTCATGGCCTGCATCTGCTGTTCGACTTCCTGGCGCTTCTCTTCCTCGCTCTTGATGTCGATTTTCCAGCCCAGCAGCTTGGCGGCCAGACGCACATTCTGGCCTTTTTTGCCGATGGCGAGCGATAGCTGCGAGTCATCGACGATGACCTCGATCTGCTTCTCCCCGAGATCCGTGATGCTGACCCGGCTCACCTTGGCGGGTTGCAAGGCTTTTTCTGCAAAGGTGGTGATTTCCTCGCTGAACTCGATGATGTCGATCTTCTCGCCGCGCAGTTCGCGAATGATGGACTGGACGCGCATGCCCTTCATGCCCACGCAGGCGCCCACCGGGTCGACATCCTTATCCCGGGATAGGACCGCGATCTTGGTACGCTCGCCGGCTTCGCGGGCGATGGCGCGGATGACCACGGTGTTGTCGTAGATCTCCGGCACTTCGCTCTGGAAGAGGCTTTGCACCAGCTCCGGCACGGCACGGGAAACGATGACCTGGGGACCCTTGGCGGCGCGGTCTACCCGCTGCAGCACCACCCTTACGCGCTCGCCGATGGCGAACTGTTCCAGCCGCGACTGTTCCCGCTTAGGCATCCTGGCTTCGGCTTTTCCCAGGTCGAAAATTACGTCCTGGAGTTCGAGACGCTTCACTGTGGCGTTGAGCACCTCGCCCAGGCGATGGGCGTATTCCTTATAGACCGTGTCCCGCTCGGCTTCGCGGACCTTCTGGAAAATGACCTGCTTGGCCATCTGGGCGGCGATACGGCCCAGGACGTCGGTCGGCTTGTAGTAGCGGATTTCCCCGCCGGTCTCGACTTCGGGAGCCAGAGCGCGGGCGTCGTCGAGGGTGATCTGGTTGACCGGATCTTCCAGCTGCTCGGGCGCTTCCACGACGGTCTTATAAACGTAGGCCCGGATTTCACCCGATTCCCGGTCCAGTTCGGCCCGCATGTTCTCCTGTGTCTTGTAGTACTTGCGAGTGGCCAGCGCGATGGCATCTTCCACCGCGGAAACCACGATCTGCGGATCAATTCCCTTGTCCCGGCTCAACGCTTCGATGCTTTGATAAAGAACACTCGCCATGGTTTTCTCTTTTACCTGTCTCGCTCTAGATTTCGGGGGCCAGATTAGCTTTTTCAATATTGGCAAAGGCAATCTCGACAGTCTGTGCCGGCGCCGGCCCCTTCTTGCCCGCTTTTTGTTTCTTTGCCGTCAGGTCGAGCACAATCCCTTCCGGCTTCACCTCTGTGAGCTTTCCCAGCCAATGACGGTTGCCTGCGACCGGACTAAAGGTCTGCACCTTAACCGGACTGGCCTGGAAGCGCTCGTAATCGGCCCGTGTTGCCAACTTGCGGTCCAACCCTGGGGAGGAGACTTCCAGGGTGTAATCATCGACCGGTACCAGCCCTTCGACATCGATCACCGTGCCAAAATCTCGGCTGAAGCGTTCGCAGTCTTCATGCGTGACCCAGGCCAGTTGGTCGAGAGCGATGCCTTCCACTCCCAGGTGCCCCAAGAGGTTTTGCTCGCTGGCCTCCTGGGCCCGGCGGGCGCGTTGTTCTGCGTTTTGCTCGATAAATACGCGCAAAACCCGATGTTTGCTGCCACCCAGGTATTCGATTTCCACCACGTCCAGCCCGTGCGATGCCGCGACCCGATCCGCCGTATGACGGATTTCTTCGATACTCAATGCCATAATTGCCGCTTCAATTGAAGATGCCGCCACGGGGCCGGGCCCCCGCATTTCCTGTCAAAATTGTTAGCGTTGACCAACGTCATGCAGCTTTCTTTACGGAAAGCCGCATACTTTACCGTTGGTTATACCGCGTGGCAGGAAATTCGGGCCACACCAAAAGAAAAGTGGGCTTTCGCCCACTCATTTCTCCGAGTTCTCCGCAGTGCTCAAGGCGAAGCCAGGGGACAAATTCGTCTGCTTTTCAAGAGTACGCCGATTTCCGATGAAATTCAACGGTTTCGGCGTGGCCCACTGTTGGTTATAGGATTAACGATAACGCCAATTTATGATTCAGATACCAGTACCGGAAGCTCTTACCTTTGACGACGTTCTGCTCGTCCCCGCATACAGCGATGTAGTCCCTGCCCAAGTAAGTACCCAGACCCTGCTCACACGTTCGATCTCACTGAATACTCCCCTGCTTTCTGCCGCCATGGACACGGTGACCGAGTCGCGGCTGGCGATTGCCATGGCCCAGCAGGGCGGGCTGGGGGTGATTCACCGCAATTTGACCATCGAGCAGCAGTCGAGCGAGGTAGATAAGGTCAAGCGGTCGGAGAGCGGAATGATCGTGGATCCGGTGACGATTGAGCCGCAGCAGCTTATCTCCGACGCGCTGGAGGTGATGCGCAGGTACAAGATCTCCGGTGTGCCGGTAACCCAGGGGAAGAAGCTGGTGGGTATTCTCACCAACCGCGACCTGCGATTTGAGACGCGCACCGATATTCCGATCGGCGATGTCATGACCAAGGAAAACCTGATCACGGTTCCAGTGGGAACAACGCTCGAAGAGGCGGAAAAGATCCTGCACCAGCACCGGGTGGAGAAGTTGCTGGTGGTAAATGGCGGTTATGAGCTGAAGGGTCTGATTACGGTGAAGGACATTCAGAAGAAGCTGAAGTACCCCAATGCTGCGAAGGACGACCAGGGGCGTTTGCGGGTAGGCGCGGCGATTGGCGCGACCGGTGACTTTTTGGAACGCGCCGGCGAGTTGATTCGTTTTCGCGTCGATGTGCTCACTATTGACTCGGCGCATGGTCACCAGACGCGTGTGCTCGAGGCCGTTCGTGCGGTCAAGAAGCGTTTTCCCAATGTAGCGTTGATCGCGGGGAATGTGGCCACGTATGAAGGGGCAAAGGCACTGATCGAGGCGGGAGCAGATACGGTTAAGGTAGGCATTGGGCCAGGCTCCATCTGCACCACCCGTATGGTGACCGGCGCGGGGATGCCGCAGATTACAGCGATCAGCGAGTGTTACCGGGCGGCACGCGAGCACGATATTCCGTTGATCGCCGATGGCGGTATTAAGTACTCCGGCGACGTGACCAAGGCGATTGCGGCGGGCGCGAACGTGGTCATGATCGGCTCGCTGTTTGCCGGGGTGGATGAGAGCCCTGGGGAAACGATCCTTTACCAGGGACGCAGCTTCAAGACTTACCGGGGTATGGGTTCGCTTTCGGCTATGTCGCAGGGTTCCGGGGAGCGGTACTTTCAGGGGAAGGGTGATATTGAGGAAAAACCTTCGACCGAAGGGGTTGTCGCCCGGGAACGCAATGGGGAGAACCGGCTGGCTAAGTTTGTCCCGGAAGGGATTGAGGGGCGGGTGCCCCATCGCGGGCCGCTCGAAGCTATGGTGTATCAGCTGGTGGGTGGGTTGCGGTCCGGCATGGGCTATGTAGGGTGTAACTCGATCAAGGAGTTGCAGGAGAAGTCTCGTTTTATTCGGATCTCGAGTGCGGGGTTGCGGGAGAGTCATGTCCACGATGTGATCATTACTCGCGAGGCGCCTAACTATCATGTGGAGTAGGCCAGGTTTGTAAGTGTGTTTGTTCCGATTGTGTAGATTCGGCCCATGTTATCAAGTCAGCCAACGCTGAATTCAAGGGTGGCCTGTCTTCCAGAACAATTCTTCTGAATTCCAGCATTGCGCTTGGCAAATAGAGGACGGAGCTGGTTAAGGCAGAACGATTTTTATGGTCACTGGACCAGCTTCACACTTCCGGAAAGTGAGTACTGCAAAGGCCTCGCGCCGACTGAAACATAGTTGACGGTTGCCCACTGGATGCTTGTGGATGCCTTCGCATATACTTCAGCGCAACCCGCGTTGGATAGGTAGGTAGCGTTCGCGGTCAGACCGGTACTGAATCCGATGTTGGCCACTTTGACTGCGCCGTCGATGGCACTTGTGTAATCCAGCTGCGGCTGGGGGACGATAGAACGTGCGGTTGCCGCTTGGGTCACATTTAACTCCATGCAGACCTGGTAATAGTGATTGGCCGCGGTTGTGGTGTAGATGGTGGTAGCAGAGATATTCCCGGCCTGGGCGGTGAGTGGAGTGGGAGTTGCGACGATGCTACCTCGCAGACCACTATTCACAGCTGCATCTGCGGCGTCAGGATCAATTGCCTGCTTAATCTGCGAGACCGTGTGCAGGTTGTAGCTATCCCAGCCAAACCATGCCAGGAAAAGCACCAAAGCGCAGACTATGCCAAAAGCGAACCAGCCCTTCATCGCTTCACCCTCTCAAATAGCCTTGCTTCCATTGCGGAATTAGCCAACCCAATCCACGACGGCAACGAGCCAAATGCAAACTTAATCAGCACCTTCACTGTTGCTAGCGAGGATACCGCTAATTCGCCCGAGTACCTTGTCTTTTTTGGTAACGGTTACCCTACCTGCAACGCGGCTCGACGCATTGTTTTCTGGCTTCGATCGCCTGGCTGGATGGAAAATGCTAGAGTGGCGATGCAATGAATCTCGATCAGATTGAGGCACAGCGGAAGCCGTTGACGGGCCATTGTTATCGCATGCTCGGCTCGACAATGGATGCGGATGACGCGGTGCAGGAAACGATGATTCGCGCCTGGAAGAGTTTCCATCAATTTGATGGCCGCTCATCCCTCCGGACCTGGTTGTACCGCATCGCCACGAATGTGTGCCTGGATGAGATTGCCAATCGCGGTCGCAGGTCGCGGCCGATGGCAGAAGGTCCGCCCGCTGCCTCCGGTTCGCCGTCGCCCGACCAGCTCATCCAACGGCCACGCACGCATTGGATCGAACCTATTGCCGACGATTACGCCATTGCCACGGATGCCGATCCATCCGAACGGGCGATCATGCGCCAGAGTATTCGGCTTGCCTTCGTCGCCGCGCTGCAACACCTCGCACCCAAACAACGTGCGGTTCTGGTGCTGATGGAAGTGCTGGAGTGGTCCGCCGCAGAAGTCGCAGAGACTTTGCAAACATCGGTGGCTGCGGTGAATAGCGCTTTGCAAAGAGCCCGCGGTTCGCTGACGAGCCGCACCGAAAGTAACGCTGAACTATCCGCAACCGCAACAAGGATTGCTGGATCGATATGTGGCGGCTTTCGAACGCTACGACGTGGACGAACTGGTCTCGCTGCTGCAGAAGGATGCTGCGTTCTGTATGCCGCCCTACGAACTTTGGCTTCAGGGTCCGGAGGCCGTTCGGACCTGGATGTTGGGAATGGGTTCCGGGTGCCGGGGATCGAGGCTGGTTGCCACCGAGGCGTGCGGTTCGCCGGCGTTTGCACAGTACCGGCCAAATCCGGAGGGCGGGCACAAGGCGTGGGCTCTCATCGTGCTCGAGCTTTCAGGCGTGCAGATCGTGGGGGTCAATAATTTCCTCGATACGGAGACGATCTTTCCACGATTCGATCTGCCGATGGCGCTTCCCGGCTAGCCGGAAAACCCTTTCCTCGGGATGCCAACGGGGTGCGTGGCGATTCCAGGAAGAGAAGATGCTGAACGGATACCGTTTTCATCCTCTTCGGTGGGCCTTCGGCCATGAACGATTTTTTTCACTGAAGACCGATGAGTTATCCTTCGCGCGCCAGTCCATATGTTCGAAGGAGAAAACAAATGTCTGCTCACACAATTTCAATCCAACAAACAATGGAGACCATAGCCATGCCGACGACTCACGCCTCGATTTCGAACAAGGAACTTTGGACTGGACGAATCCTCAGCGGACTGGGCGCCGCGTTCATGCTGTTGGACGGCGGCATGAAGCTCTTCAAACCCGCTGCGGTGGTAAAAGCGACAGTGCAACTCGGCTATCCCGAATCCGTGATTATCGGCTTGGGCACTGTGCTGCTGGCGAGCACTTTGCTTTACCTGATTCCCCGAACCGCATTTCTGGGAGCGGTATTGTTGACGGGCTACCTGGGCGGAGCTGTGGCGACGAACGTCCGTGTTAGTGGGCCGCTTTTCAACATCGTCTTCCCCGTATTCTTTGGTGCCGTTCTGTGGGGCGGGCTTTGGTTCCGGGATCAGCGCCTGCGGGGATTGTTGCCGCTGCGCCGGGAAGCGTAAATCGCCAGAAACCACTACCGGATCTCATAACCTGGCCGCGACGATCGTCATCCAACGGGTGCTTCTCTGTGGTTTTTCAACTCGGACATCAGCGAAACCTGCTGTCTCGATCGCGGCGATCAACTGCTCGGGCGTGCGACTGGTAAAGATGTCTACCGGCATGCCCATACGGTCCATCCGGTCTTTGGGGAGAAATCCGACGACCAAAAGGCCGGTTGGGGCAAGTACCCGGTAGCATTCCCGAAAACCCTGATCGAGGGATTTCCAGAAGTAGACGGTATTGACGGTAATTATTTTTTCAAACGAAGAAGCATCGAAGGGAAGTGCTTCGACTTCACCTTCATGGAAGGCTGCTCTGCTGCCGGCGCGGGCCCGGGCGAATTTCCTCCCGGCCCGGCGAATTACGTCTGGGGATCGATCGAGTCCGACGACAAATCCCGCGTTCTCGACCAGTGGGGAAAGGATGACGCCGCCCCCGAAACCGACTTCCAGAACTCGATCCGTCGTCTTGACCCTTAGCTGCTCAAGGGCGAAGTGATTCATCTTCGCGTTTCTGCGATTCATGAGATGTCCGATGATGGCGCCTCGAAGGCCCGTGGGGTGGGATAGTTGCCTGGCAATGAATCGAGGTGTCATAGAGAATGTCCAGTTTGATTTGGTGGTTGCTGCAAATTGTGCGACCGGGCCCGGCCGCCGCCGTCCCTGCTTGCAGAACAGCAGGGACGGTGGCTGCTGGAAGCCGTGGCGAGCAGGTACTACTTCTTCCACCCCAAAATCGCCGTTTGGGGCGTGGGAGATAGCGGATGAGCTTCGCAGTCAGCGAAGCCCGCTTTGCCGAGCATCTCCAGGTTTTCAGTGACTGTGTATGCGTTGCCCCCGGGCGTGTTCACCAGCATGTTCATGACGAAGGAACCTGGTATCGGAGGGGAAACCCGATCGTCATTGGGAGCGAACTCCACCACCACGATCTGACCGCCCGGCGACAGTGCCGCATGAGCTTTCTTGAGGAGAATCTGGATGGTCTCGCGGTCCCAGTGATGCAGCAGATTCATCACCAGCACCGCGTCGAAGCCGGTTCCAAACGAAACCTCGAGCGCATTGCCCGCGAGCAGCGTATAGCGGTTTGCTACCCCGAAGCGTTCGGCATTTTCCGTGGCGACTGCGAGCACCGAAGGAAAATCCAGGGCCACAATCTTCGCCCCGGAATTCTGCTTCGCGGCTGAGATTCCGAAGAGCCCGTGGCCGGCGGCGATATCGAGTATCTTTGCCCCGGAACTGCCCCCTGATTTCAGGCGAAGCAGTTTCGCTGCCTCCTCAGCAACGGGATACATCATGGGCGCCATGCCTCGCGCGAAATCAACCCAGAGGGGCAGTTCCTGGTCGATATAGGTCCCGGCCGGCGAGGGCCCACCGGCCCGAATAACGGCCGTCAGGTCGCGGAATGCATCGGTCAGAAACGTAGACCCAATGAAGATCGTGGCCGAGCCAATGTAACGTGGAGACGTCTTGTCCAGGAACATGGCTGAATCCGGGGGTAGGCTGTAGGTTGCTTCCGGCTCATCCAGATATTTGCCCAGGAATCCCATAATGACGAGGAAGTCGCAGAGAGCTCGCAGGCCGCGCGCTGGAACACGGAGCCGGGCCATCAGTTCCGGGATCGTCCCTGAGGTTTGACCAATCGCGGTAAACAAGTCTAGCTCGATCGCAGCCTTCAACGCGGCGGTGCGTTGGTAGGCAAACATGGTCTCGAAAAATCGGTTGGGGGAAGGCTGCGCCGCTACGTTCACTTCCGGCTCTAGTTGCTGTTCTAATGTGTTCATCTTTTCTCTCCTTATGGTTTGCACCTTGTAAGGAAATAGCGCGGCAGCGGTAGCGGAGTCTTTGGGTTCTGTTTGGGATTTCTTGAAAGAGTTATAAAAGCAACCACATGTCGTTGAATCAGAGAGAGTTATATGAATTCGGCCCATTTTCTCTGGACCCCCGGGAACGCATCCTGTGGCGCGACGGAAAGCCTTTGGCAGCCACGCCTAAGGTCTTTGACACCCTTCTCTTCCTGGTGCGCAATCAAGGGCGGGTTCTGACCAAGGACGAGCTGCTGCAAGAGATTTGGCCGGGCACGTTTGTGGAAGAGGTCAACCTCGCCGTGAACATCTCCACCCTGCGGAAGCTGCTGGGTGAAAATCCCCAGGACGGCCGTTACATCGTGACCGTATCGGGCCGCGGATATCGATTCGTGGCGGAGGTTCGGGAGACGGGCCGAACGGCTGAGAAGGAAGTGGACGGGAAGACCGAGTCTACCCCCGACAAGTTTGAGGAAGCCCCTTCTTCCATTCCGCCGCTTCGACCGGACGGCCGCAAATGGAGAATCGCGGCCGCGATGGTCCTGTTGCTGCTGGGCGGAATCGGGAGCTATCTATGGCGCCAGCACCACGGCCGCAAACTGTCCGCCGCCGTCGATGCCTCGATCGCGGTGCTGCCATTCGCCGACTTGAGCCGGGGCAAAGACCAGGAGTATTTCTCCGATGGATTGGCAGACGAGCTGACGAATGACCTGCAGAAGATCCGCGGCCTTAAGGTCATTGCCCGTTCTTCGGCGTTTCAATTCAAGGGAAAGAACGAGGATCTGCGAGCCGTGGGACGCAAGTTGGGAGTCGCCAACATCCTGGAAGGAAGTGTGCGCAGAGAAGGAGACCGGGTGCGGATCACCGCCGCGCTTACCAAGGTAGATGATGGATTTCAGCTCTGGTCAGAGACATATGATCGGGAAATCAATGATCTCTTCGCGGTGCAGGCCGGGATCGCCAGCGAAGTGAGCGTCGCTCTGCAGGTGAGGATGCTGGACCCCAATCCCGGGGCCGATTCTTCCCACTTCCGCCGCAATCCGGCTGCCTACGAGCCCTACCTGCAAGCCCAGTATTTTCTGGCCAGGGGCGAAGATAAAGACGATCTGGAAAAGGCCCTTGGCTATGTCGACCGGGCGATCCAACTTGATCCTGGTTTCGCTCCCAGCTGGGCCCTGCGATCGCTGGTGATCAATACCGCAGCGACGATAGGCTTGAGAAATCACGAAAAGAGTTTTCTCGAGGCGCGGGACAACGCAGAGAAGGCAATTGCGCTGGACGCGAGGTCGGCGGCAGGCTACCTCGCGCTGGGATGGGTCAAACTGGATTATGAATGGGACTGGGACGGCGCGGACGCTGCTCTGAAAAAAGCAGCCGACCTTCAGCCCGGAAGCGCGCTCGTTCTCAGCTATCGCGCTTATTTATACGAATGCCTCGGCCGCCTGGATGAGGCCATCGCGCTCACCCAGGAAGCGAGTGTCCTCGACCCTCTGCGTACCAACGCGTATCTCGGATCGTTGCTGTTGACGGCTGGCCGCTACGATGAAGCGAGGGCCTCGTTGGAAAAGGCACTTTCCATGAATCAAAAGCTCGAGGGCGCCCACGCCAAGCTCGGCGCTATCCTTCTGGCGCAGGGGCAAGCGCAGGCTGCACTGGCGGAAATGGATGCGGAGTCGGGGGAGTGGGAGAGATTGACCGGCCAGGCCCTGGTGTATCACGCACTTGGCCGCAGTCACGAATCAGACGCCGCGCTCTCTAAGTTGATTGCGACGCATGCGGAAGACTCGCCCTACCAAATCGCTGAGATTTATGCGTATCGGGGCGAAGTCGATCGGGCTTTTGGGTGGCTCAAACGTTCGTACCTGCAGCGGGATCCTGGGCTTAACCAATTGAGACTCGATCCCCTGCTTAAGAGCTTGCGTGGCGATCCGCGTTATCTCGATCTGCTCAAGAAGATGAGGATCCCAGTCTAAAATTGGTCGGACGCGCTACCGTGCTGCGGCAGCAACGCTGGTATGCGTAATCTGCCTGGTTAGACGCGGGTGTTGCGCGGGACCCTCTTCTCCGGCAAGTTCGAGGGAGTTGCCCGGCACAGGTGTTACCCCGGCGAGATGGAGCAGCAGATCGTTGCTCTCGCGGAAGACCTCAGGTCCTGCGTGCAGGTCCTGGGTGGCGGCGACAAAGATGCCGATGTGATGCGCTGGGTTGAGCGCGACGTAGGTGGTGTAGCCGGCGCCGCCGCCGGTCTTCTCAATGATCATGGCTGGGTCATCTGCCTGGTTGAGGTGCATCCACCCCAAGCCGATGCCGTTGGGAACACCGGCGCGGCCGACACCTTGCGTCCAGCGAAGTTCCGAGGCCTGGATGTAGGTCGCCGTTGCGGCAGGATCCTGGTGCACGGGGACTCCGGGCAGGCCGAGAAGGTACTTGAGCCATCGCGTCATGTCGTTTGCGGTCGAGTACATTCCTCCCGATCCTTCGGCGGCTGTCGTGTCGGTGCATCGGCCCTCATTCCTCTTGCCGATGAGGAGGCGAGCACACTGGCCGGGAGTGGGGCTCACTGTTGTGTCCCGCAGTCCGAGGGGTTTAGCAATTCGGTCGGCGAAAAGTTGCGGGTAGGATTTTCCGGCTGCGACGGCCAAGGCGTCCGCGAGCAGGTCGTACCCGATGTTGGAATAGTGTGCGGCGGTTCCGGGAAGAAAGCGCAAACGGTAGCCCGGCAGCCATTGCCAGCGAAAGTTATAGTCGGGAAAGGTGAAGTGGCCAGAATCGCCCTCTGGATAGGCGATTTCGCGCGGCAGGCCGGCCGTGTGCGTGGCCAAATCGCGCAGCGTGATGGGGCGGCCGCTTTGGCCTCTGACCGTAAGGACAGGCACGGTGACATTATGGGGGGCAAACTTCTGCAGCGGGTCGGAGAGGGATACACGTCCATCGGCGACCAGCTTCACCAGCAGGTCCGTGGTCATAATTTTGGACAGCGAGCAAAGACGGATGAGCGAGTCCGCGTTGGGCTTCTGGTGAGAGCCAGGAAAGGTCTGACCATAGCTTTGCATCCAGGTCTCATGGTCGCGGACAACCACGACGACCATGCCGGTGGAGCGGCTGCGGTGGAACAGGTCAGCCATGAGGGGGTCGGCGGATTGGAGCTGAGGGAGAGGTACGGTCTGGGCGTGTAGCCTGTGCAGGCAGAGGGGTAGGAAGAGGATGAGGGCCGCGAGCCTTGGAGAGCAGGAGAGTAACGTTTTCATATGATATCGGTCCACGGCACGCCCCACGGCGCGCCGGGGCAGGTTGCAGCTTGCCGCACGGCAGGCTGGATGAGTGCTTCCCCACTCCCTGATATATGAGAAACATGATGTTGACTGGGAGTCCAGAAGATTCCACCAATAGACTGCGGATTGGGGGTACGTGCGGCCCGGAAGTGAAACTTGGTTGCTCGAAAACTTAGGTCACCAGGACGTCTCACCATCTGACACTCAATCGAACAGGAGCTTTTGGGGCAGACGTCGAGGCCGCCTTCGCGGTGGCAGCCCCGGTACATATACCCTGATTTCAAGATTCCATGTCCATTTGCTTCCACACAGTCATAGAGATTCGAGGCGTCAATCCGTTTGTCGGGGTTAGTTCGCCGCAAGCGGACGCCCTCAAGCCGGGCTGGCGCAAACCCCTTCCGGTCCTGGTGCGCATCAACGGCGATTCCGCGATTGCCTGGAGGACCAATATGATGCCGGACGGGAAGGGGAACTTCTATCTCTACCTGCACGGCAACATGCGAAAGGCATCTGGCACGAAAGTTGGCGATCGCGTGCGCGTGGAGATAGAGTTCGACGCCGCCTATCGAAATGGCCCCCAAGACGCCATGCCCAAATCGTTCCGCCAAGCATTGAATGGCAATACGCAGGCAAAGAAAAATTGGAGTGCGCTCACTCCAAGCCGTAAGAAAGAAATACTTCGCTACCTATCGAGACTGGTATCCGCGGATGCCCGCATGCGTAATCAGGCACGGGCCCTGCACGTTCTTTCCGGCCAGGACGGCCGGTTCATGGGGCGTGCATGGAAAAACGGATCATAAGCCGTGCTCACTCTTCGCGCATGAGTCGGGATGGATCGGCGCCCAGCGCGCGCCGCGCCGGAATCGCAGAGGCCGCAATCCCCAGCAAAACCATCATCATCACCGTACCCCCGACCACCACGGGATCCTGCGGATTCGCCTGATAGACAATCTGCCCCAGCAAGCGGCTGGCGAACAGGGCCGAGAGCAGTCCCAGCACCGAACCCGCTCCAAGCACTACCATAGGCCGTCCTACCGCCGCGCGCAGCACCTGGATCTTGCCCGCGCCCAGGGCCATGCGGATGCCCAGTTCCTTCATCCGCCGGCTCACGCTGTAGGCCGCCATGCCGAAGATGCCGGTGACCGCCAGCATCGCCGCCAGCAGACCCAGGATGCCCAGGCCCACGGTCGCCGCCCGTGCGGAGAAAAACACATCGGCCAACGCATCGGGCCAGCTCTCCACGGAAATGGGCAGATTCGGCTCGATGCTGCTCAGGGTATGTTGGAGTGCAGCCGCCATCTCGTTCGGTGCGCGTGGCGAGCGCACCACGAAGGCCCATTCGTCCGGATCGCTTTGCGCGAACGGCGGATACACCACAGGCTGCGGCGACTCCTGCAGGTCGTGGTATTTGCCGTCTTCCGCCACGCCCACGACTTCGGTCAGGTGGCCCCTGAGAATAAAGTGCTGTCCGACCGCGCGGTGTTTGGCCCCACATCTTGCGGGCGAAGGTTTGGTTCACGATGGCTACATACGGTGTCTTTGCAGTGTCTTGCCAGGAGACGTCGCGCCCGGTCAGCAGCCGCGTGCCGGCCGCCTCAAGGTATCCGGGCGACAGGGGAAACACGTAGGGCGCGAGCACAGAATTTTTGATGGTGAAGTCAGCTGTCCCCGGCCGGAAGATCGGGACGCCACGCATCCCACCTTGTATCGGCGTGCGGCTCACGATACCCACCGCGGTCACACCGGAGATGCTCCGCATCGCATCGAGGATTTCTCTCTGTTTCTGGATCGGCGCATCGCCCGGCTGCACGTCCCGGGACAAGTCGAGGTGGACCAGCATGGCGCCCTGGGGCTTTATGCCCAGCGGCGTGTGCAGCTCGGCGATCATGCCGCGTACGGCCACCAGTGAGGCAGTGACCAGCAGGGTGCAGATGGCAATCTGTGCGCCCAGCAAAAGATCACGCAAGGCAAAGCGGCGAAGTGGAAGAGACTCCATCGGCCCGCTCTTGATGGCCTGCAAAGGACTGCTTCGCCACGCCTGTCGCGACGGAGCCAGGCCAAAGAACAGCGCACTGCCCAGGGTGAACGTCAGTGCTACCAGATAGACGCGCACGTCCACACTTATTTCCAGATGACCGTAAGGGGACTGCCACCGGTCCAGCACACCCAGCAGCAGGTAGGCAACCGCCAGGCCTGCGGCTCCGCCCAACAGGGATAGCACGACCGCCTCGGTAAGCATCTGGCGCACCAGGCGCCGCGCGCTCGACCCCAGGGCCACGCGGAGCGCGAGTTCGTGGCTGCGATCAGCAGTGCGCGCCGCAAACAGGCTGGCCAGGTTCGCGCAAGCTGCCGCCAGCACCAGCAATGCCAGGATGGTTACGCTCCAAAGGCATTTGCGGATCACGTCGCCTTCGTCGCCGAAGAGCCCCGGATGGATCAGCCGCAGTGGCTGTCCGTCGTCGGTCTGGGGATATTCCTTTGCCAGCTCTGCTGCGATGGCGTTCAGATTTTCATTTGCCTGGCGCGGGGTGACGCCCGGCTTAATCCGGCCAATCACGGTTACGCTTACCTGAGGTCCGTCTATGCAGGTCGTCGGAAGCCGGCTCTCCCTGGCCCTCATTCACCAGGGTATCCAGTAGTCGGGCCAAACAAACCGTTCGGTACCGTGGAAGTGCTCCGGCGCCACGCCCACTACGGTAAAGGGTCTCTGGTCCAGCTCGACGGTGGCGCCGACGACACCTGGGTCCGCATGGAACGTGGTCCGCCACAAGGCATGGCTCAACACTATGTACGGCGCGGAATTCGGGCCGTGCTCGTCGGCCTGGTGGAAGAAGCGTCCCAGTTGCGGCTGCACGCCCAGCAGATCGAAATAGTTGCCGGTGACCCAGTCGCCGGCGATCCCCCTGACCGGCTTGCCGCGATAGCTTAGCTCTGCTCGCGCGTATGCATTCACCGCGCCCATTTCGCTGAAGGTAGTGTTGCGCTGACGAAGATCCTCAAAGGCTGGATAGGAGTGAGTCAGGAGGCGGAAACTCATCCATTGCTGATGCCGCAGTTGATAGAGGCGGCCCGGGTCGCTCACAGCCAACGGGCGCAGGAGGACAGCATTCAGCACTCCGAAGACGACTACGTTGGCGCCGATGCCCAGCATCAACGTGAGTACGGCTACGGCGGTGAAGGCGGGAGATTTACCCAGGAGGCGAAGGGCATAGCGAACGTCCAGCAGCAGGATCTCGAAGAAAGGGAGGCTGGTTCGGGCGGGTGATTCGCTTTTCCGTTTCATGTGGCGTCTCGGGGTAAGACGGTGTTCTGGCTTACCCCAGGAGAATGCCACGGGTCGCTCGGGAAAACAACATCAGGCTGCGCGATGGGGCAGGGTCCAGTCTGGCCGGATGTAGTGGCAGGTGTAGCCGTTTGGATATTTTTCCAAATAATCCTGATGCTCGGGCTCAGCTTGCCAGAAGGGACCGGCGGGCGCTACTTCGGTCACGACTTTTCCGGGCCAGATTCCTGAGGCGTTGACGTCAGCGATGGTGTCTTCCGCAGTCCGTTCTGCTCTTCCGTCGTATAGAAGATCGCGGAGCGATAGCTGGTTCCGCGGTCGTTTCCCTGGCGATTCATGGTGGTGGGATCGTGAATCTGAAAGAAGAACTCCAGCAGCTTGCGATAGGTCAACTTCTGCGGATCAAAAACGATCTCGATCGCCTCGGCATGGGTGCCGTGATTGCGATAGGTGGCGTTAGGGACATCCCCGCCGGAATATCCGACTCGGGTTGAGATGACGCCCGGGTAGCGGCGCAAGAGGTCCTGCATGCCCCAAAAACAGCCACCGGCCAGAATTGCGGTTTCATAGGATGGTGACATCTATTTCTCCTTGTTTGACTCAAATAGTTTGACATATTCGCCGTAGCCTTCGCTTTCCAGCTCATCGAGGGGGATAAAGCGCAGCGAGGCCGAATTGATGCAGTAACGCAAGCCCCCGGCAGCCTTTGGGCCGTCGTCAAATACATGACCCAGGTGGCTGTCAGCGTGGGTCGACCGCACCTCAGTCCGGACCATTCCATGCGTGGCATCGGACCGTTCTTCGACGTTTTCGGGGTCCACGGGTTTGGTGAAACTGGGCCAGCCACAGTCGCTGTCGAATTTGTCGAGGGACGAGAAGAGCGGCTCGCCGGAAACGATATCCACGTAGAGACCAGGCGCATCGTGGTCCCAATATTCGTTCTGAAAGGGACGTTCGGTCGCGCTCTGCTGCGTGACTCGAAATTGTTCCTTCGAGAGGCGCGAGATTGCGTCAGCATCTTTTGTGTAGTTGGCCATGCGACTTCCTTTTCGATCCAATCTTTTATCGGCGTTTATTCGATCCCACGGATGTGGGAATGGATGCAGGGAAATGAGGTTTTGGTGGGATGGCCGAAGTTTTATCTGGAGACGCAACAAGGGATGAGATTGGCCTCTGCCAGGAGGATCCCAGATCTCAAAGCGAGACCCCAAGGCATGCCGTAGCAGGCTGGGGCCTTCGCGTGGCCAGTTCGAAGCGGTTGGGCACGACTCCGTTCAGCCTTCGTCGGCGGAGGGACCGTACATGCCTGGGATCGGAGCGCCGAGCATCCTGAGGTCACGGCCCAATTGGGCGCGGTGATGGATGAGGTGATTCAGCACCCAGGTGCGAAAGACTGAGTAGCGCGAGTCGTTGATCCAGGTCTGGTCACCGGCGGTCATCTTCCAGTTGTCGTTCCATTTGGATGTATCAAGACGCGCGAGGATTTGTTTTGCCTGCGATGTTTCGGCGTCGAACTTTTGCAGGATTTCCGCTTTGCTGGCGGGGTTCCAGGGCTTGTAGCTGGCCATGTCGAGGTTAAGGCCGTCTTTGGAGAGGGTGTCGATTCCCCATGCTCCCGCTGTTTCTGCGACATGAGCGGCAAGACGGCCGAGCGTCATGCATTTCGGGTTGGGCTTCCAGTTCAGATCGGCATCGGCGGGAATCGCCTCCAGCATTTTTCGCGTGGATGTGAGTTCCCGGTCGTACTCGGCTATTAATTCCTTTTGCGTGTCCATCGGCAACCTCCTGAATTTAATGCGGGATAAGAATACGAAAGTTGCCGTCAAAATGTCATGAAAGCATTTCTGCTATCTCCGGCATCAGAGATTCCCCGAAATCCCGCGACAGTGGGACAAAGCCACGCACGCGCCCTGCTTTAATGAAAAACGCGTGAAGTTCATGGGAGCTACAAAAAGTCCACAGGAAATCGGGATATGGGGTACCGAGACCCAGTTTGACGGGAAAAATGCTAGGTGGTCATTTATCTCAACATCCCAAATCTCCTGTGTTTGACGCCTGATTTTGAGAACGATTCGGTTATCTGGCGTGCCCTGAACGCGCCTGTTAATCCACCCTTGTGGGATTCTTGCGCGACCGTGCGTGATTTAGTCTTTGCACGCGATGGGAGCCCCTTTTGAATTTTTCCCGCACGGTCAAACTACTGTCGGTCTCGCTTCTGGTTGGGCTGCTATCAAGCTTGTTCACTGCCTGCGGTACCACTTTTGTTTATCGAGATAGCGGCGTCATTCCGCGTGCGTTCTTTGGTATGACGGTGCTCGATTCCGAGCATGTGAATCCTCCTCTTAACTATGGAACGACGAGAACGTGGGACTCGTTTCCTATGCTGGATTGGGCGGATATCAACTCCTCCGCCGGGGTCTACCATTTTGAACGGCTGGATGCCTACATCCAATTGAACCAGGCGCGCGGCGCGGATGTGATTTACACGTTTGGAAGAACGCCCCAGTGGGCGTCGTCGCAACCGGATACTCCGGGTCCCTACGGGTCCGGGGAGTGTGCCCCGCCTGCCGATCTAAGAAACTGGGATAACTATGTAACGGCCATCGTTTCTCATGCCGGCTCCCGCATCACTTATTGGGAACTGTGGAATGAGCCACAGGATCCCGAGTACTACTGCGGCGACATGCAGACGCTGCTTACGATGGCACAGCATGCTTACCGCATCATCAAATCCATTAACCCGGCGGCGCAGGTAATCACACCCACGGTGAGCGCGTCCGAGGGTCCCTCGTGGCTCGACAAGTATCTCGCCGAGGGTGGAGGGGACTACGCGGACATCATCTCCTTTCATGGCTACTGCAATAGCGAGGCTGAGTCCATTGTCTCCGTGGTGTCGCGTTACCAGGAAGTGATGAGGGCGCACGGCCAGAGCAGTAAGCCTCTATGGGACACGGAAGCTGACTGGGCCGGGGACCCTGATGACGATACTTTACGGAAGCGAAAACCGAGCAGCCTTTATGGCCAAGTACTATTTCCTGCAATGGTCTGAAGGAGTAAGCCGGTTCGTTTGGTACGCCTACGATGGCGGCACCTGGGGCGGTCTATGGAGTCCGGGATCCGGTGCTGATCCGGACGTTGCATCGTACGGCATCGTTCAACAATGGATGGTTGGCGCGTCGATGACCTTGGGGTGCGCGCCGGATGCAAGCGGGACCTGGAGCTGCACACTGAACCGGGCCGGTGGGTACCAGGCACTTGTCCTCTGGAACTCCAGCAAGACGGTGAGCTATCGAGTACCAGAGCAATACACCGAGGTCCGCGATCTCTCCGGCACGGTGCAACCGTTGGCTGGAGGTAAGTTGCAGGTTGGGGACAGCCCAGTGTTGGTTGAGACGGGCAGGGCTTTCTAGAGGAGCCCTCTTTTTCAACCGTACGGCCTTTAGGCCGTGACCCGGCTTCAGCCGTGGCCGGTGCTTAAGCCGGCGCAAAAAGATGTCTTCGGTGGTTTTAGAGTTTGCGTGAGAACCTGGCCTTACAAATGAGTCCCGAAGGGGCGGCTGAACTTTCAGACGTGTCCAAACTAGATTTTTACAATGCCTCGGTTTAGCAACCGCCCTTTCCTTGCCACGGTCCTCTCCTTTTTGTCATCCCGAGCGCAGCCGAGCGGATCTGCGGTGCGCCATTCGTGTGCCCCGCTCCTACCGGTCCACAACCTCCACTAGTCATCCGCCGAACCCTCCTGGAAACATCAATCTCCCGTTTGTTATTCCGGGTTTCCAGGAGTTAACGTCGGGAGCCGACTCGATTGAGCTTTCCTGGCAGGATCCCAGATCTCAAACGCCGCCCTTCTCGTATTCATGAGCGGAATGTGCTTGGGTTGACATTCGACCCAAGGTGGCGAATACTTGGGTCGAATGGCTACCCGAGAGAATGAAGACGATCGCATTGCCTTGTTGCAGGGCACACTGGACCTGCTGATTTTAAAGACGCTGGTGCTGGGACCGTGCCATGGGCAGGGCGTAGCGCGGTTGATTCAGCGTCAGTCGGAAGAAGTATTTCTGGTCGATCATGGCTCGCTCTATGTGGCACTGCAGAGGCTGGAAGACAAGAAGTGGATCCGCGCCAAGTGGGGCGTGAGCGAGAACAACCGCAAAGCTCGTTTTTATTCGATCACGGCGAAGGGCCGCGAGCAGCTTGCGGAAAAGACCGGGGAGTGGCGCCGCCTGACGCGGGCAATGGGATTGATCCTGGATTCGGGGAGCGGGCCGCAGGGCGAGGAGGCATAGATATGTTCAGGCGCAAACGCAGTGCCGAAGATTTTGCAGAAGAAATCAAAACGCATCTTGAACTGGAAGCCGACGAACTGCAGAGCAGCGGCTTGAGCGAGGACGAGGCGCGGTGGCGTGCGCGGCGTGAGTTCGGGAGCGTGCGCGCGGCGCAGGAGCGGTTCCACCTGAAAGGCCGGTGGGTGGGCCTGGACAAGCTGTGGCGCGATCTACGATTCGGATTGCGCTCGCTGCGTCAAAGCCCTGGGTTTACCGCAACAGCGATTGTGACGCTGGCGCTGGGAGTTGGTGCGAACACGGCGGTATTCAGCCTGATGAACGCAGTGTTGCTGCGGTTACTGCCGGTGAGCGATCCGGATCGGCTGGTGTACCTGAGGACGACAAACCCGCCTCACGGGACCGGCACCATTGACTCCAACGAAACGTTCTCCTACGCGGTCTACGATGCGCTACGCCGGCAAGGCAGTGCACTCTCACCGCTGATGGCCTATGTGCCACTGTCGGGCAGCAAAGTTGCCGTCCGCTATGGAGCCAACCCGGAAGAAGCGGAAGGCGACATGGTGAGCGGCACGTTCTTTTCCGGCCTGGGCGTAAAGCTGGAGCGCGGCCTCGGCTTCAGCGAGCGGGACGAGACGAACCATGCGGCGATTGCCGTCATCAGCTACAACTACTGGACGCGACGGTTTGCGCGCAACCCGGAGGTACTCGGCACTGCCTTATACGTCAACGGAGTGCCCATCACGATCGTGGGCGTCGCAGCGGAAGGGCTTTGAAGGGGTCGAGGGCGGCAGGTCCACTGATTTCTGGATTCCGTTGCAGAGCCGCCCGGAACTGAATGCGTGGGGCAATCCGCTGGAAGACGGAAAGAACTACATTGCCAACCAAACATGGTGGTGCCTGCGGCTCATTGGACGTCTCGCTCCGGGCAAAGACAGAGCGCAGGTGGTGGCGCAATTGCAGCCAATGTTTCAGCGAGCGGCCTACGCCGGCCTGGGCACGCCGCCTGCGGGAGAGAAGCCGCCCGTCCTGAGCGTGGCTGATGCCAAGAACTTCTCCGGATATAGCGAGCAATCCCGCAACCCGCTGCGCATGTTGATGGCCATGGTAGGACTGGTGCTGTTGATTGCGCTGACCAATGTCGTGATGCTGCTGGTGGCACGGAACGGGGCGCGGCAGCGCGAGTTTTCCGTGCGGCAGGCGCTGGGTGCGGGCCGCGGCGAATTGCTGCGGCAGTTGCTGGCGGAGAGTTTGATCCTGGTGACAGCGGGTGGGAGCATTGGCCTGGGGCTTTGCCGAGATGGCGACGCGGCTGCTGGGGAGATGGGCGCAGATTGAGTCGAGCCTGGCTCCGGACAGAACAGTGATGTTTTTCACCATGGGTGTGCTGGTCATGGCCGCGTTGCTATTGGCACTCGCGCCGTTACGTGTAGCGCTTGCGGGCAAGGCCCAATTGGCGCTGAAGACGGCGGCGGCCATGGCGAACACGGATAGCCGGCAAATCGCGCGCGGGCAGAGTGATTGTAGCGCTGCAGATGGCGCTGTGCGTGGTGCTGCTGGTGGGCGCAGGACTGCTTGATTCGCACCTTGCGTAATTTGCAAAATACTCCGCTGGGAATGCGGATCGAAGGCCTGGTGGTCTTCGGAGTGAAACCCAACATCCAGTCCGTTCCCGAAGGTACCGCCTTCTATGTGAGACCTGATGAACCGCCTGCGTGCGCTGCCTGGCGTGGAGTCGGTAACCGTCATGGAAGAGCGCCTTGGCTCCGGGTGGTCCGATAACGGCAGTATGACAGTGGATGGGAAGTTGCCGGATGTGGCGAACGGATCATCGCGCCTGGTGCGCAGCAACGTGGTGGGGCCGGACTTCTTTCGCACGCTCGGAGTACCGGTGCTGGCAGGCCGCGACTTTGCCGATTCTGATACCGCAACTTCACCGCACGCCGGCATCATCAATGAGCAATTTGCGCAACGCTTCTTTTCCCATCAGAATCCGCTGGGGCACACCATTGGGACCGAGAACGGGCGCTACGAGATGACTGTGGTGGGCGTGGTGAAGGACCACAAATATCGCAGCATCGATGAAGAGCCCATTCCCATGGCCTGGTATATGTACGCGCAGATTCCGATGACCGGGGCTATGGACGTGGAGATGCGGGTGCACGGCGATCCACTGGCGATTCTGCCTTCGGCGCGCAAGGCGCTCCAGGAGATGAATCCGAACCTGCCGCTGATACGACCGATGACGCAACGCGCGCAATATGACCTTTCGATTTCCGGACAGGTGTTGTTTGCCCGGCTGGCGGGTTTCTTCGGCTTTCTGGCGGTGGTTCTGGTGGCGGCTGGCCTTTATGGAACACTGGCTTACCGGGTAAGCATGCGGACCGCGGAGATTGGTGTGCGCATGGCCGTAGGCGCGCGACGCGGGCAGGTGGTGTGGATGATCCTGAAAGGCAGCCTGCTGCTTACTGCGGCAGGGGTGGTGATCGGTGTACCAGCAGCGATGCTGGTCGGGCATGCGTTGACGTCGTCTCTCTACGGTGTGCAGCCCTTGGATGCGGTGAGCTATCTTCTGGCGGTGGTGGGCGTGGCTTTGGTTGCGTTGGCGGCAAGCGTAGTGCCTGCCGCCCGCGCGGCGGGGGTCGACCCCATGAGAGCGCTGCGCATGGAGTAGCGACCAGGTTAGAACGTCGCGTCCAGACGCGCGTAGCTCGCTTCCATCCCGTGCTCCATTCCAGTCGCCAGCATTGCGGCCCGTGTCTGAGCATCGGGCAGGGTCATGCGCATGGTCATCAACGTACCAGCGCCATCCGGATCGAATCGTGTTTCCACGTGATTGTCTGGCGTAGCATCCGGCATGAACATTCGTTCCACGTGGACGATTCTGCTGTAGGGTTCGAGCTCGAGGTATTCTCCGGTGAGGTAGAATCCGGCACCTTTGCCGTTGCTCCACTCGTAACGGATCTTGCCGCCTGGCCTCGCTTCATTGATGCAGACCGGCATCGTCCAACCCTCGGGGCCAAGTAACCATTTCTGAATAATTGCCGGATCTGTGTGGGCGCGGTAGACAAGTTCCGGCGGCGCGGCGAAGCGTCTCCGGGCGATCACGTGTGTATCCCCTTCTGTCTTGAGCTCCATTTTGTTCATCGCGATTCCCCTTTCTGCTGTGTTGGCAACGCGGCCAGAACCTGGTCCAGCCGGTCGTAGTTTTGCTCGAGAGCTTTTCGGAGCATCGCCAGCCATCGATCCATGGCGTCGATGCGCGGCTTCACCAGACGGCGAGGCCGCCTCGTTCCGTCGACACGGCGAACGATCAGTCCCGCATCTTCGAGCACTTTGAGGTGTTGCGAGATGGCTGGTTGCGAGATCTCGAACGGCTCCGCCAACTCGTTGACAGTAGCCTCCCCTTTGGCGAGGCGCGCGAGAATCGCTCGCCGCGTCGGGTCGGCCAGAGCAGAGAAGGCAGAGTCGAGAGTCTCCGGCACATTCATAAGCGCTATCTTATATAAACTTTAACTTATGGTCAAGCTTAGCGCAGAGCAATGGTTATGCTGGAGCATGACCTCAGCGATGTTCCACCCTTTCGATCAGCTCGCGGCAAAGCTGCTCGACTCCTCCACGAATGATGAAGACGGCGCGCACGACTTGTCCCATATCGTGCGGGTCTGGCGCAACGTTCAGTTGATTCATCGGGACGAGGGCGGTGACTTTGAAGTGCTGGCAGCGGCGGTGCTGCTGCATGACTGTGTTCCGGTCCCGAAGGATTCTCCTTTGCGTAGCAAGGCATCCATACTCGCGGCGAACGAGGCGCGAGTTCGCCTCGAGGCACTTGGGTGGGAGCCATCGCGCATAGATACCGTTGCGTGCGCCATCGGGAGCCATAGCTTCTCCGCCGGGTTTGCGCCAACGAGTATCGAGGGCTGCATTCTGCAAGACGCCGATCGCCTGGACGCCATCGGGTTTGGCGGCATTGCGCGATGTTTCTACACTGCGGGCCGCCTGGGGTCACGCCTGTATGATTTGGCCGATCCCGAGGCAAAGACACGCGCGTTGGATGATGGCCGAAACGCGTTGGATCACTTTCCCAAAAAGCTGCTGACGTTAGAGGGGACCTTCAAAACGCGCACCGGGCAGGAACTGGCGAAAAAGAGACACCAGCGGGTGCTTGAGTTTTATCGCGGCATGCTCGCTGAGGTGCATGGGTAGAGCTGAGTTCCCTGCTCGCGAGGGTGACCGGTGATATTCTCCCGCAGGGGGTGAAAGCGATGGAGCCTACGAAACCTAAATTGCCGATCGAAGCCGTACAACTTTACAACCGCTTCATTCATGGTGAGATGAGTCGCCGTGATTTCCTGGACGGCGTGCAGCGACTGGCGGTGGCTGGGCTGGCGGCGTCGACCATTGTTGAGGCGTTGATGCCGAATTATGCTTTGGGCCAACAGGTATCGCGGACCGATGACAGGATCAAGGCAACCTACGAGACAGTCCCGTCGCCCCAGGGCAACGGAAGCATTAAAGGATACCTCGTACGGCCTGTGAGCGCGGACACGCGCTCTGCGACGGTTACGAAATTACCCGGCATTCTCGTCGTCCACGAGAATAGAGGTCTTAACCCTCATATTGAGGACATCGCGCGCCGTATGGCCCTGGCCAACTTCATGGCGTTCGCACCGGATGGGCTCACCTCTCTGGGCGGCTTTCCCGGCGACGACTACAAGGGAGGCCAGATGTTCGCCAAGATCGATGGTAAGAAAATGGGCGAAGACATGGTGGCGGCGGCCCTGTGGCTGAAAGCACGGCCCGATTGCACGGGCAAGATCGGTGTTACCGGTTTCTGTTATGGGGGCGGCGTCTCCAACATGCTGGCCGTCCGGTTGGGAGCTGATTTGGGAGCGGCGGTGCCGTTCTATGGCGGTCCCCCGACGACAGAAGATGTAGCGAAGATTAAGGCAGGTGTTCTGGTTCATCACGGGGAACTCGACACGCGGTTGGCAGCCACATGGCCGGCTTACGACAAGGCGTTGACGGCGGCAAACGTCGCGCACGAAGGGTATATCTACCCAGGCGCCGTGCATGGGTTTAATTGTGATGCGACACCGGAGCGGTATAACAAGGCCGCAGCCGATCTAGCCTGGCAGCGCACGGTCGACTGGTTCAATAAATACACGCGTAGCTGATTGGGTTTTGTATCAACCCCGACACCGGCTGATACCCCGAAGACTCGCTAATGACTGCACATCGTCGGCTTCCAGTTCGGGGGTCACCGGCACGGTTACGTCGCGATCCTGTCAAAGTTATCGACGTTTTGAAACGCTCTACGGGACTTTGTCACTAGACAGGTGCAAGGCAGACGGAGAGTTCAGATGAAAGTACTTACCGAGTTTGCAGGCCAGAATTGGCTCATTACACCGGCGGCTCTCGCTGTAGGCGAAGTTCCTCCTGCGAGTGTTCATGATCAGAGTTTTCTACTGGTTCTTTCGGGCGTGGCGTTTGCGAACCTCGAAGGCAACAGCACTTCGCAGTGGCTCCGGGAAACACTGTCCTTCCTTCCGGACATGGCAGGGCCGCAGAATTCTGGGCCGTTAAATTGGGCGATTGGCCGATTTGGTATCCCGAAGCCGCCGGGCCAGAACATCAGCATTGGATTCTCGTTGGAAGAATGGGCGCCATTCGTTTCTCTCAGCTCGATCTTCGACCAGGACCAGTCGATCAATGCCGGATTTGCGGTAGACGTTTGGCGGCCCAACCATTTTGCCACGGGGACAAACGCCTTCACCCATGCGCCGGTGAGCAATCTATTTACGGGGATCAATGTGGATGTGGCGGTGAGAGACACTGACGCCTGGATTTTCCGGATTGGCTACAACGTGACGCTTCTGGGAAAGATCGTATTCCTAACCACACCGAAGACGTTGTTCAGTTCGAATTTCGATCCCACACCCGATGGCGCGCCGCCATCCACCGTGCAGGCCGTGGGAACGGCAAAGGTTGAGGGGCCGCCCCGAAGTGTGATCGTGGTTGATCCTCCCTTCCCGCATACCAACAAGTGGGTGAAGATCACAGCACTGCCACTCACCAGCGAGCAACTACCCAGTTTCGTGGGAGTGCTTACCGAGATCGACGGGCAAGGGGTCTATAACTTTTCCGCAGCGATCTTCGTGCCCACCGGCTCGGCTGTGGCGTCCATCAGTTTCGAGACCGCCATCGCCCAGGAATTCATGCACATTGATTTCACACCGAGCAATACGGTGCGCATCGACGATACTGTCGAGTTCGGTTCTTTTGTGCGAGACCAGGTTTTCCTGTTGCAGGTGACTCTGAATATTTCTGCGACGCAGTCGACCGCACACGTGGTGGTTTCGGGAGGCGGGGCATCGGGCGACAAGCTGTACACGATACCGCCACCCTTCCATTTCCTATCCCTGCAGTTTGGTGAGATCAGGTTGTGGAAAGGTTTCGGGGACCCGGGGAGTTTCGACGCGACGAATATTGTGGTGACCCGGGAGCCTTAGCTTCGAGGGTGCAGGATCAATGCACACGATCCCACGATGACGAGTATTCCCGACAGGGTCGCCCCAGCGAGCGCCATACCCCCGTTCAGTCCGGGCGACGTGACCAACAGCCGGGAGACGGACTGCGGAAGTTGAAGGAGTCCCCACAGCAGCAAAACGAGTGCGTACAGGCCGCTCAGCACGCCGACAATGAGAAACGGCCGGCGCGTGGCTCGCCGCAGCGCGTCCGCACGCCGCCTGGTCTGGGCTCGGCGCCAGACCACGGCAGCCGGCGGAAGATCGCGCTGCCGTTCCAGCGTTGCAGCATCCTCCTTGAGTGATGCGGCGATCAACTCCGTTTGGGTGCATGGCGCGCAGTCGCGCAAATGAGCGCGTAGCGAAGAGGTCCACACTCCGTCGCGCGTTGCTTGAATGACCTGCTGCTCTCTCTTACACTTCATGAACGGCTCTCTCCTTTCGTCCCAGCAACTCCGCCGCCCTGCGGCGCGCGCGAAATAACAAGATGCGAACACTCATCATTTGCAACCCGGTGGACTTCGCGATTTCGCTATGGGTCATGCCTTCGACATAGGCTAACCAAAGCAACTGGCGTTCCCTGGGTTTGAGCTGCTGCATCAGATCGCGAACGTCGATCTGGGTATCGACATCTCGTTCGAACGCGATTTCCGGAGGTTCGGACCATTGTGTATCCTCGCCGTTGCGCCATCGGTCGTGCAGTAGATTGGCCGCGATGCGGAACAGGTAAGGCTTGGCTTCCGCGAGCTCCCGATTCGCCAATTGGGAGCTCAGGAAGCGGCAGTAGGTTTCCTGCAGAAGGTCATTGGCCACGTCCGGGCGGCCGGACACGCGCGCGATATACGCCCAAAGGGGTTTCGCTGTAGCAGTGTAGAGCGCATGGAATGTCTGCTCTTCCATCCCTGACGACTCCTCATTGCACGCGAGGACAACCGTCTCGCCAACCCCACCGGCGCCCACTTTATCGGCTCAAGAGACCAAAGGAGCGCGAGAGGAAGTAGGAGACTCCCGCAGCCACGCCAAAGCCGAGGCCGAGAGCGAGAGCGAGCGTGCCGAAGACGAGCGGCCCCTCGTCGCCGATATTCCAGGCGTGGAGCCGCAACATGCCGGCGCCGAAGAACATGAACACAATCCCTGCCTGGACCCCCTTGAGAATCTGGTTGTATGGTGTGCTTCGATCGATCTCCATGCTCTTGATAAATTGGCTGCCTGCCTCGCTCTGGGCGTAGCCCAGGAGAGCATTGGAAGAATCGAATCGCTGCAGCAACCCTCTTTGGATATCCGCCTGGAGCTGGGCTACTTTGTAGCGGCGAATGGAAGAAAAGAGCAGCCACGCGACCCAGCTGATGGTTGAAAAAACTGCGATTACCGGGATGGTGTCCCCGCCCATATCATGCCTCCGTTTTTTCGAGCTTCACGAGTAAAACGCTTCTGGAGCCGGATGGTTAACAGGGAATACGCAGATTCCTGATAAAAAGATCCCGCTTCATGGGTATGGCAGTCATTGACTGCGGCGCGCGACGGTAGATTCGGATGCGGTTGCCGCCATTCCTGGGTGCGTTTCGGTTGTCCCCAGCCGGCTCGATTCAATATATTTCTTTAGGTTGGACTGGAGTAGGTTGCGATGGAACAGAGACGGCTCGGTCATGATGGACCGCAGGTATCGGCGATTGGACTGGGTTGCATGAGCATCGGTATCGCCGATGTGTATACCAGCAGCGTGCAAGACGATAGGAAGGCGATTGAGTTGATTCATCGGGCTCTCGATCTGGGCCTGAATCTTCTCGATACGGCGAACATCTATGGCGACTCAGAGATCAAAGTAGGCAAGGCATTGTCCGGCCGACGAGACAGTGTCGTGCTGGCCACGAAGTTTGGCCTGGTTGCAGGCTCTGGCTCACAGAACCATGGTGTCGATGGCACCCCGGAGAACGCGCGTCGCGCCTGCGATCAATCACTACAACGGCTGGGAGTGGAGCACATCGATCTCTACTATCTGCATCGCGTCGATCCGAGAGTGCCGATCGAAGAGACGGTCGGCGCAATGGCGGAGCTGGTGCACGCAGGAAAGGTGCGCCACCTCGGACTGTCCGAAGCTTCTCCGGCGACAGTACGCCGTGCTCACAGGATTCATCCAATTGCAGCGATCCAAAGCGAGTACTCGTTGTTCAGCCGCGAGCCCGAAGACGGCCTGTTGCCAGTGTTGCGTGAATTGGGTATCGCGCTGGTGGCGTACAGTCCGCTCGGTCGTGGACTTCTCGGTGGACGGTTTCGCAGCGTCCAAGATCTCGCACCGGATGACTGGCGGCGAAGCAATCCGCGTTTTCAGGCAGAACAGTTCGCCACAAATCGTTCCACTGCGGACCGGCTGCAGGAGTTTGCGGAGGAGAAACTTTGTACGCCCGCTCAGCTTGCGCTGGCATGGCTGCTCCACCGCCATCAGAACGTGGTTCCTATCCCCGGGACCAGCAGCATAACTCGCCTCGAAGAGAACATCCGCGCTACCGACATCCGGTTGGTTGAAGAAGATCTGAACCGAATCGAGCATGCATTGCCCAAAGGGTCGGTTGCAGGAGAGCGCTATGCGCCGGGGATGATGAAGATGGTCAATCGATAGCTTCCCCTCTATGTTGTCTTATTCCAACTGCGGATGTCCCGCAGACACCATAGGGCAAGCTCTGCGATTTAGCGTAGCTCCACCGCGAGGAGTCTCACGGCTCCGAAACTACTGGAAGTTTGGCGGCGTCCCACGCGGCGAGGCCGCCGGCCATCTCGATGAGGTTGGTTATTCCGTTCTGATGGAGAATGCTGGTGGCGATCGAAGAGCGGTAGCCGCCTGCGCAGTGTACGGCGATGCGGCGGCCACGGGGGATTTCCGCGAGACGCTCCTGCAGGTGATTGAGGGGGATGTTCAGGCTTTGCGGGATGTGTTTCGCTTTCCACTCGCCGGGATTGCGGATGTCCAGGACCATGGGCGGTGCGGCGCCGGCGATTTCTTCCGCGATCATCGCGGGGGTGACCCGTTCCGTTGGCCAGACCAGGTCGGGCCTTGCGGCGAGTGCAACCATGCCCCCATCCAGATAACCGCTCACTTGGTCGAAGCCGATGCGGCCCAGGCGTAGGGCGGCTTCCTGTTCCCTTCCCGGCTCGGCAATGATCACGATCGGCTTGGCGCGATCCAATAATGTGCCCGCCCAGGTGGCGTATTGACCGCCGAGGCCTATGTTGATGCTGCCTGCCAGATGACCCTTGGCGAATTCTGCCGCGTCGCGTACGTCCAGCAACTGCGCACCTGCGTCTCCCAACCGGATCACTTCGTCGAGCGCCACAGGGTGAAGAACCCTCTCCAGGTTGGTGTCGAGAGTTACCCGTTCGCGAGTGTTCAGTATGGCGTCATAGGTGAAGTACTGTGGAGCATCGGGCTGGTCGGCAGTGACCAGGCTGATGAATTGTTCCTTCGTCATCGGCTGCAAGGCGTAGTTCAGGCGGCGCTGATCTCCCAGCGAAGAGACGGTATCGGAGGAAAGCTGCTTGCCGCAGAGTGAGCCCGCGCCATGCGCGGGGTACACCAGGGTTTCATCGGGCAGGGGCAAGAGCTTGTTGCGCAGCGAGTCGTACAGATGCGCGCCGAGATCGTTGGCGGTCCACCCGAGCGAGGCTCGCAGGTCTGGCCGGCCTACATCCCCAATGAACAAGGTATCTCCGGTGAGCACGGCGTGCGGGTTGGTTGAGTCTTTCTGAAGATCAAAAACCAGGATGGAGATGGACTCGATAGTGTGACCCGGGGTTTCCAGGACTTGCAAGCGCAGGCTGGGAAAGTCGAGGGTGTCTCCATCAGTCATCGGCACAAAAGGGTACTCCGCCTTGGCGCGGCTACCCAAATAAATGGTGGCGCCGCAGCGGTCGCGTAGCTCCAGATGGCCGGCGATGAAGTCGGCGTGGAAGTGGGTTAAAAAGACGTGACGGATGTGGAGGCCTAATTTGTCTGCATCGGCGACGTACTGCTGGATATCGCGCTGCGGGTCAACGACGATTGCTGTTGCGGTGGCCTCGTCTGCCAGCAGGTAGGAGGCGTGTGCCAGGCAGCCGAGATAGTACTGTTTGAGAATCATTCAGTAGCCTGTCAAAACGAAAATCGTGGGACCCCGCTGAATTGTATCCCTTCAGGTGTGCCTGACTGGCAACGAAAGGAGCGGGGCTAAGGAGGGCATTCCGATGTGAGACGGAGGGTCGTGGTAGGCCTAACTGTGGCCGGTTTGGAGAAAGGTGGCGTAGCGTTCCAGCGCAACCAGGTGGTCGCGATCGGCTCGCAGGCCTACGTAGCCGTCGGGGCGGATTGCAAGGAGAGTGGTTCCATCAATCCCCAGTTGGGCTGCGGCGGCGGGTTCAAGACGCCCGATGGAATCTGGTTCGTGGGCGCGGGCACTGAGGGCCACAGCGGCCTCAAACAGAGGCGAGTCTCTTACGTGTTTCTGCAGGGCAGCGTGGAGAGCAAGCAAGGCCGATGGGTTTGCAGCGGGTCCGCCCAAAAGCATCAGAGTGCTGCCGGCATGATGGCCAAGCGCGTGAAGGTTGGAAGTGGCTGCCTGGGGCAGATGCACCGGAATATTGTCGGGCAGGCGATAGCCGGCTGCGAAAGAGCTATTTGCGTCACCGAACACGATCGGAGAGTACGCGTACTGAATGTTCAGTTCTGTTTCAGCCACCATGTCGTGATGCAGGACCTCTTGATCGGCGAGTGAGGTCTTGATGGCCTGGTCGCGGGCCCTGCGTTTTGCAGGGTCGGTCATGGTCAGCGAATCCTCCATGTTGTCGCCGGATTTCATTACCAGCTGCGCAGCCGGCCGGCGTTCGATTTCGTAGCTATCAAGCAGTGTTTCGTGGGCGGCGCCTTGATGGACGAGAGCGAGTTTCCAGGCCAGGTTGAAGGCGTCTTGCAGACCGCAGTTCATGCCGTGTCCTTCGCCGGGAGAACAGAGATGCGCTGCGTCACCGGCAAGGAAGATCGGCCCGGAGCGATAGCTGGTCGCGATCATGGTGTGACAACGGAAGCGCCCCGGATTCTCTACGTCGACGAAAGCGGCGGAAGGTAAGTAGGCACGCAAGGTAGACAGAGCATCGGCAACGAGATCAGAGTCCTCTGAACGGGGTCGAAGGTAAACCCGCCAGCGATGGCCTGGGATCGCAGTCAGGATGATCGGAAGGGGCTCGAGATAGACCATCGTCGCTTCGAAGGTGTCATCCCATGGCTCCACGGCAGCATCGAAGACGGCCCACGGCTTCAACATGTCGTGGCCTTCAAAACCGATGCCACCCAGCTGGCGGGTTGCACTGTGGAGGCCGTCGCAACCCACTATCCAACGGGCCGCCACCTGGTATCTATCGCCGTCACGCTCGATTTCCGCGACGACACGATTGTCAGGAGTGATGGTCAGCCCGACGAGGCGGGAAGATCGATTGACCTGGCCACCGTGTTGATGGAGAGAACCGGTGAGGATGGACTCTGTGGTCTCCTCGGAGAGGCCGACGTTAAAGGGGTAAATGCTGCCGCAACCAGCCAGGTCTATGATCCCGAGGAGTTCGCCGTCGGAATGAAGCTTGATCACCCTTTGTCTGCATCCGGCAATGAGAAATTTTTCGACCAGTCCCATGGACTCGAATATCTGCAGGGAACGCGGGTGAACGACGGTCGCTCGATCCCAGTGGTTCGGCGCGGGCTGAGCATCAATCAACTCGCATGGAACCCCTCGGCGGTTGAGTTCGGAGGCAAGAAGGAGGCCGGTTGGGCCCGCTCCCACCACCAGCACGGTGGTTTGACGGCTTTCGTTTGGACTCATAGATAGGGATCGATCCAAACGATAGGGGCGCGGTGGACGCGTTGTCAACCCGGTCACCTTTTCGCGGAGGGATGGCTCCGGTATGCTCGTTGAGGATTCAGCAGCGAGCTCCGGCAAGGAAGGAAAAACCATGGCATCGACTGAAACGCAGATATGGAAGAGTGCGAGGCTGACGATCGAACGAGGCGAAAGCGAGACGCACGCCACGGTGTTTCGCTTGTCCGGACCATTTACCGGCCGGGATATGTACAACTCGCTGTCGCCTGATGCGTTTCGCAATATCTTCGAATCGGCACCGGGTAGTGCGCAGGCGCCCGCACACGTGTTCGACCTGACGGAGGTTCCGTATATGGATTCCACGGGGTTGGGGATGTTGGTCAGTCATTTTGTCCGGTGTCAGAGCAAAGGGATTCGCCTCAGCATTACGGGGGTGAACGCCCGAGTGCAGGAGTTGTTCCGGCTCACGGGAATGACGACGGTGCTTCCCATCGCCTGAGAACACTGGCGTATGGCGGTCCGCGTCTGCATTCAGCTGCTGACGGTCTTGCTCATCCATATATCCCAGGTGAGGGGGCCGATCTCCTCATCGTCGAAGGGGTGGCCGCCAACCTTGAGCGCCAGCTTGATCTGGCCATGGTGATAGCCTTCGTGCCAGATCATGTGCTGCAGGAACAGCAGGGGATGATCATAGTGCTGTTGCATGGGGCGGCCGGAGCGAAGGCAATCCTCAACCGCGGCGCCCACGACCCGGGCACTGCTGTCGAGTCCAGCGGCGATGCGCCCGGGATCAGACTCGCGGAGCCATTCGCGCGGCGGCAGCGGAACGGCGTGATTTGGCGCATCCTCTGAGACGAAAATCAAGCGGACATACACTATGTGCATGAACATCTCGCTGATCGACGGACTGGTTGGCAAAACGCGCGCGTCGAGGGCGCCCGGAGGCAAAACACGCAACAGGTTGACGAGGATGCGGTTGTTGCGGTCCCAGGAATCGAGGACGGCGGCAAGTAAATTGTCTTCAGTGGCTGGTGGCATCCTGACCTCGGCTTCGCTTGGACGATTCTAACCCTGGTTATGGGTAAATTCGGCCGCGAGCTCGATAGGGCTATGCTCCGATGTTTCGTGGCAATTCTTCTCATAGAGAGCGTCACTCAGCCCTACGAGCACCATATGCAGGGCAAAACTATGCGTTAAACCATTAGCAAGCTAATTAACGCTGGCACGGTACTAAAAATCCATTTGATAACGCCAAGCCGCCTGCTATAAGAGAGAGCAATTTACTTGGGCTCGACTTCGACCTACAGGCTCCGGACTTCCAGTATTAACTATGTTTAAGAAATCGCCGGGATTGCTCCTTTGCTCGCAACCCGGCTCAGCTTCTTTGATCCACCATTTGCTTCTTCTAAGAAGCTTGGGACCAACTCTCCCCCGTTGGCGACCTGGCAGTTTGTCCATCTGTACCGATCGGCGGAATTCGAGGAGCGGTCCATTAGTAAGCATGAACGGTGGCGATAACTATGATCGTTGAAACGTCGGCTAGGGAAGATTCTTTCAAGGATACGGCTGGGTTCCTTTCAGAAGGAGTGCTTCAATCCTTTTCAACCAATGGCTTCGTCCCTATGACAAGCATCTCGCCGCCCGCGGAGCTAACTGCGATACGTGGGATACTTGCGGATCTTATCGCCAGGCGTGTTGGCGAAAAAGAAGGCTCCTTGTTCGACACCATGGAGAGCTCAACCCGCCCAGATGTGCCGAAGTCGATCCAGTTAACCAATCCCAGCATCTATAACGCCTGGCTTCTGGAAACCGATTACGTGCGCAACGCAACACGAATTGCTCAACAATTACTACCCAACAGCTTTCTGCGTTGCGATTTCGTTCTTGTCAAGCCCGCCCAGGTCGGCTCGGGCACGCCGTGGCATCAGGATGAAGCCTACTTCGACCCCCGATATGATCGGGCAACCCTCACTTTTTGGATGCCTTTACAGGATGTTGGCCCAAACGACGGCTGCGTTATCTACGTGCCAGGCTCCTCTCAGATGGGGCTGCTCCCGCATCGAAGCCTCCATGGTGACCCTCACACGCACGCTTTCGAGTGTGCTGTCAGTTTTAATCAGGACCAGTCGGTCGCAGTTCCATTGCGGGCGGGAGACTGCGTGGTTCACGGGCAGAGAACGCTCCATTGCTCTACCAATAACCAATCAAACATCGATCGTTACGCCTATATCTTAACCTTTGTCACGACACCGGTCTTACTGAAGGAGCCACGCAAAGCGCCCTGGCAGGAACAACGGCAAAGTATCGAACAGCAACGGAGACGAGCCTGGATGTTGCGAGGAGGTGTGATCGTGCTCTTCCTGCGAAAGATTCGTAAACTCCGCTCGCTCACACCGTCGATGTACATGGTTCATCTTAAGAGAGGGATGAACGGCATTCTCAAGATTCGCCGGTAGAGATGGGTGATTATTGTTGTCATTTCCGGCCCGCACTTTTCTTGCCGCAGCAGGATCATGGGATCGACGGCAAGAGCGTGGCGCGCGGGGATCCAGACAGCCACCATGCCCACCGCCAGCACGGACAAGATGTAGAACAGATGTATGAACTCTACGCTGTCGTGGAGCGCCTCGGTGATTATGTCGAGGGAGGTGCATACCACTATCCTTCAGGCATTGATTGCCGCTTTATTACTAGGAAGGGCGGCTGCGGAGAAATAACGCTTCCGCAGCCAGAATGCGACGTTGACGAGACCGATCAATGCGGGTACTTCTACAAGCGGGCCAATCACGCCGACGAATGCTTCGCCTGAATTCAAGCCGAACACCGCCACCGAAACCGCGATCGCCAGTTCGAAATTATTACCCGCGGCAGTGAAAGAGAGCGTTGCCGTCTGTGCGTAATCGGCGCCCAGCTTCCGTCCCATCCAAAAGCTCACCAAAAACATGACAAGGAAATAGACTACAAGCGGCAGAGCGATGCGAAACACGTCGAATGGCAATTTGACGATCAAATCGCCCTTGAGGCTGAACATCACGAGGATAGTGAAGAGTAGTGCAATCAGCGTAAAAGGGCTGATGCGCGGAATGAATCGCGTCCTGTACCACTCTTCGCCCTTTTCGCGGAGAAGTACAAAGCGGGTCAGCATTCCGGCGAGAAAGGGGATGCCGAGGTAGATGAACACACTTTTGGCGATCGGACCTATGCCGATGTTCACCACTGAGCCCTTCAGTCCAAACCAAGTGGGTAAAATGGTGATGAAAACCCAAGCGTAGAGGCTGTAAAAGACCACTTGAAACACGCTGTTCAGCGCCACCAATCCGGCGACGTAATCGGTATCCCCTTCTGCAAGCTCGTTCCAGACCAGCACCATCGCAATGCAACGCGCAATCCCGATGAGAATCAGCCCACGCATATAGCCGGGGTAGCCACGCAGGAAAGTGATAGCAAGCAGAAACATCAAAGCCGGGCCAATCAACCAGTTCTGGAGCAGGGAGAGTCCAAGGACGCCGCGATTGCGGAAGACTTCGCCCAGTTTCTCGTAGCGGACCTTCGCCAGCGGCGGATACATCATGATGACGAGGCCGATAGCGATGGGAATATTGGTGGTGCCCGACTGGAAGCTGTTGACAAACGCTGCAGAGCCCGGAATGAAGTGGCCGATTGCAACTCCAATCGCCATTGCGAGGAAGATCCACAGCGTCAGAAAACGGTCCAGGAAGGACAGCTTTTTTCGCGGCATCGGCGCGCACACCTGGCCTTGGGTATAGGGGACAGTGGACATAAATTACCTCGAAGCGAAAACCGGGGATGATTCAACAGGTGTTGGCAGAGGCGCCCCCTGCAACCTCACAAACTTCTCTGGAGCGCAGCATGCCTTGGTCAGCTTTGCGCGATCTGCCAGCATGGCCTTCTCTTCTTTGAAATGTTGAAAAAGCTCTTGCAGAACCTTTCGTGCGCCCTCATTGGGAGGCATGACAACGCGGTAATGCATCCATTTGCCATCGCGCCGTGCGTTAACGAGTCCCGCGCTCCTTAGATAAGCGAGGTGCCGGGAGATTTTTGGCTGCGGCTGATCGAGCACTTCGACGAAATAACAGACACAGAGCTCCTGATCGCCCATCAGGTTCAAGAGACGAAGCCGGGTATTGTCCCCCAAAGCCTGAAAGAACCTCTCGAAACTGAATCCCTTCTTCGTTGCCATGTTTTAAATATATACGTGTTGACGAATGTAACGCAAGCAACTATATTCGTGTTGGCGGATATTACGGAAGGAGTCCTCAATGGCAAATCTCGTTACAGCCAGTACTTCCAAATCTTGCTGCGGCCCGGCTTGCTGCAAGTCCGAACCGATTCCCACATCGGGGGTGCCGTTTGGCGACTTTCAAATGCGTGCAGCGAACAACTCAGACCAGGATGCCGTATCGGCTCTCTTAGCGGCTTCCAAACTGGCGATGCTGGATTCGTCTTCGCAGTTTGGCCCGCAATACGTCGTTGCCCATGACTCCAAAGACCGACTGGTCGGGGTTGCGGGGCTTGAGATCTATGGGGCGGATGCACTTTTGAGATCGGTCGCTGTTGCGCCATTGTTCCGCTCTCAAGGTCTCGGTCGGCAGTTGACGCAAGATCGTCTCCAGTGGGCAGTCGAGCACGGCGTCTCGGCGATTTATCTGCTGACGACAGATGCGAGTTCGTATTGGCGACGGCATGGATTCTCAGAGATCAGTCGCGAAGAGGCGCCTTCCTCGCTTCGCTCTACCTCCCAGTGGAGCGGTGCCTGCTCTGCGTCTGCGATCGCGATGAAGAAGCAGGTTGCGAATGAGAGGTAAAGCATCATTTGGCCAAACTGGGGTTCGCGCCTTGAGCGGTCTTTCACGCCGGCAATTTGTCAGGCTGGGCGCCATGTCCACTCTGGCAGCTCCAGCCATTGGCCAGGAGGTGATACACGAGGCCGGACAGCCGCGACGAAGCTACGGTGAGCGGTCCAGCTTCGAAAAGGCGGGGAGATATTTCAATCGTGGGACCTATGGAGGAACGGGGTCCGCCCGAACACCACTCCAGGATTTGTATGGAATCATCACGCCTTCAGCCTTGTTCTTTGAGCGGTTACACGCCGGTGTGCCGTCTATCGACCCCGCGCAGCACCAACTCTTAATCGATGGCCTCGTGGAGACTCCGCTGATTTTTTCCATGAGGGATCTCGAAAGACTGCCATCTGTTTCGCGCGTTCATTTCGTCGAATGCGCTGGCAACAGCGGCTCCGAGCACGCAGGCGAGCCGCGCGATACTCCTCAGAAGAGTCATGGTCTTGTCAGCTGTGCGGAGTGGACGGGCGTGCCTCTTTCCACGCTTCTCAACAAGGTCGGAGTGAAGCCGCGAGCGACGTGGCTTTATGCAGAAGGAGCCGACGCATGCCGTCTCGCACGAAGCATTCCTCTGGGCAAGGCAATGGACGACGTCCTTGTGGCCTATGGCCAAAATGGTGAAGCCTTGCGTCCTGAGCAGGGATATCCGCTTCGCATTGTGGTGCCCGGTTGGGAAGGGAATATCAATATCAAGTGGCTGCAGAGGCTCGCTCTCATTGATCAGCCGGTGATGACAAAGGATGAGGCCGCCAGCTATACCGACCTCCTTCCGAACGGGAAGGCCCGGCAGTTCACATTCGTGATGGAAGCTAAATCGGTCATCACGCGACCTGCTGGCGGACAGGTTCTCGAGGGTCGGGGATTTTATGAGATCAGTGGCTTAGCCTGGTCGGGTAGAGGACGCATTCAGCGAGTGCAGGTCTCCGTGAACGGCGGAGGGGAGTGGAAGGACGCCGAGCTGCAGAAGCCCATCCTCACCAAATCACTTACTCGCTTTCGACTCCCCTGGACGTGGAATGGAGAGGAAACTACTATCGCTTCGCGCTGCCAAGATGAGACTGGCTATTGGCAACCGACGCGAGACGAACTCGTAGCTGTCCGCGGTCTTACTGCCGGTCCTGATGGATACAACCACTACAACGGAATTAAGTGGTGGCGCGTGAAGCGCAGTGGGGAGATTACCTATGCGTAAGGTAGGCGCTCTCCTCGCACTATTGACTTCATCTGGACTCTCATGTCTTTTTGCCCAAAGCGGAACCGAGCACATCGGACGTGTCCCCACGGTAGAAGAGCTTCGCAAATGGGAGGCTCCCATACTTCCCGATGGCACCGGCCTGCCAGTTGGAAGCGGCAGCGCGGTCAACGGTGAGTTCGTGTTCGTTAATAAGTGCGCGGGTTGCCACGGCATGCACGGAGAGGGCCACGATCCAGTCGGGCCGCAGCTCGTGGGCGGGATCGGCAGTCTGCGAACTCCAAGTCCGGTGCTCACGGTTGGGAGCTATTGGCCATATAGCACCTCGGTTTGGGATTACGTTCACCGCGCCATGCCTTACTACCCGAATCCAGGAACGCTGTCCGTCGACGAAAGCTATTCGGTGACTGCCTACATTCTTTACCTGAACCACATCATTGCGAGAGATGAGGTCATGAACCAGCAATCATTACCGAAGGTCCAAATGCCGAATCGAAACGGCTTTGTTTCCGACCCGAGGCCTGATGTTCATGCGACGGCAAAACGTTAGTACAAACACTGTTTGACCAAAGCCGTGTGTCTGAGAGGAACACGATTACAACCGGGAGACACGATGCTTAAGGTAATTTTCGCCTGCGTACACAATGCTGGCCGCTCACAGATCGCCGCCGCTTTCTTCAACCAGCTTGCCGACCGAACCAAGGCTGAAGCCATCTCCGCAGGCACCGAGCCAGGTTTGCGAGTGCATCCAGAGGTTCTTGCCGTCATGCAGGAGATTGGCATTGATCTCAGCGCCGCCAAACCGCAAAAGCTGACCCAGGAGCTTGCAAACGATGCGGCACTGCTCATCACCATGGGTTGCGGCGACAAATGCCCCTATGTTCCGGGCCTTCGCCGAGATGACTGGCCATTGCCGGATCCGAAAGGCCGTCCGATGGATGAGGTTCGTGCGGTGCGCGACGATATCAAGAATCGTGTTGCAGAACTCATTCAGGCTGAGGGATTCGAAAAGGAGGGAGCGTGACTGTTCGCCCGTCCTTCATCTTCTCCGCCACCATCAAGTAGCAGCGTCCGGTTTGCAGCAGTTGCTGGCACAGGTTTACCCAAGATGCCTCAACCTAAGCGCCTTTCACGACGAGACGGTAGGTCGTACGTAGCATCTCCTGGCTTATGCGTAGAACATGTCGATTTAAGTGGAATGCAAACGGTGGCTCATACGTCGCAGGAACGTCTTTTCAAGCGAACCGATTAGTCCGCTGCGCATTCCGTAGTCTTGGCGTAAATCTGGCCTAAATAAGGATAATCAGCAGAAATAAAGTCCGCCGCAAGCGGAGCCAAGGTATTGAAACGACAACGGATGCGCTCTGTACCTGAACTCGTACCTTAATGCAGGACCGACTCGAAAGCACCCGAAAGACAGCGCCCTATTAAGAGCGGCAAGCGCTCTGATCCCAGAGAGATGTTGATATTTCAGATGGTGCCGGGAGGGGGGGTCGAACCCCCACGAGGTTGCCCTCGGCGGATTTTGAGTCCGCTGCGTCTGCCAGTTCCGCCATCCCGGCCTTTGGCTCTAAACACCTGGGACAAAGCCTTTAGTGGCCGTACGGTGACTAAGTCCCGTGGCCTCCAACGCTGTGCTAGTACCGGTGCCAGTTATACCATTCCGAGCAAAGCCAGTATCGCATAGCCGCCGTACGGCCTCCAACTGATGCTCGGGTGCGAGGTGGGAATGGTGCAAGTCACCTGAATAGTCTTGGGGCGCCATGAGTTCCTGGACCGCGCGGATGTCGACACCCGCCAATGAGGGCTGTCGTGAATCCCGCAGATGCGCGGTATGCGTGAGGTTCCTGGTCTCTTCGCCGCATGTGTCGATTCTGTTATCCAGACTTTGCAAGTGCGGTTAGTCAGCGCTGAGTAGCTCGCACGTCCTGCCTTGTAGCTTCACTGGGCCAGCGATCGAATTGCTTTATACAGACACTTGCGCGCGAACTCGGCGAAGTTCACTGATGCCTAGCCCGGGCGCATCCGGCAACAAACACGCGGCCGTCCTTCTGGGTTGGGTAGGTGTCATCGGTCATCTCACGGAAGAGGTCGTGGTCCGCTACACTTGTGCGGTCGCTACTTCTCCCCGTAGCTTCCGCCATGTTCGTCGAAGCCGGTGATTTTGACTTTTCCCAGAGGGCCACTCCCTGGAATGCCGAGGCCAAAAAAAACGTTGGCCAGACGCCTAATGAAGGTTTTTCTGTTCACAATGCGGAATCATGTCCCATAGCGAAAACGAGGATTAGCCAGCTCTGCCCAAATGCTTCAGAGTCATCTTCACGGCAGCCAGAACAGCCTGATCGGCTCCTGTGAGCACATTGCCCTCCGGCAATGCGCTATAGGAATCGCACAGCCGCTGCAACACCTCCGTTGCATTCAGAGGCATGGTGAATAGAGTGAAATCATTTTGCACATTCTTTGGGTCAACCATGGTTGCTTCTCCTACACCGATCGAATAGAGGAGACGACGAACGGAACAGCGAGCCCGGTTCATGATATTCCCAGTGGTAAGAATTGAGGTAAGAGGCCCGTGGGAAAACGCCGTCGAAGCGGAAGCATACGGGGTCCGCTGTTTGCAGTCAGCGGACATCGTTGAACAGCGAACACGCCAGTACTGTGCCGGTGATTACCCTGATAGCGAGATTGCTCCCGGCCTTTCTTGACTGCGTCGCGGAATTGGGAAGTGGCTATTTTAGTCGTATCCAGCGGGTGAAAACCTGTCGCGACTGCGAAGGCGGCGGAAAAAGGGTTATCTTTGAGTCGGCCTGAAACCGGCCTGAGATGCGCATGTGGAGGACTCGTGAATGGGACACAAATACGCCAGCATCCTTGAAACTGTCGGTAACACCCCCGTGGTCAGGATCAATAAACTCGGACCGCCGGGGATCAACCTATTTGTCAAAGTTGAAGCCTTTAACCCTCTCGGATCGGTGAAGGATCGTCTTGCCCTGGGCGTGATTGAGGATGCAGAGAAGACCGGGAAGCTCAAACCTGGGCAAACGGTGGTTGAGGCGACCAGCGGTAATACGGGAATCGGACTGGCGATGGTGTGCGCGCAGAAAGGGTATCCGCTGGTAGTCACCATGGCGGAAACGTTCAGCGTCGAGCGTCGGAGACTGATGCGGTTCCTGGGTGCCAAGGTGGTGGTTACGCCGGCGGCAGGTCGAGGAACCGGCATGGTTGCGAAAGCCGTCGAACTGGCGGAAGCGCATGGCTGGTTTCTGACCCGTCAGTTCGAAAACGAAGCCAATGCCGACATGCACTCGCGCACCACGGCCCAGGAGATATTGCGCGATTTCGAAGGGGATCGGCTGGATTACTGGGTTACGGGATTTGGCACAGGTGGCACGCTCAAAGGGGTATCGCGGGTGCTGGCCAAGGAGCGGCCGGAAACAAAGATCGTGGTCTGCGAACCGGATGATGCGCCCATGCTCACCAGCGGGATAGCGCAGCAACGTAAACCAGACGGTTCCCCCTTGGCCGGCCACCCGGCGTGGAAGCCACATCCCCAGCAGGGCTGGAGCCCGGATTTCATCCCCAAGCTTGCCGGGGACGCGGTGGACATGAAGGTCATCAGCCAAATCCTGCGCATCCCTAATGCCGATGCCATGCGTTGGAGCAAGGAACTTGCCCGCAAGGAAGGGATTTTTGTGGGGATCAGTTCAGGAGCAACGTTTGCCGGCGCGTTGCAGGTGTGTGCAGAGGCGGCGACGGAATCCACCGTGCTTTGCATGTTGCCGGATACGGGTGAGCGTTATCTGAGCACTCCCTTGTTTGCTGATGTGCCGGTCGATATGACGCCGGAAGAATTGGAGATTGCGCACTCCACTCCAAGCCTATGGTTACAGCCCGCAGAGGTGAAATGAGCAAAGAAAAGACGATGAGCCGATTCGAGCTTGAGGAAGAGGGGGAGACGGCCTACCTGGAGTTTGAGTTGGATAAGGCTGGGTGGATTACGCTGTGGCATACCGAGGTGCCGCAAGCCCTTCGCGGGCGCGGCCTGGCTGGTGTATTGGCGAAGACGGCCCTGGAATACGCTCGCGACAACAATCTCAAGGTGGATGTGATTTGTCCTTCGGTGGCGGGTTATTTGGCGAAGAACCCGGAGTTTCAGGGTTTGGTGGGGAAATGAGGATCTACCACCTTGTGATATCATGATATCAGTTTTGGAGATTCTCCTTGGCTCAATTTGTAGTTCGCAACCTGGAAGATGAGGTCAAGGTGCGGTTGCAACGCCGCGCTGCGCGTCATGGGCAAAGCATGGAGGAAGAGGTACGTGACATTCTTCGCGATGCTCTGAAAGAAGAAGATGCTCAGGCAGGCGGGTTAGGGACGGAGATTGCCTCTTTGTTCACCAGGATTGGTCTCGATGCCGACATCCCAGAATTGCGCGGCCACATCATCACGCCAGTCACATTCGACTGATGATCGTCGTTGATACAAACGTGCTTTCGGCCTTGATGCGCCGCGTTCCCGATGCGAGCGTGATTGCTTGGCTGGATGGGCAACCTCGTACCTCCGTTTGGACAACCTCCATCACCATCCTTGAAGTGCAGTTTGGCCTGCAGGTGATGCCGGCTGGAAAAAGGCGCTCAGGACTGATGGAGTTATTCGAGCGTGTCCTTATCGAAAAGATCGAACGTCGAGTCGCTTCGTTCGACATTCTGGCCGCGCGGCATGCAGCGGAGCTGATGGCGATGCGACAGAAGAACGGTCGTCCGGGGGAGCTGCGCGATACGATGATCGCCGGGATCGTTCTTGCTTCTCGGGCCACTCTTGCGACTCGGAACACTAAACACTTTGAGGATCTGTCCGTCCCCCTGGTCAATCCCTGGGAAGCATAGACGAGACACAAAATCAATGGTGGGGCTTCGCCCGGATTTCCTATAAATGTTAGCGGACTTGGCGAACTCCATGCGGCTTTCCTTAATGAAAGCCGCACACGCGGATGTCGGTGGCGGCCCACGGTATTAAATCCGGGTCGGCCATCTTTTCGGCCCATGTAGCTCCGGCGAACATGAGGCAGCCGTTCCTGACCTCAGCAGCTTTGCGGAGCTTAGGGGATTACCAGGTACTGCTCGTACTTTCCATCAGGCATCTGGTAGGTCGTAACCTTCAGGTCGCGCTCGGGAAAGGTAACGGTGAAGACTCGGAATACCATGCCTCCGCGGGCTTCCTGCGTGGTTTGTTTGAAGGTGAGCGGTGGCCCCAACGGCTTCAGGCTGGAGGCGAAATCGTCCAGCGTCTGCTGGTTGAAATAGGCATTGCAAAATTTGGTGAAGAGGGTGCGGTCGATGTGGCCGTCTGCGAGCCCGTCGAAGATGGCGAGCGCCTGAGCCTCATCCTTAGTAGGAGCGGCCGCTGGGAGACCCAGAACGGTGGGCGTAATCCTGCGGGCGATCAGGCTCGCGGCACTGGTGGCCATCTCGTTGGTGAGTACGACGATGGCCGCGTGATCGTCGGGAAAAACAATGTTTTCGGAGACAAAGCCGGAGACTTCTCCCGAGTGCTCAATTATGTTGTGACCGTCGCGCTTGCCTATATCGACTCCCAGGCCGTAAGTGGTGGCGGACCCATCCTTGAGCAGGACAGGGGTCAGCATTTGCTGGTAAGACGCTGGTTCGAGCAGCGAACGGTTCATCATGCTGATGTCCCAGAGGGCCAGATCGTGGGGTGGCATGGCTAGCTCACCGGCGGCAAACATCCAGCCTGCGCCTTCCAGGGGGGCTGCGCGTTGCGGTCCGAGGGCGTGGCGCTCGTAGCCGGTGGGGTCAGTCGCGGGCAACTTGCTGGCATCGGTGTCGTAGACGTTGTCCATTCCCAGTGGCAGGAAGATATTTTTCTTCAGCAGTTCGATCAGGGGCATGCCGCTGACCTGCTCCACAATGCGGCCCGCAATCACGTAGTTGGTGTTGGAATATTGCCATTGGGCGCCGGGGTCGAAGTCCAACGACCTTTTGCCCCAGACGTCGAGGATGTGCTGCGCGTTAGTGGGCACCATCATGGAAGTCATCACGTAGTCTTCGGGCCAGTAATCCTGGTAGCCGGAGGTGTGCGACAAGAGCATACGGATGGTGACTTCATTCGCCCGCGCCAAGTCGGGCAAGTATTTGGAGACGGAATCATCCAGAGTGAGTTTATGTTCCTGGGCCAGGAGAAGGACTGCGGCGGCGGTGAATTGCTTGCTGATGGAGCCGATGGGGTACTGCATTTGTGGAGTGGCTTCCATGGGCGGAGTGAGCCGGGCCAGACCGTAGGCCTGGAGATAGGCGATGCGGCCGTCTTTGACGACGGCAATCGAAGCGCTGGGCACCTTGGTGGAGGCCAAAACCTGGTTGACGGCAGCATCGATGCTTGCTTTCGCGTCATCGGTGAGGGTTGACTCAGCCCGAAGCGCCGGACCAATGGTGAGCGAAGCCAGGGTGAGTAAGAGCAGGGATTTCGACATGCTGGATCTGATTGTAAGAGGAGCCGGGCGCCTGGAATTTTCGTCATTTCCGAAAATGCGTCTAAACTACTCCAGCGCATTGGAGGATCCATCATGCTTACCCGCAGAGAGTTCACCCGCCTGGCGGTCGCCGGGGCCGCTTCCCAAGTGGTTTCGCCGCTGTTGGCACAGCGGGGCGATGGCAAGATTGGTTATTGCATTATCGGCCTGGGCCGAATTTCCATGGACCACTTCATGCCCGGAGCACTGGCCAGCAAGAACTCCAAAATTACCGGGCTGGTGAGCGGCCACCGCGATAAGGCGCTCGCGCAGGCGGCCAAGTATGGGGTTCCGGAGAGCTCCATTTACAGCTACGAGAACATGGATCAGATCAAGAACAATCCTGCGATCGACGCGGTGTACGTGGCGCTGCCGAACAGCATGCATGCGGAGTACACCATCCGCTCGGCAAGCGCGGGGAAGCATGTGCTGTGCGAGAAGCCGATGGCGACTTCGGTTGCGGATTCTCTGGCCATGATCAAGGCGTGCAAAGAGGCGAACAAGAAATTGATGATCGCTTACCGCTGCCACTATGAGCCGACGAATCTGCGGGCAATGCAGCTTATCCGGGAGGGGAAGCTGGGAAAGATCCAGGCGATCGAGAGCGCGAACGGATTCAGGGAAAGGGCCGGCGAATGGCGGCTGGACCGCAAGCTGGCGGGTGGCGGACCTTTGATGGACATGGGGGTGTATTCGCTGAATGCCTGCCGGTATCTTACGGGCGAAGAGCCGGTCGAGCTTAAGGGGTATTCGTCGGTGATCGATCATGACGGACGGTTCGATACCGTCGAAGAGAATTTGTCCTGGACGATGAAGTTTCCCTCAGGGGCAGTGGCGAGTTGCAACACGACTTATGGCGCGTCGATGAATGGGTTTTACCGGGTGCATGGGTCATTGGGATTTTTGTACGCGGAGCCGGCGTTTCCTTACCAGGGGCTTCATCTTACGGCTCAGTTTGCTGATCCCGCGGGGGGCAAGCCGATTATGCTCGATGAGCCTAATGAGAATAAGGATCCTTCGCAATTCACTGCCCAGGCCGAGTATTTTTCTGATTGCATTGTTAAGGATCAAACGCCGAAGACAGCTGGAGAAGAGGGCCTGCTCGACATGCAGTACATGTCGAAGATCTATGAGTCTTGCGGATTGCCTTCGCTTTGAGATGTCGCCTTATGCTCGGTGATTCGTTACTTCCGACGCAGTCAGTTCATCGAGAAAAGCGGTAGCCCACAATCTCGCGAGCGAAGTGGCGAGATGTGGGCTACCGGGGGTGGGGGGAGGGAAAGGGTTTTCAGCAGCCGCCGGCGATGGAGGGGATGACTAAGACTTCGTCGCCGTCCTTGAATGCGTACTCGTCGTTGCCGAGAAAACGGATGTCTTCTTCGTTGACGTAGAAATTGATGAAGCGGCGAACCTTGCCGTCGTTGTCGCGGAGGTGGGGCTTGAGCGCGGGAAAGCTGGTCTCGATCTCGGTGATCAGTTGGGGCAGATTTTGGGCGGCGGAATGGATCTCCCGGGTACCGTTGGTGTGTTTCTGAAAGGCATTCGGCAAGACTACTTTAACGGACATACGCTTCCTCTCTATCCTGTTCAACCATGGCTTCAAAGTCAGCCAGACGCGGGCGAATCGCCTGCTGCTGTTCGTAACTGCCCTGCAGCACATCCAGGGTCTTCAATCCGTTGCCGGTGATGGCCATGACCGTAAGATCGCCTGGAGCGATGCGGCCATGAGCATACAGCCGGGCGGTCACTGCGGTGGTCACGCCTCCGGCGGTTTCGGTAAAGACACCTTCGGTTTCGGCTAATTCCTGGATTGCGGAGACAATTTCCACGTCGGAAACATCTTCTGCCCAGCCGCCGCTTTCATTGATGGCGCGGATGGCGTAGGGTCCGTCGGCGGGATTGCCGATGGCCAGCGAGCGCGCAATGGTGTTCGGCCGCTGCGGCTCGTGGTGCGAGAGCCCATTCTTTACCGCATGGGCGATGGGTGAGCAGCCAGTCGCCTGCGCTCCGAAAAAGCGCACTGGCTTGTTTTCGACCAGCCCCAGCTCGATCAGCTCCCCGAATGCCTTGCGGATCTTGGAAATCAGAGCGCCTCCGGCCATGGGCACCACCACGTTGTCCGGCAGGCGCCAGCCGAGCTGCTCGGCGATCTCGTAACCTACGGTCTTCGAACCCTCGGCGTAGTAGGGGCGAAGATTGACGTTCACAAACCCCCACTCGTAGCGTTCTGCAATCTGCGAGCACAGCCGATTTACCTGGTCATAGTTGCCGTCGATCCGCACCAGGTTCGCACCGTAAACGCGGGTGTTCAGAATCTTGGCCGGCTCGAGGTCTGTCGGCACCAGGATGTAGGTCTTCAGGCCCAGGCGGGCTGCATGCGCAGCTACGGCATTCGCCAGGTTGCCGGTCGAAGAGCAGCCCACGGTGTCGAAGCCGAAGTTCTTGGCCGCGGCCAAAGCCACGGACACCACACGATCCTTGAAGCTCAAAGTGGGCAGGCACACGGCATCATTCTTGAGGTAGAGATTGGTGGCGCCGATGCGCTTGCCGAGGCGCGGAGCCGCCATCAGGGGAGTCATGCCCGAAGGGGTCGTGGGGAGATAGTCGTCCGGCACCGGCAGCAGGGCCTGGTAGCGCCACATGCTTTGCGGTCCGCGGGCAATCGCCTCGCGAGTGAAAGTCTGTTTTGCCGCAGCCAGGTCGTAGGCTACTTCAAGCGAGGAAAAACACTCATCGCAGGCGGAAAGTGGCTGGTTCGGAAACCGCTTGCCACATTCCCTACAACACAACTCGTAAAAAGACGCCATCATGCCCTCAAATCGAGAGCGACGGATGCACGGGCACTACGTGACGTACTCAAAACTGCGGTACTGCATGGAATTAGCGAGATGCGCTTACAGCTGCACCCCGAATCTCATGTTCCCCGTTTCTTTTCAGAACGCAGGAGAGAGTTGACACCATACTCCTGGATTGCCCAGGCAGGTTGTCGTGGCGTCACAGGGCCCGTCCCTCAGCCACTCTTCATGAAATTCAGGCTCGCTCACAAGGAGCAAACTTGAATATTCGAGTTTTAGCACACTCCAATACGGACCGCAAGTAGCCGATTCAGCCAACAAGTCAACCCGGAAGTGCATCTGATTGGTAACATTAGATAGGAACCCAATTACCGAGCCTGCGGAGGGATCTGGTCCGCCCTAAGAATCGGAACGTCATGACGGAAACCAGTCCACAGTCCTCTCGTAGCGCGTGGCGCGAGCGCATCGAAGCGCTCAAGAATGTGCCGCCGGTGCTCGGCATCCTATGGCAATCCGGCCCCGCAGTGGTTACCTGGGGCATTATTCTGCGCGTTTTTGTGGCTGCGCTGCCCTCGGCGATTGCCTGGATCGCGGCACAGATCATCAACGGCGTACAGTACTACTTCACGCACAAGAGCCTCCTACCCCACTTTTGGTGGCTGGTGGGGGTTGAAGCAGGCCTGAACGTATTGAATGGGCTGCTGGTGCGCGGAGTCGATTACAGCGACAGCCTGCTGGCCGACCGTTATACCCACTTCGTGAGCGTCCGGGTGATGCGCCAAGCCGCGGCGCTGGACCTGACCACCTACGAGGACCCTGTTTTCTACGACCGCCTGGAACGGGCCAGGGTGCAGGCCACAGATCGCCTGGCGATGATCCAGCAAATGGGGCGGCTGTTTCAGCAGACCCTGACTACGCTTATATGGACGGGGATCCTGCTCTGGTACTCGCCTTGGCTGGTACTTCTGCTGGCGCTCGGAGTGCTGCCCACCTTTCTGGGAGAAACCCATTTTGCGTTCCTGGGATATGCGAAAAATTTCCGGCAGACGCCGGCCAAGCGCCAGATGGATTACCTCCGCCAAGTGGCAGGAAGCCGGGAAGGCGCCAAAGAGCTCAAGCTTTACAATCTCAGCGATTACCTAAGCAATCGCTTTACCCGTCTCTCGCAGGGCATCTACGAGGAGAATGTTGCGCTCTCGCGGAAGAAGCTGCTGGCCGGTGGTGCGCTAGGGGTGATCGCCACGCTCGGCTACTACGGTGCGTATGCCTTCGTGATCTGGCGCGCAGTGACGGGCAGCTACAACAACATCGGCGAGTTCTACTATCTAACCAACGCCATCATTCAGGCCTCCAGCAATCTGCAGCAGGTGTTCTCAACGGCGTCGGGGATCGCGGACCAGGCTCTCTTCCTTACCGATTTGCTGGCGTTCTTTGAAATGAAACCTACGGTCATGTCGAACCCGGACGGGGCGTTGATACCGCGCCCCATCCGGCGTGGGTTTGAGTTTCGCAACGTCAGCTTTGCTTATCCCGGAACCACGCGGCGAGTGCTGAGCAATTTCAACTTCACCCTGGCGCCGGGAGAACGCATCGCACTCATTGGGGAAAATGGCCAGGGCAAGACGACGGTGGTCAAGCTGATCACCCGGCTGTACGACCCGACCGAAGGCCAGATATTGCTCGATGGCATTGACCTTCGTGACTACAAGTTGGAAGATCTACACCACGAAATCGGTGTCATCTTTCAGGACTTTATGCGCTATGAGATGACGGCGCGAGAAAACATTGGAGTAGGGCGAGTGGAGAGCGAGCACTCGCAGGCAGAGATTGAATCGGCGGCGCACAAGAGCCTGGCCGAAAGTGTGATCGCCAAATTGCCCGGTGGCTATGACCAGATGCTGGGCCGCCGCTTTGAGAGCGGGGTTGAGCTTTCGGGTGGGGAATGGCAGCGGGTGGCATTGGCCCGGGCGTACTTGCGCGATGCGCAGCTGTTGGTTCTGGACGAACCTACCGCCGCACTGGACGCGCGCAGTGAACTGGAAGTTTTCGAGCGCTTCGCGGAGCTCACCACGGGCAAGATGGCGCTGCTGATCTCACACCGTTTTTCTACCGTGCGCATGGCGGACCGCATCGTTGTGCTCGAAGGTGGAAGGCTGGTGGAAGAAGGAACCCATCCGCAACTGATGGCGCTGGGCGGGCGCTACGCAAGTATGTTTGAAATGCAGGCGGCAAGCTACCGCTGATCCGTCTCAAAGTAAGAAGAGAGAGACTATGACCGACACCACTACCGGCCACGCCGTTTCTACGGGGCCTTCTACGGATCCGTGGTTCCAGCGCTCCTACACACCTGACTCCGTGCGGGGTTACGCCGATCGGGTTGCTCCAGGCTGGCACGTTGCGCACAAGCCGGAAGGGAAGGGTAGCTTTGGAAGCCGAATCGATGCCACCGCTCATTCGCTAGACCAGCTCTATGTAATTCTCGATGCCAGGCCGGTGCCCACGTACCTGCCGGGCGAGAAGCTGGATCCGCTGCTCGAGCTGCGGCAAAATCCGCGGCTGCTGCGCTCGGTGGTTGTCGAGCTGTCGACAGTTCGCAAGAAATTGGGCCGTTTACCCCGCGTGATTCGCGACCACGAGAACGACGAGCCGCGTATCGTAACGGTGGCAGACGCCTACCTGCAAGCGACCGGCTCGGAATATAACGCTGACGCCATCCAGACGTTCATCAAGCGGGTGCAGGAATACGATGCACTGGAATTGCAGGAGCTGTGGGCACTGGCGCCGGTAATGAAGTTCCTGTTGCTGGAAGAGGTCATCACCCAGGCAAACGAGATCCTTGCCGATGAGGATGCGCACACGGAAACTGGCGCCGAACTGCTGAAGACACGCATGCGGAGCCTGCGGGACATCGGCTACGCGGACTGGTTCACCATGATCGAGCCGCTGGTCGTGTATGACCCTGTGCTGCAGCAGGATCCGGTCAACGCTTATAAGTTTATGGACTTTGACAGCCGCGAGGCGTACCGCAAGCGGGTGGCGGAGATTGCCCGCTACTCCGATTGCACGGAGATGGAAGTGGCGCAGGCGGCGCTGGCGCTAGCGCTGGAGTCGAAGGAAAAGCAGCGGGTGGAGGATCCGAGGCTGCGCGCCCGGCGCGCGCATGTGGGTTATTACATCATTGACCGGGGCTTTCCCATCCTGGCGTCGCGGGTCGGCTATCGGCCTCGCTTTATCGACCGCCTGCGACAGACCATCTGGAACAACGCGGATGACTTTTATATCGGCGGCATTCAGATCATCACCGTAGTGCTGATCGGCCTGATTCTGGCGCCTCTGGTGCCGACGTACCCGATCTTCGGCGGCTTGACGCTGGCCTTTCTGCTGCTGTTGCTTCCGGTCACACAAGGTGCGGTCGACCTGGTCAACAACACCGTCACCGCGATTTTCAAAGCCTATGCGCTGCCCAAGCTCGACTTCTCCAAAGGAGTGCCGCAGGCGTTCACCACGTTAGTGGTGGTGCCCACGCTGCTGATGAAGGAGAAGCAGGTACGGGAACTGTTCGACGACCTCGAAGTCCGCTACCTGGCGAACCAGGATCCCAACATCCACTTTGGCTTGCTTACGGATCTGCCTGACTCGGTGACACGGCCGCGGCAGAATGACACCGATCCGCTGGTCGATCTGGCGATTCAGTTGACCGACGAATTGAACGAGCGGTACGCAAACGCCGGCGCGGGATCGTTCTTCCTGCTGCACCGGCACCGCATTTTCAATGCCCGCCAGGGAGTGTGGATGGGTTGGGAGCGGAAACGGGGTAAGTTGCTGGACCTGAACAAGCTGCTCAAAGGTCAATTCGATCCTTTTCCGGTGAAAGCCGGCAATTTGAGCGCGCTTACCCACGCGCAATACGTCATCACGCTCGACTCGGACACGCAGCTGCCGCGGGGCACAGCCCACACCATGATCGGCGCCATGGCGCATCCTCTCAATCGGGCCGTGATCGATCCTGAATTGCGGATTGTCACCGAGGGTTACGGCATCCTGCAGCCGCGGGTCGGGGTCAGCGTGCAATCGGCGTCGCGATCACGGTTGGCCTCCATCTACTCTGGCCAGACCGGCTTTGACATCTATACACGAGCGATCTCGGATGCTTACCAGGATTTGTATGGCGAGGGCATTTTCACCGGCAAGGGCATATACGAGATCAATGCCCTGCATGCGGTTCTGGATCGCCGCTTTCCGCGCAATTCCCTGCTCAGCCACGATTTGATCGAGGGCTCGTACGCCCGGGTCGGGTTGACCACGGACGTTGAGGTCATCGACGACTATCCATCGCATTACAGTGCCTACACCCGGCGCAAGCACCGCTGGCTGCGGGGCGATTGGCAGATCGCACAGTGGCTTTTCTCCAAGGTTCCGGATGAATCGGGCCGGTATGTGCGCAATCCCATCGCGACCATTTCGCGGTGGAAGATCTTCGACAATCTGCGCCGGTCACTGGTGGAGGTGTTTACCTTTGCCCTGCTGCTGGCGGGATGGCTTGGATTGCCGGGCGGCCCGCTCTATTGGACCCTGGTCACGCTGTTCCTGATGTTCGTACCCACGATGGTTCAGCTCGTCTTCAGTGTGGGACGAGCGTACGTCACCAAATTGCCGGGCGCGATGCGCGATGCTTTCAGCGGCTTTGGGCAGGGCACGTTTATCGCGCTGCTCACCCTGGTTTATCTTCCGCATCAAACGCTGCTGGCGCTGGACGCCATCATTCGTTCGCTGGTGCGCAGCTTTATTACCGGGCAACGATTGCTGGAATGGGAAACTGCCGCTGAGTCAGAAGCGTCGGCAAAGAGCCGCACGCCGGTTGACCGCTACCTGGCCGTGAGTCCCGTGGTCGCACTGATCGTGGGTGTGCTGGTGTTTCTGTACCACCCACAGTCGGTGCTGGTGGCCCTGCCGATTCTTATGCTTTGGGCTTTTGCGAGTGGCATCACCGCGTGGCTCAACAACCCACCACAGCAAACCCGGCCGAAGCTCACCCAGGAGGAGAACACTTTTCTGCGGCAATTGGCTCTGAAGACCTGGCGGTACTTTAATCAGTTCGGCGGGGAGAGCCACAACTACATGATCCCGGACAATGTAGAGGAAGAGGGCTTGTTTGAAGCGGCTCGCGTGTCGCCAACGAACTATGGCCTGCTGCTCAATGCGCGACAGGCCGCGGTTACCTTCGGTTATTTGAGCATTCCCGAGTTTCTTGAACGGAGCGAGCGCAGCTTGCAGACTTACGACAAGCTGGAGAAGTTTCGCGGCCACATCTACAACTGGTACGACACGCGCACGCTCGCGCCTATCCGGCCCATCACGATTTCTTCTGTGGATAGCGGCAATCTGGCAGCATCGTTCTATACGTTGCGCACGGGTAGCCGGTTGTTGCTGCGCGAGCCGCTGCTTGATCGAAGCCTGTTTGGCGGCATCCACGATCATTGGGACTTGCTGAGGAGCTTGCCGGGTGTACCGGCGGGGCTGAAGGCGCTGGCGCTGCCCGCGGCCGACGCTAAGGTGGACGTGTGGATCGCGTGGGCCCTGGACACGGTCGACTTACCGGAGTTTTCAGCGCCGGCGGAAGCCGAAGCATCCTGGTGGCTGGCAGAAACCCGGCGCCGGGTTCGTGCCCTGACCGGGTTGGCCAGCGAGTACCTGCCGTGGGTCTTGCCCAGGTTTGCTCCGCTGTTCGAACTGCCTCAGTTGCACGGCGTCGGCGAGATGGCGGCCGGGGTGCAGACGGGATCCGCGGTCGCACTGGCCTCCGATCTGGATGGCCGCATCGCGCGGGCCGCAACCAGTCTGCCCTCTGACTCACCGCTGGTGTTGCTGGCGGAAGAGCTGCGTACGGAGTTGGGGCCGGCGCGAGAAAATCTGAAGGCGCTCGTTGCCGGACTCAAAGACCTCTCTGCTGAGGCCATGCGCTTCGCTACGGAAATGGATTTCGGCTTCCTTATGGATAAGTCGAGGCTGCTGCTCTCGATTGGTTATGAGATCGAACGCCAGCATCTGCACCAGGCTTGCTATGACCTGTTATGCAGCGAAGCTCGTATCGCCGCATTTATCACAGTGGCCAAGGGAGAGGCTCCCCAGCAAAGCTGGTTCAAACTGGGACGAATCCACACCATGGCCTATGGACAGCCAGTGCTCATCTCCTGGACAGGCACCATGTTCGAATACATGATGCCGAACATCTGGATGCGTAGTTATCCTGACACGCTGGTATCGCGCACGCTCAATGGTGTGGTGGCGATCCAGCGCGCCTTTGGGAAGGAGCACGGCATTCCGTGGGGTATCTCCGAATCCGGGTGGGCGGGCAAAGACGACCACGGTCACTATCATTACCAGGCGTTTGGGATTCCGCAGATTGCGCTGAAGTGGGACGCGGTGGCCGGCCCAGTCGTCTCACCGTATTCCACCTGCCTGGCGTTGGGCCTCGATCCAGTGGAAGCGCTGAAGAATCTTAAACGCATGGCTAAGATGGGCTGGATGGGCCCTTACGGTTTCTACGAGGCGGCGGATTATCAGGAGTCCACCAAGACCCCCAAGCTGGTGCTGGAGTGGATGGCTCACCACCAGGGCATGTCTCTGCTGGCGATTCTAAACCTGCTCTACGACAATATTGTGCAGGATTGGTTTCATGCCAATGCGCACCTGGAAGCGACGCAGTTGTTGCTGCATGAGAAGCCGATGCATGAAGCAGCGCTTCGGGCTGAGTTCCAAGCGGCGCAGCCGCGGAAGAAGGCCAGTTAGTCGCGGGCACAAGTGAGGGAGACCGCAGATCTCTCCGCCCCGCTACCCCATACCGGGCGGCAGGCGCTAGAGGGCGCGGTTTTTGTCGTCGGCTTCGTTCTTCTCGAGCGCATTTTGCACGCCCTGAACCAAGGCTTCCGGGTTGAATTCTGCGCGGATAATCTCGTCGGGGCAGTCGCTGTCGATGGCTACGCGATAGTTGCAGACAAAGGCCACATGCTGCAAGCGGGTGAACTTTCTTGATCTCGTCGCACAGTTCCTGGGCGCTTTGGACCCGGACATCCGCCTCAACATCGATTAACACCAGGTCGTAGTCTTTCTCAGCCACTTCTTCGGCTGCCTGGTGCGAATAGACAGCCGAATCCACATCGAAACCGTGCATGCGCAGTATTTCATCGCGCAGCCCCATGATGTTGAGGCGGCTGCTTACGTGGAAAATACGCTTCTTCCCACTGCCTTCTGTAGCTTTCCCTTGCATCACGCGAGAATACCAGCCCGATCGCCGCATTCAGCCCACGACGAACCATCTATTTCACCGCGCCCGCGTTGGTACTGACGCTATTTGGCAGCCCGATGGAGGTGACCAGCATGTCTTCCTTGCGATGGATGAGAGTCGTGGCGTTCAGCGAGGCGAGCTCGAAGCCGTGTCCATGGGTAATGGCGTCCGTGGGACAAGCTTCCACGCAGTAACCGCAAAAGATGCACCGGTTGTAGTCGATGTTGTAGACCTTGGCATAGCGTTCGGCGCTGGAGATTCGGCGCTCCGCGGTGTTCTCGGCTGCCTCAATGTAAATACAGTTGGCCGGGCAGGCTGCCGCGCACAGGAAACAGGCGACACATTTCTCAAGACCATTCTCATCCCGCTGCAGGACATGCGCACCGCGGAAACGGTCCTGGAAGTGAGCGCCGCGGTTGGGGCCCGGTCCGTCGGGGTAATTTTCCACCTCGGTTGGGTTCAGCATCTCGCGAAAGGTGATGCTCATTCCCTTGGCCACGCCGGCTATGTTTCGCACAATCGACATGGAATCAAGTATACGATGACGGGCTCGAGCCTTCCTTTTTGGGACGTCTGACATGTCCCACGGGCCAGGAAAGAGGCTAGGTGGTTAGTTATCGGCGAAGCCTGAATGCCAGCACGATCCAGGTGATTCCGCACAGGAACTCGAAGCCGGACAGCGCCTGTGTCGTGATCCGCGCGGGCTGATTGTAGTGGGTGAGAAACACGATCCCTATGCCCAGCGAGACAATTCCAATCAACCCGAGAAGACATAGATGCGACCGGTCCTTCCGCATCTTGACCGCCAGGGCGACTTGAAAGCCCGCATTCCCCAAGGCGTGGAGCCCGGCCAGGAAAGCGAGCGATTCGGGGGTCAACAACATGGGAAACGCCGATGTAAATGCCGAGCAACAACTCGAAGCAGCTCTCACAGAGCGACAGCCAGCGGAGATGCAGATGGTGCTCGAAGGCGAACGCGGCCGCCACCCCCTGGAGAAGACCGTTGCCCAGCACAAAAGAGCCGAGCAGAAGGCTCAAATAGACGAGGGTCACAGAATCAAAGGAGAAGATGCCGAGAAAGCTGCTGACAAAGAAGAGGACGAAGGCAAAGACGAGTGCCAGGCCTCCTCTGACGGCAAAGGCCCACCAGAACATCCTCAGATCTGTGATGAGGGCTTCAGGATTCATACCGCTGGTTCCAGGGCAATAGTTGGCCGGCCGCACTGGTGCGGCTGCGACGAAAGAAGAAGTAGATGACCGCGCTGACCACGGCGGCGTAGGCACACCAGATAGAAGTAAATTCAAGGCGCCGTACCACCATCACCGTCAGCAGACCTACCATATTCAGCCACGCCAGCAAGACCAACAGGCGAAAACCAGAAAAGAATAACGCTCCGCAGGTGGCAATCACATAAAGTACCGCCACCAGGGTGGTGGTGGTTATACGGTTCACGTACACGATGCCATTGTCTCCGGCAGACACTTGCAAAGGATAGGCAATGAGCCCCCAGAGCAGGTACACCATGAGCGCACCGCCCAGGATGGAGAAGCCAAGCATTCTGCGGCGCCTGCCCGCGTCGGCTCAATCAGAAGAACGCTCAGCGGCAACAAGAACGGCAGAAAGCCCTGGGCATACAAGACAAAGGCGGCACCCGCGTCGTGGGCGACGATGGGCGGCAGTTTGTGATCGAGTCCGAGCCAAACGAAGCCTTCGGTGAACTGATGCAGCGCAAAGAGGCACGGCATGGCGGCAAACAGGAGTTCCCGCCGATGCTTGACCTCGGCGATGGTGGCCACTCCAATGGCGCCAAGCACGGCGCTGCCGACAAAGTTGGCGCTAGCTGAAAAACACACGAAACCCTCCGCCGGGCCCCGAATTGCTGAATGGTACAAACGCATCATACGTGAGCCGGCCCCGGTTTCTCCGTGGGGTATCATTTGTTTCGGCCCGTGCCTCAGGAGCAATTACCGATGGATGTACAGCACCACTCGCGAAAGAGATTTGTTCTCGCATTCTGGCTTTTCGTTCTCAGCGCGATCTCTTTCCTCGACCGGACAAATATTTCGATCGCGGGACTGCAGATAAGTTCCGAGTACGGGTTGGGAAATCAACGGCTGGGATGGATTTTCAGCGCGTTTCTGATTGGCTATGCCGGCTTCCAGGTGCCCGCCGGATGGCTCGCTTCGCGCTTTGGGCCGCGGCTGGTGATCACTTGGGGCGTGGTGTGGTGGGGTGTGGCGACTGCCCTCACCACGCTGATTCCCCCGGGTATCTCCCAGGCTGTGCTGCTGCTCATCGGCATTCGGTTTGCGCTGGGCGCGGGCGAAGCGGTGATTTATCCGGCCGCTAACCAGTGGGTTGCTCGCTGGGTGCCGATGCAGGAACGGGGGTTCGTCAATGGGCTTATTTTCGCGGGTGTGGGCGCGGGCAGCGGGCTCACGCCCCCCTTGTTGGTGTGGTTCATTTCCCATCACGGATGGCGATCTGCCTTCTGGTTCAGCGCGGTCATTGGTGTGATCGCCGGAGCGGTGTGGTGGTGGGCCGCACGGGATACGCCCGAACAAGATCCCACGGTTTCTCCGTCGGAGTTGGCAATCATTCGCCAGGGCATCGTCGAGGATGCCGACGTTGGGGCCGGAAAAGCCGCAGGCTCGGCCATCTCATGGCGGGCTATTCTGCGCCGTCGCGATCTGCCGGCGCTGATCATTAGCTACTTCGGTTTCGGCTATACCGCGTGGATATTTTTCAGCTGGTTCTTCCTGTACATGGCGCAGGTGCGTGGATTCAATGCCAAGGCCAGTGCATGGTTTTCCACGCTGCCTTTTCTATCGATGACCATTGGCTGCCTGGTGGGTGGAGTGATCAGCGACCGGCTTACGAAGACCTACGGGCTGCGCGTGGGCCGCTGCGGCCTGGCTTCGGTGGCGTTCTTTTTTACCGCGATTTTCCTGGTGCTCGGTTCGAGAGTGCAAAGCCCTCAGCTTGCGGGCGTGATCCTTGCCGGCGGTGCAGGCGCGCTTTACGTCTCGCAGAGCTCGTTCTGGTCCGTGTCCGCTGATATCGCGGGGCGGAGTTCGGGGGTGTTTTCCAGCATGGTGAACATGGGGGCCCAGGTGGGGGGCGCGGTGACGGCGTCGCTCACGCCCTGGGTGGCGCAGCGCTTCGGGTGGACTACGTCGTTTGCGATTGCGGCCGCGCTGGCTGTGGTCGGCGCCGTGTTGTGGATGACGGTGCATCCTGAACGGCCGCTCAACGTATGAGGACGATATTCTCCGGTCTTCTGGCGTTGGTCTTGACTGTGTCCGCGCTTGCGGCAGAGGTGCCGACACAGGAAGGGATTGTCTATGGGGTGGCCGACGGGCAGCCGTTGACCATGGATTACTACGCGCCTAAGGGACCGGGCCCACATCCGATGGTGATCATCATCCATGGCGGCGGCTACCAGCGGGGTAATAGCAAGAGCGGCAGCGAAGCTTATTGCGCCGATTTTCTCGCGCCTGCGGGGTACGCGGTGTTTTCGATTAATTACCGGCTGGCGCCGAAGTATCCCTACCCTTACATGGTGTATGACGTGCAACGGGCAGTTCGTTTTATCCGCCACAATGCCAGCCGTTGGGATGGGCAGGCAAATCGAATCGCGCTGGTGGGTGGGTCTGCGGGTGGGTTCCTGAGCAATATGGTGGGGTTGTTGAATGCACCCGGGGATGCTTCGGCGAACGATCCAGTGGATCGCGAGAGCGCGCGGGTAGCAGGCTGTGGTGACGTTGTTTGCGCAGAGTAGTTTTGCGACGGTTCCGCTGAATGCGGATGTGCATGCGTTGCTTGATCCACTGATTCAGCAAAAGGGGCAGACTGAAGCGCTCCGGGTGGCGTCTCCGATTACTTATGTTTCCAAGGATGACCCTCCGTTTTTGCAGATCCTTGGGGATAAGGATGAGTACATTCCGTTTAGTGAGGCTACGAATTTGGATGCGGCGCTGCGGAAGGTGGGGGTGCGGAGCGAGATTATTCGGATTCCTGGTGGGATGCATGGGACTGGCGGGTGGCATAAGCTGCCGGGTGTGCCGGATTGGGAAGTGCAGATGACGGAGTGGCTCAACCGCACGCTTGGGCATCAGGGGCCTGTGGGTGAAGGGGTGCGGAAACGGGAGCCGGTTAGTGGGGTTCCTCCGGCTTGAGTTGTTTGGAGTACAGTTTAGGTCCGTGGCCACATCTCGCGAAAAACGAGCGAGATGCCTCAAGTTCGTGGACATGCCCGACGTTCGTTCGGCGACGATCGGAAAACAAGGGGGATTCGCCCGAATTGTCCTGTCAGGTACGCCTGCAGTTGCGAACGTGGGGCACCCGTCCAGTTCCTGTGGAGTTTTGTCGATTTCGGCTCAGTTCCGTCTTGAGGTGAATTCGTCGTGTTTCGTCAGTTCCGTCGATTTCTTCGGGTTTGATTCCGGCTACTGGCCGGGTTGGCGGGTGCGCACGGCGTATAGAGAATGGTCGCTTAGCAGGTAGAGGGTGCGGCGATCTTTGCCTCCGAAGAGAATGTCGTGGGGGCGTTCGGGTACGTCTATGCTGCCCAGGAGCTTGGCTTCCGGCGAGTAGACGTAGATTTGGCCGGCGGCTAGATATACGTTGCCCTGGGCGTCCTGGGCCAGACTTTCTCCTCCTTGCTCTACGAAAGTAGTTATCTGCGATAAGGATCCGTCTGGATTGAGCAGGCCGCGGTAGGTACGCTGCTCGGCTTCATTCGTCGCGTAGAAGGGTTTGCCTTCGGTTCCTTTTACTAATCCGTAGGCTTCGAGCACGGGCGCCCATTTCGTTCCGAAATAGGGCTCACCTTGCACGATCGGCGCGTTTGTCGGAATAAAGAGAGAGTTGTCCGGGGAGACGAACTGGAAGGTAGTGCGGGTCCCAAGGCCCTTCTCGAACATTTGTTGCAGTGACGTATACGTATAGGGCTGGGTAGCAGAAAGGGTCTCGGCAAAGTCTCCGTTGAACCAGTAGTCGACCGGTAATGCGGGGGTAAGGCCAGGACGGTCCGCTGCGGGTTCGAGATGCAGAATGGTGAGCTGAGCTTCGGCGTTCGTCGAGTCCGGATGCAGAGCATAAGCGGTCAGGTCCTTGCCGCCGGAGGAAACGACGATGAGGTCACCGGCTTTGTCAAAGACAAGGTTGACCGGATCGAGCGGAGCGTCACTCACCACGACCGCGTTTCTCGACTCGGGTGACCAGCGGTAGATGCGGTGGAAGTGCGCATCGACGAAATAGAGCTGTCCGGCCGCGTCGACGGCGGCGCCGGAGATGTTGTAGAAGCCTGTGGCCAGACGCTCGACTTGCGCTCCCTTTTCGATGAAGGTTGAAGCCGCGCGAGCCGCCGGGACTGGCTTGTTGTCAGAGAGATCGAGCCAGGCGAATTCGCGGTCACGCACTTCGGCGTGGAGCGTCTGATCGACGATGGCGTTTTCGAACGGCACCTTGTTGGAACGCACTGCCTGGCGGCAGGCCCCGGTGGCGTCGCACAGGCCGATGGAGCTGTTGGCGTCCACATGCACATTGCGGAAGTGGATGTTGTTGGAGTCGGCGACCCGTACCGCGTAGGGGAAAGGCTTCTCCATGTGGGTGACGCGATAGCCGTGATAGTTGGCGATGGTCAGATCGCTGGAGTGATCGATTTCGAGTGACGAGGCATCCTGGCTTTCGCCGCTTTCTTCTTCTGTCTGCAGGGCGTAAAGCTCCCAGTTGGAAATATTCTTCAGTTTGATTTCGGCGCGCACATGGTGCTCGCTCGAGAGTTCGTATACGAAGCCGGGGATGGTTGTGTTCGATACCAGGATGCCGGCCTGGGCAAAGGTGTCGGGGGTCCAGATATTGGCGAAGGTTCCACCACCTCCGTCAACCCAGAGGCTAGGATACTGCGAGTCCCAGGGACGATGCGGATTGGGGTCGGCACTGTGAGTAGCGTTGTAAGGATTCATGCGGGTGCCATCAGGATTGTTGGTGCCATGGCCGCCCAGGAACCGGACATCATCTACCAGCGAGTCTTTACCGGAGTGCCAGAGAAGCCCGACTGCCCGGGGGTTGAAGCCGCCGGTAAAAATGCCGAGACCGGTGATGATGTTGGCTCCTCCTGAAGGCGCGAGCAGCAGCGGCCTGGGGCCATCCGGACCCTCGAACGCAGGTGTGCCGTCGGGCAGGTCGAATTGTGTCGTGCTGGGGTGCAGTCCGATGAGCACAGTATTAGGGCGGAGAGTGAGGGTGTCGTGGAGCAGGTAGCGCCCGCTGGGGAAGTAGAGCGCTGGGTGTTCGTCGATTGCCTTCTGCAACGCGGCCGTGTCGTCAACCACGCCGTCGCCTTTGACCCCGAGGGAGTGAACGTTGACCCATGTGCCGGGATCAGGCAGCGAGGCTATCGCGGGCGGAGTCGGGGGTCGGCAGTGCGGCCAGCGGCGAAGCATCATAGCGAGTCTGAAAGGTTCCCTGCGCGCCGGGATACGCCGAGGCTGAGGCCGTGAGAGAAGACCCTGACCTGATAGATATCACCTGGCTGGCGGAATTCGCGGCCGCTCTCGCGCAGTTTGGCAAATAGAGGAACGTGGCTGCACACCACGTTCTCAAAATTTATTTCCGTCATGCGGCTGGCATCGTTTCCGATCAGAGACCGCAGGGCCGGTGATGTTCTCAAAACGGCTGTCTTTGATCCAAAGCTGATCGGAGTAGTGGGGATCGATGGAAACGGCAGTGGGCACGTTGCGGAATTCATCGTGGACCAGGGTGAGGCCGGCTTCGTTTTCGCGGATGGCCGCTTCCCTCTGCCCGTCGAAGGTGGAGTCGATCAGCGTGAACTGCCATGCTGGTGAGGGTTTGCGGGCCATGATGCCGAATTGCCCCCCGTGGAAGTGGAGATCTTCCGCTTCGTTAGCCACCTCGTGGACACCGGCGAATCCGGAACCGATGGAAAAGTCTATGTGGCTGAGAAAGGCATGCTGTGCGGCATGAAAGCGAATGGCGACGGCGCCCGGGTTACCCGGTCCAATTTCAAAGTCGACGTTGCTGATGGCGGAGTAGAAGGTACCCGGGTTGGCGTCGGGGACGTTGTGCTCGGGGGGCGGGATAACTCCGCGCGGTGTGGGCGGAGGATGGTAAGCAAGGCGGGGCGAGCCTGCAGCGCCCTGGGGCCGAGGCCGAGCGCCGGCGAAAAAGAACATGTAAGCTATTCCGTTCTGGTATCCCGGGAGTGTTCTCGCCTAGTACAAATACGGGACGTTGAGAACCATAACCGATAACCCGTACGCCGGGCCAGAGATAGATAGTGCGGCTGATGCGATAGCGTCCGGGCGGGATGAAGACCACCCCTTCGCCTTTAGTGGCCTGCAGCTTGTCGATCGCCGCCTGCACGGCCGCGCTATCGTCTTCTTTGCCGTCGCCGTGGACGTGGAATTCCTCCGCAGTCAGATAGACGGCCGCCGGGTCGTCGAGACGCGTGGGATAGGTGGAGGCCGCGAAGCAGTTTGATGTGACTGAAACAGTTACGAGCAATAAAAGAAGAATTTTCACGGTTTCTGCTCTGAAGATGGCCTTCCCCCTCAACTTCGCCTGTCTAGTTTATCTCTCCGTGGCCGCGGGACTTAGATACCACATTGCGGTATCCCACTTTTCCTTGACATTTGTGCGTGTAGTTATCTATAAGTTAACCCGCCCGCATTACTTGCTAAAGGCGTACGAGAAACTGCGTAAGTCCCGGTTTGAAAAGGGAGACCGCAGTGTTCTGAGCAGGGTTTCAACAATTTTCGGAGGTCACGGGACCATGAGTATCAGGAAAACACCAGCTCTCGCAGCTGTAGTCGCTGTGCTGTTCAGTTTTTGCACGGCGGCCCTTGCACAGGTGACGTCAGGCAGCCTTTTGGGAACGGTTCGCGATGCTTCGGGAGCCGTGATTCCCGGCGCGACAGTAACGGTTACGGATACCGGCAAAGGCACCACCTCAGTCAAACAGACGGATACAGAAGGTAACTACAGCGTTCCCAACCTGCTTCCCGGCACTTACAACGTTACTGTTGAAATGAAAGGCTTTAAGCGCAGCGTTGCGAATAATGTAGTGCTGGACATCGATCAAAAGGCGGACCTTGATTTTGCACTCGAGACCGGCGGAGCCAGCGAGACCGTTGAAGTAACCAGTGCGCCACCGTTGATTCGCCTTGACAGCTCGGAGCTGGGCGAAGTGGTGGGTAAGCGCGAAGTACAGAACCTGCCACTGAATGGCCGCAATTTTGCCCAGCTGGTTTACCTGGTGCCGGGCGTCACCAGCGGACAGGCTGGTGAGAATCTTTCCGGCTCCAGCTCATTCAACCCGCGCGCTGCTTCGAACTTCAACGCTTTAGGCAGCCAGGCCAATACGAACGCATGGATGGTCGACGGCATCGTCGACAACGAATACACCTTCAACACAGTCATGGTGCAGCCCTCGGTTGAGTCGATCGCCGAATTCAAGGTGTTGACGGGATCGTATGCGGCCAACTACGGCGTAGGCGCTGGAGTGGTGTCAGTGTCAACCCGTTCCGGTGCAAATGCCCTGCATGGTGAGGTTTTTCTTTACCTGCGCAACAGCTCGGTCGATGCGCGCAATTATTTTGCCCGGGTAGGAAGCGCGGTGCAGAAGCCTGCTTATCGCCGCGGCCAGTTCGGCGGCGCCGTGGGCGGTGCGATCATCAAGGATAAGCTGTTCTACTTTGCGGATTACTACGGACAGCGTTCGCTGAAAGGCATCGTTAACCAGAACAACGTGCCCACGGCGGCTGAACGGATTGGTGACTTCAGCGGCTACACCAACACTAGTGGCCAGCTGATCCCGATCTATGATCCGCTCTCGACGGTCGCCACCACGACCAATGGGACGACAAAATACACCCGGACCCAGTTCATGGGTTGCAACGGTAATCAGCCCAACGTCATTTGTCCGTCGCGCCTCGACCAGGTGGGTCTCAACGTTGCCAGCATCTATCCTCTTCCAACAGGCTCCGGCAGTTTCAACAACTTTGTCTCAACCGCCAACCAAGTGATCGACGACAACGGCGGCAACGCGCGCGTGGATTATCACCTGAGCGACAAGGATTCGATGTTTGGGCGCTTCAGCTACGAGAAGTTTGTCCAGAGTGCTCCCAATCCGCTCACGGGTGGCCAGGGTACCTGCTGCCTGCCTACGCCCTCATCTGCAGCTAAGCAGTTCGACCTCGGACCCTACGTGGCCGGCATTCAGCTCACCACGTTGATCGCACAGGGCCTGGCGCTGAATGAGACGCACGTTTTCAGCCCGTCTCTGTTCAATGAGTTCCGTGCTGGTTACGCGCGCACCAACCCCTTCACCACGCAATCGGATTTCGGCCACAACTCGTCCACTTCGCTGGGTATCCAGGGATTGAACATTTCGCAGTACACGACCGGGCTGCCCAATTTCACCATCGGCAGTGGGTGCGGCAACGAGTTCACCTGCCTGCAGGGCGGAACGGCTTTCCTGCCCGCGCATCCGGTCCAAACCGACATTCAGGTTGAGGACACGTTCGCGTGGTCAAAGCAGAATCACTCCTTGAAGTTCGGTTTCCGCTACGTGCGCGTTCTGGCTTCGCCGTTTACCAACACCACCACTCGCGGCGGGTTGACCTTCAACGACAACTTCACCAATAGCGGCACGGCCGCCGCTGGTGGTTCCGGCCTGGCGTCCATCCTGCTCGGCTTTCCCAATGCCGGTAGCCGCAACTTCCTCATCACTCCGTACTACATCACCAATCAGCAGTACTCCGGTTTTGTTCAGGACGATTGGAAGGTGTCGCCCCGCCTGACGCTCAACCTGGGCATGCGTTACGACGTGTTTACGCCGGATGTGGAAAAGGACAACAAGCTGGCGAACTTCAATGAAGATACGCTGGTCTTCGATTTTGCAGGCCAGAATGGCGTGAGCCGGACCGCAGGCATTCAAACCCGGTACGGGAACGTTGGGCCTCGCATTGGCTTTGCTTACGATCTCAATGGCAAAGGATCGACCGTGATTCGTGGCGGTTTCGGTATCTCCTACTTCCCGGATCCGTTCTCGGCTTCGGATGAGCTGGGGCAAAACCCGCCATTCACTATCTCGCAGACGTTCTCGAGCCCGGCAACGTTCCCCCTGGCGAGCGCTTTCGCACCCACTAACCAGTGCACCGCGAGCAATCAAAGCGCGAGTTGCCAGCCGATTCTCAGCAATCCATTTCCCCAGGGCGCAGTCGCACTGCCGATTTCGTCTCTGACGACTACGACAGCGTTGAACGCGGCGCATCCAGCGCTCATCGGCCACTCGCGGCAGAACCAGACGCCGAACATGCAGACCTACACGCTTGGCCTGGAGCACCAGAGCCTTGGCGGCGTGGTAGGACTGGCTTATGCCGGCAGCCACAGCGTCCACCTAACGTATGCTTACAGCCCCAACGAGGTCGGACTGATTCAGCCAGGCGGCCCTACCTCAACGACGCTGCGCCGGCTTCACCAGCCCATTAACAACGTCTCGACGTGGGTGCAGGAAGATATGATCAACGCGTCGAATTACAACAGCCTGCAAGCCAACTACACCAAGCGCTATACGCACGGACTGACCGCGCTCATCAGCTACACCTACAGCAAGTCGTTGGACTATGGCGGCTCGGCTGCTTCAGGTGGCGGTTCCGCCGGCAACCCGCAGACCGTAACTAATCTGAAAGCGGGATATGGCGCGTCTGGCTTTGATCAGAAGCACCGCTTAGTCAGCAGCGTTACGTATGAATTACCGTTTGGAACCGGCAAGCAGTTCCTCAACAGCGGTTTTGCTTCCAAGGTTTTGGGCGGCTTCGAAATTGACGCCATCACTACCTACGCTTCTGGCCCCCCGTTTTCCGTGAGCCTCAACAGTGGTGTGAATAGCGGCTCGCCGAGCTGGCCAAACCGGATCGGCGGCCGGGGCAAGATTGACAATGGCACTCCGCTTCGTTTCTTTAACGCCACGTTGTGCCCTGCCGGGCAAACTTCTCTGCCGAACGGTGCGGTGTGCGCTTTTCAGACACCGGCTCCGAACACTTATGGCAACGTAGCGCGTTCGGTGTTGTATGGCCCGACCACCAAGGATTGGGACATCGGCCTGCAACGGCGGTTCAAGCTGTACGAAGACAAGAGCCTGAACCTGAAGTTCGATGCCTTCAACGCCTTCAACACGCCTAACTTCTCGACTCCCAACACGGCGATCGGTTCTGCGCAGGCTGGTCAGATTACGGGTACGGTGAACGATAACCGGGATCTGCAGGCCTCGGCGACGTTCTACTTCTAGGCGCCTATGGGGCGGACGGAGACGGCCGCCCCACGCAACCAGTCTGACAATGCGATATCCTTCTCTTTCGCATCAAGCCTGAGAGGCGCCGGGGAATTCTCGCAAAGATCAAAACCAAAGGGGATAAGTGTAACCATGTCCGATTCAAATGGATGGAAATTTAATCGCCGCGGTGTTCTCAAGTCTTCCATGGCGGTCTTGGGTGGCGGCCTTCTAAGCCGCTACAGTTTGGAGAAGGCCGCAGCCGAGCAAGAACCGGCAGTCAAGAACGTCAACCTGAATTCCAGCCCGTCGACGCTCAAGATTACCGATATGCGGTATGCCATCATCGTCAAGCCCGGCCCCAGCCCGTGCCCCATCATTCGTATCGACACCAACCAGGGGGTCTATGGACTGGGTGAAGTCCGCGACGTGGGCGGCTACCAATACGCGATGGTGCTGAAGAATCGCATCGTGGGCGAGAACCCCTTGAAGATCGACTATCTATTTCAGAAGATCCAGCAGTTTGGCGGGATCTCCCGCCAGGCCGGCGGTGTATGCGCAGTCGAGATGGCATTGTGGGATATTGCGGGCAAGGTTTACAACTGCCCTGTGTACCAGATGCTAGGTGGGCAATGGCGGGACAAGATCCGCGTTTATGCGGATACAACCGAGTCGGATGATCCGAAGGAGTATGGACGGCGAGCCAAAGAGCGGAAGGACATGGGGCTTACCTGGATGAAGATGGATCTGGGCATCAATGTGCTCGAGGGGATGCCGGGCATGGTGATGGAGCCTGCCGGTCAGAGCAAATGGGAGCTGCGCAATCAACCTCATCCGTTCATGGCCACAGAGGTTACCGATAAGGGCATCGACCGGCTTTGCGAATATGTTGCGGCGGTGCGAGAAAACATTGGTTACGATATGCCTTTGTCCATGGATCACCTGGGGCATATTGGCGTGAAGTCGGTTATCAAGCTGGGCAAGGCATATGAAAAGTTCAACCTGGAATGGATCGAGGATGTGATTCCCTGGTACTACACCGATCTGCTCAAGGAAATCACCGACGCCAGCCCCACGCCGACCATCACCGGCGAGGATATTTACGAGATCGCGGACTTCGAAAAGCTATGCAGCGTGCACGCGGTGGATAAGATCCATCCGGATCTTGCGACCTCAGGGGGCATTCTGCGGACACACAAGATCGGCGACATGGCGTTTGGCTATGGTGTTCCGATGGCTATGCACTTTGCGGGCACGCCAGTCAGTTGCATGGCAAATGTGCACTGCGCGGCTGCTACGCGCAACTTCCTGGCGCTTGAGAACCATTCGCTCGATGTGCCCTGGTGGCAGGACCTGGTCAATGGGCTGGAGAAGCCGATGATCAGCCAGGGGTTCATCAAGGTTCCGGAAACCCCGGGGCTTGGGGTCACGCTGAACGATGAGGTTTGCAAGCAGCACCTGAAGAAAGGCACCGGGTATTTCGAACCGACGCCGATGTGGGACGATGTGCAGTCGATCGACGACGCGCTGTTTAGCTAGAGCGGATTGGAAGTGACAGCGCAGAAGGGTACGGACTAAGCCGTACACTGGAGTTTCTACATCTTTGGAGCTGCGAATTGCCCTTAATCAGCTGTGCCAGCCCCGGACTTTCAGTCCGGGGAAGCCCTGGACTTCAGTCCAGGGTCAAACCCGCGTAAACGCTCGCTAGATCGATTCAGGGCTTCAGCCCTCGTGGCGGAGGGTCCACTTCTACCCCGAGAGAAGCCGACGACCACGCAAACAGCTCCGGTCTGTCGCTCAAGCCCGCTTTGACGGGATTTGCCCAAATGTAGATATGGTGGTTGTTGTAATCCTGTGCGTCACGAATGCGATGATTTACGAAACCCGGTTGCCATATTTCAAAAGCAAAATGAACTTCCCGTTTCGCGCGATAGGAGAAACCGCCCTTGATGAATTGCAATGGCTTTTCCAGCAGGATGTCCGCAGCAGGCGTCAGCAGAAGATGGAAGTGATTGGGCATGATGACAAAGTCATGCAGGAGCAAGCGCCTCTTTTGACGATGCTCCGCCAGAACATCCACCAGCAGCCGCGCCCAACGGGATCGGATTGGAGAAGCGCGCGGCGTCCGGCTGTTGTCGAAGATACGAAAAATGTTCGCGTTGATTGGGCAGCTTGCGGCATTCTCACCAGGGCTAAAGCCCGGTCGTTGGAAGATTAATGCATTCTCGCGGGTTTGACCCTGGACTGAAGTCCAGGGCTTTTCCCCGGACTGAAAGTCCGGGGCTGGCACAGCTCAAACTGCAGTCGGCTACAAAGTAGGACCCTCGGGGTCTACCACGCGCCTCCCCTGGCTCTGAAAATGTACAAACTCCAGGTACGGGCTGAAGCCCGTACCCTTCAAAAAGCGATTGTTGGGGCTTCGCCCCATCCTTGTCGGCCCACCTACGCTTTGCTAACGAGCGGCACCAGTCCGAGAAAGGTTTGGTTTTGCCTATTCGTCTGTCACGCAACCAAGGGCTGCGCTCTTGACGTTGCGGATGTACTTGGCCAGGGTGCCTCGTTCGGCTTTGTAGGGCGGCATGTTCCACGCTTTGCGGCGGGCCGCGAGTTCCTCGTCGGCTACAGCTACCGAGAGCTCATTTTTGCTGGCGTCGATCGTGATTACCTCACCGGTGCGGACCAGAGCGATGGGACCGCCTTCTTGTGCCTCCGGCGTGACGTGGCCCACTATAAAGCCGTGGGAGCCGCCAGAGAAGCGGCCGTCGGTGATCAGGGCCACATCCTTTCCTAGCCCCGCTCCCATAATGGCGGACGTTGGTGTCAGCATCTCCGGCATACCCGGCCCGCCCTTCGGACCTTCATAGCGAATCACAAGCACCTGACCTTTAGCGATCTTGCCTTCCTCCAACGCCTTCAACATCAGCTCTTCAGAATCGAAGACGTTGGCCGGACCGGAAAACCTCAGCCCTTCTTTGCCCGTAATCTTTGCCACTGCACCTTCCGGCGCCAGGTTGCCTTTGAGGATTTGCAGGTGGCTCGTGGGCTTAAGAGGATTGGAGACCGGACGCACAATCTGCTGTCCTGCTTTCAGACCGGGCACATCCTTTACATTCTCGGCGACCGTCTTGCCGGTGACGGTGACGCAGTCACCGTGCAGCAGCCCTTCGGCAAGCAGCATCTTGAGCACTGCGGGCAGACCGCCTACGGATTGCAAGTCCTCCATGACATAAGAGCCGCTGGGTTTGAAGTCAGCCAGCAACGGGGTCTTGTCGCTGATCGCTTGAAAATCGTCGATGTTCAGCGGAACGTTGACCGACCGCGCCATGGCAATCAGGTGAAGCACGGCGTTCGTCGAGCCGCCTAACGCAGCAACCACGACCATCGCGTTATCGAAGGCCTCGCGGGTCATAATGTCGCGTGGTTTCAAATCCAGCTCGAGCAGGTTGAGAATGGCCGCACCGGCGCGAAAACATTCATCGAGCTTCAAGGGATCCTCCGCGGGAGTCGAAGAGCTGTAGGGCAGGCTCATGCCCAAAGCCTCGATAGCAGAGGCCATGGTGTTCGCGGTGTACATCCCTCCACAGGCTCCCGCGCCGGGGCAGGAGTGCCGAACGATGGCTTGGCGCTGCTCTTCGGTGATGGTGTGCGTGATGAATTGGCCGTAACTCTGGAAGGCAGAGATGATGTCCAGCTTCTGGCCATCCAGGTGGCCGGCGCGGATCGTGCCCCCATAGACCATGAGGCTCGGACGGTTCAGTCTGCCCATCGCGATCAGGCATCCCGGCATGTTCTTGTCGCAACCAGGAATGGAGATATTGGCGTCATACCATTGCGCGCCCATCACGGTTTCAATCGAGTCGGCGATCAGGTCACGGGATTGCAACGAATAGCTCATGCCATCGGTGCCCATCGAGATGCCGTCGCTGACGCCGATGGTGTTGAAGCGCAGACCGACCATGCCGGCGGCGATCACACCTTCCTTCACCTTCTCGGCCAGTCCCAGCAGATGCATGTTGCAGGAATTCCCTTCGTACCAAATGCTCGATATTCCCACCTGCGGCTTGGCCATATCCCGCTCCGTCAAGCCGGTCGCGTAAAGCATGGCCTGCGAGGCCCCTTGCGCTTTGGGCTGTGTAATCTGGGAACTGTACTTGTTCAACGTTCTGGTCGGTTTACTCATAAAGACCAGTGTATCGTCTGTTTTCTGACCATGGAGGGTCCTTGAATCTATCCCCGGCCGCCTGGTGGCAGTACGGCATCCTTTACGAGGTTTACCCGCGGTCCTTCCAGGATACAAATGGCGACGGGATCGGCGATCTTCAGGGTATTTTGAAGCGGCTCGACTACCTCGCGGACCTGGGGATCAAAGCGGTATGGATCGCACCCTTCTACCCCTCCCCGATGGCCGATTTCGGCTACGACATTGCGGACTACTGCAATGTAGATCCCCGTTTTGGCAACCTGGTTGACTTCGAGCAACTGCTGCAAGCCATCCATGCGCGGGGCCTCAAGCTCATCCTCGATTTCGTGCCCAACCACACGTCGGATCAGCATCCCTGGTTTTTGGAGAGCCGCTCATCGCTCACGAATCCGAAGCGCGATTGGTATTTATGGCGCGATCCAGCCCCGGATGGCGGTCCGCCGAACAACTGGCTCAGCAATTTTGGGGGCTCTGCGTGGACCAGGGACGGCAGCCAATACTACTACCACTCATTTCTAAAGCAACAACCAGATGTGAACTGGCGGAATCCCGCGCTTCGTGCGGCGATGTTTGACGTGCTGCGATTTTGGCTAGACCGCGGGGTCGATGGGTTTCGCGTGGATGTGATGTGGATGATGATCAAGGATGATCAGTATCGCGACAACCCGGTCAATCCAGCGAGCCCGCCGGATGCTCCGGCGTCGATCCGGTTGCTTCCTCTTTACAACACCAATCGCCCCGAAGTGCACGCGATCGTTGCTGAGATGCGCGCAATACTCGACTCGTATGGCGATCGCCTGCTCATCGGAGAGTTGTATCTGCCCTTCGACCAACTGGCTACGTACTATGGGCCGACTCTCAATGGCGCCCAGTTGCCGTTCAATTTTCATCTTATGCAGTGCGCGTGGACCGCGGATGCGATCGCCGCCGTCATCAAGGAATATGAGACTGCTTTGCCCGTGGGTGCGTGGCCGAATTGGGTGATCGGCAACCATGACCAACCGCGCATTGCTACACGCGTTGGCCCGGCGAAGTCTCGCATCGCAGCGATGTTATTGCTGACGTTGCGGGGTACTCCCACGATGTACTACGGCGATGAGATTGGAATGACGGATGTTCCCATACCTCCCGCAGAGGTGCAGGATCCGGCGGAGAAGAATGAACCGGGCAAGGGCCAGGGGCGCGATCCGGAGCGAACACCGATGCAGTGGGATGGCTCCAGCGAGGCAGGGTTTACGGAGGGCAGGCCATGGCTTCGCCTGGCGGCCGACTTTCCGACGGTGAATGTAGCCACGCTCTCCAGCCAGAGCGACTCGGTGCTGAGCTTGTATCGCACGCTGATTCGATTGCGCAACGCGAATTCGGCTTTGAACGTGGGGCGCGTAGAAGGCGTCGCCAGTGATGGCAAGGTGCTTTCCTATCAGAGGGTCGATGGAGACCAACGGTTTGCGATCATGCTCAATTTGAGCGAGGGCACGGAAGAGGTGGCGGTGGACGCTGGGCGTATCGTTGCATCCACACACATGGGTCGGTTCGGGGAGGTGGTTAGGAACAGCATTTCTGTTCGCGCTTTTGAAGGAGTCATCGTCAGGAACGAGTCAAGCTCCAGATAAGCACTTCCAAACAGCGGTTCGTCGGCACTCAAAGACCTACAAATTGAAGGATGTGGGACACCCGGGACTCTTCGCAGGGACAGGGCGGTGGCCTTGAATTATCTTACGAACTTCACGGGCCGCACTCTAGAATGCGCAACAGAGGTGCCATGTCGAAATCACGCAGGCAGTTCCTGACCAACAGCTCCCTTGGTCTCCTCGGGATCGCTGTTTCCTCTTGTAACGAAGAAAAAAAACCGGCAGAGTTACCGGCTGGCACTCCTCCCGCGTTTGCAACGGCGCCACCCGTTGGGCCTGACGTATCGCCGCTCACCTTTGCGGAAGCAGAGAAGCTGGTCCAGGTGGAGTTGAGTGACGCCGAGCGCAAGGAGGCAGTGGCCAGCTGGCGTAGTGCGATGGCTCCGCTGTACGAACGGCGCGTGGGACCACGCAAGGTCGCACTCGAAACGGAGTTGGCGCCCTGGTCCCATTGCGAAGCGGCGCTCCCGGGCAAGCCCGCAGGCCCTGCGCGCAACGCGTTTGTCCGCAGCAAAATTGACCCGGGTCCGCTGCCCACCAACGATGAGGACATCGCGTTCGCTCCGGTGACGCGGCTGTCGCGCTGGATTGAGACCCGCAAGCTTACGTCCGAGCGGCTTACCAACATCTACCTGCAACGCATTGAGCGCTTCAATCCCACGCTGCTGTGCGTCATCACGGAGACGAGGGATTTGGCCATGGCTCAGGCCAAACAGGCCGACCAGGAGATCGCCGCAGGTCACTATCGTGGGCCCCTGCACGGGATACCATGGGGCGGTAAGGATCTGCTGGACACCGCTGGCATCGCCACCACCTATGGCGCCGAGCCTTTCCGGAACCGCGTACCTACCGAGGATGCGGCCGTGGTCAAGCGTTTACACCAGGCCGGTGCAGTTCTGGTAGCCAAGCTGAGCCTGGGCGCGCTGGCACTCAACGATGTTTGGTTCGGCGGTCAGACGAAGAATCCCTGGCTGCTCCAGGAAGGTTCCTCCGGCTCCAGCGCGGGCCCGGGCGCTGCCACGGCCGCGGGGCTGGTGGGCTTTTCCATCGGCAGCGAAACGGGAGGCAGCATTATCGGTCCCACCATGCGATGCGGGATTAACGGCTTGCGGCCGACCTTCGGCCGGGTTCCGCGCACCGGGGCGATGACGCTGTGCTGGTCTCTCGATAAGCTTGGCCCGATGACCCGCAGTGTCGAGGACACTCTACTGGTCCTCGATGCCATCAGCGGACCCGATCCGGGTGACGTATCCAGCGTACCTAGCAAGCTGGACTTCGACGCAGGGGCAAAGGTTGGCGGGTTGCGGGTCGGTTACTTCCCTAAATGGATGAACGAGGCGCCGGCCACTGAAGTTGATCGAGCCGCGCTCGATTCGGTGAAGAAGCTCGGCATGGTGCCGGTGGAAGTGTCTATTCCGGATTGGCCTTATGATTCCCTGCAGTTGATCCTGTTCGCTGAGGGCGCTGCCGCCTTTGAAGAGTTGACACTTACCCATGGTGTGGACCAACTGAAGATGCAAGTGCCGGATGCGTGGCCGAATACCTTTCGCCAGGCGCGGTTTCTCTCCGCGGTGGATTTTGTGCAGGCCGATCGCTTCCGGCGCAAAGTCGCCATGGAGATGGCGCGCGTGTTCTCCCAGGTGGACCTGTTGCTGGTCCCGTCCCTGCGCGACGAGATGCTCACCATCACTAACTTCACAGGCCAGCCCTCGCTCACGTTGCGCGCGGGGTTCATCGAGGTTTCTGAGGCGCGCAGCGACTGGGCGCCCGATCCCGCCCATCCGCCGGCTAAGTTTTCTCCGCCGCGGCGTGTGCCTCATGGTGTCACACTCATCGGGCGGCTCTTTGATGAGGGCAGGTTGGGAAGCGCCGGCCTGGCATTGGAACGGAGCTTCGGGGTTGTGGACCAACGGCCCCCGGGGTTCTAATGCACGTTCTCGATTCCATCCGCGTGGTGGAACTTACCGAGGCGCTGGCAGGACCCTACTGCGCCATGATGCTGGGAGACTTCGGCGCCGATGTCATCAAGGTGGAGCGCCGGCAAACAGGAGACCAGTCGCGCAGTTGGGGCCCTCCGTTCGTGGGCAGTGAATCCGCCTATTTTCTAGCTACCAATCGGAATAAGCGTTCGCTCTCGCTCGATTACGATCAGTCCCTGGGCGCCGAGATCCTGCATCGCCTGCTGGCGACTGCGGATGTTTTCCTCATCAACAACCGTAATCTGGCTTCGCTCGAACGTCGCGGGTTCGATGCGGCAACGATTTGCGCGCGCTATCCCCGGCTTGTTTACTGCGCTATCTCGGGGTATGGACACTCGGGGCCCAGGTCTGGCTTGGCAGGCTATGACATCATCGCCCAGGCCCAGGCGGGCATCATGAGCTTTACCGGAGAGCCGAAGGGTGAGCCGGTTCGCTATCCCATCGCGATTGCGGATATGACGTGCGGCCTCTACTCCGCCCTGGGGATCATGGCTGCATTGCTGGCGCGGGAGAAGACCGGCGCCGGACAAGCTCTCGACATGGCGCTGTTCGATTCCCAGTTGACCCTGCTCATCAATGCGGGCAGCAACTACCTGAATGCCGGGGAATCTCCTGAACGCTTGGGAAATGCCCACCCCAGCATTGTCCCGTACCAGCTGTTTCGCGGAGGAGACGGGCGCCATTTTGTCGCTGCCGTGGGTACCGATGCGCTCTGGCTGCGTTTTTCTTCGTGTGCTGCAGGCGGCAGATACGCTGGGGACTGACCCGCGCTTTCAATCGAATGCCTTGCGCACGGAGCATCGTCAGGTGCTTATCCCTGCTCTCTGCGCGATCTTCGATCAAGCGCCGGCAGCCGAGTGGCTGAGGCGGCTCACAGCAGAAGATATACCTGCCTCCGCTATCCAGACGGTCGGCGAGGCGGTGAACGACCCGCAAGCGCTGGCGCGAGGGCTGATCGTGGAGATCAAGCACCCCACGCTCGATGTGGTGCGCAGCATCGCCAATCCGGTTCGGCTGTCTGCGACGCCGGTGGTGTACCGGCTGCCGCCGCCCTTGCTGGGTGAACACAACCTGCAAATTCTGCAAAGTCTCGACTACTCGAGCGACCAGATCGCGACGGCTCTTCGCGATCAGGCCATATAGAGTTAGGTGCTGGTACTAGAAAGGGGTGGAAGATGGCTATCGAGCTGGTTGACCGCGACGTGCTGCTGGTGGTCGACGTGCAGAATGACTTCTGTGATGGGGGCGCCCTGCCTGTACCGGGCGGCCAGGATGTTGTACCGGTGATTCATCGCATCGCCGGAGCCTTCCGCCATGTGGTTCTGACCCAGGACTGGCACCCACGGGATCACCACTCTTTCGCCTCCAATCATCCGGGACGTGCGCCATTTGAGACTATTGCGACGGGTCATGGCGAGCAGGTGCTCTGGCCCGACCATTGCGTGCAAGGCAGCATGGGCGCGGCATTTCACCCCCATCTGCTTTTGGATAACGCAGAGCTGATTCTGCGCAAGGGGTTTCGCAGCGATATCGATTCCTACTCCGCTTTCAACGAGAACGATCGCATCACGCGTACCGGCCTGACCGGATATCTGCGAGAACGGGGCCTGGGGCGGATCTTTCTCACCGGGCTGGCCTATGACTTCTGTGTGCGTCATTCGGCCATCGACAGCATGCGGGCGGGCTTTGAGACGTACGTGGTGGAGGATGCGTGCAAGAGCATCGGTTTGGGCGACTCGATCGCCGCTACGGACGAGGTGTTGGACAAAGCGGGGGTGCACCGGATCACCAGCACGATGCTGGAGTAGGGGTGTGCGGAATGAGCAGCAAAAACGTGCCTCGCGGGTTCTAACGCATTTCAACAAGCAAACCTGCTTTTAGAGGCTGCGTTTTGTTTTGTATCTGGGCACGACTTTAGTTGGGCCGTAAAGGATGGAAAGAGAATTGGGAGAGACTCGCATTCGCATGCTCCCATCTCCGAAGTCTCAAAAGCGAGGCCTGGGGGCACCCTTCGGTTATTGCCGACGATGTGAGTGCATCCTATAGTGGATTTGTTGAAGCCCTCCGTCATCATTCTTGCGTTTAACTCTGTCGATACGTTAGCGGCAACGCTGGCCCAGGCGCAGGAAATTTCCGACGACCTCTACGTCGTCGACTCTTTCAGCACAGATGACACGGTGGCCCTGAGCCGGCAGCACGGAGCCGAAGTGGTGCAGCATACATTCGAGAACTACGGCGCGCAACGCAATTGGGCCATTGATCATGTATCGTCGCGCTACGCATGGCAACTGCACCTTGACGCCGATGAGCGGCTGACTCCCGAACTGATTGCTTCGATAAGATCGCTGCCGGAGAACCCGGCCCACTCCGGCTTTTTTATTGCGCGCCTGGTGCAGTTTCTGGGGCGGCAGATGCGCCATGGGGGCATGTCGCCGACCTGGCACTTGCGGCTCTTTCGCCGTGGTGCAGGGCGCTGCGAGGAGCGCAAGTACGACCAGCATTTCTATCTCTCCGAGGGTTCGGCCGGCCAAATCCAGGGCTTCATGATCGACGACATCCGTATGTCGCTTTCGGAGTGGACAGCCAGGCATAACCGCTGGTCCGATGCCGAGGTAAAGGAACAAACCGCTGCACTCGAGGGGGCTCGTATCCAGCCTCGGCTCTGGGGAAACCCCGTGGAGCGCAAACGGTATCTGCGCGGTCTCTACAACAATGCGCCGCTCTTCGTTCGCCCGTATGCCCTCTTTGTCTACCGCTACTTCTTTCGCCTGGGCTTTCTCGATGGCCGGGAAGGGTTCATATTCTGGACCCTGCAGACATTCTGGTTCCGCTTCCTGATCGATGCCAAACTCTTCGAGCAACGCAAGAGCAAAAGTGTTTAAAATGGGGCCTATGGTTCAAGTCGTAATATGTATCGGTGGAGCTCTGGTCGCGTTTATCGCGATGATGTTGTGGACGGGTAGCGACCTCATCAAGAGCGGCGATCTAGGCTAGCGGCCATAGCCTCTCTCGTATCCGTGGACGTAGGCTTCACGATAAATATTTTTGTATTCGTCGCGCGGCCTTCCCGATCTTCATCTCTCGCCCCTGGTGGACAAAACGCGATTCTGCCCGGAGGGTTGCCGCGTCTTTTCGATGGGATTGAGTTTTGGGGAATTACGAAACGATCGGAAGTTTGATGATGAATTCTGTTTTGCCGGGTATGGAGTCTAAGTTGATTTCCCCGCCAAACTTGTCTATTACGATGTGGCGAACAATATCGAGACCAAGCCCTGTACCCTGCCCCGTAGGTTTGGTAGTGAAAAAGGGCTCAAAAATTAGCTTCCTGTTTTCTTCGGGAACCCCTTCACCCTGATCACCAATCGCGACGCTTACCGTTTCACCCTCCACCCAGGTGCGCACGGTGACTGTGCCTTTTTGTGGAGACGCGTCAATGGCGTTGTCGAGAAGATTGGTCCACACCTGGCTGAGGCCGACGCCACAGGTGGAGAGCGGGGGCAGGCCAGGTGCGAAGAGCTTCTCGACCACTAGTTCCTTTTGGCGAAACTTGTGGCCCAGGATGACCAGCGTGCTTTGAATGCTGTCGTGAACGTCGAGTTGGTGGCGCTGCGGCTTGTCTTCGTAAGCGTACTTCTTCACTGCGCCGACGAGATCGGTGACCCTGGAAACGCTTTCTTCAATGGTGCCGACCAGTTGCACGCTGGAGATAAGGGCCGCCATCCAGTTCAGCGGATCGGACAAGGTGTTGCCGGGAAACTCGTGCTGTGCACATTCCAGCGTCTGCTCGTTAAATCCGATGCCTGATAGGGTTGGCGCCAGTTTCCAGGCATTCTCAATACCGTGTGCTTCGAGCCAGGAGGCCAATTCATCTTCAGCGTCGGCCTGGTCGAGTGAGCTCATCGCACTTTGTTTGTGAGGTTGCAAGGCTTGCTCCTGCAGCAGTCGCAGGCACTCCGCCTGGCCTGTCGTCATGACGTCCTGACTGCACATCCGCAAGCTGATCTGTTGCATATTGCTTAAGTTTTCCCGCATCTGCGAAGCCGCCCGACGTGCGGCCGCGCCGGGATTGTTCAATTCGTGCATCAGGCCCGCCGCCATGGTACCCAGCGATATCAGCTTTTCCCGATGCAGCTCCTGCGACTGGTACACCTGTAGCCTGCGAGCCATATTTCCGAGAACGCCCATGCGCACGTGCGGGCAAGCGAACATGAGCTTCCAGAAAAGCTCTTCCCGCAAATAGACCACGGAGGCCGCCTTGAGAACAGTCACGACGATTTCCGAATCTTTGCCTGCCAGCAAGGGAACTTCGCCGAAAGTCTCGCCGGCACCGTGGGTGCCAAACAAGGTGAGCTCACCGTCTTTTTGCCGTTTGTGCAGGCGCAGCTCGCCTTCGAGCAGGATCCAGAATCCGCGGCGGGCCTGATTGATATCGTAAAGATCGGCGCCGGCCTCGGCGTGGATGAGCTCCACAGACCCCAGGCATTGCAGGTCTTCAACAGAAACGCCGGAGAAGACCGGCACATTGGCCAACTGCGCGGCTAGACTCGCCGCCTCGACCTGCTCCACTCGCGAACTTAGTTGAACATCCGTCATGGTTTTAGAACCGCGCCAGGTATTGATGGATAAATTGCACTGAAATCGACCCCTCACCTACCGCGGATGCCACCCGCTTGATCGAACCGTGTCGCACGTCTCCCGCTACAAAAATTCCAGGTAAGCTGGTCTCCAGCAAATACGGCTCCCTCTCCTGGGTCCAGCTCTTTACCAGCTTTCCGTCCACCTTCAAATCAGGACCGGAGAGCAAAAACCCGTTTGCGTCGCGCATGATGCTGTCCGGGAGCCAATCCGTGTTCGGCGCGGCACCAATGAAAATGAACAGCCCGCTCGCCGGCACGGTCTCTTCGCCCCCAGACCCGTTACACAATTTCAAACAAGACAGGCGGTTTTCACCGAGTGCTTCGACCACCTGGCATTGTGTCCTGACCTCTATATTCGATGTAGCGGCAATCTGATCGATTAAATATTTCGACATGCTGTTGATCAGGGAATCCGCCCTTACCAGCATGGTTACCTTTTTTGCGTACTTGGAGAAGTACATGGCTGCCTGGCCCGCCGAGTTCGCCCCCCCGACGATGAAGACAGTCTCGTCTTTGCAGGCTCTGGCTTCGGTCATCGCCGCCCCATAGTAGACTCCAGCCCCGGTGAGGCGCTCCACACCGGGCGTGTTCAACCGTCGATAGTACACCCCGACAGCGATCAGGCAGGCACGACAGGAAACTTCCCGCCCATCGGCCAATTGCACGATGTTGTAGCTGTTTTCGGTGCGGATCCCTGTCGCCTTTTGGGTCAGCATTTCCGCCCCAAACCGTGTGGCCTGGATCAGGGCGCGCTCGGCGAGCAGCTGGCCGCTCAATCCATCGGGAAAGCCCAGGTAGTTCTCGATCCTGGAACTCGAACCGGCTTGTCCTCCCGGCGCTTCATCTTCGATCACCAACGTCCGCAGACCTTCCGAAGCCCCGTACACCGCTGCCGCCAGCCCCGCCAAGCCCGCGCCGATAATCACCAGGTCGTAGAATTCCTTCTCCGCCTGAGTGCGCAGGCCGATTTTTCCGGCGAGTTCCATTTGGCCGGGTTGAACCAGGTAGGAGCCATCCCCAAAAAGGACCACCGGTAACTTGTGGTCGTCCAGCTTGAAACGGGTAAGCAGGTCCACACCTTCGGTGCTCGACTCGGGGTCCAGCCATACATAGGGGACGCGATTGCGGGAAAGGAAGTCTCGTACCTGGTGGTCGCGGAGGGTGTACCGCGGTCCGATCACCCGCAAACCCTCAAAGGGAGCTTTGTAGCCCTCCTTCCAGGTTTCCAGCAGGTCGTTCAGTACCGGGTAGAGACGTTCCTCCGGGGGGTCCCAGGGCTTGGTCAGGTAGTAATTGATTTTGGCCGTGTTGATGGCCTGGATGGCCGCCTCGGTGTCGGCATATGCGGTTAAAAGTGCACGCTTGGCGTCCGGGAACAGTTCCATCGCCTTACCCAGGAATTCCACCCCAGACATCCCGGGCATGCGCTGGTCAGAGACAAACAGGGCGACCACGTCGCCGCGCTTTTTCAACTGATCACAGGTGTCGAGTGCGGCTTGGCCGGATGCCGCACGCTGGATGCGATAGTTCGCACCATATTGACGACGCAGATCCTGGACGACCATCTCCAGCACACTCACATCGTCGTCTACCGCGAGGATAACTGGCTTGCCCATGCTTCTTTAGTGTATTGCGAACCCGTTGATTCGTCTCGGTAGCACCACTTTTGCTACACCCAAATCCAGTGGCGACAGCAACTTGAGAGCGCGCCCCTGCCACTTTCGTGGGGTTTCATTTCCCGCCCGAGCCGCTAGGCTTGAGATCACCAGCACCTCATACGCTCACCACGGAATTGTGGAGAGAAACGTACCCGAGGTGACGCAAAACAGGACAGTTTAGAAGACTGGCGGCTGGTGGCCGATAGCAGGATTATGCGGCCGTAAAGATTGCGAAATAAAAGCGATACGAGGCACAAGGCAGCACGATGAATAAAATTATCCTGGCTGACAACCAAGCAATCTTTCGCGCCGGCATTGCCAAGGTTCTGGCGAGTGAAGAGGACTTCCGCGTAGCCGCACAGTGTGCAGACCTGGAGCGTCTGCTGCTCTCCGTTGATGCGTATCGTTCGTCGATTGTCTTGTTTGCTTCCGCCTTGCGGCCGGAGTATCAGGATCTGATGTCTCACGTGAAAGCCGCCGGCAGCCGCGCGGTCGTGATCGCAGAAAATGGCGAGCCGGCCCAGATTTTCACCGCTCACGATATCCGGGGCGTGGTCTACCGTAATACCACTGGTCAGGCATTGGTGGAATGCGTGCATCGAGTGATCAAGGGTTTCTCGTCGATCCAGCGGCCGGTCGAGGCCATCGGGTCGGAAGAAGAGGATTCTGTTGGCGCGCGCGTACGCGACCGGCTCACCCCGAAAGAGATGAAGATCGTTGCCCTGATCGTGCAGGGTTGCAAGAACAAGGAAATCGCACTGCGGCTGGGGACGACGGAGCAGGTGATCAAGAATTATCTCCGCAGCGTTTATGACAAGACGGGCGTTTCCGATCGCCTTGAACTTGCGCTGTTCACGATCCACCATCGGATTCTGGCTGCGGCCGCGGCAGAAGCTGGCAATTCGGTCCAGATGCGTACCGCGTAAGAGGTTAGTAGAGCGAATGAAGGGGCACGGCGGAAGCCGTGCCCCTTTCACTTAGAGCTTCCCCTTTAGGGAGCTGTTCCCGGATGGGCCGTCTCACAGAAGCCCTGAAGGGAGCGTGTCTCACCTCCTTCAGGGCCTTTTCCGCATCCCGTGAAACCCTGCCCTTCAGCAGCCTGTTCGGGTCACCAAGTGGCTTATAGACCGTGCTCTAGGTTCAGCGTTTTTGCGGGCCGAATCCAGCTCCGGATTCGGTCCAGGGCTGCTGTGTTACTGTTGCGATAGACCACCCTGGGGTGCTCTCGCGTCTGACCCTGGCCTAAGGAAAATGCCGCAACAGTCGAACCTCTTTTCGTCCAGTCCTCCAAGCGGCTCGACCGTGCAAGAACGGCAAGCTGCGCCCCAGCGCCCGTCCCGGATTCCTCTGTGGCTCCGCCGCGTGGAACTTTACCTCTATGTCATCATTCGCATCTATATCGGCGTCATCGTGCTCGTGTTGCCCTGGTACGCGCCGCTGTGGGCGGACAATCAACTACTCAACCACTTTCCGCGCCTGGCCACGTTTCTCATGTATGGAGCAGTCCGCGGGGTGGTCTCAGGCCTCGGGCTGCTGAATCTGTGGATCGCGATCGTCGAAGCGGTGCACTTCCGCGGATCCACTTCATGAAAGCATGACGCAAAAAACCGGCAAACCGCCCCACCTCCATCGCGCTCCCCTGTCGTACCAGAATCCTGCCTTTATCAATAGCCCTGACGGCCGGCTGGTACGTATCATCTCTGAATATTCGGAGCCGCTGGCCCGTTTCCGCCGCGAACGCATTCAGGACACGATCGTGTTTTTTGGATCAGCGCGATTCCGGGAACACGCCGACGCCACCCGTGAGCTCGAACTGCTGGATAAGCCCGGATCCGCCACTCCGGCGCCGGAGGAAGAGCAACCAGCCACCGATGAAGAGATTGCCCAGGGAACCGCTACCGACCTCCAACGCCGGCGTGCCGAAGCGGGCGTGGAGATGGCCCGCTATTACGAAGACGCCCGTCAACTGGCTTCCATGGTCACCACGTGGACGCAGACCCTGAAGGGCCGCCGCCACCGTTTCGTCGTCACCTCGGGCGGCGGTCCGGGAATCATGGAAGCCGCGAACCGCGGCGCTTACGAGGCAGGCGGCAAAACCATAGGCCTCAACATCCGGTTGCCTTTCGAGCAGGCGCCCAATCCTTACATCACGCCTTCTCTGAACTTTGAGTTCCACTACTTCTTCATGCGCAAGTATTGGTTTGCGTACCTGGCGAAGGCGCTGGTCGTCTTCCCCGGCGGCTTCGGGACGCTCGACGAGATGTTTGAAGTTCTTACGCTGGTGCAGACGGAAAAGCTGGCCAAGAAGATCTGCATTGTGGTCTACGGTTCCGCGTACTGGAAGAGCATCCTTAATCTCGATGTACTCGTGGACAAAGGAGCCATTTCCCCTCAGGATCGCGCACTTTTTCAGTGGGCTGATACACCGGAACAGGCCTTTGAAATCCTCAAAACCGATCTGACCCGGCACCACCTGGAACCGGAAGCCAAGCGCCAGGCCTCACCACATGTGGAGGAGGAACCCCTCCTCAATCCTGACATTTCCGGTACGCGGTAATTGCAGAAAAGCGGTTACCGCCGTTGCCGGGACATTGTCAGGGCTGATTCCCGCCAAATTTACATGTAGATTCGCCTGCCAGTAACTCGCCGTTCATGAGTTGCACTACATACTGGGCATACGAGCGATCACACAGATAGTGTGTGGCAGCAAGGGCCAGGTGCGATTGCTCCAACAGGAGGAAGAGATGACAGGTTCCCGTATCTCATATCTCTGGAACAATGAACGCGCCGCTAAGGGCTTCGCTTCCGGTGTTTCGCTACACAGCCATACCAACCGGTCGAAAGAGACGCTCGACTTCATCGTCAAGCTAGCGCACGAGTACCGCTGCTTTTCGGGCATCATGGCCCGGGAAGAACAGCGCTGCAAGCAGAAGCATCGCTTGCGGATCGACTACGCGAAGAGCTACTGGACGCCGCCGCTCACCCCTCGCTTGGCATTCGATCTGGAGAGCCGCCAAATCGCGGAATCGCTTCAGGTGCAACCGCTGGTCTCGATTACGGATCACGACGATATTCAAGCACCCATGCTGCTGCGCACCGTTGCCAGCGCCCGCCACATCCCGGTTTCGGTGGAGTGGACGACACCTTTCGGGAAGGATCAGGCCTTTCACCTTGGCATCCACAATCTGCCTAGCGCCTCGGGCGCGGAATGGATGCGCCAGTTTGCGGCCTTTACCGCGAACCCCAGCGACGCAAGGTTGACCGAAATGCTCTCTGCGCTGCACGACCTTCCGAACGTGCTGATTGTCTTCAATCACCCGCTTTGGGATCTGTACAAAATCGGTGAGAGCTTGCATCAGCAGCGGGTGGAAGAGTTCCTCACCCGGAACAGTCGCATGATCCACGCTGTGGAGTTGAATGGCCTGCGCAACTGGGAAGAAAATCGACTGGTCAAGCGCCTTGCGGCTAAATGGAACAAGCTGCTGATCTCGGGCGGTGACCGCCATGGCCTGGAACCGAACGCCAACGTGAACCTGACGGAAGCGACCAGCTTCAATGAGTTCGTGTATGAGATCCGGCGTGAAAACCGGAGCCATGTGCTGTTCATGCCGCAATACGCGGAACCGTGGAAACACCGCATCATGAAATCTACTTTGGATGCTATTCGGGATTATCCCGACTTTCCCGAAGGATCCCGTCGCTGGGATGAACGCGTTTACCACCCTGATGTGAACGGCGTCGATCGGCCGCTCACCCAGCTCTGGTCGAATGGTCAGGCGCCTGCCTACATGCGGATGATCATCCAGTTCGTGAGGATGCTGGGCAGCAACCCGATCAGCAACAGTCTGCGCTTTGCCTGGAATGAATCGCACGAGCTGCAATTCGCTCTGGGCGAGCGGGAAGCGTTCTAGGGCAGTTTGACACTTCTCGCTGCGACCGGGCGCGGATACACTTTGCCTATGCGCACGGCGACCCCGCGGGTGGCATACCTCCCCGACACGTTTTACGAGATCAACGGGGTGGCCCACACCAGCCGCCACTTTGAAGCCTTTGCTCGACGACGGAATATTCCCTTTTTCTGCCTCCATCCAGGGAAGAAAGACAGCGCGATCCAGGAGCAACAGCAGGGCGAGCTGACCACGCTCGAGATTCCCCGCGGCAGCCTTATCTCGTTTCCCCTGGAAAAAGATCTCACCTTCGACGCTGCGTTCCTGCGGCATAAAAAATTCCTTGAAGAACACTTGCGCGCGTTTCGCCCCGACATTGTGCACGTTACGGGGCCGAGCGAGCCGGGCATTCTCGGCGCGTGGCTAGCGAAGAATCTCAAGGTTCCGCTGGTGGCTTCCTGGCATACCAATCTGCATGAATATGCGGCTCAGCGGTCGGGGTGGCTCCTGCGCATGCTGCCCTCGAGCCAACGGGCGGGCGCGGCAAAGAAAATCGAAGATGCCACGCTGCTGGCTTGCGCTCGTTTTTACAAGTTGGCGGAGGTCTTGTTTGCGCCCAATATTGATTTATGCCGGTTGCTGGAGAAATCGACCGGCCGCCATTGCGCTCTCATGCCTCGCGGCGTCGATACCATCGCTTTCTCACCGCAGTACCGGGATCGTAGCAGAAGTGACGGCCCGTTCGTACTCGGGTTTTGTGGCAGACTCTCGATTGAGAAGAATGTATTTCTGTTGACGCGCATCCGGACGGAGTTGATTGCGCGGGGGATCACGAATTTCCGTTTTCTAATTGTGGGGCATGGCAAAGAAGAGGGCCCGCTGCGGCAACAGTTGCCGAACGCGGAGTTCACCGGGGTACTGCGTGGAAACGATCTGGCGCGCGCCTACGCGAACATGGATCTGTTTGTGTTCCCTTCGCACACAGATACATTTGGAAATGTGGTGTTGGAAGCTTTGGCTTCGGGGGTTCCTGCGGTGGTCACCCCCGACGGAGGCCCCCGGTACATTGTAAAAGACGGAGAAACCGGGTGCATCGCCACCGATGACGGGTTTTCGGATGCGGTGGCCCGGCTTATTCTGGATCCGAGCCTGCATGCACACATGAGCAGTGCAGCGCGGCTGTATGCGCTCTCAGCGTCGTGGGATTCGGTGTTTGAAGGGGTATACAGCACTTATGACGAAGTGCTCGCTAGCCACGGACAGTAGCTGTTTCGTGTGCGTCGACATGCTCTACACCCTGTTAAAAAATCACTGCACCTGGCCCATGTAGAACGAGTATGGCGGTAGCTTCACGGATTACCTTTTTCTCATTTCTCCTTAAGGCGGTCGAGATCATGGCCGAAGTGGGATCGGATTGGTTGCCATCGGCCACCGCCACGATGGCCATCGCCAGGGCGCTGATCCCGATCCAAAACCATGCCTTATGTTTTCTGACCCACTAAGAGTTCGCCCTTCATCCCTGACCGACACACCACAACCACCCATCACGGCATGTAACATCGCAGCGAGGAGGGAAGCGTATGAGAACGACTGGGATAATCGCTCTCTTGCTGCTCCAGTTTGCCTGCCGGCCGGTTTGGGCTCAGGCAGAACCGGCGCCGGAGCCGACGATCGATGCTTACATTCATCACGGTTGGGATACCCTCTCCCGCTCCATGTCGGAGTGCCAGTCCCTGATCGACCCCAAAGTGACTACCCCACCGCTGCTCTATCTTCCGTTCGCCGCGCCCACACCGCCCGAGCTGCTGCGGCTGCGAACCCACTGCAAGATCCAGATCGCACACCTGCCCCACCGCATCCAGCACCTGGGGGATGTAAAGGAATCGGAGATTGCAAAACCGGGGCTGCTCTACCTGCCCAACCGGTACGTGGTGCCGGGAGGCCGCTTTAATGAGATGTTCGGCTGGGACAGCTACTTCATCATCTTGGGCCTGTTGCGTGACGGCCGGGTGGACCTGGCCCGCGGCATGGTAGAAAACTTCTTTTACGAAATTGAGAACTACGGAGCCGTTCTCAACGCCAACCGCACATATTTCCTCACTCGTTCCCAGCCGCCATTCCTTAGCTCCATGATTCGCGCCGTTTATGACGCGGAAATCGCCCGCGATCCGTCGCCAGCCAATCGAGCCCGGCAGCAAAAGTGGATCGCCCGCGCCTACCCCTACGCCCGCCGCGATCACGATTTCTGGCTAAGCAGTATGCATCGCGCCGGACAAACCGGTCTGGCCCGGTATTTAGATATTGGGGAGGGACCGGTGCCGGATATTGCCGACCACAGCAGCTACTACATCGATGTGATCGACTGGCTGGTCGCCCATCCCGACGTGCATACCCACTATCTGATCCCGGCGCCGGAGAACCCCTCGCCGGCCGAGTGGGCGATGCTGGCCAGAACGAGTTGCGACCCCAGCCACTCGGTGGTCTGCCGGCTCGCCTGGTCCCATGGCTATCGCCTGAGTCGCGATTTCTACAAAGGCGATCGCGCGGTGCGGGAGTCTGGCTTCGATATTTCGTTTCGTTTCGCCCCCTTCAGCGGGTCGACCCATCACTTTGCAGCGGTTGGTCTTAATAGCCTGCTCTACAAATACGAACGGGACCTGGCGGACTTTGCCACCATGCTTCATCAGGAGGCGCAGGTTCCCCAGTGGAAGCTACAAGCCGAGGCACGCCGCCGGGCCATCAACAAGTACCTGTGGAATGCGGACAAGGGTATGTTTTTCGATTACGACTTCACCACCAGCGAACAGTCTACGTACGTGTACGCGACCATCTTTTATCCTCTATGGGCCGGCCTGGCAACGACGGAGCAGGCCAAGGCCGTCGATGAGCACCTTGGCCTCCTGGATAAACCCGGCGGATTGGCCTGCAGCACGTACGCGAGCGGCCTGCAATGGGATTTGCCCTTCGGCTGGGCCCCGTTGAACTGGATCGCGGTCGACGGCCTGCAAAAAACGGGCTACCTAAACGATGCGCGAAAAGTTTCCGAGCAATTCACGCATACGATCCTCACCAGCTTCGAGAAGGAAGGCACCATCCACGAGAAGTACAACGTCGAAACCCAATCATCGAACGTGGAGATCATCGCCGGGTACCAGAACGTCATAGGTTTTGGTTGGACGAACGCGGTTTATGTGGAGATGGAGCACCTGTTGCAATCCACAACGCAAACACCCGGGGAACGGCAACAATGACCATTAAGCACGTGCTGCCACCCCCGGAGCGCCGCGCCTTTGGCCAATCACGGCGCAAACAGGTGAGCAGGCAGGAGCAGAAGCGGTGGAGTGCGAGCGACCGGCAGACCGATCCCATCGATGTCTTGGCCGTTTCTGCTGTGGGCAGGGTCCCAACGCTGCTGGCCATCAAGTGGCAGCGGATGGCGGCTTCTCCCTTCGGCTTTTTTCGCGGCGCGGTTCCGGTGATGGCTGCCGACTTGGCAGTGCTGCCCCACACCGGCATTTTTACCCAGCTATGCGGGGATGCCCATGTGCGTAACCTGGGGGCCTACGCCGCACCCGATGGGCGGTTGGTCTTCGACATCAACGACTTCGACGAAACCATCCGGGGACCGTTTGAATGGGACGTGAAGCGTCTTGCAACCAGTATCATCCTGGCCGGGCGGGAGGCCGGAAGCAAAAACGCTGCGTGCGTTGCTGCGGCGGCGCTGTTTTTGCGGAGCTATCGCCGGTCCATGCGGGCCTTCGCGCGCATGACGGTGATGGAGGTGGCCCACTTTCAAGTGCACCGTCTGCAACGGATCGCGCCCGTTTCGCAGATTCTGCGCAAGGCCGAGCAGGCGACTCCGCTTTTCAACGCGGCTCGCCTCCTCACGCAGCCGAAGGCACCTTCTCGTGCTGGAAAGGATGGCCTGCATCGAGTCTTCGTCGAACGCAAACCGTTGCAGTACCGATTGTCGCCAGCTAAGGCGGAAATCATTCTAGATTCCTTGAGTATGTATCGGGAATCGCTTTTGCCCGAGCGCCAGCATTTTTTCAATTTGTACCGGCCGCTGGATGTTGCGTTTCGCGTGGTGGGCACGGGGAGTGTCGGCTTGCGCGACTACATCGTTTACCTGGAGGGAAACGGTAGCGACGATCCTCTGTTTTTGCAGATCAAGGAGGAGCCTGGATCGGCCTACGCCCCCTACCTGGGGGAGATGGGGGCGCCACAGCACCAGGGCCGAAGGGTGGTGCAGGGCCAGCGGGCCATGCAGTTTCTCTCGGACATACTGCTGGGGTGGACCACGATCCAGAACCGCCAGTACCTGGTTCGGCAGTTGAATGACCACAAAGCGTCCATCGAGATGGAGGATCTAAAGGGGGAAGGGTTGACCCAGTACGCCGAGATTTGCGGTGAGTTGTTGGCTCGCGGGCATGCGCGATCGGGCGATCCGGCGGCGCTCGATGGATACATTGGCACTTCGGATCGACTTGTCGATGCCATCGCCGATTTTGCGGTGGATTATGCCGACCAGACGGAGGCTGACTATAAGACGTTTCTGCATTCCCGCTTCGCACCGCCGGCGGCTCGGAAGGCGCCGGTGAAGGCGGCGCCCAGACGGTCAGGGGTTAAGCAGAAGACTGTGATCAAGGAAGCTGCTCCGAAGAGTTGAGCGCTTTAGGCTGAAGAGAAATGCTTTGTACGAAGGGCACGGGTTCAGTCGTGCCGTAAATTTCTCAGCTATGCACGGCTTTAGCCCCTGAGGTACGGCTTTTGCTCCTGTTTCCAGTCGACTGCGCGCGAGGAAGGATAAAAAGCATACCTCAGGGGATAAAGCCCTCATCCGTTCGACTCTTATATGGCACGGCTGAACCCCCTTCGTAGAAGGCATTATTCCGCAGCCTCTGTAACCGCACCTGAAAGCACTGGACGGCTTCGCCCGCTTGTTTTCGGGCGCCCTTCCCCGTAGATGCGACAATGAGAGCAGCGCCTTGGCGCTGCTTTTCTTATGCTCCAACTTTCTGCTGCCGGTAAACGGTTTGGCCCCCGCGTGTTGTTCGAAAACGCTGACTGGCTTATTACGCCCAATGAGAAGACTGCTCTGGTGGGCGCCAACGGCACCGGGAAATCTACCCTGCTCAAAGTGCTCGCCGGCGTCGAATCACTCGACTATGGCAGCCTGCAGCGCACTCGGGGCATGACTATCGGGTATCTGCCCCAGGAGGGCCTGGCACTCTGCGGCCGTAGCGTTTTTGCCGAGTGCCTCTCGGTCTTTGCCGAGCTACGCAGCATGGAGGAGGAGCTGGAGATCCTCTCCACACGCCTGGCCGAATTTGACCCCTCAACCCCCGAGTACGCTGCGGCTGCGGATCGCTTCTCTTTTCTCGACTCCCACTTTCGCGCTCACGACGGCTATGCACTGGATGCGCAGGTGGGTACGGTGCTGGGTGGCCTGGGCTTCAGCAAACATGACTGGTCCCGCCAGACAGAGGAGTTTTCCGGTGGCTGGCAAATGCGCATCGCCCTGGCCAAGCTGCTGCTGCAAAAGCCCAGCCTGCTGCTGCTGGACGAGCCCACCAACCACCTCGACCTCGAAACCCGTAATTGGCTGGAGGACTATCTCCACAACTACCCCAATGGCTACATCCTCATCTCCCATGACCGGTATTTTCTCGACGTGACCGTCGACAAGACCATCGAGATCTGGAATAAGGCCCTGCACGTCTACCACGGCAACTACGAGAAGTATCTGACCCAGAAAGAAGAACGGCGAGCCCAACTGGCCTCGGCCTATAAGAATCAGCGCGAGCATATCGAGCACCTTGAAGCCTTCATCAGCCGTTTCCGCTACCAGGCCACCAAGGCCAAACAGGTACAGAGCCGGATCAAGGAACTGGACAAGATCGTACGCATTGAAATCCCGGTTGAGGAAGAGGCGATCCACTTCAGCTTTCCCCAGCCGCAGCCTTCCGGCCGGACCGTGGTCGAAGTCTCAGACCTGGCGAAGAACTATGGCCCGAAACAGGTGTTGGAAGACGTCAGTTTCACCATCGACCGCGGCGACCGCATCGCCCTGGTAGGGGTGAACGGGGCGGGAAAATCAACCCTGATCCGCATGCTATCGGGCATGGAACCGCCTTCGAGCGGCAACCTTCGCCTGGGCCACAATGTCACCGCCGAATATTTTGCCCAGGACCAGTACAAGGTGCTGGATGGCAATGCCCGCATGCTGGACGACATCAGCAACACCGCGCCGCGCGTGTCCACGACCGATCTGCGCAGCCTTCTGGGGTGCTTCCTCTTCTCCGGCGACGACGTCTTCAAGCCCCTGGGTGTCCTCTCCGGCGGAGAGCGCAACCGGTACGCGCTGGCCCGCATTCTTGTGAGCCCGGCCAACTTCCTGTTACTCGACGAGCCGACAAACCACCTCGATCTGCGCGCCAAGGATGTTCTACTGGAGGCCATTGCCCGGTTTAACGGAACCGTGGTCATGGTTTCCCACGATCGTTACTTTATCGATCGGCTGGCGACCCGGATCTTTGAAGTCGAGGGCGGGCATGTTCACGTCTACCCCGGCAACTACGAAGACTATCTATACCGGAAGCAAGCGGCGGAAACGCAGGAAAACCGGTCAAACGGCGTGGCCGCGGTGCCGGAGCCGGAAAAGGCCTCCCCCGATGCTGCAGCCGCCAAAGGCCGCCGCGTCAACCCCATCAAGCTGCGTCAAATGCAAGAGCGCTGCAGCTTTGTCGAGGAAGAGATTCCGCGGCTGGAGAGCTCGATCTCCAACGCGGAAGCGTCCCTGGGCGTATACGAAAGCGCCGAGGAAACGCAGCGTTTGACCCAGGTGTTGGAAAGCCTGCGGCAGCAACATGCGTCACTCACCGCTGAGTGGGAAGAGCTGGTGCTGCAACTGGAGCAGCAGGCGTAACGAGGCTGTTACATGCTGGTTCCCACTGCCGTCGAATTGCGCAGGAATGCCTGCCCTATGGATTAAAGTAAGACCAGCGTCCAAGTTGAATAACAGGCCCCTTGACTACCTCAACCCAGCGTAAAGGCACCGCTTCACGCTCCTCCGCGTTTACTGTCAGCGCCGGCATTCTGCTAAGCAAAGTCATTGGGCTGTTGCGTGAACGTTTGTTTGCACATTACTTCGGCAACTCCTACGCAGCGGATGCGTTTCGCGGCGCTTTCCGCATTCCCAACTTTCTGCAAACACTCTTCGGCGAGGGCGTTCTGTCCGCCTCATTTATCCCTGTATATGCTCGGCTAAGGGCCGAAGAGCGGCACGAAGAGGCTGCGCAATTGGCCGAAGCAATCTTCGCCATCCTTTTTCTGATCGCGTCCCTTCTGACCCTGGCTGGCGTCTTCGCTGCCCCTTGGCTGATCGACGTGATCGTACCTGGCTTTCATGGTGAAACGCGACTCCTCACCATCCGCCTGGTGCAGATCCTTTTTCCCGGAGCGGCATTGCTTGTGCTTTCGGCATGGTGCCTTGGCATCCTGAACAGTCACCGCAAGTTCTTCCTCTCCTATTCCGCACCTGTGATCTGGAATGTGGCCATAATCATAGCGTTGTTGTGGAAGGGTGGACACGTCGGGGAGTCGAGGCTGGCAATTGTAATCTCCATTGCCTCCGTTATCGGGAGCGGCCTGCAATTTGGGGTGCAGTTGCCGACGGTGATGCGTTTCTTGCGTCCACTCCATCTACGGCTCACATTGGGAACGGAGCAAGTGCAAACGGTAGTGCGGAACTTCTTCCCCGTGTTTACCAGCCGAGGTGTGGTGCAGATAAGCGCGTACATTGATTCGTTTCTGGCAAGCTTTTTGCCCACTTCGGCGGTGTCTGCTCTCGCCTACGCACAAACCCTGAATTCGCTGCCCGTAAGTCTGTTCGGCATGGCAATATCGGCTGCGGAGTTGCCGGCCATGTCAAGTGCGTTGGGAACCCATGATGAGATCAGCCTGGTGCTGCGCAAGCGCCTGGAGAATGGCCTCAAGAATATTTCTTTTTTTGTCGTCCCTTCGGCAGTGGCCTTTGTCGTTCTTGGCGACGTGGTCGTCGCCACCATATACCGGGGGGGACACTTCAGCGGGCAGGACGTGACGTTCGTGTGGGGAGTTCTCGCGGGCTCGGGCGTGGGCCTTCTGGCGTCGACATCGGGTAGGCTTTACTCTTCCGCGTTTTATGCGCTGCGGGATACGCGCACGCCCTTGAACTTCGCGATCATTCGGGTGGTGTTGACGGTGGGGTTGGGCTATCTGTTCGCTCTGCCCCTTCCGCGGCTGCTGGGCATTGATCAGCGCTGGGGGGTCGCCGGGCTCACGCTTTCAGCGGGACTGGCCGGGTGGGTGGAGTTTGCGTTGCTGCGCCGTGCGCTACAGGCCCGTATCGGTGCTGTGGTTGCATCCGTTTCCCGGGTCGCCCGATTGTGGCTGGGCGCTCTGATTGCTTCTGCGTGTGCGTACGGGGTCAAGCTGGTGCTGCCCTTCCACCGGCCGGAACTGGTTGGGTTGTGCGTGCTGTCGATTTTCGGGCTTGGGTATCTCGGTTGCACCCGTTTGCTTGGCGTCGCTGCGCCGGGTAGCTTGACTCGCCTGCTTGGCAGACGAGCTTAGCTTTTTTTTGCTGGACGTGGTGCGGAACCCGGGAGCCCAGGCTCCGTGGTCAGAGCAGACGGGCACAACAAACGGCTTTAGCTAACGCCCAGCTTGTGCATGTAATCGGCATCAATCTTCAAGCCCTCCATCGGCGGGACGTTGTAGCCTTCCTGCTCGACAAAGCAGTGCTTTACCACTCCGGATTTGGCTGCCTGCTGGAAGATGGGACGGTAATCGATCGTGCCTTGCCCCAACTCGACAATCGTGGGCACATTCTCAATCGATGACTCAGGAGTGATGTTCTTGAAATCCTTTACGTGCAGCATCGATATGCGGGTGGGATATTTGCGCAGATAATCAATCGGGTTCGCACCCCCGACCGTGACCCAGCCGCAATCCATCTCCATCGTGACGTGAGCGGGGTCGGTCAGCCGCAGCAACTCATCGTAAGGCACTACTCCATCCGTTTTATGGAACTCCATGGTGTGGTTGTGATACCCGAACTTCAGGCCGGCTGCGCTTACTTTCGTGCCGATGCTATTGAACTGTTCCGCATTCCATCGCCAGTCCTGCAAATTGAAAGCAGAGGATCGTTGTTTCGGGGTCAGGCCCTTGACCCGCGCCGGATCTTTGAACCCCGGGAAGGAACAGACAATGTAACTGACACCCAACTCTTTGTTGAAGGCGATGATCTCGTCAAGTTTCTGATGCAAATCATCTGAGCCATAATGCGCGCTCACCAGGTGTAAGCCGGCGTTGCTCATGGCTTGCTTTACTTGCGCGGCGGAGTGATTGTAGTAGCCGGCTGATTCGACTTCACGGAAGCCAATGGCTCCGAGCTGTTTCAGGGTGCCCTCGTAGTCCTTAGGCAAGAGTTCTCGCACCGAATACAGCTGCAGCCCTAACGGTACCTTCAACGTCTGTGCCGCCAACCTGCCGACGGTTGAGCTGCAGATGAGCGCCGCCGAGCCGGCTTTGACAAAATCTCTCCGTGATTGCTTCAACATGACACCCCTTTTCTCGTGCCTAAACGCAGAAGGAGAAGGTTAAGTGTCTTGGCCGGCAATTGCAACCTGGCAAACCCTAGTAGTGACTCTGTACGAAGGGCACGGCTTTAGCCGTGCTGTACAAGAATCGAACGGATGAGGGCTTTAGCCCCTGAGGTACGCTTTTCATCGTTCCTCGCGCTCAGTTGCTTGGAAACGGCCACAAGAAACCGCCCTTCAGCGGCTAAAGCCGTCAAGCAACCAAGCCATTTACGGCACGGCTGAACCCGTGCCCTTCGTCCAAACTTTCTCGGCAAACCTAGTCCGGCATGCCGAAAGCGATGATGTTGGGACCCATAGCCACGGCGACGTACTGCTGGTGGTCGAACATATACGTCATGGGCGAGGCATGCGGCGCCTCGTTGGTCTGAAATCTCCACAGCGGCTTGCCGGTCTTCGCATCCACGGCAGCGAACGCGCCATCATCTGCTCCGTAAAAGACAACACCACCCGCGGTGCTGAGCACGCCGCCGAAAGTGTCTCCCGGCCCGGTCTGGGGCAGCTCCCACGCGCGCCTGCCGGTTTGGATGTCGAAGGCGCGCAGGACTCGCCGGCCCGGATCGGCTGGATCAGGGCTGTTGGAGCCGCCCATGTAGCCGTGGCCCAACTGGAACGGCATGTCTGTGCGGGTGAAAATGCCGCATTTGTCGTTGGTCTGTACGTAGTAAAGCGACGTGAGCGGATTCCACGACGCCGAATACCAATTGGTGGCGCCGTTCAGCCAGGGACAAACTTTCGTACCCTCGGGCGTTGGCTCGCGGCCGGGGGCGACGATGGGACGGCCTTCCGGAGTAAGGCCGGTTGCCCAGGTAAGCTTGTTGGTGTATTGGCGCCCGAGCAGGAACTTGCCATTGGTGCGGTCCAACACGTAGAAGAATCCGTTGCGATTGGCCTGCACCATCAACTTGCGCGGCTTCCCTTCCCACTCAGCATCGATCAGTGACGGAGGAGCCATGGCATCGTAGTCATGAACGTCGTGCGGCGTGAACTGGAAATACCACTTCAACGTGCCAGTGTTGGGGTCAAGCGCGACTACGGAGTCGGTGTAGAGATTGTCGCCCTTGCGATCGTCGCCGATCAGATCATTGCCAGGATTGCCGACCGGCCAGTAGAGGGTGTCTAGCTCCTTGTCATACGTCCCCGTCATCCAGGTGCCACCACCGGGATGATCGATTCCCGTTCCTTCCCAGGTCTCAGAGCCCGGCTCGCCGCGTTTCGGCACGGTCCAAAAGCGCCATAGCTCTTTGCCCGTGGCCTGATCGAAAGCAACCACAAAGCCCCGCGCCCCTTCGTCGCCACCGGAAGTTCCGGAGATGACCATCGAACCGACGATGAGCGGCGCCCCGGTAGCGTTGTAATTGTTATGCCAGTCGGCCAAGGGTGCCTCCCACATAAGGGCCCCGGTGATTCGACTGAGCGCAATCAGGTGAGCATTGTCGGTGACCATGAATACCTTGTCGCCGGCGACTGCGACGCCGCGGTTCGCTCCGGAAACGGCATTTCCGACCAGGCCCTGGGTGGTGGAGCGCTGATAGTGCCATATCTGACGTCCACTCCCCGCATCGAGTGCATAACATTGGTTGACGTACGTGATGTACATCACGCCCGCCACAACGACGGGGGTCGTCTGAAGCCCCCAAACCCCGGGGACGGTATAGATCCACTTCGGCTGTAATCTCGAAACGTTGGTGCTGGTGATTTGGGCGAGCTCGCTGTAGCGGCTGCCCACCGTCTGCCCGTTGTAGCTTGGCCAATCAGCCTGCGACGTAACCAGCCGGTATTCGCCCGACTCCGTCTTGCGCAGCAGGTACAGTTGATGGTCATCGCCCAAAATCTGCATATCCCTGTCTGAGCGGTTCAACGCTGTGCCCTGGAGCGCTTTCCCGCCCTCGAGGGTGACCGAGGCACGCTCGGCGGCTGTGCCCCAAAACGGCTTCAGGGTGCGCAGGAAGCTGATCAGGTTGGCGCGGTCCTGGCCGGCAACATCGGGGAAAGCCGGCATACCCGCGTTTGGAATGCCGTTGTGCAAGAGCTTCACCAATTCATCATCGGAGCGCAGGGGCACGCGCTCCAGGATGGACGGCGCGAACTCGCCGCCACCTGCGTTGGTGCCATGACACGATGCGCATCGGGTAACGAAGATCTGTCGGCCTGCGGCTTGCGGGGAGCCCGGAGGTAGAGGAGCTAGAGGAGGTCCCCCTTGCCCGTGAACGGCGGTTGCGAACAGAAACCGCATGAGACCAACCCACATGGCCGCTTTCCACACCCAAGGCACACTCCGCATCCAGTCCGATCCCCCGACTCTCTAGAGTAATGTGTCCCGCAGAGCCACATGACAAATGTCAGCGATTCTTTTTGACAAAAGACACTATTCTTGGCGGCCCTGCAGCCGGATGATGTCTCAAACAGGCACAGGGAGGGGATATGGCCGCGAGCGTTATGGTGGAGCCTTACCACAGCGTAATCACCGAGGGTAGCACTGTGGCATCGCTGCACAGTGTCACCAAGAAATTCGGACGCCAGACCGCTCTCGATCATTTTTCCCTCGAGCTGCGCGCAGGAGAAGTGGTGGCATTACTGGGGCCGAACGGCGCGGGCAAAACCACCGCTGTGCGCTTGCTGCTGGGACTGAGCCAGGCAACATCGGGCAAGGTCGAGATCTTCGCCGGCAACCCCAGAGATCGGGCAAGCCGCATGCGGCTGGGCGCGATGCTGCAGGTCGGCCGCATGCCGGAAACGCTACGGGTGCGGGAGCATCTGCAACTCTTCCGCAGTTATTACCCGCAGCCACGTCCACTGGATGAGTTGGTTTCAATCGCCGGGCTAACGGGCCTGGAGGAGCGGCAGTTTGGCACGCTCTCGGGTGGACAGAAACAGCGCATGCTGTTTGCTCTCGCGCTGTGCGGTGATCCTGACCTGATCTGTCTCGATGAGCCGACGCTCGGCATGGATGTGGAAGCGCGGCGTGCGATGTGGGACCAGGTACGCAAGCTGACCGCTCGGGGAAAAACGATCCTGCTCACCACCCACTATCTGGAAGAGGCAGATGCCCTGGCCAGCAGGATTGTGGTGATTCAAAAGGGCAAGGTAATCGCCGAGGGAACGCCGGATGAGCTTAAGACGGCGGACGGCTCGAGGGCTATTCGCTGTACAACGTCGCTCACGTCTTCCTTTGTCTCCACCATACCAGGAGTTACGAGTGTGGAACGGGACGGCAATTCCATGGTGGTGCGGACGCCCACTCCTGAAGCCGTGCTGCGCATCATGCTGGAAAACGACGCCACGCTGAGCGGGCTGGAAGTGCGCGCCACGGCGCTCGAAGATGCCTTTCTCGCTCTCACTAACCAGAACATACCTGTTGTGCAATAGGAGGCACCATGGCGACTGTCGCGATCACTCCATCTATGCCGCGAATTTACTTCAACGAAGCCAGGTTTGAGCTACTCAAGCTGTCGCGCAATCGCAGTTACCTTTTCTCCATGATTGGTTTCCCCGTCATTTTCTACCTTTTGTTCGGCGTTACCAACAAGGGTGCCGTTTTTCATGGTCACACGATCGCGCGTTACCTGCTGGCAGGATACTCCTGCTTTGGAGCGATGGGTTCTTCCCTGTTCGGCATTGGCGCCGGGCTGGCGTTCGAGCGCGGGCACGGATGGCTGGAGATGAAGCGTGCCAGTCCCATGCCGGCGGCTGCGTACCTGCTGGCAAAACTATGTGTCGCCATCACTTTTGCGGTTGGCATTACCATTTTGTTGATGACACTGGGAACCGTCCTGGCCGGCGTGCAGATCACCATGCTGGAAGGTTTACGGCTGCTTTCGGTGATCGCTGCCGGTGTCCTGCCCTTCGCGAGTCTTGGATTGGTGATTGGTCTGCTCATGCCATCAAACGCCGCGCCAGGAGTGATCAACCTGGTCTACTTGCCCTTGTCCTTTTGCGGTGGCTTGTGGATGCCAATTGAGACGTTGCCGCATTGGTTGCAGGTGGTCGCGCACGGTTTACCATCGTTCTGGTTTTCCCGTCTTGCCTTGCGGACCTTGGGGTACAGCGATAGTTCCGCTGTCTTAGCCTGGACGCTCTTGGCCGGCTATGCGGTAGTATTTCTGCTGATAGCAGCGTTTATCTTTCGCAGGCAGGAGGCTCAAGCGTAGACATGACGCCACAGTCGCCAGCACGCCGGAACCTTAGCACGTGGTTTCACGTTTGGCTTAACAACGAGTGCCCCGATGACAGTGACGCTGCAACGTGGGTTTCGAGGGGTTGGCGGAGCTGGTTCGAATATGACCATACCGTCTGGCTGGTCTTCCTGGGGTTCTGGTTTCTCGAGCCCTACCTAGACCATCAGCCGCTGCACAAATGGCTCTGGTTAACTCTTGCTCTCGTATTCTTCATACCTCTTTATCTGTTCTCGCATAGCGGCCCCCCCAGGTTTCGCTGGGTAGGCGTCCTCGGCATGTTTATTCTGGCGATGGTCTACGTGCCGTTGAACCAGAGCTCCTGGGGAATTTTCATATATATAGCGGTCTCGATACCCGAGGTTTCTGAATCGACGAATACCGTAATCGCCCTTTTGCTTCTGCAATGCGGAGCAATCGCCTTGGAAAGCTGGGCGTTGCATCTCACCGCGTGGGTTTGGAGTCTGGGCATGTCCTTCACCCTGTTGTGGGGGATGAATCAGTTAAGGAGGAAGCAAAAGCATAGGGCGGATGCAAAGCTGCGCATGGCTCATGAGGAGATCGAACAGCTGGCCAAGACAGCCGAACGAGAGCGTATTGCACGAGACATGCATGATGTCCTGGGCCACTCTCTATCGTTGATTGTGCTTAAGAGTGAGTTAGCGGGTCGTCTGTTCGACAGCCATCCTTCACGAGCGGCGCTTGAGATCGCAGAAATTGAGGCCGCTGCAAGGCAAGCGCTCGCCGAGGTGCGCAAGACAATTACCGGCTACCGTTCGGAAGGCTTTGCCTCCGAACTGACCCGGGCAGCCCAAGTATTGAAAACGGCGGGTGTTCGACTGAAGAAGCCGGTGAAGGCTCCCTACCTGACACCGCGGCACGAGGCTACACTTTCGCTGGTGCTGCGGGAAGCGGTTACAAATATCGTGCGCCACGCGGACGCCAGCGAGTGCTCGATCGAAGTATCCACGGAACAAGACCGGACCCAACTGGTGATTGCTGATGACGGCCGGGGCGATATCCGCCAGGAAGGCAATGGATTGCGCGGCATGCGGGAGCGGGTGCGGGAACTGGGCGGCAACCTATCCCTGGAATCGAGTCGCGGCACGCGCCTCCACATCGAGCTCCCACAATTCAGGGAAAGCCCTGAGCGTCCCGCAGAGGTTCTGGAGCCGTGACCAAACAAATTCGCGTTGTTCTGGCGGAAGACCAGGCCATGGTGCTGGGTGCGCTGGCTGCTTTGCTGGAGATCGAGAAGGACATTGCCGTGGTGGCTCGCGCTCGCAACGGGCGCGAGGCGATGACGTTGGTGGCGGAGCATAAGCCCGATGTCCTGATAACCGATATTGAGATGCCGGAGATGAGCGGGCTTACGCTGGCGGCGGAAGTGCACAACCGTCATCCGCGTGTTCACATTGTGATTCTCACTACGTTTGCCCGCGCCGGATATTTGCGCCGCGCGATGGAAGCGGGTGCGCAGGGATACATGCTCAAGGATCGCCCCGCTGCGGAACTGTCGGATTGCGTGCGGCGGGTATGCCGCGGGTTGAGGGTGGTGGACCCTGAACTTGCAGCCGAAGCGTGGACGCAGGAGCCTGACCCCCTGAGCGACCGTGAGCGGCAGATTCTGTGGCGGGCCGGTGAGGGGAAATCGGGAGCCGAGATTGCTGTTGATTTGCACTTGTCGGAGGGGACGGTGCGGAATTATTTGTCCGAGGCGATCAATAAGCTAGGCGCTGCCAATCGGATAGAGGCTGCGCGCCTGGCGCGAAGTAAAGGCTGGTTGTAGTCCTGGAGAGAAACTGCAGATCCCTCGGCTTCGCTACGGGATGACAAAAAGGAAAGGGCTGCGAAAAGGAGAGGACTGTTACCAAGGGGCAGGGCGGTTGTTGGATGGGAAACCTATTAGCGACTGCCCCCTCCTTCAGCAACCGCCCTCTTCTTACAACTACCCTCTCCTTTTTGTCATCCCGAGCGTACCCGGATTTCCTGCCTCACTGCTCTGACCGGCGACCACGGATGTGGTTCTCTCCAAAGAGAACCACACGCAGCTGACAGAAGCCGCAACTCTCGAAAGGGAATCCGGGGAAGGCGAGGGATCTGCGGTGCGCCATCCGGGTCCCCCAAAGTTACCGTTCTACAACGAATTCCCCTTTCTCATCCCGCCGGCCGCGGCATGCCGTGGATGCACCCGCAGCTCCGCAGACCTTTCCTGGAACTTTTTTCGACATCGTCCTTAACCCATGACACTTGTCATCCAATTCCTGTGACAACCTGCACTGTTTCCCTCTAACTCCAACTGCGATTCTCAGCTTGTAACTCGAGGCTGAGATATGAATCGATGGACTTGCCTTTTCCTTTGCACAGCGCTGTGCACCAGCGGGAAGCTATCTGCACAGGCGTGCACCGTCAACGGAACGGTGCTGGACCCCTCAGGCGCCGCAGTCGTGGGAGCGGATGTCCAGTTACAAACAGCAAGAGAAGAGCACACTACCACTGGCCCGCATGGTTCTTTCACCTTCCCTTGCTCCGGCAACGGACCCTACCAGGTAACCGTCCACGCTGAGGGCTTCGCAGAAAACAAGACCGATGGCAAAGGCCCCGCAAACATCACAATTCATTTGCGCATCGCAGATGTTCACACCGACGTCGAGGTAGGAGAGAACACCGGAGTCTCTGTGGATGCCGATCACGGAGCGGGCACACACACGCTGACTGCCCAGGACCTTCAAGGCATGGCCGATGACCCGGATGACTTCAAACGCCAGCTACAAGTATTGGCCGCCACGAGCGGAGGAGCACCCGGCCAGGCCATCATTACCGTCGACGGATTCCAAAACAGCAGCACGTTGCCACCCAAATCGTCGATTGCTTCCATCCGCGTGAACCCTGACATGTTCTCCGCCGAATACGACAAACCGCCGTACCAGGGCGGCCGGGTTGAGATTTTCACCAAACCTGGGCGGGACTCGCTGCACGGCGCGCTCTTCTTCACCGACAGCGACTCCTCTCTCAACGCTACGGATCCATTCGCACTGAGCAGCACATCAGCAGGCAAACGCCGCTATGGATTCGAACTCGGCGGCCCGATCCGCAAACAGAAGAGCGACTTCTTTCTCGCCCTCGAGAGACGCGACATTCATGAATTCAACGTGGTCAACGCAGTGGTGCTCGATAGCCAGGGCAATGAGACGCCGGCAAACGAAAATATCTCCGCCCCGCAACGTTTATGGATCGGCAGCGTGCGCACCGACTGGCAGCTAAACCCGAAAAACATGCTGGCGGCGACCTATTCCGCCAATATGAATGATTCTGACAACGTAGGCAGCGGCGGTCTCGTCCTTGCCGAAGCGGGCTACAACAGCACCGTACGCGAGCAGAACCTGCGCTTGACCGATATCTTCACCCTCAGCCCGACATTGCTGCACGAAACACACATCGGGTTCACCTGGAAGAACACCACCAACGTGCCGCTCTCAGCCGCGCCCAGCCTGCAGGTCGCAGGCGCTTTCACCGGAGGAGGCGCAACGTCGGGGCATCTCGAAAATCGAGAGCGTGATCTCGAAGTGGATGACGACGTGATGTGGAGCCACCACAAGCACCAGGTGAAGATTGGCGTCGCCTCCCTCGGCATTCTGGCTCACGACTACGATCCTGACACGTTCAACGGAGCCTTTGTCTTCGGTGGCGCCCTTGCCCCGGCCCTCGACAATAGCGGGCAACAAACCGCGATCTCCGGATTGGAGCAATACAGGCGGACTCTCCTTGTGTTGCCCGGCGGGGTTCCCACCACCTACAACATCACCCAGGGAACACCGCTGGTGCCTTTCGCGCAATGGCGCGTAGCCTTGTTCGCGCAGGACCAATGGAGCGTGAAGCCGAACCTTTCGCTGGCATTGGGACTGCGCTACGCCTTACAGACATCGCCCACCAGCTTCGGCAACCTGGTTCCCAGGATTGGCCTCGCATGGTCACCCGACCATAAGCAGCGCTGGTTGATCCATGTTCGCGGCGGACTCTTTTCCTCTCCAGTCATGCCGGATATCACCACCGAAGCCTATCGCTTAAACGGCTTGCGTCAGGCGCAGACGCTGCTTTACTCACCCTCTTACACGGAACCACTGGTGCCCACACCTTCGACCATCGAAGTAGCGACCACACGCCAATTCGCCCCCAACCTTGGACAGAGCTGGTCGTTCCAGTCGCAGATAGGCATTGAGCACGAGCTGCCGCAACACTGGCATGTGCAGGCGAACCTTTTCGATGCACAAGCCTGGGACACGCTTCGCTCGCGCAACGTCAACGCGCCCCTGGTCAGCGAAAGCACTACGAATCCCTTGCTCGCTCCGCGGCCCATCGCGCCGGGCAAAAACATCTTCCAATTTCAACAATCGGGCCACCTGCATGGCCAGGTTGTCTTTGTGGGTGCCGATCAGCACAGTTACAAACGCTTCGGCATCTTCGTCGGTTACTTATATTTCAACCTGAAGACGAACGCGGATTCGGCCACCCTGTTTCCCCAATCCAGCTACTCCGATAATGGGGAAACATCTCGCGCCTCGTGGGAGTCGACCCACCGGCTGTTCGCCATCGGGCAGCTGAACCTTCCCGAGAAACTCTCGTTCACCAGCCAGTTCGATGCTTCCTCGGGGAACCCTTATAACGTCGTTACCGGCATGGATAACAACGGAGACGGGGTCTTTAACGATCGGCCTTCGTTCACCGCACAGCAGGGCACGGGCACGTATCAAACGCCGTTCGGCCTGCTCAATACCACCAGCGTGAACGGATCACTGGGGCGGAATGCAGGAACCATGCCCACGCTCATTCATCTGGATACCAACCTGAGCCGCACCTTCGAGCTTCACTCCCACGGACTCGCCGCAGACCGGCACCAGAGCCTTACCCTGAACGCCCGTTCCGCTAACCTTCTCAACCATACCAATGTGACGACCGTGGGCAGCGTCGTCGGTTCGCCCACGTTTACCCAGCCACTCGCCGCGGAAGCTGCTCGCCGGGTTGAGTTCGGCATCCGCTACACCTTCTAAACCGAGTCTTCAAGGAGACATCATGTCCAAAGCCGTGACCACTTTTCTTCTTCTATGCAGTGCCGTCTCGATGTTCGCGCAGAGCGCAGAGTCACTGCTTCCACCACCGGTCGCTCCCGAGCAAATCGTCTACCGTCACTGGCCGGAGCAATTCGTGCAGTGGATTGGTCCGGAGCTGCCTTATACGATGATCGAACTCTATGTCGACCCGGGCTCCGGGGCGACGCCCGTCTATGATGCGGTGCTCACCGAGCGCACCACCGGCAAACGGATCCACTACGCCAACCAGCAGCAGATGGTGGACATCGACAAGCGCTCCGGGGCAGAAGCCTACCTGGCCACGATGCAGCTCGACCGCCCTGCGAATGCAGGCAAGGACGCTACTTATCTTTTGCGATTTGTCGATCACGCAGGCGAACCGGTGTCATGGCAATTCATTCAGGGCTCTGATATCAGCGAGCGTGGGGGAGGTAGTTCGCCAGCCGGTATTGACCCGCCCGTGCTCATGTATCGCGAACGCTCAGCCGTGGCCGGTGAGGGTGCGGCGGTCAAGATAGGCAACAAGGTCAGCGTCGCCGACGTGTGGACGGAGATCAGCCAGCCGCCGTACTTTGTCGCCTACCATGGCGCAATGTCACAGAACGTCGATATCGCCGTATTCGCGGGCGCTGCTCAACAATGGACGACTGTGAGTGCACCGAAGAGCCTGGCTGTGGGCGCTGAATGGAAACTGAAAGCGCAGGACGGACTCGGACGCACCTTGCACGTACAGGCGCTGGCCGGCGATCACGCAACCATCGTTGACACTGACGATCATCTTCCTGGCAGAACAGTCACCATGGAAGCGGCCTGGAACAACGGCGCATGGTCCATCGAGAAGTTGCACTACGCGGCTGCGGGAGCAGACCCGAACATGACACTCAGGGGTTAACGATCTCGTTTGTTCCTGGTGCAAACGCTAGCGGTGCCCCATCGAAATTTGAAGTGACAGCCGGGAAAAAGACGCGCATCGCCAGCGGTGTCGTGCACGGGGACGAGGCACAGCCACGTGTGGGCTGGGAATTCAAGGATCCCCAATGGCTGAAGGGCAAGACTGCCTGGGTAAACAGTGCGGTCGTGAGCCAAAAGCCGGCATCCGCAGAAACTGCGTCTAAGTGATGCGCCCTCAAGTCTGGTGCGGCGCATCCCCCAGGTACTGCCGTAGTTCGTGCGGATTGTAGCAGTGGGAGAAGGCCGTCTCGCGCGTGATGCGGCCGGCTCCCACTAGCTCAGCCAGGGATTGCTCCATGGTCATCATGCCCTCTGAACGCCCGGTAGAGATGTGCGAGCGGATCTGATGATCCTGGGCGGTACGAATGAGATTGCGGATAGCGCTGGTGGCCATCAAAATTTCTACGGCTGGATAGCGGTTCCCGTTATCCGCCGCCGGCACGAGTTGCTGGGTGACGATGGCCAGCAACGCCAGGGATAGTTGCTGGCGAATCTGAGACTGATGCCCCGCCGGAAAAATATCCAGGATGCGCGAGATGGTCTGAGACGTGTCGTTGGTGTGGATGGAAGACAACACCAGGTGGCCGGTTTCGGCTGCCGTGAGTGCAGCGGACATGGTTTCGCTATCGCGCATTTCGCCCACCAGGATGACGTCAGGATCCTGACGCAGCACAGCGCGCACTGCCAGGGCGAACGACGGTGTGTCGTGGCCCACTTCGATCTGCTCCACAATCGAGCTACGATTGGCATGTTGATATTCGACCGGATCCTCGATGGTGATGATGTGGTCGCGCCGCCGCGCGTTGATCAGGTCGAGCAGAGCGGCGAGGGTAGAGGTCTTACCGCATCCCGTAGGACCGGTAAGAAGCACAAGCCCCTGTCGCCGTTCGGTTAATTGAGAGAGCGCCGCGGGTAGGTGCAGCGATTCAAGCGAAGGAATCTGCGCGGGCAGCAAACGAATACTGGCCGCCAGCGTTCCTCGCTGGTGGTGGAAATTGGCGCGGAAGCGTCCGATCGAACCTCGCTCGAAACAGAAGTCGAGCGATTTGTCAGCCTCCAATTGCTCCGACTGGCGTGCCGTCAACAGCGGCAGCAACAAGCTCCGAATATCCTCAGCGGACAATGGCTTGCCGGCAGCCGATGTCAACGATCCTCTGACGCGCAACGCGATGGCCGATCCAGCCACCAGAATCACATCGGAAGCACCGCGTTGCACGGCGAGCGCCAGCAATCGATCGATCGACGCATTCTCGCCTGTTTTGGCCGGGGTTGTCGAACGGTTCAGCTCGTCGACCAACCGTGATAGTTCGCTTCCGTATGCAGCCATGAGTCCTCTCAGGGAAAGCAATTGACTTGGTTGTAAACGCAAAGCTAGGATATCGAAGTTTCCCACCCGCATATATCTCTGACAGAGGTTCCAATGAATCTCACGGTCATGCACATTCTCTACGGGTTCATTCTGCTGCTGGCCGGGTTAGCCTGCGGGGTGGTCAATACCCTTGCCTCTTCCGGGTCAGCGATTTCACTGCCCGTGCTCCTCATGTTCGGCCTGTCGCCGCTCGCTGCGAACGCGACCAACCGATTATCGGTCCTGTTCGGTGCGCTCATGGCGTTGCGCACCTTTGCCGTGAAAAAGCAGGTGGACTGGCGCGCCGGTCTCAGGATGGCTATACCTGCCACCATCGGCAGCATTGCCGGCGTGCTTGCCGCGGAAAGGATCCCGGGGCGGAGTATGGCTCTGGTGATCACCATGGCCGTCCTGGCCGCTTTTCTCCTGTTGATTTTCAGGATGAAAAGGGTGCTGGAACGGCCCACGCAAGGCGAGGCGAAGATCACCACGGCGGGCATGATCGCAATGGTCGGGGTTGGGTTCTGGCTCGGCTTTATCGTACTGGACGGGGCAACTTATATTCTCTTGGTACTCATACTGATGTTCCACTACCCCCTGATACGTGCGAATGCGCTCAAATCGCTGCTGTGCGTCCCCACGACGCTGGTGCCGATCCTGATGTTCGCGGGGCGCGGCAATATCCGCTGGCCGGAAGGTTTGGTGATGTCTGCGGGTAGCATCGCCGGCGGATACATCGGCGCGCGGCTCACCATGCATGAACGGGCCAAGTACTGGATATTCCGCATTCTCGTGGCGGTGTTGATTCTGGAGATTGTCCATCTCAGCATCCAGTACGCCGCGCCGTACATCCGGCCATGGTTCCCCTATCATTTCTGACGAGACTCGGCTTCTGCCAGCCATCCACGGCACAATAACTCCTCGGGGACGCTCGACAAATAAGGCTTGATGTCGAGAATGGGGGTTCCATTGAGCATGTCGACACCGCGAACATGCAGCCGTTCCTTTTCCCGGCGAAGCAACGCAACCACCGTAAGGCCAATCGGGTTCGGACGACGGGGAGAGCGCGTAGCAAAAACCCCGTGAGGCCTGTCATCGAACGGTGGCCTTCCGATCAACTCGAAGTCTTGAGACCTGTCGAATTGCCAGATAACGAACAGGTGCGAGAAACCTTCAATGTCAGTGAGTCCGATCTCGAATTCTGGCAGCACGTTGAGTATCCCTTCTGCTTCATGTCTGGTGTGCAGACCTTTCGGGATTTCAGTTGTATCGTTGTACGGGCTGCTTACAAATCCAATAGAACGGGGAACAAACATAAAGCTCGTACCTCGTCCCCATCATAGCTGCGCCTGCGATGCTTGTGAGATTCTCGTAGGATGGGATCGACGCTCTCTGAGTACTCTCGCCGTAGATTTCTGAGCGATCTTGCGGCGACGCTATGGTTACTCGAGCATCCTTTACATGCAATGACAAAGTCCGCACATCGCCGGTTGGCAATCCTGGATGCGCCCTCCAACCTCGGGCTCAAGCCCCCTTCTCCAGGAAAAGAGCCGGGCGTGAAAGCAATGGCTGGAGCACTCAGAGCGCATGGCGTGGTTAAGCGATTGCAGGCCGAGGATGCGGGCATCGTTGTTCCGCCCGGTTATAGCTCCACGATCGATCCCGCGGTTAACGTGCGAAATGCCAGTGGCATTCGCATGTACAGTCTTCAACTCGCGGAGCGGATTGAGGAACTACTGGGCCAGGGCAAATTCCCTGTCGTGCTCGGAGGAGATTGCAGCATTCTTATAGGAAGTGCATTGGCACTTCGTGAACGAGGAAGGTATGGATTGCTCTTTGTGGATGGCCATGCAGATTTGCTCACCCCCGCAAACTCTCAGTCCAAAGGTGCTGCGGGCATGGATCTAGCCCTCGCCACGGGACGGGGCCCGGAGCTTCTCACCAACATCGACAACAAAAAACCGTACATCAAGCCAGAGGACACGATCGTCTTCGGCTATCGACAGCCACCGCCCGGCGACACCTCTCCTGTCGCTCCGCAACCACCGATGGGGGCTTTCCCGTTCCACTCGATCCAACAACATGGCATTGTCGAGTCGGCCCGGAAGGCGGTCGCCCGTCTCGCGTCTGCCCCTACGCTGGGATTCTGGATTCATGTGGACATGGACGTTCTCAACACCGGCTCAATGCCTGCCGTGGATTCGCCCCAAACTGGCGGCCTGACTCCTCAGGAATTATCGGCGCTGTTGCAAGCCGCCCTGCACTCAGATCGTTGCGTCGGGATGGAAATAACCATCTATGACCCTACGCTTGATCCGGCCGGCAGAGGCGCCGATCTCATCGTCAAGATATTGGCCGAGGTATTCTCACCCGATCGGAGAGAACCATGAAAATTGCCAGCTGGAATGTGAATTCGATTCGTGCCCGCATGGATCACGTGACAACGTGGCTCAAGCAGCATCAGCCTGATGTGCTCCTGATGCAGGAGCTGAAGGCGTCAGAGTTTCCCTCCCTGGTATTCCAGGGACTGGGCTACGAAAGCGTAGCCGTGACCCAGAAGGCCTATAACGGCGTTGCGGTTCTATCGCGCCACCCTATGCAGACCATCGATACCACACTTGCCGGCGATGAGGCAGACAGCCATGCCCGTTATCTGGAGATGACGATCGAGGGCATCCGCGTGGTGAATATCTATCTCCCCAATGGCAATCCGATAGGCACCGACAAGTTCCTCTACAAGCTTGCCTGGATGGACAGGCTGATCAACAAAATGAGCGCATGGCGGAGGGAAGGCCTGCCGGTGTTGATTGGCGGCGACTATAACGTCATCCCGGAAGATATCGATTGCCACAAGCCTTCCTCGTGGATACGGGACGCGCTTTTCCAGCCCGAGCCGCGGGCACGGTACCGGGCGCTGCTCGACCTTGGCTACGTCGATGCGTTTCGGTCGTTACATCCGGAGGAAACCGGCCAATTCACCTTCTGGGATTATTTCCGCCAGGCCTTCGAACACAATCGCGGTATCCGCATCGACCATTTTTTGCTGTCTCCGGCATTGGCCGATCGTCTGGTAAGCTGCGAAATTGATCGCGGACCGCGCGCTCAGCCAAAACCCTCTGACCACACGCCAATCATCGTGGAACTGCGCTAGATGGATGTTCTCTCGGGGCCTGTACTGCCTCCGGATCATCGTAGCTATTACGGCCCGGGCGTCTATCAGCATGACGGTCTTTGGATCCGGAGAGCGCGGCCTCGGCAACGGTGCGTGAGGGTGTCAGGAGGATGGTTTTCTCCTAAGCGTGAAAGACCGTTACCATCACGGTGTGCCCATCCTTAAAACGCTCGTTCTTGCTTCGTTCCTTTTCACGCTTGGTGCCTCGGCGCAGCAGACGCTCTCCATCACCCATGTAACCGTCATCGACACGGTCACAGGCAAGACCCAGCCCGACACCACGGTGATGATCCAGGGCAACCGGATCACCGGGATTGCGCTCTCTTCCAGCGTCACGCCGAAAGCAGGTCAGATCGTCGATGGCCGAGGCGAGTACCTGATCCCGGGGCTATGGGATATGCATACGCATGTCTACTTTGACAGCACGGCCGCTGACGGGACCGACCTTGTGCTGCCTCTCTTCCTGGCCAACGGGATCACCGGGATTCGCGATATGGGCAGCAAACTTGACCAGGTTCTCGAGGCTCGGGATCAGATCAATGCGCACCGTCTCCTCGGTCCGCGTATGGTTGTTTCCGGGCCCATGCTCGATGGACCGAAATCCACCTACAAAGCAGTGATTCCCATTGCCACCCCCGAGGACGGGCGCAAAGCGGTCGACATGCTCAAGAGCCGTGGAGCGGACTTCGTCAAGGTGCAGTCGAGCGTTCCCCGGGACGCCTACTTCGCCATTGCAGAGGAAGCGAAGAAAGTGGGTATTCCTTTTGAAGGCCACGTCCCGGACGCAGTTCGTGCTTCAGAAGCTGTGGCCGCGGGTCAGGTCACCTTTGAACACCTGATCGGCATCTTCGAAGCCAGTTCTCCTGATGAAAGCAAATACCTCACCGGCAAGAAGACGGTGGGCATGTTCCTCGAAACCTACGATCCCGCGCGAGAGGCGAGCATCATTCAGCTGCTCGCGCAAAACCACGTCTGGCAGTGCCCGACGCTCTATTGGGAGCGCGGCCAATGGCTGGTGGACGCGATCGACTATACGAAAGATCCTGACCTGGCCTACGCGGGACACTCGTGGGTCACCAGGCAATGGCCGGAGTCGCAGGCTTCTATCCTGAAAACCCTCGACACCGATCCGCTGCCTGTGCGGGAAAAATTCGTCGATCACGAACTCGACATCGTGCGCAAACTCCATGCCGCCAACGTGCCTTTTCTGGCCGGCACCGATACTCCTGCGGGAGTCGATGTGATTCCCGGCGTGAGTCTCCACCTTGAACTGCAGCGCTTTGTTGCCGCCGGCTTCACGCCGCTTGAGGCCTTACAAACCGCCACGCTCAATCCTGCCGACTTCTACCACCGGCGAAGCGACTATGGCACGGTGGAGATTGGCCGGATTGCCGATCTTGTTTTACTCCGGGCGAATCCTTTGCAGAACATCGCCAACACGCGCGAGATCGCAGGCGTGGTGACTGACGGACACTATCTTTCCAGCGCAGATCTGGAGCAACTCCGCAACCGGCTGAAGCAGCTCGCCGCTGGTAAGTAGTAGTACCGCAACTGAATCATTTGGGTTTACTCTGGCGGGATGGATCGCCGCAGCTTTCTTCGAACCAGCGCCTATATTTCCGCAGGAGCCGCAACTGGGGTCCGCCCGGCCTTCGCTGCGGACGCGGACATTGAAATCACTCCCCAGGATGCGGGTCCGGAGATCAGCCCGCATTTGTACGGGCAGTTCATCGAGCATCTCGGTGGAGTTATTTACGACGGAATCTGGGTAGGGCGGAACTCGAAAATCGAGAACGTCGGCGGGATTCGCAAGCAATTCGTCGACGACATGAAGCGCATCGGGGTACCGAACTATCGCTGGCCTGGCGGCTGTTTTGCAGACGGCTATCACTGGCGGGATGGCATCGGCGAACCGGCAAAACGCCCCCGTACTTACAACTATTGGCAATCGAGCATGCCCAAGGGCATGGACGGCACCGAGACCAACCAGTTTGGGATTCACGAGTTCATGCACTTATGCCGCCTGTGCGGCGCAGAGCCGTACCTCGCCGCAAACATGGCGTCGGGTTCACCGCGAGAGTTCCATGATTGGGTTTCGTACTGCAACGCTCCCTCAGGCACTGTGTCACTGGCAGACGAGCGGGCGGGAAACGGGGATAAGGAACCATTCGGCATTCGCGTTCTGGGGTGTTGGCAACGAATCGTGGGGTTGCGGTGGGGATATGACTCCCGCCGAGTATGCCACCCTGTACAGGCGGTTCGTCACTCAGTTTCCAGCCTACGATCCAAAGCCATTTCTGGTCGCGGTCGGGCCTCGCGGTCATTCGAAAGATCTCGACCTGGGATGGACGACGGGTTTCTTCGACGCCATGCAAGGCGGTCACCGCTCGCGGGTAGATGGTCTGTCTGTGCACTATTACACCGACTTTCGCAACAGTCCCGAAAAAGTCGCCACGTTCGACGCGCGTGGATGGTATGACGTTATCCGCGAAGGCTTGCGGACCGAGACCGTCATCGAGAAGCATTGGGAGGCGATCGGCAAATACGATCCCGAGCACCACACCAAGCTGGTGGTCGACGAGTGGGGTGTCTGGTACCGGCGCGGGGAGGAAATAGCACCCGCCTATCTGCTCAGCCAGCCACTCACGCTTCGGGATGCGCTTCACACGGCGGTCACGTTCGACGTCTTTAACCGGCACGCGGACAAGATTGCCATGGCGAATGTGGCGCAGACCATCAATTGCATCCATTCACTCTTCCTGGCGCAAGGCGACCGGTTCGTCCGCACCCCGGTCTATTACATCTTCGAAATGTATCGCAATCACATGCGATCGCAACTGGCCCAGATGCGTATTCGCTGCGATGAGCTACGGGTTCCTTCTCCTGATGGGACTGCGGCTATGCCGGGATTGTCGGGTTCAGCGTCGTTGCATGGGAAGACTGTCACCGTTACCATCACAAATCCATCTTTGGACTCAACAATGACCACGCGTATTCGATTGACGAATGGAAGTATCGTTGAAGGGCGAGGAAACATTCTGACCCACGCGGACATGACGGCTGGCAACACCTTCGATCATCCCGACAAAGTTAAGCTGGCGCCGTTCCCCGTGACGGTTCGAGGGAACAGAGCGGAAATTTCGCTTCCGCCGCGCACCGTGGTGTCACTCGAACTGATCACGGCATAGCCGCAGCCGCCTTCCCTTGGCATGCTTCTGCGTTTCTCAGGAAACGTCCGTAGAACCGCAGATCCCTCGGCTTCGCTCGAGATGAGATTCTTTAGAGGTGGTTGCCAGACCGAACCTTTTTTATCACACTCGATTTGGCTTGGCGAAGGTGGTGAAAAACGCGTCGGTTAGGTAACCGCGCTCTAAAGAACCTCTGCCCTTCCTTTTTGTCATCCCGAGCAGCTGACTTGCTTGCGGCAAGTTGAGGGAGAACTGACACTGCAAACATCGTCATAGATGCAAGGCCCGGAGGGCCGACCACCAAACGTCAGCCCAGCCCGGAAGGGCTGGGAAATCGATCCCGAAGAAAATCTGAGCGCCGTAGGCGCGGCATTAAACCGATCGTCCGCACTCCCTGTGTCATTAGGAGCGTACCCGGATTTCCTATTTCACCGCTCTCACCAGCGACCACTTATGTGGGTCTCTCTAAAGAGAACCACATGCACTTGACCGAAGCCGCAACTCTCGACGGTAATCCGGGAAAGCCGACGGATCTGCAGTTCTGCGGACCTTTCCTGGATATGTTCTTCGACCGCACACGTTTAATCGCTTTCTTAGCTGGTTAAGTTGTAGATCAATCCATAAGGATCCTTGATATAGCACCGCGGGAAATCAGGCTCGTCCTTGACGACTTTGCAACCCAGCCTCGTCAGTCGTTGTTTCGTCTCTTCGACACTCGCGACTTTGACTTCCAGGACTGGCCCGAGCTCCGGGCCTAGCTCTATGAACAAGTTGATGTGTTCCCCACACAGACTCACCATACGCGGTGTTTCGTCGGTTGTCTCAAATCCAAGGTTATCGACGTAAAACTTCGCCGCACTCTTCGGATCCTGCGATTGAATCAGAATATCCATGCCGAACCTATTGGCCATGGGAGCTCCTCTCAATGTTGGTCATTTTCAACAAAAGTTTTCAATCTCGCCAGCGCAACATCCCATTGCTTTGAGACCAGTTCCAGATACTCCTTCATCTCGATCACCGGCTGCGGATCGAAGGTAAACAAACTCTGTCGCCCGTCTCGGGTCGCATGCACGATCCGCACCCGCTCCAACACGCGCAGATGCTTGGTCACCGCCTGGCGGGTCAGCTTGGTCCCCTCGGTCAATGCAGCAATCGAATATCGCTGCCCGTCACACAGCCGGGCGAGCAGCGATAGCCGGGTTTCGTCACCCAATGCCGCAAAGACCGCTGCCTTTGCGCGTACGGTGCTAGGACGTCTTGCTGACATACGCCTGAATGTTCTTCATCTGTTGCGCCCATCCGCCATCATTTCTCCGAAACGCCTCTGCCCGCCGGTCGCTCGGAATCTTATCGAAGCCAGACTCTGTCACGGTGAGCAGAGTGCCGCCCGCGATCGGCTGCAAACGAAACTCCACCAGCGTAGGCTCCTCCTTCGTAAAATCCACCTTCGGATCGACTGCATAGGGATGCCACGTATAGGAGAAGAGCGTCTCCGGTTCGATTGCCTTGACCACAATCTCCATCCGCACATGTTCATATCCTGGATGTGTAATCTGGCCGGCCACCGGCTGCCCGGCTACAAACGGTCCATCCATCTTCACCAGGAACCATTCGCCAAACTGGCGAGAATCCGTCAATGCTTGCCAGACCCGCGATACCGGCGCCGCAATCTCTATTCGTTTCTCAATCTGAGTTTCCATTCACGCAACCTCCGAGTTGCATATTGCCCATAATCCTAGCCCAGGCCGTGGCAGACATGCAACCTTGCAGTTGCCATTAAGAATCGCCACGTTGAATCGCTTTTTCGGCTTACAACATCTAATAGGGCATGAGACTGGCTGTTTCGGTTCTGGATCTCGTGGGCATGCGGCCGGGTGAGGGTGCGGGCAGCGCAATCGCCCGCTCGGTGGATCTGGCTCAGCACGTAGAGCAGCTGGGTTACCAGCGCTATTGGCTGGCGGAACATCACTCCATTCCCGGACTTGCCTGCTCCGCCACGGCCGTACTGATTGGCCATGTAGCGGCGGCCACCGAAACTATGCGCGTGGGCAGCGGCGGAATAATGCTGCCGAACCATGCTCCCCTGGTAGTCGCGGAACAGTTCGGCACTCTGGAGGCACTCTATCCGGGGCGCATCGATCTAGGGCTGGGAAGGGCTCCGGGCGGCGATTTTGCCACCATGCGGGCGCTGCGACGGGATTTACACCAGAGTGGAGACGATTTTCCGGCATTGTTGGAGGAGCTGCGGACTTACCTTGGACCGGAGAAACCAGGCCAGGTGGTCAAGGCGATTCCAGGACAAGGCAGCAACGTGCCCATCACCCTGCTGGGATCGAGCGGCTTCAGCGCACAGCTTGCAGCCATGCTGGGTTTGCCGTTCGCCTTCGCTGCGCACTTTGCTCCAGAGTACCTGTATGCGGCCGCGCATATGTACCGCGAACGATTTCAACCAAGTGCGGTGCTGCGCCAACCGCACCTCATGGTAGGGGTGCAAATCATTGCAGCGGAAACCGATGCCGCAGCTCGCCGGCTGTTCACCACTCCACAGCAGCGTTTCCTCCAATTGATCCGCAATCGGCCGGTGGAGTTGCTACCTCCGGTGGATTCCATGGAGCCGCTGTGGCAGGACTTTGAACGGGTTGCCGTGGAGAGCAAACTGGGCGCGGCCATCGTGGGATCCGACGCAACCGTGAAGGCGGGGATGGAGAAGTTGCTGAACGAGACCGGCGCCGACGAGCTGATTGTGGTCACGGACACCTATGAGCATGCGGACCGGATGCAGTCCTATGAACGCGTTGCGCGTATCGCCCAGACGATTGACCTGAAGTCACGCTCACACATGATCGCCTAAGAGCAGCGGCACGCGTTTGCCGTTACCTCTGCCCATTGATCACGATGACCACCTTCCCGTTCTCCCGCTTGTTGGGGACGGATCCACTATATGCATTCGGTGCTTCTGTCAGAGGAACCACCGCACCCACATAGGTCTTGAGCGCGCCGGCGTCCAGTAACTTTGCAACTTCGACCAGTTGTTTTTGATTGGGCTCGACGATGAAGAACGCGTCCTTGCTCGCTTGATCGACGATGGTCACCATTCTGCCGCCGGGCTTGAGCATGCTCCAGGACCGTGCAAGCGTCTCGCCCCCGACCCCATCAAACACCACGTCGACTTTTTGCGTCCGATCCTCGAAGCGGGATGAACGGTAGTCGATCACTTCATCCGCACCGAGTTTCGCGATTAGTTCGAGGTTGGCGGATGAGGCGGTACCGATCACGTGCGCGCCATGGAGATGGGCGAGCTGCACGGCGAAGATACCGACCGCGCCCGCGGCACCCTGGATCAACACTCGCTCCCCGGGTTTTATCTTTGCTCGCTCCAGCAGCCCCTGCCATGCGGTCAGGGCCCCGATGGGCACAGTCGCCGCAGCCTCGTGCGTGAGCGTAGCCGGTTTGACCGCTATGTTCTGCGGCGTTGTGACGCAAAACTCGGCGGTTGCGCCATCGGCAAACCAGTCGTTCAGGCCGTAGATCTCCTGGCCTACTTCGAAGCCGTTCGCATTCTCCCCCAGTGCCGCAACCACGCCCGAAAACTCATGTCCCGGCACGGCGCCCTTGCGCGGTGTTCCATCCTTTGTCTGCGTTGTCGGATACCAGCTCAGTTCGGTGGGGGTTACGCCTGCGGCTCGGATGCTAATCAGCAGTTCACCTTCGCCCGGCCGCGGCTGAGGGAGTTCGCTCGCGGTAAGCGCCGGTCCCTGGGTCGAGTTGTTAACACGCATCGCTTTCATCTTGCAAAGACAGATGATCGAAGACGGCCGGAAAGTTGCAGATCTTTTGGGTAACACAAGCCATCCGGGAGGCCGTAACGGCCCCAACCTCGCTTCCGGCATAATCAAAGGCAATGACTTTGCTTTGGAAACCGGAGAATTGGTCTCTTCGCCTGGCTGAACTCGAAGCGCGCACGGGCGACATCAAAGAGGCGCCACTACGGCGCGACGTTCGCTCGCTGGGCATGCTCCTCGGCCAGGTGCTGCGCGAACAGGCAGGCGAGCCGCTTTTTGCCGAGGTGGAAGAGCTGCGCCAGATCGCGATCCGCCGCCGCGAAGCCCAGGACGCTGCGGAGCCCCTAACTGAAGCAGCACAGCCCTTCTCGTCGGCCTTAGGCAGCGTTCGCTCGCTGGACCTCACACAGGCCTACCGCCTGGCGCGGGCCTTCGCTTTCTACTTCGAGCTCATCAACCTGGCCGAGACCAACCACCGCAAGCGCCGGCGGCTCTCGCTCCAGCTTTCCGGTGAGGCGCAGCGCGGATCCCTGCGGGGAACGCTGCGTGCGATGCGGGCTGCAGGCATCTCCGGCGATGAAGCCCTGGATTGGCTCCGCCACATTTCGATTGTTCCTGTCTTTACCGCACACCCCACCGAAGTGGCGCGGCGGGTCGTGATGTTCAAACGGCATCGCATCGCAGATCTCCTGGAACAGCTCGATCGCATCCCGTTGTCGGACGAGCAGTTGGAACTCTTCGAAGAAAGCCTTATGGCGGAGATCACCGCGCTGTGGGAGACAGACGAGGTCCGAACCCGGCGCCCCACGGTCCGTGACGAAGTGAAGATGGGCCTCGACTACTACGATGCTTCCATCTATGGCACTCTCCCCGGTCTCTACGCCGAGGTTGCGGCGGCGTTCGAGGCCGAGTATGGGGTTTGCTTGAGCCTGGCCGAGATGCCGTTGCTGCTATCCTTCGGGTCCTGGATCGGTGGCGACCGTGATGGCAATCCCTACGTTACGCCCCAGGTCACGCGGGAAGCGCTGCAGATGGCTCGTGAGCATCTGCTCGACCACTATCAGCGGGAATTGGAGCTTATCCTCGATCTGCTCACCAGCTCGGCGCAGCAGGCGCCCATCAGCGGCGCACTCGAACAGCGGCTGGAAGATTATCTCCACGGCGCTCAATACCACCGGACCGCAAGCTTTCGGAGAGCGCTACGAGTTTGAATCGTATCGGCGATTCCTCAGCTGCATCCGGGTGCGCCTCGCGGGCGTCGGTGGTTCCACCGGAGCCGCGTCACTGGATGCGGCCCTGGTTGGTCTTCCTGCCTACAAGTCAGCGCAGGAATTCCTTGGGGATCTTGAGATTCTGCATGCCAGCCTGGTCGAGAACCGCGGACCGCGACTGGCCCATACGCTCATTGATCCTTTGATGCTCGAGGTGCGAACCTACGGCCTCCATCTGCAGACGCTCGATATCCGCCAGCATGCGCGGTTGCATGCAGCAGCCCTGGAAGAAGCCTCCGCCTGGAAGTGTGACCCGGCGCGCGGGTCGTCTGTGCCGGCGCAACTGAGTGCAGCCTCCGCCGACGTGATCGATACCTTTCGCGCCATCGCAGAGCTGAAAGCATCCTCCACACCCGAAGCTATTCGTCACTACGTGATCAGCGGCGCCTCGAGCACCGAAGATGTGCTGAATGTGATCTGGCTCGCGCGCCTTGGCGGCGTGCGCGTGGAGGGAAGAGAGGGCGACCCTGGCCTGATGCCGGTTCCGCTGTTCGAGTCCATTGAGGACTTGCGCAATGCGCCGGCCATCTGCCGCGAACTGTGGCAGTCACCCAGTTATCGCCAGCTGCTGGAATCCTGGGGTAACACGCAGGAGATCATGCTGGGCTATTCCGACTCCAACAAAGACGGCGGGATGCTCACCAGCACCTGGGAGATCTTCCGTGCCCATCGCGCACTGCACCAGGTAGCCAGCGAGTGCGGAGTGCGCCTGCGGCTATTTCACGGCCGTGGTGGTACTGTCGGCCGCGGCGGCGGACCCGACGCATCGCGCGATCTATGCCCAGCCCGCCGGCGCCTTTACCGGGCAGATCCGCATTACTGAGCAGGGCGAAGTGCTGAACTGGAAGTATTCCGATGTCATCCTCGCCGAGCGAAATCTGGAGCTCATGATCGCGGCATCTCTCGATGCGCTGGCACGGCCTAACGCACGCAACCCCAATGGTCATTTCACCGGGGTGCTCGCGCCTGAATGGGAAGCCGCTTTTGCCGAGTTGTCGGATGTGGCCTTCGCTTTCTATCGCGAACACATTCTGGACGATCCGGAAATCCTGCAGTATTTCGAAGAAGCAACGCCGGTTGCAGAACTGGAGCATGCGAAGATCGGATCCCGTCCATCGCGCCGCGGTGGGCGTCGCAGCCTGGCTGATCTGCGCGCCATTCCCTGGGTCTTTGGCTGGACGCAGAGCCGGCAACTCGTGCCCGCGTGGTTTGCCGTCGGACACGCCCTTGAATCCTATGGGCAGAAACCCGGCGGCGCGGCCATCCTGGCGACGATGGCACGCGAGTTCCCTCTCTTCATTGACCTGATCCGCAATGTGGAAATGGCCCTCGCGAAATCTGATTTCGGCATCGCTCAGCTATACGCTTCCCTGGTTGCCGATAGCGGTCTTCGCGACCGGGTATTCAGCAAGCTCGAAGCCGAATTCCATCGCACCCGGCGGAGCATTCTGGCGATCACGGGACAATCTGAATTGCTCCAGAACAACCAGGTGCTCGCCCGTTCGATTCGTTTGCGCAATCCTTACGTGGATCCTATTAGCCTGATCCAGGTCGACCTGCTGCGGCGCAAGCGCGCAGGAGATGACTCAGACGCCATCAACCGCGCTCTTTCCGCAACCATCAACGGAATCTCCGCCGGCCTGCGCAACACTGGATGACGCCCGGTGGGACTTGCAGGAATCGAATGGCTTTTTAGAATGCCTCGCTTTAGGAATCGCCCTCTCCTTGCAACGATCTTCTCCTTTTTGTCATCCCGACCGGAGCGAAGCGGAGCGGAGGGACCTGCGGTTCTACGGAACCCTCGTGGAAGTGTTTTTCGGAGAAGATCGTTGCAAGGAGAGGGCGATTCCCAAACCGAGGCATTTTTAAATCTAATTTGGACACGTCTCTGAATCGGCTGCAGCCGTTAAGGGCTGCCACGCAGATCTCTTCCTCAGAGCCCTGACGTGGCATACGCGGCGCAAGTCTCGGATTGATCGGGGAAAATGTAGGCGGCGAAATCCTGCTCCGTCATGGTGATGTGCGTTTCCCAAATCTTATTCAGCGAGGGAACGCGCTCGATGACCAGGTGCTCGTATTGTGGTTTTAAATACACCAGGTAAACCTCGCGAGGATTGCGCTGCAGAGATTCTTCGAGATTGGTCATGACCTGTTCGAATACCGGTCCGACGAACGGATGCCACATGAAAATCACCAGGGGAACATTTGGGAAATCAAACTCGCGAACATCGCTGAGGATGCATTGCACGTCGCGGCATTGTCGCGACAGCAGGCTGATACAGAGCGATGTTTCGCGTCGCGATCGCATGCAGCTCAGGAACAAATTCAACCCCAATCACGCGGTTGAAGGGAAGGTTCGAGGCGAGCAGTATGATACGTCCCTTGCCGGCGCCAAGATCGACAAACGTAAACTTCTCAAAGTCGATATCCAGGCGCGCAAAAGCCTGTTGAAACATTGAGGGTGCGGTCGCATAGAAGCCGGTATTGTGAATGTTTTTCCTGCGCCGGTTATCCAGGAGATCTTCCGCAGCAATTAGACCGCTGGTGTCTGTCCCATGCTCCAGGTCGAAGGGATGCACTGCGTTGTACTGTTTCCCTGGCTTGGATCCCCGCGCCAAATGGCCCATGATTTTCGCCGGTGCTGCGGTTAGGGTACCGACCACTCCGCGTTTCGCTATCGGCACGCTGCAGCTTAAAACCTACATGACTTAACTTCATGCGAACTGCCCCGCTTTCCTTGGTCGCTGACCGTTGTTCTTAATTTGCTGCCGGGCCCAATTACTATGACTCTCCAGAGCCATCGGGGAGATGCTCGGTCTATCACTCAACAGTAACTTTGTCGCTTGCGTATCACTGACGCGGAACTTCGTTGACTCAGGTCTGACGCTTGCATGAATTCAGGAGTAACTCAACTCCATCAAGCCGGAAACTCAGCTGGCGCAGGGGGCTTTACGCCGTGGAGGAATAAGACTTTTTCAAAGTAGCACAGAGCGTGCCAAAAAAGACAAAGAAATGACTATTTCGCCAGCAAATAAGCGCTTCTTGATGAAGTGTAAAGAATGACTGCACACGGAGTGCAGCTAATGCTTTTCTAATGATTTCCGAGCATCAGCTTGGCGATGGTCGCGAGCTGCATATTGGACGTGCCTTCGTAGATCTTGCCGATTTTGGCGTCGCGATAGTACTTCTCGACCGGGTAGTCCTTGACAAATCCGTAACCGCCATAGATCTCGACCGCCTGGCTGGCGACGCGCTCGGCCACCTGGGAAGAAAAATACTTGCACATAGCCGCTTCTTTCAAGAAGCCAAGGCCGTTGTCTTTCAGGCGGGCACAGTTGTAAACCATGAGGCGGGTGGCTTCGATTTCGATAGCCATCTCGGCGAGGGAAAATTGAACCGCCTGAAACTCCCCAATTGCCTTACCGAACTGCTTGCGCTCGAAAGCGTAGCGGGCCGCGTGGGACCAGGCTCCGTGCGCCAGACCGAGCATCTGGGCGCCGATACCGATACGACCCTCGTTCAGGGTCTCAATGGCGATCTTGTAGCCTTTGCCCGGCTCGCCCAAGCACGTTGGCCGCCGGCACTTTACAGTCTTCGAGGATGATTTCGCAGGTGGAGGAAGCGCGAATGCCGAGCTTGTCTTCCTTCTTGCCGACGGAAAATCCGGGAGCGCGCTTGTCCACCAGAAATGCCGTGATCCCTTTGTAGCCGGCACTCGGATCCAGAGTCGCGAAGACGATGAAGAGGCCGGCCTCGCGGGCGTTGGTGATCCAGAGCTTTTGTCCGTTCAGGATGTAGTGGTCGCCTCGCTTTTCCGCTCGCATCTGCAGGGCGAAGGCGTCTGACCCGGAACCGGCTTCGCTCAAGGCGTACGCACCGACGGTATCGGTCGCGAGGCGGCTGAGAAACTGCTTCTTCTGCTCGGGCGTGCCCCAACGCAGGATGGCGTTGATGCAAAGAGTATTCTGCACATCGATGAGCACACCGACGGACGGGTCCACCGCGGAGATCTCTTCCACGGCTAAGAATGGCTTCGAAAAAAGTGCCGCCGGAACCACCGTATTCGATGGGGATCTCAACGCCCATGAGACCGAGATTGAAGAGTTGCGGAATCAACTCGGCGTGAAAGTGCTGCTGCTCGTCCATGGTGCGAACCAGGGGAGCGATGTTCTCCTGGGCAAATTGCCGAACGGTCGTCCGAAAAAGCTGTTCGTCTTCCGAAAGCAGTGTAAGCGGGGATGCGGATTGCGAAGCGAGAACGGAATCAGCCACGGGAATAACCTATCCGTTGAGATGCGTGGCTGTCCAGCGAGGCTACATGGGGAGTAATGGCTTGGGAACGGCGACCAGCCTGGGCACGTTGCGCGTACGGCGGGAGTGGTAATCGTGGCGGACGGAACACCCGCGATGCACGATGGCCAGCTTTTCCCGCTCCAGAATCTTGCGTGCCTGAATGCGGGCGTGATTGGACCAGGGACCAACGGGATCGAGCTTGATGTAGGTGGTCCAGTGGCGCAGAGCAGCCCGGCGGTCGCCGGTCCGTTCGTAGGCCAGGGCGACGTTGTAGTGGGCATCGCCGTATTGCGGGAACCAGGTGAATGGCGGTGGTATAGGCTGCGATGGCCTCGGGCAGACGCTGCAGCTCATCGAGCACATTGCCCAGGTCGAAGAAGGCCAGGGCGTACTTCGGATCGGCGATGGTAGCCCGGCGGTAAAGGCTCTCCGCTTCAATGAACTGGCGTTGGTTGTATTGAATCGTACCCAGGTTGATGCAGGCGGGTGCGTGACTACTATCGAGGGCAAGAATGCTCTGGTAGTGGGCCATGGCCTCCTGTGTTTTGCCCCGCTCCTCCATGCGCACCGCTTCAAAGAAGAGGGCTTGCACGCGAGCTTCCCGGGCAGCCTGATGGCTGGCGGCAGAGCTTACTTCGGCCAACTGGCTGTGCCGCTGAGAGTCGAAATCGAACACGAACTGGCGGGCGATCGGCTCCATCATGGCCCCGCTCAGGCGAAAGGCGAGCCCTTTTCCGTTGCGAACCGCACCAGCCTCGAGCAGCGGATTGGCCACGCCTGAGACCTGGCGCATGGCGTGTATCGATGCGCGGATATTGGCTACCGAAAGCCGGGTGGCGCGCAGATCGCGCAGCTTGCGCAGTTGAACCAGGTCCTGGAAGGAATAGGTGGCACTTTCATTAACGAGCCCGGAGCGCTCCCAGGAACAAAGCTGTTTGAGCCGGATGCGCAAAATACGAAGTACGTCTTCACGGCTGTAATGGGTAACAGTGATGTGCTCGTTGGAGGCCGTCACCCTCACACCTCAGCTTCTGTAGGCGATTATGCGGAGGGGTCTACTGAGACCGCAAGAGATAGAGGAAAAAAACAGTGGATAAGCGGGTACTAAACTCGATGCGGGAACAAGGAAAGGAAACGGCGAAGGGTCCGGAATGGAGCCGACGATCGGACTTGAACCGATGACCTGCTGATTACGAATCAGCTGCTCTACCAACTGAGCTACGTCGGCGCGCCGTTTTTGCACGTGCCTTGTCGGATTGTATCTACGCTCTTGGCATGCGTAAAGACGGGTTCCAGAGGGCTGCTGGGGAAAACGAAAAGGCCACCCGGCAACAGGGCGGCCTCTTCTCTAGGGAGAATAGTTCCAACGGAGGCAAAGCCATCAGAACTTTCTGGCGAAATCTTATGGTCGGCTCCCGAGGGTGTCAAGGCAAAATCCAAATCCTGATAAATCACTTATTATGAGAAACTTACCGTGAAGGAGGTTTTGATCTGGCGAAGCCGACACCCCAACTGGAGCACCTGGAAAGCGAGCCCAAGCCAATGCAATCCGAGCACTTAGGAGCTCAGCTGCACCTGAGCTGGTTCAAATCTCTTCAACCCAATTTGTCTGCTGCAAAGGGTTACCCCCTCAGTCAGCTCCAGCTCCGGCCGGCCGCTTAATCCTCCAGATTAAGACGAATAAACTCAGTCTCCTCCTGGAAGGCGGAGGCGGGCTTGCCGCGAGCGATGCGATACAAGGCACGTCCACCGCCCAGGAAGAGCCCTAGCAGGAGCGCAGCGCCCCCCAGGATGCCCGTCAGCGCAAAGATGCCCAGCAGGAGACGCGCTACCCTGGATCCCTCGCTGATGTAGCCCTTGGGGTTGTTCCAGACGACGTCCGCCTGGTAGTTGATCTGGCTGAGCAGCTTGCGGGCGGTCGCAGCCTGAAGCGATCCGCTGACCACGGCGACGATGGGGCCGCTGCGCCGGGTGAGGAGAGAGTCAGGCTGGCTCTCCGCCAACGGTTGCGGCCAGGTCGAGCGATTATTTGTCGCTTTCAGGAAAGCATCGATATCGCGCAGACGGGCCGCTGCCAGCTGGGGAGTGGGGTAGATCAGCAGTGTTACCTGCCCCTGGCCGTCGCGGCCTGAATAATTGGCTGTCAAAGCCTCGGCGCTGGAAGGGAAATCTACCAGCGATGCCGGAAGCACTCCCCCCGTACGGGCGTAGGCCTCCGGCCCGAGCGAGTAGTGAGTGACCCCGGTGTCGAGATCCTGGCGGGGCAGATATCCGGGCAGCGGAGGAGCAATATTCGCCGAACCCGGGGGCTGAGGCAAATCTTTCGCCAGCTCGCGTAGCTCCGACGCGGTCATGGGCGTGACGTGATCGAGCGTAGCGTCGACCAGGGTCGCGCCGTTCCAGAACAAGACGTGGCTGCCGTCCCAGGCTGCGCTGCGGCCGATCTGCTCCGCAATACTGCCGGGACGCCGAAAGAAAGTGAAGGCGCCATACGCGCCACTCGCGTCCTGGAAGCGGATCGCTCGGACGGTGAGCTTGTTATCCCCGTTGGCGTAGTGTGCCGTTGAGAATTGCTGGAATCCGTACTCCTTCAGCACGGCGGCATTGGCGGGATCGGCAGTCTCAGGCGCGGTGCTCTCCTGAGCCGGAGCGCTCTGACTCCAGCCAGCGAAGTCTGTGGGCAACAAGGGCGGTGTGGCAGAGGCGGGAGGAGCAGTCTTGGCCAGCGCCGGTGACGGCAGCAGGGGCACTAAGAGAACCGAGGCCGGAAGCGCGCTAAGAACGGCGAGGAACAACGAACTGCGCAGGGCACGAAGCATACGCACTTATTGCGCAGACTAGATCATTTCTCATGCGGGTGTCGAATTGCCAACCTCAATTGCCGTTGGGCCGGCCGGAACTCTGCGCCAGGCGAACACCGCTCAAGCCGCTGATGTATCGCGACACACCCGCGATAGAGCGACTCCGCGATGCGCTGGCGATAAGCAGGTCGCTGTAGCTCCCGCGCGTCGTCTGAATTGGTGAGGAACGATATCTCGGCGAGGATGGAGGGCATGTTGGCTCCGATCAAGACCACGAAGGGCGCCTTCTTGATCCCGCGATCACGCAATCCCGGATTGCCCTCTTCCAGGTTGTCGTAGAGCGACTTCTGCACGTCGGCCGCAAACTCGCGCGACTCATCGATCTTGTCCTTCAACGTGATTTTCTTCACCAGGTCGGAGAGCTCGTGGATGGACTCGTCGGACACAGCATTTTCGCGAGCAGCTACTTCGAGGGCATCGGGCGAGGTGGTGAAGTTGAGGTAGTAGGTCTCCACTCCACGGGCAGAGGAGTCAGGACTGGAATTGGCGTGGATGGAAAGGAAGAGATCGGCCTGTGCCTTGTTGGCGATGGCAGTCCGGGTCTCGAGCGGAATGAACGTGTCATTGTCACGGGTAAAGATCACGTCGGCGCCCAGGCGCTGCTTCAGCATTTTTCCCAGCCGCAGGGCTACGTCGAGAACCACCTGCTTCTCTTCGATCCCACCCGGCCCCGTGGTGCCGGAATCATGCCCACCATGGCCCGGATCGATGACGATACGGCCGATCTTGAGGCCGAGGGTGCGCACCAGGGAGCGCTCGCCGGCGGCGGTGACATCCGCCTCGTGGGCAGGCGGCGAGAGACTGTCATCAGCGGCCGCAGTATCTTCCGGCGCCGGGTGAAGAGGACTGGGCTTCTTGCGCTTTCGACTGGTGGCCTTCGGCGCGACGGTGCTGGGCGCTGGAGATGGTGAAGTCGTGGTCGAGGCTAAGGAATCGTCATCAGGCTGCGGCGCCGGGACGGTTCCGGCGACCGAGGCTGCGATGGGGCGAGTGGTGGGATGGTCGGTGGCCTGAACGCGATTCGGCTGTTGGCCAAGCGCTGCGATTTCCTGGGTCCCGGAGTGGCGTCCCGCAGCCGCGCTTGCAACGGCGGCAGGCTGGGGCGAGTTGGCGACCGGCGCCGCGGGCGGCATGTAGGGTGCGGGGGTCCGCGCAGGTGGCTGTGTGGACGGTGAGGTGCTGGCCAGGTTGGTGGTCTGGGACGTCCCGGGCTTGAGGCCGTGAATGTCGATGATGAGGCGCCAGGGATTGGGGAGCAGGAAGGCGGAGTAGTCGGATACGGAACTAACGTCGAGCACAATCCGGGTAACGTTGTTGGAAAACTGGGCGGCACGGATTCGTTTGAGGAACCCGTCATCGATCACTTCGGTTGACTTCCCGTTCAGTCCTGAGTCCAGACGCGCACCGTAAAGGTCGAAGTAGATGCGATCGGGACCGGGAACGCGGGCCGCCTGGTAGGCCACCTGGTCCTGGAGATCGATGGCGATGCGGGTGTACACAGGGGTGGACCAATGACGGATTCCACTCACCAGCGCGACCTGCCCGGGGTGGAGCGCGGTGAGCACGCCGGACGGTGCTTCAGGCGACACGGACGCTATTGGTACGGGTGGACTCGGTTGCGGCTGGGTCAAGGCTGGCGGAGCGCGCGCGGGCGCCACGGATGGCCTGGGCTCGGTCGCCGGAGGGGTGGGGCGCGGAGGTGCGGCGCGGCGGCGGAGTTCGTTCAGCTCGATGCGAGCCTGCTTCTCCCCTTCGACGATCTGGCCGGCATAACGGTAACGGCCGCTGGGATGCTCCAGGTGCAGGGATTCGTAACGGCCGATGGCATCCTGCAGCAGTTTCTCGTCGGAGAAGAGGCGGCCTTCTTCGGTCAGCAACTCAGCAACGGCGAGGACACTGGCATCGGCTCTGGGAGACCCGGGGTCGTAATAGGAGACAGCGCGGTAGGCTTCGAGGACCCGCTCGTAGGCCGCTCGCGTCCGCTGCGTCTCGGGACGGGCCTCCAGGGCCCCGCGCAGTTGTTGGGCACGCTCATAGGGAGATAGGTGCGTCGGCTGGGCGTAGAGAGAAACTGAGCTGAGAAGCAGGAGGCTACCGGCGGCACAGAACCGCCAAGCCGGCGTCATGCGGCTTCGAGAGCAGAACGCACGGAGCAAACGCGCGGCAAGGAGCATAATTGCGAAGCGGGCCCGACACCCGCACGCCAAAGCTAACCCGATTATAGGTGGGCAAGTTGCGAGGGGCAACGAAGGTCGTCGGGCGAAGAAAACTGCAGATCCCTCCGCTTCGCTTCGGGATGACAAATAGGAGAGGGTCGTTGCAGCGCGAGGGCGGTCGCTAAAGGCGGGGTTGTGGTTAGGCGGTTGCTAAAGGAGAGGGCGGTCGCTAATTGGTTTCCCGCCCCAACAACCGCACTGTCCCTTGGTAACGGTCCTCTCCTAACAACCATCCTCTCCTATTTGTCATCCCGAAAGCGAAGCGGACCTGTCCCGGCGTGCCGCGGAGGGATCTGCAGTCCCGCGGACCTTACCTGGATATGTTTTTCAGCCGCCCTAGGCCTTAAAGCCATTCTTTCCCAGAAGTTCGCGCACTACTTCGGGCGCGCTGGCCAAAGTGGCGTTGAGGGCGGAGACGTCTTTACCTCCGGCTTCGGCCATGTCTGGGCGACCGCCGCCTGAGCCTCCGACTTTCTGGGCTAGCGGGCCGATGATTTTACCGGCGGAGAGGCGGCTGGTCAGATCTCGAGTCACGCCGGCGATGAGGGCTACTTTTCCATCCTCCTGCGCCGAGCCTAAAACCACCACCCCCGAGCCGAGCTTGTTGCGAAGATTGTCGACCAAAGTCCGCAGCTGTCCGCGGTCGAGTGAATCGACCCTTTGGGCCAGCACCTGAATACCATCCACCGATACTGCCTGGCTGGCGGCCGACGCGACCGAGGTGGCTGCGGACTTCATCCGCACCTGATCGAGCTCGCGACGCAGCTTTTTGATTTCCTCGTCCTGAGCCGATAACTTGGCGCGCAGTGCCTCCGCTGGACTCAGATTTTCTACAGCAAATTGCCCGGCGAGCTGCGTCACCTGTTGGCCGCGACGAAATTCGCCCAGCGCGCCGAGGCCGGTGACGGCTTCCACACGGCGAACGCCGGAAGAAACTCCGCCTTCGCTGAGCAGCTTGACCACACCAATCTCTCCGCTGGCGCCGGTGTGGGTGCCACCACAGAGCTCGGTGGAGAAGTCGCCGATTTTCACCACGCGGACCTTCTCACCGTACTTCTCGCCGAATAACGCCATGGCGTGATATTCGTTCACCGCGACGTCGATAGGTACGTCCTCCAGTGTTTCCACTTTGGTGTCGGCCAGCACCTGGCGGTTGATCATCTCCTCCACGTCGGCCAGCTCTTCCTCGGCGACGCCGGTGAAATGTGAGAAATCGAAGCGCAGATGATCGGGATCGACACGCGAGCCTGCCTGCTTGACGTGTTTGCCCAGGACCTCGCGCAGACCGGCATGCAGCAGGTGAGTGGCGGTGTGATTGCGACGAATCGCAGAACGGGTTTCTGTATCCACCACGGTATCAACAAAGCTGCCCAGTTCGATCGGCTGGCGCAGGTAGGCCTTGTGGGCACGAACACCCTGCACCGGCTGCACGCAACCCAGAACGTCGGCCACCACCACGTTGTGATCATCGGAATAGAGCCAGCCGGTATCGCCAACCTGTCCGCCGGAGTCGGCGTAGAACGAGGTGTGATCGAGCACGATCTCGACGCTGTCGCCGGCGTTTGCCTGGGGCACGCCGACGCCATCCTTAACGATGGCGAGCACTTCGCAATGTTGCGAATTGAGCTGGCGATAGCCTTCGAAAACGGTTTTTGGCAGTGAGCGGAAGGCTGGGCTGGCGGAGGCCTTCGCGCCGCCTTTCCAGGAGGCACGGGCACGCACCTGCTCTTCGCTGCGCGCCAGCTCGAAGCCAGTCAGATCGAAGTCGATGCCCTGGTCGCGGGCCGCATCCAGTATGAAGTCAAGAGGCAGACCGTAGGTCTCGTAGAGATGGAAAGCAGTGGCGCCCGGCAACACGGGCGGTTTTTCTCCCGCCTCCTTGCGCACCCGGTCGATAGCGGCATCCAGCTGCTTCGATCCCAGGGCCAGGGTCCTTCCAAAACGCTCTTCTTCTGCGCGCACTACCTTGGCGACACGGCCGGCACTCTCGACCAGTTCAGGGTAGGCGCCCTGCATTTCGTCGCGAACGACTTCGACCATGCGAAACATGAACGCATCTTCCTGGCCCAACATGCGGCCATGGCGGATGCCCCGGCGCAGGATCTTGCGCAAGACATAACCGCGGCCTTCGTTGGCAGGGAGCACACCGTCGGAAATAAGGAAGGTCGCGGCGCGCGCGTGATCGGCGATGATGCGCAGCGAAGCGTCGGACGGGACTGTCCCATCCTGGTAGCGGGTGTGCGTAAGTTCTCCGGCTCGCGCGATCAGAGGGGTAAAGAGATCCGTTTCGAAGTTCGAGATCTTGCCTTGCAGGACCGCGGCCATGCGCTCCAGACCGGCCCCGGTGTCGATCGAGGGTTTGGGCAGCAGGTGGAGTTCGCCTTGCTGGTCGCGATCGAACTGCATGAAGACCAGATTCCAGATTTCTACGTAGCGCGCTTCGTCCTCGCCGAAGGGCTTGTCTTCTCCGGTTTCCGACGCCTCCAGGCCCATGTCATAGAAGATTTCTGAGCACGGCCCGCAGGGACCGGTATCGCCCATGGCCCAGAAGTTGTCCTTCATCCCCAGTTCGTAAATCCGCTCGGCAGGAACGTGCTCACGCCACAGTTCATAAGCTTCTTCGTCGCGTGGAACGCCTTCCTCGCCTTTGAAAATGGTGACGTAGAGCTTGTCTTTGGGAATGGCGAGCCACTCCGGGGAGGTGATCAGCTCCCAGGCAAAGGCGATGGCATCGCGCTTGAAGTAGTCGCCGAAGCTGAAGTTGCCCAGCATCTCGAAGAAGGTATGGTGGCGGCGGGTGAAGCCGACGTTCTCCAGGTCGTTGTGCTTGCCGCCGGCGCGCACGCATTTTTGTGAAGTGACGGCGCGGTTGTAGTCGCGGCGCTCGACTCCGAGAAATACGTCTTTGAACTGGTTCATGCCGGCGTTGGTGAAGAGCAAGGTGGGGTCGTTCGCCGGAACCAGCGAGGAGGAGTGCACGCGACGGTGCCCCTTGGAGGCAAAAAAGCGCAGGAAAGTTTCTCGAATTTCCGAACCAGAGCGGTACTGCATGCTTTGAGTTTAGAGCATCACCGGGTTCGGTAAACGATCTGGCCGTGGTAAATGGTCATCTCGCACTTGAGGTTGCGCAGCTCGGCTGGAGGGAATGGTGTACATGTCTTTATCCCAGACGGCGATATCCGCCTCCTTGCCGGGTTCGATCGTGCCTACTTTGTCTTCGAGAAATAGTTGCCGCGCGGCCCAGGCGGTGTAGGAGCGGAGTGCGGTGTGCACGTCGACCGACTCCGCGGTACCGAAAGGATGCTTGCCGTAGACACCCTTGAGTGGTTCGCGGTCCACCGAAGCCCAGAGGCCGTAGCGCGCCGGCAATGGGGTGACGGAGTAGTCTGAACCGCCTCCCCAGATGATTCCTCTGGACAGGTAGGTGTGGAAGGGGTTCAAGCGAGGTGAACGCTGGGGGCCGAAATTGCCGGCGTAGGTATCGCCGATCCACCAGGTGAAGCCGGGCTGCGACTCCGGGTAGCCTGCGTCGTAGGTTTTTTGGAGTGTGGCCATGGTGCTGATGGCGTGATCGCTTGGAATGTTGGCGTGGATGATGCTGTCGCGCAGCCCGTTGGCCGGCTTCTCCTTCAATACCTCGGCATAGGTATCCACCACCCAGTCGATGGCGTGATCCCCGATGGCGTGGGTGCCCACAGAAACACCTGCCTGGTGGAAGAGCCGCACCATCTGGCGATAGGTTTCGGGATCGATGGAGGGATAGCCGTGGTTGCCGCGATCGATGCCGGTCGCGTTCTTGTTCCACTCGTCGTAGACCCAGGCGGTGCGGGCGCCTCCGCTGCCATCCATGTAGAGCTTGGCTCCGCAGGAGAGCAGATTGCCGTCGCCCAACGAATTCGGCGGGCGGGGTAGCGATTGAATCCGGGCAAGCGTTGCGCGCGCCGATTTGAGCGTTGTGCCACCATGCCACAGCACGCAGACATGCACGGAGAGCTTGTTTTGTTTGAGCAGTTGGACGTACGCGTCCCAGATGGGTTGTTCAATGTCAGGATCTTTCACCGCGGTCATGCCTTCGCGATGGAGGGTATCGACCATCCTGAGAACTCCGTTTCGCCACTGCTGCGGAGTTGGAGGCGGAATGAGATTGCGGACGGCGTCCATGGCGGCCTCCTTCAGCACGCCGGTTGGTGCTCCCTGCGCATCGCGATCGATGGTGCCGGCCGGCGGATCTTTCGTCTCGGCGGTGATGTGGGCCAGCCGCAGTGCTTCGTGGTTGGCGACGCCGTAATGTCCCGTGGTGTGCGTCAACCAGACCGGATTGTGGGGCGAGACCTTGTCCAGATCGGAGGCCAGGATGTAGCGGCGCTCCGCTAGCTTGCCTTCGTCCCATCCGGCGCCGGTGAGCCACTCGCCCGGCTTCAGTTTGGTTGCTGCCAGCCTGACCCGGTTCATTGCTTCGCTTACGGTTGCGGCGTCGCTCAGGCTCACGGAGTAAAGCTCATCGACTCCGCCGGTGGCGATATGCGCATGAGTATCGATTAAGCCTGGGGTCGCGGTTCTTCCCTGCAGATCGATCACGTTGGTTTTAGGCCCGGCGAGTGGTTGGATTTGCTGGTCTGAACCGACGGCGATGATCTTTCCCTGGCGGATGGCGACCGCCTGGGCGATCGAGTCCTTGGTGTCGACGGTCAGGATCTTGCCGTGGATCAGGATCAGATCAGCCGGTAGTTGTGCGGAAGCAGACAAAACAGACAGCAGGCAGGCGGTCGCTAGGACAGGTTTTGCGCATGAGGGTGAGAACACTCTAACGAATCCTCAGCCGGATTTCTCCTTTGACGTTCGCGACGAATCCAGGATGATGACGATGTCCTCTACAGTCCCTGCACGCGGACGGCTGAAGAATCAGGCTCGCGACGCAACCCTGGACAAGCCTTCAGGCGCATCCGCTGCTGGACTCAATGCATGTTGTCATGATGTACGCCTAGGGCTAGCTTGGTGCTCAAGTTCAGCCGTGACCCTTTGTCCTTCGCGTTGGATTCAGTCACTGCGTCATCGTCTTCCGGGCAAGACCAGGTCTGCTTCGCTGCAGTCGATTTCCCAGGTCTTCAACAGTTTGGAGATGATCGCGAAGGAAAAGCCCGCGCCTATCAGGCGGCGAATGAGGCGTGCGGTTTGTTTTTCGTCTTCCGGTTTCGCGATGCGTTTGCGCGCGAGGTAGCGCCTGGCCAGGTCTTCTTCACTCACTTGGGCGTAGGCGCTTTCCAGCGTGCTGGCGACCAGTTCACCTTGAACGCCTTTGCGGGTTAGCTCCTGTTGCACGCGGCGCTTGCCGAAGCTCTGGTTTTCCTGGCGCAGGCGGGTGTAGGTGGAGGCGAATGCCGGATCGTCGAGATAACGCTGGTCCAGCAGACGCGCCACCACCGCCGCTACCTTGGCTTCTCCTGATTCTCCCGGCTCTACCCGGCGGCTCATCAGCCGTTTGAGCTCAGCCACTGTGCGCATTTGCCGTGCCAGCGCGCCGACGGCGTACTGGTAGAGAGCCGCCTCGTCGAGCGGTTCCGGCTTCTTGCGCGGACTGAACGGCATAGCGAGCCTCAAAGGCCGAGGAGCCGCCGATTGGTTTCACGGTCAGCCTGCGCGCTGGCGAAGTCATCAAAGGCGTGCTCGGTGACCCTAATGATATGGTCGCGAATGAAAGGTGCACCCTCACGCGCCCCGTCCTCAGGATGCTTCAAAGCGCACTCCCACTCCATGACTGCCCAACCGGGAAAGTCGTACTGGGCCAGCTTGCTGAAGATGCCACCGAAATCGACCTGCCCATCGCCCAGCGAACGAAAGCGTCCCGGACGGTCGATCCAATTCTGGTATCCACCATAGACACCGGATCGACCTGTTGGATTAAACTCCGCGTCCTTTACGTGGAAGGCACGGATGCGCTCGTGGTAGATGTCGAGGAAGGCAAGGTAGTCGAGCTGTTGCAGCACGAAGTGGCTGGGATCGTACAGGATATTCGCCCGGGGATGCCCGCCGACCGCAGCCAGGAAGCGTTCGAAGGTGACTCCATCGTGCAGGTCTTCGCCGGGATGGATTTCAAAACAGAGATCGACGCCCGATTCTTCGAAAGCATCGAGGATGGGCTTCCACCGCCGCGCCCAGTTCTCCGAAGGCTTCGTCGATCAGCCCGGCCGGCCGCTGCGGCCAGGGATACATGTAGGGCCACGCCAGGGCTCCGGAGAAGGTCGCGTGTGCGGTGAGCTTGAGATTGCGGCTGGCTTTGGCTGCCATGAGCAATTGCTTCGTGGCCCACTCCTGCCGGGCTTTTGCATTACCGGCCACTTCCGGTGGGGCAAAGGCGTCGAACTGGAGATCGTAGGCAGGATGCACAGCGACCAGCTGCCCCTGCAGATGGGTCGAGAGCTCGGTCAACTGCAGGCCAAGGCCGCTCAGCATGCCCAGTATCTGGTCACAATAGGCCTGACTCTCGGCAGCCTGTTTGAGGTCAAAGAGCCGCTGGTCCCAGGAAGGGATCTGTATGCCCTTGAAGCCGAGTCCAGCGGCCCACCGGGCGATGTCTTCCAATTTGTTGAAGGGTTTTTGGTCGCCGGCAAATTGGGCCAGGAAGATGGCCGGCCCTTTTACAGTTTTCATAGGAGACACTCACTCATTTCGAAAATTTATTGAGGAAATCCAACCCATCCCGCGCGGCTGTTGGTGACGGCTCGCTCGACAAAGGCCATGCTGCGCACGCCGTCGCGAATGCCGGGAACCAGCTCGCTCAGTTTGGCAGACGGATCGCTGAAACGGGCGCGCACGGCGTTGGCAAAGTCACGATAGATATTGGCAAATGCTTCGAGCAACCCCTCGGGGTGGCCCATGGGTAGACGGAAATCCGCGCGGGTGGAGGGCGAGAGATAATCGCCGCGCAGCATGCAGGGTCTGACTCGGCTTCCCTACCCAGTTCAGATGGAGGTAGTTGGGATTCTCCTGCCACCAGTGGAGGCCGCCCTTTTCCCCGTAGAGGTGTAGCTGCAGATCATTGCGATCGCCGGCAGCAATCTGGGAGACAAAGAGTACGCCCGGCGCACCGTTGTCCAGCTTGAGCAGCACGTTGCAATCGTCGTCCAGAGCGCGGCCGGGGAGGACCGAGGAAAGGTCGGAGCAGATCTCGACGATTTCCCGGCCGCTCACATATTCCAGCAGGTTGAAGGCGTGGGTGCCGATATCACCAATGGCCCCACCCAAACCCGATTGCGACGGGTCAGACCGCCACGCCGCCTGCTTGTGGCCCGTCGTCTCGAGCGAAGTGCTCAGCCAGCCTTGCTGGTACTGCACGACGGCCTTGCGAATCTTCCCCAACTCGCCGCTCCGAGCCATCAGGCGTGCTTCGCGGACCAACGGGTAGCCGGTGTAAGTGAAGGTCAGTCCATACAGCAACCCGGTGCGCTGGACGACTGCTTCCAATGCCTGAGCTTCTTTCAGATTGGCGGTGGCCGGCTTGTCGCTCATCACATGGAACCCATGTTCGAGGGCGGCAACCGCAATGGGCAGGTGGAGATGATTGGGAGTGACGATACAGACAAAGTCGATGGGATCTTTGCGCTTGCTCTCCCGGTCCATCATCTCCTGATAGTTTGTGTACGCGCGATCAGGGTCGATGCGGTAGGTCACGCCTGCCTGGCGGGATCGTTCCGGATCCTGACTGAACGCTCCGGCTACCAGTTCGATGGCTCCATCTAATTCGGCCGCCATGCAGTGCACGGGACCAATAAACGAGCCCGCGCCACCACCCACCATCCCCATGCGAAGACGTCTGCTTTGCTCCATCAATTCTCGCCCTTTGGATTGCCTCGGACTCGCGTCCTCGGATAGTTTCAGCCGTCCCTTACGGGACTCCAGGGACCGAGCGCTCATGAGTCTCGACCCACAGTGGTCCATGCTAATGCATTTTTGGGTTTGCGAGGTGAGGGTCAGGTTTGAATGAAGCCGCGCTGTGCGACAGCAATGTTGCCGCGCGACAGATTTTTTACCAGGTACATCATTTCGTCCGCCGCGCCGATGATCTCCTGGATCGAATTGCCGTCCTCGGGATAGCTGGCAATGCCGAAGCTGGCCATCATCTGCAGCTCGAGTCCTTCCGATACGAGGTATCGTGTATCGCGCAATGAGTGCAGCAGGCGCTGGGTCACCTCGAGCGCTGCATCCTTCCCTGTCTGGGGCAGGAGAACGATAAATTCGTCGCCACCATAGCGAAAAGCTGAATCGATGCCGCGCACATTATGCTTGATAGTTCTGGCAATCTCCGCCAGCAGCCGGCTACCCGTCAAGTGCCCGTGCAGGTCGTTAACCCGCTTGAAGTGATCCAGGTCGATGAAGATCATGCTGAACGGAAGACTAAAGCGACGGGAGCGTTCAAGCTCGCTCTCGGTCACGGAAAACAAGTGGCGCGAATTGAACAGTCCGGTGCAATCGTCGGTAATGGTCAATTCCTGAATGCGCTCGACGGCACGCACATTTTGAATGGCAATCGCAGCGTAGTCGCACAGCACACGGAGAAAGGCCATTGTTTCGTCCGTCAGGGTGTCTGCGCGGTAATTCAGCAATTCGATCACGCCCAGGGTGCGATCTCTTGAGCGCAGAGGTATACAGATGGCGGATCGTACCGGCGAGACGGCGCCGGCGGGCGAAGCGAAACGGGGATCGTTGCCGTGTTCCGAAACGATGACCGGCTCACCGTGTTGCGCGACCCAGCCGGCAATGCCCTCTCCCATCTCGACGCGAAGATTGCGGTCGCCGGGCGACTTGCCGGCTGCGACCGCGTAGTAGAGATTTTGCTGCTCTTCGTCCACGATGAGCAATGACCAGGATTCCGGCTCGAAGAATTGCTCCATCTGTTGCATGATGGCGCCCAGGATCGAGTCGAGATCCAGGGAGGAGGTAAGAGCACGCGCTACATCGTGAAAGACCCTCAGGTCTTTCGGCAACGGCGGACGCTCTGGGAAGGATCCATCGACCATTTCGAGATAGCGCCGCGCTTCGCTCACCCCAGAAGCGATTGCTTAGCCTCCGATATGCACCATGCTGCGTGAAGGTTTCAGAAAGCCGGGCTCGCCAATATGGTGGCGCGCCTCTTTGGCTTCTACCGTCTTCTGAATGAAGGCGACGAGATCGTCGTCTGAACCGCCACGGGCTACTACTCCGTAGAGATCATGATCGAAGTGGGAAAAGAGGCAGGTGCGGATCTTGCCATCGGAAGTGAGGCGGATGCGGCTGCACGCGCCGCAAAAGGCCTGCGAAACCGGCGCGATGATGCCAATCTCGCCCAGCCCGTCGTCGAAGGTATAGCGGCGAGCGGTTTCACCTGGGTTGTTCGCGGGCAGGGCTACCAGCCGGCGATAACTGTTGAGCTTTTCGACCACTTCCTGTAGCGGAACCACCACATCCGGCGTCCACAAGCGATCCTCTTCGAGGGGCATGAACTCGATAAAGCGAACGATCACGCCTTCTTCTCGCGAGAATTGCGCGAAGGGGATGATCTGATCATCGTTGAAGCCCCGCAACAGTACGCAGTTGACCTTGACCGGCCCCAGCCCGGCACGCTGGGCGGCGCGCACACCAGCCAATACCTTTTCAAAGCTCCCCGGAACCCGGGTGACGCGGGCGAAGATTTCCGGGTCAACAGCATCCATGCTGACCGTAATCCGGCTCAGGCCGGCACGGGCAAGCGGAGTCAGCCATCTGAGCCAGGAGATGTCCATTGGTAGTGATTGCAATGTCCAGCGGGTCCCCAGCCGGATTGGTTCGAAGCTCAGCAAGTTGAGCCACCAACGAAATGATGTCCTTGCGTAGCAGTGGCTCGCCGCCGGTCAACCGTACTTTCTGGATCCCGAGGCTGACGAAGACCCGGATCATGCGCAGGTAGTCCTGCATGGCCAGTTCGGCGAATTGGGCACCTTCGGTGCCGGTTCGGCAATACACGCACTTGTAGTTGCAGCGATCGGTGATGGAGACGCGGAGATCGGTGATGGTGCGCCCGAACTTGTCTTTCATGAGCATTGCGGGCATGAGCATGGCAGGCAGGGGACCGGGAATGCCCATCACCGGGTCAGAAAGAGCGGCCGAGGTTTGCGAGTCCAGCGACGACATGGGAATTCAGCTCCGGTGTACGACTGCAACCTTTGATGCACGAGCTTATCAATAACGCCCTTTGCCGCAAGGTTGAGCCGTGGCAGGTTCCGTATCCTTATGACAATTAGAGCATTTTTGTGCCCCTGCCGTGCACGGCAGGCAAGCGCCCGGCCGGCCGGGAGGGGATCCAGCGGTGGAAGAAATGCTCTAAACCGTGCCGGGACAGCAACTCCGGGCTTCCCAATGCCCCAATCCTGCACTATAGTCAGTTAAATCAATGGATACTCCGACCGAGACGAAATCACAAGTCCAACACGGAACAGCAGGATTCCCTTCTTCCTCCGGCAAGTCTTTTAACGGTTTCTTCAGCGGAGATAAGCGCTGGAATTTCCGGAAGAACGACCTCATCGACGCGCGCGCCCGGCGGCTCTTCGAGACCACGGCGTATGCCTGCGAGAACGATGCTTATCCTTTCCAGATTCCCCTGGAAGGACGAACCGGCCCGCAGGTGAAAGCGGATGGGCATTCCATGCTGATGCTGTCGTCCTATGACTACCTGGGACTGATCGGCGATCCTCGGATAGACGCAGCAGCCATTGAAGCAATCAGGAAGTACGGCACGGGGACGGGTGGAGCTCGGCTGCTAACCGGAACCACCGACCAGCACGTCCTCATGGAGCAGGACCTGGCCGCCTATAAAGGAACGGAAGCGGCTATCACCTTCAGCTCAGGCTATTTGGCGAATGTGGCGGTGCTCGGTGCACTGCTGGGCCCGGCGGATCGCGTGATCATGGATTCGCTTTGCCATCGGAGCCTCACGGATGCGTGCCGGTTCGCCGGAGTGCAGTTGCAGCGGTTTCGTCATAATGACGCCTCGTCTTTGCGACAGGAATTGCAAAATGGATCCCAGGCCAACCGCACCTTGGTTATCTCCGATGGCGTTTTTTCCATGGATGGTGATGTCTGCCACCTGCCTGAGATTCTTGAGGTCAAGAAGGAATTCGGCTTCTTCCTGCTGGTGGATGAGTCACATGCATCCGGAGTGATTGGCGCCCGCGGCCGGGGAACCGATGAACACTTTGGCATAGCAACGGAGGAAGTCGACATCTGGACTGGTTCGCTGGCTAAGTCCATTCCCTCCACCGGTGGTTTTGCGGCTGTGTCGCATGAGCTGGCGATCTATCTTCAGCATGGGGCATCGCCGTTTATTTTTTCAGCGGCCTTGAGCCCGGCTGCGGTGGCGGCTATCCGGGAGGGCTTGGCGATTTTGCAGCAGGAGCCGGAGCGGGTGGCAAAAATCAAGCACAACGCGGACTTTCTGCGGAGCGGGTTGTGCTCGCTTGGCTACGACACTGGGTTGTCGGAGACGGCAGTCATTCCGGTCATCCTCAATGATGAAACCACCACCGGGTTGTTTGCCCGGCGTCTTCGTGACCATGGGGTTCTGGCCACTCCGGTGCTGTTCCCGGCAGTTCCCCAGGATTCGGCCCGGCTGCGGTTGTGTGTGACGGCCGCGCATACCCAGAGCGATCTCGAATACGCGCTGGATGTGTTCGAAAAGATGGCTCGGAACTAGTTCGGCCAAGCCCCCCCAAAAGTGCGCAAAAAGCGCAAAAAGCCCCCCGAGAGGCGGTTTTGGCGAGGTGGAAGTGTGCGCCTTAAGCGCCTTATGCGCCATAAGGGTCCGAATGGGACTTTATGAGCTCCTGCCACGGAGGATCCCCGGTCACAAATGCGAAGGGCGCCCCCTTCTTCTCTTCCCTATAGGTTTTTACGTGGGTATGACGGTCAGGGTAAGGCTCGGAAGGCCAGGACTGCGTTTAAACCGCCGAACGCGAAGGATTGGGAGAGGGCTGCTTCTGCCTGTTTCGTCCGGGCCTGGTTCGGAATCACGTCCAGCTCACATTCCGGATCTGGCTGGGTGTAGTTCATGGTGGGGGGCAGAACACCATTGCGCAGGGCCAACACTGTGGCGGCGGCTTCGATTGCGCCAGCGGCTCCCAGCGTATGACCGTGCGTCGACTTGGTCGAACTGACGGGGAGCGTATCGGCGTGGCTACCGAACACTGCATGGATGGCCGCCGCCTCCATGCGGTCGTTGGCCTCGGTTGCTGTTCCATGAGCATTGATGTAGCCAACTTGCTCCGGAGCTAAACCGCCATCGCGCATGGCCGCACGAATGGCCCGAGCGGCGCCTTCAGCGGAGGGCTGCGTGACGTGACAAGCATCAGCCGACATCCCGAAACCGACGATTTCGGCCAAGGGCTTCGCTCCGCGCGCCAGCGCGTGCTCCAACGGCTCCAGGACCAGCATGGCGGCGCCTTCCCCGAGGACCATTCCCGAGCGGTTGGCGGAAAAGGGGCGGCAAGTATCGGGGCTGACCACGCGCATGGCCTCCCAGGCCTTTAAGCCGCCCAGGAAAAAAGGGAGTTTCACTCCCGCCGGCGATGGCCAGGGGTACAGCTCCGGAACGCACCATCCAATATGCATTGCCAATGGCATGAGCCGAAGAGGAACAGGCGGTGGAGAAGGTATACGCGGGCCCGTGCAGGCCGTACTCCATGGAAATGTGGCTGGCGCCGGCGTTGCTCATTCCCAGAGGGATAGTGAGCGGGTGGACGCGATGCCTGCCATGGTGGAAGAGTTCCCAATAACCGATCTCGTCGGTAAACCTGCCGCCCATGCAGGAGCCGGTGATGATCGCAGTGTTGTCGCGAAGTTCCTCGGTCCATTCGATACCGGCACTGGTTACAGCTTCACGGGCAGCCACCACAGAAAATTGGGCAAAACGATCCATGAAACTAAGGGTTTTGCGGGGAAAGTAGGATTCGGCGTTGTAGCCGATGACGGCGGCGCCGTTCTTGAAACGGACCTGATTCATGCCCATCTCGGCAACGGGCCCGACGTCTTGTGGTATCGGTCCGATTCCGGATTGACCGCTCACAAGTGAATGCCAGAACCCTTGCTGGTCAAGGCCCAGAGCGCTGATCACGCCCATTCCTGATATGACAACTCGCATCTACACCATTTTCATAGAGGACTGTGCTGGACCGAGGGTAACAAACTCCAGCGCCCTTCCGATACAGTAGGGCTTATTCGGTTGCGGTTTGGGCAGATGGGTTTTGTTTGGAATCCACCAGGTAGGTGACGCCGTCGATCATTTCGCGGATGGTCTGGATCTTCTTCGCGTCTTCGTCTTTGATTTCGATATCGAACTCGCTCTCCAGGTCAAAGAGGATGTTGATGCTGTCCATCGAATCAATGCCCAGCTCCTCGAAGGTGCTGTCGGGCTTGACCTTCTCGAGGGGAATTCTCTGGGTGGTAGCAATCACTCGAAGAACTCGTGCTTGAATCGTCTCAGACATTAGGGGCCTTCGTAGAAACCACAGTTCTGCCCGGCAATCGCTTCACGATCGGGCCAGGAACTGTTTCAGTAAAGTTAAACCGCGAGCCAAGTGCTGGCAATAGTTTGTCATTGAAAGCGATTTTTTCAAACCTTTGCGGCATTGGGCGGGTTCAGTGAGCTTCGGCAACGGCAAGGCGGCGGGCGGTGCGCCAGGCGTAATGGAGCGCGGAGACAATGGTCAGGAGTGCGGTAGCGTAGAGCGCCAGGGTGCGGAGCATGACGAGGGGCATGGGGGAATAGATCTGACAGAGCAATACGGTCAGCAGCGCGAGGATCTGGGCGCAGGTGCTGGTTTTGCCATAGATGCTGGGACGGAAGTCTCGCATGCCGAGACTGATGTAGAGAAGAGCGGCAACGATCAGAATGCCGAGATCGCGGCTAAAAACCAGGACCGTGACGCGCCGCGGCACGAGCCCCTGGTGCATGAGCACCAGGAACAGGGTGCTGAGCAAGAGCTTGTCGGTGACCGGATCGAGGTATTGGCCGATCTGGGTGTGCTGCTTGAGCACCCTTGCGGCCAGACCGTCGAGGCCGTCGCTGAGCCCTGCAATGATGAAAAGGCTAAGGGCTGTGCCGGTAGTGAGACTCCAGAACCGCGATGACCAGAAAGGGTATTAGGCAAAGACGCAGGAAAGTCAGAAGGTTCGGGGCTGCGCGTAGTTCTTTCAGCAAAGTGTCGAGATCCTCATGGCTTCAGCCAGGAATCTTGATGGTACATGAGCTTTTGATATGATAGCGAGATGCACGGCGCAGGCGCGTAGCTCAGTTGGTTAGAGCGTCCCGGCAAGCCGGGAAGGTCAGATGTTTGAATGACGCGAGGCAACGCATAGGCGCGTAGCTCAGTTGGTTAGAGCGCTACCTTGACACGGTAGAGGTCAGGAGTTCGAGTCTCCTCGTGCCTACCAAAGTTTCTTTCGTGCACTCGCAGGCGCGGCCATCGATGCCGGTCGTCTATATTTTGCAAAGCGAATCCAGCGGCAAATTCTACATCGGATCCGCTCAGGATTTGCCCAGTCGGTTAGCGGAACACAATCGAAGCCACAGCCCATACACTCGGAATCGTGGGCCTTGGGTCCTGAGATATTCAGAGGATTTCCAGATCTTGGCGGAAGCTCGGCGCCGGGAGCGGCAGGTCAAATCCTGGAAGTCCCATCGATCTGTTCAGGAACTGATCGACAGGGGGTAACGCAGCCCGCCAAGGTAGGCTCAGGTCAGGCGAATACTCAGGCCAGGCATGAGCCGTTGGAGGTTCCTTAAGGAGCGGGCGTGCCACGGCACCGACTCAGAAGCCAGCACCTGGAGGTCGATCCCGGGGCGGTCGCGAGCTTCCATGACAAAGCGCGAGAGCATGGTGATGCCGGAGCTGTTGAGGAAATCCAATTCTCTCAGATCGAGCACAATCGGCATCGCGGGATCGGCCAGGGTTTCCTTGAGCATATCGAGGATGGGCGCGTAATCCTCCGTGCCACACAAACGTAGCGCGCCTTTGAACAGAATGGTGGAGCTCTCCTCCTCCAGCCGGATGTCAAAGGACTCTCCATGAATGTTTTTCAAGCAGACGCTCCTGGAACACCTTTGAGAGGCAAAACCGCGTCCGTGGTAACGGTCATGCAATCGGGTTGGGTGGGGTGGATGTCAAAGCGCCAGTCAAGCTGGGCCTCATAGTCGCTGATCATCGTCAGCAGGCCCAGGCTGGACATGGCCGACTCGCTGGACCTGGCGCTTTCTTCCTGTTGCCGCAAGAGAAGATCGTCCACGTCTCCCTGGCGGAGATGTTCGACGAACGCTTTGTAACGCCCTGCCTGGACGAGGCTGGCGCCATTGCTGACGCTCACCGTAATGTGGTCGCTGGCGAGCTCCAGATGGATTCTGATGGGGATGTCGACATCGGGTTGGTGATACTTCATTGCATTCTCGAGCAGCTCGTTTGCGATGTAAGTGACAGCGTGTTTGACCTCATTTTGGCGTCTCCCGGAAGCGGGCAGGGCGCCGTTGGCGGGCAGAAATGTAGTCACGTAGTCGCCCAGAAAATCGGCGGACAATCCGTTGTTTCGCCAACGGGAACGCAGGGGGGCGCTAATGGGCGAAAATGCCAGCGTCAGATATTCACACTCGCCGGCTCGTTCTGCGTAGTTATCGAGGGTCTGGCTCATCATCATCGTGTGGTGTTCTCCTCGTCCTCATAACTCACCCGGTTTCGGCCCAGTTTTTTAGCCAGATAGAGATGCCGGTCCGCCTGTTGGATGAGTGCCCGGGCATCCGAGGGAGCGTGTGGGGAGGCGTAATGCAGGCCACGCCGATGCTGACGGTAACGCCGGTCGCAAACCGGAGACGCCGGGTGGGGAAGAGCGGCGGCCGCGACGGCGGCGCGTACTCGTTCCGCAACCTGCACGGCCCCCGCGCGGTTGGTTTGCGGCAGCACCATGGCAAACTCTTCGCCTCCATAGCGCGCAACCAGGTCGCCGGCACGATAGCACTGGTTGATCGCTTTCGCCACGCTCTTTAGACACTCGTCGCCGGCTTGATGACCTTGGCCGTCGTTGTAGAGTTTGAAATGGTCCACGTCACAGATGAGAAGCGAAAGCGGCTGCTGCATGCGAATGTGACGGCTCCATTCCTGGAACAAGTACTCGTCGAAACGGCGCCGGTTGGCGATCTGGGTTAGGCCGTCAATGCGTGCTTTTTCGCCTTCCTGCGCGGAATCGTCGCCCTGATCGATGAGAATCTGCACCAGAATTTCCAGGTCCCCCTTCTCGCGAGTGATGGTCTGAATGAGCGTTTGCAGTTTTTCGTCGGCGGTGTGACGCTCGCGAAGCTCGATCGTCAAAGTGTCGCCGAGCCGGTCAACTTGTTCCTGCAGCAAGACGCCACGCTCCTTCGAGGCCAGGAGAGCAGTGTGCAGATTATGATTCTCGTTTTGTAGCCGATCAAGTTCAGACTGAAGGCGTGTGCGTTCGTCTTGGCCGATGGCGTAGCTTACCGCAGGCGGACCCTGGGGCGGATCAGGAAGCAAAGCGAGGCTTCTTTGTGGGTGAGTCAGCGGCCTGTCTTGAAACCGGTCGATATCGCTCATCCAGTTGCCGGCTCGCCTGGCTTGGCGGCCGGGCGTCCTTTCCCGCGCCGAAGTTCATAAACCTATTCATCGGCTCCACGATCCATTTCCTGTAGTTATGCCGGCCGTGGACTAGGCAGGCTTGATCACGAGCAGGGTGACGTCGTCGAGCAACTGCCGGCCGTCGATATACTTCCGAAGGCTACTGAGGACAGCCTCGCGGATCGCGCCCGAGGGTTGAGTGTGGCTGGTCCTCACCACTTCGGAGAGCCGCTCGACGCCGAAGGCAACGCCGGCGTCATTCATGGCCTCGGTGATGCCGTCTGTATAAGCGACCATTACGTCGCCGGAACGCAAGGGAACTGTTGCTTCCCCAATGAAGCTGGAAATGTCCTCTTCCAAGCCGAGTGGAAAACCGAGGTTGAGGGTGTCGTGTCTTTCCAGGATGCCATCGCCGCGGACGACCAGGACCTCTTCGTGCTGCCCGCTGATAGTAACGATTTTGTCCTGATAATGAAGCAGGCTCAGAGTAAGGTTGCGATCGCAGTGCATGCGGCGAACGTTATCGTAGATCACGCGGTTGAGCAGCTTCGAAAAACTTTCTGCTTTCGAAGTGCCCGCTGGCCAATAGGGTTCTCACCGCAGTCTGGACCATAATGGCGATGACTCCGCTTTCCAGGCCATGGCCGGTAACATCCCCGATGCCGATGACGACTCCGCCGTCTTTGCAGACGACGTCATAGTAGTCGCCGCCGATTTCTGTGGCAGGTTCCATAGAACCGGAGATGTCGAGGCCCGCGATATTGCCCATATCCTCGTCACGCGGCAGCATCATCTGCTGCAGGCGTTGCGTGATCTCCAATTCACTGCTCATGCGGGCGTTTTCAACCTTAACGACTTTGTTGGTCTTGGCGATCCAGTCAGTAAACACCTTCAGTTGGTCGTAGAGACCGCTGATTTCCGCCAGCAATCCGCTTTTGGTGCGACTGGCCTCCTCGGCAACCTTTTCTGCCAGTTTCCGGTCGGTGATGTCGACCATCACTCCAGCGAGTTCTTTGGCCTTCCCAGGGCTGGAGACGAGATGCACCGAGGTCCTTAACCATACGACTCTCCCATCGGCGGCGATCATCCTGTGCTCGAACTGCTGGGGACCCCGGTTTTCCGCGACCGCGCGACAAGCCGACTCCGCCAACTCGCGATCTTCCGGGTGTAGACGATCGATCCAAAAGGCTGGTGTGCCGGTCCACTTTTGTATCGGGTAGCCGAGGAGATCTTCTGCTTCCTGATTGACATAGCTGAAGCTGGCGCCGTCTAAACGTGCGCGCCACAGGATCACCTTCGCTGAGTCCACCAGTTCGCGGTAGCGTTGCTCACTCTGATGCAGTTCCAGAGACTGCGCCGAGAAGCGGCGGTCGACGAGTGATGTCAATATCGCCAAGGAAAGCGTCATGAAGGCCACGGCACCGATGCCAACGATGCCAATGGAGGAGATCCTGACGGAGTGGGTAAGGTCCGGAGGGACAGCCGTGAACCTGAAACCAGCCGCGGCCATGCCGGTGTAATGCATGATCGGGATGGCGGCTCCCATCAGCGCGGCGCTGGCCAGTTTCTGCCAACTCATGGAGTTGATTTGGGAGCGCAAATGGAAGGTCAGCCACAGGGCGACCAGCGAAATCACGACGGCGAGAACGACTGACAACACCACCAGGCCGACGGAATACCGGCACGCTGCCGGCAGACGCATGGCGTCCATGCCGACATAGTGCATGGCTGCGATACCGCTCCCCATGAGCAGGCCGCCCAGGCCAATGCGCAGCGGCCCCATTTCATTCCGGCTCACGACGAACAGGGCGACGGCCGATGCGAGGATAGCCGCCAGGAGAGACAACAAGACCGTGGGCCAATGGTAGAAGATGGGCACCGGAAGGCTATAGGCGAGCATGCCGATGTAGTGCATGGACCAGATGCCGATTCCCATGGCTGCGGCGCCGCCCATCAACCAGCATGGATCGAACGGAGCCGCGCGAAGCGGTTACCCGGCCGCCGAGGTCCAATGCAGCGTAGGAAGCGAGCACCGCAATCAAAACGGATAGGGCGACGAGGCGGTAATCGTAAATGCCGGCCAGGGGATCAGAGGGGACTGTGGGCATCGGACGCTGCTCCTACTTGTTTCCCCTTTGGGACCGGATACGCGGTGAAGCCTGATCGGTTGTCCACCGTTTCAGGATGGGCCGGGCCGAACCGACTGTCCGGTTTGCAAGGTGTGTCAATTTTCACCGGTGCTTCAACGAAAAGGAGTATGGGGTTTCCTCGGGTGTGACCATTCCCTTCCCTATTGGCATTCATCGGCATGGATGTGACTCACGTTAGCTCATGGAAGCATGGTCAAAGAGCAGACCGGGTGCCCCATCATGGTTCAACTCGGCGGCTCGCCTGGCTGCTCTGCCACTCGGCCTACCCACAGTGGAGAAAAGGGCTGAGAGCCTATGCCCGGCAGCAAGACAGCTGCCGATACAGACATTATGCGGAGCCTTTCACGGAGATTCGCCATGCTGCAAGCGGTGCTCGCGCCGCTGGCCGTTGTGGTCCTCTACCTGGCCGTGGATCGGCCGGTAACGGCGCGCATGGTTCTGGTCGTGCTCGCGGCCGCTGTTGTGTTTGGCGTGGTAATGCGGCGGATGATCGCGCCTGTCATTTCGCTCACGCAGGCAGCGGAAGTATGGCTGGGCAGCGGAGAGAAGGTCACCAGTTCGCCGCCCGTACGGTCGGGTGGCGATCCAGCACGTTGGGCGCAAGCCTTCCTTGCCAAGAAACTGGAGGCTGCCGAGGAACGCGAAAACCTCGAAGCCCGCGTTCAGGAGCGGACCGAGATGCTTTCCCGCACGAATGAAGAGCTGTCTGCAGAAGTAGCGGAATGCATGCGGGTGGAGGCCGCACTGCGCGACAGCACGGAACTAGTAATGCTTTTGCTCGAATCCGCACCCGAAGCGATCTATGGCATCGATCTTGACGGCGGCTGCACCTTCTGCAACCCCGCGTGTCTGCACTTGACCGGTTATGAAAGTCCTTCGGAACTGCTGGGCCGGAACATGCACGAAGTCATCCACTACGCCAAAGCCGACGGAACACCGTACCCGATCGAGGAATGCGTTATCTACCGGGCCTTCGTCGAGGAGATGGGCACTCACGGCGAAGACGAAGTGCTGTGGCGCAAGGACGGCAGCAGCTTTGCCGCCGAATACTGGTCCCGTCCGCTCCACCGCAATCACCAGGTGATCGGTGCAGTGGTGACCTTTGTCGACATCAGCGCGCGCAAGCAGGCGGAAGAAGCCTTGCGGACCGCCATGGCGGCAGCCGAAGCAGCCAGCCGCACCAAAAGCGAATTTCTAGCCAACATGAGCCATGAGATTCGTACTCCGCTGAACGGCGTGATTGGCATGACCAACCTGGCACTGGCCACAAATCTGACGGACGAGCAGCGGGAGTTTCTCGAAACTGCCAAGTTGTCCAGTGACACGTTGCTCACCGTTATCAACGATGTGCTTGACTTTTCCAAGATCGAAGCGGGAAAAACGGACCTGGAAGCACAAGACTTCAACCTGCGAGACAGCCTGCAAAATGTAATGAAGGCCTTCACTCTGCGAGCGTCGGAAAAGCAGTTGACGCTTGCCTGCGAAACCGATGAACAAGTACCGGTCATGATATGTGGTGATGCCTACAGGCTTCGCCAGATTCTGATAAACCTGCTGGGGAACGCGATCAAGTTCACCCTCGCAGGCGGGGTAGCTCTACGTGTTCGCGTGAACCATGTGGACGGCGAAAACGCTACGCTGCATTTTACGGTTTCGGATACCGGGCCCGGAATTGCCGCGAATGCATGCAAGATGATCTTTGATCCCTTCACCCAAGCAGATAGCTCGACGACCCGAACCTTCGGGGGCACGGGCCTGGGGCTGGCAATTTCCGCGCGGCTGGTGAAGATGATGGGGGGAGACATCTGGGTTGAAAGCGAAGTCGGCCGCGGTTCAGAGTTTCACTTTACGGCGCACGTCGGGGTCGCCAATGTGGTCGAGGACGCCACTATCGAACCTATAGCAACCGCGGTGCGCATGAACGGCTCGTCTTTGCGGGTTCTGTTGGCTGAAGACAATGCGGTGAACCGCCTGGTGGTTACCAGATTGCTCGAAAAGCAAGGACATCACGTGGCAGCCGCGACCACGGGCAGAGAGGCTCTTGCCGCACTCAGCAGGGCCCACTACGACGTCGTTCTGATGGATGTGCAAATGCCGGACATGGATGGCTTTGAGACCACGCGTACGATTCGGACGATGGAAAAACAAACAGGACGGCATCAGCAGATTATCGCTTTGACCGCCCATGCCATGATTGGCGACCGGGAGCGATGTCTGGCGGCAGGCATGGATGCGTACCTCACCAAACCGATCAGTGCGCAGGAGCTTTATCAACTGCTGGAAGGCTGCTCGCAGGCCATCGGCAGTCAGAGCTTGCAGTAGCGTTTTTTCCCGAATCGATACCGCACCTCCGTTACTCCCGGCGACCTTGTGGAATGCGCAAGACGATGCCAGCGGCGAGGTGAAGATTATTCTGAACGTTGGTGCCTGCGTTGGGAAATTCCGTGCGGACCCAATCCGCTTGAAAGGCGCGGACAGCGAAGTGGCGTGATAGACCGATATCGAGACCGCCGCCCACTTGCAGGTCGAAAGAAATGTAGTTTGTCTCAAGGCCAGATACGGAAGGGAAGTAGCTGTTGAACCCCCACGCCTGACCAATCAATCCCTGACCAAAAACAGCAATACTCCGCTTATGTTCCACACCGATCGGCCTGTAGTACGTGTAGCGCGGGCCGAAATTTGCACTGACGATGGAGAGGCCGATGCCGCTATTGGCCGCGTTCGGCACGTTGTTTCCGCTTACGTTCGCAGCCAGGCCGAGGCCGCGAAATACCTGCGCTGACACTTCTATACTTCCTCCTGGCTGCCAGAAGGTCGGGGTCGATACCAGATTGCTGTACTGCTCCGTGTAGGTGACGGCAACATCCACCTCTCGATGGCCTGGTGCGGAAGCAGGCGCCGGCACTGCTTGCGCCTGGAGGCTGGCAATGGTAAGCAACGGCGCCACGAGCGGTAGGAAGTATTTAAGTATGTAATGCATCATCGTCTCCTGTCGACTACTCCACGTTCAGCGTTACTTTGACTGAATGCTGAATAGTCCCGCTCGTGGCCGTAATGGTGATGTTGTAGGTGTGAGGTGCCTGGCCAAAGAAGCCATTGCCGTTGAAGCCACAACCAGTCAAGCCGGTGGCTACAATGCCGCTCAACAGAACGAGCACCAGGAAGAAGTATCGCCGCCCATCTCCGCGGAGCCGCCTGGAACCAACGAACGGTATCAGGAGCAGTCCGAGCGCAACGGGAAACGCGCCATTCCCGAGTTTGCTTGTAGCGCTCGTGGGAGCCTGTGAGGCAGTCTTGATGCTAAAGCTAACTGCCGTCGGTCCGCCGTTCGCTGCAACCATCGCAGGCGAAAAGCTGATCGTTGCGCCGGGGGGCAGACCAGTAGCTGAGAACGTCACCGTACCGGGATAGGTCGTGTTGGTCGGTGCAACCTGCACGGCGTAAGCCGCCGAGGCGCCAGGAAGGACCGTCTGGCTCTGGGCCGATGTGAGTGTCAGGGTGAAGTCCAGCACCGCTGCCTGCGCGTTTACGATTTCGCTGTATACGGCAGACGTGGCGGAGTTGTAGGTGACATCACCGCTGTAGACAGCAGTCATCGGGTGCGTCCCGACCGCCAGAGTGCTGGTCGTCAGGGTTGCGATGCCGTTTGCAATCGTCCCTGTCGCGAGGGTGGTTGTACCGTCAACGAATTGAATCGTACCCGTGGCGCCAGGAGGAACAGTTGCAGTGAAGGTCACTGAATTTCCATAGAGCGATGGGTTCAGTGAAGACGTCAGTGTCACCGACACGATTCCGCCGGCACCCTGCGTCGCTTTCGTCACAGTTAGAGTACCGTTCACGAAAGCGACCACATAATTGTTCGAGTTGAGATCTGCCACCGATATGGGATAGGTCCCAGCCGGAGAAATGGATATGGCAGCGGTCGAGTAGACGGGCACGCCTGTTACAGCTGTGCTGTTTGTGTCCCCGTTCACCAGCGTTCCTGTGACGCTGTAGCCGAATGCTGGGTTCCCCTGCCCATACGGGCGGGTGGCGTTGGTGACCGTTACCGTCAGAGCCGCTACCCCGCCAGGTCCAGTCCTCGGTTTGATAGTCACCGTGACTGGGCCGCTGGTGCTGGCGCCATAGTTCGTGTCGCCCTGATAGCTTGACGTGATGGTATACGTACCTGCGGGCAGGGTTGAGGTGGTGAATGTGGCAGCTCCACCCGATATCGTGCCCGTGCCTAGCACTGTGGCGCCCTCCATAAAGATCACAGTCCCGGTCGCGCCGGTTGGGGCCACGGTTGCCGTCAGTATGACTGGATCGCCATATTGCGCCGCAGCGGTGCTTGTGGCCAACGTTGTTGTTGTCGGTGAGGCCACTATAGTCAGTGTGCCGCCCACAAATGCAGTTGTGTAATTCGCGCTGCCTAGCCCGTTTACGCTGATCGGGAAAGTTGAGCCCGCAGGTGAAGCCGACGTATCCGCGGCTGAATAGACCGGCACCCCTGTCACCGCCGTCGCATACGTATCGCCGTTGACTAGCGTGCCTGATACCAAATAGTTGAACTGCGGATCAGCCGTGTTGTATTCCCTGCTCGCATTCTGCACTGTGATCGTGAGCGCCGCTCACACCGTTCGGTCCCGTCTTCTTCGATACTGTTACGGTCGCCGGTGCGCTCTGGCTGCTCGCGTAGGTCGCGTCGCCGTTGTATACCGCGGTGACCGTATGCGTACCCGCATTGAGCGTGGCCGTGGTCAGCGTGGCTACACCATTCGACACTGCGCCCGTGCCCAACAATACCGACCCGTCATAGAAGCTCACCGAACCTGTCGCGCCCGAGGTTATGGTAGCCGTCAATGTAACCGGATCGCCGTACTGCGTCGAAGCCGGACTCGCCACCAGTGTTGTCGTGGAGGGCGATATCGTAACCGTGAGGGTGCCGGGTACGAACGCGAGTGAGTAGTTGGCCGAAGTCAGGCCAGCGACTGTGATCGAATATGTGCCAGGAGTGGCACCGGCCGTCGTTGCGTAGCTCGGCGTGCCACTGATCGCCGTGGCATAGGTATCTCCATTGACCAGTTGTCCCGCCGCTGAATAAGTGAACGGGGGATTGGATTGTGTCGTAGTCCGCGCCGCATCGTTGACCGTCACAGTAATGGCCGGACCGCCGCCTGGCGCGGTGCGCTGCGTCACCGTCAGTTGAACGGTGTTGCTGGTGTTCGCCGGAACGCCCGGGTCGCCGTTGTACTTCGCAGTAATGTTATGCACGCCCGCATTCAACGTGCTGATCGGCAACACTGCCGTCCCCGTGCTGTCGAGCGAGGTTGTGCCCAGCAGCGTCGCGCTTTCATAGAAGCTCACCGTACCGGTCGCGAAGCTTGGCGCCACCACCGCCGTCAGCGTCGCCGTATCGCCGTACATCACAGTTGCCGGAGCTACGGTCAGCGTCGTGGTCGACGTTGCGACGGCGCCGACTCTCTGGCCGATAGACCCGCTACTTCCCGTGAGGCTGCTCGTGTCCGGTGTATACGCCGCAGCAACGTTATGGATACCTACCGCTAGAGTGCTGATCGTGAACGCAGCCGTGCCGTTGCTCAGAGTTACAGGACTACCCGCAGGTGTCCCATCGACACTGAACTGCACGCTTCCGGTCGGCGCCGTTGTTCCTGTTGTCTGAGCGACTGTCGCCGTAAAGGTGACCGACTGCATGAATGCCGACGGATTCACGGAGCTGGTCACCGTCGTCGTCGTGCTCCCTTGGTTCACAACCTGATTGTCAACTGCCGACGTGGCAGGGTTATAGTTGGCGTCGCCGCTATAGACTGCGGTTACTGCGTGAGTTCCCGGAGCCAACGCACTCGTGGTCACGGTAGCTGTGGTTCCAGCGATGGTGCCTGTGTCCAGCACTGTCGATCCGTCCACGAACTGCACCGTGCCGGTTACTCCGCTCGGTACCGTGGCTGTGAAGGTGACCGGTTGGCCATAGTTCGATGGGTTCGGCGAAGAGGTTAGGGTGATATTCCCCAACCCGTTCTGCCCCAGTGTGGCCCTGGCCACGGTGAGAGTCCCGTTCACGAAAGCGATCACATAATTGTTCGAGTTGAGACCTGCCACCGAAATGGGATAGGTCCCAGCCGGAGAAATGGATATGGCAGTGGTTGAGTAGACGGGCACGCCTGTGACTGCTGTAGCATACGTATCGCCATTCAACAGTGTGCCCGTGACGGTATAGGTGAATGCGGGATTCCCCTGCCCATACGTGCGGCTGGCGTCGGCTACGGTGACCGTCAGAGCCGCCCCTCCACCTGGCGCGGTCCTCCGGTTGATGGTCAAGGTGATAGGACCGCTGGTACTGGCGCCATAGTCCGTATCGCCCTGATAGCTGGACGTGATGGTGTAGGCGCCCGCAGGCAGCGTTGTAGTGGTCAGCGCGGCTACACCGCCTGACACCGTGCCCGTACCCAGCACTTTGGCGCCTTGCATAAAGAGCACAGTACCGGTCGCGCTGCTGGGAGCTACGGTTGCCGTCAGCGTGACTTGGTCGCCATACTGTGCCGAAGCCGTGCTAGTCGCCAATGTGGTTGTTGTCGGTGCGGTCACGATGGTCAGTGTGCCGTTAACAACTGCAATCTCGTAATTCGCGCTGCTCAGTCCGCTTACACTGATGGGAAAGGTCGAGCCTGCAGCCGAAGCCGGTGTATCCGCAACCGAATAGGCCGCCACTCCCGTCACTGCTGTTGCGTAGGTGTCACCGTTGACCAGCGCACCTGTAATCACGTAGTTGAACTGCGGATCAGCCGTGTTGTATTGCCGGCTCGCATCCTGCACCGTGATCGTCAGAGCCGCCACGCCGCCTGGTCCCGTCTTCTTCGATACCGTTACGGTTGCCGGAGCGCTCTGGCTGCTGGCGTAGGTCGCATCGCCGTTGTATACCGCGGTGACCGTATGCGTGCCCGCATTGAGCGTGTTCGTCGTCAGCGTGGCCACGCCGTTCGACACTGCACCCGTGCCCAACAATACCGACCCGTCATAGAAGCTCACCGTGCCGGTCGCGCCCGAGGTGACGGTAGCCGTCAGTGTGACCGGATCGCCATACTGCGTCGAAGTTGGGCCCGCTACCAGTGTCGTCGTCGTGCTTGCTGCTGTAACGGTCAGGGTGCCGGGAACGAACGCGATCGAGTAGTTGGCCGAAGTCAGGCCAGTGACGGTGATCGAATATGTGCCGGCAGTGGTCCCGGCTGCTGTTGCATAGCTCGGCGTGCCGCCGATCGCCGTCGCATAGGTATCCCCATTGACCAGCTGCCCGGCCGCTGAATAGGTGAATGGCGGATTGGATTGGGTCGTCGAGCGCGCCGCGTCGTTGACGGTGACCGTAATCGCGGGTCCTCCGCCGGGTGCAGTGCGCTGCGTCACCGTCAACTGGACGGTATTGCTTGTGTTTGCAGGTACGCCCGGATCGCCGTTGTACTTCGCTGTGATGTTATGCACGCCCGCGTTCAGGGTGCTGATTGGCAGCACTGCCGTGCCCGTGCTGTCGAGCGAGGCGGTGCCCAGCAGGGTCGTGCCCTCATAGAAGCTCACCGTCCCGGTCGCGAAGCTTGGCGTCACCACCGCCGTCAGCGTCGCCGTATCGCCATACATTACCGTTGCCGGAGCCACGCTCAGCGTCGTCGTCGACGTGGACACCGCTCCGACTTCTGGCCGATGGACCCGCTGCTTCCCGTGAAGTTGCTTGTGTCAGGAGTGTAAGCTGCCGGACAGTATGGAGCGCCGACTGCCAAAGTGCTGATCGTGAAACCCGCCGTCCCGTTGGTCAACGTCACCGGACTGCCCACATTTGTCCCGTCAACGCTGAACTGCACCGTTCCGGTCGGCTGGGTCGGTCCAGCGGTCGGAGCAACTGTCGCCGTAAAGGTGACGGACTGCATGAAGGCGGAGGGATTTACTGAGCTGGCGACCGTAGTCGTCGTGCCCCGCTGATTCACGACCTGATTGTCGACTGCCGATGTTGCGGGGTTATAGTTCGCATCGCCGCTGTAGACCGCTGTTACCGGATGAGTGCCGACCGCAAGCGTCTTTGTGGTGAAGGTCGCTGTCGTGCCACTGATGGTTGCCTGTGCCCAGCACCGTCGTGCCGTCCACGAACTGCACCGTGCCGGTTACTCCGCTCGGTACCGTTGCTGTGAAGGTGACCGATTGGCCATAGTTCGATGGGTTCGGCGAAGAGGTCAGCGTGATATTCGCCAACCCGTTCTGTCCCAGTGTGGCCTTGGTCACGGTGAGAGTGCCGTTCACGAACGCGATCACATAGTTGTTCGAGTTGAGACCCGCGACCGATATCGGATAAGTCCCGGCCGGAGAAGTTGATATGGCAGTCGTCGAGTAGACAGGCACGCCTGTGACTGCCGTCGCATAAGTATCGCCGTTCACGAGTGTGCCCGTGACGCTATAGCTGAACGCGGGATTCCCTTGCCCATACAGACGGCTTGCGTCGGCTACTGTTACCGTCAGAGCCGCGGTGCCGCCCGGTCCGGTCCTCGGGCTGATGGTCAAGCGTGATAGGACCGCTGGTGCTCGCGCCATAGTCGGTGTCGCCCTGATAGCTGGACGTGATGGTGTAGGTCCCCGCAGGCAGCGTTGATGTTGTCAGCGTGGCGACTCCGCCCGACACCGTGCCTGTGCCCAGCACATTAGCGCCCTGCATAAAGACCACCGTGCCGGTCGCACCGCTCGGAGCCACGGTTGCTGTCAATGTGACCGGATCGCCATACTGCGCCGAGTTCGTGCTTGTGGTCAACGTGGTTGTCGTGGGCGCGGTCACGATGGTCAGCGTGCCGTTCACCACTGCAATCTCGTAGTTCGCGCTGCTCAGTCCGCTCACACTGATGGGGAAGGTCGAGCCTGCCGATGAAGTCGGTGTATCCGCGGCCGAATAAGCCGCCACGCCCGTCACTGCTGTCGCGTAGGTGTCGCCATTGACCAGCGTGCCTGTAATCACGTAGTTGAACTGAGGATCAGCCGTGTTGTATTCGCCGGCTCGCATCCTGCACTGTGATCGTCAGAGCCGCCCCGCCGCCTGGTCGCCGTCTTCTTCGATACCGTTACGGTTGCTGGCCCGCTCTGGCTGCTGGCATAGGTCGCATCGCCGTTGTATACCGCCGTCACCGTATGCGTGCCCGCGCGAGTGTGCTCGTCGTCAGCGTGGCTACGCCGTTCGACACTGCGCCCGTGCCCAGCAACACCGAGCCGTCATAGAAGCTCACTGTGCCGGTCGCGCCCGAAGTCACGGTAGCCGTCAGTGTAACCGGATCGCCATACTGCGTCGCAGTCGGGCTGGCCACCAGCGTGGTCGTCGTGCTTGCTGCCGTCACCGTCAGGGTGCCGGGAACGAACGCAATCGTGTAGTTGGCCGAAGTCAGGCCTGTGACTGTGATCGCAATATGTGCCGGCGTCGTTCCGGCTGCCGTCGAGTAGTTCGGCGTGCCGCTGATCGCCGTGGCATAGGTGTCTCCATTGACCAGCTGCCCCGCCGCCGAATAGGTGAACGGCGGATTGGATTGGGTCGTCGTCCGCGCCGCGTCGTTGACCGTGACCGTAATCGCCGGCCCTCCGCCCGGCGCGGTGCGCTGCGTCACCGTCAACTGGACGGTATTGCTGGTGTTTGCAGGTACGCCCGGATCGCCGTTGTACTTCGCTGTGATGGTATGCACGCCGGCATTCAGTGTGCTGATCGGCAACACTGCCGTCCCCGTGCTGTCGAGCGAGGCGGTGCCCAGCAGCGTCGTGCCTTCATAGAAGCTCACCGTGCCGGTCGCAAAACTTGGCGCCACCACCGCCGTCAGCGTTGCCGTATCGCCATACATCACCGATCCAGGAGCCACGCTCAGCGTCGTTGTCGACGTGGACACCGCTCCGACTTGCTGGCCGATGGACCCGCTGCTTCCCGTCAAACTGCCCGTGTCCGGTGTGTAGGCCGCGGTGACAGCGTGGAGGCCGACCGCCAGCGTGCTGATGGTGAAAGCGGCCGTTCCGCTATTCAGCGTTACAGGGCCGCCGACATTCGTCCCATCGACGCTGAACTGCACGGTTCCGGTCGGCAGGATCGATCCCGCCGTCGGCGCAACTGTCGCCGTAAAGGTGACGGATTGCATGAATGCAGACGGATTCACGGAGCTGCTTACCGTGGTCGTCGTGCTCTGCTGGTTTACGACCTGGTTGTGGACCGCCGAAGTTGCGGGGTTATAGTTGGCATCGCCGCTGTAGACCGCCGTTACAGGATGAGTGCCGGCCGCAAGAGTGGTCGTAGTGAACGTGGCCGTGGTTCCAGCGATAGTGCCTGTGCCCAGTGTCGTTGTTCCATCCACGAACTGCACCGTGCCAGTCACTCCGCTTGGCACCGTCGCCGCGAAGGTCACCGACTGGCCCACAGTCGACGGGTTAGGTGAAGAGGTCAGAACAATATTCGCGAGACCGTTCTGCCCCAAGGTCGCCTTGTTTACTACCTGATTGTCGACTGCGGAGGTCGCCGTGTTGTAGTTGGCGTCGCCGCTGTAAACCGCCGTCACTGGATGGGTCCCGGCCGCTAGTGTCGCTGTCGCGAACGTCGCGGTAGTTCCGCTGATCGTGCCCGTCCCCAGTAAGGTTGTTCCATCCTTAAACTGCACCGTGCCGGTCACACCGGTCGGCACCGTTGCCGTAAAGACCACCGACTGGCCTACGGTCGACGGGTTAGGCGAGGAGATCAGAGTGATATTCGCCAAGCCGTTCTGGCCCAATGTCGCCTTGTTCACCACCTGGTTATCGACCGTGGAAGTCGCCGAGTTGTAGTTGGCGTCGCCACCATAAACCGCAGTCACCGGATGAGTCCCGACAGGAAGCGTGGTCGTCGCAAAGGTCGCGGTGGTTCCGCTGATGGTGCCTGTTCCCAGCGTCGTCGTTCCATCGTTGAACGTGACCGTGCCGGTAACACCAGACGGCACCGTCGCCGTAAAGATTACTGACTGGCCGTAGCTCGATGGATTGGGCGATGAAGCCAGAGTGATGTTCGCAAGGCCATTCTGGCCCAGAGTCGCTTTACCGACGACCTGGTTATCGACTGCGGAAGTTGCCGGGTTGTAGTTGGCGTCGCCGCTATAAACAGCGGTCACCGGATGTGTCCCGACCGCAAGCGTTGTTGTCGTAAAGGTCGCAGTCGTACCGCTGATGGTGCCTGTGCCCAGTGATGTTGTTCCATCCATGAACTGAACCGTGCCGGTGACACCCGCTCGGGACTGTTGCCGTAAATGTCACCGACTGCTGGTAGGCGGATGGGTTGGGCGAAGACGCCAAAGTGATGTTCGCAAGACCGTTCTGACCCAGGGTCGCCTTGTTCACGATCTGGCTGAGCGGAGACGCAGAGCTTCCCGTGAAGTTAGTCGAATCCGGCGTGTAGACCGCGGTGATGCTATGAGTGCCCACCGCAAGCGTGCTGGTGGTAAACGTTGCCCACTGCTGCCGTTCAGAGTCACGGGGCCGCCCACAGCTGTCCCATCCACGCTGAACTGCACCGTGCCTGTCGGCAGAGCTGTCCCGACGGTCAGCGCAACCGTCGCCGTAAAGATCACTGACTGCCCATAGGTCGACGGATTCACGGACGAGGTCACTGTTGTCGTCGTGCTCACCGCTACTCCCGTCCCACTCAGATGAATCGTCTGCGTCGATCCGACTGCGTTCAGGGAGTTGTCCGTCAGCACTGCGGAGCCCGCAATGGCGCCCGCCGTGGTCGGCACGAAGTTCACTGCATAGTTGCAGTTTGCTCCGGCGGCCAGTGTCTGAGGAGAGCTGCTCGTGGACTGTTGCGGGCAGGTCGTTGCCGTATCCAACGCGAAGCTAACCGATACGTTGGGATTGCTGCCAGAAGAAGGCGGTGGAACCGTCAGGCTCGCGTTGCCGATATTTGAGACTATGACCGTCTGCGGATCGTCTGTCGATCTGCCGTCCCCACCTTCGTCGGTGTCGGATATGTCAATGCCGACTGGCTGATATCCAATTTGCGGATGCGGCTGTTGCCGAGATCCCCGACGTAGAGATTGCCCGCGTTATCCAAAGCGACGATCGTAAGGATTCATGCAACGCAGCACTGGTCGCCGGACCGCCATCGCCCGAAAAACCACCGGTCCCATTCCCGCCACTGTCGTGATGATTCCTGTCCCCGCATCCACCTTACGGACACGCGCGTTCCCCTGATCCCCGATGTAGATTTGCCCGCACTGTCGAGGCAAGATACCGTGGGTAAAATGAACTTGGCGTTGGTAGCCGGGCCGCCATCGCCCGAGTAGCCCTGTCCCGTTGCCCGCCACCGTCGTGATGATCCCCGTCGAGACGGTTACCTTGCGGATGCGGTTGTTTTCCACATCCGCAATGATAGAGATTGCCCGCGCTGTCGAAGTTCATACCTTCAGGACTCTTCAATCTGGGCGCTGGTTGCCGGACCGCCATCTCCCGAATAACCAAGTGTCCCATTACCCGCCACGGTCGTGATAATCGCCAGTCGCCGCAGCCACCTTGCGGATGGATGCCGCCGCCATAGTCAGCGATGTAAAGGTTGCCCGCGCTGTCGAGCGCTACACCGCCAGGTGACGACTAATGCGGCGCTGGTGGCCGCACCACCATCGCCCGAATAGCCTGTGACTCCCGTTGCCTGCCACCGTCGTGATGATTCCAGTCGCCGCATTTACCTTGCGAATCCTGTTGTTGTAATACTCCGCAATATAGAGGTTGCCCGCGCTGTCGAAGGCCACACCTCCAGGACCATTGAACTGGGCGCTGGTTGCCGGACCGCCATCTCCCGAATAACCTGCTGTTCCGGTACCCGCCACTGTCGTGATGGTGCCCGTCGCGGCGTTCACCTTGCGACGCGACTGTTGGAATTCTCCGCGATATAGAGGTTGCCCGCAATGTCAAAGGCCAACCCTGACGGCCTTTCAATTGCGCACTGGTTGCCGGGCCGCCATCGCCCTGCCTAGCCCGCCGTACCGTTGCCCGCATAGGTCGTGATGATGCCCGGCGTCAGCGCCACCAGCGGTCCCAGACCTACGCCGGTCAGGCCGACATTGAAATTGCCCGCGCTGTCGACCACCTGCAAAGGTACCCACCGTTGTCCCGGATACCCTGGTGTAAAGGTGATAGAGATGGTGCAGACCGTGCCCGCGGGATTGCTTGCTCCCACCGTGCAACCGGTGATCGACTGGATCGCGTACTCCTGCTTGCCGCCCTGGGACTGCGGAATGCTGATGCTGGTGATCGTCCCGTCGCCGGTAAGGTGAACGTGATGTTTTGCGGCGCGCTTGTCGTGGCTACCGGGATAGCTGGGAGGAAGTTGGTGTTGGTTGCGCCACCACTATTCACCACCTGGTTGTCGATCGCGGAGGTGGCGGTGTTGTAGTTGGCATCGCCGCCATAGACCGCCGTCACCGGATGCGTGCCGACCGCAAGCGTTGTTGTGGTGAACGTCGCCGTAGTGCCGCTGATCGTGCCTGTTCCCAGCGTCGTCGCCCCGTCCTTGAATGTCACCGTCCCGGTCACACCGGCCGGCACCGTCGCGGTGAAAGTCACCGACTGGCCCACGTTCGATGGGTTCGGTGAGGAGGCCAACGTGATGTTCGCCACACCGTTCTGCCCCAGCGTCGCCTTGTTCACCACCTGGCTCAAGGCCGTTGCGGAGCTCGCTGTGAAGTTGGTCGAGTCGGGCGTGTAGACCGCCGTGATGCTATGAGTGCCCACCGCCAGCGTGCTGCTCGTGAAGGTCGCCGCTCCGCTGCCTTCAGTGTCACAGGCCCGCCAACAGCAGTCCCATCCACGCTGAACTGCACTGTCCTGTCGGCAGAGCTGTCCGCCAGTCGGCGCAACTGTCGCCGTGAAAGTTACAGACTGCCGATAGGCCGACGGATTCAGCGAGCTGGCCACCGTCGTCGTCGTGCTCGCAGCGACGCCGGTTGCGATCAGGTGAATGGTCTGCGTCGCCGCGGCGACATTTAATGAGTTGTCCGTCTCCACTGCCGAGCCGGTCATCGTTCCTACCTGGACCGGTCAAAATCAATCGCGATGGTGCAGTTCGCTCCGCTCCGCCAACGTCTGCGGCTGCTCGACGAATCATGAGTTCCGGGCAGGTGGAAGCCTGCAGTCGAACGCAAAGCTGGAGCTGACATGCTCGGATTGTTGCCGCTCGACGGCGGCGGAATCGTCAGGCTCGCATTGCCGATGTTCGAAACGATGGCTGTCTGCGGATTATCCGTCGAATCCGACGTCCCCACCGTCGTCGGCGTCGGATACGTCAAGAGTCGACTGGCTCAGATCAATCTTGCGGACGCGGTTATTGCCATAGGTCCGCGATGAAGAAGTTGCCGGCGTTGTCGAAGACAACACCAAGAGGAGCGGTCAACTTCGCGTTGGTTCGCCGCACCGCCATCCCCCGAGAAACCAGCGGTCCCGTACCCGCAACCGTCGTGATGATGCCCGTTCCCGCATCCACCTTGCGGACACGTTCATTTTATTCATCCCCGATGTAGAGGTTGCCCGCAGTGTCGATGGCGATGCCGCCAGGACCGATTCAACTCAGCGCTGGTCGCCGCGCCTCCATCCCCTGAGTAGCCTTGCGTTCCATTGCCCGCCACCGTTGTGATGATTCCTGTCGCTGCAGTTACTTTGCGGATGCGGTCATTCTGTTGATCCGCGATATAGAGTTGTCTGCGCTGTCGAAGCCCATGCCACAGGCTAACTTATACTCGGCGCTGGTGCCGCGCCGCCATCCCCTGAGTAGCCCTGCGTTCCGTTGCCCGCCACCGTTGTGATGATCCCGGTCCCCGCCGCCACCTTGCGGACGCGGTTACCGTCGTAGTCCGCGATGTAGAGGTTGCCCGCACTATCGATGGCTACATCGTCGGGGCACCAGCATCCCGGCATTGGTGGCCAGGCCGCCATCACCCGAGTAGGCGTAGTGTTCCGTTACCCGCCACCGTTGTGATGATTCCTGTTCGTCGCGGCCACTTTGCGGATCCTGGAGTTGGAAAAGTCCGCGATGTAAAGGTTGCCTGCGCTATCGACGGCCACACCCTGAGGATTGTAGAGCCCTGCATTGACCGCCGCGCCCCCGTCTCCCGAGTAGCCCGCCGTACCGGTACCCGCAACCGTCGTGATGATTCCCGTTCCTGCCGCGACTTTGCGGACGCGGTGGTTGCCGTAATCAGCGATGTACATGTTGCCCGCGCTGTCGAAAGTCTGCCTGTACATCGCGGAATATTGCAGCGCTGGTGGCCGCTCCACCATCCCCCGCATAACCACCTGTCCCATTGCCCGCCACCGTAGTGATGACCCCCGGCGTGAGCGCCACCAGTGGCCCTGGCCGATGCCGGTCAGGCCGAAGTTGATATTGCCCGTGCTGGTAACCACTTGCAGTGGCACCCATCGTTCTCCGGGATACGCAGGCGTGAAGGTGATAGGGATCTTGCAGATCGTGCCCGCCGGGTTGCTGGCGCCAATCGTGCAGCCGGTGATCGTCCCGATGCTGTATTCCTGCTTGCCGCCCTGCGACTGCGGAATGGTGATGCTGGTGATCGTCTCCGCCGTAGTCGTTTGCAGAAGGATGTTCTGCACTGCGCTGCTCGTTCCAATCGTGGTTGTGGGAAAATTGCTATTGCGAATCGCTAACCTGCGGATGACGTTATTGTGAAAATCTGAGATATAGAGGCTGCTTAGTTTGTCGACCGCGATACCGATGGGAGCATTGAATTCGGCACTGGTCGCCGGCCCGCCATCGCCGGTGTAGCCGGCTGTCCCATTGCCCGCCACCGTGGTGATGATTCCCGCACTCACCTTGCGGATGCGGTTGTTACTTTGATCCGCAATGTACAGGTTTCCGGCACTGTCGAGGACAACCCGGGCAGGAGTATTGAGTTCCGCGCTGGTCGCCGCACCACCATCACCCGTAAAGCCGGCTGTCCCATTGCCCGCATACGTCGTGATCACTCCAGTTCCCGCAGCAACCTTGCGGATACGGCTGTTGAGAACGTCCGCGATATAGAGATTACCCGTGTTATCGAAGGCAAGACCCGCAGGAGAATCCAATTCAGCGCTGGTTGCCGCGGCGCCGTCCCCGGCGAAACCGGCTGTTCCGTTGCCTGCCACCGTCGTGATCACACCCGTCGCGATAGCCACTTTGCGGATACGATTATTCGCGTTGTCCGAGATGTACAGGTTGCCGGCACTGTCGAGTGTCAAATCAGTGGGTGAATACATGGCGGCGCTGGTCGCCGCTCCACCATCCCCTGAAAAACCCTGCGTTCCGTTACCTGCCACCGTCGTAATCACGCCCGTGGCCGCAGCCACCTTGCGGATGCGATTATTGGCTTGATCTGCGATGTATAGGTTTCCCGCGTTGTCGATGGCAATACCGGTTGGTCCTCTGAGGCTGGCGCTGGTCGCTGCGCCTCCATCGCCCGAATAGCCGGCTGTCCCATTACCAGCTACCGTCGTGATTACATTTGTCCCAACGGCCACTTTGCGGATGACATTGTTTGTCCAATCCGCGATATAGACGTTCCCCGCGCTGTCGGTTGCCACGCCCTCGGTTTGATGCACCTCGGCGCTCGTCGCCGGGCCGCCATCACCCGAGTAGCCAGCTGTTCCATTGCCCGCAAAGGTATCGATCGTAGATACAACTTGCATCTGCGCTCCGGCCGGCAGACACATTGCAAAGATCAAACCAAATGCAAGAGCGATACGCTCCGTGGCGCGAGTGTGCATGCTGGGTAGGCAGCGGGTACGTTTCTGGCTCATGTCGGATGTCTCTCCCGGTATCACCGGAATTGTTTCCTGATTGTCCTGATACAGTGCAGACATCCCCGTAGTCGGCCCATGCGAAGGAGATAGGCAGAATTGGATGAAGCATCAAGACAGATCAGTGTTGCAAAAGTAACCGAACTCGTTACGTATAGTCACATGAGACGTAACAAAACGCTTATGACCCAAAGGTGGTAGATGACCGAACTTTAGGGTAATCAAGAGTTTTCACGTAATTTGACATGCGTTTAATGACAAACCGAATGACATTTTTTTGTTGGCTGCTATAATTGTTCAGTAGCGGTTACATAATCCCAGGCGCGGCGAGCGATTCGTCAGCACCATGTGAAACGGAGTAAACGTTGAGCGCTCCATTCACGTTGGCTGACTAGAAGATCAGGTCGCGGAAAGGGTTTCCGTTTCGCTTCCAAAGGGCTCGACCACGCTTCATCGGCCGCGTGGAGCGCATCCCGGATAACAACTAACCAGTGCAGCGGTAGAGATCACCGTGCTCACAAGCGTCGTGGAGTCCTGAACCTGGGATACGCGGACTCCGGTAGCATATGCAGTGTCCGGTAAAGGGATAACGTCAGCAGGCTACGGGCTTGATCCAAATACGGCAAAATGTCGTCGGCCGGCCAATTTGCAGCTCCTGAAATGTAGAAGCTCGAGGCTACGGGCTTTACAGGCTGCGGAAAAAGGTCGAATAGAGAGCGAAGACCGTACCCTCAGTGGCTAAAGCCGGACGTAATGCAATCATTTACGAACGGCCTAAAGGCCGTCCCCTTCAAAGAATTTAGCTCTGTTTTGCAGCCTCTAACCTGGCTTTCTCACAGCCCGGTATGCGACAAAGCGCGGGTGCCCCATATCTGCCCGGTTTTGGCAGATGTGGGGCACCCGTCACTCGTTACGGATTGAGATCTCACTACCAGCAGCGATTCGTTTAGTCGTTTACCCAGTGGTCTGTGAGGAATGCGGGCTCAAGCCCGTACCTACCAGCATTGGTGTTTCCGCGGCATGTTAAGCCGTGCCCTTCGTGGCGCGGCGCTCTCAGCGTGGCTACTGGGCGAGGTTAAAGATTCGAATTTGCACCAGTTTGCTGATTGTGAGGTTTTCAAAACCTCTTGCCTGCATACGATGGATGAAGTCGGGTGTGACCTGGAAAATGCGCATCTGAATCAACTCATCCAGGGTGGGCTGGTAGCCCAGGGCACGAAGCTGTTTTACTTCTTCCGCATCGACCCGGTGCACACGCAGGGCGATCAACTTGCCGGCGTCGGGGTTTGGATAGCCGAGCGCGTTCAAGCTATGGACATAGTCTGCGTCTGCGTGGAAAATGCGGAGCGCGATCAGATTTCCCGAATCCATACCGCTCACGCCGGCGGTCTGCAAGGAGCGGATCCAGGCAATTCCGATACGAAATAATGTGTACGCCTGTAGTTTTTCTTCATCCAGATCGCGATATCCCATCTCCAGCATGCGGCTGGCGAATTCCGGATCGGGTACGAAATTGAAAGCGCCGCTTAGTCTTCCATCATGCACTGCGCCGGAGCAGGTGAGAGTGCCGGCCTCAGCGCGAATGACTGCGTCCACATGCGCACCTTCCCGCCGTAGATCTGCAAGCGTGAAGCCCAGGAAGGCGCTTACCGGTTCCTGAGTCTGGTTGGAAGCACAGTGTTCACTGCCACCGCACAGGCCGCTCTCCAGCCGGAGATCGACTTCGGCTTCATTCGCCCTGGCGGCGACGCTGCAGGATCCGGTGAGAGTGCGAAGATGCTGCTCCGCCTGAAGGAACAAGCCAGTGGATGCAGCCAGCAGTGCAGTCAGAACAAGGCCACTGGTCATTTCGCCTCCGTGGCTGAATCGTCCAGCAATCCGGAGATACGCAGTTGCACCAGCTTCTGGATTGAAAGCGAAGTAAAGCCGTGACGCTTGGCGGCGGCGAGAAATGTATCGTCAATGTGAAAGATACGGAGTTGCACCAATTCATCGATGGTCGCGTTGGGATATTGCTGTTTCACTGTCTTGGCATATTCGGGAGTCACACCCTGAACACGCAGCGCAATTATTTTCCCGGGCGGAATCGAGTCGAAGCCGGCAGCTTTCATCCCCGCGATAAACTCCGGCGTAACGTGGAAAATGCGATAAGAAATCAGGTCACCCATGCTGCCTGGTTGTAGTCCCGCAGCGTGCAATTCAGATACATACTCCGGAGTGACGCCCTGGATCTTCATGGCGATCAAGTCGCCGGCAGAGGGTTTGCCGAAGCCAACCTTTGCCATCTCCCGGGCGTATTCGGGAGTGATGCCCTGCACTTTCATGGCGATGTACTTGTCGATGTCTTCGTCATAACCGGCGGCGCGCATGCCGTCGATGTAGTCGGATTTGTGTGGGGCAGTATCCGCAGCCGCTGGTTGTTGTTCCGCGTTGTCCGCGGCTGACGCGCCTACGCCAACGCCCACACCTTCTCCAGCGCCCTGACCCACCCCATGGGCGGCCGCAAGCGGTTTTTCCGCGGGAGCTCCATTTCTGGCGATAAGGACGGACTTTCCGTGGGATTCCAAAGTGATTGCAGCAGCAGGAGGCCCGGAGGGAACTGGAGTTAATGTGGTTGTTGCCATTTCAGCCGGCGTGGTATCTCGCAACCCTGCGAAGAGATGCGGCCCGGTAATTAGGGCGAGCAGGACCAGCGTCGCGATCGCGGCCAGCGGTAGAGGAACGAGCTCACGCGGACGTTGCTCGCTGCTTGTTTCACCCAACAGCCGAGAAATGCGTGCGCGCAGTGTAGAGGAAGACCGGTGTCCATCCAGAGCCATGGCCAGACTCAGCTGCTGGTTGCGCCGCTCCTCAAGACGAAGTAGGGCGGTTGCGTATATCAAAGGATCGGAGCATGCCTGAACGGCCGCGTCATCGCAGCAGAGCTCGCGGTGATGCCGCAGCCTGCCGCCCAGCCACCACACCGCCGGATGAAAGAAGAACAGGGTCTCGACCGTGGTCTGGATCAGGTTCCAGAAATAATCCGCGCGCCGTATGTGTGCGAGCTCATGGGCAAGGACCGATTCCAGCTGCTCCGGAGTCAAAGCCAGGAGCGCGGATGCGGGCAGGATTACCAATGAGCGCACAATTCCCATCGCAAGTGGCCCTTGCACACGCTCGGAGATGCGAAGACCGACGGGGCTGGTAATACCAAGCCGTTGGCACAGCCGGGCAAAGCTTTCGCGCACGACTTCGGGAGCCTCCAAGGTCGCTGTGCGGCGCAATCGCTCCAGTATGCACCAGCCGCCGATGGTTCGGATCGAAAGACACGCCACACCGAATAACCACACGACATCCAGCCAGGAGAAGAATTGAGGCGGCAGCAGGACAGCCGGCCTTGTGGCATCACCGGTGTCCAGTGGTGGCGCCGGGGCAGCATCAGCGAGGATGATTGATCCTCCGGCTACGTTGGGGACGATGGAAAGGCCGCCGGGCAAAGACAGCTCCGCGTTGGCATTCGTTTCCTCATAAGCGAACGTGGACAGCGCGCTCGAAAGCATGAGAAGGATGGCGGCCAATGCCAGCAAATAGCGGGTCTGACTGCGCGCCTTTGCGAGCGCAACATCGGCGAGCCAATAGACAAGCGCGATCGCCGCCGCCTGCCACCAGAAATGTACCAGTGTCCAGCCCAGAGATTGCAAATGATGATTCATCGTTTCTCCTGCCTGCGATCAATTAGCTTGCGAATTTCCATCAGTTCGTCGCTGCTTGCCGGCGCCATAGATAAGGCGTGCATGGCAAGCTGAGTGGCGGAGCCGGAAAAGAGCCGCTCGCTCAAATCTCTCAGGAGCTGGCTCTGCGTTTCTCCCTGGCTCGCAGTGGTTCGATAGACATGGGCTCTTCCAACCTCGGTGCGCTGCACCAGCCCCTTCTCTGTCATGATTTGCAGCAACTTCAACACCGTGGTGTACCCGAGCGCGCGTTCCTGGCTTACCGCGTCGTGAAGCTCGCGGACGGTGGCGGAACCCTTGGCCCACAAGACGCGAAGCAGCTCGAGTTCCCCCTCGGTCGGCTTGGGCAAATTGGCTTTACTCATCTTCATGAGGGAACCATATACGAAGTGCTTCGTAGCTGTCAACGAAGATCTTCGTAGAGCCATATAAAAGCGGCAATTTTCGATTTGTCAATCCCCCCGGAGGCTAATATTTGCCTCCATCCGCGTTGCCGCTAAACAGAACAAGTGGCTTTCTACCCAGGCGGTTGCGCATTGAAAACACTAGTGGGCTTCGGAGTGGCGGGCGCCCTGGGGGCTGCAGACCTTGCGGGTTCAGGTCCTCTTTCGTCCCTGTTCACTTCGGACTATCTGCCGCACCGTTATTGCTATCTTGCCCAGCCAGGGCTGGTGTGGACGAACGCCGTGGCAGACGGGCTGATCGCCATTTCTTATGCCTTGCTGTTCGGTTGCCTCTTCTGGTTAGCCGGCAAAGTGCGTCACGCTGCGGTACTTCATCCGTATCTATGGATCTTCATCGGATTCGGCTCGTTCATCCTCGCGTGTGGCGTAACGCATGGAATGGAGATCGTTACAACATGGTGGCCGGTTTATCCGCTTGCTGCTGCCTTGAAAATAGTGTGCGCAGCGATATCGGTTTTGACGGCGGCCCTGTTCGCCAAAGCAACACCTACCCTTGCCGGGAACGTTTTGTTGGTCATTGACTCCCTCGCCCTGGAACGGCAAGAGGCCGAATATGAAGCCGTCAATTACCAGGGGCAGATCGAAGCGATCAACCGATCTCAGATAATGGCTGAGTTCTCGATGGATGGAGCGATCATCGAAGCCAACGAAAACTATCTGCGCGCCTTCGGCTACCAGGGTGTCGAATTAAGAGGCAAATATCATAGTACTTTCGTCAGCGAGGAAACCAGGCGAAGCGCGGATTACGAAGAATTCTGGAAGGAACTGCGAGCCGGGCATTACCAGACCGGGCTATTTCGCCGTATCGATAAGCAGGGCAATACAGTCTGGATAGAAGCCAGTTACAACCCCATTTTCGGAGCGGACGGGTTGCCTACGAAGGTAGTCACGTTTGCGTCGAACGTGACTGAAAGGATACAGATCCAGAACGATCTGAAGGATGCCGAGGCCAGGCTCCAAGCGATATTGGACAACGTTCTGGATGGCATCATCACGATTGATGATGGCGGCAACATCGCTTCGATCAATGCAGCCGCGGTAAAGATCTTCGGTTATGAAGTCAGCGATGTAGTCGGCCGCAATGTGAAGATGCTGATGCCGGAACCGGACCGGAGTGCGCACGATGGCCACCTTGCGGCCTATCGGCCGGGAGCTCCGACCCGGGCAATCGGGGTGGGGCGCGAGTTGGAAGGCCTCAACAGCAGCGGCTGTGTGTTTCCCATGGAGTTGACGGTCACCGCCTTTGCCTTTCGTGGCCAACGTATGTTTGTCGGTCTGGTTCGGGACATCACAGCACGCAAACAAGAGGAGCTGGCTCACCGTAGGACGCGGGAAGTGCTGGACCGGACTGGAAGAATCGCACAGGTTGGTGGTTGGGAAATTGACTTGATCACGACCGAATTCAGGTGGTCCGAAGAAGCCCTCCGTCTTGTTGGCTTGCCGTCGGATTGCAGGCCAACGCTCGAAGAGGGCATTCACCAACTCTTCGCGCCCGAGGCCCAGCGGATCATCAAAGGCGCCATTGAAAAAGCGCTCGCCGAGCGTGGCGGGTTCGCCGTGGATCTGCCCATGACCAGGGCCGACGGCCGCTCAATCTGGGTGCGAATGACCGGCTCGGTGGAGTGTGAGGAAGGCAAGCCGGTACGCATGGTCGGCGCTACACAGGACGTATCTATCCGAGTTGCCGAGCAGGCAGCGCTACGAGAGGCGAACGAAAGGGCCGCACTTGCCGCCGAATATAGCGGCATTGGGATATGGAGTTGGGATCTCTCCACCGGTCTTACAACCTGGAACTCATGGATGTTCCGGCACTACGGCATGACGGAAGGGGATAACCGGTCGATCGGTCATGGGACCTCGGCAAGCCGTATTCATCCGGACGACCGTAAATCCGTCGAACAAGCCTTGCGCGACTGCATCAGCGACTTCGAACCGTTCGACAAGATGTTTCGGGTTGTTTGGGACGACAGGAGCGTGCACCACATACGCAGTGCCGGCCAAGTTAAACGCGATGAGAACGGCCGGGCATTGCGAATGGTGGGCACGGACTGGGATGTGACCGAACTGGTGAAGGCGAACGAGACCGCGTTGCGGGCATTGCAGATCGCCCAGGGTTCCAACCGCACCAAGTCTGACTTTCTCGCCAACATGAGCCACGAGATCCGCACGCCGATGAACGCCATCCTGGGCATTACCTATCTTGCCCGGCGAGCCGATCCAAGCCCGAAGCAGCTTGACTATTTAACAAAGATCGGCAACGCGGCGGAGTCTCTGCTGGGCATCATGAACGACATTCTGGATTTCTCCAAGATCGAAGCGGGCAAGCTGGAATTGGAGGTCATCTCTTTTTCACTGAATGATGTTCTACGCAACCTTCTGGACGTCGTGGGACAGAAGGCGCAGGACAGGGACGTGGCCCTGGTGACCTCAGTGTCAGCAGAGGTTCCAGCACAGCTGGTTGGGGATCCGCTGCGGCTGGGACAAATTCTTATCAACCTGGTTAACAATGCGATCAAGTTCACTGATGCCGGCAAGATCACGGTTAGGGTGGGAGCGGACGAAATCACCGGCAACGATTTGCGTTTGAATATCTCGGTCGCCGATACCGGAATCGGTATGAGCCCGGAGCAGGTGACTAACCTTTTCCAATCGTTTCACCAGGGAGATACCTCATTTACGCGCAAGTACGGAGGCACTGGTCTGGGGCTCGCGATCTGCAAGCAACTCTGCGAACTGATGAAGGGACAAATCACTGTTCAAAGCGAACTGGGCAAAGGAAGCGAGTTTCACTTTAATGCGCGATTCGGTATCGCGACGGAATTGGCACTATCGCCGCCTGTCAACGGGGACGATCAGCGGCAGAAATATATTCTCATTGTGGACGACAGCGAAAATACCCGGCATTCCTTGGTATCGATGCTGGACAGAAGCGGTTACCAAGCCAGGGCAGTCGCTTCCGGCGAAGAGGCTCTGTCTGCTTTGGCGCGTGCGTCGCAAAGTGGGCGGCCGATCGATCTGGTCCTGATGGATTGGCGACTGCCCGGCATCAATGGCGTCGAGGCCTCTCGCCGCATTAAGGCAAACCCCACTTTTTCGCGGATACCGGAAATTCTCATGGTTTCTGCGTTTGATCGTGAAGAGGTACTGGCCGGACACTCGGATGTTATTTTCGACGGCTTCTTAAGTAAGCCTGTGAGCAGGAAGAACCTGATCGATGCGATCGCTGCCGCGCTGGGTTCGAATGCCGCGGCGGCTGAGCCCGTAGCCGGCGGCCCATCCATCGACGACAGCGCGCCGGAGCTGGCTGGACGGCGGGTCTTGCTGGTTGAGGACAACGAGGTAAACCGCTTTCTTGCTATCGAACTGCTCACTGACTTAGGGATCCATGTCTCGATTGCAGTCAATGGGCAGGAATGCGTGGATCGGGTTCATGCTGAACCTTTCGACCTGGTGCTGATGGATATCCAGATGCCGGTGATGGATGGGCTGGCGGCAACGAAGCTTCTGCGCGCGGAAAGCCGCTTTCAGAGCTTGCCTATCATTGCCATGACCGCGCACGCGATGAGCGGCGATCGCGAACGAAGCCTGGAAGGGGGGATGAACGACCATATCACCAAACCGATCAATCCCCAGACACTGATGGAGACGCTGGTTCGCTGGATGCCGGCGCAACCGATGGCACAGCCAAGCGTCGAAAAGGACCAGGAGCCGGCTGCTTCCTCCAGCGACGAAATTCCTGAGCACCTTCCTCCGTTTGATATTCCGGCTGCGCTAGCGCGGGCGAATGGCAAGCCAGAGCTTTTGCGCAAGATGTTGCTGAGCTTCCGTGACCAGAACAAGGATGCGGCTGGCGAGCTGCGGAACAGATCGCGGCAGGTAAAACGGAAGAGGCCAGCCGGCTGGCTCACACCTTGAAAGGAGTCGCAGCGACGCTGGAGGCAAAGGAATTGGCATCGGCCGCGGCCGACATCGAACATGCTCTCCGTGAAGGTTTGATGGACGGCATGGATGGGCTGATCAAAACCATGGAGGGTGCTCTTGCGCCCGCGATTGCCGCCGCCGGCACTCTCGACAGGAGGTTTGCGCCGTCTTCGCCGGGCACCTGCCGCGGAGAAGACGGACATGTGTATCCTGCTGGTCGATGATCAGTCGAGCTACGTTGATCTGCTAAGAGATGCATTTGGCAGCCACACGGAACTGTTGTATGCAAGGGATGGCCTGGCCGCATTGAAGATTGCCGCGGAAAGAGTACCTGACCTGATTCTGCTGGATGTGATCATGGCCGGCATCGACGGGTATGAAGTGTTCCACCGTCTGAAGGCGGACCCCGCCACCAGCAACATACCGGTCATCTTTCTTACTGGCCTGGGGAGTGTTGCAGAGGAGACCAAGGGCCTGACGATGGGCGCTTGCGATTATGTGACCAAGCCTATCAATCCGGTGGCGGTTCGTACGCGGGTGACCCACCAGGTTGAGCTCAAGCGCGCCCATGACGAACTGACGCGGCTGACAGAAGAAGAACATGCTGCGCAGCTGGCGAAAGAAGCAGAGCGGGCGGCGGAGGTTGAGCGGAGCAGCCAGCAGGCTTTGCAATTGAGGGATGAGTTTCTATCCAACGTTTCGCATGAGCTCCGCTCACCCCTGACATCCATTTACTCATTCAGCTCGATCATTGCGGATGGGTTGGCGGGCGCGACCAACGAGCAGCAGGACGAATATCTGAGGATCATCCAGCGAAATGTACGGCAACTGCAATCCATGATTGAGGACCTGCTGGCGGTTACGGCGGGCCGCACGGGCAAACTCAACATTCAACCTCGGGAAGCTTCCGTCTCCGAGGCCATTCTCGACGCCATTCATACCGCTGAAGCCAATGCAACGGCCAAAGGGATCAAGCTCTCCAGTGCCGTTCCGCCTAAGTTGCCCTCAGCTTATGCGGACCCGATAAGGCTGGTTCAAGTGCTGACCATCCTGTGCGATAACGCGATCAAATTCACGCCGACGGGTGGCCTCGTCAAGGTCGAGGCGAAGGTGTTTGAAAAGACGCCCGGGTACCTGCTGGTGGAGGTTTCGGATACTGGTTGTGGGATAAAGCGGGAGCAGGCGGAGCGTATTTTCGATTATCTCTACCAGGTCACGGAATCCAGCCAGGCCGGCCGCAAGGGTCTGGGACTTGGGCTGCACATTGCCAAGGAGTTGGTGACGCGGCAGGGCGGCTCCATCTGGGTGACGAGCGAGCTGGGATCGGGGAGCGTATTTTCCTTTACCACGCCGATTTACGCCGGGCAAAAGGCGAGTGAGCCCGTTCCGGCCGCTGGTGCGGCCACTTCCTCGCCCGAGAGCCTGTGAGTTTTTCGAACCCACCAGATGTTTTCAACCTTCCCCACAAAATCGTCATCCTGAGAGGCTGTGACTTTTTGTCGATGGAAAAGGCCTACCCGTCCCACAACCGCCGTGTCCTGGAAATGTTTTTCTACTGAGCGAGCCGGATCTGCATGCAACCACTCTCTATTCAACCGTTGCCCTCCCCCTTGTCATCCCGACCGGAGCGAAGCGGAGCGGAGGGACCTGCGGTTCTACGGACCTTTCGTGGAAAATGTTTTTCGACATCCCAGCTGGGAGCGCCAACCTTCCCCATTGTCATCCCGACAGTTCGCTGGTGATTTTGGACACCCAAACAGATGTTTTCAACCCCTTAGCAAAACCGTCATCCTGAGCGAAGCGCCTGGCAGATCTGTCGCATAACGAAGGGTTTATAGCGCAAAGTCGAAGGACCTCGGAGATGCTTCTTGACGGATGCTCTTCCGAGCTTTCCGGCCACAAGCTAAGAGGGGAATCAAGAGTCACAAGCTCCGAGGAAACGCGGTGATGAGGGCGGAAGAGGTCTCCTCAAGCGCGCAACCGTTCAAGGCACGGCTGAACCCTTGCCCTACGTTCGATAGTCTCCGGCCTCTCAAGCGCTTTCCAAACTGTCCAACCGAAAAATTTGATTTTCGCCCTTCGGGCTAAGTTTGGCTCAGTGCAACGGGCCGGCTTTGCGTGGCGGCTGGACCTTCCACACTTCTGCGAACCGTTCGGCGGAGTTCCGGCATCAAAAAACCGTCAACTTTCGATCGGCAGAAGGCAGTCAGATGACCAAGGGAAAGGCGAGGCTCCTGTGGGTTTGGGTGTTCGGGCTCTCGTTCTGCATGGCAGACGCCCAGAGCGCACAACAGATCATTCAGCGGGCCGTCGACAACGAGCGCGCCGCAGACCAGAACGACCACTCGAACTGGATTTACCTGGAAGAGAGCGATAAACCGAAAGAGCACATTCTGCAGTGGGTCGCCGGGACCCAACGCGGCAACGTGGAACGAGTTTTAGAGAAGGACGATCAGCAACTTCCCGAGACCCGGCAGCGAGAGCTCATTGATAAATACCTGCACGATGCCCATGCGCAGAAAAAACAGGTTGCACGAAGCGAACCACGACAACAAGCAAATCGATGACCTTATGAAGCTTCTGCCCATGGCGTTTGTGTGGACACAAACAGGAGCAACCGCGACGACGACCTCGCTGCACTTCGATCCGGCGCCAAATTTTCATCCGCCGACACGCGAGGCGCGAGTATTCAGCGCCATGACGGGCGACCTGGTGGTCGATAACCAGCAACAACGCATATGCAAGATAAAGGGCCACCTGATCCACGACGTGACCTTCGGCGGCGGGTTGCTGGGCAGGTTGAAGGAGCGCAGCTCGTTTTCGCTCGAACAACAGCAGGTCGGCCCTTCGGTTTGGGAATTGACACAGATTCATGTCCACCTGGAAGGCAACGCGCTTCTTTTCAAGAGCGTGTCGCTGGAGCAGGATGACAAACGGTCGAGATTTCAGGCCGAGCCGGGTGACATGACTCTGGAGCAGGCGGCGGGTGCGGTGATGAGCCAACCGCAGTTATTCGCCTGCAGCCAGTCGGCTAGCGGTGGACCGGAGGCTACTTGCGCTGAAAAGGCGAAAGGGCCTTCGGGTAAGTAGGGGTACCGCTTGTGATTGAGCTTTGGATTTGCGCAGGAGAAGCCGAGGGTGCCCATTGCTGAATGGGCCCCCTCGGGCTTCTTTGCTACTTGGGTGCAGGGGCGGTACGGGTGGGGGCGCGGCTACGGCAGCCGGGCTCCAGCTCCGCCGAGTTGTTGGCCGCGGCGTGGGCCTGCTGCAGGCGATAGCCGGCGCGGGTACGGACGTGATACTTCTGCATGTCCTTTCCTACCAGCTTGACGGTGATGGTGCGCCAGCCGCCGCTGGGGTTGGGTTGGGGGTAGTAGCTGAGCGAATAGAGGTGCGCCAGATCTTCCTGGATGAAGGCGAAAGCCTTCTTTTCGTCGCCCCAGCTGCGGGCGAAGTAGGCCTTGCCCCCGGTTGCTTTGCTCATGCGCTCAAAGACGGCAGTGGAGATCGGCTCCAGCTGGGCTTCGCGGGTGCTGATCATGTAGATAATCGTGCCCGTGGACTGAGCCAGTTCGGCTACATCTTCCGGCGGCACCAGGCTGGCATTGTCAGGACCATTGGAGAACACCACCACCACTTTTCTGCCGGTGTACCGAGCGGCGTCTTCCACGGTCAGCAGCAGGCAGTTGTAAAGCGCGGCGTCATCGCCGGCAACGGTGCTACGCACGCCGCGCAGGACCTGGGATCGATCGGAAGTAAGAGCAGAATTGCGGGAAAGATCACGGCTGTAGGAGTAAAAGGCGACCTTGTTGGCGCCCTCAAGGGAACGAACGAAGTCGGTGATGGCGTCCTGCGCGAACACGAAGCCGCGATACATGTAGTTACTGGTATCGAATAGGACAAAAACATTGGCGCCCGTAACGTGCGCAGGGAGGCCTGCTACATCCTCGCCCAGGATCGGGGACGTGCTTTTCTGCACAACTTTTGCCGCCACCACGGGCGAGTTCGATTTTGCACCGGCAGCAGCGGCGACTGGTTTACCAAGAGTCGCATTCGGTCCCGGTTGCAGTACCTGGCGAGTCCCCTCGTTGCCCTCTTCAAAGGTTGCAAGCCGCTCCGGGATCTTGTCTTCGGTAATGGCGAAATTCTCCGGGCCGAGACCGGATACGTAGTTTCCTTTGCTATCAGTTACGGCGACGTTTAGCTGCACCAGATCGACGTTCACGCGGATGTTCGTCGAATCATCCTGAGCGCCGGTGAAGCGATCGCCCACGAAAAAGAGAGTGACTAAAGCTGGAAGGATCAGAAGGTGTCGCTTTGCCATCATCATGTGTCCTATATCCATTTATTTGTGGCTGGCCGAGGTTGAGCTTATTTGAGTCTGCTCCACCTGCACTCCATTTTCCTGGGTTGCGGAGGAAGCTTCGGTTACCTGGGCCACGGCGATTTTGCCCTGCCTGAATTCTTCGCCGGTTTCCCGCATGGCGCGGGTCAGCGCCGGCCAATCTTCAATATCGGTCGCGAAAATATTGGCCACCATGTGCCGGGTCAGCTCGGGAACCAGGCGATTGAGCATTATCGGCGAGTAGCCCTTTTCATCCGCCAACCGGGCCCAATACAGATTGGTTGAGTCCCATGACTCCCCCAGCAGCCGGCTGGAATTGCCTCCGAAGGCGGGGAACGGCTGCACGTTCAAAAGCTCGCAGCGGTAGTTCTGCGCGAGGACCGGATGGGGGGTGCCGAAGTCCCGGGAGAGGCGCTGCAGATTGACCTCGGCTGCGTTTTGCTGGATGAGGGTATCTAATTCCCCGCCCGCTGGCCCCCAGGATGCTGTCTCCTGGGGAAATTTATGGCGAAACTCCGCCGCCAGATAGAAGGTATCAGCCGGAGTTAAGGGATGAAGGCCGGCGGCGGCGTCACCAGCATGCAAGGCTTGCTCCACTTCTCCCAGCCGTTGGGGGGGCAGGCGGCCGGCGAGAATATCCATCACCTTGTCGCGTACTTCCTGGTTTGCCGCCGCCGCGGTGACGAGATCTTCTCCGCTGCGCTGATAGAGCGCCGCGGCGTGGAGTTCGGTTTTTGTCACGTTCCACCAGCGGGGCAGGGTTGCGCTGACCAGCAGATCTGCCGTTACTTCCTTCCAGATCAGGGCTTGTACGTTTTTGGGAGCAATGAAGTCTTCTTCCGTGCTGGCCAGTACATAGGGCAGTTCGGCCAGGGAGCCGACCAGGTAGGCGCCGCCGCCCGCCGGGGACCCCTGGTTGAACAACTCAGGAGCCTGCCAGAGCTGGGTGACGCCCATGATGGTTTCTCCTGAAAAATCATGGGAGCGGACGAAGAGCGGATTGTTGTGCAGGAGCTGAGCGCCCGGCGGTTCGTAATATGCGTAATTGAGACCGACGAGCGCGTCGCGGAGGAACGGCGTGAGCTGCCCGCGCGCAGCCTCCAACTGAGACTTCGAGCCGGGTGTCTTGATCACTTTGGTGATGTCAACATGGACTTGCAGCTCGGCATGACGGTTGGCATAGACTCCAGGCGCCCATTCCGTTTTCTCGCTCTCGGTGAAGATGGGCCGGGGTAACTCAAACTCCCGCAGTTCGCTGGCCAGCGGCAGCATGTTGCCGGGTGCGGGCGCCCCACCCGCCATCTTGGTGAGACCGTCGCCAAGGGCGAAGAGGGTATCGAGCGAAACCAGGCGTTGATCCTCGAGAACCGAGCGCATTTTCGCGCCCATTTCCTGGCGCATGCGCTGGCCTTCGGGAGAACTCTGAGGAGGGCCGGCCAAGAGCTCAATCAATTCGCCCTGAGAAGGATCATGTTTGCCGGTTGCGGCCACGAATACTGTTTTTAGGGAAGCTTGGCCGGCATCGAAGAGGTGGGGTAGGGAGTCCACGGACGCAAAGGGAGCGATTGCCTGCTGCCAGGACTGATTGAGATCGGCGGTTTGGATCTCTCCCTGACGAGCAAGAACCTGCCAGATGCCCAGATTGGCCTGGAACATGCCCATCGCGTTTCCGCGCAGACTATGGTTGGAGATACCGTCGACAGCGTCGGCCACCTTCACAAAACTCTTGATCGAAGTGTCATCGAGATCGGGAAATTCTGAGAATACGAGGTACCAGTTACTCAGCTGGGAGAACTTGGTGGCCAGCAAGAGCACGGTTTCAGGGGCCAGGCGCTTGTCCCAGGGGCGCCGGCTATCCACCTCATTGAGCAGGAGATAAAGCTGCAGCGGCCCGAGGTCAGTATCGATGCGAGACATGGCGGCCATAGCTTCCAAGAGCTGCTCCGGCCGTTTCCATCCGCGGGCGCGGCGGCCCCAATCCTTGACGATCTTGGGTTCCGACTTTTCGGCCAGGACCTGCTTCCAAACTTCGAGGTTGCCGGGGATACGGGGTTGGCCATCGGCGTCCCATTGCAACCTGGTAAACAGCATCAGCAGAGCAGGGGCTTTACGAAACACGGCGCGGGCGGGATACGCCTTAGGCTCGGGCTCGCGGAAGGCGTCGTAAAGACGGTGCAGCCGGGGACTGGTTGTCAGGTACGCCTGCTGGGTCGCGTTCACCCGCGAGAGAGTGTCAAAATATACGGCCAACCATCCGTTGTCGGTATCAGCGAGGCGAAGGACAAAGTCGCCAGGCGATCTTGGGCTGACTCCGACCAAGTCTCTCCAGCCTGCTTCGGCAGCGTTTCCGCCAGGCACGACGACGCGGCCGCCACGGATGTAAATCTGCGTTCCGTAGAAGTCCAGAACCGGACCGTAGGGGAGAAGCCTGTCCCAGGCCCGGGGAACGTTCCAGGGCGATTCTGGTTTCGGAGTCGGTGTTGGAAAGGGCCCAGTAGAGGCGGTCGACGGCCGGCTCATGCAGGAGGATGTCGACCAACGTCTGCGAGCCTCTGTTCTTGGCTAAGCTGAGGGATTTCCAGGCGTTTTCGTTGAACAGGACGGGCACGCGAGATTCAGGAAAAGCGTAGGTGAAGGTCTCGCCCTTCTCGAGGGCCTCTTCCAAAGCGGTAAGCGGGAAGCCCGAATCCGTGGTCAGGAAGGCGCGCTCCGGATCCGCCGTCATCAGGGTTGAGCCTTTTTGTCCGCAGGATGGCCGGGCGTGATAACCGAGAATGCTGAGCAAGGGTTCCGCATCGGCGCAGTTAGCTATGCGAAGTTCGCCGGTCGATCCGGCCATCATCTGAAGTTCCCTTGCCTGGTGGAGATAGCGGTCGAGCAGACGCAAATACTCCGTCGGCACGCCGTTCAAGTAGCCGGTCGAGTAGGCGTTGCGAGCCACCAGCGGCAAGACATCGTTCGGGGCTATCTGCTGGCTGATGCCGGCCATGCGCAGGAAGGAGCGCAAGGGCCCGGGAATGATTACCGTGTTGTCGGGAGGAGAGACGTAGGTGACGGGGTGGGAAGGCTTTTTAGATGAGGGCTGGGATTTGGAAGGAGCCGGACCATGGCGTTGCCAGTCTGCGCCCAGGTAACTGGGCACTGGCTTAAGACGCCGGTGGCAAGAAGGAGAGCGGACAAGCAAATAACTGGCTTCACAGCGGACGCCTCTTCGAGAAACTTCGAGACCTGCGGCAACTACGATTTTGGGTTCAACTTTACATCTGAATCCTGGCCCGTGCGCACTTAGAACCCTGAGATTGTCACAACCTGCCGGTTAGGTCACACCCTGTTCTGCGACGTCCCTCTGGTCCACAGCTTTCGTGTGAGAAAAGATACACCACCTTTTCACGCAATAGGTGAATATCTCTTCGGGGTCATCAAAACGGTGCAGTTGCGGCTGTAGCTAAATGAGAAATGCATTCATTGAGGTGCAGCCGAAGGGGGAATGTTTGTTTGTTAAAAGGTAAACCCGGCGCGCAATGTTAGCCCGGTTAGATAGCGGCATGAATCGGCCTTAGTGTTGAAAATCCAATGGAATTAGTCGTGTGGGCAACTCCGTAGCCTGGTTTTCCGGGGGCCCCGCATGGTAACCATTTGGTTAATTTGCGAAGGCGAGTTCTCTCCGACTTTTCATTTGTCTTTTGTTTGTCATTTTTGTTTGGGACCGGCCGTTTGCGGGGCATCGGGGCTCATCGGCTTGCTCTTGCGGCCGAGCCGGGGTCTACGGCGAAGATGTCGAATTCAGTTCGCCCGAGTTTCTTCAGGGGACCTACGAGCCAACCGGGATGCGGGTGTGGTTCACGGACGTCGAGAGTTCACCCCCACTGCTGAGTCGCGTCAATCTTTGGTTAATCGAGCGGCTGGTTTGTTGACGCGGGTGGGACGGTGCCATACATTCACTGCAATATGCAAGATATTCATTTTGACAAACTTCTGAGTGATTACAGGCGAGCCATCGACAGCTGGGTGTCAGCGATTGAAGCAGAAGAGGCTTTGGCTAACGATGACCACTCCATGGTCGAGATGGAGAAGTGGGATGCGGCCGGCTTCACCGTCCACGATGCTGAAGCTAAGGCAAAAAAGGCCCGCGATCAATATAAGAGTGCGCTGCGGAAGAAAAATTACGGGTTTTAGTTCGGCCTTTATAAATCCCTAACAATTCCACTTCGCACTCCTTACGGAAAAAGTCCTTCAATCAAGATATTGGCGATGACGCCAATGGAGGACCCATGAGTACATTCCGTACACTTCGACCGCTGGTCGTTGATGCCACGCAGTGCGAACAATCCAAAACGATTGCTACCGACATTGGTTTCTGCAATGTGTCGAAAGGCGACTGGATTGTTAAGGGCGAGAACGGCGAAACCTACGTGGTCGACGATACGTTTTTCCAACGCACCTTCACCCCTCTACAGACTTACCCGTGGGAGTCGCAACGGGAAGAAGGCCGTCATTACGGCTGCTGAATTCCACCTCTAACGCGTTTTTCGCAATACTATGAACTTCCCAAGGCAGTTACGCGCAGCTTTCTCTGGCGGAAAGCTGCGTAAACCTCAGTGGCTTCGGTCTACATCCTTGCGAAAAATGCCAACGACTGGGTTGTTTCGTTTCCGAAAATATCAATTGCGCGTACGAGAATGGAGTGCCTGCCCACATTTTCGTACGCGTGGGCGCCGGAGACGAGCGGGAGATTCCTGTCTTTGCGGGTGCGGTATCCCACCCAACCCGGGTAAAGATTTCGTTCTGCGCATCCCAATCGACATCCCAGTAGTCGATGTAGTCTGACCAGATTTCGATTTGTGCGCCTGGCTCCCGGATGGCCCAGCGGGAATCGATTCAGGGTTCGATATCACAAAGGCTTTGAGGACAACCCGCGCAGTCAGAGGATCCTGCTGCTCGATCTCCGCTTCCAGATAGGCCAGTGGACGAAAGCGTATGTCACCTTTGGCGACAGCCTGCGGTTCCATTACTTCTTGCGGAATCCGCAAGAACAGCAGATTGATTCCCTTCTGCCTGGCGGCTTCGATGATGAGGTCGCATCGCCCGATGTTCCAATCCCAACCGAGCACGTGCAGTTCCCGCTGTTTTAACGCCGCACATTCATCGACTGCGGCGTGGATGTCCGCGGTCGTGATCGCCGCATCGACTGCTCCCACGTGTACCAGGGCTTTGTTCTTCTTATCGCATCCGGCATAGAGCTTCCGCATGAACTCCATATATTCACAGGGAAGGCCAAAGTTGGCCCGCTGCCAATATTCCCGTTCATGCTTGCCGAGACTCAGTAGCGTGAAGGGGCGGTATCGGTCGATGCTTAACAAACGCTTGCGGGTAGTATGGATACCCCAGCGGCCGAGATCACAGCCGATCCATCGGCGATTGAGCTTTTCGGCTACGGACAGCATGGTGCCGGAGCCGCAGAAAAAGTCAGCGACTAAGTCACCCTCGGAGGAAGCGGTTTGCACGATCCTTTGCAGGAGAGCCTCAGGCTTTTGTGTGGGAAAGCCGCAGTTCTCCGTGAGGTCCGCGGGCTGCAGCATGGAGATGCGCCACACGTCATCGACGGTCCGCTCGCCGGTCTCGCGGTACATGACTTTTCCATCCGCACCCTTGGCGTTGACGATGGCCGCCTTCTTCTTGTCCCACGAGCGGACCAGTTGCTTTACATTCCCTTCGCTTCGCTTCTCCACTTGTTGATGGAACTGGTAGGACACGCCCTTGCGATACCACAACACGACATCATGATTGGAGGCGAACCGTTTCACGTTGCCTTGAAATTTGTTGTAGTAGTACCAGACGATTTCGTTCAGGAAATTCTCCGTGCCGAAGACTTCATCGCCGATTACCCGGAGCAGGTGACTCACGTGCCAATCACAATGGAGGAACAAGGTTCCCTTCGGCGAAAGGAGATCCTTGATCAGCCGCAGACGTTCGGCCATCATTGCCAGGTAGCTGCCGGTGCCAATCTTCAATGAGTCGCGATAGGCGACCTGCGGGTGGCCGATGGCGGCGGCGAAAGAAAAATCTGTTCCTGTGGCGAAGGGCGGGTCGATGTAAATCAGGTCTATTTTTCCCGCGAATTCTTTGCGCAATGACTGCATCACGAGCAGGTTGTCACCCCAGATGAGCTGGTTTCGCCATTCTGTGGGTGGTCCGTAGAGCTCCAGTGTTTGCAGAGGCAGAGCGGCAGGCGGGGTTTCTGCGAGTACGCCTTCTTCGGTGTACTTGCCGGGCCAGATGAGTTCTGTTTTAGTGATTGGAGGTTTCGCCATCGCCTGGGATCGGTTCTTACCGTTGCAGCGAGTCGAGTGAGGTTAGGATTCTTCCAGGTTTTCGGCGCGGTGTTCTGCAAACCAGGTCTCGTGAGCTTGCAGCAGCGAGACTGCGTGTTCTACGTTTTGCTCCGCGGACCGATACGCGGTGCTTTCACTGTCGTACGCTACCAAGTTCTCGAGTTTCGGACGGCCCTGAATATCCATAACTAGAGGCTACCTCAATGCCATCGATGCGGGGCCAGGAAAGTGTGGATGCGGTATCGCCTTGACAAATGGCTGGAACCATAATCACATCAATCGAAACGAGTTACGAGAATCGTAATCGTGGTGGAGACGTAAACGTGTACTTGACTACCGTGCTTCCCGCGAGGGCGCAGCTTATACACTTATCCGCGGTTGATGTCGGGATCATTGCTGTTTATTTCGCCATGGTGTTGTTTATCGGGTTTTACGTAAGAGGCTCGGCTAAAACCAGCAATGAGTTCTTCATGGCAGGGAGGGAGATGACCGCGTGGATCGCGGGGCTGAGCTTTATCTCCGCAAATCTTGGGTCGCTCGAGATGATGGGCTGGGCTGGTTCCACCTATCAATACGGCATCCTCGCATTGCACGCTTATTGGATTGGCGCCATACCAGCGATCCTGTTTTTAGGTCTGGTCATGATGCCCTTCTACTACATTTCCAAGACATACTCGGTTCCCGGATATCTGCATCTTCGCTTCGGTAATCCCACGCGGGCCATCTCAGCTATCAGCTTTGCGTTCATGACCATCCTGATGAGCGGCATCAACATGTACTCGATGGCGCTGGTGATGAAGGTGGTTCTGGGGTGGGACCTTAACTTCAGCATCTGGCTCTCTTCGCTGGTGGTGGCTATTTACGTCGCCCTGGGCGGGCTGCGGTCGGCAATCTTCAATGAGATTCTGCAGTTCGTGTTGATCTGGGCGGGGGCGTTGCTGATCCCCATTCTGGGCATGATCGAAGTGGGTGGCTGGAGAAACCTGACGCACCAGATCGAACGCAATCTTGGGCGATCGGATTACACCCACCTGTGGAGCACGTTGGGGCACTTCAAAGAGAACCCGATGGGCGTTCACTGGACCGGCATTGTGTTGGGTTGGGGCATGGTGCTTTCGTTCGGGTACTGGACTACCGATTTTCTCGTGGTCCAGCGGGTGCTTGCTGCTAACAGTCTCCGCTCCGCGCGGCTCGCGCCAATCATTGGCGCGGCCTTCAAGATGGTGGTGCCGCTGATCGTCATTCTTCCTGGACTTCTGGCGTTGGCGGTTTTGCCGTTTCGGTTGCTGCCGGAGAGTGTGGCTATCGCCACCAACGGCCACAGCTATAACGAGGTGTTGCCGCTGATGCTGGTGCGCTACTGCGGACCTGGCTTGATAGGGCTGGGGGTGACTGCGTTGATCGCCGGTTTCATGTCTGGTATGGCGGGGAATGTGAGTGCATTTTCTACGGTGTGGACTTATGACATTTACGGCGCTTTTTTGCACAAGAGAGCCTCGGACCGGCACTACGTAGCGATGGGCCGGTCGTGCACGCTGATTGGCGTGCTGATATCGGTGGGCACAGCGTACCTGGTGCAGCATTCAGCCAGCATCATGGACTATGCGTTGCAGCTGTTCAGCTTTTTTGTCGCGCCGCTTTTTGGCACCGTGATTGTCGGCATGTTGTGGCAGCGGGCAACTGACAAGGGTGGGTTCTGGGGCCTGGTAGCAGGCACGCTGACTTCGATCGGCTTGTGGATTTGGGTGGTCAAGGACCCTTCGGCACTGCGTTATGTTGCGCTCTCCCCCGACGCCAAAGATATGGCGGAGAACATGTACCGCGCCTTATGGGCCTGGATGGTTTGTGTCGGGGTCACGATCGTGGTGAGCCTGGTAACCAAACCGCGGAGCAGGGCTGAGCTCGAAGGCCTGGTGATGGGAGCATCCGCAATACCAACATCGGAGTTGGGCCGTTGGTACCAGGAACCCATATTCTGGGGAGGCGTGATTGCGGTGGTGTTTGTGGTTCTGAACATCGCGCTTTGGTAGCTGATGGAGGAATGAAGAATGGTTAAGGCCTGGCTGAAAAGCTGGATGTGGGTTTTGTTGCTATTGCCGGCGAGCATTGTGTGCGCGGCTCCGAATCCGGAATGGACGACGCCGATCGCACCGTTCCGTATTGCGGACAATCTTGTATTACGTGGGAAGCAAGGATCTGGCTTCTTTTCTGGTGGTGACTCCGAAAGGAGACATCCTTATCAACTCCAGCCTCGAGAGCTCGCCTGCGCTCATTCAAAAAAGCGTGGAGCAGCTTGGGTTTCACTTCAGCGACATCAAGATCCTGCTCATCAGCCATTCGCACAGTGACCATGATGCGGGGAGCGCTGAGGTGAAGCGGTTGACGGGCGCGAAGTACATGGTGATGGATAGCGATGTGGCGGTGGTAGAGAGTGGCGGGGCAAAGGATTTCGCCTATCCCAAGGATCTCTATCCGGTGACCAAGGTGGATCGTGTGTTGCATGACGGCGATGAGGTGCGGCTGGGCGGTGCGGTGCTGGTGGCGCACAAGACTCCCGGGCATACGCGCGGTTGTACTACCTGGACGATGCGGGCGATGATCGGGGGGAAGCCGCAAGATGTGGTGATTGTGGGAAGTTGGAATGTGAACCCGGGGTTTCGCTTGGTGGATCGGCCGGGGAAGCCTGCGTCTTATCCCGGGATTGCTGCAGATTATGAGCGAACTTTCGTGGTGCTGAAGAAGCTGCCTTGTGATGTGTTTCTGGGTGCGCATGGGGCTTATTTTGGAATGCTGGAGAAGCTGGATCGCGTGAAGGCGGGAGCGGGGGAGAGTGTCTGGATTGATCCTGATGGGTATAAGGCTGCGGTGACGGAGCGGCAACAGGCGTTTGAGGCGGAACTGAAACGGCAACGGGACGGGAGCTGATTCTGAACCTTCTGGTTCTCGGTGGTTTGAGACTACAACCGATCCATTGTGGCTTTGTCCGGCAGTTCGTCGAAATATTTTTTGAGGGCCTCGTTGAATACTTCGGTTTCAGGGTCGGCCAGGGCGAAGAGAGTGACTGAGGAATGAAACTTGAGGTCATCGGGGTATCCGAAGATTTCTTCAACGGAGCGACCGGACACAGCGTTTACCAGGGATGTGCAGTCGCGCAGACGGGCGCCGAGCACGGGGTGAGCAAGGTAGGCTTTGGCCTCGTCGATGCCGGAAATGGCAAAGCGCTGCGCCATTGGACTTGAGCCCAGACCTTCCAGTTGCGGAAAGATGAACCACATCCAGTGGGTCCTTTTTTTTCCGGAGGCGAGCTCAGACATCACCTGTGCGAAGCACGAGGCCTGGGCGTCCACGAAGCGCTGCAGCTGGTAAGGATCGGGCATTGCGTTTCCCAGGCTGTGCCAGCCCCGGACTTTCAGTCCGGGGAGAAGCCCTGGACTTCAGTCCAGGGTCAAACCCGCGAGAACAGTTTATCTTGCAATGACCGGGCTTTAGCCCTGGTGAGAATGCTCCGAGCTTTCCGATCAACCCGTACGTTTTTCGTGACCTCGAGGACAGCGGGATGGCTGAGTCATGGCTTGCACCCACCCGTTCTGTACGATGTGCATTCCTCTCCAGCCCCCGTAGCGGCGGCACACTGTCCTTGTAGGGACGTCGAGTCCCGACGGAGCAGATACGGCAGCTGACATAATCGCCTTTATCACTGAGCACTACGTAGCATGGATTGCTTAGGAAGAGGGCAAGCGATGGACGGCTGTTTTTAGCCCAGGGTAGTCCTGCTGAAGTATTTACACTGTCAGGGAAGGTGCTTCGATCCAAGACCTTGCAGATACTCTGTTTTCAGGCTACTCACCGCGCGAGGCTTGAAGAGAGTCGACATGAAGAGCGAAGACTCGAGATCGTCAGCGGTTAAAGCCGAAGATGTAATTACGATCGCTTATGGCCGGCCTACAGCCGCCCCCCAAAGGATGTGCAGTTTCGCGCAGCCTCGTAGTCGGGCCGGTCAGGGTCCAAGCAAAATATGGCTTTTAGCCCCAGCTTCTTCGGTGCCGCGATAAGCGTAGCAGGGCTGAAGCCCAATTCGGCTTTCATTCCTTTACGGCCCTCGACTAAAGTCGTGCCCTGATACAAAGCCAAAACACAGCATCCAGTGGGCTTTTCTTTCCGGCGGCGAGTCCGCCATCACCTCTGAAATGCAGTAAACTCTGGGCCTCAGCACGCAGTGCTGAGGTGATAGGGCTACGAGAGCGGCACTACCGATTCAGCCGTCCAGTCCACTAGGATGACGGACAGGAATGAAAGGTTTGCACTCAATGGCGCCCTCCGAGAGTCTCATAGAAATGTCGATGATTGGAAAAGCGCGCCGGAACGGCAAGCAGTTTTTGAATCCGGTGCCTACATCGGTGGGAGGCGGTCGACCATGGTCAAGGTCTTGTGGCGTTACCTGACCGGCCGTGAAGAGCGCTTCCCAAAGCGACCGCTGGGGCCTTTCCGCACCGACGCACAAATCTATGAGGAGCCGCCGGGCAGTGGACTTCGCGTGACCTGGATGGGCCATTCATCCACGCTGTTGGAGATCGACGGCGTTCGGGTACTGGTGGATCCTGTGTGGGAGCAGCGGGCAGCGCCGGTCGAATGGTTCGGGCCCAAACGATTCTTCGCTCCTCCTCTGCCGTTGGAGGAATTGCCGCCCATCGATGTGGTGCTTGTCTCCCATGACCACTATGACCACCTTGGTGCGCGCACCGTGCGACGTCTTACGCAGTTGGAAGCGATCGCTCCAGCGCAGTGGGTCACCGCGCTGGGCGTGGGAAAGATCCTCAAGCAGTGGGGTGTGAAGCAGGCGCACGAATTGGACTGGACGGAGAGCCTGCGGGTGGGGCAGCTGGAAATAACGGCGCTGCCGACGCGCCACTTCTCCGGCCGGACTCTCGCGAGCCGCTTCGAAACGCTGTGGAACGCATTCGTTCTCTCCGGCCCGAAACATCGTGTCTTCTATGGGGCAGATTCAGGGGAGTGGGAAGGCTTCCGGGAGATTGGCCAGGCATATGGACCGTTCGACCTGACCATGCTGGAGATTGGCGCGTTCGATCCTTTGTGGGCGGATATCCATATGGGCCCCGACGGAGCGGTGAGAACCTTTCGGGCCATGGGCGGCGCCGGCCTTATGATGCCCATCCACTGGGGGCTGTTCAGCCTTGCCCTGCACGCCTGGCGGCAGCCTATCGAACGCGTGTTTGCTGTGGATGGCTTGAAGATCTGGAGTCCCGAGCCGGGAACGCCCACCGAGGTGGTCAAGGGAATTGAGTTACGGTCGGAATGGTGGCGGCTATAAACTAACAAACCATGCGCGCCCTTTGTCTTTGGATTGTTCTGTCGGCGATTCTCTCTCAGTGTTCCCTCTCAGGCCCAGCAGACTCCGGACGCCAGACGTACCTGGAGCGTGTTTGGCGGCGGGCCCGGATAACATTCACTACTCCAGCCTGGACCAGATCAATCGCGATAACGTGCATTCGCTCGCAAGTCGCATGGACCTTCGATAGCGGCGACCAGCATGCGAAATCGGAGATGGAGTGCAATCCGATTGTGGTGGATGGCGTGTTGTATGCGACCACACCCAATGGGGACGTGGTCGCTCTGGATGCAGCGACCGGCGGCCTGCGCTGGCGATACGATGCGACTGGGGGTCTCAAGAATATTGGCAAGGTGCGGAACCGGGGCGTGGCCTATTGGTCAGACGGAACGGATCGACGCATCTTTGTGGGTGTGCGCCAATACCTGGTCGCGCTGGATGCCGCTACCGGAAAACCGATCACCAGCTTCGGCAAAGCAGGGCGCATCGACCTGCGCGAAGGGCTGGGCCGCGAGCCGCTGAATTGGGTGACGATGACCAGCCCTGCCGTGGTCTACAAGGACCTGGTGATTGCCGGCGGTGCGATGAGCGAGACGCTACCCGCCTCACCGGGCGATATTCGCGCCTTCGATGCGCATAGCGGACAGTTGCGGTGGTCGTTTCATACCATTCCTCATCCGGGCGAATTGGGTTACGAGACGTGGCCCAGGACGGCGTGGACTTATAGCGGCTCGGCCAACAACTGGGCGGGCATGTCGGTTGATTTGAAGCGGGGAATCGTATTTGTTCCCACGGGGTCGGCGGCTTCCGACTTTTATGGAGCGAATCGGGTAGGAGACGATCTGTTCGCGGTTAGCCTGATCGCGCTCAATGCCGAAACGGGCAAGCGCATCTGGCATTATCAGTTTGTGCATCACGACATCTGGGACCGGGACCCTCCATCTGCACCTGCGTTAGTTACGGTAAAGCGCAAGGGGCAAGATGTGGATGCCGTGGTGCAGACCACCAAGCAGGGATACGTTTTTGTTTTTGACCGGGAGACCGGGAAGCCTCTTTTCCCGATCAAAACCCGGAAATATCCGCCTTCGGATCTTGAAGGGGAAGTGACGGCCAAAGAGCAATCGCTGCCCGATGCTGCCCGCTCCGTTTGCGCGGCAGAAGCTGACCGCGGACATGATCACCACGCGCACGCCGGAGGCGCACCAGGAAGCGCTCGAACGGTTTCAACAAGCTGCGCAGCGACGGACAGTTCATTCCCGGGAGCACGCAGGGGACGATTATTTTTCCCGGCTACGATGGCGGGGCGGAGTGGGGCGGGGCCGCCTTTGATCCGACCACCGGCCTGCTCTACGTAAATGCCAATGAGATGGCCTGGGTGCTGCGCCTGGTTCCGCAGAAGCCGCGAACCGGCGAAGCCAATGGGCGGGACATTTTTCTGCGCAACTGTTCCGCCTGCCACCGCGCGGACCGGACCGGAGCGCCTCCCGAGTTCCCTTCCCTGATCGGATTGGGTGATCGCTACGAGGAAGGAAGTGTGAAGCAACTGATCGCGGAGGGGCAAGGGCGCATGCCGGGCTTTGCCAACCTGGGGCACGATCAACTGGAGGCGGTGTTCGAATACGTCTATTACGGCAAGGAGACGACGGTGAAAGATAACGGGCCGTCGCCGCTGGATGCCAAATACATCAGTGATGGATACAATAAGTTCCTCGATAAGGATGGGTATCCTGCTATCCAGCCTCCATGGGGCACGTTAACAGCGATTGATCTGAATAGCGGGAAGACAGCCTGGAAAATTCCGCTGGGTGAATATCCTGAGCTCGCGGCCCAGGGACTGACCGGCACAGGCAGCGAGAATTATGGCGGCCCGGTGGTGACGGCGGGTGGTCTGCTGTTTATTGGGGCTACCAACTACGACAAGGTATTTCGTGCGCTGGACAAGACAACGGGCAAGGTGCTGTGGCAAACCACGCTCCCCGCTGCCGGCAATGCTACCCCTTCGACCTATGAGGTGAATGGGCGGCAGTACGTTGTGATTGCTGCCGGCGGCGGAAAGTCCCCGGCGCCCACAGGGGGCAGCCTGGTGGCGTTCGCCCTGCCGAAGTAGGCTGCACATCTGCTACCATGCAGCGCATGTTCACTCGCAGAACCTTCGTTAGCATGACCGCGGCCTCGCTTGCTGCGCGCGCCCTTCCCGGCCCAGGAGACCACAGCACAAGTCCCAAGCGCCTCAGGCTCAAAGCAGCCCGCAGTTTTCCGTCATGATCTGGACTTTGAAAAAGCTGGGGACATTTGAAGAAAACCTGGACCGCGTCGCCCTGGCTGGGTACCACCATGTAGAGCTGGTGGGCGAGTTCAAAAAGTGGTCCGAGGAAGATTATCGCCGGATCATGGGGCGCATGGAGACGTTGAAGATTTCAGTGGACGCGACTGCCGGGGCGAGTGCGGGGTTTGCGGATCCGTCCGGCGGGGATGCGTTTCTCGCCGGCTTGAAGGAGTTGATTCCCGCAGCAAAACGATTGCAGTGCAAACAGATTATATTGCTGTCGGGCAAAAAGATTGAGGGCGCTGCTCCGGGGAGCCAGCATGCGGCCTCGATTGAGGCTCTGAAACGTGCCGCGGATGTGCTGAGCGCGGCCGGCCTGGTGGCAGTAATTGAACCGATCGACCGGATTGAGAATCCTACGATTTATCTGGATGGGGTGACGGAGGCGTTCGAAATCGCCGCGGCAGTCAACAGCCCTAATGTCAGGGTGCTCTATGACATCTATCATGAGCAACGCGAGTTCGGTAATTTGATCGAGAAGTTCGAGAAGAATATCGGCATGGTCGGACTGGTTCATATTGCGGATGTTCCGGGACGGCATGAACCGGGCACGGGTGAGATTCACTACCTCAATATTTACCGCAAGCTGGCAGAGCTGAACTACCGTGGGACGATCTGCATGGAGTTTTATCCCACTGGCGACATTGTGGAAACTTTGCGCCAGGCTCGGGACCAGGCACGGAACTTGCTCGTATGACCGGTTTGGTTTTTTCCTTTAGACATAACAACGCCACGAATTAGCGGCTACCAGGAAGGATCCCAGGTCTCAAACGCGAGACTCAACGTGAGCCAGCCTGCCCTTGTTTCCGCCGGGTATTTGCCTTGTCATGAAAACAGCGCACGTCTATCGAGCGCATCAAGCACAGTTACATAACAATTCCCATGGCATGCATCCCACTGTTAAGTGAGGGAGACATCACATGCCAACCAAGAGCAAAGCCTATACCAAGTCTTCGCGTTGCTGGCCGGGGTACGAGCCGGTTCCGAGCAAGAGCGAACATGAAGAGGGAAGCTGCCGCAAGAAGCCAGCCAGCCGCAATGGGAGCCACGAAGTTTCTCGCGAGAAGGCGCGTAAGAAGCAAATCTCGCTTGGGGGAAAGCGCGCGCAACAAGCTAGGGCCAAATCTCCTAACGCTGCGGAGCGCCGCAGCGTCAGCAAACGCAAAAAAGCAGCATAGCCGCTAAAGGGGTTTGCGCTTCCTGGTTTTTGGAGTCGAGGCCGGCTTGCTCCTGCCGGCCTTAGCGTTCTTCTCAACCCGTAATTTCCAGGCTGAGCGCAGCGCTCCGGCAAGGGCATCTTCATTCGCGGATGCCAGCCGGATGTGTGTTGCCCCCATTCGGCCCCACCCGCCGGCCACCGGCAGAAACAAATCTGGCTGCTCCTCAACGAAGGCAGCCTGCTGGGCGGGGGAGAGCATCAGGTTCCCATAGCCTTGCTTCACCGAAGCCAGCGTGGCGAATATCCTGCCTCCGACACGGAAATCGGCTGCCCCCATGTGGGACGCCTCTTCCGCACCTTCCAGAAGTAGTGCCAGCCGTCGAAAATCCTGAGGAGTCATAGGGGACGACCGGTGCGAATCCACTCGAGAGCGGTTCTCTCGACTGCAAAGTGCGCTCCTGAATCCTGCTCTGCCGGTTTGTCCATGCAGGTATTGTATGTGGCGGCGCAAAGCTTTTGGCTAATTTCCGGAGTTCCTTCAGACATTTCCCGCCGTCCGCTGGTTTCCTTCCGGCGGCTGCTCATTGATGCATTCCGGACCGGTTTCGGCGAGCAGCCTGGCAACTCGATGACGAAGCTGTTCTGCATCAAACGGAGCGCGGACTTTCATGTCGTTGTCGAAGTAGACAAACACATCGCGATGCTTTCGCTTGGGGGCATCGCGAGTGCTGGCTTTTCTGCCGTCAGCTCACCTCTTCTCCTCGTGCCCAGGCAACCACGCGCCGGGCCCATACATCGAGCGCGTCGGCTTCGTAACCGCTGGCATACAACTGTTCGCTGCCATGAAGACGGCAATACACGAAGTTCGAAGTTACGTCCATGAGCAGCGGCCATTCGACTGTATCCGCGACGACCAAGCCGACGTCATAGCGCCTAAGCAGCCGGATGAACTTTTCAGTAACGAAGCTTTCGTGGCGAATCTCGAGTGCGTGGCGGAGTGGTGCATCCTTTCGCACCTCAAACCAGGAACGGTCTTTCAGACGATCATCGTGGTTGCGGGCAAGCTCAGCGGCTTGCTTTTGCGTACGTGGAAGCAACGAGAAGAATGCTTCGAGGCGCTCTGGCTCGAAGGTCAAGTTAGGCGGAAGCTGCCACAGGATGGGTCCAAGTTTAGATTCGAAATGCAGCAAACCCTGGGCGAAAAAATTTGCCAACGGCCCCTCGACGTTGCGCAGTCGAAGCATGTGGGTTATATAGCGTGAGCCTTTGATGGCAAACGTGAAGTCTTGCGGAGTCTCAGCCAGCCATCGGAGGAAGCTTTGCGGTCTCTGCAGGGAGTAGAACGACCCATTCAACTCAATAGTGTCGAACTTTTTCGAGGCGAACTCCAGTTCCCGCCGCTGAGGGAGTTTCTCAGGGTAAAAGACGCCGCGCCAGCCTTTGTATCTCCAGCCGGAGATTCCTATGCGAATCCTGCCGCGGGATACCGCTTGGTGCGTCATTTAGTTTTTATTGGTTTGGCTTGAGTTATGCCGCCGTTCCGCGTTGGTGCGAATTTTCTCGTAGGTTCGGGCCAACTCGTCTAGCTCGAGATCGGACAGATTTTCTACGTCGATCAGTCTGTTTTTTGCCTTGTCTACTGCATGGATGAGCTCGTTCAGTTTTAAGTGGATGGCCCTGGCATCCCGGTTCTGTGTGTTCTGGATGAGAAACACCATGAGAAAGGTCACGATGGTTGTGCCGGTATTAATGACCAGCTGCCAGCTGTCAGAAAAGTGGAAGAGCGGGCCGTGATTCCCCACACCACGATGACGGCAATCGCCGAGACAAATGCCCAGCGCGAACCGAGGTAGTGGGAGCATCGCGCGGCAAAGCGGCCGAACCGGTCGGACCGGGTCACGGTCGCGGGTGTATCAACCGGCTCCGGCGCGACCTTCACGGTTACTTTGGCAGCGCTCATCAAGGCCTCCGCGCGGCGGCGTAATCCGCAGCCACTTTCAGATCTTTGACCAAACTCGCAATCTCCGCTTCTTTCGCAGCTGGTTCCGGCATGCGGAGAATAGCGGAAGGGTGAATGGTCGCAGTCACTGGGCCATGATCCGTGGGAAATACCTCTCCGCGGTGTTTTGTCAGCCGAAACTGTGCTCCGAGGAGACTTTGGGCGGCGGTCGCGCCGAGGCAGACAATGAGTTGCGGACGAACGGCGGCAATCTCCGCTTCCAGCCATGGGCGGCAGGCTGCTATTTCCAGAGAGTTCGGTTTCTTATGCAACCGAATCTTCCCGCGCGGTTCCCATTTAAAATGCTTAACAGCGTTGGTGACGTAGACTTCGGTCCGATCGATGCCTGCGGACTCGAGGCATTTATCAAGCAGCTGACCGGCGGGTCCGACAAACGGCTTCCCTTGCTGATCCTCGCGGTCGCCGGGCTGTTCCCCAACCAGAAGAATCGGGGCATGGGCGCGGCCTTCTCCGAAGACGGTCTGCGTGGCTTCCCGGTAGAGGTCGCATCCGCGACACTCACCGGCTGCTTCCCTCAGGCTGGTGAGGTCATGGCGGGCAGGGAGAAATTCCAAGGCTGACCGCGATGTTGGGTCGAACAAGCTCATTTCCCAGTTAGGATGCAATTTTTTCAGGGAGGGAGAGTTTACTAAATAGAAAACCGTCTCCGCTGCGCTTCGGTCGAAATGACGCAGGCTGACAGTCACGTAGGAGGGGTTGGTGCTAACTGCTCTTCTTTTTGGGGACCTTGGCGCCTTTCTTACGGGCCTCAGATAGTCCGATGGCGATTGCCTGCTTTTTGCTTTTCACGGTGCCACCTTTTCCGCCTTTACCGGATTTGAGGGTGCCGGCCTTTTCCCGATGCACTGCGCTTTTGACGCTCTTGCCTGCTGCTTTTCCATACCTTGCCATAGTTTTGTCCTCGTCTATGAAGGGCGGCTCACGTTTTAATACGCGAGCCGCCTGGTGAATCAAGCAGCGGCTTGATAGTTGATTCGCTCGGCGATTTCGCTGAGTAGCTCGTCGGCGTTGGCTTCTTCTGCTTCGATCGTTTCCAGCACCACGGCGTCTTCGGCGAGGCCAAGAATCTCGGCCCATCGGCGCAAGGTTCCGTACACTGCGATCTCGTGGTGTTCCACTTGTTGAGCTGCCCCGATCAAGGCGATATCTCTGATGGACGGGTCGGTGACGTCCTTGATGGTGTCAGAAGCCTCAGTAGTGAGCCCGTTGATTACCTTGCAAGCCTCTGTTTTACTTTCGCCGATGCTGCGGCGTAATAGATTCTCGACCCTCTGCACATGCCCGTCGGTTTCGTTGAGGTGCGTCTCGAACGCTGTTGAGAGTTCGGGATCGGAAGTCTTACGATCATGTCGGGGAGGGCTTTCAGGATCTTCTGCTCCATATCAAGCGCTTTTTTGAGATTGCTTATGTACAGGGTTCGTAGATCCTGGATGTTGGACGAAAAAACCTTCATCTCACAGCTCCTTATTCATGAAGATTGGGTTCTAGCAACTCCTGAGTCTCGTGCTCAACTTGCTGCACTGATGGTTAAGATGCCGTGCGTTCAGGCCGGGTTGCTGCTGCATGCATTCCGCCTCATGTGAAGGTCCAATAGCGCGGGCCAGTACCTTTTCGGGCAAACTCACATCCAATTGAGGTTGAGCGGAAGTTTGCTGAGAAGGAGCCAACGCAAATGTTGACCGAATGCTTCAACACCGCGTGCCGCAAAAAGCTGGATTACTTGCGCAACGGCAGAGTAGTTCGCATGATCCGAACGACTGGTACAGCCAAGTCCGTTGAACACTTCTGGTTGTGCGGAAGCTGCTATAGCAAATTTGATTTCGAGTTTAAACCCGATGGTTCTGTCGCTCTCTGCCAACGGCGGAGCAATATTGTCAGCGGGACCCGCCCTCTTATCGACTCCTTGGCGGGTTGACCCAGCCAAGCCGCCCGCCGACTGCTTCGTTTTCTTCAGGCGGCGTCTCCATCGAAGCAGGAGGTTCTTGAGGGTCATCCATTTCTCCCGTGTTCACCTGGAGGAGGAAATCGCGCAGGATTCTTGAATTGGCCTCGGTATTAGAAGCACGATCTTCAAATTGCTGTGCTGGCAGAAGGTGGTTAGACTGGTTCGCCCGCGCCGCCATCCGGCGATAGAGCGAGGCGCTTTCTTCCAGCGCTCTTAAAGCTTCCCAGAGCGCAGTTTCTACGGCGTGGCGTTGTTCGGCGCCGAGGTATCTGGCGGTAAGAGCGTGGCCGACCCGGCAGCGAAAGCGGAGAAACCCATTTTGCTCGATTTCCCAGAGCACTCCGCCGCAATCCGGACAGGCAAAGGGGGAAGGTTTTCCTAACCGTTCCTCGCTTGAGATCTCACTCATGTCCAGCTCCGCAATTCGTGTTTCTTTCAACGCCGCCACTGGGATTTTTCCAGGATGCCTTGTTTCCGGGAGCGAGGGGCGGCGAATCATTTCCAACAACAGGGAAGGTATCTGCTGAAGAGGGACCGACCGGGCGTCCGGGACGTGTTCGAGTGCGCTCTTCGGCATTGCCGGATAGAGCGCATTTTCCGGGTCTTGCACGATGGCCTCGCCGCCACTGGCGCGCACGACCATCAACCCGGCGGTTCCGTCGTCTAGCATGCCCGTTAAGATGACCCCGATCACCCGCGAACCGTAGGCCGCGGCGGCAGAGCGGAAGAGGGGGTCGACGGCAGGTCGCTGGAGGTTCTCCCGGGGCCCCTGAACCACCCTTAAGAAACCATCTTCCACAATCATGTGGAACCCGGGGGGAGCGATATAAACTTGACCCCGTTCTATTACCTCGCCGTCCCGGGGATGGCAGACAGGCAACTGGCAAGCTCGCCCGAGGACCTTTGGCAGGAAGCTTTCTGCGCGGCTGGCTGTATGAAGCACAATCAGAACCGCGGCATCCAGGTCCTTGGGCAACGGCCCCAGGACTTCGCGGATAGCCTCCAGTCCGCCCGCCGATGCTCCGATCACGACGATGTCATGATGTTCCACTCGGTTCGATCCTCCCTCCGATATCAGATGTTGCCTTGACGCAGAACGGATATTCCCCGAGAGGAACTTATTTATAAAGATGGGCGTCTATTTCTTTTGGACGCTCCCGGAGTGACCCTTTTTGCGGAAAAAGCGGACATTTCGCGGCGATTGACGGGCCCGGCACCCCGTCCACGAGGGTAAAGACTCCGGGTCTATAATGAGTTGGCTGGGGGAGAATGAGATGAACATCTCAGAGGATTCCACTGTACTGTCGTCCTGGAAGGATATCGCCCGATATCTGGGAAAGGGAGTACGCACCGTGCAACGCTGGGAACGTCACCTTGGACTTCCCGTCCGCCGTCCCACCGGCGCATCGCAGAAGAGTGCCGTGGTGCTCCACCGCGGTGATGTGGATGCGTGGTTGGAGACGCGTTTCTCGGCCCGCTCGTTCCCGAACGATGGGAGAGAGCGTAACCGGTCTTCCCATTCTGAACGCTCCACCCTTAAGGAACGCATTCGAACCGCACGAGAATTGCGGATCAAGAATCAGATACTGACGGAGCAGATTGCCGCATCTATCCGGTTGCTGAGCGAGCGTTGCGATCTGCTGAGCACCCAGGCCTTATGCGAGCCATGGCGGGCAGGAGCGGCGCTCAGACAGGAACTGACAATCCCAGATTTGCTGGCCCCTCCACAGCAGGCCTCGGGCCATGCCGGTTCTGAGGGGATTGCGTAAGCCGTGCCAGCAAACTAGAGCTTTCCTTTGCAGGAGTAGCGTTCTGAGCGGGTAGACAATCCACGCACAGTTTTTGGACTGAGGTCAATGCCCGGCCGAAGGAGGAGTATCCTCTCAAACAAGCGGAGCATCGCGGGCCTGCGCGTCCACAAGAACCTGAATTCTTCAAGTTTTTCAGCCGAAGGAGCCCCATGGCTGCCAGCAAGACTTCCCCCAAAAGCGGCGATGCTCCGAAGCTGGTGGTACCTGCGCCCAGCGTGAAACCGAGATTTCCCGTGGTGGGGATCGGAGCGTCCGCCGGGGGCCTCGAAGCAGTGAGCAGCCTGATAAAGGACCTGGCGCCACATTTGGGCATTGCTTATGTGCTGGTGCTGCATCTGGATCCTGCGCGGGAGAGCAAGGTAAGCGAGATACTGGCCCGGACAACGCTGATGCCGGTGGTGCAAGCTCAGAACGGTCTACGGGTTGAGCCGGATCATATTTATGTGATTCCTCCGAATTGCGAGATGACCATTGACCATTGGGTTCTGCACCTGCAGGACCGGGAGGCGCACAGATCCGCGAATACAACCATTGATACTTTCCTGAGATCGTTAGCCGTTGCCCACGGCAGCGACGCCATTGGCGTTATTCTTTCGGGAACCGCTTCCGACGGCACGCTTGGACTGGCGGCGATGAAGGGCGAAGCGGGCATTACCTTTGCACAGGAACCGTCGTCCGCCAAATACGATGGCATGCCGGCGAGCGCGATTGCTTCGGGCTGTGTTGACTTCATTCTGACACCCGCCGGCATCGCAAAAGAGATTGCTCGGATCCGTCATCACCCGTATATCGCCAACCGCTTCAACCCCGAGATCGAGCAGGTTGACGACGGAAGCGATATGGACCAGATCTTCCGTTTGCTGCGCCGGACCACTACGGTTGATTTCTCAGGGTACAAGTCTCCCACCATCGCCCGGCGCATCCAGCGGCGGATGGCCCTGTAAAAAGATCGACAAGCTCAAAGACTATGGCGCCTACCTGCATCGCGACCCAGGGGAGGTGGAGGCGCTGTACCAGGATCTGTTGATCAACGTAACCAGTTTCTTTCGCAACCCGGAAGCATTCGCGGCGCTTAGACAAATTGTCTACCCAGCGATTATGAAGGCGCGCGTCTCGGGCTCGGGGCCGGTGCGCATCTGGGTTCCGGGGTGCTCGACGGGCGAAGAAACTTATTCGCACGCTATTTCGTTAGTAGAGTTTTTAGGAGAAGAGCGAGCGGATGTGCCCATCCAGGTGTTTGGTACGGATGTTAGCGAAAGCGCGATACAACGCGCCCGGGTGGGCGTATACAAGGAGAATATTGAGGCAGATGTGACGCCGGCGCGGTTGCGGCGGTTCTTTTATAAAGCTGACGGCGGCTACCAGATCAAGAAGACCATTCGCGATCTATGCATTTTCTCAACACAGAATGTCTTCAATGATCCGCCCTTCTCGCGAATGGACCTGGTAAGTTGCCGCAATGTGATGATCTACTTGAGCCAAACACTGCAGAAGAGGGTAGTACCGATCTTTCATTACGCGTTGAATCCGACCGGGTTCCTCATGCTGGGAAGCACGGAGGGCCTACTGGGTGCGGGTTCGGAGCTTTTCGAAATGGCCGACAAGAAACAGAAGATTTTTCGTAAGCGGTTGGTTTCCGCGCCCGTAGCCTTCGGATTTTCCGTAGGCAAGCAGGATCATGGACCAACCGGAGCACCAACGGTAACGGCACAATCAAAGATACCTGAAACGCACAAAATCCCCATGGAGTTGCAACGAGAGGCGGACCGCCTGCTGCTGGCGAGGTACGTGCCCCCAGCCGTGCTCATCAACGAACACCTGGAGATCCTTCAGACCAGGGGACGCACCGCTTCATTCCTTGAGCTTCCTTCCGGAAAGGCCAGCCTGAATTTGCTCAAAATGGCTCGCCCCGGTTTGTTATTCGAGCTGCAGGGCGCGATCGACGAAGCACGCAAACAGGGCTTTGAAGCGATCAGACCCACGGGTGCGGGTGGAAGACGAAAAGATAAAAACTGTCACCGATTCGCGTTGTGCCGTTCAAGGTGCCCACGCAGACGCAACATAGCTTCCTGATTGTTTTTGAAAGTGATTCGCCGGGTGAGGACGGGTCGACGCCCAGCGGCCTTACGCACACCCCGTCAGGCCAGATCTTCGGTCCGGTCGATCACGAGGAGCACTCGGTTCTGGGCAGACAAATCTCCCAATTGCGACAGGAACTGGCGGCCACCCGGGAGTATCTGCAGTCCATCATCGATTCACAAGAGGGCACCAACGAGGAGTTGCAGTCTGCCAACGAGGAGATTCAATCGGGCAACGAAGAGCTGCAAAGTACGAATGAAGAACTGCAGACCTCGAAAGAGGAACTGGAATCGGCCAACGAGGAACTGCATACCGTCAACGAGGAGATGCAGCATCGGAATGAGCTCCTTACCCAACTGAATAACGACCTGACCAACCTGCTGTATAGCGTCAGTCTGCCGATTGTGATGGTGGGAGCCGATCTGAGCGTTCGCCGTTTTACGCCGCAGGCAGCTGCGGTGCTCGGTCTGAGCTCGAGCTGACATTGGCCGGCCCATGCCGAGGCTCAGGCTGAAGTTGGATATGGGGAGCCTGGAGCAGAACATGCTCGATGTGATCCAACAGGTGCAGTCGCAACAGTTGCATGTTCAGGACAACGATGGTAAGTGGTGCATTCTGCGGATTGTGCCTTATCGAACCATGGATAACCGGATCGATGGTGTAGTTCTGAGCGTAATGAACGAAATAGGGAGTTTTCCCGGCACTCCCGGGGAAACTGACGGGACGGGCGCGGGAAAAGCAATGCCCGAGAAGGCAAACGTGGGAACAAAGCAACGCGCGGCGTCCCGAGCGCAAGTAAGTTTTCCACTGGTGTAATGTGTCAGGCCGCTCAAAAGAAGGCTATTTTTGCCACTAACCGGCAACCCCGGCGTCACTGGGCACCTCCCACTACCTGTGCTGCAAAAAAGGCAAACCAGAATGACGGAAACCGGTCCAACCTCTCCGTTAAATGATCAACGCGCAGAAGACCGCACGCTGCGCCTGGAGACGGCTTTGCGCCGGTCCGAAAAGCTGGCGATGGCGGGACGGCTTGCGGCATCGGTCATGCACGAGATCAATAATCCGTCGCAGGCGATCGCCGACCTGGTTTATCTCATTGCCAAAGATGCCGACCACCCAGAACGTGTGCGCGCCCATGCGGTGCAAATTGAGGAACAGCTGGTGCGCATTCAGTACATCGCCCGGCAGACCCTTTCCTTTTTTCGCGATGCGCCCCGGAGCCAGACGAAAGATCTGGTGCCCCTGGTGGAAACGGCTTTGCGCTACCAGAGTGCCTTGCTGGAAGGAAAATCCATTCAGGTGCGGAAGGAGTTGCCGGATATCCTGCTCGCCTCAATCTACCCTGGCGATTTCCTGCAGCTGGTATCGAACCTTCGTGCGCAACGCGGCGGAAGCGTTGCCGGTTGGCGGAGCTCTGTGTGTTCGGTTGCGTGCGTCCGGACAAAATGCACGTTTTACTGTGGCGGATAATGGGCGTGGGATCCCTGCCCGCATCCAGATTCGTCTTTTCGAGGCTTTTCAAAGTGATAAAGCTGAAGCGGGCAACGGACTCGGGTTGTGGATTTGCAAGACGATTGTGGACAAACATCACGGCGAGATTCACTGGCGCAGTTCTACAGAGGGTACGATGCAGGGCACGACCTTTTCGGTGTTGCTACCACTGCGCGGGCCACCGGCCGAGAGTGCCGCTCTCCAGCCTCGGGAGGGAATCATCTAAGCGGCTGTCGGGGAAACAGCCCGGTCCGGTCTCTGCGGATTCCTATCGAAGGAATGAGCTCTGAACTGCTCCTAAACCGACTTCCGCACTACAGGACATTGCGCCAGGCTAGCCACCAGCCGCAGAAGCTCGTCCACGCCCATGATGGGTTCAAGCAGTCCGTCGAACAGTCCCGGCACTTGCGAAATGTCGTTCAAGCTGCTCAATCGTAGGAGTTTGTCCGCCGGGTGCCGGTTGCGAATGGCGGCTGCCAGGAGAGCCAGCTCATAAAAATCCAGGGTGTGGCAAAATACCCAAACCCGCGGCCCGGGGGTTTTCTGATGCTCCGCCGGCACTTGGTCCGGCGTCATCGAGTGGACGGCGTATCCCGCGCAACTGATGATACTGGCCCTCAGGCGCAAGAGTTCCGGATCTCTGCCGATCTGGAGCACCATCTGGGGGCGCTCCGCTCCGTTTGGGCTCGGGGCGCTGCGGGCTGTGAATGGAAGCACTTTTGATCGCAGCATAAAATTCCTACTGTCGCGAACAGAAAGCACGATTTCATTGGAATTTTTGACTCAATGAAAATCGCTATCTGGCGGATACCTGCGACACTTCACAGGGTGTCGGCGGCGGCTAATGGATCGTACCCACAAGCCGAGCCTACTGTAGGGTTCCGAGCGGCAAAAGCGACAAATGACGCCATCACGACGCCTGGACGCATTCGTGGGCGATCTGCAAGCCTTCTTCGGTGAGAACGACAAAGGCAGGCAGACTCGAAGAAGCGGTCGTTATCGTGCCCTCCAGTTCAATGAGCGTCCGATTCATTTCGGGGTCCAGTTCCAGGCCGCACCAACCCAACGAGGCGCAGACGCGTTCCCGCACCAGCGGGGTGTTTTCGCCGATCCCACCCCCGAATACGATCGCATCTGCGCCACCCAGAGCGCTGAGGCAGGCCCCCACTGCCTTAACCAGTCGATACGAGAACATATCGAGGGCGAGAGTCACCTGGGGATCTTTGCCGTAATCCTTGATCAGGACGCGTGTATCGAGAGATTTCTTTGATATCGCCAGAAGCCCGGACTTCTTGTTCAGGAGAGTCATCACGTCGTCCATTTCCATGTGCTCTTCACGGACGAGGAAGGGGATAAGGGAAGGATCAACATCACCGGAGCGAGTGCCCATCATCAGCCCTTCGAGGGGCGTCAATCCCATGGTGTTGTCGACCGACCTGCCGCGGTTGATGGCGGTCACCGAGCAGCCGCTCTCGAGATGCATGGTGACGAGGTTGACTTCCTTTGGAGGCTTACCCAGCAGATGGGCGGTGCGGTCCAGGAGGTAACGGTGAGAAGTGCCGTGAAAGCCAAAACGGCGGATGCCATGTTTCTCCGCGAGATCCGTGGGGATGGCGTAGAGCGAAGCAGTATCCGGCATGGTGCGATGGAAGGCCGTATCGAAGACGGCATAGATCGGCGCCGAGCCGAACCTGTTGCGGATGGGCTCGAAGAGTTCCAGTGAGCTTTTGTTATGCAGGGGCGCGAGTCGCTCCAATGAGTGTATTTCGCGCTCGACTTCGGCGGTGACCCTGGTCGGTCCGGTGAACCTTCTCCCACCGTGGACGACCCTGACTCCTACACACTGGATGTCTTCGACGTATTTTTCTTTTTTCAGATAATGGAGGATGCTGTTCGCTGCTTCAGCCGTAGTCCTTCGCCGATATTGGCTCGGTGTGCGACAGGATTTTTGCCGTTAAGAAGCGACAAGCATGGCGTTTTTCCGATGCCTTCCAGAATCAGGCTGACCCGCTTATTGCCCTCGAAAGCGAACTGCTGGTTGGGGGCGCAAGAGACGATCTTCCACTTTGAGAGAGTTTCCGCCCGGATTCATGACCAGAACATTCATTGATCTACCATCCATCTGATGCTTTGTGATGTGACGGCAACAGGCAATAGTGGGCTGTGGCCGCAGACGGTTTGGCGGGAGAGGGAAGGAAAATTTGCGAAGCTTTACCGCATCAACGCAAGATTTGTGGACACCCTGTGGCAGGCGGCGAAGTCATTTTTAAGTGCATCTATTCTCCTGTGAGTACAGTGATTCCGCTTCGCGACTTTGGCAAGACTGGGATAAGGATTTCAGCGTTAGGCCTGGGCGGACATCACCTCGGCGCAGCGAAGGATGAGGCGACCGCGGTTGAGATCGTGCAGCGCGCGATCGATGGCGGCATCACTTTCTACGATAACTGCTGGGAATACCACCGCGGAAAGTCAGAGGACTGGCTGGGAAAGGGCCTTCGCGGCATGCGCGATCGCGCATTTGTCATGACCAAGGTATGCACCCATGGCCGGGATGCTTCGCTGGCCATGCAGATGCTCGAGCAGTCGCTGCGGCGGTTACAGACCGACCATTTGGACCTGTGGCAGGTGCACGGAGTGTCCTTCCAGAACGATCCCGAGCTGTTTATTCGATCCAACGGCGCCGCCGAAGCGATGCACAAGGCCAAGCAACAGGGGAAGGTCCGCTTTGTGGGGTTTACCGGACACAAAGATCCGGATATTCATCTTGCGATGTTGAACACCGGCTTTCCCTTCGACGCCGTGCAAATGCCACTGAACCCCTTCGACGCCAACTTTTTTTCGTTTGAGCAGAAGGTGCTGCCGGTGCTAACCAGCCGGGGAATTGCGCGCGCTGGGCATGAAACCGATTGGGGGCCATGGAGAGCCGGTGCAAAAGGGCGTTTTTACAGCGGAGGAGTTGCTTCGGTATGCCATGAGTTTGCCGGTGGCGACCACCATCTCCGGGGTTTCTGAGCTGCCGATCCTGGAACAAAATTTGCGCAGTCGCTCAAGATTTCACGCCGCTCTCCGCGGCAGAGATGAAGGCCCTGCGCGATCGTGCGAAGCCGTACGCCGGCGATGGCCGTTTTGAGCTCTACAAGACATCGATCAAGTTCGACAACCCTGAAGCGCGGCTCGCCCACGAGTTTCCTCTCGACATGCAGCAGACCGAAGTGAAGCAGATGGTGTATGCCACGCAAAATTCGGGCAGGCCTTTTCCGCAGGTTTCTGAATAGATTTTCCAACGGGATAGAAGGACTCTGGTGAAAACAACGGTAAACGGCGGCGAAAGCCGTCGAGCTTTCCTGAAGGGTGTGGCTATGAGCGGTGCAGTCTCTGTGATTTCGGCAGCTTCCGCCAGAGGGCAGAATAGCGATCCGGGCGGCCGATCCACGCCCATGTTCCGAACAGCTCCACCGGAACAGGAGGAGTCGCCGCGTTCCAGGCGCCGCAACGCGCCATGGGCAAGACCGGTCTTCAGGTTTCCATTCTTGGTGTGGGCGGCTACCATCTTGGCACGGTGGCAGGTCAGCCTGAAGTCAACGACATGATCGCGAAAGCGCTGGACCATGGCATCAACTTCTTCGATAACGCGTGGGAGTACTACAAGGGTGCGAGCGAAGAGCGCCTCGGCACAGCACTTAAGGGCAAGCGGGACAAGGCGATCGTGATGACCAAGGTTTGCACCCACGGACGGAAGAAAGACGTCGCCATGCAGATGCTGGAGGAGTCGCTGACGCGCCTGCAAACTGACCACCTTGACGTTTGGCAGGTTCACGAAGTGGTGTACTACAACGATCCTGAAAAGTGTTACGCACCCGGATGGGGTGCTGGAGGCGCTGGCCGCGGCCAAACAACAGGGCAAGGTCCGCTTCGTTGGTTTCACCGGGCATAAAAATCCGTCTATTCATCTTGCGATGCTAAACGGCGGCTTTCCCTTCGACACGGTGCAGATGCCGCTCAACCCCTTCGATTACAGCTATCGGAGCTTTCAACGGGAAGTGCTGCCGGTGGCAGCGCAGCGCGGCATGGCGGTGTTCGGGATGAAGAGTATGGGAGGTTCCGGTGAGATGATTTCTCAGGGAGCGCTGACTCCCACGGAAGCGCTTACCTTTGCCATGAGTCTTCCCGGGGTTTCCACAACCATCAGCGGAATGGACTCGATGCGGGTTCTTGACCAGAATCTGGAGATTCTGCGGAATTTCAAGCCACTGTCTGAGGAGCAGATTTCCGCGTTGCGCAGCTATGCCAAGCAGTTTGATGATGGGCGCTATGAGCTGTTCAAAAGCAGCGTCAAGTATGATGGCGACCTCGGGCGCACACAGCACGACTTCCCCAGCGCAGCGGAGTTGCCCGCCTGAGCTTATGCCCTTTGCATAATCGAAGGGTGAAACCGATAGGAAACACCCACTTCCTCTTTGTCATTAGGAGCAGCTGACTTGCTTGCGGCAAGTTGAGGAAAAAATGACACTGCAAACATCGTCATAGTTGCAAGGCCCGGAGGGCCGACCACCAAACGTCAGCCCAGCCCGGAAGGGCTGGGAAATCGATCCTTTTTGATTTCGTGCGGCGGAGTCAATCTCACCTATGAAGTCAAGGCTCCTGCACCACTCTCAGCTCCCTGGACGGGTGCCCCATGGCCCCGAATTTCCTGTTGGGGTCCAATGGGTTCCACAAACTTCACGCGCCTTTCCTTAAAGAAAGGCGCACACGCGGCCGTATCCAGGGCAGCTTGCAGGAAATTCGGGGTGTTTGCGCCGGTATATCCGGCGCACTACATGGGTTGAACGAGATGGGCGAAGCCCTTCCGCTGTTCTCGTTCATCTGCATCGAAACCGTTGGCTGCGGGTTGGAAGAGCAATAAACGGCCAGCAGCCTTCCACCCCTGACAAAACCGTCATCCCGCCCGCCCCGGCGTGCCGTGGGAGCGAAGCGCGTCATCAGGCTATCGCATACAGTGAGTTCGGGCGCGTAGTCGAAGAGCCTGTCCTGAGCGTAGTCGAAGGAACCTCGGCGGCGCTTGTTTGTCCCACGCTGTTGAGAGCTTTCCGACCACCCAAGCCTGAGAACATGCCGAGAGACCAGAGGAAGGGCGATGGCGGATCTGCGGTACGAGCTTCGGTGGTTGAAAGCCCTGAACGGCATAAGTAGGAGAAGCGGCGCCGAGGTCCTTCGACTACGCGCCCAAGATTTGTGTCACGCGGCAAATCTTTGACGGCTTCGCTCAGGATGACGTGGCTGGTTGGATATGCAAGGGCACGAAAGATCTAAAAAGTCACAGGCTCTGAGCCCGGCATTAAGGAAAAGGCCGGCTGCAGCCGGCCTCTGTTTTTCCCCACCCCTCCGTAATTCGAGGGGTCAACGTCGTTTGATCGGGAACGAAAGCGGGAAGGGTCCGCCGGTTGCTGCGATTCTCCTTGGCCGGCGGCAAGCGGAGGAAATCGCGAAAACCCGCTCCCCTTCCTGCTCAGTTCTCATCACCTTGCGAACTGATTCGCAAGGCCACTGTTAAGAGAGATGCGATTTCAAGGACGGTGGTGGCCTCGGTTTCCGGCCAGATTCGGCCTGCCGCATAATGGAAGGAATGAATCGAAACGCAACATGACCACCCTGCCCAGACGGGACCAGTTCCGAAGCAACCAATACCGAATGGGCGAGTTTTCTCCGGCGGGAGCCTATGGCTCTCGACCATACGCAGACAGCGGCGTCGCTCCAGGGCAAGCGAGTCATGGTCACGGGGGCCGGCGGCTGGATTGGTTCGGCTCTGACGCGATCCATCGCCAAATTTGCGCCCAGGCAAATGGTGCTGTTGGAAGCCGCGGAGCGGAGTCTATATGAAATAGACGCGGCTCTACGATCAGCTGCCTTGCCCGATCGAATACGTCCCTATATTGGGGAGCGTCTCGCACCCGGCACTGCTGGATGAGATATTCCGCCGTTACCATCCCCAGATTGTGTACCACGCGGCTGCTTACAAGCATGTTCCGCTCATGGAACAGAATCCCTTTGCCGCAATCGAGAACAATGCCATCGGCACCAGCCGGCTGGTTGAGGCCGCCGCAAATCATCGAACAGAACAGTTGATCCTGCTTTCAACCGACAAGGCTGTAGATCCAGCCAGCATCATGGGCGCCTCGAAGAGAATCGCAGAGCTGGTTGTGCTCACGCAGCGGCTCACGAGGGAGCCTGATGAAGGCCGTGCGCCTGGGTAATGTGCTCGGTTCAGAAGGTAGTATTGTTCCGCTCTTCCTCAAGCAGATCTCGTCCGGGCTTCCGGTCACCGTTACCCATCCGGACGTTCGCCGCTACTTTCTCACCACTGCGGATGCCGTAACGGTGCTGCTGCAGGCGGCTCACGCGGAGACGGCTGCGGGCATCCTGGTGCCGGATTTGGGAGAGCCGCTGAGGGTGGAGGCCCTGGCGCGCCATCTCATGGCAAAGGAAAACGCCACTTCCACGGTTATCTTTACCGGGCTTAGACCCGGCGACAAGATGTGTGAAGCTCTGCTGTCTGCGCGGGAATCGTTCGCCATGAATTCGGGAGAAGCGGGGCCGTTGCGAGGGGTGAAAAGCCCTTGTCTGGCCCCCGAAACGATGGCCGAGGTTCTTGAAGAACTTGAGCAGGCGTGCCAGCGACGGTCCCTGAACGGCTTGTTGAAGGCTGTGTTGCGCGCGGTGCCGGAGTATCAGCCCAGCGCGCTGATGCAAATCGCGGTCGAGGAGACGGCATGAAGCGAACCATCGCCGTGGTGACGAGTTCCCGTGCCGACTACAGTCATCTCTACTGGCCTCTGCATGACCTGGCGCAACACCCCGACGTTGAGCTGAAGTTGATCGTGCTGGGTGCGCATCTCGCGCCCCAGTTCGGGGAGACCGTGAAGGAGATCGAGAAGGATGGCTTCCCGATTGCCGCACGGCTTGAGTGTCTGCTCAGTTCGGATACGGATGTCGGCATGGCCAAGACGCTGGGCGTGGCGGTGCTTGCCCTGGCCGACGTGCTGGGGCAAATGCGGCCAGATCTGCTGTTACTGATCGCCGACCGGTACGAGATGCTCGCGCCCGCGTCGGTCGCGCTCACACTGCGGATTCCTATCGCGCATATCGAAGGTGGCGAGATCAGCGAAGGGGCGATCGACGATGCGGTGAGAAATGCGCTCACGAAAATGAGCCACATTCATTTCACTTCGACAGAAGGTGCGCGCGCCCGCGTGGTCGCCATGGGCGAGGAGCCGTGGAGGGTCCATCGCGCCGGTGCTCCCTCGCTGGATCATCTTCGCCGCAGCCGGTTACTCGAGGTCCGCGGAACTCGAGGAGAGGCTAAACATAGGTTTGCACCGGCCCACAGTGGTGGTGGCGTATCATCCTGTAACCATCGTGCGGGATACGACGCAGGAGGCTGATTCCCTCTTCGCGGCTCTCGAGAACTTGGATGCGCAAATACTCTTTTGCTATCCCAACTCCGATGCCGGCAGTCATGCCCTGATGCAGCGGACTCAGGCGTTCCTCGCCAGACACAGCGACGCCAGGGTCTACGTCAACCTGGACGCAGTGACCTACTGGAGCCTGCTGCGTCATGTTGCCCTGCTCATTGGTAACTCAAGCAGTGGCATTATGGAGGCGGCTTCCTTCGCGCTGCCGGTGGTAAATGTGGGTTTCCGGCAAAAGGGACGGGAGAGGGCACGCAATGTGCTCGATGCGGAGCCGGAGACAAATGCCATTGTTACCAGAATTGTCGAGGGCATGAGCAGTGGGTTTCGTGCGTCGCTCGCGGGCATGACAAATCCTTATGGAGACGGGCACGCGGCGGAAACCATCGTGCGGTACTCACCAGCACTCCGCTATCGCGAGGAACTGCTGGTCAAACACGCTCCGGCTATCGGCGCATGAAGATACCCTTATCAGCCCCGGACATAACCGAGGCGGAGATCGAAGCGGTGGTTGCCGTGTTGCGTACTTCGCGGCTCAGCCTTGGCCCGGTAACTGAACAATTTGAGGCGGCGGTCGCGGAGTACGTTTCCCTGCCCCACGCAGTAGCCGTCAGCTCCGGAACAGCCGGACTGCATCTTTGCATCCGCGCGCTGGGTATCGGCGAGGGCGATGAAGTGATCGTCCCCTCGTTCACCTTTATCGCCGCAGCCAATGCCATTCGCTATGAACGCGCGACCCCGGTCTTTCGCCGATATCGATCCAGGCACGCTGAACATCGACCCGCAGAAGATCGAAGAAGCCATTACGCCCAGGACGCGGGCTATTCTTGCCGTCCATACGTTCGGAGTTCCCGCGGAGATGACGGCCATTCTCGAGATCGCCCATAGGCACGGGCTGCTGGTGATTGAGGATGCCTGCGAGGCCATCGGGGCAGAGTACCGCGGCTGTCGCGTTGGTTCCTTGGGAAGCGCCGGCGTCTTCGCTTTTTACCCCAACAAGCAAATCACCACCGGCGAAGGCGGTGTCGTGGTCACACGCGATGAGGCGGCTGGCGCGGCGTATACGGGCTCTTCGCAACCAGGGCCGCTATGAAAGCGACGACTGGTTTCAGCATACCGAGCTGGGCTACAACTACCGTATCTCCGAGATCAACTGCGCATTAGGATTGGCGCAGATGGGCAGGCTGGAAGAGATTCTGCAAAAGCGGGCGGAGGTCGCGTCTGCCTACCATCGGCGGCTCAGCCAATGTCCCGAGCTTTCTCTCCCGCCGCTCGCCCTTGCATCAGGCCGCATCAGCTGGTTTGTCTATGTCGTGCGCCTGAATGCCGGCGGCCAACTGGAGCGGGATGCAATCATGCGCGGGTTGGCTGCTGCCGGCATCGCTTCCGGCCGGTACTTTGCCCCGATACACTTGCAGCCCAGTTACTGCTGCGTGGCGACATTCCGCCAATCTGGCCGTTACCGAGGCCGTGGCTTCGCGCACCCTGGCGCTCCCTTTCTTCAATAACCTCGAAGCAGACGCGATCGACCATGTTTGCGATACGCTGGGCCGGCTGCTGTTATCGCGTCAAGCTCCCTGAGCTGGTTTGCGACTCTGTTAAATCGAACTGACTCTGCCATTTGCAACCCCGACGCCATGTTCTATAGTCGAGGGTGGATTCCCTTGAGCGAAAGTGATCGCAACCGGAGCAGAATGCGTCTCCAAAGCAAAGTTTTATCGTGCCGCCCAGCCCTTGCCGGCCTTCTTTTGTTCCCCCTCCTGCTTATTCCCGCAACTGCCTGGACGGGCGGATGTTACGCCAGCCAAAAAAGCGGAAGCGGCCAAGCTGAACAACCTTGGCACCGCGCTGATGAACCAGCAGTTGCTGGATAAGGCGCAGGCGAAATTCGGCGAGGCTTACGCGCTGGACCCGTCGCTGGTCCAGGCGGAGGTGAACCGGGGCATCGCGCTGATCTACTTGCAGAAAATGCCGGAAGCAAAGCAAGCGCTGGAACAAGCTGCGACCCAGGATCCCAAAGACCCGCATATCTGGTACGCGCTGGGTATCCTGCACCGCATCGACGCGGAGTACCCGCAAGCCCTGGAAAGTTTTCAGAAAGCAGCAGCCCTGGTTCCAGACGATGCGGACACTCATTATTTCCTGGGTTCTGTCTACCTTGAGCTACATCAGCCGGACCAGGCTCTCGCCGAGTTTCAAACGGCTTTGCGGCTGAGCCCGGTTCACGCATCGGCGCAATTCGGCCTGGCGAAAGTGCTGCAACGGCTGGGCCGCAGAGACGAGGCCACCACCGCTTTCAAGCGCTTCGAAACCCTGAACCGGGAGAAGATCGGATCTCCCCTGGCGCACACCTATGGAGACGAGGGGCAATACTCGCGGGTACAAGATGCGCTGACCCTGAATCCGCAAGTAGGGCCAATGATCCCGGTTAGCTTTACTGCCCAGAGCCTCAGCCAAACGGCTGCTGGCGCCGCAAAGACAGGCGATCGGCCCCAGGGAGGAGCTTGCCTGATAGCGCCTGCGGGCGAACAGTCGTATCTCCTGATCATGGCTTCCGGCCCGGATGCCATCCGTACTTTTGCGAAATCGGGGAGCGGAAGCTTTGCGCTGGCGCCCAGCGCGCAGACGGGCCTGGCGGCCGGCGGCACCGGCGTGGCCTGCACGGTGGGCGATTTCGATAATGACGGTTTGCCCGATGTTGCCGTAGCCATGAGCGATCGCGTGCTGCTGTTCAAGAACCATGGCGGTGGCAAATTTACCGACGTGACCGCGGCCGCCGGTGTGCAGCCGGCGAATCAGCCGAACGGTATCACCTTTGTCGACTACGACCATGATGGCGATCTTGACCTGTTCGTGACTGGCCAGCCCTCCGCGGCAGGGGCAAAGCCCAGTGTGCTGTGGCGGAACAACGGCAACGGCACATTTACTAACTGGACCGAGCAGACGGGCCTCGGCGGCGAAGGCACTACACTGGCGGCGACTTTATCCGACCTCAATAACGATCGCGCAGTCGATCTGCTGGTAACGGGTTCCGGCGCAGCACCTACTTTCTTTGCCAACCCTCGCGAGGGGCAATTCAAGTCGTCTCCGCTTTATGCCGAGACCGGCTTGTCCCCGACCGTGGGAGCAGTGGTGCTCGATTTCAACAAAGATGGATGGATGGATGTAGCTCTCACGCACGCCGGCAACCCCGGCATTTCGCTGTGGCGCAATGTGCAGGGCAAGCGCTTTGAACGGGTCCCCTTGCCGGTACAGAATGTAACCGCGGGTTGGGGACTCACGGCCATCGATCTCGACAATGACGGATGGCTTGACTTGGTGGCCGCGGTCGAAACGGGTCATGGACCGGAGTTGCGGGCGCTGCGGAATTTAGGTCCCGGCGGGTTTTGAGGATGTGACGGCGAAGGTTAAGCTTGACCAGGTAAAGCTGGTGCAACCCCGCGCGCTGATCGCCGGCGACCTTGATGGCGATGGTGCTGCCGATCTGATCGTCACGCAGCCTAATGGCGATCCCCTGTTTTTGCGTAATGAAGGCGGGAACCGCAATCACTCCCTGCTGATTTCGATGAAGGGGGTTGCGGATAACAAATCGGCGATCGGCGCCAAGGTAGAAGTATTTGCCGATGGTGTGTGGCAGAAGTTCGAGATGGTGGGAGCTTCCGGCTATCTCAGCCAGGGAGCCCAACAGATTCTTGCCGGCATCGGGACAGCGGAGCACGCCGACATGGTGCGGATCCTGTGGCCAACCGGTGTGCCTCAGGATGAAACCGAGGTGGGCACAAAGAATACGCTCGCGGTCCTGGAACTGGACCGCCGGGGCAGCTCCTGTCCCACGCTGTTTGCCTGGAATGGTACGAAATACGAGTTCATCTCTGACGTGATCGGCGCGGCAGTCATTGGCCACTGGGTTTCGCCCACCGCGAGAAACAATGCCGATCCGGATGAATGGATCAAGATCGAAGGTTCGCAGCTTCGCCCGCGCGGAGGATATCTCAGCTTGCGCTTTGGCGAACCGATGGAAGAGGTCAACTATCTTGACCAGGTTCGCCTGGTCGCCGTCGATCATCCGGCGGGCACCGAGGTGTACCCCAACGAACGCTTTCTCAACGAGCGTCCCTTCGCTTCCGGCCGTGCTGTCTTGAGCGCGGATGCGCACCCGGTTGCTGGGGCATGGGATGACAAGGGCCGCGACGTGAGCGAATTGTTGCGCACGCGTGATCATGCGTACGTGCGCGACTTTACCAATCTTGTCGTTTGCCGGCTTTGCCAACCAGCACACGCTCACGCTCGATCTGGGCGAGTGGACGGCAGCTCATCCTCTGCGCCTGCTGCTGCACGGGTTTATCGAATATTTCTCAGCCAGTTCCATGTATGCCGCATGGCAATCGAACCTTGAGCCCATGCCGCCTTACGTGGAAGCACAGATGCCGGACGGCAGCTGGAAGCGGGTGATCGACGATATGGGTTTTCCCGCGGGACTGCCGCGCACCATCGTCGTAGACCTCACGGGCAAACTTCCCCCAGGCACGCGTCGCATTCGACTTACGACGAATCTGCAGATCTATTGGGACCAGGCCTTGATCGACAACGGGCCCGAGTCGCCGCAACTCGTGCACCAGACGGAGCTGCCCCTGGCATCGGCGCAGCTTGCCTTTCGCGGATACCCGGAACAAGTCGATGGCAAGACGCCAGGCGATCTGACGTACAACTATCAGCACATCAGCCAGACGGGGCCGTTTACGCGCTCTCGCGGCAGCTATACGCGCTATGGAGAAGTCGCGCCGTTGCTTAAATCTGTTGACGAGTCTTTCGTGATTTTCGGCAGCGGGGAAGATATCGATGTGGAATTCGGCACCGCTTCCCTGCCTGCGCTACCGCGCGGATGGAAGCGTGACTATTTCTTTTATGCCAATGGCTTTGTCAAGGATATGGACTTCTACGAGGCGAGCCCTTTCACGGTTGCTGATATGCCGTTCCACGGCATGAGCACCTATCCATACCCGGCGAGCGAGCATTATCCGCAAGACCAGCAGCGGATGCGCTATGAGCTGGAATGGAATGATCGCTTCGACTCCGGCCGCGGTGTGCAGCAATATGGATTCCACTACGAGCCGCGCGTGATGGTTCCACCTGCGCTCAAAAAGGGGCGATGAACGGTCTCACGGTTCTGCCCGCAGTTGAACTGCTGGCCATGCTTAGGCGGAAACAAATCTCTCCACTCGAACTGGCTAATGAATACATCCAGCAGATCGAGCGCTTGAATCCGCAACTGCATGCGCTGGTCGACTTCGATGCAGAGCGTGTGCGCGAACAGGCGCGTGCATTGCAGGATGCCGGCGGCGCCCGCGGTCCTCTTTTCGGATTGCCCATGACCATCAAGGGATCGATTGCCACTGCCGGACACCGCTGCGAGATTGGCAGCATGCTGCACCGGGGGAACGTTCCCCATGAAAACGCGGTGGTGGTGGACCGCGCAAAAAAGGCCGGCGCGCTGATCTTGGGAACTACCAATTGCCCGGAGTTCCTGATGGCTTACGAAAGCGACAACCGAGTCTTTGGCCGCACCGCGAATCCGTGGGATACGGAGCGAACGGCAGGAGGTTCGAGCGGCGGCGAATCGGCAGCCATCGCGGCCGGGCTCTCTGCTGCCGGATTGGGAAGCGACAGCGGCGGCTCGGTGCGCGAGCCGGCTCACTTTACCGGTATCTGCTCACTCAAACCGACACCGGGTCGCATTCCCAGCCGCGGTCATCTGCCCGCGTGCGACGGGCCCTTCTCGATCCTGGGCGCCATCGGCCCTATGGCGCGCACGATCCGCGATGTCACGCTGCTGTTCATCACCCTTTCCGGCCACGATGCACGGGATCCGGTGAGCCCACCGATTGGGCTCCGGAATGAATCCCTGGAAGATCTCAAGCGAGTTCCCATTGGCTTCTTCGAAGAGGATGGACCGGTGACCGCGGAGACTCGCCAGGCGGTGCGCGATGCGGCGCGGACGCTCGAAGGCCAGGGTTTCAAGGTGCGTCCCTTCAAGCCTCAGGCGCTCGAAGAAGCGCGCCAATTGTGGTGGAAGTTTTTTGTTCGCGGCGGAGCCATGCTGCTCGATCCGCTGGTGAAGACACGGCATGCGGAGTTGAGCCCGACATTCCTTGATTTTCTTTCCATCGCGCACCGCGAGCCGCCTCTCTCTGCGGAGGAGTTGCTATCGGCGTGGATGGATTTGGATCATGTGCGGCGCAAACTGCTGGCGGAGATGGAGAGCTTTCCCATTCTCCTTTGTCCAGTCTGCGCGATTCCCGCATTTCGCCATGGAGAGCGTAGCTGGGATGTTGATGGGCGTAGGCTCGAATACCTGGATGCTATGCGTTATACGCAGTGGTTTAACCTGCTGGGCGCGCCGGCGGCGGTGGTGCCGGTGGGGCGATCTCCTGAAGGCTTGCCGATCGGAGTACAGATTGCGGGGCGTCCCTTCGAGGATGAACGAGTACTGGGTATTGCCGCGGCGGTTGAGGCCGCGTTTGGATACCAGCCACCTCCGCTCAGCGTCCCTCGATGACGGGCTCTGAAGGAGTACGACAACCCGAAGAATTGGAACGGAAGCTCACCCTGGATCAGGTGCGAAGGTTGAGTGCCCGCTTCAAGCTTTCGGCTGATGTTTTCATTGCAAAGGGCTGACACCTAGAGCTGTCGAAAAGACGGCCGACCTGCTGCGGAAGAGTCGGGGCCGGACAGCATGTAGACCGTCTGCTGCCCAAATTGGATTTAAACAATGCCTCGGCTCAGCAACCGCCCTTTCCTTGCCACGGTCCTCTCCTTTTTGTCATCCCGAGAGGTTGTGACTTTTTGATTTCTGACAAAAGGGCTGCTGCCGAAGGAGCTTCCGCGTTGTCGACGCCCCCACCGCCCCACAACCGCCCTGTCCTTTGGCAACGGTCCTCCCCTTTCTGCAACCTTCTCCTTGTTGTCATCCCGAGCGCAGCCGAGCGGATCTGCGGTGCGCCATTCGTGTGCCCCGCTCCTAACACCGCCGCATTTTTAAAACCTAATTTGGACACGTCTGGCTGAACTTAGCTCCAGGACGCAGTCCTGGGTTAGGATGCACGCTTTGATAAGTCCAAGCCTTAGGTAGTGATGTGGTGGCGGACATCGGCGCCCCGGACCCAGAAGATTACATCTTCCGCAATGTTCGTCGCGTGGTCGCCAACCCGCTCCAGGTTGCGGGCGATCATCAGCGCGTGCAGCGCCTGTGGCGTGTGGTGGGGCTGCGCTTTGATCAAGTTGGAAAGAGCGAAAAAAGCAGCGTCGTTCAGCTTGTCCACGCTGTCGTCCATAGTCAGGACAGAGGTAGCCATCTCGGCATCAGCCTCGATAAACCCCTGCAAGGCTTTTCGCACCATGGCTGAGGCCAGGGACGCCATGCGGGGAATATCCACCGGCAAATCGATCACGGGAAACGCTTGCAGATCGCGCACACGGTCGGCGATGCTGACAGCCTGATCGCCTACACGCTCCAGATCGGCATTGATCTTGATGACCGCCAGGATGAAGCGCAGGTCGATCGCCATCGGCTGCTCCATGGCCAGCAAATCAAGCGCCATCTGGTCGATCTCACGCTCGAAGCTGTTAATGGAGATCTCGCTGCGGACCACCAGGTCGCAGAGCGAGATGTCGCGGACACGGTAGGCCTCCACTGCTCGCTGGATCGCCTGTTCCGCCATGCCGGCCATGACCAGAAGACGCTCTTTCAGATCGTCGAGCTTGCGATGGAAACGAATCCGTGTCATCCAAACCTGCCTGTGATGTAATCCTCAGTCCGTTTATCGGTGGGGTTGGTGAAGATCTTATGCGTGGCGTCGAATTCCACCAGTTTTCCGTTGAGAAAAAAGCCTGTATTTTCGGCAACGCGCGCAGCCTGCTGCATATTATGCGTCACGATCACAATCGTGTATTGCGATTTAAGCTGAAAGATCAAATCTTCAATCTTGGCAGTGGAAACCGGATCAAGCGCGGAGGCCGGCTCATCCATCAGCATCACTTCCGGATCCACAGCCAGCGCGCGCGCGATGCAGAGACGCTGCTGCTGGCCACCGGAGAGGCTGGCGCCGGACTTCTTCTTGAGATCGTTCTTCACTTCTTCCCAAAGAGCAGCCTGCTGCAGCGAACGTTCAACCACTTCGTCGAGCACTTTTCGATTGCGAAATCCATTGAGGCGGAGACCCGACGCAACGTTGTCGTAGATCGACATGGTCGGGAACGGATTCGGCCGTTGGAAGACCATACCGATGCGGCGGCGAACCTCGACCGCCGAGGTTTGCGCGTAGATGTCCGTCGGGCCCACGTGCACGGTGCCGGTAACTCGGCCGATGGGGTTGGTCTCGTGCATGCGATTCAAGCAACGAACAAATGTGGACTTGCCGCAACCGGAAGGACCGATAAGAGCCGTGGCGTGGTTTGCCGGAATTTTAAGACTGATGCTTTGAAGGGTGTGGTTTGTGCCGTACCACGCGTTCAGATCAGATACTTCGATTGCTACACCCACTAACTTACCCCTTTCAGAGTTCCGCGACCCGCCACGTACCGGACGAGCGCGACGGAGACGACAATCAGCACGATCAGCACCAGCGCGCCCGCCCAGGCCAGGCGATGCCATTCGTCATAAGGAGAAAGCGCATACACAAAAATCTGCAGCGGAAGTGCCGCGATCGGTTGATTTACGCTGGTACTCCAGAACTGGTTTCCGAACGCGGTAAAGAGCAGGGGCGCGGTCTCTCCGGCCACCCGGGCAAAAGCCAGCATGCAACCGGTGATCACACCCGGCGACGCAGTGCGCAAGGTGATCGAAAGCACCGAGCGCCAATTCGGCACACCCAGTCCAAGAGCGGCCTCGCGCACGTTGAGGGGCACCATCAAAAGCATCTCTTCGGTGGTGCGGGTGATGGTGGGAATCATCATGATGCCCAGCGCGACTCCGCCGGCAAGCGCGGAGAAGTGCTTTTGCGGCACCACGATCAGGGTGTAGATGGCGATGCCCATGACGATCGATGGCACTCCATTCAGCACATCGGCCGTGAAGCGAACCATGTTGGCCAAACGCTTGTTGCGGCCGTACTCCGCGATGTAGATGCCGCCGGCAATGCCGATAGGCACGCCCATAAGACTCGCAATCGCGAGCAGGATGCCCGATCCCAGGATGGAATTCGCCATTCCCCCACCCGCCTCGCCCACGGGTTTGGGAACCTGGGTAAAGAAAGCGAGATTGAGCGAACTGGCGCCCATGAAGAGGAGATAGGCGAAGATGGCGATCAGTGGCGCCATGACGAGGATGGTGCTGCCCACGGCGGCGGCCGTCGCGAGGTGGTTCATGAAGACGCGCAGATATCGATTGGCCGCCCCAGCGCGCAAGGGCGGCGGCATGGCAGTGGTCGAAGCCATCGCTAAGTCCCTCTAACCGGCGCGCCGCGGGTAACCGCCCAAACCAGGACCCGGGCTAACGCGTTCACAATGATGGTGACGATAAAGAGCGCCAACCCGATTTCGATCAGGGCGCTGAGGTAAAGCTCGTCAGAGGCTTCGCTGAACTCATTGGCGATGACACTCGCCATGCTATAAGCCGGCGCCAGCAAGGAGCGCGCAATCTCCGGGCGGTTGCCAATCACCATGGTGACGGCCATGGTTTCGCCCAGGGCGCGCCCCAGGCCAAGAATCACAGCTCCCACGATGCCGATGCGCGCGTTGCGCAGAACCCCCATGCGAATCATCTCCCAACGCGTGGCCCCCAGGGCCAGCACGGCTTCCCGCTGGGCATGGGGCACCGCCGACATGACCTCGCGGGTAAGCGACGAGATGATGGGCAGAATCATGATCGAGAGGATCACTCCGGCGGCAAACATGCCAATACCGTAGTTGGGAGGGGCGAAAATCCCTGTCCAACCCAAGGTCTTGACCAGGAATGGATTCACATGTTGGCGCAGCAAGGGGACCAGAACAAAAATCGCCCACAGGCCATAGACCACGCTGGGGATGGCGGCCAGCAATTCGGTAAAGAACGCCAGGAACCCACGGAGCCAATCGGGGCACATTTCGGTGAGAAAGATTGCGACGCCTACGGCGAGGGGCACGGCAATGATCAGCGCCAGAATGGACGAGACGACGGTGCCGTAGATAAAGGGCAGGGCGCCGAAATTGCCGTTGACCGGATCCCAGGCGGATCCGAAGAAGAACGACATGCCGAACTTCTGGATGGTGAGCTTCGAGCCCGAAATGAGCTCAACCAGGATCAATAGAACAATGGCGAAAATGCTGAGCGCACAAACCAGCACGAGGGCGCCGAAAGCGCGATCGGCAAGCGAGGAACTGCCGCAGTTGAGAAGGTACGCACGGACGGGAGAGAGCGCCGGCTCGCCCCCAGGAGACGCACCACTATCTGTCCGCTGAGTCACGTCAGCCTGACCACTCACTCGCGGCACCTGAGTATCTGATTTCACCACTCATACCGTAGCGAGCTTCAGTGAATTTGAGGTTAAACGGGGATACGGCCCAAACTCTTTTGAAATCAGAAGGATTTGGCGCACGGAATCGGCTCGAGGAATTCTCTGCCGGTAAGAATACCATCCGCACCCGGATTTCCTGCCCCGCTGCGTTGGACAGAGCCCGTGTTGTGTTCGCCAATCCAACCAGTTTCTACAGGAAATGCGGGGGCACACGGCGGGCGCGTGTGCCAGACCGGCGTCACAGCTACTTAAGGGTATTGATCGTGGCGCTGACCTTCTGCGCAACGGAAGCGGGCAAGGGTGAATAGTAGAGCGAACTCGCCTCGTTTTCGTGCTCCAGCATCCACTTGAGAAAATCTACGATGACCTTGCCGTTGGTGGGATCCTTGGCCGGGTTGGGGACGAGAAGCCAGGTGAAGCTGGAGATGGGATAGGAATTCCCAGGTGCGTTGGTAATCGAGACACGGTAATCGGCGGGCATATTCTTCACACTGGCTGCCGCTTCGGACACGCCTTCAATCGACGCTTTGACCCAGCTTCCGCCGGCGGTTTTCACGTAGGCGAACGGGATCTTGTTTTGCATGGCGTAGATCAGTTCTACGTATCCAATAGCTCCCGGCGATTGACGAACGAAGCCGGCAACGCCTTCGTTACCCTTCGCGCCGATCCCCCTGGGCCAGCTTGGCGCCGCACCCTTACCGGGCCCCCCTGCCCAATCCTTGCTGACCTTGGAGAGGTAGTCGGTAAAGATGTAAGTAGTGCCACTGCCGTCAGAACGGTGTACGACAAAGATATCCACACTGGGCAACTTGACTCCCGGATTATCTTTGGCGATGCGAGCATCGTCCCATTTGGATATCTTGCCCAGGTAGATGTCGGCCAGAACGTCTGGCCCGATGCGCAATTCACTCACGCCTTCCAGGTTGAAAATCGGCACGACCGCGCCGAGAACGGTGGGGATGTGCTGGATCTTCACCTTGGAGGCAGCTAGCTGCTCGTCGGTCATCGGCCCGTCACTGGCGCCGAAATCGACTGTACCCGCCGTTACCTGGCGAATGCCTCCACCGCTCCCGATCGACTGATAGTTGATCTGGACCCCCGGATGCGAGGCGCTGTATTCACTAAACCACTTGGAGTAAATCGGATAGGGGAAAGTAGCGCCGGCTCCATTGAGCTTTTGCGCGTGCCCCGCGCACACCGTTGCGCCCATGGCAACGGCTAACAAGAAGATTGTCTTTCTCACGTTCCACCTCGGGAAAATTACCCTGATTCTCGGGTCCGCCCGTGAACGAGTCTTTACAGGACCGTGAATATGACAAGAAAAGCTTTTCCGGGTGTGCCACAAGCCTTTTACTTTTCAACAGCTTGCGGTGTCGCCAGCGGGACAGTCCCCGATGCCGGAGAGACTGATGCCGGAGTCCCTGATGCCGGAGAGCCTGATGCCGGAGAGACAGGTGCCGGAGAGACAGGCGCGACCACCCTAGGCAGGCGAAAGAGAAAGGTGGCGCCAAACCCGAGTTCGCTCTCGCAGCGAATACTCCCACCGTGGGCGTGAACGATGTGCTTGGCAATTGCCAGCCCCAGGCCGGTCCCGCCCGATTCTCGTGAGCGCGCCTTATCCACCCGGTAGAAGCGCTCGAAGATGCGTGGCAGGTGTTCATATGCGATGCCAGGGCCAAAGTCCTGTACGTAAAATTCGATCATCGCCTCCTGCTCGCGAGCTCCAACCCGCACACGCCCTCCGGCTTTGCCATATTTCATGGCGTTCTCCACCAGGTTTCCAAACACCTGGCTAAGCGCGTCGAGGTCAGCCATCACACCTTCGTCGGTGGTATCGCCGACTTCGAGGGTCAGGGCCGAATCCAGCACCAGCCCGGCCAACGATGCGACGGATTCTTCGACCAGCGTGGAGGCCTGAATCTTTTGCAGGCGCAGCTTGTAGTCACCCGATTCCACGCTGGCCAAGGCCAGCAGGTCTTCGGTCAACCGGTTCATCCGCGACGCATTCTTGAGAATGATCATCAGGAACTCGCGCGCCTCGTTACTGAGGCTGCGGTCGTCCAACAAAGTCTCGACGTATCCCGTAATGCAGGTGAGCGGGGTGCGTAGTTCGTGGGAAACATTCGCCACGAAGTCCCGCCGGGTGGTCTCAGAGCGTTCCTTTTCAGAAATGTCATGCAACACTGCCACTGCGCCGCCGCCAGGCATAGGAGCCGCGTTCACCTCAAAGATTTTTCCCGGTGAAACTGAGATGGCGCGCCCACGGCTGGCCTGGCGCTGGGTCAGGGCCGCGGTCACCGAAGAGAGCACTTCGGGATCGCGAATGGAATGCACCAACGCCCGTCCCTCCTGCACCGGGCTGATGGCGATCCGCTGCATCACGGCATTGCACCAGCTCACCTGTCCCTGGGGATTGATGGCAATGACCGCCTCCTGCATGCTGTCGAGCAACGCGGTCAATTCGCTGCGGCTGCTTTCGAGTGCGTGGAAGCTCTGCTCCAGGCGGCTCGCGGTCACGTCGAGGGCATGGGCGACGGCAGAGATTTCATCCAGGTGGCCTTCTTCGACCCGGGCGGTCAAATCGCCGGAAGCAATGCGATTGGCGAACACCACGATACGGCCCAGGCGTTTCGCAACCCGCTGCGCCAACACAGCCGCCAGCAGGGTCGCGATGATGAGCGAGAACAGGGACGCGATCACGATACCGCGGCGCAGTACGTGTACCGGGCCAGGAATGTCAGCCGGGGAATAAGCAGCCAGGCGAACCACCAGCGGGCCGGCAGGGACGGCAACATAGTCTGTGCCTGCGCGACGGTCATGCCCCAGGGCCTGGTGCCGAAACAGAACGGCGGCCACCTCGGGAGGTACGGAATTTGTTCCTGCCGCATTCCCGGAATTGGCCACCAACCGGCCCTGGGCATCGAAGATGCCCACTTCCACCTGGGCCGCTGCCGCATCGGTACGGGCTATTCGTTGCAAATCGGCGGGGGAGGCGCCTGCACTGATATGCGTTGCCAGAAGCCGGGCTTCGCTGCCCAGGGATTCCTCTACCTGGGTGCGCAGGGACTGCTCCATCACCTGGCGCAAAGAAAAGTCGAGTACCGTCATCCCCAGGAAGAGGACGACTACGAAGGAGAAGAATAGCTTGGTGAAGACTCGGCCCGTCACAAGACTATTCTCTGTCATAAGAGGCTAGGAAGCTGTTTTGCGCGGTTCCTCCACCACGCGGGGAACCTCGAAACGGTAGCCCGCGCCACGGACGGTCTTAAGATACCGGGGGCTCTCGGGATCGGTCTCGATCTTCTCACGGATGCGGCGCACATAGACATCGACCGACCGCGGGGTGACAAAACGGGCATCTCCCCACACAGCATCGAGCAGGTGATCGCGGCTGAAGACGCGGCCGGGATGCCGGGCAAGGTAATCCAGCAGGCGAAACTCGGTCGCGGTGGTGGTGGTGAGTTCTCCGCGCACCTTCAATTGCATGGCGCTGGCATCGATGAGCACCTCTTCGAAGGCAATGATCGAGGGCGCGGTAGGCCGCTCAAAGCGGCGCAGCACTGCTTTGACTCTGGCCACCAGCTCGCGAGTGGCAAAGGGCTTGGTGATGTAGTCGTCCGCACCCAGCTCGAGGCCGAGAACACGGTCATTTTCGCCCGCCCGGGCGGTGAGAAAGATAATCGGGATGGTGCTCAGAGCGGGGTTGCTGCGCAGGCGGCGGCATACATCCAGGCCGTCTCCCCCGGGTACCATGATATCCAGCAGAAAAAGCACGGGCGCCTGGCGCTCAGCGTCCGGAATAAGGTTGGCGGGAGTGCCGTAGACGCGGACGCCAAAACCGGCGGCTTCCAGATGATGTTGTACCAGGCGGGATATATCCGGATCATCTTCCAGGACGCAAATGGTCTGACTCAACTAGGTTCTCCCTCACATTCAAGCCGCTCGAGATACGGCCACGCTCAGTGAGAGGCCGGTCGGCACTGCGCGGATGCGTTAAGCGTAACCTATGTGGGCAGACCGAATGCAAAACTACGGTAAATCCTTATCCGTTTCCGGAAATTCCGGCATCCCCCGTAAGAGCAAGTTCCGAAGATGCCACTCACCAGCTACGTTATGGCAGCTGTAGAGTAGAACTTTGCCCCGTAGTTGTGCCCGCGATCAAGGACGGTACCCGTGTCACGTCCAGTCATTTTGTGCATCGACGATGAAGATCTCGGCCTCGAGATCCGGAAGATGGTTCTGGAACGCGAGGGATTCACCGTGTTGACCGCGCGTGACGGTATCAGCGGCATTTCGGTCTTCGATGCCGAGCAAGTGGATGCGGTGGTTCTCGACTACGCCATGCCGGGCATGGATGGAGGTCAGGTGGCGGCCATTCTGCGCCAGCGCAAGCCGGATATCCCCATTTTGATGCTTTCCGCTTATGTCGCCCTCCCCGATGAGGTCATGCGGGTGGTGAGCATTTCGGCCACGAAAGGGGACGGGGCTTTCACCCTGGTCGATAAATTGAAGGGACTGCTGCAGGCAAACGCCCCTGGCGGACCGGGCGGTGGCCATTGAATCTACACCAGTTCCGGCAAATCCTGGTTATCACTGTACTACTTCCCCTGATCCTGCTCCTGCTGCTGGCCCTGATGATGGCCTGGCAAATCCAACGTACCCTGCGGGAACAGCGCCGCATCGATCATACCGACCGCATCACCGCGCAGCTGAACGAGTTGGAACGGCTGGTAGTCGATCAGGAGACCGGCCTCCGCGGCTACGAGCTCACCCATGATGCAAATTCACTTGAGCCCTACCAGAACGCGGAAGGGGCCCTGCACGGAACCTTGGATCGCCTCCTGCTGCTGGTCCGGGAAGATCCCGACCAATTACGGCGATTGCGCCAGATACGTGACAGCCATCAGCTCTGGATGGGATTCGCAGGGAGGGCCCTGGACAATTTGCGGGCAGGGAAACTATTCGGGGACACGGGCCTCGATCTGAATGGGGCTCAACTGATGGCAGCCTTGCGTACTCAGATTGGCACCATGACCCAGATCGAAGTCAAACGGCGAGACGCAGAGGTGCAGTCGACGAATTCGCAGGTTCGCACCCTCATGACATTTCTGCTTGTATCGTCGATTGGGGTCGGAATTGTTCTGGGCATTTTCACGCAACGAAATATGAAGAAGGTCTCGGCCGCGTTTCGAACTTCACTCGAGGAAGCCCATCAGCGCGCGGACGAGCTGATTGAAAGCCGGCAATGGCTGCAGACGACACTTGATTCGGTAGGTGACGCTCTGATTGCGTGTAACCAGGAGCGCCGGGTGGAGCTGATGAACCCGGTGGCTCGGCGCCTGACGGGCTGGTCGCTCGAGGACGCAAAAGGACGGCGCCTTGAGACTGTGTTTCAAACGGTGGATGAGGAGACGCGGGAGCCAGTCGACGAGCAAGATGGCATCGCCGCGAAAGGTCACTCCCTTGTTATTGGCGAAAGACGGCGCGGAGTACTTGATCGATCAAAGCGCCGCCCCGATTCGCGACGCCAAGGGCGCGGTCGCCGGCGTGGTGCTGGTTTTCCGCGACGTCACCGATTTACGCAAGAGAGAAGCCGCCCTGATGGCAACCGAGAAGCTAGCGGTGGCCGGGCGCCTTTCGGCCAGCATTGCCCATGAAATTCATAACCCACTGGATTCCGTTGCCAATTTGCATTACCTGATGGAGAAAGAGTCCGACCCTGCTCTGCAGCAGCGATACCTTGCCATGGCTCAGCAGGAGCTGAACCGCACGCTGCAGATTAGCCGCGCTATGCTGGGCCTCTATCGCGAGCCAAAGGCCCCGGTGGAAGTGAATCTCCGCGATTTACTACAAAGCGTGCTGCTGCTGCTTGACCGGCAACTGAAAGACCAGTCAGTCACGGTGGAACGGAAGCTGGACGAAGACGCATCCATCCAGGGTTTCCCGGGCGAGTTGCGACAGGTATTCACCAACCTGATTACGAATGGAGCAGAAGCGGCGGGGTCGGGTGGCCAGGTGCAAGTTCTACTCGAGGACTCGCATCTCGCCGACAGCAGGCCGGGCGCTACAGTGACGATTACCGACAGCGGTCGAGGTATTCTTGACAGCCATTTGAACAAGATCTTCAAGCCCTTCTTTACCACCAAGGGCGAACTGGGCACCGGCCTGGGCCTTTGGGTCAGCCGGGGGATCGTGGAAAAGCATGGGGGAACGATCGAGCTCACCAACAGCACAGATCCCACATTTCCCGGAGCAGCGGTGCAGGTCTGTCTTCCAGCGCTCGGGCCGGCCTCGGTCATGACTCAGCGGCCAACGGCCGTGGCCAATCACCACCCTACGGACGCCTTGCCAGAAAACGGAGACGCACATAGTCAGCGGTCCAATGACCCTCGCGGTCACAAAGAGCTGGTTTGAGCAGGGTGACGATCTGCTCGATGGCGCTGGCCCGCTTTTCCTGAGGCAGCAGTTCGAGGACGCTGCTGCGGAAGGTCTCGAGCCACGCGGCCATGCCGGAAGCGAGCGGGGTTGGGCGCGGGATCAGAGTGATTTCCTCCACCAGGTAGCCGTGGCTCTCCAACCGGGCACGGTATTCCGCAGGGCCGAAGAAGACATTGTTCTCGACCCGCTCCGCAGGGATGCCATGGGCCGTGAGGACCGCCAGCAGGGCGACGCGAATCGCGGCGATATTACCCTGGCCGCCGCATTCAGCCACGAAGCGGCCACCGGGCTTCAGGGCCCGCCGCACGCTCCGCAGAACGGCGTCCTGATCGTTCATCCAGTGCAGAGCAGCGTTGGAAAAGACGGCGTCGAATTCCTGGTCGAAGGGGAGTGATTCCGCGCTGACGCAGCGAGCATCTGCCCCCTGATCTTTGGCTGCGGCCACCATCTCTGGTGAGCTGTCGACCCCAACCACCGTCGCTCCGGATTCGGCGATTCGCCGGCTCAGGAAGCCGTCGCCACATCCCAGGTCAAGGATGCGTTCGCCCGGGCGGGGATCTAAAGCCTCAACCAAGGACTCCGCGAGCAACGCCACAAATCGGCCGTTCCCGGCGTAGAGAGCTGCATCCCATGTCTGCTGCATGGTTTGATTTTAGGTGAGGACGAATACATCCCGAGCAGCCGACTCGCTGAGGCTAGTCGGGAGAAAAATGACAAAGCTTGTGCCGTCTGCATAATCGAAGGGTGAAACCGATGGGTGCCCAGCCTGCCCCGGCTAGCCGTGGGGTCTCGCGTTTGAGACCTGGGATCCCTCAAACCAATTCCCACTGGAAACACCCAGCCTCCTCTTTGTCATCAGGAGCAACTGACATGCCTACGGCAAGTTGAGGCAGAAATGACACGGCAAAAATCGGTCTAGATGCAAGGCCCGGAGGGCCGATCGCCAAACGTCAGCCCAGCCCGGAAGGGCTGGGAAATCGATCCCGAACGGATCCGAGCGCCGTAGGCGCGGCACTAAACCGATCGCCCGCTACCGCTGTGTCATTAGGAGCACGCGATTTGCCTGCGTCAAATTAACAGAGAAATGAGCCGAGAGAGATCAGGCCCCTTCCGCCTACAGCGCTCATGCCCTGTATCAGGGCACGACTCTAGTCGGGCCGCAAACAGCCTACAGATGAATGGGCTTTAGCCCCTCTTACATCCCGGTACTTACCCTCTTTCCCGCAACGGTATATCCTGTTCTCAGACGATTTCGGTAGGGAGCGAATTCTCGCGTCTCCGCTCCCTGACCGGCAGCTGCCGGCAATTTCGGCCTTACACGCGAGCGAAGGACAGTGTTACCACCGTCCGGTATCACACCCGATCCCTGCGCAAATCAATGATTTATGAGTTCCCACCGGGCTTCCCGCGCAGGAAACGGTCTCGCCCTCGATGCAGACCAAATCGTCAAAAAGACCCAAAACGATCGAATTTTATCGAATTTTACAAAAAACAGCCGAGATCAAGGAGCAGTCCAGTCTCGTCCCAATTAGCTGTTTTCGATCGGCTTATGTGGCGGCACCCGCTGAAAACAAACCATCGCTCAAGGCGGTATACGGATCAGTCCCGCAGAGCCTGCCCTGAGCTTGTCGAACGGGGACGGCTGAATCTTTCTCAGGACGGTAGTCCTGGGTACCGGCCACACAACTCAGAGCCCACAGGCGAGTTCGAAGACCAACTTGATTCCGATCAGACCGAATCGGTTCCACACAATCGGCCAGTTATCCCGCCCCAGCTTGCCTGCACGCCCCCCGAATTGCGTCTCAGATCGACGCCACGGGAATCAGCGTCAGATCATCCACCAGGCCGACCTCCTTCTGCACGAAGGGCTCGGCATAGCGAACGCCGCCCAGCAGGCCGTAGTGCCGCGCCAGTGAGAAGGTGCGTTCGCGAATTTCGCCGTGGGGCACAAACAGGGCTCCGCCGGATGGCTGATCGGCATACTGCGAGCGATACGCGAGCAAAGCGCGGAACCGCTCCTCGATGAAGGGCGTGATGTCGACTACAAAACTGGGCCGTGCGTCCGCGTAAAGGCTGGCGTACAGGATTTTGAAGGGCCGAAAAGGCGGGTCGCCCGTATCAATTTTCGCCAGGCCTGACAAAAAGCAGGCCTCGTAACCAAGCGTCGAACTGTTGTAGTGGTCGGGATGGCGCCCCTGCCAGTAAGGCAGAATCACCACCCTGGGCCGCAACTGCCGTAGCTTGCGAACGATCTTGATGCGGTTGTCCCAGGTGTTCTCCACCCTGCCGTCGGGAATGTCGAGGGCTTCGCGCCATGCCACACCCAGTATGCGGGCGGCCTCTTCCGCTTCCTGGGCCCGCTCCCCGGCAGAGCCGCGCGTCCCGGCTTCCCCCTGGGTCAGGTCGAGAATGGCCGTGCGCAACTGGAGGGAGCCCATGCGCAAAAGGGTGCCACCACAGGTTTGTTCCACGTCGTCGCGATGGGCGGCAATGGCGAGAACGTCAATAGGTGGTGTTGTTGGCATCGCTGGGCGAGTCCATGTAGGCCACATCGTAAGCCGTACCCACCACTGTCACCTGCGAGTTGTCGAGCGAGGAGCCGTCAACAGTACTGTAGATGTACACTTGGCCGCCCTCGGCGGTGTAAACCTTGTGCAGGGTCAGCACCGACGCGACGCCGGTGGCGTCCCCTTTGTAGGAGTCAATCATGGTCACCGAGTTCTTGGCGGTATTGAACATGGTGAGGCACCCAAGGTTGGTAGTTGCGCCCAGGTGATAGCGTTCGCCCTGCGTGCAGAGCTGGGATCCGATCCAAAGCGTGTTGTCGTCACCGAAATTCATCCTGGTATGGGTTCCATCGCTGATGGAGTAGTTACCGGTAATCTTCTGGGTGCCGAGATCAAGAATGGAGAGGAATCCGGCAAAGAAACCGTCGGATTGCAGTTGCTGGCCGGCAATGTAGAGGAGATTTCCGTTCTGCAGGGCGTTGGTGACCCCGCCGGGAACGGGAATGGTGGCCGTGACCGCGGAGGGTGCGCCCGGAGGCACTGGTGCACCGCTCTGGATGACGATCCCAGCCACGGGCAGAAAACTGATGCTGGCCTGGGTACCACCGCACTCCGGCCCGCAGTTCAACACAAAAGCGGTGGTGCCGTCCGCGGAGAAGACGGCCTTGGTTGGCCGGTCAAAGGTGCCGGGCACGGGCAGAGCGCAATACACCGGGATATTCTGCGGTTCACAATCGACCGCATTCGACGGCACTTTCTGATTCGTCTGCAGCTTGAAAACGCTGTAAACCAGGTTGCTGTCCTGGACGAAGGCTAACGCTGCCGATCCGCTGGGATTGGTGGAGACGCGGTAGACGTTGGGCACATTCAATCCGTAGCTGGTACCCAGCTGACGATCCTGCACGGTGAGCCTGTGCGCCGTCTGGTTGGCCGCGAAGACATATCTTTGGTCGTGCGAGATAAAAACGCCGGAGGACTGGCCGGGCAAGGAAACGGTGGTGTTTTGCTTCTCGCTGGCGTAGTTCAGGAGGGCATAGCTGCCGTCGCCCGCGCCGTAGACGGCCCCCGCCTGCTCTTCCGGCATGTTCTGGATCGTAATCGGGTCAGCTCCCGAGTATCCGGCCAGGCTGAAGGAGGGAACATTGCTGCTAAAGCTATGGCGGATATCGTAAAAGGCGTCAACGATCTGGAGGGTGCCCTTGGTCAGCGCGCCCGGATTCTGGACAGCGATCAGAACGCGATTGAGGATCCCACTAGGGGGCAACGCACGGCCGCCAAAATAATAGCTCTTGCCGCATCCGGCCAGAAGAATGAAAGCGAAACAGGCTAGCGCAGAAAGGGCACAAAACGACCGGAGACTTCTTTTCTTCAACTAAGACCTCACCAGAATTCACCACGCGGCGGACATGCGGGAAAGGCCAAGTATAACAAAGCGGCTGCTGGCAATCGCGCCTCGGGTGGCTTAGCATAATTAGACTTACCCTATGACGAATCGGCTCACAGAGATCTTCGGGACTCGGAACGTGCTGTGCGACGGAGCCATGGGCACCAGTTTGTACGCCCGCGGCATCTTCATCAACCGCTGCTACGACGAGCTCAACGTCTCCCAGCCGGAGTTGGTGAGGAACGTCCACGAGGAATACCTGCAGGCGGGCGCGGAGATCATCGAGACCAATACTTTTGGCGCCAATGCCCTACGTTTGCAGCGCTATGGCTTTGCCGACCGGGTAGTCGAGATCAACCGGGCCGGAGCCCAGATAGCACGCAAGGCAGTGAACCAGCGAGCCGACAAACAAAGCGGAAAGGCCTGGGTTGCGGGCGCTGTCGGGCCCCTGGGCGTGCGCCTGGAACCCTTAGGCAAGACCAGTTTGAGCGAGGCGCGCGAAGCGTTTGCGGAGCAGATTCGGGGCTTGGTCGAGGGCGGGGTCGACATGCTGCTGATCGAAACCGTTTCTGCGTTGAACGAAGCGGAGCAAGCCATTCTCGCGGCGAGATCCGTGGCCCCTTCCCTGCCGGTGCTGGTGATGGTGACGGTTGATGAGGATGCCAACTGCCTGGACGGGTCCAGTGCAGAGACGGCAGCGGCGCGGCTGACCGAGTGGGGCGCCGATGCGATCGGCTGCAACTGCAGCGTAGGCCCGGCCACCGTACTCACCGCTATTGAATGCATGGCCTCCGCCACCGACTTGCCCTTGATTGCCATGCCCAATGCAGGCATGCCACGGGCTGTCGATGGGCGCAACATCTATCTCTGCTCGCCCGAGTACATGGCCAGCTTTGCACGCAAGTTGGTCAAGGCCGGGGTGCAGTTTGTGGGCGGCTGCTGCGGCACCACACCCAGTCATATCCGATCCATGAAATCGTCTCTGCGCGCGATGGGTGCGCAGGAGGTAGCCCACACCCAGGTGAAGCAAAGTCCGGCGATTTCCGAGATCGCGCCTGCGCCGCTGGGCGACCGTTCGCGCCTCGGTTCGCTGATCGCCGGCGGCACGTTTGTCACCATGGTGGAGATGGTTCCACCCAAGGGCATCACTTGCGAGAAGGAACTCGAAGGTGCGCGGATGCTGGTGCAAAATGGCGTCCACATCATCAACGTTCCGGACCTGTCTCGCGCCGCGCCGCGCATGAGCGCGCAAAGCCTGTGTATCCAGATTCAGCAGACGGGGATGGAAACGCTGCTGCATTACACATGCCGGGACCGCAATTTGCTGAGCATCCAGTCCGATTTATTGGGAGCGTCTTCCATCGGCTTGAAGAATATTCTCTGCCTGACTGGGGATCCGCCCAAGTTGGGCAATTATCCCGATGCCACCGCAGTCTTCGATGTGGATGCCATTGGGCTGGTGAATATTGTCCGGCGCTTGAACCACGGGTTGGACCTGGGGAGTAATCCAGTCGGTGTTTCGAGCGGATTGACGATCGGGGTGGCTGCCAATCCTGGGTTGCCGGACATGGACACGGAGATTCGCCGTTTCGAGTACAAGGTGGAAGCGGGAGCCGAATATGCGATTACCCAGCCGGTGTTCGACCTGAAGCTGCTGGAGGCGTTTCTTAAGCGCATCGAGGAGTTTCGTATTCCCGTCATTGCGGGTATCTGGCCGCTGACCAGCCTGCGCAATGCCGAGTTCATGAAGAATGACCTGCGGGTATCGATGCCGGACGAGATCATGGCCAGGATGCAAAAGGCGGATACTCCCGATAAGGCGCGGGCCGAGGGCATACAGATCGCGCGAGAGATGCTGGCTGCGGCGCGCCCTATGATCCAGGGAGTGCAGGTCAGTGCTCCGTTTGGACGGTATTCCTGCGCGGTCGAGATTCTTGAGGTAGTGCTATCGGACGCGAAGCCTGAGGGGGCCGGCGTTGGCAACGTTTGAGGAATCGCTGAAACAGCTGGAAGGGATCGTCGCCCAACTCGAGCGAGGAGATCTGCCGCTGGAAGACTCGATCAAGATGTTCGAGGAAGGCATGCGCCTCTCGGCGCAATGCAAGCAGGAGCTGGACAGCGCTGAGAGCAAGGTACAGATACTGCTCAAGCAGCGCGATGGCTCTCTGAAGGCTGAGCCTTTTCCACTGAAGTAGAGCAGCCGTCAGGCATCGGACCGCCAAGACTCTAGTCCCGGGTCTGAAGTTTCTACATTTCAGAGAGGGTGCATCGATCCAAGACCTCGCGGAACGTGCGGAGTTTTCAGCTAGTCACCGCGTGATGCTTTGTATCAGGGCACGCCGGGGCTCAGCGGGACGGCTGAAGCATGGTAGGATCGCACCCACAGCCGTTCGGTACGAGGTGCATTCGTTTGCAGCCTCGGAGTTGCGACAGCTGTTTGTAGCGTACAGTCCCGCAGGGACGGCCCGATAATAGCCCAGCACGCAGTGCTGGGTAGCGAAGAGTGCGTGGATCAGTCCCGTCAGGGACGGCTGAGCACGTTTGGAGTATTCAGTCGTCCCTTCAGGACTCGAAACGATTCAACAATTAACTCTCGACTCTCGTCCTGGCTCGGTTTCCGCCATTCGCTGCTCCACGAACGCGACCAGGTCGTCGCCGATCAGGTCCGGCGGCGTCACCAGGAACCGTGGCTTACCCGCAATCAGGCGTAGGGAAACCTCTTTCCACTGAGGAGTAAGCGCCTCCCCCGATGCACGCAGGAGCACCGCGTCGGCGCGGTCCAGGAATAGCCTTGCGGAGTCTTTGAAGTCAGCTGTGGCATGGTCCAGAACAGAAAGATAGAGATCCGGACGCAGAAACTGCATCAGGCTGTTGGACTCGAAGATGATGTTCTCAGCGGCATCGATTTCCTTACGAATACGGGGCATCGCATCCGCCAGGCGGCCGATGCGGGTGCGGACCCAGAGTGACCGGACCGCCCCGGCGGCAAGAAAGCGGGCGCTGTCAGTACCGGTGTTGGGATCTCGCTCAGCGGTGATGGCGATGGTGTGGTCATCCGTCTGGCAGTCGCAGGGCTCTCCGTTCGCACTGCAGAACCCGTGCCCGAATTGGGTGATCTTGCAGGCGGTCCAATGGCGCTCGGGAAGGCGGGCGATCAGATTGGCGACCACCGAGGTCTTGCCCACGCTGCGCGAGTGCCCGCCTACCACCACAATGGCCATTACATCGTCTCCGGCAGGCCGCTTTAGCCGAGCCAGCATTGCCAGCTCCTTCAGATACTGACGCACCGGCTTAGCCGGCGTGCCCCAAAAGACAATTCCCGGCCCCAGAAGCTTTTTCTTCGGCAGAATGCCCGCCTGGCCACCAAGGATGACGCCGGGCCCGACCATAGCATGATCGCCCATGCCGACCTGTCCTCCGAGGATGGCGCCGTCCCCCACCGCACTCGAGCCTGAGATACCGGTCTGCGCGGCGATGACAACGTTACGTCCGATGTTGCAGTTATGACCAATATGAATCAGGTTGTCGAGCTTGCTCCCGCGAGCGATGCGGGTCTCTTCAAGAGCCCCGCGATCGATCGTGGTGTTGGCTCCAATCTCAACGTCGTCCTCGATGACCAGGGTCCCCTGTTGGGGGAACTGAGTGTATTCCCCGTTGGTTCGATCGCGGACATAGCCGAAGCCGTCTGCTCCCAGCACCGCCCCGGCGTGAACCACCACCCGGTCACCGAGCGTGGCCCCGGGGTAGATCACCACGCGGGGATAAAGGTGGCAGTGTTTGCCGATGCGGACCCCGGCCCCGATCACAGCGCCGCTGCCAATGATGGTTCCCTCACCGATGCTGGCGCCCTCCTCGACCGAGGCGTGGGCGCCGACCGAGACCTTGGCGCCCATCTGCACTCCTGGTGCGATCACGGCAGTAGGGTGGATGGACGGTTCAGGCTGCGGAGCACGCAGCAACACCGCGGCACGGGCAAAGGCCAGCCGCGGCTGCGGAATGCGCAGAATGGGCTTATTTGCCCCGGCGATCACCATGTGCTGCCCAACCAGAACGGCGCCGGCGCCCGAGGCCATGGCCGCAGCAAACGAGGCCTCTTCTTCGGCAAACACCAGGCACCCCGGGCCCGCGCCGGCGATACTGGACACCCCCGTGATCACGTGGTCGACCTGCGGCGCCATCGAGTTCCGCGCCGAGCCGTTCGGCCAATTCACTGAGAGGGATAGGCATGACTCAAGTGTAGATGGGCTCTTCGCCCGGCGGGCGAGTCTTCCAGCGGCGATGCACCCAAAGCCATTGGTCGGGATATTGCCGAATGTAGTCTTCGATCACCCTGGTGAACAAGGCTGTATTGGCAATCACGTCCGCCTCCACATCTCCGCTGGTGGCAAGGCAGAGTGGGGCGCCGAAGCGCAGGACGTATTGCTGCGTTGCCTCTTCCCAGAGCAGAAAGCCGGGCAGCACACGGGCGCCGGTTTTCATGGCAATTCGCGCCAGGCCGGTTCCAGTACACGCGGATTGACCGAAGAAATCGACGAACGATCCCTGGGGTGGGGTCATGTTTGTATCCATCAGGATGCCCACAGTCTCGCCCCTGCGCATGGAAGCCAGCAGGCCGCGCGCGAAATCGTCCTTGTGGAGCACTTGATTTCCGTGGAGGCAGCGAATGTGGTTAACCAGGCTGTCGACCAGCGGATTGTCGAGACGCCGGATCACGATACTCATGGGGTAGCCCATCAGCGAGTGATAAAAACTCGATAGCTCCCACGCACCCAGATGACCGGTGAGGATGAGAACTCCTTTGCCCTCATTGCGAGCCGCCAGGTAGTGCTCCAAGCCTTCATACCGGATAAAGCTGCGCGTCGTCTCCGGGGTATAGCGCGGCATCTGGCAGAACTCGGCCAACAACCAACCAAGATTGCGGTACAGCCGGCGCAGAATTTGTTGCCGTTCGGCGGCGCTTTTCGCGGGAAACGCCAGGCGAAGATTAAGGTCGCCGACACCCGCCAGGCGTGGAGTCAGCAACAGCGCCAGCCGGCCGACAAACGCACCGATATTGCGGGCAACGCTCCTTGGCGGCAAGCTCAGGAGCTTTACCGCGGCCCACACCAGCACAAATTCCAGTCGTCTCCGCATCCGCTTCCACAGCTGTGCCCCGCAATTGGGTTGAGTTCAGCTTTTCCAGTTTAAACGGTTTGCAGGCAGGTCAAAAAAACTGCCCGGCAAAAGCATCGCCGGGCAGTGGTCGTGTCGAGTATAGGGAGTGGGTAAACCTACTTTGAGCTTTGCACTTCGGAGAAATACTTTGCCACCGTGCGTACGAACGGGCGCGCGTCTGGCGGAGTGGCTACTTCCCCCTTCAGGATCTGTGCGCTGGGGTGAGCCACACCATAGAACGCGCGCGTCGCGTCTACGTTCTCATCCACCACTGCTCCGGTGAGATCGATGCCGGCAAACAGTCCCTTGGCGCGCGAATAGGTAAGCAGTTCAGCGTTCAGTTTCCAATCGGTCGCAGCCTGGGAATCGCGTCCGACCGGGCCCGCCGCGGCCGAGGCATCGCCGCCAATCTTGAACTTGCTCTTGAGGAGGTCCTGAAAGCCCTTGTCGTTGACTGCTACCAGAACCAGGTCGGTAGCCTGGCCGCCAATTTGAAATCCGAAGCTACCACCCGCGATCCTGATAAAGGCCGGAGCGCTCCAGCCGTGCCCGGTCCGGCAGGTTACGACGCCCTGGCCATACTCCGCACCAACCAGGAAGGCGCCCTTCTTCACGCTGGGCACGACGCCCACGCAGGTCGCCTGGGACATGATCTGATTGGGAATCGCCTTGTCGGGAGTCGCCATGATTGCGTCCAGAACATCTTTCGCGCTCTCGATACGAGCGTCCAGGGTGGCCTTATCGTCTGCTGCATAGGCAGACATTGTGGAAAGGGAAATTCCGACAACGCAAAGAATCGCCAAAAGGTGTTTCATCTTCTTTCAAATCTCCAGGTGGGAACGTTTGTCCGCACGGTACCGAGTTCGCTGACGTTAGCGCGGCGCTTGTGAGGCGAAACCGCTCAACAGCCACTTCCTAAAGTGGGGATAGGCCAGTTGCTAGGATGCAGGAATTTTTGCGGCAGTTGGGAAAAATCGAAAGGATGGATCAGGATGCGATACAGGGCAAGTCAAAAAAAATGGGGGCTGGTGATGGCAAAAGTTCGCCGGTCAGAAGCCCCGTCCCCAGATCTGCGTTGTTTCTAAAGTAACTTTCGGCCAAGATAGGTAACCTCGCAATGTCACTAAGGTACCATGCACTTAAGTACCCAATCTAATTTAGCCAGCGACGTGATACGCATTGCCTGGCGCTATTCGAGGGCTGGGGTGACGATGGAGTTGTTTACCGCGTAGATGGAAAGGGCGATGCGGTTTTCCACCCCCACCTTGCGCATCAGCTTTGCCACGTGGGCCTTAACGGTTCTCTCTTCGATTCCCAGGGTGCGGGCAATCTCGCGATTGGACCGGGCGGCAACCAGCAGCTTGAGCACCTCGGTTTCGCGGGCCGTGAATTGAGCCGAGGCCGGAGCGGCGGATCGGGACGATTTGGTCGCGCGATCTACAAAAATGGATAATACCCGTCGCGGCGCCCAGATGGACCCCTGGCTGACAGTCATGATCGCCTGTTCGACCTGCTCCGGCGTGGCGCTGGCTTCAAGGTAGGCCTTGGCGCCGGCGGTGACCGCCTGCAGGATAACCTCGTCGTCTCCGGTCGGACCCATAACGACCAGCCGCACATCGGGCCGCAACCCATGGATGGTGCCGACCAATGGGAGTGGGAGCTTTTCACCGTGCAGGCCGATCAAGGCCAGCTTGATCTCGTGTTCGGCCAGGAACTGCGGCAGCTCAAAAACCACAAACTCTATTCGAGGATGATCCTGGAATAAAGTGATAAATCCCTGCACGCGGATGGGCTCTGGCTCGAGCAGCGCCACCCGCAAGCGGGAAAGTGATTTCGTTGGCTCCGCCATCACAGCTTTGGAAGCACGATACCTTGTTGCTTTTGGTATTTACCATTACGGTCCGCGTAGCTGACTTCGCACGGCTCATCGGAGCGGAAAAAAAGGATCTGGCAAAGGCCCTCGTTGGCATAGATCCGGGCCGGCAAAGGGGTAGTGTTGGAGATCTCGAGGGTTACAAAGCCTTCCCATTCCGGCTCGAAAGGAGTGACGTTCACGATAATGCCGCAGCGCGCGTAGGTTGATTTGCCTACGCAGATGCTGAGCACGTCGCGGGGAATCTTGAAATATTCGACCGACCGGGCAAGGGCGAACGAATTGGGCGGAACCAGGACCGAGTCGGCAGTGACCGTGACAAAAGACCGCTCGTCAAACGCCTTGGGATCAATGACTGCGCTATTCACGTTGGTGAAGATTTTGAATTCATCGGAAACGCGAAGATCGTAGCCGTAGGAGGAGAGGCCGTAGGATATGACCCCTTCTCTTACCTGCTTTTCGCTGAAGGGGACAATCATCCCTTTTTGCGACTGCTCGCGAATCCACCGGTCGGACTGAATAGACATGCAACTCCTTTAGGGGAAACCGGCCTGGCAGAGCCAGGTTCGGTACTGAGGGGTAAAAAATCCTTCTTCTGGAAACTGCATCTTACGGTAGGCCGGGTTAGTTGACAATCTTGATCCCCAAGGAAGCCGCTGGACCATACCGGAGACACGCTATACGATGAGGACGTAGCTCCGGCCATTGCTGTTACCTAACATCCCTCGGGGTAAAGGCATTGATTAAACAGGACATCATCCATCAAGTCATCGCCAAGACCGGACTACCGCGCAACAAAGCGGAAGCGGCCGTCGACACAGTCTTCGAGAGCCTGAAGAAAGCGCTGGCTTCGGGCGACCGGATTGAGTTGCGAGGTTTTGGCGTCTTCAATGTGCGCCCGCGTAAGACGGGAATCGGCCGCAACCCTCGGACCGGTGCGGAAGTCACCATCACTCCAGGCAAGGCTGTTCGCTTCAAGCCAGGTAAGGAACTTCACCTGCTGGATTCTTAGCCACCCTTGGCAGAAGTAGAAATGCCGACCACGGTTCATCCGCTCCTCCCCAACGCTGCCGATCACTCGGATGTTGCTGCAAGGGCTCCGCGCTCGATTGCGTGGCTGCCGCTATGCCTGCTGGTAGTGAGCATCTTTACCACCGCCAGCACAGGTGCGCTGCTCATGCAGAACTTTCGCCTGGGGCAGCCGCCGCTGGTTCACGAAAGCGATCTTTTCCCGCTGCGCTGGATCTGGACGCATTCCTCAGCGCTGGCCAGCGGCTGGTCCTTCTCGCTGGCGCTGCTGGCGATCCTGCTGGCCCATGAAGCGGGCCACTATTTTTATTGCCGCCACCATGGCATCAATGCTTCTTGGCCTTACGTGTTGCCCGCTCCGACATTAAGCGGCACCGCAGGGGCCGTGATCCGGATTCGGTCTCGGATTCCCTCCCGCCGGGCTCTGATGGAAGTGGGCATCGCCGGACCGGTCGCCGGATACCTGGTTGCACTCCCCACCACGGTATTGGGCATCCTGCTCTCCCACCCCGCGGGTCCGGACTCGGCGCCCGCGCTGGTTCAGTTCCGCTGGCCTTTGACGGTCACTCTGCTGGACCGTGCCCTGGCTGCCTGGTTTCACTGGGTGCCGCGCATGGACAACCTGATTCCCCACCCCATCCTGATCGCGAGCTGGGTGGGTTTGTTTGTGACTTCTCTGAACCTCATCCCGGCCGGGCAATTGGATGGTGGTCATATTCTTTACGCGATTACGTCTCGGTGGCATCGCCGGCTGACCTATGTGGTGCCGGTCATCCTGCTGGTGATGGGCGCGACCTTGTGGTCCGGCTGGGTGCTGTGGGGAGTGATTCTGCTGCTGCCCGCCATGCGCCATCCGCACGTTCCGTTTTTCCCGCTGATGCCTTACAACCACCGCCGGCTTGGCTGGCTGGCGCTCGCCATTCTGGTTCTGACGTTCCTGCCGGCTCCCTTCGTAGGCACCAGCGTGATTGACCTGTTTCGCTAGACCAGCATTTCTCACAGACCACGGGGTAAACAAATAAAACGAAATCGATGCCTGTGGTGAGATCTGAAAGCGTAACGAGTGACGGGCTTTGTCGCAGCCGGGCTGTGAGAAAGCGAGGCTATAAGATCTGCATCAGAATTGCGCCGCCCATCGCAGCGGCCAGCGCCACGGGCATGGCGAGCACGCCGACCTTGAAGAAATCCCAGCCGCTCACGTTGAGCTTTTCTTTGCGCAGCGCGATCAGCCACAAGATCGTCGCCAGGGAGCCGGTCACGGAGAGATTCGGCCCCAGGTCCACGCCAATCAACACCGCATCGGCAATCAGCCCCCTGGCATGCTCGGCCTGCAACGTCGCGCCGGCAATGAGGCCGAGGGGGAGATTGTTGACCAGGTTGTTGGCGACGCCAACGACAAAGCCGGTGGCCAGCGCGGCGGAAGCGGGAGCCAATCGCTGCACGTCGTGAAAGGCCGCCTGGGTGAGCTTGAGGGCGCCCACACTTTGCACCGCCTCGACCATGATGAACAACCCGGCGACCAGGGCAATCGTAGCCCAACTGATTTCTTTCATCAGGGTCCAGGGATTACTACGGGCCTTGATGCATACGACCGCCGTGATCGCAAGCGCCGCAAGGCAGGTGGGCAATCCGAGATCCCTGTCGAGAGCGGACGCCGTCAACAGCACGGCCACCATGGAGACGATACCTCCGAGCACAATTCTCCCGTTCGTAGAGAGCGGTTTTGCGCCGTCGCCGGCTTGTGTGCCGTCCGCGAGTTCTTTGCGAAAGACAAACCGCAGGACCAGGTACGTCGCGGCAATGGAAAGAATCGATGGCAAGCCGAAGGATGCGAGCCATCGCCCCAATGGCGGCATGCTCGAACGAAAGACCACCAGATTTGCGGGATTGGAAATCGGCAGGACGAACGAGGCAGCGTTGGCGATCATTGCGCAGGCCAACAGGTACGGTAGCGGCGCGACCCTCGCTTTGCGTATGGCGGCGAGAATCGCCGGCGTGAGAACAACGGCGGTTGCGTCATTGGACATGAAGATCGTGACCAGCGTTCCCACGCCGTACACCAGGGTGAAAAGGCGGGCGGAGGAGCCGTGCGATCCTTTAAGCGCCGCGGAAGAAAGCCAGTCGAAGACACCGTGTTCGCGGGCCAATTCCGACAGCAGCATCATGCCGACGAGAAAAAGGTAAACATCGGAGCCCTCGGCCGTGGCCTTGCCGGCCAGCGCGAGCGGAATGAGACGAAGAACAATCAGCAGGATCGCCCCACCGCCGACCCAGTAGACCTCTGGAATATTGCGCGGACGAATCAACATCAGCAGAATGCTGATGGCGACGATCAGAGCCAGGAGGATATGGGAAACAGAGGCAGAGATCATGATGAGATGCGGGTTACATCAGGTTCACGGCGTCGACGTCGACGATTAAATTCCGGCGTGGAATGCCAAGCGCCTCCGCCTGGGCTAGTCCAGCACGCAAGGTCCGCGCGAGGGCCTGCCGCTTCTCGGACTTCAGCAAAAGATGAAAGCGATAGATGCGCTTGATGCGCACGATGGGTGCGCTCGCGGGCCCCAATACCCGCACATGTTCGAGGGGCATGGCGGCGAAGGACCTGCCCAGGCTGGTGGCCCAGCCGGCTGCTTCCTCCAGCCGCTGGCTCTGAATGATGATGTTGGCCAACGTCGCGTGCGGCGGGTAGTGCATCCACTTGCGGTACTGCATCTCTTTTTTCACGAAGGCTCTGAAGTCGTGCGCCGCCGCGCATTGGATGGCGTAATGTTCCGGGTAGTAGCTCTGGACCAGGACGTTGCCAGGCAGATCTCCGCGTCCGGCGCGGCCGGAGACTTGCGTGAGCAACTGGAAGACGCGTTCGGCGGCGCGGAAATCGGGCAGGCCGAGCGCATGATCCGCGCCCACCACCCCGACGAAGGTAACGCCATGGATATCGTGGCCCTTTGGCGATCATCTGCGTGCCCACCAGCAGGTTGATTTCCCCGCTGTGCAGCCGGGTAAGGAGATGCTCCATGTCGAAGCGGTTACGGATGGTATCGCGGTCCATACGTCCGATGCGCGCATGCGGAAACAGCTCCTGCAGACGCTCTTCGCCCTGCTGCGAACCAGCGCCCAGATAAAACAAATGCTCGCTCTCGCACTTAGGGCACCGTTTGGGCACGGTCTTCACGTATCCGCAATAGTGACATTTGAGCCGCTGCCCGGCTGGATTCGCGATGGTCTCTCCAGGGATAATGGGTTTGTGATGGGTAAGAGCAATGGCGCAGTTTTCGCATTGCAGCTTTTCGCCGCAGGCCCGGCATAGCACCGCAAAGGAATAGCCGCGCCGATTGAGCAGGATGATGGCCTGTTCTCCGCGATCGATGGCGGCTTTCGCTCGCTCCAGCAGCACGCGGGAAAAGATGCTTTCCTTCCCCGTTTCCTGGAATTCGAGGCGCATATCCACCAGGTCGACGATGGGAAGGGGCCGCTGGTTGACCCGCTCCTTCATTTCGATCAACGCATACTTGCCCGTCTCTGCATTACGCCATGACTCGAGCGACGGAGTGGCTGAGCCCAGAACGACGGTAGCGCCACTGATCTTGGCGCGCATCACGGCGACATCGCGGGCGTGGTAGCGCGGAATCTCCTCCTGCTTGTAAGACTGGTCATGCTCTTCATCGACGATGATGAGGCCCAGGTTCATGGCGGGTGCGAAGATGGCGGAACGGGTGCCCACGACAATCCGCGCTTCGCCACGCCGGATGCGATACCACTGCTCGGCACGCTCATCCGGGGTGAGGGCGGAGTGCAAAAGAGCTACGCTGCCCCCAAACGAGGAGTGAAGCTGCGCCGCCATGGCGGGGGTGAGGCCGATTTCGGGGACCAGCAGAATGGCCGAACGGCCGGCGCGCCGTGCGTGTTCCATCGCGGCCAGATACACCGCAGTCTTGCCCGAACCAGTCACTCCATGGAGCAGGCAAGCGCCAAAGCCCTCTCCATCGAGGGTGGTTTCAATATGCGCCAGCACCGTTTGTTGGGCCTGATTGAGGACATACTGTGCGGCAGGTCTTGTGGCGCCGGTTAGGTGAAAGGCCGCGGGGCGCTCTTCGATCGTGACCAAGCCCCGCTTTACCAGGGTTTGCAGGGTGGTAGCAGGAACCTCCAACCTGCGCAAAACGGGAACCGGCAAGGACCCGCCCGCGCCCGCTAGGTTCGGCGAGAATCGCCAACTGATTGTCATTCAGTTTCGGCGGCCGCGACATCGGCCACCAGCACAGCATGACGCACTAAACGGCGCGCATCGCGCGGTGCAGCTTCGGTTTCGCGCAGCAACCACTTCTTGCGCAACATGCTGGTCAATAACTCTGCCGTGGCGCCTGTCGAGTGCCGAAGTTTCCCGCTCCTCGCCGGCTGGCCATCGGAGAGATAGTTGAGCACGGTGTACTCGATATCCTGTTCATCCGGGCTGCGGCGCGAGCGGCGCGAGGAGCCTTGCTCAGCACCCTCAACGAGAATGGTCAAACCAGTTTCGCTGATGCGATAGCTGACGGAACGCCGCACTTCCGCCATGAGTGGCAGCATGCTGCGTAACACTTCGCCCAAGGGAGCCAGGTAGTACTGCGCAATCCAGGTGGCCAACTCCATCAGTTCGGCGCTGAGAATGGGTTCTTGGTCGAGCACGGCTTCAATGAGCCGCGCCTCGACTGGCGGAGCCTCGTCGTGCAAGCGGGTGACCACTCCGATCAACTTTTCATTGCGGAAAGGCACCACCACGCGGCCGCCAACGGGTGGTCCGTTATCGTCCTTGAGCTTGTAGGTAAAGGCCCGATCGAGGGGTACCGGCAACACCACGTCACAGAAAGTTGCCATCAGCGGGAGGGAATGGACAATCCCAACTCGGCCATGGCGAGTTTCAAATCCTGCCATGCTTCTTTTTTCTGTGATGGATCTCGCAGCAGGTAGGCCGGGTGATAGGTAACGATGAGCTTGGTGTCCCGGCACTTGTGAACACGCTTGCGAAGGCCGCTCAGGGAGGACTTCACGCCCAGAAGATAGGTCGCGGCCGTGGAACCCAGGGCCACGATGACTTCCGGCCGTACAACGTCAATCTGTTGGAAGAGGAAGGGGGAGCAGGTGTTGGCTTCCTCCGGCTCAGGCACTCGGTTCTGCGGGGGCCGGCACTTCACGATGTTGGCGATGTAGACCTGTTCGCGCTTGAGTCCCGTCGCGGCGATCATGTTGTTCAGGAGTTGGCCGGCGCGGCCGACGAATGGAATGCCCTGCGCATCTTCGTCCGCTCCGGGCCCCTCGCCCACAAACATGAGGCGCGCGTTGGGATCGCCGTCGCCAAACACAATCTTGTTCCGGCCGCGGCTGAGGGCGCAACGGGTACAGTCACCGATTTCGAATTGGATCGCGCGCAACGCTTCTATACGGCTGGGCGGGGCAACAAACGAGCCCACGGGCGGCTGCGGTGAGACGGGCTGACGTGAGGGAATGACGGGCTCCTCAGGGGTGGGGTCGATGACGATGTCTGTGGCGCGGCGATAGAAGTCGTAGATACCGAGGTCGCGCAGATATTGCATGTGCGCGGCGATGGCTTGTTGCAACTGGGGATCAAACGACATTTGCTGAACCGGACTCTTTATAGCTTACATGGCGTGTCGAAGAACATTTCACAAGACGGGTCCGCAGTACTGCAGATCCCTCGGCTTCGCCCGGGATGACAACTAGGAGAGGGTTGTTGTGAGGATGGGGCAGTTGCTAAAGGATGGGGCAGTTGCTAAAGGAAAGGACAGTCGCTAATGGGTTTCCGGACCCAACAACCGCCCTAACCCCCTGGCAACCGTCCTCTCTTCACCACAACTCTCTCCTAGTTGTCATCCCGAGCAACTGACTTGCCTACGGCAAGTTGAGGGAGAAATGACACGGCAAAAATCGCTGTAAATGCAAGGCCCGGAGGGCCGACCGCCAAACGTCAGCCCAGCCCGGAAGGGCTGGGAAATCGATCGGTACGGACCGGGCAGATGGTTGACAGAACAGACCGGGGACAAGGTTGACACTTTAGTTCGCACCCTCAAGGCCAGTAGAAGAGGACATGGCCTGGAAAGCGAGCAAAGTAGTGGACCAACGGAGGAAGTTTGTGCGGGAGTTTGAGAGCGGCGAGTGCACGATGGCAGAACTATGCCGGACCTACGAGATTTCTCGCCAGAGCGGTTACAAGTGGGTGAAACGGGTGCGCGCCGAAGGCGATGGGGGTTGAACGATCGGAGTCGAGCGCCGCGGTCCCATCCGAATCAGACCAGTGCTAAGGTCGAGCAGCAGCTGCTGGATTTACGTCAACGACACAAGAGCTGGGGGCCGCGTAAGTTGCTTCACAGCTTGCGTGAGAAGCAGCCGCATGTAGTCTGGCCGGCGGCCAGCACGATAGGGGCATTGCTGAAGCGCGAAGGTTTGACGGTGCCCCGGAGAAGTCGGCCAAAGACTCCACCCTACACACAACCCTTTCAAGAGGCGAGCAGCCCCAATCACCTATCGTGTGGCGATTTCAAGGGCTGGTTCCGCACACAAGACGGGCAGCGTATCGATCCACTGACCATGAGTGACGCGAGTAGCCGCTTTCTTCTCCGTTGCCAGGCAGTGGACAAGGCCAACACAGAGCAGGTAATCGCCATCAACGAGGCCGACGAAAAATCTTCATTAGCGAGGTACTACGAAATGAGCCGATTGGCTTCGAGTTGATCGAAGACGATTTCTGGCTGGTTTATTTCGCCGCTTTTCCCATTGCCTTATTCGACAGCTACGAATTCACCGTCCTGGATTTGACATCGGATCTCGGAGCTGACCGGGGACGGAAATGACGGCGCGGCTGGAAAGGTGGAAAAGCAAACCACGCTTTCCCCACCTTTCCACCGCCCCTTGGAAATCTCGCAAAACACGCGAGATTCCCACATTTCCTCCCCTTCGACTGCTGGTTTTTTTAAAAAAAACAAAAGACCCATAACATGGAACCGAACTAAAAGTGTCAACCTTGTCCCCGGTCTAAAGTGTCAACTATCTCCCCGACCGTACAGATCCCGATCCGAGCGCCGTAGGCGCGGCACTAAACCGATCGCCCGCTACCGCTGTGTCATTAGGAGCGAAGCCGAGGGATCTGCAGTTCAGCGGACCCTTCGTGGAAATGTTTTTCAGCTAATCCTGGAGTTTGGAGTTGCTGGAAACCAAGCCGGTCTCGGCTACGACCGATGCTGGACGACGCAGAGCGACGACTTCATCCAGGATGCGCCCTGCCAGTTCATGCTTGGTCATCTCGGGCAGTTCGATCGCTGTCTTGGGGGTGAGAAACGTAGCTGCGTTACGATCGGAATCGAAGCCGATCCCCGGACGAGACACGTCGTTCAATACAATCGCATCGGCTCCCTTGCGCAGAAGCTTGTCACGACCATGCTCGATGAGGTTTTCCGTTTCCGCGGCAAACCCGATGACCAGTGTACCGGGCCGTTTGGAAACGACCACTTCGCGCAGAATGTCTTCCGTCGGCTCAAACTCAATCGTGATCGGACCACTGCGCTTCATCTTCTGTTCCGCCAACACACGCGGCCGATAGTCAGCAACCGCAGCGGCTTTGATCACGATGGTGACCTGATCGAGGCGGCTAAGCACCGCCCGCCGCATATCCTCGGCGCTGACCACCGAGACCAGCTCGCAGTTGGCAGGCGGCTTAAGCGCCGTAGGGCCGCTCACCAGCACTACCCGCGCCCCACGGCGCTGCGCCTCTTCGGCTACTGCGTAGCCCATTTTTCCGCTGGAGCGATTGCCCAAAAAACGAACTGGATCGATGGCTTCCCGGGTCCCGGCGGCGGTGACCAGAATCGTCTCTCCAGCCAGATCGTTGCGGCCATGGAGCTGAGCCAGCACTGCCTCGACGATGACCTCGGGCTCGGCCAGCCGGCCGCTCCCGATCATGCCGCAGGCCAGGGGGCCTTTGTCCGGGGGCACAATCCTTACCCCACGCTCTTGCAAAATCTCCATGTTCGCCCGGGTCGCCTGGTGCTCCCACATATTCACGTTCATTGCCGGAGCAACAATGACCGGTGCGTGGGTAGCCAGATAAAGGGTGGTCAGGAAGTCGTCGGCCAGGCCATGGGCGAACTTTGCCAATACGTTCGCGGTAGCCGGCGCCACCACCAGGGCATCCGTGGTCTGGGCTTCCCCAATGTGCTCAATGGAGGAGTCGAGATCATTCTCTCCGCTCCCGGGCTCTCCCGGAGACGCGGGCCACAGTCCCGTGATCACCTTATGACCGGTAAGGGAGGCAAAGGTCAGCGGCGTGATGAACTTCTGGGCCGCTTCCGTCATCACTACGTGTACATCCAGCGCCTGGCGTTGTAAGGCTCGCACTACCTCCGCCGCCTTGTACGCAGCAATGCCTCCGGAGACGCCGACCGTAACCTTCATAGCAATGATTGTACGTTGTTATCGAGTCTCTGTCTTGCTCAGGATCCGGGTCCAAAAGTACCTCGTCCACTATCTCTACCCTGGGCTGCGCAGCCGCCTTGACCTTACCTGCGGCGATCTCTTCCTGGGCTACGCGGCAGGCCTTGCTAGAGCGGGAATCAATCAACGGCTGAGAACCGTTCTGGAGTTGCCGGGCGCGACGGGCAGCCATGACCACGTAGCGAAAATTGCTGTCAAGTCCATGTTCTGGCGTCATATTGCCTCCTAAGTTTGTCGCCGGACGTTCAGGCGCGAGTGGCATGCATGTCGAGCAGGCCGAACGAGGAAAGCACCTTGTATACACGATCCGTGGCGTTCGTCTGGCGGCACTTATCGGCGAGCTGCATCATGCGGGCAGTCTCAGGGTCTGGTGGCGCTCCAAGGCGCCTGGCCCTTTCCGTGATCACAATTGCGGTCAATGCTTCTACCGCGTCATCAAGAATATCGTTAACCAGGATGTAGCGATACTGACTGTAGTTCTCTATCTCACTTCTGGCCTTGGCTAGCCGTGTGGCGATTTCCTCTTCCAGAAGGCTGCCTTCCTTGCGGCTGCGTTCGCGCAGACGCTGGGCCAGGATGTCCGGCGCGGGGGCGAGCAGAAAAATGCTCACCGCATCCGGCATCTTCTCTCGCACTTGGGCTGCGCCCTGTACGTCGATGTCGAGCAGCAGGTCCTTGCCTGCGGCCTGAGCATCGGTGAGTGAGCGGCAGGCGGTGCCGTAGTAATTGCCAAAGACCTCAGCCCACTCCAAAAATTCGCCCCGGTCCACCATCGCCCGAAACTCAGCCGGCGAGATGTAGTGATATTCGCGATCCTGCTGTTCCGAAGGACGCGGTGCGCGCGTGGTGTAGGAGACAGAGAAGTCGAGATCGGTCACCCGCGCACGCAGGCGGTTCACCAGAGTGGATTTGCCAGAGCCCGAAGGTGCCGAGATGATGAACAGAATTCCCGCCAAAGTGTTGTCCTGATGATACAGTGGTCCGCTAAGCGCGCAGTCCCGCACAAGTGTTACTCAAGATTCTGCACCTGTTCGCGCGCTTTTTCGATCTCCGATTTCATTCCCAGGCCCAAATCAGTAATTCGCTGCCCGTTTCCGCTCACTCCGCCGGTCTTTGACAGCAGCGTGTTGGCCTCGCGATTCATCTCCTGCAGCAGGAAATCGAGCTTTTTGCCCATTTCGCCGCCTGCCTGCAAGAGCGAATGAAAATGCTGGATATGGGTACGCAGCCGGGTAACCTCTTCTTCGACGTCGCTGCGTTCCGCGAGCATGGCCGCCTCCTGCAGGACCCGGTCCCGGTCGATGGCCCCATTGCCGTTCAGCAGCGCCGCGATGCGCTGGCTAATCCGTTCAAAGTAGGCCTTCTGTACGTCCTGGCGCAAGTGCGCGACCTGGGAGACGGCGCCGTCCAGACGCTCCATGGTGGCGCCTAGGTCCCGGGCCAGCGCGGCGCCCTCCTGGGCTCGCATGCGGTTCAACGCCTCGACCAGGGGGCCGATCTCGGCCGCCACATCATCATCCAGGGCTTTCACTTCCTCTTCGCTGAAGCGCATTTCCCCGGTCAACACTCCAGGCAGGCGGAAAATGACATTCAGATCCGGCTGCTGCTGGAGCCCGTTATCCTGGGCGGCAGCGCGAAAGGCGGCGATATAGCCCTGCAACAGAGCAGGGTCAAACTGAGCGCTGGGGCGAAGACCGCGATCGACCGTCAAGGTGACTTCCAGGTGCCCGCGCAGCACTTTTTCCTTAAGCAGCCTGCGCAAGCGCATCTCCAGCGGTTCGGCGCCGGCCGGCATGCGCATGTGCAGGTCGAGAAAACGGTGGTTGACGCTCTTAAGGGAGAGATTCCAGGAGAGCAGGTCGTTGATGCGGCCGCTGGTTCGGGCGAAGCCGGTCATCGAATGGACAGGCGTGGAATGGACAGGCGTGGAACGGACAGGCGCGCTCAAGGCTGAACCTCTGCGCTCAACGCAGGTTCCAGCACTTCTTTGGGAAGCACGTTGCCGGGAAACTCCGCCGGGTCCATAAACTGCAATTGATAGAGGCGCTGGTAGGTCGACGAGACACGGAGCAACTCTTCGTGCGGGCCCGATGGCGGTGATGCAGCCGTCTTCAATCACTGCAATGCGCGACGCGCGGCGCACGGTCGATAAACGATGGGCGATGACGAACACGGTCCGCCCGGCAATCAGATTGGAAAGAGCAGCCTGCACCAGCGACTCGCTTTCCGAATCAAGGGCTGAGGTAGCTTCGTCAAGAATGAGGATAGGCGCGTCCTTGAGCAATGCCCGGGCTATGGCAATGCGTTGCCGCTCTCCACCCGAAAGGCGAAAACCCTTTTCCCCGATCACTGTATCGTACTTTTCCGGAAGCCGCTCGATGAAGTCGTGCGCCAGGGCGGCCTGGGCGGAAGCGATGACCCGGCTGATGGGGATGCCGGCTTCGCCATAGGCGATGTTATTGCGCACCGTGTCGTTGAAGAGAATCGTCTCCTGGGTTACGTTGCCAATCTGGGCACGGAGAGACGCCAGGCTCACATCCCGCAGGTCGTGTCCGTCGATGCGGATGCTGCCCGCGGTGACGTCGAAGAAGCGTGGGATCAGGTTTACCAGGGTGGATTTGCCGGCGCCGCTGGGGCCAACCAGCGCCACCACCTCACCCCGCGGGACCACCAGATTGATCTCGCGCAACACCTGCCGTTCGCCTTCTTCATTGCGATAGTCGAAGCAGACATTCTCGAATTGGATCTGGTGGCGGAATTCCTTGATGACGGAGGCGCCCACCTTCTCCCGCACCTCGTCCTGGGTATCCATGAAGCGAAATATCTCCGAGGAGGCGCCCAGCGCCTGCTGGAAGTTGTTATAGAACAGGGCGAACTTGCGCACCGGCTCATACAGCTTGAAAACCGCGATGATGAAAGCGAAGAAGGTTCCGGCGGTCAGGGCGTGACTGCGGATACTGTTGCGGCCGACCCAGAGCAATAAGGCGATCGCCACCGCGCCGATGGTATCCATGAGCGGCGAGCTGATGGCTTGTGCACGAACGGAACGAAGGTTAGCGTCGAACAGCCGGCGGGCCGCCTGTTTGAACCGCATCATCTCCCAGAACTCCATGTTGAACGCTTTGACGATGCGGTTTCCGGTGATGGTCTCGTGCAGGATGTTCTGGATCTCGGCCAATTTGTCCTGCCCTTTACGGGTGGTCTGGCGCACCTGGCGGCCAATGCGGCGGGCTGAGCCCAGAACTACGGGAACAAACAACAGCAGCACCCAGGCGAGCTTGCCACCCAGGGCCACAACCACAAATGCAGTGAAGATCAGGGTGAAGAATTGCTGCAGGAATTCCGCCAGGACCGCGGACATGGCAAACTGCACCCGCTCGATATCGTTGATCAGGGTCGAGACAATGGTGCCGGTCGAGTTCTGTTGGAAGAAAGAGACTGAGCGCCGCAGGATGGCGTCGTAGAGATCATCGCGGAGGTCGGTAATCATGCCGAAGCCGGCATAGTTCACCAGGTAGGTTCCGCAGTAATCGAAGATCCCCTTCAGCACAGTGGAAGCGACCAGCGCGAAGGCGACGATGTCCCATGCGTTGTGGAAGTGTGAGGGGACAATTTGCTGCAGGCTTATGCCGAAACGAGGTCCGAGGAGGGGGATGGTGCGGTCGGGCGCATTGGGGTTGAGCACGCGGTCGAAAATAGGACCGACCAGTAGGAGGCGGAAGGCATCCAGAAGGCCCACGCCGGCCATCAGGATGACCGACGAAAACGCCTGCAGCCAATACGGCCGCACGTACCCCAACAGGCGCAGCACCTTCTTCAAGAGGAAACCCCTAAGGCGCGGCGCTGCATGGAACGCATCCAGCTATTGTAATCGCCGGGCCTCAGTCCCCGCCATGGAGCCTGGGTGTTAGCCGGGCCGAAGTAAGGCGGGAGAATTGGGGCTTCAAATGGGGTGTGAGGACCCGAACTTTCGAATTTAGTCCCGCAGGGACGGCTGAAAATAGCCCAGGACGCTAGTCCTGGGTACATCGTGCAACAGATTGAGTCCCGAAGGGACGGCTGAAGTTTGTCCAGGATTGGGTCGCGGCCTATTTTCAGCCGGCCCTTCGGGACTTAATGTGGCGAAGTAGATTGAGCCGTGGTCAAGACGCAGCTGGCAAGACAGCTCGGTATCAATGGGGCATATCCCGATGGACGGCCTTGACCCTGTAGCCTTCCCGGGCCAGACGCTTGTGGACTTCCTCGGCAATCATCACCGAGCGATGCTGGCCCCCGGTGCAGCCGAAAGCCACGGTGAGATAGCTCTTGCCCTCTTCGATGTAATGCGGCAACAGGAACAGCAACAACTGCGTGACCCGGTCTAGAAACTCACACGTCTGCGGGAACTCGCGGATGTATTTTGCCACCTTGGGATGCCGCCCGGTCAGGTCACGAAACTCGGGCACGAAATGCGGATTGGGCAGGAACCTGACGTCGAAAACCAGGTCGGCCTCAAGCGGGACACCGTTCTTGTAACCGAAACTGATAGAGGAGACCAACAGGTTCTTGTCAGTATCTCCACGCTCAAACTTCTGCAGGATGTAGGCGCGCAATTCATGCACGTTGTATCGGGAGGTGTCGACAGCGATGTCGGCCAGATTGCGGATGGGATCGAGAAGCTTTCTCTCCGCATGGATCGCACGAACCACCGTTTCCGTCCGGCCCAGCGGGTGGGGACGCCGGGTTTCAGAAAATCGACGCACCAGAGAGGGGTCGGAAGCATCGAGAAAAACCACCGTGGTCGAAAGAACTTTTCTTACCTGCCGAAGGATGGCGGGAAAGCGGTCGAGATGCTGCCCCTCGCGCACATCGACGACCAGTGCCGCACGGTTGATCTCCGCCGATTGCCGCACCAGGTCGGCAAACGCCGGGATCAATTCCAAGGGCATGTTGTCGACCGCATAAAAGCCCAGATCTTCAAATGCTTTCAGCGCGGAGGCCTTGCCGGATCCGGAAAGGCCGGTGAGGATTACCAGCTCAGAAGCAACCGCGGGCACCACTGCAGCCTTCTTCTTGGCGGCCTTGGGAGAGATGGGTTTTGGCTCGCGTCGGCGTGGCATGGGGCCATCGTAGCATTCAACGGTAAGTTAAATGCGCCAAGTGCCGTTCTCGAGTAACGCCTGTGTCTTTTCCTGCGAAACAGGCGGCGACAAAAAATGCCCCTGACCCAAATCACAACCGGACTTGAGCAGCGCATCCAACTGTTCCTTGCGCTCGATGCCTTCAGCCAGCATACGCACTTCCAGCATGCGTCCAAGATCGAAGATGGTTTGCAGGATCGCTGCCTGCTTACCCGGAATCGGCAGGTAGGCAATCAGCCGGCGGTCGACTTTTACCAGGTCAATCGGCAAGCGAAGGAAGTGGTTCATGGAAGCCAGGCCGGCGCCGAAGTTATCCAGGGCGGCGCTGACTTTCAGATCCGCCAGGCCCTGGAAAATCACTAAGGCGGCTTCGGGATCCTGGTTCACGGCAGCCTCAGAGATTTCGAGGCGCAGCTGACCCGGGGAAATCTTCCACCTGGCCAGCAATTCGGCGAGGGCCGCCAGGAAATTCGGATCCCGGAACTGACGCGAAGACAAATTCACATCAATGCTCGGTTTCTTGTCCGGCAGTATCTCGGCCCAGCGATTCAGTTGCCGGCAAGCTTCCTCCAGCACAAGCATTCCAATGGGAACGATGAGTCCTGTCTCTTCGGCTGTAGGCAAAAAATCCTGCGGCGGCAGCCACTCTGCACCGTCGCGGCGCCAGCGAAGCAACGCCTCAAAACCCTCGATCTCCCCAGTGGCCAGCCTATAGATGGGCTGATACCAGACGGCAAACTCCTTGTTTTCCAGGGCCGTTTTCAGGTCCTGCTCCTTCTTCATCTGTACCGCCACGTGTACGTGCATGGAGCCGTCAAAAACCTCATGGCGCGCGTGACCATTGGACTTGGCCTGATACATGGCGAAGTCCGCATCACGGAGGATCTGTTCCGGGCTGGTGTGGTCCAGTGTGCCGAAGGCGATCCCGATGCTGGCAGAGACGAAGATCTCGTGGCCATTCAGCTCGACGGGCAAGCGAATATCGTGCTGTGCGCGCTCGGCGATTCTGGTTACATCGGAAATATTGGTGACGTCCTCAAGCAGGATGGCGAATTCGTCTCCATCGAAGCGCGCCACCGTATCTTCCGGCCGAACGCAAGACCGCAGGCGAGCCGCGACACGCATCAGCAGATCGTCGCCGGCGGCGTGGCCCAGGTTATCGTTTACCGCCTTGAAGCGGTCAAGATCGAGATACATCACGGCGAAATTCAAATGCGAGTGCCGTTGCTGCCGGGCCATGATCAGCTGCAGGCGATCAAGAAACAAGGCCCGGTTCGCCAAACCCGTCAACGGGTCACGTAAGGCATCGAGCTGCAGGCGGGCGTTGGATTGCTTTTTATCCCGAATGTCCCGGTAGCTGACAAAATTGCCAATTTCGATACCCGCCATGTTGATCGGAGCGACCAGGATCGAGACATCGATGAGTTCGCCTGACTTGTGAAGGCGGACTGTCTCCATCGAAGCGCGGCCGTGGAGTTGCATGGTGTGCTCGAGGATATCGAACTCATGGCGGCGGGTTTCGGGAATGAGAATGTCGTACGTGTTCTGTCCCAGCGCTTCGTCGGCGTTAAAGCCAAACAGGGATTCGAATTCGCGATTGATATGTAGAATTTTCGACCCGCGCGTGATCATGATGGCTTCAGGAGCGGCGTTCAACAACTGCTCCAGGAAGTTCGACGGCGCACCCTGGTCTGCTCCGTTCCGCAAATCCTGTCCGTGAGTCTCCGTGCCCCTCATGATTTGATCGCAGGGCAACGATCAACAGCTCGGGCTCGGGTTCTACGCGGAGCATGCGGAAGCTGCCGCGAACCGGCACCGCAGAATCCAGCGGCGTGCGCATCTGGCAGTGAAAATCGGAGGAATAAGCGTGAGGGCCCGAGCCATAGACATCGGCGGCCCCTCGGGACGGCATCCCCGGGTTCGCGTAGACAAAACCAGGAAATTTCCCGCTGAAGAGATCGTCGACGGGCAGTAAGGCGCCTTCCTCGAGGTGCAGAATCTCGCGTGCCCCCCGATTGGCGTAAATAACATTCTTGCCCCGCTGCAAAAAGACGTAGCACGGCAAGGTTTCTAAAAGAGACCGTTGCTGGGCCGTGAGTACGGAAACTTCAGCTTCTGAATTCATAGTAGATCGACGCAGCGGACAGAGCCCCCACAGGGTTGAGTATCAAGGTCGCTTTCCAGGCAGGAATATCCCCTGAAAGAAGTACCGGCAAACTCCGAGGTCGCAGTTACTTAGGTCTTTAAAATCTGCAAGCATCTGCTACCGGATGAGCTGGGTTGGTGTTGATGAAAAGTGGTTGAGTCATCGATCACCGCGCTTGCGACAAATGGGGTAACTCGCAGCGACGAAGTGCATGGCTTCACGGGATGCTGAAAGAGTCGCAGACCGGTAGAAAAGCGTACCTCAGGGCTAAACAGGCCTGCGGAATATCGAGGGCATCAGGCCCCTGAGGGCGACTTTTGTTCTCGCTTTAGCAGCCCTCAGCGGCTTGAAGCCGTTTCAGTTTCACCACTGCAGGGTACCGGCTGAAGCCCGTACCCTTCAAACAGATCGGCTTTCCACAGCCTGTAAAGCCGTGCCCATCGTTAAAGTCCGCTGCAACCGGGCCGTTATTGCCGAGCCGGCAAGTGAGTTGCTTTCGCGCGCCAGGCCTAGTGAGGCTAGATCTTTGTCAAGGGGCTTCGATCAATTCCATCTTTCCATCACGCTTGCGGTGAAGAACTTTCACGTTACCTTCGTTATCCCGGAAGACAAACACATCCCGGTCTCGGAACTCTGCCTCCTTCACCGCCTCTTCGAGCGTCATGGGCCGCAACGCTACTGAGTCGAGCGAGCGAACCACGTGAGGCTCCGCAATCGGCACCCGCGCCGGAAAGGAATGTACAGTGACGGGGATACCCGGTTGCGGGTGGCTCTTGCCGTTGCTTGCTCCATTGCCATTGGCTGCTTTGTCAGACTTGCTCTCGGGCACACTGCCCCGCCCGCTACGCGCGACGCCCGTCTCCTCCAGTTGCTTTTCCAGCTTCGGTTGACGCTTACGGGTACGCTGCCTGTCTTTATACCGGGTCGCCTGGGTCTCAGCTTTCCCTAGAGCCTCGCGCAGAGCAGACTCCATATTGGCGCTGGATTCGCAGAGAGCGACCAGCGTGCAATTGCGGGTCTTCACCGTAACCTCGGCGATTTGCCGGTATTTCTCCGCAGTCAGAACTACGTGGGCACTCGTGATCTTGCCGAGAATTCTGGCAATGCGATCGATTCCCTCTTCCGCTAAAGTACGCAATGGCTGGGTAATGGCCACTTGCCTACCCGTGCATTCAACCGGCATGTTGAAGCTCCTGAGATGCCCGATTCTATAGCATTTTGACGCTTGCTGTGGTTTGGAGGTGTTGGCGAGACGGAGTGACTCCCGGGCGGAGCGATTTTCTCTCTGTAGCTTAGACCGCAGAAGGCATGCTCGCGCGGCTTTTTCATCAACAGGCTACCCATAGTCACGCTCGCTACCAAATAAGATGCAGGAGAAAGGCACCGGGACCGTTGCACATTCTCCATTGCAGAAGTAGACGAAATGACAGACCTAATCGCGCACCCGGCGTTGGTGGGTACTGGGAATGCGCAAATCTTCACGATATTTGGCTACCGTGCGCCGAGTTACGTCAATGCCCTGCGCCTCCAACATACTGGCAATCAAATCATCGGTCAGCGGTTTTCGCGGATCTTCTTCGTCGATCAGCTTTTTGACCTTGCGCTTGAGCAGCATCAGTGGAGTGCTGCCGCCCTCCGGCCCATGGACACCTTCGGAAAAGAAAAAGCGAAGCTCAAAAACGCCCTGCGATGTGTGCACATATTTGCTCGAGACAGCGCGGCTGACAGTCGAAGGGTGGACCCCTATCTCTTCGGCAACTTCCTTGATCATCATGGGCTTCAGCGCGTCCACGCCACGCTCCAGGAAGTCGCCCTGGCGGCGCACAATGGCCTCGCAGGTTCTCAGGATCGTGTTCTTCCGCTGCTCGATGTTGCGCATCAGCTGCAGTGCAGAGCGATAACGCTCTTTCACGTATTCCTTTACGTCTCTTTCCGTGCCTTCCTGCGACAGCAGTTTGCGATAGCCATGGTTGAGGCGCAAGGTGGGCAGATCTTCCTCATTCATGACCACCACGAACTCGCCCCCTCGCTTGACGAAGGCCACGTCGGGCTCGATCAGGCGGGCATCGGAGCGGTTAAATCGCTGGCCGGGGCGAGGATCGAGGCTGCGAATAAAATCGATGGCGTGCTGGATGGCTTCCGGCGGCGTCCCCAGCATTTTGGACATCTCGCGCAAGTCCCGCTTCTGCAACAACAACAAGTGCTGATCGATGATGCGGGCCGCAAGCGAAAACACCTGCAATCGGACCTCGTTTGACCCCAACGAGTGAGCAGCTTCACCATCCGCCGGAAGCGGGTCTACCTGCGCAGCCGTGGAAGCCGCCCGGTGACGTCCCAGCTGGAGATGAAACTCACGACGCTGTGCCTCAACCTGAACCAACAGGCATTCGCGTAAACTCCGGGTTGCCACGCCGACCGGATCGAGGTTCTGCACCAGTTGCACGGCCTCGGCGAGAAGCGCAGCCGCAGCGCCGGGAGGAGCGATGGAAGCAGGATCGTACTCACGGACAAATCCCGCCAGAAGTTCCTCGTCGCCGGCCATCAGATAGCCGTCCTCATCCAGGTTACCCACCACGTATTCGGCCGCATCGCGCAGGTCGCTGGTCAGGTTCAGCGAACCCAGTTGCCAGAAGAGGTGATCGGTAAGCGTGCTCGGCTGAGAAAGAAAATTCTCGAACGATGGCTTGTCGGTCTGTTCAAAACCGTTGGGCGTGCGGAAGCCGGGATCGAGGTAATCCTGAAAGTAGGAGCCAAAGTCTATTTCATCGAACGGATCCCGCTTATCGCGCTCCGCCTGGGCCGCGATCTCTTCGACGCTTCGCTCGCGCTCTGCCTCTTTCAAAGCGACATCGTCGATGAGCGGAACACTTTCTTCCAATTCCTCAAGCACCGGATTTTCGACGATCTCGGTGTTGATCAGCTCTTTCAACTCAAGCTTGTTGAGCGCCAGCACACTGACCATCTGCATCAGGCCAGGCGTCAGAATCTGACGCTGCGCTACCTTCAAGCTTAGTTTTGGTTGCAGAAGAGCCATGGCATTTCACCGCATCAACAGCTAGCGGCCTTAGTTTACCTTCTCTGAGCCTCGATCGTAGATAGCTTTTTCCTTATCGCCCAACATCCTTAACGAGTGACCAAGGTCACGCTTTGGTGCGGGTAAGCAAAAGCCAGGTCAGTTCAACGAAAATCCCTCGCCCAGGTAAACCCGGCGCACTTCAGGATCTTTGCCCAACTGCTCCGGGGTTCCAGTGCGGAAGATACGCCCTTCATTGATGATGTAGGCGCGATCGGTAACCGAGAGCGTTTCGCGTACATTGTGATCGGTGATCAGAACCCCGATGCCGCTCGCCTTCAGGTCGAAGATGATCTCCTGCAAATCGAGTACAGCGATCGGATCAATACCCGAAAACGGCTCGTCGAGGAGGATGAACGAAGGCTGAATGCAGAGACAGCGGGCTATTTCTACCCGGCGCCGCTCGCCACCAGAGAGAGAGTAACCGCGGGTTTTTCGAATATGCCCCAGGTTCAACTGGTCCAGCAGTTTTTCCGTCCGGGCGCGCCTGACTTCGAGCGAAAGGGATTGCACCTCAAGAACGGCGAGAATGTTCTCTTCCACCGTCAGCTTGCGAAATACGCTGGGCTCCTGGGGAAGATAGCTAATGCCATACTGCCTTGCCCGCAAGTACATCGGAACTCGCGTGATATCTACTTCGTCGACGAAAACTTGTCCCGAATCAGGAGTGATCAGACCGACAATGATGTAAAAGCTGGTAGTTTTGCCGGCGCCGTTGGGACCCAGCAACCCGACCACCTCGCCCTGACAAACCTCGAGGTTTACGCCCCGAACCACCTGACGACCCTTGTAGGACTTGCCGATTTCGTCTGTACTAAGCTTTTGCATTTACTTCGCTACTTGGGTCTGGGTCACAACCTTGGAAGCACCCCCACTCACCACGACGCTATCATCGCGATCATTGAAAATCAACGCATTGCCGGTTACTGTTCCGCGCACCTGGTCGGTCAGGCGAGGGGGCGAGGCGCTGGTCCCGGTCAACAGGAACTTGCCGTCCGCCGAGGTATAGGTAAGCTCTTCGCCTGTCCCCTTGCGGCCCGGCTGCTCGAGGACAACGGCGCCCCGGGCTACGATTTTGGACACCTGGCTGCCCGGTGGCTGCTTGCCGGGCGGCTGCGCACCGGCTGCGGGCGCGAAATAGACATCCATAAAATTCGCATGCAGTAACCCGCTTGACGTCTGCGCCACAACGGCACCGGCGAAAACAGCTTTGTGATCGTTCTGAGCGTAGAAGAGAGTGCGGCTTTGAAAACGGACAACGGAGGGCGCTCGGGGAGGTTGATTGGCGTGGGCCGGATTGGTGGCCGAGTTGGCCCCGGGAATGGCCTGCGAAGTACTGGGCGAGCCGGTAAAAACGGCATTTACCGTCGCCGCATCGCCCGCCGGACCATGCGCGGAAAGGCTGTTGTGGGCCCGGGAGAGTTCCAGGACGGGAGCGGCGACGGAGTCGCTTCCCTGCCAGAGGCGAGCCGGCTCGCCGGTTTTTCCGTAGAAAGTGGTCAGATCGGTGGCGTGCTCAAGATGGGCGTGATCGGCAACTACGTGCACTGGCCCAGACGCGGTAAACGCCATATTCTGCTGCCCATTGGTTTGGTGATAGGTGGCTTTCACGCCGCCCGTCGCATCGGCATTTCCGCTGTTCCGCGACACTTCAATCAAGTTCGCGCTCAGCTCTCCACTGGTTTCCTGCAGGCGCGGGCTTCCCGACAGCTGCACCACCTGCGTAGCTGCGTCATAAGCGGCTCGCTGGGCGGTGGCGGTGGTCACCGGCGGAGTTGGGCCGCCAGGGTTCGCCGCGCCCTGTTGGACTAGAGTCACGTTTCCCAACTGCACAGCAGACTGCAGCTGCGCGGCCGGCTGAGGCGCCGAGGCACCCGGTTTCGCTTTGCTTCCCTTCCCCGCGGGCTTTGCAGTGGGGTGAGATGGGGCGAAGGTGAGCAGAAGGTTGTCGCCTTTGCTGCTCTGCGTTATCCCGTTGGGGTTTACCGTAACCAGGCTGGTGTGACCGGTCCCGCGCAGGCTGGAAAGAGTCTCCCCGTCCACCAGGGTCGCGAAGAGTTGATCGCCCGTGTACGGTAGTGTCCTCGGGCGGGGTCTTGGTGTAGATGGTGTGTACGTTGAGCCGCGCCCCGCCGTGCGGCGAGCAATGTGTTCGGCCTGCGGGCTGCTGGTCCGGGCTCGGCTTTGAAGTCGATATCGACCTGCGTAGCTTGCATCTGCCGGCTGGTCGACTGTTGCAAATTCTGCCTAGTCTTGCCGGCATTCGTCTTGCCGGTATTGACCTGGGGTAACTTCTCCTCGTCAACGACCGAAACAGCATCGCGTAGCTGGGCGTGCCGAACCGTGGATTGGGGACCGAACAACAACGTTCCCGATGACGCCGAACCATGCAGCAGGCGTGCCGCGTTATTGGCCACGTAGAGTAGACCGCCATCCATGACCGCCTGCTCCGGCACGCTTTTCGAGCCGAGATCGATACGCGCGGTTCGGCTGTTAATCTGCTGTCCATCGTTACCGGTGAGGATCACATGCCCTTCCGCCAGAACCCGGTAAGCCGATCCATCGGCACGGAAGGAGACCGTCGCCTGATCTGAGGAACTGTGCGACTCGCTATAGTCGGCGACGTCCCGAAGGAGAAAGAGCATTCTGCTGTTGCGATCGAATTGCGCATGATGGGCACGGACAGCCGAGCGGATTTCCGTTGACGCTCGAATTGAAAGCCACGTCGGCGGTAAGGATGACGACTCCGGATTGTGAGTCAAAACTGGCGCCGGTCGCGCTGCCGGCCGCCTCGGCGAGCCGGAATTCGATCTTCTCCGTGGTGCTGGCCAGGCCGGTTTGCTTGTTGAACACCAGGCCCGAGGTCTTGACGTGGACAGTGCTCCTGCTTTCGCCATCCTCCGCTGGACTTTTTGCTGCTTGCGAAGCGGGGGTCGCTGCTCCTTGAAAATCGATCTGGACCTCGCCCATGGCGCGGGCAATGCCGTGAACCGGATCCCAATCGAAGTCCTTGCCATAGATGCGGTTGACCGGCGCTCCCTGGGCACCGTACAGAGTAATGCTCACATCGTGCAGTTCGGCGTGGCCGTCGCTCTTGTATTGCACCGCCTTAGAGGCGTGCAGGGTGTAGATGGTGTGGCCGCCCTGGGACTCCGAGTACGTAAAGCCTTCGGTCGATTGCTTGATTGCGCTCCCCAAGCCATAGGGCAGGTCATGGCCCAATCGCCGTACCTGCCACCGGCCTAAGACGAAGAACGCCGCGATCGCAGCGACCAGCGCGCCACCAAAGATCAGGATCAAGAGGCGCAAGCGAGCCGGCGTCACTCGGATAGCCAGCCGCGCGACGCCACCATGTTCCTCAGAAAATCGGCTACGCCCATCTTCCGATCTTCTCACTCCCCCTGTAGCGACCCTGAAGAAAGCTTTAAGATGAACGGATGGCTGATCGGTTGTATCTGAGTCTGTGGTTCCCCAACTTTCGCCTACCCGCGCTGGCACCGGCGATCGTCTCGGTGTTGAAGCAGTTTGGCGGGGCCGGGCACTCGCCGCGCGTGCATGCTGCGGCCGCCTACCCAATCTCCTGGAACGAAGCGCCTGTCTACCAAAGGATTTATGAAGAGGACGAGGTGCAGGAGTCGGCTCCGGAGCGCGCCGTGGCCGAGGCCACAGCGCTCCTGCACGATGACTTTGCCTACGAATTTGAGCTCAAGTGGGATCTGTGGGTAGCAGAAACCGTGGGCGGGCTCGACCCAACCTGGAAGCAGGAGCCGGTGGTGGTGCGGGTGGTCGGTTTTGGACCCCAGTTTGATGAGGGAGCCTACGAGCAAAATGGGCAGGTCCGGGTGGATTTTGGCCTGGACACGCCTTTTCTGCTGGAGGAGATCGACCTGGACCAGGTAGACGCCGAGTACATAAAGCGTAACGTCCAGAAACTGGTGGAAGTAACCAACCTGATCCAGGAAAACTGCGGCATCAGCAGCCGGTTGCTGTGGTCAGATTCGGGTGAGAATCTGGCGCAAAAGCTGATTGCCCGGCTGCAGCGGGTGAATTAGTCCTACTGGGTTTGCATCATGTTGCCGTGGCGAACATCCGCCCCGCACACCCAGAAGATGACATCTTCGGCCATGTTGGTGGCGTGATCGGCGATCCGCTCCAGGCTACGCGCAATAAAAAGCAGGTTGACGGCCGATTGGGCGGCGCTGGAATCCTTTGCCAGGCAATCGAGCAGCACAGCCTTGGCTCTGCGGTTCATCTCATCGACCGCATCATCCATAGCCAGCACGCTGGTGGCTAGTTGGGCATCGCGCTCGGCGAGCGCCTGCAGGGCCTTGCGAACCATGGTCATGGAGAGCTCCGCCATGTGCGGAATGTCGACTGGAAATTCACAAGGCTGGCTGCCTGCAAGCTCTTCAGCCAGCAAAGCAATGGTCATGGACTGGTCGCCCACCCGTTCCAGGTCGGAGTTGATTTTGATGGCGGCAAGAACAAAGCGCAGATCCACTGCCATGGGCTGCTCCATGGCCAGAATATCGAGCGCCATCTGATCAATTTCGCGCTCCGAGCGGTTGATGATGGCCTCGTTCAAACGCACATTGGCGCAGGCAGAAAGCTCTCCGCGGCAGTGCGCGTCGAGCGCGAGATGCAGCGTCTGTTCTGCCACACCCGCCATTTGCAAAAGGCGTTCACGAAGGCTCTCGAGTTTCTGGTGAAACGATATACGGGTCATGGATGTATGCCTCCTGGACGAATTCTCCCTTTATGTCAGATCTTCGTTCTCGCTAAGACGAGGTAACTGTAGGGGGGTGGACTGCAGATTGCACCGTTGCCGGGTGCCTAAAACATGCGATCCGTTGGAATAATATACAACCTTTAACATTCTATTAACATAAATGTTTTAAGGAGGAGAACCGAATTCCACCTAGGTGTTACGCCGATCAAACTTGGAGTCTCGAAATGGGATGCGGACGCACGGCTGGTATGTACGGGCTTTAGGCTCTCAGCTATACTCTCCCGATTTGTTTGAAGGTTACGGCCTTCTACCTACACCTTGGGAGAAAATCGGACGGGTGCCCCAGGTCTCGATTTTGAGACCTGGGATCCTCCTAGTAAAGTCCGGTTCGGGCCGCAGAACGTAACCCGAGGGCAACCACGTCCATTAAACAAGGGCACATCTCCGCCGTAGTACACGTTGGGGCTGGTGTGCATGTCGAACTCGACCCTGAGGGCATCTCTTGTGCTTTAAGCAGCCCTCGGCGGCTGAAGCCGGCCATCTTGACTGTTAAATGTACGAGCCTAAAGGCAACAAAGATGACTACGTTTAAGCCGAGGATAAATCCCGGGCTTACCATGCAAACCGCGAAGACCTGTTAACCGGCAACGATCTCGGAGAAGTCGGCGATGCGGGAAAAATCGTTGAGCACAGAGGCTACGAGGGCCAGGCGATTTCTGCGCAGATGGGCCTCGGGCGCCATCACCATGACCTGATCGAAAAAAGTGTCGATCGCCGGCCGAAGCATAGCCACACGCTCCAGAGCCTCTCCATACTGCTGCCGGGCACGCAGCGCCTCCACTTCGGGCGCAACCCTTGCCGCCTCGGCGTACAGGCGTTGCTCAGCCGGCTCGATGAGGTATTCGCTCGCAATGGAATCACCATCCTGTTTTGCATCTGCCTGGCGAAGAATGTTCTTAATCCGCTTGAACGCGGTGGAAATGGCCAACAAATCATCGGATCCACGGACTTGGCTCAGCGCCTGCGCCCTGGCGATCGCGTCTGTCACCGTGGTGAGCCCGGTTGAGAGCACCGCGTTTACCACGTCATAGCGCATAGCCACGTACTTCGCGCAGGTAGAAGTCGAGGCGTTCCTTGAGAAACGCCCCCACAGCTCCGGCCCGCGGCAGCGATTTCTGGGCCATGGTTTCCAGTGCAGCGAGAGTAAGGGAAAGGCCTGATTCGGCGAGGATTTTTATGATGCCGTTGGCCGCGCGGCGGAGCGCAAAGGGATCTTTGGATCCGCTCGGCTCCAAGCCAATGGCAAACATTTCCGCGACGGTCGCGAGACGGTCCGCCAGGCCCAGGATCTGTCCTTCGACGGTGACAGGAATTGGATCTTCCATTCCCGCCGGCATGTATTGCGAATAAATGGCCTGCGCTACTGGTTCGCCCAGCCCTTGTGCGCGCGCGTAAAGACCGCCGACGATACCTTGCAGTTCGGTAAATTCTTTCACCAGCTCGGTGGTGAGGTCGGTCTTGGCCAGCAGCACCGCCTGTTCGAGCGCGGCATGATCAAGCGGAATTCCCTGGGCGGCCACTGCGGCCCCGACAGCCTTAGCCATGAGCAGATTGCTTTCGGTCTTGCTGAAGTAGCTGCCAAGATCCCTCTGAAAGGTAACCGTCTTGAGTTTTTCCAGCCTTTGCTCCAGAGGGAGCTTCTGGTCGTAGTCCCAAAAGAAGCGGGCATCGTTGAAGCGGGCGCGCAACACGCGCTCGTTGCCATGACGAATAATCGCCGTGCCTTCCGGATCGACCTCGGTATTCAGCACGGCCAGGAAGTGAGGAGCGAGGGCGTGCTGCTTGTCTTCGACCGCGAAATACTTCTGGTGGTCCCGCATCACGGTGACCAGAACTTCTTCCGGCAACGCCAGGAATTCGGGCTGAAAATTGCCGCTTATTACGGACGGCCACTCCGTAAGATGAGTGACCTGCTCGACCAGGGCCTCGTCCTCACGCCAGCGAGCCTCGGGGAAGAGTACGGGTCACAGCGTCGAGAGCCTTACGGATGCGCTGCCGGCGCACGCCAGCGTCGGCCACCACAAAAGCTGTCTCGAGGGTTGCGAGGTAGTCTGCCGGGCGGGTAATGGCGACCGGCCGATCTCCGTGGAGCACGCGATGGCCATAACTGACGTTGCCGGCGCGGATGCCGGCGAACTCCAGCGGCACGACGTTTTCGTCCAGCAAGCAAAGCAGCCAGCGAAGAGGGCGTACAAAGCGCTCCGGCTTGTTAGGCCGCCAGTACATAGTCTTGGGCCAGGAAAGGGCGCCTATTTCCTTACCCAGCTCTTCGCTCAGCACCTTTTCCGCGCGCTGGCCCGGCCTCTGCACGGTGGCGGAGGCGTATTCACCTTTTGGCGTGGTGATTTTCTTAAGCGCCGCGACGGGAACTCCAGCCTTTTTGGCGAACGCTTGCGCCGCTGGTCCGGGCTGTCCCTCCGGAAAGGCTGCTTTCCAGGAGGGACCAGTGAGTTCTTCCTCGAGGTCCAGCTGCTGGGCGAGCACACCCAGGACGCGCACGGCCAACCGCCGAGGGGTGGAGTAGCTGGTAATCGTGTGGACCGCCTCCAGCAAACGCTGCCGCCCAAGCAAGGCTTCTATCCGGCGAGCCAGCTCGACCTGCGCGTCCGCGATCATGCGTGCAGGAATCTCTTCCAGGCCTACTTCGAGTAACAGCTCAGCCATGCGACTCCTGCGCAATCATCCGCGAGTAAGCCTTGGCAACGCCGACGGCGAGGACGCGAATACGGGCGATGATGCCGACCCGCTCGGTCACGGAAATCGCGCCCCGGGCGTCCAGCAGATTGAAGAGATGCGAGCACTTGAGGCAGAGATCGTAGGCAGGCAGAACGGGAAAACGGCGCCGCTCCGACGGGTTAAGATCCTCCGGCAATTGCGCTGCCCGGCTCAGCAGTTGCTGGCACTCCGCTTCGTAAAGGCGCAGGTGTTCCCACAGCTTCTGCACATCGGCCTCCTCAAAGTTGTAGACCGAGAACTGCACCTCCTCGAGATGCCGGACCTCGCCGTAGGTGACGGGGTTCGGGGTACGCGCCCAAACCACGTCGTAGATCGAGTCGACGTCTTGCAGAAAGGAGGCGATGCGTTCCAGGCCGTAGGTGATTTCCGCCGAGATGGGATCGAGATCCTGGCCGCCGCACTGCTGGAAGTAGGTGAACTGGGTGATTTCCTGGCCATCCAGCATGATCTGCCAGCCGATGCCCCAGGCCCCCAGGGTGGGCGCTTCCCAGTTATCTTCCTCAAACTTAAGGTCGTGCTGGCGCAGGTCGATACCGATTGCGGCCAGGGATTCGAGGTAGATTTCCTGCACATTGACGGGCGGGGGTTTCAGCACCACCTGAAATTGGGTGTGCTTGAAAAGCCGGTTTGGGTTTTCACCGTAGCGTCCATCGGCAGGACGGCGGGATGGCTGCGCATAGGCCACGGAGAACGGTTTTGGGTCCAGAACGCGCAGAAAAGTCTCGGGAGACATGGTTCCGGCGCCTACCTCTACGTCATAAGGCTGCTGCAACACGCACCCGCGCTCGGCCCAGAAGGTTTGCAGACGAAAGAGGAGTTCCTGAAAGGTAAGAGGGCTGGTTACTTGCGATGCCACGGTTGGATTCTAAACCAAACGTTCAGCTCAGCGATTTCGCGATAGCCTTTGGCCGGAGCGTGCCGTCTTCTCGTGGTTTTCTCTCAAGGAAAACCGCTCCTCGCCAACTTAAAATGGGCCACGTAATCGCGAAATCGCTATAAACTGGTTTGCCCATCGATTCAAGGAGGAATCTGCCATGCAAAGCCGTGTCGTCGGCACTACCCTGCCGGTTCTCGAGTTCGTCCTGGAGCCCAACGAGTCAGTGGTCTCCGAAGCTGGTGAGCTTTCCTGGATGAGCAGTTCCATCCAGATGCAGACCCACACTCAGTTCGGAGGAGGAGGCGGATTCCTCGGCGCGTTGAAGAGAGTCGCCGGCGGAGGAAGCCTATTCATGACCGAATACCGCGCCATGGGCGCTCGTGGCGAGATCGCCTTTGCCACACGGGTTCCAGGGCACATACAGCCGGTGCAGGTCGGCCCGGGCATGGAGTACCTGATTCATCGCCACGGTTTTCTCTGCGCCACACCGCAGGTTCAGCTCGGGGTCGGTTTCCAGCAATCCCTCGGTGCGGGGGTCTTCGGCGGAGACGGATTCTTGTTGCAGAAAGTGACCGGGGTGGGAGCCTGCTGGATTGAGTTGTCGGGAGAGTTGATCGTGAAGGATCTGGCGGCTGGAGAGACATTGCGGGTCCATCCGGGGCACGTAGGAGCGTTCCAATCCAGCGTTTCGTTTCAGATCACCCGGATTGCCGGTATCAAGAACATGATCTTCGGCGGAGATGGGATATTTCTCGCCGCCCTGACCGGCCCAGGCCGGGTTTGGCTGCAGACCCTCCCCATCGCGAAGCTCGCGCATCAGTTGATGCACTACATGCCTTCCGCCACGAGAGAGCGGACCGAAGGTGGCGTGGTCGGCGGGATCGTGGGCTCGCTGCTGAATAACAACGGCTGAGGGACTGGCCAGCCGGCGATGGTTCCATTTTCTGTCCTCACCACGACTCAAACTCTGTCCGCAACTGAACCTGGGTGCCCCACATCGCTCGTTTTTTGCGAGATGTGGGATCCATGGAACTTGACCGTTCAATCCCAAGTGCGACGCCAGGACCGAACGACGGCAAGGACACAGCAGTGGTATCCCACATCTCGCGAAAAAACGAGCGATGTGGGGCACCCAGTTCAGTTGACGGGAAATCCTTCGTGAACTTTTACGATCCGCCCAACCGCGACAGCGCGGCGGCAGTGATGAGTTTGCGCTCCAGGTGTCGTTCCAGGCTTTGAATGGCGAACCGGCGAAGGTCGGCTCCGCGGGTACGGGGCCAAGCTTCCGCCGCCAACGCGGACGCGGGCGAGCGAAAGATGCGGACCGCCAGGATCTGCGAATCCGGGGTCAGCGTAACCCCGTGAGAACCGTTTTGCCCTGCCTGTCTGTGTTCATCGCAGACCAGACCATCCGAGAAGAAATGAAAATAGGCCGGCTGGCCGGCAAGCGAAGTCCCGCACAAAAGACAGCGGCTCAAATCCGGGAGCCAACCCATCAGACGCGTCGTCCACAGGGCAAAGTAAGTGATGGGCATCCAGATGTGATCGACGCGGGTTTGCTCCAACACCGAGAGCAGCAGGCGGAAGACGACGTCGTGGGGATCGTGGTCCGGGAGTGTCTGCTCCAGAACCTCGGCGAAAAAAGCTAAGGCAGTGGCGCGCGCATAATCGACCGGTTCCGCCAACGGCGAGTGGAGAATTTCGAAAGAATCCAGGCGAACCAACTCCTGGCTGGGCCTCTCGGCGTAGTGAGCGCGCACATACGTCATCGGCTCCAGCGCGCCACCGAAACGGCGGCGCGATTTGGCTGCCGACTTAGCTACGCCTTTGATCTTTCCCGAAATCGCGGGTGAAGAGCGAAACGATCTGGTCGGCTTCATGCACCGGCCAGGTACGCAGCACAACCGCTTCCACCTGGCGAACGATCATGGGCGCCCGGACGCAAGCGCGCCCCGCAGCCTAGCGGCCGAAGTGACCGGCGTTCTTCTCAGCAAAGCTCGACCACTTTTCGGGCAGGTCATCTCCGGCGAAAATGGCCGACACCGGGCACACCGGAACACAGGCGCCGCAGTCGATGCACTCTACCGGATCGATGAAGAGCTGCTCTGTCGCAGCGTACCCCGATTCATCCTTTTTGGGATGAATGCAATCTACCGGGCAGGCGTCGACGCAAGCTGTGTCCTTGGTTCCGATGCAGGGTTCTGCGATCACGTATGTCATAAAAGTACCGATCTCCCGTAGACGAATAATTGAAACCAAATTGTACAGCAGGAAGAGGGACAGCGAAGTTAGCGGGCCAGGCGCCGCGCGGCAAACTCGGCGGGCGTGGGCACGGGCTCGATCCCCCGGCCCGCAAACATGTCCTCAAAGAAGCTCAGGATCTCATTGGTGAGCAGCCCGTTGGTAGCCATCACCTCCTGGCTATCGAGGCGAAATGGAGTGCGATCGAAACGCATCATCGCGCCACCTGCTTCGAGCACCAGCAGCGCGCCCGCGGCCGTGTCCCAGGGGTTCAGATTGAATTCCCAGAACGCATCTACCCGGCCAGCGGCAACATACGCCAAATCCAGCGCCGCCGCGCCGGCCCGGCGGACGCCGTGAGATCGCAGCGTCAGTTGCTGATAAAAGTGAATGTTCGGATTCATGTGACGTTTGTGGCTGGGGAATCCGGTGGAGAGCAAACTTTCCTGCAGGTATTTCACCCGCGAGACATGCAGCCGCCGCGCAAGCCCTGAAGCGCTCAGCAGCCAGGCGCCCCGTCCCTTTTCTGCCGCGAAGAGTTCATCATGTACGGGGTCGTACACCACTCCCGCCACAATTTCTCCATCCTGATCCTGTGCCAGGCCCGGCGGGCGATGCTCCAGACCCAGCGAAACGTTGAAGAACGGAAAGCCGTGGGAAAAGTTAGTCGTGCCATCGAGTGGGTCGACATACCACCGGTAGGAGCGCTCGAGGCCGGAGCGGGTTCCCTCTTCGCCGAAGATGCCATGGTCAGGAAATTGCCGGCTGATCCGGCTGACGATCAGTTTCTCCGAGGCTCGGTCGGCTTCGGTCACCAAATCTACATCGCCTTTGTATTCGGTGGTGACGCCGCGTTCGAAGTATCCACGAAGAAGCTCGCCGGCTTCCAGCGCAATGTCTGCTGCGCCGGCTGCGAAACCTTGATCAAGCTGCGGGGGAAAGTCTTTCAAGGAGTACTTCTCTCCACACCGTTGGTTGCCCGGCGGCCGCGTTCGCTGATGGTCCGAATCTGATGCTTGTAGATGAACAAATTGGGCTGCCCTTCGCGCGTGAGCCGAATCATGGTGTCGTCGAAGTACTCGATCCACCCCGAAACACTCTCACCGTCCCGCAGTTTGACATTCACTCTGACCTGCTTCTCGCTCAGAAATCGCAAATAGAGCATCTCCTGGCCTGTTTCGCCAAGAGGCGGTTCTTTCTTTCCCCGGCGGGATGGGTTTTGGCTTGCCATGTTGTAGATGGTAGTTAAACACAGAGATGCGCGAAGCGGCAGGGTTGGATGCATCTCAAAAATCCACGTGTGCCCGCACTCCAGGAACAACGACTGGGCCCCGATCCCGATTGTAGCCCGGATTATTCACAAAGGAGAGTTGGACCGCCATATAAAGGCCGCTCACGATGTGCGCGTTGTAGTAGGTTTCGCTAATCACTTCGCGGCCGTACTTGAGGCGGCCATCACCGAGGATGAATCCCAGGCCGCCGAGGGCCAGGTACTGCTGATGCTTGCTGCTAATGCCTCCGGTTTCAAAGGCGCTCCCGATCTGGTCTAGTTTTCTGCCCCACGCATTACCGGGGAGTTCGAAGCCAATCGCGAAGGTGTCGTTCATCTCTGTATAGGCAAAGGACTCGTGGTGCCCTTCATTCCATCCGGCGCGCAGAAAGGCGCGGAAATTCGCAGGCAGCGCCTGTTCCACGTTCAGACCGAAGCCCTGTTTCAACGTTCCCTGGTGGCGGTGAAGGGTGATGTCAGGAACCCGATCGGCATGGTTCTCAAACGCGGCGATGGCTTGCCCGTAATCGCCCATGTTGGCATGGTTCAGATAGGCCAGTGGACGAATGAAAGTATCCAGACCCTGGAACCAGTGCGGCTTCCATTCCAGCTCGAGGTTCTCGGCGCGGGCGCGGCGCAGATTGGCGTCGAGATCGGTGCCGTTGGCCACGGTCGGCATCAGTGCTTCCCCAAAGCGCGCTTCGAATTCCGGACCGGCATAACTGAGGATGGCAGCGACGGTATAGCCACGCGTGTTGGCGGCATAATCGTAAGCACCATTGTTATCGATGGCCCAGTTCGTAAACTGCAGATGGCTGTCGCTGCCCACGGAGTTGTTGTCGAAGAAATCGACCAGCCCCATTTTGCCCATGGTGAATTCGATACCGGCGCCGGGGAATCGATTCCTGCAAATAGAAGGGATTGGGCTGTTCCTCGATTCGATCGGCGGTCAAGGGAATGGTCTGGTGGATAAAGTAGCGGGCGGCATAAACGCCCTGTCCCAGGGATGGATTGCGCACCACGTCAAGATTGACGAACCCTGCCATGCCCAACGCCTGGCTTAGACCCTTTCCCCCCGCCTCCTCTGCATCGAAGATGAATTCTGTCCAGCGAGCAAGCTTGACGCCGGTGTACAAGGTAAGCACACGAGACAGCGCGGTCATTTCGACCCGGCTTTGGAAGCTGTTGGGCCCGGCATACGGTGAGTGGAAAGGTGTATGCGCCTGGAAGATGAAGTTGGCCTGGCCGGAAATCCAGATGCGATCGGCAATGAGATGGTGCGAAAAGACGGCAGGATTCAGTTGGTCGTCGGACTGGTCAGCCTCGCGCTGGTTGATGTGGGGCAGCGATTCCCGGTCTCACCGGGCTCGGCTGACGGTGCGGTGATTTGCGGGCTGGGGACCTGAGCCTGGGGTGCATCGGGAAGCGGTCGCCTTTGCCGGCAGCGTCGGCAGGCAAGAAATCAACACAGAAATCGACAGCCAAAGGCGCATCAAAACTCCGCGAAGGAATAAGAACCTCGGTCGAGGTTAATTGACGAAACCTTAACAAATGTCACGGGGTGTTGAATTCTTCTGTCATTGAGGGAAGGAACCGCTCCTCTGGATTCTGAGTTTTTGCTTTGTTGAGCGGCACGACTTGTATTCGGGCAGTAAAGGGCGAAAAAAATTGGTATTCAGAGCGTGTGTGAGAACTTCCTTCTAAAACTCAGTCCCGGAGGGACGGCTGAAAATAGCCCAGGACGTCAGTCCTGGGTACACCATGAAAACATAATTGAGTCCCGCAGAGCCTGCCCTGAGCTTGTCGAACGGGGACGGCTGAAGCTTATCCAGGATTGCGTCGCGGCCTATTTTCAGCCGTCCCTACGGGACTGAGTTCGGAAATGGAGTTCTCACACACGCTCTGAAGCCCCTGCTACTGCGCACCCTGCACGAAAAGCGCAGGGGGTAAAGCCCAGATCTTTTTGGGCGTATCAGCGGCCCGGCTAAAGTCGTGCCCTGATACAAAACGTCAGCGGGGTGCAGCCGCGTTTATTGCAACGGCGAAGGATAATACCCGGGCCGATTGCGGACGGTATAGCCCTCGCTCGGACTACGCAGCTTGACGGAGATGCTGCGAAAGCCGCTTCCGGAATGGTTCGATGGGTAGTAGCCGAGCAGGTATTGGGTCCGCAGGTCTTCCGACAACTGGGCAAAGGCCCGATCCAGCGAAGAGGATTCGGCATAGTAATACTTGCCACCGGTCTCCTGAGCCAGGGTGATGAGCGCGTGTTCCCCGGCGAGATCGCGCCCGGCACTGGCGGAGATTGGAACATCGATGATGGGATAAACCATCACCTCGCCACGTAACGCCTGCTCCAGCGCCTGGTCGTAGGTGGTGCCTTTCACCGTATTGCCACCATCAGAGATGATGACCAGCACCTTGCGGCCGGAACGCGGCGCCAGGCTCTGCGAGGCCAGATAGACGCCGCTGTAGAGCGCGGTGGCGGCCCCTCGCTGCATATTGTTCAGCCCACGATCGATGCGGCCAGCGTTATTGGTGAAGAAGATCATCTCGCGCACATTGTCGGCAAATTCCATGAGATCGAGGTGATCCACCGGCCGCAGCAACGAATGCACAAAGTGCTTGGCCGCCTCCTGTTCCACAAAGAGGTCCTTGTGCACACTGCCACTGGTGTCAATGGCAAGAACAATCTCCAGCGGCAACTCTGACTGGCGTTCAAAAACAGCGATCTTCTGGGGATGATTATCTTCAGAAAGCAGGAACTCGTCCCTGGTGAGGCCAGGGACCGGAGCTCCTTTATCATCCGTCACGTTGACAAACACATTCACCAGCCGGACATTGACGCTGATGGTGGGTGGCTGTGTGCCTGTCTGCGCATAGGCTGCGAAGCTGAAGGCGCAGCAAAGTGCTGCGCAAAGTGCCTTCACTTCTGCACCAGGCTAGGTGGGAACGGTTCGCCGTCGGCCCAGACTGCTCCATCCTCAAAGTGTTCCTTCTTCCAGATGGGCACGGTCTTTTTCAGCGTATCGATCAACCAACGGCAAGCTTCGAAAGCCTGGGCACGGTGTGCGGAAGACACGGCAATCAGAACACTGGTCTCGCCCACTTCCAGCCGTCCCAGGCGATGCACCATGGCAACCTGGCGGACACCGTGCATGCCAATCGCCTCTTCGGCCAGAGCCTTCATCTGGCGCAGGGCCATCTCCTGGTATGCCTCGTAGACCAGAAAAAGGGTGCGTCTTCCCCGGGTGTTGTTGCGCACGATGCCATCGAAAACTACCACCGCGCCATCTTCCCCTTGCTTGATACCGGCCACCAGAGCCGCGGGATCGATCGGTTCGCTCACCAGGTCAATCAGCGGTTCAGAGCCGCCGCTGACCGGGGGCAGCAGCGCCACTTCATCCCCGTCGCGCAGCAGGCAGCCGCTGGGCGCGTAGCTCTGGTTCACGGCAATGGCCAGCGCGGACCATAACTTTGGCTGTTGTGGCAGCAATGCGCTGTAGTGTCCGAGAACCGCATCCACGGTTGCGCCCGGCGGAAGCTCGAGCGTTTGGCTCTCGCTCGAGAGCATCTCCTTCAGAACTCCAAAAAACAAAACCGTGACCCGCATGGAAAGAGAATATCCGAAGGCCATCCCCGGATTTCCTGTTGGTATTGGTGGCGTTGCGCGGACCTCTTGAGCGTTTTTAAGAAAAAGGCGCACACACAATCGTTTCCAACGCAACGTGACAGGAGATCCGGATCTGACAGAGGTTAGACGCGTGCCCGTGCAAAATGGCGGCGGTTCAGACCAGCACCGGGATGTTGGCAACTCCAGCTGTACCGAAGACTCTGCGGTACCGGGCGATTTCCGATCGCAGCCCGGTGGCCTTGGCGTAGTTGTCGGAGAGTTTGACCGCCGGCCGCCCGTCGGCCTCGGTCATTTTACAGATCAGGCTGGCGGGAAGGAGCCCATTCTTTCCGTTAGGGTGGCAACCGCGAAAATCGTTGGTCAGCAGCGTACCCCAACCGGCACTGAAACGGATGCGACGGCCGGGCATCCACCTGGTCTCATCCGCAAAGTCCGCGGCGCTATGAAAGTCAGCCGGTCCCAGTCCAGGCGCAATGGTGCCCATAAAGTAGGCGTGCAGGCCGAGTATGTCCTCGACGTCCATGGCGTCAGAGGCGATGATCAGTTTTTGTTTTGGATCGCGGCCCCGTTTTTTCAGCCACTCGATATATTCGTCCCCACCGACATAGGGGTCCTTGCTATCGATGCGCTGCCCGGTCCAGTCCGCTGTCCAATCGGGAGCGTCCGCCAGGAACTGGGTCGTGCCGTAGGTATCGGGCAGCATGATGCGGATGTCCTGGCCATAGGTGCTTTGCCACAGCTCCAGAATGCGGTACTGCGAGCTTTTCAATTCCGCGTCGCTGGTAGCCATGGCCGCCAGCGCCATGGGCAGTTCATGGGCGTTGGTGCCAACCGCTTCCAGGTTGTGCTTGTAGGCCAGGTAGGTGTTGGAAGTACCGGTGAAATGCTCCCCCAGCGCCGTGTTCATGGCCATCACGACATATTCCTGCCATAGGAAGCTGTGCCGCCGCCTGGTGCCGAAGTCGGCCACTCTCAGTTCAGGCACGCCGGTCAGCCGCTCTATCTTGCCCCACAGCTTGGCCTTGGCTTGGGCGTACAGAATGTCGAGCTCGAATTCGCTCATACCCTTGAAAGCAGCGCGCGACTTGAGCTCGTTGATAATGGAGAGCGCATAGATTTCCCACATCGTCGCTTCGGTCCAGAGCCCGTCGAATTGAAGGTGGAATTCCCCATCGCGCACGGTAAGCCGGTAGCTGGAGAGACGAAAGCCATGGCCCAGCCACTCCAGGAAGTCCGGTTCGAAGATCCCGCGGCGCCCGAAAAAAGTGTTGCCGGCCAGCCAGATCAGCTCCGATTTCAAAAAGCGCAAGCTGCGCACATGCTCCAGCTGTTGAAGTACCTCTTCGCGCGCGATCACGTCTGCGAGCCGCAGAGAGGAGGACCGGTTGGTCATTGAGAACGACACTTGCGTGGTGGGGAAATGCTTCCAGATGAACTGAAGCATGAGCAGCTTGTAAAAATCCGTATCCAGCAGGGATCGCACCACCGGGTCCAGGTCCCAATTGTGGTTGTGCGCCCGCTCCGCAAAGTCGATGATCATCGAGGTCCTTGAGTCAGTACTTTATAAAGGCGATGCGCATCTCGAACCTCTGCGCAGCAGGCTCGACGATCTGCACCACCCCAAAATCGGGATTGACCTCTTCAAGCAGTCGCAACGGCCAAGCTTTTTTAGTTTATCTACATCTCTCGTCAGGGAGCCCCGGTTGCGGCCCAGTTCTTCCGCAAGAGCTGAAATGCTGAGGCGCTTCTTTCGAACCACCTCGCATAAACGTTCGTGTTGCGCCGTAGGCATTCAATCGTTTAAGCGGGTTTTTGAAGGGTAGGAGGCGGGATTGCTCCCACCGTTCTCCCACAGCACACGGTTAGAGCCTCTTGTTGCCCGGAGCCTGTCCAGATTTTTGGGGGAAGCGAGCGAGGATTTCGTAAAATTCGATAAAATTTGACCTTTTTATCACTTTAGCGCCGCCGCCCAGAGAAGCTCCACTGGGGGAGTAAGACAGTTTAATGGGCTTGACTGGGTCCAGGACGGCGTCTGATGGCTGGTGTTGGTTATTTTGTGACAGGGATAGGGTGAGGTACCGGATAGTGGAGAAACTATCCTTCGCTCACGCGGAAGGCCGAAACTACTGGCAACTGCCGGCCAGGCGCGGGTGCGTGAGGAGCCGTCGCCTGCCGATATCGTCTGCTTTAAGAGATACAGCCTTTCCGAGTTTGATGTAAGTGGCTCGATGAGTTTTTTTCGGCAAAGGAGTACCAAGCCGAAGGTTGCTCCGGGTTTGTTATGCGTGTGGGCAGCGGGTGCCACCCCATTTGGTTTCAGCTTGATGTGAACCATCAGCGCCACGCCAGCTGGCGCAAGACTGAGGGACGCGACTACAACCAACTCAAGGACAAGTCCTCAGGTCTTGGCGGGAATGAGTAGAAATGCGAGTGACCTACTCAGGTCCGGCTTGGGCTGATTCAGGCGCCAAATACCCATCTTGGGCTATTTTGAAGTCCGGCCAAACGATGGCCGTTCGGACCTCGTGTCTCCCTGTCTAACGTGTTGTCGCTCATGTTTATGGACCAGAACCCACACGGCCATCACGATCACGGCTGCCAGGAATATCAGGCTGGTGCGGCCCATGAGATGAATAAGCCAGGGCAACCGGTCTCCAAAGAAGTAGCCAATAGAGCAGATCAGACCTACCCAACAGGCTGCTCCCAGGAGGTCGAACAGGAAGAAGCGGGGCCAGCTCATTCGGAGTGAACCTGCAACCAAGCCGTTCAGCACTCGCAAGCCTGCGATGAAGCGTGCGCAAAACACCCCCATGGCCCCGTGCCTGTTAACGAAATCCCGACCTCTCTGAATGGGTCCAGGACCGATGTGAAGCTTTCTAGCAGAGCGCTCCAACATCTCTTGTCCGCCCCAGCGCCCCAGGTAAAAGCCAATGTTATCGCCAGCGGACGTCGTACAAAACGCGACCAGCGCAATCAATCCTATGTTCAGTCCGGTTGAACGCGCAGCGAGTGCGCTCGCGATGAGAAGCACCGTCTCTCCGGGCAACGGGATGCCGGCGCCCTCCGCGAGGAGGCCGACAAACACGGTCAAGTAGCCATACTGAATGAAGATGTGCGTAAGGCGACCTAGAGAAATGAGGTGCATTACTCGTCAGATGCCAAATGCGCATCCGAGCTCCTGGGTAGCAATATTGGGACGTCGGGGGTGTCCGCAAATATTGAGTGAGCAGTTCCTCGCGGCCATCTGGAGTTTGGACGGCGGTCTCGATCGTTACCTGAGGAAGTCTGAAGGCTCTGATGTTGACAGAGCGGAATTGATCGACGATGCGCGCGTTTGGCCTACCTCTGAACCCGATTGTGCATCCAATCTGGCGCATGGCTTTTCCATATTCAGACGATATTCTGAGGTTACTCCGTACCACCTTGCAAAAAATGGAGCATGGTTTAGACCCGATCAAGGACGCCCGGGCGATGGCTGAACTCAAGCGACTGATTTTGCTCCGTATCGCGGAACTTGAGATGGGTGATTCCGCCACATCGTCCGATTCACTCCCACTCCCGAAGGACGACGCCGCTTAGCTCGTAACCTGCGGAACAGAACTGACCCCCATTTCCGCGCTCGTGACGAGGAAGACCAGGGCGACCATGCGGGCGAGCCGACTCATGCCAGGCAAAATACGATAGCGAACTCTGCCGCCATTGTGCCAACAGTAGAGAGGCCTACCTCTCGTTAGCACGGGTGACAGCGTTGCCGTTAGCTAACACTTCCCCTTGCCGGGCGCACCAAAAGAAAAGGCCCGCTGGTGAGCGGGCCTTCTAAGACAGTGACTGAAGTATTAGACTCCGGCGTGTTCGATGATGTTTTCCCGGACTGCCTCGTCCTTCTTCTCTTCGCTGGCAGTCTTGGGGAGCGCAACGGCCAGGACGTCTTCGATACGGCTGGCGTAGTGGATGTTCACACCCTCGATCTGATCGGCAGTTAGATCCTCCTCGACGTTCTGGCGATTTTCGGCCGGCAGGATTACATCCTGCACGCCGGCACGCTTGGCCGCGAGAAACTTCTCTTTTATGCCGCCCACCGGCAGAACGTTGCCGCTGAGGGTGATCTCACCGGTCATCGCGGTGAGCGGACGAACTGCCCTGTCGGTCATCAATGAAACCAGGGTGGTTGCCATGGTCACACCGGCCGAAGGTCCGTCCTTGGGGATCGCTCCAGCCGGAACGTGGATATGAATATCCAGGTCCTTGGTGAAGTCCTCCTCCAGCCCCAGCGTGGGGGCGTTCGAACGTACCCAGGTAAGCGCAGCCTGCATGGACTCCTGCATGACCTCGCCGATCTGGCCGGTCATTTTGAAGCCGCCCTTGCCTTTCATCCGGTTGGCTTCGATGAACAGCACGTCGCCACCAGCCGGTGTCCAGGCGAGCCCAACTGCCACACCAGAGCGACGGGTGCGCTCAGCCAGCTCGGTATCTACGCGAACCTTGATGCCACCGAGGAACTCCTGGATGATCGCCCGGTCGACGAGCAGAGTGCCCGTCTTGCCTTCAGCGATGCGCCGCGCCTGCTTGCGGCATACGGTGCCAATCAGCTGTTCCAGCTTGCGGACGCCCGCCTCCCTCGTGTAGTGACGCACGATGTAGCGAACGCCTTCTTCCGGAAATTCGATGTGCGGTGCTTCCCCTTCCTTGGTCTCGATACCGTTTTCCTTGATCTGCCGCGGAATGAGGTAGCGGAACGCGATGTGAGCTTTCTCATCCTCGGTGTAGCCCGAGAGATCGATGATCTCCATGCGGTCGCGCAAAGGCTCCGGAATCGGATCGAGCATGTTCGCGGTGCAGATAAAGAGCACCTTGGACAAATCGAACGGAACATCCAGGTAGTTGTCCCGGAACGTATTGTTCTGCTCCGGATCCAGAGTCTCGAGCAGCGCCGACGCCGGATCGCCGCGGAAATCGCGTCCCAGCTTGTCGATTTCGTCCAGCATGAAGACCGGATCGTTGGCATCCGCGCGCCGCAGCGCCTGCATGATCTGCCCCGGAAGGGCTCCGATGTAGGTGCGACGGTGACCGCGAATCTCAGCTTCATCGTGCATACCGCCGAGCGAAATACGCTGGAATTTGCGACCTAAAGCGCGTGCGATGCTGCGGCCAAGCGAGGTCTTGCCTACGCCTGGAGGCCCGACAAAGCAGAGGATCGGCCCCTTCATATCGGGCTTGAGACGACGCACGCTCAGGTAGTCGAGAATGCGATCCTTCACCCGCTTCAGATCATAGTGATCGAGGTCGAGGATCTCCTTCGCTTTGGTGATGTCGACTTCTCCACCCGTCGACTTGGTCCACGGCAATACTGCGAGCCATTCCACGTAGTTGCGAGTGAGCGAGTAATCGGCAGCCATGGGAGACATCCGGGACAACCGGCCGAGTTCCTTCGTGGCTTCCTTCTTTACGTCCTCGGGCATGCCGGCGGCTTCGATCTTTTGCCGCAGTTCTTCGATGTCTTTCTGGCCGTCGTCGAGCTCGCCAATTTCCTTCTGGATGGCCTTGAGCTGCTCGCGCAGGTAGTAGTCGCGCTGCGATTGCTGCACCTGGTCCTGGACTTCGGTCTGGATCTTGTTGCGCAGCTGCTGGACTTCCGCTTCCTTGGCCAGATGCTTGTTGATGCGCTCCATGCGCAGCATCACATCGGGTGTTTCCAGCAATTCCTGCTTGTCGGTGGTGGCCAGGAACGGTAGCGACGAGGCAATGAAATCGACCAGGCGCCCTGGATCTTCAATATTCAGCGCTATGGTTTGGAGCTCGTCGGAAAGAGTAGGCGAGGTGGTGACGATCTGCTGGAATTGCGCAATTACATTGCGCTGCAGCGCTTCCAGCTCGGCGCTTTTGCCTGGATCCACTTCCGGCAAATGATCGACCGTGGCCATCATGAATGGCTCAATCTGGGCAAATTCTCCCAGTTTGACCCGCTCGGTGCCCTCGGTGAACACAAAAAGGCTTTGGTTGGGCATTTTGACGACTTTGTGCACAGTCGCCAAGGTGCCTACGGAGTACAAGTCGCTGGGTTGGGGGCTATCCATGCGCTCGTCGCGCTGCGCGACCACGACAATGGTCTTCTGCTCTCCCAGAGATTGAATAAGTTGAATGGAGCTTTCCCGGCCGACCGTCAGAGGCAGTACGGCGTGCGGAAAGAGCACCGTGCTGCGAACGGGCAAAATGGGGAGAACTCTCCCCTGTGAGCTGCCCTGCTCGCGCCGACTAGGGTCGGTAGGATTGATAATGCTTAAGAAATCGCTAGCCATGAGTATCCTTCTATCAGATTACCTAATATAGATGCTGAAGGTCTCGGAAAGTCGCAAAAGGCGGCTCTTTCCCTCTATCGACGGACCCGGGCACCCGCAGGAGAACCACCCGGTCAGACCGGTAACCGAGCCGCCGGGTAATGCCCCAGTTCTTTCACCAGCATGCACTGGCGGCGAAGTTGATCCAGGGCGGCCTTGGTGGCGGCCGGGTCCGCCACCTGGTAGTCCAGGTAAAAGACATATTGCCAGGGTTGGCCCTGTACCGGACGGGATTCAATCTTGCACAGGTTGGTATTGTGTTCCGCAAACACCTGGAGCGCGGAAACCAGGGTTCCCGGGCGATTTTCGACCGTAAAGGCAATGCTGACCTTGTCAGGGCCGGGAAGGGGCCTGACTTGAGCCCTGCTGCGAATGAGAAAAAAGCGAGTGTAGTTGGCCGCATGATCTTCGATCCCGGCAGCGAGCACGGTACCCCCATAGGCGAGAGCGGCCTGCTCGCTGGCCACCGCGCCGGTCTCTTTGTCGCGCAATTCGGTTATATGTTTGACGCTTCCGGCCGTGTCATAGAAAGCGGTCGGCGTCATGAGCGGATGCTCCGCGAAGAAACGACGGCACTGGGCCAGCGCAACCGGATGCGACAGGACCTTGCGAATGTTCGTTAGGTTGCTGCCTGGGACACCGATGAGATTGTGGCGAATGCGCAGCAGCGATTCCCGTTCGATTTGCACGTCGGACTGGAAGAGGAGGTCGAAGTGTTCGACTACAGAACCGGCGAGAGAGTTCTCGATGGGAATGACCGCCGCCCCGACCCCACCGCTCTCCACCAGCTTGAAAACCTCTGCCGAGTAGGCACAAGGAACAATGGTTGCCTGCGGCTCCATCTGTAATGCGGCTTGGTGGCTGAAGGAGCCTGGTTCTCCCTGGATGGCGATCCGCATTCCTGCCCCACAGACTTAATTCTGATCATACGGCAACCCGCCCTGATGCAAATGCACCAAAGTACAGCGTAGCAAGACTTTACCGTCAGGAGAAACACACATGCTTTGGACAATTTTTCTGGTTCTGCTGGTACTTTGGCTGGTCGGCTTTATTGGGTTCCACGTGGTTGCGTGGTACATCCACATATTGCTGATCATTGCGCTGGTGGTCCTCGTTATTCAGTTGATTGGCGGGCGGCGAGCCATTTGACCCTGCCCGTTCCGTTGTAAACAAACCGCTTACCGACGCCCAGGATCTTTTAAGTGGGCGCAGGTATGCGGCGAACGGTGCGCAGGCATCTTATTTTATGTGCCTGGGAATTTGCAGACACAAGGAGATAAACATGAACAAGGATCAAGTGACTGGCAAGGTGGAGCAGGTAGCGGGACGCGTTAAACAGGGCGTGGGTGAAGCGGTTGGAAACCAGAAGTTGGCCAATCAGGGCCTGGCCGACGAAGTGAAGGGCGCCGCCAAGGAGACGTGGGGCAACGCAAAGGATGCGGCCGGAGTTACGGCGGATCGCCACCAGACCGAGGCTGAGCTAAGAGCAAATGATGCTCGAGCCGGAGTTCGCCAGAAGGTCAACAATGTTCGCGAGGACATTAATGACAGGATCGATGCGCACAAGGCAGAGGAGCGGAACAAACCGAGAACGGCCTAGACTCACTTGATTCTTTCAGTCGAGCGCACCCGTCTTTGGCGGGTGCGTTTTGCTTTGGGCTGCACTAATGTGAAGGGAGCAGAAGGGCGGCTGCGATGAAGAAGAAGAAGACCATCGAAATGATCCCATTCAACGTAAAAAAAGCGGCATTGAGGCGCCTTAAATCAGTCGGAGAAACAATGAGGTGCTCGTAGAGCAGCAAGATACCGACCGCGGCTACTCCGACCCAGGCGATGGCGTTGAGAGAAAAGAGCTTTAGGAGCCAGCACAACAGGATCATCATCACCAGGTGCATCGCGCGCGCAAACCAAAACGCCGTCCGAATGCCCCAGGCTTCCGGAATGCTGTTCAGGCCATTTTCCCGGTCGTGGGCCATGTCCTGGCAGGCGTAGAGAACATCGAATCCCCCTACCCAAAACAGCACCGCGGCCGTGAGCACGACGATGCGCGGGTCGAGCGAGCCGCGGATCGCAATCCAGGCGGCTGCGGGAGCAATCCCAAGTGCCAGACCGAGCACCAGATGAGACCAGCGGGTGAATCTCTTGGTGTAGGAGTAAAACAGGAGCACCACCAGAACCACGGGAGAAAGCAGGAGCGTGACGTGGTTCAGTTGAGCTGCCGCCAAAACAAAGGCTAAAGACATAGCAACGGTGAAGCCGCCGGCAAAGCTTCGGCTGAGCAAGCCTGCGGGAATCGCACGTGCGGCGGTTCTCGGATTGGCAGCGTCCAAACTCGCATCAGCCCAGCGGTTGAAGGCCATCGCGGCCGAGCGGGCGGTAACCATGCAGATTACGATCCAGAAAACTTTGTGCCAGGACGGCCACCCGGCGGCGGCCAGCATGGCGCCTGAGAGAGCAAACGGGAGGGCAAAGATGGAGTGCTCCCATTTGATCATTTCCAGAGTGGTCCCTACGTTGCGCAGCAATGCCATGTATTCAGTGTAACGGGGCGGCAATTTCGGGCCTGTGAGGCTGGGGCGAGCCTCTTCTGGACGAAGGGCACGGCTTCATAGGCTGCGGGAAAAAAGATGATTTGCGGAGAGGAAAGAAAGAACGTACCTCAGGGCCTAAAGGCCGGATTTTTGTTCGGCCTTTACGGCCCGACTAAGTCGTGCCCCGATACAAAGCATCAGAGCCGTGACTCAGGAAAAACTCGTCCATTCAGATTTGAATCGACCGCCCGCATTTCTCACAAACGAATTAAACGAATCGCTGCCGGTAGTGAGATCTCAATGCGTAACGAGTGACGGGTGCCCCATATCCCCGATTTCCTGTGAAGTGTCGTGGGTTCCGCGAACTTCATGCGCCTTTCCTTAAAGAAAGGCGCACGCGCGGTCGTGTTCAGGGCAGCGTGCAGGAAATTCGGGGTATCTGCCCGGGCTTTGTCGCAGACTGGGCTGTGAGAAATCGCGGCCAAAACAGATGTGGCCGACCCCTCAGAAAAGCGGAAGGCCGGCCACTTGTGATTCGATGCTTACCTACTTCTCGTTCGATCCGTTGGCAACCTGGAGATTGTTAACCACCTTGAATATCCCTGGAACACTATTGGCGCGGATCCCCGCAACATTCTTGTCTGCCTGGTTATTGACCACGCCGTTCAGGGTGACATTGCCGTTCACGACCGTGATGCGAATGGGCTGCGCCGGGTCGAGGGCGTACTTATTCAAGCTGGGATAGCCGTAGATCGCCCGGTAAACTGCGCGGCGGGATTGATCGTCCATGGGCGACAGAGGGTCGACCTGGATGTTGTTGATCACGTCCTGCACGCCGGGGAAATGGCTGGCGAGTGAAACGGCGGAGTCAGCCGCCACCGGCCCCAGCGCATTGCCGGCGAGGGTGACCACGCCGTTCTGCACGTTCGCGCTGATGGCGTTAAAGGCATTGCCGTAACCAACGCGATCGTACTGCAGCTTCTGCACGAGCTTCTGTTGCAGCTGCGCGTCGGACATCTCTCCAGCGCCCGCAATCTTGAGGTTGTTGCGAACCGCAACGACATTCTTGGTGCGATGGGCTCTCTTATCGATCTCTTCCTTGGTAGCGAAGTCCTTGACCGTGCCTTCGAGATCGACGACCCCGTTTTTGACCGAGATCTGTATGTCCTTGTACTTCTTCAATTCGTTCTGGAGCTGAGCCTGAATGTTGTTGTCGGTCTGCGCGTTCTGACCTAGAGCATACGAGGCAGGGGGAATAACCACCTGAGAACCCAGACCCAGACCAGCAGCCAGCGCCAAAGTAAGAGCATGTCTTGCCATTTTCATTTCTTTCTCCTGTTTTCTTGCGACCTCGCAGTGCTTGCGAGTAAGTCCACTTGTATAGACACAAAACCCGGGCCCGGGTTGCCCATCCTTGTTTACTACGACTCCAGAGCGGCGTCAACGGTAGCGTTTATGAACTTTCAGCACCAGACTGAAGACTCCCGACTCATCGCGTAACGCCACGACGGAGACACTCTGGGTGATGTCCACCTGCGCCTGAATCAACTGCTGGGCGGTGGCATTCACGTTGGTGGCGTAGGTGACCTGAACGTTGCGGGAAATGTTCTGCTGCACCGTGATGCGGGCACTGGAGCTGCCCACGGTGCCCACGTAAGTCGGATCGATCTTAACGCTTCCGCCGCCAAAAAGCTTCTGCACCCGGCTGCCGACTGCTGCATTCAACGCGCCTCCCAACAACGCGTTGGTGGTCGAGTCGGAGCCGATGGACTGCTCCTGCTGCGAATATAGCGCTTGCTCCTCCTGGGTGCGGCCCAAGGCAAGTAGGGAGATGACGTCCGCCTGCGCCAATGGGGGCTCGGAGCGGAAAGTCGGCGTGAGCTGGTTGATGTTGCCATGCAGGCCGATGGTCACGTCGTATTCTTCTACCCGGGTAGTGGCGTCGATGTCGATAAACGGTTGAATCATGACCGGGTTGGTAAAGAAGATTTGCCCATGCTGCAGGCGGTAGGTGGTTCCGGCAAAGTTGGCGGTGCCGTCGGTGATGTTGATGCGCCCCAGGATGGCAGGTTGGGCCACGGTCCCGCGAATGCGCAGATCCACACTTCCAGCGAGCTGGGCATAGGAATTCTGAAAGTCGAGCTGGGGCGCGGAAAACAGGTGAACATCCAGCCGCACGTGGCTGGACGGCGCGTTTGGATCCGGGGGCACGTTCGCCGCTGGACTGGGAGCGAAACTGGCGAAGTCGACATTCGGGCCGATGATGAACCGCGTGATCTGGACACTGCCACTGAGCGTCATGTTGTTCTGCGAGCCGATCAAATGCAAGGTAGTATCCGTCGTCGCGCTTATACCTGCATAACGAATCCGGATGTCTTTGCCGGTTGCCGTAAAGTCTCCGTACAGGCCCTGTTGATAGGCTAGGAAGCCTCCGATTTTGAGCTGGCCGCCCCCGGTGGTGCCTACCATGTTCTGCACCTGGAGCCGGTTCTGATCGAAGATCAGGTCTCCATTCAATTTGCTGATGCCGTTGGGCAGATCATTGAGGGCCAAACCGACATTGGTGAGTTTCATCCGTCCCGAGATCGACGGCGTGGTAAGGGTTCCGCCGGCCTCGAGATTAAAATCCACATGGCCCGAGGAAGTAATGTCCGGATCGAACGTCTGCGCCAGCTTCATGTTCACGGAGCCGTTTCCGGTGACGTCCAGCGCCTGGGTGCCCATCAGGTTCGCGGTGCCGGAGAGCGAAAGATTGGTATCCGGCCCAGTGATGTGAGCCTGGTTGATCTGGAGGACACCCTCATGCAACGAGGCGCGTATGGGCCCCTCGGCCTGGAGTCCAATGCCCTGCAAGGTGAGAGCGAACTGGTTGATCTCCGCGTCCCCGCTGACCCGTTTCGGCTGGCGCAATGGGCCGGCCACATTGATCGTGCCCCCAATCGCTGAATTGCCGCTGACGGTCTGCACACGGAATGCACGCAGGAACGGCGCTACATTGAGGTTGGTCAACACGGCGTTGGCCCGAGTCTCGAAATTGTCATGCAGTTGCGTCTGCCCGATGACCTTCAACTGCGCGGTCGCCAGGCTGTTCTGGGCGGTAAAGTAGGCGGTGGTGCCTTGGGTGTGCGCGATCATCTCCACGGCACCCGCTGGCTGGCCTCCCAAGACGAGATTGCGCATGTGCAGCCCAGCCAGAACGGAAAAGGAATCAAAAGTGCCGGAAGCATGCGCGTCGAACTTCACCGCGCCGGCTACACCGAGCCGGGGATCCTTAGGTTGCGGGAGATGAGCCAGCTCGAAGTTGGTCCCATCCAGATTGCCCAGGAACTGTTTCGTTTTCAGGCTGTAGGTCCCGTTGCCCTCCACCGTTCCGCCGTCCTGGAGCAGGGTCAGTTTCGTCAGGTTGATGTCCTGTCCGGCCAGGGTCACGGCTGCGGTAAGGCTGTGGTAGGGCAGCCCTTCGATGGCTCCGCCCAGAAGAGTCAGATTGCCCCCTCCGTTCAGGTTGCCGAGCATTCCCCCGGCATGAGCCTGCAGGTTTAGGGTGCCGGTCACAGGGAAATCCTGCCCAACCAACGACAAAAGATCGGTAAGGGAGGCGTTCTGCACCTGCGCGGTCGCGTTGACCGTGGCCTGGTCGTCGAAGGCCGCTCGGTGGCGGTTGATGTGATGCGCTTCCAGTTGCCCGGAGGCGTGGATCACGGTCTTGTCCCGGGTGAGCGTCGCGTGATCGACCGAGATGAGACTGGAGGAGTAGCTCGCATTGGTGTCCAGCTCATCCCAAAAGATGCTCGTTGGAGTGCCGGCGGAGGTCGAGTCTGCTTCAGGCAGAGCGACCGGTTCGGTCGATGGTTGCGATGGCTCCGGCTTGCTGCTCAATGCGGGCAGCACAAACGAGGTAGAGAATTGCCTGGCGTTGAGGTGGCCCTTGAATGCAGGATCAACCAGCGAGCCACTCCCCATACCGTCGAACGTGGCATCGCCATGAAGCTGGATAGGAAGGCCCCCAATCCCAGGCTTTCCGTTTACACCCAAATCCAGCGCCTTCAGCACATGATCGAACTCGCCCAGATTGTGGTTGACCAGATGGATGGTGAGATTCGAAGGCCTCTCTACCGGATACACACCGAGCAAGCCGGAGACCTTGAGGTTGGTGGCGGGACTATGCGCCTCCAGTTGATTGATCTGGACTTTGCCTCCGCGCTGGAAGTACTTGGCATCCACCGTCCCACTGAGCGGAAGCAGCCCGGGAGTGGGCTTGTCGGGAACACTCATTGCGAGCACGGCGGCAACGGTAAGGTCGTCCGGCGAGCCCATCCAATCAACCCTGACATTTCCCTCACCCGCTGTATCGAACCCGAGGTTTCTGTAGTGCGGCGGGACGACGCTTTCGAGTACGGTCGTCAGGCGCACGCCGCGCACCCGGGCACGGATGTTCAACACCTGGGCCCCGGGTGCCTTCGCCGGACCGTCGGGAGCGCTCCAGTTAAGAAAGCGAAGGGCGGCGTAGACGATTCCGCCCTGGCGCGGGCGGCCAACCAGATCGGGTAACGAGATCTCGCTGGGAGTGATGTGCACGTGGGTGGTGGCATTCACTCCGTCGATCCAGAAGTATTCAATGGCGTAGCTGGTGTTGACCACCTTGGCATTGCCGTCAATCACGTATTCACTGGCGCCGGTTCCCTGGGCCGTGATGGCAAGGTTCACGCTGCCGCGCCGGAAGCCGTCCACCACGCCGAGCCCGGTCAGCTCGGCTAACTCAACCGGACCACTCGCGGAAAGCTTCCATTGCGGGTGCGCGAAATGAGTCAGACTGCCTGAGGCCTCCAGGCTGGTTTTGCCGGTAGTAAAGTGCAGTCCCTTGATATCCACTGCATCGGGCGCGGCTTCCACGCTCAGATCCAGCTTGCTGTGGACCACTTCCGACTTGCCCTTCTGTGCGTTGATATCAGAGCAGGAAATTTCGCCCAAATAGTGTTTCGTAGCGGTCGCATAGGTAACCACGACACCCAGGTCGTTCGCGGCCAGTTGGAATGGAATGGAGCGGTCATTGACCAGCGCTACGCCGTTGTTAACTTCTACCCGGCGGGCCTGCAGATCGAAGATCGTCTTGACGGCCGGCCCATTGCTGCTTTGTTTAGCCTTTGGAGCCGGCTGGTTGGTGTGGCCGTCGGGATAGATGATGAGATGGATCGCCGGGCGGTCAACCTGCAAAAAGTCGAGGCCCAGCCGGGCATCGACAAAGGAGAGGATCTTGGCTCGCGCATAAAGGCGGTCGACATGAGCGTAGGGCAATTCGCCGCGGTCTTCCAGCCCATGGATCGTCAGACCATTCACTTCCACGGCCAGGTGGCGTAGGTTCCAGCGCAGGGACTGGATCTCCACCCGGCCGCCGGTGGCATCCTCGAGTACAGTCACCACCTTCTGCCGGACGATGTTGGCAAAGTGCTGCGTCGAGGCGTAGTAAAGCAATCCGGCGACCATCAGAACAAGCAACAGCAGCATGCCGCCGCCTACCCGCAGAATCCATCCCCAGGTGCTCACGGCTGTTCCCCGAGCGCTCATGACTTTCTCCTCGGAGCTCATGGCTTTCTTCTCGGAGCTCATGGCTGTCCCCCAGACTCGGATTCGTCGCCGGAACCTGTGGTGCCGACCTTCCCGTAGACGGGATCGAGAATGCTGACGCTGCCCTCACTCTTAAGACTTTGCAACCATTCGAGCAGCAGAGAACTCACTCGTTGTTGCAGCAGGATCTCCTGGATGCGGTCGGAGACTGATGCCAGGGGTGGCGGCTTCTGCCCGTGGAGCTGGGGTACCAGGGTCTTGTTGTAATAATCCGCGATCTCCTGGGCTGTAACGCGAACACCGGAGCCGAAACGAGACTGGATAAAAGACAGGATGGTCATCCGTTCTGTCCAGTGCTCCTCAACCTCCTGCTCCGTCAGGCCGTGTGCTTTCAGAAAGGCTTGCCAACCGGCTTCGGTCTGGCAATGGTATTGCGCGCATTCAGGGATCACGGTGCGCAACTCCTTGAGGCGCTTTTGTACTTCCTCAGGCGCCGGGGGCGCGGCGGACTGCGTCGCCTGGATCTGTTGCAGAATGAGCGCACGATCGATCAGACGCTGCAGGGCACGCTGCGGGGTGTTGCGCGCGGGATTCACACTGAATGGCTGCAGGACGCCGTATCGAATCTCTTCCTCCACATCGCTCTCCAGGATCACGCTGCCATTGATGACAGCCACGACGTGATCAAGCACCACGGCTCCCGGTGGCAGAGGTGCGGCGCCTTGCTGTCCCCAGGCGCCTGCAGCGAACATGGCGTGCATCGAAAACAGGATCAAACCCCAAACCTGATACCGGCCGCCAACTGTAGGTAACCTGAATCTCTCGCGAGACGCCGGATAGCACGGCTTTGTTCTCAGCCATCTCAACATCAAAAGCTCTGTCCGATACTGAAGAAAAAGTTGAAGTGGCCGGCCTGCCCCACGTGCGGGTTGGGAGCCTGGGAAGAAGTGGTGTAGTCGTAGAAAACGGGATAGATCGGCGGATTGAGGTTATAGCTCAAATCTCCGCGTATCGGGCCAATAGGTGTGTGGTAGCGCAAACCCATTCCCACGGCATGGGAGAAGTCGTTGAAGTCGCAAGTGTCCGGCGTGTTGTAGGTGGTGTAGGGCGTCGTGACATTGCGGCAGGTATAGCTGTGGGGCTGCTTGGTACGCAGTGCGCTCGGCCATATCTGGGAAGACTTCTGAAAGGCGTTGCCCATGTCATGAAACAGGACAAAACTGAGATCGGTGCCCACCCAGCGCAACGTGGGGGGAGGCGGTCGGAGCTCGAGAGTGTTGACGAATACGCCAGCCCCGCCAACCGGATAACCGGTCTGGGGATCACGCGGTCCAGCGGAATTGATGGGGAAACCGCGATGCGAGGTGGCGCCGCCCGCATACAGCCGTTCAGGAAGAGGGATCAGCTGCTCATCGCCGTCTCCGAAGGAGCGCTCCTGTCCGTACCTCGTTTGCCGCGCAAATACCCAGTGCCTCGGCCCAAAATCGTAATACGTAGCATTGCTGAGGTCGATGCGGTCGAAGTTGGCTTGGGAGCCGAACTTGCCATCCGCCAGAAAAATCTCTCCCGTGGTGAAGGTGCCGTGATGGGCATCGAGCGGGACATCGCGGGTGTCGCGGATATCCGTGATTCCGGGACCCCCTACCCGCACTGGCTGGGCCAGCAAGGGAATTTGCGACAGGCTGACCTGCAGAGTATTCGAATTGACCGAAACCCGGCGGTAGGAGAAGGAGTAGATCAAGGTCGTGGGCTTGGTCAAGCGCTGTGAGAGGCGCAAAGCGCCGGAAAGAATGGCCGCCCGATACGTGGTGATCACGGCGCTGTTGTTATATCCGCCGGAAAGCGTCAGGTTTAGCGATGGCTTGTTGCGAAAATGCGGATCCTGGTAGCTGAGCAGTACGATCTGCTCCAGGGTTCCGTAGTTAGTCCGCAGTGTGATCGACTGGTCGGTGCCGCGCAGATTGGTACGGCTTACGTTAAACAGGATTCGGGGGCTGGCCCCGGTATGCCCGTTGGGATTGCAATGGTAACTATTGGTGATGCCTAAGATCGCCTGCTCCGCGGGAGAAAGACAGCCTTCCGCGGGCGCGCCTGTCTGCACCTCGAAGCCGAAGCCGTAGCTGATGTCCCAGCGCTTGGCTTCGGTGAGATTCAGCAGGATGTTTTTGTAACTTTCATCGCCGTTCGGATTCTGAATCGCGGTATTGACCTCGTTGAATAAGGCCAGGTCATAAAGTCTGCGCTGCGTCTGCAGCAGGGCGGTTTGATTGAGAGGATCGTCGGGGTGCAGGGTGATCCGCTGCTGCACAATGGCCGGTTTGGTCCGTTCCACGCCGGAGACAATCACCTTGCGCACGAAGAACTGCTTACCGGACACGATCTTCATGGTGAAGTCCACTGCGTCGGGGTGATCCGGCTCGGCCTGCTGGAACAGGCTCACCTGGGCATTGTCATAGCCCTTGCTGAAGTAGTAGGTCTGGACCAGATCGCGATCCTGATTGATGTTGATGGCAGAGTAGGGCTGCCCTACCTGGGTATTCAGCAAAGGGCGAAACTCATTCAGCTGCTCGTTGGTGGCGCCCTCAATGTCATATTTGCCGATGCGGCGCTGGGTGCCCTCCTCGATGACATATACGATTTTGAAGTGGGAGATCTTGCTGGGCTTAAGCGCGCCCGAATCGCTGTCAGTAAATTGGGTGGTCACTTTGACTGCGCTGAACCCGTTGCTCAAGTAGAGCCCCTTGATGCTGGCGATATCCTGAGCGACCAGTTGCTGGCTGAAGGCGCCGTACCGGTCCAGAAAACCACTCGGCCGCACGCTGAGACGCTCTTTGATCAGCTCGGTGCTGAAATACTTATTGCCGGTAACCTCCACCGAGTCGACCACGTGGCGCTTGCCTAGTTCGACGGTGTAGAGCGCCGTCACATGCTGGGCATCGGTCTCCACCGGGTGGTGCGAAACCTTCACATCAAAATAGCCGTGGCCCTCATAGTAGTTGCGCAGATTCTGTGCGCCTTCGTTGAGCAAGTCCTGGTCAACCGCACCTTCTTCATACACCGGCACCAGTTTCTGTAACTGGCCACGGCTGATTTTCGCCCCTTCCAGCTTCACCAGAACGATCGGGCCCTGGTGGGCAAGGAAGGTATAGCTCAGCCGGTTGGTTGGGGGCACGTATTCTTTCGAGGTAAGACTGATGGTAGCGGCCAGATGTCCCCGCTTGTTGTAATGCTTGCGGAGATTTCCCAGGGCGCGGCTCGCAGTGTTGCGGTTGACCTTGGCGTTCCGTTTGAGTTTCGCCTGTTTGCGGAACTGAGCTTCGGTCAGGCCGCTGTCGCCGGTTAACTCGACGTCACCGATCCTGGCCTGGTCACCCGTCGTAACCTCAAAGTTGACATCGATCAACGAGTTTTGGCGGTCGATGACCTTGGTGGACGCGATCTGGCCACGGTAGTATCCATTATTCTCGAGCGTGGTCCTGATCGACGGCTCTGCCTGGGCTGCCTTGGTGTCAGAGAAGGGCGTTCCCGCCTGTAGTTGGGTGGCGCTATCAAGCGCAGCGTCGAGGCGATCGTCTTTCACCCCTTCCACGTTGACCCGGCCGACAAAGAGGCGTGGGACGCCGGAAAATACGATGGTGACACTGTCGCCTGCACGTACGCCGGCCACTTCAATGGTTTCGTAAAGGCCGGTGGCGTACAGGCTGCGCAGGCTTTCGCGGATCTTCCGCGGGTCCAGGGGCGTGCCCGGCTGTTGCGCCAGTTGGCTGGGCAGTGGCTTCAGCAAGTCTGCGTTTACGCCGTCGAAATTGATACTCACCACTTGCAGGCCGGCCCAGTCGGCCAGTAGCCCCTTTTCGGTGTCCCGGGGCGCGAGGGGAGAGGGCAATGCTGCTTGTGCGCTTGCGCTCGGAGAAGGTGCAAGGTTGAGCATGAGCGAACCGAACAGCACGAGGGCAAAAACGGGCATGATGCCTCTTCTTCGATAGAAGAGGGCCAGCGGCCTTAATTCGAAGGGCTTTGCGAATTTCTGCTGTCGGCGCGCCGATCGAAGCAATGGTGTCAAAAGCAACAAGACCCTCTCAGATGGGTATCCAGAATCGGTGATCTGGATTGCCGACCAAGACCGCCGCCGCGGCTCTCTCTTTATCCGAATCTCTATACTAAGACGTGATCGCCAATCCGGATGTTACGGGAGCGTGCAGTGGAAGCGAATGAGGAACGGTACTCACGCCAGGTACTTTATCCGGGGATCGGTGCGGGTGGCCAGAGGCGGCTGGCCCAGGGTCATGTGGCGGTAGTGGGTTGCGGCGCGACCGGGGCTGCGGCCGCGGCGCTGCTGGCGCGGGCCGGGGTGGGAACGTTGACCCTGGTTGACCGCGACTTTGTGGAGGAGAGCAACCTGCAGCGGCAAGTGCTTTTCGACGAGGCCGATGCCCGCGAAGCACTGCCCAAGGCCGAAGCCGCCCGGCGCAAGATTGCGCAGTTCAACAGCCGGACCGAGGTGCACGCACACGTCACGGATCTGGTGCCTTCCAATATCCATGCCTTGCTGGGCGAGTCGGCCATTCTGCTCGATGCGACCGATAATTTCGAGACTCGCTACCTGCTGAACGATTATGCCGTTGAACAGGGCCGCCCCTGGATTTACGCAGCTGCGGTGGGCGCCTACGCTGCCACTATGAATATCCTGCCCGGAAAGACGGCTTGTCTGGCATGCCTCTTTCCCCGGCCTCCGGCCGGCATGGTGGAAACCTGTGACACCTCAGGTATTTTGAACACGGCCGTCAATTTTGCCGCGTCGGTGGAGGTGACCGAGGCGCTCAAATTTCTGGTGGGCGCGCAGGACAAGATGCGGCGTACCCTTCTGGGCCGGGATCTTTGGACCAATGACCAGGCGGAAATCAGCGCCGCCACGCCCAGGGCGCGGTGCCCTGTTTGCCAGCAGCGGGATTTCGCCCATCTCCGCGGCGAAGATCGTCCCCAGATCACGCTATGCGGGCGAAACTCGGTGCAGATACATGAACATCACCGCCCGGTAGATTTTGCCGAGATGCAACGCCGGCTGGAACCACACGGCAAAGTGAAATTCAACCAGCTTCTGCTGCGTTTTGAGCGGGACAAGTATACGGTTACGCTGTTTGCGGACGGCCGGGCGCTCGTCCAGGGCACAACTGACGTGACCGTCGCCCGCAGTCTGTATGCTCGGTTTATTGGCAGCTGAGCGTCTCCGTGCCCGGGTACTAAGCAACTCTTAAGGGACAATGCGCTTCCCACGAGAAGGTTTCCTTTCCTAAATGAGTGATTTCCCATGCTTAAAGCGAACATCCGCCGGCAGAGCACAGGTAGCGGTAGGGTAACTTCACGATTAGAGGTAGCAATGTCTATACCCAGTAAGGACTTGGCGACGACGCCCGGGCCAACATCGCCGGCCAAAGCGCCCAACCAACATCTGCGCCGAAATCCCCCGATCGCCGGAGAAGCCGAGGCCATCCAAAAGGCCCAGGCGGGGGACGGGGCTTCTTTCGAAATGTTGTACGCGCTGCACAAGCGGCGAGTTTATTCTTTGTGCCTGCGCATGCTGGGCAACGTCGCCGAAGCAGAAGACTTGACACAAGAAGCTTTCCTTCAGCTCTATCGCAAGATATCGACCTTCCGCGGAGATTCGGCGTTTTCCACCTGGTTGCATCGGCTGGCGGTGAACGTAGTGCTCATGCACCTGCGCAAGAAGGGATTGCCCCAGGTTTCTCTGGAAGAGACCCTGGAGCCCTCCCAGGAAGACGGGCCACGGAAAGACATTGGTGCTCGCGACCTGACGCTTTCGGGCTCCGTGGATCGCGTTACTCTGGAGCGAGCGATCGAGAATTTACCCCCGGGCTACCGGCTCGTATTTGTATTGCACGATGTAGAAGGGTATGAACACAATGAGATTGCCGGCATGTTGGAGTGCTCCATCGGCAATAGCAAATCGCAGCTGCACAAAGCGCGCATGAAGCTGCGCGACCTTCTGAAGTCGGGCCAACGAAAAGAGGCAGCTCTATGAACGATGTCCGGAAAGCAGCGAACGGGAAGACCGTCGATTGCGCCGTTTTTCAGGACCAGCTTCCGAGCTTGTTCGAGTCGGGTGAAGACCTTGCCGCGCAGGAACATTTGAAGTCCTGTGAGAACTGTAGCGCGCTGGTGCGAGACCTCGAATACATTGCCGAACAGGCCAAGCTATTACTGCCTATCCACGATCCCAGCCCGGCGGTATGGGAGAACATCCAGACTGCGCTGAAGAAAGAGCCTTCACGCGCGAAGTAGGCTTGCGGGCAACGACAGGCGGTGGCCCTATCTCGGCCTTTTTCGCGACATGTGGGACTCCACCGCCCTATCCTCCCAACCTCTAAATTCCTCCTGTTTTGTGCGAGTGGAAACGCACTCAATCTGCATCTTGGAGCTGGCGAGGTCCTGCATCTGGGGTCTTGCGAACCGGAGCCCTCAGGGAATCGCAGATTTGGTATTCACCCTCGCGGCTCTATAATCCGCTGATGGCATGAGCAAGCGGGCGCAGCAAGAGATGCAGCGGGTTTCCCGCTTGATTCTGACGGGCTTTATGGGCGCCGGAAAGTCCACCGTGGGCGCGATTCTGGCCCGGGATCTGGGTTGGCGGTTCCTGGATCTGGACCAGGTCATCGAGGCCAACAGTCAGCGCTCCGTTGCGGAGATTTTCCGCGATGATGGCGAAGCGGAGTTTCGCCGGCTGGAGCGGCAAGCCGTACAGCAGTTGAGTAAGGACGACGAAGTTGTACTGGCACTCGGTGGGGGAACGGTGGAAGACGCATCGACACGAACACTGTTGTTCCATTCACCCGGAAATTGCGTAGTTTTCCTGCATGCTGAATTGCCTGACCTGCTGGCGCGGTGCACGGTTGAGGGAAAGGTCCGCCCGTTGCTGGCACTGCCGGAAGCCCTGGAGGCGCGTCACACTCTGCGGCTGCCGCACTACCGCGCTGCACACGTCACCGTTACCACCACCGGCCTGGCGCCACAGGAAGTGGCAAATCAAGTATTGGCGGACGTGTCCCAGCGATGGCTGATTGAAAGAAGAACGAGGTAAGTGATGCATGGTGAGTGAAGCGATCGTGGAGCGGGCAGATACGGTTCGGACGCGCTCGGCACGCGGCAACATCGTTTTCGCCTTCGCCATTGCCTTAGTTCTGGCGACCGCATACCTGATGCGGCAGATCCTGCTGCTGCTCTACGTAAGCGCTCTCTTCGCCGTCGTCCTCTCTCCGGTCATCCGGGGAATCACCCACATCCCCATAGGGAAATGGCATCCCGGCCGAGGGCTGGCGATCTTCCTCCTGTTGCTGAGCCTGGCGGCCGCGGCGACCCTGTTTTTCGCCTTCGCTTTGCCACCGGTGTTACACGACGTCCAATCCCTGGTCGCGGAGCTGCCCACGCGTGGGCCGCAGTTGCTGGACCAGCTGCATAGGATTCCGTTCGTCTCTCACATCAATCTTTCTGGTTTGAACACCAAAGTGCAGGGGTTCGCGTCCAATTTCGCTGAATACATTTTCCTCTCACTCAGCGGCTGGGCCGGCAAGCTGGCCGATATCGGCGCAGTCCTGTTTCTAACTGTGTACTTCATGCTGGAGGGCGACGAGGCCTACCACTGGGTGCTTTCCTTTTTCCCCAAGCCTGCCCGGGAACGACTGAATAAGACCCTACTCAGGGCCGATGCGCGGATGGGGAAATGGCTGATTGGGCAGGGCGGGCTCATGCTCATCCTCGGGCTGTGCAGCCTCATCGTGTTCGTTCTCCTCAAAATCCGTTATGCCTATGCTTTGGCCGTATTGATGGGGGTCTTGAACATCATTCCCATCGTCGGCGCCATGGTTTCGATGGCCCTGGTGTTGCTTGCGGCGGCGATCGATTCCTGGGAGAAGGTGGCTGGGGTGGCAATTTTCTATGCCATTTACGCCCAGGTTGAGACCTCTTACCTGACCCCGCGCATCATGAAGAGTAGCGTTGATCTTTCCGCGCTGGGAGTTTTGATCGCGTTGCTGATGGGATCCAAGCTGGCCGGAGTCGTCGGAGCCATGATCGCGGTGCCGACGGCGGTGCTGGTTTCGGTGCTGATCCAGGAGTACCTGGTGCAGCATGATGAGCCGGAACCGGCAACTCTGGAAGTCGCACCATAAAGACCCGGCTGTATCGATGAGTCGGCACGTCTGCCTCCCGTGGGTGCTTGCTATCATGAAGGTGACCGCGTCGATGAATTCTAACCAGCAGCAACCCAGGATTTCGCTCTCATGACACCAGCCGCCCATGTTGTTGACCGCATCCCGGCTGGAGATGTGGCCGTGCCCCTGCTCGCGGTGTCCGCGGCGCCGGTGCGGCATTCCCTTTGGGCAGATCACCAGGAGCTCTTCAAGGTCCGGGTGACCTCGATGGTGGTGCTCACCGCATGGGCCGGCTTTTACCTGGGATCGATGCGTTCCGGCATCACCAGCATTCATTGGGGCCTGGTCCAGGCGCTTTTCGGGATTACGCTGGTCTCCTGCGGCGCGAGCGTGCTGAACCAGGTCATCGAACGCAGGACCGACGCAAAAATGACCCGGACTGCGCAACGGCCTCTGGCTGCCGGCCGTGTGGGACCGCTCTATGGCTTGGTGCTGGGCCTGCTGTGTTTTGCCGCCGGGGCAGTGGTGCTGGCCTGGTACACCAACCCGGTCACGGTGATGTTGACCCTTTTGACGGGGTTCAGCTATGTCGCGGTTTACACCCCGCTCAAGCGGTACACCACGCTGGCTACGTTCATCGGCGCATTTCCGGGCGCCATGCCACCGCTGCTGGGCTGGACCGCCGCGCGGGGGGTGATTGAGTGGCCGGCCGTAGCCCTGTTTGCCATCCTTTTCGTGTGGCAGTTTCCCCACTTCATGGCCATCGCGTGGCTCTATCGCGAAGACTATGCCAAGGCCGGGATCCGCATGCTGCCGGTGGTGCAGCCTGATGGCTGGTCCACGGCGTGCGAGGCGCTCATTTATGCGGTGCTGATGATCCCGGTCAGCGTCGTACCGTTTTACCTGCACCTGACCGGGCGGCTCTACCTGGTCACGGCCTTGCTGCTGGGGCTGGTTTACCTGGCTTATACGATTCGCTTTGCCCGCATTACCCGAGCGCTCACCACGGCGGAATCGCGGAAGTACGCGCGCGATTTGCTGCGGGCCAGTGTGATCCACCTGCCGCTGCTGCTCACGGTGATGATGCTGAACGCAAGCGGGAGGAGATAGGCGCATGGCTACCCTGAGCGAACATCCGGCAGCGAACATCCGTTCCGGTGATCCCAGCGAGGCGATACCGATTGAGTTGGATCGGCTCTCGCATAACTATGGCGATCGGCTGGCGCTTGACAACCTGAGTTTTGCCGTGCAACCGGCGGAGATTTTCGGGTTGCTCGGGCCCAACGGCAGCGGCAAGACCACGCTGTTTCGCATCCTCTCTACCTTGATGGTGCCGAGTGGCGGAGTGGCCCGGATCCAGGGGTTCGATGTTGCCCGGGAACCAAACCGCGCGCGGCAGCAGACCGGCATTGTCTTTCAGGCAAGGAGCCTGGACCTCAAGTTGACGGTGGCCGAGAATCTGAAACACCAGGGTCACCTATACGGTTTGCGGGGCTTGACGCTCAAGACCCGCAGCGCAGAAGTGCTCCGCCGGGTGGGGCTAAGCGACCGCGCGAAAGATTACGTGGAAACACTCTCCGGGGGCATGCAGCGGCGAGTGGAGTTGGCCAAAGGCCTGATCCACTCACCGGCGGTGCTGCTTCTGGATGAACCATCCACGGGCCTGGATCCTGGAGCGCGGCGCGACATGTGGCAGTATCTGCGGACACTCCGCGATCAGGAGGGTGTCTCCATCCTGGTGACCACTCACCTCATGGAGGAGGCGGAGCATTGCGATCGGCTGGCCATCCTCAACCAGGGCAGCCTGGTGGCGTTGGGTTCGCCGGCACAGTTGAAGTCGGCTATCGGCGGCGACGTGGTGCTGTTTGAGACCGCCGGCCCGGAAGCTGCGCGCTCACTGGCCGAACGCATGGGCGCCCGTTTCGGAGTACAGGCGAACGTGATGGGCAGTACGGTTCGATTGGAGCGCCCGGAGGGACATCGCCTGGTGACGGCAGTGGTCGAGACTTTTCCGGGGGAAGTGGACGGCATCTCGGTGGCTCGGCCATCGCTTGAGGACGTATTCATTCAACGCACCGGGCATCGCTTCTGGACCGATGCCAAGGAGAAGGAGACATCATGGCAACCATAGCCGCAACCGCTCCGCGCACGCGCCAGGCCGTATCGCCGGGGATCTGGCTGCCGGCTTATAGCTTGTGGCAGCGGGAGATTGTTCGTTTCTACCGCCAGAAGGCCCGGGTGGCCGGGGTGATTGCTTCGCCGCTGATTTTCTGGGTGGTGCTGGGCGCGGGTTTCGCGCATAGTTTCAGCACGGGGTCGGGATCGTCCGCCCATTACCTGGGATACTTTTTTCCCGGATCCGTAGCCATGATTGTGCTCTTTACCGCGATTTTCAGCATGATGTCGCTGATTCAGGATCGCAATGAGGGCTTTTTGCTTTCCGTGCTGGCGGCTCCGGTGAGCCGGTCGTCGGTAGTTCTCGGCAAGGTGCTGGGCGGGGCTACGCTGGCTGCCGTTCAGGGAATCATCTTCCTGGTGTTTGCGCCGCTGGTTGGGGTGCACCTGACGCCGACGGCAATCGGCTTGAGCATCCTGGCGGTGGTGATGATCAGTTTTGAGCTGACCGCACTGGGATTTGCCATTGCCTGGCCGATGGATTCGACCCAGGCCTTTCACGCCATCGTGAACATGCTGTTGATTCCGCTTTGGCTGCTTTCGGGCGCTCTGTTCCCGCTGAGCGGGGCCGCAGGGTGGATGCGCTTCTGCATGATGCTGAACCCTTTGACCTACGGTGTGGAAGCGCTGCGGGGGGCTCTGTTTCCCGATGCGCACACTGCGTTTTCTTTGCCCGTTAACCTGGCGGTCACGGCGGTTGTTTGCCTGCTGACGTTTGCCGCATCGTGGGCGATTGTGAACCGGCGCACCAACCGGCCGGCCGCGTAGCCGGAAAGGAAAGAGGAACATGTTAGTAGCGGAAACCAACCAGCGGCCGTCGATTGCGCTCCCGGTAGCGTTGATCATCGGTGTGAGTGCGGCTGCAGTCTGCTTCCTGCTTTGGCTGCTTTACCTGCATCATCCTCTGGATGCTTCGGTCTCACGGCTGCGCTTTTTGCCTGCACTCAATGCGCTGCTCAATGGGCTGTGCACGGTCGCGCTGCTGGTAGGGTTTTACTTTATTCGCCAGAGGAATATCCCAGCCCATCGCGTGTCTATGGTGACGGCGTTTGTTTTCTCGTCTCTCTTTCTGGTCAGCTACATCACCAACCATGCGCTGCATGGAGAGACGCATTTTCCCGGTTTTGGGTCGGTAAGGACGGTATATCTGAGCATCCTGGCCAGCCACGTTGTTCTCTCGGTAGTGGCATTGCCGATGGTGCTGACCACTTTCTTCTTCTCTCTAAGCGGCCGCTTGCGGCAGCATCGCAAGATCGCGCGCTTCACGCTTCCCATTTGGCTTTACGTCTCCGTCACCGGGGTGGTGGTGTACGCCATGCTGGCTGCGTGGCGGTGACCGCAGCACCTTTCGTGATGCAAGAAGCGGGTCCGCGGCTGGTAAGGCCGATGCCGGACGATGGCACGGCTCAACTGCTGCGCGCAGGCATCTGGATATTGGTGGTTGGGGGCCTGGCGGCGCTGTTGACTGCGACTGTCTTCGGCGGGATAGGGATACACGGGCCGCATACCAATTCCGGCTGGCTAGCGTTGTTGCTGGCCATGATGTGCCTGCCGTTTGGCAGTATGCTCACGCTTCTGGGAGCAGCCAAGTGGCTCCGCAATCGCCGCTTGGCGGGCGCCCACGATATAAAGAAAAATTAATTGGAGATTGCCCCGAACGACGGGCACACACGACATCCATTCGTGGTGAGAACAACGCGGCAGAAAGTTCTGCTATGCTTCTGCCTTACCTAAAAGAGAAGGAACATCATGCCAAAGAGCGTTAACAAAGTCATCCTCCTGGGCAACGTCGGCAAAGACCCGGAAGTCAAGTTTCTACCCAGCGGTTTGCCGGTCGCGAATCTCACCCTGGCCACTTCCGATCGCTTTAAGGACAAGGCCGGCGAGTGGCAGGATCGTACCGAGTGGCACAACCTGACCGCGTATCAACGGGTGGCGGAGATCATCCGCGACTACGTAAAGAAGGGCGCCAAGCTCTACGTTGAGGGTCGCATTCAAACCCGCTCGTGGGACGATCAGGCGTCGGGACAGAAGAAGTACCGCACCGAAATTATCGTCAACGACATCGTCTTGTTGTCAGGACGCGGCGAGGGAGACAGTGGCGGCGGCGGGACCCGCTCGAATACGTCATCGTTCGATCAACGGGCTCCGGTGCAGCATGAGGAGTTTGCCGGTACGGAAATTACGGACGACGATATTCCTTTCTGAGCTGGGGAGAGGTTGTTGGTTTCGAAAAACGTGCGCACTAAGCGGGTGCGGCGGACGGTCGGCTGACCGGTAAATGCGTTTCCGACGCATCGCATGTCGGTGAGACAGGACAAATCGGCGCACCCTCATTCCTCTTAGGAATACGTGTACTTCTTCACCGCTACTAGTCATCGGTGAGGCAGGAGAGGGGCTTAAAGTCCAACCCTATTACGCCCTTTCCTTGCCCTCCATGTCTGTGCCACAAAGCGGGAGTGGAACTACTGAGCGCCATGCCGCTGTGAGAGCTCCCGCGTCCTCGCCGAGGCCCCAAAATCCGCTTATCAATATACGCCTGACTGGATATACCACCTGGGGTATATCCTAGATGGAATGGGCGGTACCCATTACTGACGAGTTCGACCCGGACTTCCTTGCGCTGCCCAGCGAGGTGCAGGACGAGACGCTGGCGATGGCACGATTGCTTCAGCATTCCGGGCCTAATCTGGGACGTCCGCGTGTCGGCACTCTTAAAGAATCGAAACACGCAAACATGAAAAAAAATGCGCTTTGACGCGGCCCGATGGCGTCTGGCGCGTAGCCTTCGCATTCGATCCCAAACGGCGGGCCATTCTGCTCGTTGCAGGCGATAAATCAGGAGGCAGTCAGAAGCGGTTTTATCGCGAGTTGATCCGTAAGGCCGATCACGGGTTCGATGCTCACCTGAACCGCATCAAGAGGGAAAGGAAATAGATCATGGCACGGAATGTAGATGAAATCCTTAAGACCTTGCCGGTCAGCCGCCGCCGCAAGATCGAAAAGCGAGCTTCGCGATTGATCGCCGAAGAAATGACTCTGCAGGAGTTGCGCCGGGCCCGCGAGATGACCCAGGTTCGCATGGCTAAAAATCTCGGGGTTGCGCAAAAGCAGATTTCCGAGATCGAAAAGCGCACCGATATGCACATCTCGACGCTCCGGCGCTCGATCGAGGCCCTGGGTGGGAAACTGTCCCTGGTAGCGGAGTTTCCTGATCGCGATCCCGTCGTGCTTGCCGGAATCTCGGCCTTGGACGTCTAAGGCATCGATCTTGTGCGTTGAAGGAAATTCGCCGGAGATCATGGACGATCGTATTTCCTTCTGATTTAGCGGGCGGAGGGTGTTAGTTGCAGCAGCCGCCGGATCGCGTCGATGTCGGGACGAAAGACTTGCGGATCCGCTATTGTTTCGTTTTGGCGCTCCCAACCCAGCAGTAGGGACTCTACAATTTCTTTGCCGTCGGGATCGCCAACGGCTTCGAGAGGGGTGCGGCCGCCGAGCGCAGGAACCTTCTGGAAGATCCAATTTTCTACCTGCCGCTGGATTTCTGCCTGCATCTCCTCGGTGAACGCAGATTCCTCAGGCTTCGGTTGCGAGACTGACCGGTTTGCAGTGTGCCTGTATTTCGTTCTCTCCAGCGCAGCTTCAGGACGCTGCGTCACCGTCTTCTGGTGGGTTGCCAAAATGCCGAGCCGCCGTTCGATTTCCTGGCGGATCTTTGCGGCCCGCTTCTCCGAATTCACGTTCACTACCAGAGAGCGGCCAGAAATACTCAGGTGGCCGAGGAGGGTGTTGTCCCAGTCCTCATGGATTCGGTTTCCCTTCTTCTGCCATGGAAGCTCCACACTGAGGAGCGCCCCGTCGCCGTCAAGTTTTGCGCCCTTGAGCAACTCGGTTTTGGAAATTCCACGGGCCAACGGTGCCAATGCTTCAAAGGCGGCAAGCGCAGACCCGGTGCGAAAGGTCAGAGTGTGCAAGACGAACGGGTCCCCGTCAGTGTTGGTCAGCCGCGGCGGCGTCCGTACGGAGTCCCGGACATTCAAATAGGTGGTGCGAATCTGCTCGCGGTAAAGGATCAGGTCGGGCACTGTCAGCTCCCGATTCTGCTTGACGATCTTCTTTCGCAGATGCGTACGGAGTTTGACGATCGCCGCCTTGTGGCTCGGCGGGATGCACAGCGGAGCGAGCCTGCCGAGTGTCGTTACCGCAGGCAACTCGCATATCTGGCCGTAGGTAAGATCACCTGGCCGGAACATGCGGGAGGCTGTGCGCTCGATCACATCCACCTCCGCACCGAGCAGGACATCGCGAATCACCATGCCTTCCCCAGGATTGCAGCTTACGACTTCGTAGAAGGTGAGCGGTTGGGTGAGGGCCTGCTCCAGGATCAACCGTTCCAGTTCCGCTAAGCGGCTTCCCTTCTTTGATAGATAGGATTGCGCGATAAGCCCTGCGACCTGCGGGCGCCGGCGAGAGCGTGGTTCCGGGTCCCAGTCGAACAAGAAATAGGGAACAAAAATCTGGCCTTCCTCTGGATCTTCTTCGATGGGGAGGGGGGCATCGTCCTGGTTGAAATCCAACCAGGCAGCAGCAAGGTCGCGGGCGAAGTTTTGCGTTGCGAAGTTCAGCATCTCCCGGACGAGACGGCCCGAGGCGTCGCGTTGTTGTGCCCAGGGACCGTCATCCGATGCGGAAGCAACCTTCAGGCAGCACTGCTTATATTTCTTGCCGCTGCCGCAAGGGCAGGGGTCGTTGCGGCCTGTCTTTGGATGGGGCATGATGCAAGGCTATCCTAAAGCAGACGAGGTCTGCGCAAACCAACTGGTGGCGATCACTTTCTCAGTGAGAAGTCGTTTGCTCTTGGCGGCGGGTGAGGACAACGTCATTTTCCTCGGACCAGTCGCGGATGATTTCGCCGAATGCGTGGGAGCGAAAGCGATTCCAGTCGTCCCACAGATTGTGGCTCGCTATCTGATCCTTGAACCGGCGAAAGGGATGATTGCCCTGCACGGCTTTCAAAAGCGCAGCCCGGATGTGATCTCGTTTTACTTCATGGGAAAACTCGTTCATGATATTCCACTCGTTCACGTCGAATCGATCCGGCAGGGCGAGAAACCGGTCCGTAGTTTCAATCAGGACCGCTCGGAGGGCTTCTTCCTTTTGCCAATCGGGGAGCATGGCGATCGTCTCCGGGTCTGCTTCCGTGAGCGCGAGGGATTCCTCGGAGATCAAACAGACTTCCCCCGTGTGGCGATCGAGGAAGGCAAACAAGGAATCGGATTGCTCTTCCAGAGCATCAATCAGGTCTTCGAGCACGGCTGAGGTAGACATGGCGTCGTCTCCTAGAGTGCGGATAAAACTCTCGCTACAAGAGATTACAAAACCGGCTCCGTCGCTATGTCAACCAGCATGTTCAAGAAAATGCGAGGGGCACAATGCGGAAAAGGGATTATTTGGATGCGGGGAAGAGCGTACCAAAGGGCTACAGGGCGAAGGATTTTGCTGGGTTTATGCACGGGCTTAAACCCGTACCCTTCGTCCGGGATTTTTCCTTATAGGACGGACTCGATTGGCCTTTCCTAGGAGGTTCCAGGTCTCAAAGCGAGACCCCACGGCATGCCGGGGCAGGCTGAGGCACTCTTCGCGTTTCCAGGGCTGAATCGGTTTGGGCGCAAAGAGGCTAAAGCCATACCTATTTTGCCCTTCTGACTAGGGGTAAAGCCGGGTTGTTCTCCAGGCTCCGCTATCGCGGGTAAATAGGAAGCGGTCGTGCAGGCGGTTGTCTCCGCTTATCCAGAATTCTATTTGTTCCGGGTGCACGCAGAAGCCGCACCAGTAGGGCGGCCGCGGGACCTCTCCCGGATGTTCCTCGGCAAATTTGCGGAAGCGGGCTTCCAATTCTTCGCGGCCGGCAAGCGGGCGGCTCTGATGCGAGACGGCGGCGCCAATCTGGCTGTCGCGGGATCGGCTGTGGAAGTACTCGTCTACATCGGCCTCCGGCATGGCGGTGACACGGCCCTCCACTCGCACCTGACGGCGTAGCGATTTCCAGTGGAAACAGAGGGCGGCCCGGGGATTTTCGTGCAGTTGCATGCCCTTCCTGCTCTCCGCGTTGGTGAAGAAACAGAAGCCATGCTCATCCGCACGCTTCACCAAAACCATGCGGACACTGGGAGAACCCTCCGGGGTTGAGGTCGCCAGGGCCGCGGCATTGGCATCGTTGGGTTCGCTTCGTTCCGCGTCAGCGAGCCATTGGCCGAACAACTCGATCGGATCAGCAGACTCCACATTGTGCATCAGGTCCATGTATCGATGGTAGCCTCCAGGAACGGCCGCTCACCATCCCATGCAAATCAAGGGGTTAGGTTTCCGCCGTATCAAGGTTGCATAAGGAAGCTCAATGTTGACTGAAGAACAGGTGGGAGCACTGCTCTCCTACGAGGAATTGATTCCGGCAATCCGGCAGGCGTTGATAGATTTTTCCGGTGGCCGCGTGCGGCAGCCTGTTCGCAATATCATCCCGGTGCCAGAGTATGGCGGCTGGTTCGGCGTGATGCCGGCCGTATACGGAACAGTGATGGGGGCCAAGTTGGTCGCGTTCTATCCCGGCAATGCGGACCTGGGGAAACACACGCATATGGCGATGATCCAATTGTTCCGCGCCGACACAGGTGAACCGCTGGTGACGATGGATGGGCGATTGATTACCGAGATGCGCACGGCGGCTGTGTCTGCGGTGGCTATCGACCATCTAGCCGATGCGAAGGCGAAGGTGCTTGCCATTCTCGGCAGCGGAGTGCAGGCCCGTTCGCATATGCGCGCGCTTCGCGGCATTCGCGCATTTACCGACATACGGGTGTGGAGCCGGTCGCAGGAGCATGCGGAGAAATTTGCCGGCGAGGTCGGCGCACGGGTGATGAGCGCGGAGCAGGCGGTCTCGGGGGCAGATGTGGTGCTGGCGCTGACCAGTTCGCCGGAGCCAATCCTCCAAGGCAGATGGCTAAGCCCACGCGCCATGGTTTGTGCAATCGGCGCGGCTACACCGGAGCGGCGTGAACTGGATGCAGAAACCATGCGCGGCGCGGTGGTGGTCGAATCACGCGAGGCGGCGCTTAAAGAAGCGGGTGACATTGTTCTTGCCGGGGCACGGGTGAGTGCCGAGATTGGTGAGTTGTTGCATGGCGCCCAGCTCGATCGCGGGGATCGGCCAGTCGTGTTCAAGTCTGTCGGCATCGCGGTCGAGGATATTGCGGCGGCTCAACTTGTTTACGAAAAATTCAAGGAAAGAACGGATCGATAATGTCCCGCTGAAGCTCGATATGTCGGAGTTCCGGAAAATGGATGGTGGGCTCAGCGGTCTTTCTCTTCGCTTTTAGGGACGGGCGTGGCTTCTGCTTTGGCCAACACCACGGCCGACTTCTGGGCGGCTTGTTCGTAGTAGCGGACCCACCTCTGCGGCTCACTTGCCTGATAGGCGCCCAGATTATGCGCCCAGCGGTAGCCTATAGGCTGATACCAGAGCTCTACCGCCACGTGAAAGGGACCCTTGGCACCTCCTGTGGGCACTTTGTAGCGAACCAGGCTTCCCTCGCCGGTGAAGTCAGGGTCATCGGCAGCATTCCCGGTCACCGCGATGTACTTCTCCGCCGTGCTTTTGTTGAAGCCGGTGGGCAGCAGGCGATTGTCCTTCAGGTACCCTACCGCATGCAGCAGACCGGTGGTGACCCGGCCCTCGGAATCCTTAAGGATAGGCTCGTAGATCTCAACCTGCTGCGGATTAGTGATCTCGCTGTAGTGGGGCTCGAACCGTAGCGGATCGGCATCGTTGTCATTGCCCACAATGGATCCATCCGCGTTGAGCGCTCCGGACTCGAACAGCATCTGCCCATTGCCGTCACGCACGACAACATGCAGCCATGCTCTCCGCGAGGGATAGGCGGTGGGCAGCTTGTGGCCGGTAAGATTCTGCACCTGCACGTGAATGGTGAGCTGACCCGCCGCTACATCCGTTCCGCAGATAGTCACTTTCGCCGTCTTTGTTTGCAGAAACTCGATGGTGCGCTTGATGGCAGCATCCAGGACCTCAGGTTGGGCCTGGACATCGAGGTCCTCACGATGATCCTTCAGCATGCCCTCCATGACGAAGTTTCCGCCAACGAAGACATGACGGTGCATGCCCTCGCGAGGCTTTCCATACAAAGCGGTCACGGCGACGGCCTCGTCCACGACCGGCATGTGACAACTCTGGCAGGTTTCCTTCTTCACGTAGTCGCTGTGCTGCCACTCGAGGAACGGGACCTGCTCGGGAAAGCGGGCGACTTTTTCACCATTCGGTCCCAGCGCGTCGGTGATCAGCGTGTGGCAGCTGCCACAAAGACCCGCATCGCGGATTTGATCGCCCTGCATGGGAACAAATCCGTTGGTGGAGGATTGCATCACGCGCTTATGGCCCGCGTCGATGTCGAAGGGCCCATATTCGGGCCGCTGGTCTTTTTTGGTGGGCGCGGCGAAGTCCACCTCGCCGTTGAACGTCTTCTCCGTGCCCAAGCCGGACGGCGCGATCTGGTGACATACCGAACAGGTAACCCCGTCGGCTGGAGCTCGATCTCCTTTGGCCGTAGTTTTGAGCGGCAGATGGGCGAAGACCTGGGTCATGTGTCCATCCGCCTGGTTTGCGTAATGGGTTGCCGGCATGTGGCAGGTGGAGCACTCATTCTCGATGGCCGCCTGGGCTGCAGGGTGATCGATCGACTCACGCCGGAGACTGCCCTGCCAGTATGGGTCGCGCGAGGAGTTGGCCATGATGCTGGCGCTCCACTGGAAGCCGATGGAGATGTCTTCGCCGGAGCTGGTCTTGAGTCCGTTGTGGCAGGCAACGCAGCGGTCCGAGGTACGGAACTGCGGATGAATGGAAGGTTTACCGGGCTCGCTCTGACCCCGAGCCAGGGGAGAAAGGCCAGACGCAGTGACGGCGAGAAGTGTCACAGCGACTGCGTCCATTGGTTTGATTCTCATCGCCAACCTTCCCAGAATTTTCCGTCAGCCCAATCCCACAGCACATAGAAGAGGACCCGCGCCGAACGTCCGCTTGTATTGGTGAACGGCTCCTGCACCCCAACGTCAACCCGAATATGTTGCCGCCGGCTAACCGTGACCTGCATTTCGGGTAGAACATCCCAATTCGTGCCGGCGCCGTTCTGAAAGTCGCGCACTGCCAACAACTCCACCATCGGGGTAAACAGGCGACCCAAGCCGTGATCGGGAGCCATTGCCTGCCCGATCGCCGTCCGCCAGAACATGCTTCGCGGAGCCTTGCTGGTATCCACAGGCAAGTCTGCCCCGGCCTGGAATTGCACAAAGGTGTTTTCCTTGAAGAGCTGGTCGAAAGAAGTGAAGGGCTCAAAGGTGGTCGTGCCATTGCCGAATCCGCGGCTGCGGTCGCCGGTGGGCAGGAGCAAGCCACCCTGCACACTCAAGATGGATCCCGTCTTGAGACTGGAATAGAGCTCCCGCTTCAAGCCCAGGGTGATGTCGCCTACGCCGCTGGTCCAGTTATGATTCTGGTCCTCATAATTCACGGGCACATCCACCTCAATCTGGTTTCTGCCGGCGAACGTCTGCTCGTGGATCACATCCGTGGTGAAGCTGGGGGCACCGGACGCATTCATGGCGGTAGAGATGACCAGCTCATCTTCGGGAAAGGCTTTTTCTGTCACCAACGCGCGCGGCAGATTGAGCTCACCCGGGGGATAGTGATGAGTGTTGTTACAGAACCCGCGCATGTAGGCGATTACGTCGTCGATTTCTTCGTTGGTCAGCAACTCACCAAATGCGGGCATGATCTGGGAAAACCCACGGGAGGGTCCACCGTGAATGATCACGGCCTTCCACGCGGAGTTCGCTTCGGGAGTGGTCTGGTCACAGCGGGTGAAGTCGGGAAACGTGTCTGGCCGAGTGAAGACCGTGCTGCTTTGCGGAGCACCGTTTCCCTCGCTCCCGTGACAAGCGATGCAGCCACCCTTGTAGACACGTTCCCCGTTTTTTGGATCCGGCGGCCTGGTGTAATGGATGGTCTGCGCTGAAAGGTGCAAGACGCCCAGGAACAGGAAAGGAATAAGCCGGACGGCCAAGGCGAGAAGAAGATCGGTCCGAAACCGTGTGACCGAAGGAATGTTTAGTGGCTTCCGGGAACTACACAACGCTCCAACCTCCTGTGGTGTCGACCATCGATGACCAAGCCACCGGCAACTCGCAGTCACTTGAACTTGAGTACACGCCTCATGGTATTTCGCGCGGGGACGGGTTGGTGTGCCGCAAAAGCTATGAACGCGGCGGCCGTAATCGAGCGAGCGTGGCCGCCATGCCACCTCAGTAATCTTAACAAACTAAGAGAGCCTCCAATCAATGGCTCGCTGGAGATGCGTTCAGCAAATCAACAGAATCCTTGACGAGAACGGGGGCACTCTTTGAATGTTCGCACCGCTTCCCGGGGGCGGCGGTTAAGGGGTAAGCGTTCCGTTCAGCAAAGTGACGGCATCCTTCACGCTGGTGTTTGAGGGCATCGGCCTGAAGGCCGAGCGTTTTAGGTCCTGGTCGCGGTTGATGGATTTGAAGAACACGACGCGCCCGGAAATGTGGACGTTCAACATGGTTGTCTTCCAGCGGCTCTCAAATACCGGATCGCGTGCAATCTGGAAGCGGCCGCCTTTCTCGATGCGACCCAGCAAGCCGTAGCCGAAGTCGATCTCGTTGAGGATATGGGCATCAATTTTTGCCAGCCGCTTTTGCTGCGGCTGAATCCATATCTTTCCCGCCAGCGCGTGGTAGACGCGGGTCTCGTAGGTGGGCGGATTGTAAGCAGGGTTGGGCTGGAAGGAAAGCCGCAGGTTGCCGTCGTCCGTGCCGTCGTAGGTGTAGAGAAAGGCGTCGGGCATGGCGCCCATCAGGCGCTCTAAGCGCTGTTCCTCTGCCTGATGTTCCTGCTTCATGCGGGCTTGCTCCGACGGATTGCGCAGGAGATTGTTCAGGCGGTCGCTTTCTCTTTTCTGTGCCGCCGCATCGAGTGGCTTCCCTTGGCGCGCCAGCACGCGAGACACCGGTCCGGCAACGGTCTCGACTTCCTGCTCGATGGTGGTCTGGTTGCCAACGCGCTTGTCCACCCGGTATTGCCACAAGCTGACCTGGCGGCGCTCCTGGAGCTCGTTATAGACCACGTCCTTTACCAGGTCGTGGGCGGATTCCGTCGGGTTTTGCGCCCGGAGTGTGGACGCGGCACAGAGCAGCAGTAGCCCGGCCAGGGGCAGAAGGGATCTCGTCATGCGCCTTGTTACACTCAACTCATGCTAGACGAGAGTACATTCCGCCGCCACTGCGATGCCGCGATCGAGGCGCTCAAGAAGAGCCTTATCGAGCGAGAGGAAGAGGGCGGATTTGAAGTGGAAGAACAAAACGGCATACTGAATATTTTGTTTGACGACCCACCGGGGAAGTTCGTGATCACTCCCAACACGCCGCCACGCCAAGTATGGATTTCCGCGCTCTCCACCAGCTTCAAGCTGGATTGGTCGGAGACGGCGAAGAGCTTTGTCCTGCCAAAGACCGGGGAGACATTGGCCCAAGTGCGTGGATCGGGTGATCCTGGAACATCTGCAATAGCAAACAGGAATGCGCAAAACGCTCTCCGTCGCCATTATCACGCGCAATGAAGAAGCCAACCTCGAGCGCACGCTGGGCAGTGTGGCGTGGGCGGATGAGATTGTGGTGGTCGATTCCGGCTCGGACGATCGCACGGAGGAGATTGCTCGCAGCTACCGGTCCCGGTTCTACATGGAAGAGTGGAAGGGATTCGCGGCGCAGAAGAACTCGGCGCTGGAGAAGTGTTCGGGGGAATGGATTCTTTCGCTGGACGCGGATGAGGCGTTAAGCGACGAATTGGCCAAGGAGATTTGGGAGTTGTTGGAGCGCGATCCTCCGTTCGATGGGTATGCGCTGCCGCGGCGGAATCTCTTTCTGGGGCGGTTTATCCGGTATGGCGGGTTTTATCCGGATCTCAAGCTCAGGTTGTTTCGCCGCGGGGCGGCGGAGTTCGAGGCTCGGCCAGTGCATGAGACGCTGCATTTTCCGGGGAAGGCCGGGAGATTGAAGGGGGATATGGTGCATGATGCCTATCCCAGCCTGGAGGCGTACATCGAGCATATGGACCGATATTCCACACTGGGCGCGGAGCATGCGGTTCGGGAAGGCAAAGGCACCGGGTTCGCTTGGGCTTTTGTGGCGGATGTGGTGGTGAATCCGGTGGCTACGTTTGTTTATAACTATTTTTTTCGTTTGGGGTTTTTGGATGGACGAGAAGGGTTGTTGTTGCATTTGTACCACTCGGTTTATGTGAGCTGGAAGTATGCCAAGGCTTGGGAGATGACTCGGGGGCGGTGATGTTTAGCGTTTAGCCTTGTTCCGGCGACAAACCGATGGGTGCCCCATATCGTCGCTCGGAACAAGGCTTAGAACTTTGTCTCATTTACTTCTACTTCGCTTAGGGGAACGATGGCACCCGTCCGCCTTGCTCGGGTTGGAGGGGCACGCCTATGCTGGTCAGTCGAGGTGCCGGTGTGGCAAACGAAGAGCAAGATGAGGCGCGCTTTACCACGATTTCTGGTGTTCCGGTGCGCCGGCTTTACACCGCCGCGGACTTGCCCTCGGATTGGTCCGCCGGCGTTCCTGGCGAGGCTCCTTATACACGCGGGATCCATGCCACCGGGTATCGCGGCAAACTTTGGACCATGCGGCAGTTCTCCGGATTTGCTACGCCCGAGGAGACGAATGCACGGTATCGCTACCTGCTGGCCAACGGCGGAGGGGGGCTCTCGGTCGCGTTCGACCTGCCTACCTTGATGGGGTATGACTCGGACGCCGAAGAGAGTGAAGGCGAAGTAGGCAAGTGCGGAGTGGCGATCGATTCACTCGAAGATATGGAGACCTTGTTCTCCGGGATCGACCTCGAAGCGACCAGCGTTTCCATGACCATCAACTCGCCCGCCAACGTGCTCTGGGCCATGTTCCTGGTGACGGTCGAGAAACAGGGTGGCGACTGGACCAAGGTTGCGGGAACACTGCAGAACGACATCCTCAAGGAATATATCGCGCAAAAGGAGTTTATTTTTCCTCCCGCGCCTTCGATGCGGCTGGTCATCGACACCATTGAGTTCGGATCGATGTTCACTCCGCGCTTCAACCCGATCTCGATCAGCGGCTATCACATTCGCGAAGCAGGCTCGACGGCGCTGCAGGAGTTGGCCTTCACCCTTTACGACGGCGTGGAATACGTGGAGTGGGCCCTGCGCAGGGGCCTGCGCATCGACGACTTCGCTCCCCGGCTGAGCTTCTTCTTCAATGCCCATAACGATTTCTTCGAAGAGATCGGCAAATTCCGCGCGGCCCGCAAGATCTGGTATCGGCTGATGACCGAGCGATTTGGCGCCCAGGACGTGCGCTCCCATCGCTTGCGGTTTCACGCCCAAACGGCAGGCGTCTCGCTTACCGCCCAGCAGCCCAGGAACAATATCGCGCGAGTAGCGATCCAGGCGCTGGCGGCGGTGCTGGGGGGCACGCAGAGCCTGCATACCGACGGGTTTGACGAGGCCCTGGCATTGCCGACCGAAGACGCGGCCCGCATCGCCCTGCGCACCCAGCAGATTCTGGCCTTCGAGTCAGGGGTGGCCAATACGGTCGACCCTCTGGGCGGGTCATATTTTGTGGAACGGGTGACCCTGGATATGGAGCAGGGCGCGTTTGGCTACTTCGACAAGCTGGACGCCATGGGCGGGATGGTCCGGGCCATTGAAAGGGGTTATCCCCAGAGAGAGATTGCGGACGCCAGCTACGCCTACCACCGGGCAGTCGAAAAGGGCGAGAAGATCATCGTCGGCGTGAATGAATATGTCGTGAATGAGGATCCGCCGGAGATTCTGCGTATCGGGGAATCGGTACGCGAGTGGCAGACGGGCAAACTCGAACGCCTGCGCGCCCGGCGCTCGGGCCAGGCGGTCGAGCGGAGCCTGGACGCGCTCCGGCACGTGCTGGCGCTGGAGCCGGAGGGCAGCCCGGGCAGCCTTTCGAGCGCAAATACCATGCCTTATTTACTGGATTGTGTGCGCGCCTATGCTACTCTGGGCGAAATCTGCGACGCGATGCGCGCAGTGTTGGGCACCTATCAAGAGGCCGGCGTTTGCTGAACGGCTGGGTCAGGCGTTACCAACGGACGTAATGGTGGGTAACCCAAACCCGGTGGCTATACTACTTCTGGGTCATTGGCCCGCAACTCCTGCTTTATTTTCAGCATCCGAGCGTGTTTAGCTAAACCAGTTGAAATTTCACAACTCCCCCGCACAGAGGCTCCTATGGACAACCATGAAGCTACGTTCTATTCCTTGCAGTTGCGGCTGGTGGGCGGTGCGACAGGCGATCCTGCCGGACACAAAGTTGAACTGATTGCCTTGCCTGAAGGGCCGGGCGAACCACGCCGGGCTCATTTTGAGCATTGGGAGCCGTTGTCGCACCGGTTATCCGCGGTGGCCAGCAGCACCCCTTTTCACCTCAAAGTGATGTACCGGACCTTGCACGCGGGGTTAACCGCGTTTTTAATCGACCGGGCTACCGGCCATCGGCAAATCTTTTCTCATCATCAGTTGAAAGACCTGGGGCTGGCCAGCTAAGTTTCAGGCGTTCTTCCTTGTAGGGCCGCAGGGATTTCCCAAAACTGCTTTACGCCGGGTTCAGGACAGATTATGGTGGCTGAATTACCCGCGGTGGCCTCACAGGAAGAGCAGATGCCAGACAAACAGCAGAGAGTGCTGGAATACGAGGCAGCCGGTGCGTCCGACCAGGGGCGAACCCGGAAAAGCAACGAAGATTCGTATGGGCTGAAGCTCCGCAACGAGGAGGGCAGCTGCAACTTTGTGGTTTGCGACGGCATGGGGGGCGCGGCCGCGGGTGAAGTCGCCAGCCGCATGGCGGTCGAAGCCATGTTGCGCGCGATGGACCAACCAGTGCTGACCCGGGAAACGTTCCAGCATGCAGTCGACGCGGCCAACAACAGTGTGCACAGTAGTGCGGAGGAGGATCCCTCCCGTGCCGGGATGGGCACCACCCTGGTGGCCATGGCCACTCGAGGCGACCATGCCTGGATTGCGCACGTGGGCGACAGCCGCGCTTATCGCATGAGAGATGGCAGCCTGGAGCGGCTGACCCATGACCATTCGCTGGTGGATGAGCAGGTCCGTTTGGGCCAGTTGACCCAGGCGCAGGCGGAGACCTCTCCCATGCGCAATGTCATTACCCGCGCGGTGGGGACCCAGGACGAGGTGGACGCCGACGTCATCGAGTTTGCGGTCCTGCCAGGCGACTTGTACCTGCTGGCTTCCGATGGCTTAATGCGGGAAGTCGATGACCAGCACATTGCGGCGATCCTGCGCGCTTCCGGGGAGCTTGAAGAGACCTGCGCACAACTGATTGAGGCCGCCAATCGAGCGGGAGGCCGGGATAACATCACCTGCGTGCTGGCGCGGGCGCGGTAAATCATTTCTCCTGTATTCATCTCTCTATGCACAAAATCAAGGTAGTGGGTGTGGTGGGCGCCGGAACCATGGGCAATGGGATCGCGCATGTTTTTGCGCGGGGTGGGTTTCAGGTAATCCTGTGCGAGGTGGAGCAGCGCTTTCTCGATCGCGGGCTGGAGGCGATTCGCAAGAACCTGGAGCGCGAGGTAGCCAAGAGCAAAGTGAGCGCAGCGGATGCGGAATCCGCCCTGAAATCGATTCGTGGGACCCTGCAGGGCGGTGACCTGGGCATTTGTGATTTTGTGATTGAAGCCGCACCGGAGCGGTTCGAACTCAAGCAGGAACTTTTTTGCACCCTGGACGCGGTGATGAAGCCGGAAGTCATCCTGGCTTCCAACACCTCTTCCATTTCCATCACCCGGCTGGCAGCACAAACCCAAAGGCCCAGCCAGGTCATCGGGATGCACTTCTTCAATCCTGTTCCGGTGATGAAGCTGGTGGAGGTGATTCGTGGCCTGGAAACCAGCGATGAGACGTTCGCCGAGGTGAAAGCGCTGGCCGAAGAGCTAGGCAAGACGCCGATCGAGGTGAACGATGCGCCGGGCTTTGTTTCCAACCGGGTGCTGATGCCGTTGCTGAACGAAGCCATGTATGCGGTGATGGAAGGTGTGGCTACGGCTGAAGCGGTGGACCAGGTGTTTCAGCTGGGGATGGCCCATCCTATGGGGCCGCTGAAGCTGGCCGACTACATTGGCCTCGACGTTTGCCTGGACATCATGCGGGTGATGGTCGAAGGGCTGGGTGATCCCAAATACCGGCCCTGCCCGCTGTTGATCCGCATGGTGGACGCGGGTTGGCTGGGCCGCAAGTCGGGACGCGGGTTTTACCAGTATTGAACGGACGGGAGTACCCGGGCTGGCACCTGTCGGGGGATGGTCTCTTTTTCAACCTGAAGACAGCGTATGCTTTTCGCATGATGCGGATGACTGTGCTGGCCTCAGGCTCCAAGGGGAACAGCACGATTGTGGCCAGCAGCTGTACGCGCATCCTGGTGGATGCGGGGCTTTCCTGCCGGGAGCTGCTGAAGCGCATGGAGATGGCTGATGAAGATCCTGCGGCCATCGACGCTCTGCTGATCACCCATGAACATCAGGACCATGTGCAGGGTTTGGCGGTGCTGGCTCGCAAACTGGGCGTGCCAGTTTACTTTACCCAGGCAACCCATCGTGCCTGGATGCGCTGGATGATGCCTCACAAGCGCATGACCTACGCGGCGTGGCTCGCGCTGCGGCAACAGGATCTTGCGCAGCGGCAGGCTGCGGAGGTGGCGCCCGTGACTGCGGCCTCCGAGGTAGAGTGCGCAGACGAGACTCCTGCGGGCAATCCACCTAAAGATCCGTGCAGTCTTCCCGGGGTGGAGTACTTTGCCGCCGGCACCGGTTTCTCGATTGGGGACATTGCCATTACCCCATTTACCATTCCCCACGATGCAGCTGACCCGGTTGGTTTTGTGTTTGAGGCCGATGGGGTTCGGATGGCGATCGCCACCGACCTGGGATACATGCCCCCGAATGTCAAGATGGCGATCCGAAACTGTGACGTTCTTATGATCGAAAGTAACCACGATCTCGAGATGTTGCGGGATGGACCCTACCCGTGGTCCGTAAAGCAGCGGGTGATGTCCCGGGTGGGACACCTATCAAATGAGGCGGTTTCCGATTTTCTGGAGAAGAATTACGATGGAAACGCTTCTTATGTGGTTCTCGCGCATCTATCTGAATGTAACAACCTGCCTGAACTGGCACGAGTTACAGCAGAAAGGGCGTTGCGTGACCGCATGAGCCTGCTGGCCAACAAGCTGATTCTAGCCCAGCAAGATGCGCCTCTCGAGTCTATTTGCTTATAATCAAATAAGTTCCATTGGGCCGGGCATAGTCTGTAACCGCGAATTTGATGGCCAGCCGATGGTGAAGTTGTTACTATGGTGTTAAGCGGCTAAATATAACAATGCAAACGACGACTTGTACCGATCGAGTGATAGGCGACATACTTTCCAGCTGGAGGTATGACATCTCAGGCATTACTCCTGAGATGCGCCGAGATTACGAGCAGCACCTGGTTGAATGTGCGCATTGCCTTTCGCGCCAGCGGCTGCATCGGACTATCGATGTGGCTTTAATTGGATTAAGCACGGTTTCGATTGCGGCGTTCCTGCTGGGGCTTGCGGTGATTCACCGGGTGCAGCCTTTGCAGCATTGGGCGCTGGTGAATCTGCATTTGTGGCAAATGTCGATCGTGTTGAGTTTGCAGGCGGCGGCGATTGCGGGTTTGCTGATTTCGTTGATGACCTGGGTGCTGGTAGCGGTAGCGACTCCGGCTCCGGTTTATTTAGCCGAGGTGGCGATGGCACAGGCGCGGGTGTTGCAGGATCGGATTCCTGAGGAATTGCGCGAGAGGTTGATGCGTAACGTGGCTTGAGTTTGTGAAAAAGCTTTAAGAAAAGCCCCTGGAAACAGGGGCTTTTCTTTTGTTTGGATATTGGCCACGGCTGTAGCTAAATTTGACCTGGTTTTTTGGTTTCGCCGGCGCTGCCACGGCACCCTTACCCATTTACCTTTATGGCGCCGATCAGATCCTTCACCTTTGCGATTTGATGATGAGCGCACCACTTCTCGAGGGAGTTGGCGATGCGTTGGACGGCTCGGGGATCGGCATAGCTGGCGGTTCCGATCTGGACGGCGGTTGCTCCGGCCAGCAGGAACTCGACCGCATCTTCGGCGTTGGTGATGCCCCCCAGGCCCATGATAGGGATGCGGACGGCACGCGCGGCCTCGTACACCATACGTACAGCGATCGGCTTGATTGCGGGACCGGAGAGGCCTCCGGTGTTGTTGGCTATCCGGGGACGGCGGCTCTCGACGTCGATAGACAGGGATAAAAAGGTGTTTACCAGGGAAAGGGCGTCAGCACCGGCGTTTTCGGCACAACGTGCCATTTGGGCAATTGACGTGACGTTGGGCGAAAGCTTGACTATCAGAGGGCGCCGCGAGACCGCCTTGGCCCGTGTGACCAGCTGATCGAGGATGCCGGTGTCGGTGCCAAAGACCATTCCGCCGTGCTGGGTGTTGGGGCACGAGGCGTTCAACTCGTAGGCAGTGATGCCGGGCGCGGCGTTGAGGAGTTCGATGACCGCTACGTAGTCGCGTATCTCATAGCCGAAGATGTTGGCAATGCAGGCAGTACCGGAGTGGGGCCGGAGCAGAGGCAGCTTTTTCTCGATGAAGGCGCGGACGCCAATGTTTTGGAGCCCAATGGCATTGATCATGCCGCCGGGGGTCTCGATCAGCCGCGGAGCCTGGTTGCCCGCCATCGGTTCCAGCGACAGGCCTTTGGTGATGAAACCGCCGATGCTGTCGAGGGAGACAACATCTTCGAATTCAACGCCATAGCCAAAGGTGCCGCTCGCAGCAATGATCGGGTTGCGTAGCAGCATACCGGCGAAGCGAACACTCATATCCGGCTTCACGGGCTGGTTGGGCTCCCTTTAGGCGCAGTGTCATCGGTGATCCCCGGGCGACGGCGCCCCGCCCGCGGGGCGGGCAGGGGTGGGAGGGGGTGGATCGCCTGGGTCAGCACCTTACCCACCGACGCCGAGGGCTGAGTCACCCCAAGCGCGGAGGCCAGGGTGGCGGCCAGGTCCACTGGCTGCACCCGGCCGTGGTAAATCCCCGGAGTAAACGCTGAGCCAAAAAAGCCTAGCGGGACGTGGCGGTCGTAGGACCAGGGACTGAAGTGGGTCGTACCACCGGGCGCCAGGGTCTGCATCTGGAAGGCTTCGGGAATGACCATCACGTACCACCCGCCGTTGGGGCTGTAACTGTGAGCGAGGAGCAGTCCCCACTCCGAGGGGGGCAGCTGACCCGCGGCGAGTTCCTGGCGGGTGTAGGTATGCACCACGATGGGTATCGCCGGCTGGCGGACGGGCGGCGGCGCCGGCACACTTATGACCGGCTTGGTGGCGGTAATGCTGGAACGAGACTTAGCGCGCTGCCTGGCGCCTGCCGGAGGCAGCGTTTTCAGCAATGGAGGCGGTGCCGGGATTGCCGGGGGACTGGCTGGCTGGGCGGCAGGGGGTGGCGCGGTTGGGGGTAACGCAGCCACCGCCGCTGGAACAACCTGCTCAATGGCCTGCTCCGCTTCCTGCTCGTTAATACCGGCGACTTCAAAAGAAGGGCGATTGAGCGAGAGGTAGGGCAGCTCCTGCTTGGGCAGCAGGTATTCCACTTTTTCTCCGGGTGAGAATTTGGCGTTCATCGCGTCATTAAGGTTAGCTATGAGCTTGCCCATATCGATGGTGGCCGCGGGCATGCCGAGTGCCTGCGCAGCGGCCGGGACGGGCGCAACGCCGTGGTCGGCCGAGAGCGTAATCCAGATATTCGCCAGACCACCGGGAACGTTCTTGTCCAGCCAGGAAAAGAAGCCGTCCAGCTGGGTGTCAAGGCTGTCTACCATCTGCCTTGACTGGGGGGAGTCCGGTCCGAATGCGTGGCCTACCACGTCATTGGCGGAGAGGCTGAGGGTCAGCATGTCGGTGACCGGATGGGTACCGAGCTGCTCGTTGGTGATGAGAGAGCGCGCGAAATCAAGCTCGTACGCGTTGCCGGCCGGGGTGGAGCCCACCGACTCGTAAAAGTCACGGGTACCTGGGTTGCCGGCTTCCTGCTGTGCTCGCCCGGCACGGTCTCCCGAATTGAAGGCAGTCACCCAATCCGGGAGTGCTTCCATGTAGTAGCTGGAGGTGATGAAGGCCCCTGTGGAGGGTTCGATCCAGTAGGCTCCATTGGCTGAGTAGCCAGCGGGCAGGATGGAGGCACGATCCTTGAGCGAGACGCCGAAGAGCTTGGCTTGGCCTTGTGTTGCCAGGCGCAGCGAATCGCCGACCGTGGAGGCACGCAGGTTGAGGGGGGAGGCTCCGGGCTCGTTGCCGGAGTGAACCGCGCCCACGATGCGGTAGCGATCGTCTTCCACCGCGGTGACAGGGCGAGTCTTGTTGCGGGTCAGGTCCCACCAGGCGTTGGACGAGATGCCATGACCGTCGCTATAGGCCCCGGTTCCCAGTGTGGCGTGGCCTGGAGCCGTCTTGGTGTTGGCGTAGTCGTAGTAGCAATCCTCGAAATAAGCTCCCTTGTCGAGAAAGAGGCGGAAGCCGCGGCCTTTCAAATCCGCCCGGTAACGATCAAGGTAGTCAGCGCGAAATTGATCGACCACCAGGATGATGACCAGACGAGGACGCCCATCGTAGGCGGTGGCCCAGGCCAAGGGGCCCCAGGGGATGACGAGGAAGGCCAGAAGCAACGTGCAGACACAACGTTTGGGGGTAGACATGTGGCTCCGACTAGTATCGCAAAAGGAGGAGCTTCGGGGGTCAAAGAGTCTGGGAGAGAACCGGGTCGCACAATGTCGATTCGGGAAAGGCGATTGTTGGAGGGTAAATTTTCAACTGTCCCAGTTCGACAAGTTCCCACGGCAAAGCGGGGCAGGCCCGGCGGGACTGACTCGTATTTTCAGATCCTACTCAGGACTGGGGAAACGTTCAGCCGTCCCTTCGGGACTGGTCTTACTCCTAGCCTCGGCTCGGCAACCGTCCTTTCCTTGCCACGGTCCTCTCCTATCTGTCATCCCGAGAGCGAAGCGGAGGGATCTGCAGTTCTACGGACTACTCCTGGAAACGCGGAATAACAAAGGGAAGGTTTATGTTTCCACGAGGGTTCGGTGGATGACTAGTGGAGGTTGTGGACCAGTAGGAGCGGGGCACACGAATGGCGCACCGCAGATCCGCTCGGCGGCGCTCGGGATGACAGATAGGAGAGGACCGTGGCAAGGAAAGGGCGGTTGCTGGGAGGAAAGGGCGGTTGCTGGAGGAAGGGGCGGTTCCTAAACCGAGGCATTTTAAAGATCTAATTTGGACACGTCTGATGTTCAGCCGTCCTTTCGGGACTTTGCTGGATGGTATTCGGTCTCGTTTATTCTTGGCTATGCTTCGGAGTCTTCCCTTCCTTCTCTTGATTGTGTTGCTTGCTGCCACTGCTCCTGCAGGGGCACAGCTTGCGGTCAGTTTTCCGGCTAGTGTTTCTTCTAAGCCGCTCGATGGGCGGGTGTTGTTGCTGCTATCAACTGATCCATCGGCGGAACCGCGGATGCAGATCAATGACACCCCGCGATCGCAGATTGTGTTTGGCACCACGGTGGATGGGATGGCTCCTGGCCAGGCGGTCACGATTACCGCCTCCGCCGCTGGTTATCCTATTCGCTCGCTCAACGACGTGCCGCCGGGCGACTACTTCGTACAGGCGGTGCTGAACGTTTACCAGACATTCCACCGGGCGAACGGCACTACGGTGAAGATGGCGCCCGATCGCGGAGAGGGACAACACTGGAATATCGCGCCCGGCAATCTTTATTCCAAGCCAGTAAAGGTACACCTCGATGAGCACACCAAGCTGACTATCTCGCTGACAGAAACCATTCCTCCAATTGCGCCTCAGGCGGATACGAAATACATCCGCCACATCCGCATACAAAGTGATTTGCTGACAAAATTCTGGGGTAGCCCGATGTATCTCTCGGCCATCGTGTTGGTGCCCGAGGGTTTCGATGAGCACACGAATGCTCATTTTCCCATCGCCATTTTCCACGACCACTTTGTGGACGGCATGGAAGACTTTCGCACTACGCCCCCCGACCCTAACCTGAAACCCGACTACTCGGACCGCTTCCACCTGGCCGGTTATAACCGCATCCAGCAGGAGGAGGCGTACAAGGAGTACCAGCAATGGATCAGTCCAGGATTTCCTCGCATCCTGGTGGTCAAGATCCAGCATGCGAACCCGTTTTATGACGATTCGTATGCGGTGAACTCGGCCAACCTGGGTCCTTACGGGGATGCCATCGAGACCGAACTGCTGCCGGCCATCGAGAAGCAGTTTCGCGGGCTGACCGATGGATGGGCTCACTTCCTCTATGGCGGCTCGACCGGCGGATGGGAGTCGCTGGCGGTGCAGATGTTTTATCCCAAGGATTACAACGGCGCGTTTATCGCCTGCCCTGACCCAGTCGACTTTCATGCCTACATGGCGGTCGACTTGTACGATCAGCCCAATGCTTTCTATCTTCAGGGCGCGCACAAGCAGGTCGAGCAGCCGGCCATGCGCAACTACCTGGGCCAGACCCTGATCTCGATGCGGGACAACGTCGCCTACGAGGCTGCGCTGGGCGATCACGGACGCTCGGGCGAGCAGTTCGATATCTGGCAGGCAGTTTATGGTCCGGTGGGACCGGACGGCTACCCGGCGCAGATCTTCGATAAGCAAACTGGAGCCATCGATCACCAGGTTGCCGCCTATTGGCACGATCACTATGACCTGAACGCGATTTTGCAGAAAAACTGGGACCAGCTGGGTCCCGCTGCTCCAAGGGAAGCTTCACATCTACGTTGGGTCCGCTGACACTTACTTTCTCAACGACGCGGTTTACCTGATGCAGGACTTTCTCGATAAGACCGGCACTCCCGGCCATGGAGTTCCGTACCAGGGAGAAGTGAAATACGGCGACCGGGCCGAGCATTGCTGGAATGGCGATCCCAACCTGCCCAACGCGCTGTCTCGCCTGCACTACAACACCATGTACCTGCCCAAGATCATGGAGCGAATCCAGAAGACCGCCCCAGCCGATGCCGACCGGAGCTGGAAGTACTGAGGCGACGGTTCCGGTAAACTAAGCACTTATGCTCGATTTGAATTTTGTGCGGGCCAACCTGGAGATTGTAGAGGCCAAGCTGCGTGCCCGGGGCATGGATCCCGACACCCTGATCGGCAATTTCCGGGAGTTGGACCAGGAGCGGCGTTCGCGAATTACCCAGGCCGAGACGCTCCAGGCGCAGCGCAACAAACTGGGCCAGGAGGTAGCACGCAGCCGAAAGGCGGGCGCGGACGCGTCCCAGATCACCGCGGTCATGGACCAAACGCGGGAGCTGAAGCAGGAGACCGACGCGCTGGAGCGGAGCGCAGCCGAAGCTGAGAAGGCCATGCGGGCGCTTTTGGCGACCATCCCCAACCTCACCCAGGACAGCGTGCCCGCAGGCAAAAGCGAAGCGGAGAACGTCGAGGTGATGCGCTGGGGCCAGCAGCCGGCGTTTGATTTTGCTCCCAGGCCACACTGGGAGCTGGGCGAAAGCCTGGGAATTCTCGACCTCCAGCGGGCAGCCAAGATCTCCGGGGCGCGCTTTGCGGTGTACTGGGGTTTGGGCGCTCGGCTGGAGCGGGCGCTGGCCAGCTTCATGCTGGATGTGCACACCCGGGAGCATGGCTATCTCGAGGTGCTGCCTCCCTTCCTGGTGAATAGCGAGTCGCTGTTTGGCACGGGACAATTGCCCAAGTTCGCCGAAGACTTGTTCAAGACGGAAGGCAGCGATCACTGGCTGATCCCGACTGCGGAGGTGCCGGTCACCAACCTTTACCGCGATGAAGTGCTGGAAGAAACGAAATTGCCTTTGAGCCTGGTGGCGTATACCCCGTGCTTTCGCTCCGAGGCGGGCTCTTATGGGAAGGACGTGCGCGGGATCATTCGCCAGCACCAGTTTCAAAAAGTGGAACTGGTCAAATTTGCGCGGCCTGATCAATCGAACGAAGAGCACGAGAAGCTCACCGGCCACGCGGAATCGATCCTGCAGCGGCTTCATTTGCCCTATCGCAAAGTGCTGCTGTGCGCCGGAGACACGGGCGCGTCGTCGTCCAAGACCTACGACCTGGAAGTCTGGCTACCAGGGCAAGGGCTGTACCGCGAGATTTCTTCATGTTCCAACTTCGAGGCGTACCAGGCCCGGCGGGCGAACATCCGCTACAAGCCGCTGAACAAGAACAAGAGCGAACTGGTGCACACGCTCAACGGAAGCGGTCTGGCGATTGGGCGCACCTGGCTGGCGATCCTCGAGAACTACCAACAGGCTGACGGCACCGTACGGGTCCCCAAGGTCCTGCAGCCGTATATGGGCGGCGCGGAAGTGATTGAACGACAGTAGGCGGCGAAGATGCAACGTATTCTCAAGAGCTATTTGTTCTGGACTTATCCTCGGGGGAGCTTCCATTACGACGTGATGGTGACGCTTATCCTGATCTTTCTTTTTGTTTCGCCGCGACTGATCAATTATCGCGATCGGCCCCAGGAAACGCTGACGTCCACCAAGGACATCCTGGTGCGGGGGAGCGGGCCGAACGCTTTGATCTATCAGATTGGCGCCGACCAACTGCCCGATACCAGCAATGAGGACAAGCTCAAGGCGGAGTTTCTGCAGCGCATCCAGGCCATCTCCGGCAATGTGCAGATCGACCGGTACCAGGAGGAAAAGGATGCCAGCGGGCGGGTGACCCAGTATCGGGTTTGGGCACATCGATAGGTAAAAAGAAACCCCGGACGGCTCTCACCACTCCAACAGCCGATGAGGAGATTCATGGTTCATGCGGGAAAGAGATTTGCGCTGTTTTGCCTTGGCCTGGTGGTTTTACTGCCAGGGTCGTTGAGGGCCCAGGACGCATCCTCGGCAAGCAATGCGGATTTACAGAAAGTGATTGGCGAATTGAATGCCGCCGCAGCGAAGTTTTCGAGCGCGCAAGCGGATTTCACTTGGGACCAGTTCACCGCTGTGGTCCAGGAACACGAAACACAGACAGGCACCATTTATTTTGAGCGGAAGAAGGGTGTTACCCGCATGGCGGCCTACCTGAAGCAGGACAATGGCAAAGACGCGCCCAAAACGGTGCTTTATGACGGGGGCGAGGTCAATTTTTATGAGCCCACCATCAAGCAGTTGACCACCATGCGCGCGGGCGCCAATCGCGGCCAGTTTGAAAGTTTTCTGACCCTGGGCTTTGGCGGCAGCGGCAAGGACCTGGAAACGAACTGGAAAGTGACCCTGGTGGGCAGCGAAAATATGGACGGGGTCACAGTCGCCAAGCTGGACCTGGTGCCGAAGGAACAGAAAGTCCTGGACATGTTCACGCATGTGACCATCTGGGTCGAACCCAGCCGGGGCATCAGCCACAAGCAGATTTTCTACCAGCCCAGTGGCGATCTACGCACCGCTACTTACAAAAACATTCACTACAACAAGCCTCTGGCACCCGAGATTTTCCAGCTCAAGCCTCCACCGGGCACCAACCACGTGGTGAAATAACAGGCAGCCAGCGCCATCACCAGGGGAAAGCACTCCAGGGTGTAACGGGGCTCGGGCGCCTCGAGGGTGGCCAGCAGCAGGCTGCGGAGGAGGATCATCGCCACCATGGCGCCGGCCATGCGGGGCCAGCGGAGAGCGCCCAGGAAAGCTGCCGCCAGATAAGCCAGGTTGAGTGCACCGAAGTAGAGAGCCACGCGGGTCTCCGCGGGATGCTGGGCATATTGCCACCAGCGCAGATGGATGTTCATAGTTTCAACCCGGGGGCGCAGCCACATGTCGGCTAGCCGTAGCAGCGGCAGGATCACGTAATAACGAAAGGGATGGGCACGGATGCGCTCCTGGGCGAGCCGGGCAAAGCGGGCGTCGATTTCAGGGGTCAGGGTGGTGACGGAGTTGTAATCCTGCAGCAGGCGGCGGGTTTCCTGGTCCTGGGGTGCGTTGTCCATCGCGCGCGCGGGCAGGTTTGCGGGATCGATAGTGTCGCTGTTGCCGGCCCAGTAGATTTCATTGGTGGTGGTGAAGTCGGCGGTCAGGGTTCTGATCCAGCGCACAAAGCCGGGAGAGCCGAATTCTCCTGGATCGTTGGCGTAGCGCGGGGCCAGCGGTTGGAAGACATGGAAGGTGCGCGCATTGCGCGCTGTCCAGGCGACAAATGGGAGCAACGAAAGCAACCCGGCCGCGAGGGCGAGACGGAGAGCGGAGCTGAATCCCAGGGACTTGCGACCGTAAACCAGCAGGGCCGTCCAGAGGACCACCGCCAGCAGAGCTCCATCGGGACGCAGGAGGGTGGCAAAGCTCCAGGAAAAAATGAGGGCTGCGGTCCATAGCAGGCGAGGGCGTTCCAGCACCTCGGCAAGGGCGCGAAAGCCGAGTGCAACGCAGAAGATGGAGAGGGTTTCGGTGAGTGGGGCGGCGACGTAAGTTGCGGTGAAGGGGCAAAGGGCAGCGAGCAACAGGGCGATCGGGGCGGCGCGGGGCCCACAGATCTTCGCGGCCAGGCCGGCGATGAGCAGACAGGTAACGAGGTCGATCAGCGCCTGGAGGTACAAGACAGCCTGATAGTTGGCCACGCCGAACAGCGCAAAACAGAGGGCCAGAAATGCCGGGTAGCCGGGCAGGCGTACCAGGGTGGGCTCGATGGTGGTTACGCCGGATGGGTGGCCTACGGAATGGCCGTAGATACCGTGGGTGAGCCAGTTGGCGGCAATGTCTCCGTACACCAACGAGTCACCCTGGATTTGCGGGTGGGCGTGGATGAACCACAGGCGTAGCGCAGCTCCGGCTGCGAGCACGAGCAGGGTGTATAACCATCGCTCGCGGCCTGGGGGTGGGGTGCGTAAGTGCATGCACCAGCATCCCATATGGGAGTTTTTCGGTTTCGGCCGTAAACCGGGCTGGTAAAAAAGGCTTTACATGCCGCGGAAAAATGCTTTGTACGAAGGGCACGGGTTCAGCCGTGCCGTATAAGGGTCGAATTGATGAGGGCTTTAGCCCCTGAGGTACGCTTTTCTATCACTCCTCACGCTCAGTCGCTCGGAAGCTGCAGCAAAAAACCGTACCTCAGTGGCTGAAGCCGTGTATGACCGAATAAATTTACGGTACGGCTGAACCCGTGCCCTTCGTACAGAGAGTTTTCCGCAGCCTGTTCAGCCCGTACATCAACCTCTCAAAACGATTTGGGTTTGGGCCCTAAGGTAGGCTCGTCATCTCTTCATGCAAACTATCGTTTTCCCTACCAGCGCGACCTACCGGTTGTTTCGTTACTGAGGAGACATGGCCCGGCACATGGGGGCGCTAGAGTTCCTGTAAGCTTTCTAGCAGGCATGAATCGCCAGATCTTCTTCGATCCACAGCGGAAACGCTGGAAACGCCTACGACGAATTCTGGACGCGGTGGCGGTGTTCTCCACCGTGATTCTGGTGCTGTTTTTTCTGAACGTGGTGAAGACACAGCACCTGCCGGAGCTGCTGCTGCCCACGCCCAAACGGAATTACCGGGCCATCCGGGAAGAAGCCGCCGCTGCCATCAAGGCTAAATACTCAAAAGGCGCGCGGCGTAAGACCAGCCGCAAGCCTTCAGAAATTCCTTTTAATTCCGGCGAGAGCCTGCGCGCGGCGTATTACGTCGACGATGACGCGGGTAGCTTCGCTTCACTGAAAAGCCACATCCACCAACTCGATATGCTGTTTCCCGATTGGCTCTACGTGACCAGGGCCGACGGGACGCTCGAAGGCGCCTTCACCGCCGAGGCTCCGCTGCGCGCTTTCCCGGTACTCGATCCGCACGGGGTGCACAGCGTCGACCCGCAGAACAAAGTTCATGACCTGATTGCGGCCACCCATGAAGACCTGGAAATCTTTCCCGAGCTAAAAAACTACAACGTGCTGACCCAGGAATGGGATCAGCACGCGACCGCCATGTTGAAAAACCCCGCGGCGCGGTTCAACCTGGAGCGCCAGGTGATGACGTTTCTGGCCGCTAACCCGAGCTATCGCGGCCTGAGCCTCGACCTGGAAGATCTGCCCGACGACGCTCAGGCCGGCTACCACTCGCTCATTGGCGAACTCTACGCACGGATGCACCCCAAAAATCTGCGGCTCTTCGTGAACGAGAGCGTGGGCGCAGAGGATAGTGAATTCGCCGAGCTGGCCCAGCAAACCGACGGCATTCTGTTGATGAACTACGACCAGCACGAGGAAACGGGCGGTCCCGGACCGATTGCGGCGCAGGACTGGTTTGAAGACAACCTGAAGCGCGTGCTCAAGGTAGTGCCCAAAGAGAAGCTGATCTGCTCCATTGGCAATTATGGCTACGACTGGACAATGTCTCTGCCGAAAGGTAGACACGCCACAGCCAAGGTGCTGAATACGGACGATATCTCAGTGCAGGATGGATGGCAGGCGGCGTCGGATGCGAATGCCGACGTGCGCCTGGCCGGCGACGAGCTCAATCCTCATTTTGCTTACGATGATGAAGACAACCACGTACGCCACCAGGTCTGGATGCTGGACGCCGTGACCGCATTGAATGAGCTGCGCGCCGCGCGGCAGATGGGGGTGCAGACGATTGCTTTGTGGCGGCTGGGCCGGGAGGACGCTTCCCTTTGGTCCGTCTGGGACCATCCCAGCAATATGAACGCGCCGCAGTCGCTCAAGCAGATACCACCCGGCGATGACGTGGTATCCGACGGCGATGGCGACATCGTGCGTATCACTGGAGAACCGCATCCGGGCTCACGCAGCATCGACATGGACTCCTACAACTGGACCGTGACCGATGAGCACATGTTGACGTATCCCTCGCCTTACACGATTGAGTATTACGGCTACAAACCGGGAGTGGTGGCGCTGAGCTTCGATGATGGCCCCGACCCGAAATGGACGCCCAAAGTGCTGGAGGTGCTCAAGCAGCAACACGTGAACGCCACATTCATGATGATCGGCGAACAGGCACAGGATAACGTGAGCCTGATGAAACGAGTGATGGCCGAGGGGCACGAGATCGGGAATCACACCTGGACTCATCCCGATATCAGCGAGATCTCTCCTCGGCAGATGGAATTGGAGCTGAACCTTACCGAACGGCTGTTTGGCAGCAAGCTGGGCGTCAAGCCGCTCTTTTTCCGGCCTCCCTATGATATTGACGAGGAGCCGGATACCAATGACCAAACGGGGCCCGCGTATCTGACCCAGAAGATGGGTTACACGATCGTCGGCAACAAGATCGACACCGGCGATTGGAACGAACGGCAACGGAAGACTCCGGAAGGCATCCTCAACGACGTGCTGGTGCAGTTGGATCTGATGAAGACCAAGCCGCAATTTCGCGGCAGCATCATCCTGATGCATGACGGGGGAGGCGATCGCAGCGTGACCGTCGCGGCGCTGCCGGTGCTGATCGCGGGATTGCGCGCGCATGGGTATACCTTCGAACAGGTCTCCGACCTGATGGGCAAGACGCGCGCAGAGGTGATGCCGCCCCTGAACTCCAAAGAGCGATGGCAGGCGCGGGTGGATTCGGTCGCCTTCTTTGCCTGGGCCTTCTTTAACCACTTTGTGGTCAGCCTCTTTTTCGTAGGCGATATCCTGATGAGTTCCCGGCTCATCCTGGTGGGTATCTTCGCGCTGATAGACCGGCTGCGTGAACGGCCTACACCCGAAGTGGTTGGCGGATTTCTGCCTCGGGTGGCAGTGTTGATTCCTGCGTATAACGAGGAGAAAGTCATCGTGCGCACCATCCGGTCGGTGCTGAACTCGGACTATCCTCATCTGCGCATTATCGTGATCGACGACGGTTCTCCGGATCGTACCTCGGAAGTGGCGCGGGAAGCCTATCCGGAAGAGATTGCCGCCGGAATGCTGACGGTGCTACGCAAAGCGAATGGGGGGAAAGCGGAGGCACTCAACTTCGCGGTAGACGATCTCAAGGAAGAGTTCTACGTCGGCATCGATGCCGATACTGTGATCGCGGCCGATGCGGTGTCGAAGCTGGTAGGCCATTTCGCCGATCCGCAAATCGGTGCCGTTGCCGGGAATGCCAAGGTCGGCAACCGCGTCAATTTGTGGACACGTTGGCAGGCACTCGAGTACATCACCAGCCAGAATTTCGAGCGCCGGGCATTGGATTTGTTTGATGTGGTCACGGTGGTTCCGGGTGCGATTGGCGCGTGGCGGACCGCGGCGGTACAACAGGGCGGCGGGTATCCGGTCAATACCGTGGCGGAGGATGCCGACCTGACCATGAATCTGCTGGAGCAGGGCTATAAGGTGATCTATGAAGATCGCGCCCTGGCATTCACCGAAGCGCCGGCTACGGCCGGCGGGTTGATGCGGCAAAGATTTCGCTGGTCCTTTGGCACGCTGCAGGCGGTGTACAAGCACCAGGCCGCGTTTCTCAAGAACAAGGCGATGGGCTTGTTTGCCCTGCCCAACATCCTGATCTTTCAAATCCTGCTCCCCCTGGTCTCGCCTTTCATCGACTTGATGTTTGTCGCGGGCGTGGTGCATTACCTGGTTGACCGGCACTTCCACCCGGAGGCGGCCAACGCCGGTAACTTCGAAAAGCTGCTGACCTTTTTCCTGGCTTTCCTGATCATCGACTTCGTCACTTCGGCCCTGGCCTTCAGCCTGGAACGACGGCATGCTGCGAACAAGGGGGACGGGTGGCTGCTGTTTCACATCTGGCTGCAGCGGTTTGCGTATCGTCAGCTCTTTTCGCTGGTGCTGTTCAAGACGGTAAAGCGGGCGATTGATGGACGCCCTTTCAACTGGGACAAGCTGGAACGAACGGCCAAGATGTCGGCCCAGACGGAGCGGCTCACCGCCACGCGATAGAGAGTAAAATTGGGGAGTTATGTCAACTGCCCAGATCAGCACCGTCATCCAGCCGATTGCGCCCCGCGGCGAATTTCGCAACGAACCTTTCATTGATTTCCACGATTCGGAAAATGTGCACGCAATGCAAGCTGCACTCACCCGGGTGGGAGATATGCTCGGCCACGAGTACGAATTGGTAATTGGTGGGGAGCGATCGCGTACCACGGGCAAGATCGAATCGATCAACCCGGCGCGGCCGGCGCAGGTGGTAGGCGTGCACCAGAAGGCCGGGCTGGAACACGCCGAGCGCGCGATGCGGGCCGCCCTGGAGGCGTTCACGACGTGGCAATTTGTCGCAGTAGAAGAGCGCGCTGCGCTGCTGCTGCAGTCGGCGGAGCTGATTCGCAAACGCAAGTTTGAGTTCTGCGCCTGGCTGACGTACGAGGTGGGTAAGAATTGGGTCGAGGCAGATGCGGATGTCGCCGAGACGATCGACTTCTTGGAATTTTATGCGCGCGAGGCGCTGCGGCTGGCTAAGGCGACGACGCCTATCCAATATCCCGGGGAACACGATCAACTGCTGTATATACCGATGGGTGTTTGCGCGGTGATTCCGCCGTGGAATTTTCCCTTCGCCATTATGGCCGGGATGACTGCGGCTGCGATCGTCACTGGCAATACCGTGATCCTGAAGCCCTCGAGCGATTCTCCCACGATTGCGGCGCGGTTCCTGGATGTGCTGGAAGAAGCGGGCATGCCGCCAGGGGTGGTGAATTTCTGCCCGGGTTCGGGCAGCACCTTCGGCAACGCGATCGTGGAACATCCGAAGACGCGCCTGATCGCGTTTACCGGCTCCAAGGGAGTGGGCCTGGATATTCATGCGCGCGCGGCCCAGACGAAACCGGGACAGATCTGGATCAAGCGAACCATTCTCGAGATGGGGGGCAAAGATTCAATCATCGTGAGCACGGATTGCGATATGGACGCTGCGGTGGATGGTGTAGTGGCGTCGGCGTTTGGGTTTAGCGGACAGAAGTGCTCTGCGTGTTCGCGGGCTATCGTGGAAGATCCGATTTATGACGTTTTTGTGGAGCGGGTGCGGGAGAAGGTGGAAACGTTGCGAGTTGGAGATCCGGCCAAGAACCTGAATATGGGGCCCGTGGTCAATCGATCAGCGATGGATACGATTCTCTCCTACATTGAGATTGGCAAGAGCGAAGGACGGCTGCTGACGGGCGGGCATGCGGTTGCAACGGACGAGGGTGGCTTCTTTTTGGAACCTACGGTGTTTGCGGATGTTGCGCCTATGGCGCGCATTGCACAGGAAGAGATTTTTGGTCCGGTGCTGGCGGTGATCCGGGCCAAGGATTACGATCATGCACTGGAGATTGCGAACAACACAGAGTACGGGCTGACGGGTGCGGTGTATTCGACTTCGCGGGAGAAACTTGAGCACGCGCGGCGGGTGTTTCATGTGGGGAATTTGTACTTCAACCGCAAGTGCACGGGCGCCATGGTGGGGGCGCATCCTTTTGGCGGATTCAATATGTCCGGCACGGATTCCAAGGCGGGTGGACCGGACTATTTGTTGCTGTTTACGCAAGCAAAGTTGGTTGCGGAGAAGATCGCGTAGTAAGAAAAACTGCAGGCCTCTCCATACGCTCTGTCGAAAACATTTCCAGGAGAAGTCCGCGGAACTGCAGATCCCTCGGCTTCGCTCGGGATGACAACTAGGAGAGAGTTGTGGTGAAGAGAGGACCGTTGCCAGGGGGTTAAGGCGGTTGTTGGGTCCGGAAACCCCATTAGCGACTGCCCTTTCCTTTAGCAACTGCACCTTCCTTACAACAACCCTCTCCTAGTTGTCATCCCGAGCGAAGCCGAGGGATCTGCAGTTCCGCGGACCTCTCCTGGAAATCTTCTTTTTCACTTGATGGGAACATCAGGCGGAGGTGGCAAATTTCGGTTCTTGAGCCACTCTTTGCTGATGCTCTGCGGGGCGTGTTGCGGCCGCAGTTCGTCGAGATCGGGCATGAAGATTTCCAGGCCGGCTTGTGCGGTCATTCGGGTGTAGCCGTTCACTAGTTGCGCCTGGTAGTTGACCAGGTCCAGATCAAACCAGGCATCCTTCGACGCATCGATCATGATGAGATCGACGTTGTGCATGGTCAACTTGCCGAAATCCAGCGTGCCACCCTTCAAAGCCAGAAAGTTGTGCCACTGTTCCGTGCGGGCAACATCGTTCTGCGCGTCACCGTACATGACTTCGATATCCGGGTTGATCACGCGGATCCTGGTGAGGGTGCCGTGGATGTGGGGCGCCGGCAGTAGCTTTTGGGTGTCGAAGTAAAGATCGTTCTGTGAAGCTTCGATGCCGGCAATGCTGGTCTTTCCCATCAGGTCCGCAGTGCTGACGTGAAAATCACCTAACAAACCCTTGACCGGAAGCTTCAATACGGATAACCGGTCCACATGCAGGTGGATGCGGCCGCCCGGCGCAGGAGAGAGTGTTCCATCCAATCCAACGGGAAGCGGAATATGCAGCTTGTGAATGGTGCCATGCAGGGATATCTGGTTCCCACTTCCCGTGAGCGAGATATTGGTGAGCGGAGAACCTGCTACCGAGCCGGTATTGAGGTAGTGGCTGATGTCACCGATGTTCGCGTGGATGATGCCTCGCTGCACCTCAAGGACGAAGGACTCCGGATCATCGAAGGACGGATTGACGTTCTTTTTTGTCCGCCGCATTTGCTCCATTCAGCCAGCGAACGTAGATACGGAAATCGGGCCCCTTGCGCAGCATCAGGTTGTGCGCATAAATGCGGGTTGGGGTTAACTCGTCTGTTCCGTCAGAGACCTGGGCGGCTCGATTGGAATTTGTACTCGCCGGCGCAGCTTGCGCCGTTGGCTGATGATGTTTGACTCCGGCGTACCAGGCAATGCAGCCGACTAGTAACAACAGTACGACGGCGCTGCCCAGCACTACAGGAGAACGCTTCATGCCGGGGTCGGATTACGCCGGGGACGGCGATTGGCCTGAAGGATTTTCTTGCGCAGGCGCAAGGACTTCGGCGTGACCTCCACCAGCTCATCTTCCGCAATGAACTCGATGGCCTGCTCCAGGTTCATCGGCTTGAAGGGCACGAGGCGGATGGCGTCGTCGGCGCTCGAGGCGCGCATGTTGGTGAGCTTTTTCTCGCGCACCACATTGACGTCGAGGTCGTTGTCGCGTGAATGCTCGCCGATCACCATGCCTTCATAGACCTCCACGCCGGCGGTGATGAAGAGCACTCCGCGATCCTGCAGCCCGTTGAGGGCGTACGCTGTGGTGGCGCCGTTGCGGTCGGAAATGAGAGCTCCGCTGGGCCGCTGGGGAATCTCGCCCTGGTAAGGCATGTAACCGTCAAAGAGCGAATTCATCACGATGGTGCCGCGGGTTTCCGTCAGCATTTCGCTGCGTAGGCCGATGAGGCCGCGGCTGGGTACTCGGAACTCCAGACGCACGCGGCCGTAGCCGTGATTGTGCATCTTGAGCATCTCTCCACGTCTCGGTCCAAGACGCTCAATCACGGTGCCGACAAAGGCGTCGGGAACGTCGATGGTGAGGTGCTCCACGGGTTCCAGGACTTTGCCGTCATCGGTTTTGGTAACGATCTCAGGCCGGCCTACCATCAATTCAAAGCCTTCGCGCCGCATCATTTCGATGAGGATGGCGAGTTGGAGTTCTCCACGGCCGAGAACCTTAAAGCTGTCGGGGCTTCCCGTTTCTTCGACGCGGATGGAGACGTTGGTGAGCAGTTCCCTATCCAGGCGCTCACGCAGATTGCGCGAGGTGACGAATTGGCCTTCCCTTCCCGCCATGGGCGAATTGTTTACCGAGAATTGCATGGCGATGGTCGGCTCGTCGATGACGATCAGAGGCAGCGGTGCGGGATTCTCGATGCCGGTGATGGTCTCACCGATTGTGATGCCGGTGACGCCGGCGACGGCCACGATGTCGCCCTACCTGGGTCTCTTCGGTGTCGGTACGCTTCAATCCGTTGAAGGTGAATAGCTTGGTGATCTTGGTCTTGAGCAGCGATCCGTCCCGCTTGGAGATGTTGACTTCTTCCCCGTTGCGCAGCGTCCCGTTAAACACGCGGGCGATCGCCAGGCGGCCCAGGTAGTCGGAGTAGTCGAGATTGGTGACCAGGATCTGCAGGGGGCCGTCCGGATCTCCACTGGCGGGCGGGATGGTGGAGATGATGGTTTCAAAGAGCGGCTGCAGGTTTTCTCCGGGCGTGTCCAGGGAAGTGCTGGCGGTGCCCTGCTTGGCGTTGGTGTAGAGCACGGGGAAATCGAGCTGGTCTTCGTGGGCGTCGAGATCGATGAAGAGGTCGTATACCTCGTCGAGAACTTCTTTAGGACGCGCGTCGGGACGATCGATCTTGTTGATGACCAGGATAGGGATGAGCTTGGCTTCGAGGGCCTTGGAGAGCACGTACCGGGTCTGCGGCAGGGGGCCTTCCGAGGCGTCCACCAGGAGCATGACCCCGTCGACCATCTTGAGGGCGCGCTCGACCTCACCGCCGAAGTCGGCGTGACCTGGCGTGTCGACGATGTTGATCTTGGTGTCCTCAAATTGGACAGCGGTGTTCTTGGCCAGGATGGTGATGCCCCGCTCCTTTTCCAGCTCGTTCGAATCCATGACTCGTTCGGTAAGGGCTTCGTTGGCACGGAAGGTGCCGGCCTGGCGCAACATTGCGTCCACAAGGGTCGTTTTGCCGTGGTCGACGTGGGCGATGATGGCGATGTTTCGGATGGGGGTGCTCACGGGCGCAGAATTCCTCTTCTTCCGGTTCGCGGAAAGACATTGCGTTGAAATGGACTAGCCTTGCGTTGACGTGCTGGCTGGAAATAACAGGCAGGACAACTGGGCAATGCCTTTTCTATAGTCTATCAGCCTGCCCCTTGAGGCGTTTGGAGACGTAGAGTCAGGGGTTTAGGACTGTGGTATCCCACAACTCGCGAAAAACGAGCGAGATACCTCAGGAATTTCCTGCACGCGGCACTGGACACGACTGCGTGTGAGCCTTTCTTTAACGAAAGGCGCATAAAGTTCACTCAACCCACGACATCTTGCAGGAAATCGGGAGTGTGGGGCGCCCGGGTTCTGTTTATAGGGACAGTTCACCCGGGTTCCTGGTTAGGACACAGTTTATTGCGGGGAGGGGCCTCGGACTACCTGGACGAGGTCGTCTAGCCTTAGGTGGCGGGCGAAGGCTGCCTTGATCTGGCCGGCGTCGAGTTCGTAGTACTTCTTGGCCGCTACGATGGGCTCGTCCAGTGGCAGACCGATGACGGCCCGGCGAAGCAGACCCTGGGCTACCCCTTCTTCGCTTGACTCGCCCAACGGAATGGATCGGAGAAGCATGGCTTTGGCCAGGTGCAGTTCGTCGGCTGAGACGTCCTGGGTGCGCATCTGATCTAGATCGCGCTGGACCAATGCTCTGGCTTTGGAGACGTTCTGCGGATCACAGCCGTAGGTGACGGTGTAGCTGGCCCGGGTCTTCGATGCCTCCATGCTGACGTCGACGTTGTAGACGTATCCAGCTACCTGGCGAAGATCGTGGTAGAGCCTGGTGGCGTAGAAGCCGCCGCCCAATACGTGATTGCCCAGCTGAAGCGGATAGTAGTCGGGATCGAACCGATTGAGGTTTAGCTGTTGCGCCAGGACTACGGAGTCCTGCACCGCCTGCGGGTCGGGTACGTTGGCCGCCGATGCCTTGTTTACGGGGATTGCAGCCAGGGTCGTGTCCGGCTTGGGACCCTCGGCTTTCCAGCTGCCAAACCACTTGGTGATGACGGCCTTTGCTTCCTCAGGCGTGGTGTCACCGATGACCACGATGGTGGTCAGATCAGGACGCACCGTGGCGGCGTGATATTGCTTTACATCGTCCAATGTGACGGTGCCCAAGGTAGCCGGGGTCACCTCTCGCAGGACTGGGTCATTGGGCGGCAGCAAGGCGATATCCAGCGCGCGCGAGGTGCGGTAGCCCGGGCTCTTCAGATTGCCGGCGACAAACTGGGTAGTCTGATCCTTCACCACGGTGAAAGCTTCGGCGGGCAACGCGGGATGGAGTTCGTTGTCGGCCAGCAGTTCCACTCCGCGGGAGAAGTTGTCTTTCAGCACCTGCACGGAAAAGTCGAAGCCCGCGGTCTCGTTGGCGGCGATGTCATCCAGGGCTTTCTGGAAGGCCAGGCGGTCCAGCGTCTGCGTGCCATAGGAGTAGAGGCCGTCGAGTACATCGGAAACACCCTCCTTGCCCTTGGGTGTTTGCAGGTCGGCGTTGTTCTTTACTGTGCCTACGACGGTTACGGTAGGGCTGGTGTGATCGGTCTTCACGATCAAGCGAAGGCCGTTGGGCAGGGTCGTGTCCGATGCGACAATGTAGTCCGACGGGACTTTCAGCTGCGAAAGCGACGCTGCGGCCCAGGACGGCAACACCACCGGCTTGGTGGGCGCCGAGGTCATCTTCTCGCCCCCGCCAAAACCTTTGGCAGCGACGGCTTCCCCGGAAGGCGAGGGTTTCAGGGTGGCAGTGATGGAGTTCGAACTGACCAGGTACTGCTTGGCCACCCGGTTCACATCCGCCAGGGTTACTGCCTTTGATCGCCTGGAGATCGTCATCGGGAGAGTTGCGGCCTTCGGCAGTCAGCGCTTCCGACCAGACGGAAGCCAACCCGGGAATGGAGTTGCGCTGAAACTCGGAAGAGGCAATCTCGTCCCGCTTGGCAGCGTCGAAAAGGTCCTGGGGTAGGCCCTTCTGCGCATAGCCCTCGACGATCTGGCGCATTTCGTTGATGGGCCCGGTGGCATCGGCTCCGGCAGGCAAGGCAATCTCGCCGTATCCGACACTCGCCTTGGGATAGTTCTCGGCCATGCCGAAGGTGGCATAGAGGGCCTTGCCCGCAGGCACCATGCCGTAGACATCGGCACGCTGGCTGGCCAGGATATCTGACAGGATCTGGGCCGCAGCATAATCGGGCGAATCGGTTCCCGGCATGCGATAGGCGATGAAGCCCAGAACATAAGGCAGATTGCTATCGAGGGTGAAGGTTTCCGGCTTGACTGGGGAAAGATTGACCGCGGGGTGCTCCGGCACTGGATGGTTGGGAATGTCGCCCATACAGCTCCTTGACCTTGGCGATGGTAACGGTCGGATCCACATCGCCCACGATCACCAGGATGGCATTGCCGGGGGTGTACCACTTCTTATAAAAGTCGCTCAGCATGGCGCCAGTGGTGGCCTCGAAGGAGGGCCTGGTGCCCAACGGGTCGTGCGCGTAGGGCGTGCCGGCAAACATATCGGCATTCAGGCGATCGATGAATTTGTAAGTGGGGTTGGAGAGGTCGCGGGACACCTCCTGTTCAATGGCGCCTCGTTCGTGGGCCCACTCTGCTTCCGCATTGTCGACACCGCGCAGGCAGGAAGCCTGGGCATGAAGGGCAACGTCCAGGTCGGCTGCGGGAACGGTGGTGTAGAACTGGGTGATGTTTTGCTGGGTGTCGGCATTGTCCCGGCCGCCCAGTTGGGCGTAGATGGCGGCGGTTTGATCGGCGGTCATGCCGGTGCAGCCGCGAAAGGCCATGTGTTCCAAGGCGTGGGCCGATCCCGGGAAGCCGGCAGGCGTTTCATCTCCCCCGACTTTGAAGTTCAGCTCCACCGTCACCACGGGCGCCAGCGCGTTGCGCACGATGATTACCTGCAAGCCGTTGGAGAGGGTGGCGCGGGTCACGTTGCTGGGGTCCGCGGCATGGACACGCGGCGCAAACGCGGTGAGCAGGAAAAGCAGGGACAACAGGGCTTTGAGCTTCAATTCGATCTCTCCAGGCGAATTCTCGCAGGTGGTTTCCAGTCTTTCATGGCTTGGCTATGCCCGACTACCGGGACGATCACTCTAACGGCATAACATCCACGCCGACCTTCAGGCTGTGTTTGGCGCCCCCAAGCAGAACGCCGCGAATGGGGCTGACGTCGCTGTAATCACGGCCCCAGGCCAGGGTGATGTGGCCGTCGGAGGGGATGCAGTTGTTGGTGGGATCGAAGTCTACCCATCCAAAGCCGGGGCACCAGGCCGCGCACCAGGCGTGGGAAGCGTCGGCTCCCACCAGGCGGGGGCGGCCGGCCGGAGGAATGGTGCGCAGATATCCGCTTACGTATCGCGCCGGAAGACCAAGGGAACGCATGCAGGCGATTTGCAGATGAGAAAAGTCCTGGCAGACTCCGCGGCGCTTTTCAAAGAAGGTTTCGACGGGCGTGGTCACTTCGGTCGCCTTGGGATCGAAGCGGAAATCTTGATGGATGCGCGCGGTGAGATCCAGGACTGCTTCCAGCAGGGGGCGATCGGGGGGAAATGACTCCCTCGCGTAGGCGGCTAAATCCGGCTTGGCGGAGACGCGGATGGAGTCGAATACGAACTGGTACGCTTCCAGGCCTTCGTGGCTCTGGTCGGAGGACACCATATCGCGCACGGTTTCCCAGGAGGGGGATTCCGAGAAAACCGGGTGGGCAAGGGCTTGTACTTCCAATTCGCTGCTTGCTTCCACGCTCATACGGCTGTGGGATTCGGGCAAGGTGAAGGAGGTGACGGTGTTTCCGAAGTAGTCGACGTGCGTGGTGGCGTGGGAGGGGGGCGGTGGCCAAACGGATAGTTCCATGGAACGGCGCTTCTGCCCGCGGAGGTCGCGTGGAGTTAGCCGGACTACGTGATGAGAGACGGAGACGGGTTCTACGTAGTCATAAATGGTTTGGTGCCGTACGCGGTAGAGCATTCTTCTTGCCTCTCTTTTGACGCTCGCGGGCGGGAAAGGTGAACGGTCGATGGAAAGGCATCCCGCCGCCTCAGCAACTGCCTTCACCATTGGCAACGGTCCTCTTCCTTTCAACAACCCCGAGCGAAGCCGAGCGAGCAGTCTGAACTGTCAGGTGGTCAGCTGTTGATGGAGAAGGCGTTGCCCCCTTTGACACAAGCCCGATCCGTTGAGAAACCGCCCTTCACTCCAGCAGCCACCCTTCCCCTACAACTACCCTCTCCTTTTTGTCATCCCGAAGCGAAGCCGAGGGATCTGCAGTGCGCCTTTCGGGTGCCCCAAAATTCGCCGGTCTACAACTCAACCGACAGGATCGCTGCTCTGGCCGTCACGTTGCTCGCTCCATTTGTGCGTGGCTGAAATAGGTGTTGGAGATGGCTTCTGCGAAGGCCGGCAGGGCTGCACTCAGGTCTCCGATGAGGGTGTCCAGACGGGTGCGGTTGGTTCCGGTTCGGGCTTCGCAGAGTGCTTCGACGTCGGCATGGAGCAGCTTGGAGGCTGCGGCCTCCATTTGCCTTTGCTTCAATACGGGCCAGTCTGAGCCGGAGGGCATGCCGGAGAGGCCCGCGCAGTGCCGGGCCAAGTCCTTGAGCTGGAAGGCCAGAGAGCGCGGGTTGGCTTCGTCGTTCATGAGCAGATCGACCACCGGCGCGACCTGCAATACAGTGAAGTAGCGGGAACGGTAGGTGATAGAGCTGTCGACTACCTCGAGCAACATCTCGAGGGAAGGCCAGTTCTCGGGGTCCACCGGAACTACGATCGAACGCAACAGTTCCATGATCTGGACCGAACGCTCGATCCTACGGCCAATATTGAGGAAGTGCCAGCCGGGCCCGCGGGTGATGTTGCCGGCTTCAATGCCGCGCAGAGCGGCCAGGGTCAGGATACAGCTATTCAGCACGGCCAAGGCGTCTGCCGGCGAGACATAGCCCCAGGCAACTCGGTCGGAAGCACGGGCGATGCTGCCCATCTGGCTCACGATACGCAGCAGATCGGTAGAAAGGCGATCCCGCACCTGGGCTGCGGCTCGCGTGGCGCGGCTGAGATTGGCATTGAGGCTGTCGCTGCGTTGTTCTTCGAAGATCAGCGACAGGATTTCCTTTTCCAGGTCTCCCTGCTGATCGAGGACCCCCTGGGGATCATCCTTGGCCAAACGCGAATAGGGCGACTCGAGGCACTCGTACAGCTTCATCAACGATAGCCAGCCCTGGGTCTCCGGCCCCCAGGATTCGCCGGTCATGCGGGAAAGGATGCAGCGCAGCACACGCGCCAGGTGCTCACAGCGTTCCGCATAACGGCCTAACCAGAACAGATGTTCCGCGGCGCGGCTGGGCAGATCGCTGCTGACTCCACGATGGAGCTCTACCGGCAAATCGCGCGGGCGGCGAAGGGTAAAGTTGTCGACCGGCTCGGAGGAGAGTACCCATGTATCTTTGCTGCCGCCGCCGTGCTGCATGGAAACAACCGGGGTGTCTGCAGAGGGAGAAACGCGAGTAAGGCCGCCCGGCATGACGATCCAGCTGTTACCAGCGGCTGCAATATAGACCCGCAATACTACGCGCCGGGGCATCAGGCCGTTTTCTGACCATACCGGGACGCTGGACAAGTTGAGCAGCTCCTGTCCGACAAAATCGTTCGGCCGCGTCTCCAATTGCCCCAGCAGGCGGGAGCGTTCGACAGGCCCGAGCCTGCCTCCGAAGACGGGTTCCATGCCAAGGGCCGGGAAGGCGGGCTTGATCACCAGAAAATCCAGGTTCTGACGCACATAGCGAAGAGCCGGAGGCTGGCCACACCACCAGGTAGCAACGGAAGGGAGCGCCAGGCGCTCGCCGAGCAGGCTGCGGCTCAGGCCAGGGAGAAAGGGAATGAATGCGGAAGTTTCAAGCAGGCCGCTGCCCAACGCATTGGCGACCGCTACATTGCCGCTGCGCACAGCTTCGACCAGGCCGGGTACTCCGAGATAAGAATCGGAGCGCAACTCGAGCGGATCACAGAAGCCATCGTCCATCCGGCGCAGAATCACATCCACCGGCCTGAGTCCTTCGAGAGACTTGAGAAATACGCGGTTCTCCCGCACCGTGAGGTCACTCCCCTGGACCAGGGTGAAGCCGAGATAGCGAGCGAGGTAGGAATGCTCGAAGTAGGTCTCGTTCAGCGGTCCGGGAGTGAGGAGTACGACTCGGGGATGGGTGCGTGCGGAGGGAGAGAGATGCAGCAGGGTCTCGCGAAAATCCCGGAAAAACGAAGCCAGGCGGTGCACCTGGGCCTCGCGAAAGAGATCGGGGAAAGTCTCCGCCATGACGATGCGGTTTTCGAGCGCATAGCCGGCGCCGGAAGGGGCCTGGGTGCGGTCGGAGATCACCCACCATTGCCCATCCGGCGATCGCGCCAGATCGACGGCAAGCAAATGCAGATAGTTCGACCGCGGCACCGGAACGTCATGGCAGGCACGCCAGAATGCGGGGTTGGCGAAGACGAGCGCGGCGGGCAAATTCCCGTTCAGAAGCAGTTTCTGCGGACCGTAGAGATCGGCAAGGATGGTGTTGAGCAGGCGGGCGCGTTGGATGAGGCCCGCTTCCAGGTAAGCCCACTCCTCAGGCGGGATAAGCAGCGGAATCGCGTCCAGGCTCCAGGGGCGGTCGGTACCGAGCGGATCACCGTAAACGTTGTAGCTGACCCCGTTCTCGCGGATGCGCTGCCGGGCTGTTTGCCAGCGGTGGGCGAGTTCCTTCCCGCCGAGCGAAGTCAACGAAGCGATGTAGCGATCCCAATGGGGACGAAGGACACCGGGCTCCACGCACATCTCGTCGTAAACGCCAGGGGCCTGGCGGTATTCGGCGGTCAGTAACGGATCATCCAATATCTCGGCCATACTCATGCGGCGGGTTCTCTATGGGGTTCGGCGTAAATCCAGGGTTAACGGGAATTCGCTGTTGGGCCTTTCCGGAGGAATGGTCATCGGGCCGGGGGTGTGGCCAAAACTGCTGAACCGGGCCAGGCGCCGACTCTCGGCTTCATACGCGTTTACGGGGAAGTGCTCGTTGGCTCGTCCGCCTGGATGGACCACGTGGTAGGTGCAGCCCCCGATCGCATGACCCGACCAAGTATCTACGATATCGAATACCAGCGGGCTGTGAACGGGAATGTCGGGATGCAGGCACGAGGCGGGCTGCCAGGCCCGATAACGAACACCGGCGACGAATTCGCCGTCTTTGCCGGTAGGATGCAGCGGAACCGGCCGGCCATTGCATAGCACGGCAAAGCGGGAGCCGACCATGCCAGTTACCTTTACTTGTAACCGCTCGACGGAGGAATCCACACTGCGGGCGGTACCACCGCTGGAGGCTTCTTCGCCGAGCACATTCCAGGGCTCGAGAGCGTGGCGCAATTCCAAATGGATGCCGCGGGCGGTCACGGAACCGATGGGCGGAAAGCGGAACTCGAAGTGGGGAGCAAACCAATCGCTGCGAAAGCCGTAACCGGCCCGATTCAGATCGTCGACCACATCCTCCCAATCGGATTGCACGAAGTAGGGCAGCATGAAGCGGTCGTGCAGGCTGTTTCCCCAGGGAATCAGTTTTTGCCGGTAGGGCTTACGCCAGAATTGCGCAATGAGCGCTCTCACCAGGAGTTGCTGGGTCAGGCTCATGCGCGCGTGGGGCGGCATTTCAAAGGCGCGCAGTTCGAGCAGACCGAGGCGGGTTCCAGCGCCTTCCGGCGGATCGAGCTTGTCGATGCAGAATTCAGCGCGGTGGGTGCTGCCGGTTACGTCAGTCAACAGATGACGGAAGAGGCGATCCGCCATGCGTTTTGATACCGGGGCCGAACCGCGTTCGGGGATCTGGTCGAAGGCAATCTCCAACTCGTACAGCGATTCCACCCGGCCTTCGTCGACCCGGGGATGCTGGCTGGTCGGGCCGATGAACAGGCCGGAGAGCAGATAGGAAAGCGAAGGATGGTTTTGCCAGTAATTGACCATGCTGCGCAACAAGTCGGGCCGGCGGAGAAAGGCACTGTCGTCGGCAGTGGGGCCGCCAATCACCAGGTGGTTGCCGCCACCGGTTCCGGTGTGCTGCCCATCGAGCATGAACTTTTCTGTTCCCAGGCGGGTCTCGCGCGCCAGTTCGTAGACGGCGGTTGTGTTCTCGACCAGGGCGTCCCAACTCGCGGCGGGCTGAATGTTGACTTCGATCACCCCTGGATCGGGAGTGACTTTAAAGACCGAGATACGGGTGTCGTTGGGTGGGGCATAGCCTTCGATCGACACCGGCATGGAGAGATGGGCCGCGGTGTCTTCGATGGCAGCGACCAGGTCGAGATAGTCCGACAGGTAGTCGACCGGCGGCATGAAGAGACAGAGTTTTCCACCGCGCGCCTGCACACAAAGAGCAGGGCGGGTCTGGGTGACCGCTTTCTCTTCGTCTGCTTTCGGTTTGGCTTTGTCCGCGGCGGCCTGGGGTTCATCCTCCGCGGGCGGCAGGCTGAACAAGATCCATGCGGCGTTCCGGCCGCTGGGGCAGCGTGTCGCGCCAACGGAACGGGTCAGTATCGAAGGACCAGGTGAGGTCTTCCGGCTTGGTCCAGGGCATCGCTTCGATGGGCAGACGGTAGCCCATGGGCGAGTCTCCGGGGGTGAGAAACATGCGGTTGGCCAGCGCAAACCAAGGCTGACTGGTCCAGCGCGGAGTACCGGACCGGGTGGGGATGCGACGCAACGGGAGCACGTAACCGATTGGCTGGTCCGCGGCTCGTTCGAACATGTGGGCCAGCCGGGCGCGTTCGGTAAACTCCTGCAGCTTAGGGTCGAGCGGATCGATAATCTCGGGCAGACGCCGTTCTTTCCACAGGTGAAAGAACATGTCTTCGTAGGCGGTGATGGTGAAGTCAGGACTGACTTGCAGACGGCGAGTCAGGGCGTCGAGAAACTTGCGTGCGTCGGAGGCGCTATAGCCGTAGTTCTTGCCGTCCTGGGCAAACAGGCTTTGCTTCTCCCAGATGGGGACTCCGTCGTTGCGCCAGTAGCAACCCAGGGCCCAACGCGGGAGTTCCTCACCCGGGTACCACTTGCCTTGCCCGAAGTGGAGCAGTGCACCAGTGGAGAAACGATCGCGCATTTTGAGCAGGAGTTCCCCCGCCAGCTTTCGCTTGGCCGGGCTCATGGCGGTGGTTGACCACTCGCTTCCGTTGCGATCGTCGAGCGAGACGAAGGTGGGCTCCCCGCCCATGGTCAGGCGCACGTCTCCAACTCGAAGATCCACATCCACCTGGTGGCCCAGGGCCTGAATCTGCTCCCATTGCTGTTCCGAATACGGCTTGGTGACGCGAGGGGATTCATAGATCCGCTGCACCGACATGGAGTAGCTGAATTCGGTCTTGCAGAATTCGAGCGGACCCGAGATAGGAGCGGCACTGCCTACATCCGGTGTGCAAGCGAGCGGGATATGACCTTCTCCGGCGAGCAGGCCTGAGGTGGGATCGAAGCCAACCCAACCGGCCCCGGGAAGATAGACCTCGGTCCACGCGTGCAGGTCTGTGAAGTCGGTGGATGCGCCCGAGGGGCCTTCGAGAGGCTTCACGTCTGGGGTGAGCTGGATCAGGTAACCGGAGACAAAGCGGGCGGCGAGGCCAAGGTTGCGTAGGATCTGCACGAACAGCCATGCCGAGTCACGGCAGGAGCCGGTGCCCAGGGTGATTGTTTGCTCGCAGGTCTGCACTCCGTGTTCCAGGCGGATCACGTATCCGATTTCGCGCTGGACGCGTTGATTCAGGCTGACCAGGAAGTTCAAAGTGGGCGTGCTGACGCGCGGTACTTGCGCGAGGAAGCCGGCGACACGGGGACCGGCGACTTCGGCTTCAAGAAAGGGGCGCAGTTCGCGGGCCAGCGAGGTCTCGTAGGGAAACGGGATTTGCTCCGCGTAGGGTTCGAGAAAGAAGTCGAAGGGATTGAAGATTGCCATCTCCGCAACCAGATCGACCTCCACCAGAAATTCGCTGGTCCTTTCCGGAAACACCAGGCGGGCGAGGTAGTTGGCTTGCGGGTCCTGTTGCCAGTTGATGAAGTGGTTTTTGGGGAGGACTTTGAGGGAGTAGGCAAGGATGGGCGTTCGACAATGTGGGGCCGGCCGCAGGCGGATGGTTTGCGGGCCGAGCATCACCGGACGGTCGTAACGATAGTGAGTCTTGTGATTCAGCGCAATGTGAAGGGCCATAGGTCGGAGTTCCTACTAGATTACATGCGCACGTTTGGGAAGGGGCCCATGAAGATGCCGAGTGGGGTGATTCAGGAAAAGCGATCGTTGGGCACTCGTCCATGCCATACAGCTCTGTTATGGAACGTACGATTCGCAGCCGTCTCCCACCAGGTACCTCGCCGGTATGATGTTTCCATGTCACCGACGCCCGAAGTTCTTGACCGCGCGAAGAAGATCAAGTTGTTTCTTATGGATGTTGACGGCACCATCACGGACGGCAGCGTCAACCTCATTTCCTTGCCCGGCGATGGTGGAGTGGCGGAGATGAAGGCTTTTAACTCGCAGGACGGCGCAGGATTGAAACTGGCACACATCATGGGGATCCGCACGGGCTTCATTACCGGGAGAAAATCTCCGGCCGTGACGCAGCGCGCCCAGGAGTTGAAGGTGGAATTCGTTTACCTCGGCCAGGAAACGAAAACAGCCGCATTCAATGATTGCCTGCAGAAGGCCGGTGTGCGGGAAGAAGAAACGGCTTACATGGGCGACGACCTGCCGGATATCCCGGTGGCCAGGAGAGCCGGGCTGGCAATCGCGGTGGCTAACGCAGCTCCGGAATTGAAGGCCGCGTGCCATTTTGTAACGAGTGCTCGAGGCGGAGACGGAAGTGCCCGGGAGATGGTGGAACTGATCCTGAAGGCCCAGGGCAGATGGGAAGAGGCAGTGCCCCGGGCGCTCGCTTAATATCTCCACGGTAAAACCTATTTCCCCGAAAGGCCGTCTAAATGACGGAGCTTGCCTTCGTTTGACCGCACCCAAGCGCCTGTCCAAACTCTCAAAAAGCGGTAAGTTATAGTTAACAAAGATGCGCAATAAGCAGTACAAAGAGCGCGAACGGCACCCCTGGCGGTTAGCCCTGGCTCTTTGCTGCGCTCTTTTGCTGGTGTTCGGCGCGACCATTCAGATCGCGCACGTTCACTCGGCGGAAGGTGTGTCACACACCGCATGCGCTCTTTGTGTGACTGCGCATGCAGTCATTTCTCCGGCGACGCCGGCTACGATTCCCCTGGCAGCGAGACAGACGACGGTGCCGGTCGTCGATCTGCGACCTGCATTTGCGCGCCGATTCTCAGACTTTTCGCTCTACACCAGACCCCCGCCTGTCGCGATTGCTTTTTCTTAAAAGCGATTTCAGCACAAGCTCATAAAGATACCCCGGGGGTCGGTCAATGCACTCATTTTCCAGACGTTTCGTCTTTGCTTTTTTTCCATTTCTGCTGCTTTCGCCGGCGTTGAATCTCCGCGCCCAAACTGCTGCCGGCACGATTACGGGAACGGTCACGGATAGTTCAGGCGCGGTGATACCGGACGCCACAGTCACCATCGAAAACCCGGTCAGTGGGCTCAAACGGAGTGCCAAGACGGACGCCGCCGGCCAGTACAAATTTACCAATCTGCCGTTCAACCCCTATCACCTGGTGGTGCACGCGCCTGGCTTTGCAGAGTTCACAGCCGATGTGCCGGTGCGATCATCCGTCGCCGTGACGCCCAACATCAAGATGCAGGTGGGAGGGGCTTCGACTACGGTCACGGTCACGGGGGACGACCTGGTGGAGAATGATACCTCGCTGCACACCGACATCGACCGCAACCTGATCGAGAAGTTGCCGCTCGAAAGCTCGTCTTCCTCGGTGAGTTCGCTGGTCACGCTCTCGACCCCCGGAGTCGCGGCGGACTCTAATGGACTTTTCCACGGCCTGGGCGATCACGCTTCCAACTCGTTTTCCGTGGATGGCCAGCCGATCAGCGACCAGCAAAGCAAGGTCTTCTCAAACCAGATCCCTTCCAATTCCATTCAGTCGATCCAGGTCATTGCCGGTGCGCCGCCGGCCGAGTACGGCGACAAGACCAGCCTGGTGATTCAAGTGACCACGCGTTCCGGCCAGGGTCTTACCAAGCCCACCGGGAGCATTACGACCTCGTATGGATCATTCGGCTCGGCGACGGGCGGTTTTGATATTGGATATGGTTCGCAAAAGTGGGGCAACTTCTTCGAACTCGACGGATTGAATACCGGCCGCTTTCTGGACACCCCGGAGTTTGTGGTCTTCCACGACAAGGGAAATGAACAGAATGTGTTTGATCGCGTGGACTACCAGTTCACTCCGGTCGACGCGATTCACATGAATCTGAACTACAGCCGGTCCTGGTTTCAGACCCCTAACGCCTACGACAACCTGAACGTGGCTCGATCAATTTGGCAATGACGTTGGCAACACCGACCAGAAATCGAAAATTCGAGACCTTCGACATCGCGCCGACCTACACCCGAATTTTTGGGAAGAATGCGGTCTTTAACTTCGGTCCTTATATCCGGAAAGACAGCTATCAGTACTTTCCCAGCGAGAACCCGCTGGCGGATCTTGGTCCACCCAATCTGCAGAACCAAACCATCGCGCAGTACCGGACGCTGACCAATGCCGGGATTCATTCCGATCTGACGTACACCAAGGGGAACCAGAGCATCAAGGGAGGTGTGCTGTACGCGCAGACCTTTCTCCGGGAGCGCGACAGCCTTGGCATTGTGAATCCAACGTTCAACTCGCCCTGCGTGGATGCCAGCGGAAGCCCGGTTAACGGATTCACCAACCCTGCGGAATGTGCCGCGGCAGGATACCAGCCGAACAGCGCTTTCAATCCGGTTCTGTTGCCGTATGACCTTACTCGGGCAGGCGGCAACTACAACTACTTTGGCCATGCGGATGTTAAGGAAGTGGCTCTCTATATTGAAGATTCGATCAAGGCCGGCAATTGGCTATTTAATTTAGGCATCCGCGGAGACCTCTACAACGGCCTGGCCAGCGCCTCGCAGGCGGAGCCCCGTCTGGGCGCCTCTTACAGCTTCAAGCGCACTAACACGGTGCTGCGCGTCTCTTATGCCCGGACGCTGGAGACGCCGTTCAACGAGAATCTTGTGCTTTCGAGCGAGGGCTGCGCGAACGAGGTGTTGTCTCCCCTGCTCTCCTGCTCAGCCGGTGTGCAGGGTACGCTGCAGCCCGGCTTCCGCAACGAGTTCCATGCCGGCCTGCAACAGGCCTTTGGAAAGAATGTCGTGTTCAGCGGTGAATACATCTGGAAGTACACGCATAACGCATTCGACTTCAGCGTTCTGGGTAACACTCCCATCACGTTTCCTATTGACTGGCACAATTCGAAGGTCCCGGGACTTGCGCTACGCGCCGATGTACCTGACTTCCATCACGTCTCGGCGTTTGTGGTGATGTCGTCCGTCGCCGCTCGGTTCTTTCCGCCACAGGTTGCCGGAGCCGGGGCCACAGTCGGGCAGCCGGGGTTACCCTTCCGCATCGATCACGATGAGCGGTTTAACCAGACGACGCACGTGCAGTATCAGCTGCCCTTTCACTGGAGTCCCTGGGTCGGGTTTAATTGGCGCTACGACAGTGGCTTGGTCGCCGGATCGGCGCCTTGTTACAACCCGCTTTCGAATGATCCCAACAGTGCGTGCGCTGACACCTCGACTACACTCAACGGTCAGCCGGCAGTTGACTTGAGTGGATTGACCGCCGACCAGCAGGCTGAAGCCGGCCTGACTTGCGGGGGAATCAAGGCGACGCCCACCACCCCACTGCCTTCGCCATGCCTGGCGTCTGAGTATGGCTCGACGCTGCTGAGGATTCCTGCCCCGGGTTCAGGGGACAATGATCGAAATCCGTCCCGTATTCGGCAGCGGAATCTCTTTGACGTTTCGCTCGGGGATGACAATCTCTTCAACGGCGATCGCTACAAGTGGAGTCTGCAGGTGACGGGGGTGAATATGTCTAACAAAACGGCCCTCTATAACTTCCTGTCCACGTTCAGCGGGACGCACTACGTGACGCCGAGGTCGCTTACGGCGGAGTTAGGATTTCATTTCTAGGCGGGTTGGCGCCGGACGAGTGCCAGATTGACGTCCAGGTTCACCCAGGACGAGATCCTGGGCTAAGGTCAGCAAAGGCCAGCCGCTCACGTGCGACAAGCTATCCGGGTACGCTTCGGCAAAACGTTTCCACGAAAGGTCCGCAGCCCCATGAGCGCTAACCTATTGAGATGTTTTTTCTTCAAAGCTCCCGCAAAATCGTCATCCTGAGAGCCTGTGACTTTTCCGATCTTTCCGTGCTCCCGCATATCCAACCAGCTATCTTGCAAGTTCCCAAACAAAACCGTCATCCTGAGCGAAGCGCCTCACAGATTGATCGCGTGACAAGGGTGCTTGGGCCGTAGCGACCTGTGAGCGTTCGAGGATGCGGTTTTGTGGGAGCTTTCAAGAAAAACATCCCAATAAAACATCCCGATAAGTTAGCACATATGGGCCTGCGGCCCATATGTGCTCGACCGGACCGTAGCGTAGTGGTCTGGACTTCTATTGAACTAACGGGTTTCAGCCAGGGCTTCTTCTGCGCGCAGCGCCAGGCCGCGGGCCACGGAGATGAACTCGTTGCCGGTTCTTATGCGCTGCTCACCGAAGCGCTCCTCAAAGATGCGACGGACAGCGGGCACGAGCGAACTGCCGCCGGTGAGGAACACGCGATCGACCTGGCTACGGCTTATGCCAGAGGTTTCGAGGAGCGAATCGACGCAGTGCTCGATGGCATGCAGTTCTTCGGCAATCCAACCTTCAAAGGCATCACGGGTGACGGCGATGCTGATGTCCATGCTGCCATCCCGGAAATGAAATTCGGCTTGTTCGGCATGAGAGAGCTTGAACTTCACTTGCTGCACGGCCTGGTGCAGGTGGTAACCGAGGTCCTCGTCAATCAACGTAATCAGGGCTTCAATTTTTTCCGGCTCCAGCGCGCGGAGACGAGCGCTTTTCAAAATCTCCATCACGTTCGAGGTCCGCAAGAACGACAGGTAATGCCAGCGCTCGAGATTGGTATAGATCCATGCGGGTACCGCGGGCAGAAGTTTGTTCAGCGAGCGAGCAGAGGAGTCCGACCCGAGCGCCGGTGAGACGAGCTTGCGCACGATCCTGGCATCGAAGGCATCGCCGGCGAGACCAACGCCGCTGTTGCCGAGCAGATCCTGCGGCTTACGGCCGCGCTTGCGTACTCCGGGGCCAACGTGCAACAGGGAGAAGTCGCTGGTGCCGCCGCCGAAGTCACCGATGAGGATTAGCTCATCGTGATCCAGAGTGGACTCGTAGGCGTACGCCGCCGCCACTGGCTCCATTTCGAAATCAACTCTCTCAAAGCCCGCAGCCATAAAGGCCTGGCGCAAGCGAGAGATGGCATAGACCTCATCCTCTTCCTTTTCCGCGCCCACAAAACGTACCGGCCTTCCCACCATGGCATAGCCCACTGGAGTGCGGAACTGCTGTTCCGCCTGGCGGCGCAGATCGCCAAGAATGCGGGAAATAAGATCTTCGAGAGTGTAATGACGGCCGAACACCGCTGTTCCGGTGAGGGAGCGATCAGAGAGATAGGATTTGAGCGACTGAATCAGGCGGCCCTTGTTCTCAGCCGCCAGGTAGTGTTCGATGGCAGCAGGACCGGTCCAGGCATGCGTTCGTACCCGATTGGATTGTTTGGCTTGCTGCAGGTAGAGGACCGATCGAAAGGAAAACGTCTCGCCCGCAACAGTGGGAAAGGCGACTACTTCCACCTGTGATTTGCCGGAGGCACGGGCTACTGTGCTGTTGGTGGTGCCGAAGTCAATACCGATGGCCGGGACCTGGTCTTGCGTTTGCTGCATTCTGTCCATTATTTCAGGAACGCGCCGCTTGACGTAGATTGGGGGGCACACCCATGCTGCTGGCATGAGAAAAGTGTTGGTTTCTCCTCGCCGCGAGCTGCATGGCGCCGCTGAGCTTGCGCGGCCAGGTCCCCTGGTACTCCCGGATGTCTACCAAATCTCACATTGAGATTGAGAACGATCCGCGGGTCTGGGCCCAGGCTGCTTTGATCGACCTTGAGTTATCAGGTACGAAATCGACTGCCCAGGTGTCTCTGCATGCCAGTCACCCGTAGACAATGCGAAAATAGCATCATGCAAAGATCTTTTAGAAGCACGGCGGCCGGATTGGCTGCCGGAATTGTTCTCCTGGGGGGCGCTGCAGCTCAGCAGACGCCGGCTAAGCCTGCGCAGAGCACAGCCACCACGACTCACCGCAGGACCACCACTGCGGCGGCCAAACCGAAACCTCTCGCTCTCACGACCGAGAAAGATAAACAAAGTTATGCCATCGGTTTGAACGTAGGCAAGAGCCTGCACCGCGATGACATCGACATCGATCCCAAAATTGTGCTTCAGGGTTTGCAAGACGCGATGGCCGGCGGCGCGGTGCTTTTGACGGACGATCAGATCAAGACTGTGATGACCGATCTGCAGAGTCAAGTGCGGCAGAAGCAGGAAGAGAAGAGGCTAGCCGTGGCCGAGACTAACAAGAAGGATGGCGCGGCATTTCTGGCTGCGAACGCCACAAAACCGGGCGTGGTCACACTGCCAAGTGGGCTGCAATATAAGATTTTGGCCCCTGGAACCGGGCCCAAACCTACAGCTGCAGACTCAGTGGTTTGCAATTACCGCGGGACTTTGCTGGACAACACAGAATTCGATAGCTCTTACAAGCGCGGGCAGCCGGCTACATTTCCCGTGACCGGCGTTATCAAGGGATGGACAGAGGCTTTACAGCTCATGCCTGTGGGATCGAAGTGGCAGCTGTTCATCCCGGCGGACCTTGCTTATGGAGAACGGGCCCAGGGGCCTGGCGGACCCAATGCCACGCTGGTGTTTGAGGTGGAGTTGGTGTCGATTGCACCCAAGACCCCGCCAGAAGCCACGCCTGGCCCTGCTGCAACTCAGCCGCCACCCCAGTAGGGGTGGCGTGATCCTGAGAAGCTCTTACACTGGGTTGACACACGCAGGAGGAAGAGTATGCGGAGAGAAGACCTTACCATTGTTTTACTGTCGATCATTGCGGCTGCTTTGGTTGGCATTGCGGTGCGACCGATCTTCGCGCCACGAACTGCGCAGGCGCAATCCACGGTCTATCCGATCTACATTGAGCCCGGTTCCGAGTTGCTGCGAACAGCCGGATGGCACCACCCAGGTGTACGGAAAGGTGATGGTGGATATGCGGACGGGGAAGATTTGGGGTTTCCCGACCAATGCACCACAGTCTTACCCTTCCAACGGACTGCAGAACAAGCCGCCTACCTCGCGTCCCTTTGAACTGGGCAGGTTCGCCCTTGAGGACATCAACAAGTAGTGGTCACGCTAACGGGTGGGTAGCGGCAAGTGAAGCAGCATCACCGGGTCAACCCACTCACCCTGCCACCGCGCACTCAGGTGGAGGTGCGGGCCGGTCACGCGGCCGGTCGCGCCGCTGAGCCCCAGGCGTTCTCCCTTTTTGACCCGGTCTCCCACTTTTACCTTTATCTTCGAGAGGTGCATGTATAGCGTCGTGAATTGCTGTCCGTGATCGATCACGACCAGGTTGCCTTCATAAAACATAGGCTGGGCGATAATGACCCGGCCGTCATTGGCGGCCAAGACCGGCGTTCCTGAAGGCGCGTGAAAGTCGGTTCCACGGTGGACGCTGGCGAGTTCGCCGTTGAACATGCGGCGGGTCCCGAAGGAGTCGGTTGCGGTAAAGGGCACGGGTGAGCGGAAACTGCCATTCCACAACGGCTCGCTCGTCAGGTGACCGAAGGCCGCGTCTTTTACGACCTTATCCGCGGCGATGCGCTGCAGAGTTGCTGCGTCGGGCTGCACGTACTTCTCCTCTACATGCAGCGTGGTGGTCTTGTAATGGGCCGGCAGCACAGTTACTTCTTGCCTGGTGTGTAGCGGATGTCCATCGGTCGTGGTGGCGTTGAGTTCCAGGGCGTAGGTGCCCGGCGCCTGCTCAACGTCGATCCCGGCCAGCGCGTACCAACTGTTGCCGTCGCCGGCCCTGGTGAACACGATGTCGTGCTTCAGCCACGTGCCATGTAGCGCGCCGGCCGGCTGGTCAAGCTCAACTTTGAAGAATACGGGCGAGCCGCTTTCCAAGTGCTGAGGGGACCAGCTTGTGGCCCGAAAGCCGGTACTTTGCTGTGCGCTCCCCGGCGAAAGACTCAGAAGGAGCAGAACGAATGGCGACCCAGGAATTGATTTTCACTTCCTGAGCATAGAGCCTGTCTCGCTGCGCGTGAACGATGAATTCGAGGGTGCATCTTGGCGGCTACCGGCGGCGGTAGCCACGGTGAATACTTATCGGGATGGGGGGTTATCCCTAAGCTCTCCCATCCCGCTCGTGAGACAGTAGCTGTTCCAAATAACAAGGCCGCTATTTCCCTATCTTGAGCACTACCCGGAATCTTGCTTTGCCGCTCTCCATCCGCTCGTAAGCCTCGTTCACACGGTCTAACGGGAAGCTTTCGTTCATCGAGCGGACACCCGAGAGCACACTGAATGCAAGCGTTTCCTGAGAATCGAGGGACGTTCCGGAGTACCAGCCTTTGACCTGCTGTGATTTCAAGAGCAACTGCAGCGCGGGCACCTCCAACGAAGGTACTGCGCCCACGATCATCAGCGTCCCGGTTGGCGCAAGTCCACCGATCACCGACTTCATCGCGTCAGCACTGGTGACCGTTGCCAGGATCACCTTGGCCCCGCCGAGTTTCTGCAGTTCCGCCGCGGGGTCCTGCGATGCGGTATCGAGGTAGTGAGCCGCCCCTAACTTTTTGGCGAGTGCTTCCTTGTCATTTCCGCGTCCGATTGCGACGGTCTTGAACCCGCTCCTGGCAGCGTACTGCACACCAAGATGACCCAGTCCGCCCAGGCCAATGACGGCAACCAGGTCGCCCGGCCGCGCGCCGCTGTTGCGCAGACAATTGTAGGTGGTGACCCCGGCGCACATGAGGGGAGCAGCCTCTTCGGCGGACAATTCTTTCGGCACCATGGCCAGTGATGAGAAGGGAGTGACCAGGTATTCGGCGTAGCCGCCGTCGCGCGTGACCCCGGTGACCTGGGTGCTGGTCTCGCAGGCGAAAAAGTTTCCCCGGCGGCAACTATCGCAGTAGCCGCAGTAGCCGCCGTTCCAACCGACGCCCACTCGCTCGCCGACGGTCCAGCGCGGAGGGACGTTGGCGCCGATGGCGTCAATTACCCCCACTACTTCGTGGCCGGGCACGCGCGGGTATTGGATACCTGGGAATTGTCCCTGCTTGGTCACTTCATCGCTATGACAAATGCCGCAGGCCTGGACTTTGACGCGTACCATACCCGAGTCGGGCTCGGGAATATCCCGCTCCACAATTTCAAAGGGCCCTCCGGCACGAGGGACTTGCACTGCGCGCATCTTCGGCATAAATCCTCCTGAATATTGATCCTAAGCCCCGCGTGTTAACACGACATTGAACTAGATGACACCTCGAGGTAGAAAGTTCCTTGAGGTTGTGAGATTGGCACGTTCCTTTCGATGGGGAAGCTCCTCCAGCAACGCCCTTTCCTTGAACGGTCCTCTCCTTTGTCATCCCGAGCGCAGCCGAGCGGATCTGCGGTGCGCCATTCGTGTGCCCCGCTCCTACCGGTCCACAACCTCCACTAGTCATCCGCCGAGCCCTCCTGGAAATATCGACCTTCCCTTTGTTATTCCGGGTTTCCAGGAGGAGTCCGTAGAACCGCAGATCCGCTCGGCTGCGCTCGGATGCCTGTGACTGTATTGACTTTATCGCGTTTTCGACGCGATTAAGCCTTTTGCTTTCACTGCGGAGTTTTTGAGAAAACTAATAAAGTTACAAACTCTCGGGATGACACAAGGAGAGGATCGTGGCGAGGAAAGGCGCGATTCCTAAACCGTGGCGCTATTAAAAATCTATATTTGGACACGTCTGAAGTTCAGTCGTACCTGACGGGACTTGATTTTGTCATGGTAGTTTTCACTCAGATTCATCCTTTTTCCCGCGCCTGAAAAGCGGACCCTTCGAAACCCCAGAGCTACTTCGGCGATTTGTCGGTGCTGGTGATAAACGCCGCGACGTTGTCATGGAGTTCCTTGAGCGAGTCCTGGTGGGCGTAGACCATGTGGCCGGACTTGTACCATGCGTACTGGATGTTCGGCCTCAGGTTGGCCTGAATGGGCAAGTGCGACATCTCGTACCGGGCGGCGAAGTAGGGAGTCGCCAGATCGAAATAGCCGCCGTTCAGCAGAACCTTGAGGCGCGGGTTGTACTTCATCGCTGTGGCGAGGTCGGGCATGACATTGGCGCCATAAGACGCGCCAGGGGCACCGGGCGCCTTGTGCTTGAGTTCCCAGGCTTCGCCGATGGGGTCGGCTATCGGGAGATACGTAAGCCCTTCGCCAAACTTGAGTTGGCGCCGCACGTATTCATTGAACGCAGCAACGTAGGCTGACGCGATCGAAGCGGCCTGCGGATCATAGGCAGCCTCCTGAGCAAGGGGATCGATCGTCGGCCCGGAGAAACGGCTGTCAAGGCGGCCGGTGGTCAGGTCTGCATCGCCCTGCAGATTATGGTTGAATTCCCCGACGTTGACGCGGAGGTTGGCTTTGAGAACGTAGGCCACGGGCAGACCGGTGTACTGGTGGAGTTTTTCAGCGATCGCCTGGCGATTCGCTTCGGGCAGCTGCGCGCCCTGAGCCAATGCCGACGCGTAGTCAGACAGGGCAAACTGCTCTACTTCGGCGAGGAAAGGCTCGAGCGCAGGCGGTTGCGTAGGCAAACGTTTGTGATAGTAAGCGGTGGCGGCGAAGGTAGGTAAGGCGAGTTCATAGGGAACATCGATACCCGGGTTCCATTGCGGCGCATCGGCGCTGTCGTCGAAATTCAGGATTTGCGATAGCAGGATGACGCCGTTCAGGTCGATGTGACTTTCGGTCTCGAGGATGCCGGCCACGACCGCCGAGCGAGTCGTGCCGTAGCTTTCTCCAAAAAGGTATTTGGGCGAGTTCCAGCGCTGATTGCTGGAAAGAAAGCGCGCGATGAAGCGGGCGAAAGCATGCGCATCGGGATCGACACCCCAGAATGCCTTTTCTTTCTCTTTGCCAAAGATGCGGCCGAAGCCTGTTCCGGGCGCGTCAATAAACACCAGGTCACTTACGTCGAGCAGGCTGTAGGCGTTGTCCACGAGTTCATAAGGCGCGGGACTGGTGTGCTGGTCGTCGGCCGTAACTACGCGCTTGGGGCCGAAGGCGCCCATGTGGAGCCACATGGTGGAGCTGCCAGGCCCACCATTGTAGATAAAGGTTATTGGGCGTGATTCGGGCGGGACGTCTTTCTTGAAATAGGCGACGTAGAACATGCGCGCCGTGGGTGGGGCGTCGGGGGTTTCTTTGGGCGGCTCCGAAGTCAAACCGATGGCGGCGTCGGCATCATTGGAAGCAGCCACGATGATGGTTCCTGCGACAGCCTGGTAGTTGATGGTGTGCCCCTCAATGTTGACCGAGCCCTGGGTGGTGGAGTCCTTGGGAAAAACAGGCTCCGATTTTGTATCGTCCTTTGGCGGGTTGGCTTTGGCGGTGTCCTGCGCCGGAGCGCACCTGAGCGCCAAGGAAAGAAGAAGCATGCAAAAACCAAAACGGTTGGGCTTGAGGAGAGAGTTCACAGAGGTTACTTCCTTGCTCAGAAGTCGTATTGGAATCATTTCAAGTCTAGCCCAGCTCCTTTCATAACCATGTTTTCAGCCGTGAAAGGCGGTCGAGAGCAGGGTTTCAGCTCGCCGCCTAACGGTGAATAAAGTTGCGTGGGAATGTCACAAATTAAGTTACCAAAGATGCGGCAACTGCTTTCGCCGACTTGGGTCTATGTGGAGCGAGCGGCAAGGACGCGATCTAAGGCCAGCCGCCAGGAAAAAAAGGAGAATCCCATGAAAGTTTTCACGGCAGTTCTTGCATCCGCGCTCTGCATCGCGCCTGTGGCAATGTTTGCCCAAACACCCACCCCTGGCGCACACGACTACAACATCAACCAACGCAAGGCCGACCAGCAGGGCCGCATTGCCAACGGCGTCAAGAGCGGCCAGCTGACGGCGGGCGAAACTTCCCGCCTGGAACACCAGGAAGCCGGGATCAACCGGGAAGAGCGCGGTATGCGTGCGCAGGATAACGGACACCTGACAAAACAGGATCGACAGACGATTCACGCGCAACAGAATCAGGAATCTCGTCGCATCTATCGCGACAAACACAACGCAAGGGTCCGCTAGTAAAAAGGGTGGCCGTTCCGCCAGGAAAGGCCGCCCGTTTTCCTCGTGACAAGAGACGATCCGGCCCAGATCTTCCACCTCGCTTCGCTCCTAAACGACAAAGGCAAATTCCGGGGTTTCCATCGGGAATCAGTCCGCGGCACGCCGGGAGGCTAGCAAAGATCCCAGGTCTCAAAAGCGAGACCCGGAGCCCTCCTCGAGCATCTAATTCCCGTTTGAGCAGCACTTCCCCAAGTAGATGACAGCCTTTAGGGTTTGGGATAGACTCAATCCCACTGCGCCTCAGACTCAGTGGCTCGACTGGTTTTTCCGGTGGGCGGCGCCGCGGATATTCCCCTGGTTGGTGTTGTATCCAGTTGTGACACGGGCCCTCTATTCACGAGAAAGGGGCACCATGCCCTCAACACCAGATCCGCGATTGAACGTTCTGCCCAGCGCTCCGCCATCGATATCTTCCCTTCCTGTCCTCATGCCTGCGCCGGAAGAGACTCACTCCGAAAGCATGCCCTACGCGTCGTTACCGCCGCTGGGTTCGAATATCAAAGTCCTGATGGTATGGCCGAGTTTCCCTCCGTCTTTCTGGGGATTCGAGGGAGTTTTGCAGATGATTCCGGAGCGGGCGATGACGCCGCCGCTCGGCCTGATCACCGTCGCCGCGCTTTGTCCGGCAACGTGGGAGATCCGGCTGATCGACCACGCGTTCCAGGAGTTGCGCGACGAAGACCTTAATTGGGCCGACCTGGTGATGGTGAGTGCCATGCACGCCCAACGAGCGGATGCTCTGAACGTTCTCCGCCGCGCCCGGGACCTGGGGCGGCGCACTTTCGTGGGTGGACCATGGGCCAGTACTGATCCTGACGCCGTGCTGCTGGTTGCCGATCACGTCATGGTGGGTGAAGCAGAAGAGGCATTTCCTGGAATCGCCTCCGCCCTCGAAAACGGGACTGCTCGCGCTTTGTACCGTATTGTCGACAAGCCCGACATGACGCGCAGCCCAGTGCCCCGCTTCGATCTGCTGCATCGTGACAAATACACTTCGATGCCCATTCAGTTCTCGCGTGGATGCCCCTTCCAGTGCGAGTTCTGCGACATCATCACCATCTACGGCCGGCGGCCGCGGGCGAAAACACCTACGCAGGTCATTCGCGAGCTGGATGTACTGCGCGGCTTGGGTTGGCGCAACGAAGTATTTATTGTCGATGACAATTTCATTGGAAATCATGCGCAGGCGTTTCAACTGACGCGCGAGCTGATCGAGTGGCAAAAGCGACATCATCAACCGTTCTCGTTCTATACCGAGGCGTCGATCGATCTGGCATCCCGTACGGAGCTCCTGGATGCCATGGTCGAGGCCAACTTCATGTATGTGTTTATCGGCATCGAGACGCCCTCTTCTGAAGCACTGAAAGAGTCGCGCAAGTTTCAGAACCTGCGCAAGAATAACGTCGAGCAGGTGCGCATCATTCAGGAAAAGGGTCTCTGGGTACTCGCCGGATTCATTGTTGGCTTCGACTCCGACGACGAAACCATCTTTGCCCGTCAATTGGAGTTCATTGAACTGACGGCGATCCCCTGGGCTATGGCCGGAATTCTGATGGCTCCTCCCACGACGGCCCTCTTCGATCGAATGAAACGGGAAGGGCGCTTAATCGAGGACAGTCAATCCACCACCCAGTTCGGCCTTCCGAATTTCCGCACTATTTTGCCGTTGCCTGTCCTGCTGCGCGGCCTATGCACTTTGCTCGAAGGCTTGTACCAGCCAGATGCCTTTTTTGAGCGCTCGTATAACTCCTTGAAAGTCTGGAACCCTAAACCGACGCAGAAACCGCCGAACCTGGGCATGGCTTACAATCTGCGCGTGCTTTTTTCTTCCATGTGGCGCCAAGGCACCCGCTCAAGCTACCGCCGCAGTTACTGGAAATTCCTCTTTCGGATGGTTTCCTCGTACTGGCGCTCACCGGCAAAGATCTGGCTGGGCTTCACCATGTTGCTCTCGGCTCATCACTTCGTCCTCTACTCCAAGGAGGTGATCGATCACCTCCAGGCGGAGGCCGAAGTGGTCGAAGAAAACGCCCGCCGTCCTATGGGAAGTACGGCGGACGAGTTTGATCGGGTGGCGACGGCGTAGGTTTCAGCCGCCCCTTCGAAGTGTGAAGCATCTCAGGACTTGACTTCGACTCCGGCGACCTCTTCGAGCACGCGTATGGAGCCGCAGATATCGTCTTCCCCGTAACCTTTCGCCATCGCCGTCTGGAAGAGCTGCTGCGTCAGGCCGGTAAGAAGCAGCGGGACCCCGATTGCGGATCCGAGGTCGAGGGCCAGTCCAATATCCTTCTCCAGCCATTTCACCGAGAAGTTGGTGGCGAAATTGCGCTTGAACACCATGGGCGCCTTGGCAGAAATCAACCCTGAGCGCGCGGCGCTGTTGTTCAGGATGTCGAGCATGAGCTCGGGATCGACCCCGGCTTTGGTGCTCAACACCAGGCCCTCGTTAAAGGCCTGCAGCAGGTTGCCCAGGATCAGGTTCTGGGTGAGCTTGGCGCGCAACCCCATGCCCGACTTGCCGCAATAATAGAGAACCTTGCCCATCGCCTCGAAGAAGGGTTTGGTGTGTTCAAAGACGTCTTTCTTGCCGCCAATCATGAAAGTGAGTGTTCCCCCTTCGGCGCCGGCTTTCGAGCCGGTACAAGGAGCGTCGAGGAATTCGATACCCTGGGGCTCGAGTTCCTGCGGCGATGCGGCTGCTCTCGATCGGCGAGACGGTGCTGCAATCCGCAATCACGAAACCTTTTTTGGCGCCTTTCACCAGGCCCTTGTCACCCAGGATGACTTCCCGCGACATGGCGGTGTCGCCCACACAGAGAAAAACACACTCGCTGTTTTGCGCGACTTCTGCCGGCGTAGCACAGAAGAGTGCTCCGTTGGCATCGGCAAATGCTTTTGCCTTTTTCTGGTTATGCGACCAAACGGCTACGTTGTGACCGCCCAACACCAGGTGTTGGGCCATGGGACCGCCCATGATGCCAAGACCTAAGAATCCTAGTTTTGCCACGAGATGTTGCTCCTCATGAGATTTTGCTAACGAACGTGGAAGACGTAGGCATACAGCATCACTTCGATCCCGATGGCTGTGGCCATCACGATGCTGTGCCGCAGAGTGAAGCGAAAGAGCTTGGCCTGGTCGGCGACGGTCATCGCAGTGGCGGCGGCCGCGACCGCGATGTTCTGCACGCTGATCATCTTGCCCACGACACCGCCGGCGGAGTTGGCCGCTGCCATAAGGGTAGGCTCAAATCCCAGCCGACCGGCAGTCACCACTTGCAGGTTGCCGAACAGGGCGTTGGCCGAGGTGTCTGAGCCGGTGAGAAAGACGCCCAGCCAACCGAGCAACGGGCTGAAGAAAGGAAAGAACCTGCCGGATGCGGAAAATGCAAGTCCCAGGGTAGCGGTGGCCCCGCAGTAGTTCATGACGAAGGCCATGGCGAGAACCGCGGTGACGGTCAAGGTAGGCAAAAAGAGCTGGCGGCACACGGAGAGCAGCAGACGTCCAAAGGCCGCGGGAGACATGCGCAGCAAAAGAGCAGCCAGCAGGGTCGAGAACATGCAGGCAGTCCCGGCCGCGGAGAGGAAGTTCATCTGGTAGAGCGCCTTGTAGAGCGTGGGCTTGGCGACTACCGGGGGCATCATCATGACCTGGTTGTGCAGGAGAGGCCAGCCTGCGCTGATGGTGACGGAATTCAGCACCGCCTGGAAGGGCTTGTAGCCCCATAACAAGACCAGGATGACGAGCAGTCCGTAAGGCATCCAGGCGCCAAAGATTTGCCCGGCGGTATGCTTGCGATCGTTCGATCCGGGAGCCAGGGTGGAGAACTTTTTCTCCTGGCCAACCGGGCCTACCGGCTCCAGTTCCCTATCCCACATTTTGGTTGGCCGCCAGAACCGCAACAGCACCAGTAACGCTCCAAGGGCGCAAAGCGAGCTCATAATGTCGGTGAGTTGCGGGCCCACGAAATTTGACATGAGGAACTGCACCGAGGCGAAGACTCCGCCGACCACCACCACGGCCGGCCAAACTTCCAGCATGCCGCGCCACCCGACCATGATGCAGACCAGGTAACAGGGGACAAACAATGAGAGCGGGGCACAAAGGCGCCCGACCGCACCGCTCAATTGATCCACGGGCAAGCCGGTAATCCCGGCTAGGGTGACCACGGGTATCCCGATCGACCCGAAGGCGACGGGGGCGGTGTTGGCCACCAGGCAAAGCGCCGATGCATAGAAGGGCGAGAAGCCGAGGCCTACCAACATGGCAGCGGCAACCGCGACCGGGGTCCCAAAGCCCGCCGCACCTTCGACGAATGCGCCGAAGGCGAAGGCTATCAACAGGGCCTGCAGGCGCGCGTCGCTGGTCAGGTTCCCCATCGACGACTTGATGATTTCGAATTTGCCCATATCCACCGTCACCCGGTAGAGGGTGATCGCCCAGAACACGATCCAGGAAATGGGAAATAAGCCGAAAGCAGCGCCGTAACCCGCAGCACTGAAGGTAAGAGGAGGCGGCAACTTGTAGGCAAAAAGCGCAATCACCAACGCAGCCAACAGGGCGAACAGGGAGGCAAACCATGCCGGCTTGCGGCGGACACCGAGCAAAAAAAGCAGGATGAGAATGGGCAGGGAGGCAATTACCGCGGAAAAAGCAAGGCCACGCCCGAAGAGGGTGTAGCTTTGGGACCAGACTGGGCTCATGCGGGGCGGCTCTCTCTTGGATTTTGGCAGTACGAATGCTTACTTGCGCGGCAGAAGCAGTATATTCCGCGTGGTATTAGCGGATTCACGATTGGTGTATACCGAAGCAACAGGGCCTGTCGTGGTTTTCTTCCAAGGAAAACCACTCCTCGCTACGATTATGGGGCCACGTGATTGTGAAACCGCCTTAGGATATTAGCAGCATGCTCACCGCCTCCATCCTAGCCGAATTACGGGACGCTGTCGGGGTCGATGGTCTGATCATCGACCGTAATCAGCTCCAGACCTACGAGTGTGACGGGCTGGCGGTATTGCGCAGCCTGCCGGCAGCAGTGGTTCTGCCCCGTTCCACGGCCCAGGCGCAAGCGGTCATACAGCGTCTGCGCCCGCCACCAGATACCTTTCGTCGGCCGCGGGGCCGGGACTGGGCTCTCCGGGGGGGCGCTGCCCGATGATCGGGGCATCGTGATCAGCTTTGCCCGCATGACCCGGATGCTGGATATCGACATTCCCAACCAGCGGGTCACCGTGGAAGCGGGGGTGATCAACGCCCACGTCACCCAGCGGGTGACGCCCGAAGGTCACTTTTATGCGCCGGACCCCTCCTCCCAGTCCGTGTGCACCATCGGCGGCAATGTAGCGGAAAACTCCGGGGGAGCCCACTGCCTCAAGTACGGATTTACCACCAACCACGTGCTGGCGCTGGAAGTGGTGCTGCCGACCGGGGAGCTCGTCCATCTGGGCTCGCCCACGCTCGATGCGCCTGGTTACGATCTGGCCGGAGTTTTCGTGGGTTCTGAGGGGACACTGGGGGTGGCCAGCTCCATGACGCTGCGGATTGTGCGGCGTCCGGAGACGGTGCAGGTCTTGCTGGCTGCCTTCGACTCCATCTCCGCTGCCGGGCAGACGGTTTCGGACATCATTGCCGCCTCTATTCTGCCTGCGGCCATGGAAATCATGGACCGCCTTTCCATTCAAGGCTGCGGAGGCCGCGGTGCATCCCGCATTACCCGGAATGCGAGGCTCTGTTGCTGGTGGAAGTGGATGGTCCCGCGGCCGAGGTCGATCTCCATATGAAGCAGGTGCGTGAGCTGTGTAGAGCGAACGGCGCGTGGGAGGATCGGCTGGCACAGAGCGAGCAGGAGCGGATTCTGGTGTGGAAGGGCCGCAAGGCAGCGTTTGCCGCCGCCGGCCGCCTTTCGCCGGACTACATCGTGCAAGATGGGGTGATCCCGCGGACCAAGCTCCCCATGGTGCTGGAGCGGGTGGCGGAAATGGCTGCGGAGGTTGGGCTGCGGGTCTCGAATGTGTTTCATGCGGGTGACGGCAATCTGCATCCCCTGGTGCTCTATGACCGGTCTATCCCAGGCCAGGAGGAGATCGCGGTGGATCTCTCCATGCGCATCCTCTACCTCTGCGTCGATCACGGAGGTTCGATTACCGGAGAGCATGGAGTGGGCAGGGAGAAGCAGCAGGCGATGGGGTATATGTACTCGGAGCCGGACCTCGACACCATGCAACGGGTGCGCTGCAGCTTTGACCCGGACAATATTGCGAACCCGGATAAACTGTTTCCCCGCCCCCGGCTTTGCGGGGAAAAGACCGGCAAATATACTCCTCACCCACTGGAGACAGCGGGGGTCGCAGAGTTCTTTTGATCAATACGCAGGACATGACCGCTCCTCTGGCCGCCATCGTTGGGGCCGAACATCTGCGGAACTCGGGTGGCATCCTCGCGGTCGCCCCCGGCAACACCGAAGAAGTCGCGGCGCTACTTCGCTTCGCCAATGAAAAGGGTTGGAGCGTGGTCACCTGGGGTGGTGGCACGAAACAAGGCTGGGGCTACCCCGTGGCGCCGGCGCTGTTGCTCGAAATGCATCGCCTGAATGTACTGCGGGAGCATACCTGGCAGGATATGACCTGCACCGTGGAAGCCGGCTGCACCTGGTCTGGGTTGCAGTCTGCCCTGGCACAACATGGCCAGTGTGTCGCGCTGGATCCGCTTTGGCCCGAGCAGGCCACGGTAGGCGGAATTGTCGCCACCAATGATTCGGGGGCGCTCCGGTTGAAGTATGGAGGGCTGCGCGACCTGATTATCGGGATGACGATTGTGCTGGCCGATGGGACCATCGCCCACACCGGCGGCAAAGTGGTGAAGAACGTCGCCGGCTATGACCTGCACAAGTTGATGATCGGTGCGTTCGGCACGCTTGGGGTGGTTACGTCGATCAATTTCCGTTTGCACTCCAAACCGCAGTGCACGCAAAGCTTTACCGTATCTGCGGCGGGTGCAGAACCGCTGGGCAGGCTGATGCTGAAGTTGCTGCATGCACAGGTGAGCACGGTGGCGATCCAACTGCGGGGAAGTGCGGCGGGCTTTGTTCTTGACGTTCAGCTGGCGTCGCTGGCGGAAGTGCTGCATACACAGGCGGCTGCGCTGGAGGCGATGGCGCAGCGTGAAGGGCTGCATTCACAGGACGCTCAAGAGGATGTTTGGAGTGCGCGACAACAGCAGATGGATCATGAGTTTGTCTGCAAGGGCACGATGCTCCCATCAGAGATTGCACGTTTTGCCGAGCGTGTTCGTGGCCTGGGTGGCGAGTCGGTGATACAGGGCACTGGGATCATGATTGCGGGCTTCCCTGCTGGGGCCGCGAATGGCCTGATTGAATTACGAGGCGAGTTGGAAGAGGCTAAGGGATCACTGATGGTCCTTAAACAGCCGGTGGGAGAGAAGCTCGATTGCTGGGGTACGCCGCCAGATAGCCTTCCGTTGATGCGCGAGATCAAGCGCCGTTTTGATCCCGAAGGCATTCTCAGTCCCGGCCGCTTTCTCGGGCACATTTGACATGACTCAACTCACACAGCTCGAACCGGCTAAGCCTTCGAACTTCGACCCTCATAAGCCGCCGGAAATGGACCTGATCGATGATTGCGTGCATTGCGGCTTTTGCCTTCCCGCTTGCCCCACTTACGTCCTGTGGGGCGAGGAGATGGATTCGCCGCGCGGGCGCATTTACATGATGAAGAAGTCGGCTCAGGGCGAGGCTCCGCTGGACCAGCGGTTTGGGCTGCATATGGATAATTGCCTGGGATGCATGGCATGCATGACGGCGTGTCCTTCCGGAGTGCAATACAACAAGCTCATCGAAGATACTCGCGCCCAGGTGGAACGTAATATTCCGCGCAGCAGGAGCGATAGCTTCTTCCGCAAACTCCTCTTTGCGACCTTTCCCTATGTGAAGCGTTTGCGGCTGCTGGCTCTGCCCATGCTGATCTACCAACGCACCGGCCTGCAGAAGTTGCTACGCGCTACCGGCTTGCTGCGGTTGCTACCGAAACGGCTGGCACAGATGGAGGCCCTGTTGCCACGCGTGCCCACAGGTTTTCTGCGCGGCCTTCCGTCGCGGGTTACGCCGGCTTCTGCGCCCCGGCGCAGGGTTGGGATGCTCTCCGGCTGCGTGCAACAGGTTTTCTTTCAACACGTGAACCAGGCCACCGCACGCGTGCTTGCCGCGGAAGGTTGCGAGGTGGTGATTCCGCAAGCACAGCAGTGTTGCGGCGCTCTTATGCTGCACTCCGGTCTGGATGACCAGGCGGCAGCTCTCGCGCGAACGATGATCGCTGCCTTTGAGAATGCCAACGTGGACACGATCGTGATCAATGCTGCTGGGTGTGGATCGACCATGAAGGAATATGGTCATCTGCTGCGCGACGACCCTGCCTGGGCCGCACGTGCCGCTGCCTTCAGCGCGAAGTGCAAAGACATCTCAGAGATTCTTTGCGAATTGCCGGCGCTGGCCACGCGCCACGCTCTGCCGATGCGGGTGGCCTACCACGATGCGTGCCACCTGCGGCATGCGCAGGCCATTCACGCAGAGCCACGGCAGTTGCTGGCAGGCATTCCTGAGCTTGAAGTCGCGGAGGTGGATGAGGCCTCACTTTGTTGCGGCTCTGCCGGCGTGTACAACCTGCTCAACCCCGAGCCGGCCAATCAGCTGGGTGACCGCAAGGTAGAGAATTTGCTGGCCACCAAGGCAGAGGCCGTCATCTCTGCCAATCCCGGCTGCTTGCTGCAATTGATGAGCGGGCTGCGCCGCCGGGGCCTCGACGCTATGCCCACGTTCCACATGGTGGAATTGCTGGACGCTTCGATACGCAATGCTCCGCTCGCGGGCATGGGGAAGAAGCAGTAAAATACAGTTTTTGCGGAGGGACGATGGCGAACTCGACGGTTACGGTTCCGACAGTGAAGATCGAAGGGGCGGCAGGAGCTGCGGAACGGGAGATCCTCACCCCGCAGGCGACTCGAATTTCTTGCAGCCTTGTCGGCCAACTTCGAGGGAGAGCGACAGAGGTTGCTGGCGGCGCGTGTGACGCGCGGTGAAGCGCTGCGCAAGGGGCAACTCTACGATTTTCTGCCGGAAACCGCGTCCGTCCGCCAGAGTGAGTGGCGCGTTGCTCCGATCCCGGCTGACCTGCAGGATCGCCGAACGGAGATCACAGGCCCGGTCGATCGCAAGATGGTGATCAACGCACTGAATGCCGGTGCGCAAGTCTTCATGGCTGATTTTGAGGACTCCACTGCGCCCACCTGGCGCAATGTGATCGAAGGCCAGATGAACCTGCGGGATGCTGTGCGCCGCGAAATTAGCTTTGCCAGTCCTGAAGGCAAGCAGTACCAGCTTAACGAGAAGACAGCAGTACTGTTCGTGAGGCCGCGGGGCTGGCATTTGCCGGAGAAGCATGTTCTGGTCCAAGGCCAACCTATGTCGGCGTCGCTGTTCGATTTCGGCTTGTACTTCTTTCACAACGCCGCAGAGTTGAAAGCGCGGGGCACCGGCCCGTACTTCTATCTGCCCAAGATGGAGAGCCATAAGGAAGCACGCTTGTGGAACAGCGTGTTTAACTTCGCGCAGGATACGCTGGGCATTTCCCGGGGCACGATTCGCGCCACCGTGCTGATCGAGACGCTTGCCCGCGGCTTTTGAAATGGATGAGATTCTGTTTGAGCTGAAGGATCACTCGGCCGGCTTGAACTGCGGCCGGTGGGATTACATCTTCAGCTTTATCAAGAAATTCAGTTATCGTGACGACCTGGCGCTTCCCGACCGTTCGACCATTACCATGGACCGGCATTTTCTCAAGTCCTATGTCGAGCTGTTGATCGAGACTTGTCACCGTCGCGGTATCCATGCGATGGGCGGGATGGCGGCGCAGATTCCCATCAAGCGGGATGCGGCTGCGAATGACACTGCCATGGAACGCGTGCGCCAGGACAAGCTGCGCGAGGTGAAGGCCGGGCATGACGGAACGTGGGTTGCGCATCCTGGTTTGGTTGCCGTGGCCAAGACGGTCTTCGACGAACATATGCCTGGACCTAACCAGATTTCGCGGCGCAACCCAGGGATCCAGGTGAAGGCGGCCGATCTGCTGGCTGTGCCTGAGGGCGACATCACGCGCAAGGGTTTGGAAATGAACATCGACATCGGCCTGCGCTACCTGGCGGCATGGCTTGACGGGTTGGGATGCGTGCCCATCTATGACCTGATGGAAGACGCAGCGACCGCGGAGATTTCGCGGGCGCAACTGTGGCAATGGGCGCATCATGCGGGCCGCATGACGGATGGAGTTACGCTGGATGTTCCGTCGGTGCAGGCTACGATTCCGGTTGTCCTGGACCGGATCAAGCAGGAGCTGGGCGAAGCACAGTTTGCCGCGAGCAAGTTTACCGCAGCGGCCAAACTCTTCGACCAGATGACGGCCGCGAAAGAAATGCCCGAGTTTTTAACTTCGATCGCTTACGCGTCGATCGATTGATGCTGGTTGATTATGGATTTGCTTGATGTTTTCAGGACGCTTGCTCGTTACAACAAAGTCGCGAACGCGCGACTGTATGAACAGTGCGGCAAACTTGAGCTTGCGGAGTACCGCCGCGAACGGCCTGGGTCTTTCGGCAGCATCCACGCGTTGCTGAACCATACGTTGCTGGGCGATCGCATCTGGATGTCCAGGTTCGCCGGCGGAGGCAGTACGACACCGCCACTGAATACTATTTTGTTCGAGACTTTCGCGGAACTCAGCGCCGCGCGGATCGAAGAAGACGCAGGCATTGAGTCATTCTTCGCGAAGGTGGATGACGGGTTTGTCACGCCGGTCACTCAGTTACACCAATAGCCTCGGTAAGGACTGTACGGATTCCGCACCACACGCTGTACTGCACTTCTTCAATCATCAAACGCATCATCGCGGCCAGGTGCACGTGATGCTCAGTCAAACAGATGTGCGCCCGCCTTCCCTCGACATGCATCGCATTCTCAATCCGTAATCACGAATGACTTAGCTAAGCCGAAGGAGAACTGCAGATCCCTCGCTTCGCTCGGGACGACAAAAAGGGGAGGGTAGCTATACGGCATATTCGTGCCCCAGCAACCGCCCTCTCGTTTAGCAAACGCCTTTTCCCTACAGCTACCCTTCCCTTTTTGTCATCCCGAGCGAAGCGAGGGATCTGCAGTTCTCCTTCGGCCTAGCTAAAGCCCGTACCCTTCAAGCTATTTTGCTTCCAGCGTGTTATCGCTCCGGTCGTCGTCGGGCAGCAGATGATCGGGATCGACCTTCACCGAAGCTACTGGTTTGTCGCCCTGCCAAACAGACTCCGCTTTGGATTGCCAGGTCTCTACAGGCAAGCGAAAGCGCGTTGTCGTGCCATCCGTGTAGCGCACTTCTACGGTTGCCGGTAAGACCAGTTGCCCCTTGTTTACCAAGGTGACCTGGTCCCCGTCGATTTTGGTGACGGCCAGATTGAAGCGCCAGTTGTGCATGTACCAGCCGCGCCAGAACCAGTCCAGGTTTTCGCCGCCTTCGCTGCTCATTTCCCGGAAGAAGTCTGAAGGCGCGGGGTGCTTGAACGCCCAGTCTTTTATGTACTTGCGGAAGGCCCAGTCGAAGCGGTCCTTGCCCAGGATCTGCTCGCGCAAGCAACACCAGTCCGTAGGCTCCCTTGAAGTAGCTCACCGGATGAGTGATCGGCCAGGTATACGCATCTGCCGGCATCAGCAGGACTGGAGCCGCGGGGTCGTCCAGCACTTTGAGGATGGTGTCGGGCGGCTCGCCTCCCGCCGAGTATTCCGAATCGCGCTTGGGGCCATAGACACCGCCCTGAAACTTCGCTGACTCATCGATATCAATGAAGGTGTTGAATCCTTCATCCATAAAAGCGTTTCTGCGCTCGTTCGAGCCAACGATCATGGGGAACCAGGTGTGCCCAATCTCGTGCGCGGAAATCCAGAACAGCGTCTTGCCCTTGTCATCGATGCCGTCGAAAATGATGCCGGGATATTCCATGCCGGTGGAGAAGCCGGCTACGTTGATGGCGGCCGGGTAGGGATAGGGAAACCAATCGGTTGAGAAACGCTCGACGGCATCCTTTACGTACTCCGTCGACCGTCCCCAGGCTCCTTCGCCCACGCTCTCCGGCGGGTAGACGCTTTCGGCAAGGCTCTTCTGGCCGTTGGGAAGGTTGATCCGCGCCGCGTCCCACACAAATATCGGGCTTGCGCTCCACGCTACGTCCCGGGTGTGATCCATATGGAAGTGCCAGGTCAGCGTGCCCCCAACCTTCGGGCGGCTTGCAGGATCGTTGATTTCGTCTGCACTCCGGATCATCACCGTTTTGTCGCTGTTCCGCGCCTGATCCAGCCGCGCCACCTGCGTTTTGGTCAGCACGTCTTTCGGATTTATTAACTCACCCGACCCGGCCACGATCATCTCGCTGGGCACCGTTACGTAATAGTCAAAGTGACCATACTCCAGGTAAAACTCGCTGCCGAGATAAGGCAGCGTGTCCCAACCGCGAAGATCGTCATAAACGCACATACGCGGATACCACTGGGCCATGTCGTAGATGTCTCCCTTTTGCGAGGCGCCCCACGAGGTGCGGCCGCCCCACACACCCGGTATCTGATAGTGATACTTGATGTGGATTTTGAGCACGCTGCCCTTCGGCGCCATCGGCTGAGGCAGCCGGATCTGCATGCGCGTATCGTCCACGAGATAATCCGCCTTCAGCATCTCCTTCCCACGCTCGATCTCGACCGAGTCCAGTGCATACCCGTCGGTGGTGCGCGCGTTAGGATTCTCCTCACTATCCGCTACGGGTTTCTTGCGCCGCAAGCCTCCGTTTACCAGGTAACCGCGCGAATCTTTGCGATAGATGTTCTGGTCCAGGTGAATCCAAAGACTGGTGAGCGCGTCAGGACTGTTGTTGGTGTAGGTGATCGTCTCGTCGTTCTGCAGAGTCTTCGCGTTAGTGTCGAGCGCAGCATGCATCTCGTAGTCCGCTTGGTTCTGCCAATAGGCGGGGCCCGGAGCTCCGTTACCCGACCGGTACGCGTTCACCGGGTCGGGCAGGGTCAGGGGCGCAAAGGCGACGCGCGGGTCATATGCTGCAGGCGCTGCTGCGGCAGGAATCGGCGCGGGCGTTTGCGACCATACAAGCGAAACCGGCAAAAGGGCGAAGACAGCCGTCAGCAGACTTTTAAAGCGCATCGATTCCAGGCTCCTGGCTAAGCGAAATGTCCAAGTGGTTCTTTCAGCATACCGTCATGTGGGCATACTCTTGCGGATTACCAACTGAAACCTCCCGAGGGAGGCGGCCACGCTTGACGAAGCTGGCGAAGCAGAACGATCCGCCCGAAGTGATAGGCGTTGTGCGCTGCCAGGCTCTCCAGTTGTTCACGGACGGTCATGATGCGGACGGGATTGCCTGGCCGAGACGGACACCGAACCTGTTTGTCGTGTCCAGCCTCGTCGTCCGAGATGGCAGCGACCTGTTTGAGGCTATCCAGGAATCGTTGCCGCAACTGGTCCCAGGGCTCGACGACGGCGTCAGTTTTTTTAGGGAAGCCGGCAGCGGGCTCGACCGGAAAGGGCGTCTCGACACCACGCACCCAATCCAGGGTAACTTGCTGCCAGAAGGCGATGTGCCATAGCTCCTCATAGATGGTGTGGGGAGCAAAGGGCAAAGCTTCGTGAGCGAGGTCGCTGTTGACTCCCTCAAGAATGTGGGCCGGGGGTGCGGCTGCGCTGTCACCAATAAGGGCCTGGGTTAATTCGTTCACAATCACTCCTGCTTCTGAAATCTGCTTCAGGTTCATGCGATGCAAAAGACCCTGCATGAACGAATCTACGTGTGGCTCGGGGGGGCGAACTCCATGTATACTCCCCCCAATTTACTCAGGGCCCGATTTTGAATGCCGGTTCAATTCAACTTCAAAGGAGTCGTCCATGGCTATACGTCGTTTCCCCCAGCACACGCCGCTTGTCGGGCTGCTGACGATACTGGTCCTGAGTGGTTTCTCGGGCACTGCATTTGCCGCCCCCCAGGCCGGATCGCCAGCAGTAGCTCCGCGCATCGTAGCCGCGGTTAATGAGACAAACATGGTTACGGTTGCCCACAGCACGCATCGGCTCGCCGTACCACAATACGATCAGGGGGCAGTGGAAGACAGCATGCCCATGGAACACATGTTGTTGCAACTGCGGCGCAGCCCGGAGCAGGAAGCTGCTTTGAAGCAAACGATCGACGAACTGCAGGATTCGCATTCTGGCAAGTATCATCAATGGCTCACCGCCGAGGAAATGGGAACGAAATTCGGCCCTGCACAGCAGGATATCGAAACTGTTACCCAATGGCTAAACTTGCACGGATTTCAAGTGAACACGGTTCACAAAAACGGCATGACCATTGATGTTTCGGGAACAGCGGGTCAGGTGCGTGAAGCCTTTCATACCGAGATCCATAAATACCTGGTGAATGGCAAGCCACATATTGCCAATGCAAGCGATGTTCAAATTCCGGCCGCCATGGCGCCCGTGGTAGCGGGCTTCGTGGCTCTGCATAACTTCATGCCCAAGCCGGCCTTGACCAAACCAGTGAACGCGCTCACGTTTCCCTGTAACGGATGTCCCGGTGGGTTCAACGGTCAGGTGCAATATGACGAAGGGCCGGCCGACCTGGCCGCAATCTACAACGTGGGACCGCTGTACAAAGCAAAGAAGCCGATCACGGGCAAGGGACAAACCGTGGTGGTGCTCGAGGATACAGATATCAATCCGGCGGATGTGGCCACGTTTCGAAAGGCATTTGGCTTGTCTTCGTATGCCGGCACATTCACGCAAATTCATCCTGGCGCCGGGCTGCACTGATCCCGGCGTGAATGGCGCGGAGGGCGAGGCAGCTCTGGATGCTGAGTGGGCCGGAGCAGTCGCGGCGGACGCGGCAGTAGAACTCGCCTCCTGTGCGGATACGGCAACCGCCTTCGGAGCATTCATCGCTGCACAAAATTTGCTGGACCTACAGAAACCTCCGGCCATCATGAGTCTTAGCTTTCTTCAGTGTGAGACCAACAACGGACCGGGAACCGCCCTCGAGGGCAACGCCTTCGTTAACAACCTATGGCAACAGGCCGCTGGCGAGGGGGTTTCGGTATTCGTCGCCTCCGGAGATAACGCGGCGGCAGGCTGCGACGACTTCAACACGGCTACCTTTGCGACCACGGGCATCGCGGCCAACGCACTCGCTTCCACTCCTTACGATGTGGCTACCGGCGGTACTGATTTTCTTGACACCTCCGAGGGTAGCCTGAGCACGTACTGGAGCACGACGAACGACTCCGGTGGGAGATCAGCGAAATCCTACATTCCAGAAATGCCCTGGAATGACTCCTGCGCCAGCAGCGTGCTGTTCGGCTTCTTTGGAGCAAAAGACGCCCTATCGTTCTGCAATAGCAGCACGGGTTCCGGCTTTTTAAACATCGTCGGTGCTAGCGGTGCTCCCAGCTTTGTGTATTCCAAGCCTTCATGGCAGACCGGGATCATCGGCATTCCGAACGACGGCAAGCGTGACTTGCCGGATGTTTCCTTGTTTGCCTCAAACGGGTTTTGGCGGCATGCGATTCTTTTTTGCATGTCAGACACGGCCCAGGGAGGGTATCCGTGCGATTTCACAAAACCGGTAAACAACTTCTTCAACAGCGCCGGCGGCACTTCCTTCACGGCCCCGCAATTTGCCAGCATCCAGGCGCTCATTAATCAGAAAGCCGGGGCCCCTCAAGGGAATCCCGATCCGATTCTGTATGACCTGGCGCGGCTGGAATACGGGAGCGCTTCAGACCCGAATACGAGCCAGTTGAAGGCATGCAACTCGAACCTGGGCAACGGTGTAGCGTCGACCTGTATTTTCAACGACGTCACCACCGGAAATAACACCGTGCCCTGCTACGGTACCAATGACTGTTACGGTTCCACTTTGAACCAGTATGGGATACTTTCCAGGTCGGATGAGAAATTGCTTCAGGCGTACCCGGCAAAAACCGGCTGGGATTTTGCCACCGGCCTGGGCACCATTAACGTCACCAACCTGGTGAATGCCTGGCCATAGACCACCGGTTGCCGTAACGGTGAGCGTAAGGCGAGCAACAAACCTTCAACAAACTTCGGGCGCTGGCGAGTTTTGCCAACGCCCGAATCGTTTTACTCTCTGTAGCGCCAAACACGATCCCTGTGTACCGATCGACCCGGCAAGAGTGTACGTCGCGACCGTGCAACCATTCCTACCACTCGCCAAATCGCTTCTTCCGCGGCAGACGAGCACCATCTTCTTCGCCGGCTGAGACTGCGCGACCTGGTTCTGGCGCAAATCCTCTGCGTCGTCGGCAGCTCATGGGTGGGGGTCGCCGCGGGCCTCGGCCGCGCGCAGGCTCTGACCTGGATCGCCGCCATGATCGTCTTCTACCTTCCCCTGGCGGCCTCGGTTATTTGCCTCAACCGGGTCTGGCCACTGGAAGGCGGTCTCTACGTCTGGGCCCATCGTGCGTACGGTGACCTGGGCGGCTTTCTGACTGCATGGAACCTATGGGTGTATGCGATTTCCATCACCGCGGCCATCCTCTATGCCACGCCTACCGAGCTTGCCTACCTCATTGGCCCCTCCGCAGCCGGGCTTCCGGAAAATCATCTTGCTTCACTTGGCATCCTCTTGCTGCTGATCGCGTTAATCGCCATCACGGCTCTTCGCGGGCTGGAAATCGGCAAGTGGATTCATAACGCCGGCGCTATCGCGATCCTGCTGGTTTATATGGGGCTCATTCTGCTGCCGCTCTGGGCGTTGTGGCGACACGCGCCCATTCACTGGATCCCGTTCGCAGTCGAACTTCCACCGCCGACACTGCGCTCCCTGGCGCTCTTCGGTCAGATGATCTTTGGTGCACTGTGCGGCCTCGAATACATTGCCATTCTGGCCGGGGAAAGCAAGCAGGCGGCACGCAGCATCGGACAGTCTGTATGGATTTCGTCCCCCATCATTTGTGCGATGTTCATACTCGGCACCAGCGCAGTGGCAGCGTTCAGCCAGCATGACCACATCGACTTTATTGCACCCATTCCACAGACAGTTCGCTTAGCACTGGGCCATTCGGGAATTGGCAGCCTGTTCGCCGTGACCGCCATTCTGCTGCTGCAAATGCGCTTGCTCGCCGCAGCCAGTTATCTGTTTACCGGAGCAACACGGCTGCCGATGAGTGTGGGGTGGAACAAGCTGGTGCCTGCCTGGTTTACTCGCCTGCATCCACGGTGGCGAACCCCGGCGAACTCCATCCTATGCACTTCGGTGCTTATCTTTTTATTGCTGGTACTGGGGAGCTTCGGGGTACACGCTCAAGAGGCTTACCAACTGCTATCCAATGCCAGCCTCGCGCACTACGAACTTGCTTATCTGGCGATGTTCGCCATCCCGATCGTTGGAGTTGGCGCTCTTCGTGCAACTTTGCCTTGGTGGCTCAAATGGACGTCACTGATTGGCTTTTGCGCCACGCTTTTCAGCCTGATGATTTCGGCGTATCCGTTCGTCGACGTGGTGAATCCGAGAGTTTATGCCGCAAAGATTCTCGGTATCACCGCGTTGAGTAACCTTATCGGCTTCGCCTTCTACAAGCTGAGAACTACTCGTATCGCAACGCACTCTGCGGATTAACCCTGGTCGCGCGAAGCGCCGGAACCCAGCATGCAACGAACGCAACCACGGCTAGAAATATCGGCACGATGGTGAAGGTCATGGTGTCGTGGGGACGAATGCCGTAGAGAAAGCTGCTCAATACTCCCGCGAGGGCGAAGGCCGCTGGCAGTCCAATCGCCATCGCGATGATGGTGAGTGTCATTCCCTGGCGAAGAATGAGTTGACGAACCGCGCTGAGCTGAGCTCCGAGAGCAATGCGAATACCAATTTCGCGGGTGCGGCGGCTGACAGAATAGCTGATGACGCCGTAAAGGCCGATCGCGGCCAGTGCCAGTCCTACAAAGCCAAAGATGCCGAAGAGCGTGCCCGCGAGGCGAGGTAGAAAGAGCGCCTGCCGCAGATGTTGTTGCATGGTTTCGGCGTTGTAAACGGCCATGGTCGCATCGAGATCGTGGATCTGACCGCGTACGCGCGCCGGCGATGCCGGCCGCATTGCCCTGGAAGTGGACGACCAGTTGATATCCGAGAAAGGACGGGTCGCTCCCCGTGCTCTGTGCGAGGGAACGGAACAGAACGTATCGAGTATCCTCGCCCAGGGTTCGTGACTTGATGTTTTCGACCACGCCGATGATCTCGTAGGTAACTCCTCCCCCGGTCACGTGCCTGCCGATGGGATTCTCACGGCCGAAGAAGTGCTCAGCGAAGGCGCGGTTGACGATGCCGACCCTGGTAGTATTCGCGGCTTCATGGCTGAAGTCGCGACCCGCCAGCCGAGGAATCCCCATGGTTTCGAAGTAGCCTGGCGTCGCCATAAAGAGGTCCACGCTTGGATACGGGTCGTTGGGCTTCGATGTTTCCGAATGGAAGCCATCGCTGCGATTTCCCCCGGACAACGGTGCGCTGTCGGTAGCGGCAACCGAAAGGACTCCTGGAATGGCTGCGACCCGCTCGCGTACTTGTTCGAGGAACTGCGCAGTGCGCTCAGGCGTGTAGCCGTGTACGCGCGGATCCACAGACAACATCAGGACATCGCGGGAGCGAAAGCCGATGTCGAGGCCGACGGCATGCTCAAGGCTACGCAGAAACAAGCCAGTAGCACAAAGCAGAACCAGCGACATGACAATCTGCGCCACCACGAGAACATTGCGCAAGTTCATGCGGCGACCGGGGCGCGCAAATCCATCCTCGCCTTTCAGCGCGCTGGCCAACATGGGACGGGAAGCTATCCATGCGGGTCCGAACCCAAACAGCAGGCCGGTTCCCACGCTGAGGATGAAGGTGTATAGCAGGACGCGCCAATCGAGACTGACGGTTGTGTCGAGCGGGACGGGGGCGGGAATACGAAATGCGGAAAGTGCGGACGTCGCCCAGAGGGTCAACAGCGTGCCGAATAGTCCGCCCGCGAGGGCGAGCAGCGAGCTCTCCGTCAGCATCTGCCACAATAGCTGACGCCGCGTGGCCCCGAGTGCAATGCGCACCGCCATTTCGCGCTGGCGACTGGCGGATTGGCTGAGGAGCAGATTGGCAACGTTGGCGCAGGCAATGCCAAGGACGAGCAACACGACGACGGACAACGCCGCGATAAAGAGCAGGACCGCCGACTTGTCTCTCGGGGGAAGCGAGCCGGCCTGATCCATGAAGAAGCCTCGGCCTTTATCGGTGGCGGGATATGTTTTGGCGAAGCGTAGGGCGAGGGTGGCGAGTTCCGCGGCGGCCTGGGGCTGGGTCACACCCGGTTTGAGGCGGCCCACGACTGCCAGCCAGTTAAAGTCGCGCGCACTCCGGTTGGGAACATTGGGGGCGAGTTGCTCAACGTTGCCGAGCGGTATCCAGAATTCAGGATCGAGTATCAGGTCGAGACCTCGAAAGCCTGGCGGAGCCACTCCGACAACCGTAAACATGTGGCCGGAGAGGGGGATGGGTTTGCCCAGGATGGCGGGGTCAGACGCGAAGCGCCGCTGCCAGAGGCGGTGGCTCAGGACGATGACGGGAAGGCGTTCTTCGCTGGGCAGGAAGCCGCGGCCGAGGTACATGCGGATCCGGGAGACATCGAAAAAATTTGAGGTGGCGGATTGTCCCCAGACGCGCTCTGGCTCGCCTGTACCACCGATCGAGGCAGGCAAGAGCTCGTAGTAGGCGGCCACGCCGGAAAAGGATTGAGCTTGATCGCGTACGTCGGTGTACACCGGCCAGGGAAAGCTATTGCAGCAGCGGTCGCCGTCATGCGTGGTATGAAGTGACATGAGAGTGCCGGGATCGCCGACCGGCGCAGGCCGGAGCACGAACCGGCTGACCATGGAGAAGATGGTGGAGTTGGCGGCAATGCCCAGTCCGATGGAGAGGATGACGGCGACTACGAGTCCGGGGGATCGGGAAAGACGCCGCAGGCTATAGGTCAGATTTTGCCGCAGTACCGCCATGGTGGCTTCTCCGTTGCGCGTGAATTGGCTCTCATTGCTGTCTACGGAGATTTGAGGACAGTGGTTCCCTGGAGAAGGTATTCAGTCAAGGCGGGCGGAGAGCCCCCGGTCTGGAAACGCGGAATACCCATCTCGACCGGAGTAGTCATGGGCCTGCGGCCCACCCAAGGTGACGAAAACGCCTCGGTCCAGCCACCCCTTCCATGTAATCGCCACCCTCTCCTTTGTCATCCCGAAAGCCGACTCGCGCAACAAGTCGGTAGAGGAATGACAAAGCTTGCGCCCTCTGCATAATCGAAGGGTGAAACCGATGGGTGCCCCAGGTCTCGCGTTTGAGACCTGGGATCCCTCAAACCAATTCCCACTGGAAACACCCACTTCCTCTTTGTCATTAGGAGCAACTGACTTGCCTACGGCAAGTTGAGGGAGAAATGACACGGCAAAAATCGGTGTAGAGGCAAGGTCCGGAGGGCCGATCGCCAAACGTCAGCCCAGCCCGGAAGGGCTGGGAAATCGATCCCGAAGCGGATCCGAGCGCCGTAGGCGCGGCACTAAACCAATCGCCCGCTACCGCTGTGTCATTAGGAGCGTACCCGGATTTCCTGCCTCACTGCTCTCACCGGCGACCCGGATGTGGTTCTCTTCAAAGAGAACCACACATAGCCGACCGAAGCCGCAACTCTCGACAGGAAATCCGGGGAAGCCGACCTGTCCCGGCGTGCCGTGGAGGGACCTGCGGTTCCGCGGACCCTTCCTGGAAATGTTTTTCGACAGGAGCGTACCCGGGATTTCCTGCCACGCTGCACTGGAAACGACTGCGTGTGCGGCTTTTCATTAAGGAAAGCCGCATGAAGTTCGACAACGGCAACATGACTCCAACTTGAGTGCATGGCAAACGAATCTGTCCACATCTGGACATGGAAGCACGCGAATGGACGCCGGCTTGGTGGGCTTTGAACCTTTTCGCTTGAAACGATAATGTTGAGTGTTCTCTGGTTTCGGCATGTCAATTGCTCGCGAGGAAGATATGCCCGCGCTTCTCCGTGATTTTCGATTTGCAGTTCGCCGCCTGCGCCAGACCCCGGCCTTCAGTCTGACGGTCATTCTCACGCTTGCTCTTGGCCTTGGGGCTACGACTGCGATCTTTTCGCTGGTAGAGGGCATTCTGCTGCGACCCTTGCCGTTCAAGGATGCAGACCGGCTTGTGCTGCTGGGAGATCACCTGGGAAATAGCCCCGGCATAGGCGTCACCGCAGTGGAGATTGCAACCTACGCCAAAGCGACGAGCGCCTTTTCCTCCATGGGGGCCACCGCGCCGGCCCATTTTGAACTTTCCGGCGGCACTCCGTTTGCGTGGAGAGCCGGCGGAAATCCCTGCCGGACGGTTGGCCGCAAGCGTATTTCCGACGCTCGGCGTTCAACCGATTTTGGGCCGAGTGTTTAACCAGCAGGAAGAGGATGCGGATAAACCACTTGCGGTCATCAGCTACGCCTTGTGGCTTAACCGCTACCATCGCGATCCACAGGTGTTGGGCAGCACCATCGTACTTGATCGCAAACCCTATTCGATCATTGGTGTGATGCCGCGCACCTTCGAGTATCCGCTGCAGACCGGTTACCTCGACCAGTCGCAGCTCTGGGTGCCGCTGAGCCTCACCGCCCACGAGCTAGACCCCGAATCAGGCTTGTGGGGTTACAGCATCGTGGCCCGCCTTAAGCCTGGCGTAACCCTGCCCCAGGCGGCGCAGGACGCCGACCGGGTAGCACGGCAGATCATGCGCAATTTTCCTGCCAGTAAGTCCTCGCTCCGCATACGTGGTGACGTCAAGCTGGTGCGCGAAGAAGCTGTTTCTGAGGTCCGCCCCTTGCTGCGGACATTGTTTGTGGCAGTGATCGTTGTACTGCTGATTGCCTGCATCAATGTCGCGGGCTTGCTGTTGGTGCGGGCCATTCGCGTGCGGCGCAATTTTGCGGTTCGCCTGGCGTTGGGTGCTCGTTCCAGTGCAATCCTGCGCGAGTCCGTCCTGGAAGGCGTGCTGCTGAGTTTGATCGGCGGCGTGCTCGGTCTGGCGTTTGCTGCGGCCGCCATCCGGACTGCCATCCATCTGCTGCCTGACTCTATGCCACGGCTGAACTCAATCGCCATGGACGGAGGCGTGATTGCCTTTGGTTTTCTGCTTTCGCTGCTTACGGGCACGCTGTGCAGCCTGGCCCCTGCGTTTGCGGCCTTGCAGACTAACCTGACAGACAGCTTGAAGGAAGGAGCCCGGACGGAGATGGGAGCGGCCAGCCACGTTATGCTGCGATCCGCCCTGGTCGTTTCGGAGATTGCCATCGCGCTGGTTCTGCTTACAGTTTCAGGGGCTTTTCTGCGCAGCTTCCAGAAGATGCGCGCGGTCGATCCCGGCTTCCGTCCGGCTCACGTGCTGGTCGCCGGGTACGAGCTCCCGAAGAAGCAGTACGCGACGAACGATGCGGTCGATGCCTTTAACAAAAACGTGGTAGACCGTCTCTCCGCCAAGCCGGGCGTTGTGGCTGCCAGCATAACAACTACGCTGCCGACGGAATTCTACGGAGCATCCGCGTACACGATTGAAGGTGAGCCTGCTTCTACGTGGAAGCTCAAGTTTGCCCTGTTTACTTCGACTTATGGCGATTACTTTCGAACCATGGACATCCCCTTGCTGGAAGGGCGGACCTTCACGATGCACGATCGTGACGACACACCCGCGGTGGTGATCGTGAATGAGTCGATGGCGAAACGAAACTGGCCTGGCCAGAGTGCGATCGGCAAACGCATGCATGCAGGCAATCCTCACAAACCCATGCCATGGGCGACGGTCGTGGGGGTGGTGGCAGACACCAAGGTCGGGGGCCGTGATGCGCCCGACAAAGAACAGTGGTACATCCCAGCGCTGCAGTCGGCAACGCTCAACGGTTACGATACGGGTGGACAGCTGACCAGGGCGACACGAGGATATGTCACTCTCCGTTCAACGCTCCCGCCTGAACAGATGGCGCAGATGATGCGGTCGACAGTGGCCGAGATGGATCGGCTGCTCGCGTTGAAAGAGGTGCTGCCACTGAGCGACGTGCTCGCAGATGCGGAGGCGCCGCGGCGTTTCAACACCGGCCTTATCACCAGCTTTGCCCTGGGTGCGCTCCTGTTAGCGTTCACAGGCATCTACGCAGTGGTTGCGTTCTCTGTTTCTCTGCGCACTCAGGAGATTGCGATTCGCATCGCGCTCGGGGCGCAACGCACGAGCATTGCGCGCCTCGTCTTAATTTCTGGAGCGAAACTGGCTGTCATTGGGTGCGTACTCGGCGTGCTCGGTTCCTTCGCCATCTCACGACTGGTGAATGCATTCCTGTTTGATGTAAGCGCGACTGATCCGCTTGTCTACTCGGTAGCAGCCCTGACCATGTTGCTGTTGGCACTCCTGGCCTCCGCGCTCCCGGCGGCGCGCGCCGCCGCAGCTGATCCTGTCGACGCACTTCGCGCTCATTAGGCAGTTACTTTTAACCAAACATTTCAGGCAATGTCCGGGAGGGGGGACGGAGCGGAGTTGCCGAGCTGGCGGTTGCGGTATGGGTTCGTATCTCCGTGGAAATCGGGTCTAATGAGCTGATCCCGCCCTCAGCCAAAGGTTGCCCATTCAACATGGCTCGGGCCGCAAAGGAGTTGACCGGCTTGGCGCTGCTCGTATTATCGAACGTAACCGTCTGGTGGCATAAATGCTTCGACGGAACTCTTGGATACGGGTAAAATATTGGAAGGAGTTACGCTCATGGTTCAGCTGCTCAGAACCGCAATCGAGACTTCGGACCGTCGTACGGCGGTAAGCAGCGTTCTGGCATCCTTCCGCATGGAAGGTTTGGAACCCGATGCGGGCACTGCTGCCATCCTGGAAGAATATGCGGCTGGCTCCATCTCTTTGGAACAGTTCGGCTCGGCAATCGAAGACTATGTCGCTCGATTGGAGGCGAGAACGGCCGCCGACGGGGCAGTCAAGTCTTAGTCCCCTTCTCGGTGGGTGTCTTCTCGTTTCATGCCAGGTGACAACGATGTTCCAAGCAACAAGTTCCAGCTAACGAGCTACGCGGACCTGCAGCGGCGTGAAACCCCGCTGGCGTTGCGGCGCCTGATCGAACTCCAGCACAGACCAATCCTGGGCAATTTCGACGTCGCGCATCTACGGGCCATTCACCGGTATCTCTTCCAGGATGTCTACAATTGGGCAGGTGAAATTCGCTCCGTCACTATTTCGAAACCCGATGCCACGTTTCCACCCCCGCAATATCTCAAGCCGAGCCTCGAGTCCTTGTTTGGGGAATTGGCAGGAGAGAACTTCCTAAAAGACCTATCGGCTCCGGCTTGGGCGAATCGCGCCGCGTACTACCTCGGAGAGATCAACGCAATTCATCCTTTCCGGGAAGGAAATGGCCGGACCCAGCGGGAGTTCATCCGCGAACTCGCTTTGGCAGGCGGACACTTCCTGGTATGGACAGCCCACACTCCTGAGGAAATGATCGATGCGTCGAAGCGCAGTTTCCTCGGGCGAGATTATTCTGCTCTCGTACACATTATCAAGACCTGCCTCAGTATCAGAAACTGAGACGGACCGACCCTCGTGTCATCGCTTGCGACCATTTCGGATACTGCGATCTGGCTTTTGCGACGCGCAGCTCACTCCGTCCAACACTTTCTTCCATCGCAAGCTCCAATCGACCCACCTCGTTAAGTGCACAGCAGGGGAATAGGTATCATGTGTTTGGTGTAAGCGCGACTGATCCAATTGTCTACTCGGTCGCAGCCCTCACCATGTTGCTGTTGGCTCTGCTGGCCTCCGCGTTTCCGGCGGCGCGCGCCGCCGCTGCTGATCCTGGCGACGCACTTCGTGCTCTGTGACAAGCCACGCTTAACACACACAAAAGACAAGCTATACTTGTCACGTGATCGAAAGCTTCAGGCATAGAGGGTTAAAACGCCTTTACCAGCGTGGCGACAGGAGTGCAATCGGCGCCGATATGATCGACAAGGTCGAGCGCATCCTGACCCTTCTCGACGCCGCCGATCGCCCAGAGGCTCTTGATCTGCCCGGCATGGCCTTTCACCTGCTCAAAGGTGATCTGAAAGGCCCCGTGACCATGCGCGCCAACTGGCGCGTCATCTATCCCTTTGAAAACGGCAACGCGTAACGACGTCTCGCTGATCGATTACCACTAACGAAAGGAAACAGAACAATGCCTATGAAGAAGCCGCTCCACCCCGGCCGCATCGTCAGGCACGAATGTCTCGAGCCGCTGAAACTGACAGTCAAGCGTGCGGCGGAGATCCTGGGCGTGACGCGCCAGGCCCTGAACAACATCGTCAACGAGAAGGCGGCCATCAGCGCCAATATGGCGATCCGCCTGGAAAAGGCATTTGGCGGAACCGCGAACGCCTGGCTGCAAATGCAGAACAATTACGACCTCGCCCGTGCCCGCCGTCACGAGGATCAATTGAAGGTGCAGCGTAACGCGCCGGAACTTGCTCGCTCGGCGTGAGCCCGGCCATCGACCAAAGGGGTATGCCGCCACCAGATTACCCCCTGAACCAATTGACTCACGTTCAAGCCCGCCCTACTATCAGCCATGCCTTTGGCCGCCAACATGATCGGCGCTACCATCTCGCATTACCGCATTGTGGAAAAAATTGGCGGTGGCGGGATGGGTGTCGTCTACAAGGCTGGGGCATTGAAGGGGCTGGGGCATTGAAGGGACGGGGGCATTGAAGGGACGGACGGAACAACCACCATTGCGTCACATGGATCAGGATTACATATTTGCTATGGTGGTTGGTTCGTCCTCCAAACTCCCAGTTGCGCGATGGTGAAAATTCAAATAACAGAATGAGTAGGGATAGGTATCATGTCCGATCATGACCCCTTATCTCCCCGCGATACGCATTACTGACAATTTTGCGCGGGACTCAATGAGACTCTTGCCCCTCGGGGCCTAATGGCCGGATATCCTGAAGAACAATTCTGCCTCCTTGCCTTAACCAGGTTACTATTACCTCCGTAGCCCACAGCGGCCTTACTATGTTGCCATGGTTCCTAGGGCTCCAGTCGAAGCACTGATTACGTAAACACGATGGCGGTTCTGGGGTGGCATCAACGACGCCGGATACTTTGTATGAAAAACGGGGCTCGCGCGGCGGTGTATAGCATTCAGAACGGGGCGCTGAATACCAACGAATTTGGGAACACCGTCACGGTGAATGCAAATGACCGGCAAAAAGACCTTAGTTTAACAACAGATGCCTCCAGCCTCCGCGTTCCCATGGATCAAATCGGTCCTATTCCGCCGCACTACCCTACGATCACCGGCCCAAGGGTACCCCACCCGCGATCCCAACTGATTGGTTTGGGTGCCTATTTAACTCCGACGCAACCATGGACCTTCACAATGCGACAAGGGGACTACTCTACTATAATGGCGATGATTCCACAGGGGGTGTCGGGGCATCATCGATATGGCAACGCACAACAGCGGGGGTGCGACCATTCGGCAACGCCGGTTCTGATGCAAAGGTTAACGGCGTGGCTGCTGCTGCAGACAAGTTTGTATCTACCGGGCAATGTCTTGCTCAGCACTAAGATCCGTGGCGAACAGAAGTAATATGTCGAACAGACGACAACGACAGTTTGTTGAAGACATCGAGGCCAAACAAAGAAATACCGTTTGGCCCGATATGCTGGTGAATAGCCGCGCTGTCGATTACTTGATATTCAGAGGGTCGCGAGATGCGACTCGTGTCCAAAGGGTCGGTATTGCTTTGTTCGGCGTTTTTTTTCTGCTGGCAGGCATAGCATTCATCGGAATCGCTCGTGACTTGCACTCCATTGTGCCCGTATTCATTGCGGTACTAGGGTTCCTACTTGGTGGGCGTTTGCTTTCCAACGCGTTCCGGGGTGTCCGGCCGAAGTAAGAAGGTGTGCCTGTCTCTTCTCGAAGCGGCGGGGCATAAATACGGCGGCATAAATACGGCGACAGGATGCACATTCACCCTCAGCAGCGTTCATTTGCATGGATGGGGGCAATTCAGGGCTATCACCGGGTTTGTCAGTCGCCGGGTTTGTCAAGTCCGGCGCTGTCCTACTGTTTGTCGTAAACCGACACGTAGGGGCCTTTGTCGGTGGTCACACTATTCGTCAGTGTCTTCCCATCCTTCGAAACTGAAGACGTGAGCACTCTAACTACCTTGCCATTTTCCTTGAACGTAATCTTTCGGTCTCCAGCAGCGGTAATCTCGCAAATCTCGGTCCCTTGAGGTGACAGACCGTCTCCAGATACCGGACGTTCCTGTCCGTCATATACGCGATTCATTTCATGGTGAGATTTAGTTCCGGACTTCAGCATTGTGTCGTGTGTGGTTCGGTAAGCGTTGGGTCCGGTTTGTTCGAGTTTTATCGTGTCATAGGCGACCTTACTGATGTCCGACGACTTCTCCAGGTTCAGTTTCCATGTCCCGGTGAAATCGGCAGCCATGGCTGTCCCGCCCAGTAAAAGGGCGGCCCAGAACGATGCTACTTTGCGCATATATCTACCCCCCTTTTTGGCCCGGCCCACGTTGTTGTGACCGGGTCGCGGAAGTTTTACGACCAATGATCCAACTTGTCAAGCCGTTTGAACTGGTCGCTCCCGGGTCAGCTTTGCCAACAACACCTCCTCAGAGCCGTGGAAGTACAGAGCCCAGAGCTCGACCACGTAGGAAGGGTTGACACAAACATCCGCCAGCTTGGCCGCGAGATGCTGATGAAGCGCTGGAGGGTTCGGTGGCGGTAGGCCATAGCTCATAGACACGCCGATTATCCATTGACTCTACCGCGTTGTCGCCGCTTTCAGCGGGCATGCGACAGGGATCGCGATTGCCGAACAGGGTTAACTGTCCACAAAATATCAGACTTGCGATCATCTCTCAGCGGCACTTCATCCGCAACGGTAGTGGTACCGATATTTCAGATCGTTGCCAAAAAGCTCGGCTAACTACTTAGTTATCTTTGAACACTAGGGAGTAACTCACGAGTTTACTACCCGCTCTTCCACATGATTATTCTCCAGGCCCATGGACGGCCGCTCCCAAGCGTATTAATGTCGGCCATAAGACAAGATTCTTATGCCAAACGGAACCTTCCAGTCCGGAGCAAGCGATGATCCCACAGCAAACCCTGATGAACGATGCACTCTCGCCTCACACGCCATCACCGTTGCCCGCGGATGCAGAGGCAACCGTAACCGGCACAGATATCCTTTACCTCGCCGATCTCCAGCCCCAACCCGTCGAATGGCTTTGGCACCACAGGCTCGCCACCGGTACGTTGGCGATGCTTTCCGGCGAGCCAGGATCAGGAAAGACTTGGGTCGCCCTCGCCATCGCGGCGGCGCTGACACGTGGCCGCGACCCATTCACCGGAGAAGAGCTCAAACCAGCCACCATCCTTTACGCCTCGGCGGAACACGCTGCCGCGCAAGTCATTCAACCTCGCTTCGCCAGCCTCCACGGAGATCCCGCACGCCTGGTCATTCTGCGTAAAGCCTTCTCTGCGAGCTCCATATCCTCGCCTGACTCCGCTTTCCCCGATCTCCCGAACGCCCTAGAGAACGCGCTCCAGAAAACCCAAGCCAGCCTCGTGATCCTCGATCCCTGGGACGGTCTCTGCGAGGTTGACCTCGATCGCACCGCGCAAACACGCCCTCTTCTCGATCGTCTCGCCCGCCTGGCGGAGCTTCACCGCTGCTGCATTCTCCTCATTCGCCACCTCGCCAAACCGACCGCCGGCCGGCCTGCCCGTCGAGGTCGAGCATCCATTGAGGGCTCCGCCGTTCTCCGTACCGAGTTTCTCGTCGGCAGCTCGCCCGACGCACCCGCGCAAACCGCTCTGCTGCACGTCAAATCGAACCTCGGGCCGCTAGCTCCGCCGCTCGATTACCGGATCGGAGAAGCCGGCAATTTCCACTGGACCGGGCTCAGCAACCTCACCCCGGAGGATCTCCTCGCCGCCCGTCCCACCGGCGCCGGTCTGCCCAAGCGCAAATTTGCCGCCCAATGGCTGCGTGACTGCCTGGAACTTGGCAGCCAGACCCAGGGCTCCATCGAGATAGCCGCCGAGCGCGATGGTGTCTGCATCACCACCCTGCGCCGCGCCAAATTCGATATCGGCGTTCGTAGCTCCAAAGACGGAAAATCAGGTGTCTGGTGGTGGACTTTGCCCCCTACGGAGGATGACTTCCCTCCGGTCAACGAGGCAAGATGCTCAAATTAATTACTTGAGCACCTTGAGCATCTTCGTGAAACAAACGACTTATTTGGCAACGTTGCCAAATCCCAAAATTCCGAGGCAAACGAATGTGCCTACGATGGCGCCGTGCGGGATATCGGTTCCCAAGAACAGATTAGTAGTTGAGACGTAACGCGAGCTGTACCTGGCGGGCGGGATAGGCATTTGCCGCCGTATAGGTGCCGAAGCTTGCTCCATCGGTGATAGCGCTGTCAGGCTGCTGAAAGTTCGTGGCGTTTAAGACGTTGAAGGCTTCGATACGGAACTCCAGCTTGCTCGATTCTGACCAGAGCGATACCGATTTGTGAGCAGCGAGATCAAGCTGTCCGAACGCTGGCCCGCGCAGGATGTTACGGCCGGCGGTACCAAAGAATTGGCTCGGTTTGGGAACGATCACCTGGCTGGCATTCAAGGTGCCGCTTAACGCGCTCTTAGTCTTGACCCAATTTGCGCGTGGTGCATAGACGGCGCTTGCGGTACTGACTAGATTTGGCCGCACGGAGTAGGCCGCACTGGTGCTGGAAACGGCGTACTGGGCATTGGGGGCGTAAGTCAGATTGATTGGTAGTCCACTGCTGTAAAAGTTGATCGCAGAAAGCTGCCATCCACCAAGCACCGCCTGCTGCCAACCCGGCGCGCTCTGACCGAACATCCGGTCTTTGCCAAAGGGGAGATCGGCGATGACAGTGAGGGTGTTGTTGAGCGTCTGATCGTAACTGGAGAGACCACGATCCGCCTGCGGATTCGCAATGTTTACGACAGCCGAGTCGCCACCGTTGGTTTCCAGGTCGGCAGAGGCGTTGTTGATCGCCTTCGACCAGGTGAACGAATTGAGGAGATAGATTCCGTTGCTATAGCGGCGCTCCAGTTTGGCCTGCAGCGAATTGTAGACGAGATATCCCGAGGGCAACGCGGTCAGGATATTCGTGAAAGTCGAGATGGGCCGGCGCGCCTGCTGGGTGAGACACCCGACACCCGTGTTGCAGCTTACGGGTTCCGTCGAAGCCTGGTTGAAGTCACCCAGAACCGGAATGTGCGTTCCGTGGTTGCCTACGTAGGAAAGCTCGAGGGTAGTGTCCTTCATGACTTGTTGCTGGAGGGTGAGATGAAAGGTCTGCACATAGCCGGTGGGAAAGTCCCTCGGGATGTACCTCGTCTGGGCCTTCAGGGTAGAAAAATTCTGCGCAGTGGCGAACGCAGTCTCATAGCCAGATTGCGTGGTGCGGAAACAGGTACTCGGGTTTTGCGTGAGCGAGGTGCAGAGCGGCTGGGTCGCTCCACTCACCTGGGCCGGTGGGGTCTGGTCGATGGTCGCGTCGACAATGTTTGGCCCGTTGTATCCGAGCGTGCTCTCGCCGCCAAAACGGAAGTAGTGGAGATAGCCCATCCCGTAGCCTCCGCGGATGACAGTCGTAGGCGTGGCCTGGTAGGCGAAGCCCACCCTCGGAGCGAAGTTTTTGGTGTTCAGGTTGATGAGCGTGCGGTTGTAGAGCGAGCCGCCATGCGCCTGGACAAGCGTATTGGTCGTGGGATCGAAATTGGCGAGAAGGTTGTGCTGCTCCCAGTTTGGCGTGACCAGCTCATAGCGCAAACCGAGATTCAGCGTGAGCCTGTCGCTGGCCTTATAGTCGTCCTGAATGTAGCCCATGTGCCAGCGGCGTTCGTAGTTGATCTCGGCGAGATTGTTCAGCTCGTAGTGGCTGCGCGCTCCCAACAGAAAGTCGGCAAGATTGTAGGCTTGCCGATGCACTGCGTCAGTGGCTTGCGCGGCGGCGCTGCGGCTGAACTGCCCGGCGTAGGTGTCCGCGCCAAACTGGGGATGGAAGTCAGAGATGGCGATCCCGAGATAGCCATACTCGTAGCCTACCTTGATGCTGTGGCGCCCCTTCAGGAAGCCATAGTTCACCTTGGGGTTGGCAAGGTATGGATTCGTGAACTGGGGATTCGTCGCCTGGCGGCCGAATTGAGAGTAGCCAGTGACGCTTTGTGTGTTGAGACCACCGTTGATGCTGGGATCGTCGGGGATGTTGGGGATGTTGAATTCCTTCAGCAGATTTTCCGCGCCCAGGTTGATTGGGCTCTTGCCGCTTTGGGTCCAGGTGAGACCGAGTCGAAGCTGCAGTATGGATTTCGCGTTAGGCGTGAAGTTGTAGCCGGCAGCAACCTGCCGGGTGCGCGCGTAAAGGGTTCCGTTGCTGTTGCCGCCTGCCAGGCCGGGAATGTTCGGCGCCAGGAAGAAGGTCACTGCACGCTGGCTGTAGCGTCCGAACCCGGTAGACCGGGGGCTGATGAATGCATCCACGCGCCCATCGCCCTTGTCGTCGATGGTTTGGTTCGCGGGCGCGGAGACGTAGTTGTTGCCTCCAGCGGCGACGACGGTGTTGGCCGGCGGCAGCAGGCTGAGCACCTTGGCAGCAAAGGGACTCTGGTCAGCGAGGGGTATCTGTCCGTTGGCATAGACGGTTCCCGTGATCGGGTTCACCAGGGGGATGGGTTTTCCGCCGGCATCGGTAAACGAACCACCGGCTTGGGCGGCAGTCGGCACCACGGCGGTAATGATCGAATGATCGACGTGGCGCAGGCCTTCATAGTCGAGGAAGAAAAAGAGCTTGTCGTGGCGGATCGGCCCGCCGATGGTAGCGCCAAACTGGTTCTGCACCAGGGTCGGTTTGACCCCGGTCCCTATAAATGGACCATAGGCATTCAGCACCGTGTTGCGCAGATAGTCGTATACAACGCCGTGGAAGCTGTTGGTGCCGCTGCGGGTGGTCGCGTTGATGACCGCGCCCGCAGCACGTCCGTATTCGGCGCTGAAGTTATCGGTCTGAACCTTGAACTCCTGCACCGCGTCAGGTGAAGGGATGATGGCTTCATTGGAGTAGCCCTGATTCGCGATCTGGTAAGCGTTGTTGTCGAGGCCGTCGAGCTGAAAATTGTTGACCATGGAATTCATGCCGTTCACGTCGTAGGAAGCGTCGCGGCTGGGGTTGGACAAAACCTCCAGGAGAGACTTGCGCACCCCGGGTACCAGCGTCGAGAGATCTGCATAAGAACGCCCGTTGAGCGGCAGGTTCACTATTTCCCGAGACTGCACCGTCTCGCCACGATCGCTGGTATCGGTTTCCAGTTGGCTGGCCGCTCCGGAGACCACCACGCTTTGGGCCTCGGCTCCGACTTTGAGAACCAACGCGACTCGCTGCCGCGCTCCGACCGTTACCGTAAAGCGGTCTGTCTCGGCTTTGTCAAAGCCGGGGGCCGTTACCGTGATGGAATAGTCGCCGGGCTGGACGTTGGTGAACTCGTAGTCCCCGTTGCCGTCCGTCTGCCGGGTGGCGTTGATACCTTTCGCTATGTTCAGGAGTTGAACGGTAGCGGAGGGAATCGAGGCGCCGCTGGGATCCTTGATCGTCCCAAGCACGCTCGCGGAATCGAATTGGCCCCAGGCAGTACCCAGAACCGCGAAGAGAAATGCCAGGAGAAAGAGGTGCGGTACTCGAGCTAAAACACCTTTGGTCCGGTGTGTCTCGGAGTGGCCCGTGTGGGACTTGGCGTCGATGGTCATAACACTGGCTCCTGCAGTTGTAGGGTTGTGAGTTTTTTGCTTATATGTTGGCCCGGCCCACATAGAACTAGCACCCTGATTCAGAGCCTCCAAAGCAATTCACCGACACGCAACCGATACATGCCGTAACTTCCGTGGCTACAGCGATTTGCCGTGCGGCGATGGGTAACCGATACAGTGAAAGGAGTGTTTCAGTTTGATTTACGTCAGGTTCATATGCGTCTGGTCAACTGAGACGGATCAGGATGATATCCGCTGCCAAAGAGGTGGGCCCTCCAGGACCTTCAGCGAGCGACCCTCGTCGTGCGTTGGTGGATCGCATCATCGCGTCCTCGACCTTTGCCAAGTGTGAGCGGCTTTCCAGCCTACTGGCTTACGTGTGCGACTTAACCCTGAATGGGCGAGTGAAGGAGATCAACGAACAGAAGATCGGTGAGGCTGTGTTTGGGCGGCCGCGCAATTACGATTCCTCGATTGATGGAATCGTTCGCACGCAGGCGAGCCGTCTTCGCCAGAGACTGGAGCTGTACTTCAGGGATGAGGGGTTGGATGAGCCCATCCGGATCGTCATCCCACGCGGCGGGTATGTCCCGGTGTTCGAACCACGATCGACGCCGGTAGCGCCGGTGCTCACGCCAACCGTGGTGCCGGAGCAGTCGGCGGACAAACTTGAGGTGCGAGGATCCTTTTGGGGTTTGCGAAGCGCGGCTATGGCATGGTCGCTGGTGGGGATCCTGTTGGTCGCGATGGTGACGATTTTGCTTGGTGCCCACACAAAGGGGCAGATGGCTCGCACGCCAGTTCATCCGTTGTGGAGTCAGATTTTTGTCGCCGAGCAGAGAACTCTGGAGGTGCCTGGAGATAGCGGGCTGGTGATGTGGCAGGGAATGGCGGGCAAGAGCGTGGGCCTCGCCGAGTACCTCAACGGCGACTACCGGACAAATCTGCTCCCCAGGAGCGTAACCGCCTTGCGCGACACTGCAGTGGACATGGGCGGGCGGCGTTATACCTCCATCGTCGACCTGGAAGCAGCCAAGTCGCTTTCGCTGATGGCACAGTCCGCCCAGGCCAAGCTCGAGGTGCGTTATGCGCGCGATGTGCGGCCCAACGATCTGAAACAAGGCAACGTTATTCTTGTTGGCGCTGCAGAGGCCAACCCCTGGGTTGAACTTTTTGAACACAACATGAGCTTTGTGTTCTTCAATGACCGCGTTGGTAAAATTTTCTCCGTGTTCAATCGCGAACCTCGGGGAGGGGAGCCCCGGCAATGGGATTCCCCTTACAACAGATGCGCAACATCGCGTCTATGCGGTCGTCGCGTTTCTGCCCAATTTGGGTGGAAATGGAAACGCTCTCATTCTTGAGGGGACGTCGATGGCCGGCACGGAGAGTGCCTGGGATTTTGTCTCTGATGATTCGCAACTGTTACCGTTCCTGAAACGTATACAACGCGCGAATGGTACAGTTCCCCACTTTGAGCTGGTTTTGGGAACGAACAATATGAGTGGCAGTGCAGTGAAGAACACCGTACTCGCGTGGCGGACGTCGAACTAGGTCGCGGAAAGGAAGGCCATATCCGCTCCCCATTAAAGAGCCAGCAGTGCCTCCACTCTGCTGTTCATTTCCTTGATCACCGCGTTACGATCGAGCCCCAGCGGTCCAAGCTCACCGTTGGCGATCGCATCGAAAACGCGCTCGGTCATGTAAAGGTGAATAGCATCCTCTTCCCGCGTTCGGCTTGGCGCCCCGATTTTGTTTCGGATCCGAGCCATCGTATCCAACTGCTTTCTGCGTTGTTGGCGATAGAAGCGCCGGACGTCCGGATCGGAGGAAACGAGTACGTGCAGGGATGATCGCATCCCGCGCCCTTTGGTGTGGAAGTCGATGGAGACTTCTACCAGCGCGCGAGCGATCTGGCCCGGCGTTCGGCCCGTTTCTATCGCGTTGCTTACGGCCTGCCACTCGTCGCTTACCCACCGTTCATAGACGGCAAGGAACAGCTCCTTCTTGTCCTTGAAGTGCTTATAGAACGTACCCGTCGCGTAGCCTGCTTGATGCGCGATCTGATTCGAATCAGTCCCGTGGTAGCCAACCCGGTTGAAGACCTCTGCCGCCGCTTCCAACAGCCGTTCCCTGGTTTGCTCTGGCAAACCGCGACGAGGACGCTCAACTTTTCCCTTTGCTACGGAACTTCCGGTCATGGAGTTGACAATGCCTCTAGCTGATGATAGCAGTATCACTAACAGGTGATAGTTATATCACCAATCGAAGACACCTGAAAGGAACCCCCCGATGAAGTTCCTCCTCTTTCCACTTGGCAGACTATTGTTTTCGCTGATCTTCATCACCGCCGCTCCGCGGCACTTCACGCATGAAGGGATACAGCATGCCGCCGCACTCGGCGTTCCGGCAGCCGGTGCACTTGTCCCGTTATCCGGGGTCTTGGCTCTCGCCGGAGGGGTCAGTGTCGCGGCCGGATACAAGACACGCTGGGGAGCGTGGATACTGGCCGTCTTCCTCGTCGCAGTCACCTGGTGGATGCACGGCTATTGGAGACTCAGCGATCCGACGGCAATTCATATTCAACAGGCGATGTTTGCAAAGAACCTCTCCATGCTGGGAGCGGCGCTGCTGATCTCGCAATTTGGCGCTGGCTCGGTGAGTCTCGACGAGAGGAAAGGACGGCTCAGTGAAGCTCTAAAGAGTCGCGAATTCGCGGACTCGTCGAGAAGGAACTAGATTGCGGAGAGGACCGATGATGTGGATCGCTGCAGGTGGCGTCTTGGGTCTGGTTGTGCTATTGCTCGGCGCGGGATTCCTTGGCACAGTTGCGCCAAGGGCACGTAACACGAACTACCGCTCCGCGGCCGGCGCCCAGCAGCCATACAAGGTGATTTCCCTCAGCGGTATCACGATCACGTATGCGGATTCGGGCGGAAGCGGCCCCGTTCTTATCTGTCTACACGCCATTGGTCACGGGGCGCGAGATTTCGAAGATTTAAGCCGGAGATTAAGCCCACGGTACCGTGTTCTCGCAATTGATTTTCCGGGACAAGGAAATTCCGGGCCCGACACGGAACCGGCAAGCGCCACTCGCTACACCGAACTCCTCGCTCAATTCATCGATCGTCTCGATCTCCATTCAGTGACCCTGCTCGGAAACTCCATCGGCGGAGCCGTTTCGATTCGCTATGCGAGTGCACATCCAGAACGCGTAAAGGCGCTGGTACTTTGCGATTCGGGTGGTTTGGGAAAACCTGGTCCGGTCGGCCGGGTTTTCATTGGAGGATTTGTGCAGTTTTTCGCCGCAGGACGGCGTGGAGCATTCTGGTATCCCTGGGCATTTGATCGGTACTATCGGAGGGTGCTCATCATGGATTCTTCCCGCGAAGAACGGGACCGGATTATCCGCTCTGCGTATGAGATTGCACCGACCCTTGAACAAGCCTGGAGAAGTTTTGCCAGGCCGGAGGAAAACCTGTCGCCGCTATTGTCCAGCATTCAGTGCCCCGTCTTACTGGCATGGGCCAAGCAAGACTTCGTAGTACCGCTAAGATCCGCGCAGCCTTCGTTCCACTTGTTCAGGAAGCATCAACTGGAAGTATTTGATGGCGGCCACGCCGCGTTCCTTGAAGACCCTGACCGATTCGAGAAATCCTTGCGGGAATTCCTGGGAGATATGAGTAACAATTGATTAACGATTAGATCCATTGCCGACCCGGATATTTAGATCGGCACAAATAGGAATCCAGGCCGGCGGCTTTGGGCCCAAGGAGAGTTTTGCGATGGCGTTTGTTTTAGGGGTCGTACTTTTCGTTGTGGTGATCGGGCTGGTGGATGCAGGCCTGCCGTGGCCGGGTAGGCGATCTTCGGAGCGTGGACAATGATCGCTGGACACTTTGGATTTGCGGCATTGGTAAAGTCGCGCGAGCGGCAGGTTCCACTGTGGGCACTTATGCTGGCGACGGTATGGCTCGATGTCGTCTTTGTTCCTCTTTTTTTGGCAGGGAAAGAAACGATGGAGTCTGTGCCCGGCACCCGCGGAGGGTATGGCGCGCACATCATCCATGCCGACTGGACTCACTCGCTGATCGGGGCTGTGGTGCTGTCGGCTGTCTTTGGCGTGATTGCAGCCGTGCCCTGGGGCCGGCGGAATGGAATTGTTCTCGGCCTTGTTTCGTTCTCGCATTGGCTCCTGGATCTCGTGGTGCATCGGGGTGACATGCCCATCCTGCCCGGCAATTTCGGCGGGTTGCCAAAATTCGGGTTTGGCCTGTGGAGGACACCAACGGCCGCAATCGCTGCTGAGTTTCTACTGGTGACTGCCGGAGCATGGCTTTACTGGCGGGCGGCAGAATCCGTGACGACCGCCGCAGGTTATGGAAGAACGCGGGCCACAGTGGCAAGTCTGCTTATTCTCGTGTGCGGCTTGGGTGTGCTCGCTCTCGATGTGAGCGGAATGGGCTGAACCGGCGGGTACGAGGATGTACGCCTAGAGGTACGCTTCAGGAAGAGGTGCGGGGCCGTCGAGTTCGGATATCCGGCGGCCGAGATAGCGGAGTTCGACGGCATTGCTGGTGAGAGCCAGCGCACGGCGGTAACTCTCAATGGCTTCCGGGTTGCGCCCCATACGACGCAGCAGATCGGCGCGAGCTGCATGATAGAGACGATAGGATTCGAGTTCGCCGCAGGCACCCAATTCGTCGATCATGGCCAGACCCTGCTCGAGGCTTTCACTCATGGCGACCGCGACCGCATGGTTGAGGGCAACGATCGGTGACGCCTGAGTCGTGTTGAGGATAGCGTAGAGAGCCGCGATTTGTTTCCAGTCAGTTTCCGCGTGCCGTTCTGGCTTCGGCGTGGATCGCTGCGATCGCGGCCTGTAACTGATACGGACCGAGATTACGACGACCCAGGGCACGCTCCACCAGGAGGATTCCTTCCGCGATCTGATCGTGATGCCAGAGCGAGCGATCCTGTTCTTCGAGCGGAATCAATTGCCCATCACTGGTGGAGCGAGCATCGCGGCGCGAATCATGCAGAAGCATGAGAGCCAGCAGCGCCATGTTTTCAGGATTCTGGGGCATCAATTCGAACAGGGTGCGCGCCAGGCGAATGGCTTCGGCGCAGAGCTCGCGGCGCAGGAGACTGTCTCCAGAACTGGCGGAGTAGCCTTCGTTGAAAATGAGATAGAGAACCTTTTGCACCGCGGAAAGGCGTTCGGGTAAAGACCCGGGAGCGGGCACTTGATAGGGGATGCGCGCCTGCTGGATCTTGCGCTGGGCGCGCACCAGACGTTGCGCCAGCGTCGCCTCAGGAACCAGAAAGGCGCGCGCGATCTCCGTCGTGGTGAGCCCGCCTAGGGTTCGGAGAGTTAGGGCGATCTGCGCCTCCATGTTGATGGCGGGGTGACAGCAGGTGAAGATGAGGCTCAGGCGGTCATCTTCGAAAGGCTGATTCATTTCGTCATCAAGAGCGCTGGTGCGCGATTCGTATTCGTACAGCAGCTGGCCTTCGTTGTTGCGGCGCGTCTGTTCCCGGCGAGCATAGTCAATCAGCTTGCGGCGAGCGGTTGCCGTGATCCAGGCGGCAGGATTGTCGGGCACACCGTCGGCTTGCCAGCTTACGACGGCTGCGGCAAAGGCATCCTGCATCGCTTCTTCCGCCAGATCGAAAGAATGTGAGACGCGGATGAGGCCGGCGATAATGCGCCCCGACTCACTGCGGAAAACGGATTCGACGGTGGCGCGATGGTCATGCATTCACAGGTGCACGCGAGGGGAATTCGCGGATGGGACGAATTTCGATACATCCGGGCGCACCCGCGCAGGCAGTGGGAATTTTGGCAGCCCAGGTAAGCGCCTCATCCAGGTCCTGACAATCCAGTATGTAGTAGCCGGCTAATTGCTCTTTGGTTTCAGCGAAGGGGCCATCGGTCACCAGAGACTTGCCATCCTGCACGCGAACGGTGGTGGCGGTCACGCTGGGTTGAAGAGGATCGGCGGCACAGAAGATGCCACGATCGCGTGTCTGGTCCATCACTATCTTGTGGGCCGCGGCGACGGCGCGCATGTCTTCAGGCGTGGCTGCCTCATCTTCGCGGGAGTAAATCAACATCATGTAACGCATGGCGGCCTCGTTGGGTTCATCAAGCCTGGGGGAAATTCCTGTCTGCTTTCACTTCGCGGATCTGTTCGGTGTGCCTGGCGCCGTGGGATGCGGCAGCCAACAGCCATTGGTAGCCATCCCACGGGCCGAAGAGAGGATGAGGGAAAGCATGAGCGCGAAGCCGGCGCGAAACCAGCAATCGGATGCTTTGCTCCCTGCACTGCACGAACTGCTGCAAGGCTTCGGGTCCAGTCCAGCGGCCGGTCGGGCAGAGCTGCGTCGGAAGCTTTGACCTTTCGGGAACGCTTGGGTATCTGATTGAGGATGAATTCATCCATTTCGCGCCGGTCACCCTCGGTGCGTGGCTCGAGGGCTTCGTTCATTCCTTCGATAATCGCATGGATGCGGCTTTCGATGAGCACGATGTGCTCCATGTTCTCAGCGGCCGACCAGGCGTCGCTTGCGGGTTTGAAGTCCCATTGTGCGGGGGAGAGTCCGCCCACGGATTCGAGCAGAAACCCGCGCGTCACGGAGAGGTGACGGGACGCGGTGGTGATCTCTTCTGTCGTGAGTCCCGTGTCTGAAATGATCGTGGACGAAGTATTGTTCACGGTGCCTCCTTGGGAACCGGGGTGCAGGGTTGAATCTGAAACGCCGGAGGCTGGTTCCGGCGTCTCTCAAGAGCTAGGAGAAGACCATGATGGGCCGGACTTCGATGCTGCCGTAACGAGCGGCTGGGATCCCGGATGCAATCGAGGCTGCTTCGTCGATGCTCGCTGCTTCGATCAGGTAATAGCCGCCGAGTTGCTCCTTGGTCTCCGCGAAGGGACCATCGGTGGTGAGCGTCTTGCTGTCGCGTACACGCACGGTTTTCGCGGTTGCTGTGGGCTGGAGCGCGTTACCACCTTTGATGGCACTCGCATGCTTCTTGCCGAAAGCGCCGTACTCGGCGAATTCAGCTTCGGGATATCCGTTGGCAAAGCGGGCTTCGCTTTCGTAGATCAGGACTAGATATTGCATTTTCTTTTCCTCCTGCCACTACGACGTTCGAGTATCGGGGAATCGACAATTTGTTGAGAATAATTTTTATGTTCGGGAGCGACCTCGCTGGGGGGACTTAATTTGGAGCCACTGAGGATCTGCTCAGGTCCACTTTTCCGCCGCCCTGTTGAGCCCCGGCAGTCCCGCAGGGACGGTACAACCTGGAGCCCGGCACGGAAGTGCCGGGTAGGCTGAGGTTTATGTACGAGTCCCGCAGGGACGACACAATGCGCAGCCCGGGGTGGGCAATTCTTAGGCAGGATCCCATTGGCCTTTCCTAGGAGGATCGCAGGTCTCAAAAACGAGACCTGGGGCACCCTTCGCGTTTTCATGGCTAAGCGTCTGACTGATCGCGACCAGTCAAACAGCCTGGAGTCTTTGCATGAGGCCCTGGAGGTCCATCTGGTTCCAACCTTCCATGACCTGGTTATCCTTGACGATCAGAAAGGACGATCCGTCTAACGTGCCCTTCTTACCGGTGGCGGGAAAGCCGAGGTGGTCGCCAAGATGGGTCATGGAACCCGCCAGCGAACGGCAACGCGGTCACTCTCGGTAATCATGTCCTCGACGTCAATGTGAAGATCAGGAAAAGCCCCGACGAAGGTGCGGTGGACCGCCTTGAAAGCCTTCGGGGCCAACAAGGACAGAGTCTGCATCGGGAAAGCCGTGCGACTTGCCTTGCGGGTGAAACATTTCGTCGATCGCTGCTTCGCTTTTCTGATTCCAGACCTGCTCGAACCAGCGCTGGAGAAGAAGTTTGTTGGCCTCAGACATAAATGCCCTCCCGAGTGTGGGGAGAAGCTTAGAGCATTTCTGCCGGCGATGTACAGGGCAGCCTGGTGCAGACACAGGCCAGGGTTTCATAAGGAAAGGTCACTTCAGACTTACCAGCTAGCTCCGGGTAGGAGGCGATGATCTGCCGCAACTGCGACGTAACCTGCTCTCGGCGTTCCGGGGGAAGAGCGGCCATGAAACTCACCGATAGTATTCGCTCGACAACTACTTTCTCGGGCGGGCCGGTATGACGGTGAGGAAAGCGCTTTTCGCGGAGAGGGCTAAACCCTTCGGCAGGAAATACGTTTCTCCACTTCCCGGAGTGGTAGCGAGGAGCATCGCCTTCAAACGGCTTCATAATCCGGGTCAGCGCTGCGACCCAGGGCACGTTGTCGTCGCGGACGTTCCAGATTAATCCGAAGGCGCCACCCGGCTTTAACACTCGATGAATTTCACGCAGCGCCTCAGGGGTCGAGAACCAGTGAAATGCTTGTGCGCAAACCACCGCATCTACTGAGGCGTTGTCGAGCGGTATGTGTTGGGCCGAGCCTGTCCGCGCGTCGATCTGGGGAAATTGCCGGATCAGCTGGTCTAACATCTCCCGCACCGGCTCAACGGCGATTACATGCGCCCCGGTTGCCAACAGCCTGGGCGAAAACTTCCCTGTACCGGCTGCGAGGTCCAATGCCGTCTTCCCGCTGGTTAACCCAAGATCTTCGGTCAGCCACGCTTCTATCTCCGGCGGATAGTCTGGACGCCCGGCAACGTAGCTGGCCGCGCCCAAGGCAAATCCCTCGGCGGCCACATGATGAATGTTGGTCATTGTTTGCTCGTATAGAAGGTGTATTTTGCTGTGTAGGGAACTCGCTTTTCTCCGCTAGTACACGGGTCGGTGCCTGCAGCACCACCATGGGTCTCTGTGCGGCCGATGTAGGTCACGTTCGCGAACTTGCCGGTTCCGCTTGCAGGAACGGCTTGCAGCAACAGCGATGGAACAGAGGAACCGTCTGAGGCCGGCCGGCTGGCGATCATCTTTCCCTTTACTTCACTGGCATCCGTTAGCCGCCAGGTGGGACCAGCGAAATGGGTGCCGATGGCTTGACCGTGCTCGTCGAGCAGCCGGGCGTCCGGAGCCTTCAGTGTCCAGTGGCCATCGGTACAGGTGTAAACCTGCGAACCGTCTCCTTCGGCGCTTAGCAGGAGCACGGCGCCCGCGGGAGGCTCGACGGAGGGCGTATTTTGCGCTGCGCAAACGATCGCGGCCAGCATGGGCAGAAATATGATTCTCTTCCTTTTCATCCTTCTCTCCAGATCAATCCATCGCGGGCAGGATATGAATTGTGCGTAGCCATATCTCCACGCTCTTGGGCCAGGTGGTCACGGGTAGCTCGGTGCGGCGCAAACCGTAGCCATGGCCACCCTGGGCGTAGATGTGCAGTTCGGCCGGTACCTGGGCATTCTTGAGCGCCATGAAATAGACCACAGCGTTTTCTACGTGGACGGGATCGTCTTCAGCCTGCACGATGAACGTCGGCGGGGTTTGCGCGGTGGGGTGGATCTCCGGATTCGGGGCGTAGTTCTGCTCTGAGAGAGCCAGATAGCCGGGGTAGACGATGACGGCGAAGTCTGGACGGCAACTCAGTTTGTCAGACGCGTCGACCGGGTCGTAGAGCCTTTGATCGAAGTGCGTGCTGAGAGCCGCGGCAAGGTGTGCTCCCGCAGAGAAGCCCAGTACCCCGATGCGGTTTGGATCAATGTGCCACTCGTCGGCGTGAGCACGCACCATGCCGACGGCGCGTTGCGCATCCTGAAGCGGAGCGGAAGACTTGGGGTAAGGACCGGGCTCGGGGACGCGGTATTTGACCAGAATGCAGGTGATGCCGGCCGAGTTCAGCCAGTCGCAGACTTCGGTTCCTTCGAGGTCGATGGCGAGGATGCGGTAACCGCCTCCGGGAAATACCACGACCGCGGCGCCGGTGTTGTTGGTCTTTGGCGCGTAGACGGTGAGTGTGGGATGGGAAACATTGCCGATACGGATCACTGATCTTCCGCCCGGCCGGCCGTCTTTGGCGGTAGTCATGTCGCCCTCGGGACCGGGGGCGGGTTGCGCGCCTGGCGCTCCGTTGGGCCAAAGCGGCATGGTCACATGATCGGGGCTGGGCGGCCATGCAGGGGTTTGTGCTAGACAAGTAGGGATGCCGCCAGCAGGCGCGGCGAGGATCAGTGAGAACTGGCGCATGAAAAGGACCTTTCGAACCGCAGCCATCATCGCAGCCGATAGGGCCATGGTGCAAGACGACGATCTGCTTGGGGCCTTCCTATGGACGCGGTTGCTAGGGTAGAAGTTCCTCTAGAGGACCAACCGCTGGACGCCTCATAAAAAAGCGTTCGTTGGGCTGAGCCCATCGTTTTCGGTCCGATTTCCTCTGGCTTTGTGGTAGGCTGCTCCGGGATCCGTTAAGCTTTCTCCTCGGCCAGCAGGTGTTCGATGCGCACCGGAAGTTGGCGTACTCTAATGCCGGTGGCATGGTAGACGGCAGAGGTGATGGCTGCCGCGATGCCGGCGAGGCCGATCTCCCCTACACCACGTGCTCCGAGAGGGTTAATCACCTTGTCAGGATGGTCGAGGAAAGTGACGTCGATCTCCGGAGCGTCAGCGTTCGTGGCGACGATGTAGTCGGCGAGGTTGTTGTTAATCGGAACGCCGAAACGCTGGTCATACACCGTCTCTTCGAAGAGGGCCATTCCGACCCCCATCACCACGGCGCCCTCAATCTGATTGCGCGCAGGCTTGGGGTTGAGGATGTGACCGGCATCGATCACCGTGACCACGCGAGAAACACGAAGACGAGCAGTCTCCGGCTGCCAGGTCACCTCGGCAAACTGCGCCCCGAAGGAATGGGTGGAAAACTTGCGCTTGGGATCGCCGAAGGTGCCCTCGGATTTACCGCTGCCTGAGACACCGCGGAGATTGCCACTGGTCAGGATCTGTTCGAAGCGCACTCCGGTGTCAGGCGACTTGCCCTTTAGATGGACGCAGCCGTCGGTAAAAGCCATTTCCTCGGGCTTCTTCCCCGCAAACGCAGGATCCTTGCTTTGACCGGCAATGGTAAAGAGAGTCTTCTGCGCCTTCTCGATAGCTTCAATCACCGGCGGCGTCACGGAGGCGGTAGCCCAGGAACCACCAGAGATGGGCCCCGGTGGGAGGTTGGTGTCTCCGAGCACGACTTCGATTTTGTCGTGGGGAATGCCCGTCTTGTCGCTGACGATTTGTGAGAGGACGGTATACGTACCGGTGCCAATATCCTGGGTAGCGCAGGAGACACGCGCGGACCCATCGTCACGAAGTTCCACGGTGGCTTCGCTGCCCATGCGCTCGGCGATCCAGGAGCAACCGGCGACGCCCCACCCCAGGATCAGTCCGTCTTTCTTCATCGAGCCAACTTGAGGAGTACGGCGTGACCAACCGAATTTTTCCGCGCCGACATTGAGACACTCCACCATGTGCCGGGAAGAGAAAGGCAGGTTCAATCCTTCGTCTTTCTCGGGCTCATTCAGCAGGCGCAGCTTGACTGGATCCATGTTGAGCTTGACCGCCAACTCATCCATCGCAGACTCGAGCGCGAAGAGGCCGGGAACTGCGCCGGGGCCGCGCATGGAGGTCGGCGTGCCAACATTGCGGCGAACCAGACCAGAGGTCGCGCGCAGATTGGGCGTGCTGTAGCTGTAGGCAGTCGCCTCGCTGCAACCCTCGGAGTAGTCGTCGAGGATTGAGGTGTGATTCAGCGAGTCATGCATGAGCGAGACGAGTTTGCCGTCGGAGTTGGCCCCGATGCGGACGCGCTGCTGAGTGCGCGGGCGATGGCCTACGTTCTGGAACATCATGTCGCGAGTCACGACCAGCTTGACTGGCCGGTTGAGGTTACGCGCCGCGGAGGCGGCGATCATGCAATGCGTCCAGGGCCACAGCTTGCCTCCGAAGCCTGAGCCAAGAAAGCGCGAGATCACGCGCACGTTTTCCTGGGGAACGCCCAGCATTTGCGCCATCACGTCCTGATGGTTGCAGACCGCTTGCGAGGTCTCGTAAAGGGTGAAGTTTTGTCCGTCCCACACGGCTACGCTGGCGTGCAGCTCGATCGGATTATGAGTCTCCGTCGGCGTGACGTAGACCTCGTCCACTTTGACCGAAGCTGACTGAAAGGCCGGCTCCGGATTGCCGCGCTGGCTGTCGACCTTGGGCTTTTCATCGGTTTCCAGGTGTTTGCGAACGTCAGGCTTGTTGCTGTTATAGGTGACTTTGACCGCATTGGCTGCGGCAACCGCCTGCTCAAACGTGAGCGCCACCACGGCGGCGACGTATTGACCGTAGTAACGGATGGTGTCGTCCTCAAAAGGAGGACGGCGCTCGTCGAGAATTCCGGTGAAATCCTGGGCTGGTGCGGTGCGAAAGAGCTTGCCGATGTTCTGGCGGGTGTAGACGGCCTTGACGCCGGGCATCGCCAATGCGCGACTGGTATCCAGCGAGGAGATGGTACCGTTGGCAATGGTGGCGCAGACCGGTACCGCGTATAGCATCCCGGGCAGATTGTGATCGGATGTGTACATGGCGACGCCGCTGACTTTGAGCGGGCCATCGACCCGGGGCAACCCGGCATTCGCCTGGGGAGGAAGGTTGATGTGTAGACGCCATGGATCTGTCTCCTCTGGTGGCTGTTACGCGGTGGCGAGCGTGAGAGCGTGGGTTATGCAGCGTTTGGCCAGTTGCACTTTGAATCCGTTTTCGCTTTGTGGCTGTGCGCCATGGAGAGCCGCTTCGGCAGCCTGGCGGAATACCTTCCCATCGGCCGGTTTGCCGTGGAGAACCCTCTCTGCTTCCATCGAGCGCCAGGGCTTGGTGCCTACGCCTCCCAGGGCGACGCGGACAAAGTCCAGCTTTCCGTTGCTCACCACGGCGACGATGGCCGCCGAAGATAGGGCAAATTCATAAGAGGCGCGGTCACGCAGTTTGAGATAGACCTGCTTACTCCCCGTCTTCGGGGCGGGCAGAGTAACAAAGGTGATGAGCTCGCCCGGCTCCAGGACATTTTCCCGATGCGGCGTGTTTCCGGGAACGAGGAAGAAGTCACCGATCGGCACGTCGCGCTCGCCCTTCGCGCCCTGGATGTGAATGGTGGCCTCAAGTGCCGTGAGAGCCACATTCATGTCGGAAGGGTTGGTGGCAATGCAGTCTTTGCTGGCGCCCAGGATGGCTAGCGTGCGGTTGTCACCCTCGATCGCGGAACAGCCCGACCCGGGTGTCCGTTTGTTGCAGGCCATGGCATCGTTGCGGAAGTACATACAGCGGGTGCGCTGCAGCAGGTTCCCTCCCGTGGTGGCCATATTGCGGAGTTGGGCGGAAGCCCCCGAGAGCAAAGCCTGGGAGAGCACGGAGTAATCGCTTTCTACTGCCGGGTGATGCGCCAGATCGGAGTTGCGGACCAGGGCGCCGATGCGCAGGCGACCGTCAGGCAGCTTTTCCACCTGGTCGAGCGGCAGGCGGTTGATGTCGACGAGTTGGGAGGGCCGCTCAACATTCAGCTTCATCAGGTCGAGCAGGGTGGTTCCACCGGCTATGAATCTGGTCTGGGATTGCCCGGCCGCCTGGATTGCCTGCTGTACGCCGGTAGCCTTAGTGTAGGTAAACGTCTCCATGATGTGGCTCCTATGCCTGCTGGCGGACTTCCTGGATGGCTGCGACGATATTGGGGTAAGCTCCGCAGCGGCATATGTTGCCGCTCATCAGCTCCTTCACATCCGCGTCGGTGGGGCCGCACTTCTCCTTCAGAAGGGCGACGGCGGACATGATCTGGCCCGAGGTACAGTAACCGCATTGGTATCCGTCATGTTTCACGAAAGATGCCTGCATAGGATGCAAGTTACCGGGTTGGCCCAGGCCTTCGATGGTGGTGATCTCGTCACCTTCGTGCATGACGGCCAGCGTGAGGCAGGAGTTGATGCGGCGCCCGTTCACGTGGACGGTACAGGCTCCGCACTGGCCGTGGTCACAACCTTTCTTGGTGCCGGTGAGACTGATGGTCTCACGCAGGCAATCCAGCAACGAAGTACGGGGATCGATGTGGAGATCGAGCACTTTCCCGTTGACCCGAAGACTAACCGGGACAGCCCCTTCAATGGTTTCCGCGGGCATTTCGACTGCAGGGGCCGCCGGCGCCGCAGCAACCAGGGGTCCGGCGGTGACTGCTACGCCGGCTGCGCCCAGCGAGGAAAGGAAGGAGCGGCGGCTGAACTGCCCAGCCGAGGTTTCACGTCTCTTCTTGCTCATGATGCTGTTCTCCGATGGCCCTTCTCCTCCATGATAACGTTCTCGGACCGGAGTTTGTATCGTTCGCGGATTTCCTGAGCACTTAGGATTGAGGCTACGGAATGTATGGTTCTTCTCTGCGACGGATTTCCGCTTCATGCTGGCTCCCCCTGATGCTATTGGTTGCGCCGATTCCGCGGGCCGCTGCTTCCCGCTCGTATATTTCAGCGAGTGGGGTATAGAGATTTAATTCCTTTCAGGAGGCAATATTCGTGCTTTTCAAACGTACTATGATCTTCAGCGCGGCCGTCATCCTCGCAACCTGCGGTTTCAGGCGCGGCGGACAAGAAGCAAAGCAAGGCAACCGACCCACAGCCAGGCTGGAACGATGCGCAGATGCAGCAGCCAGCTACGGAGTCTATCGACCTGAATGCGTACAATGCGATCCGCGAAGAAGGCCTGCAGCACTCGCACGTGATGGACTACGCCGGGGGTTTGATGGACGGAATTGGTCCGCGGCTCACGGGATCGCCGAACATGGCCAAAGCCAACGCGTGGACACGGGACCAGCTCACCAAAATGGGCTGCGTCAACGCACACCTGGAAGATTGGGGCGAGTTTGGCATGGGTTGGCAGCAACTCAACACATGGGTGCGCATGACAGAACCGGATACAGCTGTGTTTGTGGCGCAGGCCACTCCGTGGTCGCCTTCGACCAATGGTCCGGTAACGGCGCAGGCTATTTCCGTCGTGATCGAAGACGAGAAGGACATAGTGAAATACAAGGGCAAACTCTCGGGCAAGATTGTCCTGCTAGGCGCCATGCGGGCCGTACCAGTGCCCGATAAGCCTTTTTTTGAACGCTATAGCGATAAGGATCTCAAGGAGCTCGAGTCGCTACCGGTAAATGGCCGGGATCTTGATATGGAGACGCGGATCGAGCGCTATGTCAAACGTAGCAAGCTCACAAGCCTGGTCATTCCGTTCCTGGCCGAAGAGAAGGTCGCCGGCGTGATCGTGCCCAGCCGCGATAGCAGCAATGGCGGTGGCACGGGGATTATTTTCGACGACAACGGCGCCGCACTTGGACGCACTCCTTACCACAAGGACACGGCCGTCCCGTTTCCTGTCGTGGTCACGCAAATTGAGAGCTACGGCCGGGTATTCCGGCTACTGGAGAACCACGTGCCGGTCTCGCTCGAGATGAACGTGGAAACCAAGTTTAGCGGCGACCATGAGCATGGATTCGACACCGTCGCCGAGATTCCAGGAACCGACCCCCAGTTGAAAGACGAGGTGGTGATGGTGGGCGGCCACCTGGATAGCTGGATCGCCGGTACCGGCGCCACGGATAACGGCGCAGGCTCGGTGGTTGCCATGGAGGTTATGCGGATTTTGAATGCGCTCGCGATCAAGCCGCGGCGGACGATCCGCATTGCTCTGTGGTCGGGCGAAGAGCAAGGGCTCTTCGGCAGTAAGGGATACGCCGCCCAGCATTTCGGTAGCTTCCCGCTTTCTACCACCCCGGAGCAGATGGAGATGCCGGAGTTTATGAGGAAGGCCGCGGGACCGCTGGCACTCAAACCTGAACAAAAACTGATTTCCGCGTATTTCAATGTCGACAATGGGACGGGCAGGATTCGCGGTATCTATACCCAGGGAAATGCCGCGGTGGATCATATTTTTGAGCAATGGATGGCGCCATTGAAGGACCTGGGCGTCACCACGATCACCAACCGCAATACGGGCGGCACCGACCATCTATCGTTTGATGCGGTGGGAATTCCTGGCTTCCAATTCATTCAGGATCCGATGGATTACGAAACGCGGACGCACCACTCCAATATGGACACGCACGAGCGTCTGCAGGCCGCGGACTTGAAACAGATCGCGGTGGTGGAAGCGATTTTTGTTTACAACGCTGCGATGCGGGATCAGATGATTCCGCGTAAGCCTTTGCCTCATCCCGAACGGCTGGAAGAACAGAACAAGCCGCTGCCGGATCTGTACCCTACGGCAATCAAATAACTTTGAGGATTCAAAAACATTTCCACGAAAGGTCAAGGGAGGGTGGTCCTAGCACGCTAAACTTGGGCACCCGGACCACCGCATCCCTGGCTTCGCTCGGGATGACAAAAAGGAGAGGATTGTGTGCTACGGATTAGGGGAAGTTGCTAAGGAGAGATGCAGTTGCTGAGTGCTGCCGCCTCAGCAGCGACCTCTTCGTTGCAACGGTCATTCCGTGGCAACCGCCCTTCCTGCTCACAACCCTCGGCCTCTTTGTCATCCTGAGGAAGGCGATGGTATCTGCGGGCGCCACCGAGTGCCACAAATTTAGCGCTACAACCGCCTTGCCTTGTACGCGCTAAGTTGTCGAGCTACGGTTTAGGCCAGTTGTAGGTGGTGACCAGTTTCCCTTGATCGTCGATGAGCAAGAGAGCTGCGCGGCCGTTTTCCAGTTGACCAGAGAAATCTTTTCCGCTGCGCACGTCATGAAACTCGACTGCCTTCTGATTTGATTCAGACGTCAGCACATAAAGGGTGGCTTTGGGCAGGCGAGTCGGACAGATGAGTATGCCGGCATTCACCAACGTAGTGGTGTAGGTGGGCGAGATATTCGCTACCTTCATCGCGTAGCGATAAACATCGCCGACCGCCTGCAGGTTCTGATTGAGTTCGAGAGGTAGCGCCGCAAAGAGGATTCTTCCCTTGCCCAGCGGCCTCTCCGCCCAATCCTGTTCTCCCGGCATTTGCGCGCGGCTGAGTATCGTGGTCTTGTTACCACCGAACGTTAATTCCGCTTCGCCGCCAGGCCACTTGAATATGTTGCTACGCAGAGTAAGCGGTACATCTGCGTAGGCAAGGCCAACCTGATCCTGCCTCCCTGTCGGATGGAAATGCGCGTCTCCATCGAACGGACCGGTCACCAGTAATACGGCTCCTGCTCGGACTCGGGCCAAGATCGCCTGCCATGCGTCCTCGGTGAGCGTGGACGGCGAGGGAAGAATGATGAGCTTCGGCGATCCGAGAGATCCAATCTGGTATTCGCCAACGGCATAAGCTTCCCCACGAGCATAGTAGTAGAGCGCCCGAACCGCGTTCTGTTGCGCCTCGATGGCCAAATAATTGAAGGCAGAAAGTTGGAGGGACTGAGGCAGGATGAGGGCAATATCCGGCTTGATAAAGTCCGTGGCATACGGCGCGGCTGTCTGAGCGAAATCTCCCACCCCGCGCATCATTTGCTCCCAAACCTTGGCCGAGCCGTCACTCCTCTGCATACCGAAGTCGACTTCGCGCGCCCAATCCCACTGCATCGCTCCCGAGCTTCCGGCGGCAAAACCCAGAGCCCACTTGCGCTCGGTCAGGGCCAGCCCGGTGAATTCGTCGTAGCGCCATGTTCCATCGGGAGCCCAGACGGGTTGATAGCCAGTTTCGCCGGTAATGTTCGGGATTCCCGGAAGCTTGGCCACAACGGAGTCCCATAACAGCGCATCGTCTTGCCAATAGGTGTGATTGGTGGTGAACGATACACCCGCCAGGCCATAGAACTGGTTCAACACGCGGTTGGTCACGCCGCCCTCGTCCTGCCCAACATTGATAAGCTGGCTGCTGCCGGCCTGGCGGATCACGGCAACCATCGATCGCACCCAACGGCTGAACATGTCCTGCGCGAACAGGTTGTAGTCTATGGCCCGCACCTGCTGCGGATTTCCGTAACGCTCATACGTCAGGTCGGCCACGCCGGGCAGCGGAATGTTGTCGAAGTTGCCTAGCTGCTCCGGTGTCTCAGCCCATGCGTCTCCCAGACTGGCTGAGGGTTTTGTATCTGTCACGGAGCCACTCGTGCCATGCGGTTAACTCGGCCGCATCCCCATTGGGAATGTTTCCTTTGAATATCTGGTTGGGATTGGAGAAGCTTGGCTCGTTGATGAGGTCCCAACAGAGCCATGGGACACGTGGCAAAGCGCCGTACCACGGCGCGGACATAGGCCTGCTGTGCGCGCACAGCTTCTTCATCGATGTATGGATTTTTCGGCGTGGCCGCACCGGACACTGGGGAGAAGGCAAAGAAGGTGAAATTGACCGAGATGCCGTGGTGATGGGCACAGTGGAGGAAGGCCTCGAGGTTGCGCAGAAAGCGCTCGTCCGGTTCTCCCGTGGCAGGGTCAATAAATTTGGCGTTCTTCATCCAGACGCCGGTGCGGACCAGGGTTACACCGTGCGCCGCCATATCAGCAAAATCGTTTTCCCACACCGCTGCGTTGCGTGGGCCGGAAAAATCCCAGCCGTTTTCTTCGGTGGTGAAGTAGTTCGTGCCGACGGGGAAAAAGGGCTTTCCCCCGCGAGTGAGGAAATCACCCTGAACGCCAAGCGCGTCACCCTCGTCGAGTGCACGGAGCTCCGCCACCCAGAAACCATTTTCGTGAAACTCTCGAAATTGTCCTTGCTGGCGAAAGGTGGCGCGAACTTTGTAGAAGCCGGCCGGCAGCGGCTTCTGAAAGGGCACCGTCAGGGTCGAGATCTGCTGGCCCTCGATCGGCAGCGTCACTGCTTCAAGAGCCTTGTCCGCGGATAAGAGCTCCACCCGTACCTCGCCCTTTGCGGGTTTCGCCTGCTGTAGTTGAACGGTGATCTGCGGCCGCTCGTTTGGCCTGAGGGCAGAAAACAGCGTCTCAATCGAAAGGCTTGCCGAACCCCGGCTCGCGTAGCCTGCAGCCTCGCGAATGAGGGCCGTTCCGGCCTCACTCTCCCAGTACCCGGCAGCGGGCTGAAAATCAAGACACACGACACGGCTGCCGGTCTTACGGTCGATCACGATGACCGGGGCTGCTACGCGCGAACCGGTGTTGTCGACCATATAGCCGAGTCCGCTCAGGGGGCCCTCCACGGTGAAGAATTTCTCCGCCTCCACCTTCGGAGTCGCTGGCAAAGTCGTAGCCCTGCCTCCAGGCGAAATGGGCATCCGGCGCCACCGGGACTTCGTAGGTGTGACGCAAATCCAGGGATCGCGCATAGGTATCCTGCGGACGGCCCTGAACAAACATTGTTCCTTCCTGGGTCACCGGCACATGCAGAGGCTGGCCACCGAGGACGAGAAGATTTCCGCCATGCTGTAGATAATCTTCGATCGCTTTCCAGGCATCCGCAGGCACGGCAGAGCCGTAGGGAAGCACCAGCAACTCGGCCTGGTCGAGAGCGCCCGGGGCCTCTAAAGCCTTCAGGTCAAGGAAGGTCGGATCGGGAGTCAGGGCGCACGCGGACAGGGTGGCGCGGTCCACGGGCCGGCTGGCAACGGTGGGGAAACCCGGCTGCCAGAAAACAACGACTTGTGCCATGAGAGCGGGAGACAGTAAGGAGAGAACCAAAACAACTCGCATGAGCGCGTGGATATTCATTTGTGGGTGCCGCGCTCAAAATTGTATATCCGGCCAGAACCAGCAAAAGATGATTAAATACCTGCGTGCTTCCACCACGGTCCGAAAGGTATATCAAGATGTCTTCCATCTCCCGTCGCAAGATGCTCAAAAGCACGATCGCAGGCACGGCCCTCGCGTCCAGTGTTCCGATGGCGTCGTCCATCTCCTGGGGTCAGGAAAAGCCCTCAGCTTCCCCCGAAACGCCGATGCCGCGGAAGGGAAATATTCGCCAATCTGTCAGCCGCTGGTGCTACGCGAAGATGAGCCTGGACGAACTATGTGCCTATGCGGCGCAGATCGGGCTGAAGGGAGTCGACCTGCTGGAGCCGCAGGATTTCGAAGCACCCAGGAAGTACGGGCTGATCTGCACCATGGGTTACGCCAATGCCGGAACGATCCCCGACGCGCTCAACGTGGTTGCCAATCATGACAAGATCGAGGCGGGACTGCGACAGAATATCCCGCTGGCCGCCAAGGCGGGGGTGCCCAACGTCATCACGTTTTCCGGCAATCGGCGCGGCATGTCCGATGAAGAGGGCGCGAAGAATGTGATCCTCGGGTTGAACCGGGTCAAGAAAATTGCGGAAGACAATAACGTAGTACTCAATCTGGAGCTACTGAACAGCAAGGTCAACCATAAGGACTATATGGCGGACCACACCGCCTGGGGTGTCGCGGTCATGAAGGAAGTGAATTCCCCCCATGTGAAGCTGCTTTACGACATTTATCACATGCAAATTATGGAGGGCGATTTGATCGCCACCATTAAAGAAAACATTCAATGGCTTGGCCACTTCCATACCGGGGGTGTACCAGGACGCCACGAATTGAACAACACGCAGGAAGTGCAATGGGACGGCGTCATGCGCGGCATCGTGGAAACCGGGTACAAAGGATATGTAGCGCATGAGTTTGTCCCTACCGGCGATCCAAAGACCTCGCTTTTACAGGCGGTTGACCTGTGCGATGTATAAGAATAGGTGGAGGATTCTATGCGCAAGTTAGTTCTCGTTCTTACCTTTTGCATCGCTGCGGTCTGCATGGCCGTGCCCGCGACCGGCGTTTATAGCTATACCTTGAAGTCCATTGACGGCCAACCGGTGAGCTTGAAAAGTTACCGGGGTAAGGTGCTTCTTCTGGTGAACGTCGCCAGCAAGTGCGGCTACACTCCGCAGTATGCCGGCCTCGAATCCCTCTACGAAAAATACAAGGATCGCGGCCTGGTGATTGTCGGCATTCCGGCCAACAATTTCGCTCAGCAAGAGCCCGGCACCAACGACGAGATCAAAAAGTTCTGCCACAACCGCTACAACGTGTCTTTCCCCATGATGGCCAAGGTCTCGGTGGTGGGCGAGGATAAGACGCCGCTCTACGCTTTCCTGACTGACAAATCGGTCAATCCGCAGATTGGCGGCGAGATCAAATGGAACTTCACCAAGTTTCTGTTCGACCGCAATGGCAAGCCGGTAGAGCGATTTGAGCCGGCCGTCACTCCTGACTCGCCGCAGGTTACGGCAGCCATCGAATCCGCTCTTGATAAAGAAATAGAGCGTGCCCTTCAGTGGAGATTTCGGCAGAAATGAGCACAGATACGCAGGGGCCTGAGTGTGCGCGTGCGACCCGGCGATTGCCAGCTGAGTCCCGCAGGGACGGCTGAAACGTTCGCCCAGGATGCATAGTCCTGGGTGGAGATTCGAGAACGAAAAGTCCCGTAGGGACAACTGGAAGTTGCCTCGGAGGCAATCCCGGGCACTTCCATCTCAAAATACTCCGCGACCTGAGACTTCCGATCTCTCTACCCAGACCCGAAGACTTATCGTCCTGGGGCAACTGCCATTCAGTACGATCCTCTCCTTTTTGTCATCCCGAGCGCAGCCGAGCGGATCTGCGGTTCTACGGACTACTCCTGGAAACCCGGATTAACAAAGGGTAGGTTGATGTTTCCAGGGTTCGGTGGATGACTAGTGGAAGTTGTGGACCAGTAGGAGCGGGGCACACGAATGGCGCACCTCAGATCCGCTCGGCTGCGCTCGGGATGACAAAAAGGAGAGGATCGTTGCAAGGAAAGGGCAGTTGCTGGAGGAAAGTGGCGGTTGGTGAACCAAGGCATTTTTAAATCTAATTTGGACACGTCTGATTTTCAGCCGTCCCTCCGGGACTGAGTTTGGAAATGGAGTTCTCACACGCGCTCTAAAGGCTGTGCCCTTCAAAAAACACTGGCTTTTTCAGTGGGGTGTTGGGCCATGGCACTTCGTCCGGACCGTCGCTCAGCCTGGGAAAGCTCACATCTGCTATGTTCTGGCGGCCCGCAAACGCAGCCACTCAATTCTCAGACCCACACAAGCAAGCAGGAACATCATCGAACCAAGATGCTTGGGATCGAAGAGGAAACTCTCGTCTAGGTTGTAGAAAAGTGTGAGGACTACGATAGCGAGATACCACTCGACCGCCCGAAGTTGCGTCTGGTCACGAGACTGAAAAAGACAAACCACACCATCGCGGAACGCAAAGCCGAAGACCAACAGTACGATCGTCAAGCCAGCCACGCCCATCTCGAGCATGACGTCCAGAAATCCATTCTGGGCCTGGGCCAGAACCCAGGAAACAGCAAGAATTACGCGATAGGATTCGCCTTGAAGGCCAAGCCAGAATGCCTGGTACCCATAGCCCAGCAACGGCCGCTTGGCTATCGAATCCAGGACCGCGCTCCAAATCTCGGTGCGCCCGGTCAAGGTCACGTCTTTACCCAGCAGAGTGAACAGAAAGTCCGGCCACACTACCATCACGACCGACACGGAGACAAAAACCAGCCAGCAGGAGAAAACTGACGACAAAGTAGTCCTTCTTACGGAAGTTATGAAGACTTTTCACGGTCAACGAAATATCCGACATAGACGGCGGTCAGCATATACGCTGTGGCTGCCCGCGAGAAGGCGATCGCAGTGAGACAAAAGACGATCTGTGAAAGCCGGGCGGCCCGGAGAAACGGCGTGCGTGCGCGATACGATACCGTCGCGGTGAGAAAAAACAATGCCAGGTTCCCAAGATAATTCTTTGCGCTGAAGATGCCCTTCCAGGCGGAAGAATGCCCACCCATCTGATCGAGCCCATACTGCGGTAGGGCGAGGGCGAAAACAATACTCGCTACCATCGTCCCGGTGCCGAGAACGAGCAACAATTCAAGCACCTGATCGAGTTGATATCGAGACATGACGTGGTACAGAAGCAGAATGCTTCCCAGCAGCAGCGCGCCAGAGCTGATGGTCCTCGTTGGCAGCTGCGACAGAGGAGAGAGCAGAAGCGCAAGGATAGGGAAGCTGGTCACCAGCTTCATCTGCATGCTCAGCCGGCGAACGGCCCGGTGCCGCTGCATGGCAAAGATCATGCAGGCGGCAAACATCAACAGCTTGCTCAGGCGATCGGTAAGAACTCCACCGGCAGAACTGGTGGCGACGGCGCGGGTTGCAGTCGGCTCATTGACAAACGGAGAGACACCGTCGAGGGCAAAGTAGAGCAGAATGAGCAATAGAGCCCAAGTGGAAGCATAACTCCAGATGCTATCCGGCTGGTTTCCCGTTTCCTGTGCCTCCGCCTGGCTCTGCGTGTGCTGACGGTGTCGGTTGCAGCACGAGGTCTTTGCGCGACCTCCGAATTTGCAGGTAGGGTGAGCATCAATGAATGTAAATCGCCGCGGAAGCGGCGGAGGCCAGGATCCCCTGACCATTGATCCCGATGTTGCGCATGAAGCTGAAGGGGATGTAGACGACATCGTCAGGGAGCAAGGCCACATCGGGCTTCTTGCCCTTTTGGATTGCACTTACTTCCAGATTGATTTCCTGCACCCCAGTAGCAGTTTCGCGCACCAGCTTTGATTTGCCCACGGCTGCGGTGTGATTGGCATAGCCCGCCAGGGCGATCGCCTGCAGTACGGTCATGCTTGAATTGTTAGTGTTGATTGGATATCCGCCGGGCTTCGATACGTCCCCCAGCACGTAGACCACTGCGGCTTTAGGAACAATCACTGTATCGCCAGGGTAGACCATGGGATCGTCAGACAAGGCTGTCAGGGCCGAGTTCGAATAGTAGTACTCGATCTTTTGTTTCGCAGGACCGAAGCGTTGGATGGTGATATGGCGATCCGCGAGATCGGTGAGTCCGCCGGCCAGGGCAAGCACTTCGACGGCTTTGCGCGCGGTGTCAATCTCGTAGATCCCCGGCTTTTGCACCTGACCCATCACCGACACGTTCTGCGTCGCATAAGCTTCCACGCGCACCGTGACCTGCGGGTGCAACATCACACCGGCGGCAACCAGCCGATGCTGGATCTGCTCGGCTGCCTGCTCCGGCGTCATGCCGGACACGCTGCACGCTACCCAGAAAGCTGAAGGGAATAGTCCCGGCATCCGTGACGCGCGCACGTTGTTCCATCTCCGGCGTGTCATAGACCTGAAGGTGAAGCAGATCGCCGGGTCCGATCAGCAGACTCTCGTTTTGCGCCGGCAACCTGGTGCTAAGGCTGAAGAGAAACGAGCAACAGGGGAACACACCGCCGTAGATTTTTCATTAAGCCCTCGCAGCCTGTCTTGCCTGGAAAGAGACGTATCCTTCGACAGAGTGGTCTTTCACTCCATTGATCACGATATTGATCTTGCGGTCGCTGCTCGACTGCACCTCGTCCAGCATCCTGTAGCTCTTCTCGAGCGCCGACAATGGAGTCTTCTGGTGCCTGGCCATGAGCAGAACGGAATTCACGATGGAGCTGAGAACCACCGGGTCAGTGAACTGCAGCACGGGCGGAGCGTCGAGAATTACCAGGTCATAATTCGCCTCCCATGCTTTCACCAGATCGGCCATATGACGAGACGCCAGCATCTCAGCCGGGTAGGGAGGCAATGGCCCAGAAGGAATGAGGAATAGCCCAGGGACTTCGAGCACCGGGATCACCACAGAAGCGCCATGGTCTGAGGACAAGCCCGGCAAGCACGGTGCTCAAGCCAACCTGCGGGTTCACCTCCAGGTTGCGATGCAACCACGGGTGGCGAAGGTTTGCATCGCACAACAATACCCGCTTGCCCTGTTGGGCAAAAAGAATGGCGAGGTTCCAGCTCACAAAGCTCTTGCCTTCGCCGGTGAGCGCACTCGTCACGAGCACGGATCGCGGAGGTGCTCCAATCCGAGACAACATCAAAGAAGTGCGGAGCGAGCGAAGCGACTCTACAAAGAGGGAGCGCGGGCTGTCCAATGCGGGCAGAGCTGATTTCCTCGCCCAGTCAGTGCCGGCGGTGAGGGCGGCCTGTTCCTTTTGATACGGCAGCACACAGATCGGCGCCGGACCCAACTCGCGCGATATCTCTCGCAAGTCCTGGATCCTGGTATCTGTCACATCGCGCAGCAAGGCGGCGAGAACGCCGGCGATCAACCCCAGCGCGATCGATCCCATCAGATAGAGCAGCACGACCGGCTTAGCCGGCTTATCGCTGGCCTTAGCCCAGTCAACGACGGAGATGTTGGTGGACCGCAAGCCGGCCAACAAGCCGGACTCTTTCAGGTGCCGCGACATATCGTCGTACAGCGACCGGGTCTGGTCGGCTTCCTGTCGCACCATCTGGTATTCGATGGTCTTATTGTTCAGAGCCTTCGCTTCGCTCTTGTATGCGTTGAAATCCTTGCGTGTTTGTTGCTCGGCCTGCTCGGCCACCATGAAGTCGTTGTGGGCTCGTCCCGCAACCCGGGTCACTTCGGCGCGAATGGCAGCCTGCACCGCGTTCAGGTTACTGCGAACCTCGGCTAACTTCGGATAAGCCGGACCGAACTTCGCCGAGAGTTCCTGCAGTTGCCCCTGAAGGCTAGCCTCCTGTAAGCGGAGGTTCTGTATCAGGTTGAAGGAAGTATTGATGGCGGAGGAGGACCCTCCCGTAATTGCACTTCCGCCGAGCCCGGAGATTAGCTCTGCGTCGCCGGTCTTAACCACCTCATTGATCGCGCCCTTGAGGATGCGGTTCGACTGCGCTTGCGCTTCTGCTTGTGTCGCCATCTGAAGCTTGTCGAGAATCGGGTTGTAAACCTGATCTTTACCGTCCTTATCGACCTGCCCCACGGCGAAGACGCCGGCCTCCTGTTGTAGCTTCACTTCCTTCGCCTGTAACTCATGGGTTTTGGCGCGCAGATCCGCAAGTTGTGAGCCCAACCACGAGGTCGCCTGCATGGTTGCGTCGTACCGGGCCTGAAAGCCCTTTTCGATCAACCCCTGCAGCAGGTGATTCACCACCGCCGCCGCGAGCTGTGGATCCGGGCTTAGATACTCCACATCGATCAGACGAGTTCCTGCGACTGGCCGCACGGTCAGCTTGCGGTGAAAGATCTTCAGCACGCGCATCCGCCGGTGAGGCGAGTTTTCGAGCGACGCACCCTTGGGGTCCGCATGCCCGGCCGGCGTAAAAAGTCCGAAAACCCAATCTACCGGCGACCACTTCTGTTGGTAGTCCTCCGTTTGCTCCAGGTGAAGTTCTTCGATTACGTTCAGGGCGAGAGAGTCCGATTGCAGGATCTTCGCCTGGGTCTGAATAATCATGTTGACTTCGAGCGCATCCGAAGGGGCATCCGCCGAGCCCGTTTGAATCACCAGGGAACTGGTCGAGTCTTTCTGCAGTTCAATCTCGCCAACGGACTTATACCGCCGGGTGGAAAATATGAGCGCCAGGATGCCGAGCAGAAAGAAGATGGACAGGCTGGCATAAATGATCCCACGACGGCGCGCCAGCATGACCCCTATCTCCCGAAGCGTGAGCTCAGGAGGGTTTTGGTTTGCGGTAATGACGACATGCGAGGGTTGCAGCGCTATCTTATCCAGAAATACCTCCACTGACATGACGCGTCACTAACATCAGACCGGCCGGCTCAGCACGGTGGCGAACTTATCTTTCAAATGCAGGAAGGGCGTCTCGACCCAGCGATACGACGCCATGGCAAGAACGACCGTCATGACAAATCCCAGGGCTTTGGCCGCCAATAGTTGCCATCCCCAAACCGGGCGGAAGAGGCTCAGCATGATGAGGATTCCAGTGAGGTGCAGCATGTAAAGCCCGTAACTGATTTTGCCCAACTGGACCACCCATTCGCCCCTCACCAACTTGCTGTGGCTGTGCAGGCACGCATACAGAATCGCGCCCGCTGCGAGCGATACAATCAACCGTCCCAGCACCATGCGGATGTCTACCGGTCCCGGCTGTTCGTTAAGCCACGCCGAAGACGCGACCCACCCCAGCAGGCCGCCGGCCAACAGCAACCAACGCATGCTGCGCGTAGGCCTGGGCAGACGATCCGCAAACAGCGCCAGAAGAATACCCAGGGCCAACGAATCGCAGCGGCATACGCTGCCGTAATAGATGAACCCGCCGCTCGAGCCGGCCAGCATGAAGCCCTACCCGGCACACGGTCGCCAACAGGAAGGTAATGATCGCTGCTACGATCATGCCGCGACGCCGGAGCATTTTCATGAGCAACGGCCATATCAGGTAGAACTGCTCTTCGATCGAGACCGTCCACAGCGGAGAGCAAATCGATTCCGGCCGGCCAAAGACAGCGTGCACCCAGTTGCCGACGAAGAGCAGGTAGCCGGCCACGTAATACCAGGGAAGACTCTGCTTAGCCATGGTGTGCGCGAGCACGACGCCCAGAGCAATCAGCAGAAAGTACAGCGGCCAGATGCGCAGGACGCGTCGAAGATAAAATCGCCGCAGCGAAATGCCCCCCGTCTCCTCCCGCTCTCGCAGCAGGATGGAGGTGATCAGGAAGGCGCTCAGGGCAAAGAACAAATCGACACCGGCCGCACCCGATTTCGCGATCGCTCCCCAAAGCCACGGAATTGGCAGATGGAACCTGCGATAGAATGCCCCGTCAAAGGGCAGAGTGTGACAGATAAATACGCCGAGGAATGCGTAGAATCTCAATCCATCAAGCTCCGGCTGATAGAAGCGGCGCTGGGTATGCGCCGCCGCCATCGGCGCCGAGTGTAAAACCCCTGTCAATTGCCCCATTGCGTACCCGCTCCTGTTTTGTATGGATCAGCCAGCAGATGTTCGAAAAGATTTTCCAGGCGACCGGTTTGCTGTGCCAGGTTGAAGTGGTTGACAACATTTCTTCTGCCCGCGAGCGAGTATTGCTGCCACAGTTCCTCGTCCTGCATCAGGCGGAGGATCGCCTCAGCCAGCGCCGCGGAGTCGCGCTCGGCTACCAGCAAACCCGTCTCGCCGTTTTTCACCGCTTCCGGGATTCCGCCGCTGAGAGTGCTTACCACGGGCAGGCCCATCGCCTGGGCCTCGATGAACACCATACCGAAGCCTTCCGCATCGCCGATGGCAGCAACCACACTGGGCACACAGAAGACGGACGCCCGTGACATCCGATCCCGTACCACGGCTGCTGGCTGGACACCCAAAAAGCGACACCGCACGCCCAGCGCAACGGCGCGCGCCTCGTAGTCTGCGCGCAATGGGCCATCACCAATGACCACCAACTCGGCTGCCGGACAGCGGCGCTGCACGGCGGCCATGGCCTCGATCAGGCTGCCACAACCCTTCTTCTCGACCAGCCGCCCAACAAACAAAACCGATTTTTCCCTTGGCCGCAAGATGCCTGGCGGCTTAAACCGTTCCACATCCACTCCAATCGAATGAACGATCGTGCGATCCGCCGGGTATCCCATCTCCATCCCGCGAGCGCGAACATAGTCCGAGCAGCTTAAGAAGAGGGCGCCCGTTTTCTGCAGCTTCGATCGTCCCCGCAGATAGGCACGACCGAGGCGGGTCCTGCTCATGGCCTGGTCGCTTATGGTCACGTCGTATCCATGCAGAGCGGTCACCAAAGGCACACCGAGCTGTTCCGCCAGCTGCATTGCCGCATAGCCGTCGGGCGCGAAGTGGGCGTAAACCAGGCGGGGAGCGCGCGCCCTTAGCCGCGCAACCTGTTTGCGGGTGGGGCCGGCATAGCGAAAGCGAAGCTCCCGCAGTCTTCCCCGCAAACCGCCGTCATCGACGGTCCAACTGGTGTTTTCCGGCAAGTCGATCCCCGCGGTCTTGCGCCAGCCTACGAAGAACGGCGAGAACCGCCGCATGGCGACAGCTTGCGCCGCGATAAACGTCTCCGAGGGCGGCAGCAGCAAGGTGCGGAAGACCACGACCGTGCCCTGGCTCGTGCTTTGGCTGGTCTTCGGGTTGGCGCCTGAGAATCGTCATTTGCCTCATGGCAACTAGGCCGCGGAGTAAGTTTCCGCGCCGAGAACTTCGCGGTAAAGTTGCTCGTACTGGAGGACGATCCGGCTCCAGGAAAAGCGTTTGGTTGCCGCACGCGCTTGCTCGCCGATAGCTGCCAGCTTCTCCGCCGGCAGTGATAGAGCGCGTTCCATTTGCGCCGAAAGCCCGGTGGCGTCCTGGTCTACCAGGAAACCGCTCACCCCGTCCTGAACTACGTCAGGATGCACACCCACCGCGGTCACCACCACCGCCGTTGCCGCGCTCATGGCCTCGATGGTCGACAGCCCGAAGCCCTCATACGCTGAAGCGGAAACGAACAGATGAGCTCGCTGCAGCAATCGGTATAACTCTTCGCGGCTAACGGCGCCGTGGAAACACACCCGTCCGCCCAGGCCGAGCTCGATCACGCGACGCTCGAGTGACGTGCGCAATCCGGAGAAATCCGCTCCTACCCATTCCAGCCGTAGTTGCGGATAACGATCCTTCAACGAGGCCATCGCTTCCAGCACCTTGTGCACCCGCTTGTTTTCGGCCAGGCGCGCGACACCCACCACCAGGCCAGGCTGCGGCGTTTTCTTCAGGGCTCCAGAGGCCATCAATGTTGGCTCCGTTTTCGATCACGCGGATGCGCTGCGGGGGCACAATCCTCGAGAACATCTGCGCGATCGTGCTGGCTTACGCACACCACTGCCCCCACACCACCCAGCGAGCGGCGAGTGACCGTACGGAAGTACATCTCTTTGAAGGCTCTTGCCTGCTGGGTGTGAAAGAAACCGCCATGGGTGCTTATCACCAGCGGGATGCGATGTACCAGGCGCAGCAAGCTTAGATAGTCCACGAAGAAATCGATGGCATGGATGTGCACCAGATCGTAACCGCGGATCGCGGTGAACACGCCTGGCGCCACAGGATAGCGGCGAGGGCCCCAGTGGCGCATACGGCGCACCTTAAGGCCGGCCTCGACGGACTCCGCCGGCGCCATGGCACCGTTTGAAAAAAGCAAGCGAAGAGTTGCCACCTGCACGGTGTGTCCGTTTTGTTGCAAGCGCCACGCTCAGGCCTTCCACCACGCTCTCCATCCCTCCCTCGGCAGGAAGAAACTGCCGGGTAAGCTGAAGGATCTTCATAGCGAGTGCACCAGCGCACGAAGCGCCGGGCGTTGCGCCGCCCAATCGCGCAAGCGGCGGCGGCGGCGGCGGGGCAAGAACCAGATCGCCAGGAATATCGCATAGTCACGGGGCGTGCTCTTGCCGTGGCGCAGGGCTTCGAGCAGCAGCAGGTGGAATGCAGCCCACTCTCCCTGATCCGAAGCCTCGGCAGCGATCTGGTACAAGACGAAGGCGGCCAAAGCGCGCGGCGTGAACAGGTGCCGGTCGCGCTGTAACCATGCGAGAGAGTACCGCCAGTTAGCTTTGCTGCTTACGGTAGGCCGCTCCTCTTCTATGTTGTGAATCGCCAGCACCTCATCGGCAAACACCACCTTTGCCCCGGGCAGGCGGCCCAATCGAAGCACCCATTCCGTATCCTGATGTTTCAACTGGCCGCTCTTGAACGGCTGCGGCCAGCATGAGCGAGCGCCGGACAAAGAGGGTCGAAGTCTGGATATATCCTTCGCCGCGGGTGAGGGTGCGGCGCGCCAGAATGTACTCGCCAATCTGTTCATTGCTCGTCGGGCATGCGCCTTGGCCACACATAGTCTCTGCCCGGCGTACGCGCGATCATCCTGCAGGTCCCGATTACGATGGGCGCGGTCGACGGCGCCACTGCGTCGAGCTGAGCCTGGAGCTTGCCCGGAAACCATTCGTCGTCGTCATCGAGAAACGCGATCCATTCCCCTTGCAGCCGCGTCGACACCCCGGTTACGCGCGTCCGATCCGCCAACGCTTTTGGGCAGCGCAAGCACCTGCAGACGTGGGTCCTGGTGCGCGACCCTTTCCATGGCCAGACTGGTGCCAGGGTCCTCACCATCGATGACCACCACCACTTCGATCTCGCGCAGAGTCTGGGCCAGCGCGCTCCGCACTGCCCTCTGCAATAGATCGGGTCTGCCACGAGTAGGTATGACGACAGAAACAATAACCATGGTTCGGACCTCCTCAGCCTCGTTCGTTTTCTCGACGTGGCGCTGCTTGAAGCGTTTGGGCGATCGCATAATACGCGGCCTTCGGTTGGCAGTTGGCGTCAAAGGGGAGGGGGCGCACTGGCAAACCATCCTTGCGTGGACGGTAGCCGGCAATCCAGGTAAAGCAATCCGCGAGTCCCCAGGTAACAATTCCTTTCACTGCCGGCTGGCGCAGGGTGGCGCTCAGAAATCTGCTGTATATGTCAGCCACCGCTCGATCCCGCACGGCCACATCCGCGGGTAACATCACATCCTGAACATCGAGTTCGGTGACGAAGATTTTCATTCCGCGGCGAGCCAACTCACCCAGAAATCCTCATAGCTTCCATCGCCCAACACGGCTGCCTGATCGCCTCGCAGATGCGCCTCGAGCCCGATCCCGTGGATGGGAACTCCGCGTGCCAGCATGCCGTCAAGCAGGGCGAGCATGGCCGTCCTCTTTGCGCGGCCAAAGCCGTTGGACACCTCGAGATAAGTCTCGTTCCAAACCAGCAGAGCATGTGGATCCGCGGCAGCGGTCGTCCGGAATGCGAGTTCCATGTAGTTGGCTCCGCAGTTCTGCAACCACGGACTATCGCGCAGCCCATCCGATCGATGCGCTTCCCGGATCGAGCACTTCGTTCACCACGTCCCAGGAGTACAACTTGCCCGCAAAGTGCCCAGCTACCGTGCGGATATGGCCAGTCATCATCGCTTGCCCAGTCCCCGCTGTAAGCTGTGGGGTCACCCAGGCCGGCAAAGCGTCGTGCCAGACCAGCGTGTGCCCCCGCACCTTGATGTGGGCGCTCGAACAAAACGCGACCAACTTGTCAGCAGCCGAAAAGTCGTACACCCCGGGTTGGCTGCTCAGCGAGTTCCACTTCATGTGCAGTTCCGGTGTGGCGATATCGCACTGCGCCAGAAACAGCTGCTGATAGGCCGCAGATTGAGCGCAATATTTCAGCGCCAGACACGAACCGAACAGCAACCCTTTTTCCTGAGCCAGCTGCTTGAGTGAGGCCGTCGCAGCCTGCAACCCGGGCTGAGTCCGGAACCAGCGTGCCGCGCCCAAAACGCCAAGCTTCTTGATGAAGTCCCGGCGATCCATTTTCAGCCTGCATTCCATTGGTCAGTCGCCCCGCATTTGGATGGGGCTCGCTTGCTCGTCGGAGCCGGCATAGGCCGCTTGCGCGCGGCCCTGCTGCTTTGCTGCATACCGGCTGCGTGGGTAATCCATGAGCAGCAGCAGCAGTATGTACCAGGGTTCGATGAGATAGCGGCTAAAGAGGCGGCGAGGCTCATGAGCCAGTCGGAACATCCATTCCAATCCGATCCGGCCGGCCCAACGCGGAGGCGTGGGCGCGGCGCCGGCGATGTACTCTAACGCCGCCCCAGTCGAAGACAAGATCACATGGGCATCCAGCTGCGAAAAATTTTCCTGTGTCCAATACTCCTGCCGCGGCATACCCATCCCAACCATCAACAGGTCAGGATGGTAAGCATTGATCCTCTTGACCAGGGCCTCATTTTCAGCACTGTCGCGGCGGGCGTCGAAGAATCCATCGCTTACCTCTATCTGCAATCCGGGATAAAGATTGCGTAGCTTCGCAGCGCCTTGTTCCGCGACCTGCTTGGACGAACCAAGGTTAAAGACTCGCCAACCTCTGCTCGCAGCGAGCTCCATCAACGGGCCCGTCCAATCGACATTCGTCACCCGTTGTTCGCGCTGCAAAGGGTAGCCATAGAGCCGGCCCAGAGCCACCAGAGGCATGCCGTCTACATAAGTCGAGTGAGCATGTGAATAGAATTCCTTAAGTTTCGGGTGCCTGTGAAGCAGGTAGACGCTGTGAAGGTTATGGTTCGCGATAATCCATTTGTGACGCTCGCGAATTCCCTGATCCACGAGCTCGTTCATTTCAGGTATCGACCTGGGCTGTAGCGTCAATCCCAGAAACGCAACCGTGTCAGTCATATTTGCAGAGGCCGGGCTTACGGCTTTCATGCGGGGGATTCTCCATTTTAACTTCCGGGAAGTTAGACTGTTACGCTTATCGTCAACAACTGCTCATGAGGCAAGCCAAGAATGCTTTTGTTAGCAATGGCGTGTCAGAGCTATTACGCTTGTCAGTGATCCAAGGCAAAGGTGACAGAACGGTTGCCGTAAAGCAACCTCACCTTTTACAAATTGCTTTACTAGGAATGAACCGAGTTCTAAGTTGGAACCGCGATGTCCCATTTTGACTCCAACCGATGACTACTGCGGAATCGCAAGTCGGTTCCACGCGAGTCACGATAGAGTCTTATTGCGGATCGTTATTCACCTAAAAGCGTCGATATTGAAAAGCAAGCCCGCTCACTGGTTACTGGTTATGAGTGGCCGTGGCCGCTGTCTTTACAACATCCCCGGCGTCCATCCATGCACGCGCCGACCTACTCGGAGTTCGAATGCCCGGAATTACTTATCATCTTCTTACCGAGGCGGAGATATTTTCTGACTTTGCCGGAGGCGCAATCTCACGCTGGGCCGGGAATGTACTCCGCGACACAACCCACTCTGTAATCGTCTGTCCAGGTGCAGATAGAACGTGGCGCTTCTCCCCGGAGTCTATCCACGTTGTGCCTGCTATGGTGCTCTATCAACACCTTCGAAGGCACCTTGAACGCTTGCCCTGGTTCTTTCATTGCTGGGTGATACGCGGAGTCTTCCGCCGCCTGATCAAACGTGTCCGGTCCGGCGATATCGTCTGGATTCACAATCGCCCCGAATTTGCCGTCGCGATCACCCCGTTCGTTCATCGCGCCGGCGGGCGGGTCGTTCTTCACTTGCACAACTCTCACCTGGTGGATCGGCCTGAGCGGCTCATGAGGCAGCTCCGCGTGGATAGGCTGGTCTTTGTAAGTGAATTTCTGCGGCGACAGGCACGGAGTAAGTTCCCTCAATTGGAGAGTTCGACTGTTTTATATAACGGCGCCGACCAGTCGATTTTTTATCCGGCAGTGGGGCGGCAGAGGAATCCGGAGACAGCAACTGTGTTGTTCGCCGGCCGGTTGGTTGCAGACAAAGGGGTTCACATTCTGCTCGAGGCCATGAGGCTGCTCGAGAAAGAAGGGGTGCGGCTGCAGGCACAGATCGTCGGCTCGTCCAGTTTCGGGACGGGAAAGGAGACCGATTACACCAGGCGCCTGAAGCGGACCTCGCCTGGGAACGTTGCGTTTCTGCCTTACTGTAGTGGGACCAGGCTGGGCAATTTATTCCGGGAAGCCGATATATTTTGTTCACCTTCGGTGTGGGAAGAGCCATTCGGTTTGGTCAACGTGGAAGCGTTCGCCACTGCCCTGCCGGTCATCAGTACATACGGTGGCAGCTCCAGCGAGATATTCGCTCATGGCGGCGGCATTCTCGTAGAGCGCGGATCGGCCGTTCAGTTGGCATCCGCCTTGCGCGTTCTGGCGCAGAACCCCGAACTGCGGATGCGTCTTGGCCAGCAAGGCTATGCCGCATTTCTTGAACGCTTTACCTGGTCAAATGTGCGAACCCAGGTGGAGCATATCCAGAGAGCGCTCTCGGCTTAGGTGGACGACGCGCGCTTGCTCCTGAACCGGCGCCGGCTCCTCCAGGGAGCGGCCTCTCTGGCTGCGCTAACCGCGCTGCCGGGCTGCGGCTATCACGCAAATTATGAGTATCACGCGCCTTCCGGCAGTCCACTTCCGCTGCCCTCCGGACCGGTCGTGCAAGGTTCCCTCACGGTGACGACGACCGCGATCGGAGCTATCCCATCACGATTTATGGGCTTGAGCTACGAGAAGCTGGCGATGAACTACGGCTACTTCCACGCTTCGAACCGTAACCTCATTGCAGTTTTTCGGCATCTTGGCCCCGGCGTGTTACGCCTTGGCGGTGGTGCGGTCGATCGACTTTTGTGGACGTCCAGCGCCAACGGTACGCATCAGCAGATCTCGCCTACTAATGTCAAAAATCTCGCCGGCTTTCTCCGGGCATCCGGCTGGCTTTGCCTCTATGGGGTTAACCTGGCTACCTCGACTCCTGCTTTGGCAGCGGAGGAAGTCAGTTTTGCCGCATCTGCTCTCGGCGAAAGCCTGCTTGGTATCGAGATCGGCAATGAGCCTGATGAATACGGCGTCATGGGTAACCACTTTGCCGGCAACTGGACATTCGAGGACTTTCTCGACCGCTGGAATGCCTTTCGCTCAGCTATCCTCCAGGCCACACCCCAGGTCCCCATCACCGGCCCCGCAGCCGGCGGCGGCAACCATATCTCTACCTGGACAATACCCTTCGGCCAGACGGTGACTCCAAGCGAGCTCACGCTGTTGACCCAGCATTACTATCGCCAAAGCGGAGCGAGCCCTACCTCAACCGCTTCCTTCTTGGTCAGTCCCGATCAGCAGCTCACGACCGATCTCGGAATCCTGAAAGCGGGCGCTCAACAACTGGGCATTCCTTACCGCATAAGTGAGTGCAATTCTTTTTTCAATGGTGGGGCTGCCGGCGTCAGCAACAGCTATGCTTCTTCCCTATGGGTTCTCGACTTTCTCTTTAACGCGGCGATGGGTGGCGCTACGGGAGTAAACATGCATGGCGGCGGGAATGCGCCTGGCTATACTCCGATTGCGGATGATTCCGGCGCGGTGATCGAAGCGCGGCCCGAGTACTATGGCTTGCTCCTCTTTGCTCTCGCCGGCACGGGCACTCTGCTCGAAAGCCAGCTCTCGGCGGGCAGTGTGGATGTCACGGCCTATGCCGTGAAGACTCCGAGCGGAGGCTTGAATATAGTTCTGGTCAACAAAGACACGCTGCAGAACCTGACCTTGACGATACAGGCCAACCAACCCGTAAACACCGCGAGCATGCAAACCATGACCGGTCCAAGCCTGGCCGCTGTCTCCGGAGTCACCATTCAGGGCGCGACGATGAACAAAGACGGCACGTTTGCTCCGGCAAGCCCTGGCACGCTGACTCCCGCGGGGGACCGAACAACTTGCTTCCTCCCCGCGCTCAGCGCCGGGCTTATCAGCATCACTTGAGGGTATGTCGCTTTGAAGTCTCTGCTTCTCCTTGGCTTTGGAGGGGAAGTCACAATGTGTAACCTACCCACTGCAAATTAAGGGAGCTTGTCGAACGGGGACGGTTGAATTCAGAGCTGTCCAAATTAGCGGATGGCTGTCGTTTGAATGATACGAGTTCTGGAGGGGTGCTGATGAACTTTAGGCCCATCGCCCACTCCGGGGCTGCGCATTGTGCCGTCCCTGCGGGACTCGTACATAATTCTTAGCCTACCCGGCACTCCCGTGCCGGGCTCCAGGTTGTACCGTCCCTGCGGGACTGCAGAGGCTCAAGAGGCTGCGGAGGCTGAAGAGGCTGAAGAGGCTGAAGAGGGGATGTAGAAAGTGGAACAGAGCGGCAAGACCATATTCTCAGTGGCTAAAAATGTAAAGCTCGTTAGGCCAGTTAACCTACGCCTGAAGTCCTGTCTGTCCTTCGATGATCTTCCTTACGCCTTCTAAGCCCAGGGAATGCGCCTTGTGCTGCCCAAATTCTCCAACTTAAAAATCGAATTTTGGACGAGTCTGACGGTGCTGATGCACGACCTAGAGCCCCTTCATGGCGAAGAACAGGGTGTGGAGAAGAATGGCGAAATCGAGAAAGATACCGCGATTCTCGATGTAATAAAAGTCATACTCAATGGCTTCATGGATGATGAAGCGGCGATCGCCGCTGAGCTGCCAAAGACCGGTCAAGCCCTGGGGAACGGTGAGCCTTCGCCTTTCGAGCGGGGTGTAGGTGTCGGTGATATAGGGCATCTCCGGCCGAGGCCCGACCAGTGACATATGTCCAGTCAGAACGTTGATCAGCTGCGGAAGCTCATCCAGGCTGGTCCGTCTGAGGAATCTTCCAGCGGCGGTAATGCGCTTGTCCTCCGGGCTTTCGGGCGAGCGTTCGTATTTCGGAACGTCCAGATACATGCTGCGGAATTTAAGCATGAGAAAGGGTCTGCCGAATTGACCGGTTCGTTGCTGACGGAAGAAAATCGGTCCGCGCGAAGTGGCTTTAACCATGAGGGCGCAAACCAGCCACATGGGCAGCGTAAGCAGCATAAGCAGAGAGGCCAGGCACACGTCGGTGCAACGCTTGAAAGCCATGTAAGGGAGTGGATGGTCGCCGTCCGCATCGAGCGTGGTAACCATGAGGCCGTCAATCAACTGTACCGAAGTGCTGTGCTCGGCAAAGTACGGGTGGCCGGCACCAACGAGCGAAACCCTGACACCGGCTGCGGCAGCTAAAGCCAATAGCTCATTCATGCGTGGCAGTGCGACGGTGGGAGGGATGAAAATCTCCTGTACATTGAGAGACCGGAGGAGAGACTCCGACAGAGGTTCAGAAATAACGGGTACGTGATGTTTGAGATTGTAATCGTGACTGTAGATGACACGGCGGTTATCAAAGCCGCTTTCATCGAGAAATCCGACTGGAATCTGGCCCAGATGGGGAGAGTGCAGCAGATAAGAGAACAGGCGCCGGGTTTCGCGTGTTGTTCCGCAGATAAGCACCCTGCGCTGGGGGACGGCAGGCGATTTCCAGTCGCGAATGAGTCTGTTGCTTGAATACTTTTGTATGACCAGCAGAAGGGTGGCAAGCATCGCGAAATAGGCCAGCAACAATCGCGGCATCCCCGCCTTGGTGAAGTAATTGCCGACCGCCAGCAGAATCAGGCTGTAGGTGGAGACTCTCAGGATCCGGGCTGTATCCGCCACCTGGAGCAGGGTCGCGCGCTGTCTGTAGAGGTGATGCGCCTGGGCGAGAATAACGAAGGCCGCGCCATACTCGAGGGAAATTTCTGCCCACAGCAACCACGCTTCCCGCCCTTCGAGCGGCCTATGCAGCTCATAGAGCAGGATGCCGGCGATACACGCCAGGGCGATGCAACCGAGATCGAACAGCGCCGGAATGGCGAGCCCGACCGCGCTTCTTAGGATCACAAGGGGTTGAGTTAATACCGAGGGAGAACGGAACCCCATCTGTTCCGAAGCCGGTAAAGGGAAATCGGTCGCCATGCACTACCACCTTTGGTTGCATTGAACTTCGATCAACTGCCTGCCTGTTCGCGAGTTGTTATCTTCTACTGCGTGTCACCAGGATCGAAAAGTAAAAAGCCAAAGCGGAGAACTTCTCCAGTAGGACTTATCGTTTTAGTCCGGAAAGTCCATTCCGGTAAATTGGATAGTTATTATTTTCATTACTTACATCGACGTTACTTATACCCGGCCGGGATCGGGGCTTTATGAACGTGGCTTGCTACAACACCAGAAGGATGGTCTCGTAACGATGACCAAAGCCAAAAGGTGACAGAATCTCCGGTGGAAATCAACTTCAGTTTGATAAAAGTTATAGCTCGCACAGAACGGTGCGCCGCTTTGGAGCGCGCGGCTGTCCTATTGCCGGACATCTTGATTACTAACGCGGTCGCATCCGCCTGGCCCACACTTGCGGAGAGACCGGCAGGAAGGGCCTGACAACTTGCCGGATAGTATTCGGGGCGATGCGAGAGAACAACGAATTAGTGTGCGATCGATTCCGGCCGATGGAGGTTACATCTATATCTTGTGAAGAGGTTGATGCGCGATCAGCTGCGAAGCCGCCTGGCCAGAAATGCCGGCTGGATGTTCCTGGGCCAGGGAGTCAGCTTTGCAGTACAGGCATGCTACTTCGTTCTGCTCGCTCGCTTGCTGGGTGCGGATCAATATGGCATCTTTGTGGGCGCCGCTGCTGCCGTCTCCTTGCTCAGCCAGTACAGCACGCTTGGCTCAGGCCTGGTTTTGGTGCGCCAGGTAAGCCGCGATCACAAGGAGTTCCCGCAGTATTGGGGCAATGTGCTGGTCACCACTCTTGGCGTCGGCTTGTTTGTGATTTTGGCCCTCGGCCGCCTCGCTCATTGGATGGTCGGCCCGGCCAGCGCCTCGGTGATTGTGCTGGTTGCCGTGGGCGAGTGCACATGCGCACGGCTCGCCGAGGCTGGCGGTCAAGCCTTCCAGGCCTTTGAACAGCTCAAGCTCACCGCAGCGCTCACTTCCCTCACCAGCATCGCGCGCATGCTCACCGCGGCTGCCATGCTGCTCGTTCTCGGCCATGCGAGCGTGCGTCAATGGGTCATCGCTTCGCTCTGCGTCTCTTGTCTCTCCGCCACCATGGCGCTGGTGCTGGTGACCACCCGTCTTGGCTGGCCTAAGGTCAACCTTCGATTGCTTCGTCAACGGGCCCTGGAGGGTGTTGGTTTCTCCTTCGCTGCCAGCACGACCTCGGTCTACAACGACATTGACAAGGTAATGCTCAGCCGCTACGGCATGCTGGCCGCGGACGGGATTTACAGCATGGCCTATCGGGTCATCGACATGAGCTGCACGCCGATCCGCGCGCTCCAGTCCGCCGCGTTCCCCCGCTTTTGTCAGACCGGACGCAATGGCGCGCGGGGCTCCATCGCTCTCACCGGCAAATTGCTGGGTAAGACTCTACCTTTCGGTCTGCTGGCGGCCGCAGCCATGTTTCTCGCCGCGCCGATCATTCCGCACATCGTCGGGCCGAGCTTCGCCAACAGCGTCTCCGCGCTGCAATGGCTGTGCCTTTTACCGGTATTTCGCAGCCTGCACCTGGGCGCGGGTGACACACTCACGGGAGCCGGTTATCAGCGTTACCGGACCGCCACACAACTTGCCGCCGCGGCACTGAATTTCGCTCTCAACCTCTGGCTGATTCCCGCGTATTCCTGGCACGGGGCAGCCTGGGCCAGCTTGCTTACCGATGGCAGCCTTGCCGCTGGCAACTGGATTATCCTCGGCTGGTTGATTCGACGGGAAGGCAAGCCCCACCTCAGAAACCAAGTCGTCGCAGCATAGCCACGCCACACCACGTCGAACCGCAGGCGCCCAGGCCGGATTTCCCGGTTTTGCCCCGGCCCGGGCAACGCGTTCCGAACAAGGGAGAGGGATCAGTATGATATGGGGATGCTTTTCAGGAAAGGTTGCACCCGATGCGCACACCCTTGATCACGGCGGCAATTCTTCTCCTCGGTGTCTGCGCAAACGGCCAGAGCGTGCAGCAGAAGGCGGCGGGGAAGACCTTGGCGCGCAAGGCACAGGCCGATTGCGATGCACAGACGGGGAGAGTCGCCCGGACATTCACCGCCGTGGTCAAGGAAACCCGGGTGTACTCTGTCTTCTATTCGCCCAAGTATACGAAGTGCCTGGCAGCGGTTTACCTGCCGATCAACAAGGAGCTCATCGCGGCCAGCATCATTAATCTGGACAGTGCCGGCGGCGCGCAACATATCGTTTGGGAAAATCTGTTTGGGAAGCCGTTCGATGCCATCTCGGAACTCGATCGGCAGATCGATAAACTCAGCAAATGAAAAAGGCCTCGCAGCGTGCTGACCACCAACCGAGTTTGCCGCTTCGCTATCACAGGCTTCTGCCTGGCCGCGCTGGCAGTGGGTATCGTCTGGAATGGGCTGTTCGCGGTCGCTGACCTTTCAGCTCGCCGGAATCAAACGGACAATACGCGTTTGGCCATGCGCCTGATGCCCGCGAACTCGGCATTTCCAGCACAACTTGCGCAAGAGCTCTATGCCAGCGACCCGCCGGCAGCAAAATCGCTGCTGCAGAAGGCGGTAAAACTCAATCGCTACGACGCGTCGAGCTGGATTCAGCTGGGACTGTTATCCGAGGCGGAGAACGATCTACCCCAGGCCGAAGAGTCGCTGTTGCAGGCCGCAAGTGCGGATTCCACCTTTCTTCCCAGCTGGTCGTTAACAAACTTTTACTTTCGCCGTCAAAATGCTGCCCGCTTCTGGTATTGGGCGCAAAGGGCTGCGCAAATGGTCCCGGACGATGCGACCCCCCTTTTCCGCCTGGCATGGTACGTCGATCCCAACGCTCAGGAGATTGAAAAGCGGCTGCAAATGAAACGGCCGGTGGTCGAAGGCCAGTTTGTAAATTTTCTGCTCACGCAAGGAGATGCGGAAGCAGTGACGGCAGCAGCGTCGCACCTGCTGCAAACCACCGATAAGGAGAGCACCAAAGAGGGCACTGGGACTCTGCTGGGAGCTTGCGACTGGCTCCTCGAACACAAGCGTCCCGATCTGGCCCTGGGGCTGTGGAATGGCTTGGGGACTCGGACGTCCTACCGCTCGCTGGGAGCGGACTCCCCCGTGACCAACGGCGACTTTGGGAAATCGCCGCTATCCCACGGCTTCGATTGGCACCTGCCAACGGTAGAAGGGGTAAGCTCGTTTCTGAACGCGAATCCAAACGCTCTGGGTTTCGAGTTCTCCGGAGAGGAACCGGACAGTGTTCTGCTCCTCAGCCAGACGGTTCCGGTGCACGCGCGAAAAAACTACGCCCTGACGATCGACTACGGAACTTCGGGCATTCCCCCCGGCAGCGGGATTGAGTGGCGAGTGACCGATGAGCAAACGGGCGCCGTCCTGGCGAAGACGGCCAGCCTGTCGTCTGAACATGGGGGGGAGCGGTCAGGCGTCGCGGCAACTTGCTTCACCACCCCGGAGGGGACGGCATTCGTGAATCTATCGCTGCTTTACCAGCGGCAGCCGGGCACGGTGCGGGTCGAGGGAAAGCTTGCCCTGAAAGCAGTGCGGCTCGCCGCCGCCGCGGGCGGAGATTGCGCGGAGCGAGAAAATCTCCAATTCCAGGGCTGATTCCCCGGTGTTGTGAGACTACACTCAAGAAACCAGCGACTGGAGGGTTATCGATCGTCTACCCGGCGGACGGACCAAGAGGTGACATGCGGCACCACGAGGCGTATAAATGCGCCAACCGGAACCGGCAGCTTGCCAGCGGCCCGCCGCAGACCGGACTAGGCTTCCTCGCGCAATCCGTCATGACGCACAGCAAAACAATCCAATCTGATGCTCCGCGGCGATTCTGCATATCGGTGGGGCGGTTTGGCCGCGCGCACCGGCTGCTGCTGGGTAGTACTGGCTGGGTCGCTGTTTGCCCAGCAACCTGACCGGGCCATAGCCACTGGCTCAAATCTCGAATACGCCTACTCCAATTTGCCTACTCAGCCGGTGGGCCCCGACGACCTGCTGGCTCTCTCCGTCTATGATTCCCCAGAACTGACGCGCACCGTGCGCGTGGATGCCAACGGCAACATACGCCTGCCTATGCTCAAAGACCCCATTCCGGTGGGGGGCTTGGTTCCGTCCCAGGTGGAAACCACGATCGCCAAATCCTTAACCCAGGGTAAAGTCCTGGTCGACCCCATCGTGACCGTAACCATCGTCGAGTACCAGAGCCGGCCGGTTAACGTGGTGGGGGCGGTTAAAAGCCCGTTGGTATTTCAGGCCACGCGGCCCATCCCGCTACTGGATGCGATCGCGCGGGCCGGAGGGATGAGAGAAGACGCAGGCTCCGATATTGTCGTCAGCCGAGAGGTGGTGCAGAACGGAAAACCGGCCAGGATGACGCAAACCATACCCGTACGGAAATTGATCGACAATGCCGACCCCAGCGCCAACGTGATGCTGCATGGGGGGGAAGAGGTTCTGGTACCGGAGGCTTTAAAGATATACGTGGTGGGAAATGTCAAAAAGCCGGGCGCGTACCCGGTACGCAATGATGAAGAGACCACCATTTTGCAACTGCTGGCTCTCTCGGAAGGGCTGGCCCCTTACTCAGCTAAAGTGGCCTATGTGTATCGCAGGGCTGCCGGGGGCACCAAGACCGAGGTACCGATCGAGTTGGCGAAGATCATGGAGCGCAAATCGCCTGACGTGCCTTTGCAGGCGAATGACGTGCTCTACATCCCAGACAATAAGGGCCGGCGTCTCACGGCGCAGGCCATTGACCGGCTCGCCGGTTTAGGCTCCGCAACCGCCACTAATTACATTATCTGGCATTGAGACTGGCGTGATGCGTAAAGAAGAAATCGCGATTCCGAACGAGAGAGCCGATGAAAGCGCAAACGGATTCGAGCCCAGGCCGATCTCGCCTCGTATGCTTCTTCCTGCGCCGGAAAATGGAGCGCAGCTCAACGGGCCTTCCCTTTCGCAATATCTGTGGGTAGTCAAGCGTCACCGCTGGAAACTGCTTGGCTTCGTAGTTTTTTCCGTAATCGCCACAATCATTGTCTCCAAGCGACTCACCCCCCTGTATGAGTCTACGGCGGTCATTGATATCGATCGCCAGACTCCAGCCGCGGTTCTGGGCAACGAGAGCACTGCCGCGGTCAACTCGGCGGACGTGGAGAACTATCTCACCACGCAAGAGCAAATCGTCCAATCAGATGCTGTTCTGCGCCCGGTCGTCGAGAAGTACCATTTGATGACGCCGGCTCTTCGCAAGCTGGCGAAGGACCCGCTCCTCTCCTCCCGGCTCAAGGACGCACCGATTGAACTGCGTGGACTGAAGGTCGCCCGTCCTCTGCACACCTTTCTGCTCCTTATCAGCTACCGGTCTCCGGATCCGCAGCTCTCCGCGGACGTGGTCAATGAAATCGCCCGCAGCTATATCCGTCACACGTATGACATCCGCTACCAGGCCGCATCGCAGATGACCGGCTACATGGAAAAGCAGCTGGAAGAGCTTAAGGCGAAGATGGAGCGCTCCGCGGGCGCGTTGGCTAACCTGGAAAAAGATCTTGATGTGATCAACCCGGAGGAAAAGACCAACGTATTTTCCGCACGACTGCTGCACCTCGACAACGATCTCACCGCGGCCGAGGTGGACCGGGCGGGCAAGGAAGCTGCGTTTAATGCGGTCAAGGGCGGCTCACTGCCGGCTGCGGAAGCATCCACCGAGGGCGAGCAGTTGCGCACCCTGGAAGCCAAGCTGAACGAAGCGACAGAGAAGTTCGCGGAGGTTCAGACTCAGTTTGGTTCGACCCATCCTATATACAAGAAGGCTGCCAGCCAGGTAACCGAGTTGCAGTGGGAGATCGACGTTCTGCGCCGGCGAATCGTGCAACGGGTGGGCATCGATTACCAACAGGCAGTGAATCGGGAAAGCCTTTTGCGCCGGGACATGACCCGGGCCAAGGCTGAATTCGACCAGATGAACGGGCGGTCTTTTGAATACAAGGCCCTGAAGCAGGAAGCGGATACCGACAAGGCGCTCTACGAAGAACTCATCCGCAAGATTCGTGAGGCGGGGATTAACGCCAGCTTTGAAAGCAGTTCGATCCGCCTGGCGGATGTTGCCCGTCCGGCGCTCTATCCATCCTTCCCCAAGACCATGCTCAATGCTTTGCTGGCTTTGCTTGGATCCACCATCATCGGCTTGAGCATCATCTTTCTGATGGATGCGCTGGATACGACGGTTGTGGACAGCGAGCACCTGCAGCGCGAACTACGGGTCCCGCTGCTTCCTTCGCTTCCCGTGGGCAAATTTACCATGGGGATTCTGCCTATGCAGGAGACTGCCGGGAGGTCCCCAGTTCAACGGGATCTCGGCGAAGGAGACGTTGGCCGCGCCGAATGCTGCCTTTGATGAAGCGATCCGTACGCTGAGAAGCTCGATCCTGCTTTCCGCCGGCCGGGAGCATCACCCCAGAAGCATCCTGGTCACCTCTGCTTCGCCAGGCGAAGGAAAGTCGACCATCGCCCTTTACCTGGCCGCAGCGCATAGCCAGCAGCAACGCAGGACGCTGTTGATTGACGGCGATATGCGCCGGCCGGTCATCAAGCTGGGAGTTTCCAACGACCGTGGCCTTTCCGATGTGGTGAATGGCACCATGCACTGGAAAGAAGCTGTTCAGACGCCTTATGCCTACCCGGATCTCGATGTCCTCTCTGCCGGCCCGTCGTCGCGGCGGGTTGCCGACCGGATCGGGATGGTGCTGCGCTCGATTCTCGATGAGGCGGAGCGTGAATATGACCTGGTGGTCATTGATTCACCGCCGCTGCTCGGTTTTGCGGAACCGCTGGAGATTGCCGCACTCGCCGACAGCGTGATCATCGTGGCCCGGGCCGGACGCACGAACCGGAGTGCGGTGGCCAGTGTGGTCGAACAACTCAAGCGAGTCCGCGCAAATATCATTGGCATCGTGCTCAATGGCGTCCGCGCGGATATGAGCTCGCAGTATTACTATCACAGCCCTCGCTACTACAGTCACTACACGACGCGCGATCGCTAGAAGCGGATCACGATTTGTTGCGACCCGCGAGGACGTCCTGGCTACAAATAAGCCGCGGTTCGTTTAACCTGTCTCCAGGGCACCACGCAATCTGCGAGATGCAAAAAATGAAATCGACGGCAGCGGCTGGTATCGTTCATCTTTGTGTCTGGGCAGGAGATGTGAATCGAGCCCGTGACTTGGTAAAGACTCACTATTCCGGGATGGAAATCAGTGAATTCCCGCATCGCAAATTCAGGGTGAGCGGTTTTGCGCAGAAGATTCGCTTGCTTCGTGGGTTGCGCGGCCGGGCGATCATTTTCTACTTTGAATCGCTGCAGGACTTCAAACACAGGCAGATTCTAGCGTGTTTCCAACTTTTGCATCGATGCCGCGAAACTGTGTTGTGCGATAAGAATGGGCACTGGGAATCGATTCGCAACAGGGATCTCCTCCGGGCAGCTCCCGGAGTTCTGCTCAGTATTCTTCGGGACGCAACCACGGTTGTCTTCTGGTGGCCTTATCTGCAACTCAAACTTAAACGAGCGGCGCCAATCGACCATGCAATCGGCAGTGACCAGGAACTGGCTCTACCTCATCCCCACTCCCGCCAGCTTTGGTTCCGTCGGCGGCGCCATCAGTCACATTCGCGGTTTCCTTTACGGATTGAAGGCCACGAGCAAAGAGTGCCGTGTCTTTAGCGGCACGCCGTTGGCTCAGGACGCTTTTTCAAACGAAGTTATACGTGCCTCGCAACGGCCCTATTTCTTCTGGGGCGCCGTCATGCTGTCCTACAATTTCGTATTCGCACGCGGAGTACATAAAAATCTCGGCCCTGCCCGACCGCGGCTTCTTTACCAGCGGCACCTTGCTTTTTCCATTACCGGCGCTCTGCTCTCCCGGCGCTTGAAGATCCCCTTGATTCTTGAATACAACGGTTCTGAAGCCTGGATCGCGGATCATTGGGACCCCAATCCGTTGCGCCGGTGGATCAAGTTGTGCGAGGACGTGACGTTGAAAAGTGCAGCAAGGATCGTGGTCGTTTCTAATGCACTTGGCGACGATTTGGCAGAGAGGGGTATTTCGCCCGACCGCATTCGGGTGAATCCCAATGCTGTAGACACGAACTACTTCTATCCCGGACGAGGGAGGAACTCCGGGCGGCGGGAACTAGGCATGCAGCCCGAGGAAGTGCTGATCGGGTTCGTGGGGTCATTCAGTCTGTGGCACGGCATCGATCCGTTGCAGCGGGCGATCGCCTTGCTCTTAACCAGCCAGTCGCCTTGCCGGCTACGCTTTCTTCTTATCGGTGATGGTTTGCTCCACGGAGAAATGCGTGCTGCCCTGGCAGCTTACGAGAGGACGCGAGAAGTGATATTTACCGGGCCCCTCCCGTCCGAGAAAGTGGCTGAATATCTGGACGCTTCCGACATCCTGGTTTCACCTCATGTTCCGATGCCCGATGGCAGCAGGTTCTTCGGCTCGCCCACAAAGCTCTTCGAATACATGGCAATGGGTAAGGCGATCGTTGCCAGCCGCCTCGATCAACTCGCCGAGGTTCTGGAGCACGAGCGAACAGCGTTGCTGGTGGCTCCGGGCAACGCAAAGGAATTGGCACAGGCAATCCGGCGCCTCGCCCTAAACCCGGCGGAGCGCGAAAGCCTGGGCGCCGCCGCACGGCAAGCTGCGGTGGAACACCGTGACTGGGCGCGTAATGTTGCCTATGCCCTGAACGACATGCCTGACCAGGCAAACAGAGTGGTTTCAGTGCGGGGCTTTGTGGGCACGTGATGAGGCTGCGTGCACTGAGGGAAGAGCCGCTACCAGCACTGATAGCGGAAGCAGGCTGGCGCGCCATCCGTTCGGCGCGCAAATCGATCTTTCAGCTTGGAGAATCAAGCATTGTTTGCCCGGCCCGATTCCGCCCTATCGGTTATTACCAGCTGCAGAAACATCTTCTCTCTAACCGCAACGGCGACGCCATTCTTGCTTACGCCGACGCCATCCTGCGGGGAGAGTATCCGCTCATGGGCTATGGAAAACCGCTCCTGGGCCCGAAGCCCGACTGGCAATGCGATTGGGTTTCCGGAAAAAGCTGGCCGCTCGAAGACGCACAGAGAATACGAATCGTTCGCCATGACGGATCCGACGTAAAAGCCCCCTGGGAGCTTTCACGCTTACAATTCGCACCTGTAATCGCGAAGGCGTGGGTACTCAGCCGCGATCGACGATACCGTGAATGCTTGCGTTCGGTGCTGGGGGATTGGGTAGAACACAATCCGCCTGGTATGGGAGTGAACTGGACGGTTGCAATGGAGGCAGGGCTACGCGGCATCAGCCTTTGTCTGACCATGGACCTTTTGTGGCCCTTTGCAGACGAGGAGCTGCCGTGGCTCGATCAACTGACCGCCTCGCTGTGGCAGCACCTTCGTTTCATTGAGACTCACAACGAGTTCTCTTTCCTGCTTCGCAGCAATCATTACTTGAGCAACATCGTTGGACTGACGACCTTGTCAGCCTACCTAGGGATGAACCGGCGGCGAGAGAAATACGCGCGAGCGGTTCAGCGGGAGATTCTGTTACAGACCTACGCCGACGGTGGCGACAAGCGAGGCCTCGACGGGTTATCACTTTTTGGTGGCGCAGTTGGGTCTGCATTCGTTCCTGGTGCAAAAGCGAAGCGGCGGAGTTATCCTGCACGAGTTTCGCGATCGCCTTGGGCTCATGTTCACGTGGATCGCGTCACTTGCCGATGACGCCGGGAAACTGCCTCATCTTGGGGATTGCGACAACGGCAGAGTCGAACTGCTTTTCGATGATCTTGCGCAAACCTCGGAAGCGGAAGGTAAACGGCACTCGCTACGCACCGCCGGGTTGTGCGGACTTGCATCTCATGTGCTTCAGCTTGGCTTGAGCGGTCACGGGGAGGATGCGATCTGGTTTGGGAGCGAGGCCGTAGACCGCCCTGGCCGACGCGAGCAGAGACCTCTCTCCCTGTTGCCGGATTCAGGAATTGCTGTGCTGCGCACAGGCGATGCCTCGGTCGTTTTTTCCGCGATGCCGAATGGGCTCCGCGGAAAAGGAAGCCATACCCACTGCGACAAATTGTCTATCGTTTTCCGGATTGGTCAGCACGAGGTTTTCTGCGATGCCGGAAGCCGCTGCTATACGCGTTCAGCGCATCTACGGAACCTCGCTCGCTCTACCGGAGCGCACAATACCCTGAGGGTTGATGAAGCGGAGCAGAACACCATCGATCAAGATGCCGGCTTGCTTTTTCGTTGCGGCAACGAAGCCGTGATTTCCCCGATCACTCCATCGGCAGCCGGGGGGCTGGCGGTATCTGCGTCGCACCGGGGGTATTCCAGGTATGGCGTGGAGCACCACAGGACCGTCTGTCTGGAAGAACACTCATTGCGGCTGATCGACGAAGTCCGCGGTGCGGACAAGCATTTGCTTGATCTGCGGTTTATTCTCGGACCTGAATGGACGGTATCCTCTGAGATGATGACAGGAGAGATAGTAAGCTGCGTTATCGAAGGACCGCGCCGGATCAGGCTGCAGTGTGAGGCAGCCAGCCCCCTAGTGCTGACGTTCACGCCCACTGAGGTCTCGCGGGAGTTCGGCGCTGCTTTGGCTGCGAGTTGCATCCAGATCCGCACAGAGGCCTTCCTGCCTGCTAAGCTGCAGACCGAGGTGCAATGGAGTTGACAGCGAAAGCCAATCGAGACCGTGAGCTCGAAGGTGAAAGCATCATCTGCTTCGCCGGCGAAGACTGGTGGTACCACCATCCTCACTCCAAGAATCACATACTCAAACGCTATGCCTCGCGCAACACGGTTCTCTTCGTCAACTCCATCAGTATGGGTTTGCCTTCAATGGCGAACCCTGATTTCTTTCTTAAGATCCGACGCAAGCTCAAGAGCTACACTCGCTGGCTGCGCAAGGTTCCAGAGGGCTTGTGGGTGATGACGCCGGTCAATCTACCGCTTTACGGATCGAAGATTGGGCGATGGCTCAATCGCATCATGCTGGTCGCGCAATTGCGGGTTGCCATGCTGCTGCTGCGTATCTCTCACCCGATTCTCTGGGTCGCGATCCCCACCGCAGCCGAGATGGCAGGGCGATTGGGTGAGAAGTTGCTTCTTTATCAGATATCAGACAAATACGACGCTAACCAGGACAGCGCACTGTCGGTACAAGTCATTCACCAATGTGACAGGCAACTGAAAGATGCGGCCGACGTCGTGCTGTATTCGGGCCGTAAGCTCTTCGACGAGGCTACGGAACCTCATCGGTTTTTCTTGGAGCAAGCGGTCGATTTCGAGCATTTCTCGAACCTGCAGGTTGCACCTGCAGCAGAACTGGATGGCATCCCCCATCCGATCCTGGGATATTTCGGGGCCATGGATTATGTGATGGACACGGACTTGATAGCGGAGGTTGCCCGGCTGCGCCCTGGCTGGCACTGGGTTCTACTGGGTCTCAAGTCCAACCTCGTGCGGATTTCAGCACCTAACGTCCATTTTCTCGGTTCCAAAAGCTACCAGGATCTGCCACGGTATGTGCGGCAATTTGACGTATGCGTGTTGCCCTGGCGAGAGAACAATGTTTTCACCAGCTACGGGAGCGCGATTAAAGTACGCGAATATCTTGCGACGGGAAAGCCTGTCGTGATGGCTCCCCTGTACGAATACCTGCAGACGCCGGGTCCGCGGTTCTATCGAGGAACACGGGAATTTATTGCACAGGTCGAAGCCGCGTTACAAGAAGACTCCTTATCCCTTGCGGCGCGACGCCAGGCGGTGGTGAAAGATGGCACGTGGGATGAAAGAGCGCGTCAGCTTGCGGCACTCATCCACTCTCTGCTGCGCGGCCATCGACATTTGCATTCCTCCCCAACTCTCCATCCAGTCACAGAGAGGCCTTGAATGCGCGCTTTGCTCGAAGATATGAAATCGGGGCGAGTGGCTACCTATGAGGTACCTGCCCCCGAGCTGCGAGAGGGAGGCATTCTGGTGCGCACGGCTTTTTCCGCCATCAGTTCTGGCACTGAGAAGGCGGCCGTGGAGGCCGGACGGAAATCCCTCTTAGGAAAGGCGATGGCTCGCCCCGATCTGGTAAAGCAGGTGCTCGAGTACGCGCAATCTAATGGGGTTGGAGCGGCGCGGCAGAAAGTGCAGGCGCGCCTGGAAACTCTCTCCGCCTTGGGCTACTCCTGCTCTGGCGTAGTTCTGGAAGTTGGCGCGGCGGTCAACGGTTTTCATCCTGGAGACCGGGTGGCCTGCGCCGGCGTTGGCTATGCGAGCCACTGTGAGTTCAACTTCGTGCCTGCAAATCTTGCCGTCCTTGTACCCGGTAGTGTCGGCCTCAAGGCGGCATCCCTGACGACGATCGGCGCCATCGCGGTTCAGGGTGTACGCCAGGCGAACGTGACGTTCGGCGAGACGGTGGCGGTGATCGGTGTAGGTTTGGTCGGTGCCCTGGCGATTCAGGTCTTGCGCGCCGCCGGTTGCCGCGTGATTGCGATCGACGTGTCCAGCGAGCGGGCTGCCCACTCAACGGCTTTTGGAGCCCATATTGGGCTGAGCACCAACGATCCTGAGCTGCACAATGCGGTGAAAAGCTTCTCGCGTTACGGGGTCGATGCCGCACTGATCACCGCGGCTACCAAGTCGGCGGACCCGCTTGAATTGGCGGCGAACCTATTAAGAGATCGCGGCCGCATCTCTGTTGTCGGAGACGTTGGCATGGGCGTGTCGCGAGGTCACATGTATAGAAAAGAGATATCCCTCGCGATGTCCCGTTCCTATGGCCCGGGCCGCTACGATGCGAGCTACGAGGAAGGAGGACAGGATTATCCAATCGGCTTTGTTCGCTGGACAGAGAAGCGGAATATGGAGGCTTTCCTCGATCTGTTGGCCTCCGGGTCGTTGCAGGTGGAAGCACTCCTTGCTCATCAATTTTCGGTCGAAGATGGCGCAAAGGCATACGCGGCCGTCGAGGCCGGCGCGTACACCGGAATCATAGACTTCCACGCACCGGAGGATGTCCGGTTGTCTGTCAAACTGACGTCGGCGTCAGAGCGGGCCGCACAACCGCGACCAGAGGACAAACTCCGGGTAGGATGTATCGGGGCTGGTGGATTTGCCCGCGGCGTTATTTTCCCCCAGCTCCGCTCCTCCGCCGGGTCGATCCTTCAATCTGTCGCCACGAGCTCAGGCGCGGCTGCGGAGTCGGCACGCGCAGGCTTTGGCTTCGCGACAGCCGAATCTCCTTCGGAACTAATCTCCAATCCCAATTTGGACGCGGTCTTCATCCTGACACGGCATAACAGCCATGCCGGATACGTAAGAAGCGCCCTGGACCAGGGCAAGCCCGTATTCGTCGAAAAGCCGCTTGCGATCAACCGCGAACAACTGGAGATGGTGCGCACGGCTTACGCGAGATGCCTCACAACAATCGGGTCGGCTTTTCTCATGGCGGGCTTCAATCGTCGCTTTTCGCCCCTTACAGAGAAGCTAAAGAACTTCTTCGCTGGTCGCACCGAACCAATGATGGTCAATATCCGCTGTAACGCCGGTTTTATTCCTCGGGAGAGCTGGGTGCAAAGTCCCGAGAATGGCGGGAGAATCGTTGGAGAGTTGTGTCACTTTGTCGACTGGGCGCGGGCAGTGGTGGGCTGTCCCATGCAAGCGCTCACCGCCATGGCACTCCCCGATTCGGGGCGCTACAATCGCGATAATGTCACGGTTACTATCTCGTTTGAGGATGGCTCAGTGGCCAATGTGCTGTATCTCGCGAACGGAGATCGAACCGTCGCGAAGGAATATTTCGAGGTATTCTGCGCCGGCAGCATCGCGCGCCTGGATGACTTCAAGACTCTCTATCTATCCCGAGGGGGCAAGAGCGAAATGTCCAAGGGCGGACGAGATAAGGGCCATCGCCGGGAACTTGAGCTCACCATCGAAGCCATGCAGCAAGGGAGAGAAGCTCCGATCCCCTTTGCAGAATTGATCGAGGTAACAGAAGCAACGTTCGCCATCGAGGAAGCGATCAGGACGCAAAAAAAAGTGCAGCTGGATGCGCGACAGGCCGTCCCGATCTCCCACTAACCCACTCCGTCGGGCCTGTTAAAGGAAATCTCAATAACTCGTCGGTGTCGCGAATTTCAAAGCGAACATCCATCCTGATGCCAGTGACCACGGCAGGTAATCGGCGGCCGCTACATTCAGGCGGACGAAACTCTCGAATCTGCCCAGTAGGTGCAAAACGATCGGACCGGACATCATGGAAGTGCCACGAACCTCTATGAGCTGCAAATGGCCCCGGTCGAATAACTCGCGAAGCTGTGAAACAGTAAACCGCTGCACGTGCGGAGTCTCGTCATCTGACCCTGCAATGTACACCCTGTCTTCCTTGGCTCTGGACAGGGAATACAACCGCGCGACCAGCTTATCCAGCCGCAGACCACGATATAACCGCAGATCCAATTCAAACTCGCCGTAGCCGTTCGGAACGGTGATGATGAGAACTCCGGATTGCGCAAGATAGGGTAGTACCGAAGCGAGCAGAACCTCGGGTGCATCGAGATGCTCAAGCACCTCGGAGATGATGACGCAATCAAACTTGGTCAGTGAAAGATCGCTCACCACTCCATGAACGAACCTCACGGCAGACGCCAACCGGCGACCCCGTTCGATTGAAGGCAGGTGCGGATCGACACCCGTCACCTGATATCCGCCATTTGAGAGGGGAATTGCTAATTGGGAGCCGTTTCCGCACCCCACGTCCAGCACTCGGATGTCAGATCGCTTTCTCCCCGGGAAGGTTTGCTGGACGACGCCGTCAACAAAACGGAGGCGCTTCCCGTATCCCCACAGATTTTCCCCAAGGTATGGGACAGCCGCATCTCTCTCTGAAGTTAAATCCACCGGTTCAGCACACCTTCAACCTAAGTTTGCCCAGCCTGCGTTCTACGGAAACCGTAGCCGCGCTGGGCCTGGCAGCCCCGCATCCTGTCTATACGCAACCCTCTTTATACCAGGGTCGCCCGGGAAGCGGACGCGTTTGCGAACCTCCCGCACCTGCGGAGACTTCCATCGCTTTCGCGGTGTAGGCTACATTCCGTGGGCTCACCGATTCCCCAAAGTCAGGTTGCGGATAAAATTTCGACTACAGTTGACGGCGAGTTTTGGCAAGCAGGGATGTGGAAGCCGTGTGTTGCGAGCGTTTATGGCTAAGGAATTGTCCAGTGAATTCGGAGTACCCAACGTAGGACCGCGGAGTATGGTGCGGCGGTCGTATTGGTTGCTGGTTCTGCTTTCGTTGGTGCCGCTCTGCATCGTTCTCCCGATTGCGCCTTTAAAGGTCGGCATCGGGGCGATTGCCGGCGTGGATTCTACTGCTGTGGGTCGCGATTGCCTTCCTTCGCAGGCAATTTCACTATGCGATCCCCTTATGGGTTGCCTTCTATCCTTACTGCTACTACTTCTTCACATTCCCCAGGGAGCGCGCGGTTTTCACGGTAGATCGGGCATTCGTCCTGCTGCTGATCATTGAAATCTTTCTCGTCGCCCGGCAGAATCTCGCACCAGCCCCCTGACTCGAGACGTACGCATCAGCGCTTATTTCTGGGGTTTGTTCTTGGTGGTCTGTTTTTTATCCCTTGCATCCCACGCTCCGTCGCATGAGCTAGCCTTCTACCGATTGTTGGTAGAAGGAATGGTGATGCCTGGCCTGCTCGCCTTGTATGCCATGCGTTACTTCCCTCTGCTGAAGGACCTAAAAGCTTTACACCTGAGTGCCTGCGTTCTCGGATTTGGCCTCTGTGTGACGGGACTCATTGAATTAACAACGGATTTAGACCTGTTTCCCTGGGAAGGCTCGGAGCCTATGTTTACCGACACTCATCTGCGGCGTGCGGATGGGCCCTTTGAGCAGCAAGTTGTACTATCCGTAGTCGCCATACTCGCGTTCTTCTTCATCATCTATCTGCGACGACTCCTGCCGCCCAGCATTTCCCCCTGGCGGACGATCGTCCATCGGACGGGATGCGCAGCCTCTCTGGGAGCAGCGTTACTACCGCTGAACCGCGGCCTGGTATTTGCCTTAATACCGATCGCCCTGATTGACGCATTCTCACAGCATCGTCTGGTTTCCTCGCCGCATTTGGGCAACCTTCTTCGCTCTGATCTTGCTTGCCGCTGTCGCTGCAAAGGTGCTCGATCCTCGCCTCTATGACGATCGCGTTTCGAGTCCAGACAACGCTTATCAAAGGGTCGCTCAGCACATGGAGACTCTGCACGTCGTTCGTGAATATCCGCTGTTTGGCGTGGGGTTCGGTTTATACCACGATGTTGCCTCGCAGAATCCCCGTTATATGGTGAAGTGGAAGGGCATCGAGTCCATGAACTTTCCTCACAACGTTTTGATGACCGTGCTTTCGGAGGAAGGAGTTTTCGGCTTAATTTTCTACGTCCTGTCGCAGGTATTCCTCTTTCGCGCCATGTGGAAGATGCGCAAGGTCTTTCCTGCCGGGCTGGCTGGCATTCCTCTACTGCTTTCTGATCTACGTATTGACTGGCCTGGATTTTGCCATTGTTTGCTTTGCTGACATAAATCTGTTTTATATGCTGATCGTAGCTGCAATCTACCAGTACCAGGTGAGGGTCGCGGGGGAACAAGAGATTTCCACGGCGACCCTTTGCCGGAAAACGTTCATGCATGATCGAGACATTGGCCAACTGGTATCTGTCTATCGCTCCTTCTCATCCGCCTGGATACTGGCGTGAACCAAAACCGCTTGAGCGGGCGCAAATGGAATACGACGACGAAATTGCAGGCGGCTTTTTGAAATGGTTTCCCTCGCTTTCACTGGAAGGCAAAGACGTTCTTGATCTGGGCTGCGGCTATGGCGGCCGGAGCGTTAGGTACGCCGAGCTGGGCTCGCGATCCGTAACTGGCATAGAGCCGGAAGAGCGGCAATGCTCGGAGGCGCGTGCCTTTGCCGCCCTGCACAATGTCGACTGCAACGTTCCTGACCGGCAGCGGCGAGTGTCTCCCACTACCGCCAGATTCGTTCGATATCGTCGTCTCCTATGACGTTCTCGAACATGTGTGCGATCCTGGCCAAACTCTGACGGAATGCTTACGAGTGCTTCGCCCGGAGGGGTCTCTCTACGCAGTTTTCCCTCCGTTCTATCATCCGACAGGGGCCCACTTTGACGGCTGGTTATCGAAGATGCCCTGGTCGAATGTCTTGTTCCCGTGCCCGGCGTTGGTGAAGGCGGGCACAGACATTATTTCCAGGCGCAAAGACACTTACTCTCCAAATCCATTGCGTCCCACAGACAAACTCTGGGGACTGAACGGCATTTCCATTAGGAAACTACGACAGATAACCAGCACAATGAACGCCCGTTTCTTGATCGAGCTTGCACCGCTATTTTCTCCGCAAAATAGCAAGTGGGAATCATGGCACCTTAAATACTTTGGACCACTTTTTCCTTTGTTGCGTGAACTCCCCGTCCTGCAGGAGTGCTTCACTCATCGCATCGTTTTGACCATGACCAAACCTCCTGGCTGAGCCTCACTTTCTGGCGCGACGGGTGCTTCGCAAGTCACCCGGGCATTGCATGATCTTGAGGCGTGGCGGACTTACTGATTGCAGACGTCTCACCTGAAAGGGTAAACTTGGCCGCACCGGGGTCTAGTTGGAGAGGGAAAGCAATGCTCGTTAAGCTACAGTCCGCGATCTCATTGTTCACTTGCGGCTGCCTGGTTAGCGTGGCTGCGTCGCCATCGAGCATAGGTTTTGTCGTCACCAGCGGCCAGGTTCAGGTCGATGGAGCCGCCGTCCGTGGCAACTCGACCCTGTTTCAGGGAAACGTGGTCAGGGCCGGCGACGCAACCTCCGATCTTATGTTTCCCGGAGGGTCCAATTTACTCCTGCAGCCGGGCTCGACCGTTACGGTCTTCCGTGAGTATGGCGTTCTTGAGCATGGGGCGGCTATACAGCGAGGCCACCAGGCGCTGCATGCGGACGGCCTGAGAATATCTTCCTTGTCGCCGCAAGGCGCAGTTCTGGTGGACGTGCAAGATAAGTCTCATCTCAAGAGTGACTGCCCAGGACGGACCCGCCGAGGTTCGTAATCCGGCCGGGCTCCTGGTCGCTCGCCTGGAGCCGGGGAAGGCACTGGGCTTTTCTGTACAGCCGCAAAGCTCAACCCCGACACCGCCGCAGACCAGAACTCCAACCCCTGCGGCTGGGGAGCAAGCCCCGCCCACCGGCGAGGCGTCCAACTGACGCTGCATGGCGTTCTCCGCAAGGACCATCCCGGGCGTTACGGGCACTTTCTCCTGACTGACATCGCGACGAACGTAACCTACGAACTCCAGGGGCCAGACCTCGACGATCTGGTGGGCGCGTCGGTCGAAGTCACAGGTAGCACGTACGACAGAGCGGCTGCGTCGGGGGCTTCTAAAGTGATGTCGGTCTCTGACATTCACCAGATGCCGCTCAGCGAAATACGCGGAGAAACGCCTACTAACCCGGCGCCGGGCGCTCCGGCAGGCAACACCCCCGCAGCAGGCCCTCCCACCCCTTCTGGTGACACCGTTCCCTCAAATGGTGCGGGCCCCGAGGTGGGCGCCACCCCTGAAGCCACTGCGCCGCCCGAACCAACAGCCCCTGCACAGCCGCCCCCTCTGCCTGTACACAGCGATACCGCCAAGATCCTCGTCATTGTGGGTGTCGCGGCTGGAGCTGTTGTTGGTGTGGCCCTGGGCCTGGGTGGCGGTAAGTCGTCAACCGTCAGCCCGGAATAGTTCCTCTCGATACGAGATCCAGTTCATGTCGCGGGGAATTCACTCGTTGGCTGGTTTACCGCAACCATGGAAAGAATCAGGATCGGCCACGCCCCAACCGCCTGGACGCGAAAATGGATAGTCGAATAACGCGTGTATCAGGACCGCTAAGACGCCGATTCCCCAGATCGATCGAATCGCAGGCCGTATTCCCCAAAGCGCGAGACAAAGCATGGCGAACCCAACCGGCAAACCGCCTTCCGCTGTCCACTGCAACCAGTCGGAATGGGCCTGGTTGACGATGACTCCCGGGTCAAATGTGGCAAAGGCTGGATACACTGCAGGCCAACAGCCGAGCCCCCAGCCGACCCACGGATGTGCCGCGATCATGTGCAAGGTAGAGATGGCGAACTGAATACGGCCGGCAGTCAATGACTCCGAAGAAAATCGCGCCGATGCTGTTTCAAATCCCACGATCAACGTAAAAACGCCAGTTGCGAAGGCCAACGTCAGCGCCGCAAGGCGGATTCTGCGGCCGGCGTTGCCTCTCTGCAAATGCAACAGAAGCAGAACGCAAAGAACTTCCACAAAGCCGATCAAAAGGCCTGCACGCGAAGCGCTGACCACTAAGGCAGCAAGCAATACTGCGGAAACTGCCAGAAAGGTATACGATTCCTTCGCTTCGCCGAGGGCGAGAACGAGCGCGATGGGAAGAATTGTCTCCACGAAGACCGCGAAGTGCGTGTGGTAGACGATCGGCCCCATCACGAAATCATGGTAGCCACTAGGGAATAGGCCATACACCTGCCCCGGAGAGAGATAGGCCTGCAAAATCGCTTCGACCGACACCGCAAAACCAAACCACACGAGCCCCATTCGCAATTGCTTGCCCAGGCTCTCGTCGTGCGGCGTCGATACACCGATGTAGTAGACGGCAGCCCACGTCATCCACTGCAGCGTTGCGCGCTCGGTCATAAAACGGTCAACAGTAAGCCCAGTGGTGAGTTGAAAGCATCCCCACAAAACGATGAGGCCCAGCGCCAACAACGGGAAGTAAGTCCCACGAGCAGGTACTCTTCCGAGCACCAGGACAATCCCGGCAATGAGAAAGGTGGATATTTCGAAAACGGCGACTGGCCAGTATGCGGGAATCCAGAGTGTGAGGGTCGCGAGGCAAAGGGCCAGAACAAAGGAGAGCAGCGGCAACGCATCTCTTGTGCCGAGCCGGATGCCGGAGGCGGGTTTCTCGGTCGTGGCCATGAATCTAGGTCTTTTGGCCCTTGACCACCAGGAACCAACCAAACCACCGCGACAGAAACTTGAACGGCCGGCACTCATATTTTTCGATAGAGATCTGGGAACCGAATAGCCGCCTTAGCTTCCGTCCGGTGTAGAGATCGATATGCACCGGCGCCTCACTATTCTCGACGTGCAGTTTCCATTTCCTGCCGTACCTGAGAAAGCCGCACAAAGTGATGTAAGACCACAAGGCGTAGACATGCACATTGATCCTGCCGCCCGGGCGAAGAACACGAAATCATCTCGCGCACTACCTGTTCCGGATCATCGGAGTGATGGAGAACCCCGTGCGAATAAACATAGTCGAAACTTGCATCCGCGAAGGGAAGATGCCGAGCGTCCGCCTCGTGAACGACTGCGAGATCGCCAACCCGTCTGCGCGCCAGCTCTACATGGTTTGTCGTTAAGTCCACGCCTGTAGCCAGCGCCCCATGCTTTGCGAATTGCAGCAGATCGGCGCCCGTTCCGCATCCGACTTCCAGAACCTTTTCTCCCCGATGTTTCCTGAACTCGGCAGCATCGTAAAGCCAGGGGTAGGTAGAGTAGCGCTCCTCTTCCGTCAGGAACAGGGGAGTTTCATTCCAATGAGATTGCGCAAGCTCGGCAGCGTCAGGCATCACTTACACCATACCGCGTTCAAAAAACTACCGCGTGGCAACCAGCGATTCCATTGGATTCGCTGACTGCGGATATCACCATTGACAAATTCCTTCCACCAGAGAGCAAAATTCAAGAGGAACCAGGCATCGCGTCCTCGGCCAGACCGGATCAGGCGACGAACAGCAGCTGGATCCAAAAAGTCTGTCTGTTCACAGAACGCCGACAATTCGCGCTTGGCGAACTCACCGAATCGGTCAAAGAACCATTCGTATATGGGCACGCCAAAGCCTTGCTTCCGGCGATCGATAATGTCGTCAGGTATCACGCCGCGTACAGCTTTCTTCATGATGTGCTTTGATTCGTTGCCTCGAGTGATCACCTGCTCCGGAACGCTCATAGCAAGCTCCACAAACTTGTGATCGAGAAAAGGAACGCGCGTCTCCAGGCTTGCCCCCATCCCCATCTTGTCGAGCCGCATCAGAAGCAGTTCGGGCAGACGCAGATTCAGGTCAAGGTAGGTCATCCACTTTACCGGAGTCCTTTCCCAGGCATTCTGCGTAAAACGCTCATGGATTGGGCGGATCGCCTCCCAGGAAGTCTGCTTTCTGAAAACGGCGCCGCAGCCGGGGTGACAGCAGGTCCTGCTTGGCGCGTTCGGAGAAGGCGTGGACGCCCGCCCCAAAAAACCGGGAATCCGGCACTCGCGCGCCAAAGTAGCTCATAAGCCGGACTACGGGACTTGCCCAGAGCACCGAGTCCCAGAAGACCAAGTTTCTTGATCGCGCGTGGGACCGGATACTCATTCCACCGAGTCAGGTTGAGGATCTGCTTCCAGCGCTCATAGCCCCAGAAGAGCTCATCCGCTCCTTCCCCGGCCTGCGCCACCACGACACCATGGTCGCGCGCCAGCCTGGAAAGAAAATACACCGGCATGCAGACTGGGTCGGCGATGGGTTCGTCCTGCAGATAAACCATGCGCGGCAGGAAGTCGAGAAAATCCTCTTGCGTAAGAACCCGTTCCTGGTGAACAGCTCCAATGTGAGCCGCGAAGCGGCGGGCGTGCGGCAACTCACTTTTGCAACCGCGATAGTCTTTGTCATATCCGACAGAAAATGTTTTTACCTTTTCTGTCAGCTGACTCGCGAAAAAAGCGCGGCATTGGTACTGGAGTCGATTCCACCCGATAAGAAAACTCCTACCGGAACGTCGCTGACTGTCCGCAGCGCAACGCTGGTGCGTAATTCCGACAGCAGGCGCTCGGCTATCTCATCCTCCGAAACGCCGGTCAGCGGAGTGGTGTGGTCAAGAACATCCCAATAGCGCTCCACGCGCTGCAGACCGGACGCATCGATCGTCAGAAACGACCCAGGCGGCAATTTATGGATTCCGGCAAACAATGTGGCCGGGGCCGGCGTGGAGATAAAAGACAAATAATGAAACAGCGCTTCTTCGTTGACTGCACGAACCTGATCAGGATCCTGAAGCAGTGCTTTGATTTCCGAGGCGAACGTGATTCGACCGTGATGAATGCTGTAGTAGAGCGGCTTGATACCGACCCGGTCACGAATAAGCCAGAGCCGGGCCGCCCTTTGCATCCCATAAAGCAATGGCGAACATGCCGCGAAATTTCTGCAGACAATCGATTCCCCATTCCTCAAAGGCATGGAGGATAACCTCGGTGTCGGAGTGATCCGTTTTCCAGCGGCGTTGCCCTCGTTCTTCGAGCTCTCGCCTTATCTCCGCATGGTTATAAATTTCACCATTAAAGACCATCTGCAGCGACCCATCCTCATTGCTCATGGGCTGTGCAGCGGCATCGGAAAGATCAATGATGGAAAGCCGCCGATGTGCCAGGCCGACCCGGCGGTCGGGCGAAATCCACAGCCCGGCGCCATCCGGTCCGCGATGCACCATGGTCTCCCGCATACGGACGAGATATTCCGCAGTCACCTGGAAGTTGCTGTTCTTGAATGCCAATACTCCAGAGATTCCGCACATCCGCAGGCACCCGAGCTTATACCCTAACACCAGGATCTGATGATGGAAGAAATGACCGAGCAGGCTATCCGCGAGTTTTGGGACGCTCATCCTTGCGGTGAGAGCCTGGTCGATAGCCTCCGCGCGGATCACGAGGCATTTTTTCGCCGCTACGATGCATTCCGATATCGACGGGAAGCGCACATTTTGAAGCGCCTGGACGCAATCGATTTCAAGGGCAAACACGTTCTCGAGATCGGCCTCGGGCAGGGCGCGGATTCCGAGCAGATCATCCGTCGAGGAGCCATATGGTCGGGGCTTGACCTGTCGCCGGAATCCGTTAGCCGCGTTTCCACCAGGCTACGCCTTCGTGGATTGCCATATCAGAGGCTTGAGTGTGGAAGCGCCCTGGCGCTGCCGTTCCCCAACAACAGCTTTGATCTTGTCTTCTCCCACGGAGTCCTCCACCATATCCCCGACGTGATCACAGCACAAAAGGAAATTGCCAGGGTCCTGAAGCCGGGTGGTCATCTGATCGCCATGCTCTACGCCCGCCGCTCGCTGAACTACCTCCTGGCGATTTCCATCGTGCGCCGTGCGGGTATCGCCGCTCTTTACCTGGGGCGCGTACGAGGCAGCGGACTGGTTGGCGGACACATTGCGAATGCCAAACGCATGGGACTGCGGGAGTACCTCAGGCTGTCCAACTTTATACACGCCAACACTGACGGCCCTTTCAATCCGTATAGTAAAGTCTATGATCTGACTACGATAAATAAGGACTTTCCGGCCTTTCAGCTCGAGAAGAGCTATCAGGATTACATGCATGCACCACCGCTGCCTGTGTCCTGGCTCAAACCCCTTGCGCGGGTTCTCGGTTGGCACCTTTGGGTACACTTAATCCCACGCAAGACTTGAAGCTGTTTATGGGACGCCAAGCCCTGATCTTCGCCAGATCATGATGCGATTAAAGGACCACAACCGCTTGAAAATCATGAGCATCGTCGGCGCTCGGCCGAACATGATGAAGGTGGCCCCGCTGTTGGCGGAACTGCGCCGGCACGATGAAATTGAGCCCGTCCTGGTCCACACCGGCCAACACTACGACTACTCCATGTCTCAGGTGTTTTTCGATCAGTTGGGCGTCCCGCCTCCCGACTACAACCTCGATGTCGGTTCAGGCCCGCATTACGCGCAAACCGCGGAAATCATGCGGAAGTTTGGCGACCTCGTCCAGCAGGACCGTCCAGACATGGTGCTGGTCGCGGGGGACGTGAACTCCACCATCGCCTGTGCCCTGGTGGCCGCAAAAGAAAGGATTCCTATAGCGCACGTCGAAGCCGGATTGCGTAGTTTCGACCGGTCAATGCCGGAGGAAATCAACCGCATCCTGACGGACGCCCTGTCAGATCTTCTTTTCACCACGGAGGAAAGCGCGAACCAGAAATCTCGCCAATGAAGGGGTCGCACCAGACAAGGTCTTTTTCGTGGGCAATCTCATGATCGATTCCCTGGTGAGGGCTCTCAAGATTGCCCGGCCCTCCTCGTTGCGTTCCGAGTTAGGGCTGCGGGCCAAACCCTACGTCGTCCTCACCCTCCACCGCCCTTCCAACGTGGATCACGGAGACGAGTTGAGGCGCACGCTCGAGGCCATCGCCGAGGTAGCGGAGCGCATCCCGGTAGTATTTCCAGCCCACCCGAGAACCGCACGCAATATTGAGGCGGCCGGGGAGACGCCCGAGGAGTCTGCCGGACCCAGCGCCGTAAGAGTCTGGAAAGGCGGCCTGCTCCCCGGGCGTGGTCTTTGGATGATGCCCCCGGCCTCCTACCTCGATTTCCTCGACCTCATCCGGCATGCCGTCATGGTCATCACCGATTCTGGCGGAGTGCAGGAAGAGACGACGTTCCTCGGGGTGCCGTGCCTTACCTACAGGGAAAACACCGAGCGGCCGGTGACCGTGTCCATGGGCACAAATCGGGTGGTTGGATGCGACCCTCAACAGTTGCTGCTCAGTGCCCTCGAAACCATCGAGAACGCCAACCACAGCGCAGACCAAAGTAAAGACCGACCCGCGCCTATCCGCCCTCCGCTATGGGATGGACGAACGGCCCCGCGCATTGTGCGTGTTCTCAAGGAGGCATATCAACGCGATCCGGCCTGCGCCGGGGAGCATGTGCCTCTGTGACCCAGAGCCCGCCGCCGGGTCCAATGGAAGCGGTTCAAGCACTGCGCACCTGGATCGAAAGCAGGCAATTCAAGGGCTACGATCCGTTTGATCTCCTCAACTCGCCATATCTAGCTGGCGCCTGGGCAGGAAAGGCGTTCCCGGGAATCATCCTTATCCAGGTGGGCAAGCGGTTCGCGGGTCAAGGGCTTCGCCGGCTCCTCAAAGTTCCTCCCAGTCGTAATCCCAAGGCTCTGGGCCTTTGTCTCTCGGCCTATTGCGATCTGGCCCGGTCCGGGTGCGATGTCTCAGCGCAGGCGATCTGGCTTAAAAACGAGCTGATCCGGCTGCGTTCGCCACGATGAATCCGAATTCTGCTGGGGATACGACTGGGATTTCGTCTCCCTGCGCGGCCCGCGGCTGCCTGCCTTCTCCCCAAACTGCATCGCGTCCTACTTTTGCGCAACCGCGATGCTCGAGATGAGCGAGGTTTTTGGCGACCCGGAGGCACGGACGATAGGAGAATCGGCCGCCCACTTCATGGCTTCCCGTTTGCAACGCTCCTTCGAATCCGAAAATGAAGTCTGTTTTAGCTATACGCCTAACGGCAAAACGTGGATTTACAACAGTAGCGCCCTGGTTGGTGTTCTGCTGGCACGCGCGGGCAGGCTGCTTGGCGATGCCAACTACCTTTCCCTGGCGCGCAAGGCCATGGTTTTTCTGGAAAAGGGCCAGCTCGAAAGCGGTGGATGGTACTACGGTCAACTTCGCCGGCAACGCTGGATCGACAGTTTCCACACCTCCTACAATGTCTGCGCCCTGCTCGATTATCAGCGCATCACCGGCGACTCGACCTTTGAATCACGCCATGCTCCGGGGCACCGCTACTACCAAGCCACGTTCTTCACCGATAACGGAGCGCCCAGATACTTTCACAACCGGCGTTTTCCCGATCGACATCCACGCCTGCTCTCAGGCTATCCTGCACTTCGTCGCATTCTCAGCAATCGATTCTGAAGCCCTGGAGCGGGCCTGGAAGACCTTCCACTGGACGATGACGAACATGGCAGCAGTAGACGGTTCCTTTTACTATCAGCGCCATCGCCTGTGGACCAACCGCACGCCTTATATGCGCTGGGGCCAGGCCTGGATGTTCCGGGCCCTCGCCCGCCTGCTGGTCGCAAACAGCAGCTTTGTCACCCCAGTTGGATTATGATGCTCGCGGTAACCAAAATGCGCGTCTGGATCGACCTGGACAACTCGCCCCACGCTCACTTCTTCCCTCCTATTATCAAGAGGCTGGAAGAGGCCGGCTACGCCGTGGAGCTGACCGCCAGGCGCTTTGGCCAGGTAGAAGAGATTGCCCGCTCCCACGGGCTGGATTTCGTGGTCATCGGCCAACATCGCACACCCCACTTCTTTCTCACCCGCGGAATGGCTACCGTCATCCGGGCGTTGCGGCTGGCCCGGTACGGTCAAAAAATCCGTCCCGCCATCGCGGTGAACCACGGTTCCCGTGCCCAGGTGCTCGCCGCATGGTTCCTCGGCATTCCGGTCATGACCATTTACGACTACGAATTCGTCCATTCGGAACTATTTTCCAAAATGGCAACGAAACTGCTCCTGCCGGAGACGATCCCCGCCCTGACGCTTCAAGGCCAGCGCGTGAACATGAACAAGGTGATCCGCTATCCGGGCTTCAAGGAGAATGTTTATCTGAGTGGCTGGCACAACTCGCCTGGCGTGATGGATGACCTGAAACTGGATCCCGGCCGGCTGATCATCACCGTCCGTCCTCCCGCTACCTGGGCTCATTACCAGGACCCCTTTTCAGAAGTTCTCTTCCGGGCGCTGGTCGAGCGCCTGCGCGGAGACCGGGACTCGCAAGTGATCGTGCTCCCCCGCACCCATAAACAGGGAGAAGAGCTGAGAAGTGCGTACGGCATGCGGTCGGCCCCCTTTCAGGTTTCTGACAAAGCGGTGGACGCGCTCAGCCTGATGGCACATTCCGATGCGGTTTTAAGCGGAGGGGGCACCATGGCCCGCGAAGCCGCGATCCTGGGAACCCCTGCCTACAGCCTGTTTGCCGGAAAACCGGGCGCGGTCGATGCCGCTCTGGAGCGCGATGGCAAGCTGACCATCCTGCGAAAAATCGAAGAGGTAAAAAATCTCCGCTTTGAGAAGAACGCCCGCGCGTTTCGCGCCAACAGCGCAGATGCGCGCACGCGGGAAGTTATCTTGCAGCACATCATTGCTTTAGGGAGCTGAGCAGAGGTGGACCGCTATAATCTCTCTTTCAGCATGAGGAATCTATTGTGAGGCGATTTTTCGGGTTGGTATTTCTGGCAACGAGCGTTTCGCTCCTGGCCCCGTGTCCTGGCCCAAGATCAAAACGCCGGATGGCAACCGGATCTTACCCGCCTGCAGACCTACACCTCGCACCGCGCCTCGAGTTCCGACCCAACTGGAGCCAATGCTGACGCTCGCAGAGTGGAGCCTGGCGCTTCGCTCACCCTGTTGGATACCGACGGCCCGGGCAAAATTTCGCATCTCTGGTTCACCATCTCGAGCGACGAGCCCTACCATCTAAAACGCATCGTGCTGCGGATCTATTGGGACGGCGAGGCCACGCCCAGCGTGGAAGCACCGATCGGAGACTTCTTCGGTTTAGGCCTGGGCGACTACTATTCCTGGCAGTCTGAGCTGCTATCGGTCGGCAGCGAAAACAGCATGAACAGCTTTTTCCCTATGCCCTTCCAGCGGCATGCCCGAGTGACTGTCAGCAATGAGGGCAAGCAGCCCATCGGCAGTCTTTACTACAACATCGATTACCAGACGGACTCTCGCCCGCTGGCCCCGGGCACGCTGTATTTCCATGCTCAGTATCGCCAGGCCCAACCCAACCATGGATGGACCAACCAGTGGACCAGCAATGGCGATCCCCTGGTCGATGACAAGCGAAATCTGAATGGCCAGGATAACTACGTCTGGATGGAGGCAAAGGGGAGCGGGCAATTTGTCGGAGTCACGATGTCCGTGATGCAAAACCAGGACGGTTGGTGGGGCGAGGGGGACGATATGTTCTTTGTCGATGACGACAACACCCCGGCAATCAATGGCACCGGCTCAGAAGATTACTTTCTGGGCGCCTGGGATTTTGGAGGCAAGCCCTTCTCCTACCAGCTTTATGGTGCACCGGTCGTAGGCCCGGAGCTGGCCGGCAGCCGGTCGAGCGTCTACCGTTTTCATCTGGACGCTCCCATACCTTTCAGAAGGTCTTTCAAGGCCACCATCGAACACGGAAACGCCAACCATCGCTCAGACAATTTCTACTCGGTCGCTTACTGGTATCAAACTGAGCCGCACGCTCCCTTTCCGCCTTTACCGCCGGCCGACCAGAGGCTCCCCGTCGTGCAACAGGTCGGAGGGCCCGGAAACGCCCATGCAGTTGGAAACTCTCCAAGTCCGCCCGCCAGCCCAGCGCCCACCGCTCCGAGGTAGCAGGGTAAACGGCTTTGCTGGCCGGGCCTATTTCCAGGAGTGGTCCGCGGACCTTTCTGGAGATGTGCTTTTGGGGTTCTGACCCAGCCACCTGAAGCCCTTTAACCTGGATTTGTCACCGCCCCGTATGCGACAAAGCCCGGGTGCCCATATCTGCCCGGTTTTGGCAGATGTGGGGCACCCGTCACTCGTTACGCTTCAGATCTCACCACCGGCAGCGATTCGTTTATTCGTTGACCTTGCGCAGGCATTTCGAGTTGATCGATTGCCCCCCCGAAGCGGCGGAGTGCGACGGCGGTATCATGGGCCTTGAGGGAGAATCCTTTGTGGCAGACATTCCAAACTTCAAGCGTTTCCATCTGAATGAGGTCGCGCGCTCCTTTCCCGAGACTGCGGAAACCATGTTGCTGGATACCTACCTCACTAACGAAGTAGCTGCGAGTTCGCGTGTCTTCAGGGTTTACCGCGAAACGCCGGCACACTATCACGAGGGATCCGACGAATATCTGTATGTGCTATCAGGCAAGGGCACGTTTTGGATGGGAGACCCATCAAATGGGGCCGAATTTGCGCCAGGCGACTTACTCTTCTTCAAGCGCCGTATCGTTCACGCCCTTCCCAGCATGCTCGAGGGGCCGGTGGTCTTCCTGGCCATTGACACGCCCAGGCGCGACCCGAAGGACATCATCTTTGTAAATCCCGCAGACGGCACGCCGGAGACGTTCATCCGGGGAACGGAACAGCCATCCTCTCGTTATTGAGTGATCGGCTCTACCGAATCCCCTTCACATCCCATATGTTCCTGCAATACTCCTGAATCGCCCGGTCGGACGAAAATCTTGTGGCTGAAACTCGATCCTGACAATGGTGCAAACCCACAAACCGCAGCCGCAATCGCCGCTAGGGCCTGTCCTGCATCCTGGTGCGCTCAGCTTTTACTACAAAGACAAACCCTTGTTTCTGATGGCGCCTGCAGATCTATGTCGGCCTGATATTTACGGCGGGACTCTATGAGGCACGGAACCAGCCCTGTTACTGGTTCTGTCCATTCGACAGTCTAGTCGAGCTGGTCCTTGATCCGATCCATCTCGAAGACAATGCCCCTCTCGGCACAGGAGAAGGAATCTCTGCGCAGGAGTTGGCGATCTTCGTATCGGTAATAGGCGCCATCCTGGGGGTCGATTACCCATACTTCCGGGATACCCATGACTCTGTAGTCTTCAAGCTTACGTTTGAGGCGCTGGATCGTGTCCTCAGGGGAGAGGATCTCGAACACGGCCACCGGCGGATGCGTAACGATCTGCTCGATGGGTTGCGCGCGGTCGAGTACCGTCACATCGGGGACGCGAAAACGTGTCGGCGCGACTTGAATGCGCAGCTCCGGGCGGAGGCGCAGGTTCCATTCCTTCTCATGCTTCAAGAACCACTTCAAAATCGCCAATTGCCAGGCAGAATGATCGTTTTCTCCCAAAGGTCGTTGCTCAATCACTCCATCCACGTATTCCGCATCGGGCTCATAGGATGAGCGCAGGTAAACCTCAACGGGAACATGGGTCGTGGTCGCCATTGTGAGCTCTTAGTTTACGCCCAATTATCCGTCTTTTAAGACCTGGGGGCCCCGCAACCTGTCCCGCTTTGCCCGGCATGCCGTGGACCGATTCCGCCTGGGAAGCCCACGGGCCTATTTAGTAATTGTTGGTTATTATGTCCCCTCCGCCAGGCCCGGATCGGCAGGACTATCCCGATAGCATGCAAGCGTCGCCCAGGCGCAGGCGCGAGTACTTTTGGCGGCCAAAGCACGACCGCTGCAGACGGAAGATTGCCCTATTTTCAAAAGCCTGTAAAAAACAGTTGCATTACGCGGGGTCTTCATACATCCTTATGGAACTTTACAAAGTAATTGTGGGCCGTTTATCAAGCGCGCCTGCCGGCCCCAGATTCCTGCGATTCTGCGAGGTTAGCAATGCAAACTCTCCGAGAGTTGAAGAAGCTGTCCGTTGTCCCTTCCTTCGCTGTGCTGGTTGGCCGTGCCTCTTGTCTCTGTTTAGCCGCGCTTCTCTGCAGCATGCAGTTGCGCGCAGACGTGACTGGATCGATCTCCGGCTACGTCCGTGACGCTTCCGGTGGTGTTCTTCCCAATGTGACCTTGACGGTTACGCAGACCGCCACCGGGTATAGCCGTACAGCCGCTACCGATGGGTCCGGCCAGTACAGCATCCTGGCATTGCCTCCCGGAAATTATCGCCTCGCCGCCTCGATGGCTGGGTTCGAGAACGGAGCCATTGACAAGATCGACCTGAACGTCAATGACGCGCTCAAATTTGATTTCGTCCTGAAGGTCGGGAATGTAAGCCAGACGGTCTCCGTCGATGCAAGCACGGTCCAGGTCGATACAGCTACCACGTCGATGGGCACCACCATCACGTCTTCACAGATCCTGTCTATGCCGCTCAACGGCCGCTCCTACCTTGACCTGCTCGGTCTACAGCCCGGTGTCGCGCCGGCTAACACAAATAGCAACTACAGCGATCGTTCTCCTGCATCCGGCCTGTATGGGTCTTCAGGGAACGTCTCCACCGACGGCCAACCCGAGTGGGCGAACGCCTTCCTGGTGAACGGCGCGGAAGTGAATGAGACTAAGAATATGGGTGCTGGTATGATCCCGGACGCTGACTCGGTGCAGGAGTTTCGCCTGATCACCAACAGTTTCAGCGCGGAGTTCGGCAAATTCACTGGTTCAGTCATGAATACCGTGACCAAGTCTGGAACCAACAGCTTTCACGGAACCCTGTTCGAGTTTTACCGCAACCAGAAACTGGACGCGATCAACTATTTCGACAGCACCAAGGCCGAATTAAAGCGCCACCAGTACGGTGGCGTAGTGGGTGGTCCCATCTGGAAAGACCGGCTCTTCTCCTTCACGGATTATCAGCAAACGCGTCAGGTCGCAGGCGTTAGTACAGGTGTGGTGCAGGTGCTCAGCGCGGACGAACGCAACGGAATTTTTCCTGACTCCGTCCTGAACACACCTGTGCAGGGGGATGCCTGGGCGGCTACCCTGGTGAGCCGTGGTGGCGGAGTGATCAATGGTGCGGGCGGCGCGTGCCAACCTCCGTCGTGCACTCCCACTCTGTACAACCAGCTGGGTACGCCGGCAACCACCACAGACAGCACAGGCGCCACTGTACCGGGACACAACATATCCGCCTATATCGACCCCGTGGCGAAGCTGACGTTGCCGATCGTTCCGGCTGCGAATCAGGGCGCCTTTAATTACGACGACGCGAGCCACAAGGGATCCATCACCGATACCAACATGGCCGAGAGGATTGACTTCGTCAATCACAAGACCGGCGACTGGACGTTCTACTACCATTACGACGATGCAACCGCGATCCAGCCCGTTTATAGCGATAACGGCGTACAGACATTGCCGGGCTACCCCATCACTCAACCATCGCGCAATCAGCTGTTCGTGGCGAGCAACACCAAAACCATTGGAGCCACGACGGTCAACGTGGCACGCATCCAGTTCTTTCGCAGCGCGGTTCATACTGCACAGCCCTCTTCCGCTTCTTCTATCAAGGACTACTCTCAGTATGGATTTAACACCGATCCCACTACTGGCGGCCTGGTCAACAGCGGACCTCCAGGATACCCGTCGTCACTGCCGACTCTTTTCTTCAATAGTTTTGCTGTGGGCACCAACTGGTTGAATCTGTTTCAACCCGAAACCAACTACGGCATTGGCGACACCGTTAGTAAGACCATCGGTAATCACTCGCTCAGCATCGGCGGCGACTTCCGCTACTACCAACTGAACGCGCGCAACACCTGCGGGCCTAACGGGTATTTCAACTTTAACGGTGTCGAAACGGGCGCCGATGTTTCTGATTTCTACATCGGCGCTCCCGCCGCCTTTGTCCAGTGCTCTATTCAGCTGCTCGACAACCGGAGCCGCTATGGTGCTCTCTTTGGCCAGGACTCCTGGAAGGCGACTCCCAACTTCGTTGTGAACTATGGTCTCCGTTGGGATGTCGCCCGGCCCTGGAGTGACGTATACGGTCGAGTGACTACGCCGGTCCCGGGAGTGCAATCCGTGAAATTTCCAAACTCGCCGCTCGGCAACCTTGTTCCAGGCGACCCTGGCGTCCCGAGCACCGTTTCTCCTACCCGGTATAACAACCTTGCCCCACGCATCGGCATCGCCTACTCACCTTCCGGTGGCTTCTGGGGTGAGGCCGGTAAGACCAGCATTCGAGCAGCCTGGGGTATCTACTACCTCGGGGTGGCGGACAACGGCAACTTCGGAATACTGGGAGACGCTCCCTGGGGCCTTTACTGGGCGTCGCCTAAGCCGGTAACTTTCGGGAGTCCCTACATCACGCGTGCAGACGGAACCTCGCAGGGGCAGAAATTTCCCTTTACCTTCCCCTCCGGTCCTGGCCCCTTTCCAAATTTCATGTTCGGTAACCTCATGCCTCTGTACGTACCTGGCTACTACAACAAGAATAAGACCACGGCGAGCCAGCACTACAACCTCTCCATCCAGCGGCAGCTCGATAAGTCGACTGTCCTGACGGTTGCGTATGTGGCAACCCAGGGCCGCCATCTTGAGCACACTGAGGACTTGATATACGGTGACGCGGGGCTTTGCCTCTCTCTTTCTGGTTGCGGTCCGGGCGGCGAAGGCGGCGTCTACGAACAGGGCGGACAGACTTATTATGGTAGCTTCACCGGGGCAATCGATAACCAGACCATCAGCCAGCATTACACCAACTCCAGTGGCGGTCCGGTCGTCGCCTTCGCCCAGGCGACTTATCTGCAGAACTCCGGCAATTCGAACTACAACTCATTGCAGGTGTCGGCAGAACGTCGCGCTCGAGATGTTACCTACCTGCTCTCCTATACCTATGCAAAATCATTGGATAACATTGCGGCCAAATGGGATCCTCGCGATGGCAACCGTGCCTACGGACAATCGTCGTGGGACATGCGGCATAACTTTGTCGCCAGCTATAATTGGAATATCCCTTTTGAGCGCTTCCTGGGCGCCCACCGCTATTCTGAGGGTTGGCACGTAACGGGGATTAGCCGCTTCAACACCGGCTTCCCAATAAGCCTCAAGAGCGGTGGCGACTTCGCTTTGACCAACATCGGACTCGATTATCCTAACCAGGTGGCGCCCGTCCAAAAGCTGAATCCCCACGCCCCGGCTCATACCTTTTTTAATGCCGGAGCCTTTGCCAACGGCCTCAGCTGCGGATACGAAACGTGCGGCGTGACCGGCACCGCGAAGCAGTTTCTCTTCCACGGACCGGGGGCCATCAATACCGATGCGGGGGTGCAGAAAGACACGAAAATTACCGAGAGGATGCAACTTAGTTTGCGCATCGAGATGTTCAATGTATTCAACCATCCCAATTTCACCAATGTGACCGGTGATGCAAACAATAGTCAGTTCGGCCAGGCCACCAACACCGCGCCGGCTCGCGTGGGCCAGCTAAGCGGGAAATTTATCTTCTAACGCAACCCCGCGGTGCGCACCTTCAAACCCAATTTGGGGTCTGCGCACCGTTCCTGGAGAGTGTGCTGCTTGTGAGAATGAATCGTCTGTCCTGGCTCGCTGCGGCTGTCATGATTTGTCAACCTGGCGATTGCGCAAACACCCGCCCCCCAGAAGAAGCACCTGCTGGTTCTGGGGGAGGAAAAGGGATACCGGCACGAATCGGTTTCTCATGCCATGGCGGTCATCGAGCAGCTCGGTGAGAAGACCGGACTGTGGGATACGACCATCCGCACCGATACGGAAATTCTGACCAAGAAGAAACTCGAATACAACGCCAAGAACCTCAATGATTTCGACGCCATCTTCATGTTTACCGGCGGGGACCCGGAGATGGACGCGCAGCAGAAGGCTGACTTCCTCTCCTTTATCCATGACGATGGGAAGGGACTCATCGGTGTCCACGCCGCGGCCATCACCTGGGTCCATTGGCCTGAGTTTGTTGACTTGCTTGGTGGAGACTTCGATGAGCATCCCTGGCTGACCTTCGATGCGCCCATCATTGTCGAAGACCCGAATTTTCCCGGCATGCAGCAATGGCCGCACGAGTTCACCCTGCACGACGAGATCTATCAGATGAAGGACTTCTCCCGCGACAAGGTCAGGGTGCTGATGCGGCTCGATCCCTGCAAGCTCGATCTCGCGAATCCCAAGGTGCATCGCAAGGATCGCGATTTCGCCGTCACCTGGGCAAAGTCTTACGGCAAGGGACGCGTTTATTATTCGACTCTCGGACATCCGAAAGAAAATTGGGACGATCCACGGGTGCAGAAGATGTACACCGAGGCGATCAAGTGGGCCATGGGTCTGGAATCCGCGGACATCACTCCACAGCCTGCGCCGGCCAGCAATATCGCCTGCAAGTAAACTAAGCTAACGAGGTACGCAACCATGTGGAAGTTGCTGGCAGTTCTGTTTTTGACCCTGGGAGTTGCTTCAGCAGAAGAAGTTCATCCCATCCTTGCTCTCGGTTCACCTGCTCCTGACTTCGCGCTTCCCGGTGTTGACGGCCAGGTTCATAAGCTGAGCGATTACGCTTCGAGCCCGGTCCTGGTGGTGGTCTTCACCTGTAATCACTGCCCCATCGCGCAAATGTATGAGCGTCGCATCCAGCAGTTGGCGGCCGACTATAAGAGCAAGGGTGTCGCTGTCGTGGCCATTCAGCCCAATGATCCGCAGGCCATCCGCATCGACGAACTGGATTCATCCGATGTGAGCGATAGCTTGCCCGAGATGAAGATCCGCGTGCAGTACAAGCACCTCACGTATCCCTACCTGTATGACGGCGAAACCCAGCAGGTAACACGGGCCTACGGGCCACAGGCCACGCCCCACGTTTTCATCTTCGACCAGCAGAGGCATCTTCGTTATGAGGGGCGCATGGACAATAGCTACCGAATGGAGCTGGTGAAAACCCAGGACGCCCGCAATGCTATCGATGCTCTGCTCGCGCACAAAGAGGTAGCCGTCAAGCACACCGGCGTCTTTGGCTGCTCCACCAAGTGGAAGGAGAAGTCAGCGGCCCGGGTGGCGGCACTCGAGAAGATTAACGAACAACCGATCAGCGTCGACATGATCTCGAAGAATGAGCTGACGAAGCTGAGTAAAAATCCCAGTCATCACATGATGCTGGTGGACTTCTGGGCGACTTGGTGTGGCTCCTGCATTGTGGAGTTCGCCGACCTGCAGAACACGTTGCGTATGTATGGCGCGCGCGACTATTCCGTGGTGACGGTTTCCGCTAACATGCCGGATGAGAAGGCCGGCGTGTTGCGCTTCCTACAAAAGCAGCATGCGACCAGCAAAAATTACCTCTTCGACTCGCAAGATACAAGCTCGCTACAAACCGCGTTTGATCCCAAATGGGATTCGGCGGTCCCGTATACCATCCTTCTTTCGGCGGACGGTAAAGTGCTCTACAAGCAGCTAGGCTCCGCAGACCTGCTGGAGCTCAAGCGCATCATTCTCGCAAACCTGCCCTCAGATTACAAAGGCTTCAACCAATACTGGCAAAACAACTAGTAGAGTGTCGCACAGGAAACGTTACTGATGAAAGAATCGGAATAAGGGGGAAATGAGCAGTTCCCTCTACTCCGCTTCGCTACGGTTGTACTCTTTTTTTTATCGTCCGTTGTAGTTTGCGGCCGGAAAGCTCCCAAGAGCATCTGCCAACAAGCATCGCCGGGGTCCTTCGACTCCGCGCCCAAGCACTCTGTCATGCGATAGATCTGCGAAGCGCTTCGCTCAGGATGACGGCTTTGTGGGAGTTCTGAAAAACATTCTGGGTGGGGTTGTACCAAAAACAAGAGAAATCAAAAAAGTCACAGGCTCTCAGGATGACGGCTTTGTCGGGGGGCTTGAAATAAAAGCTGGTTGGATATGCAGAAAACAGGAGAAACACGAAAAAGTCACAAGCCACTTGGATGACAAAGGAGAGGGCGACGGCTCCATTGAAGTGGTTGCTGGACCGAGGCGTTTTCATCACCCTGGGTGGGCCCCAGGCCCGTGACTCCTCCGGCCGAGATGACAAATTTGTTATTCCAACGAACTCCAAGGCCAGGACAGGCCGAAAACGATGGGCGCAGCCCAACAATCGCTTTTACTCAATCAATCAGCAACGCTGGGCAGTTCAGCCGGAAAGCACACGCGACCCAGCTGCCTCGATCGCCAGGTAAACGGCGCCAGTCACCTGCGCATCGGCCCCCAGCGTGCTGCGCAACAGTTTCGGTTGCACACGCTTATCCCGCTGATCAAGAATCTCCTGGGTAGCTTGCCAAAACACCGGGTGCATGCCCACGCTGCCGCCTAACACAAAGAGCGGGCAATTGAGAACAACAGCGAGGTTGTAGATCGCGTAGGCCAATGTCTGCGCCGATTTATTGAGAATGGTCTGCGCGAGCACATCCCCCGCGGCAGCATGGTCGAATATCTCTGTGGCGACCAAATCTCTGGGCAGCTGCGTAAGCTCTTTGCGCCACGCACTCTGCCACTGTGACCGGATACCTTCGCCCCCAACAATACTCTCGAGCGCCCCTGGCTCTCCCCGCTCCCTCGGCTGCACGGAAGTTCCGGGCACCAGCAGGTAACCAATCTCACCCGCCGACCAATCCATCCCGTGAAACAGCTGCCCATTCAACACGATGCCCGCGCCAATGCCGGTGCCTACTGCGATGAAAACGAAATCCCGCACTCCCTGCGCCGCCCCGATCTGATACTCCGCGATCGCCGCCGTATTGACATCATTTTCGACCGCCGCCGGAACACCCAACCTGTCTTCCAGCAGCGCGCGCAGCGGGATGTCGCGCCAGCCCATGAGATACGACGTGGCAATCACCATGCCCTCGTCTACATCCGTAACGCCGGGTGCACCTGCTGCCACTGCGCGAAGCAAGCTGCGCCCAATGCCATTTTCCCGCAACAGTTCTTCTACGCCCTCGTGAATCAGGCCGACGACCACATGAGGCTCGCGAATACCCGCCGTCGAAACCTTCCACTTGGCCACAACCTTGCCATCCATGCCGGCGAGAGCAAGACGCAGGCTGCTGCCTCCAATGTCGGCGCCCACGACATATCCGGCTTCGATCTCCTGCGAATTCCCGGCAGCACGGGACAACTTCTGTTGCAACATCGATTCACTTACCTCGGATACAGATGGATGCACGGACGGGCCTGTCTGTTATTACGGCGCAACTGCCGGTTGCCTCGCGCTGATACTTTCCAGCTCACGCCCCTTGGTCTCCGGAATCACAAAGGCCACAAAGAACATCGTTAGGATGCAAAACCCACCGTAGATGATGAGAGTGAGCGAAGTGCCTGCAGCTTTAATGAGCGACAGAAATGTAAGGGAAACCAGGAAATTTGAAGTGCCGAAACTCAGCGTGGCTGCGGCCACACCACGGCCGCGCACCCGCAACGGAAAAACTTCCGAAACCAGTATCCATGCGATCGGCCCGATACTGAAAGCGTAGCAGGTGATGAAAAACATCAGGCAGGCCGTGGCAATCTTGCCCAGCGAAGGCCCCGGCTCCGCGTGGAAGCAATACGAAAGCACCAGCAGCGCCGCTGTCATTCCACCGATGCCTACATAAAGCAGAGGCTTGCGCCCTACCCGGTCCACCAGCACCAGGGCAATCACGGTCGCGAGGACATTCGTAACGGCAACCAGTAGCGTGGCGAAAATCGCGGTCTTATTCGAACTTATGCCGGCCAGAGAAAAGATCTGCGGTCCGTAATAGAGAATGGCGTTGATCCCTGTAGCCGGGATCAACACCATGAAGCCAATGGCGATAAACAGCGAGCCGCGTACTGCCGGACTCCAAAGCGCGCTCCAGCGGCGCTCCATTTTCGTCATCAGGCTAACTCGAATGTCTTCCAGCAGCAGCCTTGCTCCCGCCTCATCGGTGTAGGTCTTCAGCACGGATTCCGCTTCCGCCAACTTGTTCTGCACGAATAGCCAGCGCGGACTCTCCGGGACCGTAAGGACCATGAAAAGAAAAAACACTGCGGGGATGAGTCCGAAACCAAACATCCATCTCCATCCCTGCGATGCGGCAAACCAATAACCCACCAAGTCCGCCAGTGCGATGCCCAGCGTGAGGGCAAACTGGTATAACCCAATCAGCATGCCGCGGGATTGCGGGGGAGCAAGTTCGGACACATATACCGGCGCCGTGACCGAAGTAAACCCGACCGCGATCCCCAGCAGCCCGCGGGCAACGAACAGCACGTAGACATTGGGCGATAGCGGAGCCAGGATCGACCCGACAATGAAAAGAACTGCCCCCCAGATGAGGGTTTTGCGTCTGCCGATGCGGTCGGCGACCGTGCCCCCTACGAGCGCGCCGATCATGACTCCGATGAGCACCGCGATAACCAATACTTCCTGCATCACGGTGGAGAGGTGGAACGAGTCGCGCACATAGATCAAGGCCGCAGCGATGACACCCATGTCAAAGCCGTAAAGAATACCGCCCAAACCAGCAATGAAAGAAACTCTCCGGATGAACGCCTGGTTCACGTACGGCTGGACGGCGGCTGGCTCATTCACTTACGTTTCACCTATCGAATGATACCTTTATCTAGGCACTTTTCGACTCGAATTCTGACCCTCTTTTTAACGAATCTTTTCTAACAAAGTCTGTGCTCCACGGTAACTGAGGAAGGTGACATGGAAGACAACAAAAAGAAAGCGCCGCTCTCCACCCCAGCAGCTTCGCTGCCGGGAACCCCGCGCTGGGTTGGCGGCGTCGAGCCGGCGAAGGACGCTGCTCACCGCAACCGGAACCCAGATCCTGGAAATTGAGTGCCGGCAGCAACCGGAACGGCTTCGCGAGCTGCTGCAGGCATACGCCGCCGACTCCTCCATTCAAGCCGAGCTGAAGAAGTTCCGCGACCTCGCCACGAAGAAGGGCCCCGTGTTGTTCATTGGAATGGGAGCCTCTTATTGCTCTTCGATCAGCGGGTCGGTCTTGCTGCAGTCACACGGGCGGCCTTCTTTTTCTGTCGATGCCGGAGAGTGGCTAAATTATGCAACCTCGGTGTGGGACGACGCCGCTCTCTCTATCCTTCTCACCACATCCGGGGAAAGCGCGGAACTGGTCGAGCTGTTCAAAAGAGGGAAAGACCGGGCTCTTGGCCTGATTTGTAACAATTCTGCAAGCACCTGTTGGCATCTGGCCGAAAATAAGCTCCCCATCCTGGCGGGGCCGGAGTATGGCAACGCCACCAAGACCTACACCAACGCGACTGCGGCAGCCATCATCGTGGCCTCTGAAATTGTCGGCCGCCCCTGGAAGCAGGACGCCGAGCATGCCGCCGAAGTTTTCTCGAGCCACCTGGACCCCATCTTCGCCCAACGCGCCGACCTCGAAATGTTCTGCCGCGGCGCAGCAAATATAGAAGTCGTGGGCCGCGGCGCAGCCTATGGCGGAGCCTTCATGAGCGCGCTCTGCATCCGCGAAATGAGCGGGACACGCGCCGCCGCGCACACCGGAGCCGGCTTCAAACACGGGCCTAACCTCGATGTGGATGGCACCCACGTCGCCATCATTTTTGCCCTGGGCCACACCGCCGAACTCGGCGTCAAGCTGGCTCAGGAATGTAACCGTCGCGGAGGCAAGGTGGTTTTGGTATCCAGCGAAGAGCACCCCGCCACCGAAAAACTCTTCCCCGTCCGCATCGAAGCAGTTGCAGAACCGTGGGAGGGCATCACGTCCCTGCTAGTGCCGCAAGCGCTGACACTGGCCATGGTTGAGCGAACAGGCTGCCGGCTACCGCCACGCTTTCAATACGGAGTCATGGAACAGTAGCGTGGAAAAAACATAAGGCGACGGGCGAAAGAAGCTCTCCACGAAGGGCACGGCTTCAGCCGTGCCACATCCGCTGCTGCTGACGAGGGCTTCAGCCCCTGAGGACGTTTTTCCAGTACGTCGCGAAACTTCGGTCCTGAGCTTTCGAAAAGCGTACCCCATCTAAAGAGTTTGCGTGAGAACTCCCATTGTGTCGTCCCTTCGGGACTCGATTTGCGTGAAATCCTACCCGGCACTCCCGTGCCGGGCTACAGATTGTCCCGTCCCTTCGGGACTGATTGCGTCGGTGACCGGCGGTTCTTTCTACCCCCTTTAAAGCCGTCATGCAGCACGGACTTTGCGGCACGGCTGAAGCCGTGCCCTTCGTTCTGACTTTCCGCCTACCTAGATGGGCGACAGCCGACATTTGTCCCGCACTTCTAAGGTTCATGAGGCAGAGTCAACGTAGGATTCTGATCAAAAAAATTAACCGGCCGAATCAAAAAATCGTGCCAGAGCGTAGGCATCACCGGCCAGTCTTCCACCCGGACCACGTGATGGAAGCCCAACGTGTACCAGCCAACAATATCAGTGTTCTCGATCGAGCGATTCGCCTTTGTCCACTCAGGCAAACCGCGAAGCCCCTCGTTGTTGGTGACATAGGTGCCGGCAGCATATCGTTCATCGGGGTTATACGGGGTTACCCACATTTGATGACCCGAAAAAGCCCCCACCCGCTGCGCCGGGTCGTCATTCGAAATACTCGAAACCGCCGTCGCACCCGGCATGATCTCCCACCCCGTCGGGTATCCGCGAGCATCGTGCTGCGAGGGATTGATGAAATGCCACATCGACGGATTGCGCAAATCCAGATCGAGAATGGCCTCCTTCTCCGTGTGAGCAATCGAGGACTGCGCTGCCCAAATGGTCTTCCGCGTGTGCCCCGAAAGCGGTTCCTGTACCAGGCGGTCCACCATAAAGCTGTTGCTCGGCCCATCCACATCAAGATCCAGCCGGTAGGAAAAATAGTGATCGTGATTCACCGCCAGCAAATTGGGGGCCACCAACGTGCCGTGCTCCAATTTGCCCGGGCCATCTCCCATGGCAGATGTTTGCTCCTTCACGCCTTTGGTCTCGACAATCCCGGTCGCGCCAACCGCAACGCGAATCGTTCCATCCTGCTGGAATACCCAATCGAGCATGTAGTCGTAGTTGCCCGCAACCGCGGCCGTGCGCAGCACCAGCTCACGGCTGGGGCGCCCGCTGATCACGTCTCCCTCGAGATGCCTCCATGCCGGCCCATCGCCGGGCCGTTCAAACAAGCATGCCAGTTGTGGCTTGAGCACCGGGGCGCCCGCATCAGAAGGCGCAAGACCGGTGAAGTACTGCGCATGGGCTGGACAGTCATCGGGACCAACCGGCTTGATCAATCCGCCAAGCAGAAACTCTCCCGCGTCGACAAAGGCACGCGAATTCCATCCTTCATCGGTATCCATATAGGGCACATACATCTCGGAAAGTGATCCCTCATACATCACGGAGCGAAGCCTGTCGCCATCCTGGTAGCGCACCAGGTTGACGATCGGTCCCACACGAGGATCGAGGCGAAAGCGAAAGTGCCAGTTCTGCCACACGACCTCGCCCTTATCGATGGTGTAGCCGGGTCCAAGGGGCTGGGTCACCAGCAGCGGCTTTGTGCCCGGCCGCGGCGTCGCTTCTCCTTCCTCGTAGTTGATATCTGATTGCGACATCGGGACAGGCTCGTTGTCGACCACCTTAAGAACTTTCTCGCTGGTGAGATCCGCGAGAATATAGACCCCTTCAATCGCGCGGCCCCAGGGATGGTAAACGCCATGTGAATCCGTGCAATCGCCAAAGCCGATACGGCCGTTTGTTTGCTCGGGAAAAATCATCCAGGTGATAGGGATCGGTTCGCAGCGCACACCGGACAAGTCCGTCACCCCGTGTCGCTTGAGCGCAGCGATCACCCGGGGATCCTTTTTGACGATGTCGTTCATGGTGTCAAGTTCAGACTCCGTGATCGGCGCCTGCATCCCAGGCACCTGTTTCCAGAACTCCAACTTGCGCGCCGTGATGTCCACCCGCGCCTCGATGGTCTTGCCCCCGTCCTCGAGGATCACATCGGCTTCGCGGGGAATGGCATCACCGGCCTTCCAGGCCAGCACCTGGTCTTTGGCAGGCTCGTGCAGGAGTACGCTCGAAAAAAGCGTTTTATCTGTCAAATGTCCGCTTTGCTCAAGAACATCGTGAATGGTCCAGTATTCTTGCGTAGTGAGCGCATCCAGCGGATGGTGCGGCGTGTTGCTTTGCCCACCCAGCGATGCGCTAAGGGTGGAAAAGGCGATCAGACCCAAAAAGAAGGCTCTCATCCGTGTGACTCCTGGCTGGCGCGACTGCAGTTTGTGAATCGTAGCACACTTCATTAACTTTAGTTACAATGGTAGGCAAATTGCATCCGTCACCCCGGCGCCTCTGCTTTTTCACAGATGGTATAAAGGTACGCTTGGTGCAACACCAATCACGCGGTCGCTGGGATTTTCAAGTCGGTTTTCATTGAAGAACGAATCTATTTCGGTCGGCAGGCCCTCACTTCTACGACATACAAACGCGCTTCGGGTTCTCAAACTCCTGCGCGAGACCGGCTCCTGTTCAAAAGCGGACCTGGTGCGCGCCTCAGGTCTCAGTGCTCCCACCATCACCAACGTAGTTGGCGATCTGCTGGCAGCGGGCCTGATAAAGCCTCTGGGCGAGGGAGAGTCCAACGGCGGCCGGCCTCCGGACATGATTGCGTTCAAGGCGGAGCGCGGCTGCGTGCTCGCAGTGAAGATTACCGCGGACACCCTATCATTCCTGCTCGCGGACCTCAACGGCCGCGAACTCGACCTTTTCGAAATCCCTCTTGCTAACCGGAAAACAACCCCGGACGCCATTTGCGTCCTCATCGGCGAGGAGGTACGGCGACTGCTGCGCAAGCATAGGAAGAAGCGTGAGCAACTGCTTGCAGTCGTGGTAGGCGTGCCTGCCATCACCAATGTGGATGAGGGCATCGTGCTATCGATCAGCACCCTGGAAAACTGGCGTTCCGTCCCACTGCGTACCAAGCTGAGCAAAATCGTCGACTGCCTGGTCATCATTGAGAACGACACCAACCTCGCCGCGCAGGGCGAGCGCTATTGCGGCGCGGCGCAGGCAGAGGAAAGCTTCATCCTGATCCACATCGGCCCCAATGTCGGCGCAGGCATCGTGCTGGGTGGCCAGATCTATCACGGTTCCCAGTGGTCCGCCGGCGAGATCGGATACCTTCGCCTGCCCAACACCTCGCGCCGGCGGCCCACCCTGCATGAGTTCGGCGAGCTCGAGACCGTGTTGACCAGCGCGGGAATCCTCGACAGCTGGAACGAGGCAAAAAAGAAGCCTCAGGATGCGAACGAAGAGGGCGAGAAGATGGACGCGCTGGGGGTCCTGAGCCTCGCCCAGGCCGGGGACGCCCGCGCCGAAAAGATCGTCCAGCACCGGGCCGGCATCGTCGCCGATATTATCGTGAACCTGTCGCTCATCCTGAACCCTGGCCTCATTTTGCTGGAAGGGGAAGTTGGCAGCCACCCCACGCTGATCAACGCCGTGCAGAAGCAGCTTCAGGAAAGCGAGTTCGCGGTTACGAAAATCGGCCCCGGTAAACTTGGGAACACTTCTGTACTTTGGGGGGCAATTGCGATTGCGCTCGAGATGATCCCCTCGGTCTTGCTCCCCAGCCCCTGACAAAGGCCGCGTACTGAATTGATCGTAATTTGGTAATTCATGACCATCACTCTCCGCATCGTCTCCGCTGTTCTTCTTCTTTGCCTGGCATTTGCACCGTTTTCGTTTGCTCGCGTTCCCCCCAAAAAAGCAATCGTGGCCTACGTTTTCGTGAAAGACGCGGTCCTCGGCCCGAACGACGTGGCGGCCGGCTCTCTCACCAGGGTGAACTATGCTTTCGCCAACATCGAAATGGGAAAATCGTGGAAGGCTTCGCCCACGACCGCGAGAATTTTCAGGTCTTGCACAATCTGAAGCAGGTGAATCCTCAAGCTGGAAATCGTCGTATCTGTCGGTGGGTGGACGTGGTCCGGAGCTTTCTCTGACATGGTGCTGACTGCCGCCAGCCGGAAGACATTCATCGACAGCGCTGTCCAGTTTGTGCGCGACCACCAACTCGATGGCCTGGATGTCGATTGGGAATATCCCGGATCCATCGGAAACGGAAATGTTTTTCGCCCCCAGGATAAGCAGAACTACACCCTGTTCCTGAAAGAGCTGCGAAGCCGATTCGACCTCGAAGGAAAACGGCTTGGCCGCCATCTTGTCACCTCGATTGCCGTCGGGGCCTCGGCCGAATTCATCTCTAATACGGAGATGAGCCAGGTTCAGCGCTATGTGGACTCGGTCAACCTGATGAGCTACGACTACTACGAGTCCTCATCCGATGCCACCACTGGGCACCATGCGCCGCTCTACACTAATCCCGCCGACCCAAAACATGTGTCTGCCGATGCTTCCGTTAAACTGTTTGAACAAGCCGGCGTTCCCGCCCACAAGCTGATCCTGGGAGTGCCCTTCTACGGCCGCGCCTGGGCAGACGTCGGCGACACCAATCATGGGCTCTACCAGCCAGGGAAAAAAGCCACCGTGTGGGCGACGTATCACGACATTGCGGGTACGTTCCTCAGCACCGGTTTCGTCCGCTACTGGGATAGCGTCGCATCCGCGCCCTATCTGTATAATCCGGCCACCCGCATGTTCGTGTCATATGAAGACCCTGAATCGATCGCCGCAAAATGCCAATACGTCCTCAAACAAGATCTCGGTGGGATCATGTTCTGGGACTACCTGAGCGATACGGCAGACCACGCGCTCCTCAACAGCATCAATCGGGGCTTGGCGGCGGAGCCCAGCGGGAAGGACTGATTCCATGGCCACCACAAACACGGATGCGTCGCCCTCCGCACTTCGACACGGAGAAGGCTTCGCGCCCTCCACGGGCAGCCAATCCAGGGTGGCCTCGATCGATATCTTTCGCGGCCTGACCATCCTGGTCATGATCTTCGTGAACGATCTCGCCGGCGTCAAAGGCCTTCCCTGGTGGACCTACCACCTGCCGGGAAATGTGAACGGCATGACCTACGTCGACATGGTCTTTCCGTTTTTCCTTTTCATTGTCGGCATATCTATGCCGCTCGCCGTCCGCCACCGCTTGTCCAAAAACGGGAGCATCGCCAGTTTGTGGGGTCACATCATTGCCCGTTCCTTTGCCCTCGTCGTTCTGGGTATAGCGCTGGCCAACGGGGAAAAAGCTGACGCTCTGCGCACGGGAATGAACGGCAACGTTTGGCTGCTCCTCATCCTCGTCGGAGCAATTCTCTTCTGGAATGTGTATCCCCGCTCTGCTAAATACAGAACGCTGTTCATGGGGATGAAGGCTGCTGGACTGCTCTTGATGGTCGCCATGTTCGCTATCTTTCGCCGGACGGGCACTGACGGCCACGCGGCGTGGCTCGACTTTAGTTACTGGGAAATCCTCGGCCTTATCGGCTGGACCTACCTGGCCGTGTCTATCCTCTACATTCCCACGCGGCGCTGGCGCTGGGCTCCTCTCGCCTGGCTGGTTTGCCTGGTGGCCCTGAATGCCGCCTCCATAGCGCACTGGATCACCTTCAGCGCCAAATTGCCCTACTACTTCTGGCCCTGGAACACAGGCTGTTTCTGTCTGCTCGACCATGGCCGGCATCGTCACATCGGCGATCTTTTTGAGCGATACCCTCGCCTCCACCGCAAAGCAAAAAGCTCTGTGGGCCTTAGCCTTCGCTGCGGCTCTCTTTCTGGCCGGCTGGCTGCTCACGCCCCTCGGCATCTCCAAAATACGAGCCACGCCCACCTGGGGTCTTTATTCAGCGGGCGCAGCTACCCTCGCGTTCCTTGCGTTGTATTGGGTCTGTGATGTGCAGAAGCATGTCCGCTGGGCCGCCATCGTCAAACCGGCAGGATCCAACACCCTGCTCACCTATCTGTCTGCCCGACCTTTTCTTCGTGACGCTGGGTGGCCTGGCGTCGCTAAACCCATGGGGGCATGGCTGGCAAGGGGTGGTGCAGTCTTCGATATTCACCCTGGTGATTCTGGGAATATCCGCTATCCTGACCCGCTGACAAGCTACGTATGCAGCTTTAAGCACAGCTACTGTAGCGAAAAGGCAATGTACACGCTGCCCGTGGGCCCTTTGGTAAATTGCGTACCGCCGCTGGCAATCACTACGTATTGCTTGCCGTCGATCATGTAGGTCGCCGGCGTTGCCGTGCCTGCAAAGGGCAACACCGTTTCCCAAAGCAGTTTCCCATTCCGGCTGTCAAAAGCCCTGAATTTCTTATCGTGCGCTGTCGCACCGATGAAGAGCAGGTTTCCCGCGGTAACAATCGGGCCGCCGTAATTCTCTGAACCGGTGTTGTTCATGCCCTTTGCGGCAAGCTCCGGATATTCGCCCAATGGAATCTTCCACAGATAGCGGCCCGTGTTCAGGTCAATCGCATTCAATGTTCCCCACGGCGGAGTAATCGCAGGATAGCCCTCAGAATCCAGGAAATCCCGCGATCCGGTGACCTCATACTTCATCGTCGTGCCGTCTGCGGCGGCAGAGTAGATTCCTCCTTCATCAGGATCCTTCGCACCCGTCTCTGCCCTGTTTGGTCAGAAACCGGATGAGCGCCTGTAAATGTGCATCGCGAAGGTTAGGAAAGGATGGCATGCGGCCGCCACCCAGCGAAATCCTGGCTTCAATCTGCTCCGGCGAGAGACGCTTCCCCACATCGACGAGCGAAGGATACTGCGGCGGCGAACCAGCAAGATCCTTGCCATGGCACAGGCTGCATTGATTGTGATAAATCCTTGCCCCGGTACTCGCAGTCGGCTGGTTCTCCGTCAGGCCCAGACACACATGCCATCTCATTTGCGTTCACGTAGATCACACCGCGCATGCGATCCACGGCCGGCCCTCCCCATTCGGCGCCCCCAAGAAAGCAGGGAAATACAACCGTCTCCTGGTTAAGACCAATAGGTACGAACTGCCCCCCACTACGAAAGGTGGCAAACTCCTTCACCGCCTGCTCGTGCGCCTCCGGCGTGCGCGTTGTCAGCAGATCTGCCGTGAGCATCTGACGGGTAAACGGCGCCGGCAAACCAGGCGAGGGCTGGGTCGGCGAAGTCACTTCCCCCGGCACATCACTCCGAGGGTAGGGCCGTTCCTCGATGGGAAAGAGTGGCTTGCCGCTGGCCCGGTCGAATAGATAGAGATAGCCCTGCTTTGTGGTTTGTGCCACCGCGTCCACGCAACTGCCGTTGTGTCTTACGGTGACCAGAGCCGGCGGCGAAGGGAAATCGCGATCCCAGATGTCATGATGGACGCCTTGAAAATGCCAAAGCGCGTTTGCCTGTCCTGGCATCGAGGGCGAGCAGAGTATCCGCGAAAAGATCGTCGCCCACCCGATCCGCTCCGTAAAAATCAAACACCGCCGAACCGGTCGGAACATAAACGATGCCCCGTTGCTCATCCAGCGCCATACCAGCCCAGTTGTTGGCCGAGCCTGCGGTTTTCCACGCATCTGCGGGCCACGTGCTGTAGCCGAATTCGCCCGGGTGTGGGATGGTATGAAAACTCCAGCGGAGATCTGCCGGTACGAACATCGAAGGCGCGAATGTCACCGGGTGGTGACGGATACGTCTCCGGATTGCGGCCGCCAACGATGATCAGATCCTGGTAAACAATGCCTGGACTCGTGAGAGTGATTGACTGGGAAAGATAGTCTCCACGCAGTCCTTTCCGCAAATCGATTCTTCCCTGTTCGCCAAAAGAGGGAATCACTTTGCCTGTGTCCGCATCGAGTGCGTAGAGATAGTTCATCACGCCGGCAAGGATGCGGCCATGCTGCCCGTCACTCCAGAAGGCCAGTCCGCGCGCCGGCTGACTGCTATGTACACCGGAATCAAACTTCCACCGCAGCTTACCGGTCGAGGCGTCCAGCGCGATCACTTTTTGCGAGGCTGTATAGGCGAAGAGAGTGCGCCCGATGATGATCGGATTCGTTTCCAGACCGCCTTCTTCGGCGGAATCAAACGTCCATGCTTCCTTTAAGCCTATGCACATTCGCTCGATTGATTTGCGAAAGCGCGCGAGTAGTGATCGCCCTCAACCTGTCCGCCATAGACGGGCCAAGCCGAACGCTGCGGCAACTGGATCTGCTCTTGCAAGCCTAGTCCAGGCAGCGGCACGCGAGTGCGCCTTCACCAGCGAAATCCTCGCGCAGATGAGCTAGCCTGTCAGCGAAATTCTGCATTTTTCACTCAACTTTCCCTGGCTGCGACGAACTTTCGGACCCTTCCCCCAGCAACCATTCGGTCCCATTCTCAATCAATGTGTTCTGCACTGGACTGGTAAAAATCTTGTCTCCATGTCCCATATTCATGTACAGCATCTTGTACTGAGTATTCGTCCACACCACCGGAATATCCCCATACGTCAACAGCCCCTTAATCCCGAGAGGATAGTTAGCAGGATCCAGCGTTAACAGCACATGGATATGGCTATCAGCGCGAGGGCTGGGCTTCCACCGGTACCACTCGTTGGTAGGCGAGACAAACGTCGCCGGCAAATTCCGCGTGACCGGACTAGCCTTATCGTCCACGATCAGCTTTGCCGGCAGCGGAGGCCAGCTATTGGCATCAAACACCCCTCCACCGATGAACGTCATAAACCATGGCCATTTCGTGTCCTTGTCGTTGTAAGCGGACACGTGAAAGCCAAGCCACGCGCCGCCCCCGGTCATGTATCTCTCAAACGCCTCCCGCTCCGCATGGTTATGTGGGAATTCATTGAGCCAAACTACCAACTGATATGGTTTCAAATTCGCATCGTTGAGATCTTCCCAATTGGTCGTCGCTTCCAGTGCGAAATTGTCCTTCCGGGCGAGCTCCGAAAAATACCGCAACGCATCCAGCGCAAAGAGAACGTGGTCTGTCTCTACATTCAGAGAATAAAAAACCAAAACCTTTGGCCGTGCGGTCTGGGCGCCGGCAGCTCGAAGACAGCATCCCAAAGCACAAGACCAGCGCGAAAAAACTCTTCACTGGCCGGCACCCCAAAAAATGGCATTCCGGAAAAGCTGAGTGAAATCCTTGTTTTGAAATAATTCCGGATGATGGCCCATAAAGATATAAATATTCCGTGGCCTTGACGTGTTCGTTGGTCCAAACCACAGGATGGTCGCCCATGGTGATCATGCTTTTGGGATCGTAGGTCGACTCGTCGACACTGGCGAGAACATGAACGTTGGCGCGATTGGACCGGCTCCACGTGTACCACTCTTCCTTGTCAACAACGAACGAGGACGGCAGACCCTTGGTTGCCGGATGGTTGGGATCATCCACTTTCACCGTGGCCGTAGCAAATTGCGCGATGTAGCTGGTGTAGCGAATATCCCCCATAAAATGTGACCACCAGGTCCACATCGGGTATCCGTCAAAGTCGCCCAGCAGCATGGAGTGGTGAAAGCCAATCCAGCCGCCGGTTCCGCGCTCGATATATCGCTCGAAGGCTTTCTTGGCTACCGGTGTCCATCGATAGGGTGGATAGTTTAGCTGAATAAACAGCCGATACTTCGCCAGGAAAGCATCGTTGATGGGGTCGGTGTTCGTGATGTAGTCGACCGCAAAGTTATTTTCCGCCGCCAACTGTGCCCAGCCAAACTTGGCTGCCGCGACAAATTCATTGTGGGGGCTATTTCCCTCTTCCGCGATCGCCACCACCCGGAATTTCACTGGCTTGCTGGAAGTATCCAGCGCAAACGCACTGGACACACGCTGTAAACAGAAAAACACAAAGGAACCACTTCTTATAAACGCTCATCTTTACCTACCAACCGTAATCTGAATGAGTCTGACTCCTTGAGGCCACATCCGGCCGCGGAAAACGCTTAGACGGAAGGCACGGGTTTAGCCGTGCCGTATATATCACATGAGATCGACGGCGTCAGCCGCTGAAGTACGCTTTTGATGCCTGGGGAAACAATCACCTGCCTTCTTTGAATCGAGACTTCTCCGCACTATTGGACCGATTCCAGGGGCTAAAGCCCTCAATTTTTGTTGAGCCTTACGGCCCGACTAAAGTCGTGCCCTGATACAAAACATTAGAGCCGTGACTTCCGGAAGACTCGCGTTGATGAGAGCATCGATAAAGATGCGGCACGGCTGACGCGGTGCCCTTCGTCCGGATGCCTTACTGAAAGACCCTCTTACTGGATCACCGTCAAGTTGTTGCTGCTGTAGTTAGTGACATACATCGTATGAGCCGGCGCATCCATCCCAATCGCGTACGGAATCGTCCCTACCTCCACCGTCGCGATCGGGAGATTGGTCTTGCCGTCGATCACCGTCATGTTGTCAGTGCGTTGATTGGCGACGTAGATTCGGTCGTTTTGTTCATCGACCGCTATCGCCTGAGGATGCGTTCCCAGATGAATGGTCTTGGCCACAGCATCGCTCATTCCATCGATCACCGCCAGCGTGTCGTCGCCGTAGCTCAGAACGTATGCCTTTTGGGTTACCGGGTTCACCTCAACAGCAAATGGAATTGCACCCACACTCACCATCGTTGTGCCATTGGTTGCCCCGTTGATAATCGTCACACTGGCGCTGTCCTCATTCACCGCGTAGATCTTGTCCGTGCCGGGTTCAACCGCGATCGCCCAGGCATGCTTGCCGGCCGGCACTGAGGTAGTCGCCCCGGTCGCTCCATCAATGACCGTGACACTTTCGCTTCCGTAATTGACCGTATAGATCTTGTTGGTTACAGCGTTCAAAGCGATGCCCCGGGGGCCTTGCCCGACCTGGATGGTCGACGTCGCGTTGGTCGCCCCGTCGATCACGGTCACGCTATGACCGAAATTGTTCGCCACATAGATCTTGTTTCTGACCGGGTCCACTACCAATGCCTGCGGATAGCTGCCTACGTGCACAGTTGCGCTTAACTTATCCGTTCCACCATCGATCACCGAAACCGAATCGGCACCGGCATTGGTAATGTAGATCCTATTCGTTTTCGGATTGATCGCGACCGCCTCCGGACGATCTTCCACAGCAACGGTGGCGGTTGCGCGCGTGACCCCGTCGACAATCGTCACCGAGTTGCTGCCGTGGTTCACCACATAAACCTTGTGGGTGACCGGGTTCGCTGCCACCGCGATCGGAGTAGTGCCGGCAGCCACAGTCGCCACAGCCGACTGCGCCACGCAAGCGAGCCGGCGCGAGGATCGTCACCAAGACAGCTATCCCCGTGCAGCGATACGCCGAGACATCCGTCATTTTTCCAGCCAGTAATTGTTCAACCCGATATAAGCCGACGGCAGGTTGGCAAGAATCGTTCGCCGAAGCTTAAGCTGGTCAACCGGCTTGTCTGTTCGGTACAAAACATTGCCATCCGCGTCGAGCAAAATCGTGTAAGGACCCTCTGCCCCAGCTTCCCACTTCGGGTCGAATGCCTTTTGCAATTCAGCCGTGTTCCCGGAATCAAATAACAGGTTGCGGCTGGTGGCATGTGCCTTCTCCAACCACTGCGTCACAACAGGCTTTTCCTCCGGCTTGTTCATCGCCACGACCACCAGCTCAAAATTGCGATCGCTATACATACGGTAGATGTCCTGAATCCCGGCAAACTCTTTGAGGCACTCACTGCACCGTGTAGACCAGAATTGAATCAGCCTTACGTTGCCATCCGCATTGGTATGCAGAGCCTTCAGCGCATCGGCCGATACCGTATCGAGCGAGATAGGCTGCGCATTCAGCTTTTCCATAAAAGCCACGTTCGCAGCCTCTTTATCGCTCCACTTGGTGGTGCAGCCAAATGCACCCGTATGCTTGACAGCTACTTCCTGATCCCCCAGCAACGCGTTAATCGCGTCCATTGCATAGTGCCTTTTAACGAACTCGATCCGGTAGCTGTCATCGACCGCTCCTTCGTACCGTAGCTTGCGCTGCTGATCGAAAATGAAAATGTGGGGTGAAGCTTGCGGCCCATAGGCACGGGAAACAGCTTCCGTGTCTCCGTCGTAAAGATAGGGATATTGCAGGTGTTTGTACGCGACCCTGATCTTCATCTCGTCCAGCGTGTCGCTCACATCGGAAGAATCCAGTTCGTCGATGCGGATCGCCCTGGGGTCGTTGGGGCTGATGGCGACCAGGGCCACCCCTTTGTCTTTGTAGTCGTTATAAAGCTGGGTGACTCGGCCCTCGTACATCTGTGAATTCGGACAATGGTCGCAGGTAAAGACCACCACCAGAACCTTGCTCGACGCGTAATCGCTCAGCTTGTGGATCTTTCCATCCACGCCCGGCAGAGAAAAATCCGGCGCCGCAGATCCCAACGGCAGGATCGGATGCTCGGCGGCCAGCCCGGTCAAAGGCGTAACCAGCAGCGCAAGCAAACCCCAGAACGCTTTCTTCTTCAGCTCAAAGAAAGTTGCCATACTATGCTCCTGAGAAACCATACTTCCAGGCAAACGCGACGTTGGTGCGCATGTCGTCCCTCACGTCGTCATCGCCTTCCTTCTCGTATTCGATAGCCACCAGGCGACGGAAATTCTGCCGGTGCAGCTCTGCTTCCACTTCAGGGATCTTGGCTATCCCACTCCCGAGCAGCACATTGTCTCCATGGCCAACAGCTTTCACATCCTTCAGATGGACGAGGTTCAGGCGTGGCGCAAGCTTGTGGACCGCCTCCACCGGATCGTATCCGCAGGCCGCGAAGTGTCCCGTGTCCGCCGTGGCACCGCAGTTGACCGAAAGGCCCTCGAGCGCTTTCAACACATCTTCCGGGCTCTCATAAGGAAACTTGACCCCCGGGAAAAAATGGTTGTGAATGGAAAAGGTCAGGCCAGCCTCGGTCACACTGCGATCGATATGCTTGAGCAAGTCACTTCCGGTCGCATCCCCTGTGATGTTATGCGCCCCCAGCAACTTCGCGAAACCTACGGCTTGCGCTACCTGCTCCTCATTTTTGAGCGTGGCCGCGTAATAGGAAACACATTTGATGCCGGCCTTATCCAGCTTTGCCTTCGCCGTCCGAAACAACTCGTCGCTGGGGTGGCTCATCACCATGTATTCCCCGCGCGACATCTCGATCTGCTGGTTGTGCAAACCATTGGTGGGCAGCAAGATCTCCAGCTGCGCCATCATGTCGTCGAACGAGAGCGCGTGGTAACTGAATGTGCCAATGCCAATCGTCAACGGCGCCAATGCGTAGGCGGGTATGTTGCTTATAACTAACCCGGCAGCCGTACTCTTGAGAAGAGTTCTTCGCGTGATCATCTTATGGGGTGCGTGAAGCCGTTTCACTTTCAGGGAGTGGCAGCAGATCTTTCGCAGGCGTGTCCGCCGGGAAGGCTACATTGAAGAAGCAAACCATCATCTCGTCAAAGCTCTGCTGTCCCCACGTGACCGTCTTGCTGGGATCAGGATTTTCAGGATTGGCCGCCGAGTTGTCGTAATGCGCCGTGCACTCGATCCTGCTGCCCGCCGGCAGCACCATCGGCCTGGCCAAGTTGTACCAAAGCTGCCAGTGCCAGTTGTAGTGCGGCACATTCAGGATGGAGCGCGTCTCTCCATTGGGAAACACCACCCGGTAAGACATGTCCTTGCCCCGCATATGCATGTGAGGATGCATGCCCAGCAGCGTCACTTCGCGGCGGAAAGTGAAAGAAGCATCCACACGGTAGTCCGGATCGCCTGGCGGAATCTTGAGTTTCTCGTTGCCTGTCGACAGTGTCATCACCCGCTGGGCAGGCGCTTCTTTGGCCAGCACCAACCCGAGATTGGCCTGGTCGGCCGTCGCCTTTCCTTCGGGCATGTAATGCACTTCAAGCACAATGTCTGAGCCGGCAGGTATCAGCTTGGCCTGTCCGGGCTCGAACATGTCCGGCGGCTGTCCCGGCGCATAGCCGACCAGCCAGTCACTGGGCACATCATCCTTGGCTACCTTCTCCCCGGTCTTGGCCGGCGGGGCTACGAAGAACTTCTCCTTCGGCTGGTCCTTGAAGTAGTTCGATCCCGGCTTGCGGACATAGGCCACGATGTGGTGTACCACCGAGCGATTGGTCGGGGCAGCCTCCACATCCTGCACCCATGTGTCCCTTGTAAAGCCCGTGGGAATAATCACGTATTGGTAATCTAGAATGCCGGTCGCAGGAACCGAAAACGCATGCGGCAACTGGTAGACCTTGTCCGGCTTGGGAATGGTCCATCCGTTGACGAAGTCGATCGGCGGAGGCAGGTCCTTAGGGTCGCCCTTGGGGGCGCCCGCATCGACCCAGGCGGCAATGGTGTCGATCTGAGCCTGCGTCAGCGAGCGATTGTTCTCGAACTTCTCCGTCTGTCCGTCCTCAAACCAGGGCGGCATCGCGCGGCTCACGACCATCCGCTTCATTGCAGTGGCCCAAGGGCCGCGCATCCTCGTACGTCAACATCGAGAACGGAGTACCTTCTCCCGGACGGTGGCAACCCTGGCAATGTTGCTGCACGATGGGCGCAACATCTTTGGCTAAACGTCACGCCCGAAGGCCGGGTCACAGGAATAGGGGCGGCGTCAGGCATTCCCATCCCCGCCATTTGCCCCAGCACGTAGGAAGCAGCGCATACTTCCAGTGCGAAGATCGCTAATGCCTCCGCTTCATGTCGAACCAATCCGATTGATTAATTAGGAATGTTTCATTAGTATGTCGCCATCAAGTATCCCCCGTATCCGCTCATCAGGCAATCTTTTTTTAGCAGCCAGGTAAACCCGAAATGAAGCTCCTCAGCTACTTCCTTCTTGTATGTGCGCTGGCGGGAATTGGGCATGCTGAAATGCCCGCCTGCTACAAATCGGTCAACCGCGTCACCTGGCTGGTACAGAACGTCGACCTGGCGAAACAGGGTTGGATTCCCCTCGGCTTGACCGACGTCCACGAGTATCCTGATGTCGTCCTGACCGGACATGATCATGGCAAGCCGGTGAAGATGTGGGCGTGGGAAATTACCGGCCATCTTGGCAACCTGACCGTCGAAATGATCCAGCCCGCCGAGGGGCAGCTGAACGCCTGGAATGATTTTCTGGGCAAGCACGGCGATGGAATTTTCTCCATCGTCCACGAGGTATCCTCTCCAGCCGAAATGACCAGGGAAATCAGCCGCATGCACGCCCTTGGGGTCGGGGTGCTGCAGCAGTTGAGTCTGGACCGCGATGGCACGCGCGTCACCTACACTTACTTCGACACCGAACCACAAGGTAAGTTTGTTTTAGGATTGGTCTATTGGCCCGGAGGCGCCCCGCCCGCCGGCGCACCGGGTAAAGTCTCACACATCGCACCCGTGGTTCGCGAATTGGAGCCCGTCTCTGCCTACTGGCAAAAACTAGGCTTTCCCGCGTTACGCATGGAGCATGCTACCCCTCGACAAGATTCAACCTACCGCGGAAAACCATTGTGGTTTGCCTTTGATGTCGGCTATCAGAACTACACTCAATTCAGCTACGAATGGATCGCCGCCCCTGCGACTCCCCCGAACATCTATGCCGACTTCCTTAAGGCGCACAAGGAAGGCATTCAACATCTTGGTATGCCGGTCGACGACCTGAGTAAAGCTGTCTCCGACTACGAGAAGCTCGGGTACCACGTATGGCAATCCGGAGCCTGGGGAGACGTGGGCAAGAAGGACTCCGGGCAGTACGACTACATGGATACCGACTCCATAGGTGGCGTTAGCGTCGAGTTGATTCATGCCTATAGGTAATTTGTCCTATACTCTCGACGAACGAACCTCCCCGCCGCTATAACCCGTACGTCGAGTTGACTTCCGCTCATAGGTAATTTGTCCTACATGTCCCATGAACCAAGCTTCACGGGGTCAAAACACCCGCGTGTAGGGCTATTTTCCTTTGACTTCTAATTGGAACAGTGGCAAGCTCAATTCATCAGAATCTGCTGAGTGAGTCACCTATTGACGCTCACCGCTCAGCACTTCTCACGCTGGAAATCTCTCGTAGCATTCGGCCCCTAACTCACATTGGCGACACCGGCAGGCCGTCCCGCGCCCGATCAGGAGTTGTGTCACCATACTGAATTCCTTATGGAGTCAGCCACAATGAAAATCTTGATTCGTCTTACGCTCGCAATCACGTTTTTTGTTTGTCTAACGTTGTCCGCAGCCGCGCAGACCATCGATACCGCGATCCTGGGAACCATCACCGATTCTTCAGGCGCAGTCGTGCCGGGCGCGACCGTCACTGTCCTTTCGTCGGCGACCGGTGTCGCCAAGGTTGCGTCTACGAATGCGGCGGGTGAATTTGAGGTGCGCTATCTCACGCCTGGGGCCTACGACGTTTCTGTACAGGCGAGCGGCTTTAGTTCCCAAACTCAAAAAGGGATCGTGGTCCAGATAAGCCAGCAGGAAAAGCTGAGCTTCTCCCTGTCGGTGAGCACGCGACAGGAAAATATCGTGGTGCAAGCGGGCCAGCAGTTGTTGCAGACCGAGGACGCCTCGTTAGGAGAGGTGGTCGGCCCGGAACGCACGGAAAACCTTCCCCTCAACGGCCGCAAGTTTGACGACCTGGCAATCCTGACGCCAGGTGTTGCGGTCTACAATCCTGACCTCCACTCGTCGAGCACGGATGGATCGGCCATCTCCGCCAACGGAGGCCGCGTGACTTGGGGCCAGGTCAACATCGACGGCATCACCATGGTGAACAACCGGCATAACTATGTAAATCTCTATCCCTCCGTCGATGCCATTCAGGAGTTCAAGGTGCAAACGGGCAACTACTCAGCCCAGTACGGTGGCAACGCCGGATCGAACGTCAATATCCAGGTGAAATCCGGAACCAATGAATTCCACGGAGACGTGTTCGAGTTCATTCGCAACGACGCGGTCGATGCCCGCAACTACTTCATCCCGGCGCCAATCCCGAAAAACATTTTGAAGCAAAACCAATTTGGCGCCACTCTCGGCGGTCCGATTGTGAAAAAGAAGACGTTCTTTTTCGTAAGCTACGAGGGACTGCGCTCAGTCGAAGCCTTCCCCAAGACAACCGTGGTACTGACCCAGGCCCAAGAGAACGGTGACTTCTCCGCAGACGGGACGACCGTCGTCAATCCCTTTACCGGTCAACCGTATCCCAACAACATAGTTCCGACGGCTGACCTGAGCCAGGTCTCGCGGAACATTGCCAAGAACTACATACCCCAGCCGAACAGCAGCGGCAATACGAACTATGCCGGATCCTCCATCGGTAATCTAAGCGTGAATCAGTACATCGCCCGGGTCGATGAATACTTCAACGATAACAATCAACTCTTTTTGCACTACATCTACGCCAAACGAAATTTTCCCAACACCGACCTGAACCCCAATTTCAAGTTCACCGGAACTTACCCTGCGCAAAACATGGCGCTGCAATACATCCACATATTTAACCCGAAGCTACTCAACGAATTCAGGTTTGGAGCCAATCTCGAGCACGTCCAGCAATTGAGCACGCTGACCAACACAGGCTTCACCATTGAATCGCTTGGCATCAACGGAATGTTGGTTGGAGGTCCGAATGGGCGTCCGCTGAAGCCGAATGAAGAGGGCTTTCCTCTGCTCAATATCTCCGGATACATTGGCATAGGAAGCGATCTGGCGGCTTCGAATCTGGACGACAGCCGCTCTTACCAACTGGTCGACGACGTTTCCTGGACCAGGGGAAAGCATGCCTTCACCTTTGGCACCGACATTCGTTATATCGAAGGCAACGCTACAACCAACAATTGGCCGTTCGGCCAGATCAGCTTTACTGGAGACATCACCGGAGATCCGGCTGCGGACTTCTTGCTTGGCTATCCGAAAACCACGCTCACTCCCGAAGGTGTGCCGATTACCAAGGCACGGCAGTGGCGGTCCGCCGAATACGTGCAGGACAATTGGAAAGTCAAACCCAACCTGACCATCAACCTAGGTTTGCGCTACGATCTGTTCGCCCCACCGCTTGACGTAAACGCTGTGTCGCGCACGCTCGACTTCAGCACATCGCCTCCCAGCTTCACCCCGGCGCCCGGACTTGAGCTACACAATATCTGGTCGATCACCCATAAGGACTTCGGCCCCCGGATAGGTTTTGCCTATAATCTCGCGTCTAATCTCGTCGTCCGCGCCGGCTACGGCCTCTTCTACTTCGGCGGCCAGTTCGACAACATCAATATCCTGCAGTTGAATCCGCCAACGGCGGGCAGTCTCACCATCACCAATCCTAACGTCGATCCCATAGCGACCATCGCAAACCCGATCCCAGCCGCACTTTACCCGACCAATCCTTTCTTCAACGCCGTGACCATGACCGCGGATCGCAAGCGCCCTGACATGTATCTGCAAACCTGGAACCTGACCGTCTCCAGGCAGTTCGGCGCGAACGTTCTCGACGTGGGCTACGTCGGCGTCAAGGGAACAAAAATCGACTCCAGTATCAAGAATTGGAACTCGCCCGCACCGGGTCCGGGCGACATTCAATCACGCCGGCCTTTCAACACCTTTGCTCGCATTCGCTATCCCGATTTTACCGGCGCCTCCAGCTACAATGCCCTGCAGGTCCACCTGGAGCACCGGCTGGCCCACGCGTTGAGTTTCACGGCCGCCTACACCTATTCCCACGAACTCGACAATCAAGCCAACGACACCAATAATGGCGGATGCGGCTGCCAGGATCCCCGCAACCCTCACGAGTGGGCGAACGGGGTGGCCGATCAGAGGCACAACCTGGCCATCGGCTATGTCTGGCAGATTCCCGCCCTGCGCAGCGATAAATCCTTGATTAAAACCGTGACCGGCGGTTGGGGAACCTCTGGTCTGATGCTCTTCGCCAGCGGAATTCCTTTCGACGTGGAGGAGAGCATCGACAGCCAAAATACCGACAACCAGTGGGAGCGCCCGTTGCTCGTTCCGGGGCAGAAACTAACCGTGCCCAACCGCTCAAAGAACGAATGGTTCAATACCAACGCCTTTGCCCCCAGTACCTACGTATTTGGCAATTCTCCGCGCAATCCGCTGAACCAGGCGGGCACCAAGGTCTTGAACCTGACGGTGACCAGAAGTTTCAAGATGCCCTTTGCAGAATCGCAGCGCCTGGAAATGCGCTTTGAAGCCTTCAACGCGCTCAACACACCCCAGTACGCCGCACCTGACGCCAATCTCGGGGACGGAACCTTCGGCCAGGTAACCAGCACGCAAATCAACAACCGCGAGCTGCAATTGGCAGTCAAATACTTTTTCTAGCGGAAAGGTAGGCTATCCAAAGAGAAATCAAATGTGCCTTGCGACTCCAAGAGCGTGGAAAAATTCCGGACGAAGGGCACGGGTTCAGCCGTGCCGTAAAATGACCTGCGCTTGACGGCCTTAGCCGCTGAGGTACGCTTTTCGAGACCTGCGGGGCGAGGTCATCTCTCTCCGCGGCTGCGTTCGCCACGGACGACCGGAACGACGTACCTCAGGGGCTAACGCCGTCATCAGTGGGCTGCCATGTGGCACGGCTGAACCCTTGCCCTGCGTCCAGATTATTTTCCAGCCTTGTTAGCGGCTGAGGGACATCGTCGCTAACCTGCGCGATAATAGATGTTGCCACGAATCCGGAGTATTCCTATGTCAGAACCGAGTGATCCAGCTGCCGGCATCTTCTCCCGCCGGCGCTTTTTCCGATGGACGAGCGCCCTCGCCGCAACGCCGTTGTTCTCCTCCGCCAACTCGTTCGCTGCTCCACCAAAAGAAGTCGAGGCCGAAGACTACTACGCCAAGCTGGGTGTGCCGACCATCATCAACGCGGCCGGCACCTACACTACGCTCACCGCGGCCTGCATGCCCCCGGTCGTCCTGGCAGCGGTACAGAAGGCTGCTCTCCACCCGGTGCGACTACACGACCTCCAAACCCAGGCTGGGGAATACATCGCAAAGCGCCTGCAATGCGAGGGCGCCGTGGTCACCTCAGGGGCCGCGGGAGCCATCACCCTGGCCACGGCCGCCTGCCTGCAATCTGCCAACAATATCGATCCCATGTCTATGCCGCAGGCGATCGACGGCATGAAAAACCAGGTCATCGTGCAGCGGGCGCACCGCTACGGTTACGATCACGCCATGTTCCTTTGTGGCGCGCGCGTGACCGAGGTCGTCACCCTGGACGACTACAAGCGCGCCTGCGCCACCGGCAACGCCGTCATGACCAATTTCTTCAACGCTGCGGAAGAAGAAGACGGCGAAGCGGGCACCGCACAGATCGGCCGCGAAGAGTGGCTTCGCATTGCCCACGAGCACAACATTCCTTGCCATCTCGACGCTGCGGCAGACATGCCCCCCATCTCCAATCTCTGGAAGTACACCGGGATGGGCTTCGACCTGGTTGCCTTCTCCGGAGGCAAGGGCATGCGCGGCCCACAAAATGCAGGCCTGCTGCTTGGCAAAAAACATCTCACCGATCTCGCTCAGCAAAACAACAACCCGAATGAAGGTGTTGGCCGCGGCATGAAAGTGGCCAAGGAGCAGATCGTCGGCATGGTGGCCGCTGTCGACTGGGTTCTCTCCCACACCGAAGAATCGATGCAGGGCGACTATCAAAAGCGCGTGGACCTCATTGTTGCTGCGGTAAAGGGCATCCCCTCCGTCACTACCGAAACGGTCGTTCCCCGCATAGCCAACCATGTCCCACACTTGCTGATACGCTTTGATCCCGCCGTGACGGGTTGCTCCACGGCGGAGATCGTGGCCAAGCTGCGGGAGGGAAAGCCATCGATTGAACTTAATCCCAACACCGGGAAACCACCCAACCAGGGCATCCCTTCGAACGCAAATACATTGGTAGTTGGCGTCTGGATGATGCAGCCCGGAGAAGACGCGATTGTCGGCCGCCGCATTCGCGAGGCACTCACCAGCAAAGCATAGTCATTTCAGCAAAGAGGAACTTCACCTTGGAAAATCAGAACAACCACACGCGCGTAACCCGCCGGGACCTTCTAAAATCGACCGGCATGCTTTCTGCCGCAGCAGCCACAGCCGTTCCTTTGTCGCTCTCCGCGGCTACTTTGATGGAGCCTCCCACGACCATGCACCCGGCCAACTCTGGTAGCCCGACAGACAATCTCTTTACTCAAATTGGTGTCAGACCCATCCTGAACGCTCGCGGCACGTTCACCATTATCTCCGGCTCGCAGTCGCTGCCTGAGGTGAAGCAGGCCATGTTCGAAGCCTCGCACTACTACGTGCAAATGGATGAAATGATGGCTGCGGTGGGAGCGGAAATCGCCTCGCACATGGGGGCTCCCAGTGCCCTCGTCACCACTGGTTGCGAAGCCGCGATTGCGGCCGCAACCGTCGCCTGCATCTGCGGTACAGATCCCGAGCGCTCGCAGGCGATGCCCTACACCAAGAGCCGGAACCAGGTCATCATTCCCAAGTACTCCCGCAACCCCTACGACTTTGGTGTCCGCATGTCCGGACCCGAGATCGTCGAAGTGGAGACGGAGGAAGAATTCCGTTCCAAGCTCGGCGAACACGTAGCCATGATCTACCTCCTCTCCGGGCCGCGCGCCTTCCAGGAACCGCTTTCGATCAAGACCGTCTGCGCCATCGCCAAGGAGAAGAACATTCCGGTGTTTGTCGACGCAGCCGCCGAGGAGCCCATCGTCCCCAACATCCACCTTGCGGCCGGGGCAACCTTTGTCGGTTACTCAGGCGGCAAGTGTATGCGTGGTCCGCAGGCCGCCGGCGTGCTGCTTGGTCCCAAGGATCTTTGCTACGCAGCCTTTTGGAATTCCGCCCCTCATCACAACTGGGGCCGCGCGCTCAAGGTGGGCAAGGAAGAAGCCATGGGCATGCTCGCCGCAGTCCGCCAGTGGTATAAGCGCGATCACGACGCCGAGCAGAAACAGTGGCTCGAATGGGACAACTACATCGCCGACGCGGTCAAGGACATTCCGTCGGTGAAAACGGAAGTAAATATGCCCGACGCAGATCTCTCCAACCGTGCCCCAACCCTCACTATTCATTGGGACGCGAGCAAAGTGGGCATCACGGGCACCGAGCTGGTGGAAAAGCTGGACAAGGGCACACCGCGCATTCTGGTGGCCGGCGGACACGGTAGCCGTCCGGACAAGATGGCCTCCTCGCTCGGCATCATGCCTTACATGATGCAGCCGGGCGATTACAAAATCGTCGCCGAGACCGTTTCAAAATACTTGCGCAACCCGGGCCATTACGAGAATCCGCCGGTATACACCGGCACTACTGCGAACCTTGCCGGCACCTGGAACGTCAGCATCCATTACACCCGGGGCGTAGGCGAGCAGCAGTTCATCCTGCAGCAGGATGGAACCAAACTTTCCGGAGAGCAGAAAGGCGAGATCTTCCAGGCAACTTTGCAGGGCAAGGTCGATGCCGATCATGCAACGCTGACCAGCATGATGGCTGCCAACGGCTACGAAGTGCCCTTCACCTTCACCGGAGTGGTAGCCGGCAACCAATTCACCGGCGACGTAAAGCTCGGCGAATATGGGGCTGCTACCTTCACCGCAACCAAGGCCTGATGTTCACGACTGCATAGGCTTCTGTGGCCGAGGGAGTAAACTGCAGGTCCCTCGGCTTCCGCTCGGGATGACAAAAAGGAGAGGGTTGTTGAAAGGAAAAGGACCGTTGCCAAGGGATAGGTCAGTTGTTGGGGCGACCGGACGCTTTTTCCATCGAACCGTAGTCTTTGTGCGAAACCAAAAGGTCACTGGCTCTCAGGATGACAAAGGGGGGAGTGGGTTTCGATGAAGGATTCGTTGGAATCTGATTCATTACGGATCAATGATGGTGCGATCCCAGACCGCCGATCCTTGCGTGTGATACTGCCCCAGCCCCGTCCAATCCTCGCGCGTAATCCCATTCAGGTCCCACACCACCCGGCCATCACGCACTGTCAGCTCGCAAATCAGCTTCTCATCACCCATCATGCGTGCACCGTACGTATCCACAAACCCAAAATGCCCCTTCTCCAAATGCAACACAGCAACATCCGCATCAGACCCCACCGAAAGATTCCCCAACTCATCGTGCTTGATCTCATGGGCCGGGTTTGACGTGGACATCCGAATCACATCCTCAAGCGGAACACCCAGATTGAGAAACTTCGACATCACATTCAGCATGTCTTTCATACCAGCATTCATGCTGTCGTTATGGAGATCCGTTGAAATCGAGTCCGGCACGAAGCTCTGTTGGATTGCGGGCGCGGCTTGGCGAAAAATAAAACTACCCCCGCCGTGACCCACATCAAAAATAACCCCGCGCTTCTTAGCCGCGAAGAGATAGGGCCGAACTTTTCCCTGCGCATCCAACATCGGAACATCATCCAGATACATGTGGGTGGAGATATCGCCAGGACGCAACTTCTTTGAAACCAACTCTTCATAAGGCCGCTCGGGACGGAAGGTTCCGAAGTCAACCATCACCGGAATGTTGGCGATCGTCCCCGCTTCCACCGCGCGCTCCACCGGCGTCCATTCCGGGCCATCATAGTGAGCCGTCTTGATGCCCACGATCACCTGCGGATATTTCAACGCCTGTGCCGCGGCTGCCTGGGCATCCATCTCGCTCAGGCTTTGTTCATACTTCCCACGCATGCCGCTGCCGACAATATTGATAAAGGCAAGGATGCGGGTAATGGAGCGATCGATCACCCGATCCTTGAAATCGGGAAAGTTTTTCCAACCCGAACTGCCTGCGTCTACGCCCGTTGTCACTCCGCTGCGCAGGGTAAAACCATCCGGATACACACTGTGGTCACCTGCATAGGCACGTCGTTCGCCGGTGCCCGCGTACACATGTACGTGGATGTCCACCAGGCCAGGGGTGACATAGAAGCCGGAAACATCCACCACCTTTGCCCCGGGTCCCGCTTGAATATGCTCCGCGACCTCCGCAATCTTGTGATCCTTGATGGCAACATCGCGAACCGCATCGATCCCATTTTTCGGGTCGATGACGTGGCCACCTTTAAGCACAAGGTCGTACGACGATTGCCCGTGAAGCAACGGCGAAGGCAGAAATGCAAGCAACAGAAAAAGCCTGGGTAAACGCCATGGTCCAGCATGATTATCTCGTTTTTTGACAGCGTGACGAACATCCACGATAAGGTATCCCCTCGAAGGATCGAAGCAGTTTTTCTCGACGGTTGCACAAAGGCACAGCCGCTGTTATTCCAGCGGCTGTGTGGAGGAACGATGAGCCACATTACGCCTAGAAAACGATCTTCCCAGCAAGCTGAAGCACGCGCCCGCTGCTGCCTGAGCTGTTCTTCTGGGTGCTTGTCGTGGTGCCAAAATCACCCCACGTCGTCGAATCAGCCGGATCCCAGCCACCCTGCATATCCGAGTTCGGGTTCGACAGATTGGGATGATTGAAAACGTTCTGAGCCTCGGCACGGAATTGGAACTTCAACCGCTCCCAAATCCCGAAGTCCTTGAAGATCGACGCATTCACATTTTCAAAGCCAGGGCCGTACAGCGGATTTCGTCTTCCATTGCCGTAAGTAAACTGCGCTGGATAGGCAAAAGCCGAACCATCGATGCAAGAGCCACCCGGATTGCTGATGTAAAACTTGGTCGTGCATTTGGCAGAAGGCAGATGCACCCAATCGGGCCGCTGCACGTTTCCATTAGGCTGGCTAACGTTGGCCTGGTCGTTGTCCAGGTAGACGTTATAGGGCATGCCGGTTTGCAGGGTCACGATCGCGTTGAGCTGCCAGCCCCCCAGCGTGTTTTTCATCAGGTAGCTGGAACCCGCAAACTTGGGCAGGTCATATACAGCAATCGCCGACAAAGCGGTTGCGGATATCCCAGTTCGAGCTCGCATAATCCAGGTTGATGTTGTACTGGTCCATCGTCGTACCGCCGTTGTTTGAGTTATCCGAGAGGTCCAGATCGTGCGACCAGGTGTAACTGGCTTGGCCGGACAGCCCATGGGTCGTACGCTGGCGGAGAATCGCCGTGAAACCGTTGTAGTGAGAATATTCGTCGTTTTGGATCGTGCGGATCCTGCCGAAGAGCTGATTCGGGCGCCGTCCGTTGATGTCTCCGACCGGGCCCCCAGGCTGCGGCGAGTTGTTATAGAAATCCCGGTCCAGATGGATCGCATGAGACCCGAGATACTGCAACTCCGCGCCGGCTCCTTTCCACAACTCCTGCCCCCAGGAGAGGTTCCACTGATAGAGCTCCTGCACCGGCAAGTGTGGGCCCATGGTGACCGCATTCACATAGGTCCCGGGAATGCCCGCCATAGGAGAACCTGCGCCGGCGCCCGGAGTCGGGCTGGCGAAAGTCAAGAGGCTGGTCGCCTGACCGTTGTAGGCGACAGAAGCGGAGAGCGGATAATTCTGGGTGGTCAGCGTATAGGTATTCAGCTGGTTGGCATTCCAATAGATGCCAAAGCCTCCCCGGATGACGGTCGTTTCCGTGGCACGATAAGCAAAGCCCAGCCGCGGCGCCCAATTGTTATGCGTCGGATCGATAAACTTGAAACCGGGTGTTGGCTTGAACGTCCGCACGGCGTCGTGGCGGTTGTTGCCGGGATGAGAGCGGTATCGGTCGCATTCAAAATTCGCGTGTAGCCATTCAAACTGTAGGGCACAGTCGGCAACTCGTAGCGCAGACCATAATTAACCGTGAGCTTCGGCATCACCTGCCAGTTATCCAGCACGAAGAATCCATCTCGCCATTCACCGATCGATCCCTTGGTAGGGAAAACCGGAGTGGTGGACGACTGGGCCAGACCCAAAACGAAATCGGCCGCGCCGTAGCCCGTGCTGGTATAGCCGGAATCTGCGCTGCCCGGGCGTTCCGTTAAAGTTGAAGATGCCACGCGCATCGTTGGCTGCTTCCCGGCCGATGGTGAGCTTTCGTAGCTCGGCGCCGGCCATGATATTGTGCCGTCCGCGCGTCCAGCTTACCTCGTCGTAACCGTCAATCGTTCGGTCGTCCTGATACCAGTTGGCGGTCGTGTTCCCCAGCGTCGGGCGCCGTTGTTGTTGCCCAGAACATCGACATTAGATCGACGGTATCCCCGGGTTGCCGTAAATGGTGTCGGAATTGAAACCAGGAATTCCTAACGCAGTCCCTGCATCTTTCGGCCCGTTCACCGCAAAATAATCCAGGCTGTTGGAGAGAACTGTATTCAGGCCGATGCGGAAATCGTTCACCAGGTTCGGCTTGAGGATGCGCGTATAACCGATGGCATAGTTTCGCGAGTTCGTTGGCCCATAAGAGGCGTTGGTGGGAAAGTTAGAGCCGTTGACGATGGTAATGTCCTGCCAGTGATATCGGAAATACAGCCGGTTTTTGTCGCCGATGTTTTCGTCAACGCGGTCCAGCGTCTGGGTAATCACAATGTTGTTGGGGAAACTGTTTTGCAGGTTGTTTTGCACGCCGCTGAGATTGGGCAGCGTCATATATTTCTCCAGCTTCTGCGAGATCATGCGCGGACGGACTATTCAACTCAGAGGCCGGAATCTGGTTGTTGGGATAAGGGAGACCGGTGAACGGGTCTGTAATGGGCACCCCGACCGCGGAGAAATCTCCATTCCTCTCGGCCGGCGTCAGCGTCGAAGCAATACCGGTATTCTCCGAGACCTGGTTGAGCTTTTCCCAGGAAGCGAAGAAGAAGGTACGGTTCCGGCCGTTATAGAGTTTCGGAAAATAGACCGGACCGCCCAGGTCGAATCCATATTGGTTGTAGTGGTTGATCGGCTTGGGACCTCCTGGTGCGATCGAAGAAATCGTGCGCATTCAGGGCCGTGTTCTGAATGTAGTCGTAGACAGCCCCATGCAAATCATTGGTTCCCGACTTGCTGACCAGGTTGACGTGTAATCCCAGGTAAGAACCGTATTGCGCGGGGTAATTTCCGCTTTGCATCTGCACTTCGGAGATCATGTCTGAACTTGGCCGCGCCGGCGCCGTGGTGATCAGGTTATTCATGATCGAAACCCCGTCCAGCGTCATGCTGCTTTGAATCTCACGCTGGCCGGCGCCGATAAAGTCCTCTCCGGGCGGCACGTTGTTATAGCCAGAGGAAGGTCCGATGGTGACGTTCGACGCGGTCGCAGCAATCTCCAGGGCGTTATGCCCCATCAGCGGCAGATCCTGCACCGCCTTGGTATCGAAGGTTTCGCCGAGCGTAGCGTCATCGGTTTGTATCGGCGGGGTAGAGGCCGAAACCGTAACAGTCTGAGTCTCAGATCCAGCTTTGAGCGAGAAGTCCGTGCGCACCGCCTGATCGATGGGCACGATGGTGCCTGTCTTCGTCAACTTGCTGAAGCTTGTCTGCTCAACCGTAATGTCGTAGGTGCCCGAAGGAATGAACTTGATGGAATAGTAGCCCTGCGCATTGGTCGTACCCGGATAAACCACTCCGGTTGATTCTTCCACGGCGGTCACCTTGGCTCCAACCACCGCGCTGCCGGAGGAATCCAGCACCGTCCCCACCAGGGCGGTATTGTTGGCAACCTGAGCCTGCGTCAACGTAACAAAAGCAAGTACGATCAGGACTGGACAAAGGATAAGTAGACGTTTCATTCTCTTGAGCTCCCTTCAAGTTGGGACGCAAACGAATCTGCGCCCGGTGGGAAACTTATGATCTATGCAGCGCTTTCGCCCTGCGAGTATGTCAAACCAGGCCTGCCTAAACGAAACCATCATTGCCCTCACTAGGTCCCCTCCAGACTTAGAAGACCCCACGCCATCAAAAGCAGCCGTGAATCCAAACTGGAGAAGTCTGACCCGAGTCCAGGTACCAACAACGTGGGGGATTCGCAACGCAAGGATTAATCAGGATTTCACTACAGGAACAACAAGCTGTCATCAGGCTGCAGACATGTTTGGGTATAGGACAATTGTCCTATGGACAGATCCTACCTGATCCTGGACGAAGGCGGCAATTCTGACCTTACAACACGGAGGCAGATTAACCATTTCAGCTGGAGGGTCTGGCAGGTTTTGAACGCGAGACCACGGTTGTCGTCTCTGCGACAGTTCTCACCGTCAACTGCACATGGAACCACCGGGTCCAAAACGGCCTCTATTCCCAATGCACTAATCCGCGTTGGATCGCGCAAATGGCAGCCTGTGTCCGGTCACGAACGCCCATCTTATCCAGCACGCTGCTCACATGGATGCGCACCGTTTTCTCGGCAATACCCAACTGCTGGGCAATGTCACGGTTGTTCTGCCCGCGCGTGATACAGGTAAGTACTTCGTGCTCGCGGGGAGTCAGCTCCACCAGAGAGGTCCGTTCCGCCAGGCGGTCCCGCGCGATCGGGGGGAGATAACGCATGCCCTTGTGCACCGTAACAATGGCTTCCACCAACTCCTCTCCACTTGCGTTCTTGTTCAAGTAAGCCATGGCGCCGTTGCGGATGGCGCGATAGATATCCTCGCTGCCCTCGTAGTTACTAAGAACCGCGATCTTGGCCGTCTTACATAATTTGCGGATGGCGGTAATCGCATCAAATCCGCTGAGGCCGGGCAAGCGGAGATCCATCACGGTAACGTCCGGCGCACACTGGCGGTACATCTCGACGCCGCTGGCTCCGTCGCTGGCCTCGGCCACCAGCGAGATGTCGCCGCGCCCGTTCAAGACCGAGCGCAAGGCCATCCGCGCAAGAAAATGATCTTCGATCAAAAGCACCCTGATAGACATTGCGTCATCCTCCTTGCACTTGCATGCGAAAGGGCACATGGACCAGGATCTCGGTGCCATTGCCGGCTGATGTCTCTACCCGAAGACTCCCACCGAGCTTGCGGGCACGTTCCTCCATGACGGGAATCCCAAAGTGCCCGTACAACGCAGCAAGCTTGTCGGATGCTCGAAAGCCACGTCCATCATCCTTGACCGATAAGCTGAGCGAGTCCGCATGGTATTGCAGGTGGACAGAGATGATGCTCGGCACCGCATGACGGAGAGCATTGGTGACCGCCTCCTGCCCGATGCAGACCAGATGATGCACGGAGCCGGGAGCCAATGGCACTTCCTGCCCTTCCACTTCCAGCCGCATATCGACGCCCTCTTTCGCACTCAAGGGCTTCAGTGCGTTCGACAATGCGCTCGAGAGCGGCCCCGTGGCCTCCTCATTTTCACGTAAGTCCCAAAGGATGCGGCGGGCCTCCGCCTGGCAATGACGAACCATGTTTCTTGCCAGCTCACAAGCCTTTGCTGCCGCGCTATTCTCGCTGCCCAGCAGACGTGCCGTGGTTTCCATTTGCCATGCAATGGCAGCAAAGCCCGCCATCAATGTATCGTGCCACTCTCGGGCAATTCGGTTGCGTTCTTCGAGGACAACGCCAAGCTCTCCCTTAGCCCGAGCCAGCTTCCAACGGAACAACCGCACCGCGGCCACCGCGGCCACCACGCACAGCAGCGCGTAAAACCACCAGGCCTGATAAAAATACGGCCGCTGATAAACGCCAATGCCGGCCACCTCATCATTCCATGCCGAACCCGCGTTCCGCGCGTCCACCAGAAAACGGTAATGACCGGGAGGAAGCTTTCGATAGTGAGCAGCTCTGAATCGGGTCACCGTCCAATCCCGGTCGTACCCATCCAGCTTGTAACGGAATTCCATCTGTGCCGGGTTCGCCAGATTTTGCGAATTGAACTGAAAGACCAGATCTTCCAGGCCCGGCGATAACTCCAAATGCTCGTTCACTCTGTACGCTGGCATCGTCCAATAATGCCCCGGTTAACTCCGCCGGGTGAGCGGCCGGAGGAACCGCCCCATCGGGATCCGTATGAACCAGGCCTTTGGCAGTGGCAAACCATAGCGTGCCATCCTTTGCCCGCATAGAGTGTGGCTGCGCTACTCCGAGACACTCGCTGCTGGGCATGCCGTCAGCCTTACCTAACAGCACGTAATCCAACGTCCTTCTCTTCTGCGCTGCCAGCTCTTCCAGTTGTTGCCGCTGGACGCGAACAATTCCGCGTGATGTGGCCATCCATAGAAACCCCTGACCGTCATCGAGCACGGAGAAAACTGTGTAGTCCACCATGCCGTTCGTCGTGTCCAGGTGAACCGGATGGTCGCCCTTGAGCCAGTCGAGACCTCCGCCTTTGGTGCCCACCCATACATTCCTGGCGTTGTCGATGGAGATAGACAACACATAGGGATGAGAAAGCCCTTGCCACCATGCGGACCTTATCGCCCACCACGCGATACAGCCCCGCGGACGTGCCCACCAGAATCGAACCATCGTCATTCTGCGCCAGGCAGGTGATCAGTTTGTCTTTCAGCAGGAGTACGCCTTTGTCCTTTGCCGGAACTCCGTCAGCGTAGTGCAGCAATCCGGTATACGTGCCCACCCAAAAGCCGCCGTTCTTGTCGCTTAGCAAGGCGCTTACCGCATCGGTGAGCGTTTCCCGGCCCAGCAGAATTTGCTCGAAGCCGGCACCGTTGTAGCGGAACAGCCCATTGAACCAGGTGCCGATCCAGACGTTGCCGGCAGCATCTTCCTCGAGTGTGCGAATCGCTGACGAATTTTCCGATGAAAGTTCGCGTTGGAATCGTCCCTGTTTGAGCCGGAACAATCCGCTACCCCAGGTCCCAATCCAGAGGTATCCGTTGTGGTCCTGGAGGATCGCGGCAGGCTGCGCCTCGCGCAGTTCTCGCGGTTCATCGCGCAACGGAATCAGCGTCGCTATGCGCCACCGGGCGAGGCCTCCACTGCAGAGGCCAACCCACAGATTGTGCTCATCGTCTTCGTAGAGTGAGCGCACAAAGTCGTCGGCGAGGCCATCCTTGGTTGCCCAGCACGAAAACTTCGATCCTGAAACGCGGCAAAGTCCATCGTTGCGCGTACCGACCCACATGTTGCCCTGGTAGTCGCCAACCAAGGCTGTAACCTCGTGTCTGAATCCTGGCACCTCTTCCTGCGTATATTGCTCGGTGCCCTTACCTGCAGAAGGCGTCAGGCGCACCAGCCCGTCACGCAGGCCGACCCAGAGCACGCCGCGGCGGTCATAATAAATTCCGACCGCGTCGCCCGTCGTCTTGTGGTGCGAACTGATGGTGTTCCAGAATATGGGTGTGCACGCCCCGCGTCGTGAGATGAAACACACCGTCGGAAGTAAGCACGAAGATGCCCCCGCGCCCATCTTCGGCAAACGGCGTAGTGATATCGCCCGAGACCGGGCCGAGTTGATCGAGCAGCTCGACGGATTGCGTTCCACCGTGGACCGTGATGCGTTCGATGCCATCGTGGGTAGCCGCCCAGATAGTGCCGGTCGCGTCTTCGAACAAACCGCGAATGCGCTCCTGGTAAAACCCTGCCTGCTCGCTGACGTTCACTGCCGTGCCTGCGGTCTGCCGGATAATTCCCCGGTCGTCTGTGCCGATCCATAGATCGCCGCTGCGACTGAGCAGCAGAGAGTTCACGGGCTCGCTGGCAGCGGGGTCTTTTGCGTCCACGCGAATCGGGCTAAAACGCAAACCGTCAAACGACGCAACCCCACCATAAGTGGCGATCAACAACCGGCCACCCGGCACCTGGGTAATCGCGCGCAGCTCGCTCTGCGGCAAGCCATCCTCCACTTGCCACTCCTGCTTTTGGTACTCAGAAAGCCGCACCGTAGCGGAAACAGCCGGCAGACAGCAACAAGGGCCCAGCACAAGAAGCACGACCCAGCCTGACAGCCTGTGCCGTTCGCGAGGTAAACGCATGGCGAAGTTCTTATGAGCCATAAGAAAATAACCGAGGGATGGCTTTACCCCATCACAACCGTGCCTACTTGTGCAACTTATTTCTGAAAGTAGACTGGATCGACTGCGGGGTGGAAGTCTGCGCCCTAAGCGCCCTAAGCGCCATTTGTGTGGAAGTTGCGCCTTAAGCGCCATAGGATCGGTAGAACCCCATTCGGACGACAGTCTCGCAGAACGGTGTGTCATAGCAGGTCATTTGTGTTCGGAACGCGATTTTCTGGTCAGAAGGCAAAGCGATCGTAGGGCTGCGCACCATCATTTTCGGCCCATGTACGCTCGGGCGAACCTGGGGCACCCGTCGGATTTCCTCCGGCCATTGCGAAAGGGACGTCTAGGCGGTTTCCCAAACCAGCTTGGCATTTGTCAATTCCCGAGCGCCCAGCGCACCCAGTTCCCGCCCAACGCCGGAGCCTTTTACCCCGCCAAACGGCGCGCGCGGGTCCGACCGGACAAAGTCATTGATAAACACCGCACCCGCCTCGATCCGCGCCGCAACCGCATTGGCGCGTTCGGCACTCCTACTCCACACGGCGGCACCCAGCCCAAACTCCGTATCGTTGGCTAGCCGTATCGCCTCTTCCTCTGTCTTGAAAGGGAACATCAACGCCACCGGACCAAAAAACTCCTCCCGTGCGACCGGCGCGTCATGGGGAACATCGACCAGCACCGTAGGAGCATAAAAGTAACCCGGCCCCTCGATCGACTTACCACCCGTGAGCACACGTCCACCTGCCGCAATCGCATCCGACACCTGGCGTTCTGTCGTAGCCCGCAAATCCTGCACGGGCCTGCGGACCCAGTCTCGTGCTGGCCAGGAGCGGATCTCCGACTTTCAATGAGGACGCCTGTTCCACGAATGCCTTGATAAAAGCATCGGCGACCGGCTCCGCAATCAGAAAGCGCTTGGCCGCGATACAACTCTGTGCGTTGTTGGAGTATCGCGAAGTCACACCCAACTGCACCGCTTTCGCGATATCCGCATCTTCCAGCACGACAAACGGGTCTGAACCACCTAGTTCCAGCACCACCTTCTTGCCGTGAAGCCCCGCGAGTTGAGCGACAGCACGACCGGCCGCCACGCTGCCTGTAACCGTCACTGCGCGTATGCGGCCATCTGCGATCATGGCGGGCACCGCGTCGCGTTGAACCGAAACATTCACGTAAAGCCCTTCGGGGCCACCGGCATCCCGAACCAGTGCTTCCAAAGCCAGGGCGCACCCTTGCACTGTCTCCGCATGCTTCACCACCACTGTGTTCCCCACCAGCGCAGCGGGGATGAAGAAGCGCAGCACCTGCCAGAACGGAAGATTCCACGGCATGATCGCCAGAACCGGACCCAGCGATTCGTAAACCACGCGGCCAGGCGTTCCGGGAATCGCCTCAGGCTGGATATACGCCGCACCGTCCCCGGCAAAATGCCGCGCACCAAACGCAGCCTTCTTCACTTCCGCCTAGCGCCTCGCCGATCGGCTTACCCATCTCCAGCGTGATCAGCCGCGCGTAATCTTCTGCGCGCTTTTCCAAAAGCTCCGCCAACCGAATCAAAAATGCTGTCACGTTCAGGAAGCGGAGTACGCGACCACTTCTTCCATCCATCCCAGGCGCTCTGCAAGCGCAGTTCTACATCCTGGGCACTATGCTCCGGGTAAACATTCAGAAGCTATGCCGGTAGTAGGGTTTGTCGACTCGAATGCCATCACCTTATCCCTTCAAAGACAACTGAGGCACGTCCATCCAACGACGCTCCGCCCAACTCTTCATTCCCAACTCTGCCAACTGCACGCCCTTCGCTCCTTCAAGCAAGTCGAAGCGCCAAGGCTTATTCTCCACCACGTGACGGATAAAGTCTTCCCACTGCAGTTTGAACCCGTTCTCGTAGGTCTGCGTGTCGGGCACTTCTTCCCATTGGTCGGCGAAGACCATGGTCTGGGGAAGATCAGGGTTCCACACCGGCCGCGGCGTGTTGACGCGATGCTGCGTGTAGCAACGGGTCAAACCGGCAACCGCAGAACCATGGGTTCCATCCACCTGGAAGGTCACCAGGTCATCGCGCCTCACCCGCACTGCCCAGGACGAATTTATATGCGCGATCACGCCGCCTTCCAGCTGAAAGGTGGCATAGGCCGCATCATCCGCGTCGGCTTTGTAGGATGCACCGCTCTCATCCACGCGCTCGTGGATATGGGTGGCGCCGATGCAGCTGACCGCCTTCACCGCGCCAAACAAGTTGTCCAGCACGTATCGCCAATGAGGCAGCATGTCGAGAATGATGCCTCCCCCGTCGGCCTTGCGGTAATTCCATGACGGCCTCTGCGTCGGCTGCAGATCGCCCTCAAACACCCAGTAACCGAACTCACCCCGCACCGCGAGCATCCGCCCGAAAAATCCGGCATCCTTCAGCATGCGCAGCTTGCGCAGCCCGGGCAAATAGAGCTTGTCTTGCACCACGCCGCTCTTCACCCCGCGAGCATCTGCCAGGCGTGCCAGCGAGAGCGACTCCTCCAGAGTTTCTGAGAGCGGCTTCTCGCAGTAAACATGTTTCCCAGCTTCGATAGCGCGCTTCAGCAAAGGCACACGCATCTGGGTCGAGCCCGCGTCGAAGAAGATCGTGTCCTCCGGGTTGGCGAGCGCAGACTCCACATCTTTCGCGACCCGCTGGATGCCATGGCGTGCCGCCAGCGAAGATACCTTTTCCAGGTTCCGTCCCACCAGGATGGGGTCGGGCATCGCCCGGTCGCCGTTGGAGAGCGTGACCCCGCCCTGCTCCCGGATGGCCAGAATCGAACGGACCAGGTGCTGGTTGTAGCCCATTCTGCCCGTGATGCCATGCATGATGATGCCAACGCGACGACTAGACACTGTGCATTCTGCCTTCTATAGTTTCTAATGTTTGTTTTATAAGTAGCGTTTTGAGTGGACCACACGGGCGCTTTGACTGTCAAACCATCTGCAGTGCGCCATCCCCATCTTAGAGCATCACGCGGGGAATGCTCGAAGAAGCAAGCATCCTATCAGCCCGATCATACGCCATGCAAACCGCGGATCACGCCAGCAGCTGATTCACGGCCCGATCTGACTCACCAATCGAAGCGCGATGATCCATAATCCCGGAAAGATCCGAATTCGCAAAAGCAATCTTCCCAAACGGGGCGCGCCGCATCACCTCGCGGGGAGCAATCTTTCCCTCGGTCCCAAAGAAGAAGCCTGGCTGGCCACAAAGATAAGCATGGCCCCAGCGATTGACGATAATCCCGGCAATATCCCGCCGCGCATCAAACCCGCTGCGCGCAAACATCAACGTCATTTGTTCGCGGACCAACCGTTCATACTCTGAATACGGCGTGCTCAGCAAGCGCATCCGTCCTCGTGTGCACTGCTGAGGCAGCGGAACCCCTGGCTCCGTAAACGTGATTTTCAAACGGAGCACCGTCGGATCATCGGGACTGATCGTAGGCGGTACCTCAGCAAAGGTCGCCACTTTGCGGACCGCGAGCCAGCTATAGAGACCCTCGAAGCACTGGCATTCCGTAATCCCCATTTTCGCCATGAACCGCCAGTTGCGCACAGCAACATTAATGACAGCGCAAGGCATGCGATAGAACTGCTGGTACGCCGCGCGGTAGTTTTCCGGCAAATCAGAAATCGTTCTCGCCGTTGTCCAGCCGGCAGACATCACCACCGATCGTGCGTGTACGGAGTGCAGACGGCCCTGCACCGCGTAGGTAACGCGCACGCCATCACCCTCATGCCGCACGTCGGCGACCGTTGCGCCGAGCCGTATCCGTACCGGTTGACCCTCACGATCAAGCTTGGTGAAATCCACCGGACCATTGCACATCCCGGCCAATGTGTTCGGCCCAGGCATCGCTTCCGGGATCATGGCTTTCACAATAAAGCGCGCGATGCCCGTATTCCCGCCGGGGAAAATCTGTGGCCCGACCTCGTTCCTCCAGGGAAACAGTACTTCCGGCGCGTAATTCGCGTATGCGGAATTCTCGTCCGCCGAAGAGCCCGCCCAATCCGCCGCAACGGGCATGTAAGTGCGAATAAATTCACGGGTGAAGCCGTCTCGCTGCATCAGGTGCTCTTCAAAACTGATGCGGTCCAGAGCCCGCGAAATTTCATCACCGTCCACCTTGGGTGGAACAAACGATGAATTCCCATCGCGCTCTTTCAGCAGTTGCTGCTTGGTCGCCTCGGGCAGGGGCGCTCCCGCAAGCCGTTTTCCCCATGCATCGAACAGCCAGAAACCCTCGGGATGGCCGTGGCGCGCGCCGAAAAACATTCCCGAGCTCTTACTGCCCCTGGCATAGGGAAGTGTGTTGACATCCAGCTCCGGCTGGCCTCCGCCCCACTTTTGATACTCCAGCGGCTTACCATCAAAGCCGATCGAGTCGTAAAACCTTTGCGTGAGCGAGGAGGGCAGGGAAGGAAAGTAAGTGGCCGAGCCCTGACCGGCAATCAACCGGTGCCCATCCACCATGAATTCATTACGCCGCGCTTCCCCACCGAAGATCGCGTGGTCTTCCAGCACCAGGCAGCGTTTCGATCGCGTAGTCTTTTCCGAAAAAAGATGAGCGGCAGCCAACCCGCTGATCCCTCCGCCGACAACCACGCAATCGAAGGTCTCTCCGGTCGCTTGCGCGGTCTTGAGCTGCCCGGTATAAAGCGCATCCCGGATGCCGTGGCCTGCGGTCATCACCGCATGGGTATTGCCGTTTGCAGTGGCGTAGTCGCCCACGCCGCCGTAGCCATCCCAATCCTCCTGCGCCATCATGGGCGCGGCGCAGGGAGTGGGCAGCGAATGGACGTCCATCGAGGAAATCGGCCCGGGCCATCTCGGCATCCATGCCGAGCGCGCGGTCTGCTGGTGAGCCCTGTGGTTTTTGCGGCGGAAGTCCCACTCGGTTTCTCCTCACGCGAGTGTGGTGCTACACTTCGACCACTGTACTATAGAACGTTTCCTTACAAAGTTGGCCACCTGGCAAGGGGGTTAGACGATGAAACGCAGACGCTTCCTTCAATTAGCCGCAGGCACGGCTGCTGCCGCCGCGGTGCGCACCACAGCACTCGCGTCCGTCCACCACGAACAGGAAATCTTCCTCACGATCCGTGACCGGATGCTCGATGCCGGAGACGCAATCCGAGTGGCAGCCGGCGAGCGTGTACGGTTTCACTTTGTTCATGCCGGGGCCCCGGACGAGGTTCACCTCCATCTGCCGGGGCATCGCTTTCACGTAGTTGCGCTCGATGGAAACCCAGTGCCAACCCCGGCCGAAGTCGAGGTGCTTTCGCTCGCCAGGGGCGAACGCATCGAAGCGATCGTAGAGATGAACAACCCCGGCGAATTGGACGCTTGGCTCGCTCAACGAAGCCGAGCGGGCGGGCGGCCTTGGTGTCCGCGTGGCTTATGCGAGTCAAAACGGCCCGGCGCAATGGCATGCACCTGCAGTTGTCGACTGGTCCTACGCCCGATTCAGTGCGAACCACCCGCTTGATTCCGCCAGCCGATCAGACAATCGAAATGCTGTTTGAGAAAAGTCACTGGATCATCGATGGCCAATCCCACACGGATATTGACCACTTGTCCTTTCAACCCGGCCGTCGATATCGGCTGCGCATGATGAATGCCACCGACCGAGCGCAACCAGTGCACCTGCCCGGCCATAACCTTCAATTGACACGAGTCAATCAGATCCCGGTTTCCGGAATTATCAAAGACACAATCCGTCTCGAACGCTACAACGTAATCGAAGCCGATGTGGTTAGGCGTTCCTAGCATGCCGTAAGCTCGAAAAGTGGGCATGCCACAAGAGATCTCTCCACTGCGTCGCTCGTCGGGATGCAGAGGAAGGGTAACGGTTCTTGAAAGGGTCCCGGACCGAGCGTTTCGACAGAGACCGCGTTCCAGGAGAAATTCTGGAGCGACCTCCCCTTGTCGCTCGGTCGGATGACACGAGAGCGGTCATAGTTTCGTGGAAAGTGCATGCGGAACCGGTTCCGCAACCGTCACTCAAATCTTCAGACCCGCTGCGCATTGCGGGTGATGTATTCATCCAACGACGGATCCGGGCCGATGTAATGGAACTCCTCGGCAGAGGGCTAGTCCGTACTTCCCGCCAGTCGCGCGATCGCGGGTCACAAACGCAGCCTGAATGAATTCCTGCGCCGCCGTCTCCGTATCCCCACTCAGATTTGGAACGCGCAGTCCTCGTTCCGCAAGGCTGTCATTCAGATCCTTGACCATGTGGGTAATCATCGTCTCGCACGACTCGATCGCAGCGATCTTCTGCGGCACCCACGGTCCGATATCCACCACCCGGTTCACCAGTTGCGGTCCCCGCGCAAAGTAGTACTTCTCCGAAACAGCGTGCGGTTTCAACCCCGCATCGAACTGTTCAGGAAAATCCAGCAGGCCACTCGACATCCAGCACGCCGCCTCCACCGCTTGCGCAGTCACGTAGTGATCAGGATTTTCCTCGTAGTGCCCCCAGGGGTCGTAACTAAATACGGTATCCACCTTGAGCAAACGAAACAGGAAGATCAGCCGGCCACGAATCTCGGTCCTCGATACCTCATCGATACGATGATTGCGATAAGCGAGATCGTAGGCTTTCTTGAAGCCGAGAGTCTTGACCAAGCGCGCCGTGTCCCGCTCATTGGCCAGCACCGTCTCCCCCAGGCGTCAGGTGGTAAGAGTCCTTTTCGTCGTTGCTGGTCCGAATAAAGTAACCGGTATAGCCCTCGCTCAGCAGCTTCGCTAACGTGCCGCCGGCGAAGATGGGGCCATCATCCAGATGCGGCGTGATCAGCGCCAGAACCTTCCCGCGATGAGGCTGTTGTGGGTTTGATCGCTCGATAACCACCTGCTCATTGCCAAGAGCCTCCACCCGGCCACTGCCCGCGAGCGCTGCTGCCGCTACCCCGAAAAATTCACGACGCCGCACGAAACCCTCCCAAATTGTTACAACGCCGGATCCACATCAGCCGGAAAGAATACTTGACAGGTGTAGTATCTACATCGGAATGGCGATTCAGGACAAGATTTTTGGCAAACCGCTGGCGACGAGTGAAGAACGCGCCGAACAAATTGGTGTTGGGGCCGGCATCCCCATATTTGGGCTCGATGCGCTAACCAGTGCGGCGTATGGTCCGGAGGCCGCTCTTTCCCTGTTGATCCCGCTGGGCATCCTCGGCACGCAGTACCTTGTGCCCATCATCACCGCCATTCTCATCCTGCTGGTGATTGTCTATTTCAGCTATCGCCAGACCATTGCTGCCTACCCGAGCGGCGGCGGCAGCTTCACCGTGGCCTCGGAGAACCTGGGCGAAAAAGCAGGGCTCCTGGCCGCCGCTGCGCTGATGATCGACTACATCCTGACCGCGGCCGTAGGCATATCCGCCGGCGTGACCGCGATGACTTCGGCACTGCCCCAGGTTCCAACGCCACACCCTGGCCCTGTGCCTGGTGATTCTGGCCATCCTGGCAATCGTGAACCTGCGCGGGGTAAAGGATACCGGCACCGCCTTTATCGTGCCTACGTTTCTCTTCATCGGCACCTTGCTGACGCTGATTGCGGTGGGCGTGTATAAGACGCTCGCAGCCGGCGGCCATCCCCATCCAGTGGACCCCATGCCGCCGCCGTTGCCGCAGACTGTGCGATTTCTGGGCCTGTGGATGTTGATGAAGGCATTCTCCGGCGGCTGTGCCGCCATGACCGGTGTCGAGGCCGTTTCCAACGGGGTAATGGCCTTTCGCGAGCCCCGGGCCAAAAACGCACAGCGGGCGCTCACCATTATCATCGCCATCCTGATCGTTCTCCTGTATGGCACGGCGTGGCTGACCAAGCACTATCAAATCACGGCCATGGACCCGGATGCACCCGGATATCAGAGCCTCTTGAGCCTTCTGGTGACCGCTGTTTTTGGCCGGGGCTGGTTCTACTTCCTAACCATGGGAAGCGTGCTCCTGGCCCTGGCTCTCAGCGCCAACACTGCGTTTGCAGATTTCCCTCGCCTGACCCGGGCCATCGCACTGCGCGACTACCTGCCGCACGTCTTCGTCCTCAGAGGACGGCGACTGCTGTTCTCCCACGGCATCTACGCCCTCACCGGCCTCACTGCGGTGATTCTGATCCTCTTCAAGGGGGTCACAGACAGGCTGATTCCGCTGTATGCGATCGGAGCCTTCCTCGCCTTCACTCTCTCCCAGGCCGGCATGGTCATGCACTGGAAGAAGGAGGAAGGCGACCATCGGGGGCGGGTATGGCACATGCTGGTGAATGGCACCGGCGCGGTCGCGACCGGAGCCACGACGATCGTGGTCCTGGCTTCGAAGTTCAGAACTGGAGCGTGGGTCACTGCGCTGCTGATTCCCACCCTGATTCTGCTGATGTATTCCGTGAAGAAGCACTACAACCGCGTGCGCCTCGAAACCAGGGACTGCGAGCGGCTCAAGGTATCTAACCTGGAGCAGCCTTTGGTTGTGATCCCCATGGCCGGATGGAACCGGATTTCGGAGAAGGCTCTGCGGTTTGGCCTGCTGCTTTCCAAGGAAATCAAAGTCGTCCATGTCCACTCCGAGGATGAAGCCCACGGAATCGATAAGGATTGGGAGGACAAGATCGTCGCTCCCATCCGCGAGGCAGGCCTTCCCGACCCCGAGTTAGTCACCATCCCTTCGACATTTCGCTTCATCATCTCCCCGCTGATGGATTACATCCTGCATCTCGAAGCCGAAAACCCGGGCAGAAAAGTCGCCGTGGTGTTGCCCGAACTGGTGGTGCGCCACTGGTGGGAAAACCTCCTCCACAACCAGCGGGTGCAGTTGCTGAAGATATTGCTGCTGGTAAAGGGTAACCAGCGAATCGTGGTCGTTAATATCCCGTGGTATCTCTGACAATTGCCCGTGTACACTCAGGAATCACCCCCGCACCCCCGGTAAAACTCTACGTGCGCCTCGGACGACGATGATCGCTTCAGGAACTGTTTTCGGCCCCTACAAGATAGTCGAAAAAATAGGGGCCGGCGGCATGGGGGATGTCTATCGCGCGCTGGACACCCGGCTCGAACGAGAAGTCGCTCTGAAGCTCATCTCCGATAGCTTTCTCAACGTCGATCAGAGCACCGGCAGTCCTTCGCCCGCCGGCACCCCCCATTCGCGCGTCCACCTTTCCCACGAGCGTTTCCTGCGCGAAGCCCGGGCGGCGGCGACCTTGAATCACCCTAACATCTGCGCCATCCACGACGTGGGGGAGCAGGACGGACAGCCATACCTGGTCATGGAGTTGCTGCGCGGGGAAACACTCAAGGCCTATCTCACTCACCATCGTCTGTCTGCCTCCGAAGTCCTCACTCTGGGCCAACAGGCCGCAAGCGCTCTGGCGGCCGCGCACGCCAGGGGAATCGTGCACCGCGATATCAAGCCGGCCAATTTGTTCGTGGTCGAGAGCGGTCGCGACCGCAAGCAGCTCAAGATTCTCGATTTCGGGCTGGCCAAAAAACAGGGGGTCGAGGCCTCACCCGACTCGCGCTATTTCGACACCAAGAGCTATGCCGACGGCGCCACCGGCACGCTCGACCTCACCACTCCCGGCTCAACCGTGGGCACCGCCGCCTACATGTCTCCGGAGCAAGCCAAGGGCGACCCGCTCGATGCCCGTACCGATCTCTTCAGCCTGGGTAGCGTCCTCTTCGAGATGGCCACCGGGCAGGCCCCATTTGCCGGCCGCAGCACCGCAGAGGTATTTGCCGCTCTGCTGATGAAAGAGCCGCCACCAGTCAGCAGCCTCAACGCGGAAATGCCCAAAGCTCTCGACCCCGTGATCGCGAAGCTGCTGGCCAAGGACCGGGATCAGCGATACCGCGGCGCCGAGGAACTCCTGGCTGACCTCGAGAGCCTGTCTGGTTCGGGCTCGCGCCCAGCTATCTCCGTCCCAACGCAACCGGTCCCCACGCCTGCGCCGGAACCGGACCGGCGGCGCCCGCGCAACCGCATGATTGTCATCGGTGCGCTGCTCCTGGTGGCCGGCGCTGCTGGTGCTTTTCTATTCCGCGATCGCCTGGTCACCAAAACTGAAACCGCGACCGGCGTGGCGACGAGCCCATCCGCACCCACCAAACCTGCTTCTGCAAGAGACAGCATCATTGTCGCGGACTTTATCAATAAGACCGGCGACGCCGTCTTTGACACCACCCTGAACCAGGCTCTCCGGGTGCAACTAGGCCAGTCTCCGGTGCTCGACATTATCAGCCAGCAGCACCTTCGCCAGAGCCTCCAATTCCTCGGCCGCAAGCAGGATGAAACCATTACCCCGCAAATCGCCCGCGAGATCGGCGAACGGGAGGGCGTCAAGGCCATCCTTACCGGCAGCATCGCCCCTCTTGGCAAGGCCTTCGTCCTCACCCTCACTGCCCAGAACACTGCGAGCGGCGACGATATTGCGAGCGAAGAAGCGACCGCGCCTGACAAGGAGCACGTACTCGAAGCGCTCAACCAGGTCTCGACCGCGATGCGCGCCAAGTTGGGAGAAAGCCTCTCCAGTATCCAGAGACTGAATGCTCCCTTCGGCCAGGCCACCACTCCCTCGCTCGAAGCCTTTCGCGCCTATGCCCTGGGTGATGAAGCGCATCAAAAAGGCAACGACATTCCTGAGGCATATGACCATTACAAGCGCGCTCTGGAACTGGACCCCAAGCTGGCCATGGCCTGGGCCCGCCTCGGCGTGCTGAAACTGAACACGGGCGCAATCAGCGAGGCCGCCCAGAACTTCACCCGCGCCTATCAGCTTAGCGACAATGTCAGCGAGCGGGAGAAGCTCTACATTGCCGGCCATTACTACTCCACGGTCGTGGGTGATCTGAACAAGAGCATTGAAACTCTGCAGGTCGCCACTCAGGAGTATCCGCTGGACATCAGCAACTTTATCAACCTTGGTGTCTCCTACCTGACCAACGGAGACATCGAGAAGAGCGATGCCGCGAATCAGCGGGCTCTCGCGCTGCAGCCGGATAATGCCATCGCCCTGGAGAATGGGGTCGCCGGAGCCACGCAATTGGGTCAGCCGGAAAAGGCGAAGCAGTACATCGCGGAAGCGCAACGTCTCGGCTTGACCGGAACTTCTCTGATGGCGATCGAAGCAGGGTTTTACGCCACCCAGTCTGACTGGAGCAACGTTCAGAAACTTCTGGCGGCGACCGCAGGACGTCCCGACGGGTTTTCTGTCACCGGCTATTGGGGCACTTTACTTCCGCAGCAGGGCCAGTTCCAGCTGGCAAGAACCACGCTGCTTCGCGCCGCCGACCAGGCGGAGATCGCGCAACAGAAGGATGCGCAGGCCAACAACCTGCTCACCGCCGCGAACGTAGGCTGGGTGGTCGATCGATGCGTCGACCCCGTCCAGACCGTCAAGCATGCGCTGCAATTGGATAAAGGCAAGGTCACGCTGATCGCTGCAGCCACTACCCTGGCACTCTGCAATGAGCAGAAGCAGGCCAACCAGATGCTTTCTGATCTGGAAAAGCACTATCCGGAAGACACACTTATACGGGAGCTGACTGTGCCTCAGTCTCGCGCCTGGCTGGCGCTCAAGGGGGCGAAGCACAGCAGGCTTTAGCGCTACTGGATCGAGTCCGCGCCCATGATGCGGCTTCCTTTGCGCCCTACCTTCGGGGCCTCGCTTACCTGCAGCTGAAAGACGCGCGGAATGCGATCGCATCATTCCAGGATGCTGACCCGTCTGAAGGGCGCCGCTTATAACGACCGGCAGTCCTTACGCCTTGTCCTTCCTTGGCCTCGGCCGCGCGTACGTCCTGGCTGGGGACAAGGCCAATGCGAAGAAAGCTTACGACACCTTCTTCACCGAGTGGAAGAACGCCGACAGCGATCTGCCCATCATTGCCGAAGCCAAAAAGGAATACGCCCAGCTCTAGCCGATATCCTCAAGCGCCATATGAGACTCAGGCAACACCTGGCCCCCGTCGACCACAATCGTCTGCCCGGAAATAAATCCCGCCTCATCGCTGGCTAAGAACAGCGCCGCGTACGCGACGTCTTCCACTGAGCCAAGCCTGCGCGCGGGAATCGCCGACGTCATCCTGGCCATGTAATCAGGTCCCAAAGCCTCAACGCCTTCGGTAAGAATGTTACCCGGAAGCACGGCATTGACGGTGATGTTGAGAGGAGCAAGCTCAATCGCTGCGGTCCGGATAAAGCCCAACTGCCCCGCCTTGCTGGCTCCATAGTGGCTCCAGCCCGGGTATCCGGTGATGGGACCGGTGATGGAAGACGTAACCACGATACGTCCCTTTCCTCGAGCTTTCAGCGCCGGCAGACAAGCCTGGACAGAGAGAAAGGTTCCCTTCAGATTGACATCGAGAACCTGGTCCCAATCCGCCTCGCTCATATCGAACAGTTTTGCTGCCGGAAAAATCCCCGCGTTGCAACAAAGGATGTCGATACCGCCGTGCCGGTCGATCGCAGTTTGAGCCATGCGGACGTTGTCTTCCATCCTGGAAACGTCCACGGCAACTGCACTCACCAGGCCGCCGCTGCTCTGGATTTCGGCAGCTGCTGCTTCCGCCTGCGAGAGGTTCCTCGCCGCTAAGAGCACGCGAGCTCCCCGGCCGGCAAAAACACGGGCGATGCCTTTTCCAATTCCTTTGCTTGCCCCGGTCACGATGACCGAGCGTCCTTCGATCGATGTCAGCACGGTGCGATCCTGTTGGATTTCAAGATGGGTGTCGAACTCGAGCGATTCAAACACCCACCGCTCCTTCGGGTCAAATAATTACTTTTTGCTGACATCTCTCCGGATTCGATGTGACAGGATTGAAACCGATGTTCTGATCCGACATAACAGGCTGCAGTGCGGCGAGGCATTCGTGACAGATTTCAGAGCACAACAAACGGAGCCCTCCCTTTCCCGCATGCACTGGGTGCTTTTTCTTGCTGCAGCCGGTGTGTTCCTTTACTTGAGGACCTTTCTGTTGCCGGCAACTCCGTTCGCCGCGACCGACGACCAGAGTTTGTTCTTTGCGCGCGCGGTGCGCATCCTTCAGGGCCAGGTTCCGTATCGTGACTTCTTCGAGATCGTTACACCCGGTACCGATCTCGTCTACGCGGTTGGGTTTCGTCTTTTTGGCGTTCACGCCTGGGTCATGCCGATGTGGACGATCGCGACGGGGCTCGCGTTCTCTCTCCTCATCACGTACATCGCCGCGCAGATTGTCCATGGTTCGAGTGTGTGGCTCCCTGCCCTGCTCTTCCTGGTGTTTGACTTCAACAGCGCTCTCGATTTAACCCACCAATGGTTCAGCACTTTCGCTGCACTGGCGATGGTGGCGGTACTGATGGGCGGTCTCAGCGGGCGGCGAATCTTTTCTGCCGGCTTGCTCTGTGCGGTTGCGATTCTTTTCACGCAGACGAAAGGTACGTTGGTTTTTTTGGGCGTCGCTCTCTATCTTGTTTGGGTCACAAAGCACCGCGGGGAAGACACCCATCTCGCCAGGCGGCTTGCGCTCTTCATTCTCCCGGTTGTTTTGACGGTTGCGTGCGCGCTCGGATATTACGTCTACAAGTCCGGATTCCAACCTGTACTCTTTGACCTCGTCATCTTCCCTTCGCGATTTATGCCGCTGTCGGAAGTGAATACGCCGCGCACCTACATTCGCCAGTTAGCGCAGTTTCTTAATTTCCGCAGGCTATCCGAAATTGCGTTCCTGATCCCTGCTTTCTTTATTTACGCCCTGGTTCCGTATGTCTATGTCGCAGGACTGTATCAACTCCGGCGCAGACGCGCGGTATTGCCGAACAGACTCCACCAGAACCTGGTCCTCTTGCACTTGGTTGGTCTTGGATTGTTCCTGGCAATCGCGAATGGCCCACGGCATTTTCGATTATGCACGGTTGCTCCGCCTGCCATCCTCACCTTCGTGTGGCTTTTAACGCTTCCGATTCCTGCCCTCGGAACCCTTCGGAAGCTGTCGTGGGTCCTGGCAGGTTGCTACCTCATCCTCTTGCCGGTCTATCGGCAGGTTCAGTGGCACGGTAAGCTCGATTTGCCGATCGGCCGAACCGCTTTCACCGACAGGACGCTATTTCAAAAGTTTCAATGGCTGGCGGAACGCACACATCCATCGGATGGATTCTTCAACGACTCCGCTCTCACCCTCTATTTGTCTCTGCACAACCCCACGCAAACAGAGTTCATCACTTACGACGAGACCACACGCCCCGAACAAATCGCCGCTGTCCTACGGGCACTGGAACGCGATCCCCCGGCGTATATCTCCTTGCTTCCAGAGACCCTGGGGCCCGACGTTTCTGGAGATCATGCCGCGCCCTTCCGTCGCTTCGTTTACGAGAACTACGATCTGGCCCATGTCTTTTCCCAGAAGCAGTCTCAATACGAACAGCAGTTCTGGCGCCGTTCCACGCTTTCCCAGAGGCGTGATAGGGGTGGTCTACATGGTCTGCACGGCTGCAGCGCGATCGGTCCGTGCCGCCATCGCTCCTGCGCAAGTGACTTGGCAAATACTGGGCGGACCGAACATTATGTTTGCAATAGTAATGGTAACAAATAGTAAACGTTTCGCCAGTCCCCCGCTAGAGTCAGGTAGTTCGAAGGCAGATCATCGCGTGTCCGATGAACGCGAAGGCTGGTGAGAAGTACACCAAAGTGACGGAGTTCACAGAGGAGAGCATCCTTGAGATGGTGCGACTCTCTACTCTTTACATGCCAGCCTTCGAAAACACACCGTTCGTTCAGGCCTGACCTGGAATCGGTTCTCCTTTTCGCTTCACGCGTTTCGGTAGGTCCCGGCCCCGCACCACGCGATAAACCTCACGCACCCGTTGCCATACTTTCAGCGTTTTGGGGGGATCTGAACTTGCGGGGCTACGTTCGACGCTTCTCACTCCATGAGTTTGCAATAAATTGGCCGCTGACGCCCTTCCCCGCCGGCGTGAGCAATCGTGGTGCATTCGTAACATTCTTTTGCGCTCTGTGGTAATCGGGCACGATCCAGAGCCGAGCGCGGATACCGGGCACATACTCCAGGGGCTTCTAAGCCCCCGCCATCAGACCGCAGGATCCTAAGGCCTAAGTCACATCCACGATCGACGAGAGTGCATCCTGAACGGGCACGGATGCGCACTCGGCCACAATCACGGTTACCGGGGCGTCCGGCGCTTGTGCCGGCAGGCCGGAGAAAATCAGCTGGCGTCCCTTTTGATGGAAGGTGACCTCTTGATTGCTAGCCAACAGCTTGGCCGACCGCACTTCGGTTTTCACTCCGCCCACGGTCAAGGTTTCGCCGGGCCAGAAATAGACGTGAGTGAATAACCTGTTTTCCTTGCGGGTGAACCCGCAAATATCACCGTGCAGGAACAGGCACTTGTCGGTCGCGTAAATGGCTGCCCCATTCCGGGCCAGCCATTGCCCCACTTCGCCCAGAATACGCACGCTGGGCTCGGGTACAGAGCCATCCGCTTTTGGTCCGATATTCAGCAGATAGTTTCCGCCATCGCGCGCACAATCCACCAGGTTCTGTACCAGGTGACTTGGCGATTTCCAGTTGTTGTCGCCGGTCACGTAGCCCCAGCTGTCATTCATGGTCATGCAGGACTCCCAATCACCCTTGGTGGCCTGGGTGCTTTGCTCGGGGGTAGAGAAATCGCCGGCCAGAAGATTCCGGTTGTTCACAATGATCTCCGGCTGAAGCTCCAGAACCATTTTGTTCATTTTTTCCGATTCCCAGGCTTTTGCATCCAGAGGCACGGCCATGTCGTACCAGAGAATATCGATCTTGCCGTAATTCGACATGAGCTCACGGATCTGGCCGTGGGTGTACTGAATGAATCGCTTGCGCGCCGCCTCATCCTTCTTCGCCAGCCGCCAATCGGGATGATGCCAGTCCATGAGCGAATAGTAAAAACCAACGCGCAGTCCTTCTGCGCGAGCGGCTTCGACATACTCCTTGACCAGGTCACGGCCCGGGCCCTGTTTGGGCGCGCAATAGTCAGTCAGTTGGGAATCGAAGAGGCAGAAGCCCTCATGGTGCTTGGTGGTGAGCACCATGTACTTCATCCCGCTCGCTCGCGCCAGCTTGGCCCACTCGCGCGCTGCATTAGGCCGCGGCTGGAACTGCTTGGCCAGGTCCACGTACTCGTTCAACGGAATATCCTCATCACCCATTGCCCAGGCGTCCCGGCATAAGAGGCTGTAAAGGCCCCAGTGGATGAACATGCCGTACTTCGCTTCTCGCCACCACTGCATCCTCTGATCGTGTCGAGGTGGAAGAGCGGGAGTATCCGAGGACACGGTTGAGCCATGCGCTCCCTCGGTTCCGGCGAGGAGGGCGGTGGCTAACATCGTTTTGAGGTGGTCACGTCTAGATATCTTGGTGGGGACCATGGGTTCCTGAAGGGCTAGAGCTAGTGGACTGTAACAGCTGAATCGGTAGAGCCGCAGGGGCTAAAGCCCAATTCTTTCTTAGCTCTTTGCGGCCCGACCAAAGTCGGGCTTCGCCCAGCACGCAGTGCTGGGTAGCGAAGAGTGCGTGGACCAGTCCCGTCAGGGACGGCTGAATCATGGCAGGATCGCGTGTGAGCATCAGCCGTCCCTTACGGGACTGGTCTTCCTGGCCCATGGTACCCAGCACTGGTTCCGCGCTGCATCTTCGTTCCCATCCTGTACAGGTTGTATGCGCCGAACCGTACTGGGCTATTATCAGGTCGTCCCTGCGGGACTTTGCGCTACAAATAGCTGTGACAACTGCGGGGTTGGATAGAAATGCACCTACTACCGAACTGTGTGCGTGTGATCCTGCATTAATCAGCAATCCGGCAAAACCGGGATAAATGTAGAAGCTCCAGGGCCCTGATACAAAGCATGAGGGCCGTGCATTTGCACAGATTTGGTTCTACTCCTGAATCTGCTGTTACAGGTCCCTAGTGCGTTTTCTGCTGCATCGTATCTTCCTCTGCTGTTTGCTTGTCGGCGCGAAGAGAACGCTGGATGGTGAACTCGCGATTGGCGTCATCCGTGCGCCCTAGCTTCTGATAGGCTCGGCCGAGGGCATAGTGCGCGTAATAGTTTTGCGGATCCAGCTTGACTGCGCGCTCCAGGAACCCACGCGCTAGCTCCGGATCGCCCTTTTGCAACTCGATTTCACCCAGCATGATGTAAGAACCCGTAAATGATTCGTTCAGCCACAGGGCTTGCTTCAAGGCTTTCTCGGCTTCGTCATACTGTTTGAGCCGCATATAGGTGTCTCCCAGCCGCCAATATACGAGCCAGACGCTGGGATTGATTGCCAGCTCCTGCTGAAATTCAGGTAGCGCGTGCTGCGCGTCCATTTTGTAAAGCCAGATTTCCCCTTGCAGGAAATGAGCCATCGGTAGCCGGGGATCCTGCGTTAGCGCTGCTTCAATCTCCGGCGGAGCCTGATCCTCCAGCTGCAAGCGCACCAGCATCTTGGCCAGCATCAGGTGCGCCATCGGGCTGTCTGGGGCAACACCGAACATCCCGGCAAAGGCCTTGCGCGCTTGTTCCCACCGCTTCGTGCGCGCGTAACAAACACCGAGAATATAAGGCGCATCTGCCTGGCCCTGTGGCAGGTGCGGGCTTATCTTTTCCAGCAGAGGCAAGGTTTCCTGACAGTTTCCCTGAGCGTAATAGCTCAAGGCCAGCAGTTGGATGGATTCCCAGTCGTCCGGTTTCTGTTCCGCAGCATGTTGCAGATGGAGGATGGCTTGCTGATACTGCCTGGTCGTAAAGTAGGCTCTTCCCAGCAGGGTTTCTACACCGGCTACAGCGGGTTTCTTTTGCGCTAAGGGGTCGAGTAAGGCGATCGCTTCTGTTGTTTTCCCTTGCTTTATCAGCTTGTCCGCTTGAGCCAATGCTGTGCTGGGTGGTCCGCCGGAAGATGGGGTCTGGCCAGGAGCGGAGTATGCCAAGGTCAGAAGCGACAGACTAGTACCTGCGAGGAGGACAGCTGCTCGCAAAAGACCTGGGGTACAAGTGAATCTCTTCCGATTGCTGGCTGACATTCCTCCTTTCTACCCCCGGGTTGGTTGCGCCGCAACGCAAAAGACTCGCCCTCGGCTCCCTCAGTGGCTAAAGCCGGACCTAACTACAATTACTTATGGACGTCCTAAAGGCCGTCCCCTTCAAGCACATGGCTTTTCAGCAGCCTGCTAGAACTCGAACCTTACCCCAAATTCCAGATTGCGCATCGCTCCATTGGGAGCCTGATTCTGGATCACGCCCGCATTGCTGCAGTCGACGCATCCGCTGGGATTGCCCGCGTTCACATGGTTGAACAGGTTGAATGCATCCAGGCGGAACTGCGCGTTCAACCTTTCCGGAAGAACGGTGAACGCCTTCAGGAACGACGCATCCGTTTGCGTCCAGCGGGGGCCGGTCAACGAATTCCTAACATCGTTGCCGAAGGTACCGATCTGCGGACGGCGCCAGGGCCCACTCGTGTCTCCATTGTTGAGCAATGGCGATGAGATCTGGTACCAATTCGCCCGCGACCGGTTGGAGACTCCCGTACCGCCTATTCGGTCCGGATGACAACTGCCCACATCGTTGTCCGCGCCGCACTCGGCGTAGATAGTGTTGAAGCCCAGGGGACTCATCCAGCTGGTGTTGCTGCTGATGCGCCACCCACCCACAAACACGTCTACCAGCCGCGAACTGTTACCCAGAAATCGCTTGCCTGTTCCAAACGGCAGCTCCGCGATGCCTGAAACCACCAGCACATTATTTCGTTGCCAATCCGGCCGCCCGTACCAAAGGTTACGGTTGATATCGAAATACGGCGAGTCATGGCTCTTAGCGTGGGAATAGGTGTAGTTCGCCAGCATTTGATAGCCACCGCTGAAGCGCTTCTCTACCTTGGTTTGGATGGAGTTGTAGTGGTTATCGGTATCGTTGCCAAAGTAGTTGAGCGACGAGTTCCAGCCGAACTTGTGGAAGTACGGTCTGCGGTCATCAGTGGAGACGCCGTTAGCAAAGCCTACGACGGAGGGCGCATTCTCGTCGTTAGCAGGGCTCCCGTCCAGTGTGACGTGCGTGCCCTTGTTGCCGACATACCCGGTCTCAATCGAAATAGTACGAGTAAGTTGATGCTGGATGGTTGCGTTCCACGCATCGACCGTAGGCAGACGCATCTTCTGCGGATACACCCAGGCTCGTATTCCGTTGGGGTAGAGGTGGTTGCCGTCTGGTCCGGTAGGCTGGCTGTCGAGGATAGTGGCGGGATTAAGAAGCGGCGGCCCCACTGCCAGGTTAAAGACGCTCTGCCACGAGTTGGATGGGTTGATGTTCTGTACTGCGAGCACAGGCAGGTTTTGGGTAACGCTGTGGCCAAAGATAGAACCAAAGGTGCCTACATCGAAGGTACGGCCATACCCAACTCGAACCACGGTCTTGGCACCAAGCTGATACGCGACGCCCAGCCGCGGCGCAAGATTGGTGTAAGAGTTCCGCACACCACCGTTGAGGGGTACGCCGTTCACACCGGCAACTTTCATTTCTCCGGTATCCAGCTGCAGCCATCCTCCATTGCGGGCGCTGGTTACGGTCTGGGGATTATAGATTTCCCAGCGTAAGCCATAGTTGACCGTGAGCCGGGGCGACATACGCCACGTGTCTTGCGCGTAACTGAAGGTGCGTGTCTGCCGCTCCCCGGCATGCAAGGAGCTGGAAACATAGCGGCTGAACGAGTTCACCTCTCCCAGCAGGTAAGAGGCTAACGGCAATCCTCCTGATTGGGGTCCCAGGGTGATGTCGCTGGTGAAGGTGAGCTGGCCGGCACGATGCTGATCGCTGGGTACGCGCAGATTCTGCAACCGGCGAATATCGCCGCCTACCTTGACGGTATGGTTTCCTCTTATGAATGACCAGTTATTGATGAATTGGTACTGCTGCATTTTTTCAATCAACGGGCAATTGCAGTTGTTGTAGAGCGAAGACCCAAACTGGAAGCCACCCTGGCCGCCCGCGCCACTACCCTGGCCACTCGTGCCGCTAATATTGAAGTTGGGCAGGTTCTGCGTAGTCTCATCGCCCGGTATGTTGAGCCCGGGCGCCCCCGCATCGGAGGCAAAGGACCCATCCACTAGCGAGCTGACGAAAATACGCTGACGGTACCAGCCAAATCTAAAGTCCGTCAGGATCGAGGGCTTGAGGGCATAGTTAAAACCGAGTGCATTGCTTTGCGGCCGGGTCGAGCCTGCACCCGTATAGCCAACGCCGTTTAGCTGAGGGCCGCCCGCGAGCGCTCCAAAGAGCCCGGGAGCCGACTTCAGAAATTGGGTAAAGGTATAGCGCTCGAACAAGGTTAACTTCGTGGTGGCGAAGTAATCGATGCGAATGTTGGTCGCGTCGCCATGAAATACATCGTGTCCGCCCCCGGCGAAGTTATTGATTCCGGGAGCAGCATTGGGAATGTTAGGCAGCGGTACGTACTTCAGCAAATTCATCGCCGCCGTCGAGAGGTACTTCTGGGGGATGACATTGCCGGGGAAAGGCTGGCGCAGCGAGGGGTCGATGATATTGCCGTTGGCGTCGTAAGGGTTATAGATCACTTGAGGACTAGGGCCTTGCAGCCAGGCGCCAAAGTCCCCAGTGCGCTCGGCAGCGGTCGGAACCACGCTGGTTGCCGATCCGCCATTTTTTGCCCGCGTCCCCTGGTAGTCGCCAAAAAAGAAAATCTTGTTCTTTATGATCGGTCCCCCGATCGATCCACCAAACTGATCCCACAAGCTGTGCGGCAGCAACAGCCCGGTCACCGGGTCGGGGGTCGACTGGGTAAAAGGGTCCCTTGCCTGGAAAATGTCGTTGCGCCGGTAAAGAAAGGCGCTTCCGTGGAATTGGTTGGTGCCGGACTTGGTCGAAGTGGTGACCACCGCCGCGCTTGCCGAGCCAAATTCCGCGTCGTAGTTCGAGCTGGTTATCTTGGCTTCCACCACCGAGTCAAGATTTGGAACGATGATCATGTTGCCGTACATCATGTCGCGGTTGTCCGTGCCGTCGATCTGGCCACCCACCCCGACAAACATCTGCCCGTTCACATTGACCGCGATCCCGCCCTGCGGGTTTTCGGTCGAGGTGTCGTTCCAGTTGAATTGCACCGCTCCCGGCGTCTGCAGCAGTAATTCTGAGAAGTTGCGGCCGAAGGTCGGCAGGTCCTGCACTTGCTTCTCGCTCAGCGTGGTGGCTACGTCGGTACGCTCGGTCTTGAGCAGCGGCGTTTCGCCTGTCACTTGCACCGTTTCCTGAACCTTCCCTGGTTTCAGGTGGAAATCCACCGTGCTCACGGTATCGATCGCCAACTCCACCCCTTCCTGGACCTCCACATTGAACCCGGGTGCTTCGACGCGAACGGTGTAGTGGCCGATGATCAGGTGGGTTTGTACGTAATTTCCCGATTCATTGGTGGTCACCGAGCTGGTCGTGTTCCGTTCCACGTTGGTCACGGTTACGCCGGCATTCGGGATGGGAGCCCCCGAGCCGTCATAGACTGTGCCGGCGATGCTGCCGTAGACAGCCTGCGCACATGCACTGCCGCTCGCCAGTACCCCGGCGACCACGAACAAAACGGCCGCCCGCAACTGCGATCTAAATTGGGAAGAGAGGTGTGGCGAAGAGAGGTTGAAGGAGCGGAATGAGAAACGGTAACGACTCGGGCCCGTGAGTTTCTGCGCCATACGAGAACCTCCGAAAAGTGACCCAGGCATTTCTAAGCGATTATTTGGGAATGATGCCTTCCGCGTTTCGCCACGTCAAGAACTTTTTTTGAATTATTATTTTGCAGCACATTTTGTGGCATTTTTGGGTGCCTCCACTTCAACAAAGAGGTTAGCAGGATGAATATGTTTTAGGAATGAGCCCTTCTTCCTTACTGGAAAACAGCCCCTTAAGGGAGCCGATATCGCGTACCATGGCTTCTTAGCCGATGCCTACCTGGGTTCGTTCTTACCTTTCTGGTAAACGAGAGTGCACGGGTCGCCACCTAACTTTGCAGAAAAGTTCTAACGAGGAGTCTTCCCGGATGAGTCGAATGGCGGTACGGTTTCTGCTGTGCACCGGCGCTTTGCTGACCGCCGCTCCTTCGGCCTTCGCCCAGGATCCAACCCCGGTCGCTAGTGCCCTCCAGGCTACCGTACAAACCCCGGAAGTCACGTATTTCCAGTTGCAAACTTACCTGATGAAGCGAATCGCGACTCCGCAGGCTCCGGGACGCGCGGAGCAGTGGAACGCGTCGGGCCAGAAGCTGCGGAAGCACATCCTTGAAGACATCATTTACCACGGCTGGCCGCAGAGTTGGGTACAGGCCCCACCCCATTTCGAGCAGGTGGCGGTGGTGGAAACCAGCAAGGGCTATCGGCTGCGCAAGTTCCGCTATGAGATCGTCCCCGGTTTTACTTCCACTGCCATCTTGTATGAGCCGGAGGTGATGCAAGGCAAGGTCCCGGCCATTCTCAACGTGATTGGCCACGAGCCCAATGGCAATGCCGTGGAGTACGAGCAGAAGCGTTGCATCAATTTTGCCAAGCGGGGCATGCTCGCGCTCAGCCTGAGCTGGATCGGATTTGGGGAGCTGGCCCAACCTGAAAACGCCCACGACTATACCGCCCAGCTCGACCTGGTGGGAACCAGTGCAGTGGGCTTCTTCTATCTTTCCATGCGACGCGGTTTGGACTTGCTGGCTGCGTTACCCCAAGCCGATCCCACCCGATTAGGTGTGACAGGCCTCTCCGGGGGCGGGTGGCAAACCCTATTTTTGAGCTCTCTCGACGAGCGCGTCGCGGTGGCGGTCGAAGTGGCGGGATTTGGGGCGCAGCAGTCCAACCTGATCCGTCCGGAAGACACCGACGAGGTGGAGGAAAGCCCGAGCGACTTCACGGTAAACGAGGATTATCCCTTTCTGGTCGCCCTGCGTGCTCCCCGGCCAACCTTGCTGATTCACAACGGAGAAGACGACTGCTGCTTTCGCGCGGACCTGGTAAAGCCGTACATCTACGAGCAGATCAAACCTTTCTTCAAGCTTTACGGCGCGGAAGCCGCGCTTGGCTGGCATGAAAATCGCGACCCCGGCACGCACAACTATCAGCTCGACAATCGAGAGCAGGCCTACAGATTCTTTACCCAGCACTTCCAGTTACCCGTGACTCCGGATGAGATCGTGAGCGATGCGGAAATCAGAACGTCCCAGGAGCTGGCTACGGGGCTGCCTGCCAATAACCTGACGGTAGCTGCCCTGGCGAAACAACTTGGCAGCCAGATTGTGCGGCCGGCGATTCCCGAGGATAAGACGGAGCGTGCTTCGTGGGAGAAGGCGCAAAGGGAGCAGCTGAGATCCGTCGTTCGCTATAAACCGGTAACGGTTGAAAATGCCTGGAGAATGGCCAACACCAAGCACCTGGGATTGCACAGCCTGTCCTACCGCTTCGATTTCGACAATGGCCTTAGCGCCACCGGTATCTGGCTCGCTGCTATTTCCTCGGCGGCCGACGCGCCGGTCACGATTGTGCTCAACGACAAGGGATACAAGGCATCCGAGGCCATGGTCACGGCCCGCATCAATCGCGGAGAACAGGTGTTAGCCCTCGACACCATCCTGAACGGCGCTACCACGCCCAAGGAATCCGATGCAGCCGTGTGGCCGATGATGTTGGTGACCGACGGGGACCGGCCGCTTGGGCTGGAGGTTGCGCAGCTGCTGGCTAGCTCTCAATGGCTTCAGAAAACTACCGGCCGGCAAACGATCCGCCTGGAGACGGATGGCATCCGATCTCAGGTAGTCGCCCTTGTTGCGGCGTCGATCGAGCCCGGGTTATTCAGCAATTTAGTGAGCAACGAGGTACTCGAAAGCCTGGGCGAACTGTTGAACGGCCCCCTCGTTTTCCGCACCACACCGGAGCTGTTCTGCCTCGATTTATACAAATACTTTGACATCGACCGCCTGGAGGCATTGGCCGCACCAACCAGCATTGAGACAGGCCGAAGGCGACGCTGGTAGCTCCCAAGGCTCCTTAGGAGGCTGCGGAAAAAGGTCGAATAGAGGGCGAAGACCGTACCCTCGCGGCTAAGGCCGGACGTAATCACAATCACTTATGGAGGGCCTAAAGGCCGTCCCCTTCAAAGAATTTAGTTTTTCCGCAGCCTCTTTAGGAGCGACCTACAACACCCTGTCATCCGCCCGATCAATCACAACATCCTCCACCGGCCTGCTCCTCCAGACCGAAACCTCACTCACATTCTTCAGCACAAAAACCGGCCTGGCTGAATCGGCTGGCAGCTTCATCTGGACAAAAGTCGCATCGTGCACATCTTCCAGGTAAATGGCTGGCCGGGCATCCGCCTTTGCCGGCTTGATCTTGATCTCGTTCATTTCCACTCCCGTCGCGTGGCGAATGAAAAACGCGTGCGCCGGGGTTTCCCCAAACATCGTAGGTTCCGGATAGTCCTTCTCCTTCTCAGGCAGGCGGATCGCTGCGTCCTTAGCGGTGCCCCCTCCCGGATGCTCCACAACCACGTTATGAATCTTGACATCCTCGATCGCATGCCCTGGCACCCCGACAATCAACGAGCAAGCCTGTGAATCGGTTTCCGAGCAAACAATATTGCTGATATTCACGCGGCGAATCAAACCGACGGGCACTCCCGCGGGGCCGCGCATCCGCGATCCCAGGCGCACAAAAACGGGCGCGCCAATAATTCCTCTCATGGCAATGTTGGATATGGTGACATCCTCAATCACCGCACCATCCACCGAGATAATCGCCAAGCCAAAGCAGCCGTCGAAAACACAATTCGAAACCGCGATGTTCTTAAAGCCGCCGTTCGATTCCGTCCCAAACTTGATGCGCCCGTTACGATCCACCTGTGCGCTATCCGGGAATCGCTTGTAGCTGGCGTCCAGCATGCTTCCCTCTTCATAGATGCCGGTAACGTAGCAGTCGCTGATCGTCACCCTCTCTGTCGCTCGCGCGTACCCAAGGGCAAAAGAACTCTTCAGGCAGATACCATCATCCCAGGGGGAATTCACGCTGCATTTCGAGATCCTGACATTCACGCAGCAATCGACATCAATGCCATCGCGTTGGGTATCGATAGTAAGGTTGTCGATGGTGAGGTTATCCACGCCTGTAGCCAGGATGCCAAAATGGCCACCATGCAAAATGGAAAAGTCGCGCAGAAGGACATTCCGGCAATTCTTGAGCGCGATTGCCTTATTGGCGACTCCAGGGTTCTCCGCGACCGGGCCCCAGTTTTCGCCGCGGCTCAAGCCCTTACCCCAGATAAGCCCCGGTCCATAAATGGACACATGCTTCAGGTTCTCGCCCCAGATCAAGCTATTGTGCCAATGACTATGGCCATAATCCTGGTACTTGTCCCAGGGCTCGTTCGGCTCCGCTGGATCGTAGGCATTGGCTCCATCGGCCGGTGTATCGGCGCCCACGATCGTGCAACCATCCGCAAGAAACAGCGACACATGGCTTTTGAGATGAATGGAGTAGCAGAGGTAGCTGCCCGCCGGAAAAACTACCGTTCCGCCGCCGGCCCGCGCCGCAGCATCAATGGCTTGATTGATCGACTGCGTATCCAAAGCCTTGCCATCACCTTTAGCGCCGAACAACCTCACGTCAAAGTTTGGCCCGCGCGGAGCGCCGGTTTCCGCCGCTTCGCCACGTTCCGCCACTATCGCCGCCGCCCCGGTAAACGCCACTCCCGCGGCTTTCATGAAGTCTCGTCTTGTCTCTGTTTGTTTGCGCACCGTACCTACCTGAAAGTCTTGCTATGTAGACCGCAAATTGCTGCAGCGTGACCGAGGACCCTGAGCACGACTAAAACCCGGGCTTCTGGGCTCCCAACACTCCGAGCCACCTTCACCGTCCATGGACAACAGATTTTACCCGAGTGGCTTTTCGAAGCCTTCCCTCAAGGCGTCCTGAAGGGCGATTGTTTGCGCACGCGCGGACGTTGGTGGCGCCCGTGGCAGGAAATCCGGGTCGCCGATCGTTTTAGGCCTACGTACGCCTCGGCGAACGAGGGTCACCCGCCCATGGGTGCGCGCCAGAACCGGATCCAACTGCCACTATTACGGTTGCGAAGCACGATTCAAATCGTTAGGAGTGGCGGAGGGAGAGGGATTCGAACCCCCGTTACCCTTTCGGGTAAAGCGGTTTTCAAGACCGCCTGTTTCAACCGCTCACACATCCCTCCGCGTGAGTGTTATCAATAGCTTACCAGCAGCCGGATACACTGGTGGAGATTACTTCTAAAGCTGCCGGGCAAAGGCTGGGCTGGCCGGTTCGTGAGAAGAATCAGGTGAGGATGAGGAAGCGCATTCTGTCGCGGTTCAGCCCCTTGGGCTTGGCGGCTGTACTGCTGGGCGGTTGGGTCAGCAAGGCCCAAAACGGCGTGATCACGCCCCCGGCTGCCGCCGTACCGCCGGGCAAGTTCGTCGATGTCACGTCGGCCGTCGGCGTCCATTTTCAGGGCCAGGCCTACCATACTGCAAAGAAATACCTGATCGAGACCATGGGTTCGGGCGTAGCTCTGTTTGACTACGACAACGATGGGCGGCTGGATATTTTCTTCGCCAACGGCGCAGTCCTGACCGATCCGACCGCACCGGGCACGATACCACAGAAGAGTCCCAAAGACTCCAACCGCCTATACCATCAAAAGGCTGACGGAACCTTTGAAGACGTGACCGATAAGACGGGTCTGGCCGGCGCGGGCTATGACATGGGCGTGGCGGTGGGCGACTACGATAATGACGGTTACGAAGACCTCTACGTGACGGGATATGGTGGCAATCATCTCTACCACAACAACGGCGCAGGCAAATTTTCCGATGTGACCGAGGCTTCGGGAACCGGCGGCAGCGGGTGGTCCACCTCCGCGGCCTGGGTGGATCTCGATAACGATGGGCGGCTCGACCTAGTTGTGCTCCGCTATCTGAAATGGGACTTCTCCGACCTGTTTTGCGGTGAACACCGTGAAGGGTACCGCGCCTATTGCCATCCTGATCTCTTTCCGCCGATCGCTCCGCTCGTTTACCACAATGAGGGCAACGGCCACTTTACTGAAGTTGCCGCGAGGATAGGACTCGACCATCCTGGCAAAGGGCTGGGGATCGCGATTGCCGACTACGACCGCGATGGCCACACGGATATTTTCGTTGCCAACGATTCCATGCAGGAGTTTCTCTACCACAACAAAGGCAACGGAACGTTTGAGGAGGTAGGCCTGCTCGCGGGAGTTGCCGTGGATGGAGACGGGCGCACCTATGCGGGCATGGGCATTGATTTTTCTGACTACAATAACGACGGACTGCCGGACCTGATCATTACCGACCTAGCCAACCAGAGGTACGCCATTTACCAGAACAGCGGCGACGGCACGTTCGCCTATGCAAGTTATTTGAATGGTGTGGCTGCAGCTACGCTGCTTCATTCCGGTTGGGGCGTCGATTTTCTCGACTACGACAACGACGGCTGGAAAGACCTGATCATCGCGCAGGGACACGACATCGACAATGTCCAGTTGAACTATCCCCAGTTGCGCTACAAGGAACCGATGCTGCTGATGCACAACGACGGCAAGCACCTGGTCGATGTATCGGGCGCATCGGGCGAGGTCTTCCAGCAAGCGTGGGTCGGGCGAGGCCTGGCAGCGGGCGACATCTGGAACGATGGCCGCGTGGATGTGGTGGTCACCACCAATAACGGACCTGCTTACATCGTGCGCAACGAAACCCCCAGTAGCAACCACTGGCTTGGAATCAAACTGGTGGGACACAAGAGCAACCGCGATGGTATTGGCGCGGAGATCAAATTGACCACTTCGAAGGGCGTGCAATTTGTTACCGTGTCCACGGCCGCCAGCTATCTGTCATCGAACGACAAGCGGGCGCACTTCGGGCTGGGGAGTGATGCGGCGGCGCAATCGATCGAGATCCGCTGGCCAAGTGGGACCGTCGAAACCCTCAAGAATATTTCCGGAGACCGCGTGCTGGTGGTGGATGAGCCTTCCGTCGCCTGAGGCGGCAAAATGACGAAAACAAACGTTCGCCGCGGGCAAGAAAAAACCGTCCCAGTAATTCGAGCATTGTCTCTGACAAGGTATACTCGCTGCTGTTAGCTTCTTAATCTGCCTAGCATTCCTTCGAGATGAAGAAACAATCTTCGCATGCAACGCTGACCGACGTAGCTCGAGCAGCAGGTGTAGGAACGACTACTGTCTCGCGGGTGATCAATGGTGGCGAACGTGTCAGCCAGGAGACGCTGGCACGGGTTCAAGCCGTAATCGAAAAACTTGGTTATCAACCAAACCAGGCCGCGCGCATTCTCAAGGGAGAGCGGACCAAGACGATCGGGCTGATCGTTCCCAGCATCGCCGACTCATTTTTCTCCGTTGTCGCCGAAGCGGTGCAAGAGATCGCACGCGCTCATGATTCGCTTCTTATCGTAACCGTCTCCAGCAACGAACCGGCGGTTGAACTCGAAAATCTCAACGTCCTTATCCGGCACCGTACTGACGGTCTCTTGTTTGCTCCGGCCCATTCTGAGAATCGCAGCCTGGCGAAAATGCTCGATGCTCTCTCCACCCCCAGCGTTACCTTCGACCGGCCCTTGTATAGCTCCACCGTGCCCAGCGTGGTCAGCAACAACTACAAGGGCGCGAAGGACGCGACGCAGCACTTGATCATGCATGGGTGCAAGCGAATCCTGTGCCTGGGCGGAGAAATCGATCTGTATACGATCCAAGAGCGTATTCGAGGCTATAAAGAAGCTGTAAAGCAAGCCAAACTGGATGCCATCCTCGATACCTCTGTTAAGGATTATGAGTCTGCGAAGGCAGCGATCGAGAGCCACTTCTATTCCTCGAATCCCCCCGACGGAGTCTTCGCCCTAAAGAATTTCGTCACCATCTATGCGTACGAAGTATTTCAGAAACTGCATATCAACATACCCAGGAAGGTAGCGCTCGTTGGCTTTGATGATTTCGAACTTGCCGCGACGCTTCGCCCATCGATCAGCGTCGTACGGCAGCCCAGTGAAGATGTAGGAAGGATTGCCGCCGAACTATTGTTCGATCAACTCGTCAATCGCCATCGAGGCAAGCCTGGCGACAAAGCCAAGCCGCAACATATCAAGCTGGAAAATGAACTGGTGCTGCGCAATTCCTGCGGTTGCAACATCGGGACGAATTAAGACAGGCTTACTGTGGGGAGTGTGGGTAGTCGACGCGCAGAGTCAGGATTTCGTAGGGGTGGATCGGCGCCGTGACCCGGTCCGGTCCTGTAAGCGCCAGAGGCGATCCCTGTGGCTGCTCCAGCAGGTTGGTTACCGTCGCTGCGGTGGCTCCCTGGGGAAGGTGAACTTCCACATCCCCGCTCTTGCCCGCCCACTCGTACAGCCGCAAGATCAACCCGTTGCCGTCTTCGGTCTTCTTCATCGCGGTCAAGACTACCGTCTCCGGCTGCACCGTCACGAAGGAGTGTTCCGCAGGCAGCGTTCCACTGTGCGCCCCCACTTGCATCGCCTTCAGCTGATAGTTGAAATCGTAGCCCTGCCGAACCGTCAGAGCCTGCTTCCAATCTCCGGCATGCGGATAGAGCGCGTACGTGAAGTGGTGATGCCCGCGATCCGCGTCGGGGTCCGGCCACGTCGGCGAGCGCAACAGCGAAAGACGCAGCACGTTGCCCGCGGCGTCGTAACCGTATTTTGACTCGTTGATCAGACTGAAGCCATGCTGCCCGTCACCCAGATCCGCCCAGCGCAGCGCCGGCACCTCAAACTTGGCATCTTCCCAACTGTTGTTCCGCGTGGTCGGCCGCTCGATCGAACCATAAGGAATTTCATACGTAGCCTTGCTGCTGGAGGCGGCCAACGGAAAGGCCGCCTTGAGCAAAATGTGCGTTTCATGCCAGTCGATGTCGTTGACCACATCCAGCCGGTCGACGCCGTTGTAAAGCGTGATGTCCTGCACGAACTTCGAGCTTTGCCAGGTGCGGGTCACCCGGATCACCGCCTTCAGCGGCCCCTTCTCCACCAACTCCACGGAATCGGCCTTATCCAATTTGGTGAAGACTTTGTCGAAGTCCGCGTCGATATTCCAGGCGTCGTAGTCTTTCGGCGTGTCCTTGAAGGCAATCAGCTCGTTGCCGCAGGCTCCCTGCGCCAGAGTCTCGAAGTTACCCTTCTTGTCATACAAGCTCGTGATGCAACCTGTATGCGGATCTACCGTTACTTTCAGGGCTGTGTTCTCGATCGTGGTTCCGCTGGCCTTCAGATCGCTGGCAAAGGGCCGCTTGCCCGGAAGCACGTGCAGCAGCGAGTATCCCAGCGACGGCACGTCTTTTGCCTCCACCAGCAGGCGATAGCTGTTCGTCTTGCCATTGCTCGAAACAACTTCCGACGGCAGCACGCGATTTTGTGCGTCCAGCACTGTTACGCCGTTGGGCGCCGCGGAAGGCATCTCGACATCCACCGTCGTTAGACCTGAGCGCTGCCAGGCCAGCGGGTTGAAGACCAGCAGCGGCACTTGCCCGGCAGCGCGGGTGTTGATCTGCGCCTGAATCGTGTGCAGGGCCTGGGCAGAGGCCTCGTTGGTTGCCCAGCGCACATCGTCGTAGTCCTTCTGCGCGTCCTTATAGATGACCCCGATCCCAGAGCCCGCCGCCAGATCGTGGAACTGGTTGAACAGTACCTTCTTCCACGCCTCGTTCAACTCCGAGCCGGGATACGCTTGCCCATCCAGCCACGCCAGCGAGGAGTATTTCTCCGCGTTCAGCACCCACTCTTCGCTCTCCCGCATGTTGCGCTTGTGATTGGCCTGGGTGGTAAAGACTCCGCGGTGGTATTCGAAATACAGCTCGTCATCCCAGGTAGGAATGCTGATTTTTCCCTCCGGCGGCGCGGGCGGGTATTGATAACCCTTGGCAATCGATTCGTAGTTCCACACCTTCGAGTCCGCGGCGAGCTTATCTCCAACATCGTTGAAGTAGCTCTGCGCGATCCCGAACTTCATCTGCGGAACGACCTTGTTGGGTTCCGTCCAGTGCAACCCTTCATCCAGGACCGCCCGCGTCGGTCCTCCGCCGTGATCGCCCGATCCATACAGATCCATCATCTCCAACATACCCGGCGCCTGCTCATGCGCCGTTGCCAGATCCGCGGACAAACGGACGACATTCAAATTGTCATTGGCATAATCGTGGGGAAAATAGGTGAGTACCTTGCTTCCGTCCGGCGATTGCCACCAGAAGAGCTTGAAGGGCAGCTTGTTGGTTTCGTTCCACGCCATCTTCTGGGTCACAAAGTAGTCCACGCCGGACTTTTTGTAGATCTGTGGCAGTTGCCAATTGTAACCAAATGAGTCGGGATTCCACCCGATGCGCACATCCACGCCGTACAGGTCCTTGTAGGTCCGTTTACCGATCAGCAGCTGCCGCACCAACGACTCGCCATCCGGCATATTCAGATCGGGCTCGACCCACATGCCTCCGACGATCTCCCAGCGGCCTTCCTTGATGCGGCGTTTGATATCGTCGTTCATCGGCGGATATTTCTCCGCCATCCACACGTTGTACTGCGCTGCCGACTGGGTGTAGGTGTACTTTGGATATTCGTTCATCAATTGCAACGCTGTGCCAAAGGTCCGTTTCACCGCATCGACTGTTTCCGTCCACGGCCAGAGCCAGGCTGCATCGATATGCGAGTTCCCCGTCAGATGGAGAGTCGCCTGCTGGAAGGCCGGCTTGAGCGGCTCCAGATCCGACTGCGCAGCGCGCAAGGATGCATCGAACTTCTCCTGGTCCGCGTCATTGAGTGCCTTCAAATCCACTGCTCCAATCGCCGTTTCGAGGGTCGCTTTCTCTTGCGACGGATCCTTCCCCAGGAAAGGCACCAGCAGCGCGCCGGAGAGGAACTCCAAGCGCAGGTCTTCAGGATTGGGACGCTTGGGTGAGAAATCAATGCGCATATCGGCGCCAGAGAACTGCTTTTTATCGACTGTCTGCAAAAGCTTGACGGCCACCAGCACCTTGTCCCCCGGCTTGGCCTGATCGAGGAACACGATAGGCTCCAGGTCTTCGCCCATAGCCACCCGCCGGCCATTGAAGTAGATGATCTGCGAGATCGGGCCATTGGCAGAGGCCAGAAAATGAAACCAGATGCGGCTGCCCGTCAGATCATAACCGTTCAGGGTTTTCGGCACTTCGACCAGGCGGCGATACCAGACCGCTTCGTTCCCAGCGTCCGCCCGAGGCTTGACGATTGGCCAACTGCTGTCGTCAAGGTCGACCGCCTCTCCATGCTCCACGTCCCCTTTGTGAAACCGCCACTCTTCCGCCGGAAGGTGGTTCAGCTGGGACAATTTCTCGATTACTTGTCGAGATGGCGTGGAGAGGGTTTTTAGCGCCTGCGCGCTCTGCTCCGCCACGGGATCTCCTTGTGCTCGCGCCGGGGAGAGAGGAAGCATAACCAGAGAGCTGAGCAGCGCGATCGCGAGTAGCCGAGGAAGAGGACGGTGGTTACAACGAAAATATGTGGTGAACACGGTACGGCCTCCCCAAAGGCGACTCGCGAATTATACAAAAAATAGGCCATGGGTGGAAACGTTTCCATCGGGAGCGATCTCTCCAAATAAATGGAAAAGATGTACCTCAGGGGCTAAAGCCCTCATAGGTTCCAACCGGTACGGCCCGACTAAAGTCGTGCCCCGATACAAAACATGAGAGTGATGACTCTCAGAAAGCATGAGAGAGTGATGACTCTAGAAAGGCAGCTGCTTGAGATGCTGCGTTTTGGGGTTTGTATCAGGCACGACTTTAGTCGGGCCATAAAAGCTCACAGCCGGGGACCTATGATGGCTTTAGAGCGCGTGTGAGAACCAGGATTTATGAATTTAGTCCCGCAGGAACGGCTGAATCAGACCTGTCCAACTTAGCGGAGCAACTTGCTTTTTGAGGATGTAACTTATTGATTGCTTTGAAGCGCGCCTGGCGGAATAAATTCTGGTTGCAAGTAGATCGTCTGCTGCCCAAATTTGTTTAAACAATGCCTCGGCTCAGCAACCGCCGTTTCAACCAGCAACCGCCCTCTCCTTGCAACGATCCTCTCCTTTTTGTCATCCCGAGCGCAGTCGAGCGGATCTGCGGTTCTACGGACTACTCCTGGAAACCCGGAATAACATAGGGGAGGTTAATGTTTCCAGGAGGGTTCGGTGGATGACTAGGTTGTGGACCGGCAGGAGCGGGGCAAAGGAATGGCGCACCGCAGATCCGCTCGGCTACGCTCGGGATGACAAAAAGGAGAGGATCGTTGCAAGGAAAGGGCGGCTCCTAAACCGAGGCATTTTTTAAAATTAATTTGGACACGTCTGAGCTGAACTTAGCCCAGGACGTCAGTCCTGGGTACACCATGAAAACATGATTAAGTCCCGCAGGAAAGCTGAAGTTTGGAAATGGAGTTCTGACACACTCTGATTACCCCCTCAAATATATCTTTGGTCCTTCGTGCGGAACTCGATCCAAGAGTAAACCGCTCTATTGTTTTTGCGTAGTGCAAGCAGGCAGGCGCGCCAGCATCTCGCGAACGTCACGAAGTCCCGGACTGTATTGAAGCGTCTTTTGGAGAGTAGTGCGAGCCGCGGCCGTGTCACCGGCTATGCATTCCACTTGTGCAAGGTTCTTTGCCAGCCCGACAACATCTTCATTGCGTTCGAATGCGGGGCGCCAAAGCGAAATGGCTCCCTGTAAGTCTCCTGATTTGCCAAGCAGTGTGCCCAGGTTCGATATCGCGATGAGATTGCTGGGATCCAATCTGAGGACTTCCTGGAACAACTGCTGAGCCTGTTTGTAGTCTCCGCGCTCTTCGCTCAGAATTCCCAACGCCGCGAGGGCATCTTTGTCTTTGGACAATTCAGGCTTGATCGCCTCCAACCCTTCATAGGCCTTTTGCTGAACGGCGGAATTCCCTTCGAGCAACGCCTTATAGTAGGCGAGTGCTCCGTCGCGCCTCGTTGTACCCGGGGAGAAGACCGGAACGAGTGTGTCACCCTCCGCCGTGGGACGGGCGGTCGTGTCGTTTGCAGTCCCATCTGGAGCTTCTGGGTGTTTCAGGATGCGGTGATCAGTCCAGGCTACGTGCGGAATATTCTCTGCACCGGTTCGCTTCATATGGCAACTGGTACAGTCAGGATTCTCCGCATGATGCGCGCTGGCAAACGCAGCGCCGCTGTGACAAGCAAGACACTTCTTACGGTAAAACGCCGCTTGCTCACGCGGCCCGGTGGGGGTGTAGTGGGGATCGTGACAGCTCATACATGACATCGCGTCGCCGCTGGTTTGCTTGCACCTGCTCAGGCTCAACTGCTCCACTTCGCTCACACCCCGCTTGGTTGCACCCTGGCCGCTGTAGACGAAGTAGGCCAGGTAGTCCGAGATGCGATCGCCCGGCTTGAAGTCAAGCGCCGAGTGACCGGCACGCTCTACCGAGATATCTCCTTCCAGGTGACAACTGATGCAAACAGAATCCCGCAGTACGGCACTGAGCTTAGATGGGTTAACCACCCCCGCCTTGCCGCCGGTGAGGAGGTGCTGTCGCGCATCTCCATGGCAACTCTCGCAGGTGACGCCTGCATGGAGAAAGGGCAGGCCACGGTAATGGTTGATGGTGCCGGGATCGCTATGCTGTACCGCACTCATATGACAGCGCAGACACCCCGCCTGCATAGGTAATGCAGGAGGCGCCTGTGTCATGGATTCGAGGCCGGGCTTCATGTCCAGATTTTGGGAGGCGGCGTAGTAGGCGACAGGAGACTCGAAGAGGTAGCCATTGAGGGAGTAAAGGTAGGTCGAGCCAAGGTGGCCCGATCCCAGAAAGTATTCGAGCTTCCGGCTCGCAACGGTCTCCGGGTCTTTCGGATCCTTATAGCTCAACATCAGTTGCGAATTCTGGAGAGAGAGGCTGTAGTTCACGCCAGAGGATTTGTGCTCAAAGGCTCCGGTCTTCAGTCTCTCCCCTGCAAGGCCGCTTGCGTTTGCCATCGGCGTAGCCAGATAGCTATGCAGTATCTTCGCGTGGCACTGGCCGCAACTGGCGTCTGCAATGGCCGCCGGCGTCACCGCGTTCACCGAGGTATGCTGAGCGATTCCCGGAACTCCACCGGACAGCGCGAAGACGAGAAGCGCCGATCTGTATGCCAAAACCATCGGGCTATTTCGACTCGCCCGAGTGCCCGGCCGGCAGGGGACAGGATTTGCAGAGTTCACCGGTAATTCCTTTGCCTTCTTCGACAGTGTAGATTCGATCCAAGGCGCCAGGCCGAATCTTCTCGAGCGCCCCGCTGGGCCAGTGGATCTCGATCGCGTCCACGGTCTTGGCATCGCCTAACCCGAAATGGACCCGGGGATCATTCGATGATGCAAAGCTACCACCGCTGAGGACGTCTCCACGCTGCGTTTGGTTGGAGGATGTCAGATAGACCGTAGCGCCGACAGCATCGCGCGGGCTCTTTGGTCCTCCCAGCAGTCTCAATTCTATCCAGTGATGGCGATCGTCATCGACGTTGCGCAGCAGGGTGGGCGGCGCATCGACGTTATTCACGACAATATCGATCTTGCCGTCATTGAACAGATCGCCAAAAGCGGCGCCCCGCGCGGGAATCACGACGGCAAGCCCCGTGTCTTTGACGGCCGGTACAAGCTCGAACTTCTTTCCCGAAATATTCCGGAAGAGAAGCGGCCGCTCGGCGAAGCTGGTGCCCCAGTCGTGCCGATCGACCTCAGGGTATACGTGCCCGCTGGCTATGAAAATATCCTTCCATCCATCGTTGTCGTAGTCGATAAATCCGTCGCCCCAGCTGAGAAAAGGAATCGTGGTTACGGCCAGGCCAACATCGCGGCTCACATCGGTAAAGCTCAGATCGCCTTCATTGCGATAAAGGACCTTGTAATCGTCGGAGAAGGTGGTGTTCAAGATGTCGAGTCTGCCGGTATTTTCGTAGTCTCCCAGGGCAATCCCCATGCTTGCCGTGTCGCGTCCTTCACCGTTAACCGCGTAGCCAGACTCGAAACTAAGATCTTCGAAAGTCCCGTCACCTTTATTTCGATAGAGATAGTTGGGCGTAGAGTCGTCGGCTACCAGCAATTCGGGACGCCCATCCCCGTTCAGGTCCGCAAATACAGACGCGAGACCGAAGTAGCCCGGTGAATCGGCCACCCCTGCCTTGACGCTCACATCGGTAAAGGTTCCGTCGCCGTTGTTGTGAAAGAGGTGGTCATGCTCTCCTTTCAGTCCTCGCGGCCCGCAGAAGACACTGACTCCACGGTATTGGCAAAAGTTAGAGACGACCCACTTCGAACCGGCCGCGGGAGGATCATTGAAGTCGTAGTAGGCGTACCCGGGAACAAACAGGTCAAGCTTTCCATCGCCGTCGTAGTCGCCGAACGTCGGCCCCGTAGACCAGGTGCCCAAGGTGACCCCTGCTTTTTCTGCCACATCGGTAAATGTGCCATCGTGATTGTTATGGTAGAGCCGGTTCTTACCCACGTTGGTGACGTAAAGATCCGGCCAGCCATCATTGTCGTAGTCGCCTACGGCCACGCCCACTCCCCAACGATCGTTGGCGACGCCGGCCTTTTCCGCGACGTTTGTAAATGTGCCGTCGTGATTGTTATGAAAGAGCGCGGCGTGCGGCGCGGGAGCCTTGCCGCTGAGGGCATCGTAGGTCATGTTGTTGACCAGATAAATATCGAGCCACCCGTCGTTATCGTAGTCGAGCAAGCCGGCTCCGCCCCCCAGCGATTCAACAATCAGGGCTTTCGCCGGTGTCCCCCCGATGTTCTTCCACGTGGCGAGGCCCGAGGAACGCGAAATATCCTCGAAAACGACCGGACCCTTCTCGACCGTCCCTCCCGCGGTGATAGGACGATTTTCCGAATCATGGATGGGTGCATATACGCCGGCGGTGCTGGCGCCGCCTTGCTGGGCGGCTAAGGGCGCGGGCGGAGACTGTTGAGAGTGCAGGGGCGTTACGTTAAAAAACTGGAGAAGCAACGCCGCGAAAAGGATGCCGGCGGAAAGCCACGCGAGGCCTCTAATGCGATGTGCTCTTGATGGAGATTGCATCGCTTGCCTGTCCTGCCACTGCTTCGCTGGCTTCCCGTTGGAGGTCGGCGTACGTTCGCAGCTCCTGGTGCGCCTCGGCCGTCTTTCCGTCTGCCTTATAGACCTGGGATAAGAGAAAGTGGATCGAAGGTTCTTTTGGGCTCTCCTGCTCCGCCGTCAGCAGATCGGGTAATGCTTCCTTTTGCCGGCCCAGCTTAATCATCGCCCGCGCACGGTCGACACGCGCCTGCATCAGCGTAGGACAACGTTCGATGGCCTGATTCAGGCTTGAAAGAGCGTCGCTCGCCGAACCATTCGCCTCGAGCGTGGCATTCGCCAGCTTCCACCTCGCCGTGCAATTGTTGGGATTGTTCTTGAGCTCCGTAGTGAATTCGCTTTCTGCCGATTCCCATTTACCTGTCACCCAGAATGTGTTTCCCATGTGCTCATGCGTACCAGGCTGCTGGGGAGCCAGCTCGGCGGCCTTCTTGTACTCGACCAGGGCTCCATCATAGTTATGCATGCTCTCATCAATTTCACCGGCAACGATATGGGCAGTCACCGAGTTCGGATCAATCTGATTGATTTTGCCCAGGGCGTCTTCGGATAGCTGAAGGTAGGTCTTGCCCAGCAGGTACCACGCCTGCTGGTCTTTGGGATTGCGCTCCAAGTATGTGCGGAGATACGGTGTTGCTGCCTCATATTTCCCCAAATCTACGAGGTCGCGCGCCAGCGCCATCTGTAAGTTGTCGTCATTTGGATTTGCGCGCACCGCCGCTTCCAGCAATGGCTCAGCCTGGGCGTGGTCGCCCATCTCGTGATAGCTCATGCCGAGCAGCGCCGAAGCTGTAGGCATATTCGGATTCAGTTCCAGCCCATGTTTCAGGACCTGGGCCGCATGCTCATAATCGTGCTGGTTGAAATAGAGCATTCCGAGGTTGTTGTAGGCAGGGGCGAGGTGCGGCGCCCACTTGAGCATGGCTCGATACTTTTCGATCGCCTCGGCGTTGTCTCCCCGTTGCTGGGCGGCTTTGGCTTGCCCGTAAAGGGCTTGAACCTGGGGCGTGACCTCATCATCGGAAGAGGCTTGAGCGTAGACCGCAATCGCGGATAGAGACAAGCACAGCAGGGCCGCCAGGGTGCAGGTCCTACGAACCTTGTGCGACCGGGGATTCATTTGCAGAATCATTATAGTGGCGGGGCATTCGGGATGAGCACACGAGGAAAAGCCGGACGGCGGGTGTGGTATTTCAACTAGAGAAGGTCTTTCATGTTTGTTCTATTCGTGCCGTAAGAATGGAAGAGCCAAAGCGTACCTCAGGGGCTGAAGCCCTCACCATGATGGTTTCGTGGCGGCCAAGAAACATGCCGGACTGGATGCAGTCCGGCATGTCACGTTGTTGATGCGGCCGCACGTCTCTAGAACTCTAATCGGAAGCCGACTTGTCCTTGCCTGTTTGTTGGCTTAGTCCCTCCGTTTTGATCACCCTGCTTGATCACCTGCCCGAAAGTGCCGTTGCTGGCATTTGCGTCAGGAGGATAAAACTGGGTGCGATTGAAGAGATTGAAGTAATCCACGCGCAGAATACCTGTGAGGCGCTCGCCGAAATAGAAGTGTTTCAGGATGGTGGCGTTCTCGTCGTAGAGGCCAGGACCGCGCAGTTCCGGATAGTTTCTTCTTGCGTTGCCAAGGACATACTGCGATGGCGTGAGGGCAAAGCCTGCAGGGTTGAAGATCTGTGCTAGCTAGCCTTGCCCGTGAAGTAGGCTTTGGCGCGGCCGTAAGATGCGGTACTGAGAGGGACGCCAGGAACGCGGTTTGGACGCAGGACTACATTTGGCCCCGATGTCGATTTGCCCGGATAGGGATCGCCATTCTCCTGGATCTGGCCCTGATTGCAATTGCACAATGGCTGGCCTGCCTCATAATCGAGGATCCAGGCAATCTGCCACCCACCTAACAGTTGACCCGTGACTTTGCGATTGTTGAAGTACTTCTTGCCGGGTCCAATCGGCAGTTCGTAGGTCCCGCTTGCCTTTAAGGTGTTGGGCTCGTCGGCACCGGAAACTGCCCACTCAGGCCTCTGGTTATACTTGTTGAGAGCAGCGGCGGTAAAGCTACTGAAGCCGCTGCTGGTGTTGTCCCACAACCTCGAGAGTGTGTAGCCAGCCAGGAAAGAGAGACCGTTGGTGAAACGCTTCTCAACCTGTATCTGAGCCGACTGGTAGTATGTCGTTCCAGATCCTTCAAAATTATTGAATATATACGAGTACTGCGGGAACGGGGTGAGGGACTGTCCGACCGTCGCCGCGCCGCCGAAGTCGGTGACGAAGTTGGTATAGGGCAACTTATAGCCTTTAGCCTGCGCAGAGCCGTCGGAAAAGCTCAGTCCAAGATCGCTTCCCAGAGAGAAGTACTTGGGATCGAGCTGATTGGGTGTATTTAACTGGCTGGGAAGGTGGATGACGCGGTTCCCAACCCAGGCTGCCGTAACAAAGATGTCATATGGCACCCGGCGCTGCACGTTGACGTTCCACTGCTCGCTATAAGGAGCGAATCCGTCCTTCTTGCTGAAGTCGTTGATCTGCGTGCCCACGCCTAGTGACGGACTAAAGGGAGTTGGCTGGCGGGTTCGGTAATTGCTTGGTGTCCCAGCTTCCGAAAGACGATTGATTTGTACCCGTGGTGCCTCGTGTGAAGGAACCGACCAGGAGATTGCCATAGTTGACTGCAGTCTTACTGGTTCCGTATTCATAGGCGCCACCGTTCAGGAAAGCGATGCTGAATCCGGCTTGAACAACAGTTTTGTCGTTCAGCTGGTATGCAAAGCCTAACCTGGGGCCAAAGTGGCCCCAGTGAATATCCGCCCGCGTGTATCCGGCGCAGCCACTGCAGCTGCCGAATTTTGTAGCCGCTCCTGGTAATCCATCGGCTGACGGATTCGCAGCTGTGGGGTTAAAAAACACCACCAAATTGTTGTTTTCGGTGAAGGGAACCATAATGTCCCAGCGGAGGCCCAGATTGACCGTGAGCTTGGGGGTTAACTTGATGTCATCTTGAATATACGGAGCGATATCAAGATTGCGCAGACGCAGCTCCTGCGAGTTCGCGCGATTGACGGTATCAGGAAGGCCCAGCAGGAAGCTCGCAAACGCGCTGCCGTATTTGCTGAAATTCGGATCGTTGGGGTTTGAAGTAGTCTTTTGGCTGAACTGCGAACTGCCCTCCCGCTGTTTGCTCCTCGTTGTCGTCCTGGTAGGCGCGACGGAACTCGCCGCCGATATTGAAGGTATGGCGACCCCTGGTCCACAACCAGTTGTTCACGATCGCGATGCCGAGCTTGCGATTGATGGACTGTAACCAGGATCCTTGCGTGCCCCAATTTGTCAGCGGTGTGCTGGCCGTCCCATGTGATGTATGGCGGAATGACGCCACCCTGCACGGCGGGGAAGCTGTACTTGGTCTGATTGAACTGGTTGTTGATTTCGCCCAGCCAGCCGAAGCCGGCCGTCATTACCAGGTTAGTGCTGAGTGTGTTGTCATAGGTCAGCAGGAAACCGCTGCCCTTCGCCGGTTCGTACTTCTGGCTGTTGAGTGGATTGGGAGCAATGACGAAATCCGCGCATGGAGAGCAGCCGTCGAAGCTGTAGTTGCTGAAAGTGTTCCGCCATTGGCTGTAGTGCAAGCGTTGCTTCGCGGTCAGCACCTGATCGACCGTGAAGCCCCACACATGCTGAATATGAGGATTGATGAAGGGAGCAAAGCTCTTGTTGCTGTCCAATCCGCCGGCACCGCTACCCGGACGGTCAGGGTTGGGAATGAAGGGAATCAAAAGGGCCGAATTCGGGCTGATGCGATTTGGCGGAATCACATTCAGGCCGGCCTAGATATTGAAATTGCTGGCCGGTTGTTGGATCGTAAATAGGAATCAGTGCGCCCGTGGACCCATCGACGAAATCAGTGAAGTCGCCCGTCTTTTCAAGCGCGGTTGGCACAGTATTGGGGTCAGTGGTTTCGTTGTTCTGCTTGTACCATTCCTGGCTGTAATGACCCCAGGTTCGGTCACGCCCGTTGTACACCTTTGGAATCCAAATCGGCCCGCCTACCGTAAAACCATAGTTGTTCTCGTGGTCCGTGGGGGGAGTCTTCGATCCGCCCCACGCAGGACCGTTAAAGAAGCCAACGGAATCGAAGAAACTATTGCGGTTGATTTCGAAGAGATCACCGTGGTAGCGGTTGGTTCCCGAAGCCATTTGGTAAGTCAGGGCACCCTGGCCGAGACCGAATTGCGCGGAGAAGGTCGATCGCTCGACGCGAAACTCCGACACCATCTCAAATGGGGGATTGAAGTTAGTCGTATAGCCTTCGGTCTCCGGCTGGGGAGCGGGCACGCCGTTGTAGACGATTTCCTGTTCAAAGTCCACGCCCCCGCCAATGCGGTGGGAGAATGTTGTGCCTGTGGTTCCCGGGGCAAGAAACTGCAATGAATCGATCTGACGCCCGCGGCCGTTGACCTCGGCGGGCAGCGCTGCGACCACCACCGGCTCGACGGTTGAGCCGAGTTGAGGCTGGGTTGTGTTCAGGGCGATGGGATCCGCCGTGACCTCGACCGTCTCCGATGTCGCGCCGGCGGAGAGGCTTATTGGGACGGTTGCAGTTGTACTCACCTCAACGTTTACTGAATTCTGGACTTCCTTCTTGAAGCCGGTGGCCTCTACGGTGATCGAATACACGCCGGGCGTAAGGCCGGTGACGGCATAAGTGCCGGCGCTGCTGGTGGTCGCGTGATTCTGCTGGCCTGTTGCCTGATTAGTGATGGTTACAGTGGCTCCGGACACGATGGCCCCGCTGCTATCTGTAACCGTGCCCGTAATCCCGGCGTTGGCCTGCGCATGAAGAGGCTTTGCAGATGATAAGGCAAGGCTAAGGGTCAGAAGTACCAGGTAGGCGGGCGTGAAACTACGAAGACTGCTCCAGACCTGAAAATTTCGCATCACCATCTCCTAAAAAAGAACAGTTTGTTGCTGACCGCGGGAGAGCGGCAACATGGATCTCCGCTGTTTGCCGGTATTTCAAAAACAATCGGTTTTCTTAGTTGGTGGTATCGTTTCCAAACGCCGCAACTATAGCAAATTTGAAACCCACGCTGTCAAGTAAAATCGTGGGCCGCCACGCCGGATAACTCTGATCGGCGACCATTCCCCTCGCTTAACCGCAGCTCGCCGAGACGAGTTAAGTTACAACCGGGGTGATTTAAGTTAGGGCACACGCTAGTTAAGTTAGATCGTACCGTGGACCGATCCATTTGGAATCCCGTGCAAAAGCTCGAGCGTATACTGTCACCGTTCTTCGCTTGGGAAGTTTTCTGAAGAGCGATATGTCAATCAAGATCAGCTCGTTTCGACCACTTCCACTGTTCTCGGCCGTCCTTCTTTTTTCCGCCGGCTCCGCTCTCGCCCAAAGCCCCGCCTGTTCCCCGCTGCTCCCGCACCAAGCCATGGCCGCCGAGGCCGCCTACCAGGAGGCGAAATACGAGCGCGCGGAGAGCCTTTACCAGCAGGTACTTCTCGAAAAGCCCAATGATCCGAATCTGAATATCGCGCTGGTTCACACTCTGCTGCATGAAAACAGGATCGCCGATGCGGCCACCCGGGCGAACAAGGCCGTCGCCGACGATCCACGCTCGGCGGACGCTCTCACTGCTCTGGCTGAGGTGCAGTTACGGCAAGGAGAACCGTGGCTAGCCTCCCAGACACTCGATTCCGCAGCTGTAGCGGACCCTTGCTCTCCCCGCGCACACCTCATCCGTAGCCGCATCTTTCGCATTGACTCGATGTATGCCTCGGAGCGCGCTGAGTTGCAGGCCGCTTACCAGATCGACCCATCCGACCCCGATATTCAACACGCATGGCGGCATACGGTTAACCCAGCCAACGACATTCAACGCATCGAAGACTCTCTTGCCACCATGAACAATCTCGATCCCGATATCCGGGCAAAGGCCCAGGCTTCGGCGAACTCCATGTTGTCCCTGCTTTCGGAAAGCTCCCAGACCTGCCAGAGCGCTCCGATAACACGTCCGGTTACACTCCCGCTCATCCCGGGTTACGAAAACGTCAAACAAGTCAGCGGTTACAAGCTAGCGGTGGATTTTCCCCGGGGCAAGGCCAAGCTAACGGTCGATACCGCCGCCTCCGGTCTTTACATCAGCCAGGCATTGGCGGAAGCTAATGGCTTTCAACACGCAGAAGGAGCGCCCACCAACACGGTTGAAGTGGATAACCTTCAAATTGGGCCGCTGCAGTTCCGCAACTGCATGGTAGGCGTAAGCGATACAGCCTTCGCGGATGGCGTGGAAGGATTCATCGGGACGGATATCTTTGCTCCCTACCTGATCACTATCAACCCGCCGGAAGCGAAACTGGAGGTTGAGCCGCTTCCTCTCCCCCCTGGTAAGCAGAAGAGCGCTCTACCTGGAGACCGCTATTTTGCACCCGATCTGCGGGGCTACACCCCGGTCTACCACAAGAATCAGTACCTGCTGGTTCCGGTAAGGCTCAATAAGAAGGACCGACGGCTCTTCGTACTTGACACGGGTATTCGCCTTACGACCATGACCCCGGAGGTAGCCCACTCCATCTCCAACACTCGCGTGAACTTCACCAACTCGGTGCGGACCGTTTCCGGCGCGACCCTGCAAATCTATCGCGACAGCTTCGACCTTGAATTCGCCAACCTCTCTCTCGACCGGCAGGGACACATCCTGGAGTTCGATCCCTCAGCAATTGATCAGAATGCCGGAATAGAGGTCGCCGGCATGCTCGGCTTCGACATCCTGCATTCGCTGGTGATGCATATTGACTATAGAGATGGGCTGGTTAAATTTGATTCCCCAGCCTCCGCTCCTGCCCGAACGACGGTTCTCTCCTCTCATGCTGGTGCACCATCTCCCGTGAGCAACGAGGGATACAACTCGAGCTGCACTCCGTATGCGAACCAAAACGCGGATCATCCCCTCAACTCCACGATCCAGGGACGCATCGTAGGTTGGCTGGATTCAGGACACCTAAAGGTGGGGCAGTCGATCAGTGTGAAAGTTCTTCAGGACTGGATCGCACCGAGCTGCACTCTTATCGTGGGAGCTAACCTCTACGGGCACGTACTGGCAGCCACGGCTTCCAAGAGCGCGTCCGAGCTCGCCATCGTTTTTGATCACGGTGACTGCTCCGGCCACCCTCAGCAGGAGCTTTCCCTCAGGATCATCGGCGTGGCCGGCGGCGATACACAGTACGAGGGAGTCCATAACGCCATGCCGACGCAGGTCGCAGGCGGGGGGAGGGCCATCTCGGACGCCGCTGCATCCATGGGCCGAGCCGCAGACGACAATATGAAGCCCGGAGCCGCCCCGAAGACCGTACACCCTGGGGTCGTAGCCGGCATCCCGCATCTTAAGCTGATACCAGAGGGTGGCCCACAATGTAGTGCGATGCTCACCAGCGAGGAACGTAGTGTCCATCTCGGTACTGGAACAGAGTTCATCCTCACCATGCAGAGTATGACCGAGTAGTCCGGCCTGGCTTGATAACATTCGAGGTTGGGAGACGGCCTATGCGGAGGCGGATTGGCGTAGCTTGCTGTTGGTTCGTTTTGTCCGTTTCTCTTGCCCAGGAACAATCCGGAGCCGCGCAGAGCGCACCGGCGAACGGTCTGTTAGCTCAAGCCAGAACGGCAGTGCAGGCGGGATCGTTTTCGAGCGCGGACGCGATGGTCAGGAAATATCTATCGCAGCAAGAAACTTCCGCGGATGGCCACTATCTACTCGGCTACATCCTTTCTCATGAGGGAAAGCCCAAGGAATCTTTGGCCGAGTACACGCGCGCCGCACAACTACGCCCTCCTACCGCCAACGACCTCAAGGTCGTTGCGGTGGATTATGTGCTTTTGGGCGATTTCGTGGACGCGGACCGATGGTTGACGAAGGTGCTCAGCTCGAATCCCTCGGATGCCGACGGCTGGTACTATCTCGGCCGCACCAAGTACAACGAGAATCGCTTTTCCGAAGCCATCGATGCCTTTCATACCTGCCTCAAGCTCGATACGCATAACGTAAAGGCGGAGGACAATCTTGGACTGTCCTATGAGGGCCTAAATCAGACGCAACAAGCGATCGAGGCCTTTCGAACCGCCATATCCTGGCAGAGCGGCGCAAGCCAGAAAAATGCTCAGCCGTACCTGAATCTCGGAATGCTCCTGACAGAACAAGACTCGCCGGATGGCCTGGTCTACTTGCAAGAGGCAGTCGCATTAGCGCCACAGAATGCAAAGGCGCATGAACAATTGGGACGTGCTTATCTCAAGCTTAAGCGGTGGAAAGACTCACAGACCGAACTCGAAAAGGCTGTGCAACTGGCGCCAAGCAGCTCGAGCTTGCATTATGAGTTAGCCATCAACTATCGCGATCAAGGGTTGAAAGATCAGGCCAGGAAAGAGTTCGATCGTTGTACAGAGTTGAATGCGACCCACTCCTCGGTTGACACTCCGAATCAATGAGTCGATTGATTGACGATTGATTGATGAAGGCCCTGTGGGTGTTTTTCAAAACGCTTCGATGTCGGCAAATGTCACAGTAACATTTCGGTGTGAGTGAATAGATTCAATCTGCTGCGAGACTGGTCGTCCATTCAAATCCAACCCAGGACTAGCGTGCTGGGCTAAGTTCAGCCGTCCCTACGGGACTGTGTACTGATGTTCCGTGTGCCCCCGGCTAAGCGGAGTAAGATTATTCGGGACCAGGAGTTTTACTTCCTACTAAGAATTCCGGCGATTTTAAGCTGGTGGCTGGCGGGTCATGCAATTTCGCATTTGTGTAGGGCTGCTCTTATGTCTGTTTGGTGCTGCGGTTGCGCAGCGTAAATTCAGTCCCCGATCTTAGCACCGTTTGAGGTTGAGTCCAGCCCGCCCGACCTCTTCCCAGGGGACGATCAGGCTTGATGTTGTGGTGACGGATAATTCGGGCAATCCGGTCAGCGGCCTCAGGCAACAGGACTTTACGTTGCGGGACAATGGCGAACCCGGGAAGATTTGTCTCCTTTGAGGCCTTCGATAAAGTTACTGCCAAGCCCGATCCGGCTGTTGAAGTCATCCTGGTGATCGACGAGTTGAACATGCCGGCCCCACAACTTACGATCGCGGAGCAGGAAGCGGAAAATTTTCTGTGCCGGAACCACGGAGATCTCGCCCAACCGGTATCAATCTACCGGATCAACAGTGAAGGGCTTTCGGCATCAGCGCAGCCTTCCACAGACGGGAACATGCTGGCTGACAAGATCGCTCATCACAGAGAGCCGCACATGATCTGGAAAACGCGGATGGTCTCCAAGAGAAGCCTGGCCAGTCGGGCCGCGAATTTGGAGTTACAGCTCCCCATACTTTGATAGCCCTGGGATCAATTGCGATTGAAGAGCGACGGAGGCCCGGTAGGAAACTAATGTTTTGGCTGGGCCCTGGCTGGACGTTCGATATCGCTTCACGCCAGCGGAGTCTTCGATTTTGTCACCGAACTCTCGACCCGGCTGCGCGAGGCTCGCATTAACGTTTGGAGCGCTACGAGAGCCGTCCTTTTACGACCGCTTCTCGAAGGGTCGTGCCCACCCGGCCATCCCTATTTACAAGGAGTATCTCGAGGGTATTATCGCTCGAAAACTGGTGGATTCCAGCTACCTGTCGCTCTATGTGATTGCAACGCAAGGTGATGAAACAGTGTACTTGTTGGAGACGCGCAACGACCTGGCCGGTCTGATCAGCAAACGTGTCTAGGAGGCGAACACCTTTTATTCCTTGACGTTCGATCCTCAGCGCACAAATGAAGTGGATGAGTTTCATGCTTTGAAACTGGAAGTCCACAAACCGGACCTGGCGGCCCACACCAGAACCGGATATTTCGATGAGCCCGCCTTTTACGATCAAACTCCTGGCGGGATTCAGCGGGTGACAGTGGAGCAGTTGGAGCATGCACTCAGCACCATAGGCCGCGGTTCGGACGCCGACGCGGCACGCCAACTGTCGGGCATGGAACTAACAGAAAGGCTAAGCACTTCGCGGTTGGCAACTATGGAGCCCAAATTGAGGGGAAAGAACGCTCGCGAAGCCTTGGTTGCATTGGCCGATGAGTCGGTCTTCCTGGCTCCGCCAGTGGGAGAGATTCCCTCGACCGCTCCGCCGGACGCGGCCACGCAACGGCTGATCATGTCGCGAACCGTTAGCTACGTGAACAAGACCATCCCCAAGCTACCGAATTTCTTCGCCAACCGCACGATGGTCCAATATCACGAACGCCCAGCAAAACCGGGACAAACGTGGAAGACCGCCACGGGCGATCAGTCGTTGTATCTAGATCAGACCTTCAAAGCTGCAATGCTCTTCCGCAACGGCAAGGAGGTTGCGCAAGAAGAGACCATCAAGGGAAAACCGCTTAAGCCCGGGGAACGGAGGTTGAATACTATCGGGACCTTCGGCGCTCTTCTAGCCACAGTGCTGGTGGGCGCCACGGCGGCAGGCAGCGATTTGACCTGGAGCCGCTGGGAGCAGGGCCCTAACGGACCGTCGGCAGTTTTCCGCTATCGCGTCCCACACGAAACACCCCTTTTCCTGGTGGGTTTCGGCTACTTGGCAAGTGACGACAGACTAGTCGATTATCAGCAAAAGACCCCGTTTCGCGGCGAGTTCGCCGTCGATCCGGCGAGCGGCGCTATTCTTCGCCTCACGGTCCAGGCAGACCTTAAGCTGGTGCTTCCCCTTGCGCGATCCGATGTCATGGCCGAATACGGTCCGGTGCTAATCGGTGAAACCAGCTATATCTGCCCGTTAAGAAGCGTCTCCATTTCAAGACCTCGGACAGTCATGACGTATTCATGAATGGGGCGAAAACTTTAAAGTCTATGCGCCCTTTGAGGGCATATTGAGCGATATGGCCTATGACAAATACCACTTATTTCGCCCAACCGCGAGGATGTTGCCGGGCTACACACCCGCACCGAAGGCTAAATAGTCACTGCACAGGAAGGCCCGTGCCCCGCAAGCTTATCCTGCTACCTTCGGGCCCCGGCCCATCCTTTACCGTGCACCCGGGACCAGGCTAGAGTTTCGACCGCCTTCTTCCGGAGCCGGCATCATGCCTGTAGCATCTGATTCATCGTCGACTTTCTGAAGACGTCGAGCCGGCCATCGTAGGCATCGCGTGGCAGAGTAGCCAGCAGGGCACGCGGACTCCCGGTGGTGAATGAACTCCGGACCGAAGGAGTTTCATCACTGAACAAAGCTGTACGAATACATGCGAGGCTTGCAACTGCATCCATGGCTGAATCCGACATTATGCGCATGTCGATTTTTACGTCCCATCCGGGTCAAATCGCAAGAACAAGCTCACGAACATGGCGCAGGCAGGGGTACATCACGTCAGCGTCACGGTGCAGATTCAGGTGCGATTCAACCTGGCGCGAGCCGAGCATGATGGAGGACCATGCCACATCGTGCCCAGAAATACTCCTGAGCCTCTGCACAATGAACGGATCGCCAGCAACAGGGCTGAGGTACCGATCGAGCGCGCTCTCTTCAGCAGGGTGAATCGAGGAGGGTGACACCGGATTGCGGCACCGAGCCACCGGGTCCTCGACTCTGGCGCCCAGGATCAACACAGGCATTCTCTTGTAAGAGCTCTCTCTCCTCCGCTGCCAAGCGCGGTTACGCTGATTGCAGCAAAATTGAACTTGCCCTTGGCGAGCAGAAGATGACTACCCGGGCTATGAGTGCCGGAAAGTGAGTCCGCAACGATCAAACAATGTCATGGTTCGTGCCTCCTGATTTCATGTCGAGTCATGCCGGCCAGCAATCCCTACTACAGCACTGCTGCCTTGACTCCAGTCAAGCAACGAAGGGGGTACGGTGCGATAAAGATTTGTTAAGAAGCTGATGACTGTCGAGGACGACTGGGCATCATGCTCAGCGCGGCGCAACGCGCTGCGGGCTCTTTGCGTCTACCCCGGGGTAGACGCGAATCCAATGTGTACGCATCGTGGCCCGCACCTCTTTACCGCCCGTCGTCGAGATGATGGCATTGGTCGGCTGTTCAGGCATATGACAGTCGATGCACTTGTCGTCAATCTTCACTTGCGGCCTGCGCGGCAACGTACAGTCTTCCACCCGATGACAGCTCAGGCACCTGCTCGAATAGGTCGCAGCCAGCCGTTCGGGTTGGTGAACGTCGTGGCAGGTCGAGCAACTCATCGTTGGTGAGGACAAATAACACCGGCTCCTCTTAAGGAGCCCCACCTGGTTGCCATGGACTTCCGGTTGCATCGTGGCACCCACCGGAACCGGCCGCAAATAACCATCCAGCGGCTGGCCGGGGAGATAAGAAAACGCAGGCGCCAACTCCTGCCGCCCCGCCCCACTGTGACAAAGTGCGCACAAGTCCAATTGCCTGTCCCGCGAAAATCGCGCAGGATTCAGGATATCCTTATCGGCTTTTCCGGCGCGGTGAGAAGCGACATGCTCCCCACCCGGGCCGTGGCAAGTCTCGCACGATATACCGGTCACCAGGCTTGCCCTTTCATAGTGATTGCTCAGAGGATCCGGCGAAAGCGGCACGATTGCAGTGGCATGGCATTCCAGGCATCGCGGATAAATGGGCCGTGAAAAATTCGCGGTCTTGTCCTTGAATCCAGGACTGTTGATCCACTGGCGTCCATCGGACCAGTAGCTCAAAGGCAGCTCAAACAATTGGTTATCCAGCCAGTACAGGTAGCTTTGCCCTCGTTTGCCGGAACCGGTGACCACATCGATCCGCTCACCATGCGATTGCTCATGCCCCGGAATACCCGCAACGGCTGTCTGGTAATAGCCGCCATCCTTTACCTCCATATGAAAGGAGAGTCCCGGGCTGCTACTGCCACGAACGGCATCCACAACCGTGAGCGTGCTTCCGCTACCGCTGAAGGATCCGAGGATTGACTCGGGACCAGCTAATCGCGACGTGAGGTGATGGGATGTGGACTGATAGGAGGTGCTGTATTGCTCATGGCAGCCCAGGCAGGCTCCATCTCCAACGATTTTCGGCTTGGCCACGGCGCGCGCCGGGACAGTCTGCCCCGGCTGGGGCACGCTGGGCAACTGCTGCCCGTCCGATCCCAGCGCAAGAGAGAGGATGCCACCCACAATCCAGGAAAGAGCGAAGCTGACAACTCGGGCCATGCCACGTTCAACTCCCTGAGATGTGAAACTCGTGTACCACCGCCCCGGGGCCGGCCCTGAACAAATCGCTTAGCTGCCGCTTTAACGAATGATAACCGCGAAAGGCCTTGACGGGAGTAACGCACCGCCAGCATCATAGCTGCTATAAGCGCTTAGCAAAGGTGGATTTCTATGACTAACCAACCGGCCCGTTTTAACTTTGCCTCCGCCCCCGACAGTTGGGGGGTTTTAGACTACCCCGGGCCATCCTGGGAGCAGAGCTACCAGAAGATGCTGGATGAGATGGTCATAGCCGGCTACACCGGAACCGAGCTTGGGCCGTACGGGTTCCTGCCTACCGATCCCAAAGTGCTGGAGACCGAACTCACCCCGCGGAAATTGAAGCTGTTGGGCTCCTTCGTTCCCGCGGTTCTGAGCGACCCCGCTTCCACCAAGGTCGTGGTCGATCACGTGCGTAAAGTGGGTGGACTCCTGGCCGCCTTGGGGGCGCCTTTCCTTGTCCTTGCCGACGCACAGTCCGAAGAGCGTGACAGAATTGCGGGGCGTGTTCCCGCCGACGGCAGCAAGGGCTGGAATGCGGATCAATGGAAGCAGGTAGCAAAAGTCGTCGCGGAAGCTGCCAAGGTGACCGAGGATTTTGGCCTGGACCTGGTCTTTCATCCTCACATATCCACCTACGTAGAAACCATGGAGGAGACCGAGCAATTCTTCGACGTTACGTCCGCCACCGGAATAGGACTTTGCCTGGACACCGGCCACTGTGCCTACGCGGGAGGCGATTCCGCGAGGGAAGCAGAAAAATATCGCGACATTCTTCGTTTCGTTCACATCAAGGACATCAATGAAACCGTTCTGGCCGAAGCACGCCGCAAAGAATTAAATTTCGAGCAGGCAATCGAGCTCAACGCCTTTACCATCATCGGGCAAGGCTCCATCGACTTTAAGGAATTCTTTCGTGTGCTGGAGAAGAACGGCTATTCCGGCTGGCTGGTGGTAGAACAGGACGTAAAGTTCGGCGCCACTAGCATCCCGCCGGTAGAGAGCGTAGCCGCCAGTCTCCGTTACCTGGAACACATCGTCGGCGCTTTGGTCGCCTAGCAGCAAACCGCCAAAATAATTCTCGGGGACGGCTGAAGGTTGTCCAGGATTCCGCCGCGGCCTATTTCCAACCGTCCCGACGGGACTGCGTTTGGAAATCCCGGTTCTCACACACCGCTGCAGAGCCCGTCCTATGTTGCGTAGGGAAGGGTACGGTACGGGCTGAAGCCCTTACCCTTCCAGTAGCGAGTTCTCACACAGATTCTTGAGCCCGTACAATATGGAATGAAGACGAATGATGACCAGGCAGGGTTTTGTATTGGCTCGTCTACTTTGAGATTGGGCTCATGACCGCCATCCGCAGTGTCAGCCGCAGATCCTTCGAACGCACGCTCGCCAGCGCCAAGCGAACCATGGTGCTGAGCGAGATCGTGAGCCTGGCGATCGATAGCTTCCGCACCAACAAAGTACGCGTCATGCTCACATCGCTGGGCATGGTCATCGGATCGGCCTCGCTCATTCTGGTGGTAACCGTCGGACTGACAGGCAAACAGTACATCCTGCATTTGATCCAGGCCATCGGGACCAACATGGTGGAAGTGGAATACTCCGGCGGCGGCCCCGGATCGAGCGCGCAGCACGACTTCCGCACCGACTACTTAACCCGTGCGGATGAGACCGCGGTCCTGGAGCAAGTACCGTCTGTCGCCTACTCCTCGCCCATGCTGCAGATGCATGACCGGATCGCCTTCGGCAATGGCGTATCGAAAGACATTCTCGTGCTGGGTGTCTCCCCGCAATACCGCCAGGTGCGCAACCTCATCCTGATCGCAGGACGCTTCTTCGATGAGGAGGACGATGCCAGCCATGCCAAGGTGGCCGTCGTGACCGAGCCATTTGCCCGGCAAAAGTTCGGCACCATCAATGCTGTCGATCGAACCTTTGAGATCAAGGGGATTCCGTTCACCGTCATCGGCACGTTCAAGGAAGCCGTGGATACGCTCGGGCAAACGGAAGTGGCCGATCAAACTATCCTCATTCCCTACTCCGTTGCGCGCTACTTTACCGGGACCAATGACATTAAGAAGATTTTCTTTTCTGTGCGCGACACCGGCGATGTAGAACTGGCGAAGAAACAAATCCTGCAAGTGATCCATTCCCGGCACCAACCGAGCTCCGTCTACGATGGGCAGACGTTGACCGAACTGTTGAGTACAGCGGCAGAGATTGCCAATGCGTTGACTCTTGTCCTGCTGCTGGTATCGTCCGTCACACTTGCCGTCGGCGGCATCGGGATCATGAACATCATGCTGGCGAACGTACGTTCGCGCATCCGGGAGATCGGCATCCGTAAGGCGCTGGGGGCCACGTACCGCGAAATAAAGCTGCAGTTCCTGATCGAGGCGGTTTTCATTTCGCTCAGCGGCGGCGTCGTCGGTACTATCCTTGGCTTGGCCGTTCCCTACTCGGTCAGACTTTTTACCTCGTATCGCATCCCCATATCCGGACTCTCCGCAATCATCGCGCTGGCTGCAGCAACGGTGGTGGGTGTAGTGTTCGGCACTCTTCCCGCGACTCGTGCGGCGCAGTTGGATCCGGTCGAGTCGCTTAAGTTCGAGTAGGCAACTTCACATTAGAGATCGCTGCCCAGGCGGGCGGCTGATTGCCCACTGCACGCTGAAGCCGTGCCGTTGTACACAGGATCACTTTCATGGAAATCTCAAACTACAACCACGCGCTGAGAAAACGCGCGGCGCTGCCGCGCATTTTCAATTCGTCGCTGCGCTCGCTAAAGTAGCGTGTGTTGATCTCGGCGGCGCCTAAATCCTCGATGCTGTGAAAGTGCGAAAGCTCGGCTGCAATGTCGGACGGGGTAAAGAAAAGCTGGAAGGGCTCCCCGGCTTTCTCAACCCGCGACGCCAGCGAATCGAGCGCCATCCGCTCGAGCAGCGGAAGGGTGGACCGCGGTTGTCCGTAATCGAGGGTCACACCGCTTCCAGGACGCTGGGCGGAGATAAAGCCGAGCGTAGCCCGAAAGGCCTCGAGCGTGAGGTAGGGAACCACGCCCAGCCATGCGAAAAAAGCGGGCGCCTGACTGTCGAATCCGGCAAAACCAAGTTCCTCCGCCAACGACTGGCGCTCAAAATCAACCGGCGTGTAGGCGATGCTATCTGGAATGGCGATGTTGTTGCGCTGCAGCAGCTCGCGCTTCCACTGCTGGGTAGCTGGATGGTCGACTTCAAAGACGCGAAGCTTTGCAAAGGGATTTCGATAAGCGAAGGTGTCGAGACCAGCGCCCAGCAGAACGTACTGTTCGACGCCGCTCGAAACGGCCCGTCTCAAGTTATCTTCCGCATAGCGGCTGCGGGCCACCAGAAACGCACGCAGCGCAGTCGAGAAAGGCCGGTCTGGCCGCAACGGAGTTCGCCGCAATTGCTCCGCATAGGCCGCGCCGAGAATACCGACAGCGATCGGATCATCGAAGACCACCGGCGAGTCATAAATCTGATGAGCCGCACGCCGCAGAGCCACGCTCAGTGCGGTCCTCGATGCGACAGCCTGCTCCATATGAAACAATTTACATGGCGAGGAACTTTATCAGCGCTGGCCCAACGCACAATGAGCCTGCTCCATCCGGAACAGGCTCATCGTGCGTCAAAACAGTCTGGTCACACCTGTCGAACTCTGCCGCGGGTGACGAGACGGAGCAGCAGCGTGAGAATCACCGCGCCGATAACGGCAACGATGATGGTATAAATCAGGCCGCCAGACCCCGCGAACCCAAGATGCGACATTATGAATCCACCTGCCAGCGCCCCCAGGATGCCGACAACGATGTCCATGAGGGGCCCATAGCCTCCGCCGCTCATGATCTTGCCTGTGAGCCAACCTGCGATGAGACCGACGATAACCCACCAAATCAAACCGAACATAGCTTTTCCTTCCTTTATGCTGCTTCTTGGAATGATGTTCCCGGGGGAGGAGCAAGGATACGCAAAACCAGTGCTGCCCATCCTAGACCTATGAGAGGCACTCTGCACGGCCTAAGTTGTAATACCTCGGACTTATTTCTGGATCAACCTAACTCAGGAGCTCGAAAAAGTATGAAACTTGCCTTCCTCACCCTCATGATCGGTCTGCTAAGTGCTCCCTTGCGCGCTGAATTGCGGCTTACCAGCATCATTACCGATCACGCGGTCCTGCAGCGCGACGCGCCCATCCATGTCTGGGGTGAAGCCTCGCCGGCGGAGAAGATCACTATTACTTTTCACGGTCAATCCATCGCCACCACCGCAACGAGTCTCGGCCTCTGGGAGGCATGGCTTAAACCGGAGGCCGCCGGCGGGCCCTTCACTCTCACCATCCACGGCAGCTCTGAGCTAACCCGCTCCGACCTGTTGGTGGGAGACGTGTGGTTTGCCTCCGGGCAATCCAACATGGAGATGCCCCTTGCCGGATTCCCCCCGTCCGCTCATGTAACCAACGCTGAACAGGAGATCGCCCAGGCCGACTTGCCCCAGGTGCGCCTGCTGCGCGTGGAGCACCAATCGTCGGATTCGCCTCTGGCCAGCTTCTCCGGCGTGTGGCAACCGTGCACCCCGGCGACCGCCAGGGATTTCTCCGCCGTCGCCTACTTCTTTGCTCGCGAGATCAACCGGCGGGAGCACATCCCCATCGGGGTCATCGATTCTTCCTGGGGAGGCACACCGATCGATTCGTGGATCAGCCTGGACGCACTCTCCGCCGATGCCTCGCTGATGCCCGCCTTCGCCGCCCGTGCCCACTTCGCTGACATGCAAACCCATCTCAGTCTCATCGAGTCCGCGGAGAAGAGAGCCGACGCCGAGGCTGCTGCCCATAACCTTGCCGCAGCCCACGCATCCCTGGCATCCCGACCCGGTCTCATGGATCCCGGCAGGCCTCTACAACGGGATGGTCGCGCCTTTTACGCCGTACGCTATCAAGGGCTTTCTTTGGTACCAGGGGGAGACCGACAGCGCCGCCGATCGCGCTAACCTGTACGCGAAGCTCCTCCCTGCGTTGATCGCCGACTGGCGACAGCAGTGGGGCCAAGGCAACCTGCCCTTCCTGTTTGTGCAGATCTCGAGCTTCGATTCGCCGCCGGAAAACTGGGGCATCATTCGCGATAGCCAGCGCCGCAGCCTGCACGTGGCCAACACTGGTATGGCCGTCACCCTGGACATTGGAGAACGCGACAACGTGCACCCGCCAGACAAACAAACCGTAGGTACGCGCCTCGCTCTCGCCGGCCGGGCATTGGCCTACGGAGAAGCGGGCCTGGAGTACCGTGGCCCGCTCTACCGCCAAACCACACGGGAAGGCAGCGCGCTGGAAGTCTGGTTCGATCACGCGGAAGGGCTGCACAGCAGCAGCGGGGAGCTCAAAGGCTTTGAGGTCGCAGGCCCGGATGGGCACTTTGTCGCTGCGACGGCGAAGGTGCAGGGCACATCGGTTCTGGTCTCATCGCCCGAGGTTACGGAGCCAGTCCAGGTCCGTTATGCCTGGCAGAACTTCACCGATGCCAACCTCTACAATGCGGTTCCCCTGCCGGCCTCCACCTTCATCGCGCAGGTACCGTGATTCATGGTTCAAATAGATTTGGCGGCATTCCGTATCTTCTATAACCAGATACGCAAATGCCGCCAAGCTAAACCCATCAGAGGTTAAGGACGGGTTACTAGCGTCTTCCGCCGCCACCACCACCACCGCCCCCCGACTGCATCGAGGAGTGAGCTCCGCCACCGCCAGGCGAAGCACCTTGCATGCCACCGCCACCGCCGCCATAGGAGGAGTGGTTCGATTGCATGCCTGAGGACTGGCTCGATTGCATGCCTGAGGAGTGGTTCGATTGCATGCCTGAGGGGGAGTTTGGTCTGGCGGACAAACTTGTTCCCACATTGCCCGGTCTTGCGGCCCCTTCCGCATTGCCCCGTGAAGCGCCGCCATAGTAAACGTTCGTGGTGGCCATTCCGCGCTGGACCGTCTGACCGGAGAAACTATTCAGCTTGCCCAGACTCCCACGAGGCACACCCATGCCGGCTGAATTGTTCCGGAACACAAACGTGTCCTTCTCGCCCAGACCGGAAGCAGGCATCGACTTGAGATTTACGCCCACCAGGGAACCCTCCCGCGAGGTCGGTGGATGAACCGGCGGCCGCGGACGATTGGCCGCGAACGAATTCTGGAAGCCCTGCTGCCCAGGCTGCCCGACAAAGGTATTGTTTGCCAATCCCATCCAGGCGCCGCCTGGCCGCCAACCCCAGCCCACTCCCTGGCAGAAAGACCAGCTGCCGTAGTGGTACGGGGTCCAACCCCAGGGATAAGGAGAAACCCAGGAATACCCCGCGCTCGGATAGTACGCCCAGGCTCCGCTCCCGAACGGATCCCAGCTGGCGCTGGTAAAGTACGGCCGCCACATCGAACCGCCGCACCCATTGATGAAGCTACCGTAATAATTCATGTCGTTGATGCCGTATGAGTAGGGCGAGTTCCCAAAAGAAGACGCGTTGGCGTAGCTCTTGTGGTACTGCACTGCATCGCTATCCCACTTGTCGAGCGGCTGCTCCGCCACGTTCTTGGCAATCACGGGCGGGCTTTGTGCCGCCAGGTTGAAGGTCATGGTCTTGTTCTTGCCCACGCTCGTGGGCCCCGAAGGTTCCTCGACCAATGCCTCACCGTGCAACACTGCCAGGTTCGCCTCCGTTGGCGTTAACTGCACGCGGACGTGACTGTCCGGCGGCAGTATTACCGTTTGCTGGCCAAATTTAACGCTGAATTCGTTGCCCTTGGTGTTGATCAGGCTCACGTAGACGGTGCCCTGCAGCACCGTTGATAGAAGACGATTTCGCTCCGGACGGAAGCAGCTCAAGCTTCGGTAATTCGATCTCGGAGTTCAGCCCCAGGCGGATGGTGCTGTTGTCTTCGAATTCCACCTCCGCTACGCCATCGCCCGTTTTCAGCTTGCTTCCCTCAACCACGGGAAGGTTCGCCATGGCCGCTTCGAAGCCCTTTCCCGTTTGCCGGTCCATCTGCACTGCGCCCTTGACTTCACTTAGGCGGACAATGCGAACCTTGGAGTTGGCGGAAACGGTAGCGGCAGGTTGCGGGTTGGCGTTCGCGTCAGGGCTGGCAACAGCGTCGCTGGTGGCCGGTGCACTTCTGGGGTGGTGGCCTCTTGCGCTCTGGACGCTAGCCCGACAAGCATCAGTGCCGATAGAGCCGCTGTGCTGATGGCAGATTTGGTGTTCATGTCCGCCTCCTTTTCAATTCCGGCAGGGGACTTTTCTTTCGTCTGTATGTTTTCGAAAAGGGCGGGGAGCCTTTTCGGCCGGTTTCCTGCGCACCGGGTGACGGAACGGATGTTAGCACCTTTACCTAGCGCATTGCGAGCACCTTGTTTACGGCACGAAACTCCATTCCTAGCCTGGTTATTGGGGCCAGTTATCGGGTCGTTTATCAGGTCCGGGGTTAGCGAGAGGAGAGTGTGATGTCCATTTGGTAAAAACGGAAGAAGTTCTCCTCCCCAGGAGCATCGCAGGCCACCTTCTTGTACCGATCCAGTACGTCGATGGCAAAGTCGAGACGGTCTGGCTCCGGCAGATGCTGGGTCCACTCCACGAAAGTGACGCCTCCGAAGGCCAGAAAGGCAGCGCGCGACTGAAAATCCCAGGCCTTGGCCTCGACCTGGATCCGCCGCACCTCAAAGCCGTTCTGCATAGCCAATTCCCCGTATTGTTCCGGGGTCAGGTGGAGGTAGGGATCACGAAAGCTCTGGAAGTAGCTGCTCCAGCGTGAAGAAAGACGGGTTTCTTCGAGCACGTCCTCCAGGCTCTTCCGCTGCCCTTTCGGCACCAGGCGCAATTGGGCAAGGCCGGCGTCTTTCAAAATGGCACGTATGGAGCGAAGCGCGCGATCCTGCTCCGGAATCCAATGCAGCGCATTGAACGAGACCACCAGGTCGAACTCGTGCTGGTACGGCAATTGCCGAGCGTCTGCAACCGCAAATTGAAGATTTGCATGAAGAGCGGCGTGCGCCGCGGCAAAGGCAATCATGTCCGCGGAGGCATCGACGCCAACCACGGCCCCCTGGGGAACGCGGGCGGCGATTTCAGCCGTCGTCTTTCCGTTCCCACATCCGACATCAAGGATTCGCTCGTTGCCTTTGAGGTCAAGCAGCGCAAGGACCTCTTCCGCCATGGCCGCCTGCAAGGTGGAGATCCGAGCGTACTCCGATGCATTCCATTCCGTCATACCTTTGCATTCTCGATGGGCGCGAAGACAAAGGCAACGTTCGAGTTGCTTAGACCAAGATTGCGGATGCGTTGGAGGAAAGTATGAGCCACTCGGGATCGCCGGCGATGTGTTTCAAGCGAAGTATTTCTTCCCCGACCAGCAGGTCGTAGTCACCCAAACCAATTTGTTGATCGGCTTCAGCGTCGATCGAGTGCACAACGGTTTTCTGTCTCATGAAAGAGCCATTGGCATCCGTTGTCTGCACCAAGTGCTGGCTGATTTTGTAGCTCACATAGACGACAGGTCCTCGCTTGCCTGTCGGCATCAGTCTTCCTTTTCCGTAACCCAATTCCATAGTCTCTTCAACCTCATCTCGCCACAACGTATACAAAGCTATAGACAGTTTTTCTGGCGTGCGTCATCCCCCGAAAGGGGAAGGTGGGTGGAGGGGCGCTGGGAGTAGGTGCGGAGCTACGAAATTCGCTGCTTGAGGTCTTCGTTTGCGTCGCTTCATGCTGGATTCCAGTGGCACGAGCCGGTATCGGCGCCAACCCCACCGGGCGGGGGTGGACAGCCGTAGCCATAGACAGAGGGAAGGGATTCAACCCAGCCCGCCACAATATGACCGCGAAGGCCAGCAGGGTGTAGATCTGGCCGATGACTGCCGACCAGGCAATGCCGATGGCGCCGAACCGAGGGGCAAGCAGCAATGCAGCGAAGATGTTAACCAAGGCAGCGGTGAAGTTGACGATGTTGAACTGGCTGTCCAGTTGACTGGGCAGAATCAGTTGGAAGGTGATCACGGTACAAAGACCGGTTAGAGGAATCCAGAGAGAAAAGACGCGCAGCACCGGCACTGCTTCGTGGAAGTCAGGTCCCAGCGCCAGTTGTACCAACAACGGAGCTCCGAGAAAGATCGCCAAGCCGAAGACAACGACCCAGGCCGCCCAGAAAAAACAAACTGAGCCGTACTGTTTTCAAAGCACCCTGGGGATTGCTCTGCGCCTGCTGCGTCAGCTTCGGGTAGAGGGCCTGGTTCACTGGCCACATCCCCTGCTGAAATACGCGCGTGATCTTTTCAGCGCCGGCGTATTCACCCAGCACGGCTACCGGGGCGACCGAACCTAGTACCAGCCGGTTCACTGACCCGGAAAGGCCCTGCACCGCCCGAAACAGGAACATCGAACCACCCAACCGCAGCGCATCCCACATCGACGATGGAGTCGGCCAGCGAAAGCCCACCTCGCGATAGGCCAGCACCACCGTGACCCCATGGGCCACCACACAGCCCACACACTGGGCCGCCATCACCTTCCAACCGTCGTCCGGCTTATGCACCAATACAAAGATGCTCAGGGTGGCCATGACCTTGCCGCCGATCTCCAGCGCGCTGGCCAGACGCATGCGCTCCAGACCCTGGAAGAACCACAGCATGTTGATGCCCTGGCAAACGCCCCAGATGGTGCTTGACCAAAACAGCGCCAGCGACGGAGCAACGTGGTGGGTAAACCGCCGGGAGAACAGATGCCCCCGCGATGCACACCATGGCCAGAAGAGACTTGGCGCCCAAAACACCGGAGATGAGCGCGGACAAACGCTGTGGGTCATCGCGCTGACGCGACGTTTCTCGCGACGCCGAGATATCGAAGCCATACTCCACCACGCTGGCAATAACCACGCCGATGGCCTGGGCAAATATGACAACTCCCCATCCCGATGGGCCTAACACGTGGGCCAGGTAGGGGAAGGTCAATAGAGGCAACGCGTAGGTGCAAGCCTGTACCCCATACAGCGCAATCACGTTGTGAACGAAGCTGTTGCCGAGCAGCTTTCTGGGGCTAAGTTTCGATCGGAAACCACTGCTGTCCGGAGGTTTGAGCGCCATGCTTGTAGATGTGCCGCAGCAGTTTCATCGCCATCCTTGCCAATCTTGAGCTTCACCGGCGAACCCGGGGTGCAATTGCTTAAGCGAACGCGCGCCAGGCGCCAAACGAACGGCTTGGGCTGCCCATGAATGCCGGAGTGCAACCTGCAGATAGAACTTTTCCCGGACATGGCTTTGTCAACACAACTGCGCCCCGCCCGGTATGGGGAATATCGGCGGGGCGCACGGTGACTTTAGTGAGGGTTTTGGCCTTTTAGAGCCGGTCTTATGCCATCGCTGGCTGTGGTGCGGTGGGGAACCGCGATCGGCACCGGCTGAGCAACGCGTGCCTCTGCGTCCGCCAGCTTTTCTCGTAAGCGAACCTTCATTTGCTGATTTCCGGCGGCAGAAGCCAATGAGGGCACAAAATTCGCTGAACGCGGTGGGCGACACAGCCGCGGGCGCAGCTGGAGCAAAGGGATTCAAACCCGCTCGCCAGAGTATGAATGAGAAGGCAGCCAGCGTGTACGTCTGCGCGATGACCGCCGCCCATGCAATGCCGATGGCGCCAAACCTGGGTGCAAGCAGCAATGCGGCGCCGATGCCGAGCAGTCCGGCAGTGACGTTTACAAAGTTAAATTGATTGTCGAGATGATTCGGTAACAGCAACTGAAAGATGATCACGGTCGTCAGAGCGATCAAGGGAATCCACAGAGAGAAAACGCGCAGCACCGGCACTGCTTCCTGAAAGGCAGGCCCCAGGACCAGGTGGACAAGCAACGGAGCGCCGAAGAAGACACCCAAACCCAAAAAGGCACCCAGGCCGCCGAGAAAGAGCAGACTGAGCCTTACGGTTTTCAAGGCACCCCTGGGATTGTTCTGCGCCTGCTGGGTCAGTTTCGGATAAAGGGCCTGGTTCACCGGCCACATCCCCTGCTGAAATACGCGGGTGATCTTTTCAGCGCCGGCGTATTCACCCAGCACGGCTACCGGGGCCACGGAGCCCAGCACTAACCGGTTGACTGACCCGGACAGGCTCTGGACTGCCCGAAACAGGAACATCGAACCACCCAACCGCAGCGCATCCCACACCGACGACGGGGTCGGCCAGCGAAAGCCCACCTCGCGATAGGCCAGCACCACCGTGACCCCATGGGCCACCACACAGCCCACACACTGGGCCGCCATCACCTTCCAGCCGTCGTCCGGCTTATGCACCAGTACAAAGATGCTCAGGGTGGCCATGACCTTGCCACCGATCTCCAGCGCGCTGGCCAGACGCATGCGCTCCAGGCCCTGGAAGAACCACAGCATATTGATGCCCTGGCAGACGCCCCAGATGGTACTTGCCCAAAACAGCGCCAGCGACGGAGCAATGTGATGGGTATAGCGCCGGGAAAACAGAGCCCCCGCGATGCACACCATCGCCAGAAGAGATTTGGCGCCCAAAACACCCGAGATGAGCGCAGACAAACGTTGCGGATCATCGCGCTGACGCGACGTCTCCCGCGATCCGGAAATATCGAAGCCATACTCCACCACGCAGGCGATCACATCGCCGATGGCCTGGGCAAACACGACGACTCCCCATCCCGATGGGCCTAACACGTGCGCCAGGTAGGGAAACGTCAATAGAGGCAAGGCGTAGGTGCAAGCCTGTACCCCATACAGCGCAATCACATTGTGAATGAAGCCGCGGCGACGCAGCTTTTGGGAATTCGCAGTGGGGCAATCTTCGATGGGGGTTCCGGAATCAGGTCGAGCGGAACGTCGCAACAATTTCAGCGCCATTCCTCGCATGGTGGGGCCTGGGTCTCCGGGTCCAGATACATAGCTAGCTATAGACGGTTTAGGCCGTCGACGGGATCCCTAGAATGGGTAATTACCGATGCCCCGGTTCGGACGCACTTTTGTATCAGTAAAGGACACCGCGGCGGCGACAGAGCGGTGCTGGCGCCCCAGGTGGGCAGCTTCGAATCAGCGGAAAAGTGATCGTAGACTTCGCCGGCAACGAAATTGTCATCTCGACCGCAGCCTACCCGGACTTCCTGCCGATTCTCATCGACGCCCTTCGATCTACGGTGTCTTCGCCGGCGGAGAAGTCAGGAATTTATCGACATTACTTTTATCCACCAGGGATACGCCGGTGTCGACGAAAGCGGGTATGGGCGACGATGCGTCCGAACCGTAGTCCCGGGCCAGTGGTTTGAGCGGGTAGTGGTGGAGATCATCCAGCGCCTTGAGACCAAGAAAAGCCATGGTGAAAGGTTTTTGGGAAATGGTGGCCTGGATGGTGCCTTCCTTGACCAGTTCGAGTGTCGCCTGGTCAACGTCCATCCCCATCAGGATGGCGCCTTCCGGCTTGGAACGTTTGAAGGCTTCGCCGACATCCTTGGCGGAGGAGGACTCCAGACTTATGTAGGCATTTATTTTGGCCGGCCCTGTCCGCGCCAAAGTATTCCTGCGCCTTGTCCATGGCCGCCGTGGACTGTCCCTTCATGTCGAAGACCTCGACGATCTTGATGCCGGGATAATTCGAAAACACATCCTTGTATCCCTTGAGCCGCTCCTCGAGATTAGGCTGGCCCGGCATGGTGAAGAAGACCACGTTGCCCTTGCCGTTCAATTCGGCTGCTACGCGTTGGCCGCCCAACCGCCCAGCTTCCAGATTGTTGGTACCGATGAAGTAGAGACGCTGGCTATCGGGGGCATCGGAGTCCATGGTGATCACCGGGATCCCAGCGGCCATTGCCTTGTTGATTTCCGGTCCCATCAGGCTTGGATCGGAAACGGATACCAGAATTCCCGCCGGCTTTCTAGCGACGGCGGCGCGAAACTCATCCACTTCCACGGCGGGAGTGAACGTATCGGGGCCGCGCATTTCTTCGGTGACGCCGTACTGTGCCGCGGCTTTGGTAAACCCCTCGTGTGCTGACTGCCAATAAGGCAAACCAATGTTGGTGGCGATCAGGAAGTACTGCTCAGATTTGCTGTGGCGCTCACATCCGCCTAAAAACATGGGGAGGACCAGCGCCAATGTCACCAGGAGAACCTGCTTTTCCGGCATCTTCATCGTCAACCTCCAGGGACCGGGAGAGCCTTGCGAAACCGGGCATCCCGGTGAGGCGCCGAATTCTACTCCTAAACATTCGGACTCTGCAAAGAGCCCTGCGGCAGCTTGCAACAGAAAGCGCGGAACTGAAGAGTGGTGTGTGAGAATTTCCGGATTGCAGGATGAGTCCAGTTCGAGATGACACATCCTTCCCCGGGGCTCGCCGATTTATCATGAACCATCATGAAAGTACTGGTTACCGGAAGCTCAGGGCACCTGGGTGAGGCCCTGGTTCGCACCTTGCGGGATCTGCAATATCAGGTGATTAGCCTGGACATACTTGAGTCCCCGTTTACGACGCACATCGGCTCCATTACGGACCGCGCCTGGGTGCGCCGCTGCATGCATGGCGTTCAATCCGTCTTCCATGCCGCAACGCTGCACAAACCTCATGTTGCTACCCACAGCCGGCAGGACTTTATCGATACCAACGTGACCGGCACGCTCAACCTGCTGGAGGAGGCCGCGGCAGCCGGCGCCGGGTCTTTTATCTACACCAGTACAACCAGTGTGTTCGGCGATGCACTGGCGCCTCCTCCGCAAGCTCCCGCGGCATGGATCACGGAGGAAGTGAGGCCTGTTCCCAGAAACATTTATGGCGTGACCAAGGCCGCAGCCGAAGACCTGTGTGAATTGTTCTTCCGCAACCAGGGCCTGCCATGCATAGTGCTGAGAACCTCTCGCTTCTTTCCCGAGGAGGATGACAACCGCAAGGTGCGGCAAGAATACTCAGGCGCAAATGCGAAGGCCAATGAGCTTCTCTACAGGCGAGTCGACATTGAAGATGTTGTCAGCGCACATCTGCTGGCCGCGGAAAGGGCCTCCGCCATCGGTTTCCGCAAGTACATCATCAGTGCAACCACTCCGTTTCTCCCGGAAGATCTCGCGGGTCTACGCGCCAACGCACGCGAAGTGTTACGGTTACGTGTTCCCGAGTATGAGGCCGAATATGAACGGCGGCAATGGCAGGCGTTTTCAAGTATCGATCGCGTCTACGTGAATGAGCGCGCGCGGAACGAGCTTGGCTGGCAACCGCGGTATGATTTCCAATCGGTGATCAAGCGATTGCAGGCAGGCGATGACATGAGAAGCCCTCTGGCACGGCTGGTTGGATCAAAGGGCTATCACGCCCAGGTATTTTCCGAAGGACCGTATCCGGTGGAATGACTGGAAGCCGAGGACAAATCCGCGGCTTTACCTACGGAACGGGAAGCGGAAATGCTCACCCAGGGCCGCGCGCATGTTATATCCCGCGGCACCCCTTTCGTTAATTATTGGGCTGAAGCACTTACGCTTGAAGTGCGCGCGAATTTAAAACAAGCCTATGAGCATGTCTCGCACCATGACTGGAGGGTGGGTCAACCGCAAAACAATGAAGCGCGGACAGAATGGCCGCGGCCTTTGTCGTTGGTGCACACTGGAAGTGCCGGCACGGCGTTTCACGTTCTGCTCAGACTATTGCGTACACGAATGGAAGCTGCGTTCGCAGCCAGGATACTTGCGCGAACACATTTTTAAGCGAGACAGGGGCGTGTGCGCCCACTGTGCCGCGGACACGATCCGGGAACACAGCAAGCTCAAGCGTTCACGAGGCTCTGCTCGCGAAGCCTTGATGCGCCACTGGGGACTTAAAACGCGTGTCCGCAAAAGTCTGTGGGATGCTGATCATATTCTGCCTGTAGCAGAAGGGGGCGGCGAGTGCGACCTCGATAACATTCGAACCCTTTGTCTTCGTTGTCACCGCTCGGTCACCATGCAGCTTCGCGAACGAATTCGCCGGGCCAAAGTAGCTGCCATGCTCGCCGCAGAGTCAAAACAAGCCGCGCACTAAAGCCGGCTTTTCAATTTCGCCGGGCACCCCCCCGAGCGCCCAGCCTGGAGCGGTACTGTTTCTCCGTCCACCTGCATAGGATGCAATTCCTTTGTAAACGTTGTACACACACCAGCACCCTGACTGTGGACGTATTCGGACAAAATTTGAGGGAGCGAAAACTTCAGGCCGGAACGAAGCACTCCCGATTGTCAGCCGCATGCAAGGCTTCCGCCTTCTTTTTGCATCGCCCTGTAAGCTCGACTGTCAGTTCTGTTGGACTTCGGCGAGCACGCGCCTTACCGTAGTAGCGATCCGTTCGAGCATGCCACTCGCGTCGCTGACAAGTGTTTGGGTGTCGTCGGATAGATGAGGATGTGTGCTCAGCAGGTGAAGCGTGAAGGTCATCGCAGCTAACGGATTGTTCAGCTCATGTGCCAGGTGATTGATCAATAAATATCGTGCTTCCCAGGAGCGCACTTTTTCTTCCGCAGCCTGCAGTTTCCGCTGTTCGGTCAACTCCACGACGTAGGCTGACCACTGCAAAGGTTCTGCGCTGAGGCGCACGGCTCCAATGAGAAATGGCACGGGAGAACCATCGGGCAACAGGTATTCTTTTTCGTAAGGGACACAGGTACCAAATTCGCGAAGCTGCTCCATGGCGCTCGCATCGAGTGCGCGAAATTTTTCCGGGGTCATCGCAGGCCAGTCGATCTTCCCCTCCACCAGGCTGGCGCGCGTCTGTCCGATCATCCGCAAAAAGGCATCGTTGGCGTCGATGATGCGGCGTTCGTCGGCGATTGCGACACCGAGGTATGGCGATTGGTACAACAACGAAAACGATGTTTGCAGCGAACGTGGAATCTGCGACTGGTAAACCCGGATGGATATTTCCGCGTCCGCCTGAAGGGTCTCACCGATTTGCAGGATGTCACCCACCAGGGTGCTGAGGTCGAGGCCAAACAGGTTCTCGTGGATAGTCGACGTGAGCACGTGTTGCAGCGCACGCGCCTCGCTCAATATCTGGGGGATGGTATAGCCCTGCTGATAACGCAATACACCGTGTTTTCTTGCTGCTTGTGTCGCAGCGTCGCTCAACTCGTCCTGGGGGCCTTCCAAACGCCGGATCAGCTCCTCCATCATCTCGGGGACATGGTCGCTTCTTTCCGCTTCGGTCAGGGGGATCGCCGCCAACTCAGGATCCGCCATTACCTGGTGCAGCCATTTGTCGCAGATGAGGGTTGAAAGCTCGCGCAGGACGTGCGAAATCTTGCGAGTTGGGAGCGCTTTGGTGGCCGGCCGTCTACCGCTTCGCAGATTTGATATAGCCCCCACCAGGCGCTCGACCTGCAGCGGCTTGGAGAAGTAATCGTCCACCTGGTTGCGAATACCCTGAATGGCCGTTTCAAGGTCCGGGTAACCAGTCAAAATAAATGTACAGGCATTGGGTTGCACGCGGCGCATGGCGCTGACCACCGTAAACCCATCACCTGGTTCGCCAATGTTCAGATCGGAAAGCAGAACGTCGAACTTGCGACTGCTAATGAGCTCCAGAGCCTGGGGTACGCTACTGCTTGTGGTGACTGCAAATCCGTGATGGGCAAGCACGGCCCCAAGCGCCGTCCGTAACCCATCGTCATCGTCCACGAAGAGTAGCTTAATTTCGGACACGGCGGTTGGATGCCCCCGCAAGGCAGCCCGATGTATGTCCCCGGGGACCCCGCTGGAAAAAGCATACGCTCTTCCCGGCGAGCCCTCCATCCCCTGATGAAAGCCAGGCCGACGTCTTACTTCATCTGTATCGGCGCGGCAGTTTCGCTTAAAAGTTGGTCCAGCTCAACCGGTCGAATGGGCTTGGCCAGATATCCATCCATCCCGATGCTGAGGTATCGCTCGCGGTCGCCTTTCATCGCGTTGGCGGTCAGGGCGTAAATGGGTACGTGATGGCCACTATTCTGCTCTCGCTGTCGAATCTCCACGGTTGCATCGACTCCGCTCATCACCGGCATCTGCACGTCCATCAGTATCAGGTCGAAGGTTTGGCTTTCCAGCAGTGCAAGGACCTCCCGCCCGTTCTCCGCAATCGTCGTTTTGTGCCCACGCTTTTCCAACATCCCCAACGCGACTCTCTGATTAATACGATTGTCTTCAGCAACCAGGATGTTGAGTGCGACGCCGACTCTTTCGATGATTGCCGGTTCACATACTGCGACGGGCTCGGCAGGACGCTGCACCTCTCTCCAGTCCCCTACGACGACGCGCGACATCGCGTCATGCAAGTCGGACTCCCTGATCGGCTTTAGCAGATAAGCCGCCACATCCAACTCCTGACAACGAGCCACATCTTCGCGGTGCCCCGCCGAGGTGAGCATCATGATGGTCGGCGCAAGCAGCTCCTTGTTCTCACGAATCATTTCGATCAGCCCGAATCCGTCCGTGCCCGGCATATGCATATCCGTCAGGATCAGGCGATAGGGATCGCCCAACAGGTGGGCGGCCTTCAGTTCCGCAAACGCCTCATCGCTGCTCGCTGCAGTGCCCGGCCGCATCCCCCAGCGGCCCAGGAAACGCTCCAGGATGCGCCGGTTTGTCATATTGTCATCGACGATCAGCACCTTCATACCGCGTAGGGCTTCCACCGGTCCGGTTTCTCCGTCCGGCACCGGGGTTACGTCTGCTTCACCCAACAAAGCGGTAAACGAGAATTTACTTCCCCGGCCCATCTCGCTGACCACACCGATGGTTCCTCCCATTGCTTGTACGAGGCGTGTGGAGATAGTAAGTCCCAAACCAGTGCCGCCAAATTCCCTGGTCGTCGATGAGTCGGCTTGCGAGAATGGTTCGAATATGCGGAGCAGTTGAGTTTCCGGTATGCCGATACCTGTGTCCGAGATAGTAAAGCGCAGCATCCAACCTTGCTCGCCCCGCCCCTCCCGCTGGACAGCCAGTGAGATCTCACCCTCGCTGGTAAATTTGATGGCATTGCCGACCAGGTTGAGAATGATCTGGCGAAGACGCGTAGGGTCGCCCGTCATCACCGCCGGAATCTCAGATGCGACATCACACAGCAGTTCCAGACCCTTTTCATGTGCCCGGACTGCAAGCACCTTAAGCGAACGATCGAGGCACTCCCTGAAATCGAACGGCCGATTCTCCATCTCCATCCGTCCAGCTTCAATTTTTGAGAAGTCCAGAATATCGTTGATAACAAGCAGCAGCGAGTCCGCCGACATCATGACGGTTTCGAGATACTCTCTCTGTTCTGCAGTCAAGTCAGTGTCGAGAGCGAGCTGTGTCATTCCCAGCACACCGTTCATCGGGGTACGGATCTCATGGCTCATATTGGCCAGGAACTCGCTCTTGGAACGGTTGGCGCTCTCAGCTGTCAACCTCGCCTCCTGTAGCACACGGTCCCGTTCCCGGATCTGAGCGAGCATGGCGTTGAAGCCATCGATCAGATCGCCGATTTCGTCATCGCTCCCACGGTCGACTGCCACTGAGTAGTCCTGGCTTTGAGAAACCATGCGAGTCGTCACCGCCAGCCGGCTGATCGGCTGAGTAATCGATTTTTGTAGATGGGACGATAGCAGCAATGCCAGCACCAGCGCTGTCAGCGCGACCACGATCATCATCTGCACGCAGCGATCCCGCCGTTGCCTCAACTCTGCCAGGTCATAATGGATGTAGACGGTCCCAACCTGCTCCCGATCGAGCACAATTTTGCGAAAAACGATAAGCGTCTGCGGGTCGGGAGAGTAACTGGTCTCGGCTTTTTGCGGCAACGCTGGAAACTGCGATTCCATGCCGGACGCAAGATAGGTTGCGAACAATTCTCCCTTACGATTGTAGATACAGGCTTCCGTAATATGGCGCTCGAAGCTAAGCGCCTTGAGGATTTCCTTAGCGGAGCCCGTGTCTTGAAACGCCAAAGCGCCCGTGCTGTTGGAGCCGATCACTTCCGCCAAAGTCTGGACATCCTTTATCTTATCGGCGCGGAGTGTGTAGTAGTCGTAGCCTAAAAAAGCCAGACTGGCGAGGAACAAGGCTAAGCTAATCGCTGAAATGACGATCCATCGCAGCTTGGTTGCAATCGAAACAGCATGAAAGATTCGCATGTCACTTGGCCTCCGCAACCGAGTTGTGCGAGACGAGGCGTGAGACGGCGATCAGCTTTGAATTGATCTTCAGCCCCGCGCGGGTGGTCGCGTCCAGGTTCAGTTCCAGTCTTACCTTGTTTTCTTGAATAGAGAAGTTGATCATCCCGCCGGCTTGCGCAAAACCGGGAGTTTCGCCCACGGTAAGCGTATTGGCCTTGGTCAAGCTAGCGAGAATCTCAGCCGTGCGGCGCTGCTCCGCCGCACTTATAAAGAGGAGATTGCATCGGCGAAGATCGTCGGACGCTCTTACCCGCTTAATCGACACTGCTCGTCCGTTCACGACCTTTCCCGCAGTCACATCGGTCACAAGATCCGTTAACGGAGTTTCCCCGGCGACGCAAGCAAGAATGGGAGAGGCAGGAGTCGGAAACGCACTTTCCGGCCAATCCACAAACCGTGTGAAGTTAAAGAAAAACCCCGCCTTGATCTGATACTCGCTGAGAGTTTGCGGATCGGTGGCAAAAATCCTTCCGGCAGGCTCGAGTATCAGGAAGAGCATGAGCAAGCGAAACATCCTTCTTGGACCCAGTAAGCGGGATACTGCTGGCCACTCGAGTCGCGGACGAATGACCACGCTGGGGCGAAGATTCATCAGAATCGCCAATTGGCTTTCAAGTAAGCGCTGCGCCCGACCGGTTCTGCCTGCACGAGCCCACCCGACCCGAACTCATAGTGCTGTGACTGCAAGAGGTTGTGTCCTCCGCCGCTAAGCTCGAATGCTTTGGTGCGCCAACCTAGCCTTAGATCAAGCCTGGTGTAGGCCTCGATCGCGGGTCCTACCAGCCGCCCAACATGAAAGAGGGCGGAATCGAACTCCAGTTTACGAGGCAAATTGAGTAGCGAGTGGATCTGGAACTCCTGCGTTGGGCTGCTGCCTTCGCTCTCCGGCGCGGTGGCAAAATCCTGACTTGCCGCCGACTGGTGCAGGTGGATCTCGAATAGTGTGTATGAAGCGGAGAGCTCCCAAATGTGAGCTGGGCGGCCCTTGGCCGATACTTCCAAGCCATGTGTCTCGCCACTAATATTACTTGCCGTGTAGTTGGGCACTACTAGGTGACGCGGGGTTGGACTCTCTTCAAAGAAGGGCGTACCCGGTTCGTTGGTATGCCGGTTAGTGTAGTGGTTGTAAAAGGTCGCTAGATCGAAGGAAAGTTTATTGCCCGGCTGCCACCTGGATCCAAACTCATAGGCAATCACATTCTCCGGCGAAAGGTGTTCGGTACCGAACGAGCTCGCCAGGATAATCGTGCCGTCTGCACCCAGAGATACATCATCATTCGTACGAACATCCGAGTCGGTCCGGGAAGAGCTCTCCGATGCCCGAGAGATCGCCATCCAGGTCGCACTGCGCTCACTCGGGAGCCAAGCGAGCCGGACGGCCGGCTGGAATGCTATGCCGCTATAGTAGTTATGTTCGATCTTGCTCCCCAACGTCAGCTTCAGCCTGTTGGCGAAAAGCGCAAACTCATCCTGGGCGAAGCCACCATAAAGCTGCGTACTCCGGCTTTCAGGATTGAACGAGATGTTCAGACTGCCAACGGTCCTGTCCGCGTTATCGCGGAAGTCGCCTCCAAAAATAAGTTCGTGGCGATTCCAACGATGGTAGCGCTCGAGAAATTCCAGATCGAAGGTGTGACGAAACTCTCCGCAGGACGGCACTCTCATTGCGGTGAGCCACGTCGAAGTAGGCTTGAACCGTGGTGTCGAGATGATTGGACGTTCGTGTCCATCTGCCGACCACATTTCCACCGGTGGTAATCGTCTTGTCGATAAACAGACCGGTTAGTGGAGGAGATATCGAAAGCAGGCCGGGTACCGTCGTGCCGACACGGCCACGGTAGAGATCCCCCTGGATGGTCGTTGTCGTGGCGCCGGAGATGTCCCAGTCGGCGCGAAAGCCGCTCCGCAGATCATGCCAACCGTCGGGCGCGTGGCCTCCTGAAGGCGCAGGAGATCCGTCGCGATCAAAGTACTTTCCGTATACCCGGTAGTGGCCCCTCGATCCCAGCGATCCCCCATATCTGGTTGCACCCGAGTTCCTATCCTGAATGGCCCCAGCCCCGGAAATGAATGCTCCCTGGGTGTTCTTTGCCGTCTTGGTGATGATGTTGACCACGCCATTGACCGCGTTGGCTCCCCACAGGGTTGCGCCCGGTCCGCGAATCACCTCGATTCGCTCTATATCTTCGAGCATCGTTTCCTGCACATCCCAGGTCACACCGGAAGTAAGAGGGGAATAGAGGGTGCGGCCATCCAGCAGTACGAGGGTCTTATCGGGATACCGCTCGCCAAAACCGCGGGTGGTGACGGACCATTTGTTGGCATCGATCTCGGCCACGTCAAGCCCCGGTACGGTTCGTAGCAATTCTGCTATGTTGCTCATGCCCGAACGCCGAATGTCTTCGCTGGTAATGACGAAGATCGCGGCCGCAGCCTCGATCAGGGTCTGCTCTTTCCTCGAGACAGACGTGATTTCGATTGACGACAGGCTATCTAGGCTGAGACTGCCTACATCTGAGGTGGGCTCTTGCGCCCTTCCGTCGGTCAGTAGTAGAAGGATGAGGCCGATGAGAAATCCAGCTCCAGAAACTCTCTTTACAAGAGCCAGAAATACATTCTTACCTGGACAACCCGTCATATTGCCAACTCTCTGTGGCGGGCGAGAGCAGGGCAATCGCCCGCTGCACCTGCCGCCCATGGAAGACTCCTGCTCATCTATTCGGCGGCGCGGACGCCAGCTCAATGACGCGGAAGTTGCAACTCCAATTTGGGATGTTTTGTCGCGATAGCTGATAAGACAATCCAGCGCTCGTCGTAACCGGAGCGTCTCAAATTGGGTCTCCCGAGCAGGCTCGTGATACGTTTTGGCAGCGGCCAATCCGCGCGTTGCAATCAAATTCCGTGAACAGGAGATCGACCGATGCCGGTACTGGACGAAATAGAGCGCAACCACGAAGAGATGGTTAGCTGGCGCAGGGATCTGCATGCGCATCCCGAGCTCGGCTTCGCTGAAACCCGCACCAGCGCGGTCATTCAAGAGCGACTGAGGTCTTTCGGGGTGGACGCCCTGCACAACTTCAATGGGACAGGCGTGGTCGCGGTCATTCATGGGCGTGATGGCGACGATGCCATAGGCTTGCGGGCGGATATTGATGCCCTGCCGATCGCCGAGCAATCCGGGGTACCCTACGCATCGACCAGCCCTGGGGTAATGCATGCCTGTGGACACGATGGACACACCACCATGCTGTTAGGCGCCGCGCGCTATCTGGCATCGACCCGGAAGTTCCGCGGCACGGCTTACCTGATATTCCAGCCCGCAGAGGAGATTGGCGGCGCGAAGCAGGTGGTAGACGGCGGCCTGTTCGACCGGTTTCCCATGCGTCTCGTCTTCGGCATGCATAATTTCCCAACCATGCCCCAAGGTGAGTTCCACTGGCGAAACGGGCCCATTATGGCGGCAGCTAACTTCTTTGAGATCACGATTGTCGGCCGTGGAGCCCACGCCGCACAGCCTCACTTCGGCATCGATCCAATTGTCGCCGGCAGTGCGCTGGTGACTGCGTTACAGACGATCGTTTCCCGAACCATCGATCCGTTTCGTTCCGGCGTGGTCACGATCGGCTCGTTTCAGGCTGGTGTAGCCGCGAACGCCATTCCCCGCGAAGCGGTGTTGAAAGGAACTGCGCGTTGGCTGGATGCAGCGACCGGCGAGACCATCGAGCGGGGTATTCGCCGTTTGGCGGACTCGATTGCTCAGGCCTATGGAACGAGCGTCGAGGTGGAAATGCACATGGTCGCTCCCCCCACCATCAATAACCAAGCCGCGACGGCGCTGGCCTGCAAGGCCGCGGCCAGCGTGGCGGGAGCAAAGCAGGTAGTGGAGATGGCTGAACCGGTGATGGGCGCGGAAGATTTCGCCTACATGCTCGAGGCCAAGCAGGGGGCCTACATCATGTTAGGTTCCAAGCGCCCCGGCGAGTCGAACCCCATGCTGCACCATCCTGCTTTTGACTTCAACGATGCCGTGCTCTCGACCGGCGCCGCCTACTGGGCGACCCTGGTCGAGCAGCAGCTTGCGCTTGCCTAAGTTTGTTCATTTCGCCGGGCGACGTAACCGCCGAACTTGTACTGCGGAGCTTGAGGAGTGCGAAGGCTAACCGCGCTTGCTGCCACATAGACCGCCGCCGCTTCGCCAACAATTGTATTGAGTTCCTCGCTTAAAGATCCCTAACCTCACAGTTCCTGCGCGAGTCGCGGGCGTCAGGGGGGCAAACGGAACGTAACCGACACGGTGCGTCTTGGGGGTTGCCGCATTGGTCACTGAGGTTTATTTCGTCACCGCTCAGGGGTCCCTGGGAAACAGGCCTCTTGAGCTTCGTACTAATGTCGGCGGTCGCTATGTCGAATTCGATCACACTTACCTGCGTTCCGCCGCTGCAAGTGGGGTTCGCCGGGCCCGCTGCACACCCACTGCCCCAACCAACGGCCTAACGCGTCATAAGACCGTAGACATTTAGCCCATTGCCAAGTGTATAGCTACGTGTCGGCTCTCCATAAGTTTCTGGCTCAATTCTGGTTGGAGAGTTGGAACAGCCGAGGTCTTCGACACATCGCGGCTGAGGTTTTCCGCTAGTTTCGCGATATCGTTGGTGAAGATTTGAGCGTCTTGCGAAGCGCGGGAGATTCATACATAGGCGAAACCGTCCATTAGTCAATTCCGGGGGAACTTCGGTATCCATGTTTAGCAAAACTCGCTCTGAGGTGTGCCCCTGCGAGCTATGTGACGTCACAGCATATCCGTGGTCGAAGTGAGGCATCTCTCTCGGGTCGAACGACACGTCTTTCCACTATCCATCCGCAGCGCGATGCGTCCCGCGTGATAATTCAGGACGAAAAAACCACCATTTGGGAAGCCCGTACGGTCAGGGAACTAGGAACTAGAAGTGAAGCGGTGGTTATTTCGTCGTTTGAATTATCTCGTTTCGTCACCGGATTCGATTCGCGGAAGAGTAATTCGGAGTAAATTCGCTACCCGCTCAAGGGTAGGGTGGACAAAAAAGTTCCACCACCCCTGACACTAAGTACACCTAATCTGCACCTAAGTATTGTTGAGCGGGAGTGCGCCCAGGCGCCCTCTTCCGATGGGCAGCTCTTTGACAACTGAGCACCACAACATGATCGGACACCTGCCCAGCTATGGGGGAAACACCATCACGGCTACGAGGAAAGCCGTCTTCCCATTCCTTTCCAACGCGAAAAAGGAAACTTAGTGCGCATAGTGCGCACATTTGAGCCATTTCTCCGCGCGACCCGGGTCGAACAGCCGCTTGCACCTGGGTAGGTGACTCACTTCGCCGGCGTCCCATCCCTTCCAACGCGAAAAGGAAACTCAGTGCGCATAGTGCGCACATTTGAGCCATTCCCCGCGCGACCCGGGTCGAACAGCCGCTTGCACCTGGGCAGGTGGCTCACTTCGCCGGCGGAACTCGTCCACCCGGCTTAGGGAGTGCGAACACGTAATAGCCTTGTGCCTGCTGCTCCGACTGCGGTACCGGTTCATAACGAGACCCCATCGGTTTCGGCAATGCGGCCTGAACCACATACTCCCGGCCGCCGGCCTCGTAAACCGCCACTTCGGCATGGGGAGCGGCCGGCAGCTCATGTTCCCAAAGCACCTTACCGCTGTCTTTGTCGTAGGCCCGCATCTTGAAATCTGACTCCATGCCGGAAAAGATCAGGCCACCGGCGGTAACCGCGGGTCCACCTTGAGGAAAGAAACCGCCGGTATCCTTAATACCTTTCGCTTCCAATTCGCTCACTCCACCCAGTGGGATTTGCCATTTGATAGTCCCTTGATTCATGTCGTACGCAGTCAGGGTCGACCACGGTGGCTTGACTGCAGCAAGGCCATCTATGGAGGTGATGAACCCATAGCCAGTCCAATACTTAACAGCGTCGGATCCATCCTGTGCGGCCGGCGCCGGCGCGACCGACGGAGCGGAAAGATAAGCAATGATGTCTGGCGGCACCCGCGACGCACCGGGGGCGTTGAGATACGCGACCAACGAATCCAGATCTTCGCCGGATAGATCGGGAAACGAGGGCATAGGTGACGCGCCATTCGCCACCACAGACCGGATGCGCTCAGCACCAACGCGCGAAACGATGTCGACCAGGGAAGGAACGGCCGGCGGCTGACCTGTCAATTGCGAGGTATGGCACGTCTGACAATTCTGGATGTAAAGAAGCTGACCCTTCGTTTCAGGAGAACCCTTAATCTCCATTCGAGGACGCTTAGCTTCAAGCTTGAGGATTGCGGGCGCATTCTTTGACTGCACATACAAGACGTTCGTGGCGGGATCTACCGCTGCATTTCCCCAGTTTGCTCCTCCATTGTTCCCCGCCGGTTGCAGTACGTTCTCCAATCCTGGCGGCGTAAATAAACCTTCGTTCCGCGCATGCAGCAGTAGATCGTGCAACCTCGCTCGTTCCGCCGGATCCGCTATATAAGGATTGACATCGTCTGCCGTGTAACTCTGCACGGCGAAAGGCGGCGGAGCCGTCGGGAACGGCTGCGTTGGCCACGCATGTTCTCCGGGCATGGTCGAACCGGGAACCGGCCGTTCTTCGATCGGCCACACCGGCTTCCCTGTGACCCGGTCAAACACATAGAGAAAGCCTGTTTTCCCGGGCGCCGCCACCGCATCAACAACCCGGCCTCTTTGCTTCACCGTCACCAGCTTGGGTGCAGTTGCCAGATCGTAATCCCATAGATCGTGATGAACAATCTGAAAGTGCCAAAGATACTTACCGGTACGAGCGTCCAGAGCGAGCAGGCAATCGGAGTAGAGATCTGCTCCCTCGCGGTCGGCGCCGTAAAAGTCATACGTGGGAGACCCGATCGGGAAATACGCGATCCCTCGCTTCTCATCAATCGTGATCCCTCCCCATGCGTTGGTGCCGCCAACATACTTCCACGCATTTTTCGGCCAGGTTTCATAACCCATGTCGCCGGGATGAGGAACGGTATGAAAAGTCCAGACGAGTTTTCCCGTGAGCACATCGAGTGCTCGAAGATCACCGGGAGGGGAACCGTATTCCTCCCCCGGGGTAGACCCCAGGATGAGCAGATTCTCAAAGATTCTTCCCGGGGTGCCGGATTCGATCTCACGGATGCTTTTAATATCGCGTCCCAGTCCTTCGCGCAGATCGACATTGCCTTGATTGCCGAACGACTCAATGAGTTTGCCGGTGCGCGCGTCCACCGCATGAAGAATGTTATTGGTTGCAAAGAAGAGGCGGCGGTCACTGCGATCCTTGCTCTCCCAATAAGTGAAGCCCCGCTCGCTGATCATGTGCGGATTACCGTTGTCGTGAACCCATATCTCACGCCCGGTCGCCGCATCGAGCGCAACGACATTGTCATTCTTTCCGATCACATACATCACGCCGTCTACGATGATCGGACTACATTCGAACCGGTGAGCGCCGGCGGCGGAATAAAACCAGGCCTGCTGCAACTGGCTTACATTCGACTTATTGATTTGCTTCAGCGCAGAGTACTGATCGGAGTCCACGCCTCCCTCGTAGGCGCTCCATTTAGTGTGTGCCTTGTCGTCGGCGGCGTACACGGATTGTTGCCTAACGGCTGCACCCAGGAAAGCAACAGTAGAAACGCAGCAGATTGCACGTCGAAAAGATCCACAGCAGCGGCGTATTACCATCTCGTTTCTAAGCATCCCCCTGGTCTTTCTCTGGTCCTACTTCGATGCCAAAGCAGAGGTTCCCCAAAATATATAGAGCCCTCGCTTGGTGGCAGTCACGATGTCCATAATTCCGTCGCCGTTCAAGTCGACGGGCAGCACGTTGTCTCCCGCGCCGGAGCTGTTATGAATCAAGTGAGGAACCAGTTTTGCCCCGCCCGGCGCGCTGGGGTCACGAACCGTCTTGTACCAATAAAGCAACGGAGGGCCATAAGGATCCGGATCCAATAGATCATCCAGGTGTGAGAACTGCCGTTTGCCTACGATGAAGTCCGGAATCCCGTCTCCGTCCACGTCGGCAACCCCGGCGCCGTGCAATTCCGAAAACGTCACTCCACCGGCATTTTCTGTCTGGTAGTTATCCATCACCATGTGCCTGACGAAGGAGATATCGCCGTTCTTCGCGCGTTTCTGCTCAAACCAAGCGAGCCCAAAACCGTGGGCTTCCAAAGCTGTGACCACGTCGTTCAGGCCATCGCCGTTGACGTCGTAGACCGCCATTGTCGCGCCTCCGGGAACAATGCGGCCCCAGCGGCCGAACTCTTCCGGATGGTAGGTCCACAACTGATCATCACTCCCCTGCGCAGGGTGCTCCCACCATCCATCCGCGCCCAGGATGTCTGGGAGTTTATCGCCGTTGATGTCACCCACTCCGATTCCGTGACCCTGCCAAGGGCCCTTCTGTGAGATGGTATGTACGATCCACGGCGCAGTGGGATGGGCGGGATCAGGCTTGGCATAACGCATGTATCCGTCCGCGATATAGATGAGCTCCGGTTTCCCATCTCCGTCCACATCGGCGACCAGAGAATCTTCGCTCTGCATCGACGGAAGGATCATGTATTGCTTCCACCGGCGAGCCTCATTTCCCGGATTCACATAAAGTACTGCGCCCAGACCTAGGTGAGTGGCGACGACGTCCGTCCATCCGTCGCCGGTAAAGTCCTCGGCATGTTGTACCCAGGTCGAGTACTCGGTCGAAGGGTTGAAGGTCCGGGTGGCATACATCTCTCTTGATGTCGTGAAGTCCGGACCGAAGAAGATGTAGCCGCCATCCACCAGGTCAAGTTTTCCGTCGTGATTGAAATCTGCCGCCGCCGCGGTCCAGTTGTAGTAGAAGGGGTTTACGCGCTGCATCCGGAACCCGCTCCCTACCTCTTCGAGGGGCTGCTTTCTGAGCCCGATGTCTTTATAGGAAACGTTTTTGAAGTGCACCTCGCTGCCTTTGCCGACGAACAGAGCGATGGGCCCATACGAGTCCAAATCATCATCCGCGGTAGCCAGGCTCAACTGATTACGTTCCGGAGCGTTGTTCAGATAGGCACGCATGATGTCTGCGTCGAGCAACACTTCTACTTCGTTCCAGTCTCCGGCCCGCAGGCCCAGGTCAGGGAACTTGAACGGTACTTTCATTCCCGGCGGTGCTTCAAACCTTTCTATACCCGGGTGAGGACTTAAGCGCGATCGGATCAGGCCGGGGAGGAGCGAAGCGAATCATCCCCACAGCGTCCCTCAATTTCTCCCGGTCCGCAATATTGCCCGCGGCATCCAGGGTGAGGCTCTCTCCAGTCAGCTGCGTGCCTTTGATGGAAAGAAAAGTACCTCTCATTCCGCCCTCAGTCTTTGTTGCTCGAATGAGGACACCCGTATCGCAGACGCCAACGCAGCGAAAGCCCGCGTAAAAGCCGGTGTCCTGGTAGGAGCGATCGAGCACCAGCCAGCCCGGTCCGGCGATGCCCTTGCCTACCAGTTCGCCATTTTCCGCGCTCCACTCTGCCTGACCCAACACGTGCCATCCGGCAGAGTGTTGAACCCTGGAAGGTTGAATCAGGAACGAAACTCGGCCCCTGGAGCACTGCAGGAGTTCCCTGGGCAGAGCTACCATCCGTTTCACCCGGTGTAGCTTGGGCAAGAATTCGTCCTTCCGGGAAGACACAAATCGCCAGCAGGCAGAGCACGATTGTTTTGCCCGGACGGTTGAACATTTGTCACCTCGCTCGTCATTCTTCAAAGATCGCCCTGATGATCGCGATCGGTGGGCAATCTGAAGGGACTCATCTACCCCGGATTGCACAGAGCCGACAGCTCCGGGCACAGAGCAGTTCCCTAATGAACACTGGTACCCACGGACTCTCATTTTGGCGCGAAGCAAGTAGATCGGCCTCTCAGCTTAGTGTCAAGTCTTTGGTTCTATCAGTTTGTTTATTGGCCACTAATCAGGCTGGATGTTCTGGTTGATCCGCAGCACGTTTTTGGGATCATACTTTTTCTTGATCTCTGCCAAACGGGCGTAGTTCGAACCGTACGCTGCCCTGACCAAATCCTCGCTCGTGTCGCCCAACTGGTTCACGTACACTCCATGAGCAAATGGCTGCAACTTGTCACGTAGATCCTTGACCCATTCCACCACGCTTGTCTTCCCGGAAGGATCAACCCACCGTCCCATGATGTCCAACTCGAAGCCGGGCTGCCGCAGGGAAAATGCTGTTTCGCTCGCGCCAACCCGCGTAACCGCACCGGATAGCGCCACAATGAACACCCTGGTATTTGGCGGCGCATCGTTGGCAGCGGCTGTAATCGTCTCAATGGCTGCGGCGGTGAGTTGAGGAAGAAATAGATCCGTTTGGAAATGCGCTGCCGGCGAGTAGGGATTGATGGTGGCCTGGGTTTCGAGATAGGACGCCACGCGTATGCTGTCCTGCTGCGGTTTGAGGGCCCGCAGCGGCTTGAGCAATTCAGTTCCCTGTTGCGGATCGCCACAATGGCAACAAAACATGTGGAATCGCGCGCCTTCTGCGGAGGGCAACACTTCGCCGACAACATTCATTTCGTCGGGCGCCGCAGCGACGAATTTCACGAAGGCCTGCAGCATCTCAGGAATGCGACCAGGCGGATAGGTCAGCGTCCCCGCCAAAACCTCGGTGACCGGATGAAGCTGGTACTCGAGCGCCGTTACCACTCCGAAATTGCCGCCTCCACCGCGAATCGCCCAGTAAAGATCAGGGTTCGAGGTCTGGCTGGCTTCGACCTGTCTGCCGTCCACGGTCAGCAACTGTGCCGATATCAGATTGTCGCAGGCGGCGCCGTATTTCGACATCAACAGCCCCTCTCCGCCGCCGAGCGTCAGGCCGGCAATCCCCACTGTTGGGCAACCACCCATCGTGGTGGCGAGGCCGAATCGCTGTGTTGCCTGGTCCATATCCCGCACCAGGGAACCGGCCTCGGCACGAGCCACGCGTTTGCTAACGTCGACCTTGACCTGGTTCATCCTGGACAGATCGATCACGACGCCGCCATCGCATACGCCGAATCCGGCGCGGCTATGGCCTCCACCACGTACCGCGAGAGGAAGACTGATGGCGCTGGGCAAATTCGAGCGCGCGCGCGATGTCCGATGCGCCGGCACATCGCACGATCAGCGCCGGACGCCGGTCAAATGCGCGGTTGAACACCAGGCGCGCCGATTCGTACTCCGGCGCCGCGGGAGTGATCACGCTCCCGGTGATGGCGGAGGCAAACTGTTGCATCGTCTTTGCGTCGACCGTCGCTGCGTCAACTGCTGCCGCATTCTGCCCGGCCGTCTCAGCCATTCCCCACTCTTAAGCAAGCGGCGTAAGTGGCGGTCCAACAAAGAGCCGCTGCTGCCAATGTCGCTTGTTGGATGAACAGTCTCCGGGTAGTTTGCGCCATATCGTTTTAGTGTCCTATGCCGCAATTCTACGGCTTGCAAGGCGGCCGTCCCCACACCTGAGGTTCGAAGCATCAGTTCAAAGCTATTATCGGGTCGTGGACGTTCTCGAATGGCTGCTTAACTCGGAGGCCGCGGTGCGCTGGCAAGCGATGCGCGATCTGACGGATGCTCCGGCAGAGACCATTGCCACCGAGCGCGTCGCGGTCCCTCACGAAGGTGTCGCGGCAACGATTCTGCGATCACAACAGCCGGATGGCTCTTGGCGTCGCGAGAGCTCTCCCGCCTGGCTAACGACGCTTTTCACACTGCAGCTGTTGCGGTCCACGGGGATTGATCCTACCGAGCCGGTTGTCGAGGCAGCCGTGGCGCGTCTCGAGACCGGCCTGCGGTGGAATGACCTGGGAGGATGCTGGGAGTTGCGGCCGCCCGAGACCGGCGGGAACACGTTCTTCGAGGGCGAAGAGGAGCCATGTATCAATGGAGGTGCGCTCGCAATCGGAGCGTACTTTGGACGCCCGTCGCAGCGCCTCGTGCAGCGTCTCCTGGACGAACAATTGGAGGACGGCGGTTGGAACTGTGAAGCGCCAAAGAGTAGCCGCTCCTCGTTTCACACCACCCTGTGTGTGCTGGAGGGGCTGCTTGAGTATGAGCGGGCTGTTGGAGCCGCACCGGAAGTGGCCTTCGCGCGACGCAGGGGAAACGAATATCTACTCCAGCGAATGCTTCACCGCAGGCTTTCGACAGGTGAGGTCGCGAATCCGGAGTTCCTCCAGTTCGCCTTTCCGCCTCGCTATCACTACGACGTGCTCCGCGCTCTCGATTACTTCCGCGCCAGCGGAACTATGCCGGACCCGCGCATGAAAGAAGCGGTCGACATTGTTCAACGTAAACGCCTTCCGGATGGCCGCTGGCCGCTCGATGCCACCTACGATGAGTCAGTCGCGGTCACGCTCGATGAAACAGTAGGTCAGCCGAGCCGATGGAATACGCTCCGAGCGTTGCGTGTACTACGCTGGTGCGAACCTTGGCTATCGCTTCGCAACTAACGCGCCCGGCTGGCGGCTGGCTGATGAAATAGATGAAACACAATCTGGCTAAACAATCAGTTGGAAGTAAGACAGCCTCGCAGCCCTTCTATCGAATGTGAGCGTGCAAGAACAACCTGCCCAGGCATTGAGCGCCCCAATCAGAGCGCCCTCAAACTCCCCCGTACCGCTTCTGAGGGCGGAAGCAGCCTCGAAGATTTGCTGTTCATTTTGGACCTCCAGGGAATCTGCGGCGAGGAAGTTTTCGAGATGCGTGGCAATCTGGGAAGGGGTCTGCCTGAGAAGGCTGCGCAGTACCCAAACAACTTCGAGCATCGTAGCCACGGAGATGAATCCCGGATTCTGTCTGGAGAGTAGCCGCTCGAAAATGTGGTTAGCCTGGCTCGCCTGTTTTGGGTCGTCCTGCAGCAGATATCGCAGAATGACGTTGAAGATCACACACTGTCCATTTGTCGTTCGGCCATCTAAGCTAGCGTCTCTGATGTGAAAAGGTGAAGCGTCGCGAGACGTCATATGATTCGTCGCGCTGACGTGGCCACCACGATGAACACTTATGGGAAGGATGGTGGTAAGCTCAAAGCCCAGAAATTGCTTCGCTACGCAGGAGTGGGGATCTGTGGGTCGAGGCCGAACAGGTTTTAATGTAACTGATTGACTCTAATGGTCGGGGCGGAGGGATTCGAACCCCCGACCCTCTGCTCCCAAAGCAGATGCGCTACCAGGCTACGCTACGCCCCGATCTATGGATTGTATCCCAACCACCCCCTTCAGGCGTGGTGCCCGAGCCACTCCAAAAACCAGAGAAGGAGGAGGATCGGGGCTAGAAAGATGGCCGCCAGAACGAGGCCGATCAGTACCAGGAACACCCAGTCGCGCCAGGTCTGCCGGCGCGATTGGTGCAGATGACGAATAATCAGCGCGTAGTTGCGACGGTTCGCCTTCCACGCTATATCAAAGGCATCGCCCAAGAGCGGAATCGTTCCGAGTAGCACCTCGATCCCGATGTTGACCACCATTCTGAGCAGCGTGACGTAAGGGACGCCGCGTACCCAGGCTGCGACCACGAGGATGGTGGAGGCGAGGCCACCGATAATATCTCCCAGGCCGGGAACCAGGCCGATAATGCCATCCAGGCCGAAGCGAATCGAGGTGCCCGGAACACGAAACCAGTCGTCGAGCACATGCGACAGCAAATCGAGATTCTCGTCGGCGAACACGCCGCTCGCTTTCTGAAAACGAGATTTTTGGGGTGGCAGAATCTCGGGTTGTGGATTGCTGGGCATAGGCAGAACGACGGCCGGGAGAGGCTCGGATGGCGCCGTTCCAGGCCGCGGCGAGCATGAACCTGAATGCTACAATCTAAGTCTATATGGCGGCTATAGTTCAGTGGCAGAACGCCGGACTGTGGCTCCGGATGTCGTGGGTTCGACCCCCACTAGCCGCCCCAATGATGCAACAACTTAGCGGGTCGAGGGTCAGTTAAGGGGTCAAGTTAACTAGCCCTGAGAGCTCATCCTCACGACTTTCCCGTTGTACTCCCGCATGGTGTCATCCAGCGCTCCGCCGTACACATTCATCGTTGTGCGGATATCCGAGTGACGCATGAGGTCTTTCACCCCGATCGGCGTTCCTACGTCATCCAGCCACGCCCGATAGGTATGCCGGTGTGTGTGCCATCCGATCCTCTGGCCTGGTCTAGAGCCGACGAACCCCAGCTTTTCGCCGGCTGCCCGCAGGTAGCGACGATTTACTGAGTTTGGCCAGTAGGGTCTCGAGAATTTTAGGCACCGATGCCTTTTGTAGGTCGACCGATTCGTTCGTCAGTACCTGCTGGGCGAACGCGGCCGCGCACAACGCCACGTACAAGCCACCGGCAAAATGGAATTTCATGGGCAGACCCCCAAATTCAGTGAGGCAGTAGAGCAATTCTTGGCCCAAACGGAGTGGGCCCGCAAAAACAACGGAATTCCGTAGTTCTTGGCTCTTACCGCACAACCTGGTGTCCACCACCGTTTACAGGTGGGTTTCCGAAGAAAATTGGCGTGTACACCCGAGCGAGTCTCGCGACTGAGATCTCTCTAGGGACATGATGGATGGTCTAACGCGGCCTGCATCGCAGTCATGCCATGGCCCATCATCTGGTCAATCGCCTCGGCTGCCGAATCTGGAAGCAGGTCTGCCATCCAGACAATCCGAGTTCGGTTGTCTGATCCTTCAAATACCTCCGCAGACGCGTTGTGATGGGTCAACATGCCTCCGGTTGAGCTCCAGACCAGCCGGCGGGCTTCGTGGTCGATCGTCACGATTCGCTCACGAACCACAAGCCCATTCGCGAAGGTTACGATGCGGGCACCGGGTTCGACCTGCGTATCGACCACAAAACCCGGTACCAGGCGGGTGTGTAGAGCGCCAATGTCTTGCATCACATCCCACACTTGATCGACCTCGGCGTTGACGGTAATTTCTTTGCGTAGAGATGCCATCTGTCTGTCTCCAACTCAGATTTCGCTAAGTGCGATAACCTCTATGCTGGGCCACCTGGGGATTGGATTTCTTGGCAAAAATTGCGGTCGAAAAGGTACAGGGAACACCCAGCCGGCCCCCCGATGCGGAGCGCGAGCGCAAATGTCCGGATACGTACCCTCTCGCTGCGGGCGATGGCTGGACGATCTACGACGTGGTTTGTACGGCTGGACCTAACGACCCTGTCTTTGAAGAAAAGCATTCACAAGCCTCCGTTGCCGTTGTGGTCGACGGCACCTTTCAGTACCGGACCTCGACCGGCCGCGAATTGATGACCCCGGGTTCGTTCCTGCTTGGCAACCCGGGCGAGTCTTTCGTTTGTGGACATCAGCACGGCGTTGGAGATCGATGCATTTCGTTTCACTATTCCGACAGGTTGCGAGACGATTTCGAGCTGACGGAGGAGCGACGGCGTTTCAACATCCCACGCATTCCTCCGATTCGTTCTCTATCCCCGCTGGTAGCGGAAGTTTCCATGTTTTCGCGCGGTGATACGGATCCCGCAATGTTTCAGGAGATTGCCTATCGAGTTTTCGAACAGGCGGCTCACCTTCAGCACGGGCTCGCGGGTCGCCAACGGGCCTCTGATCCAAGTTCACTCGCGCGTGTCACCCGCGTTCTCCGTTCGATCGAGGGAGCGCCTGAAGCTTCGCACGAGTTGTCTGAGATGGCGGCGATGGCGCGGCTCAGCCCTTTCCATTTCCTGCGCTGCTTCGACGAACTCACTGGCATCACCCCCCGCCAATACCTCTTGCGAATGCGCCTGCGGCGAGCAGCCCTTCGACTCAAAGGTGAATCCACAAAAGTTCTCGACATCGCGCTCGATTGCGGATTTAGAGATGTGTCGAACTTCAATCGCGCCTTTCGTGCGGAATTCGGTGAGAGTCCGCGCTCCTATCGTCGCAGCTGACTGGCCCAGACCCGTCCAAGACGGCTCTTAACGCGATGACGATCGCCATGGCGATCGAGCTGGAGTCAACCGGAATTAAGGTCAACGCCGCCGGCCCGGGTTGCACTAAGACAAGCCTCAACAACTATGGTGCTTGGATGCAGACGGGATGCCGCAGGCGGCGATGTTGCGGTCGAGTGTGAGGTCGAAAAGATAGGAGAAGGAAGCTCCGGATTCAGCAGTTTCGACTTCGACGATCTGGGCTGATGGACTCGTGAAGGCGTAGTCGTCACACCGGATCGGGAGGACGTCACCAATCTCGGCGACGATCCGCAGGGGCGCCCGGTAACCGTCGGCTGCAGAAGCCCGGGAACGCCGGGCAGGAGCCCCGAGATTTGAATTTCATTCCGCTGGCGCCGCGTGCTGGGTCTACGCCCCTCAGGTAAGGCTTGCTAAAATGGTTTTGGCCCGGAATCCGGGGTCAGTTAAGGGTCAACTTGCAGAAACTTTGGTTTCCGGCCAGTCCTTTCGGTGCCGCCCGATGACGCTAAGTCATTCAAAATACGTTGATCAGCAAATTCGACCCCCACTAGCCGCCCCAGTTGAAGCCGCTCCTGCCTTCACCTGGCGGAGTTAAGTTTCAGGTGGAAGACGCCCCCGTGAACACCCCATCCTCCTCTTCCACGCCGCCCTCTTCCACGCCGCCCTCCAATGCGAGCCAGCCCACGCCCCCAGGCGCCGTCGCTACCCGTATCTGGCTGGGCTGCTCCGGCTGGGCCTATCCCACCTGGAAGCCGGAATTTTATCCGCCCAAAACGTCTCCTAAGAAAATGCTGGAGCACTACGCGACCCAGCTTAGCTCGGTCGAGGTGAACTACACCTTCCGCCATCTGCCGTCGCTATCCACCATCGATGGATGGTTGGCGCAAACCGGGCCGGACTTCCGCTTCTCCTTCAAAGCGCCGCAGCGCATTACGCACATCAAGCGACTGAATGAGTGTAGCGATGCACTCTCTGTCTTTTACTCAGCGCTGTTGCCGGTCATCCGCGCAGGGAGGATGGGTGTGGTTCTCTTTCAGTTGCCGCCTAATCTTAAAGCCGACAATACCAGGCTTGCGGCCTTCCTCAAAGAAGCCGCGCCGGAGGGCACGGCCACGCTACGCGTCGCGTTTGAATTCCGCCATGCATCGTGGTTCACAGACGAAACCTTCGACTTGCTCCGGCAGCACCAAGCCGCTTTGTGCGTGGCCGAGAGCGATGAGCTCCAGACACCCGATGTGGTCACAGCCCCGTTCTGTTGCTACCGGCTGCGCAAGAGCGAGTACGAGGACGCTGACTTGCAAAAGATCGAAACCCAGCTGATCACAAGGGCCGCGCAGGGAGACGTCTTCGCTTACATCAAGCACGAGGATTCACCGAAAGGCGCGCTACAGGCCGCAGCCTTACTGGCCACGCTGAGGGCGCATTGAGCGAAACCAGTGACCTGGTTGCCGAAACCGTAAGCAACCTGGCGCAGGTGGAAGAATTTTTTCCGCGACGCTTTCTGCGCAATGGCCACCTGCAGACGCTGGTCGGTAACTTCAAACCGCGGCAATATGTCTTGCCTGAGGCTGAGGCGCGGCTTGATCGAAGTCGACGCAGGAAAGGGGCCCGCTGGCGAAAGCAAACTTTCCATCCTGGCGGCATCCGAGCACTTACAGCAGGCGAAGGCCGATGTGGCTGCCCGCGGAGCAAGCTTTGTGCTTTGCCATTGCCATTGGCAGGCGAATGCCGGCCAATGCCCTACGGTAGTGCTGGTCCACGGACTCGAAGGATCCTCCCGTTCGCAATACATGCTGGGCAATGCGGCGCGGGCTTGGGCCGCGGGGTGGAATATCATCCGCATGAACATGCGCAACTGCGGCGGCACTGAGGATCTGTCACCGACACTGTATCACTCCGGGCTTTCCGGCGATGTGGCGGCGGTCATGCGGACGTTCGCCGGCGAAAAGGGCCTCGAAGCCTTTGCCCTGGTGGGGTATTCCATGGGCGGCAACCTGGTTTTGAAGCTGGCCGGTGAGCTGGGCGAACATCGGCCGGATTACCTGAAGGCCGTAGTAGGCATCTCGCCGGCCATGGACCTGGGCGTCTCCGCCGATGCGCTGCACAACCTCTCCAACCGGGTCTACGAATGGAAATTTCTCATTGGCCTGCGCAGGCGGTTTCGACGCAAGGCGGAGCTGTTCCCGGACATCTATTCGACCGTTGGCCTGGAAAGAATCGCGACCCTCCGCCAGTTCGACGATCAGATCACCGCGCGCTACTCCGGCTTTACCGGCGCGGACGACTATTACTATCGCGCGTCCAGTGCAAGGGTGGCGTCGCAAATTTCCGTGCCCACGCTGATTCTGCATGCGCTCGACGATCCTTTCATCAGGATGTTGCCATCTACGCGTGCCGCGCTGTTGGGCAATCAACGGGTCCGGCTTATCGAGACCGCGCATGGAGGCCATTGCGCCTTTCTGGCTCCGGCAGCGGGATATGACGGCTACTGGGCGGAGAAGATGCTGCTCGACTTTCTGCTCTCGGCCGGCAAAGCCTGATGGAAGCAGACTGGACGGTTGCGCTGGCGCCCGGCGACCCGGTCATCACCGTTCCCTGGGCTGCGCCCGGCGACGACATCCGCACCTGCAGATTTGTCGATTTGCGTCTGGGTGCGCACCTGGTAGACGAGATAGAAGAGGCCCGTTCGAGACCAGCCTTGCGTTCCGCATTGCTGCTGCTGAACGCGGCCACGTCACCGCTTTGGACAGCAAAGTGTGACGCCTGGACCAGCAGCGTGGACGAAGGTGCTGAGCTCTTCGATCGCCTACGAAATGGATGCCGAGTCCGGCGATACAGCTTTTGGTGCGGGATCGTACATTGATCTGCTATCGCGGGATGTCTCCTTCCTGGCTGGTTTCGAACATCAGGAGCGGTGGATTCGCGCGGTCACGGAGGAGCTTCGTTCCATCCCGGCGCGCGCGGCCCGAGTGGAGCTTGTGCTGCGGCGTGCTGAGGTCGAGGGCGCATCGGGATTTGCCGTGACGTGGTTTGTCGAGGGTTGCGGCTCGACTGCTCAGCGTGCCGGACAAAGGTGGGCCGAGGCGCTGGATCTCGCGTTGGCAGTGGTGATGGATGTTCGGCCTGATGTTATCCCGGCCGGGCACGGGATAACGATACAATGGCAGCAACGGGCGAGTAGCTCAATTGGATAGAGCACCGGCCTTCTAAGCCGGGGGTTGTGGGTTCAAGCCCCGCCTCGCCCACCACTTCCCGCCCCGCGATAGTAATCAACGGAAAACAAGGCAGGGTTCGCCGAGGGACTTTGCCGTCCAACCGCAAGCCTCGTCCCCTGGACGGGTGCCCCACGTTCGCCCCAGCGTACGTGGGACGAAAACGACGGGCGAAGCCCATCAAATCGATCTCTCTCTGACAAGCCGCTGGAAGGTCTCCGAAAAATTCCCCCAAGAAGGAGAAATCCTGAAGGGTACGGGCTTCAGAGCCTGCGTGACAACGACCATCACAACATCGAGTCCCCGACCGCAAGCCCCTGTCTGCGCCCATCTGCTGATACAAATCCTCAGAGCTTGTTTTCACAACTGTTGCTGAGCGACTCTTCCAGAGAAGTAGCAATGTCTTCTGCGCCCTCGGCCTTGAGCACATCTTTGGCCCTAGAAATTCTCTCAGAACTCTCGCAGTGAACAGCCATTAACACTCCGCCCTCCCTTACTCGCCCGTCATAAAGCTTGGCTTCGAACTCCGGGATACCCATGCCGACAAGAGCTCCCACAAAGCCACCCACAGCCCCGCCTACGCCCAAGCCGCCCAAACTGCCCATAATGGGGCCGGCAGCGATGAATGGGCCCACCCCTGGTAGAGCCAGGGCGCCTATGCCAGCCAGAAGTCCCAAGGCTCCTCCCACGACTCCGCCAACCCCGGCTCCGGCCGCGGCGCCTCCTGAATCCTTGACGGTGTTTGCGGCAAGCGCTCTCGCTTCATCCTTGTCAGAGAGGAGGATGGATAGGGCTTGACTCGAAAATCCTGCCATCGTCAGACCGTCGATGGCAGCCTCGGCATTGGCGACGTTCGCGAAGATACCGAATGCTGCTGCATCATGACACGCCATCGTTCTCTCCTTACTCGACCCAGCTTGTGCGACCCTTCCGTTACATGGATGCGAGAAGCCGCATACGGGAAAGACCGGTGCGGATAACTTTTCCTCCAACGACCCGTGGCGCCTTCCTGAGAAACAATTCGTCAATCTGGCAACACGGCCGGTGAGAACAGCATCCACGTGGATCGATGCCGCGGAATAGCGATGTAGCCACATCTCGTCTGCTTTCGAAATTACTGGCCGTCATCGTCACGGTGCTCTTGATCACAACGCTCTACCTGGCGAAAACGGTGGTTCTGCCGCTTGCGCTCGCCCTGCTTCTCTCCTTCGTGCTGGCGCCTCTGGTTACCGGCCTGGAACGAATCCGGCTACCCCGGATCGTGGCCATCCCTATCGTGCTCCTGACCACCGGCGCTGTTTTGGGGACCGTTGGCTGGACCGTCCTGGCGCAGCTGGTCGAAGTCACGGATGCTTTACCCGCATATAGGAACAACATCCATGAGAAGTTACAGAGCTTCCACAAGTCGAAGACGACCGGCTTCGTCCGCGCCCAAAAGGAACTGGACAATTTAAGCAAGCAACTCAGCGATCTGAGCTCAGAGTTTGCTGACCGCCGCGAGTTCCTCGGCGAATCCGAGCTAGGTTCTTCTTCTGCCCGCCCAGTCTCAGTGCGTGAAGTTGGAGGCAGTCAGGGCAGGCTGGAGGCCATGAGCGGCTTGTTGGGCATGGTGATTTCCATCGTCCTGGTTGCGGTGTTTACGTTTTTCATGCTCCTGAAGCGGGAGGACCTACGCAACCGGCTGATTCAACTCAGCGGGCATGGGCGCCTCAACCTGATGACGCAGGCCATGGACGATGCCAGTCATCGTGTCAGCCGTTACCTTACCTTGCAGTGGCTGGTGAATATTACCTTCGGGCTGATTATTTTCGTGGTCCTGCACCTCGTGCGACTTGCCTCATGCTTTGTTGTTCGGAGTGCTGGCTGGGCTTCTGCGGTTCATTCCTTACATCGGCGCGCCGATCGGCGCGCTGTTGCCGATCGCGCTTTCCATAGCGGTATTCAACGGCTGGACCAGGACGCTGCTTATTCTGGCGATCTTCTTTTGCATGGAGATTGTGACGGCGAATGTACTGGAGCCCCATGTTTATGGGAAGCATACCGGCCTATCCTCTCTTGCAATTCTGGTGGCGGCAATTTTCTGGGCCCTGATTTGGGGACCGATCGGCCTGATTCTGTCTGTGCCCCTCACGGTGTGCCTGGTCGTTGTGGGCGCACACGTGCCCAATTTGCAATTTCTAACTGTTCTTCTTGGCGATCAACCGGTCATGCCGCCGGAAGCGCATTACTACCAGCGCTTGCTTGCCAACGACCAGCGTGAAGCCAGCCAGGTGCTGGAGACACACTTGAAGGGCTCCTCCCTGGAAAATCTTTTTGATACAGTGTTGATCCCGGCACTCAGTCTGGCGGAACAGGATCGTCATCGAAATGAGCTCGACGACGCGACAGTCACCTTCATTACTCAAACCACGAAGGACCTGATCGACGAGCTGAGCCTCAGGCACGACGACTCCAGAACAGCCGATGTCGCGTTGGGACGGGCTGCACGAGAAAAGATCATCTGCCTCCCTGTAAGAGATGACGCCGATGAGATTGTCGGCATCATGTTAGCGCAACTACTGGAGCGCGCGGGATATTCCGCGACGGCAATCCCGATTGGAAGTGTCGAGCGAATGCTGGCGGAGGTCGCCGGCGCGGACCCAGAAGTCGTCTGCCTTTCTGCATTGCCTCCGTACGCCATCTCCCATGCTCGCGGCATCTATCGGAGACTGCGCGCGCAGCAGTCCAGGGTGAGGATCCTCATTGGGTTGTGGAACTATACGGAAGACCCTGTAAAAGCCGCGGCCGAGATAAGCGGGGGTGAACAGAACCTGATTTGTACGACATTGGCGCAGATGACGTTGCAGGCAGGCTTAGCCGCGGGTACCTCTTCAAAAAGGCCCGCTAGTTTAATCCAGAGCTAGTAGGCTTTGGGGAACTCGTTTCTCTGAAGGGTATGGCCTTTAGGCCGTACATAAGTTCTGTGTAATTTGTTCGGCTTTAGCCGCTGAGGACCGCTTTCTTCTCCAGACCGCTGCGCTGTCCAAATCAGACGGCCGCTAAACATCCGATTTCGCGAAGTTACACGGAGAACAAAGAATAAGGGGAGCGTTATTCCGCTCCCCTCAACACACGATGTCTCACCACGTGACGACTTACTTCGATGCCCGGTCAGCGCGGCCCTTGCGAAACATTTCGTTGACCGTCGCTTCAAAATGACGTGCCCCTGCAGGAGTGGGAACCGCGCCACTCAAGATAGTCTTATACGGAATATCTTTCCCGTAGTATTCCCGCGTGTCGGAAGAGTTCTGGTGCACCTCATCTCCAGTAAGGTCGACGCCGGCGAACAAGCCCTTGCTACGCGAGTAGGTCAGAAACTCGGCATTCGCAAGCTCCGTGGTGGAAGCTTGCGAGTCACGGCCCACGGGACCGGCCGCAGCAGCAATGTCTCCACCGAGCTTCACTTTGTCTTTCAAGAGGTCGTCCAGGCTGTCGAGCGTTCACACCCACCAGCACCAGGTCCGTGGACTGCCCACCAGCCTGCAATCCGAAACTTGCTCCTGTCAGCTGGATAAATACCGGCGCGCTCCAACCTGTCCCCGTGCGGCACGTCGCTACACCTTGGCCATATTGGGCGCCTACGAGAAACGCTCCCTTTTTGAAGCCCGGTACGACGAGAACGCAGTGGGCTTTAGCAGCAATATCCAGCGGAATCCCCTTATCCGGGGTTGCCATCAGCTCGTGCAGGACGGTATGCGCAGCTTCTACTCGTGCATCCAGTTTCGATACATCAGCCGCGTTTGCGGCACTCACACAGGCAAGACCGATGCCAACCAGCGAAACAGCCATAAATTTTTTCATTTGTATTCTCGACTTTCGTTGCGGAGGCCCTATCAATACCACTAAGCCTCTACCAAATTCGTTGGATGCAACTTTTCGTAAGCCGATAGTCTCTACGACGCTGTTTTCTACACCGGGCTGCGTTTCAAAAGATAGTCGAGACCGCACACGCGGTACCAGCGGTAACCGTAGGGCTCAAGCAGAACCCGATGCTTGTCACCATCTTCCGGTTGGCTATGGTTATCCGATAAAAGATTGACCAATGTGCATGCTTCTCCGCTCGCCAGTACTAACAGCAAATTTCACTTCTCGAGGCAAAGAGCCTAAGTTGTGAACCAGAACGACCGAGTTATTGCGCCACTCATAGCGCATGATCAGGACCTCTTTGGCCCCGGCGGAAATGAAACTAAAATCGCCCCACCCAATCTCAGGTACTTCCTTGCGCATGCGAATGATGCGCTCCATCCAGTTCAGCAAGGAGTTCGGATCGCGGCGCTGCTCGGCTACGTTCACATGCTCGAAACCATAGGGACCGTCGCTGATGACCGGCATGATCGGTTTGGCGCTTTTGGTGAAGCCCGCGTTGGGCTCGGTAGACCATTGCATCGGAGTCCGCGCGCAATTGCGCTCCGGCAGCTTGAGATTATCGCCCATGGCGATCTCGTCACCGTAGCGAATCACCGGCGTACCGGGAAGAGTCATCATCAAGCTGTAGGCGAGTTCCAGGCGCCTGCGGTCTCCCTCAAGCATAGGCGCCAGACGGCGGCGGATGCCTCGACTGTAAAGCTGCATATCAGGCTCTGGTCCAAACGCGGCAAATACCGCCTTGCGCTGCTTGTCTTCGAGGCGGCCGAGATCGAGCTCATCGTGGTTACGTAAAAACAGGCCCCATTGCGCCGTTGCCGGGCGGCGCTTGGTCAGACTGCATCGCCCGTTTAAGCGGTTGGCTATCTGCCGTGGCCATGGCCAGAAAAAGATGCTGATTCACGTCGAAGTTGAACATCATCTGCACCCGCTCGCCTTCGCGCCCGAAATACGACATGTCCGTGTCCGGCAGCACATTGGCTTCCGCCAAAATGATCGCTTCTCCTTCTCGCCAGCTTAGGAATTGGCTGAAGGTGCGCAGCATCTCGTAATCCTCCTGCGGCTTGCGTGACCTTGGCTCCCTTGGAAGAAATCACAAACGGCACCGCATCCATACGGAAGCCCGACACGCCGAGTTGCAGCCAGAATCCCATGATCTTCAGGATCTCCGCCTGCACTTCAGGGTTGGCCGTATTCAGTCGGGTTGAAAATCATAGAAGCGATGAAAATAATAAGCCTTGGCGACCTCGTCATAGCTCCACGTGGTTTTCTGCACCCCGGGAAATACCACTCCGGAGGCGGCGTTCTTTGGCTTTTTCTTTGACCACACATACCAATCGCGATATTTGGATTTCGGATCGCGTCGCGCTTCCTGAAACCAGGGATGCTGGTCGGAGGTGTGGTTCACCACCAAGTCAATCAGCACCCGAAGTCCGCGTTGCCGGCAGCCCCGGGTAAACTCCACGAAGTCTCCCAAGGTGCCATAGCGAGGATTGACTCCGTAGTAATCCGCAACATCATAGCCGTCGTCCCTCTCCGGAGACGGCTGAAAAGGCATCAGCCAGATCGCTGTCACACCCAGCCCCTGCAGGTAGTCCAGTCGGCTCATCAGGCCCCGAAAGTCTCCGATGCCATCGGCGTCGGAATCGAGGTAGGTCGCGATGGATAAGCAGTAGATGACGGCGTTCTTGTACCACAGATCGTTGATCATGCCAGATCGCTTCCAGTTGCTGGTGGATTGAGAGAAGCAACTGGTTGGGATGCAAAAAAAACGTATGGCGGCGCGCTTAGGCGACCTGGGAATCCAGTGAAACTCAAATCTCAACGGGATGCTGCTTTTCTAGTTAAGTCGTCCGTACTCCGGGCCCGGACGCGATTACCTTTTGACATCGCTTAGTCGGTCAATGTGCTTACTACACGTCCGGCCAGGAAAAAGATAATAAACGGGTTGAGCCTACCTTCGCACTCTCGTGCAGGGTAGAAGTCTCACGCGCAGAGCCAGGATGATTACTAAAGTTCCATGGACATACTTAACGTCACTTTGTTAGTTCTCTACAAGAGTCAATAAAAAGGGCTTGCGATTCTTGCTTTATCTGTAACACGGTTTTGATCTGTCTGCCGTTCAGTGTTCTCACGAAATTGGGTATCTCCCGGTTTTTCTCCCCTGGAACTAATGCTGGTTAAGGTCCGCCTGCTCGTAGCAGCAGAATCGCAATACGTGATTGTTGCGTTTGATTCCTGAATTTTCGGGGGGAAATTCATTGGCAGTTCTTCGTGTGATGAACGCTAAACGAGGTGGTCTGTGAGTACATTCGCCGGTACAAATTCCGGCCTCGTCTCCATCAGTACGCCGCTTCAGGAAACCTTCCCTGTCGACCACGTGGATCCCAATGCGCCTGGTCCATTGCGCTCGCTCGCAGAGCGGATCGGCCGCGACCTGGTTTCGAATGCCCAGGTCTTGAGCCGGCATGGAGCTATTGAGCGCGAATCGTGGACCAGCAGGGCGGCGATTGCTTTGCGTGTTCTGACCGTCCGCCCCTTTAGCCGTTTGCGTGATATCGCCGAAGATTGCCGCTGCAACTATGACGATGCCATTACCCTGGTGGCGGCGATCAACCGCAATCGGGAAGCAGCCAGGTATCTTGGCAAGTTCGGCGGAGATGCTCCTTATCGCCGCAGCACGATTCAACCCATCGCCGAATCCGGCGCCGTGAAGGCCTTCCTCGAAGGAACCTATCGCTACCCATTTACGGTGGGAATTTACCCGGCCGTGTCGTGCATGCTGTCCTGCAGCTTCTGCGCGCGCGCGCGTGGCGAACAGTACAAACCGGAAGCCATCATCCCGGGGAATGAGCTATTCAAACAACTATTCGCCGAAGCACCCAGGGACCTGCCGCGTCGATTCTACTTATCCGGCGGATTGGAACCACTGACCAATCCAGGCCTTGCAGAATTGGTTCGCTTCGCAGCCGGCTTTGGTCATCGCATGCAGCTCTACACCAACGCCATGATGCTCACCTCGCGCTTCCTGGCCAGGAACGAGGGGCTCTGGCACCTCGATACGCTGCGTATCTCCATGTACGGGGCAGACGACGAAACAGCGCAACGTACCACCTCGCGGCCCGGCGTGGCTACGAGAGTACTTGCCAACGCAAGAGACCTGGTACGCGCCAAGTCGGAAAGAGGCGAGAAGCTCCGCATCGGCTTTAACCACGTGGTGCAGAGTGGGCAGATTGATCATCTGCGGAAGATCGCAGAAGCGCTGGTTTCGATAGCTGACCAGTCGCCTGACCGGAGGGGAATCAATTTCCTTACGTTGCGGGAAAACTATGCCGCATCAGGCGAAACGGCCATCAGCGGTGACGAAAGAGAACGGTTGCGGGATGAGCTTATCGATCTGCAGAGCTTCTTTGTTGCCGAAGGCATGAAGGAGTTCGAAGTGGATCTGGGTTACGGCATGCGGGGCCTGGTGGAAGGTGTAGAAACGGCGCCTGTGCGGCGCGTTGCCCACACCGACATGCTGGGACGAGGCTATCCGCAGATTTCCGTGGTGGTCGATCTGCTGGGCGACGTTTATCTCTATCGCGAGGCTGCGTTCATCGGCCGGGCGGGAGCGGATCGTTATATTATCGGGCGCCTCACACCCGAGTTGGGCTTGGCCGAGCTGCTGCAACGCTACCTTGCCGACAGCGATCGTTTCGTGACCCCGCGTGCCGGCGATGAAATCTTCCTCGACGCCTTCGACCACGCGGTCACGGCGTTTCTGCGCCAGGCAAGTGATGACCTCCACTTCGGCTCAAACCTGTCCGGCATCCCTGTCCACGCCGGCCTCTATCATCCGCCGGCGAATCTGTGGAGATAAGCATGAATGATATTGGCGAGCAAGCATCAGCTCCCATGGGCGAGCCGCGAGCTCGGCATTTCATTAGTATCCTCGGGATCAGTCTCCATCCGATGCGGTTTCTAGCGGCAGCGGATCTCCTGGAACAATGGGTTGCCGAGCGGCTTCCCCGCATCGTCTGCTTCCCGGGTTCCGACATGCTGGCCGCCAGCCAACGGAATGCGAAGCTGGGCTCTGCCTTGAACGGCGCCGATCTCACCGCTACCGACGGCATGATGTTGGTGAGGTTATGCCGCTGGTTTGGGGCCACCCAGGCGGAGCGCGTCTACGGACCCGATGTGATGCTGGAACTGTGCCGGCGCTCTCCCGGTCGTGGATACCGCCACTTCTTCTATGGTGGAACACCAGGTGTCGTTGCCACGCTCGCAGCCCGGTTACAGGAGCAGTTCCCTGGCCTTTCTGTTGCCGGCACCATTTCGCCGCCCTTTCGTCCTCTGACGGAAAGCGAGCTTGCTGAAGACATTCGCCTCATCAACGAGAGCCAGGCGGATGTCGTTTGGATCGGGTTGGGCTCTCCGAAGCAGGAGCTGTGGGTCACCGAAAACCGCAGCCGTCTGCAGGCACCGCTGCTGCTTGCCGTCGGCGCAGCCTTCGACTTTCATGCCGGTTCCGTTCGCCAAGCCCCCCGTTGGGTGCGCGAAGCCGGAGGGGAGTGGTTGTTCCGTCTTTGCACGCAACCTCGACGTTTGTGGCGGCGTTATGTGCTGCAGGTGGCCCAGTTCCTTGGCCTTCTCGCCTTGCAAGTCACCGGTCTGCGCAAGTTTCCCACCTCCGCTGTCACCAGCGAGGGAGCGTGATCCAGTCGGAAGCGGTCATCCCGTCTGTTGTGCCTGCCCGGCCGTACCTGGCGCTGGCCTGCAGCCGCTTGATCGATTTTTGTGTGGCCACGTTTGTGGGCGTCATGGTTTTGCCGGTGCTCACCCTGGCCATCATCGCCATCAAGTTGGTCGATCCTGGGCCCGCTTTTTACACGCAAAACAGGCAAGGTAAAAACGGCCGGCCATTTAGATTTTTTAAGCTCCGCAGCATGCGTTTGCATTCCGACGTTTGGCTGCGCGACTTTCTGGCACAGAACCCTGACGCCAGGGACCCGCGCATTTACCGGGACGCCCGTGATCCGCGCGTACTACCCGTGGTGGGCACGTTTCTCCGCCGCTACAGCATCGACGAGTTGCCGCAAATCTGGAACGTGGTGCGCGGAGACATGGGTTTGATGGGACCGCGTGCCTTACCCGACTACCATTGCAAGTTGCTCAATCCCGAGTTTCTTGCCTTTCGTTCGTCCGTGCGACCGGGCATCACTGGCCTGTGGCAAATCGACGGACGCAGCAGTGCCGATCCCGCCTCCATCGAAATGTACGATTTGAAGTACCTCACGCATTGGTCGCTCGGAGGAGATCTTCTCATTCTCTGCCGCACGGTGGCCTGCGTCTTCCGTGGCTCTGGGCTCTAAAATTCCTGGTATGTGCAAAAAAGTCCGCTGGGGAATTTTGAGTACGGCAGGGATAGCCACGAGAAAAGCTATTCCGGGAATGCAAAAAAGCGACTGGGTCGAGGTGGCTGCAATCGCCTCCCGGGATCGCCGCAAGGCGGAAGAAGCCGCGAATGCTCTCGGCATTCCGAAGGCATATGGCTCCTATGAAGAGTTGCTTGCAGATCCAGAAATCGAATCGATTTACAATCCTCTGCCCAATCAACTTCATGTGCCCTGGTCCATCAAAGCCGCCGAAGCGGGCAAGCATGTCTTGTGCGAGAAGCCGTTAAGCCTGACGGTGGCCGAGGCCAAAAGCCTTCTGGCGGTCCAGGAACGCACGGGTGTGATCATCGCTGAGGGCTTTATGGTACACGGCCATCCGCAGTGGTTGCGCGCCCGCGACCTGATTGCCGCAGGCAGAATCGGGAAACTCCGTTCCATTCAAGGGGTGTTCAGCTACTTCAACGCCGACCCCGCGAATATCCGCAACGTTCCGGAATATGGCGGCGGAAGCCTGATGGACATCGGATGCTATCCCATCCACACCTCCCGATGGATGTTCGGCGAAGAACCGGTGCGCGTGATAGGTCTGTTTGACCGGGACCCGCAGTTGAAAGTGGATCGACTGACTTCGGCGGTGCTGGAATTTCCGTCGGGGCAGGCGGTCTTTACCTGCAGCATGCAGCTTGTGTATCACCAGCGAATGCAATTGGTGGGCACACACGGCCGCATAGAAATGGTGATGCCCTTCACTCCGCCCCCGGACCGTGCCAGCCACATTTTGATTGACGATGGACGCGATCTTGCCGGGAGCGGCATTCGCACCGAGACTTTCCCACCCTGCAACCAGTTCACCATTCAAGGCGAAGCCTTTTCCCGGGCCGTGCGCGAAGGCGCCGGTGTTCCCGTCCCGCTTACGGACGCGATCAAGAATATGGCGGTGATCGAAGCCATCGTTCGGTCGGGGCAATCGGGCACGTGGGAAACGCCCTAGGCGACTAAGGTTTCCCTTACAACGAAAATGCCCTCGGCTCAGCCGGAATCACCTATCGTTTTTCCCAGCCACCCAACTCGAGCGCTACCGACATACATGCTTCGCGTAACTCATCGCCGTGGGTTCGGTTCTGTAATGCCCGAGCGACGACCATGCCACCCACGCATAGGGCGGCAATCGCCTGTGCCCTGGTACACCGAACGCGACGGCTCTGCTTCAGGCTGCGGTCCAGAACACTAACCATGGCGCTAAACACCGTCTCGAACGCTTGCTTCGCGCTCTCGCCGCTCCGCGTCACGTCAGTCGGCAACGCAATCATGGGGCACGAATTCTCCACATCCTCAAAGTGCTGGCGAGATAAGTAAGCGCGCACCACCTGGGGGCCGACATCCCTTGCGGACAGATCTACTTCCACACCTTCCCAGCAGCTCTTCCATTCCGGGTCAGTGAAGAAGCAGCCCAGAACCTCGGCATATAGATCGCTTTTGCTCTCGAAGTAACTGTAGAAACCGCCCCGCGTGAGACCCGCGCCAGACATGATCTGATCGACAGAAACGCGGTCAAAACCATGCCGGTTGAACAACCTGCGTGCGCTTTGAATGATCTTGCCTTTCATCTCCGTGCGATGGCCAATGGGATAGGGCATACGTTCTCCAGTCTTCTGTGAGCCGGAGTATTGCGCAAGCCTTCCTGCCTCGTCCAGCAAAATATGATCTTGAACATAATTTCGCCGCGTGATTCCATGCAGTGACGTTGACTGCCAGGAGAATGCGATGACAGAAAAAGACAGGCCAGCTGGTTTGGAGTACCCTCCGACGCGAAGACAGGTAGCTACCGGTATAGTCATGGCCCTTTGTGGTCTGGCTACCACCTCCAGCGCATGGGGGCAAGGTCCGCAGCCGCCGGAGCAGGAAAAGCCGGGAACCTCGCCCAATCAACAGCGCACATCACTCCAGGAAGAAATCCACCTGAAGTCCAGTCCGCAACGGATTTATTCGATTCTTCTGGACGCAAAGCAGTTCGCGGCATTCACCGGCCAGCCGGCCGAGATCGACCCCAGGGAGGGCGGACGCTTTTCCCTGTTCGCCGGACAAATCGTTGGGCGAAACGTTGAGTTGGTCTCGAACCAGCGGATCGTTCAGGCGTGGCGCCCTGCGCATTGGACCCCCGGCATCTGGTCGCTCGTAGCTTTTGAACTGAAGCCCCAGGCTTCAGAAACCATCGTGTCGTTGGACCACAAAGGCTTCCCTGTAGGCGATTTCGATCATCTCGAGTGGGGATGGCAAGAGCACTATTGGAAACCCTTAAAGAAACTCCTCACCTAGGGCGTAGCTTCACCGTTTGCCGCGATGGGGCTAGCACGGACTTCTCACCGCCGGGTCTGCGACAAAACTCGGGTGCCCGATATCTGCCCGGTTTTCCTGCACGCTGCCCTGGACCCGACCGCGCGTGCGCCTTTCTTTAAGGAAAGGCGCATGAAGTTCGCGGAACCCACGACACTTCACAGGAAATCGGGGATTTGGGGCACCCGTCACTCGTTACCCATTGAGATCTCACCACAGGCATCGATTTCGTCTTATTCGTTTACCACGGGTCTGTGAGAAATGCAGGCTAGGGCGGAGAAAAGTTCAAAACGTCAGGTATCGACGAGAAGCAATGCGGCTGCGAGCGCGGCGGTTTTGTGGTCCTTGGTCCAGGGTGGGCCTACGGTACGGCCAAGGCCGACGATACTCCGCTGCAACGCGCGCCCCTTATGCTCCCCGGTATCAAGCTCTCGCATGCGGATCTCGGTCACCGCGATCCGCAACCCTGCGCAAGCTTGACGGACGGCCTGGCGGAAAAACTCGCCTTCCGCCGTGTGAATCAGGGGATGCGCCCCGAGAATTTTGGCCAATGGAGGCAGGGGCCGGCCCGAAGCCAATAAGATCGCAGCACCCACGATGCGATAGTGGCGTGCCTCCAATTCTCGAATTACCTCCGCAATCGCGGTCGCGGCCATCTGACAGGACGACGCCGCGCAGTGCGCCAGGTGCCTTTCCTGCTCTGGAGGTTTGAGTTGGGCGGCGAAGTGATATGGCTGGATGGCTCCGTGCTCTTCCGGGTCTGCGACCACGATGCGCCTGCGATCCAATAATGTAACCGCGTTGGCATCTTGCGAAACGGCCACCAGCACGCCCCAGCCGGAATGCATATGAAAGCCGAGGGCTGCTCGCTTCATCGCTATCTGGCCTGCGGTGAACGATTCATCAGTTCTGTCAGCTTATCGTGTGGAAGCGCATCGATGGTATGGCCGTCAACACCCGTCATGGTTTGAGCGCCGACCATGGCGTTGACAATGGCTTCTTCTGTCGCTTCGACAGTGGCCTGGAACAGCGGGCTGATACGTTCGTTCGAAACCGTGAGCACAGAGTTGGGACCCGGTTCTTTGCCCGCCCCGCGATTGGCCGTAGAAAAGGCGATGAAGATATCGCCGGAAGAATTTCCAGAACTGGAGCCGGTGCGAGCGAGGCCCATGGTTGCCCGGCGGGCTAGCCGCTTCAATTGCCCAGGTAAGAGCGGTGCGTCTGTGGCCACCACGATGATAATCGAGCCGACATCACCCCTTACTTCCGGTTCCAACACTGCCTTGGCGGGTGCAGCCGGAATGAACTTCCCGACGGGCACTCCGGCAATGGTGAGTTGAGGGCGTCTGCCACAGTTACATTGCACCAGCACCCCGACGGTGTATCCGCCGGCGTCCGCAGACAACACACGGGAGGCAGTTCCGTCTCCGCCCTTGAACCCGTAGCAGACCATACCGGTGCCTCCGCCTACATTGCCCTCTGGAACAGGGCCGGCCTTCGCAGTGTCGAGGGCCGAAAATACATCGGCCTGCTGGACATGAAATCCATTGATGTCGTTCAGATATCCATCCCACGTTTCAGCAACCACCGGCAGCGACCAGGGCTGTTGGGCGAGCCGGCCGCTCTTTACGGACCAGGCGATGATCGAGTCACGCACTAGGCCAACGGAGTGCGTATTGGTGATGCCGATTGGGCCTTCGAGAAACCCGGATTCTTCCACCCAGGTGGTGCCGGTCATTTCGCCGTTTCCGTTTTGCGAGAACCATCCGGCGTACACAGGATCCGCATCGGCACGGCCACGAGGAAAGATCACCGTTACACCAGTTCGGACCGGACCCTGGCCTACGACCAGCTTACCCTCGCCATGAATCAGCGTGGTGTCGCCTACTTCCACTCCTATGACATCGGTGATCGCATCCAGCGGGCCGGGCGTGCCGTCGAACGGCACCCCCAGTGCGCGGGCACGAGGCGCCATCTGGGCAAACCCTGTCGCGCAAACCACGAACAATGGCAGAAGAAGGCGGAAATTCATGCGCGAAGTCTAACACGCAAGGTCACTCTGTCACTGGAGTTCCAATTCTGTCCCTTTAGCGCACCTCGTCCTTCCAGGAAGGAAGCGTGCCATCCGGAGCCTGCGATAACGCATCTTTTAGCGCTGCTCGGATCTGTTCGTTATGCGGATCGAGTTGCAAAGCCTGATGGAGCTCGTCGAGCCCTTCTGCCCACTTGCCCATGCGCAGAAGCGCTACGCCATAGTTGGTTCGAATGCCGGCATGGCTTGGATCCAGTTGGGCCGCATCGCGGTACTTAGCGAGCGCACCGCGAAGATCGCCGGATTTTTCCAGAGCAGCTCCGTCATTATTGAACTGTACGGCTTTGAGCTTGTTTTGATTGATCCGATCACGGTCACGGAGCAGCTCCGCGAGTTGCTGCTTGACACGATCTGCCCCATCCAAATCGCCGCTTTGCCGCAGGGCCATCTGCAGCGCGTTCAGAGTGGATTGATCGGACGGATTTAGCTCGTAGGCTTGACGAAGGTGGTCGATCGCAGGCCGGGTCTTGTCTTGATGCAGGTATTCGGCGCCAAGCCGATATTGAGCAACCGCATCCTTCGGATTCGTAGCAACGGCATGCTCGAATGCCGTGAGCGCGCCAGAATCATCCAGTATCTGCTTACGGACCTGCCCCAGGTCAGACCAGGCTCCCGCAAAGTCCGGACGCATGCGGACCGCCGTCTCGAGTTGGGTTGCGGCGGCACGCGGGCGGTTTTGCGCTGAGTCAATCCTGGCACGGAAATAATGCGCATCGGCCGCATCTTCCCCTTGCCCCAGGAGAGCGATGGCTCGATCCAGATGCTTCGCTGCACCGGCCAGGTCTCCCTGCGTCACCAGCACCTGCCCCAGATTCAGTTGCCCGACTCCGTAGTCTGGCTTGATCGCGACTGCTTTCTCAAACGCTGTCTTGGCGGCGGCGGTTTCGCCGAATTTGTTGTAAGCCTCACCGAGTGCGTTCTGTGCTTCTCCGGAATGCGGGCGTTGCTCGACCGCGGTCTTCAATTGAGCAAGGGAAGCCGGCTTATCACCCTCTTCCATCAGGAGACTGCCAAGTAACAACCGCGCGTCCGTGTTGCGTGGTTCCGTGACGATCAATGACTGCAAAACGTGAATAGCATCGCCGCGCTGACCGTTGGCGGCGAGCCTCCATGCCTGCTCGAGTTTCGACTGCTGGCCACTCAGCATGGCCGCGCAAAGCAGTGCCAGAACGATGCTATGCATACTGGTCAACGGAACTTTTGCGTCTTCTGAACGCCGGAACCTTCTACAAGAAAGACAAGTTGGTCGGCAGCAATATTCGTCAATCGTTCGACCAAACCCAGCGGCCATCGCACTTCCACATCAACCGAGGTCGCGCTGCCGAGCCCGAAGTGTACGCGCGGATCGTTTGACGACAGGTACGATGACTGGCTCAGCAACTCACGGACCTGGATCTTGCCGGCATAGCGCACAGTCAGCCTCGCCCCGATCGCACTTCGGTTCGATTGCGTTCCAGTGAGTTTGAACTTGATCCAGTGCTCGCGGCCCGCAACGTCGTTGCGCAACAGCGATGGCGGTTCATACAGGTTTACGGTGAGAATGTCGATGTCGCCGTCGTTGTCAAAATCACCGAATGCGCAGCCGCGGCTACAGTGTTGCGCGGTGGCCCCTGATCCTGCTTCGGCCGTGATCTGCTCGAAGCGCCCGTTCCCAAGGCCGCGGAAGACGATACGCGGTCCTTTGTAAGGTTGGTCCGGTCTGCCCTGCAGCTCCGGATAAATTCCGCCGGTCACCCAGAAAACATCCGGATTGCCATCATTGTCCAGGTCCTCAATGCCAATGCCCCAGCTGATGTACCGTGTTTCGCTGCCCAGCCCTGATCGGAAAGTATCGTCGTGAAATTCGCCTTTGCCGTCATTGGTATACACCGCCGTAGTATCCGCGGCGAAGTGGGTCTTCACGATGTCCAGGGCGCCATGGCAAGCCAAATCGCCGACGCCGACGCCCATCCCGGCTTGCTCCATCCCGTCTTCACTCAAGGCCACTCCGCGGTCCAGGGCCTCTTCCGCGAACGTCCCATCGTGCTGGTTTCGAAAAAGAAGGCTCGGCGTGGAATCAGAGGCAACGTAGATATCGGGCCAGCCGTCGTTGTCAAAATCAGCGGCAACCACCGTGAGACCGTAACCGGAGCTTGCCTTCTCGATTCCTGCCGCGCTGCTCACGTCACGAAATGTGCCGTCGCCGTTGTTGCGATACAGAGAGTGGCGGCCATACTGGAGCCCGCGCGGTCCGCAGAATACCTTCTCAGCATTGCAACTGGAGAGTTCGCCGCCACGCGGCACAGATTTCGTGTCGAACAGAACATAATTCGACACAAACAAATCCAGGTGCCCGTCGCGATCGTAGTCAACGAACGTACATCCCGAGCCGAAGCGTGGTTCCGTATTGAGTAGACCTGCTTCCTTCGTCACTTCGGTGAATGTACCATCACCGTTATTACGATATAGAGCATTGTTCGGGTAGCCGGTCAGGAACAGATCTTCGAAGCCGTCGTTGTTGTAGTCGCCAACGGCGACACCGTACCAATACCCGGTCCGAAACAAGCCCGAGCGGGCCGTAACGTCGGTGAACGTGCCGTCGCGATTGTTCTTATAGAGACGGTTGGAGGCATCGCCGGCGGGATCGCCATAGCGTGAACCGGTAAGCACGAGAATGTCCATCCAGCCGTCGTTGTCGTAATCGAAGAACGCACAGCCACATCCCATTGCCTCGATCACATAGTCGGCATGGTTCGGATGGCCGCAAACCGTCACGGCGTGCAAGCCCGCTTTCGCCGCCACGTCGGTCAGGCGCGCCCGGAACGGAAGACCCGACCCCTTCAGACGAGGGCCGGCCTTCACTCCGCGGGACGCCATCCCCTGGATTGCGTTCGAAGGGGGTGGCGAAGATTGCGCTGCTTGCGCGGAAAAAGCATCCAGGCGTGCAGCGGCGGCGAAAGCAGCGACTCGAAGAAACTCTCTACGATCCAGCATTATTAGAGCCGCTTACCAGCATACCAAGGCGCAAAAACGCCCGCCGCAACTCCGGTCAGGAGGGCGGCGGGCATGAAGGTTCGGCTATCAACGATTACGATGCCACGGAACTCGGCGCAGTCGTCAGAACATCAAGCGCACGCCGATCTCCAATTGTCGTCCCGCCTGATTACCGTACACAGCAGTTTGCCCGGAGAACTCGCCTGCCGGCGATCCCTGGTAGATCGCTCGGCCGAAGAGGCCGGTATCGGTGACGTTCGTGTCCGGATCGGCCAGATTCAGTTTGTTCGTGGCATTGTAAGCATTGAGCTTCAATTGCGCCTGCACCCGCTCTGTCAGATGGATGTTCTTCTGCAGGGTGGCGTCGAGGTTTATGAAACTGGGGCCGACGATGCAGTTGTACTGCAGCGGGGTCGATCGCAGCACGTAGGTGTTCGCCGGCAGCGGGCTGAAGGCAGCCGGGTTGAAGTAGTAGCCCGACGGAACGTTCTGGCAGGGATTGCTGTTGACGATCACAGTGGGCTTGGTCGGCTTTGCCGTATCTTGGAAACGTGGATAGTCGCCGCTGGTATACGTCAGCAAACCGGTAGTCTGCCAGCCACCGATAATGGTATTCACGACCGCCGGCACGTTTGAGAACAGCCACTTGTTGTGGCCAAAGGGCAGCTCGAGCGTTCCCGCCGAAGTCAGGCGGTGGTGCGGTTGATTGCTGTCCTGCCACTGAAGCTTATTGGTATACAGCGTAAGGTCGTTGAAGGTGTTAATTTGTAACTTCTCTTTGATGTAAATGTATCCAAACAGGAAGTTGTATCCCTTGCTCCATCTCTTTTGAACCTGGAGCTCGAGGTCCTTGTAGTTTTCACTTGCGCCACGCTCGCCAATCTCATACAGCTGCCCGTAAAACGGATACTTTGTCAGCAGAGATCCGAGCGGCAACTGTTGCTGGTTGTAATACGATCCAGGCTGCAACGTCTGGCTGCCATAGTGGTAGAAGGGATTGTTGACGCTCGTGTTGTTGAGGTAGTCGGGCGAGTAGGACTGCAGAATCGCCGGATCGGTGCTGTTCAACGATTGATTGTAGAGCTTATTTCCAAAGTTCTCGAAGAAGGTAAACGATGCCACGAATTCTGCGGGCAGTTGGCGCTGCACAGAAAAACTCAGGCGGTTGTTGTAGGCTTTTTGGAAATTCTTTGGGTACCACAAGAGGGGGGATCCGCCGCGGCCGACATTTCCGCCGGCAGCCCTGCCCGCGATGGGCACGAGTGGATTGCTTGCCGGAAAGGGATCCTGGAATGTGGCTTGCGGAACGCCGTTCAAGAGCGGCGCGACGTTCTGGTATCCGGTCTCGCCGAAAAACGGCGGTTCCAGAAAGTTCACGTCTTCGAAACCTGAGACGGGCGCGGGGGTGAAGTTGAATTCCGTGGGCTCTTTATACATGGCGTATCCAAAGCGCGCTGCGGTACGGTCATTGATTCGGTACGCAAGACCGAACCTCGGTTGAAAGTCACCCTTCGGGGCGTTCCACATTCCGGGATGACTTCCGCTGGTGAAGCTCCAGACGCCTGCGAAACTTTGACTCCAGCCTACGATGTTGGTGACTTGCGACGGCATAATCGGCGGAGCCGCGCTGATCGCTGGATCTGTCTGTGTCAGATCGAGCCCTTGTGAGAGAAGGTGATTTGTGTCGTGCCAGGCGGATTCGTACTCGTAACGCAGACCCGCGTTGACCGTCAGGTTGCGCGTGGCCTTCCATGTATCGCCAATATAGAGACCATAGAGGTTGGTGATTGGATTCGGCGCCGGGCCGCCCACCATCTGCGTGCTGGATGTCGAGAGCGCCGAGCAGGTACGTCGCAAAGGGATCTCCCGAAATGGTCAGGTCCGGGTTGCTGGTTTCGCGGGCAGTCAACGACTGGTTGAAGTTGAATTGCATTCGTGTTGCTGACAAAGACCGGCCCACCGCCGCGGCGATAGTCGAGCCCAGCGGTCAGGTAGTGTGAGCCCCTCGTCTGGGCAACCTGCACGGCGAATGCTTCCGCGCTCGGACGCTGGTCCCAGAAGAAGCCGGGACCGCCGAAGCTGCTCCGCACCGATATTCATCTTGGGATAGTAAACAGGCACGTTCGCCGAAACGTCCTGATACGGGGCATACCAGGTGTTGTCCCAAATCTGCGACAAGCCGTCCTTGCCCAACCCTTTGGAGACGTAAGCGTCGACGAGGTTGAACCAATCACCATGAATATTGATGACGGTGTTTGGAGTCACTGTATAGATCAGGTCGCCCAGGACCTGGTTGGCCCCACGCAGACTTCCCGACGGTTGATACAAGCACGTTATTCAGCGGATTGGTCTGACTGTCCTCGGAGTGATAGCGGCCATAGTAGCCCGATAAACGCCACTTATCGCTAATGACGTAATCGACCCGATCGGAAAAGTTGAGGTAACTGGTGCTTTGGCTTCCGCTCTTTTGGAAGTTATTCAAATGAAACGGGCCCTGGCCGGCATTATTCGGGTCAGGGAAAGAGCGGTGCGAGACCGCCGGTGACCGGATCGAAGCGGCCCGAAGGGATCTTGTTGCCGGCAAACGGAGTACGCACCAGTGTGCCGGTCGAGGGATCGACCGTCGGAGCGATAAACGGATCATAGATCACGCGTAGCGCGCCGGTGGCGTCCACACGTTTGCGAGAAGTCGCCCCCACGTTCAAGCGCGGTCGGCACCGTTCTCCGAGTAGCTGTACGGCGAGTTGATCTTCCAGTCTTCGATGGAGAAGAAGTTGAACAACTTGTTCTTGATGATCGGATTGCCGAAGGTGCCGCCATACATGTTTTGGCGCTGTGCATTCGGACGTTCTTCGTACGGTCGGCTTTCGCGCTCAGCCATGGATAGCGGCCAAGATAGAACGCCATCCCATGCCAATCGTTCGTGCCCGACTTGGTTGTCAGGCTGATCAAGCCGCCGGCACTGTGGCCACTGGAAGCGTCCGTGCTGTTCTGGCTAACCACGGATTCCTGCACATCGTCCTGGTTCGGCGGATAGCCGGCCTTATGACCGATTCCGATAGGATTGCCGTCCACCAGCAGGTTGTTCGCTCAGGTTGGTGCCTCCCCCGAGATCGACGCTGTTGGCCGCCCAGGACGCGATACGGATCCATTTCCCCGCGTGTGTTTACGGCTGCCGGCTCGATTAACGTCAGCTTGAAGGGATTGCGATCGAGCCGCGGCGTGTCGTTCGCCATCTTTGTGTCGATCGTCAACTCTACGTTGCTCGAGGTGGTCTCGAGGAGGGGCGGAGCGGCAGTGACAGTGACCGATTGCTGCAGAGCCCCCGGAGTCAGCATAGCGTCGACGGTTAACTCACTGCTGGACTGCACAACGAGGTTCTGCTGAACATGCCTGGCAAATCCGCCGGCCTCGACGGTTACCGTGTAGGTTCCGGGTTCGACGAAGTCGAACACATAGATGCCGGCGCTGTCGGTTGGCTTGGTCGTGATGACCCCCGTGTTGACGTTCGAAAGGGTTACCTTGGCCCCGGGGAGTACCGACCCGGATTGGTCAGTAACCAATCCGCGAACCTGGCCGCGGACGGCCTGAGCCATCGCCGGCAGGCTGAGCAAACATGCCAGCAACATGGTCAACGAATACGCTAGAACCGGCCAAATCGACGTCGCCCGGTTTGTCCGAGAGTTCTTGCCAGCTTTGCGATGTAGTCCCATGATGCCTCCAAAACGAACTTGCTGAAAATCGTTTCTTGATGATTAGCCCCGGCAATAAGGTCCGCGGCCGCGTCGAAGATCGAATGCTTCAACGGCAGCACTTATACGTTTGCAGAATTTTCACGCGTAAGGTCTTTGCGGTTAAGGTTCGTGCTCTTATCCGTTAATACTTCGGCGAAACTGCTCATTTGATGGAGGTTGCGCTGTTGCTGGGGGAGCGTATAATTCTCGCGTGTTGCGGGGAAGTCATATGTTGAATCATTCCGCCGCCGGGATCGCAGCGCTTCCTGATGCTGAAAAAAAAGCGATCGAGGAGCAGCTGGAACGGCTACTGCGCAACCCCCACTTCAGCCAAAGCCGTCGTTTCCCGTCTTTTCTTCGTTTTGTGATCGGCCAAACGTTACTCGGCCAGCCTGAGCTGCTCAAGGAGAGAACACTGGGGATCGAAATCTTTGGCCGGGACGCCGACTACGACACCGCATCGGATCCGATCGTCCGGGTGACGGCGACGGAGATCCGCAAGCGCATCGCGCAGTATTACCAGGAACCTGGACACGAGACGGAACTGCGCCTATCGCTTCCCTCCGGCTCTTATGTTCCTCAGTTCCACTGGCCCCAGGCTCCTAAGCAGAGCGAGTCTACTGAAATGGCGGCGGTCGTCACCCTTCCCCCACCTGTTCAGGTTGAGGCCTGGAAGGCGCCCATCGCAGAAGTCCCCGTGCGACGGCTGCTCAGGCGACCGGCGACCGCGATCGTCCTCGTCGCCTTTCTAGCCCTTTTATGTGGGGGTGCGGCCTTTCTTTGGCACTCGGCACGACCGACGCCGTTCGATTTTTTCTGGGGTCCGGTGGTCAATACCAACGAGCCGGTGCTGTTCTGCGTCGCTGATCAGAGCGCGTACCCCGTGATTGCCCTGCGCGATGCTGCCGACCCCTCCCGCAAAACCCTACTCAAGGACGATTTGACCGCCATCGTGATTGACGACTTAATCCCTGTTGTCCGGGTCGCCGCCCTGCTGCAATCCAACGGGAAAAAGTTCAGCTTGAAAGGTGAGGGGGTCACCGACCTGACGGATCTTCGCGCTGGGCCTACGGTGTTCATCGGTGCTTTCGACAACGCCTGGACTCTACGACTCACCGGTTCCTTGCGGTACCACTTTGCCAACGACCCTGCGATGACAGAATTCCGCATTGTCGATAGCACCAACGCGGCTCACCCGGACTGGGTTATCAACCGCGTGCAGCAAATGAGTACCAATAACTATCGCGATTTTGCGATCGTTGCGCGCTTTACCGACAATACTACGGGTAAGCTGGCGGTGGTGGCCGCTGGCGTAGGCCGGGGCGGGACCATGGTTGCGGGCGAATATCTCACCGATTCGGGTAATCTGGCGCAACTGGAACGGGCCGCCGCAGGGGCGGGCAACAAGAAAAATATGGAATTCGTTCTGAGCACCCAGATGATCGACGGCGAACCCGGAACGCCGAAGGTGGAAGCCAGCTACTTCTGGTAGGGCTCAGCGTGGTGCGAGAAGAGTCTTTGCACGATGCGAAGTTCTTGGCTCGCGCGCGCCTAGGGAAGTTACCGCTCCGAATCCCTAGCCCCCTGGGAGTTCCAGACCAATTCAGCCTTGGAAACGCGAAGGGTGCCCCAGCCTGCCCCGGCGTGCCGTGGGGTCTCGCTTTTGAGACCTGGGATGCTCCTAGTAAAGGCCAATCGAGTCCCTCTTAAAGGCCAGAAAATGCGTTTTTCCGCAGCCTGTGAAGCCAGTACCTACCTTCCCGGTCAGCCCAGTTTCATGGCCTCGGGATCCCAGTGGACAACGGTGCCTTTTTCGTAGCTGAGGTTGCTGAGCAATGCGGCTCCGGCCGCACGGAAACCGAACACTCCGTCTTCGACCACGGGCTGGCGCGAACGAACCGAGGAAAAGAAATTCCGGAAGTGATCGTAGCTGTCACTGTATCCAGGTGCTGCTACGTATTTCTCGTAGCCGAGCTGTCGGCGCGCCCATCGGATGCTCGCGCGGATACTTTTCGTAGTACTCTTCGGTAATTTTCTTTTGCATCGCTTCGGTGAAGCTTCCGACAAAAAGGCCGGGGCCCTTCTCCAGAGGTGTCCGGCTTACAATCACGCTGTTGCCGGCTATTTCCATCGTGCCTTCGGAACCGGTAAAAATAAGCCCTTCGTTTTCCTCGCCGCCATCCACGAAATTCACGCGCAGACTCAAATTAAAGCCCTCAGGATAGTCAAAGAGACCCAGCATCACGTCGGGGACGTCGCGGCCATCTTTCCAGAAGCGCAGCCCGCCTGTCGCCATGGCGCGCGTCGGCCCATGCGCTCCGGTAATGAAGTGGGTTCCGCTAAACAGGTGGACGAAAAGGTCGCCGGCTACGCCGCTGCCGTAGGCCTTCCATTTGCGCCACTGGAAAAAGTGTTCGCCGTTAAAAGGAATCTTGGGCGCGGTGCCTAGAAAGCGTGGCCAATCGCAGGTCTCGGTCGAAGCATCCAGCGGCACCGTGTAGTTCCACGCCCCGATCGACGAATTGCGATCCCAGCGCGCGGTCACCATATTCAATTGGCCGATGGCGCCGGAGGCAAGCAGTTCCTTAGCCTTGGCGTAGATCACAGAGCTTACGCGCTGGCTTCCGACCTGGAGGATGCGATTGTTCGCGTGGGCAGCTTCGATCATCTGCGGACCATCGGCGTACAGATGGATCATCGGCTTCTCGCAATACACATCTTTGCCCGCCTTCATCGCATCCACCGCGACCTGCTTGTGCCAATGGTCGGGGGTTCCGACGATGACGGCATCAATATCTTTGCGCTCGAGGATCTGGGCGTAGTCGCGAGTGGTAAAAATATCGTCGCCCCAGAGTTCCTTGCTGTGCTGCAGCCGGCCGTCATAACAATCGGCAACCGCCACAAGTTTCACGCCGGGAACCTGCACCGCGACCTTGGTATCTCCCTGGCCCTGGCCACCGGCACCGATCAATGCGAACTGAATATGGTCGTTGGCTGCGACAGGCTTGGCTGGTTCGGTCTGGGCTTCGCCCAGCAAATGGGTTCTCGCGCCCAGAAATGTTTCCACGGTTGCGGCCGCCCCGGCCGCTTTCAGAAAGCTTCTACGATTCAAATCGAGCACAGTCGCCCTCACCACGTTAAAGATATCCGCCGTCTGTAACCATACAGCCTCGGTGCCCGGAAGGGCACCGAGGCTGCAAGTTAAAGTTGATTGAGTTGGGACTGGGTGAAGGGCGTTTGGGCGCGTGGTGGAGGGCTTACATCACGAAGGCGAGGTTCTCCAATTCGGCCTGCATGCAATCGAGGTTGCAACCCATTCCTTCCAGGCGTGTGATGGCATTGCGAGCATGTTCTGCGCTCACGCCGTATCCACGGCCAGTGAGGAAGCCACTGAGGACTTCAGCTGCCTGCCACGAATCGATCCCCGATTGCAGGAGCTCGTTGCGCAAGTTGAGCAGCTCGCGTGCGGAAAATTTTTCGATCTTGGCGCTTGCAGACATTTTCGTTTCCTCTCTCACCGCTTTGTAAATCAGGCCCGGGCACGAGCTAGACACCTGCCGACCAACCGCTACACGAAGAACCCTGCGGGAAGAGCCCTTTCACGTCTGAACCAAGGAACATACCGCAATCGTGCAACCAATCAGGGGCAGAAACCATCCCGTTTCGTGTCTTCTGTATCTAGTAACCCGAAATGACCCGACTTCGTTGCGCCGGGCCTTCTTTTGCGTAACACCGAAGTAGCATCCGGGCGGAGAAGTACACCTTGCAATCTGCTGATTTGATGCCGGAATGCTCTGCAGGATGTATCGGATACGCGAATCATTTCGACGAGTACACCGAATAGCCAATCTCACATTTTCTAGTGCCCGGCATCATTTTCCGGGAAAGCCTCTGTCCCAAAATGATGACCCGCGCGCTACGACTTGTTTCGCTTCTAACCGCTTCTAACTAATAGACTAATTTCCTGACAACTGGTGAGCAGCAAGACGAAAAAAATCGCGGCCTTCACCCCAGCGGTGGTTCGGGCGTCGCACGATGTTCGAGCATTACGGGAATGCCATCCTGCACCGGATAGTAGCGGCCACAACCGGTGCAATGCAGCCATGCATGCGCGGCCTGATTGGGCCCGGCAATCACTGGTTGATGGCAGACCGGGCAAACCAGGATCTCGAGCAGAGTCTGAGAAAGAATCGGCGTCATTTCATGAGTCTAGATCACCATGCTTGACTCCTCCCCGCAAAGCAGGCATTTACCATGAGCAGGAAGGATGGTGCATGGCTAGAGTTCTGGATGGAAACGCAATTGCCGCCGCAATCAAGGCGGAGGTCAAAGATGAGGTGGAGCGCCTCGCGCTGCAAGGCATAAGGCCGGGATTGGCCGCAGTGCTGGTAGGGCATGTCCCAGCGTCCGAAATTTATGTGCGCAGCAAGGTCAAGACCTGCGAGGCGCTGGGGCTTTTCAGCGAGCTGATCACGCCGCCGGAAACCGTCACCACTGACGAAATGTTGGCATTGACGGCCAGGTTGAATGCACGGGAAGACATCGACGGCATTCTGATTCAGCTGCCACTGCCCGCGCATGTGAACGCCAAGTTGCTGCTCGAAGCGGTGAGCCCCGACAAAGATGTGGACGGCTTCCATCCCGTCAACGTAGGCCGATTGCAGACCGGCCAGCCGGCGCTGGCTCCGTGCACGGCCGCGGGTATCATCGAGATCCTCAAGCGTAGCCAGCTGCCCATTGCAGGGCAGAATGCCGTGGTGGTGGGGCGCAGCGACATCGTGGGAAAGCCCACCGCGATCCTGCTGTTGGCGGAGAATGCGACGGTCACCGTGTGCCACTCCAGGACGCGCGACCTGGCTTCGTTCACCCGGCAGGCAGACATCCTGGTGGTGGCGATCGGCAAACCGGCGTTCGTGACAACGGAAATGGTCAAACCTGGATCTACGATTCTCGACGCTGGCATTAATCGCGTTACCGATCCGGCGGAATTCGAGCGCTACTTCGCCGGCGATGCTCGCCGTGAAGAGACCTTCCGGCAGAAGGGTTCGGTCATTGTTGGCGACGTACTTCCCAAAGCGTACGCCCTGGCTGGAGCCTATACTCCGGTGCCCGGTGGCATCGGGCCGCTTACCATTGCCATGCTGATGGCGAACACGGTGCGCGCGGCGAAACTCCGGCGCGGGCTGCCAGTCTAAGATGCTTCGGGTCGGATTGACGGGAGGCCTGGGCAGCGGAAAGAGCACAGTGGCCGGCATGTTTGCCGAACTGGGTGCGGCCGTCATTTCCGCCGATCAACTCGGCCGCCAGCTCATGCAGCCGGGGGAGCCGGTTTATGCGGCCATCGTAAATACATTTGGCGATGGAGTGGTCCGGAGCGATGGGTCGCTCGATCGCAAGAAGCTGGCTGAGTTGGCCTTTCAACATAACCGGGCGGACGCGCTCAACCACATCGTGCACCCTGCCGTAGTGGCCGCGGAAGAGGAATGGATGCGTGGCGTCTTTGCGAAGGATCCCACGCGTGTCGCCATGGTGGAGTCTGCTCTGATTTTCGAAGTTGAAAAGTGGGGGACCGCCCCTGGGTGGGTGCAGCGATTCGACAAACTGATCCTGGTCACCGTACCTGACGAAGTAAAGATTGCGCGCTTTGTTGCGCGGATGGGCGCCCATGACGCGGCGCAAATAGACGCCCGGGCACGGCTGGCAATGCAAATTCCCGATGGGGAAAAAGCGGGCCGGTGCGACTATGTCATCGACAACACCGGCTCGCTCGAAGCAACACGTGCTTTGGTTGAAAAGACCTATCAGGAGCTAGTGAGGTTTTCGTCAACGGCGCCGAAAATGATCTAATAGACATTACCTCGTTATGAAGATTCGCTCTGTCATCCTCATCGTTTTGCTGGTAGGCGCGTTCGTCTACCTCACTTCGTACAGCAACTTCCGCGGACTCCCCAATGCGCCTCTCGCGAAGCTGTGGCACGAGTCCCCGATGCACTTGACCGAGGCGGATGCACAGCCGGCCTACACAGAGGAAGAAACCAATCGCATTGCGGTTTACAAGCGGGCCTTACCCTCGGTCGTGAATGTCACGTCGTCGGCTTTGGCCTTCGACTTCTTTTACGGGGTGGTGCCACAGAACGGCCAGGGATCGGGCTTCGTGCTCACCAAAGATGGACGCATTATTACCAACTACCACGTCATCCAAAATGCGCAGAACGTCGAGGTTACAACCAGCGATAAGCGCACCTACAAAGCGCAGATCGTTTTGCAGGACAAGGCACACGATTTGGCGCTGCTGCAGATCAACGCCAAGAACCTCAGTCCATCCATCCTCTCCGAATCGAGTGAGCTGCAGGTAGGTCAGAACGTGTACGCGATCGGCAATCCGTTCGGTTTGAACGGGACCATGACCACGGGCATCATCAGCTCCATCCGCTCGGTGCAGGAACCGCAGGGTCCCACCATCGATAAGGCGCTGCAAACCGACGCAGCCATCAATCCCGGCAATTCCGGTGGGCCGCTGCTCAACTCGCGCGGCGAAGTGATTGGGATGAACACGCTGATTGCCACCGGCGGCGCAGAACAGAACTCCGGCATTGGCTTCGCCATTCCCATCGACACCATCAAAGCGGTGCTTTCGGATTACAGCAAGTACGGACGGGTACGACGTCCCTCGCTGGGTATCGCTTCGCTGGCCATCGGACCCGATCTCGCGGAACAGATTGGACTGCCGGCGGATTACGGTGTGCTGGTACAGAAGGTGATCCCCGGGGGCGCGGCGGAACATGCCGGCTTAAAAGGCGGCACGCAGCAAGCCTACCTGGGCAACACGCCGATTTATCTCGGTGGCGATCTCATCGTCGCCATCGACAACGACCGGGTAACCAATCCGCAGGATCTTTCCGAGATTATGGATCGCCATCAGGCGGGTGATACCGTCACCGTGACGTTCTTCCGTGGATCGCGAAAAATGACGGCGAAACTAACCTTGGGCGAGGCTCATTCCGTTTCCGTCTGAGCGGCCACATAACGGCGTCCCGCGAAACGATATTTCCCGGAGACGACCCGGTCGATGGCCTCGGCATAGGCCACATGCTCCTGAACGATAATGCGCGCGGCTAATGTGTGCTCATCATCGTCCGCGAGCACCGGAACGGTCTTTTGCAGCACGATCACGCCGTGATCCAGTTCTTCGTCCACAAAGTGCACGGTGCAACCGGAGACCGTGACTCCGTATTCGAGCGCCTGCCGTTGCGCTTCCAGTCCTGGAAATGCCGGCAGCAGCGAAGGATGGATGTTAAGAATGCGCTGCGGAAAGGCGCGCACGAACTCTGCTGACAGCAGCCGCATGTAACCGGCAAGGCACACCAGGTCAACCTTATGCGCTCTCAGACTGGCGACAATCTCGGCATCCTGTTCGGCGCGCTTTCGTCCCTGGGGCTCGATCACTTCGGTGGCGAATCCCGCACTTCGTGCGGCAGCAATTCCAGGCGCATCGCGACGGTTCGATATCACCACCGCGATGGTGGCGTTTGCCAGGCGTCCCTGGGCGATGGCTTCAGCGATGGCCAGAAAGTTCGATCCCCGGCCGGAAAGCAGGATCCCCAAGCGGCTGACTCGGGGAGTTGCTGAAATCCCCGGATTTCCTGTCGAGGTTTCATGGATTTCGAATGCATGCGGTCCCTGGCCGGGACCGCACACGCGGCTCTCGGTGGGGTAGCAGAGCAGGAAATCCGGATCACGTGTACAACACCTTGCGGTCGCCCTTAACGGTGCGGCCGATGACGCAGAATTTTTCCCCGGCGCGGTCGAGCATTGATTTGGCACGCTTGAATTTGTCGGCCGGCACTGCCGCGATCAGCCCGATGCCCATGTTGAAGGTGCGCAACATCTCTTCCGGCTCTACGCTGCCCAGTTGCTGCAAGTGCGAGAAAATTGCGGGCGGAACCCAGGAGCCGGTTTCCACCACCGCGGAGATCGTCTTGGGCAGGATGCGGGGCAGGTTTTCCGTGATGCCGCCTCCGGTGATGTGGGCCATGCCCACCACCAGATCCCCAGCAGTGAGCTTCTTGATCACGGCCAGGTAGCTGCGATGGACCTTCATCAACGCCGCTCCGGCCTTATCCTTCAATTCGTTCACGTATTGATGGGGTGCATATCCGGCCACGTCGAAAAACAGTTTGCGCGCCAGGGAATATCCATTAGTGTGCAAGCCGGTAGAAGGAAAGCCGATGAGCACGTCACCCGCCTGGATCTTGCTGCCGGTTATCAGTTTTTGCCTGTCCACTGCTCCGACAATGAAGCCGGCCAGGTCATACTCTCCATTTGAGTAAAAGCCGGGCATCTGGGCCGTCTCCCCTCCGATGAGGGCGCAGCCGTTGGCGCGGCAGGCTTCGGCTACGCCACTGACCACGGTTTGCGCTACTTCATCGTCGAGTTGGCCGATGGCCAGGTAGTCCAGAAAAAAGAGGGGCGTCGCGCCCTGGACAGCAATGTCGTTCACACAATGGTTGACCAGGTCGGCGCCGACGGTGTGGTGCATCCCGAGTGCAAATGCCACCTTCAGCTTGGTGCCCACGCCGTCCGCACTGGAAACCAGGACAGGCTCGGCGTACTTGGCGATGTCCAGGCGGAAGAGGCCGCCGAAGCCGCCAATGTCTCCCAGCACCTGCTTATTGAAGGTTTTCTGCGCTAGATACTTGATGCGCTGCTTGGTTCGGTCGCCCTGCGAAATATCCACGCCCGCCGAGGCGTAGGTGGCAGGAGGCTTATTCGATTTTCGCGTCGATTCTGGCAAGGCTCTTCCAAGTTCAATTGGGATGAGGTGTTTCGATGGGATGGAATCGATCCCCAGGAGTGCCAGTTTAACATCGCCCACAGGCCGCGAGCAGGGTCCCCTATACTGAATCCCGTGAGCAGAGAACTCAGCCGTTCCAAAAAATTGCAGCAGCGCGCGGAGCAGTACTTGCCGGGTGGCGTGAATTCGCCCGTTCGCGCCTTTCGAGCCGTCGGGGGAGATCCGCCTTTCCTGGTACGAGCCGAAGGAGCCTACCTATGGGACGCCGACGGCAACCGCTACCTGGACTACTTTGGGTCCTGGGGACCGATGATCCTGGGCCATGCCCACCCGCTGGTCGTGGAGGCGATTCAGCAGGCCGCGCAGCGCAGTGCGAGCTTCGGCGCGTCGACCGCCGCGGAAGCTGACCTGGCCGAGCTGGTGATTTCGGCCATGCCTTCGATGGAAAAAATGCGCTTCGTCAGTTCGGGGACCGAGGCCACCATGTCCGCCATCCGCGTGGCTCGCGCGTTTACCAACCGCCGGTATGTGATCAAGTTTGAGGGCTGTTATCACGGGCACTCCGACGGGCTGCTGGTGAAAGCGGGCTCGGGATTGGCTACCTTTGGCCTGGCCGGATCGGCTGGGGTGCCGCAGGAGATTGCCCACTGGACGCTGCCTCTGCCATTTAACGACCTGAGCGCGGTGGAGGAGGCCTTTGCCAAACATCAGGACGATATTGCCTGCGTGATCGTGGAACCCGTGGTGGGCAATATGGGCTGTGTACCTCCCGCTATGGGATATCTCGAAGGACTGCGGCGCATTACGCAGGAGAGCGGAAGCCTCCTGATTTTCGACGAGGTAATGACCGGCTTCCGGCTGGCCCTGGGAGGCGCGCAGGAGGTCTTTGGCATCGATGCTGACCTCACTTGCCTGGGAAAGATTATCGGCGGGGGCCTGCCCTGCGCTGCGTTTGGGGGCAAGGCCAGAATGATGAACCTGTTAGCGCCGCTGGGCCCTGTCTACCAGGCCGGGACGCTGAGCGGGAATCCACTGGCCATGGCCGCCGGGACCGCTACGTTGCGTTACCTGGCTGCTCACAAGGCGGAGGTGTACGCAGGGCTGGATAAGATCACGGCGGCGGTCGCCAAGGGCATCGCGGCTGCGGCGCAGGATGCGGGCATTGCAGTGCAAACCAACCGCGTGGGATCCATGGTCACGTGGTTCTTTATCGGGACGCCGGTGACTGACTTCGCGACTGCGGCGACGTCGGATACAGAGGCTTTTGGACGTTTTCACCGGGCGATGCTGGATCAGGGTGTATGGCTCCCTCCCTCACAATTCGAGGCAGCATTTCTCGGCACGGCTCACACGACTGCAGATATTGACTTCACGGTGGAAGCTGCTCGGAAGGCCTTTGCATCGATGCATGCAACGAAGTAGGTTGAGAGAGCCCTGCAGTCCCGCAGGCACGGTACAACCTGGAGCCCGGCACGGAAGTGGCGGGTAGGCTGAGGTTTATGACGAGTCCCGCAGAGCCTGCCCTGAGCTTGTCGAACGGGGACGGCACAATGCGCAGTCCGGGTGGGCGATTGGCTTTAACTGGTTCATCAGCACACCTCGAGAACTCAAGAGCCTCTATCCCCACGCGTCCACAGTGACGAAGCGCAACCCGCTTCCGACCCAGCTATCCAGTAACAACCCGACAGCACCGAGCGTGATCGAGCGATCCGTTCCCAATTCCCGGTGGCCGCCATCGTGCAGCAGGATGTTGCTGCCGCGGTGGCGCTTCTGGTTGTGCCGAAGGCCGCGCCGCACGCGCGCTGCCAGATCCACGGGATCCGTGGCTTCCCAATCGTAGGCAGTCACGTTCCACATCACGGGAGTCAGCCCGAGTTCCCGCGCGGTACGCAGCACATCCGGCCGGCGCGCGCCGAAGGGAGGCCGAAATATCGCACGACTTCCCCGGTTGTGTCCTCGATGATGGCAGTACACGCAACCAGTTCCTCTCGAACCTGAGCAGGGCTTGCCCACAGCAAGGACGGATGGCTCACAGTATGGTTGCACAACAAGTGGCCGGCACGATGGATCGCCCGGGCAATTTCGGGACGCTGGCGCACAAAGCTCCCCATCAGAAAAAATGTAGCCCGCACTTGCCGGCGGTCCAACAATTCAAGCAATTGCAAGGTGTATGGATCATTGGGACCGTCATCGAAGGTCAAGGCAACTTCGTTTACGTTTGAACCCGCAAGAACAGTTCTTCCAAAAACCTGCGAAGTGGGCCATTGCGCGGCGTAGAGATACGCGCCTCCCGAAAGCCCGGTGAGCAAACCTGCGGAGACAACCTTGGTAAGCATGCTTCAAGAGTTTAACTGTGTTATCTTCTGTTTTTCTTCATGGCAGATTTCTTCGAGCCCCCCAGATTCATCGCCATCGAAGGACCGATTCGCGTCGGCAAGTCGACCCTGTCCAGGATTTTGGCTGAGACCCTGCACGCGCGGCGAATCGTAGAACCGGAGAACAACCCCTTCCTCGACCGCTTTTACCAGGAAATGAGCGGTATGGCTCTGGCCACCCAAATGTGGTTCCTGGTGGAACGGTACGACCAGATGCGCCAGGCAGCGAAGGATCTGGCCGGCAGTGATCCCTGGCCAATCGTGGCTGACTATCTGTTTGAAAAAGACAAGCTCTTTGCCTACATCAATCTCAGCGATGCAGAACTGGCCCTTTACAACCGCTACTACCAGGATTTCCGCAACGAAGTGCCGACACCGGACCTGGTGATTTATCTGCAGGCTTCGCCCGAGGTGCTGAAACAGCGACTCAAACGCAAGGGCCTTACCCAGGAGCAAGCCATCAGCGACGCCTATATCGAACAGGTGGCAAAGGCCTACGAACACTTCTTCTTCCACTACACAGCCAGCGACCTGCTGGTGGTCGACACCTCCGAAATCGATTTTGTGAACCGCGAGCAGGACCTGGCACTGCTGCTGAAGCGGCTCTCCGAGCCCATCAAGGGCAAACAATACTTCCTGCCTCCCCCGATGCCGAACGGCGCTTGAATCCTGTGTTCGCGCTATACTTTTGTTGGCGTATCGGACGCCCCCGTGTCCGCGGGCAGGGCTGAGCCCACCGGCTATTCTGATCTTCACAATTCGATAGGCGAATCTTCTTTTTAGCCCGACACGCGGACACCGGGCAGCGACAAAAAGGAGATCGTCATGTCCGACACCGGTTCCCATCCAGCGCCCTCACGCCGTCTTCCCGAGCAACCAAGCCTGGAGCAATTGCGCAAACAAGCCAAAGAACTTTTGCAGGGATTTCAGTCCGGTGAGCCCGGCGCCATTGCTGAAGTGAAGCGATTTGAATCCACTCGAGAAAAAAGCTTCGCGCTGAACGATGCCCAGAGGGTAATTGCGCGGGCATACGGCTTTGCAAGTTGGCCCAAGCTGAAGGCCTTCGTCGATGGCGCGAACATCGCCCGGTTTGCCGAGGCGGTGCAGACGGGCGATATGACGCAGGTTCGCTCGTTACTCGCCAGCCGCCCCGAACTCGTGTCCATCGACCGGGCAGGGAACGATGAGCATCGAGGGCTGCACTATGCAGTGCTGCGGCGCGATGCCGCGATGGTGCGTTTGCTGATGGAAGCCGGTGCGGACGCGCGCAAAGGCATCTATCCGCATCGCGATGCGACCACTGCATGGACACTCGCCCGTGAACGGCACTACGACGATATCGTCGCCGTGATCGAAGAAGAGGAGCGCCACCGGCGCGAGGAGATGAGCTGTTCGAACGCAACAGTCTCCCCGATGCAGGACCAAATCAGTGCCGCCATCGCGCAGGGTGACGATGCAACCGCGATGCAACTGCTGGACCAGGACCGCACCCTGATTCACGCCTGCGACCGGGACGGTTTGACTCCCCTGCATGTGGCAGCACGAAGGAACCGCGTTGAACTGGTTGCGTGGCTGCTGCAGAGACGGGCGAACGTGAGCAAGAAGGACCCGAGTGACTTGACGCCGCTCGATCATGCTTCGCTGGGAGTAAATCCGCGGAATGACCGGGCAGAAAGGTTCCCACGTGTCGCGGCGCTACTGCTGGACGGTGGTGCGGTGCTGACCGTGCGTGCGGCGGTCGCTCTGGGAGACCTGCCCCGTGTCCGGCAATTCATTGCCGCTGAGCCAGGCTTACTCAGACAAATCACTTTCTCCGGGGGCCTTCTGACGCTCGCTGTGAACCACCGCCAGTTGGGCAGCGCGGAACTGCTCCTTGATCTGGGCGCCGATATAGACGAGCGCATGCTGTTGGAAGAGCTGGAAGAACCGACCCTAAGCTGGGGTACACCACTGTGGCACGCGGCGTTCGCGAACGATCTGGCGATGACCAGGATGCTGCTTGATCGAGGTGCGGATCCGAATGGAAATGTTTATGCCTCTGGATGGCCGCTTAGCCGTGCGTGGGACCACGCCGACGACCGAGTAAAGAAGTTGCTGATGGAGCGAGGAGCCAGGAAACAGCCATACATGGTCGCTGCGACGCATGATATTGAGGGAGCGAGGAGACTGTTGGCGGAGGCGCCCAACGAAGAACTGACGCATGAATTGGCTTGGTCGGCGGCGGGCCACGGGTGTCCGGAGATCGTTGCCATGGCACTTTCTCATCTCGATTGGCCATCTAACGGATCCTCGCTGGCACTGGGTCCTGATCCAACCGGTCCGCGGACGCGGGAGAGGACTCCGCGCAAAACGAGGGGCATTTCCGCAGCCTGGAAGTACTGCTCAAGCACGGGGTGGATGCTAACGTTCGATCGCTCGCCACGAAACAACGCTGCACTTTACTGCTGCCCGGCACAGTGGCCTCTCTGGAGACGACCGAGCCCGGTTTGCCGCCATGTTGATAGACCACGGTGCGCGGTTGGACATCCGCGATGACCTGCTCAAATCGACGCCGTTGGGATGGGCTTGTCGCTGGGGGCGCACGGAAATGGTTAAGTTATTGATTCAGCGAGGGGCGCCCGTGTGGGAGAAGGGCGCCGAAGCCTGGGCCACACCCGAGGCCTGGGCGCAGAAAATGGGCCATCTTGAGATTCAGGCGATCCTGAAGCAGAACCTGGAACTGCACTCCGGGTCAATATAGTCAGCACTTTGCCGGGAGTATGTCGAACGGCGTATATTGGTTTGCGGTACTGATCGGGCAGCATCCCTGAGGGGAGTTGCACTGGAGTTTTCCATGAGCCTCACGCATTTCCGCAGCGCGGATCACTCCGCGTCCGCTACCCCGGCCCGCCGGGTGACGATCCAAACACTTCAAGACAAGAAATCCAAGGGCACACCCATCGTGGCCCTGACCGCCTACGACTATGCCACGGCGCGGCTGGTGGATGAAGCCGGCGTCGACTTCATTCTGGTGGGAGACTCCCTGGCGATGGTCGTCATGGGTTATGACAATACCCTCCCCGTCACCATGGACGAGATGCTGCTCCACACCCGGGCTGTACGCCGCGCAGTCAAGCACGCGATGGTGGTTGCCGACATGCCCTTTGGCTCCTACCAGGTGAGTACGGCGGAAGGGATCGCCAACGCAGTACGCTTCCTGAAGGAAGCCGGCGCCCAGGCGGTGAAAATTGAAGGTGGGGCGAGCCGCCTTGATCTGGTCCGACGGCTCACCGAGGCTGAGATCCCGGTGGTGGGACACCTTGGCCTTACACCGCAGTCCGTCCACCGCATGAGCGGATACCGGGTCCAAGGCAAGTCGGTCGGAGCTATCAACCACCTGGTGAAGGACGCCCTCGCTCTCGAGGCCTCCGGTGCGTTTGCAGTGGTCCTGGAGGGGATTCCCGCAGAGGTGGCGCAGCGGATCACTGCAGCGTTACACATCCCAACCATTGGTATCGGTGCCGGACCCTGCTGCGACGGTCAGATACTGGTGCTGCACGATCTGGTCAACTTGTCCTTTTCCGCGCCGGCGAAATTCGTGCGCCGCTATGGCGACGCCGCGGCCTTGATCACGGATGCGGTCCACCGGTACCGCGACGATGTGGAAGGACGCCAATTCCCCGGCGAAGCGGAAAGCTATCATCTGGGCAAAGAAGCGATGGCGGCTTTGCTACTGGAAGAAGGCACGGCCCGGCGCAAGGCGTAGCCCATGTTGGTGCTGCACACCATCGCTGAAACCCGGATCGCGTGCGCGCGGATCAGGCTGGCGGGCAAGACCTTAGGGCTGGTGCCCACCATGGGTGCCCTGCACGAAGGCCATCTTTCCCTGGTGCGGGCGGCGCAGGCAAGCTGCGATGCGGTGGCAGTTTCGATTTTCGTAAACCCAACCCAATTTGGCCCCAAAGAGGACTTCGCCAGCTATCCCCGGACTCTGGAGGAGGATTGCCGCACGCTTGAAGCGGCGGGAGTTGACTTGGTTTTCGCTCCCTCGGTCCAGGAGATGTATCCCAGTGGCGCGACCACATTCGTAGAAGTCGCAGGTTTGAGCGACCGGCTGGACGGAGCTTCCCGTCCGGGCCACTTCCGCGGGGTGGCAACCGTGGTAGCTAAGTTGCTGAATATATTAGCTCCGGAGCGTGCTTTCTTCGGGCAAAAGGATGCCGCTCAAGTCGCTGTCCTGCGCAAGATGGTGAGCGATTTGCGATTTGCTGTCCAATTGGACGTATGCGCGATTGTTCGCGAGCCGGATGGGTTGGCGATGAGTTCCCGCAACCGTAACCTGAGCGACGAGCAGCGGCGACAGGCGCTGGTTCTTTACCGGGCTCTGCTGGCGGTCCAGCAAAAGGCTCTGGGCGGGGAACGTGAATCAACCAAGCTGCTTGCTGAGGCATTGCGTGTTCTCGCTGCGGAACCTGCTGCGCAATTGGACTACTGCCGCATCGTCGATCCTGACACCCTCGAGGACATACCGAATGTCGGCGCCGGGGCACTGGTGGCAGTGGCGGCTCGGGTGGGTACAACGCGGCTCATCGATAACCTGCTGCTTTAGCTGGGTAAAGCGGAGAACCGCAAGCTCTCCACTCCTTTCCACGATACGGTCTGCGGAACCGCAGGTCCCTCCGCTCCGCTTCGGGATGACAAGGAAAGGGTCACGGTTCCACGGGAAAGCGTCCTGGGGCAGAAGGCATTTTTCATCACCTGTCCTCTCGACCGGAGGAATCAAGGGCCTGCGGCCTACCCAAGATAATGAAAAACGCCTCGGTCCGGCATCCACTTCCCATCAAACGGTGACCCTTTACTTGTCATCCCGACCGGAGCGAAGCGGAGCGGAGGGACCTGCGGTTCCGGGACCGTTCGTGGAAATGTTTATTCGACAGAACATAGTGGAGCGGTGGGACCTGCGGTTCTCCAGTTCGGCTTCCAAATCAGGCGCCGCGTTTCGAAACAAAAGCGTTGCCTGCAAGGACGAAGCGAGCCAGCCGCTCGGCGTCCTTGCTGATGCCGATTCTCGGCGTAACCAGGACATCGTTGGCCGCAAAGCCATCGTCCCGGATTTGCAGTTCGGAGTTTGGTGACGTGAAATCGGCGCCGTTGTCCCGGTCTCGGGTCACCCCGAAGGCTTGGCATAGGCGCCCAGGTCCGGAGGTCAGCGCGGCGACGCGAGCGGCGTCAAGTCCGCGGTTCCTCGCCATTGCCTCCAGACCGGCGATTGGCTCCAGTGCTCGAAACAAGACGCCGGCCCCACGGCCATCTCGTTCGCAGGAAACATTCAGGCAAAAATACATGCCGTAGATGAAGTAGACGTAGGCATGGCCCGGAGGTCCGAAGAGCACAGCGTTTCTTGCCGTCTTACCCGCAAAGGCATGCGCGGCAGGGTCGGCTTCCCCGAAATAGGCTTCCACTTCGACGATCCGCCCGGCCAATTCTCCCCTGACCAGTAGCTTTCCCAGCAGCTTCTGGGCGACCAGGTCAGGGGTATCCAAATAAAAGTCCCGGGAGACAAGGGTCGTCCCGGCGCGGGTTTTACCCACGAGCGGCTTTGACAGCGGCAAGTACCTCCTCGGCATGCCCCTCCGGCTTTACTTTGGGAAAGATCTTCAGCAGCTTCTGGTCGGGTCCAATGAGGAAGGTGGTCCGCTCAATGCCGATTACTTTCTTGCCATACATATTCTTTTGCTTGAGAACGTCAAACTGTTTGCAGACTACTTCGTCTACATCTGCAAGGAGGGTATAGGGCAAGTTGTACTTCTCTTTGAACTTCTTCTGCGCCTTCGGCGTGTCGCGCGAGATACCGAGAACAACCGCGCCTGCCTGCTGTATCTTCTTGAAGACGTCGCGAAAGCCACAGGCTTCGATGGTGCAGCCGGGAGTGTCGGCCCTGGGGTAAAAGAAAAGCACTACGGGTTTGCCGCTGTAGTCCTTCAGATGTACGGTTTTATCTTCGTCCGTCTGAAGCGTGAAGTCGGCGACTTTGTCGTTCACTTCCATGAAAAGGTCCTTCCCCTAAGCGAGATGCAATGCAACGAGATTATTCCATGATGACGAAAGCCGCGAGCCGTCTCGCTATGCTGCTTACGCTGGCCGCACCGGCCTACGCGCAGTATCCCGGTCATGTCGAAAATGCAAAGAAGAAGGCTCCCGCCGTTCGCGCAATCGCCGTGCTCGAGTGGACGGGCGATATGGGGAAGCCGAGCGCCAGCCGCATCATCCCGATCTCCGTCTTCGACGGGGAACGGTATCAGCCTGGAGGGCTCTACCTGGCCAAGCCGGAGCCGCTGGCGCTCGAACCCGGAACCGAGTACGTACTGCAGGATGCCGGGATCGCCCGTGGTTTGTTTGACATCAACACGGCGCAGGATGTGGACGGCTATTGGTTCGGCTATGGTTCGTGGAAACCCATGGCTCCTCCCCCCAGGAAAGCCAAGCCGAAGCAAGGCCGAAACATGCCCCAGGTGGTGACCGATGCGGGGGACAGCCGGCCTCATTTCAAGGGCCGTGGCCCGAGCGGCAGCTCTACGTCTACAGATTCATCCTCCGGTTCCACAAGTCCACCGGCTTCCAGCAATTCTTCTGCCGGCGATCCGGATCGTCCTACCTTGCGCAGGCGGGCGGACTCATCCGCATCAGCCCCTGCCAGTAGCGCCAGCAGCGCGGATGCAGCGGCACCCGAGGTCCCGCTCGGCGGCGCCGATCCAGACCGGCCACACATCGCTCACGGCCAGCAAACGCCGAAGGATGATATTCAACCGGCCCAGCTCACGGGAGTACCCACGGGGCTGCAGCAAATGATCGCGGTCTCCGATGCCGGCGAGGGGGAGGCGCATCCTTTTGTCTATCTGTGGTCCGACCCGGCCGACTCCGACAAGATGAAGGAGCAAATGGAGATTGCGGCTGCCAACGTCATTGCGGCCGCGGCGCCGCCGGCCAAGGCCACTCCCAAGACCGCACACCGCAACCACAGCCGCGCAGAGGCGCAAGGCAGCGGCAGCCCCGGCGCCGCTCCCAAGCCGGTATTTACCAACGAGCGGTTCAAGGCCTATGAGCTTACTTACAGTGGTGGGGCAACGTTGGTCTTCACTGGCGAGACGACGGATCACGCCGGCAAAGTGAAATACGTTACGCTGATCGCCCAGCCGGATTTCAATGGCGTGCCCAAAGTGCTGTTCAAGTCTGTGACAGATGACGATCACCTCGACGTGACCCCTAGAATGCGGTTGGTGGATGCGGTCGATGCCAAGGCCGAAAATCGAGGAGACCTGGTTTTTGAATTACGCAGCCACCGCGATCGCGAATTCGTGATCTACCGCATATCCAGCGGACAGGCGGAGCAGGTCTTCACCACCGGATCGCTGCCCAATTCGAATCACAAGGCTGACTCGTTTCTGGATTTCGGAGAGGGTGGATGAAGCATCCCAAGGGCTGCAGACCCTCAGCCGATCGGGCTTGACGGCTCCGACTAGAATGTGGTTCCCATACAGAGCCCGTGAACCCTACTCGAAAGCGCTTCTCATGGCGAAACTGCAAAACGGATCCTTGAAAATGTCTAAACGCCGACCACGACTCAGGGAGTGGGCAACTTGGTCGTGTCCCAGCCCCCACCCAGGGCCTTGATCAGCTGCACGCTGGAAACAAATTCCCGGGTAGTAATGTCCGCCGCGGTTCGCTCGTTGGACAACTGCGTGGTCTGCGCCGTAATCACTTCAAGGTACGTCGTCACTCCGCCCTTGTAGCGGTTGGTGGAAATGGCGAGCGAACGCCGCGCAGAATCCACTGCGCGTTGCTGTGCTGCCGATTCACTGTTCAGGATGCGAAGCCCGGAGAGATTGTCTTCAACCTCCTGAAACGCCTGCAGCACTGTCTGCCGATAGTTGGCTGTGTTCTGCTCGTAGACATCCCGGGCCTCGTTAGTCAGGGCGTGCCGCCTGCCGGCGTCGAACAGCAACTCTACGGCGGACCCACCCAGCGACCAGAGCGAGCTCGGTCCCTGGATCAATGTGGCGGCGTTCTTGCTTTCAAAGCCGCCTGTGCCGCAGATGTTGATGGTGGGGTAGTAGGCCGCGATCGCTACACCTATCTGCGCGTTCGCGGCATTGGCACGCCGTTCGGCGGCAGCCACGTCGGGACGGCGTTCAAGCAATTGCGACGGCACACCTACTGGTACCTGTGGCAGTGCCAAATCGAGGGGCGCAGGCGGCAGGGAGAAACTGGATGCCGGAACACCGGTGAGCGTGGCGATGGCATGCTCAAATTGGGCGCGCGCGACGCCTACGTCAATCGCCTGGGCGCGCGTCTGGTCAAGCTGGGTCTGTGCCAGGGCCACATCCGATTCGGTCGCCACCCCACCGGCGAACCGTGTCTTGGTCAGGTCCAGATACTGTTCGTATTGCTGCACGGTGTTGTCGAGCAATCGCTGCTGGGTGTCGAGACCCCGCAACTCAAAGTAATCCAACGCCAATTCAGACCGCAGGCTCAGATCGACGTTCGCCAGGTCGGCGGCCGTGGCCTGGGCGGTAGCACGCTGCGCTTCTACCTGCCTGCGGATGTTGCCCCATAGATCGGGCTCCCAGGAAACCTGGCCCTGCAGAAACAGGTCGTTGTAGGTCGTCTTGCTCCCGTTCACATAAAGCGGACGGTTTTGGGATTGGCGGTCACGCGAAGCCGAAGGACCGGCTTGCACGGTGGGGAAATACTGCGATCGATACACCTGGATGGCTGCCCGGGCCTGCATGTACTGTTCATAGGAAGCCTTGAGCGTCTGGTTGGAAACGGCTACCTGCTGCTCCAGCTTGTCCAGTTGGGGATCCTGATAAATCTCCCACCAGTTGGCCCGCAGCGCGCTATCGTTGGGGCTCACCTGCTTCCATCCACCATCGGGAAGATTGGGTGGGGGAACAACGGCGCTCTCCTTAAACGCAGGAGCCGTGGGCGCGTCGGGCTTATGGTAGTTGGGGCCCACGGTGCATCCGGAGACGAGCAGCACCGGAACGAAAACGACGCCCGCGAAATGAACATGCGGAAGCTTCATTCCGAAGCGCTCCCGGCGGCCTGCTTCGCGGGTTGCACCACGCGCACGGGTTCCCCATCGATTAACGAATCCGGCGGATTCTCGATGACGCGGGAGTCGGCGGTGAGGCCGTCAATGACTTGCACCGTAGATCCATCATCCTGGCCGATTGTCACCTGTACAAGTTTGGCCTGGTCTCCGTTCGGTCCCTGGACCACCGTACCCACCTGCAAGCCATGGCTGCGGAAGATCAGTGCGGAGACGGGAATGATCATGGGGACGACCGTCTCGTGCACATTCATGTGGACCTCGGCGTAGGCCCCAGGCATGAGCTTGCCACTGCGGTTGTCGACATCGATTTCTATCAGCAGGGTACGTGAGCTGGGATCGATGGCTCTGCGCCGAGCGCACCACTTTGCCGGTAAATGTCTGGCCGGGAAATTCGGAAAACGTAAGCGTGGCAGTAGTACCGGGAACCGTGGTCTGGGAATAAATTTGCGGAACGTTGACATAAACACGCAAGACATTGATGGCCGAGATGCGAAACATCAACGTGCCGGCTCCGGAATTGATAAGCTGCCCCACATCCACGCCGCGGGCTGTGATCACGCCGCTGAACGGCGCATAAATCCTCTCGAACGACTGCAGTTCCTCCAGACGTTGCACGTTTGCCTGCGCGGACTTTACCGTGGAGCTGGTGGATTCCGCCTGGCTGGTGAAAGTATCGGTGTCTTGCTTCGAGACGGCGTTTTGTGTAAGCAATCCCTGGTAGCGGCCGGCATTGGTCTTCGCCAAACCGGCGCTGGCTTCCGCTGTATTCAGGTCTGCGCGCGCCTGCAGCAGTTGCTTGTCCACTTCCGGCGAGCTGATGATGGCCAGCAGCTGGCCCTGGCGGACATGGGCGCCGATGTCGAAAAACCACTTGCTGAGGTAACCGTCGGTGCGTGCGAAAAGCGGCGCATCGCTGTAGGCGTAAATGTTGGCGGGCAATATGAGCTCTTGTCCGGTGGTGCCTGGCTTGGGCGGAATGGCAATCACCGTGGGAGCGGCGAGCGCGTCCGTCTGATCCTTTAAGCGTGGTGCGGGCGCGCACCCGGGGACGATCCCCGCAACCACGATGACCACCGCCACCACCAGAAGAACCACGATCAGGAGCAGGGCAACGCGGCCGGAGAGAGGCGGAGCGTCGGGAGGCACACCAGGTGCTTCATTCGCCGGTTGCGGCTGCTCAACTCGTCTTTCCTGATTCATCTCTTTGCTCTCTTCCATTTCTAATCTTCCAGACTCGGCAAGTTTGCTGCGGCCCGTTTGCGGCGCTTCCCCAGCCATCCATGCATCACGCTAAAGAATGTGGGCACAAAGAACAGCGTGGCCGTGGTCGCGAACAGCAATCCACCGATCACCGCCCGGCCGAGGGGAGCATTTTGCTCTCCGCCGTCGCCCAGTCCCAAGGACATCGGCACCATTCCGATAATCATGGCCAGAGCGGTCATGAGCACCGGACGAAACCGGGTATACCCGGCGCGCAGTGCGGCGTCGCGGGCGTCGCCGGCATTCTCTTCCATCTGCTCGCGGGCAAAACTGATCACCAGGATGGAATTCGCCGTGGCCACGCCCATGGTCATGATGGAGCCGGTGAGAGCAGGCACGCTGATGTGCGTGTGGGTGATGAACAACATCCAGGCAATGCCGCACAACGCGGCAGGCAGCGCGGCAATGATCATGAACGGATCAAGCCACGACTGGAAATTCACCACAATCAGCAGATACACCAGCAGGATCGAAAAGGCCAGGCCGCTGGTCAACCCAATGAAGGATGAATTCATCGTCTGCACTTGGCCGCGGAGCACTACCTGCGAACCACGGGGCAGCTCTTGCGATGTTGTTCCACAATCGCAGCAATCTTGTCAGACACGCTGCGCAGATCGCTGTTCACGACATTGCCGTAAATATCGAATGAGGGAGCGATGTTGTAGTGGGTGACCGTCGCAGGCTCGGCGCCACGGGTCATTGTGGCCACGTTGCCCAGAATCTGGATTGGCTTTTGCTCCCGGCACGATTGCGGGTACGGCCCCCGTCGTTACCGGAGTAAGAGTCGATGCACCTACCGATAGGAAGGGGCTCGGGAGCGATGGTTGCCGCTGAGCTGCTCGTGGTCAGAGGAATACTCTGCAGATCTGGAAGAGACTGCAGTCGATATTGGGGGGTCTGTGACGCAATGATGTAGCTCACACCATTTCTAGGATCAAGCCAATACGTAGGGCTGGTCTGAAAGCTTCCGCTGGTCGAGACCAGCAGGCTGCCGGCGACATCCCGCTGCGTCAGCCCGATATCCTGCGCCTTGGAGCGGTTTACATCGATTAGAAAATGGGGACTGTTGAGCGGCTGCTGAAGGTGCAGGTCGGCCGTGCCGGGGACGTAGCTTATGTCCTTCAGCAGACCATTGATGAATTCGCGATTGCCCTGCAGGTTGTTGCCAACCACCTGGATATCGATGGGCGCCGGCAAACCGAAATTAAGAATCTGCGTCACCATGTCCACTGGCAAGGTATAGAACGTGGTGCCCGGAAACTGGGTAGCCAGCTTCGAGCGGAGGCGCTGCACATAAGTATCGGTGGGATGGTGCTTTTCCGTCAGAGCCACGGTGATGTCGGCGTCAGCAGTGCCGACGACACCCGAGCTGGTGTAGGAGAGGTTGATTCCCGAATAGGGAACACCAATATTGTCGATGATGCTGACAAGCTCGCTTTTTGGGATCTCTTCGCGGATGGCGTTGTCCACACGATCGCAAAGCGCCGCGGTCTCCTCGATACGGGTACCGGTCGGGGCGCGAAGGTGAAGCTTAAACGAGCCTGCATCGACCGAGGGAAAGAAATCCTGGCCCAGCCACGGGTACAGGAGGGCAAAGGAGCCGATCGTAAAAACAAAGAAGAGGATGAGGAACACGGTGCTGTGGGCGATCGCCAACTGCAGGACGCGGAAATAGAAGGTACGAAGTTGCTCAAACCTGTATTCGAATGCCAACTGCGCGCGAACCAGCGGATTGCGGCTCCGGTGCTTCTGCTTCTCGGTTTCCGGGTCATGCTCATGCAGAAGGAACTTCGCCATGGTGGGAACCACGGTGCGGGAAAGGAAGTACGAGGCCAGCATGGCAAAGATCACTGCTTCGGCCAGGGGCACAAAGAGGTACTTGGCCACGCCCCCCATGAAGAACATGGGCACAAAGACGATACAGATGGAGAGGGTGGAGACGAAGGCTGGGATGGCGATCTGCGCGGCGCCGTCCAGGATTGCCTGCTCCACCTCTTTGCCTTCTTCGAGATTGCGATTGATATTTTCGATTTCGACGGTAGCGTCGTCGACCAGGATCCCGACGGCCAGCGCCAGGCCACCCAGGGTCATGATGTTGATGGTCTCGCCTAAGGCTCCGAGCACAATGAGTGAGACCAGGATGGAGAGGGGAATAGAAACGGCAATGATGAGGGTGCTACGCCAGCTGCCCAGAAAGACCAGGATCATGACGCCGGTGAGGCAACCCGCGATGATACCCTCGCGCACCACACCGTCGATGGCGCCGCGGACGAAAATCGATTGATCCGATAGGGGTGTGATGCGCAGTTGCGGCGGCAGCGCTTGGGCAATGATGGGGAGCAGATGCTTGATCCTGGAAATGATCTCCAGGGTCGAGACATTGCCATTCTTGAACACCACCATTAAGCTGGCGCGCTGACCATCGACGCGGACAATATTCGTTTGCGGAGGGAACCCATCGCGCACATGGGCTACGTCGTGGATATAGACGATGGCTCCATTGACGCTCCTGATGGGCAGATCGTTCAAACCCTGGATCGAAGTCGGAGCGCTGTTGGTGGCGAGCTGGTACTCGAACTTTCCTACCTTGACGGTTCCGGAAGGCAGGATCAGATTCTGCACGCCAATCGCGTTCACCACGTCGCTGGGAGAAAGGCCTCGAGCCTGGAGCGCCTGGAGATTTAAATCCACCTGAACTTGCCGCTGCTTACCGCCGTATGGGAAGGGGCTGGCGGCGCCTTCAACGGTGGCCAACTGGGTACGAATAAAATTCAGGCCATAGTCGTTCAGCTGCTGTTCGGAGAGACCCTCGCCCGAGAGGCCAAGCTGCAAAATCGGCACACTCGATGCGGTATAAGAGATGACGAGCGGGGGGGTCGTACCCTGGGGCAGAAAGCGCAATTGGGTTTGCGATACCGCCGTGATCTGCGCAATGGCGGTAGCAATATTCACGTGCGGCTGGAAATACACCTTCACCACCGCGACGCCGACAAGGGATTGCGACTCAATGTGATCGATATTGTCGACCGTCGTCGTGAGCGTGCGTTCAGTCTGGGTGACGATGCGGTTGGCCATATCCACCGCAGAGAGGCCCTGGTATTGCCAAACGATGCTGACCACCGGGATATCAATGTTAGGAAAAATATCGGTGGGGGTATTGAGGATAGAAAGCGGCCCAAGGATCAACAGTAAGAGCGCGAAAACGGCGAAGGTGTACGGACGCCGTAACGCAAGACGAACAATCCACATTTGCTAGCCCACTCCTAAGACGTTCTCTCCGGAGGTCACAATGACTCGGGAAGAAGGGTGAAAATCCGGCAAAGAAGAGCCTCACGGGCTCGGACGGAAGAACAGGCGAATATCGTGCGAGCGTCTTGCAGGGTCCCGGGCTGTGAAAGCGTTCCCGCTCCCGGATTCAGGGGCAACAGTTGCCCGGTGCAGCCGTTCTTGCATGCAACAGCCGCGTCAAGCCCATTTTGCCTTCAGTCCAGGAGTGAGAGGTGCTTACGAGCTTTGCTTAAACCCTCTGCGGAAATGGGGTGACTTGAGCGGACTCGCAGCCACAATCAAATTATACGTTTTTTGCACGATGAAAGTGGCACGATGCGACCAGTTCCCGGCTTGCCCTCAACCTCTGGTTTGACGTTGAGCGCCGGCAATTCGACTCACGAGCTGCGAGCAAATAAAAAGACCGGTCAGGGTTTCCCCTGGCCGGTCGCTGGTCAGACCTCTCTTTATTTTGCCAGGGCTGATTCCAGGGCGGCGCTGGAAACATGCACACCCCGGTCCGGATAGTAGGCGTTGGAAATGTATTCCTGGAGCATACGATGGGTATTGAAGAAGGAGCCATTGAGTGCAATGGTGGAGCGCATCACGTTCCGCCACTGCTCGGGATTGCCGTAATAGAGCGGAAGGATGGTGGACTCCAGTTGCTGGTAAAGACTGGCGACCTCATGTTCGGGTGTATCACTATCCGGTATGGCCCAGCCGGTAACGCCCTCGATGCAACCCTCGACCCACCAGCCGTCAAGAACGCTGAGGCTGGGGACGCCGTTGAGCGCCGCCTTCATCCCGCTGGTACCCGAGGCCTCAAAGGGACGCCGAGGTGTATTCAGCCACAGATCGACGCCCGCGGTGAGCATCGCGCCCAGTCTCCATTCATAGTTTTCCAGGTAGACGATCTTGAGGGCGTCCGACTCAAGCCGCGCAGCCACTTCAAAAATTTCCTGGATCAGCTTTTTGCCTGGCTCGTCGTGCGGATGAGCCTTACCGCTGAAGAGAATTTGCATGCCGCGGAATTTCTCCGCCAGGTGAACGATGCGCTCGGGGTCGGTGAGCAACAAGTCGGCCCTTTTATAGGTGGCCACCCGGCGGGCAAAGCCGATGGTGAAGACGTTGCTGCGAAGCGTGATCCCGGTCCTCTGCGCCACGGCGTCGATCAAATTCTGCTTCGACTGGGCATGTGCCTTTTCGATCTCTCGCAAGGGAATATCGATCGCATAACGAAACTGAAAATTGTCCTTGCGCCAGCGCGGAATGGTGCGATCGAAGAGGGCCTGCATGGGAGAGGCGGTCCAAGTGGCCGCGTGCACTCCGTTGGTGATGGCATCGATGGCATAATCGGGAAACATTTCGCGCGAGATCTTACCGTGCTGCATGGCAACGCCGTTCACGAAGCGCGACGACGCCAGGGCGACGTACGTCATATTGAGCATCCCGTCGTGACAGCCGCCCATACGCTCCAGCAGGCTGGCAACTTCAGGGCCCGAGAATCCGGTGCATCTGCTCCATCGAAAATCGGTCATGCCCTGCAGGCACGGGGGTGTGGGTCGTAAACACACAGCGATCACGGACTGCCTCTGTATCCGCCTCGCCGATGGTCCTGGTAAGGTCACCGCCTAGTTGGAGCTCCATCAAACCAACGGTCAGGAGCGCCGCATGGCCTTCATTCATGTGGTACACGTTCACGTCATAGTCGAGGGCCTCGAGGAGGCGGGCACCGCCGATTCCCAAAACGGCTTCCTGGCGAAGCCGATAATCCGTATCGCCACCGTAAAGGTGATCTGTGAGGTCGCGATCGCGCGGGTCGTTCTCCGGCATATCGGTGTCGAGCAGATAGACGGGAATCGTGTGACCGGTGACTCCCACGAGATCGTAGCGCCAGGCGCGGACCATGACCGGGCGGTCTTCAATCGTCACCTCGACGAGGGCTTTCTCAGGCTGCAGAAATTTTTCCAACGGCCAGGGCTGATCTTCCGCGCTCTGGACTCCGAGCGGATCGAGATGTTGGTGGAAATATCCTTTGCGATGCAGTAGCGTGACGGCGCATAGTCCCAAGCCGAGATCGGCTGCGGACCGCATGGTGTCTCCTGCGAGCACACCCAGTCCCCCGCTGTATGTGGGCATATCCGGGTCGATGGCGATTTCCATCGAAAAGTAGGCTACGATGCCCCCTTGCTCGGAGAGGCCGTTCGAAGAAAAGTTGCGCTGCTGGTTCGAAAAATGCATCCTGCCTGTCTCCCTGTTTACCGGTTCCGCCATTACTGAGTGTGCCCCCAACCTGTGGGACCACGAAAACGTTTTCCCTTCGGTCCAAACCTAACAATGAAACCACTTCAGGCACTTCCTTCGGCGAGATCTTCACCCGCAAAATGCGGTGCTTGCCCCTGACAGCCCCGCCAAGTCGTCCGAATGTACTGAAGTAGTGTCTATTCTAACCATCGACCGGCTGGCTTTTATCACGAATCGAACTGACACTTCTGTTGACCGATCTAGTGCTTCCGTGGGAGCACAATTCCACAGATTTTCCATTTCAGCGCGTCAACATTGGCTCAGCTCGGGGTGACGGCGTTATCTGGTGTTCGAGATTGAGCTAGCACCTCATCGGTCGCGTGGCTCAGTTTGCTCCAGATCATCGGCAACCAATCGAGATGTTCTGGCTTCATGAGCACGGAACGGAGGCAGGTAACGATTTCATGCTGGTGCTGGTCTGTCCACGAACCGGCAGGAAAGAATCTGCAGGGCAACTGGGCCAGCGCGAGATGAAGGTTGTCGCGGGCCGCGGCAGCAAAGACCTGTTGCGCCAACCGCGACGACAAAGCCGCGGTATCGGCACGCACTGCCCAGACCAGGATGTCGAGCTCGGGCGGAAAGGGAGCGATCCATCGGTCGTCGGCCGAGATTTTTCTGTGCATGAGTATCGCCGCCTCCCGACTCGCACGTAATCCACCTGCAAACTCACCCGTTTTGATGAGCGGCAGCAACTGCTGTGTTGCCCACAAGGCGACCGCAGAAGCACCGGCGCGCGAACACTCCAGGCTGATTTCGCCCAGGTGAAGATCCTCCGAACTAAAGTAGGTATAGGGCGAGTCGTGTTTATAGAAGCGGCCCACGGCTGGGTCGCGAAAGAGAACGCAGCCGCAGCCATACGGTTGCAGGCCATGCTTGTGTGGATCGACCACGATGGAATCGGCCTGCGCCAGGCAGGCGAAGGCTCGTGCCGCGTTTTCGCCCAGGTTCGAGACCAGGGTGAAGTACCCGCCATAAGCCGCATCGACGTGTACGCGAAACGGGTAGGTGCTGCGTAGGGCAAGCACTTCGTGCAGCGGATCGACAGCGCCGGTGGCAGTGGCGCCCAGGGTCACCACGACTGTGCCGACATCCCCTTTTTGCAGAGCGGACTCGAGGGCCACTACATCCATGCGGCCATCCGAGCCCGCGGAAATGGCGCTAAATGGCACGCCTAACACGGCGCTGATTCTGCCATGCGTGTAGTGCGCCTGTTCCGATGCAACGACACGCTTGCCGGGAGCCAGCTGACCGCCAACCCAAAGTGCTTCGAGGTTGGCAAAGGTTCCGCCGCTGCTGAGATGCCCCAGATATTGCGTCCAGCCAAACATGGCGGCGATGGCGCGAACCGCTTCTAGCTCCATGCGCGAACTCGCGCGGCCGCCGTCGAGCGCGTGGTTGTTAGGATTGATTGCCATGGCGAGAGCATAGGCGGCGCGAGCCAGAGGATGGGGCGGCTTGAGCATCTGGCCCGCATAGAGAGGATGAAAGTAGGGAAAGTTGTCCGCCATTCTCTCGGCCACCTGGCTCATCACCGCGGCCATGGAGCCGGTGGAAGAATCGGGCGCCGGGCATGGGGGCAGATCGCGAAAGGACGCTTCGAGCTGTGGCAGGGCGGAGGCAAGCAGCCGCAGCACTACATCTTCAGACATGGTTATTGAATTTTAAAGCGGGTCTGTTGTTGGCGCGCGTTTTTGGATCACCGAGGGTCCTTTCCCCAACGCCTCGAGCGCGTCACAAGCGGCGTTCAATCCATCCTCGCTGCGCAGCAGTTCGCCAATTCTGGCTGCTCGCCGGAGCGTGCGGGGGCTGTCCAACAGTAAGGCGATCTTACGTGCCGCTATTTCGGCGGTGTACCGCCGCCTTCTGATCACGCGGGCCACACCCAGGCGACGAACGCGGCGCGCATTATCCGGCTGATCGTGGCTGTAGGGCATCACCAGCATGGGTTTGCCCGACATGAGTCCTTGCGCCGTGGTGCCCACTCCGCCCTGGTGGATGATGGCCGAAGCGCGAGGAAAAAGCCTCGAATAGGGCGCGTAGTTAGCCACGCACACATTTTGCGGAACCTCCGCGGGCATGTTGCGCGGATCGCTGCCTACCAGAAGCACGGCGCGCTGCCCGAGCGAGGCCGCAGCCAGTGCGCTCTGCTGATAAAAGTCGCCGGCATCGAGAACAGCAGCCGAGCCCAGGGTAAATACCAGCGGCGGCGATCCCTGTTGCAGGAACTGCTCCACTGCCGGAGGTAGTTCCCGTTGCCCTGCGTCACCATCGTAGAAAACGAATCCTGTCACTTTGGTGGCGGCCGGCCAATCCGGCTGAGGCTCGCCCAGCAATGGGGAAAACATCGCAAGGACAAGATACGGTGAGTGCTTGGCTTCAAAAATGGGATCGGGGCCGCGGCCCAGGCCGAGCTCAGCACGCAACTGATAGATCGGTTCTGGCCAGCTCCGCGTTACCCAACGCGCGAATCGGGCGATGACTCTTCCCATCCCGGGCAGGGCTGGTTGCAGCCGCGCCAACATGGGATAAGGCGGTAGCACAGGCGCATCATAACGAGAAAAAAAAGACAGTGGCGCAAGCACGTGCGATGCCCACGGAATGCCGGTCACTTCGGCCACGATCGGGGCCTGGTAGACCAACTCCCCGGCAAGCATCAGGTCGGCGCCCCCATTGGCCTCTACGGCCGCGAGCAGTTCCAGGTAGCTTTGCCGAATTGCAGGGAACAATATCTCGCGCAGGGTGCGCTCGGTTCCCTTGCGAATGTCCATCAGCATGGCGACGAGGCGATTGTCTTCCGGGTCGAGAATGGGACCCACGGGCGCGAACTCCAGGCCCAGCGAAACAATCTTAGGCCGGAAGAGTTCCGGGACCGCCAATACAGGAACATGCCCCCGCCGCTGCAACTCGAGCGAGAGGGCTATGAGGGGATGAATGTCGCCGAGAGTGCCGAAGCTGGAGAGAACAATACGCATGCGCTGCTTCTGCAGTGTAAATGCGCCAGATGAAAGGAAGGACAGGAGCAAAGATTCGGTTGAAGGACGAAACTTCACGCTTCCAGGAAGGGTCCGTGGAACCCCAGATCCTTCTTGGAAATGTTCAGGTTAGACGTCCTGCGAGACGCGCACGCGCATCAAAGCCCCTGCTCGAAAACCTTGAAGCGCCGTTCCAGCTCAAACTGCTGGCGAGCCTTTTCGCTCGCATCCAGCAACGATGCGCACGCTCCCGAGGCCTTTTCTGCGCCGAACTGGGTGCGACACGCGGCCCGTGGACGGGTGTAGGTTTCCCATGGTCCCGTTTGCTCCCACAGACTGTCGCCGGGCAGGAAGCTGTGTTCGAGCCCAGTGCGCACCATTTGCTTGAAGTCGCTGTAGGTGAGCGGGTAGGCCATGCGCCGCACGGACATACTCATGAGTCATGTTGATGCGGGATACCCCCTCGTCATCCGTCGAGAGAGCAACGGGCACATGATAGAGGCGATACATGGGCAGGGGGTGGTCCGCGCCTTTGACGTTGAGAATGACGTCGTTGCTGGTGAGGTTGATCTCGGCCATCACGCGCTTGGTGGCCATTTCCTTAAGCAGACTCGTAGGGACGATCCTCCTGCATCACGTCGACGCCGTGGCCGATGCGTTCCGCATGCCCCTCTTCCACGGCAGAGCGAATATGAAAACTGCAAGTCATCCGGCGGCACCATACCCGGCCCAAGTTCACCGGCGTGCAGGGTGATGTGCACCTTGGGATAGAGGGTGTGCAGCGCCTGGACCATCTGCATCTGCAGCCGATAATTGGCCAGGGCGACGCGCCAATCTTCCGGCTGCACCATGTTGATACCCACGACCAGCGGATCGGAGGAGGCCAACTCAAAGCCGCAGAGCAATTGGATAAACACCGCGGATGAAGGCAACGCGCGCAACACCTGGTAAAGGAAGCGGACCTCAAGATTGCAGGCGGAAGTGGCTCCATTTGCGCCGCAATGTTCCAACTCGCGGCGCTGGTGCTCGCCTTCCGCAAACTCGGCCTGCATCGCCGGCAGATATTTCTGCAAGCCTGCATCAAGCAGCTGCTGGCGCAGGTGGGCAAAATCCGTATGCGTGTCCACCGTTCCCAGGTTCTCTGCCAGAGCCAGCGCCGGGCGGAAGTTGGGCGTGTGCATGATTTCGAGGTACTGCTCATTTTGACCGGCGGCGCGGCTGGCCAGTTCATCCACCCACTCGCCCAGGTGCCGGGGATCCTCTGCTGCTTGAAAGTATTCGAACGATGCGAAAAAGTGATCGTGTCCCGACTCCTCGGTGGTAGGGACAAACGTTCTCATGGAAAATACGTTGATCAGCTGGTCGTAGAGCTTCTGGTTCGTGAGAGCGTTGGCGGCGGGCTCGCCCTCTTCGCCGCAAACCGGCTGCGGAGGCAGACTGCGGGTCATCGCCATGGTCTTGTAAAACACCAGGGTCTTTGGAGTTGATGCACAGGTTGTCTTCCGCAGCGTCGCGGATGAAGCTTTCTGCGTACACGGCGCCCGCCAGGTGGGTGTGAAGGTCGGCGCCCTTGGGCATGTCGTGAAAGAAGGCAGTAGAGGGCGAGCGGTCCTTGTTGGCGGGCGTGCTCGAGGGCTCGTGCCGCCCGGGTTTCACCATTTGGCGCGGCGGCTTGCGGCTGCGCCAGGGCGGCCGTCGTCAGGCAAACCAGGAGTGTGGCAGCGGCCACGCGAGTTGCGGCACGGCAACGGAACATAGGCTGGAGAGGGAACCGGCGTCTTTCAAATTGTGGACTGCGAGCGTCCAGTGTACGACAAGGGATTTACCGGGGAGCGGGTTTTGCGTCCTGCGAGCCGATTGCTATACTGACGCTTGTTGCTTGTGCGCAGTTGCTGACCTGGCCGGGCCTCCGCCTGAAGCTGCAGACTCAGACCCAACTTAAGCGAAAGCAGCGTCCTTGGAAGTCCCCAAGGCCAGATAGCTCAGTGGTAGAGCGCGGCCCTGAAAAGGCCGGCGTCGGCGGTTCGATCCCGTCTCTGGCCACCATTTAGAATCAATGACTTAGCAAGAATAATCAGAACAGTCTGCGAGATCAATTTCAACGTGTTTGCGATAAGCTATTCAAAACATTGAATCGAAGATGTTCCCGTATTGTTCCCGCCGACACCTTCTTCAAAATGGCAGCCTTGTTTTCGTTTGTCCTCTCGCGCACAGTTCGATGCAAGGCTGCAAAGCCACTCGCATAGTCCCGACTGATGAAGCCGGTTCCTTCGTTTTGTAGAGTATGAAAATCGGAGTTTCCGACAACGACGATGTCAATTGTCCGACCAGGCGGTTTTATCGACCACTTGGATCAGAGTCTTGATTTCGAATACTATTCGGCGTTAGCCAATTTTGATCGATCTTACCTCCGTCTTCACAGGATTCGAACGAAAGAGTTCCCATCCCCACTATCACGAGTTGGCCTCCCCTCTAAACGGAATATTGTGAATGCCAAGGCGATCGGGCCTGCACTTTTATGGAATCCAAGGAAGCAAATGACTGTCATCAAACACAATCCGCCGGAACTCTTCCCTCCCTACCGGTGCTACAGCCATGCAACGGAGATCGCAGGAGGCTCACGCTTGTTGATCATCAGCGGACTCAATGGATACCTCGTTGACGGTGTTACTATGCCGGAGTCGTTTGAGGAGCAGGGCGACATCATCTGGAGGCATATTGGTACGCTCTTACGCTCAGCTGGAATGGACTATCAGGATCTAGTCTCGCTACGCACATACCTGGCCAGTCCTGAGTACGACGAGGCGAACGTTCGTTTGCGTATCAAGTACTTGGGCAATCATCAACCCTCCTCAACGGTTGTCTGCTGCCAGCTGCTCGATTCAAGGTGGAGGCTAGAGGTCGAAGCAATGGCCGCAAAATAAACGGTTGGCACGGTGTAAGCGTGTTTACAAGGTCTGAACGAAAGAGTTATCACATCACCAGCGAAAGGCCACCTTTACGCATAGTCGGCATTTCGGCGTTTTGAAACTTGTCCGGCATTCAGAGGTGATTTCCTACTGCTGCCGACACTGCCGTAAGGTACCGTTGGCCGTCGATCAATAGTGCATAAACCGCCGTGTATCAGAAGAATGGGCGTACCTTCACCGTGCACCTCGCAATACATGTGCAGGTCGTTAACATCGGCGTATCTACCGACTAACTCTGCTGCGTGTGCCACATAGCCAATCGTACAGAACGCAGCGGCTGCCAACAGTGCATACAATCCACTCATGTGTCTCCTTTGATTGGAGCAGCATCTCCGGCAAGTTGAAGACGCCACCCATAATGGGTTCAGACGAGATTCGATCGTCCTCGTTGAGGGGACTCAACATGCTTTTTGAAGTTGTCCAAAATCGCTTGCCAGCCGCCGCGCTGGTACTCAACGGAATGCGTCGTCTCAGCATCAAATGTTTCACGCACCGTCACGCCATCCGGGCCAGTGATGAACTCGACAACGAGCACCCTGTCTCCAAAAGCGCTCTCGATCAAGTTATGGTCAATGATCCTGGTATACGTGCCGGCGAAATCGAAGCCCGTGCTACCGTCTTTGGCTTCCATGCGTGACGAAAACGAACCACCAACACGCAGATCGATGGCGGCTTGCGTTGTGTGCCAATCTTTGGAAGGAGTGTTCCATTGCTTGATGTCGTCCGGCGTATTCCAAACACGCCAGACTTCTTCGATAGGTGCAGAAACGGTGGTTTCAACGGTGATTGTCACAGTGTACTTCTCCTTGTTTGTAATTTTGTCGGTGTTTTGCCGCGTCAGTTGTTTCTACTGGGCGAGAGCGCAGTTGAAGAACCATTGAATGTCGAATTGGTCAGTGAGCATGCCGAAGCGTGCGCCCCACGGCATGTCTCCTAGAGGCAGCGTCACTTGTCCGTTCTGGCTGAACGCGGCGAAGAGCCGCTCGATTTCGCCCAATGAATCGCATTCGATGGACACGGAGAAATTCTTACCAGGCTCATGCGATGCGCCCGGAGCGCCATCCGACGCCATCAGAAGTGGCGCGCCGCCGTGAGACAGTTGGCTGTGCATGATCTTGACCTTAGAGTCCGAGGATGGCTTCCCCACAGCGTCTGGGTACGGGTTGAGTTGGAGGTCGGCTCCGAGGCACTGCTGGTAGAACGACATCGCCTGGCGGCAGTTGCCGTCGAAATGAATAAAGGCTGTAACGTGTTTCATGGTCTCCTCTTTCATTGGTTGATGATTGCGTTCTGTTCTTAGCTATCGTGGCGGATAGGCAGGAGGTCTTGCAGCCGGCGAACGCGCAGCCAGAGGGCTCCCCAAAGCAGCGCTGCGAAGATGATCGGGAAGACGATGTTGAACACCGGCCCGAGGACCCGCACATTGGTGGCAACGGCACCGCCCAAATAGCCGGTCAACAGAATTGCCCCAAGAACGGCTGTGCGCGGGACCAGGTAAAGCAAGGTGCTCAGGAGCAAGGCAATGCCGATGCCGACAAGGGTCGATTCGGGGAATCCCACTTTGAGCGATCCTTCGACCACGGCAGCGGGCTTCACGAACTTCATGCTGGCGTCCAGCAGTAGAAACAGGGCGGGAAGGCCTCCCATAATCCAACCGGCCCAGAGTCGCTTTTTCGAAGATGCGGTTTGTGTCGAATCCATGGATCGTGCCTCCGGTAGGTTGTCTAGTGAAACGGTTTGCGTATTCATGAGTTTTTCATTCTCCTTGTTGGACAAGCAGCCTGCGGCCCGCTACATTACGGTCCCGGTAGTTTTCACCCAGAGGAGTTCCCACTGGTGGCCGTCTAGATCGTAAAAACCCCACTCGTAGAGGAACCCGCGATCCATTGCATCCATCGCGGGTCTGCCGCCCGCTTGAATGGCCCGGTTCACCAAGTCGTGCACTTCAAGGCGGCTGCTGCAAGCTAAGGCGATGAAGCCTTCTCCATGCAAGGCGGTGTTGCAGAGGTCGCGTCTCATAAACGTCTTGAAAAAAGGTTCACTCAGCAACATCACGCAGGCGTCTGGATTGATCACCATGCAGGCTGACTGGTCGTCGGTGAACTCTGGGTTGAAGGTGAAGCCGAGTTTTGTGAAGAACATGATAGAGCGGCTCACTTCCTGGACTGCGAGGTTCACGTACATCTTTCGAGTGGAGTTACTTGCCATTCTTGCTGCCTTTGTATGTTCAGACTCCAGTCGGAATCCAAACTCATCGGTGCCGCGAAACTTTTGTAAAAAAAGGGAGAGTTCTACGCGGAAAGCTCCATGGGAAGATCGAACCGCGGAAAGAGCGTTTCGGTATCCAGGAAGGAATTGACACCCGTGATCTGGTCTCCCGCCAACTCCAGCACAATCAGCGCCCACGGTTTGTGTCCACCGTCTGGGCTTGGCCGGTATTGTGCAAATGCCGGCCAGCCACAAGCCGCGGTGGGAATGAGACGGGAACCACGACATCCGCATCCGAGACCCAGCATCCAAGTTCGTATTGTCTCCGGACCCTGAATCCACAGCGCGTAGGGCGGCATAGATAACGTCGCGTCCTCCCGGAGAAGAAGTGCGAGCTGATCAATGTCGTACCGCTCAAACGCCTCCACGTAGCGCTTGAGCATCTGCTCTTGTGATACAGAGAGCGCAGCCGGGGCGCTTTCGCGGTGATATGCCAACGTAGCTCTCGCCCGTTGTAATGCACTATTCACTCCGGCAACGGACGTTTCCAAGGTCTCCGCGACTTCCGCTGCCGACCAGCCGAGCACTTCGATCAGGAGAAGTACGGCCCGTTGCTTCGGCGCGAGATTCTGAAGAGCGGCCACGAACGCCAGACGAATGCTTTGTCGTAGAATCGCCCGTTCAGAAGGATCGGCATCGGCCGGGATGGCACACGCATCTGCAATCGGCTCAATCCAATGTTCGCGGGGCCGTTGTACCAATGCGTCCAGCGGAGGGGCACCGGAGGATGGGGACCCCTCTTCCATCGGACGTTCCCGTCTCTTTCGATCCGCAAACTCATCCAGACAGACGTTGGTTGCAATGCGATATAACCAGGTCCGTAGCGCAGAACGCCCATCAAATTTATCCAAATTTTTCCAGGCGCGAATCATCGTCTCTTGTGCAGCATCGTCTGCGTCTGCCACCGAACCAAGCATGCGATAACAATGTCCGGTCAGCGCTGGCCGATGGACTTCAATCTGTGAAATATCAGTCGTCATTTCGCCTCACTCCCTTGGAACGGTCTTTGAACGGTCTGTCCCGATCCTTGCGTCGCCTTGCCTGGACGCGTTCTGCTGCTTCGCAACCTTCTCTCCGTCTTGAGCCGCTGATAGCCTGGATGAACATCTCTACATCGTTCCGATGTTGCGGATGGAAGGGTAGGAAGTTGCGACAAACAACCTCCACCTCCGTCCATCTTTGTTTAGTTGTTATTGAGGAGACGAAGACCCATGCTGCCGCCCATCTTTTGTCCATACGCAAGGTAAACCAGACCCATCATGGCAGGTTCAAAGAATCGGGCGGCATATAGAGGCCCGGCGTCCACCGCTTCTGCGCCAAGGTCAGTTACTAAACCAATGACAGTCCTTCTTGCCTCCTCGTCGTAGCTGTATACGAAGACTGAGGGCGCCGGGTCTGGAAGTTTGTCTGCATGAAGTACCTCGGCGAAAGGAGGCAAAGCTGCAACAAAACGCGATTCGGGAGCAAGTCTGGCAAGTTCCTCGGCTCCCGAGGTTGTGGTGCCAATCTGCAGACCGCTGTAGTCCGCCTTCATGGGGTTAACGATGCTCCAAAAAAACTTGCCTTTCAAGCTGCCAGCTGCCTTTATGGCAGTAGGAGCCGCGTCATAGGGGGTAGTGAGGATCAGCACATCTGCGAACTTGGCGGCTTCATCCGCCGTCCCCACTTTCGCCATGGCGCTGACGGAGGCGGCTTGCTTCTTGAGTTTGTCCATGGTCACGCGAATGAGAGAAAAAAAGTTCGTGCCCTTTCGCAGCCCAATGCTTGCCTAGGCCTGTTGCCATGTTCCCAGCTCCGATGAATGCGATTTTCATAATTTCTCCTTCTTGGTTGGGTTGATCTACAACGAGACAGCATTCGGATACATTGCCACCGAGGCGGACAGGGAAGCAGGCATCTCCAGGTTCTGAAATGAATTGAAAATTGCCAAGCGAATTTCAGAGATCGACTTAATGTTCTGTTTAACGGTTCAGAGCATGTACGGGGGAGAAGCCGTAGCTCTCCCAATTGGCAAGGACCCTCTGTTGGACAGACTGCGGATAGACGCCTGCAAAAGAGCTGCGGAGAGGTAGCTTGTCTCCCCATTGATCGGGCGGCAGACAGTTATAGAGCACCTTCGTTGTGTGCATCGACATCTTCTCCGCATCGTCGAGGAAAGCCACAAGTGGATTTGTGCTCTCATCGTTGAAGACGAGCTCACCTTGAGAGCCAGGATGATTTCGGGTCGCAAACGCCCAAACAACTTCGTGCAGATTGGTGATATCGATATCGTCGTTTACGATGATGTACTTCGGGGTTCCCATTCCCGCTTTTGAGGAAAAGAGATGCTCCCCTATTCGTCGGCATAGTTCGGACGCGAGGACATCCAGCTTCCTTCTCCAATCGCGATCGACTGCAATCACGAACCAATGATTGGCCGAAGCGAACGGAGACCAGGCTGTCGCAATTGGGAGACCAGCATTGCGAAGCAAGTAGACGATCTCTGCCGCATTGGGAACACCCCATGCCGTATGGTTTTCTTCCGGCGGCTCTCCCGCAACAGAGATTGGCAGAACCGCATTGTCTCTATGAGTAATTGCGGTTACGCTATAGAGCGGCTTTTGAGTTGGGGGTCCCGGCCACAGGTATCCGGCGTACTCACCCATCGGGCCTTCGTGTTCGGTCTCCGTATTGGATAGGTAGCCTTCCACTACGATCTCTGCCGTCGCTGGCACTTCAAGGTCGACTGTTTCGCAACGAACCACGTCCACCGCCTCGCCGAAATATCCACCGATATAGTCCACTTCATCAACATGAGCTGGAAGCGGCATACCTCCGACGAATGGCACAAATGGCTCGGGTCCAAGCACCAACGCAAACGGCATTGGCTCACCTATATCAACCCAGGCTTTGTGCACCATTCCAATATGCTGATTGGGTGCCACGATTCCAGTCATTCGCTTGTCGTCGACCACCATGATCCGAGCGATAGACCAATTCGTCCATGATTTGTCCGGAGTGCGAGCAACGATGACGCCAAAGGTATTCAGGAAGCGCCCCCCGTCTCCGTCATGTAGCAATGGCGCGGGCAATTTCAGCAAATCTACGTCTTCGCCGATCTGTTTGTTTTCTTTACATGGGCCGGTCGCAACGATTCGAGGCCTGATGGGAGTTCGACTACGTCCTCGTACCATCGATTCCACGATGTCCCGCCCGGCAGCCTCTGCCGGAAGACCGCAGGAGAGAGCGAGTCGCGCGAGCTCTCTGCCTGGCTGATTACTCACCCCTGCAGGTGCCGCGAGAACACGGAACCCGCTCGAGACTCCTCGAATATTACCGAAGAGTGCTGCGGGTGAACCCGTCTCATAACACCGCCTCGCGATTGCACCGATCTCCAGGTCAAGTTCGACTTCTTCCTTAACTTCTACCAACTCACCGACCGCGCGAAGTTCATCCAGGTACTCCCGGAGGTCTTTCAGGTGTTTCATGCTTTTGTCTCCGAATTCTGCTGTTCAATATTTGTGTCAAGCGTTCCCTCGCCCCAGCGAGCTAGTGCGACATTCAGCTAGTGAACGCACTTGCTCCGCCGAGAGTTCGGTTTCCGCCGCCCGCGTGCGGTCCCCACCTTGACTGATGATCAGATGGGTTTCCACGTCGAGCAGCCTGAACAGCTCAAGTGTGCGGACAGCATAAGTGATGCCGGACGCGCCAGAGATGCCGACGATGAGACGCTGCAGCCGCTCCATGGGAAGTCCATTTCCGTTACGCAGTTGGTGTGCCTTAGAATTCACGGCTTGCTTATTTGACTCCGGTGAAGTGATGGGTTGCTTTCCCGCCGCTCAATACGAAAGCGTCATAGACTTTGACTTGACCCATCGCCGTCCGGACGGTCGCTTCGAAGAAGATCGTGTCTTCGGTCTCGACAAACTGTTCGAGCGATAAGACTTCGACTGTCCCCAGCATTTTTAGATAGGCGCGAAAGTGCTCCTTCAAAGCAGCATGTCCTTGAACGACCTTCGCGAACGCAATAAGAACGGCATCCTGCTGATAGTGCCGATCGATCAGCTCGTCAGTCGAGTCTTGGCGCAGTAATGCTATCTGCTCATCGTAAAACCTGCGCCCTGGCGTCTCGACGGTTTTTCGTTCCGTCATGTGTCTGTCCTCCCTACAGCCCTCGAGATCCAGGTGCGCACGCAGCAACTCAAGGCGAAGATCGTCGGCCGTTCGCAACTATTCGTCGGCACGCTGCGCCTGCATTCTGTTTCCCACCATTTTCACTGCTTTAGTCGGTCTACTCGGAGGCATGAAAGCTCGGTGCGCCAGGTAGACTTTGAACGACATCAGGGAGTGAGTTCAGCCGCGGAGCAAAAAAGTTGTGGAGCGGCTTGATTGTGATATTGGCTGTGTGCGTAATTTTCAGCGCATCGTTAGCTGGCCCAAGTCGCTTCTGAAGAAACTCCTCAAACGCCTCTCTATCATCCCAAATCTCGGTGACCCGGAATCCACCTTCGATTCGCGCCGTGATGTGGAGGTAGATGTGCGCATCGGGGTTTGTTTCCACACCCATTTTGTCAAGAACAGCTCGATATTCGGTTGGGGTCAAACCTTCAACGTCAATCGTGGTCACGTACATCATGAAACTTCTCCTCACCTTCTTGTAGTTGTTGCCTTACGCAGGTAGCGCGTGCTGCCCTCACATGATCTCAAGCGATGTTTGCCCAGATGGTCTTGTACTGCGTGTAGTTTTCCAAGGCCTCCGTACCGTGTTCGCGTCCATAGCCCGACATCTTGTAGCCTCCGAACGGAGCATTCGGATGGTACTTGTGCCAGGTGTTCAGCCATACGGTTCCAGCTTTGATCTTGTCCGCGACGCGGAGTGCCCGACCCAGATTGCTGGTCTGGATGCCGGAAGCGAGTCCGTAAGTGGTGTCGTTGGCGATGCGGATTGCATCGGCTTCATCCTTGAAGCGGATGATTGGGAGAACGGGTCCGAAGATCTCTTCGCGGGAGATCTTAAGGTCGTTGGTAGCGTCCGCAAAAAGTGTCGGTTCGATGAAGAGTCCCTTGCCGTTGATCTTCCGCGTGCCGCCACCCGCAGTTAGCCGAGCAGTCGACTGTTTGCCAGACTCGATGTAGGTCAGAATTTTGTCGTACTCCGGTTTGGTTGCGATCGGACCGATCTGGGTCTTGGCGTCGAGCGGGTCACCTAGGATGGCAGCTTTTGCCAAGATCGTCAGCTTCTCAACGATCTCGTCATAGATGGACTCTTCGACGAGCAGGCGCGATCCAGCGACGCACACCTCTCCCTTATTCCAGAAGATGCCCCAGAAGGCAGCCTGTACGGCGGCGTCGATATGAGCATCGGCGAATATGATATTTGGTGATTTGCCACCGAGCTCCATCGTCATATGCTTTACAGTTTCTGCACCGTTCCGGATAAGGTTCTCCCCGACCGAGGTAGAGCCGGTGAAGGCGATCTTGTCGACCTTAGGACTCTTCACCAGCACGTCACCGATCGAACCTCCTGGGCCGGTGATGAGGTTATAAACGCCTTCCGGCACTCCGGCATCCAGCGCAACCTGGGCGAGTGCGAGCGCCGTGAGTGGTGTGTCGGAGGCAGGCTTATGGACCATACAGTTGCCAGCAGCCAGGCCGGGAGCTACCTTGCTGCAGGTGAGGGCAAGAGGGAAGTTCCATGGCGTAATGGCAGCGACCACACCCAAAGGCTCGCGCCGGGTCAAAATGCGAATGTCGTGTTCATACGAAGTTCTGTAAGTTCCATTCATGGCAGACATTGCTTGACCGGCGAAGAAGCGAAATAGTCCAGAGCAGTGCGGCATAATGATGGTCCGGAAATCGGTGTAAGGCATTCCCATATCCATGGCTTCGCGGATCGCGAAGTCATCTGCTCGCTCATCCATCAGGTCGGCCATTTTAAACAGAATCTTGGCACGCTCCTCGTGATGCATCTTCCCCCATGGACCTTCTTCAAACGCCTCGTACGCGGCATCGATCGCAGCTTGTGCATCTTCAGGTGTGGCCTTGGCAACGGTCGTGATTGCTGCCTCCGTGGTGGGATCGGTCGTGGTCATTGTTTCGCCGGAGGAAGAGTCGAGCCATCTACCACCGATAAGAAGCTGGCCTTTTGCCATATCCTTTCGAGCGGGCATACTCGGATGCGGTTCCTTGCCATGGAAGTCGGTCAGGTTATCAGCTTTTTCCCTCGGATCGTTCAGTACTGCTATCGCCATCACATCTTCTCCTTTGGATTGGACATGCGCCCTCTTGCGCATTCCTTGCATCCCCCGCAGGTTAGTCGATCAAACACCGGACCAACAATGACAAATGTCCGGCATATCCTGCCATAAATCATTCATTGTGAATAGGAAATTTCGATTTAGGATGATGGCACAAGACGATGAAAACCAAATTGACGCACAACGCAATTCTTCCAGCACGAAGGATCACGGTGCTCGCAACTCCGACGGCGCAAGCATTGGAATTGGCAGGTCCCATCGAGGTCTTCGCGATGGCGGAACGGAAGCTCAGGGAGGCCGGACGGAGCCGTTCGCCGGCGTATATCATCGATATTGTGTCTGCTGTTAACGATCTAACGATTCACAGTTCGTCTGGTCTGTCCATGCTTGCCCATCGCCCCTACAGTGAAGTCAAGGAACCGGTGGACACGCTGCTTATCGCAGGTGGCATGGACCTTTGGTCTGTTAAGCCTTACCCAAAACTGATCGCGTGGCTTCGGGAGCAAGCCCGGTCTGTTCGAAGATTGGCTTCCGTCTGTACTGGAGCTTTTCTTCTGGCCGAGGCGGGCCTGCTGGATGGGAGAAGGGTAACGACGCACTGGTATTTTTGTCAGCAACTACAAGATCAATTTCCCAAGTTGACAGTTGACCCTGAACCGATCTTCATTCGAGACGGAAACGTCTCAACTTCAGCGGGGGTGACCTCGGGCATGGATCTTGCCTTGGCGATGGTGGAAGAAGACTTGGGCATGGACATTGCTCTCCGCGTTGCTCGTGCTCTCGTTTTGTTCCTTAGACGGTCTGAAGGTCAGAGTCAGTTCAGCACTTCGCTTGCTTTCCAAGCTAAGTCGCGGCTTCCTCTACGGGAAATTCCAGTGTTCATTTTAGAAAATCTGAGCAGTGAACTCACCGTCGAAATTCTTGCAGCTCGGGTCGCGATGAGTCATCGAAATTTTGCTCGCGTTTTTCAACAGGAGTTCGGTGATACCCCGGCAGCCTTCGTAGAGCGGCTGCGCTTGGAGACGGCTCGTAAACTTGTCGAAGAGAGTGACCGCACGTTGGACGAAATAGCGTCTAGTTGTGGATTGGGTAGTGCCGACAACATGCGAAGGGCATTTCAAAAACGATTTCGAAGAACGCCCAGTAGTATGCGCTAGGACGGTTGCCTGAAGCCCGTTGGGTCAATGTACTCACATATCGCCCATGCCATGACTAGTCGTGAATGAGAACCGCCTGGATGGATTTCTGGGGGAAGTCGGTTGCGCCTCGGACACGAGGGTGCGCTATACGGATTTGAGTAAGGTGGCCAATCGGCCTTCGCCAAGCCCAAACCGAAGTCGCTGATTCCTATAGAGCAAAATTCACTCACCCTTCCGCGAGACTTGCCCGTGTTCACTAAACGAGGCGTCAAATTCGGTTCGTCGATGTATAGGAAGCTGCACCAATGATAAGTTTGGTCCACGCATTCGTAACAGTCTCGTTTTTGCCCGCAACCCAACGCCGTCCCTAAATACGAAAACGACACCGAAAAGCAGCCACGCTGCGCGCCAAGCAAGTAAACCAAGCCTTCTGAGGACCTTTCGATTGCATCGAAGACGTGGAATAAACGCGCACCTTACGTTTTGGTTGGTCACTCCATGGGCGGGCTCGTCGTGCGATGGTTTCAGCATCAAACTGCAGAAGAGGCGGTCGGCATGAAATGAGAGAGTGCTACTGCGCGCGCAGTTTAGTGAGCTGAATACGGGCGTCGGCGTTCTTTGGATTCAGTTCCAGCGACTTGTTGAAGTCCTGAATCGCCAAGTTTTTGTCGCCGCGAATCATGTAAGCCTCACCCAAACTGTCCCAGGTATTGAACGAGTTGGGATAGGCTTCAACGTTCAGCTTGAACACAAGGATCGCCTGATCGAGTTTCTTCTCGCCGATCAAGTCGATGCCCAAACGGTCAAGGCCCTGCTCGGCGCTTGCGTACTTGTGCAGCGGATCTTTCTGAAACTTCAGGAGAGCATCTTTCGCGCCAGCGTAGTCGTTTCTCTCGGCTGCCGTGCGAACGATTTCTGCGATAGACGGTTCCGGCTTGTAATGCAAAATTAGATCCATCGCTGGGTCGCGACCGCTGTAGTAGTCGGCAAAAGTCAGTTGCGAAGTAAGATCAGGTGCATGCCATACGCGCGTGTCGCGAGGATCCATGTCCTGCCACCAGAGTGTCGATAGGCGTACCGTTAGCTTGCTGTTCGGCAAGAGTACTGGCGCGTTATCTCCATAATGGTTGGGGCTGGTAGCGGTGGGCTCTCCAACAAAAAGAGTGTCTGTATTCAGTTTCATGCGATTGACGCAGTTCATGGCCGCCGAAAAGGTATGACGCGCGATGATCTTAAAAAGCTTACCGGGTTGGTTCATCTTGTCGGAGCGGATCAATCCATGAATGTGGTCGTGTATCGGTCGTGCGCTGTCCTTGCCGATATAGGCGCTCTTCTAAATCTATGAAAATGTGACAGATGTCGCCTATCAGAATGGCCGACGCCAGCCTATTCGACAATTGCTCCTTATTGTTAGCGGATCTGCGCACAGCCTTGCCCATACCGAGTTGCGAGAGAGAGCGCGTGAACAAGACGCGGGTGGAAGTTGAGGTAGATGCACCGCAACCACGAAAGTTGTGATTCAACACTCACTGCGCGTCACTGCAATTCCTGCTCGTGGAACCAAGGACTGGCTAGATCTCTGGGACCTCGGTCGCGTTTTCGATCTAGCGAAGGCACCGGTCGCGGCAACTGCCCTATATCTCGGCTAGCGCTTTACCATCGCATCCCAGTGTTCATCGGCTTTGCCGCTGACAATTCTCCACATGTCAAACCATGTTGTTGTGTACGGCTTCCCTTCTGAATCCTTGAGACTGGCGACAGTGACCACGGTCACGAGATCGCCGTCGGCTAAAACAGCGACAATCGGGGCATCAATCTTTTCGTCGCAAGTCGAAGGGACGGGACCGTTTCCGAAGAGTTGTACGATTGCAGCCCTGCCAGAGGGTATGACGGGATTGTGTTGAATGTAGCGCTCGGTCAGCCATTTGTCGGCTTCATTCCAGCGCTTGCATTGCAGCAGATCCCGAACGACGTGATAGACCACCTGCTTGTTTTCGTTCAGCTTTGCATTGTGGTCCTTGAAAAGAGCCTCGATATTGGCAGCGGGCACGACCGGCTCTTGAGCAGAAGCAATCGCTCCCGCAAAGCAAGCGGCAGCGGCGACAAGGAGTGTATAGCGCATTCTTGTTCCTCGATTTGGTCAAGCAGATTCAGGTGACTGCTCTGACGGTGGCCGGCAGACGGCGGGCGCTTACGTGAAATCGGCAGTAAAACGACACTGGCAGTCCGAGTCCAGAATTCTCTGGGAAGCGGGACGAATGAGTCGGAGATTTGACTCATTGGCTCCCGAACAACTACTGCTTCGCCACATCAAGGTCGATAGTTAGCTTAACGTCGTCGCCCACAACGGCGGACGGATATTTCGCAGCAATTCCGAATGCCGTGCGGCTAGTCGTCGTTGTAGCTGAGAACCCGGAGTGAGGCTTCTTATCCATTCCAGGCACTGGTCCGGTGGGGCCCTCCACTTGGAGGACTACAGGTTTGGTAACGCCGTGTAGCGTCAGATTTCCTGAAACCATCAGTCCGTTGCCATTCTTCATGACGGCTGTGCTGACAAACGTTGCGGTCGGGAACTGGGCAACATCGAAGAAGTTCGGGCTCTTCAAATCGCCGTCTCTCCGTGCAACGCCAGTGTCGACCGTAGTCACGTCGATTGTGACCTTAACTGTCGATTTCGTGATATCGGATTCATCGAGGATGATAGTGCCTCCGATGTTTCCGAAGTGACCTCGCACATGCGAAAGACTCATGTGCAGAATGGAAAAATCCACCCCACTATGAGCCTTGTCCGGGATCCAAGTAGAAGACTGGGCTTGCGTCAACGAGGCTGTCAGAAGGAATAGTCCGAAAATGCATGAGAAACGTTTGCTCATTAAAATTCCTTTCAGTGTCTTGAAATGATGGGCGGAAACCGGCAACACGCCGGAACCCGGACGCCAAACAACGAAACTAGACAACTCGACAGGTTCGGTCAGAAGGGGCTCACATACGTCTATCAAGGCTCCATTCGCTCCCAGAAATCCCTTTCCAGGCTGAACGGATCGTCCACCACTTTGCATTCGGCGTTGATCAGCATCGTCGCGCGCCGCGTGGTGTCGTAGGCTGGCCACTTCGGTTGTCCTTTTGCTCCGGGCTTTCCGGTTCTCGCAAAGGTGCTCCACATCTGGCTCATGTTCTCCGCGGTTTTTACGCTCGCCGCCCCGGTGTCCATCATGGTGCGGGTGGCAGTCTGCGCCGGGTCTCCTGTCGAAGCCTTTTGTTCCGGTTGGATCAAGTCGAACTTGTAGGCAATCTCAAGCGCGTGCGCGGCGCCAACTTTGTGTTGCGTTCCAGGGACCATGCGTTCCGACTCGTAGGTGAAGATGTAGGAGTAAACGGGCGCACCGTGCTGCGCAAACTTGCGTTCGGCAATGGTGATCGAGCCGAAGCCGATCATCCGCGCTGTGCTGATCGCGATATACAGGTCCGTGGGAGAGGCTTCGGGACGGCTCTTGTGGTACGCGATGTAGACTTCGTCCGCGTGCTCCCCAAACTCCTTCTGCAGGCGCTCCTTCAGCGACGTCTCAGTCAGGTTGAACACGTCGGTATTACTGCCCTCCATGAAGAAGAAGATGGTTTCGTCGCGGTTGTAGCCCACCATCAAGGGCTTGTCCTTAGAGATTGCAGGCGCTATGGGATCAAACGGATGATGAGGCAAAATGGTGCCATCCACCACTGGCCCAAAGCCGCCGGGGCGTCCTCCGCCCCCTATCCCCTTGCGTCCTCCGCTCATCGTCAATGGACCCCCGGGGCGCTTGCCCAAAGCATCCTGAATACCGAGAAGCTTTTCTCCGGGCACCTCGAGCAGTTTCCGCCAATCGGTCTTTCCCAGCCCGAGTTCCTTCAGCACCATCACCGTCGTTTCTGTCGCCATATCGCGCGGCATCATCCGGATGCCCGGACCGCTCTCGATCGATGCCTTGTTGAAGTAAGGCGCCGCCGCGGGCATCGCATAGAGGCAGGAAGTTTTTGCGCCGCCGCCGCTCTCGCCAAAGATCATCACGTTGTCTGGGTCTCCACCAAAGCGCCCGATGTTCTGGTGCACCCACTTCAGCCCGTCGCAGATGTCGAGCAGGCCCTGGTTGCCGGAGGTGGCGTACTCTTCCCCAGCCAGATCGCCAAGGTAAAGAAATCCCATCAAGCCGAGCCGGTGATTCGTTTCGACCACAACCACATCCCAAGTACGCGCCAGGACGCTGCCGTCCTGGTACGGAGCGCTTCCGGATCCAACGCTGAATCCGCCGCCGTGGCTGTAAAACATGACGGGCCGTTTTCGTCCATCGGCTGCGGGGGTCCAAACGTTCAGAAAAAGGCAATCCTCGGCGGGCAAGGGCTCGCTGATTCCAAAGTAAGGTCTCAGGGGAGTTTGTAGGGAAGGCGCTCCACCCTTCAGCGCATCCCGGACGCCGGTCCAAGGTTGTAGCGGTGGCGCGGCTTTGAAACGATGCGCACCCGATACCGGACCCCCGTACGGAATGCCCTTGAAGGTTTGGAGATCCTTCGACTTTAGCCCCCGAATGCGGCCGTAGGTCGTCTCAACTTCGACATGGTCTTGGGTTGCTGTTTCCGCCAGGGCGGGATAGCGACCTAAGGCGGCGCCGCACGTGAGCGCGATGGAACCCCGTAGAAGAAAATCCCTGCGGGAAACACTCGATTGTCTCAGCACTAAACCTAGACCTCCGACTTCTCCTCTAAGCTCTTCGATGAGTCGGCGTTCAGCAAGGTTCTAAACGGTTGGGTAGCCGAGGTTACGGCCCTCCGGCCCTTATCCCCTTTGCAATCAGCGCCAGCAGTTGCGAAGGTTAAGGGCTTTAGGAAAGGCCCCTGAGAACGAAGAGAGCCCGCTCTCTGCTAACATTCTTGGTCACCGGGATCAACAGAGCTGGGAGTATGAGATGACGCGCGCCGTAAACAGTTCGGAACCGACCGGAGCGGAAGCTGGTCCGTTCGGCGCGGAGTTTCAGGCAGCGATCAGGACGGAGCTCGAAGCGATGCTCCTGACCCCCATCTTCGTTCAGAGCGGCCGCTGCAAGAGATTCCTGAACTACATCGTCGACCAAACGCTCGCGGGTCATGCAGGTCAGCTCAAGGAACGCACGATCGGGATCACCGTCTTTGAGCGTGCGAACGACTACGACACGGGCGATGATTCGATCGTTCGAGTAACCGCCAATGAAGTTCGCAAGCGCATCGGCCAGTTTTACCAGGAATCGCCCCAGCCACATCTGGTTCAGATTGATCTTCCCAGAGGATCGTACGTACCGGAGTTTCGAATTCAACCCTCACGCCAGGTTGGAATCCAACCTTCGCAGCAAGTTGAGAGACCGGCTGTTTCTGTAGACGCTGTAGACCGAGCCCGTGTTGGCTGGGGATGCGATTGCCCTGCCCCCAAATGCCGCAAGGATCGCCATCCCGACTACTGGTCAGGAACCGTTCGTGGGGGTCAGTAAACCCGGGCGTCAGGCGCCTCGCAGCCGAATGTTGTATCCGATCCTCTTTGTTCTGATCGCCGCCAGCTTCGCAGCATTCTGGATATGGAAGGGAACAGAGCCAAAAACCAGTCCCGATCTCTGGGCAGCCCTCGTGCATGCAAAGGTTCCTGTTCTCGTCTGCATCGATACGCATAACCTGCAACCGCTCGCGCTGGATCAATCCCCCGACCGTGACAGGTTTGTGAACCTGGTGCTTCGCCGACAGATCATATCGCTCGACGATGCTGCGATCCTCTCCTCGATGGCCAGCGAACTTGGCAAGAAGGGTATCCCATTCCGCGTCGTGGGAGCCGAGTTGACCTCGCTGGCGGACCTTCGCCGGCAGCCCGTGATCCTAATTGGCGCCATCGACAACAAGTGGACACTTCGTCTGACCCAGAACCTACGCTATCGCATCGAAGTCGCACATCCTCCGGGATCTGGATCAGTCAAAGAACCTATCGCGTCCATCGCTGATTCTCAGGACCCCAGCAACCATCTCTGGATCACAGACCTTTCGGTCCCTTTCACGCAATGGAAGAGCGACTATGCCATCTTGGCCCGAATGGATGATCCAACGACTGGGGTCCCTGTCTTGATTGAGGCCGGCCTGGGGAACGATGGGACAGTTGCCGCAAGCGAACTGCTCAACTCGGGCGCCATGGAGAAAATCCTGGCGGGCGATGCTTCCTGCAAAGGCAAAGCCAATTTCGAGGCAGTCGTCGGCACGGAGATCATCGACATGAAATCCGGACCGGCCCACGTCCTGCGCCTCAACTGCTGGTGAACCACCAGGATTCGCCAGACTAGAGCACGCTCACCCCGCTCAATCTGGCCAGTGTGCCGATGAGCCGCGCGCTGCGGATTTCTTCATGAGCTTATCAATCACTGATGGCATCGTCGTGCTGAGTATGTGGCCCCATTCAGTGGCCATGCATTCTGCGGAGCGATTCATTTATTGAATGCTCTAGAATCTTGGCGTCAGGGTGACACGACCAATGCACGACCATCGTACGGTCGAAACCATCCCAATGGTCCTAAACCATCCTAAAGCAACAAGAGCATAACGCTTATCGAGTCAATCACTTCCGCTGATTCCAGGGTACTTACTTTGCTTGCTAGGCGGCCCTGAAAAGGCCGGCGGCGGCGGTTCGATCATCCGAATAATGGGCAACATCAGCCTTTCAACACGCTCTACTTGCGGAACTGAATCACTCAATGAGCAGAGGGGCTCCTCTCATTGAACCCAAGCTGTCGCTCAGAGCAAAGGATGGCTCGATAGCAGAATTTGTGGACAAGGCAACTTCTCCAGAATTGCTTATCGGTTTGAAAGATTCCATTCTGATCGGGGTAATCGAAGGGTCGCACTTCGTTCTTGGCCTTGGTATTCTCTGCTCTGTGTTTGACCTGCTCTAGGTGGGGTTCGTCGTGTGCTTTTCTAGCTGGAGTAATTCGAAATCATCATCGCCGAGCTGGCGATCCAGATGGATCCCCCGAGACGGGTGGAATGCCGCTTGCAGGATTGAACGACCGGTTCGACGTGATCTCGACCAACACCTTGTCAGCAATGTCGAGATAGGTTCCCGCTTCGGCGGGATTGCCAAGCGACTGCCGAATCAGGTGCAGCAAATTACCCAGGGTCTCGACCGAACTGTTAAGGCTCGACGGCATACTACCTACTCAGATGGGGTTGCCATCGAGCGAGGTTGCCAACGTCGCGCAGCGTTTAATAAAGAAAAAGGAAGTCAGCCCTTCACTAAAGTGGCCTTCTCATAGAGAGTCCCGTTACCAAGGATGTTTGGCGCCGAATATGAATCCGCCCTACCACGGATCAGGACAACACACGATTCGCGTAGCGGATGAAGATGCCCGGGAAGAGAGCCGTGGTCCGCCGAATTGTCTATGTCGCAGTACGGAGTGACGTGCATCACACATATTTCGAATCCGACGTCGTCAGAGGAAGACCATGAAGCGCTCCACAACGATCAAAGCGGAGTTTCCTGCGAACTTTGATGCCCTGGCTACAGCGATACGACAACGCCTGCTCATCTTATTTGTTGGAGGAGGTATATCGCAGAGTCTCGGACTGCCGGATTTCCGCGAACTAGTTGAGCATCTGGCGCTCGAACTCGGATTCGATAAAGATCGACTGACCGTGGCCGATTACCCCGTTGTTACAGAAGCATACGTCGCCACACATGAATGAGGCTCGGACACACCTCTCGGGGCAATGCCCGATTGCGACATACCGGCCAAGCGGCGGGCCGCAAACTACTTACTGTTGCGTATGATGCTGATGGCGCCGTTGCGTTCAAGAATCGCGTAAGCAACATCGTGGATACTACTTAATCCTTTAGTTCGCGCGGCTGCCATAACATCTTCCCGGTCGATCCGCATGCCACGCATGGCCTCCAGTTGCCATTCTCCACTCTTGAGGAGGGTGAGGGGCGTTCCGTCGACGACAGCGCCGAAACGCGGAAATCTGGTCCTCAAACTGGAAACTAACCTGTGCATCAGCCCGATCGTGAGAATGGCAGTGCCGCAATTAGTAATAGAGCGGTCCTTACCGACCGTGCCCAGGATGATCAGCCCACCAATGATGAAGACGATGACAAACTCGAATAACGTCAGTTGGCCGCCAGGACGGCGGCTAAGCAGTCGCACAATGAGAAGCAGAAAGATGTATCCAACAACTGCATGAATGATCGTCGACATATCTAGATTCTCAAGGTACGACGCCTACCTTGCCATGCACCTGTTCAGCGCCTACGACGCCGACGGTAAAGTCGAAAACGCCCGGCTCAGCCGGCTGAAGCTCAAGATCTACGCTGGCAGGCGGTTTCGAAACGGGGAAGGTATAGGTCAATCCGCCGTCTCCGATGATCGTCTCCTGGGGCGCGGGTATAACGCGCTGTGTTCCCAGAGGCTTGACCAGGCTATTGCTGACGTACAGCTGGATTTTGCCGTTGTGGATCGCCGACTGTCCAAACTGGATAGTCATAATCGATGGAGACTCGCTGCGCTCGATACGCTCATATTTTACTTCGATGGTGCCATCCGTGGTCCGGCGTTCGGCTTTGGCCAGCGGGCCTCGTCCGAGCAGGCCGGACAAGTCGAGAACAATGATCAGGGTGAAGATCACCCAAGCAACATTCTCAATCCGCCACCATTTTCGCTGAAAGTCAAGGTTTTCACCGACCGCGACCTCGTCATTAACCCTGGCAACGGAATTTTCAACCGGTCTTGTAAACGGTTTACTCGCCATAAAACCTAGTCCTATGGAAAACGCGGTGTCTGTTTTAGATCTAGGAATCTGCTCGAACCGCGATCGTGCTGATTTCCCCATTGCGCTCCAGCACCGCGTAGTCAATGTCCTGGAGCGTTTTCATTCCCGACTCGCGGGCTGAAGCAATTACGTCGTCGTCTTGAATGCGCATGTGTCGAAGCGTGTCCACGCGCCATTGGTGGTGTTCGAGGAGAATCAGCGGAGTTCCGTCCACCAACCGTGCAAAGCGCGGCGACTTTGATCGAGCCCAGCGCAATACTGTAGTGTGTCAAGCCCATGGTGATGATTTGACACAAGGCATTGGTAAACGAGACTTCATCCCCTACGATGGCGGTAAGTGCCAGTCCACCTATAAAGAAGATCAGGACGAACTCAAAAGGAGTCATCTGCTTGCCGGGGCGCCGCCCTACGACGCGAACAGTCATGACCAAGAACAAGTAACCGAAAAACGCCCGCAGAACCGCAACCATCAAAATAACCTTTGAGAATCGTTTGGAGACGCCGGAGTCGTGTCGTTGTCCGATGCAATGTCAGAAGACTTGGCGTTGCTATTGGTTGCCAATTGTTTGCAGGGTTATTGTGATCGTAACCCGTCGGCCAGGAGATAAGGTTTTATTGTTCAGATGGAGTCTCGTCAATCTCCCGTGTACGGCGCCTCTGGCACTCCCGGGCATGACATGCTCCAACGCGCTTCAACGTTTGTCTTGAACGAAGCAACATGATGCCCGGGATTTTGCTGCAGCTTTTCTGGTTACCTACACCTCAACGGTAGCGCTCTTGGCCGCTTTCGCTTTCGCTTTATCATGAAGCGCGGCCTGCTTCTCAGCCACGCCATTCGTAAACTCCCCTACAGGCGTAGAGTCGTTGGGTGATGTCGCTTCTGTGCCTGGTTTTGGATCATAAGGTGTTACGTCAAGACCGCTGCCGCCCTTAACTTCCGATTCCACGGCCACCAAACCATTGCCATGATTCCATGGTCCGACAAAGTCGCTTTCCCCGTACTGGCTTTCGCCCGTAGACGCGTTAAAGAACTGGTCCACAAGCCGAGGCGTCGGTTCAATGATTCCGACAGCAAACTGAGGTTTGTCCATACTATCGAGCGCTGCGGTGAAGGCGCGCATATGTGTGACCTCTCGCGTCATCAGGAATTGCAGTGCTTGCTTTGAGCCGCGATCTTGCGTGAAGCTAATAAGCCTCTCGTAGACGATCTTCGCTCGAGCCTCGGCGGCGATGTTACTACGTAGATCTACTGCCACATCACCCGTTATCTTCAGGTAGTCTGCAGTCCACGCATTCCCCATCGAGTCAAAAAGGGAGACACCGCCGCCCCCGGCGATCGCTACTAATGGGTCCGCCTCCGCCGCTTCGCGACTGCTCTTCATAGGTTTTAAGTGCATCCGAATTAACGCTCCGACGACTTCAAGGTGGCTCAATTCCTCGGTCCCGATGTCCATGAGAAGGTCCTTTCGGGCGGCATCTTCGCAGTTGAACCCTTGAATCGAATACTGCATGGCCGCGGCGAGTTCTCCGTTCGCGCCACCAAATTGCTCCAAGAGCATTTTGCCGAACCTTGGATCGGGCTCGCCGATTTCGACGGTATACATAAGCTTCTTTACATGGTGATACATCTGCTGCTCCTTTCAGATCGGTAACATGTGCTTTGATGCAATTGGCACTACTACGGTGTGCCGGCTCGCCGACATAGTCCGCGGTTGTATCTACTCTGGAGAGGAGAGAACGTGGTCAGCCCCTTCGAACACGACAATGCTCATCGACAGAATCAAAAGCTTTGCCGGGGCGACGGGTCTGTTCCCCGGGACACCCATCCCCACGCCTGCCTCTCAGCATCCTGACCGTAAATTTGGACACGCCTCATAGGTCGGCGCAGTCGAATGTTATGGGGCGGATCATTGTTGTCTGGCTAAATGTGTATACAACACGTGGATGTCAAGAAACATCTGAAGAAAATGCTACTCGTATGTGCACGTCTAGAGGCGCATACGATTCCGTATGCTCATGTTCTCCATGTCGCAGACCAAGGCTGTGCTTGTCCGATCGCGCTGCTGGTTCGCGATTCTGCTCCTTGTGCCGCTCCTCGCAGGCTGTAAAAAGACTAATCAGACGGTCCAACCGTCCGCCGGCAATGGAGGACAGTTGCGGCCCTACGCCGGTCAGCTTGAGGCCGACGACGGCCAATGGGTCCGTGCGACTAAGGACTACGCCAACACCCGTTACAGCACTCTGGACCAGATCAACACCGGCAACGTGGCCTCCTTGAAAGTGGCTTGGACCTTTGATACCGGCGTCGCGCGCGGCCAGGAAGCAGCTCCTATCGTGGCGAACAACACGATGTACGTCGTCGCGCCATGGCCGAACACGTTGTTCGCCCTCGATTTGACCAAACCCGGAGGCCCCCTGAAATGGAAGTTTGAGCCCAACCCATCACCGGCAGCCAAGGGCGAAGCTTGTTGCGACTGGGTGAATCGAGGCGCTGTCTTCGACTCAGGAAAAATCTTCTACAACACGCTGGACGGCTACACTGTCGCCGTCGACGCAAACACAGGCAAGCTCACGTGGCGCACCCACCTTGCAGACATCAGCAACGGCGAGACCATGACCATGGCCCCGACAGTAGTGCATGGCAAGGTCCTGGTGGGCGATAGCGGCGGCGAGTTCGGCGTGCGCGGTTGGCTTGCGGCTCTGGATGCAGCAAACGGCAAGCTGCTATGGCAGGCATATAACACCGGTCCGGACAAAGATGTCCTCATCGGCGATAGGTTCAAACCGTTTTATGCGAGCGAAAAGGGAATAGATCTTGGCGTGAAGACCTGGCCGCCTGACGCATGGCGCGTCGGCGGGGGAACTGTATGGGGCTTTGTGGCGTATGACCCTTCCAGCAACCTCGTCTATTACGGCACCGCAAATCCAGGGCCATGGAACGCCGATGCGAGACCGGGCGATAACAAGTGGACGGGCGGCATGTGGGCTCGCGATGCCGATACGGGGCAGGCGGTGTGGTTCTATCAAATGTCACCGCACGATCTGTTCGATTGGGATGGCATCAACGAGGATATTCTGCTCGACCTGCCCTGGCACGGCCCCACGCGCAAGGTTCTTGTTCGTCCTGATCGCAACGGATACGTCTATGTCATCGATCGGCTCACCGGACAGGTGCTCTCAGCGACGCCGTACGTCGACACCACAACAAGCAAGGGTGTCGACCTACAGACGGGTCGGCTGATACACGTGGAGGAGAAAAAGCCTGAAGTAGGCAAAGAGACCGTCAACATTTGTCCGATGGCGCCGGGATCCAAGGACTGGCAGCCTTCCTCGTTCTCCCCTCGCACCGGCCTCGTCTACGTTCCTCACGAGAACATGTGCATGGACGAGCAATACACAGAAGCCAACTACATCGCGGGAACACCGTACATCGGCGCGACCGTGCGCTATTACGCGGGCCCGGGCGGGAACATGGGCGAGTTGATGGCCTGGGATCCCATCAGCGGCAAGAAGGTATGGACCATCGCCGACAAGTATCCCACCTGGAGCGGCACCGTTGCGACTGCGGGCGACCTCGTCTTCTTCGGCACGCTCGATGGTTGGTTCAAGGCCGCCGATGCCCGCACAGGCAAGATCGTCTGGCAGTTCAAGACCGGCTCCGGCATCATCGGCCAACCCATCACCTATCGTGGCCCTGATGGCAAACAGTACGTCGCTATTCTCTCCGGGGTGGGCGGATGGCCCGGGTCTATCGTTTCCGCCAATCTCGATACGCGCGACGACTCTGCCGCCAACGGCTGGGGCAGTGCCCTACGCGATCTGAAGAACGCCACGCAGCCGGGAGGGACGCTCTATGTCTTCGCGCTTCCCTAAGCCGCTGCCTGCACTCCTAACTGCGCTCTTGCTTGCGCTCCCGTACGCGCCCGCGACCGCCGCATCGCCGCTGAGAATCTGCGCCGACCCCGACAACCTTCCCTTCTCGAACCGCGCGGGCGCGGGCTTTGACGACCGCATTGTCACTCTCATCGCGCACGACCTCCATCGGGAGCCAGCCTATGTTTGGACACGTGCGCGGCGTGGATTCCTTCGCGAACAATTCAACCAGAACGCGTGCGATGTCCTGCTCGACGTTCCCCTCGGAATGCGGGGAGTCGCTGTGACCGATCCCTACTACACTTCGAGCTATGCCTTCGTCACCCCCGCGCGCAAACATCTGCAGATCGCTTCCTTTGCCGATAAGCATTTAAACGGACAGCGCATTGGCCTGCAGATTCTCGAAGAAGATCTCTCTCCTCCATCGCTCCCTCTCATCCGTTCAGGACACGCGGCACAGATCGTCGGCTTTGAATCCTTTGGCAAGCGAGAAGGGGACGTGGTGAAGGCGGTCGCCGAGGGCCGCGTCGGTGTCGCTGTTGTCTGGGGACCTGTCGCCGGATACTTCGCACAAATCAGTCGTGTCCCTCTTACAGTCACGCCCTTGTCACGCGAATTCAGTTTCGCCGGCATTCCGTTCACCTACAGCATGGGCTTCGGTGTGCACAGGCAGGACCAATTTCTTCTACGGCAACTCAATGATTCAATACGCAGGCTGCAGCCGAAGATCAATCAGGTCCTGGCTGGCTTTGCCGTGCCTACCCTAGACGCCGCTAAGGAGGCACGATGAAGGGTCTAACGTTTTCGTGCACGGCTCTGGCGATGTTGCTTCTACCGTTTGGCTGCAAGCGCGAACAGCGTGTCTTCGATCCTGGCTCCGCCGGTACCCAGGTGGCGGATGGAACGGCACTCAACGAAGTTCACGCCGGCGGTTCCGCCCCGGTAGCCGGACATCACGAAGTATGAGAGCAGCGCCTACGCGGTCGCGGAAGGAAAGCGGCTCTACAACGCCTACAACTGCGTGGGATGCCACGCGCAGGGCGGAGGAGCAATCGGGCCAGCCCTGATGGATTCGATATGGATCTACGGCAGCCACCCGCAGCAGATTTATTCCGATATCGTGCAGGGCCGCCCGAACGGCATGCCAAGCTTCGGGGGCAAGCTCCCTGACTACCAGGTATGGGAACTTGTCGCGTACGTGCGCTCCATGAGTGGACAGCTTCCCAGCGATGTCGCTCCATCGCGCTCGGACCAAATGCCTGTCGCCAAGGCTGAGCAGGCACGGCAGAAGGAACATCCCGCAGATCAAAATCAGCAGCCCGTCCAGAAGGTCAAGCCATGATCCTGATGGCAAGCGTGCCTGGTTTCCCCAGCAACCAGACCTCGCTCAACCCAGCAGGACCGGCGGCAGCGCACATCGAGCACACGTTCGCGCTGATCTTCTGGATAACTGGAATGGTGTACTGTCTTACGCTCGCTGCGTTGGTGTACTTCGTGTGGCGAAGGCGGTACACACTAAACTCCCTGCCAGAGCCGCAGCCAACGACGGGCGAGAGTGATCGCTTCGCCACCCGTGCGGTTGCCGGGGCAATGGCTGTTACAGTTCTGCTGCTGTTTGTCATGCTCATTAGCAGCTTTATAACCAGCCGGCGCCTGGGCAAGATGAACGAACAGCAGGCGCTCACCATTGACGTCTACGGTCACCAGTGGTGGTGGGAAGTGCAGTATCCCAACGACGCCGAACCGTACCGCCTGGTGACGACAGCGAACGAGATTCATGTTCCGGTAGACACACCAATCCGCATCCATGGCACCTCCCGCGACGTGATCCACAGTTTCTGGGCGCCGAATATTCAGGGCAAGCGCGACCTGCTGCCCGGCTACACCACCGACGTGCTGATGCGGGTGGATGAGGTGGGCCGCTGGCGAGGACAGTGTGCCGAGTATTGCGGTTTGCAGCATGCGCACATGTCGCTCTACATGGTTGCCGAATCGCAAAAAGACTTCCACAACTGGATGACTGCCCAGGCGCAAACCTCCGTTGCTCCTACTGACGCGCGAACCGTGCATGGCCAACAGGTCTTTCTCACCCACTCCTGCGTTCTCTGTCACACCATCCGCGGTACCACCGCCGGCTCCCGCGTCGGGCCTGACCTGACGCACCTTGCCAGCCGATCGACCATCGCGGCCGGCATGCTGCCCAACACCATCGGCAATCTCGCTGGCTGGATCCTCAACCCCCAGGCATTAAAGCCCGGAAGCCGCATGCCGCCTAACCAGATTTCCGGTCCAGACCTGCAGGACCTGCTCGCCTACCTGGAGACCCTGCGATGACTTCCACCAAAGCCATCAGGACGAACGAGCTCACCGAAGCTGAACAGAAGCAGGCGGCTCAGTTGGAGTACATCTGGCGGGAGCCCACCGGATTTATCGGATGGTTCAAGGCTGTCCACCACACCACGATCGGCATTCGCTATGTCGTCACGGCGTTCTGCTTCTTCCTGATCGCCGGTCTGCTCGCCGGCGCCATGCGGCTGCAGCTTGCCTTCCCGGAATCGCACTTCCTCTCCGCCGACAAGTACAACCAGTTCTTTACCATGCACGGCAGCACGATGATGTTCCTCTTCGCCGTGCCCATGATGTTCGAAGCGCTCAGCGTCTATCTTGTCCCGCTGATGGTCGGGACACGCAATATCGCCTTTCCACGCCTGAACGCGTACAGCTACTACCTATATCTTTTCGGCGGCATCATGTTTTACGTCGCCTTCCTCTGCAACACCGGCGCAGACCGCGGCTGGTTCTCTTACGTCCCACTCGCCGGTCCCGACTTCGCACCCGGCAAGCGCGCCGACTTCTGGGCGCAACTGATCACGTTCACTGAGGTCTCCGGCTTGGCTGTCGCCGTTGAGGTTCTGGTCACCGTATTCAAGCTGCGTGCACCGGGCATGTCGCTCAATCGCATCCCGCTCTTCGTCTGGGGACAAGCCGTAGTCGCGTTCATGGTCATCTTCTCGCTCCCGGCAGTCATGCTCTCGAGCACCATGCTGCTCCTGGATCGCACCGGCGGAACTCAATTCTTCAACCCGGCGGTCGGCGGCGACGTCTTGCTTTACCAGCATCTCTTCTGGTGGTTCGGACATCCCGAGGTGTATCTGATCTTCCTTCCCGGTACGGCTGTCGTATCCACCATCGTCGCGACGTTCAGCCGCCGGCACGCGTTTGGATATCTCATCCTCGTCCTTTCGCTTGTCTCCACTGGCTTCCTCGCTTTCGGCCTTTGGGTGCACCACATGTTCGCGACAGGCATCCCCCAGATTGCGGAAAGCTACTTCACCGCGGCAAGCATGATGATCGCCATCCCCAGCGGCGCGCAGATCTTCTGCTGGATTGCCACAATGGCCACCGGCAAGGTCATCCTTAAAACGCCCATGTGGTGGGTTCTCGGCTTCTTCTTTGTCTTCATCATGGGCGGTATGACAGGCATCTTCGTTGCGTCCGTTCCTGTCGACCTCCAGGTGCACGACACCTACTTCGTTGTCGCGCATTTTCATTACGTGCTCATTGGCGGAGCGGTCTTCCCGCTCTTCGGCGCGATGGCCTACTGGTTCCCGAAAGTGACCGGCCGCATGCTTAGCGAAAAGCTCGGGCAGATCAGCTTCTGGCTCTTCTTCGTCGGCTTCAACGTCACCTTCTTCCCCATGCACCTGGTCGGTCTTCGCGGCATGCCGCGGCGCGTCTACACCTATCCGGCCAACATGGGATGGACACTGCTGAACCAGATCGAATCTCTCGGCTACATCTTCCTCTTGGTCTCCGTGCTCATCTTTCTCTGGAACGTTTACCGCTCGCTGCGGCGTGGCGCCCCCGCCGGTTCCAATCCGTGGCTTGCCGGCACGCTGGAATGGGCCACCACGTCACCGCCGCCGAAGTACAACTTCCTGCACCTGCCCACCGTGAACGGCCGGGAAGCCCTATGGGATGCAGCGCCGAATCAGCCGGTCGTCGTTGGCCTCGACGAAGATGCTCGAAGCGTGCTCACGACCCGTACCCTCGATGCCGAGCCCGAAGGCAAAGATGAGTTCCCCGGGCCTACGATTTGGCCCTTTCTTGCGGCTCTCGCGACCACCGCGGCTTTCGTTGTAAGCGTCTTTACTCCGTGGGGAATCACGTTTGGGTCGATTCCAATTGCCATTACCATGATCGGCTGGTTCTGGCCAGAAAAGCAGCCGGCTGACAGGAGGCGGGCGAGGGAGATATGGCAGAGCGAGTAGAGCGCGCACTCCTCGATGTCTCGAAGCTGCCGACTGTGCTCTTCGGGACAAAAAGTCTGACGTGGTGCGGCATCATCGGAATGATGGCCATCGAAGGCATGGTCTTTGTGCTCATGATCGCCTCGTACTTCTACCTGCACTCCCGTTCAGTCGAGTGGCCCCCGCACGAGAACCCCCCGGCGCTTTTCTGGGGCACGCTCAATTTGGCGGTTTTCCTCATCAGCGTCATTCCCAACGAGTGGTACCGTCGTCGCGCTCGCAAAGCCGATAAGCGTGCCGTGCAGATTGGTCTGGTAACGCTTTCGCTCTTCGGCGTTATCAATCTCGTCATCCGTTATTTCGAGCTGCGCCATTTGAACTGCGACTGGAGCCTCGATGCCTACGGCTCTGCCGTCTGGATGCTGATGGGGCTCCACATCACCCACCTCCTTACGGATCTTGTCGACACTATCGTTCTCAGCGTCCTGTTCTTTACGTCGCTGGTCGAGGGCAAACGCTTCATGGACGCCTCGGAGAACGCAGACTATTGGTACTTCGTCGTCGTCTCCTGGATCCCGATTTACCTGGTCATCTACTGGGCGCCACGGTGGCTGCATGCCTGAGATCACAACCACGAACCCATCTCCCGCTCAACAGAAGCTGGATCGGCAGCTCCTGCTCAGCCTCACCCTTTCGCCACTCGCCGCGGGCATCAGCACCATTGTTGGCTTCACCGTTGCTCACTGGGTCTCCGCCGCTGGCTCGAAGAGAATGGGTTATCTCGTCTCAGCAAGTTGCTTCGCTTTGTGCGTAGCCGCTTCGCTGCTGGCTTGGGCCGTTCGACGTAAGCTGGGCGGTCCCAATGAAACGTCTCCGGAGGATGGGCGCCGGCTCTTCATGGCAAAGCTCGCGCTCCTGCTGGCCGGCCTGTGCACGCTGGTTATTGTGGCGGGCACGCTTGTCCTCATCACACTCCGGCCCACCGACTGATGCTCAGCCCGTCGCCCACGATCGCCATGATCACCGCGTTTTTCTTCGCGAAGCAAGGAGCTTCGCCCTGGGCAGAGCCATGGAGCTGGGAGCCCTCTATCGTGCTCCCTCTTGCCGGCTTGTTGCTCGTCTATACAGCTGGACTTTTCCGGCGAGGCAACGTCCATCGGCTCGGATGGCGGCACACAAGCTTTTATGCCGGCTGGCTTACGCTTGCATTTGCCCTCGTCTCGCCCATTCACGAGTTAGGCGAGCAGCTCTTCAGCGCACATATGCTGCAGCACGAGATCCTTATACTCGTCTCGGCTCCGCTCATCTCCGCCGCTCATCCCGGGGCCACCATGCTCTGGGCGTTCGCTCCGCGCGGTCGTGCCAACCTCGGTGCCTGGATCCACAGCGTCGAACGCAGCGCACCGATTCGCTTCGTCAGCCGCCCCCTGGTAGCTTGGCTGCTCGAGGCCTTCACCCTCTGGATCTGGCATGTTCCCGTGCTCTATCAGGCAACGCTCACTTCGGACTGGATTCACGCCGCGCAGCACCTCAGCTTCTTCGTGACTGCCGTGCTTTTCTGGTCGGCGCTCTACGGCGTTGGCCGTTCGGCCATGAGCTACGGCGCCGCCACGTTCTATGTCTTCGGAACAGCCGCGCATTGCAGTGCACTCGGCGCACTGCTCACGTTCTCTGCGGTCCTGTGGTACCCGGCCTACCAGCAAACCACGCAAGTATGGGGCCTCACGCCACTCGAGGATCAGCAACTCGGCGGCGTCATCATGTGGGTTCCTTCAGGAGTCATCTTCATCGTGGTGGGTCTGGCGCTATTCGCGAAATGGCTTCGCGAGTCAGACACTCGGCTCGCCCACACCACCCTCCAGACGGCTCTTAACGCAGCCAAAGGAGATCGTTCATGAAGTTCATCCAATCAAGCGCCATAATCGCTCTCGTCATGACGGGCATAGGATGCTCGCGCTTCGGCGCTCCCGGCCAGCGCAGCCTTTGCCAGCCAAGTCAGAGCTCCGGACCTGATGATCCAATACGGCTGCCCAACATGCCATGTCATCCCGAATGTTCCTGGTGCGGTGGGAAAAGTTGGACCCCCGCTGGAAGACCTGGCGCAACGCTCCTATCTCGCGGGCACACTACAGAACTCTCCGGAAAATCTCGTTCTCTGGATCCAGCACCCACAGCAAATCCATCCAGGTACGGCCATGCCGGAGATGGGGGTTACCGCCTCGGACGCAACACGCATCGCCGCCTTCTTGCAAGCCAACCGCTAACCCGAACGTGAGCCGAGGGAAACCCCGTGAGCGTTCCTAGCACATTAATCGAGATCAGCGGGACCATTATCGTCCTACTCGGGCTCCGCGAAGTGTTTCGGGACATCTTTCACCCCACCCGCTCCGGCACGCTCAGCGAGTTCGTCGGCCGGCTTGCGTCCCTGCTCATGCGCAGAACCCGTCTCCGACCGGCAGTCGGCGCGCTTTCGCTGGTCATTACCATCTTTTGCTGGATCACGACGCTCGCGATCGGCTTTGCGCTCATCTACTATGGCCTCGCCCCAAAACAACTCTTCGCACCTTCCGACGCCACCGCTCATCCCGCATCGCACCATTTCCTCCGTTGCCTCTACTTCTCCCTTGGCGCCTTCGACACGTTTCAGACCTTTGATATGCGGCCGGAAACGAACTGGCTTCGGCTCGTTATAACCATCGAGGGCCTCGTCGGGATTTCCATGATTACTGCCAGTGTCTCCTGGACAGTCCTGCTGTATCCGGCTCTCGCCCGAAGCCGCCAATTCGCCCGGCGCGTCTCGGTGCTCATCGAAGCTGAACAGCGTTCCGGACTCAGCATTGTTCGCGAGCTAGGGGTGCCGCTGTTGCTCGAACTCGCTCAGGCGGTTCTGCAGTTTCGAATCGATATCACCCTGTTTCCTGTACTGCTCAACTTCTACCCCGCAGAACAAGAATCCACCGTCGCTCACGTCCTGCCCAGGATGCTGCGTTTTGCGCGCGAAGCTACCGCGTGCGATGACACCGCCGTTCGCCTGGGAGGCGTGCAGCTTCAAATCGCTCTGGACAGCCTTGCCGAATCCATCTCGGACCGGGTGATCCAAGCCGGACAGCAGACGATCGAGGAAGTGTTCGACGCATTCGAACGTCGCGAACAGTGATGCAGACGATTCACAATTCGCACGACCACCAGCTGCACGAGAGGCAGCTACGCATATATTTTGGCATCTGAGCGTGAGGGGTCAGAACCCTGAACACAACGAGAAAACCCGCGCCCCCCTCCGCTTCATCCCAGAACGTGTGATCGATCACACCGCGATAGAACTGCGGCAAAGAAGGAGAATCCTATGAAAGCTGTTGTTTTTCGCGGCATTGGCGACGTGCGGCTTGAAGACGTGCCGGAGCCGAAGATTAAAGACCCGAACGACGCAATCGTGCGTATCACTGCCTCCGCTATCTGCGGCACCGACCTGCACTTCATCCGCGGAACCTTCTCGGGAATGCGGGAGGGCCGCATCATCGGACACGAGGCCCTCGGAATCGTAGAGGAGGTTGGCTCCGCGGTTCGCAATTTCCGCAAAGGGGACCGCGTCATCATCCCGTCTACCGTTGGGTGCGGCAGCTGTAACTACTGTCGCGCCGGGTTCTATTCGCAATGTGACCGCATCAACCCGGCAGGGAAGCTTGGAGGGACAGTGTTCTTCGGCGGCCCGGAAGCCGCGGGCGGCCTCGATGGCCTTCAGGCTGAGTTTGCGCGCGTGCCCTATGCCGCGACCAACCTGATGCACCTGCCCGAGGAGATCACAGACGACCAGGGCATCATGATGAGCGATATCCTGCCAACCTCATACCAGGCAGCGAGGATGGCGGATATCCATCCGGGAGACACGGTCGCAATCTTCGGCTGCGGGCCAGTGGGAATGCTCGCGATCGCGTGCGCCCAGCACATGGGAGCCGGCCGTGTATTTGCGATCGATCAGGTAGAAAACCGGCTCGAGCAGGCCCGTAAGCATGGCGCGGAGGCAATCAATTTCGGTTCCGAGAATCCTGTGGAAGTCCTGCGCGAGCTGACGCTTGGTTCCGGTCCGGATCGCGTCATCGATGCGGTCGGGGTGGATGCGGCGACTGCCCGGGCAGATCGTAAAAGCGAAAAACAGTTCCAATCTGAAATGAAAACGATCGATCCCGACGCGAAGAAGGCGGGCAAGAATTGGTGGGTCGGCGGTGCTCCCACCCAGGCGCTCGAGTGGGCTGTCGCGGCGACTGCGAAAGCAGGCACACTGTCCATCATCGGCGTTTACCCACCACAGCTGAAGTCATTCCCTGTAGGTGAAATGATGAACAAAAACATGACTGTTCATTCTGGCAACTGTAATCATCGCAAGTACCTGCCCAGGCTCATTGAGCTGGTCCGCTCGGGCGTGTTCCATCCGGAGCAGTTCTTCACTCAGAAGAGCCCGATGAGTTCAGCGATCAATGCTTACCACCACTTCGACCAGCACGAAGATGGCTGGCTGAAGGTAAAACTAGAACCGGAAGCCGGGCACAAAGCTGCATAGCCGGCATCGTCAGAGTTGTCCAACTTAGCGGAGCAACTGACTTTTGAGGATGTAACTTATTGATTGCTTTCAAGCGCGCTTGGCGGAATAAAATTCTGGTTGCATGTAGATCGTCCGCTACCCAAATTGGGTTAGACAATGCCTCGGCTCACCAACTGCCCTTTCATCCAGGAACGGCCCTTTCCTTGCCACGGTCCTCTCCTTGTTGTCCAGCGCAGCGTGGCAGGAAATCCGGGTCGGGGATGACAAACAAGGAGAGGACCGTGGCAAGAGAAGGGCAGCTCCTAAACCGAGGCATTTTAAAAATCTAATTTGGACAAGTCTGCTACATCGTTGCCCCTGCGACGTCCGCTGGTGCACGCTCGCCGGGGTAGCGCCACCATGACAGGTCGTCTCAACTAGCGGCCTACACACCGATTGTTTAAGGGCGACCCACGAAGGCTGTGCCTTATGTCAGGCAAGCCCCGACAAGGATCATCTTCGAACGCATGAACGCCGAGGTTGCCGCGGACACCGGTTCTTCGTCTGCAACAATGTCCCCGAACATTCGACCAGGATCCAGTCCTCGGCCTCTGCCAGCAGCTTCGCCCGGACAGGCTAAGGCTGACACAACAAACTGCCGATATCAGATGCGATGGACCAGCTGGAAACTCGCTGCCCCAAAGCATCTCTACATCCTTCGAGGCATTCCTCGCGATCGCCGAGGCCGGTAGGCTCGCACCAAACTCTCAATACATTCTGCCGCCGCGCCAACCAGGGCCAGAAGGAAATGCATGTTCTTTGAGCTTAAGCGGCTGCTGTTGCCTTTTCGCCAAGGCTTTGCCTGGTGCATTTCGCTGACATTTTTCCGCCAGGTTCTGGCGTTCGGTGGTGGATACGGGTTTGTCCTGCTCATCCGAACGTACGAGCACAATCCTATGCGGTCTGCACTGATCGCCCTTGGGCTGCTCGCCTCCTGGAAACTCCTTATGGGAGCGCTGGATCAGTTTATGGGCTGGAAATTCGCCAGGGACGTGAGCTATCCCTTGTTCCGCCACCTGAGCGTCAACGTATTTTCCACGCTGCTAGGTCTGGACCAGCAGTGGCACCAGTCCGGCAGCAGTGGAGCTCGCCGGGGTGAGATTACCCATGGCGTCAGCAAATTCGCACAAACTAGCGAAAGCATCGCGCGAGAATTGTGCCCGCTGATCAGCGGCGCGATTCTCACTCTGTTCCTGCTGCATTCGTACGTTTCCACGACGTTCTGGCTTGCTATCCTCCCGGCGACCTGCATTGCGTTTTTCTGGCTCTCGCGCCAGGAAGAGCGACTCTGCCGCGGATATCGCGAAGAGCGTTACAAACAGTATGCGTCGGACTACTCCCTGAGCATCGAGTCGCTCGAGATGCGGGCCGATGTCGTGCGTTACAACCAGGAGAAGAGACTTGCAGAAGACTACGGCCGGATTCACCAGGGTATTCAGCGCAACGGCCTAGCGGAAGCCCGGGTTCAGAGCTGGCTCGGCTTTGCCAAGAGCATGGTCGTCCTGGGGCTGCAAGCCTGGTTGGTTTTCCACTGGATCGGGCTGCTCTCCGCGCATCGCCTGGATGGCGCCATGCTCGTCTATCTCTATATGTTGTCGGACCAGCTTTGCGGCTCATTCTCGGGGTATGCCGGTCTGTTCGGCAGAATCGGCGAGGCGTGGCAGCCCATTCAGTCGTTTCTGAAAATCAGCTCCGCCACCTCAGCGCTCGCCGTCACGGGAGAAAGCTCGGCGACCCAAGTTCCCGCATGCGTCAGCCTGGAGTTTCGCGACGTGGAATTCGGCTACCGGCCCGACGAACCGGTCCTGGATCGGCTGAGCTTGTTCGTGCATGGAGCCCGCAAAGTCGGATTTGTCGGCCGAACGGGGTGTGGTAAGTCCACGCTCCTGAAGCTGGTTGAGCGCCTCTATGATGCTCAGAGCGGCACCGTGTTTGTCGCGGGAAAAGACGTGAGGCATTGGCCGCTCAGACACCTGCAGCGAATTTGTACGTGTGTGTCGCAAAACGGCGGCGTGTTTTTTTCCGAAGCTACCCTGCTTGACACGATTCGCTTTGCGAAACCAGCGGCGTCCTTTATCGAAGTTGTCGACGCGGCAAAGTTGGCGTGCATTCATGACGAGATCATGTCTTTGCAGGATGGCTACCAGAGCCGCGCCGGGGAGCACGGCAAGAACCTCTCCGGCGGCCAGCGCCAGCGCGTCGCTATTGCCCAGGCATTGCTGAGCCTTCAAGATCCGGAAAAGAAAGTCGTGCTGCTCGACGAGTGTACGAGCAATCTCGATCCGGAGACGGAAGCACTCCATCCTGCGGAATATCTGGCCGCTTCTCGACGGGAAAACGGTCATCGTAGTGACCCATCGATTTGAGGCTGTCGAAGACCTGGTCGATGAGGTCGTGCTGATTCAGGAAGGCCGCGCTGCTCGCCCGATTCCTCTCGATCAAACGGTTCTTGCCCTTCCGGCGTTTCCATAGCCGCTACGCCGCTGATCCCCATTCGCAAGTGCACACATAAGGGCTGGCCCTTTCGCCAGGTCGTCGAGTCTGGACCGTTGGGTATGGAACCTCGGCGTGCGCTGGGTCTGCCGAGCATAAGCTCAAGCCCAGTGATGGATGCTGCAGCGTCCTCCTGTCCATCAAGACTCTTTGGCCTTGCGTGCGATCAGTCCGAAGCCGCGAACCTCGGCCTCTTGTAGTATGAAGGCCTCTGTTTGCGATAGATCTGCGAAGCGCTTCGCTCAGAGCCTGTGACTTTTTAGGCCTTTCGTGCCCCTGCATATCCAAACCAGCCATTTTGCAGGCCCCCAAAACAAACCGTCATCCTGAGCGAAGCGCTTCACAGATCTATCGCGAACAACAGCTTTTATGGCGCGCAGTCGAAGGACCCCGGGGGTGCTTATTCTCCCTATGCGGCTCGGAGCTTTTCAATCACCGAGGCTGGTACTTCGCGGACCTGCCACGGTCTTTCTCTTGGCCGACTACTACGTCGCCCGTGACCATCAAGTGCGTACCGCCGGAAGATTTGTTCTCGGGCCTCGTGGCCGAAAAGGGATCGAACAGCATAGGCAGGATAAGCATCGCCGAGGTCCTTCGACTGCGCGCCATAAAAGCTGTTGTTCGCGATAGATCTGTGAAGCGCTTCGCTCAGGATGACGGTTTTGTTTGGGGTGGAAGGCTGCTGGCCGTTTATTGCTCTCCCAACCCGCAGCCAACGGTTTCGATGCAGATGAACGAGAACAGCGGAAGGGCTTCGCCCATCTCGTTCAACCCATGTAGTGCGCCGGATATACCGGCGCAAACACCCCGAATTTCCTGCAAGCTGCCCTGGATACGGCCGCGTGTGCGCCTTTCTTTAAGGAAAGGCGCGTGAAGTTTGTGGAACCCATTGGACCCCAACAGGAAATTCGGGGCCATGGGGCACCCGTCCAGAGGGCTGAGAGTGGTGCGGAGCCTTGACTTCATAGGTGAGATTGACTCCGCCGTACGAAATCAAAAAGTCACAGGCTCTCGGCAAAGGAGAATTCAACAGAGGATAATACTGAAAGTGCGGAGGAAGTAGACAGCCATGTCTAGCGCAGAGAATAAGGCTCTTGTACGCCGATTCTATGAAGAGATCGACAAAGGCAATCTGGATATTCTGGATGAACTGGTTGCCGAAGATTATCTGGATCACAATCCGCCACCATTCCCGGGGCTGGGTTCGGGCAGAGCAGGATTAAAGCAGGCGTTCAAGTTGTTCCAACAAGCGACCCCGGGCCATCACCACATTGAAGATCAGATTGCCGAAGGCGACAAGGTGGTCACCCGCCTTACCTCGATGGGCAAACACGAAGGGGACCTGCCCGGCGCACCGAGAACCGGAAATGAGCTGAAAATGACCTCCATCACCATCCATCGGATCGCTGCGGGCAAGCTGGTTGAAAAGTGGTCAGAGAAGGACATGATCGCGTTTTTGCAGCAAATCGGCGTGATGCCCCGGCACTGAATGCTCTGCAGTGCCCCTGCGCCTCCATCGACTCCGTCCTGCCCAAAGGGCCGGGCCGGAGACTCATGTCCGGAATAAAAGAGGACAGCACTTCCTTTTCATCCGCAGACACTCAGACGTCGTTTGCCGCCGCGGCTCTGAATATTTTCATTTGATCGTAAGTGCCGCCACCGATGGTTTGCTCAATTCTCTTGATCTACTCGAGGCGCCTGATCAGTGTGTCTGTTCTTTACAGGAGCATGGCACAACCAGCTCATGCTCGAAGCAATCTAAGCAGCAGTCGGGATTGAAAGCCGGGTGGTGCTACCACAGCAGAACCCACACTCTGACCATGCGCCAGAGTGAGTGCCTTGATCCATGCAACCCAAAGCGAACGGAAATATTGCACATGCATAAGTTTGGTATCTGGGCGCCCAAAGCTCAGAAGATTTCGCTGAAATGGCGCGGGCAGATGCCGCCGATGAACGGCCCCGACAATCGTGGCTGGTGGACGCTTGAAGTGCCGGACGCCGAGTGCGGCGACAAATACGCTTTCCTGTTGGATGACGACCCTACGCCCTATCCGGACCCGCGCGGTTTGCGTCAGCCGGATGGCGTGCATGGCCCTTCCGAACTCTACGATCACAGCCTGCTTCGAGTGGCACGATCAGCTCTGGCGAGGCGCCCCGAAGATCGGCTCCATCATCTATGAGTTGCATATCGGCACCTTCAGCAAGGAAGGCACGTTCGATGGCGCGATCCAGCACCTGCAGTACCTTGCCGACCTGGGGGTGACGCATGTTGAGGTCATGCCGGTGGCTGCCTGGGCAGGTCAGCAAGGCTGGGGTTACGACGGCGTCGCCCTGTTCGCGACGCACGAGCCCTACGGAGGTCCGGACGGCTTCAAGCGCTTTGTCGATGCCTGTCACGCAACCGGCCTGAGCGTTATTCTGGATGTGGTCTACAACCACTTCGGGCCGGTCGGTAACTACACCACCAAATTCGGCCCGTATCTCAATCCAAACCGCAAGACACCCTGGGGAGACGCCGTCAACCTCGACCAGGAAGGCAGCGATGAGGTGCGGCGCTTCTTCGTCGACAACGCGCTGATGTGGCTGAAGGACTATCACTGCGATGGCCTGCGCTTCGATGCCGTGCACGCATTCATCGACCTCTCTGCTGTGCACTTTCTGGAACAGATTTCCATTGAAGTTGAGCGCCTAAGTGCCACTCTTGCGAAAGAGTTCTATCTGATCGCCGAAAGCGACCTGAACGACCCGCGGGTCGTGCGATCGCGCGAAGCCAACGGCTACGGCATGGACTCGCAGTGGAGCGATGACTTTCACCACTCCCTGTTCACAGTCTGTACAACCCGAAGGAGGGCGAGACCGGCTACTACGACGACTTCGGCTCCCTCGGTGACCTGCACAAAGCGCTTAAACACGCCTACGTGTACGACGGGCAATACTCCGGATACCGCAAGCGCCGGCACGGCCGGCCGCCGATGGCCTCTCCGCGCATCACTTCGTCCATTTCGATCAGAACCACGATCAGGTGGGCAATCGCGGATGGGGAGAACGCCTGGAGCATCTTGTCGGCCTGGATGCCGCCAAGGTCGCCATCGGCCTGTTGCTGACAGCTCCTTACATCCCGATGCTGTTCATGGGCGAGGAGTGGGCGACGTCGTCCCCGTTCCTGTACTTTGCGGATCATGAGGATGAGGAGATGCGCCGGTCGGTTGCGGAAGGGCGCAAGCGTGAGTTCGCCGCCTTTGGCTTTGACGGGGACGTGCCCAATCCCGAAGACCAGAAGACCTACGAAACTGTCCAAGTTGAACTGGGAGGAGCAGGGCGAAGGCAAGCACGCGGAGATGCTCGCCTGGGTGAAGGCACTGATCAAACTCCGCCGCAGCAACGTCGCCTCAATGACGGCGACATGCACCACCTGGTGGTATCCACGGATGACGAACAGCGGACGTTGGTGATGGAACGTGACGAAGCTCGGGTCCTGATCAACTTCGGGAAATGCCTTACACATTCACTTTGCTGCAAAGGCGAGACGCTGGAGCTCATCTCGCGAGATGGGCTGGACGTGCGAGACAACCACCTTCGCTCCCGCCGATGACACTGGCCGTATTGATGTCATCGACGGAAGAGGTAGAGAACCGTCGAGTCGCGCGCAAGAAGAGCTGATCCAGCGACGCTTGTGCGTGAGGGTTTGGTCATCCCAGATGACGTCCCCGAGCATCACACTGCCGACGAGGTGAGATTCGGTGATTCGATCTCTACTGGTTACCCTCCTGCCGGAGCTGCTGTCTGACTCTTCATTCATACCAGCGGCTCGCAAAGCTGGATGGTTTCGCAAGGAAAGCAGCAGCCAAACTTCAGCACGCAGAGCCGGTCAACACACGACCGCATAGGCCGCTGCTCGCGAGGTTTTATGAGCACGAAGGACGTTTTTTCAATCCTCAAGAAGACCATAGCAGCGTGGAACAGGCACGAAGCCCCTCGGCTGGGCGCCGCGCTTGCGTTCTATACCATCCTTTCGCTGTCTCCCCTGGTCATCATTGTGGTAGCTCTTGCCGGTCTTATCTTCAGCCGTTCGACAGCGCAAGCTCACATGTTAGGTGACGTTCAAGGAATGATTGGCCCCGAAGGAGGCAAAGCCGTGGCGTCGATGCTTGCCAATGCACAGAGGCCGGCTGCCGGAATTTTAGGAAGCGTTTTCGGTCTAGCTAGCCTTCTCTTCGGCGCATCGGGTGTGTTCACGGAGCTGCGGTCTGCCTTGAACTTGATTTGGGGAGTCAAACCAGAGCAAACATCCGGCATCATAGCGCTCGTGCGAGAACGCTTCTTTTCCTTTGGGATGGTATTGAGCATCGGATTCCTTTTATTGGTCTCCCTCGTCGTCAACACGGTACTCGCTGCAGTCGGGAAGTTCTTCGGGGGACTTCTACCTCTTCCTGCCCCGATCATCGCCATCCTGAACTTTTGCATCTCCTATATCGGCATCACTCTTCTTTTCGGGCTAATCTTTAAATTCGTTCCGGAAACCAAGGTCCACTGGAAGCACGTGTGGCCGGGAGCGCTCGTCACTTCTATGTTCTTTACGATTGGCAAAACGCTCATCGGGCTGTATTTAGGCAAATCAAGTATTGCCTCCGCGTACGGGGCTGCCGGCTCATCATCGTTGTCATCGTTTGGGTTTACTATTCCGCTCAGATCTTCTTTTTTGGTGCAGAGTTCACTCGAGCTTATTCAGATTTTCGCTTGTCTAGTGCCGAGGAGGGTTCAAAAGCATTAGAACCAAATCGGGCGGCATAGTACCTCGCCTTGAACGTTGCCCGACCTCGCGTAGTAATAGCGGGTTTCAGTGTGGAGGCGGAGTTCCCCTAAACAGCGGATTTCGGTTCCCACCTCGGTCCCCTTCTGCCGCACTGGGTACGCTGTCCCTTATAGCTCTCTTTATCTCTTCTAAAATTCGATAAAATTAGGCTTTTTTTCGACTCAGCGGCGCCGGCGAAAGGGGCCTCTTTTTATTGAAAAGGGCTGCCTGAGTGAACTGGTGGGGTTCAGACCGGCATCGAAGCCGCTGCCTGTTGCTTCGGGAACCCGGTTCAACATTTGCGGGATGAGAGGACCGGCAAGACTGGGCTGGTTGCGGTCCGAGTTCAGGTCATCGATATGGCCGGGGGGCGGAGGGGGCGGGGGCGCAGCGTTCGCCGGTTTGGGAGCTGGATTGGAGCAGGCTCCGGATCGGGGACCCCATGGGGCGCCGGGGCAGGCTGGGACGCGGCGGGTTGGGCTTCGGCAGATTCAACGGCATCGCCTGGCTCTTCCCCTGCGGGTTGGTGCTGCTGTTTGCGGAGCCACTCAGCCTCGTAGATGTTTGCTTTGACGGGCTGGGCCACAGGTTGCGTCGCGGATGGGGTGAGGCGGCGGTCCGGGATTAGTCCCTCGATTGCTGCGATCATCGAAAGAGCTTTGATCTGTCCGGCGATGCTGCCTCTGGTCTCTGCGTGGCTAAGAGTGGCCAGTTCCCAGAGCCGATTTAGGACCTGGTCGCGACCAAAGTTGAGCTTGCGGAGCCCGTCCACGGTCCGCTTCCTGGTCCACCAGCTTTTCCTTGACGGCGGCGCGGTGCTCGACCATGTAGGCGCGGACGCGGGGCTTGGCTTTGGTGTAGGCGGCGGTTTCGGGATTGAGGCCGGCGGCTTCCGCGGCACGGCGGTCAGTCATGGTTCCGGAAAGGATCAGGTGAGCAAAGGCGATTTCCTGATCGGTGATGGGATCGCTCACGCAGAGTATTTTTGGGCATAGGTAGTCTCGTTCCTCAGTTGGTTGGAGATTGTGGGGTCTTGGCTCCCGTTAAAGGCAAAAAGGGGTTGAGAGCCGCGGTAGGCCAGTGATGGAGTTATAGTTGCTGTGATTTTGGGGCAGGGATCGGGTGTGGCACCGGACAGCGGTGAGGCTATCCTTCGCTCGCGCTAAAGGCCGAAACTACGGCAACTGCCGGACAGGGCGCGGTCGCGTGAGAGGCCGTCGCCTGCCGATATCGTCTGCTTTAAGAGATACAGCCTTTCCGTGTTCACAGTAAGTGGCGAGATGCGTTTTTCGGCACGGAAGTACAAGCCCAAAGGTCATTTGGGGTCAGAGGATTGAGGACAGTTCGGGCAAGGTCCCTCGAAGGTTGGTCATGGAAACGGAACAGGTTGCGGAAAAAGGTCGAATAGAGAGCGAAGACCGTACCCTCAGCGGCTAAAGCCGGACGTAATTACAATCACTTATGGACGGCCTAAAGGCCGTCCCCTTCAAAGAATTTAGCTTTCCGCAGCCTCTTTAGTAGGGTCGTAAACGATTGAGACATGACGGGCTTTAGCCCTGAGGTACGTCCTTCCCAGCCTATAAAGCAGCATCGACGACAAGCAGTTGTGGACGCTCTGAACGCCCTTTTCAAGAGACTTTTCCCCTGCCCCGTTTGAGCCTTGAGCCACGGTCTTGCTATAAGTGACATCTGATGCAATCAAGAAGACGCTGCGAGGTTTAACCGCATGACCGGGAGCGTTGCTGGCCAGATCACGGGCGACGAGATCATCTCCGAGCTGATCCGGAATGCCGATGCTGGGTGTTTCAAGGTTCGGTATACCATTCTCGTACCCTGCATTTTCAACGTATATCTGCATCCAGGCGACTACGAACTCATAAAGCCCATCGCGGAGCTCATTCGAGAGGAAGCGGTCCGTGCTCTCAAGGAGCACCTCTCCGACCTGAACAAACCCCGCACCGCGCGTCCATTCGGCAAGCGCTTCGGCTCTGCCGGCGAACCTCGTCCTGAATACAAAATTCTAGAAAAACAGTGGGTGATCCAGTTTCATGGCGACCAGGAGGAGCGGCTCCGGCCTGGTGAGATCGAGATCTACTCGGAGTTGGGCAGCGCTCGTCCAAAAGACTTCGGCGCCGGCGCCATGACCACTTTCATCACCCGCCATGCTGCCGGGGATTCTGTGACCGTGGCCGGAAATGGCGACGCCGCTCGTGATCAGCTTCCTGCAAGGGCGGTCCTTGCAAGAGTACGCTATCAAGACTCTGGAATGGATAAGACGTTCGTGATGAACAGCGAAGAGATTGTGATTGGCCGTGGCGGAAAAGCTGTCTGGGTGGACCTGAAGCTCGAAGGCCCTCAGGATGTGTCGCGCGAACACTGCCGCATTCGACGCGATCCGAAAACAGGGACCTTTTTCATCAGGGATCTCAGTCAATTCGGAACTACGGTGAACGGAACCCCCCTTCCCAAAAGTGTGGAGCAAGTCGAAGGCGGTGAGACGGTCGATCGCAACCGCGAGGTGCTTTTGCCGTCGCCTGCGACGAATCACGCTAGCCGATGTTTGCACGTTGGAATTTGAGGCAGAGTCTCCGGAATGACCTCCACTCTGTTCTGGCTCCGCATTCCGTTTCTTCTCGCATTCATCAGCATCGTTGTTTTCCTCGTGTGGGCGTTCGTGCGCCGCAGCAACTAGACCATGTTTGCGACTTCGCAATTGCTGGTTGGCGGCCATTCCGACGTAGGGCGGAGGCGAAGCGAGAATGAAGATCGCTTCTTCATCGATGCGCAACATGGCATTTTCCTGGTTGTGGATGGGCTCGGCGGGCATGCAGCGGGCGAGCGGGCAGCGGAGATTGCGGTTGACATCATCTCGACACGACTTTCCCGCCGCACCGGCGCAAGCGACAAACGCATACAGGAGGCATTCGCGCTTGCCAGCACCGAGATCTTCGAGGCCGCCTCTCGCCACCCTGAATGGGCCGGAATGGCATGCGTCGCCACCGTCGCATTGATCGAGGAGGACCATGTAACGGTCGGGCACGTCGGCGACTCGAGGCTCTATCTCCTCACTCCAGGAAAGATGGAGAAGATCACTCGAGACCACTCGCCGGTAGGTGAGTTGGAAGACTCCCAAAGGCTCAGCGAAGACGCCGCCATGCGCCACCCCCGCAGAAGCGAGGTGTACAGAGATCTTGGAAGTAGGTCTCACACGCCTAACGATACGGACTTCGTCGAGATCCATTCTTTCGCTCTTCCACAGCCGGCGGCGCTGCTGCTCTGCTCCGACGGCCTTACAGATCAGATGACCGCTGCTGAGATCCGGCAGCTGATCGAGCAGCCACGCAGGAGACCCTGAAAAGGCAGCCCGCGCACTCGTCGAAGCTGCGAACGAAGCAGGCGGCAAGGACAACGTCACCGTAATATTGGTCGAAACAGAGGACTACGCAGGAGTATCTGCTGCGGCAGAACCTGGTCAGGGTTCTGCTAACCACTCTTCTCGTTGGGCCTGGTTTCTTTTCGGCCTGCTCGCCGCCTCTGCCGTGTTCCTTGCAGCGAGGCCGTACTGGGAGCACTCCACATCTGGCCTGAAGCTTCGGTTTGGAGTGGTGAGCTCGCCACTAAGCTGGACAGTCGGTCCGAATGCGATCACCACGATCGGAGCTGCTCTGGCCCGAGCGCGACCTGGAGATACGATTGAAGTACGTCCCGGCGAATATCGCGAAGATGTACATCTGCGGAGCGGTATTTCTGTGGTGAGCACGGCGCTCCACGGCGCTCGGATCGTTTCACCCGATGTGGCAGTTTTGGCTCAGGACATTCACAACGCGCGTTTCGCCGGTTTTGAGATCGCCGGCCCAGGGAGAGTGGGCATTCGCATTGCAGATTCCGATCTCCGGGTTACGGACGTGCGCGTGAGTGGTATGCAAAACACCGGTATCGAGATCACGGGCACGGGTGAATCTGTCATTCAGGCGTCTGAGATTGCGGATAATCCTGGCGCGGGAGTTTCTATCAGTGAAAACGCTCGCCCGCGCCTTGAACACAACCTCATCCGACATAATGGACATGGCCCAGCGATGCTGCCCGGTATCCTTATCGAAGGTTCAGCCGCTCCGATTCTCTTCGGGAACATCATCGAAGAGAGCGGAGCAGAGCAGATATGGGCCTCCCCGTCTTTTCATGCAGACGGTCTGCTGACTGACAATGTGGTGGCTCCCGAGATGCGCGATAACAGTCATCAGCTGAAGGTAAAGACGCAGTGAACAAAGACGCCGCGAGTTACGAAACAGCAGGCCGCTTCACTCTTTACCGGAAGCTACCGGCCGGCGGCATGGGCCGCGTCTTTGAAGCAGAAGATCCAGTTGGCCCTCGCCGGGTCGCGTTGAAACTCATCGATCTGGGCACAGATCCGGATAGCCTCCAGATCGTGAGCGCGGAACGGCTTGGGGCGGAGCTGCAAACGCGGCTCTGCGCCGTCGATAAGCGGGTCACCGCGATCTATGAGTCGGGCGAGATGCCGCGCTACTTTTACATCGTGATGGAGTACGTCGATGGCCGCGACCTATCGGAGCTGTATGCGGGGAACGGTCTTGAACCGATGCTGGCCGCGCGCATCACGCAGGACGTTGTCGAGGTTCTGGATCACGCCCACAACTTTTCGACCACTCTCGATGGCCGCTCCATTCGGGGCGTTGTTCATGGTGACCTGAAGCCGCGCAATATCCGCCTGACTCCGAGCGGGCGAAGTGAAGGTTCTCGACTTTGGCATCGCCAAGGCTCTCTCGTTGACGCGCAACTTCACCCAGAACATTTTTGGCAGTGTGCAATACTCCTCACCACAGCGGCTGCTCACCGGAGAGGTCGACACCGGCGCGGATCTATGGGCGGTGGGCGTCATACTCTATGAAATGCTTGTGGGGCATCCGTACTTTTTTGCGGAGAACGGCTCGAAGCTCGAGCACATGATCCGCGGCTATGACCGCGTGTTGCCATTGCCGGAACATTTGCCGGCCAGCCTCCGCAACATTCTCCGGCGGGCCCTCCATCCGGATCTGCGAGTGCGCTACCAAACGGCCGCAGAGTTTGCCAGAGATCTGCAGGCCTTCAGGAATGGCCAGGCCATACCCGCCCCGGCGGACGGGGAAGGCACACGCAGGGTTCCGCTGAATGACGACGCAACGAGGCGCACATCTCGACCAGAGGCCGCCCCGATTACTCCGCCAGTAGACGCGACACGCAGGACCGCAAATCTGCCCGCAATCCCACCCGCAATCCCACCATGGACACCCGTAGTCGTCCCCCCAGTACTCCGCCGCAGGCCGAGCGTGTTTCGCACGCTGATGCGCACGATCGGCTTGTTGCTCCTCGCGATCTTGCTGGTCCCTGTCTATTTTCTCGTGAACGAGTACCTGGTATGGGGAAGCGCGCACCAGCTGGCGCGGGACCTCTCCAGTGAGAAGCAGCAGAATCTGGATGCGGCCTGGCACGAATACCAGAAGCTGGCGTCGCGTTCCCACTTCCCCATCAGCCTGTGGGCCGCTCGAGACGAGTTGCGGCAACACCTGGTCGCCGATGCCGACAGCATCATCGTGAAGTTCCGCTCTCCGAATGCGCCGCCCGTAAACGAGACGGACTGGGCGCACGCCCGTGACGACCTCTCCCGCGCCATCGAGCTCGACCCGGGCGACAAGACGCTTCATGGCAAGATCCGGCTGGCCGATGGTCACCTGGCTCGCTTGCGCGGTACCGCCGAACAGGATCCTCGACTGCTGGAGGACGCGCGCCAGGACTTTCTGGCAGCGTCGCTCGCCATGAAAAAATCGCCGGACCCATGGCTTGGGTTAGCTCCCCTGTATATCTACTCTTTGCACGACCTGGTGCATGGCGAAGCAGCGATTCGACAGGCCAGCCGTCTCGGTTATGCGACCGGTAAGCGTGAAACAGAGGAACTCGCAGATCTCTACCGCTACCGTGCTGAGCGCACGATTACGTTGGGAGACCAGGCGGCACAAGGAGCGACGCGGCTCACTACTATCGGATCGCAGCTCCTGATCTTACGCGTGCGCGCCATCTCTACGAGAGCATCGTGCCCTGGGACGGCGCAGCTGACAGCCTCAAACGGGTGAATGATTCGATTCACCGCATCTCAACCATTAAGTAGGGGCCGGGAACAAATGGCAGTAACGCGCAGCACGTCGATCGAGCGGGCCCAAAACCCTCGCCAGCCGATAGAGGCGCGCGGCAGGGCGCTGGAGCGCGTGCTTTTGCTGCTGGCCTCAGCCCTGATTCTTGCAGCGATAAGCCTCACGGCGATTGCGAAGATGGCCCGAATAGGTGGCTCGGATGGCGAGCGCCTGAACCTCTCTACGCTGGACAGGCGCGAGCAACTCCTCCCCTTCTTACAGTCGATTTCTTCTCCTGCTGAGCGCCAATACGTCGCCGGAAAGATATTCGAGGGTATCCGCAGCGACGAGGGTTCGGTGTCGCACGTAGGAGAGATCGGCCAGATCCGCGTCCCCATCCATGATGTGCTGAGGACGCATGGACTCACTGAATTGCAGGCGCGTGCGCACCAGGTGCAGTCAGCACGCCCCGGGGCGGAGACGATCCTGCTGGTGAACTCCGCGGATCTAGCGCGGCTAAAGCCGCTCTTTGTGGTGCGGGACAGGTCACAGTTTCGCAATCAGCTCATCCTGTGGTCTGTTGTGTTCTTCTGCTCCTTCTGGGCGGTACACATTTTCTGGTGGGTGCGGGGAATCGGCGGCCCGCAATACGTGTTGCCGTCTGTTCTGCTGCTGAGCGGCGTCGGACTGACGCTGATGATTACACTGCGCGACCCACTGCGAGATACGCTCGCGTTCTCCAGCTTTGCCCAAGGTGTTGCCGGTGGCTGTCTCGTGTTGGCTCTTGCCAGCACCCTGGACTATCGCCGCATCAGCGGAAAGCTAAGCTACGTTTTTCTCATAGCGAGCTTCGTGCTCTCAGCCGCACTCATCCTCTTCGGTTCCGGACCAACCGGCAGTGACGCGAAGGTCAATCTGCTGGGATTTGAGCCTGCCGAGGTCATTCGCGTTCTCATCGTCTTCTTTCTGGCTGGATACTTTGCCGAACGATGGGAATTCCTTCGCACGTTGCGCGACCGGCGCAAGGGACTCGAAAAGATTTCGCGTTGGGTGGAGGTGCCCAGGCTCGAGTACCTCCTGCCTGTGTTGGGCGGTGTCGTCGTCTCACTCGCCTTCTTCTTCTTGCAGAAGGACCTCGGTCCAGCGCTGCTGATCGCATGCCTGTTTCTCGCTATGTACGCCGTTGCCCGCGACCGGTATCTGTTTGCTTTTATCGGCCTGATCGTGATCCTCTGCGGGTTTGCGTCCGGCTACTTCCTCGGCTTTCCGAAGAATGTGGCTGGCCGAGTTTCCATGTGGCTCTCACCCTGGGACAACTCTGTTCGCGGGGGCGAACAAGTGGCGCATTCGCTTTGGGCGTTCGCCTCGGGCGGCGCCTTCGGCACAGGCCTCGGACTCGGTGATCCACAGTGGATGCCGGCGGCTCATACCGATCTCATCCTTGCTGCGCTTGGCGAGGAATGGGGATTCCTGGGCGTACTCGGAGCGCTTGCACTCTATGCCGTCCTGGTTTGGTTCGGCATTCGCGTCGCGCTCCGTGCACGCTCCGACTACAGTTTCTTCCTCGCGCTCGGGCTCACCCTGGCCTTTGCTCTCCAAATCATATTGATTGCGGGTGGTGTGCTCGATTTGCTCCCTCTCTCCGGCGTCGTGGTTCCGTTCCTCAGCTACGGCAGAACCGGCCTCATCACCAACTTCGCGATTATCGGAATTCTGTTCTCCCTCAGCAGGGAGATTTCACCTGCGGAAGGTACGATCGAGCCTTTTCGCGTGAGCCTGCGGGAGATCTCCTACGTGATCGCCGGGCTCGGCGCCTGCCTGGTGCTGAAGGCGTTTTACATCCAGGTGATCCATGCGGACGCCACTGCTGGGGCCGGTGCACTCGCGCTCCAGGCGGATGGAGAACGGCGGTACGAATACAACCCTCGTCTGCTCGCAGTGGCGCACTCTATCCCCCGTGGCACGATCTACGACCGCAACGGAATTCCGCTCGCGACGAGCAACTGGGACGAGATTGCGAAAAACCGCGATCGCTATAGTGGCATGGGCCTCTCCGTGGGTGAACGGCCCGCGCCGGGGGAAACGCGCTACTATCCGCTTGGACCGGTGGCATTCCATCTGCTGGGAGATCTGCGGACACGCGCTAACTGGTCCGCCCATAACAGTTCCTACGCAGAGCGCGATTTCATGGTGACCCTACAGGGCTATGACGATCGTGCGAGCATTGTGGAAGTGTTCGATCCCCGCACCAGGACTTCGCAGCACGTGGTGCGATACGACCTTCGCGAGCTGCTGCCGCTGCTGCGCCATCGCTGGCAACCTGATCATCCTGATGTTAAGAAGGTCCTTGAGCGCGATCGAAATCTGCACCTCTCCATCGACGCTCGCCTGCAGTTGAAGGCAGCGGACCTACTGGAGAACCAACTCCACCAGCTTGGCCGCACAAAAGGCGCGGTCGTGGTGCTTGACCCCGAAGACGGTGACTTGCTCGCCTCTGTAAGTTACCCGTGGCCAAACCCGTCCCTCTCCACGGCAGAACCGAATCCGGAGGACGCTCTGCTTGATCGCGCGCGCTATGGACTGTATCCGCCCGGATCATCCTTCAAGATCGTGACTGCCATCGCGGCTCTTCGAAAGGATCCAAAGAACGCTGATCAGGTCTATGAATGTAAACGCCTTCCAGATGGCCGCACGGGCGCCTTCATACAAGGATGGAAGCGCCCGATCCATGACGACGTCAAGGACACCGCCCCTCATGGAGCCATAGCGATGCGTGCTGCCATTGCCGTCTCGTGCAATGCATATTTCGCGCAACTGGGCACTTACAAAGTCGGTGCAGAAGCGCTGCTTGATACTGCCACTCAGCTCGGCATCTCGGTAGCAAACCCGTCGAACGTGAAGACCCTGCGGGGAGAGATGCCGCAAACGTCCTACGGCCAAGGCCAGGTGGTGGCCACTCCCTTTCAAATGGCGCGCGTGGCAGCTACCATTGCCCATGGTGGCTCCATGCCCTTTGGCCGATGGGTCACAGACCAGGCGAACCCTCGCCAGCAGGCGCCGCAAATGATTCTCAGTCCGGAGCTATCCTCACAAGTGGGAGAGTACATGCGTGGTGTCGTCACCTCTGGCACTGGCCGCAGCGCAAATCTGCCGGATATCCCCATGGCCGGCAAGACCGGGACAGCAGAGCTCGAGCATGCTCCGTCACACGCCTGGTTCATGGGGTTTGCTCCTTATGGCGAATCACACCAGCTGGCGTTTTCCGTCCTGATAGAGAATGGACAATACGGTGGCACTGCAGCCGCTCCGCTCGCTGCGGAAGTCATGAAGGCAGCCAAGGCATTGGGCTACCTGCAAGGAGCGCCATGAGTCGACTGCACGATCTGGAGCGGCGCATCGATGAAACACTGCGCGGCATGCTGCGCTCCTCGTCATCGGACCAGAAACGCGAACTGCTGGAAATCCATCGAGCCCTGCTCGACGATGTGACTGCTCATGTAGACACGTTGCGGCGCGGTAAGCAGGTGTTCTCGTATACGCAGTTGAAGATACGGATTCTTCTGCCGGACCCGGCACTTCAACGTTCTTACGAACTGGTCTTCGTCGAAGGCGATGCCCTCGCTCGGGACATACGCCTTCGTCTGGAGGATCAGCGTGTAGAACTTCCAGCGCATCTGGCGGTGCAAGTGGAACTTGTGCCGGAACTGCCGCCTGAGGTAGCAGCCCGTGGCTTTGATGTGCACTACGGCAGCATTCCCGCCCCAGAGCGATCAGGCGAGGTCATGGAGGTCCGGCTTACCGTCCTCGCCGGATCTGCCGAGCAGCAACAGCTCTGCCTGAAGAAGAAGCGTATTAACCTGGGACGCCTTGTGGAAGTTATCGACGCGGATGGGCGGCTCACACGAAAAAATGACGTGGCATTCCGAGACGACGGGCACGCTCCGAATCCATCCGTTTCGCGGGCTCATGCCCATATTGAGTTCGACCGCGAGAGCGCTGTGTTCCGCCTCTTCGATGATCGGAGCGCCCATGGAAGCACGGTCATCCGGGATGGCTCGGTGATTCCAGTCCCTCAGGGCACGAGCAAAGGCATCGCTCTGAAGCACGGGGACGAAATCGTGCTTGGACAGGCGAGCCTCCGTTTCGAAGAGGGCGGTTCTGAACCTCTTTCGAGTTAATTCCGTCTGTCGAAATTCAAAATGATGATTCCCGGCTCGCTCGCTGAAATTGGCGGGCCCTATTCAGCCATAGGTTGAAAATCATTTCCACTTGACCCTTGGTGTGATTGGCAATCAGAAAGTGGTACTTCTCTCCCGATTCAAGAACCACACCATCTTTATGGGCGCGTGCAATGGAACTGACCCGAATGTCCAGGTCAGCCTGGTGCGCGCATCTGAAGTGAAGTGCGGCATTCGTAAGTTCGAGCTGACCAGCACACCCGCCAAGCGCCTTCTTATGAGTAGCCGCATATTTCATCGGATGGTCATGCACAGCCAGGACGCGAGGTAAAATCGAGACCACATTCGCAGGCCGCCCGGGCATAGTCGAACCCTCAGACCGCGCCGCAACGTCCGAAGGAACTGGAAACCGCGCTGCTAAAGCTGGAGTTGCTGAAGATGGCTGAGATGTTGCATCTGACCTAAGTTGTGCATCTGGCTTTATATTCGCAATCGAATGCTTATTCTTCAGGCCGGGATACAACGTGCATAAAAGAGTGACCCCCAGCAGGAATAAAGGTCCCGCGCCTGCCAAACTCCGAGGCCAAAGTCCCGGATATGAGACTGCGGATTCTCGCTTACCTGAATCTATCGGCCGGATATCGTTGATTCCCCGCGGCCCACGATCAAAAGGAATTGCAGCTTGCCTGGGAAGTCGTTCGCCATTCCCGGCTTTGTCATTGGGATGTAGATTAAAATCGCCTTGCCACGCTGAACCTCCTTTTGTGCGCCGCCATCGCTTCCTGGAAGATCTCGCTCCGAACAGGTGCTGTTTTTAGAACCCCCAACTTGGCGACTCCATAACCGCAGGAGGTGGTGCTCAATACTCTACGATAGTTGTTCGGTAACCTGTTCGTTGCTATGGCATTTGCCTAGCCGGAGGTAACACAAAAACTGTGACTATTGAGAGTCTGACCGGGGGGAGGGACCAGATGAAACCTATCCCAGCAAGAAAGCCCGTTCAGTGATACGCTGTGCCTCGTTCTGCAGGAAGCCGTCCAACGCTGGATCGCGATCCACCATCGCGAAATGATAGCTCGCCAAGTTCCTCCCAAAATTCCGGTCAGCTGTGTGGCATGTACGGCGCCACGCAAGTGTACTGCGTCATTGATATAGGCGGGTATTTCTTGCCCTGCCCGAATGACCGGGTGCCCCATATCTGCCCGGTCATTCGTGGGCGGATAAACATCCATCTGTGTGTACGGCGCCAAGTTAGCCTGATGCGGTGTTTTGGTCAAACAGATATGAGGAGATTGCGGGTAGCTGGTTCAAAAGTGGTCAGAGAAGGATATGATCGCGTTGTTGCAGCAAATCGGCGTGGTGCCGCCTTGGCACTGAATGCTCTGCAGTGCCCCTGCGCCTCCATCGACTCCGCCTTTCATTCAGGAGACCGTAACCTTGCCGTCGCATCGTTCAGACCGAGTCCCCGAGCGGGTGATTCGCGAACACCGTATGCCATTTGGTTGTGAGTTGCAGGAGCCATCGGGTGTAAGCTTCCGGATCTTCGCTCCCGGCGTGAACACGATGCGTTTGAAGCTCGACGGTGCGTCAGCACTTTTGCAGATGCGTTCCAGCCCGGACGGCTGGCATCAGTTATCCGTTCCGGATGCAGGTCCGGGCACGAGTTATCTCCTTGTTCTGCCGGACGGAACGCAGGTCCCGGATCCTGCCTCCCGGTATCAGCCGGATGACGCATACGGTCCGAGCGAGGTGATCGATGCTAAAGCGTATACCTGGAGCGATCGTGACTGGCTCGGGCGGAGCTGGACGGATACGGTGCTCTACGAAATGCACGTTGGCGCATTCACCCCTGAGGGCAAGTACCGCTCGGCAATCGAGAAGTTGGAGCACCTGCAGGAGCTCGGAGTCACCGCAATTGAGTTGATGGCCCTCGGCGACTTCCCGGGTCGCCGGAACTGGGGTTATGACGGAGTTCTGTGGTATGCACCCGATTCGTCCTATGGCCGGCCGGAGGAGCTGAAGGGTTTGGTGGATGCGGCACATGCGCGCGGCATCATGGTGATCTTTGACGTGGTCTATAACCATCTCGGATATGTCGCTAACTTCATTCCAAGATACTGGCCCGAGTTCAACAGCTCTCTTCATGACACGCCTTGGGGCAAGCCGCCTAACTTCGATGGTCAAGGTAAGGAGCTGGTCCGTGAGTTCATCATTCACAATGCGCTTTATTGGATTGAAGAGTTCCATGCGGATGGGCTTCGGCTGGATGCGTCCCATGACATGAAAGATGGCAGTCCGCGCCATATCCTCGACGAACTGGCGGAACGAGTTCACACGCTTGCAGGCGAGCGACAGGTGCATCTGATCCTGGAAGACGAGCACAACGCATCGGCAAGGATGGTGCGTGACAGCGATGGCCGGGCGAGACTTTACAGCGCACAGTGGAATCACCAGATGGCCCATCTTCGGGAGCTCCCAGGCGAGGAGCCTTGTTCAATGCGCGCCGCCCTCGACCGGAAAACCGAAATCGTATCGCGCATGCTTGCAATTGGCTTTGGAGGTATAACGAAGGCCGCGAATGAGCCCGATGAGATCGACTGTCATGTCCCACCGACAGCTTACATCTCATTTCTACAGACTCACGATCTTGTGGGGAATGATCTCCTCGGACAACGCATCTATGCCAAGGCGCCTGTTCATGCCGTCCGCGCCCTCTCGGCAATCTATCTTCTCGTTCCTCAGATCCCGATGCTCTTCATGGGGGACGAATGGGGAGCGTCCACGCCGTTTCCTTTCTTCTGTGACTATGAAGGAGACACCGGGCGACAAGCGCGAGAGGGAAGGCTGAAATTCCTCCAGAAGAACCTGCAGGTCGACGAGCGCGAGCTTGTTCGTGTTCCCGACCCGCTGGCGGATCAGTCCTTCCGCAGTGCGCATTTGGACTGGAACGAGCTCTCGAAAAGGGAGCATGCAGAATGGCTGAACTGGTATCGTGACATTCTCAAAGTTCGCCGGGAGCAGATTGTTCCCCTGGTAAGAAATGTTCGCGAACGATGCGGAACCTACGAGCTACGAAGCCGGAGAGTATTTACGGCAACATGGAACCTCGAAGACAATGTCCTGCTGATTCTGCAAGCAAATTTGTGCGAAATCCCAGCGAAGTTCGATAGCGATGCTGGACGCATTCTGTGGATCGAGGGAACGGAAACAGGACCAGGCCAACTCGGACCGTGGACGATCCGGTGGAGCGTCGAGTCGTTGGGCGACCCATCTCGATAGGATCGATGGTGTGTCCCGCGGTTGGGCATCCATATCTCATGAAAAAACGTCGCTCACCCAAGCAGCGGCCGAGTCGATTGCATCACACGGAAAATGAGATCGATTTTCCGGCCCAAACCGATTATCAGAAGGGTAGCCCTGGATACGCCGGCCCTGGACCCCCAGATCAGAAGCCGGCGTGGGCTATATGCGGAATGGATTCTTACCAATGGGCTGGGTGGCTATGCTTCCGGAACCGTCGGCGGACTGAACACGAGACGGTTTCATGGATGGCTGATTGCCGCGCTTCCGGCCCCGCATGGACGAACCATGATGGTGAATCATCTGCGCGAGAGATTCTACATTGCCGATCGGGAGTTCGTTCTTGACTGCGAGGAGCTTGTCCCAGAGCTAACCAATTCGGACTCCCCCACTGGTGACCCGATGATACCGCAATCCGATCCGGTCCTACCCGCGCTTGAGGAGTTCAGGCTCGAGACTGGACTTCCGGTATGGGTCTTTCGGATGGGGGATGCGCTACTGGAGAAGCGCGTCTGCGTAGTCCATGCCCAGAATAGTACCTATCTCACATACAGACTGCTCCAGGGCTCGGGAAGACTGGAGGTGCAGCCTGCGCTTCATGTGCGGCCGCATGAGGGCGCGCTCGAAGGTCCGCCGCATGAGCAATACCGGTTCATCTCGGTGGATCGCGGATTCGAGTTGTGTGTGAGCAACGATTTGCCTCCGCTTCGATTCGCTTGGACCGGAGAGCAGACCAGCTTCCGCATGGATGCTGCGCAGTTCACGAACCTGCGCTATCGAATTGAGCAAAGCCGGGGCTACGATTGGAGGGGAAACCTCTGGTCGCCCGGAGTGTTCTCGGCTGAAGTGAAAGCAGGCGCCGAGATTACGCTAGCCCTGTCGACGGAAGAGTGGGAACGAGTTCAGTCACTGACCGCAGAAGAGGCACTGAGTGCCGAAGGAGAACGGCGGCGTCGCCTCTTGCAGGCGGCTCCGCAGGCAGCAAAGGAGGGTTTGGCCGCGGAGTTGGTGCTGGCCGCTGATCAGTTTCTGATCACACCTATCGGCCGCACCGCGGATCAGGTGCGGGCGCATGCAGTGGGGGACGAGGTACGGAGCGTGATTGCGGGGTACCACTGGTTCACTGACTGGGGGCGCGACACAATGATCACACTCGAAGGGCTGACGCTGTGTACCGGGCGCTGGCGCGAGGCCGAATACATTCTGCGCAGCTTCTCCGGTTACATCCACAACGGATTGATTCCGAACGTCTTTCCTGAAGGTAAGACATCGGGGCTTTATCACACCGCTGATGCCACGCTGTGGTTTTTTCATGCGGTGGACCGCTATGTGGAAACAACCGGGGATCTGGAAATGCTGGAGTTTCTGCTTCCGAAGCTGATCGACATCATCCAATGGCATCTGCATGGCACCGATTTTGGCATCGGGGTCGATCCTGCCGACGGACTGCTTCGGCAGGGCGCAGTAGGCTACCAACTGACATGGATGGACGCGAAGGTGGAAGGTTGGGTAGTTACGCCGCGACGAGGCAAAGCCGTGGAGATCAATGCGCTCTGGTACAACGCCCTACGGCTTTCTGTTGAATGGATGGACAAGATGAACGTTCGCGGTGAGAACGCCGATCAATTCAAAGCTCAAGCTGACCTCGCCTATGCGAGTTTTCAACGGCGTTTCTGGAATGAGAAAGAGAACTGCCTGTATGACGTGGTCGATTCTCCGACAGAGAAAGACGGGCAGCTCGTTGGTTCGTATGATGACTCATCTATTCGTCCCAACCAGGTCATCGCGCTCGCGTTGAAATACCCGGTGCTGATGGAAGAGAGATGGAAACCTGTGCTCGAGGTTGTGAAGGGAGAGCTGCTTACTCCGGTGGGCCTTCGATCGTTGTCGCCACGGGACAAGAATTACAAAGCAAAGTATGACGGAGATCTCCGGACACGAGATGCGGCTTACCATCAGGGTACGGTATGGGCATGGCTGGTAGGACCGTTCTGCACCGCATGGCGCCGCGCTTTTCCGTCGGATGCGACTGCAACCTGGAGCTTGGTTCGCGGATTTGAAGACCACATGAATGAAGATGGTATTGGGACAATCAGCGAAATTTTCGACGCCGAGCCTCCTTTTACGCCAAGAGGCTGCATGACTCAGGCTTGGAGCGTGGCGGAGGTGCTGCGCTGTTTAGTGATGACTCAGAAGCCGCAGGGGCCGGTTTGACTGCACGCTCCTTGGCCGGTCCCTTGGGGTTCAACCTCTCAGGAAGCGCTTCCGCCTAGAACGGCATCTTCCCGCCGGTAGCGCCATAGATTTCACCGGTAACGTAGCTGGCATCATCCGACGCGAGAAACACGAAAACAACAGCCTGCTCTACCGGTTGCGCCGGGCGCTGGAACAAACTTGACTTACCGAAATTCCTAACCTGTTCCTTCGGCATCGTGGCGGGGATCAACGGTGTCCACACAGGACCCGGCGCGACACCATTCACACGAATGCCCCTCTCGATACATTCTTTGGAGAAACTCTTCGTAAGACTAACTAGTGGCGGCCTTGGTGGAAGCGTAGGGCGCCAACTGATCCTTCGGTTCGTATGCCTCGATGGAACAAGTATTCAGGATCACGCCTCCTGGCTTCATCTCAGGCAGGGCTGCCTGGGTGAGAAAAAACGTTCCGTACACGTTCGTCCGATAGGTTCGGTCGAACTCCTCCTCGGGTATATCGGTCAGCTTGTCATAGGTTCTTTGGAAAGCAGCATTGTTCACCAGAATGTCGAGTCGACCGTATTCCTTGATCGTGCGCCGAACCAGTTCACGGCAAAAGGCTTTGTTGCGCACGTCGCCTGCGATCGCCACCGCCGTGCGGCCCGCCGCTTCTATCAGCCGCACGGTCTCCTCCGCATCTTTCTGTTCATCGCGGTCGCCCTCGAGGTAAGCGAACAGAACATCCGCGCCTTCCTTGGCAAAACACAGGGCCACAGCGCGGCCGATGCCGCTATCGGCGCCCGTGATCAGCGCGGCGCGGCCGGTTAAACGGCCATGCCCCTGGTAGCTGGTCTCCCCGTAATCCGCAGGGGGATTCAGCTGGTTGGAGCTTCCGGAACCGCTTTGTTCTTCCTGCGGAAACGGTGGTTTGGGGAAGCGCTCACGCGGATCAATAGGTTCAACTATCTCCCGGACGCTGGCTGCTGCTTGGTTCGACATACTGCTCTCCTGATAGAACGGTGTGATCGATCACTTAAAAGAGTGGGGAAGGTGTCGTTGCTGGGCAATCCACGGCAACGACATTTTCTCGGTTGTCAATGGGATGGCCCGCGGCTCCTCCGCGTTGCTATTCGGCTGTTCTCCTTGAGTTGAACCAGGGGTACGGCGCATGGTCAGCTGTCGCGTGAACCTGGACTTGGAGCCACGGCGTAGATGTCTTCGCCCGCCCCATCCCTCGCTCACATGGCCGCGAATTTGTTTGTATCGCTGAGGCAGCCCTTGCCCCCGGCGCTCCTGCCAGCATCAAATTTAGAGCATTCCGTGGAGGAATCAATTGAGCAGGCCGGCGACTTTCAACAGTCACCAATCCAAGTTCCAGCAGGAAAATATCCAACGATGAGCTCACTCCCGCAATCCGCCGTTGAGGAACCTATGCTCCAGGCGCAGATTGAATCTCTCGGGCCCTGGTTTCATAACTTGCACCTCAAGGGCATTCAGACTGCACCCAATCACTTCCTGGGTAATTACCCGGAGGTCAAGTTCGCGGGCTTCCGCCACGCCATCCCCAACGACCTCACCGACAAGACGGTCCTCGACATTGGCTGCAACGCGGGCTTCTACTCGCTCGAAATGAAGCGCCGCGGAGCCGTCCGCGTCCTCGGCATCGACACTGATGAAAGCTATCTCCGTCAGGCTCGCTTCGCAGCTAAGGTCGAGGGCGTCGATATCGAGTTTCGCCGCCTCGCCGTCTGGGATGTCGCCTCTCTCCGCGAACGTTTCGATCTCGTCATCTTCATGGGCGTCCTCTATCACCTCCGCCACCCGCTTCTCGCTCTCGATCTCATCCACGAGCACGTAGCACGCGACCTGATGCTTTTCCAAAGTATGCAGCGTGGCAGCCGCGACGTCCTATCTCCCGAGCCGGACTATGACTTCAACGCGCCTGCGCCCTTCGACGACCCGGGCTACCCCAAGATGCACTTCATCGAACAGCGCTACTCGCACGACGAGACCAACTGGTGGGTGCCCAACCGGGCCTGCGTCGAAGCTATGCTTCGCTCCTCCGGCTTTGCTATCGAGTCCCAACCCGAGGAAGAGGTTTATCTCTGCCGCTGGCAGCACATTGCCACCCCGCCCGACGGCCCGCATTGCGTCTACCCGGCAAAAAACGCGGTTGGCAGTGGAACGAGAAAACCGGCATCCTTTGGTGCTAACAGCCAGAGTTCCAGCGGCGCACCGCACCCGTGTCCCGAAAGATGAGCGAAGTACTCGCAGATGCCGAATCCCTTTTAGAACAGCGCCTTCTGCCAGAGTCGCTCGCTTGCTTCTACCGAGCCGAGAAATGGGGAGCGGACCCGGACCGTTGCGCTGCCGGACGTTGGATGATCTTTGCCATGCTAGGCAACCTCCCCGGTGCGTGGGCCGAGAGTGACGCTATCCGCCGCCGTAACGCTCCCGACCCCAACCGTTTGTGGAAGGGTGAGGACCCCTGCGGCACGCGCATAATTCTTCGCTGTCTTCACGGCTTCGGCGACTCCGTGCAGTTCCTCCGCCTCGCGCCCCGCCTCCGCTCTCTTTGCTCGCACCTCATTGTCGAGTGTGCCCCGCGCGCCGTCGATCTGCTCCGCTGCCTGCCCGGCATTGATGAGGTCATCCCCTGGGGTGAAACGGCTCCGGATCCGCCGCCCTCCTGGCAGGTTCAACTTGAGCTGATGGAGCTGCCGTACGTCCTCCGCATTAGCCTCGACGATCTACCCACCTCCACCGGTTACCTGAGGCTTCCTCGGCACGAGCTTCAGCGCGCTTCCCGCGCGATAGGCTCCTGTAATAGGTTGCGTAGGTTGCCCAACATCGGCGTCGTCTGGTCGTCCGGTGACTGGAATCCCTCCCGCTCTATACCCTTCGAGCTCCTCGCACCCATTCTGTCGCGGAACGATTGCCACTACTGGAATCTACAGGGCGGTCCCTTGCGTAACTTGTGGCGTACTCTCGACCACCCCGGTCTCTGCGACACTCCTTTACTCGCCGACTGCGGCCTCGTTCCTCTCGCCTCCGTCATTGCCCAAATGGATCTCGTGATCTCCGTCGACACTCTGTCTGCCCATCTCGCCGGCGCCCTCAACATCCCCTGTTTTCTTCTTCTTCAACACCGCGGCGACTGGCGCTGGATGGTCGATCGCGACGATTCTCCCTGGTATCCCTCATTACGCCTCTTCCGTCAAACCGTCCCTGGTCACTGGCCTGGTCTTATCCGTAACCTCGACTGCGCGCTTGATGAATGGATCGCCGCACATGTAGCAGAGAGGGATATTGCATGAGCCTCCCACGACCCTGGGACGCCTTCGATGCCTACCTCTTCGATATCGACGGAACACTTATCCACTGCACTGACGCCGTTCACTACTTCGCTTTTTGCGACGCTCTCTCCGCAGTGGCTGGACGACCGCTGAATCTCGATGGCGTCACGGCCCACGGCAACACGGACGTCGGTATCCTGCGCGATGCATTTGCACTCGCAGGTGTGCCCGAAGATCACTGGCGCCCGTGGCTTCCGCAAATTTGCGAACAGATGTGCTTGCAAGTGGAGCAGAATAAAGCTGGCCTGTGCGCCACGGTTCTCCCTCAAGTCCGCGAGGTTCTGCTACACCTGCGCAACAAGGGCGCAACCCTCAGTGTGGCCACGGGAAATCTGGAGCGCATCGGCCGGCAAAAGCTGGCCGCCGCCAATCTCCTCGAACTTTTTCACACGGGTGCCTGGTCTGATTCTTTCGAACGGCGCGCTGACGTCTTCTGCCACGGGATCGAGCAAGTCCGCCGCGCTACCCGCCGCGACGCAGCCATCCTTGCCGTCGGCGACACGCCCGCCGACATTTTAGCCGCCCGCGTGAACCATCTGCCTATCATGGCCGTTGCAACCGGCACCTACACCTTCGAGCAGTTGCAGAGCGAGGAGCCTTCTCTCTGCCTCCACTCCTTCGCCGAACTTCTCTGAGATACCCGTTCAACCACTCGCTCAAACTCCTCAGCCCGATGCGTCGACGTATGCTCAGCCAGCATTCTTTCTCGCGCGAGCCGCCCTATCTTTGCGCGCTGCTCGTCGGACATTTCGGTCAGAATTGTCGCCATCTCATACTCATCTCTGGGCAGTAGAACCTCCTCCCCCGGCGTAAGAAACTGTTCCAGGCCGTCCCACGCATCTGAAATGATCGCCGCGCCACACGCCGATGCTTCAAATAGACGCACCGAAGGCGAATACCCCGCGGCCACCATATCGTCTCGCGTCAAATTCAGCGTAAACCGCGATGAAGAATAGAATGCCGGATGTTCCGCGGGTGGAACATGTATTGTTCGGCCAATGTTCGATCCCCAGGCGATCTCTTCTGGATACTGTGGCCCAGCCACCAGGAATTTTCGCTGTGGCAACAGAGCCGCGGCTCCGCCCAGCAGTTGCATCAGCTTCCCCTGCCGGTCCTTTGCATACGTCCCGAGATAGCTGAGGTCGCATCGGAACGCCTCCCGGCACGCTGCCGGCCGGTACATCTCCGGATCCACTGAACAGTAGAACGGCACAGCCCACGGCGATCCGTACTGCTCCTCGAGCACGGTCAGCGCCGGACCTCCGGTGAAGCTCAGGTATGCCGCATAGTGCGGAATGAGCCTCGCATCAAGATAGTCGGTGCCGCCTTCTCGCGCAGCCGCGTCATGGTAATTGGCGTATCGATGTCGTAGAACAGCACCGGTTCGCGCCCCATTGCCAGGAGCTCTCTGGTCAGCGCAACCGCGTCGGGAAAGTAAGACCCTAGCACGATCACATCGGCGTCAGCGCTGGCCTGCACCACTCATTTGGCGTCCGTTCCAATCACTGTACAGTTGCACGGCGCAGAACTCCGGCTGCGGCAGGTCGCGATTGCTGCGATACCACTCCACATCCTTCTCGATAAATTGCACCGTGTGCCCGCGTCGCTTTAGCGCCTTCGCCAAGGATCGATAAGTCGTGGCGTGTCCGTTGCCCCAGGACGAGGTAATCGTCAACCCGTAGATCACGATATTCATGTGCGCGCCGATCATCTCGCCTGGCCACAACCTCGCGCTTTGCCATCGACTGGGCAAACGCAGCCTCCGCCTGCGCCGCCCGCTGAGCATACGTGTGGTCCCGCAGTGCCCTCGCGTGGAATGCCGATCCAATCCCTTTCGCGCCGTATCGTCGTAGCGTCGCAGCGCGTTCACTACGCCTTCGGCATCCTTCACCACCACGATCTCCTTCTCCGGTTCGAAGCAGTCGTCTATTCCAGGCCAGTCGTCGCACAACATGCACGCTCCGGTGCCCGCGACCTCGAAGACTCGCGTCGGAGGCGAAAATCCCGAATCAGCCATGGATGCGCGGTTGATGTTCAATCACCATTCCCGCAGAGCAGTTCACTCGATTATGTTTCCCTGTCGGCACGTGCCCGATCCACCGCACGTTCTTCGGCATCCCCTTGTCACCCCAGCCCTCGCCGCCCAGCAGAAAGGTCTTGTCCGAGGCCAACTCCGCCGCCCGCAGAAACAACTCCTCCACGCGCGCCTCGCGGTCCGGCAAACGGTTTCCCAGAAATGCGACATCGCATTTCAACGAAGGGTCTGGCTCTACGGGATGGTGCGTCTCCGGATCCAACCCGTTGTAGATGTTGTAGTAAGCCTTTGCGCCAAACGCGAGGTATCCATCCCGGCTTGGTGGTCCTCCGCCATAGCTCAGCACCGCGTCAAACTGCGGCACCGCTTGCCTGAAAGGATCGCCCGCATCGCCACGCATCCGCGCCAGCGTCGCCGGCGAATCTACATCCCAGAAGAACGACGGCTTTTCCGCGCTCATTTCCGCGACCAACCGCTCCAGCAGCACATCGTCCACGCCGATGCCGCTGTGCTTCACCACCACATCGGCTTCCGCGGCCAGCTCCAGCATAGCGTCCACTTCGACAGTCGGCCGGTACACCAATGAAGTTACATATGAGAAGTCATCGGTGTCCCGGTGCTCCTGCCGCCCATATGCATCCGGCTCGGCGAACGTGATCTCATGCCCGCGCCGCGCCAGGTATTTGTAACAGCCCCGGTAATATGTAGCCGCGCCATTCCAGTAAGACGACACAATGCTTGAGCCGAAGGCAAAGATTTTCATGCCAGCACCTCTTCACAGATCGCCGTCAGCTCTTCTGCCCGATGCGCACACGTATGCCGCGCCAGCACTGTCTCAAGCCCGCGCGCCGCCTGCGCCTCAGCCTCCTCCGGGTGCTCCAGCAGCCGCACCATCGCGCTACGCATCTCTTCGCGGTTCGTGACAAAAACCATGTCTCCCTTGCGAAACAGTCCCTCGACATCATCCCAAGGAGCTGACACTAGTGGAATTCCGCAGGCCAGCGCCTCGAACACCCGGATTGTCGGAATCCCCACCATCTCCCGGGCGTACTGCCGCCGTGGCACATGGACTGTCAGCCGCGACTCGGCGTATACCGACGGCGCGTTCAGATTTGCGAGATATCCTCCGTAACGCACTTTCGCCGCGCAAAGCTCCTTCTGCGCCTCCTCCGGATACCGCACTCCGTAAATCGTGAACCGGCGATCCTGCATTGCCGACGCCGGGCGCAGTAGAAACTCACGTATCTCCTCCGTCCGTTCGTTGTCTCCCCAATTCCCAATCCACACGACATCTTGCTTTCGCTTTACCGGCTCTTCGGACCATTCTTTTATGGGCGCTCCGAATTGCGATTCTGCCGGCTTCTTAAATGGCCGAAACACGGTCGTATCCGCCGCCTCATGCAACGTCCACACCCGCATCATCCCGAATTGTTCCCGGTAAACCTTTCGCAGCACCTCCCCGAATACCACAACCCCATCGAACCGGTCTACACCGAACAGCTGAATCTGTTGTGGGGATGACGATGCCCGATGGTGCGTGTCATGGAAGAGCATCCGATACCCCATCTCGGGGCGCATCGCAAGCAGCGCGTGCGCCAATTCAGGCGGATTCCACTCGTGTACGACAACAATATCGACCCCCGCCAGGGCCTTCCGCCATGGCTTCTCATCTGAAATATTCGAAGGCTCATATTCTGAGATTTGCAGTTCAGGGTACACTTCCGCAAATTGCGGCAGCGATTCCTCTGCGCAGGGTTCGGACATTAGGTTTTCCAAGGACCATCCTCTATGGGGCTCAAAAACAACCACCTCGTGGTCCAGCGCCCCAAGGGCGCGCATCAACCCACGCAGAAAATGGGCATTTCCGTTGTTCCAGTCCGAACGCAATGAGTGAGCGAAGTATGCAATCCGCAACTTACGCGACACAGGCATGCTCCTTCTCGAGCAGACCCGCGTATACCTTTCGGTATCCCTTTACCATTTGCTCTCGTGAAAACATTTGCGCCCGTTCTCCCGCCTTCTGCTGATACGAGCACAAGAACTCCGGATCTTCGTACAGGCGCTTCAGGACTGCCGAGAGTTCCGCTGCGTCGCGAAAATAGAGTGCTGCATTCTCCCACACCTCGCGCATCGACTCGATCTCGCGGGCCACTATTGCGCATCCGCATAGGGCCGCTTCGAGGGGGGCCAGCCCGAATGGCTCATACTTTGATGTGCACACATACAGGGCGCTGTTCGCAAATAGTTGCAAGATCGCCTGCTCACCGAGAGCTCCGTGCAATTCCACTCCTTTCGGCACACCGGCGCGTACTCCGTCGCACTCCTGCTCACCCACGACCATTAGCGGCATGGGCGATCGCACCATTTCCAACACTGCCACGTCCTTCGCTTCATCCCAAACTCGGCCTGCAGTTACCGCTCGCAACTTGCGCTCGCCCGCAGCCCGCGCCGCGATCGAACGTCCATTCGGAATCGTTAGCTGCTCCGGCGGTAAACGAAATCCCTCACCAAGAGCCTGCATCATCCACGCGGTCGGAGCCGTCACCACATCCGCCGCGTCCAGTCCACGCTGCACCAGAGCGCAATACCGCGCCAGCCATTCCGAATCCTCCAGCTCCGCACCTCGACAGCATCGCGCCCAACTCAGCACATCACTGTGGGCTGTCACCACGGTTGGAATCCCCAACCGAGCTGCACCAAAACAGAACTGGTTCGCATGCAGCAACTCCGCCTCAAATTCGCGCGACACCCGCGCCAGTACTGCGGCGGAATCCCCGAACGCGCGATTATTCTCCCGCATCCACTCGAGCGGACTATCACAGCTCACGTAGAAAAAAGATTCACCCCAGAATGCGCGAAGCCGCTTACACTCGACTTGCTGTGGCGCCGAAGGCTCGCGTCCGAAGCTAACCAATGCCACCGCGTCTCCTGCTTCCAGCAGGCCAGACGTTAGCTCCTGGGCAAATCGCCACACCCCGCCGACTGTATCGGCGGTCAACAGCACGCGCATTCCAACTCCTCGAGTGATCGCGGGTGCTGTTCCTGGATGTCACTGAAGCCCTTATCGGCAAAGAGCCGCAGATAGAATTCATGCGCCCTTTCCCATGCAGACTCATCCGGCTGCCCCCCAAAGGTCTGGACATACTGCGGGCTGCCGGGAAAGGGAAACATGGGCACCGGCTCGCTCACCCATACGCCATGCGACTTTAGGTCAGTCTGGAAACGCGCGACCTCCGCTGGATCGTCCTTTGTCGTCTCAATCAAATTTGCCTGCACCCACGGAATGTACTTCCTTGCGTACAGCAGCAGCGTCTTGATGCGTTCCGTCGTGAACCTGCAGTTCTTGTTCAGTTCGTCGCGCCCCTCCTCCGTGATCGACTCAATCCCACATTCAAACGAGACACAATGGGCCCGCCCCAACAGCTCCAGCATGTCCTCGTCCCACAGGTCGATGCGCGTCTGAAAGCCGATCGAAAGCGGCCGCTTCGCTATCTCCTCGAGCAAAACCTTTACCTGCTTGCCCACCCCGAAGATCTCGTCGATGAAGTACACATAGTCCACACCTCGCGCGATCAGCTGATCGATCTCCTTGAGCACCTCGTTCACATCGCGCTCGCGGAATTTGTTTCGGAAAAGCGTCTTGTTGCAGAACGTGCATGAGTACGGGCATCCCCGCGCAAACTCCACTTCGGCACCTAACTTCAGGTGGTCCGCCCCATTGCCCGGAAAAATATGGTGAAGATGCCGGTGCTGCTGGATCGGATAATCCGAGTAATCAAGCATCGGCACCGCTTTCATATCCGTCACGCCCAGGCCTTCACTTCGCGAGAAAGCGGCCATCGGCGTCGCGCCAGCAACAACCCGCCACCATTTCCCATGGCATGGACGCAAGCTGCGGCAACGTTTGGTCCGGCTCGCCGCGCAACACCACATCCGCGCCGGTTTTCTCGAGCGTAGCGTGCGGAGTCACCGATCCATGGGGGCCTATGACTACGACCTTCCCACGGCGCCCGAGTGCCGCAATCCAAGCTTTCGGTACTCTCAACTCCGGCTGCGGGCAGCGCCAAAAGAGATACGAGGGTGCGGTCGGGATTACCAGAAAGTCCTCGTTGAACTCCTCCAGCCGGCGCCGCACCTGCGCCGGGTCCAGTTCCTCGATATTGGCGTCGATCAGCAAAACCTCCTGTCCCTCAGCGCGCAGCAGCTCCCGTGCCGACAACAGCTCCAGCGGGACATGCGGCTCTGGACAGCCGAAGTACGTGGATCCCTCAAAGCTCCACCGCGGATTCAGTAACGCATATTTCATGCCACCACCTTTTCAAGGACCTTTTCCTTATCGTGGATGGCGGCCGCTGTGTCGATCTCACGCCAGTACCCCTCATTTTGCTGGCGGAACTCAAAAATGCCATCGAGGATTTCACCCAGGCTCCGCCTCGGTTTCCAACCGGTATCCGCTTCGAGCTTTCTCGTATCCGCGATATAGAGTGGTTGGTCGCCCGGCCGCACATCACTGTAATCCAGCTTTAGCGGACGCTTCAGCTTTCTCTCAATGCGCTTCAGCATCTCGATCACTGATAGTGCGCGCTCCAGGCCGCCGCCCAGGTTGTAAACCTGCCCACGTGTCTGCCCGGCGGCGCTCCGCACCGCCAGCATCCCATCAATCAGATCCTGCACGTGGAGCACGTCGCGGACCTGGTAGCCGTCGCCATAGACTGTGATCGACTGCCCCGCGAGCACCGAATAGAGAAAGTGCGCCACCCACCCTTGGTCCTCATTGCCGAACTGCCGCGGCCCGGCAATGCACGACATGCGAAACACCACGGTCGGCAGATCATAGATTCGGGCGTAATCCCGCACATACTGGTCCGCTGCCCCTTTTGAGCATCCATAAGGTGAATGAAAATCCAGTGGCTCGGTCTCCGCCACGCCTCGAAAGCTGCTTTGTGCAGCGCGATAATGCGTTCCATCCACTTCCACTCTCAACCGCTTCAACGATCCATACACCTTGTTTGTCGAGGTGAAGAGTACAAAGGGTTTCTTACCATTCGTGCGTGCCGCTTCCAGCACATTGAGTGTTCCCCGCGCGTTCACGTCAAAGTCCGTCGCCGGGTCTTCTACCGAGCTTGTTACTGCCACCTGCGCGGCCAAGTGAAAGATATCCGTGACACCATGCACCGCCTGTCGCACGGCTCGCGCGTTACGAACGTCTCCTTCTACAATCTCAAGCCTGTTGCTGCTCGCCAGTGAGCGCAGCCAGACAACGTTATGCTCTACGCCCTGCCTCGCCAGATTGTCGAAGACCCGGACACGGGTTCCCGGATCGGCCAGCAGTCGCTTGGCCAGGTTCGACCCGATGAACCCTGCCCCCCCGGTAATGAGAACTGTTCGCTCCGCTCCATTCTGCATGAGCTTTTTCCTTCCTCCTTGTATCCTGCTATTCCGTGCGGCGTTTCTCCGCCTGACTTTCTTAGGCGGTCAGACCGTAGGCGCTCAGCTCCTTCAGCATCGTCTCTGCCTTGTCCTCTGGCTCTTGCTCACGTAGCCAATAAGACAACTCGCGAAAGCCTTCCTCGTGCGTCACCTGTGGTTCATACCCCAGCAGATTCGCGCGCCTTGGTAATATCCGCAAAACAATGGCGTATGTCACCCGCGCGATATTTATGTGTAACCACGGGAAGCATTTTATTGCCCAGCGATCGCGCCAGAAGCTCCGCCACTTTGCGGATCGTAATCGGCCTTCCGCAGCCTACGTTGATCACATGCCCGTTCGACGCCACGCTTTCCATCGCCAGCATATTTGCGCGAACGATATCGTTCACGTGGACAAAATCCCGCATCTGCTCGCCGTCCTCGAAAATCAGCGGCCGTTTCCCATTCAGCATCCGTGATGCGAACACCGCGGCCACGCCCGTATATGGATTCGAAAGTGCCTGCCGTGTTCCATAGATATTGAAGAACCGCAGTGCCGTCACCGGTAAATCATAGGTTCGTCCGAAGATCAGGCACAGCTCCTCCTGGTCTCGTTTCGAGAGCGCGTACATCGAGTTGATCTCCGACGGCTTCGTTTCATCTGTTGCACGGGCCTCAGCACACCTCTACATACTCCGCAGTGCATCTCCCAAGCGCCTCGTTTCAGTTGCTCGGTTGATCGCACAGGCGGAGCGGCGCTTCTTCCACACTCAGAACATTCATAGCGCCCTTCCCCGTAGATTGACATCGACGAAGCCACTACAATCTTGTCCAGTGACTGCTTGGAATCCAGGATCGCTTGTAGCAACTCGGCCGTGCCCTGGGTGTTCACGCTCATATAGCGGCTGATCTCATACATCGATTGCCCCACGCCCACGACGGCCGCAAAGTGGAACACCACATCTACCCCCCGCAGCGCCTCCTTCATTCGGTTCGCGTCGCGTACATCGCCCACAATCAGCTCGACATCCTTCGATAGATAATCCGGCCTTCCTCCCTGGTGCACCTGCGGAGTCAGCCCGTCCAGCACCCGCACGGCGTGCCCCGCACGCAGGAGCCCATCGGCCAAATGGGATCCGACAAAACCCGCGCCGCCCGTAATCAAGACCTGTTTGCTCATCGCGCCCCCACTCCCTCTCTTTGCTCCTGTAGCAAACGCCTTTTCGTCCGGGGCGCATACCGTTCCACCGCCCACGCGCGCAAATTCCGCAAACTGCCGATTGTCCTTCGGCGGACTCGTGTGGTGCTCCTCAATGCCCAAATGAGCCGGCGTAAAGCACAGTGTCAGAGCCACTTCGAACGGCGCCAGAGCCTTCATCATGCGATCGAACCATGCCTCCGCATTCGGGCGGTACGCATCCGCCCAGCTCAGCCCAGTGCGCAAATACCGCACTCCGTGGTCCTTCATCCACCGCACCGCATCATCCAGCCGCGGATCCTCAAAGTGAAACCACTGGCAGAACCCCACCGAGCCGTCATGCGGAAACAGCTCCGCCGCTTGCTTTGGCGTCCCGTCATGCCGAAGCAGCCCAAGATAGTAGTGCCGATAATACGAAGAGCCTTCGGCCTCCTTGTGCCGCGTCTCTGCCGGCCACTCCGGCGGCAGGTCGAACAGGCTGTACCAGTGAATGCGTTCGACCCGCCCCTGAAGCAAATCGAGGGTCCGCTTCAATCCGAACGCCTGCACCTCTTCGGCGCCGAAGGACGAGGCTCCCACCTCCAACACCCACACGGGCCGGTTGGTAATCTTTTGCGCCTCTGCAATCCGCGCCGGCCATTCATCGATTTGCCAATGGTTCCAATCCAGTGGAAACCCATGTACACCGATTGCGTCCACATACTCCATCAAGCCATATCCGGCCATCGCCCTGAGAAAGTCGCAGTCGCACGAGGAGACACCGCCCAATATGATCGGTAGCTCAGGATTTACAGACCGTATCGATTGTGAACCCAGCTTTACCATGTCGGCATACCGGCACCAGGCTGGATCCAGATGGAAATTCCAATGCGACAAATTATTCGGCTCATTCCAGAGCACGACGGCTTCGACCATGGAGAACCCCAATAGAAGTTACGTGCCGGGTACAACAGATCATGACGCTCGCGAAGACGGGATGCGGCCAACGCTAGATCATCAGAATGTACAAAGAAGGTTCGAGTTGCTTGCCTCAATAAAATCAAGCGAGTCTCGGCTCTTTATGCCGAAGGGACACGGTAGACAGTGATATCCCCGGCCGGCGGTACTTAGACCACCGGCTTCAAGTGCTGGATCTGTCGCACACATCCGACAGATTGTTTTGCGTTGGTGAGGACCAACTCCAAACTTTTGGATGCTTATTTCCGATGTATCCAACGCCTGATGATCTGGACGCGTCGTAAGGACAATGCCGGAACAACCTCCACCAGTGGCTCCCGTCAGCTCTTCGAGCGGAAGGGGAGCAAGTATCTTGCGCTCCTTCGGTCTGGGCCTGATAACCGGTGCGGCGGACGATGATTGCTCCGCTGTGGGAACGTACGCCCAGGCAGGCGCCGGCTTTGGCTACACCCTGCTTTGGACGGCCCCCTATCTGATTCCCATGATGGTGACCGTAGTCTACCTTTCATCTAAGCTCGGGCAGGTCACCGGCCAAGGCTTATTTTCCGCCATTCGCACCTACTATTCCCGCAAGTTTCTCTACGTCGTCCTTATCTGTGTCGTGCTCGGTAACACTATCGAAGCGGGCGCGGACATTGGAGGAATAGCCGCCGCGTTGCATCTTGTTCTACCCGTGGGGCAGGGGATTCTGGTCGCGTTGGTGGCCGTGCTCTCCCTCACTCTGCAGATATGGGGGTCGTATCGCGCTATTTCGAATATTTTTCGCGTCCTGTCACTTACGTTGCTTGCCTATGTTGCTTCTATGTTCCTCGCGCATCCCGATTTTCATCAGATCAAAGATGCAATCATTCATCCGCAACTCAGGTTCGACCGCGAATCGCTCGCAATTCTCGTTGCGATGGTCGGGACAGCGCTTTCCGCATATCTCTTCACCTGGCAGTCCAACGAAGAGGTTGAAGAGAAGATTGCTGCCGGGCAAGTGCGCCTGCGAGACCGCCGGGGCACCACGGAGGCGCATCTCCAAAGGACACTACTGGATGTGATCTTCGGCATGTTCTTCTCGGCACTTGTGATGTACGCGATCATCATCGCAACCGCAGCCACGCTTCACGCCTCAGGCGTCCACAACATTGAGACAGCAGCGGATGCAGCCAAAGCATTGATGCCGGTGGCTGGCCATGCCGCCGGACTGCTGTTTACGCTCGGCATCGTGGGTGTCGGGTTTCTTGCCATTCCAGTTATGACGACGGGAGCTGCCTACGATGTGTGCCAGAGCTTGGATCGCAAGAACGGACTGCACCTTCGGCTGAGCGAGGGCAAGACATTCTATCTCACCATTGCAGGCGTGATTGCTGCGGCTGCGGCGATGAATTTTTTTGGGTTCAATCCTATGAAAGCCCTGGTTTTTGCGGGGATTGTGCAGGGCTTTTCGACACCTCCGCTAATGTTGCTTATGATGCTGATGACGAACAGACGGCGCGTGATGGGGGATAAGACGAACAGCGTGCTGCTCAACGTCGTTGGCTGGACAACGACCGCGATTATGTTCGCCGTATCACTGGCACTTGTTTGGACTTGGCTGGCCCGCTAGACCCATCACCGATTTGTGCTGCGCAACCTAAGATGCCAATCGACAATGCCCGCTTGCCGCGAAGGCATCTCTCGGACAGGCCATGTTGCGCCTGCATGGCTTGCGCACGTACTTCTCATCCGCGCTCAACGGTCCATTCGGGAAACAGGTCGCTCCAGCTTTATGAAACGGACCCGGAGGTGGCGAAGGTTTCAATCGGCTGCAACGGCGAATTATTGGTACGCTGCGCGATATGCGTAAGCCTTCCGTAGAAGCGTTTCGTCCACCAAAAGTCGTATGCAGAACGGCGGCCCGCCCGGGAAGGCCGGATTGCCTGGCCCAGTCACGGGCACTCCCGTAGGAGGCAATTTCGTAATGCTCCACCTTCTGAGCAGTGGCGATCGAAAACATACGTCTCCGTCCCGCATTACGTTCGAAGATGGAGTGGCATCTCGGATTGCATGACCAGACGCGCGTTTCATAGTTGCGTCGGATAACACTTCAGAGTGCAAGCAGGTGTGCACTTTTACCTGGATCCACGCGGTCTTCTGCAGGCATTGGTGGTCATGGTCCCGAGCTGCGAGCGGACTACCATGCCGCAATGTCGACTCTGCTGAACTTCGGCTGTGATGTACAACCAGCTCTATCAACAGCGTATCTGATCGTACTGTACGCAAATAAAAATGAGGTTTGTCCTATGGCACTCTCCAAGACTACGCAGGACCACGACGAGATCCGCAAATGGGCTGAAGCGCGAGGCGCAGTACCCGCAGAGGTTGCGAGCACCCACACAAAAAGTGGACCTGGAATTCTCCGTTTCCACTTTCCGGACGCACCAAATCAGAGAGACGAAAACCTTCGTGAAATCTCGTGGGAGGATTTCTTCAAAAAGTTTGATGAGGCAAATCTGGAGCTGGTCTACCAAGAGAAAACCGCTGACGGCAAAATCAGTAACTTCAATAAGCTCGTGCATCCAGACGAAGAAGAACACTCGCGCCATAAAAGCAAGTCCCCTGCCGCAAGTACCAGCAAAGCGAAACGCGGCGCAGCGTAGAGGGTGAGCAGGCGAGAAGATGCGGGCTGCCGGCCGGTGCTCCAATTACGGTGATAACCGAACGCGTTAATTTAGGAGATGCAATTGCTCACGGGCCTGTTTCAGAGAGCAGAAAACAGGCCCAGCAAGTTTCATTCAGCTTCGCGCTGTTCCAGCAGCCATGAACTCAAACCAGGTGATGATTGCCCATCATGCGGATTCTCAAGCCGCGGCCGAGCTTCTACAAACATACAACCCGCCCGCACGGTTTTAAATCCGATCCTTTGTACGTTTGGGCGCTATTAGGCTTCGATCGAAAAGCGCCTGTTGGAGTGAGCCCTCCTGAGGAAATACGAAAATGAAGGTGGTAATTTTCGGACTGACCCTAAGTTCCTCCTGGGGTAACGGCCATGCCACCATCTGGCGCGGCCTGTGTTCAGCCCTTTGCCGGCTGGGGCACCAGGTCGTCTTTTTAGAAAAGGATGTACCTTATTACGCCGCCGCCCGGGATTTTCGTGAACTGCCAGAAGGCGGAAAGCTTATTTTCTATTCAACGCTGTCCGAAGTTGTGATCCGGGCTCGACGAGAGCTGGCGGACGCTGATCTTGCAATGACCACGAGCTATTGCCCCGATGCACTCGCGGCCACCGAGCTCATCCTCGACTCGCAAGCTGAGGTCAAGGCTTTTTATGATCTGGATGCTCCAGTCACCCTCGACCGCTTAGCGCGAGGAGATGCTGTGGAATACATTCCCGACCGAGGCCTGCGAGATTTTGATCTCGTCCTCAGCTACACCGGCGGCCACGCTCTTACCGAGCTCAGGAATGTGCTCGGTGCCAGCAAGTGGCTCCTCTCTTTGGAAGCGTCGATCCGCAGACGCACTTTCCCGTGCCCGGCAGGGAGGAGTACCGCGCGGACTTATCGTATCTCGGCACCTACGCGGCGGACCGCCAAAACAGGCTCGAGGAGCTGTTTATCCAACCTGCACGCGAGCACGGCCGGCGAAGATTTGTGATCGGTGGGTCGCTTTACCCGCAATCGTTTCCCTGGACGGCAAACATCTATTTTGTCCAGCATATGCCTCCTCCTTTACACCCGGCGTTCTTTTGTTCATCGAGGGCCACCCTCAACGTAACTCGGGTTGCGATGGCAAGCTATGGCTTTTGCCCCTCGGGCAGGCTGTTCGAAGCGGCTGCATGTGGTGTGCCGGTTTTGAGCGATGTTTGGGAGGGCCTGGAGACGTTCTTCACTCCGGGAGAGGAACTGGTTGCCGTACGTTCTTCGGCGGATGTGATCGCAGCGCTGGACAGAAGCGACGAAGAAGCTCACTCGCATTGGCCGCGCCGCCCGGGAACGCACCTTGAGCGAGCACACCGCGGACACCCGCGCAAGACAGTTGGAAACCATCTGCGCGGGGGCAGCAGCACGCAAACTTGTCACGTAGAGAACGAAAAGAGGTCAACAATGTGGGGAGTTATACCCGCGGCAGGTATTGGCAGCAGGATCCAACCGTTAGCGTTCTCGAAAGAGCTTTTGCCGGTCGGCAGCAGGATCGAAGGAGGCAACGAACGGCCACGTGCCGTAAGCGAATACCTGATTGCGCGCATGATTGCAGGAGGTGCGACGAAACTATGTTTCGTAATCTCGCCGGGAAAATCTGACATCCTTCAGTACTACTCCTCCGGGATTGCCGGCGTGGAGATCGTGTACGTGGTCCAGTCCGCAGCCTAAGGGATTGTGCGACGCTGTTTTTCGTGCTCTCCCCGTTATTTCCGCTGATGAGCCAGTGCTGGTCGGCCTGCCCGATACGATCTGGTTTCCGGAAGGCGGACTAGCACTATTACCAAATGATCTTCTCTCATTTCTACTTTTTCCGGTGAACAGTCCTGAACTCTTTGATGTGGTGCTCACGGAGGAAGACGGGATGACTGTCAAGGAGATACTGGTGAAGACACCGAATCCCCCCTCGCATTGGATCTGGGGCGCATTCAAAATGCCGGGCGCCATATTCCGCCAACTCCACGCTTTGTGGAAAGAGCCGGATCGTGGCGATGAGTACTTCGGAACGCTCGTCAATGCCTACCTCGCGAGAGGTGGCGCCGCGATCGGCGTTCCGGCTGGGGAGGCTTATGTGGATGTCGGTACGATCCATGGGTATCGCGAAGCGCTCCGAGTACTTGCCGAGCGGTCTGCTGAAAACATGATCTTGCATGCCGGGAGACCTCGACCGGCACCCGTACGACCCACTGCGTTGACGGAACTTACGGGACTCTGACGGAATGAACCGGAAAAAGAGCAGCCGAGTTGGTCCATCCGACTGACTCTCTTTCAAACTGCCAATTTGTTCTTCAGGAACAGCTCTCTGCAACCTGCTTTGAATCCGGCTAGCATGGCTTTATGCAGTTGTTGCAGCCCATCAGCAGGCAGCCCGTTCAATACTTGCTCGGAGCGTTTGTTCGCTTTGTGCAACTGGAATCTCTGGGCAGTATTTTCCTCTTGCTGGCCGCGACCGCTGCTCTTGTGCTTGCAAATTCCACCTTTGCGCCAGCTTACAAGGCGCTGTTGAACCTCCCCATTCACGCGGCAATTGCGAACTTCTCCATGTCATGGACTGTCCGTGATTGCGTGAATGATGTACTCATGACGGCTTTTTTTCTGGTCATGGGCCTCGAAGTGAAGCGTGAACTGCTCGTCGGAGAACTTGCGTCTCCTCGGCGCGCGCTCTTGCCGATCTTGGCAGCACTGGGCGGTGTCTTGACTCCGACTGGTTTATACCTGGTTCTGAACCATGGTAAGGCTGCAGAAATGGGATGGGGCGTGCCGATCGCAACAGACGTTGCATTCTCATTAGCGGTGCTCACGCTTTTCGGCAGCAAGGTTCCGTTAGGGTTGAAGGTTTTCCTGGTTACTCTGGCTATCGTTGACGATATTGCAGGAGTGCTTGTCATTGCTGTTGCTTATACCCAACGGCTGGACACCAGGTATCTTATTTTGTCATTTCTGATTGTTCTCTTTTGCCTGTTCCTGAACTGGTTAGGAGTCACGCATCTGGGTGTGTATATAGGTATTGGCGCCGCGCTCTGGTGGGCCGTGCATGCTTCGGGCCTGCATGCGACCCTGGCTGGTATCCTGCTCGCGCTCACGATTCCGGCTTCCAGTGCTGGTAAAGGTTTCTTACAAAAGAGGCGTACTCGATTCGAGAGCTCTGCCAGAGCTGTGCAACAGACGAGACCGATGGGTCGTAAGGCCCGCAAGTATGCACATCCCGCTGGCCGTGACATCGAACTTCATGAATCGCCGCTGGACCGGCTGCAGACAGCAATGCACCCGTGGGTTAGCTTCGGAGTTGTCCCGCTCTTCGCGCTCACCAATGCCGATATCTCGCTGCATGGAATGCATGTGAATGCCGGCCTGCGGCCGATCTTTCTCGGCGTACTGTTTGGATTGTTAGTGGGAAAGCCACTCGGAATTACCGTTTTCTCCTGGCTTGCCGTGCGTTTTCGGATCGCGGAACTCCCTCGCGGAATAACGATGGCTCAACTACATGCAGCTTCCTGGCTCGGCGGCATCGGCTTTACGGTATCGATTTTTATCGCCGGCCTCGCTTTTCCCGATCGGGAGCAATACGCGGTGTCGCGAATAGCGGTTCTACTGGCATCCATTCTTGCCGCAATCAGCGGAGGATCTCTCCTGGCATTCTGCTTTAAATCCCGTAGGAGTTCTCTTGGGTAGGAGTACGCATTCCCTGCAGTGAAATCTTCGAGGCTTCGTCTGTTTTCAGGGATAGCCATTGGTCTCTTCTGCGACGGTACGGACGCTTACTGCTGCCCAGAGTGCTGCTGGGAGCATGGGCGTACACCAGATCCCCTTGGCGTTCACGTATATCAACACGAGGCGGCTACGAGGGGAATTTTCCGGTTATGAATTGGCTAAGACATTGTGCGGTATTGCGAGATGCTTGAAGCGCATAGCCAGTGCTTGCAGCGAAGGGGCGACGTCCCCGCCTGCAAGAGGTTTGCCATGCCCCGGAGCCACCGTAGTAGGCTTCAGTTCGGCCAGCAACTTCACCGAGTTCTCGGCAGCGCTCCAGTCGGAAGTGAAGTAGGCTGGTGGTCCATGCAACTCAGGATGCTGCAGGAAGTTGGCCTCGAAGAAGCTCTCTGGCTTGGTTGTGCAAAATGCGTCGCCAACGAGCAGTGTACGGTCGGCTTCACGGATAAAGCTTACGTGCCCTGGTGTGTGGCCCGGCGTATGAAGGACGGTCCATCCGGGCAGCTCCGATAAACTTTTCTGAGCGAGATCGTCTGGCATGCCGCGCAATCTTCTGCCAAGATCGATCGGCCCGCGCGGCAGCATGGGGGAAAGTAATGGCATTACACCTCCACCCGCAGCCCAATTCGGTGGTGGATACTCTTTATGCCCTGTGAGGTAGGGAAATTCCAGTGGATGCGCATAGATCGGCACATTCCACTCATCCGCCAACTCTTTCGCTGCACTCACGTGATCAAAGTGGCCATGCGTCAGCACGATCGCATTTGGCGGCTGTCCGAAGGTCTTCTCGACCCACCTCTTGATATGGGATGCGGAGTGAGGAACTGCGGCGTCGATCAACGTCCAAGAGCCGTCGTTGTGTGCCACGCCGAACACGTTCACAAACATTATCTTCAATCCACTCAGTCCCGGCGCGATCGCCTCTATTGGAACAACCTGCTCTTCCGGAATTTCGATTTTGTCCACTGCTCACCCTCCTGGCCAAGTTAGATGCCATCCGGGTCACGATGGTCCATTGCATTTCACGTTGATAGAGCTGCTTACGGCATGAGAACGATCATTCCGGCAGATTGCTTAAGCAAGAGCACCCGTGCCCCGGATACCCTTGCTTAAGCGACACCTTAGGTTCGATTTCACTGAATACTTGCTGTGGTCTTCGATTTGCCTTCTACCGCCACATTGTGGGCTTGAGCGATCTGCTGAATCATCTGAAGGTGCTGGGAAATCACTCCCGCGCCCTGTTGCGCAGCTTGCTTAACATTTGGATCCTGGCCGTTTTGGGCTTCGTTCTCGAATTCCTTCAAATCCTGTTTATGATCCTTCACCATCGCTTGAATGTAGGCTTGGTCGAATTGCTCGCCCGAGAGTCCTTCGAGTTTTGCCATGAGCTGCTTGTCTTTCTTGGAAGGCCCCTTGGGTTCCTTGACGCCAAGCTGCTGTGCGATCGGCTTCATCTGATCGCCTAGCCGGGTGTGGTCTTCCACCATCTTCTGCCCAAACTGCTTAACATCCTCGCTTTGCGATTTTTGTTGTGCCAGCTGACCGAGTTGTACCTCAGCAGTGCCGCCTTCCAGCGCTTTTTTGACAAAGGCTTGGTCGACCATGCCCTGCTGATTGCCGGAAGTTGCATTTGGTCCCATGCTTCCCGCAGTCGGGCTTGTCGACTGCTGGCTAGGCATGTTTGGCTGCGGCTGTTGTGTTGCACCGCCGGGTTGGTTTTGTGCGACAGCCGCAGGGATTGCCAGCAGCATGGAAGCAGAACTTAACAGAATTGATCTGCAAATTCGCTCTTTGATCATAAGAGTTCCTCCTCCTTAGGAAGATCACGCCTTTATTTGTTCTCACGGTTGTTGCATGGATCCAACCAAGCCACAGCCGGTCCGGATCTTCCGCTCTTAAAGTTAGCTGCGTTCCACGGACTGCGAGTTGCCAGCACGACACTATTTCGCGGTAGCAGCTCAGGCGAAAACAGCCTTTGCCTTCATGACAGCGGGGTCCGCCAATCTACCTCACGAGCCCAACTCCGCTGAAGTTAGAACATTACCCATTTACCTCGGGTCCCTCTACTCATCACCGCCAACCCCGGTCTCGCAAATCGAATCCAATGTTATAGAGTGGGTTACATGCCGCTCGCCTTGGTTGAGGTTTGCGAGTACTTCAGGGAATTAGTTACGACTCGCAAGCGACGGCTCCTAATGAAAGGCCAGGCTCCCGAGCGGATCCAATCGCCCGTTGTGGGCCCCTTTTCATCTCCCTTGCGGTGCGCTCGCAAAGCCGCGCACCATGCAGTGAACCAGTTGATCGATTTCCGGCGCGCTCAGCTGCCCGCCGAGCGCCGGCATGCCTCGGTCAGTCCCGTTGGTCACTGCATCGATCAAATCCCGGTCATTCTTGGAAGATTGCCATGCGGAATCGGTGAAATTGGGCGTGCGCATAGCAGGCACTCCTTTTCCATCCGCGCCATGGCACATCGCACACCGCTGTTGGAAGGTGACGTTCACCTGGCCGCACTGTGGAACCACCTCTATCGCCGGAGGAGCCTCCGTGTGCGCGGCCACCGTCGGGCGAGCAGGCCCGGGAACGATGGTGATATGGGGCGCCTCTGTTCCCGCGACCCTTAGTCCGAAGGCGTAAATACTCCCATCATGGGTGGTTACGAAAAGTTTCCCGTCACCTACCGCAAGTCCGGAGAAGTGGGTCCAGCCAGAAATAATGTCGCCGCTCGACCACAGCTCCTTGCCTGTACGGGCATCCAACGCGTGCAGAATCGCATGCCCGTGGCTGCGCTTCTCACGGCCTCCGAGAAGCTGCCTGATATCTCCGGCCGTCACCTGCTGCGTATCTTCGCCCGTGCCCAGCACGAAGACCACACCGCCGGCAATAGCTGCTGGATCAGGTACGTCGATATCCGGAGAAATCCACGCCGGCTTGAGGATGGGTTTTCTATCCGCACTGGGCTCCACACGGAAAGCCATGATACTGCCGTTACTCACGGCTCCAGACGATTTCGGAAATCGGGCAGCACTGGTAGGTTCGCCCCACATGGGCACGTACAGCCAGGTTTGACCCTCACCATCTTTCCACGCACTGATCGCTCCCCAAATTCCATTTCTCTCGAAAGTCTGCGAGCTGTTCGTATAGCGAGGAGAGATGAAGGCGGTAACATGATGATCGGGACCAGACATTTGCGCGGTGTCCGTAACGTAGATCGCGCCTTCCTTGCCGCCGACAGCAGTCAGTACGCGATCGTGCCATCGGAAGACCACTGGCGTCGTTGTACCCATGTCGAGATCGCGACGCATCAAATAGTCCCAAATAGCCGGCGTGTAGTACCCGGCAAGCTGCAGAGTCCGGGGCGCGAGCTTCAGCAGAGTATCGCCAAATTCATTCGCAGCCAGGTCAAACGGGGCATCGCCCGTGGACGCGTAAATGAATCCATCGAATCCGGCGGAGACTCCACCTCGACCCCACACTCCCGCTCCACCTTTGACGGCGCTGAAGAATTGGACGATTGGTTTTCCGGGTTGATCCGGGTCCAGAGCCACAACACCGGACTTGGCGTGATTGCAATCCTGAGATAGGGATGCGTATAGGACTCCACCCACATAGTTCAGACTCCACATTTTTGAGAAGGAAGGCACGAACTGCGCTGGAGGCATCGCCGGCTTGCCCTCAGACAGAGTGAACGTATGCAGCAGGCCGTCGCTTGAAATCAGGAAGACTCTCGCATGGGCGGCATCGATCACCGGTGTGGCGTTCAGGCCCGTTGGACAAAGCCATTCCCCCTCTGGACGCGGTTGCTTGCCGGGGAAATCGGCCTGCCATACCAGATCTCCCGTCTCCGCATTTAAAGCGAAGAGGTGATCCGATGTTGCAGCTACAATCACCAGGTTCTTTAGTCCCGATGCCGTCTTGACCCCCCGTACTAACAGCGGAGCGGTCAAACCATTCAGGAAAAGTGGCTCATTCGGAACTACCGTCTTCCACGCCAATCCCAAGGCAGCTGCATTCGCGGAAGAGAAGGCGTGTTCATCGGCCGCGTAGCCTGAGCGCTGAGGATCATGGCCGAACGTGGTCCACTGGCCCACCTGGCCTGATCCGGTCGAGGCAGTCACGATTAGCAACAGCGACAGTTGGACGATCTTAGTAGACACTCGCCTGATACTCCGGGGGTCGCAAATCATAGCTTGTAGACTCGAGTGGCCGCCACATGCGACGTCATTGAGGTACGCCGTTATACTCCAGGTAAACCGACAGGCTTACCTGCGTTACGGTAACCGCCCCCTGTGTTGCCTTCCAACTCAGGGTTTGCGGCAGCGTGGCATTGAGGTCCGCAGGAGCGGTTAGAAAAGTTGCGATGGGATAAATGCTCGCAGGTTCTAGATGATATACCCGGTCCTTTGTGTCCCCTGTCCATCCCAAGGGCAAATCTGCATGGATCGTGATTTCGACAGGTTCGTTAGACCCATTTCGCAACAGCAGCGGAACCCATAGTCGACGCGAGTCGCTAAGTGCACTCTGCTGAGGAACAATGGCCTCCAACGATGCGAGTTCGTGAACCCGATAGAATGCCTTGTAAAATGCCCAGGGCCCACCGAGCTCGAGACTTACAGCAGCCCCCGCAGGTTCTGCAATAGACGACGGTTGTGGCGCAGTGGTCTTCTTGTCGATGCCGGCGAACACGTCGGCCTCAACCGGCGATGCCACCAGGGATTTCCCCAGGACTAGATATTCCGGCATGGTGATATAGTGCGTCATTTCCTCTGCACCAAAATCAACCTGGGTCGCATACTGATCCCAGGCGAGCCGGTTAATTTCCGAGTACGGCACCTTCTTTGTTCTCGAGATATCGCTCGCGAGATAGGCCGGTCCGTGATCCTTCAGAAACTCAGGATGGCTCGCGTCGGAAAAGAAGTAGAGCTTCTTGGCTTGCCACGGGTGCAGTCCCTCGCCGTAGTTCGCAATGCCCCGATGTACACGCGGAGCGCTAACCTGCTCGGGAAAGGCAGTCGGGTCTGCCGCTGAATCAAAGGCCTCTACGGCGACGACAGCTGAGGCCTGGTGGTCTCCGTGATTCTCTCCAGCCACGTAAGCGGGCAGCCAGGTGATGACCACCTCCGGCCGTGTGAGTCTGATGATGCGAACCACCTCCTCCAGAGCTTCGCCGTGACCCAGGGTCTCGAGCGAATGCAGAACGTCCTGCGTTGGAGTGTCCTGCCCGCGCAGAAACCAGATGTTAGTAATGCCGCGAGCGGCGAGCGAACGCCGCGCTTCCATCTCTCTTTCATCGGCGAGCGCTTTGCTTTGTTCCATTCCCACAGCGTTAGGTCCGGAATTTCCACGGGTGGTAAAGATCACGGCGACCCGTTTCCCTTCGTCGAACACAGCTCGCGCAAGATAGGTAGAGATGGCCGTGTCATCATCCGGATGAGCGGCCACCAGCAAGATATCAGCTTTGTAGCGAGCGTCGGGCGCGGGAATACCAGGCTGCGTTTGAGCCCCAGTCTCCACCAGGCTGATGACCATAAGACCGGTGATCAGCCACCGGCTCGAGCGAAGCCGCTTCATCTATTCTGATCTTCCTGATTGGTGAGAAGCAATTAACCCCTTTTGCCCTTCATGTGCCGCAGTTGAATGATAAGCGGATCCCGATCCGGGTTACGGCACGATTATCATCGAGCCGGATTGTCCGACGCACACCTGCATCCTAGTACATCAGCTTGAGGCTCACCTGCACGTTGCGCGGATCATTGCGTGTTCCATAAACCTGGCCCAGACCGCCGCAATCAATGCAGTTGTTGATGTTGTACGAGCCGCCGTAAATCGGGTGATTCGTCACGTTAAGGAAATCCCCGCGAAGCTGAGCGCGGAACCGTTCCCGTCCGAACTCTTTCGCGATCCCCAGGTCAAAATTCTTGATGGGCGCCTCGCGAATTTGCGTCATGCGCTGCGGTTCATTTCCCAGCGCGAAGGCAGCAGGTGTGGTCGTAAACGCGCTCGCATTGAGCCAGTTGGATGCCGTTCTGTGCGCGGGTTTAGGATTTCCGACGATGTTTGGCAATCCCGGCCCGGGAAAGCCAAATTGGCTGAGGGGGTTATAGGAGAACTCTACCGGATTGGGAAAGGGAAGGCCACTCGACAAACGAATCGCTCCGGAAACATTCCAACCGCCGATCACCTGGCTAACCAATGCCGGCGAATTACCGCCCCAATGCTTTCCAGCACCAAACGGCAGCTGGTATAGCCATGCTGTAGCAAAGCTCTGCGGGATGTCATGCGTGCTGATGGCATAGTCCAGCTTCGGGTTATACGCATCCCGCCACATGCTGCCGATCGTCCATCCCAGCAATGCCTCCGATCCATCGTCAAGATTCTTGGAGAACTGATAGGTACTAATCCAGCTCAGGCCGTTGTTGAAGGAGTGGTTATACTTCGCGCTGAAGGCATCGAATTGAGAGCGCGCTCCAGGCAGCGAGCGGGTCTGCTGCAGGTAGCCAAATTCGGGATAGGGCCGGAGGAGTTCGTTGTAAGCGATCGTTGGGCCACTCAGGTAACTGTTCGGGTCCGTGATAACTCCATAGAAGGGATTCGGCACGATGCTGTTCAGCTGATCGCCTAGCGACAGATACTTGTCCGGCAGTTGATCAAGATCGAAATTAGGATTGCCGAAGAGCAATTTCCGGCCGCGCACGCCCGTATAGCCTATTTCCGCTACCGAATGTGAGCTGACCTGATACTGGAAATCCATACTCCACTGGTACATCCGGCCGACGGGGTGAGGTCCCTTGGGCCAGAGCTGGCCCGCTCCCTCGCCCACCAGTGTGTTGGCGCCGTTTGCGTTCCCGGTCGGCGGTGCGATTCCGTTAGGGAAGGGATTGCTCACCAGGCTGGCGGGGATGTATCCGTTCGAGCTCTGAGTTCCGATCCAGTTGGTCTGCGAGGTGTATCCCGGAAATTGTCCCGGGCTGTCGAAGCTGAGCATCGCTGAAGTAGGGCCGTAAAAGATTCCAGAACCAACCCTGCCCACCAGCCGGTCGGTGATTCTATAAGCAATTCCGACCCGCGGTCCAAAGTTCATATTGTCTGGTTCCCACGCCGAGCGGCTTCTTCCCCCAACTCCCGCATATTCAAAACCACCATAGAGCGTGGATCCATATGCATTGCTCAGAGGGTTCACCAGGGTTTTATCGAAATATGCCAATCGGTTGTGGCGTTCTGTCGCCGGCCTCTGGTTCTCATAGCGCAATCCGGCAGATACCGTGAGGCGCGGCGTCACGCGCCATATATCCTGCAGATAGAGACCAAAAGTGTGCAGGCTCATCGCCGGATCCATGTTGATGTTGGCGGATCCGTTGCCGGTGCCGAGCAAAATGCTGGCAATGGCATTCCCCGAAGAACTTGTGCTGAGCTGAGCCTGGCACGGCGCACTGTCATCATTCGGATTCGGATCGCAGGAGGTCAGCGACCGGTCGAAGTTGAATGATCCTGGCGAATCCTGGCGATTATTGATCATATTCACGTCGAAGTTGAAACCGAACTTCAACGTGTGTTGGCGAAGTTGTTTGCTCACGTTCATGAGTCCAGTAGCCAGGGACCGGACATAGCGGTCGTAGCTGGAGTAAGTGCTGCCGAGCGTGTAGTAATTCTGGGCATTCACCAGCGGCAGTAATTTCGCTTGGAAAAGGCTGGGTGAGAGACCGATTGTGCTCGCATCAGCAACTCCATAACCGATGGAGGTCTGGCCTTCCCACCAGCGCGTAAAGGCTCCATAAGTATCGATGACCCAGCTGGGCGTGGGCGTCAGGGTGTCATTGAGTACGACTTGAAAGCCGTGATCGTTGTTAGTCGCCGACTCGTCCGCACCGTTACAGAAGAAGCAAGCTGGAGTGTTGTTTTGGCGAACCCGGTCTGACATGCGAACGAAGATTCTGTGGGCAGGACTCTGAGCCCAGTCCACGCGCCAATCGAATTTGTCGTTGGCAGTCTGCCCAGACCCCTGCTTGAAATAGTTATTAAGATCATTTGGACCCTCGCTGGTGCGATTCGGGTTGGGGTAGAGGCCTAGAATCTTCGCGCCCACCGGATCGACCAGGTTAGATGGGATCTTATTGCCGGGGAAAGGATCCCGCGTGTAGTACGTTTTTCCCGAAGCATCCGTGACCTGGTGCGTCGAGAACGGATTGTAGATGATATCCGGCGTACCATCTGCATTGAGCGTTCCGGAGAAGTCTCCGCCGCGTTCAGCAGCGGTCGGAACGGTTATCAGCCCGCTTGAGTTCGTTTCTGGCTGCCGGAGTCCTTCGTAGCCGGCGAAGAAAAATAAATTGTGACTCCTCCACAGAGGGCCACTGAAATTTCCCCCAAACTGATTGCGGTGCAGCTTTCCCTTCGGCGCTCCGGCAAAATTATTGGCCCAGGTGTTGGCGTCGAATGAGGAATTACGCATGTAGTCATACACTTCGCCATGGAATTCACCGCTTCCACTCTTTGTCACCAGGGTGACTACTCCTTCCCCACCCCTCTCGTATTGCGCGTCGTACTCGTTGACTGCCACCTGCTGCTCCTGCACTGAATCCTGCAGCGGTGACACCATCATGCCACCCCAATCGATTGCAGTGGAAGGAGCTCCATCCACCAGGATTTCCGATTCCGCCGAACGCCCTCCATTCAATCCAAAAGTGCTGCTGTTCTGGTCGTAGGTAGTCGAGCGGGTCGTCATGCCTCCCTGAGATTCGGTTACACCTGCCAGGTTGAATACAAAATTGAGTGGATTGCGCGTGTTGTTGGGGAGTGCTTCGATGAGAGCGCTGTCCATGGTTATCGAATTGTTCGCAGTTTCTGTATCGAGCAAAACCGTGTCACTCGAAACCACCACCTGCTGCTCGGTTCCTCCAACTTGCAGCGAGATGTCCACAGTCGCGGCTGTGTTGGCGCGCAGGATCATGCCAGATTGCACATATTCCTTGAAACCGGCTCCCGTCGCCTTGAGCTGGTACGTTCCAGGCGCCAGACTGTTGAACTCGTAAGAACCCCGCGCCCCCGAAGTGAACCTGCGAATGTCTCTGGTATCCACGTTCGATAGCTGCAACGCCACTCCGCTCACTACCGCACCGCTCGAGTCAGTTATTGTGCCGGCAATGGAAGCGGAAAATGTTTGTGCTGAACCTGCATATCCCGTCAGTACAATCCCCAACATCAGGGATGCACGTGCAAGCTTGCAATACCATGATGTGATCGAAGCTCTTATTCTTATGTCGTGAGACCCCATATATCGCCTCCTAATTCGTAACCGGGATGAGGCAGCTTTCGCCTCGCTTTTTTTTCGTCCCGCTATCGCATCAACATCCACTTGCTTTCACGCGACAGCCGGGCGGCTCTTTAGTGGCCCACTACTCTATTTCTCTTTGCCTGAGTTCGTCAGCGCCAAATCAGCTGGTTTAACACCCTTGGTATAGGTCTCGGAGAGATAGGAATGCGGCCGGTAATCGCCCACGAGATCTACATTCGCTTGCGCAGAAATATCGCCTTCAAGTCCCACCGCCCAAAAGGTGGCGTTCACTAGCAAATGTCGCAGCTGGTCGCTGAGTAGATCATCCGCAGCACCCATCGTCGTGACGAAAACGCGAGCTGTTTTCCCACTTGGTGTTGTGTAACTATTCGTCCAGGCCACCGGCATCATGGGATGGTTGACGGCGCCTTCTACCCGAGCGTCGTCGGGTTTCAGTCCGGAAAGAACTTGACCAAGCAGGAGCGGGTGGCAGGTAGGGAGCATCGGCAGACGAACTTCGTAAACCTCTGTCGGAACCCAGATCCCGCCGTCTTGAACCCCCCGCAGTATGGGACTGTCTCCCAACCCCGGTGCGAACCAGGCTCGCGTACTCTGCTTGCCGTGCTGACCGTGATGCGCAACCCACGTCTCGCCCAGGACTTTGCGCCCGAAGCCGCCCTCCCATCCCGGAACCGTGCTATCCCACGACCATTTCGCATAAGTCGGGCTGGTCTTGAGTGCGAACGGATGAGTACCAGTCCGAATCGCGATGATCGGCCGGCCAGATTGGATGTAATCGATCAACATCTTCATCTGCGCATCGGGGAGGTCTCGCCAGCGCATGAACAGGATCACCAGATCGGCGTCCCTGAGCACTTCGAGCCCTCCGAGATCGCGATTTTGATGGGGGTCGATCGTGCCATCAGGATCCAGGGGGAATAGGACCGTGCAATGAAAGCCCTGCCTCACGGCGAGAATTTTTGCGAGTTGCGGAAGAGTTTCCTCCGAGTGATATTCACCGTCATCGCCGGCGATGAGTACCACGTTCTTACCGTGCCCCGGCCCATGCCCTCCCACATAGGAGACAGCCTGTGCTCCCACTCGAAAGGAGGAGAGGAGGAGAAGAAGAAACAGCGACAGGGCAGGGGTTATGGCGAGACTCTTCACGCGCAGAATTTGTAACGATTGGGACAAATGAATGTCAAGGTAAAAATTCATCGATGGAGCAATAATTTCATGAACACTGGAAATGTGCGCTTGCCGCCCGGCGCCATTTGGACGAGGCTGAAATCCCTTTCGATCTCGAGAATGAAAGGCGCCGGCCGGCGACCGCGTCTTATAACAACATCTGCTCTTCCTGGCGGAGCGGCCGGCAGGTGCTGCGTTTAACAAACACAGTAGGCAGCAGTACGTTCCGTTGCGATGGTCGTTGGGATTCGATCTGGGCGACCGCCAGCTTGGCCAACTGCCGCCCTACTTCTACCATGTCCACGCACACGCTGGTTAAATTCGAGCCGCGGGAATGTCCAATGCGTTGCTCGAAACCAACCAGGCTTACGTCTTTCGGCACTTCGCGCCGGTGCTGCCGCAAACCCTCGCGTGCTCCATAGGCCAGTTCATCCGAGGCTGCAAGAATGGCGGTTACCGGCCACTGCTGTTCGAGGATATAAGAGATCGCGGCTTGGCCATTTTCGTATTCATCATCCGCCAGCGCGATGGTGTGAACATGCGGCTCGAATCCGAGCTCCGCCATGGCCCGGCTATACCCCTTGTGGCGGGTCTTGTGCCAGGGGCGCGAAGCGTCGCCCAGGTACCAGATGTGTGTATGTCCGAGTTGAGCCATGTAGCGTGTCGCATCATAGCAGCCGCTTTCATCGTCATAGCGCACGTAACTGCTCGGAATTTCATGCTCGCCCTGGTCCACGAGATGGTTAGCCAGGAGCACGTATTTGAAATCGTGAGTGTTGAGCGCAGTCAGTGCATTTCTGGCAACGCTCCCGGCCACGATCATGCAGTCTGCCAACCCGGGCGTCTCGATGGCGCTGGGCATCTGCAGCAGCTCCGCCGGAGCGTCAGGTGGAAAGCGATGCCGCGCAAAGAGAAGGCAGTATCCAGCTGCCGTGCAATATTCCTCGACTCCCTGCAGCAACAGCGATTGCGACAGGCTCACGCCAGAGTCGTTGCACTGAATCAGACCAATGATCCGCGATCGAGTATGAACTACACTGCGCGTCCGCGAGTTCAACCGATAGCCCAGGGTTCGAACCGCGGCTTCGACACGAGCCCGCAACACCTTGTCCACATCCTGGTGACGGTTCAGCACCCGTGAAACCGTCCCAATCGAGACCTTCGCGTGCGCCGCAATGTCCTTCATGGTGGGCATCGCAGAGCTCCGCCGCAATGTTTTAGCCTTGATAGGAAACCGCCTTTGCTTGATCGCGAATCGCCGCAATGTCGACCGGGCGATGTTCGCGAACCGACTGGTAGGCGGCCTCAATCGCCGCCATCGTGCCGAGGTTGTTCGCTCCACTGCACTCCGGCCGCCGTCCTCTCGCAATCGCATCCATGAGATCCGCCATGGGACCCTGGAAAGCGTCGGGGAACCATACTTCAGCCCAACGCGGTGTGATCCAGACCCCCGGATTCGATGATGTCGTGAAGGTCAGCGTACTGGGACAGCGGTTGGGATACTCCGGCCAACCCAGAGTTCCTTCCGCCAGGCCAGCCGTGCCTTCCACCCGCCATTTGATGTACGGCTTCAATTCCTCCCGGTCTTTGCATGGACCCGCCCACACGTCATCCCATGCCGTTGCGCGCAGACCGCCGGCGTATTCGAGGATATAAAGACAGATCCCGTCCTCATGTTCGAACTGTGTGCGTGGGTCCTTCCGCACGCTGGCATAGACCGAGTTCGGTTCCCCAAAAAGGTAGCGAAAGCTGTCGATATGATGAATGCTCATATTCAGCAGCGTCAGCCGGCCATAGCCGCGTAGCCAGGTTTGCCAATGAGGCACGGCGCGCATCTCGATGGTCGCGAGCACCGGCTCCCCCAGCAGATTCTGATCAAGAAGCGTTTTCAACACCCGAATTGACCGGTCATAACGCATGTTCTGGTTCACGCCCAGCGGGAGCTGACGCTCCTCGCACAGGCGTACGATCTCCGCGGCCTGCTCGAAATTCATGGCTAATGGCTTTTGCGCCAGAATTCCTTGCAAGTGCCTTCCCCGCCGCACTGCGGTGCGCACCACCTCTAACTGCTTGTGCGGAGGAACTGCAATATCCAGGATTTGGACCGTCTCGTCTTCAAGCATCTCCTCCAAGGTTTCGTAAACCCGTGGAATGCCGCGAAGATCTGCCACCTCTTGCGCGATTTCAGGCGTTCGCGATGTAATTGCTACGACATTGAAACGGGCGCCGGCATAAGCCTTGAGATGAACATCGCGCATAATGAAGCCGGCGCCTACCGCGCCGATCCCGAAATCGCTGCGCAGTGGCGCCGCAACGCGTGAATTCAACTGCATACCCAGATCAAGACTCATGAAATGTCACGACCAGTCTCGCTCATGAAATGACAGCATAAATTTCATGACTGTTGATGAATGTTTATGATAGTATCGGCCGATTCGTAAGAGGTCAATAAAATTTGCTCGATCATGACGAGGGTTTGGAGTGAAGCTCGGACTTATTAACTCTGCCTGGCTCGGCACCTCAGTTGATACAGCGCGTGGCATTGAGTTGACGAAGAAGATTGGCTTCGACACGATCGACATCTTCGCCGATCCGCTGCAGATAGGCGCACAGGAACGCCGATGCATCCGTAAGACCTGTGTGTCAACGGGTCTCCCTGTTATATCGACCGTTTGCTGCGCGCTCGGCATTGCCGATTTTAACCAGCCTGTACGAGCCTTTCATGTCGCCCGCGCTAAAGCACATCTGGATTTCTGTTATGAACTCGAGGGAAAAAACCTACTGCTTGTGCTGGGCGAGTATATATGGCAGCAGGAGGTAATCGCCCCCAAAGACCAGTGGATGTGGGCGGTGGATCATGTTCACGAACTAGCAGAATATGCCGGGGGGCTCAACCTTGAAATTGCTCTGGAGCTTGAACCTTTCCATCTCTCCCTCATCAACAACATAGATCGCATGCTGCAATTCCTGAAGGACGTGAATCATCCTGCTGCAAAGGCGAATGTAGATATCTCGCATCTGGCTCTCGCTGGTGATACTGCAGATGAACTCTCAAAGCTGGCCGGCCGCATTGCGCATGTGCATCTCTCCGACTGTAACGGGAAACGTCACGGAGACCTTCCGCCCGGACGCGGATCCGTTGATTTCCCTCCTTACCTCAAGGCGCTCACCGATGCCGGCTTTTCCGGGACAGTGAGTATAGAGCTTGAGTATTCACCCGAGCCGGACAAGATCGTCGACTGGGTTCGCGAAGCGTACGGCGCTACTGCACAATTGATGAATGGACTTGGCATTCGCTCCCAATAGCATCCCAAGTTAAAGAGGAAATATCATGGCTACCGGCTCCTTGAGCGATGAGCATTTGAGAGAGTACGAACGCAATGGTTTCGTGCTGGGCAGGAAAATGTTTGATGGTGAAGAGATCGAGCTCCTGCGCCGCGCGGCTAAAGAGGATAGAGAACTGGATCAGCACTCGTTCGGCAAGGGTGATGGAGAGGGCGGCACCGTAAGGCTGTCGCTATGGAACCATCCCGGCGACAGTATCTACGGGATGTTTGCGCGCTGCGAGACGATTGTGAACTCGGCGGAGAAAATACTCGGTGGCGAGGTGTACCACTATCACTCAAAAATGATCATGAAAGATGCCAAAGTGGGAGGAGCATGGGCCTGGCACCAGGACTATGGCTACTGGTATCAGAATGGCGTGTTGTTTCCACTGCTGACGAGCGCTTTCATTGCAGTCGATCCGGCCACCCGGGAAAACGGGTGCATGCAGGTGCTGAAAGGATCACACCATCTAGGCCGCATTGACCACATCCTGACAGGTGATCAAGCGGGCGCGGAACCGGAGCGCGTTCGCGAAGCGGAGAAAGTACTGGACCTTGTACATGTGGAGATGGATCCAGGCGATGTTCTGTTCTTCCATGCCAATCTGCTGCATCGTTCCGATCAAAACAGGTCGGACAACCCGCGCTGGTCCATCATATGCTGCTACAACGCAGCCCGGAATAATCCCTACAAAGAACATCATCACCCGCGTTATACGCCGTTGAGCAAGGTGCCGGACACTGCCATTCGCGCTGCCGGCGTACGGCGGTTTGGCGACAGCTCGAGCAACGTTGCCTGGTTGAACACTGCCGAGGATGAGAGCGCGAAAAGCCTCAGTGAATCCGCGACTACGCGCGTCGCGCGCTGACTGCCGGACGCTGCATAGCCTGCGCCCGGCGCGGTGGATAGCGAAGGTGGTTGACTCTACCCACCTACAGGAGCCTGGCTGAATGCCCAAACCGATCGTGCTTCTTCTCGCGCTTCCGCTCGCCCTGACCTGCCTGCTTGCCCAGGATCGAAACGAAGTCGCAACCAGAGCGGATGATGTTTCGGACGCAGCCGCCGGGAAGGCTATTTTCCAGCAGAATTGCGGCTTTTGCCACGGCCAGGATGCACGCGGAACGAGCGGCCCTGATCTCATTCGCTCTCCGCTGGTGAACCACGATGCCGGTGGAGATTTAATCGGCCAAGTGGTGCACAATGGCCGCCCGGACAAAGGCATGCCGGCATTCAACCTGCCCGACTCGCAAGTTCATCAGATCGCTGCATTCCTTCATCAGCAGGCGAAGCTTGCTTCAACCGTCGCCAGCCGAATTCCATCCGACTACCCGCTGGAACAGTTGCTGGTCGGCAATGCCGGCGCAGGCAAGGAGTACTTCAATGGCGCAGGTAAATGCGCACAGTGTCACTCGGCAACTGGCGACCTGGCTCATATCGCCTCAAAATATAAGCCGCTGGAATTACAGTCGCGCATCGCGTTCCCTTATGGAGCTAAATCCACGGCCACAGTGACGGAAAGGTCCGGCCAGCAGTTCACAGGTGAGGTCGTTTACGCAGACGAATTCTTCGTTACCGTTCTGAGTGACGGCGTTCGGCGTACCTGGGATCGACGAATTGTGAAGATTGAGCTCCGGGACCCGCTCGAGGAACACGTGGCACTCCTGACGCGATATACGGACAAAGAAATCCACGACCTCTTCGCCTATCTGGAGTCGCTGAAGTGACGAAACGTATGCTGGCCGTATTCCTCGGTGCGGCGCTCAGTGTTCACGCGCAGAACCTCGATCCAAAAGCGCTGCAAAATCCTTCAACAAGTGAGTGGCCGACTTATCACGGCGACTATTCCGGCAAGCGTTTTAGCTCGCTCCAGCAGATTGATGTGACGAATGTCGGGATGTTAGCGATGGCCTGGGCCTTCCAGACTGGTATCTCGGGAAGCGGCCTGAAGGCCACTCCGTTGCTGGTGGACGGCACACTGTACGTCAGCGAACCTGACGACGTGTGGGCGATCGATGCCCGAACCGGCAGGCAGATCTGGCATTATCACTACCCTGCAAATGAAGGTCTGCACATCGGACAGCGAGGCGTGGGTATGTATAAGGGCTGGATCTACTTCGAAACCCCCGACGCCCATCTGCTTTGCCTCAGCGCCAAAAACGGCGAGGTAGTTTGGAATGTCGAACTCGCGGATGTCAAACTCGGTTATTGGGCCACGATGGCTCCGCTCATCGTCCGCGACCACGTCCTGGTGAGCGTTTCCGGCGACTTTAATGATCTGCACGGCTACATCGACTCTTTCGACCCCGCAACCGGCAAGCTGCAGTGGCGATGGGATTCTCTTCCCCGGCCTGGAGAACCGGGGTCGGAAACATGGCCGAAGAATACTGATGCCATACAACATGGCGGCGGTATGGCGTGGCTCACCGGGACTTATGATCCAGAGCTGAATCTGCTGTATTGGGGAACCGGCAATCCGAATCCGGTGCTCGATGGGTCAACCCGTCCGGGCGCCAATCTCTTCACTTGCACTATCGTGGCGCTCAATCCGGACACCGGAAAACTGGTTTGGCATTTCCAACCCTCTCCTCATGATGTTCACGATTGGGATGCCGTGCAAACACCTATTATTGTCGATGCAAAGTTTCACGGGGAAGCACGCAAGCTTCTGCTGCAGGCATCGCGAAACGGGTACTATTTCGTGCTCGACCGGACAAATGGCCATGCCTTGCTTTCAGTTCCTTACACTGAGATCAACTGGAGCGCGGGCGTCGATGCGAAAGGCGAACCAATCCAAAAGCTCGACAAATATCCAACTGGCGCCGGAACCCTGGTCGAACCGGATGCACTTGGCGCGACCAACTGGATGGCTCCCAGCTTCAGCCCTCGGACTGGCCTGCTGTATGTCGACACCCATCGTTCCTTTAGCTTGTATTACGCTTATGCGGCAGATAAGCCAGAAGGCTTTGCGGGACGCGACTTATCGATCTGGTCCGACTCATCTCTCAAAGCACTTGAGTATGAGACGGGTAGGACCCGATGGGAGCACCCTCTTGGCCGTGGCGAGGATTGGGCGGGCGTGTTGAGTACGGCTGGCGGACTCGTCTTCACAGGGGATACCCAGGGGAACATGCTCGCGCTGGACGCCAAAACTGGAGAGACGCTATGGCATACCTACGGAGGAGGGGCGGTGCAGAGCGCCCCAATCACATATGAGCTCGATGGACGGCAGTATGTGTTGATTGGCTCCAGCGGCGTGCTCTACTCATGGAGCTTGCCCGAAGCGATCCGAGGTACTTCTCGCCATCCTTGACGTTGAGCGTTTCTAAGCGTGGAGAAACTGTTAACGAAGATGCTGCGAATATTTTCTGTTCTGCTACTCCTGTTCGTTGCCATCGAATCGGTGCCCGCCCAGGACCTTTCCTTTGGCACGCGCAATGCAAGACCAGTGCCGGAATGGCTGTATCGATCCACCATCTATGAAATCTGGCTGGACGCGTTCAGCAAGGAAGGTAATCTGCGAGGTGCGATTCCCCATTTGCAGCACGTGGCCGATTTGGGCGCGAGCATCGTTTACCTCGGACCAATCGCAAAGCGGTCCGCCAACCCACAGGCGTCACCTTATAGCATTGCGGATTTCAACGAAATCGATCCGGAGGCGGGCACGACTCAGGATCTGCGTGATTTCGTCGACACAGCGCATAGGCTGCATCTGAAGGTGATGCTGGACATCGTGTATTACCACACCGCCCCAGATAACATCATGATGAAGAGCGATCCAGGATTTTTTGTTAAGTCGTCGGACGGCGAAATTGCGCGCGGCTTCTGGCCGCAGCCACTGCCGGACTTCGGCAATCCCAAGGTGCGAAAATACCTGACCGATAGTCTCGTGCATTGGGTCCGCGACTTCGGGGTGGATGGCTTTCGCTGTGACGTCGGCGGGGGTGTTCCCATTTCGTTCTGGGAGGAAGCGAGAACGGCTTTGGACGTGGTGAACCCTCAAGTCATTTTGCTATCGGAGTCGGACCGGCCAGACGATCAGTTGCAGGCGTTCGATATCAACTACAACTTCCAATACTATCTGACTCTCTGTTCAGTTATCCGTGACGGCGCCTCGGCGATAAAGCTGCGTGAACAATGGCAACAAATGAAGTCCACGATGCCTCTCGGAGCCAGGCTGCTACGCTACAGTGATAATCACGATTGGCCAAGAGCCGTTCTTCAATTTGGCGAAAAGGGCGCCATGGCTACGTCAGTACTGGATTTCACCTTGGACGGCATTCCTTTCCTTTATAACGGTCAGGAGGTAAATGACCCGACGGCTACAGCCTGGAGGAAGCCCGCGCCCATTCGCTGGGCCGACCCTGGAAACGGCGCCGACGAGAAGTCAGTCAATGTGACGGAGATCCAATATCAAAAGCTTTTCAAGATGCGCGCGACCAATCCGGCACTTACCGCGGGCGATGTGGTTTGGATCAATAATACGGAGCCGGACAACGTTTTGAGCTTTCTACGGAAGAAGGGGAACTCCGAGATTCTGATGATTCTGAATTTGTCGAACCGCCATGTTCATGTGACCATCGACCTCTCAGTTATGGACTACTATTCGGTTGAAAATCTGCTCACGCCAGGTGAAACGTGGTTTCAGCTCTATTCGGGACGGGTCTCTGCAGATCTTGGCGCATTTGAATACATTGTCGGCAAGAGAATCCCTCTCGCCGCTCTTCAAACCAAATAGTAAGTAATTCCTAGAGGATACAGTGCACATCGACCGGATCGGTTTTGAGGAAAGGAAAGAGCCAGCAGCTTCGGAGTCTGACCGACAAATACACGACCACCGTACGGTCTACATCAGCGCAAGTAGTCCTAAGCGGTGTCGAAGCTGCCAGGTTTACAGATCCCTCCTTTCTGCCTGCGTCATTTCCAGAACCCGTTTTGGTGGGATAAGCCATAAAACCGCAACAGCAGTAAGCATCGCTATCGCGGCTCTAAGCGAGTGGTAAGAAACCGGAATGACTCCTAGATAAATGGCCGAGGAAGTTGCCTGCTTTATCGGACTGCCGGCAAGAGGCATATGAGTTCGGCGTCGAACCACGATCGAGAGAACCATCCAGGAAACAGCCGGGAGTGCGCAACAGATCGTATAGAGCGACAACGCAAATGGACTAAGACCGCGTTCGCCGACCCATGCGGTTCCGAATGGGATCAGCGACAAGGTAAATAGAAAACCCAGGTTGGCCCAGAGCAGGCCGTGACTGACTTGTTCTACATCATCCACCATATAATGGTGATTGACCCAATAGATGCCCACTTCCACAAAACTTAGAGCATAGATCATCAGCATCGGCAGTACCTTGCGCAGAGCATCCAGGTCCTGCAGATCGTGGGCTGGAACTCGAAGGTCAAGCACCATGAGGGTGATGATGACGGCAATCACACCGTCAGAGAATGCTGCCATGCGCCCTGCTGTGAGTTGAATCGACATCTGTGATGATCCTCAATGTTCGGCCCATGTTGCCACAACTCGGCCGTAATCGCTATGTGCGACCCGAACTGCGTCCGACTTCGTTAAGCGTGCTGAAGAAACGAAAGAAACTCGTTAGGTATGATTGGATTGCCACTTTGGGGTTCTCACCCTCCGGGAGACGAGCAACTAAGCTGTCGACGAACATGACGCTCTCGTGGAGGGGCGCCCGGCCCGTATGATCTTCATGCACCGTGACATCCTCGAACCCGATCGATATGCCGCAGTAGAGGATGAGTTCATCCGGGGTGGCAGGACCTCCGCTACGGTCCTGCGATAAAGATAGCCGCAAATCATGCTATTTCAGGTTCAAGTTGACTGGGTTCACCCAGGCACCGCTTCCCGTCGAGTCCCATACGGAGAGCCGGATCCACTTCTTCCCCGTAGCGTCGAAGGGAATGTTTAACTCCCTGGTCCCGAAGGGCATGGTCTCTTTCAGGTCGATGTACTTGTGCTCGGTCTTGACGCCGTCGCCCCACGCCAGGTCTGCAAAATCGAGGGGGAAGGTGTACTCGATCCTGGCTTTATAGATGCTCTTCGCACCGGCGCCCTGGACGCCCCAGTCGTGAAAGAGCACTTCGCCGTTAGTGCCGTAAAACTCACCGCGCCGGATTCCCTCGATGACCGGAGACCAGCTTTCGTTGTACAAGGGAACCTTATCCAGCTTGATATAGTTCACGGCCAATTGAGGGTAGGTCTCATCATCAGGCCACTTGGTATAAGTGTCACCTTCGGTAAGCATGTACTTCACCCTGGGTGACCAGTTGCTCATATTGTCTTCGACGCCGAAGCAGCGGACCTCGCATTCTTCCTTCTCCGACAAGTCCACCGGCAATGATTCCCACGATGCGCCGATGAACCGGTCGCTCTGGAAGAAGTCCTGGTCTTTATAGGCTTCGGGATAACCTTCTGAATTCTTGGTCTCCGGGTGCGTTGTCCACATAATGGCTTTTTCTTTATTGACGAAATTCAGGACGTCTTCCGAGGAGCCAAGATGATAAACGTGACCATACTCCGGTAGATCCTCTTCAAAGGGCGTCCCTGCCGGACGGACGTTACCTTCCGTCGCCCCAGCTTTGCCTTCGCCCGATCCCAGTGTGTGGGAGTAGTACACCGGCTTCGGCGTCATCAGGTACCAGTGGCCGCCGAAGTAAGCATCGGGCTCTTCTGCGGGAATGACCAGAAAGTCTTTGTCGGAGACCCGCTCCGAACCCTCAAAGTAGACTTTCTGCTCCGCGAAGCGTTGCGGTCCGGGATCGTTGGGGTGCGAGTCGTCATGGAAGTCGCCTAAGTAAAGGATGTTGACGCCGAGCGCGCGGAACACGGCGATCCAGGGTGGCTGATAATCCAGGGTCTTGCGGTCGCGCAGCAGCTCGTTGAAGTCCATATGAAAGTGTCCGGTCATCACCTTGAAACCAGGCACGGGCTTGAACACGTCATTGTGGGTGTAAGCGAGAACGGACTCCCGTGTCGCGCGATCATCCTTGGCGTTCAGGTAGTAATAGACCGCCATACGCTGCTCCGTCCCAGCCGGTGCATTGTAGAGGGCGTAGTTGTCCGCATGTCCACGCGAGGTATGAGTACGGCGATTCCATTCCTCGTCGGTAACGCCCCAGGGATGGTATCCCTCGCCTTGCTCGGGCCACATCACTCCTAACGAAAAGGAGGAGTTGGTGTCTTTACGGTAGTAAACGTAGCCGACGTTTATTTCATCCTCGCGAGCGAAGAAGAACTTGTGCGGGGAGGGGAAGACGGCGAGAGATCCAGCGGCCGGATCCAGAATCATCATACGGTTGCGCGCGCGCAGCGCCACCGGCTCCGTATTCGGCGCCCCTCCGAAGTATTCGTACTGCGTGTGCTCGGCACTGTCGCGCCAGACTAACTTTGTGTTCGGCGTGATGGGGAAGCCCTTCAGGCCCGCCTTGTAGATGTAGGCGACGGAAGGTTCCTGGGTCTTGGCCAGCGCTTCCTGGCGAAGCATGTTGGTTCCTTTGTAGGCAATGAAGCGCAAATTGCCCGCGAAAATGCCCAGCTTCAATCCATTGAACGTGACGCTCAGTTGGTTTCCTTCGGTGGCTACCTTACAGGTGGTGGAATGGTAGCTAACGGAGGCATGGGTGATTTCAGCCTCGGTGCGCGGCAAATCTGTAGTGTCGCCCCGGCCCGGGATGACGAGAGGTGCGTCCCAGAACGTATTCCACTTTCGCCTGCTTTCCTCCTCCGGAGTGTCCTTGTTGAGTGCCTTCAATTGCGTACGTTGAGCTTGCGAGATGCGCCGCTTCCCGGTCGACACCTGGAAGTCGGGGGTTAGATTCTTCGCCAAAACGATCCAGGAGCCGGTACCCTGGCGCGCGGCGAGTTCCTGAACCACGGGCGCCCCATCGCGGATGGCAAAGGATGCCCGGAGTTCCTGCCCACCTTCGCCGTGCCAGGATAACGTCACGCTGCTGTCGCTTGCGGTCGCTTTCAAGCCGTCGACGGCCTTGTATCCCTGGAAGTTACAGTCAAGTGATTGCGCGCATGCTACGCCGGTCAACGTTGCCAAAACCAATAACAGCCCACGATACCTCATTGACGCTCCCTTCGATCGGTGTTCAGTTTTCCGTCGGACGCTAAAGGGGCCCCAGAAGTTTCGCCCAGCGTCGCGCTGTTTCGCTTAAGAGCGAAAGAATGTTTGGCAATCGAGGGCTCACTATAGCGGAACGATATGGAAGTTGCACAGCGAACGTACGGGGTAGAACGGTAGATGTGGGGAATCCGAATGGCGCACTGCAGATCCCTCCCCTACGGTCGGGATGACAAAAAGGAGAGGGTTGTTGAAGGGATAGGGCCGTTGCCAAGGGATAGGGCGGTTGCCAAGGGATAGGGCGGTTGCCAAGGGACAGGGCGGTTGCCAGGGGATAGGGCGGGGTTGCCAAGGGATAGGGCGATTGTTGCGGCGGGGACACGTTTTTGGATCGACTACCGCCCTCTCCATCGACCGATCTACAGTGTCTTACCCTGGCGATCGCAATTTACTTTCGTGTTCCAGTCCACGAAGGTTCCATTCGGGTTGTCCTGCCAGGCCCAGACGTGCAACTCAAAAAAGGTGTCCAGGTTGTACCTGTTCGGGCTCGGGATCAGCTGGAACAATTGTCCATAGAGTGAGGGTGGACCAGGATTTTGCACTCCTTCATCTTTTTGGGTCTTGAACCAGGTGGCGGAGTCCACGATGAACTCGACACCCACCAACCGCATGTGACCCCCTCCCAGCGGCTCGTAAATCAATGCTTGAGGCTTGGATGCATCGACGTCAGCCGTGAGCAGTGCGCCGTTCAGATAGTGCACGCCCATGGCGCCGTGATCGGGGCCGCTCACGCATCCGAGCACGGGCTGGTAACCGGCATTCATCGCCGCGACCGGGTCAGTAAATTGCTGCGTGGCCTGGCGAACAGCGAGAACAAGTTCGGGCGGTGTGTGCCCACGATCGGCATGGTCTGCGTGATTCATCTCTTCGCCACTCTGTGCGAAGGCGCCTGCTGTAGCCAGACTGCCCAGTAGCGCGAATCGCAGAAAGTTGCCGGTTGATTTGGAAACGAAATTTTGCAGCCGTTTTGTCACGGCGTAGCGAGCGGACATTTGGTTTTTCCTCATTTCAATTTGGGTAAGAGTGGATTCCGGGTTGACCCTGAAACTCATCGGACGACCGTGTCCCTATCTCTTCGGTTGGCTGGGACGCTCTACTACATAAATCGAAACAGGAAGGGGAAAGACGACATGCTGAATGAGGAATGTGAAAAGGTTGAGAAAAATCGGTGACCGGCCAGAGAACGATGATATGTCGCAATGCCTCGGCAAGCGACGGGGCCGTCGCACCTTAGGCTTCAGCTTCATGCCAGTTTTCTACAATCTGCTGCTTACCACGCCATCGTGGGCGGCAGGAACTCGGCAAACAGCTCGTCGTAGTAAGGCCTCAGTTGCGCGAGGTTCGGCTTGGTGTGGCCCTTTGAGTACAGGTCATACTGATTAAATTTGAGAACCCACTCCAACATAGAGCGATCCTTCTCGTTGCACAGGTGGTCGTACGCACCGTGCTTGTGCCACGGATAAAACGAGTGGTAGCGGAGCATGTAGAGCGACTCGTCGCGAAGATACGGCTGCATCACCTTGGCGATGTAGCCATCGTGGCCGAAAGACATGTGCAGGTTATCAAGCCCGCAGTTGGGCTCGTAGATGCCGTACTTCGTTTGGTACCTGGCGACGTTGCGGTCAGGGTTTTTGGCGAAGTATTCAGGGAAGACGATGTCCTTCGACCACGCGCAACCAACCGGAAAGGTGTCCCCAACCACTCCCCATTGCGGTTCACCATACAGGCAGAGACACTTGCCGAGATCGTGGATGAAACCCGTCAGGATCATCCATCGGGGCTGACCGTCGCGGCGCATGGCCTCTGAAGTCTGCAATAGATGCTCAATCTGGGTAAGGTCGGTATCCGGATCGCTATCGTCCACCAGGGTGTTGAGGAATTCGGCGGCTTCCCAGACCGTCTTTTGCCCCTTCCGCAGGGTGAAGTATTGCTCTTCTTTTGCCAAAACATAGTCGACCGTCATGTTCTCGTGGTTCAAGCGGTAGAACTCGGCGACGCCGGGAGTCGCGGTTGCATCGTATTGGCGAAACTCCTCTTCGCTCTTGCCTTCCTTATAGCGGCCCTCGAGGAAGTCATCCCACTGATCAAGATCCTGCAATGGCTGGTTGGGAACAACTGCGGGTTGGGTCATACGAGTATCTCCTTCAGGCATCCGGGGGGCGCGCGACTTCGGCGTATGAACGTTACCGCTAACGTACACCAATTCCCGGCTGCAGACAATCCCCCTTCGATGGTGTTGTGGTGGCTTCCAAGGTTTTTCTTGACAGCGGCCTGATGGGCCGATAACGTAAATTTTCGTAATCGGTTACGTTAATCCAGCAAATTAAACAGAGGATGCGCATGCAAGAGGAACGCGCCGGCCGGACAAAAACATTGCGGGCCATCCTGACGGACGTTCAGTTCTGGATCCCAGCCGTTGTACTGGTGATGGGAGTGGGTCTGCTGATCTTTATTCACGGCAACTAGTTCATCCTTTTGGAGCCAGATGGCCACGGACAATGCGGTAGGAGTGAAAGCACGAACCCCGGCTGCCAATCGCTCGCTCCACGGATTGGGAGTGATCTGCGGTCTCGCTGCGGGCGTCTGGCTAGGGGCAGCCGAGGCGCCGACGAAGCTGGTCAACGCCGGCTTCTCTCCGTTCGCCGTTTCGCTGTGCATGGTTGCCGGCGTTTTTACGGCACGCTGGACGTTTCCCACGTTGCTCAAAGGAACCAGTTATGTCTTTGCGGACCTGGGTGCAAAGAAACACCTGATGGTCTGGGCTGTCCTTGCCGGGGCGCTCTGGGCCGTGGCCAACACCTTAACGGTCTTCGCGATTCGCGACGTTGGACTGGCCACAGCTTTCCCGCTCTGGAACACCAACTCGCTGATCGGGCTGCTCTGGGGCAGGCTGTTGTTCCGCGAGCTTCAGGGGGCGACGGCAAGAAATGTCGCCAAGGTGGTTTGCGGCAGCATCTGCATTGTCGCGGCCGCGATCATGCTCGGCTTCAGCACCATTCAAGGCGCCGGCGGAGTCCCGCCACACGCGGTCATGGGCCTCCTGGCGGCGGCCGGAGCAAGCCTCATGTGGGGAACCATGTATGTGCCCTATCGCAAGGCTTACCTGAGCGGCATGAATCCACTCTCGTTCGTTACCGTGTTTACGGTCGGTGAATTGGGGACGATGTTTCTCCTCACCTGGACGCTCGACGGAGGTATGAAGTCTTCTGCATTCCGGCTGATGCAGAGCAGGCAGTTGCTGTTTTGGTTATTCCTGGGAGGCTTCGTGTGGGTGGTCGGCGACCTCTTTCAGCAGTTTGCCACCAAATATCTGGGCATCGGGCGGGGCATTCCGCTCTCCAATACCAACCAGTTCTGGGGGCTGGCGTGGGGCGCACTGGTCTTTGGGGAACTGGCCTCGGCGAATCGGGCTCATCTTGCCCTGGTATTGGGAGGATCGGTGTTGATGATCCTGGGGGCGCTGGCGATCAGCACGGCGGTGGCGTCTTCGCGGGAGAATCACTCGCGAAACGAGGCGCTTGCGCGAGAGTGCCACCGTTACGGATTGGACTATGGGGAGGTTCTGCTGGCGCAGAGCGGCGACGAATTCACCGACCGCAGCGTGCGCCGACGCTGGTGGGACGTGGCCATCGTGGTGGCGGCAAGCTGTCTTTTTCTGTGGCTTGGGATTCAACGCGATCGTACCTCCGCTGGCGATGAACCTGGGTTGGATTGCGGTGCTGACGCTGGCACTGCTGGCCGCGCTGGGTGGCGCGGGTTGGGCGCTCTGGCGACAGACTCGCTTCGGATGATTTTCTTCCTGGAGATCTTTTATCGAGGAGCAACGTGGCCGTACGTTTGAAAGACATTGCCGCAGATCTCGGTGTGTCGACGGTGACCGTGTCGAAAGTGTTGCGCGGAGGCCTCGACATTGGGGAGCGAACACGCGCGCGGGTGCTGAAGCGGATGGCCGAGCTGAACTACCAGCCCAATATGCAGGCGCGCGGCCTGGCGAGCGGCCGGTCGTTCGCCATAGGACTGATAGTACCGGACCTCGTGCATCCGTTCTTCGGGGAGTTTGCCAAGTCTCTCGCGGGAGCGCTGCGCCCGAGCGGGCTGGCACTGGTGTTGTCATCTTCTGAAGAAGATCCGGAGATTGAACGGCAGGAAATCCGTACCCTGGTGAACCGGGGCGTGGATGTTCTGCTCGTGGCCTCTTGCCAGAACATCGAAGAGGCGGAGTTCTCGACGGATGGTGGCCCTCCGCTCCTCCTGATCGACCGCAACGTCCCGAGATTGGGAACCGATTTCGTGGGGTCGAACGACGTGCTCGTAGGCGAACTGGCGACGCGTCACCTGATCGGTCTGGGACGCAAAAAGATCGCTCATATCGGTGGCCAGGGGACGAGTCCATCGATAGACCGACTCAAGGGATTCCGCAATGCTCTCGGCGTTGCCGGCATCAGGCTGCCGAAAAGTTACGTGATCACTCGGGAACGATTTGAAGAGACGGGCGATTCCGCGGGCTACCGCGCCATGCAGGAACTACTGGCGCAAAAGCAGCGGCCGGACGCAGTCTTCTGCTACAACGATTTATCGGCTGTCGGGGCCATGCAGGCGGCGATACAGGCCGGCCTCAGCATCCCGGGCGACATCGCATTCGTTGGCTGCGGCAACCTGCGGTATGCGGAGTATTTGAAGGTGCCGCTCACGTCGGTAGACCAGTCCATCCAGCGTATGGGCGAGGCCGCGGCACGACGAGTGCTTGCGCTTGCGACCAAGCCGGAGGACGACGCACCGCAGACGGCTTTTGTCGAACCGAAATTGATCGTTCGTCAGTCCACTGTGGCGGGATAATCTGACTGAACTGGGCGCAGCAATGCCACCGCGTCTGTAGCGAAAGCTGCTTGCTGCGTCATGGGCGGAATCGTTCGGAAGGCGGTTCTGATTGTTGCCGGGCGTGCCGTGGAGTGGATCTGCGGCTCTACGGCCTACTTCTGGAAACCCGGATAAAAAGGGAGTTTGATGTGATTCCAGGCAGGAGTTCGGTGGTGACAATGGAGGTTGTGGACCGGTAGGAGCGGGGCACACGAATGGCGCACCGCAGATCCGCTCGGCTGCGCTCGGGATGACAATTCAAGGAAAGGGCGTTGTAAGGAAAGGGCGGTTGCTGGAGGAAAGGGCGGTTGCTGAGCCGAGGTATTTTCCAAATTCAATTTGGACAGGTCTGAAGTTCAGCCGCCCCTACGGGACTGGTCCACGCACTCTTCGCCACCCAGCACTGCGTGCTGGGCTATTATCAGGCCGTCCCTGCGGGACTCTACGCTGCGACAGCTGTCGCAGCTCGGGTGCTGGATTAGCGGATCAACTTGCTTTTTTTTGGATGTAACCTGTTGAGTGCTTTGACGCGAGGTTGGCCGAACAAATTCAGGTTGCTTGTTGTCGGCTGCCGTCTAAATGGCACGTGTTCTCGAGGGGTGCTTATGAACGACCTTAAGCCAATCGCTCACCTGGGCTGCGCATTGTGCCGTCCCTGCGGGACTCGTACATAAACCTCAGCCTACCCGGCACTCCCGTGCCGGGCTCTAGGTTGTACCGTCCCTGCGGGACTGAACGGGCTCGACAGGCGGCGGGAGCTGCAGAGACTGAAGAAAAGTGGAACAGAGCGGCAAGACCATAGCCTCAGTGGCTAAAAATGTAAAGCTCGTTAGGCCATTCACCGTACGGCTGAAGCCGTGTCTTCCCTTCCATAATCCTCCTCACCGCTCTTAAAGCCAATGAATGCTCCTTGGGCTCCCCGAATTGCTCAACTTGAACAATCTAATTTGCACAATCTGAAGTTCAGCAGGCTCTACGGGACTCATTTGCAGTTGGCGAGATCTCACGCAGACTTCGAGGCCTAAACCCTTTTTGTGCGTCAACGGCCCGGTGACTCCCGGAAAACTCTCGGGGCCTTCCCTTTTGTTACAGAGGAGTCGAGCCGGGCAGCCAGGGGGGCAAAGTCCGCAGTGGGTCCTTTCCATTCCAGCTGGTCAACGGAGTCAAACACCGGAACATCGGTCCGCAATGTAGCTAATACCCGGAAGAGCAAAGCCTGTTCACGATTGGCAACGAGCGTACTCGACAATGCTTTCGGACTGGCAACATTGACGCACCACTCTCGCCAATCGGCGGGAATGGATTCGAGATGATTGAATTTCGCGAGTACAGCGGCAGCCGATTTCGCTCCCCAGCCGGGCAGACCGGGAAATCCGTCTGCAGAGTCACCCACGAGGGCAAGATAGTCCGGTATAGAGGCGGGCTCTACTCCGAATTTCGCGACCACGCCTAATTCATCCCGCGTAATGTTTTGGCGCCGGTCCAGTTGCACTACTCGAGTTCCTCTTACACACTGCGCGAGGTCTTTATCGGGGGTGCAGATGATCACACGCTCTACGCGCGAGTCGTTCGCGGCCGCGTTGGCCGCCGCTGCCAAGGCATCGTCCGCCTCGAACTCCACCATCCGCCACACCACGATCCCAAGAGCAGAGAGCGCTTCCTCCAGGAGCGGGAACTGAGCTAACAGATCAGGCTCCACACCTTCGCCAGTCTTGTAACCCGGCCACAGATCGTTGCGGAACGATTCAATGACATGATCGGTGGCTACGCCCATATGCGTAACACCGTTGCCGAACATGCCCATGAGCGAGGCCAGCACGCCGCGCACGGCTGCGACTTCCTGCCCCGTGTTGTCGCGTACCTTGGGAAGAGCATAATAGTGGCGGAATAATTCGTAGGTGCCGTCGATGAGGTGCACTTGCATAGCAACAGCTTATAGACTTCCACGGGATGCTTCATAATTGACCCCATGAACGGCATCGATCGTTCTCGCCGCAAGTTCCTGTCGACTGCGCCCGTACTCGCGGGCGGCGCTCTGCTGAGTGGCCGCGCCGGGTTCGCGTGGACGACCGCAGGCAATGAGCAGACAGAGACAAAGGCCGATTACGCTCTCACCATTGCTACCCAGCCAATCGAGTTGGCTCCCAATCGCATTGTCTCGGTGACGGCCTACAACGGGCAGTTTCCTGGGCCGCTGCTGCGCTTCAGGGAGGGCGTGCGGGTTACGGTGGACGTACGCAACGATACCGACACCCCGGAACAACTTCATTGGCACGGGCAGTCGATTCCTTCGGATGTAGATGGCGCTGCCGAGGAAGGGACGCCATTTATTCCGCCCCACGGCAGCCGGCGGATTTCGTTCGTGCCTCGCCCCTCCGGGTTTCGCTTCTATCACACGCACGTGCGTGCCGGCGCGGACCTGAGCCGCGGCCAGTACAGCGGCCTGGTCGGTCCGGTCTACGTCGAAGCGAAGAATGACCCGGGCAAGTACGATCGCGAAGTTTTTCTCACTCTGAAGGAGTTTCAGCCCACTTTCAGCCAGGGCGGCGATATGGACATGGATTTCCTTTCACCATCGGCAACCGTGAAAGATTTGAAAGAAACCGGCGAGAGCGCTATGAAAGCGTCGCTAGCGAAGAAAATGCCGAAGGGTTACGAGGTCGGTTACGACGCATTCACCATCAATGGCCGCATGCTCGGCCACGGAGATCCAGTGCGGGTGAAACAGGGCGAGCGCGTCCTCTTTCACGTGCTGAACGCGAGTGCGGGTGAGATCCGCAGCCTGGCGCTGCCGGGCCATACCTTTCTGGTCGTGGCCATGGACGGGAATCCGCTGCCCAAACCAGTGCGAGTGCCGGGCTTGTGGATCGGGACTGCGGAACGGATTTCCGCCATTGTCGAAATGAATCGTCCCGGAATATGGGTGATGGGCGATATGAGTGACGAGGACCGTCATCATGGAATGGGCATCGTGGTTGAGTACGCGGCACACTCAGGCAAGCCACAATGGATACCTCCCCGGCCGTTTCATTGGAATTACGCGCACTTCGGTCAAGCGGTGAGCCCGTCGCAGGCACCCGATCGGGTTTTCGACATGACCTTCGCCAAGGACAATGCTGCGCTTGGCGGCTTCAATCGCTGGACCATCAACGGCGTGTCCTACCCTCCGGATCAGATGATGGGCACCCCTGCCTATCACCTGGTCAAGGGCCAGCGGTATCGCCTGCGGATGAGGAATGCCAGTGATGACATCCACCCAATTCACTTGCACAGGCATACCTTTGAACTTAGCCGGATCGCTGGGCAGCCTACCTCCGGCATTTTGAAGGATGTGGTGATGGTCGGCGGCTACCAGGAAACAGAGATCGACTTCACTGCGGACAATCCGGGGTTGACTCTCTTTCATTGCCACCAGCAGCTGCACATGGACTACGGGTTCATGTCGCTGTTCGACTATGAGCGATGAGCTTGAAGAACGCCTAAAAGAGCTCAGTGTCTTTTTTCGCCTGGGTTGCACATCGTTCGGCGGACCCATCGCTCACCTGGGCTATTTCCGTACCGAGCTGGTAGAGCGGCGGGGATGGTGTTCTGAAGAAACCTACGCAGAAATCATCGCCGTTTCTCAGTCGTTGCCGGGACCCGCCAGTAGTCAAACAGCATTTTCTCTCGGCCTATTACATGGTGGGTGGCTCGGAGGTCTCGCTGCGTGGGTGGGTTTTACTCTTCCCTCTGCAGTTCTGATGATCTGGTTTGCCTTTGCCGAGCAATCCCTACATGGGAAAACGGGGAACGCAGTTGTGCATGGGCTCCAGCTCTGTGCGGTTGCAGTGGTCGCACAAGCCATTCTTGTGATGCGGAAACGTCTTACACCAGACTGGCAGCGGATGCTCATCGCTCTGATCGCCCTTGCCGTGGCCATGTTTGGCCCCGCTTCGATCAGTACGTTCCTGGCGATTATCGTTGGCGCCCTGTGTGGAGCAGTATTTCTGCGCGGCGATTTGGCGCCCCAATCACCTCCGCTCGACTTTCACATCTCGCGGCGTGCGGGAGCGGTCGCGGCGGCCCTCTTCCTGACGCTGCTGATCGCCAGCGCGATCATCCCCAAGACCCACCCGGGAATTGTTCAGGTTGGGAGTGCGTTCTATCTCAGCGGGGCGCTGGTGTTTGGCGGTGGCCATGTGGTCTTGCCGCTGCTCGAACATGCGGTGGTGTCGCCTGGTTGGGTGACACAACCATCGTTCCTCACAGGTTACGGTTTCGCGCAAGCGCTTCCTGGCCCGTTGTTCACGTTTGCGGCTTTTCTTGGTGCAGCCATCCAACCCGGCGATTCACGTATAGGCCTGGGTTTGATTGCCCTGGTCGCGATTTTCCTCCCCGGTCTCCTCGCCATGGTGGCTGCGCTCTCTTTCTGGTCAGCGATCAGACAATCGCGCCCTATGCGAACAATGCTCCCCGGAATCAACGCGAGTGTCCTGGGCGTTTTGGCCGCAGCTTTTTTGCGCCCCGTCTGTACCACCGCCATTCACTCCCTGAGGGATCTGTTGGTCGCCGCAGCCGCTCTTGCCTTGCTGACGATTTGGAAAGTGCGCCCATGGACGGTCGTAGTGGCTACCGTTCTGGCTTCGCTCCTCATGCTGCGGTAGCAAGGTTCAACACTCAATTACGTTCAACGCGAGACCCGCTAGCGAGGTCTCCTTATAGCGGGCCTGCATATCTAAACCTGTCTGATACATGGTCCTGATGACCTGGTCGAGCGAAACCTTGTGGCCTTCCGACTCGTGCATGGCCATGCGGCTTGCGTTGACGGCTTTGATGGCTCCCACGGCGTTGCGTTCGATGCACGGCACTTGGACCAGACCTCCGATGGGATCACAGGTCATGCCAAGATGATGTTCCATGCCGATCTCTGCGGCGTGTTCGATGCGTTCATTGATCTCAGCCGGCGTGAGAGTTGTTTTCTGCGGTGAATTGATAGCCGCAACCAATCCGGCTGCGGCCATGGAGCAGGCCACGCCCACCTCGCCCTGGCAGCCGACCTCCGCTCCGGAGATGGAGGCGTTCTCTTTGTAGAGGATGCCGATGGCTGCCGCGGTCAGGAAGTAGCGAAGAATGCCCTCCTCATCTGCTCCGTCGACAAACTCGAGGTAGTAATGGGCGACGGCCGGAACCACACCGGCAGCGCCATTGGTAGGTGCGGTCACGACCCTGCCTCCTGCCGCGTTTTCCTCGTTCACCGCCATGGCATAGACCGTGATCCAGTCAAGCTGGGACAGAGGATCCTTTGAGCCGCCTGCGTGCAACCTCGCCGCCAGCTTGGCGGCTCGACGACGGACGTTAAGACCGCCAGGAAGTATGCCTTCCGTCGCGATGCCGCGCTGGGTGCACTCGCGCATTGTTCGCCATATGTGCAGGATGCCTTGACGAACTTGTTCTTCAGCCGGCAACGGATTCCCCGGATCGCCCCGTTGGTTTATCAGAGCACACTCGTTGGCGAACATCAGTTGCGGGATGGCGAGGTTGGCGGTAGCCGCTTTCTCAAGGAGCTCCTGTGCACTATGAAAAGGATAGGGAAGCTCTACTGCATGATTGTTCACCGGAGACTGCATGGCTTCCGCAGCACGCTCCTCCTCAGACAAAATGAAACCGCCACCGATCGAAAAGAAGATGCGCTCCAAAAGCAAAAGACCATCCATATCGAACGCGGAGAAACGGACGCCGTTGGGATGAGAAACAACATTGGCCACGGGATACATCTGGTCGCGATGAAAGATCAGGTGCCTGGCCTGATCGAAGGCGATGAAGTGGCGACCGGGCAATTGCAGTTTTTTGGCGGCGCGAATCGCGGAGAGCCTGGCTTCGATTTCCGCGGGATTGATGCCTTCGGGGGTTTCGCCGGAAAGTCCGAGGAGGATGGCGCGGTCCGTGCCATGGCCATGACCCGTGAGCGCGAGCGAGCCATAGAGATCGACCTGGATGGATGCGGCCTGAAAAGTCAGCCGGGCCGACTCCAGTTCCCCGGCAAAGCGAAGCGCGGCCCGCATCGGCCCCATGGTGTGTGAGCTCGATGGCCCGATACCAATCTTGAACAGTTCAAACAGGCTATGCTTCACCGCACGGCCCTCGGTCCTGCGCAGTCAACATTCCGGCGCCCTACTGCACTATAAGCTGATTGCGCAACATCTTGCTGGCTAGGCTAAATGTGATCCTGAGGCTGATTTCTGCCGATCAATACCTTGCCTGATGCGAAGTTCGTCCATTGCCGGCGTCGTCGCGCTTACGCTTTTTGGCCTGTGCGGTTCCATACGGGCCCAGCGATATACCTTTCATAACTACGGGCAGAACGACGGGCTGAAAAATCTGAATACCCGTTGTTTTTTGCAGGACACAATAGGCTTCCTATGGGTCTGCACGGAAGATGGTCTGTTTCGATTTGATGGCTCGAGTTTTGAACGAATGCCGATAGACAGCCATGACGGCACATACGTGACAGGTATAACCCAGGATGCGGCAGGCAGAATCTGGGTAGCGGCGATTCACGCGCTGCTCTATTACGATTCCCTGGGTCCCCATCGGGTTCGCGGTGGAGGCGAGCCGTTCGAGTTCGACCTGCACGCCTCATTGACAGCAGCTCCCGATGATGCCGGCCGTTTGTATTTTGTGAGCCGCCATACCCTGACGGTGGCGCAGCGGCGCGCAAACGATGAGTGGCTGGTCTCTCCCTACTTTGGGGCGGCAGTTACAGCCGCGCATCCCGAACTCAAAGACATCACTTTCGCATACGCAAGGCCGAACGGCAGGCTCTGGTTGGGATGCGGTCCGGGCCTTTGCTTCATCGCAAACGGCGTGGTTCGCTTTTATGGCAAGAGCGATGGTCTTCCGGAGGAAGAGTGGCGCATGGCCTACTTCGATTCGGCGGGACGCCTCTGGGTTCGTGGTGAGCGTCACCTTTACCGGCTCGAGCCGGGCGCTCAACAATTCACTCCAGCCGACGCGGGGCTGCCTCCATTCTCCATCGGGGTACGCGATCCGGCCATCATAGAAGATCGCCAGGGACGCATCCTCATCAATCTCACCGATGGTATGGCGCGGCTTGAGGGCAACAACTGGCAGATTCTCAAAGAGAAGTCGGATCTGCCGCCATACGCGGTGACTACTCTGTTCGCGGATCGACAAGGTTCCGTGTGGCTCGGATTGGGGGGCCGTGGCATGGCGCGATGGCTCGGTTATGGCGAGGTGGAAAGCTGGACGATCGCAAATGGTTTGAGCTCCAACGTGGTGTGGAGCTTTGCACGTGACCATCTCGGCCCGCTGTGGATAGCGACGGAAAGAAACCTGGAACGGATGAGCCAGGATCTCACGACGATCAAACCTCAGGTGGACCAGCAGAACAACCCCATGCGCCGCATCCAAACCCTGGCGATTACAAAAGATGGACACATCTGGAGCGGCAGCGATAACGGCAGAGTCATCGACTATGATCCGCAGTCCAAAAGAGCCCGGGAAGCGGCAAGGTTGCAGGGCGTGTTTCAAATTCTCCCCGACCAAGCTGGGCGGATCTGGATCTGTTCACTAAGCGGTTTGTTTTATGTAAATGTGCACGACCGGAGTCTCGGCCCGCAACGGCTTGCGCCGACGATGGGACCGCAGGGACGCGTCTATGAGGCATTGCAGGACGCGCATGAGACGTTGTGGTTCATCTCTGACTCCGGGCTCTTCCGGTTGTCGGGAAGTACCTGGACACACGTAAGACTGCCAACCGACTACCAACCCGGCCTGTCTGCCCAGATCGCGATGGCGCCCGACGGAACATTTTGGCTTTCAGGCACTGACCCGGTTCTCATCCATCTGTGGATACATGGAGATACTGCGGAGGTCCTGGAACGTGTGAGCGCCGCCGTGCTGGACTCAAACAATGTGTATCTCGTGACCATCGACCGTAGGGGATGGGTATGGGTGGGCACCGGAGACGGCCTGTCCGTCTCAAACGGACAGAGATGGATACACTTTGCCGCCGAGGATGGCCTGGTCTGGAATGATGTAGACAGCAATGGGTTCTATGAAGATTACGACGGCACGGTTTGGATCGGTACCAGCGGCGGAATGTCGCATCTGTTGCATCCTGAGCGGCTCTTCCAGTCCGCAGCCGCCCTCTCTTTGGATAGGGGACGTGAAAATTGGGAATACCGTGCTGAACCGGCAATCAGAGACCACGGTGCCCTGGAGACATCAGCCCCTTACCGCCCGGCTCTCGTCGCTGGATTTCAAGCATGAGACAACCGTCAGTTTCCGCTATCGCCTCGAGGGCGTGGAGGAAGATTGGCAAGATACAACGAAGCATGACCTCCGCTATCCACCCCTTCCGCCGGGAAGCTACCGTCTCACCGTCATGGCGCTAGATCGTTTGAGCGGACAGCAATCTGCGCCAACCTATGTCTCCTTTACGATATTGCCGCCGTGGTGGCGCACACGCACTATGTTCGCGGCTGAGTTAGCCGCAGCGATGCTTATCTTTTTCCTGATGTGGCGTTGGAGCGTCCGTGTGCTGGTGGCCCGCCAGCATCGCCTGGAGGCGCTGGTGCAAGAGCGGACGCAAGAGTTGGAACAAGAGAAGGCGGAACTCCTCAAGACGAGAGCTGCCCTGGTAGAACAGGCGACTCGCGACTCGCTGACTGGATTGTTGAATCGCGCTGAGATTATGCACCAGCTGGAACTGGAGATGGAGCGCGCAAGGAGGACGGGTTCTTCGCTCGCGTTTGTGCTTTTGGATATCGACTACTTTAAGCAGGTGAACGACACTTACGGCCATGTGACCGGAGATTGCGTGTTGCAGGAGTATGCGCTACGGCTCCGTTCCGCGGCCAGGCCTTATGACGGTCTGGGCCGTTACGGCGGCGAGGAGCTGGTGGGGATCTTTCCTGGACTTCCGAGGCATGGTTCCGAAGCCAGACTTGCAGGGATCCATGAGGCTCTCTGCACCAACGTCTTCCACTGTAACGGGCATCAACTGCGAGTTACTTGTTCCCTGGGCGTTTCCTGGTACAAGACCGGCCAGGACGATGCGCGGTCGCTGATCGAACGCGCCGACCAAGCCCTCTATGCAGCGAAAGCACACGGTCGAAACCGTGTTGAGGTTGGCTGAAATCGCTTTACCCCCCCATCGGTGAACAGCTCCCTAATCTGTGACTGGTACGATGTCGTACCAGCCGGAAACAACCGGCGGCAAGGGAGTGAAAAGCGAATTGCCCTTTTTTACTTTGCGATGTAGCTGCCGCGGGCTTACATACTCCGGTCTGGTTTGGGTTGGGCTTGTTCTGTCTGCAACAAACGCGCTGGCACAGCAGCGGACCTCGACCATCGTGCTCGAAGTGGACGCAACGACAATTGCGAAGAAAATCCTGCACGCACACGAGACTTTTTCTTTGGATTCGCTGCCGGCTCACACGGTCGATCTCGTCTACCCCAAATGGATCCCCGGCAATCATGCACCAACAGGGCCCATCGCCGACCTGGTGAACTTGACGTTCACCGTAGACGGCAAGAGTGCTCCCTGGGCTCGCGATCCGGCGGATATGTATCGCTTCCATATCCAGGTTCCCGCCGGGACCAGTCTCCTGGTAGCGGATTTCAGCCTGGTAGGAGCTTATGCAGCGGGCAACGATTTCGGCATCGGCAATACCTCTACGCCGGTGCAGGGTGATGTGAACTGGGATCAGGTTGTTCTCTATCCCGCGGACAAGATCGCCGACCAGGTAACTGTCTCGGCCTCAATCAGGCTTCCCGAGCGCTGGTCTTACGCTACTGCGTTACCCCATCCATCGCAGCAAGGTGGAAGCATCCGCTTCGATCCTGTGTCGCTCACTACGCTGATCGATTCGCCTCTGATGTGTGGATCGATCATGCGCGAATTCGACATCACGCCTAAAGGCGTTGCCCAACGCCATGTGCTCGATGTTTTTGAGAAATCGCCGGAAGGTCTCAACGTGCCGCCAGAGCGAATCGCCGCTTTGCGCAACCTGGCACTGGAAACCGGCGTCATGTTCCGCTCGCGTCACTATGCCAGTTACCACTTCCTGGTGGAAGCGCAAGGCGAAACCAGCGACGGGCTGGAGCATCACCAATCGAGCGATGAACAGGTGCCGGAACTGGGCATGGTGAGTTCTTCTTTCTCCGCGGAAGCGGGCAATTTGCTGGCACATGAGATGATCCACTCATGGAATGGAAAATTCAGGCGGCCCGCCGGCCTCGCGACTCCTGACTACCAGCAACCCATGATCGGCGACATGCTGTGGGTCTATGAAGGACTTACCAGCTACTGGGCAGAGATTCTGGCCACGCGGGCCGGGCTCGAAACGAACGCCCAGATGAAAGACCGGATGGCGGTCTACCAGGCGGAGATGGACCATCGAACCGGACGCGACTGGCGAAATTTGCAGGATGTGTCGAGATCCGCGCAGATACTGTATACCGCTGGACAGCCGTGGACGATGCTGCGCCGAGCTACAGACTTTTACCGGGAAGGGCCCCTGCTCTGGCTGCAAGTCGATAGCATCCTGCGAGAAAAGAGCAAGGGGGCGCGCAGCCTGGATACATTTGCCGGCGACTTTTTTGGACCACCCGACGGAGTGGTGACGGTAAAGCCCTACACTTACCAGGACCTGGTCGATGGGTTGAACCACATCGTTCCCTACGACTGGAACAGCCTGCTCCAGGGTAATCTGCTGGCCACCCGCCCCACGCCGGTTTCGCCCGGCCTTGAAGCGGCCGGCTGGACTGTGACTTACACGGATGAGCCAAATCAGGCTGTGGTTGACACAGAGAGTGTTTCTCAGCAGGCCGATTTATCAAGCTCGATCGGTTTGATCGTCGACCAGGATGGAACCATTGTCGATGTAGCGCCGGACTCGGCGGCCGGGCGCGCCGGGCTGTCTCCCGGATCGAAGTTGATGGGTGTGAATCAGCGCGTCTATTCCGCCGACTTACTTCGTCAATCTATCGTGGGCGCGGAAACCGCATTGCAACCGATCGAATTGCTGACTCTGACGGATGGTTACTACACAAACATCCAGGTGGATTACCACCAGGGTTTGCGCTCGCCGCACCTTACTCGCATCTCCAGTAAACCGGACTTGCTAACAACAATTCTGCAGTCGCGGCGAACCGATTAGCCGGAATGCTAGAATCTCTGAAGTCTTGATCCTTCCGCCGGCTGGATTGGGAAAGAAAAACATGGTCGATTCACCTCGCGGTTCCCGAGCGTCGAGACGTAAGACACCCACCATTTATGATGTAGCGCGCGAAGCACGGGTTTCGGTATTCACCGTGTCTGCTGTCATCAATAATAAGAGCCATGTTGGCGTGGCGCTCAAAAAGCGGGTCGATGCCGCGATCCTTAAACTGAACTATCGGCCCAATTCTCTCGCTCAAAGCCTGGCCAACGAACGCACACGCACATTGGGTGTGATTGTTCCCGATATTTCTAACCCGTTTTTTCCTATGCTGGTGCGTGGCGCCGAGGATACGGCGCAGAAGCGCGGGTACAGCATTCTTCTCTGTAACAGCGACGGACTGCTGGAAAAAGAGGAGCTCTACCTCGACCTTCTGGTGGCGAAGCGGGTGGACGGCATTCTGCTTACCAAATCGCCGGGCGAGCTCAGTCCTCAAATCATCAGCCTGTTGTCGAGCTTGAACGTTCCCACCGTGCTCATGATGCGCACTTATCCCAACCTGACGGACGACGCCGTGATTACCGACGATCTCCAGGGCAGCTTCGAAGCGGTGTCGCATTTGGCCAGAATCGGACACAAGACCATCGCCATGGTTGGCGGCCCATTGAGCGTGAGCAACGGCAGGGCCAGGTTGCAGGGGTTCAAGAAGGCGCTCAAGGCTAACGACCTAAGCTTCAATCCCAAGCTGGTGTATGAGGGAGACTATCGTATCGACTCCGGGCACCGGGCCGGGCTGTCTCTCCTACCGCATCGTCCCGATGCAGTGTTTGTGGCAAATTTCCTCATGACAGTTGGCTTTATGCAGGCGGCCCAGGAAATGGGTATGCGTTGCCCGGAGGATTTTGGACTCGTCACTTTGGATGATTACCCGTGGCTCCGTCTATTTGATCCGCCGCTTACGGCAATGGAATTGCCTAAATATGAGGTCGGATGTATGGCGACCGAACTTCTTCTCGACAGGATTGAAGGCAAAAAGGCACCTGCGGTCACGCATAAGATTGCTCCCCACCTTTGCGTGCGAGAGTCGTGCGGCTTTGGGCTGCGGAATGGCTCGACTAGCGTGAATGCTGCCCCTGGGCTACCTGCGCTCGTCACCAAGGGCCGGCGCAAGTCTCCTTGATACGGATGCAGCTGATCGGAAACGACCAATCGATTGCGAAATGAGTCCCGTATGGACGGCTGGAAAGGCTCCGGATCGTGTTCAGGTCATTTTCAGTCGTCCCATTCGACAAGCTCAGGGCAGGCTCTGCGGGCCTTGTCAACGGTTGCGTGTGCGCCTTTCTCGCAAGGGAACGCGTATGAAGTTCGCCAAAGCCGCCAATCTCAACAGGAAATCCGGGGGAGCGCAACCGACCTGTCCCGGCGTGCCGTGGAGTGGATCTGCGGTTCTACGGTCTACTCCTGGAAACCCGGAATAACGAAGGGGAGGTTCTTGTTTCCAGGAGGGTTCGGTGATGACAAGTGGAGGTTGTGGACCGGTATGAGCGGGGCACACGAATGGCGCACCCCAGATCCGCTCGGCTGCGCTCCCCCGGATTTCCTGTTGAGATTGGTGGCGTTGGCGAACTTCATGCGCCTTTCCTTACGAGAAAGGCGCACACGCAACCGTGTCCAGCTTAGCGTGGCTGGAAATCCGGGTCGGGATGACAAACAAGGAGAGGACCGTGGCAAGGAAAGGGCGGTTGCCGGAGCAAAGGGCGGCTGCTGGGTTCTCAGCTCATCAACCGTGCACCAGGCCAGACGGGGATCGAGTTGCTTCCAGGTGGAACGAAGCCAGAGGTTTTCCGGGTCCTCTGTCACTGTCATGGTGCGCGAGGTTCCGGCCAGGAAGTACCCCAGTCGGCAATACAACGCCCGCCCAGCAACGTTAAGACCATCTCCTCGTCTGCCGCGCGCAGTTCCAATGCCTGCCCGGGAAGCTAGCGCGTTACTACAAAACTCACCCACTCCCGCTAACCGCTTAGGGAATACTATAGAGGACCTGGGTTTCTACGCTACAGTCTTTTCTCGCCATCTCATGAGGGCTTAGGAAATCTCCTGTAAACGGCAGAAATGGTTTAGATTGAACTCGACCCTACTTCATGCCCACCGTCCACCTGCCCAAGAAGTTTGGCTTGCTCAACGCGATCTCCATCAACATGTCGAACATGGTGGGGACCGGGCCGTTCATCACTGTGCCGGCCATTCTCGCCACCATGGGGGGACCGCAAGCCCTGGTGTGCTGGTTCGTGGGCGCCCTGATTGCCATTGCGGACGGCTTGGTCTTCGCCGAACTGGGCACGACCTTCCCCAGCTCGGGTGGTTCCTACACGTATCTCCGCGAGTGCTTCGGGCGAGAGAGCCTGGGGCGACTGATGGCGTGGTTGTTCGTTTGGCAGTTCCTGTTCAGCGCGACCCTGGAGATCGCTACCGGCACCGTAGGCATGGCGCTGTATACAGGTTTTGTTTTCAAAGGACTGGTCTCCCGGCCGTGGGCTTTGCGCTTGCTCGCCGCAGGCTTCGCCCTGACTGCCATGGTCCTGCTGTATCGCAAGATTCGCGATATCGCCCGCATCATGCTGGTGCTTTGGAGCGGTCTCCTGTTGACCAGCCTGTGGGTGGTGGCGGAAGGCCTGTTGCATCTGAACCCGCGACTGTTATTTGACTTTCCGCCGGGCGCGTTTCACCTGAGCGTGGCTTTTATGCTGGGCCTGGGCAATGGAACCATGCTGGTGATGTTCAATTTCCTGGGCTACTACAACATTTGCCACCTGGGGGACGAGGTCCGCGAGCCGGAACGGGTCATTCCGCGGGCCATCATCGGATCGATTCTGCTCGTGCTGCTCCTGGATCTGGCAATTTCTGTCGCGTTTACGGGCGTTCTTCCGTGGCGGGAGATGGTCAAGCCGGGCACGGTCATCTACGACGCCGTCGGCTCAGTCTTCATGGAACGGGTAGCCGGCTTCTGGGCTGGGCAGTGGTTGACGGTCATGGTGCTGGTTACGGCCTTCGCCTCGGTTTATTCCATGATGCTGGGCTATTCACGCATACCCTTCGCGGCAGCGCTCGACGGCACATTCTTTCGTTTCTTCGGCAAGACCCACCCTACGAAGGACTTCCCTCACCGGTCTTTGCTGCTGGTTGGTATCCTGTCGGCGATCGCCAGCTTGTTTGACCTGGTGCAGATCATCACCGCCCTGGTTCTGGCCCGGATTTTGATCATGTTCGTCGGCCAAATCATCGGCCTGCTGGTGTTCAGAAAGCGACATCCCGAGGCGCCTCGTCCTTTTCGCATGTGGCTGTATCCGTTGCCCGCGTTGTTTGCCATGGCCTGCTGGCTCTACATCTTCGTGGTGCAAGCCTTCCAGCCCCGGGGTTGGCAATACATGCTCTACGTGCTGGCGGTTTTGGTCAGCGGTGTCGGTCTCTTCCTGTTGCTGGCCAGCAAGCAACGGTACTGGCCTTTTAAAGCGGTTTAACAATTGGTGCGGTCTTAAAAAGATCGCGAGGAGTGATTTTCTTTGACAGAAAACCACGAAAACACCTTCTGCTTCGGTTTACACCTATGTTCATACCCCTTCCAGGTATTCGTTCGCCCTTAAGGTCGTATTTTCTACCTCACATTCGCATGACAATATCGTCTCCAATATGCGAGTCAACATTCGAGCACGGATGCCCCACCAGCAAGCCAGCGATTTCCGCACCCTACCAGTGGCCGTCACGATAGAGAACTCACGCGGCCTCAAGGCTAACTATCAGCACGCAACCACGGCTGCAGAGTTGCTGCACCTGCTGGACAAGCGTACGGACCTTAACGCGGCCGTCCTTGACCGGTTCCGGGAAGAATTGAAGTTCACCAAGGCTGCCAAGCTGAGCGACATCGAAATGAGCGAAGAGGTACTCGAAGCAATCGGATTTTTTATCTAGTCTTCACTGTCCGTTTGCTTCAGTCGCCTGGGTTCTCGAGCTCGCCGCCAAGGGATATTCTCCGGCGGCGAGACTCATTTCTGGGCATTTCTCCTTTGCTATATCCTTTCCCGTGGGCGAGAACGGGACAGGAAAATGACCAGCATCGTTACGGCACGCCGGCTCTTGCGCGGCAACGAATTCATCGAATATCCGCGGATCACCATCGAGGACGGACACATTGCCTCAATCCTTAGCCGCCGGGAGAGCGAGGCAGGCGATACCTACCCCGAAGCCACCCTGGTCCCGGCCTATCTCAACATCCATGTCCACGGCGCCGTGGGTCACGACGTCATGGAGGGCACCCCCAAGGCACTGCAGACGATTGGCGCGGCGCTCGCCGGGCACGGGGTGGGAGCGTATTACCCCACCACCATCACCTCATCGACCGAAGAAACGCTGCGCGCCCTGGAGATGATTGCGGCGGTGATCGAGCAGGCACCGTCCACCGATGCCGCCGTGCCCCTGGGTATTCATCTTGAGGGTCCGTTTCTTTCGCCAGCCAAGCGCGGCGCTCACCCGGCACGGCTCCTGGTGCAGCCATCGATATCGCTCTTCGATCGTTTCTGGCAGGCTGCTCGCGGTCATATACGCATCCTCACTATCGCTCCGGAGTTGTCTTCCGCGCTCGAGTTAATCGAGCACGCCAGCGGCCTTGGCGTGGTGTGCAGCCTGGGTCATAGCGATGCCACGCTGGCGCAAGCCGCGGCCGGTTTCGGCGCCGGTGCACGCAGCGCCACGCACACCTTCAACGCCATGCGCAGCATGGACCATCGCAACCCTGGGGTGGCTGCCTATGTTCTGGATAACGATGCCCTTTTTGCGGAAATGATCTGCGACGGGGTTCACGTGGATCCCGCCATGGTCCGCCTGTTCTTTAAAGCCAAGGGACCGGACAAATCCATTTTGATCACCGATGGCATGAGTGCCACGGGCATGCCCGACGGAGGCTACAAGCTTGGCGATCTGGATGTTGAGGTGGCGCATGGGCGGTGCACTATCGCAGGATCACCCGGAGTTCTGGCAGGCAGTGTTTTGACCATGGACCAGGCGGTGCGCAACTTTGCTGAGTTCACCGGCGCCGGTATCGCCATGAGCGCCCAATTGGCTGCGCGCAACCCTGCCAGATTGATGGGTCTTGATGAGAATTGGGGTTGTCTTGAAGAAGGGCGGGAAGCGAATTTCGTCGCCCTTTCGCCGGAGGGCCGGATTTTGCAATCGTTTCGCGCCGGGCAACGACTGCCGGCGGCGTGAGCCGTGGCGATAAGTGCCAGCGGATTTAGTCTTTTTCCCAGCCAAGCGCGTCGGCGACCTGGCTGGCCAGGCGTAGAGGATCAAAGGGCTTGGACAGGATTGCGGCTACGGGCAGGTGGGAAAGAGAGCCATCATGGACGGCTTGCACCTTTGCCGTCAGCAACACGATCGGGATATGGCTGGTGGCGCGGGTAGTCCGGAGCTTGCCCAGCATGGCAGGTCCGTCCATTGCCGGCATCATCACGTCGAGCAGGATGGCATCCGGTTGATGCAGCTTCGCGCTTTCAATGGCCTGCGCTCCGCAATAGGCTTCGACCACGTCCCAACCCGCCATGACCTGCAGGCTGTACGCGGCCGCCTGCCGCGCTGCGTCATCATCATCTACAACCAGAATGCGCCTTTTCACAGTCACTCTCCGGGTAAGAGGGGCCAGTCACAAGGTACCCCAGATAGCGCCAACAAGAGCTTCCACTTTCAGGCAATTACTAGTACTAACGGACAACTTCGCCGGTGCAACGGAGGGTTGGGCGCCCTCCGGCTGGATGACGACAGACCAAGGCAGCGATTATGCCATCTTCAGTGGCTTAACTCCTCCGTCTTCATCGTCATCGTCCTCATCTTCTTCGTCATCGTCCTCGTCGTCGTCGTCTTCATCCTCATCATCTTCGTAATCTTCGTCGAGATCCTCTTCATCTTCTTCATCGTCGAGATCATCGATATCTTCGTCTTCTTCGTCGTCTGCTTCCTCGTCAAGATCATCCAGGGATTTGAGAAGGTCAAGTGCCGGCAGCTGGTGCGGCTCGCCCCATGGAGCGATGTTAAGTTCGAGCTGCATGGCGGCGAGGTAGCTGACATAGCCTTGATTGTGGGGGGTTGGTGTTAGGGGCATTTGCACGATTTCTCTTCTCCTCTGCCTTCAATGTACATGGCGCATGCTAGCGCCCGAGTTTTCTCCACGCTTGGATGCTCAAGAGAGACTATCGTTGCTGTCAGGGCCGGGAATTTCTGCGTTCGTCGATCCCCCAGACGAAGCCTTTCCGTATCTACGCATGTGGTAATTTTCTTAACATCAGCCCGGTGATCCCGGCAAGCTTGCAACCAATTTCCGGAGCAATCGCCTTATGGCCGAGCCAATTCCTACTACTGCTTTGTTGCTGATCGATGAATCCCGCCAGGAAGAGATCAACGTTACGCACACGCCGTTCACCATCGGACGTTTGCAGGATCGCGACCTGGTACTGGCGCACGCCTTTATTTCCCGCGACCATGCCGCCATTGTCTATGAGAAGGGCCAGTTTCACGTAATTGACTGTGGCAGCCGCCATGGCACCTTTCTCAATGCCAAGCCCCTGGTGGATCGCGAGGCATTGAAGCCGGGTGACGAAATTCGTCTGGGTTCGCTGAATGGTCCATCGCTACGCTTCGGCCCTGCCCGGGAAAGCACCTCGACGATTCACAAGTTGTTGGACGAGCTGCATGCCATTTCGACTCCCACTTCCGACCTGGAGAAGCTGAGCTGGTTCCTGGCTGCGGCGCAACGGCTGAATACCCTGGGGGCGGTCAATGAAATCCTGGCAACGCTGGTGGAAGCTACCCTGGAGTTGACCCAGGTAGAACGAGGCTACGTATTCCTCAGAGACGAGAAGGGGAAGTTGACCCTGGCCGCGGGGCGCAGCCTGAAAGGCGATCGCCTGGAGGACGATTCCACCATCTCCCACAGCGCCATTGCCCAAGCGCTCAAGGCGTCGAAATTCATCGTCACCGACACGTTATCCGCTGAGGCCAATTCGCGCACCGAAAGCATGGTGCAGCAGAGTATTCGCATGGTGTATTGCATTCCGCTGCGCAAGCGGGCTGCGGGCGCCGATATGCAGGAAAAAGATATCCTCGGGGTTCTTTACCTGGACAGCCGATTGCAACCCGGCAAACTGAGCCAGGTGGACAACGACCTGCTGGAGACGATCTCGACCGAAGCGGCGGCGCTGGTGGAAAACGCGTTTCTGGCGCAAGCGGAAGAATCGGCGCGGCGCTACCGCGAAGAACTCAACATTGCGGCCGACATCCAACAGGGGCTGATGGAGTTTGCCATTCCTAACCTGCCATACGCCAAGGTGCACGCTCGCAGCGTCGCCTGCAAGGAGGTGGGGGGCGATTTTTATGACGTGATCGCGACCCCGAACGGCCTCTACGTGGTGATTGCCGATATTTCCGGCAAAGGTGTGTCGGCGGCCATTCTTGCCTCTACGCTGCAGGGTCTGCTTTACGGATTGCTGCTGGCTGGCCAGCCGTTGGCGCAAATCGCGGATGTGGCCAATCGCTATATTTGCGAGAAAAATGTGCAGAAATACGCCACCATGATCCTGGTCAAGCTGGGACCGGACGGCACCTTCGAATATGTCAATTGCGGACATGTGCAGCCCATGTTGGCGAATGGCGCTGGAGTCAGGCGCCTGGAAAACGCCAACATGGTGGTTGGGTTGATCGAAGAGGCTACGTTCGCTTCTGACCGTTTGCAGCTCAAGCCCGGAGACCGGATTGTGCTGGCCACGGACGGGGTTACCGAGGCGGAAAGCCTGAATGGGGATTTTTTTGGAGAGGACCGGCTGGAGGCCGCTCTCGAAGGCTCCACCATCGAGGGCGTTCTGAGCAAGGTCGAGAGCTTCATGGCCGGCGCTCCACCCAATGATGATTTCACTATGCTCGAGGTCCTTTATAGCGCCTGAGTGCGCACTGCGCAGCCCAGTAGCCACACATGCCGTGGACCCCGCCGCCCGGCGGCGTGGACGAAGAGCAGAGGTAAACGCCGGGCAATGGGGTGCCATACTGACGCCAGGTCGGCCGCAAGAAGAACTGCAGGCCAGAGAACGAGCCGCCGTTGATGTCGCCTCCCACCAGGTTCTCATTCCAGGCGTGCATTGCCTCGGTGTTAAAGACTGCCCGAGCCAGAATGCATTCGCGAAAGCCGGGAGCGAACCGCTCAACCTGATCTTCGATAGCTTCGAGAGCAGAACCCGGCCAACCGTTGGGGACGTGGCAATAGGCCCAGGCCACATGCTTTCCCTGGGGAGCCCGGCTGGGGTCGAACAGTGTTGGCTGGGATAGCAGGACATAGGGACGATTGCTCATGGCGCCCGATGCCGGGCGCCCGTTCGGACGCCGCAATTTCCTCGAAGGTACCGCCCAGGTGGACGGTGCCTGCTCGCAGGCAATCTTTGGCACGCCACGGAATGGGCTGGCTCAGCGCCCAGTCCACTTTGAAAACGCCGGGGCCGTAGCGGTAGCGCTCCAGTTGCCGCCGGAAGGAGGCGGGGATATCTTCGCCGCCCAGGGTCAGCAACTGCCGGGGGGTCACATCCAACATCGCCAGATCGCCCAGGCCTCGCAGCGATCTCACTGGGGCATCTGTGGTGACCGTCCCACCGGCCTTGCGCAGGCAGACGACGAGCGCGTCCGCGATGGACTGCGCTCCGCCCTGCGGAATGGGCCAGCCAACGGCATGGCCGGTTATCCCCAGTACCAGTCCGAACGCTGCGGAGACGGGCGATTCGAGGGGCAGGAACGAGTGCGCCGCGAGGCCGGCGAAGAGTGCTCGCGCGCGCGTTCCTTTGAAGTAGCTGGCGGCGAGAGAGCGTGCGGAGCGCAAACCCAGTAAGCCGAAGCGCGCCATGGCGATCGGATGCTGGGGCCAGCCTATGGACTTGAGCACGTCATGGCGAAGACCATCCCAGTCGGCCAGCAACGGACCGTAGAGGCGCCGGTAAGCGGTCGCATCAGGCCCCAATTGGCAGGCGGTGGCTCCGATGTCACGCTCCAACATGACGGCGGTGCCATCGTCCAGGGGATGCGCGAGTTCCGCGGAAGGACAGATCCAGTGCAACCCAGCTTGCTCCAGCGGCAAGGTGGAGAAGAAGGGCGAGGTCACCGCCATGGGGTGCACAGCGGACCCCAAATCGTGGAGGAAGCCCGGTAAGGTGAGTTCCGCCGAGCGTGTTGCGCCGCCAGGCGACGGACGCGGCCTCCCGCACCTCCACGGCGAAGCCGGCGTTGGCCAGGACGATGGCGGCGGCTAATCCGTTGGGACCTGCTCCGACAATGGTGGCGGTGCCTGGCACAATGAGAACCCAATCATACGGGCGGCGAATCTGAAGAGGTATGACAACGTTGCAGACAGAAACAGCGGGAACTTTTGCGATCGGTGGAGACCTCACCATCAACCGGCTCGGTTATGGAGCCATGCGCTTGACCGGCCCCGGCATCTGGGGCGAACCGAAAGACCGCGACGAAGCACGCAAAGTGCTGCAACGCGCGGTGGAACTCGGCGTCAACTTCATCGACACCGCGGATGCTTACGGTCCTGACGTCAGCGAAGAAATCATTGCTGAAGCTTTGTATCCGTATCCCGAGGGGTTGGTGATTGCGACCAAGGGTGGTTTTGCGCGGTCCGGTCCCAATAAATGGGAGATGGTCGGGCGGCCGGAATATCTGCGGCAGTGCGTGGAAATGAGTTTGCGCCGGCTGAAGTTGGATCGGATTGAGCTGTATCAACTGCATCGGATTGACCCTAAGGTTCCGGTGGAAGAGAGCCTGGGCGCTCTTAAAGAGATGCAGAAGGCGGGCAAGATCCGGCATATTGGGTTGTCGGAGGTTTCACCGGCTGAAATCGAGCGGGCAGGTAAGACGGTCAAGATTGTCAGCGTGCAGAATCAATACAACCTGAGCGATCGACAACACGAGAAGGTGCTGCAGTATTGCGAGAAGCATAATCTGGCGTTTATTCCGTGGTTTCCGGTTGCGGCTGGGAAACTCGCTAAGCCTGGTGGGCCGCTGGACCAGGTTGCCAAGCAACACCATGCTACCGTGGCTCAGATTTCGTTGGCTTGGTTGCTTCACCACTCGCCGGTGCTGATTCCTATTCCCGGGACTTCTTCCGTAAAGCATCTGGAAGAGAATATGGCGGCGGCGAAGTTGCAGCTTTCGGCGGAGGAGTGGAAGGCGATTGAAGAGTGCTGCGGCTAAGGTGTCGGTAAGGTAGCAGAAAGCGATTGTTGGGGCTGCGCCCATCGTTTTCGTCCCACGTACGCTGGTGCGAACGTGGGGCACCCGTCCGATTCCCTTTGGGTTGGTTTCGTCCTGTGAGGTTGACGGTGAAGGTCTCTGGTTTCCCACATCTCGCGAAAACACGAGCGAGATGTGGGGCACCCGGGCTTGATGGTGATTCAAGGCTTCGGACACCCAGGATTCTGTGTTGATTGAGAATTTCCGGTTTCAGGGTCTTGGGGTTGAGGCTACTCGCAGCAGGGTTTGGGTGATGCGAATGGCGGCTCGGAATGAGCCGCTTAGCGAGCCGGCTACCTTGCTGACTCCGCCCGGCGCGCTTGCGACAGCTTACTGGGATTTCGCGGATGCGGAGGCCGCATTGGGCCGCGCGCATTTGCATTTCCAGATTCCAGCCGTAGGTTTCTTCGCGCATTTGCAGGCGGTTGAGGGCTTCTCGCTTGATGGCGCGAAAGGGTCCCATGTCGGTGTAGGAGACCCGGTAGAGAAGCTTGAGGAGCACTCCTGCCAGCCAGCCGGCAAAGATCTGTGAGGCCAGCATGCTGCCGGGCTCGCGCTTGCCTCGCATGCGGGAGCCGATCACGAAATCACATTCCCCGGCGAGGATGGGTTGGAGCAGTTGATCCATCTCGGCCGGCACGTCGCTGCCGTCGCCGTCCATGAAGACCAGAATGTCGGACCCTTCGTCCGCAGCGGCGGCTCCGGTGGCACAGGCGCGGCCATATCCGCGCAGTGGCGCGGCTACTACCCTGGCACCGGCCGCAGTTGCCTCAGCCGCGGTTGCGTCGGTGCTGCCGTTGTCCACGACAATGCATTCGCGGATCAAGTTCCACGGCATTTCCCGAACAACTGCTCCGATGTTCTCCGCTTCGTTTAATGCGGGAATGACAACCGAAACGCCGTGGGCCAAATCAGAGGCTCCAGCGCAGACCACAATTGGAACAGGCAGCGGGCGGGTGCGGGCTTAGCAAGGCGCGGCGAAAGTCCTGATACTTTTCGCCGTTCCAAATCTCGCGCATGGTCTGCTGGGTCGCGTTGCCGAGGGTGAAGCTGTCATAGCCGCGCATGGAGAACGGCGCTATGCAGCAGGGCAAGGCCTGGCCATTAGCGGTGATGTACATCAGGCTCCAGGGCCGGCGGCAGAGCGACCAGGGGCTGTCATCCTTTCGCTTCTTGATGCTGACCTGCGGCTCCGTCGCGCCAGAGGCACAGAAGTACACGCCCAGTTCCTTCGCCACTGACTCGGCTCGTTGTATCACTTGTTCTTCCTGCTCGGTGGTGTGCTCAAACAGAGCAGACTCAGGCCGCGCCAGTCCTTGTCCCTCGGGCAGGTACACCATTCTTTGCAGATAGACTTCCATGACGCCCAGGCGATGGGCCAGGCGAACGAAGGCCTCCAATTGCGCGAGGGTTTCGCGCAAACCGGTGAGCCAGAGGGAAACCCGCGGTGATTTGGTATTTGTAGCGCGCTGCATTTCGATGAAGTTGCCTACGTTGGTCACGATGCGGTCGAACATGTCTTTGCCACGGACCATCTGGAAGACAGACGATTCGGCTGCATCGAGTGAAACCCGCAGCTCATCGAGGCCGGCGTCGATCAGGGCCTGGCCGTTGCTTTTGGTTAACAGGGTGCCGTTGGTATTGAAGAGCACATAGACGCCACGATCTTTCAAATAGCGGATCATGCGCGGCAGCTCCTTCACCAGCATCGGCTCACCGACGCCGTGCAGCACCACGCGGGCAATCTTCGGGAACTGGTCGATGATGCTGGTGAACAACTCCCACGACATATCCTTCTCGGGTTCCAGCTCTTCGAAGGTGCGGGGGCAAGTGGTACATAGCAGGTTGCAGCGGTTGGTGGTTTCCAGGTAGAGGCAGACGGGATCGGCGTCCATGATCACTGAGAGCTGGTCTTCCGGCTTCTCAAAGTAACGCCGCATGTCCTGCGTGCGGTAGTACAGAAAGACTCTCGCTCATGGGTTCCTCGCATAGATGGCAAATGCTTTGGGGGGCGTGGGTCGCCCGCGGGACAGTCTCGCTTCCAACCGGCGAGTGCCCATGCACCACAACGCCAGCAGAGCCGTTGTGGCATATAGCCATTCAAACATGTAGTACATGGGCGGCCCGGGATTAGCAAGCTCTGTGGTGTAGAGATAAAAACAAGCGGTCGTGAAATAGACCATGGGCACGTACGGGATCATGCATACAAAGGGCAACAACCAGAGGTAGTACCAGGGGTAGTGGGAGGAAAACAGCAACATGAGAGCGGACGCGAGAACGAAAGAACAGCGAATCGCTGACCAGGCGTTGGCCTCACTCGTAAGCCAGGCCCAAACCGCTAACCCCAGCAGCAACAAAGCGGCAAAGGCGTAAAAGGCGCCGGTGGGAAGAGTCTCCCAATGCAGGGCGTGGCGGGCCAGGGTGAGCAGGAAATAGCGGCTGCCGGATTCCAAGCCCTCTTCCTTGGCGTACTCCGGCAAGAAAGCCCAGGACATGCGTGCCCACGCTGGCATAGCAAGCGTATCCCGCAGCAACGACTCCGGCCACAGTGGCCGGCATCCTCCAGTTGCGCCACTCGCTTCGCCTGTAGAGCGCGGGGAAAAGGGCGATGGGATAGAGCTTAATCAGGGTAGCGGCAGCCAGTGCCATTCCCGTCGCCACCGGTTTATGGCGGATATAGAACAGCAGGGCGAGCGCTATCAGTGGCAGCGCCGCTCCATCCACGTGGCCGCTGCTGGCGACCTCCCAAAACAGCATGGGGTGCCAGGCATAGAGCAACACCTGCTCGCGGCGCAACCCGAGCGCTTGCAGAAGCTTGACCAAGACCCAGATGGTGAGCGATTCGAGGCCGACCATGCCCACCTTCATCCATCGGATGGATGCGCCCATCCGGGTGATGAGGAGAAAAAGCATCTGCGCGCCCGGGGGATAGACGGTGTGGGCGTAGGTTCGGCGATTGATGTGAGGGTAGATATCGAGATCGCGCAGGAACGCCAGATGGGCATCGGCCGGAATGTAGCGGTAGGGATTGATGCCGGCCGCCTGAACCTGTCCATCCCACACATAGCGGAAGATATCGGTAGAAAGAAAGGGCGGGGAGAAGAGACAGACCAGCCTGCAACCGATGGCACAGACCAGGATGATGGCAAAGGTCCAGCGATTCACTGGCCGGTTAAGCACCAACCATGCTGCTATCAGATAAACCTGCGCCTGGTACATGTCGACCAGCCCGAAACCTATGACGAAGTGATGAATCTCATTCACTCCCTGGCGGCATAGCAGCACCAGCGCGAGACCCAGCACGAGAAGACCGGCGTTGGTCGACCAGGCGTTCTTCCACCGTTGCAGGGACAGGCGCCGGGTCAGCATGCGCTGCTCGCAGGAAAGCCTGGTTGCGCGACCTGCAAGCTCGCAACATACGCGCGGGTGTGTTTTGCATCGTAGCCTACGCCCGGTGGAGCGGTGAGTTCCCGTCGCAGCCGCTCGAGAGTCTCTGCGTCGTCGACGTCGTACCAGGTGGGGAGCAGTTCGGTGGTAAGGCCAATTTCCCGGGCCCGCTCCAGCGTCTGCTCAAACACACGCTCTGTGCTCCAGTCGATCTGCTCGAACACCCGATGGTGCAGGCGCTTCAAGCCGATCAGGTAGTAGCCGCCGTCATCCGTTGGGCCCAGCATGATCCGATCTCCGGCGCGCGACAGCCTCTCGACGGCCTGCAATAACGCCTCCTGAGGCATGGTAGGGCTGTCGGAATCGATCAGGCACACGGCGCTGAATCCGCAGGCGAAAAGGTCCTCGCACGCGTAGAGAAGGCGCTCTCCAAAACCGTCGCCTCGCTGTGGCAAAAGCCGGAAACCGGTGGGCAGGAGGCCATCGAAGGCGCGCTCATCCCCTACCGGGGTGTAAGCCACGAGCCCGGCGCTGTTGCCGGCTTCTGTCACCTGCTGGATGTTTTCCGTGGTGTCGCGGATAAAGCAGATGTTGAGGGCTGAGGCCTGGCCAGGGGTCAACGGTGGCGAGAGCCGGGTCTTTACTTTGCCCGGGCGCGGAGCCTTGGCCATCACTGCCAGGGCGCAGCAGTCTTCACAAATACCTGTGGCTTCCCCGGGTTGCAGTACGTTGTATAGCAAACGTCAGCAGCTCCGGTCACACACGGCGTACTGATACCAGTTGTCCTGCCACGTGCTGACGGTGCTCCAGGGCTGGGAGGCGATCAGGGACTGGAATTCATCCTGCTTCATGACAGCTGCGCGGCCGGGTTCGTGGAACCGGGTGCTCCAGTCTCCCATCATGCGAGCAAGGAGCCACATGCAGGAGAGGGGAACCATCGCGCGCAGCGCTGACGTCGGCTCGGCGATAAAGCAGCGTCCGCCAGGACGCAGGGCGGAAAATATTTCTCGCAGCGCCTGGGGCCGATCTCCCACCACCATCAACAAGCGGCTGGCGATGATCGCATCTGCCGGCTCGAGCGATTCGGATAGGGCGAGCACGTTGGCTTTTACGAAATGGCAATTCTTCAAGCGGCGGATGTCGGCCCGGTCTTTGGCGCGGGAAAGTAAGCGCTCGGAAAGATCGACGCCGGTAATTTGAATGTCGGGATAGCGCTGGGCCAGGCTGCAGGCGTAAAAGCCGGGTCCACAGGCTATTTCAAGGAGGCGGGTTTCGGGGCTGGGGCGGGTGCCGGGCCAAAGGGCATCGGATATGGCGGCGGTGTGATCGCGGAATAGATGCTCACGACAGAATGCATAGAGCCATGAACATCGTTCGAACATGCTTTCCGGGTCTCTACCGAGCGGACCTGGATATTTTGCTCCCAAATTTTCTATTGCCATCGTGTGAGTCCGGTTCTCTCGAACATCGTCTCTGTGGCGCCGGGTGTTGTCAAAGCCCCACCCGCATCATACTCTGCGCCGCGCCGGAGACGATGCTGCAACTACTCAGAGTCTTTTGATGCGGTAGAAGTTACGTCGTTTGATGAGAGATCGAAAAGCGCTCAGGGGATTTAAGGTCTGCGTGAGAACTGGCCTGATGAAATCGAATCCCGAAGGTACGGCTGAACTTGACGCTGAACTTAGACCAGGCGTGTCCAAATTAGATTTTTAAATGCCTCGGTTTAGGAGCGGCCCTTTCTTTGCTACGATCCTCTCCTTTTGTCATCCCGGATCTGCGGTTCTACTCCTGAGAACCCGGAATAACAAAGGGGATGTTGACGTTTCCAGGAAGGTTCGGTGGATGACTAGTGGAGGTTGTGGACCGGTAGGAGCGGGGCACACGAATGGCGCACCGCAGATCCGCTCGGCTGCGCTCGGGATGACAAACAAGGAGAGGGTAGTTTTACGGAAAAGGGCGGTTGCTGGAGGAAAGGGCGGTTGCCTGTTTGGCGCCTTTTTCTTCAACTACAAGCCGGACTGAATGGGCCTTTACTAGGGGGATCCCAGGTCTCAAACGCGAGACCTGGGGCACCCTTCGGTTTTCTTCCTGTGTTTCATTTTCAGGTGTTAGCGATTGGTTCGAAAGTGATTGGCTCGTTCGAATTCGTCTCGGAGTTCGGGGGTCTTGAGGTTCTCGCGCAGGTAGGCGAGGCGCTGCTCCATGGATAAGAGGGCGTCTGCTATCTCTACTTCGTTGGCATGGGCAATGTCACGCCACATCGAATATGGGCTGGCTCCCAGACGGGTCATCTCGCGCAGGGCGCGGCCCCCGATGGCGCGCAGATCGGGCGCATCGCCGAAACGGTCTTCCAACATGGCACTTAAAGCCGTGGATAGAAACTGAGGCAGATGGCTAACCCAGGCACAGATTTCGTCATGCCTGGCGGCGAGGATATCCATGGTTCGACAGCCAAAGCGTTCCACCCAGGTTCGCCACTCCGCGACCAGGGGATGGCCGGTATGTTCAGTGAACAACCACACAGCATTGGCGAAGAGCTGAGCGTCGGCGTTGGCGACGCCGCTTACTTCTTTGCCCGCCATCGGGTGGCCAGGGAGGAAACCGGCCTGGCCGGACCCGCCGAAAAGGGGAAGTGCTCGCGCCGCGATGGCCACCTTGACGCTGCCGACGTCAGTTACCAGTTGATGGGGTTTGAGATGGGGGCTAGTTTTTCCATCCAATCCTGGATGGCAAACACCGGACCGCTGAGAAGCACGAGGTCGCTGCTCACCGCCGCAGCGATTGCGTCGCCGGCAATGGAGTCCACCGCTCCGCGCTCCAACGCCAGGCTGACCTGCGATGGGTGACGGTCCCAGCCGACAATCTCGCCGGGAAACTGGGCATCACGTAACGCCAGCCCGACCGATGCGCCGATGAGACCGGTCCCCAGGATTGTTATGCGGTGGATCGTCATGCCTTATGCGCCCTTAAGGGTCGACCGGAGCGGCTCAGACCCATCAAATTACCGGTATTTCCGCTCTGATGTTCCGGTCCACGGCCGTGGCGATGATGCGCAACTGGTCCATGAGCTGGTCGAATTGTTCGGGAAATAGCGATTGCGCGCCGTCGGAAAGAGCCTTGTCGGGATTGGGATGCACCTCGATCAGCAGTCCGTCACAGCCGGCTGCGACCGCTGCGCGAGCCATGGGGGCGACCTTGTCGCGACGGCCGACACCGTGCGAGGGATCGGCCAGCATGGGTAAATGAGAGAGCTTCTTGATCACCGGTATGGCCGAAATGTCCATGGTGTTTCGAGTGTAGGTCTCGAAGGTACGGATGCCTCGTTCGCAAAGCATTACGTCGTAATTGCCGCCGGCCAGGATATATTCCGCTGACAGCAGCAGCTCTTCCAGGGTAGCGGCAATGCCGCGCTTCAGCAGCACCGGCTTGCGGACGAGACCAATCTCACGCAGCAGATTGAAGTTCTGCATGTTGCGAGCGCCCACCTGCAGCACATCGACGTAGGGGAGCATAAGGTCGATCTGAGAGATTTCCATCACTTCGCTGATAATCAGCAGGCCGGTCCGGTCGCCCACTTCTCGAAGCAACTTGAGTCCGTCCAATCCCATTCCCTGAAAGGAATAAGGCGAGCTTCGCGGCTTGAAGGCTCCTCCGCGAAGGAAAGAGGCTCCGGCAGACTTTACCTGGTCGGCAATGGTGAAAATCTGCTCGCGTGACTCCACCGAGCAGGGGCCGGCCATGACGACAATTTCATCTCCGCCTACCGCGACTCCGTTGGGAAAACGGACAATGGTTCCCTCTGGCCGGAAGCCTCGCCCAGCCAGCTTGTAGGGCGAGGTGATGCGTACCACCTCAGCGACGCCGGACAGCAGTTCGAAATCTTTGTGATCAAAATGCGAGGGCGTGCCTACGCCCGCCAAGACCGTCTGGACAGCCCCTGTGGTGCGATGAACATTGAACCCAACCTGAACCAGGCGTTCGATCACTCCCTGGATGTCTTCCTCGGTCGCTCTTTCGTGCATGGCAACTATCATGGTTGCTTTCCTGTGTCTCCTGTTTTGGACGCCAGCTCGTCTTTCTGCAGCGCCCGCATGACGTCGATGATGCGCTCGTAAATGTGGGTCAGTTCGATATCGGGAAGCGGACCTTTGTTGGCCGCGCGCACATTCTCAAAGATCACGCGCTCACGGTTCGGCTCGTACACCGGCATCGCAATGGTACGCTTCAACTTGCCAATCTCCTGCGCGGCGTGCGCCCGCGCGCTGATCAGGGCCACGATTTGACGATCTAGTTCGTCAATTTTGATTCGCCAGTCAACAATATCCATGCACTTCCTTTGCTCTGTGTTATGCGAGTCCAGCGCATGTCTAATGCTGAACAGCCACCTGCCTGAGTCCCTGGAGAAACGTCGAGATTGCGGCCGGGGCCTTGCCCGGCGCGGACTTCTCAATCAGGGAAACGATGGCACTCCCGATCACGGCCGCATCGGCGAATTCGCCGACAGCGGCTACGTGTTCCGAAGTAGAGATGCCAAAGCCCACGGCAATCGGCAACCGAGTAAAACGGCGTAAACGCTCGACCAGGCTGCGGGCATCGGAGGCCAGGTTTTGCTGCGCCCCGGTGATGCCTACACGCGAGATGGCGTAGACGAATCCGTCGGAAACTTCTGCGATCATTTTCAGGCGGTGATCGCTGCTGGTGGGCGCTGCCAGAAAAATCGGCTTCAGGCCGTTGTGGTGTAGATGATTCAGATACTCCGCGGCCTCTTCCACGATCATGTCGGTGATCAATACACCGTCGACGCCACAGGTGGAAGCCTGGATACAAAAGCGCTCCAGGCCAAAGCGCAGAACCGGGTTGTAGTAAGAGAAGATGACCAGGCCGGCAGATGGCCGCATGGCGCGCAGCTCGGCAGCCAGGGTGAGCACATCCTGGAGGCGGGTGCCGTTGGCCACGGCACGCTCACTGGCCCGCTGGATCACCGGTCCATCCGCAAGGGGATCGCTGAAGGGCACCCCCAGCTCGAGCACTTCCACACCGGCGTCGATGGCGGCCAAGGCCACGTCGCGCGTCGTGGCCAGGTCTGGATCACCGACGGTGAGATAAATGACCAGGCCGGGTTTTTTGTTGAATTCAATCGGCATTTGCTTTTGCTTTCGAGGCCAGGTGCAGCTCGCGCGCCATGATGCCCATGTCCTTGTCCCCGCGGCCCGAGAGATTGACTACCAGTATGTCATCCGGCGCCAGGGTGGGGGCTATGCGGATGCATTCGGCGACCGCGTGCGCACTCTCGAGCGCGGGCACGATGCCTTCCGTCCGGGCCAGCCGCTCAGCGGCGGCGAGGGCTTCTGCATCGGTAGCGGAGACATATTCGGCCCGGCCCAAATCATGCAGGGCGGCATGCTCCGGACCTACCGAGGCATAGTCCAGGCCGGCGGATACAGAGTGGGTCAACGAAACCTGCCCAGCATCATCCTGCAATAGGTAGGAGTAAGTACCCTGCAGCACGCCGGGGCTGCCACCGCGGAAGCGCGCGGCGTGGTCGCCCAATGCGAAGCCTCGGCCGCCCGCTTCGACACCAATGAGCCGGACATTAGGCTCGTCGATGAAATCGTAGAATGCGCCAATCGCATTGGAACCGCCCCCTACGCAGGCCAGGACCGCCGTCGGCAGGCTGGCTTCTTTTTCCAGAATCTGCTGCTTGATCTCCTGGCCGATCACGCGATGGAAATCGCGCACCATGGTGGGGTAAGGATGCGCACCCAGGACGCTGCCCAGCAGATAGTGGGTGGTGCGGACGTTGGTGACCCAATCGCGCATAGCTTCATTGATCGCATCTTTCAGGGTGCGGGAGCCGGAACTGACGCCGCGGACTTCCGCTCCGAGCAGGCGCATGCGGTAGACGTTGAGCTCCTGACGCCGCATGTCTTCCTCGCCCATGTAGACGACGCACTCCATGCCGAACAGTGCGCAGACGGTTGCGGTCGCTACGCCATGCTGGCCGGCCCCGGTTTCGGCAATGACACGATGCTTGCCCATACGCCGCGCCAGCAGGCCCTGGCCAAGGCAGTTGTTGATCTTGTGCGCACCGGTGTGCAGCAGATCCTCGCGTTTCAGGTAGATCTTTGCCCCGCCCAGTTGACTGGTCAGACGGGAAGCGAGGTACAGCGGGGTGGGGCGTCCGGCGTAGTCCGCCAACAGCATATCGAGCTCGGCGTGAAAGACCGGATCCGCCTGAGCTTCGGCATAGGCGTGCTCGAGCTCTTCCAGAGCGGCCATCAGGGTCTCGGGGACATAGCGGCCCCCGTAGGCACCAAAACGACCGGCAAGGGTACTGGTAACTGGATTCACGATGGGCTCCTCAATTTTGCTTCCGTGGCTAAGATTTCTTCTGCCGCTTCCTGTGCCGAGCGGATGAAAGCGAGCACGCGAGCGGGATCCTTTTTGCCCGGGACACTTTCCACGCCGCTCACCACGTCTACACCCCAGGGACGAAGGATCTGTATGGCCTGCTTCACGTTTTCCGGCGCCAGGCCACCGGCGGCAATCATGCGTAGATGCGGCGGCGTCCGGAGGAAGCTGTTTCGTGCTTCCGGCCAGTTGAAGCTGGTGCCGGTGCCGCCTACCGCTCGGTCTGTCGATGAATCCACCAGTACGCCGTCCAAGACGCTATGCAGGTCGCCGTTCCGGCCCAACTCCTCTAATTGCTGCTCAAATCCTTGATTCTTATAGTGCAGCACCCGCAAGATACCAATCCTTCCTGGGAACTGGGATGGGTACTGCGCAAAGTGCCGACGCAGGCGCGAAGGCAAAAGTTCATCAGCCGAGCGGTGAATCTGCACTCCAGTCAATCGACAAGCAGCAACGGTCGAAACAATTTCATCGAAACCTGCATCCACGAAAACGCCGTACTTCTCCAACTCCGGGGGCAGCTGTTCGGTGATTTTGCTGACCAGGCCAGCTTCGACGCGCCTTGGACCTGGTGCAAAAACAAAACCGACTGCGTGGGCGCCGGACTCGGCCGCAAAACGCGCGTCTTCGAGGCTGGTGTTGCCGCAGATTTTGATCCACATGACGGCCTTTCACTTGCCCACGGGTGAGCGCTCGGCCGCCGACAGCAGGTTCTCGAGCGCCGCTCCGGGGTCAGTCTTGCGCATCAGAGATTCGCCGATGAGAAAGGCGTGGAATCCCGCGGCTCGCAACCGGTACATGTCATCCGCTGTCTCGATACCACTTTCACTCACGCGGACGGCCGCGGCCGGCAGCCGGGTCGCGAGATCAAGCGAGACTTCGAGCCGGACTACGAATGTTCTGAGGTCGCGATTATTGACGCCGACCGCATCGCAATCAAGATCCAGTACCCGTTCAAGCTCGTCAGCTGTATGCACCTCGCACAGTACGTCCAGCTGCAGTGCGTGGGCCTGAGATGTCAGTTGACGGAGGTCGAGATCGCTCAAGGCCGCGGCAATCAGCAGGATGGCATCGGCCCGATGAGCACGCGCCTCGAGCAGCTGGAACTCGTCGACGATGAAGTCTTTGCGCAGACAAGGCAGGTTGGAGGACTGGGAAGCTACTTCGAGATTGCGCAGACTGCCCTGAAAAAATGGCTCGTCGGTGAGCACGGAAAGGGCTGTGGCCCCCCCGCGGGCCATCGCCGCGGCCAGGGCCGCCGGATCGAAATCCGGACGAATCAGCCCCTTTGATGGCGATGCCTTTTTCAGCTCAGCGATCACCGCCGGTCCACTTGCCGCCTTTTGCCGCAGCGCGTGGGCAAAACCCCGCGGTTGGTGAGCCGCTGCGGCCCGCTCCAAAGCCCGAGTGGAGGAGGCATTTTTCCGCTCCTGAAGTCCGCGCCGGGTGGTGGCCAGAATCTTTGTGAGTTGACTCTCCATCTCTTTTGGGTCGAAATATCAGTATATGCCGCCGGCTTGGACCAACAACGAGCCGGGGTACACTCCAGTTGGGAAGCCCGGGCATCCAACCATTCATTCATGAATCAGTTTCCCCAGGATTGGACGAGGTCGGCAGACGCTGCGGTTATGGAGCAGCAGCTACGCTCGGCGCGCCGCTCCGTTTTGATGCTGGACTATGACGGGACGCTGGCGCCCTTTCATGTGAATCGTTTTGAGGCGACTCCCTATCCAGGAGTTGAGGAACGACTCGTAACCTTGTCCACGATCCCCCAGGTTGGCCTGGTGCTGGTCTCCGGGCGTTCCGCCCGAGAACTCCGAGATTTGCTGCGTCCTGAGATTAGGGGGGAAATCTGGGGCAGCCATGGCCGAGAACGCCTGGGGAGCGACGGGACCTACGAACTGTTCGCGCTTAGCCCAATGGAGCAGGCTGCCCTGGAACAGGTGGGGTTGGAAATGTCAGCTCTTGGATTCTCTGACGCGCTGGAGGTGAAGCCCACCTCCCTGGCCATCCATTGGCGCGGGTTCGAGCCTGACAAGCAGGTGCGGATTCGTTCGGTGGTTCAATCGATCTTCGTCAACATTAACAAGCCAGGCGGACTGCACCTGCTGCCATTCGATGGCGGTGTAGAGCTGCGCTCGACCGATCGTACGAAGGGGACGGCAGTGGCGGAGATCCTCTCCCGGGAGCCGGACGATGCTCCGGTAGCCTACCTGGGCGACGATCTCACCGACGAAGACGCGTTTGTCGCCCTGGGCAACCAGGGATATTCCATCCTGGTTGCGAGGTGAGGTTCGCGCGTCGTTCGCCCGGTTTTGGCTGCGCCCGCCAGAGGAGTTGCTCGGGTTCCTGGACGGGTGGATTGCAAACTCTCGAATTGCCCACGCGACGGCAACCACGGGGGCTGCCCGATGAGCGAACCGAAACTGGTATTGGTTTCCAATCGCATCCCCATCACGTTCGCGACAGAGGATGGAAAGCTCAAAGGAGTGCCCAGCAGCGGCGGCCTGGTGAGCGCACTCGAGCCTCTGCTCAAAGACCATGGTGGGATCTGGGTCGGTTCTGGCGGGACTGAAGATTCGCCCGAAATCCGTAAGATCCTGGAGAAGGCGAGCGGAGAGAATCCTTACAAATATGCGCCACTCTTCCTGACGGAGGAGGAGCAGAGCAACTTCTACGAAGGCTTCTCGAATGAGATTGTGTGGCCACTGTTTCACGATCTGCAATCACGCTGCAACTTCGATCCCCGGTATTGGGACTTCTACAAATGCGTCAATCGCAAGTTCGCGGATGCGGTCGAGCGGTCTTCGCGTCCCGGCGACCTGATCTGGATCCACGACTACCAGCTCATGCAGGTGGGTAAGACTTTGCGCGAGCGGCGCCCCGATGCGAGGCTCGCGTTCTTTCTGCATATTCCGTTTCCGTCGCCTGACATCTTTGCCAAGCTGCCGTGGCGGCAGCAAATTCTGCAGGACCTGCTGGCTCACGACCTGGTTGGGGTGCAGACGGGACGCGACCAGCGGAACCTGATCGCCTGCCTGCGGAGCTTTGTTCGATCGGTCACGATCACCGGCCGGGGCGAAAGCCGCGTGGTGATCAGCGCGCACGGCCACACACACGTTGAGGCTTTCCCGATCAGCATCGATTTTCGTGCGTTCTCGGAACAGTCCGAGTCGGCGGCGGTGGTGGAGCGCGCAAAGCAGATCAAGGCCAAGACCCACGATATTCAGATCACGGTGGGGGTTGATCGGCTGGACTACACCAAGGGGATTCCTGAGCGGATCAAAGCGTTCGGTAATTTCCTTCGTAATTACCCGGAATTCCACCGCAAGGTGGAGCTGATCCAGATTGTGGTGCCCAGCCGCGAAGGCATTCCTCGCTATGACCAGCTCAAGCGGGAAGTGGAGCGGCTGGTGACCCACGTGAACGGAGAATTCAGCGAGCCGGGGTGGGTGCCGATCAACTACATTTATCGCTCGGTGCCCCGGGACGAGCTGGTCGCAATCTATCGGGCCGCTGACGTGGCACTCATCACTTGTCTCAAGGACGGCATGAACCTGGTGGCGAAGGAATACTGCGCCGCCAAAACCGACGAGAATGGGGTGCTGGTGTTGAGCGAATTTGCGGGGGCAGCGCCGGAACTTCGGGTAGGCGCGATTTTGGTGAATCCCAATGATGAGGTGGGGGTGGCCGCGGCCCTCAAACAGGCACTGGAGATGAAGCGGGAAGAGCGCCGGCGGCGCATGCTTCGTCTGCGGCACCAGATCCGCCAAGCGGACATCCTTACCTGGCGTGACCGGTTTTTTCAGGCGTTGGAAAAAGCCGTGGCTGCGGCTACGCCGGCTTGATATACGCCTTGGATTAGTCTTCGGTAGCGCCGATCGGAATGTCGTTTGCAGGCAACTGAGGGACCTCTGAGAACTCCATTTCCAAACTCAGTCCCGGAGGGACGGCTGAAAATAGCCCAGGACGTCAGTCCTGGGTACACCATGAAAACATTGTTAAGTCCCGCAGGCTGAAGCTTGTCCAGGATTGCGTCACGGCCTATTTTCAGCCAGACGTGCCCAAATTAGATTTTAAATGCCTCGGTTTAGGAACCGCCCTTTCCTTGCCACGATCCTCTCCTTTTTGTCATCCCGAGCGCAGCCGAGTGGATCTGCGCTTCTACGGACTGCTCCTTGAAGCAGATAACAAAGGTGAGATTGATGTTTCCAGGAAGGTTCGGTGGATGACTGAAGGTTGTGGACCGGTAGGAGCGGGGCACACGAATGGCGCACCGCAGATCCGCTCGGCTGCGCTCGGGATGACAAAAAGGAGAGGACCGTGGCAAGGAAAGGGCGGTTGCTGGAGGAAAGGGCGGTTGCTGCGCCGAGGCATTGTTTAATCCGATTTGGCCAGCAAGTTACATCCCAAAAAAGCCACTTGCTCCGCTAATTTGGACAGCTCTGATTTTCAGCCGCCCCTACGGGACTGAGTTTTTCGGGAAAGCTCGCCCGTTCCGGAGATTGCAGTCTATGCGCGGGATGGCAAGATGCAGAGGGGTTTGCAGGGTTCCCCCAGATTGAATAGCTGGTGCCGAAGAAGGGACTCGAACCCCCACACCCTTGCGAGTACATGGACCTGAACCATGCGCGTCTGCCAATTCCGCCACTCCGGCACGATACATCCAGCGCGATTGGCTGGATAGGCAGCAACACTTAGTGTACAAAAGCGCGCGCCGATGATCAAACGTGATGGCCCGGCGCTAACGGTTTGTGGGCACTTGCATGGCGATCGCTTCCAGTTGCGCGAGGTGATTGAGATCGTGACCTGCCATGGTTTCGATGAGCGTGCGGAAGTTCATCTCTCCGCGCTCGGGATGGTGAACGGGCTTTGACATCGCCTCAGTCGGTATCGAGCGCAGCAGCATCAGGTTCCATTGGCGTACGCAGGAAAAGGTCATCATCGCTGCTTGTGGATCGTAGCCGGCATAATTTGCGGCCCAGATCTCCTGGTCGAAGGGCTGGATGACATGATGGTCCTGGGCGAGCGTCTGGCGTAAACGGTAGCTGAAAACCAGTTCGCAGTCGGCCAAGTGGCACAATATTTCGTGCGGACTCCACTTCCCCGGAGCGGGCGATTCTTCAATCCGCACTGGACCGAGGGCGGCAGATACTTGTTCAAGATGTCTTGCAGTTGTGGCCACCACCTTGAGAGGATCGCGGCTGCCTAGGTGTCGTGCATATGGATTCATCCCATTACAATAACGTCTGCGGGCGCCAATTCTCAACTTAACGGGATGAGGTTACCGAAAATCCGATAGTCACCGTTCCGCAGCGGGAACGATCAACGTACACCCCAGCATGAATCCGGAACGGCAATTGGTTTCCGGTGAGGTCTGAATGACAGCAAATCCCCCCTCCATCCCTGCGGAACAGGCCAAAGAGATCCGCCGTCTATCGCACGATCTGAGCAATGCGCTAGAAATTATCGTCCAAGCCAACTACCTGTTGGGAGGCATGACGCACGATGAGTCTGCCAAGCAATGGGTACAACTGCTGGAAAATGGCGTTCTCCAGGCTGCGGGCATCAATCGCAGTCTTCGCGACTATATTGTTGCCAATAGTTGAAAGACGTGCAGGCAAGTCGATGGGCCTAAGGGTAAGCCTTCGGCCCATCCTCATTCGATCAGACGAGCTTGGCGTCAAGGGTGATTTCGGTGTTGTTCTTGAAGAGCCTGGAGATGGGGCAGTTGTTTTTGGCTTCTTGCGCGGCCTTGTCAAATGCCGCCTTGTCCGCGCCGGGCACCTTGGCTGTGGTCGCCAACAGGATCTTGGTGATGGTCGGGCCGGCATCCGTTTTGTCGAAAGTGACTGTGGCCTTGGTTTCGATCGACTCGGGCGGCAAGTTGGCGGTGGTGAGCTGGGCACTCAACGCCATGGTGAAGCAACCCGCGTGAGCAGCCGCTATCAGTTCTTCCGGGTTGGTGCCGATACCGTTTTCAAATCGAGTGCCGAATGAGTATTGGCTGTCTTTCAAGACGCCGCTCTGGGTCGAAATCTTACCTTTGCCGTCTTTCAGGCCGCCGTGCCACACTGCGCTTGCTGTGCGATCCATACAAACTCCTCTTGAGGCGAATTGGAAACTCGGGACGCATGGGGTGCCGTCCCATCTCATTGTATTGATGCAGTGGCGTAGCCTTTGTGAAGAAAGCTAGCCGTTTGGATATTGGCGGGCCATGGGCAACGACACGTTGCGGGTCTGCTCTGTCTGAGAGGCAACGTCATGCAACACCAGCTGGCCTTCCAACAGGTAATACCCTTGTTGAGCTCGGCTCGGAGCGTTTCCACGCACGATCGTTCCCTCAAACGAGAACCATACGCCGTGGACCTGCCTGGTGGTGAAGGAGAATCGCTGGCCGGACAGCCGGCTGGTGGCGAAGAAGAAAGTAAGCGGCGTGCCCTCATCGCTTTCACGGTCACCGAGCCTGGTGATGTAACCGGTCAGGCGATCGGGCTCCAATTCCACATCCACGAATTCCCCGGAGCCTAGGGTGTATTCCCCAGAGGCTTCGAGCGGAAGTATGGTTCTGCCGCTCGTGCGGGTGTCCATTTCGTCTTCCACCTGGTTGTAGCCGCGCCGATGCAAGACTGGTTGAGGCGGATTGTTGGCCTGCCCCCACAACGGCGACGGCGCGCACGGAGTGAGGGCCAGGGCGAGGAGCGCGATGACATTCCAACGCGAAAGTTTCACGGTTACCTCTAAGAGGCCGAATGCCTAAGGGGCCGAATGCCCGATGCTCTTTTTTCGGGCAGACTCAAACTCGTCCCCCGGCTTCCAGGTCACGGGGGGAGCCGAGAGAGCCTGCCACCCTAGTAAGAACCCGAACTGGGCCAATCTGGCATCGCCGCGGAAATCCATATCCGCACGATATTCGTCGGCTGGACGATGGTATCGCTGAGCATCATACTCCGCTTTCTGCTGTTTTCCCCAGCCTTCGGCGTGGCCGTCGAAGAGATCGCCTTCATCAATCGAGAATGCGGGCACGCCCACGCGCGCCAGGCTGAAGTGGTCGGAGCGGTAGTAGTGCCCGGCCATGGGTGCACTGTCCGGCTGGATCTGGAGATTAAAAGCTGCGGCTGTTTTCTGCACCACAGGATAGAAGCTGGTGCGCTCCGCGCCGTGGACCAGCACTGACGTGGGTACTCCTATGGGCAGCAGTTCGTCGAAGTTGAGGTCCAGGCTGAGGTCGCCAATGGGTTCCGGGGGATGCATGCCGAGATACTTTGATCCCAGCAGGCCCTGCTCTTCGGCGGTGACGGACGCGAAATAGACGTTGCGCGGCGGAGGGATTTTCGCGGTAGCGTAGGCGCGCGCCAGTTCCAGGAGTATGGCGCAGCCGGTCCCATTATCTACGGCGCCGTTGTAGATTTTGTCGCCCGAAGCATTGGGGTCGATGCCCAGGTGATCGTAGTGTGCAGTGTAAAGGACGTTGTTGCCGGGGCTCGGGTCTGCTCCGGGCACCATGGCGATGACGTTGGAGGAGTCGTAGTTCCGCACCTCACTCACGATGTGCGCCTTGAGATGTATGGGGAGCTCTACGGGTTTGAATTCTCGCTTGCCGGCAGCCTGAATCATCTGGTCTGCGTTCATGCCCGCCGCAGCGAACAGCTTTTGGGCGACGCTCAGTTGGATCCAGCCTGCGGCTTTGAGGACGGAGAGAGGATCATTGCGAAGGTAGGAGGTCTCGGTCGATTCGGAGTTGCGGATGACTTCCCATCCGTAGCTGGCCAGGTCAGTTCGGTGGATAACCATTATCCCCGCTGCGCCTCTGCGAGCTGCTTCCTCGAACTTGTAGGTCCAACGGCCGTAGTAGGTGAGCGCTTTGCCTTTGAAGAACTGTTCGTCGGTCGAGGGCGGCTCGTTGACGATTGCCAGCAGGATTTTTCCTTTCACGTCGATGCCGGCAAAATCATTCCACTGATACTCGGGCGCGTTGATCCCATAGCCCACAAAAACAATGGGCGCGTCGAGGTCGACACTCGGCGCTCCGGTTTGATCCTTGGTGACGTAGTCTTCGCCGTACTTCAATGGGATGGGTTCGCCAGTGGCGGGAATAAAGGTGAAGTTGGTCTTCTCGACATCTGTGTGCACGGCCATCAAGGGAACAGCCTGGAAGTAAGTACCGTTCTCCCCCGCAGGCTTCGCTCCGGCTAGTGCGAACTGGGTGGCGATGTATTCTGCCGCCAACTGGCCACCGCGTTTGCCGGGACCGCGGCCTTCGAGAAGATCGCTCGCGAGAAAACGATCGTGGGCGCGGATTTTTTCGGGATCGATGCCGGCCGCTGCCTGGCGGGCGGCTGGGGGAACTTTATCCAGCGCTGGTACTTCGGGCATTTCCAAAGCGTGTCCCAGTGTTGCGAGGAGCAAAAGAACAGGGGAAAGAAACTTCTTCATCTGACACCTTTCGGCATGATTTGTAACCGCTGCAGCACCTTGCGGGTGAGCCCGGTGAGGGGCAAGGTGGCCAGTTCCGAACTTTTGGTCCACTTCTTCGGATTCTTTTGAGATGGCCAGCGAAGCTCGGCTTCCTGCTCAGAAAATCGGAGTACGTGAACCCGGTAGTTGGTCACGGTGATGGCATGGCGGAGGGTGACTTCCACTCGCTGGTGATCGCTCTCCAGCATTTCTATTTCGGGCAGTTCCCACATACCTGGCATCAGTGATGCTGATGAGGGGCGCTGGTGAAGCAGTACCTGGGTGATGCCGGGACGATCGCGGCGCAAGAGGGCATAGGCGATCTGCCGGTTATGCATTTTTTTCGGCGGGGGCGCTTGGTGCTCGCCGCGGGTTTTGCAAAATTTCTGCACTGGGCAGTGGAGACATAAGGGACGCTGAGGTAGGCAGACGGTCGCGCCCAATTCCATCATCGCCTGGTTGAAGTCGCCCGGACGTTGGGTATCGAGGAGGTTGGCGGCGCGATCGCGAAACCACTTTGCTTGGGGTTGGAGAGATTCTTGTTCGGAAAAAACTCGCAGGAGGACGCGCTCTACATTGCCGTCCACCACGGCGACCGGTTCGCCAAAAGCAATGCTGGCGATGGCGGAAGAGGTGTATTCGCCGATTCCGGGGAGCTTGCGTAGGGTCTCCGCAGTCCGGGGGAAAATTCCTTTGTACTCGTGGACCAAGACCTGCGCGGCTTTGTGCATCATCTTCGCTCGCCGGTAATAGCCGAGACCGCTCCAGGCGGCAAGTACGTCTGGTTCTTTCGCGCGTGCCAGGGCGGATACGGTTGGGAATAGGTTTAGAAAACGCGCGTAGTAGTCGAGGACCGCGGTTACACGGGTCTGCTGCAGCATGACCTCGGAGACCCAGATGCGATAGGGGTCGGAGTTTTGGCGCCACGGGAGGTCACGGGCGTGGGAGTCGAACCAGGTCAACAGGGCTTGTTGGAATTTCCGGATCACGGCCGGATGGGTCACCACAATTTGAATGTATCAGAGGGGTGTATGGATGAGGCTCGACACGTATCCAGGAGGAGGTTGTTGGTAGTTTTCAGCCGTCCCTACGGGACTACATCACTTTCTTGACCCTACCCAGGACTGCGTCCTGGGCTATTTTCAGCCGTCCCTTCGGGACTGGTCCCATTCAGATCAGCCGTTGATGCGGGAGTCGCCGTGCTCTCAAGGTTGCGGTTGTTCGGTGTGGACGGTTAGGATCCAGCCGGCTCCGACTTGTTGCCAGACGGTGATGGCGGTGTAGGTCTGGACAGAGGCTCCAGCCGTGGAAAGTTGCAGGGTGTAGTTTAGGGTCATGTCTGGGCCGTTTGGCTTGACGACCATTCCGGTGATGGTGAAATCAGCGATGTTGGCGGATTGCAGGTACGGGATGACCTGGTCCTTGCTGAGGATTTTGCCGCCGACGTTGTACATAACATTCGCGGCGAGCATGCCCGGGATCTGCTCCCACTTCTTCGCTTTTACCGTGGACCAGAAGATGCGTTCGTATTGCTCCGCGCTGGTCGTGCTTTTAAGCGTGGGCGGTTTCTTTTCGCCGTAGATGGTGCAGCCGGTAAGACTCACAACCAGTGAGGCAGCTAGCAGACTTGTTATCCAGATGGTGCGCATCGCTCTTCATTGGAGCACAGAAAAGGCTGCCCGTCGGCAGCCTTTCTGTAGTGGTGTTGCGATGAACTGCTTAGTCGCCCATCACGGGTTCTTCGCTGGGTGCTTTCGGAGCCACCTTGGGCGCCGGCGCAATCAACGTGTCGAGGGGAATGAAGCCCTCTTGCGGCTTTTCTCCAAGGACATGCTCGCGATAGAGCCGGGTCATCTTTGCGTTTTCCGCGTCCGACTTGATCTTCTCGTCGCGGGCCTTCAGCTTCTCTTCTCGTGAGTTTTTGGCAATGCCCAGCTTGTCGAGGGTGTCATTAGCAGCCGCCGTGACGTGGTCCTGGTTGAGGACCAGGTTGTGGGTGGCATTGTTCATCCCTACCTTCTTGCCGCCGGCAAAGATCTCGTGCCGTCCGTGCTCCTCGTACCACTTGGTCAGAGTCGCGGTCATGTGCATCTTCTCGATGATGTTGCGCCAGCCTACGCCGGTGTTGTAGGCGCAGAAGGAGATTTCGCCTTCCTGGGTGGCGTAGGGAATGATGCACTGCTCGGTGCGGCGGAAGTCGTAGTTGAAGAGATCCTGGAACCACATGCCGGCGATGAAGAGGAAATTCCAGCGGTCGGCGCGGCGCTGTTCGATGTCCGCCATGGTGCGGTCGCCCGTGACCTTGCCGTAATTGCGGCCGGTGGCGCCGAAGCACTTGTCGAACTTCTGCAGCAAGTCAAGGATCTTGAAGTGCGTGGGCGACTTGGTTGGATCGTAGTTGCGCAGCAGAGCCAAGGTCACGCCGACCACGGAAAGAAACTTACCGCGGGCTGCATCGTTGATCTTGGCTACGTCTTTGGCCAGCCGATCGGCGTTCAGAAAGGCTGTGACCGGAACGGCTTCCTTGGTTTCCTTGTCGATCATCAGCGCCATGCCGATGCCGCAGTTCGGATGGCACCCGCAGGAGAGCTGTCCCCAATCGGCGTTAGGACCGTGGACCAAGTCCGCCCAATCGGAGAAGGTGCTCATGAAGCTGATGGGGAACCAATCGCGGGTGGGCTCGCCCAAACCGGTCTGGTTCTTGACGTCGTGGGCCATGTGGCTCAGGGTATAGCGCTGCGCCACGCGGCGCTCGTCGCTGACATCCTCGTCACGGCCGGTGAAGGACACCGGCTGGAAGCTGACAAAATTGATCTTCTTGGGGTTGTCGAGGGCGAACTGGATAATGCGGCCCACCTGCTCGTTGTTGATGCCGTTGATGATGGTGGTGACGGGAACGATGTCGACACCAGCCTCGTGCAGGTTGTGAATGGCCTGGAGCTTGACATCAAACAAGTTGCCGACCTTGCGGTGGGAGTTGGCTGCGTTGCCGATGCCATCGAATTGCAGATAGGCGTAGCGCAGACCCGCTTCCGCAGCGGCGCGGCAAAGCTCTTTGCTCTTAGCAAACTCGATGCCGTTGGTGGCAGCCTGAACGGAGTTGTAACCGACTTTGCGGGAGTAGGCGATCGCGTCCAGGAAGTACGGCGACAAGGTGGGCTCACCACCGGAGAACTGAACCGACATCTGGCGACGGGGCTTGATGGAGATCGCGTTGTCGAGCATGGTCTTGATCTCGTCCCACGTCAGCTCGTGGACAAAGCCGACCTGGTTGGCGTCCATGAAACAGGGGTCGCACATCATGTTGCAGCGGTTGGTCAGATCGATGGTCAACACTGAGCCGCGGCCGTGGGTTACGGTCGAGGTTCCGTGGTTGTGCAGCTTGTCGTCGTTGTGCGCCTTGATGTCGCGGCCAGGGAAGACCTCTTCCAGGTGGCGGAAGAACTCAGTGTCGATGGCCATTACATCTTCAAAGTGCCCATGGGTGGGGCAGTCCTTGATCATCAGAATCTTGCCGTCGCGCTCGATGATCTGGGCCTTGATCTCGCCTACCTTCTCGTTCAGGAGCACTTCGTGGGGCAGCTTGCCGTCGATGATCTGCTGGCGAATCTCCGGTACGCACTTGGGGCACAGGGAGTCGGTGCTACGCGGCCAACCTAGCGGAGGCTTTTCCTTCTGATAGGACTTCAGGAGGGGCTTTTCAGACCATTTCGGGGTGAAAGAGGCATTGGGGCTGATGCGGTTGACCCGCTCAAAAACTGACCATGCGCCTTGGGCAAGGATCGTTACCGCTCTCTCTGAATATTTGACGGCTCTCGACATAAGGTCTCCTGACTCATTGAAGCTGAATTGCTGGGGCCGAAGGAACTTAAGAATCTGATAGTTGGGCGCGCCGATGAGGCCGAGTCAACCCAGTTATAGGGTACGAGCATTATCTGGTAATCAAAAACGAGTCGCGGTGAACGGCGAGAAAGCGGAGCCGGACGGCAAATGATTGATTTGAACGGCTCGGGCGCATGCCGCAACGGTATCGAACTGGGTTCCTGGCCCACGCGCGGGTTATTGCGGCTGGGCGCCCTCGACGACGGCAACGCGATTGATCAACCTTTGTACGATCACTACCTGGAAATTTACGTGACGGGCCAAGTCCGGCACGAATTCGGTGATGGCGTTGCCGACCGGGTTGGTGGCTAGCGAGATGGCGATGCGGGCAGCACTGGATCCGAAGCTATTGTTGCGCCCGGGCACATAAAGATTGCCCATCGCGTTCGTACAAATTGTGCCAAACACGGTGGCATAGTTGAACATCGGCAATCCTTCGTCGCTCTGGCCGACGACTACAGCGTCGAGGACATGAACAATTCGCTTACGGACAGGTAGATTCGGCATGCGATGGTAGTGCGGATCCTGATGGACCAGGGAGGGAATGAGGAAGGTGCCAAAGAACTCACCCGTCATGTCCTGGCTGAGGGACACGCCGGCATTCTTCGCAAACCCCCTTAATCCAGGTCCGTCAGCCGTATGCGAATCGGTGGCTACGCTGATTGCCGAGAGACCGCCGATGGTCAGCAGGTTGGCTGGATCGCTCACGTTCCTCGCGGCCAGAATGAATTTCTGCCGGGGCGTGAGCGGCAGCGGAGTGGAGGTATCCAGGAAGCGGACAAACGCATCGATGTTGGGCTTGCAGCTCATGAATCTCTGGGCAGGACTGGAGGAATCCGGGACGCACTCCGTATTTCTCCCAAAGACGTTGGGGCGTGCGGCAGGAGGCACGCGCATTCCTCCCGGGGCCGGTGGACTGACGGGGGGGAATCCTGGACGCCTGTTGTTGTTCCCCTGGCCGCGGTGGAAGATTCCAGCGGGAAAGCGGGTGCCAGGGTTGATATCGCCGGGGGCTGGTTCCTGGTCTGGTTCCGGGGCGGGGGCCGCGGGCTGCGGCGCCTCGGGCAGAGTTTGTTGCTGCCCGAAGAGGAGTGGGCGTACCAGCAGGATGGCCGCCAGCAGCAGAGCCCGGTTAAGAACGCTTCTGTTCATAATCAACTGTCCCGAAGCAGGAAACGCTACGCTCGATTACTCAAGGCGAAGCTTCTGCATGATCGGAAACCTGCGGATAATGTTGGGCAGAAATTCGAGTACCAGGTTGCCACCCGCGTCGGTCGCAATGGATGTGGCGAAGGTGAGCCCGACGACCTTGGCGGTAACACTCGGCTCGGGATAGTAGGTCGTGACCAGCGCGGCGGCGGCGGCACGGCCGCCAATGCCGGAGTAGTTGAACTGATCGTTTCCATTATCCCCCCGGCGAATCAGTGCCTGCCTGGCGGAAAGCAGACCGCGATGAACGAGGTTGCCTTGGCCGATCCGGTAGTAGCGTGGATCCTGATGAAACGCGGCCGCAAACAGCCCGTCGGAAAAAATGCGGACACTGGCAGAGCGCAGCATGGAAGCACCGAACTTTTCTCCATATGCTCCGGCGTCATGGCCGTATTTAGGATCAGTGTTGAAAAGTTGCTCGTAGCTGGCGGAGTAGAGAGCGGGGAGCAGGGTGACGGGCCTGGCCACCTCGTTGAAGGAAAGGATCACCTTGTCGGCGCCGGACAGCTCTTGGGCCTGCCTTCCAGGCTCAATCGTCTGCGCGGATTTTCGCTCCGGAGGCAGGGGCGCCACCGCCATGTGTTGTGTCGCCGGTCCAAAGGGTTGAGCCGGCTGCTGGGCCTGGGGCGCATCGGGCAACGCCAAACCCAGCATTGACCTGGATATTCCCGTAGCTGTCTGTGCCATACCCACGCGGGCGACCACCAGCGAAAAGAGAAGGAGGCGGCAACAAATTCTCGAAGATTTGGTCAAGGCACCCCTTAGGTTTCAGAATTCCTTCTGTTCCAGTCTATGCGAACGAAAGGGGTCGGGCGCAAAGGCGGGACAAGTCGTCGTCGCCAGTTCCGGTGCGGTACTCTACCTGTGATGCCACTCCCCCTGCAAAGCCTTGCGGGAGAGATGCAGAAGTGAGGGCCTATGGTTGACCAGACGTCCAAGGGCGACAGCAGCAGCCGCTTTGAGAATTTTGGCAAAAAGGTTGACGAACGTTTTAACCAGGTAAAACCGCGGGTGGAAGAGGAGCTGAAGAAGCTGATCGACTATCTCAACGATCAGGTTGTGCCGCAGTTGCGGCAGGGCTCCTCCGATGGCCTGCGCGCTGCCGCGGACCGGCTGCACAAATTAGCTGAGCAGCTCGACGATCGTCACGGCAGCGGAGTGAGCTAAGGTGGCGTGGCGCTGCCGACTGCTGCGCGCGCTGTCACAAGTGATGCTGGTGAGCGCGGCGATTGTTTCAGGCACCGGATGCCGGCACAAGCCCGCGCCGGTGGCAGTTGCTCCGCCGCCCGTGCTGACGACTCCAGCTCCAGTTCCTTCTGCTCCGCCGCCTGCACCGGTTTCCAGCCCGGCCCCGGCGCCGAACCCACCAGGTTCGGTCGCTGATAACGAGGCGGACGCTGCGTTCGTCGTGTCGCACCCGGTGATTTACAGCGAAGAGGGAGCGGCCAGCTGGTACGGGCCTCCTTATGACAAGCGGCGCGGGGCTAACGGGGAAATCTTCGACAAGGATGCTTTGACCGCGGCACATCGCACGCTGCCGATGAATTCGCTGATCAGGGTGACCAACCTTTCGACCGGACAATCGGTTATTTTGCGTATTACCGATCGTGGCCCGTTCGTTCCCGATCGCATGCTCGATCTTTCTTTGGCATCCGCGAAGGCGATTGGCGTGTGGAGGCCGGGGGTGGCCCGGGTGCGAGTGGAAGTATTTGCTGCTCCTTCTTCGCTGGACCGCGGAGGGCGCTGGTGCGTGCAGATTGGCGCTTTCAAGAGCGAACGCGGAGCGGATAAATTGCGGGACCAGCTTAGGCGGAAATATAGTACCGCGAATGTGATCGAGTTTACGGGCCCCACCGGTCATTGGGTGCGCATCCGGCCGGCGGGCGACGATAAGGGACGCGCGGTTGAGATTGCACGTGGTCTTCAGCCGAGTGAGGGCGAGGCGTATCTGGTTCGGCTTGATTGATGAGGAGGGTGGGAAAACGCAGGTCCCTCCACTACGCTGCGCTCCGGTCGGGATGACAATTCATTTTTGAGGGGTAGGTCGGTTTTCGCAGGAGAGGTCCGCGGAACTGCAGATCCCTCGCTACGCTCCGGGATGACAAAGGAAAGGGCAACGGTTCATAGAGAGTGGTTGCTGGACCCAGCATGGTGTATACGCTTGCTCCGGAGGTGTTGGAACGGGCTCGTTCGCTTTACCACTGGCGCACGGGCCTCGGTTTCGGGTCGACGGTTTGGAGCGTTCTGGTGGTGCTGGCTTTTCTGAATTTCCGATGGGCGGCGCGACTGAGTGCATGGGCCACAGCTATTACCCCGAAGCCCTGGTTGCAGGGGCTTTTCTTTGCTCCGGTTTTTTTGCTGACGTGGTCGCTGTTCCACCTTCCACTGTCTATCGTGGGCCACCACATTTCGCTTGCCTATGGTCAGTCGATCCAGGGTTGGGGCAGCTGGTTCATCGACTGGGGCAAGGCTCTGCTACTGGATCTGATCTCCGGCACGGTTGTTCTTTCTGTACTCTTCGCGCTCATTCGGAAATCACGCCGGTGGTGGCTCTGGTTGTGGGTGATTTCCTTACCGATGGAAGTTCTGCTGGTGTTTGTGCTGCCAGTGGTCGTCGACCCCATGTTCAATCACTTTGAACCGCTGGCACGCAGCAATCCGGCGCTGGTGCAGCAACTGGAACGGGTGATCGACAAGACCGGGGTTTCCATTCCGCCCGCACGCATGTTTCTGATGAAGGCCAGCGAGAAGTACACCAGCTCGAATGCCTACGTCACCGGGTTTGGTTCTTCACGGCGCGTCGTAGTGTGGGACAACACCATCAAGCATTCTCCTCCGGATGAGATCCTGCTGGTCTTCGGCCATGAGCTTGGCCACTATGTGCTGCATCACATCGAGCGCGGTCTTGCTATTGGGGCGGTGTTGTCTCTCTTCTTCTTTTGGATTGGCTCCCACCTGGCGCGTTTTCTAGTGCGCCGCTATGGGCCGGGTTGGCATATCGCATCGCTCGAAGACTGGGCGGCGGCGGCGGTTCTCTTGCTGGTGTTGACTCTCCTCTCTTTTGTTGCTGAACCCATCGGCAACAGCATCAGCCGCGCGCAGGAGCACCAGGCGGACGTGTTCGGCAGCGAGGTGGTTCACGGCATTGTTGCCGACCCACAGAAGGTGAACGCGCAATCGTTCCAACGACTGGGGGAGGAATCGCTGGACTACCCTTACCCTTCACGTTTCGTAGTTTTTTGGACGTACACCCATCCGCCTATCGCCGAGCGGAAAGCGTTTGCCGCGGACTATGATCCGTGGGGGCCGGGCGCCCATCCACGATACTTCGGCAAGTAGGATGATTACAGAAGGAGCTGCATCTCCATGGCTTGTTTGTTCTGCAAAATTGTTGCCGGCGAAATTCCTGCGAAGAAGGTGTTTGAGGATGATCGTGTGTACGCGTTCCGCGATATCAATCCGCAGGCTCCAACCCACATACTGATTGTGCCGCGCAAGCACATTGATTCCCTGGCAGAGACCGCTGCGGAAGACCAGGAGACGCTGGGGTATCTTCACCTGGTTGCGGCACGCGTTGCCAAGAGTGAAGGGTTATTGCAGGGTTTTCGTACGGTCATCAATACCGGACGCGATGGCGGCCAGACAGTCGATCACCTTCACGTTCACTTGCTTGGCGGCCGCGGCATGATGTGGCCGCCGGGTTAGTGGGTATTTGTAACTACAAATGAGTTTGTAGATTCAGTGAGAGCGACCGATGGGCTGCGCCCAACGTTTTCGTCCCACGAACGCCGAGGCGAACGTGGGGCACCCGTCCAGTTCCCTCTGCCTTCGTGAGCGCTAGTGCTATTTACGCTTCGATTGCTTCCAGTTCCGAATCCAGCCCGTGACGCCGCAACAGGTTGGGCAGGTTTTGGGAGAAGGCGGAACGCGGCATCACCATGTCACAGCCGGCTTCCATGGCCTTGGCTTTCAGGTCTCCCTGCAAGTGGGAGAGGAAACCGATCACCGAAGTGCCGCGCTTCATCTTGCTCTTCAGGCGCGGAATCAAGGTAAGGGGCTTCGCTGCGACGTTGTTCAAGTCGAAGACGATGAGCGAGGGACGGGTCCCTTCGGGTACATCGGCCAGCCGCGAGACAATGTCCTTGTCGGCTTTGACGAAAGCTACCTTCACGCCGATTTTCCGCGCGGTTTCCTGGATCTTGGCCAGGAAAAAGAGGTCTTCGATAAAGCAGTAGATGCGGGTTGGTGCGTCTTCCCGAAGCGGGGCTACGACCGGCTCCTTGGGCACACTCTCGGCGAAATGCCCATTCTGGAAGTGGCCATTCTGGCCGTTGCCACGGAATTCCGCCTGGGCATAGGGAGCGTCGGCGGTGTTGCCGTTTATCACCCGGTAGCTGTGGTCCATGGGTCCGACGAATGTCTGCTGGCGGCGCTGTTTGCCTTTGCGCCGGCCACCACCGTTGCTGCCATTGTTCATGGCTCCGTGGGCGCTTCCATTGCCGTTCTTGGACGTGAACCGGTTTTGCCCGGGCGACTTGGACTTAGCCGCCTTTTTGGGCGGATGGGCCTGGGCGGCCCCTTGTCCAGTCTCGGCATTGGGATGACCCTTTGCCTGGTTGTTTGCGTATCCTTTACGTCTGCGGCGCCGGCGACGATGCCCTTGCCCTTCACTCTGACCAGCAGGCTGGGCCTGATTCGGCTGCGCCTGAGGTTGATTTTGCTCTGTCATGCATGCACATCCCGGTGCGTTGGCAATTCTTGCAGCTTGCTCAAGTTTGACCCTCCCCGGACAGGGGAAGGCAGAGATCGGCTGCAACTCATGTTTCCACTTGGTTGATGGCCAGCGGCCACGTCCACGCACTCAAAAGGAACTTTTCCAAAAGATTACGGTTTGGGGGTGGAACCTATGGTTTGATCTCTCAAACAAACTACTGGTGTTGTCTGTACCGCTATTGATTGGCCCAGCGACGAAACACCACTAATTGGGCCAGCAAGTGCGAACGCGGCAGAAAAACCCTATTGACTCTCGAGAATTGCGGCGAGCCTGGCTCATTTGAGATCTGGCTTCAGCCGCTCGATAGGCAAAACCGATAATACACAGATAATCTGCCCGAGAGCAAGTGCTAATCGGAGACGTTGGCCCCAGTAGTAAGAACAATAGTGTTACGGGTGAAGGCATTCGGGTAGGTCAGCCGGAAAATCGTTCCTAAAATCGAAAAGCCACGGCTGAGTGGCTTTTCGTAATGATGGCCAATCACTGGCCTCCCAAGGGTCACCCGCGCTAGCTAGTGCGCGGGATGTAAAGCTCCGGTTCGCGGCTGGTCCTGGTAGAACCTGGCTCTGCTCGCCGGATCTGAGGCGCCGGACTCGCTGTTCAAGCGCGAGCCGCGTGCGTCGCTGGCTACGGTTCCTATATGCAGTTGGGATGCCGTTTATCATGTTACCTGTTATCAGATAGTTAGCTGCCGCCCGACGCTTTGTGCTTCCGATTTATGGAAGCCTGACCGGGGCAATCATTCTGGAATTCATAGAAATCTAGCGCTGGCAGCGGGGACAATAGTGGGTTCCGCGACCGGCGACGACGATGCGGCGGATGGGGGCACCGCAGACCAGGCAGGGTTGCCCACTCCGCAGATAAACCCGATGCTGGAGCTGGAAGAAGCCTTCCACCCCCGCCGCGTCGACATAGTCCGAAACCGAAGAGCCACCCGAAGCTATTGCCTCGGCCAGTACGGCTTGGAGGGCGGTGTGCAGACGATCTAGCTCTGCCCGCTTGAGGTGGCGCGCCATCCTGCGGGGCCGGATGCCGGCGCGGAAGAGGCTCTCGTCGGCATAAATGTTTCCTACTCCGTGGAGTAGCTTCTGGTTCAGCAGGGCAGCCTTGATAGAGGTACGGCGGGGGCGAAAGAGCGCGGCGAACTCGTCCTTGGAGATTTGTAAGGGTTCCTGGCCAGTGCCTGTGAAGTGTGTAGTTTTTTTGGTTGGTATACCGTGCAGTTCCATGCGCCCGAAGCGGCGGGCGTCGACAAAGCGGAGTTCCTTCCCAGAAGCCAGATGGAGGATGCCATGAGTGTGGGGAGGAACGGGTGTCTCTGCATCGGCAACGAGCAAGCGGCCGGTCATGCCCAGGTGCACAATCCATTGCAGGCTGGGCGCCTTGCCTTGCTCAAGATCGAAGACGATGTGTTTGCCGACGCGGTGGACGCGTTCAATGCTCCGGCCGGGTAGCTCCTTTGCCATGAGCTGCGGAGAAGACTTGAAGGGCTCGGGCTTTCCGCTGAACCAGGTGGTTTCGATGCGGTCCCCACGCAGGCGCTCATGGACTCCGCGGGCGATGGTTTCGACTTCAGGCAGCTCGGGCATGGCTCATCCATTGTCATTGTCGCAGGTCCTTGGCCGCTACCGGGCGGCGTTATATGATCAAGAGTCGGAACAGGCTGAGAGTCGCCATACGCTACCTTGGCGCACCAGATTGTCTGCCACTCCATCCCTACGCAGGTTTAACGAAGTACGATCAAGAGGCCGAGCCGGCAGGGGAAGAGTGCGTCACACGAAATCGATGGGAGTACATGCGAGCCAAGACTGCGGTGGTACTAGGCGCCCAATGGGGCGACGAGGGAAAGGGAAAGATCGTCGACGTTCTTTCCGATAGGTTCGCGGTTGTGGCCCGTTATGCAGGCGGTCACAACGCCGGGCATACCGTCATTATCCGAGGGCAGAAATTCATTCTGCAGTTGGTCCCGTGCGGGGTTTTGCGCCCGGACTGCCGCGCGGTCATTGGCAACGGCGTGGTGCTGGATCCGCTGGCGTTTCTTAAGGAGATCGGCAAGCTGCGCGACCTGGGGGTCAACGTCGATGAGCAGCTTTTTGTCTCGAATCGTGCCCAGGTGATCCTGCCTTACCACCGCATGATTGAGCTGGCGTCGGAGAATGCTCCCGGACGGCAGAAGATCGGCACTACCAGCCGCGGGATCGGTCCCGCATACGAAGACAAGATGCATCGCAGCGGACTGCGAGTGATTGACCTGCTCAACCGCAGTCTGCTCAAAACGCACATCGAAAACGCCTGCAACGAGAAAAATGCGGTGGCTCACGCGCTGTTCGGTACGGATCCGCTGGACCCGATCAAGATGTACGACGAATATGCCGAGGCTGCGGAACGCGTCCGGCCCTTTGTTACCGATACGACCAAGTTGCTAAACGACGCGATACGCCAGGGAAAGAGCGTGATGTTCGAAGGGGCCCAGGGCACCATGCTGGACATCGATCATGGCACCTACCCATTTGTGACATCGTCGTCGGCCACAGCCGGGGGCGCGGTGATCGGCACCGGAGTGGGTCCGACCAGGATTGGTACAGTGGTCGGCGTCACCAAGGCCTACGTCACGCGGGTGGGTGAGGGCCCTTTCCCAACGGAGATCCATGGCGAGCCCAGCGATCTGCTGCGTGCCCGCGGCCAGGAATACGGAGCGGTGACCGGACGGCCGCGCCGCTGCGGGTGGCTGGATCTGCCGCTGCTGCGTTACTCCAATGAGATCAACGGCACGGAATGGCTGGTGGTTACCAAGATGGATGTGCTCGACAGCTTCGCCGAAATCCCGATCTGCACCGGGTACCGGATTGGTGGCGAGAGCACTGACACCATCCCGGCGGATGTGAGTGGCCTGGAGAAGATCGAGCCGGTCTACACCAAGCTGGAGGGCTGGCAAACCTCCACCGAGGGGATTACTGAGTTCGACCGGCTGCCCACGGCGGCGCAGAAATACCTTCGGTTTCTGGAAGCGGAGTCGGGCGCCCGCATTGGCATGGTTTCGACCGGCCCTGACCGGGAGCAGACGATGATTCTGCCCGGGTTCTCGACGGCCCTCGACTGGATGCACTCCAACTGATCGGATAGATTAAGAGGCAGAATGGTCAGCTTTATCGTACGTATGCGATTCGCCGCGGAAGACCGTGAAAACGTTAGCGATATTCTGCGCCACCTGGCCCTCGCCTCGCGGGAGGAGCCGGGCTGTGTCAGCTACGTTCCGCATACTGTCGAGGACGACCCCACGATGGTTGTGATTTACGAGCAATACCGGGATCGGGCGGCGAGCGAGTTCCATAGAACTACTCCTCATTTCAAGAAGTACGCTGTGGGCGGACTGTTTCAGCTGATGCGGGAGCGAGAGGTCGAGAATTTGACCGCGGTGGTGTAAAAAGCAGAATCAGAATGCGTATGCCCGGTCTACTTCCGAGAGGTTGGATTTTTCCTGACGAAAAATCCAGTCCGCCTCTTTGCCGCCGGGTAGGGTTGTTCTGATTCTGCTTCTGGGCGATTGCCATCCAATCCCCGGGGCATTGCGTTCAACCGCGAAAACTGTCAGTCTGAAGTTTCAATTTTGACTCGGCTTCAGACGCGGTCTAACATCCGATACGCTTATGGGCGCTCATTCCGAGCATCGTTGGCTGTTTACCACGGTCGGCAGACTGTCCCTTTTGCTCATATTGGCAGGCGGGTTTACCAGTCAGGCGCACGCTGGGTTTCCCCACCGGGATAACGCTCATAAAGAAATTGAAGGCCTGGAGTTGGATTGGCGACAGGCCCAAATCACCAATAACATCTCCGTAGTCGAACGGCTGCTGGCCGATGATTATCTTGGCATCAGCGCCAATGGGACGCTGGAAACCAAGGCGGATGAACTCAGCCGCCGACGGAGTGGTTCTCTCCATATCACCCAGCTGGACCTAAGCGACATCAAGGTAAGGATTTACGGGGACACGGCAGTGGTGACGTCAAAGGCCGACCTGGTGGGCAAGAATGGGGATCGGGATATCAGCGGGCGATTCCGGTACACACGGGTTTACAGCAACCGGGATGGTCAGTGGCGAATTGTGAGCTTTGAGGCCAGCCGGATCTCGGGTGGCGAGGAAGCCAAGCACTAAGGGTTGGTGGAAGAACAGATTTGTCGCCTTGCTCCTCTCCGATTTCAGTCCCGAAGGGACGTCTGAAAATAGCCCAGGACGTCAGTCCTGGGTACACCATGGAAACATGATTAAGTCCCGTAGGGACGGCTGAAGCTTGTCCAGGATTTCAGCCGTCCCTTCGGGACTGGTCGTCCTTTGAAATCCAACCCAGGACTAGCGTCCTGGGCTATTTTCAGCCGTCCCTCCGGGACTGAGTTTGGATCGTGGCAAGGAAAGGGCGGTTGCTAAACGGGAAGCATTTTAAAAATCTAATTGGAGACGTCGGGCCGAGGTCAAACAGAGGCCGCCAGGATGGCGTCGGCTACGGCCGCTGCTTCCCGGCTGGGTCGTACGTCGTGAACCCTTACCAGGTGCGCACCGGCCAGGATGGTTGCGGTGATCGCGGCTAAAGAGGCGTTTCCCCTGCGATCCGCCGGCACATCCTTCCGTTTGTAAAGCGACGACAGGGGTTTGGCTAAAAAGCCCTTGCGGGAGACGCCTGCCAGCAGCGGGTGTCCCAAGCTGGTCAATTCGCCCAGACCCGCGAGGAGTGAGTAGTTTTGCTCGGCGATGATTCCGAAGCCGAAGCCAGGGTCCAGTACGAGGTGCTCCGGCGCGATTCCTGCTTTTAGTGCTTCGTCCCGGCGCTGCTGCAGCGCCTCCTTGACGATTGGTACGACCTGGTTTGGATCGAGAGGGGGTAGCGCGTGCCATTCTTCCGGGCGGCCCCGCGTATGCATCAGGACCACGCCGCAACCGGCGCCGGCACAGACCTGGGCCATAGATTCATCCCATAAAAAGCCACTGACATCGTTGACGATCTCGGCCCCGGCCTCGAGAGCGGCCTTCGCCGTCTGAGATTTATAGGTGTCGATGGACAGAATTGCTGCCGGACGATGGCGCAAAATGCCTTTCAGTACCGGGATGACCCGGTCGATTTCTTCTCGAGCGCCTACCGGCGTGTGCTTTCCGGGCCGGGTGGATTCACCGCCGATGTCGACGATGTCCGCTCCGTCCTCAAACATCCGGAGCCCGTGTTCGATGGCTGCAGCAGGGCTATCAAAGGCACCGCCGTCAGAAAAGGAGTCAGGGGTGGTGTTCAGCACTCCCATTACCACGGTCCGCTCACCCAGCGGCAGGGCGCGGGTACGCAGCTTCCAGTCGCAGCGGGCTCGCAAGGCAAAAGGCATCCTTGCCATTCTAGTGAGGTACACTCCGCGAAGAGATATGCTACCGAGCTTCCCTCACCTCAGCCTGTTGATGCTTGGCGGCGTTTTGTTTCCTCCTGCTCCGCACAAACCTGCGCACAAGGTGCCGCTGCCTCAGGCGGTGGCCCGCATTCTTGCCGATCCCGGAGTAAGCCAGGCGCACTGGGGAATCTCGGTGGTGGCGCTCGGCGGCAACCCCATCTACAAGCTCAATGACGGCCAGTACTTCAACCCGGCTTCCAATGCCAAGCTCCTCACCACCGCGGCAGCTTACGCGCTGTTGCCTAGCGGTCTTACGTTCACCACGATGGTCTCGAGCAGTGCCGCCGTGGGTAGCGGGGGGGAGGTTCGCGGCGACATCACCATCTTTGGGGTGGGTGATGCCAACATATCCGCCCGTAGCATGCCCTTTGGCATGAAGACGGAACGTACCGGGCCGCCGTTGGCTGCCCTTGAGGACATGGCCGACCAGATCGTGCAGCATGGAGTGCACTCCGTGACCGGGGATATCGTGGGCGACGACACCTGGTTTGTCTTCGAACGTTTTGGCGCCGGCTGGAGCTGGGATGACTTGCAGTGGGGTTACGGGGCACCCATTTCGGCGTTGAGCATCAACGATAACGAGGTTTATCTCAACGTCACGCCGGCGGCGCAGGCCGGCGACATGGGCTTGCCTTCCTGGGTGCCGGCTACGCCTTACTACGCGATTGAAAATTCCCTGATCACAAGCTCTCCGGGCGATCCTATCAAGCCCGGGGTTGAGCGCTCGCCAGGTTCCATGACGGTGCGGATTTTTGGCCGGACTCCCCTGGGTCAACCGGGCCTGCACTCTGCCCTGGCAATCGAAGACCCAGCGGAATATGCCGCACGGTCGCTGCGGGCGATGCTTCTGGCGCGCGGAGTCAAGGTGAGCGGCAAAGCCCGGGCGCAGCATCGACTGTCCACTTATACCGGCGACTTTCTTGCCGAACAGCAGCAGCCGATTGTCCTGCACCCAATCACAACCGAAACCGTGCAGTCGCCGAGTGCAGGACCTAATGTGTTGGCGTCGCATGTCTCGCCGCCTCTCGGGGATGACCTGGTGGTGACGAACAAGGTCAGCCAAAACCTGCACGCCGAAATCACCCTCAGAACACTGGGAAAATTCGAGGGCTCGGATGGGTCCCTGCTTGAAGGCACACGGGTGGTGCGGCAATTCCTCATCTCCGCCGGTATTGCCCCCACAGATTTTGTTCTCTTTGACGGTTGCGGGCTCTCGGTGCAAGACCTGGTCACGCCGCGAGCCTTTACCACTTTGCTGAGCTACGCGGCACGGCAGAGTTGGGGGGAGGCGTTCCGGACTTCGTTTCCCGTAGGCGGGGTGGATGGCTCCCTCTCGGGCCGCTTCAAACAGGCTGCGCTGGACGGCAAGGTCTTCGCCAAGACGGGGACCCTGGGAGAAGCGCGCGCGTTAAGCGGCTACCTGGTGGCTCGTAGCGGCCAGACGGTCGCTTTCTCTATCATGTGCACCGATCACAGTCCGTCTTTGCCAGCAGACCGCACGGCGATGGACAAGATCGTCGCCGCGATCGCGGACGCAAATTGAAGGAGTCAGATTGAAGAAGGTTCTTCTTCTGGGGTTGTTGGCGACCTGTGGATGCCATCGGTTGCCGCCTTCCAAGCCTTTAAGCCAACTCACGCCGCAAGAGGCCGGGGGACGCCAGGTATTCGTGAGCCGTTGCGCCAGTTGCCACTCCGCGGACACTGAAAAGGGCATGAATGGTCCCGGGCTCGAAGGTTTGTTTCGCAAGCCATATCTGCACAGCGGTATGGCGGCGAACGATGCTCAAGTCACCGCGGTGATTGTGCAAGGAAGAAACATGATGCCGGCCCAGGGCAATACACTGACAGATCAGCAACTGGCCGATCTGATGGCTTACCTGCATACCTTATGACCAACTCCAAATTACCGCTGCCTGGAATGGCGGCGATTTCGCTATGGATGCTGGCCCTGGCATTGATCGGCGTGCTGGGGGTGTTGACTGGCCATTACCCGCCGGGAGGGGCCAGGGTTGGCATCCTGATCCTGTGCACGGTCTTTGCTGTTGCCGGACTGGGACTGATCCGTCTGCGCCGGTGGGGATGGGCGCTGGCTCTCGGTGCGGTCTTTTGTTGCGTGTGTTTTGGGTGCTATAACCTGTTCCGCTTTCGCCAGGCCCAGTGGGGGGTCATGATCGTGATCAACCTTGTGTTCTTTCTGTACCTGGTGCGATCGGAGGTAATCGAGCGCCTTCGATAGCCACGGTACAATGGATCAGCGTGCTTGACCTTGTTCAGATCGACCAGAGTCCACGGCGTCCTACTCCCAAGCCCGCTTGGCTGAAGGCTCGCGCGCCGGTGGGCGAGAATTACCACGAACTGAAGAGCCTTGCCCGGTCGCTCAACCTGCATACCGTCTGCGAGTCTGCCCACTGCCCGAATATCGGCGAGTGCTGGAACCAGCGCACCGCAACCTTCATGATGTTGGGCAATACCTGTACCCGCCGCTGTGGTTTCTGCGCTGTGCCCAAAGGGCGCCCGGAGCCGATCGACTTCGACGAGCCCCGCCGGGTCGCGGAAGCGGTGGCCAAACTCGAGCTGAAGCACGCGGTGATCACCAGCGTGAATCGCGACGACGATATTCTGGGGGGAGCGCGCGCTTTTGCCCTGGTAATCGAGGAGATTCGCCGCCAGGCTCCCGGTTGCCAGGTAGAAGTGCTGATCCCTGACTTCCAGGGCCAGGAAGAAGCGATACGCATTGTGGTCGAGGCGAAGCCGGAGATGCTGAACCACAATACCGAGTCGGTCCCGCGGCTTTATCGTGCGGTACGATCGGGCGCACGCTATGAACGCACGCTGCGGCTGCTGGAGTATGCCAAGATCGTCGATCCTCGCATGACCACCAAGTCGGGCGTCATGGTTGGCCTGGGGGAGGAAATGCACGAGCTGCTGCAGGTCTATCGCGACCTCGCAGCCGTGGGGACGGATGTGTTAACCATTGGACAGTACCTGCGTCCATCCAGAGATCATCTGCCAATGGCGCGGTATTACACGCCGGAGGAGTTCGCCTATATGCGCGAAGAGGCTCTTGGTATGGGCTTCCGCCACGTGGAGTCGGGGCCGCTGGTGCGCTCCTCGTATCACGCGCGCGAACAGGCGATGGCCATCTAATTTCGGGGGAGTAAGAACATGGCAGTCTCAGTAATGGGCAGTATTCCCGCCCTCAAAGACACCCAGCAACAGCTCAAGACGCGGATGGAAAAGGCGGTCGACGATTTCCGCGCCACGCTTGCATCCACACGCACGGGCCGTGCCTCCGTGCACATGCTCGACCAGGTTAAGGTGCCTTATTATGGCAGCGACACGCCCCTCAACCAGGTGGCGCAGGTGACCGCTCCGGATGCCAACCTGATTCTGATTCAGCCTTGGGATCCCAGCATAATCAGCGATATTGAGAAAGCGTTGCGAGCGTCCGATTTGGGATTCAATCCGCAGAATGACGGCAAGATTATCCGTATTCCCATTCCGCCCATGACAGAAGAGCGGCGCAAGGAAGTGGTCAAGCACCTCAATAAGACGCTGGAAGACCATCGCACGGCGGTCCGCAATATTCGTCGTGATGGCAATGATCTGATCAAAAAGTCGGCCAAGGACAAGAAGATCTCAGAGGATGAGGAGAAGAGATCGCTTGAGGAAATACAGAAGCTCACCGACGATGAGATCCGGCGCATGGAAGAGATGTGCCGTAATAAGGAAAGGGAAGTGCTGCAGATCTGAGCAGGGTCCAAATCGAGTCACGCAGGGACCACTGGAACTAGGCCGCGATGCAATCCCTGAACCGCCTTCAGCCGTCCCTGCGGGACTTAATCAGGTTGTGTGTGGTACCCAGGACTGCGTCCTGGGCTGAGTTCAGCCAGGCGTGTCCATATTAGATTTGTAAAATGCCTCGGTTCAGGAACGGCCCGTTCCTTGTAACGATCCTCTCCTTTTGGTTAACCCGACCCGCATTTCCTGCCACGCTGCGCTGGACACAGATGCGTGTTCTACGGACTACTCCTGGAAACCTGGAATAACAAAGGGCAGGTTGATGTTTTCCAGGAGGGTTCGGTGGATTCCTGGAGGTTGTAGACCGTTAGAAGCGGGGCACACGAATGGCGCACCGCAGATCCGCTCGGCTGCGCTCGGGATGACAAAAAGGGGAGGACCGCGGCAAGGAAAGGGCGGTTGCTGGAGGAAAGGGCGGTTGCCCACACCCTTCAAACAAATGAGTTTTTCCGCAGCCTGTAAAGCCCGTTCTTTGCGACTCGACTGAAGTCGTGCCCTGATGCAAAACATTACGGCCGTCGCTGCCGGCGATCGTGCGTACCGTTGGCATGTATCCGCACGACTCGGCTGAAATGGCTATGCACTGGTTTCAGTTGGTCCGGTTACTGTGGTCCAGGATGATCTTCCAGCCTTGCGGATCCTTCTTCAACACGAGGGAGAAAATTCCATCCGCATTTCCTCCGCCTGCGGCGGTTCGCTCCAGATGGAAATTTCCCGTGGCGACGGCGTAGGTGGGGGCCAGTTCCCTGATGGCTAGATTGGTGAAGGTTAATTTGCCCATTCCCGCAGGCGTTGGATAAATCCTTTTATAGCGCTCACGGATGGTGGCGTAGCCGTACTCCACGGTTTTGCCCACGAAGGTGGTGGTTGGTGCGTCTTCGTAGGCTTTCATGAAGGCGTCCACATCGCCCCGGTTCCAGTCGGCGGCTTGTTGGTCCAACAAGTGATGGATGGCGGTCTCGGATGCTGTTTGTCCCCACGACGGATTGGAAAGCGTCAGGGCGAGAACCAACAAGAGATGCGTGCGGGCCATGTGTTCCTCCGGTCCAGCTACAGTAAGCCCTGTGGGAGGGCATTGCTACTACAATGGGCTATGCCCCCAGCGAGAACTGTCCAGGCGGTTTGTTCGCACGATTGCCCGGACTCATGCGCCGTTCTTGTAAGCGTCGACGAGGCAGGTAAGGCAACGCGGATCCAGGGCGACCCGTCGCATCCGGTGACGCGTGGGTTTTTGTGTGGCAAGGTGGCCAAGTATCTGGACCGGGTTTATTCTCCTGCACGGCTTTTGCAGCCGATGCGGCGCCGGCCCGGCGCGGTGAAGGGGAAGATGCCGCCTGGGCGCGAGGCTGAGGTCTTCGAACCTATCGGGTGGGACGAGGCACTCGACCTGATCGCGGAACGTCTCACATCGATCGCACAGCAGCATGGTCCGGAGTCCATCCTGCCCTACTCCTATGCCGGAACCATGGGGGTGCTTGGTTATGGCTCCATGGATCGCCGGTTCTTTCATCGGCTGGGCGCGTCACAGCTCGATCGCACCATCTGCGCAACTGCCGGCGGGGATGCGCTGGTGTCCGTCTATGGGAAGAAGCTCGGCACGGACCCCGAACACTTCCGCCATGCCCGTTACATCATCGCCTGGGCTGCGAATATCCATGGCAATAACGTTCACCTGTGGCCCTTCGTCCAAGAAGCGCGCCGCCATGGCGCACGACTCGTAGTGATCGATCCATACCGAACCCGCACTGCCCAGGTCGCCGACTGGCATATCCCCATCCAGCCGGGAACAGACACTGCTTTGGCGCTTGGTCTTATGCGCATCATCATCGAAGAAGGTCTTTATGACCGCGATTATGTTGCCCGGCATACGGTTGGGTTTGAGGAGCTGAGGCAACATGTCCAGCTCTATACGCCGGATCATGTCGCCGGTTTGACCGGCATCCCTGCCGCCGACATTGAGCGCCTGGCGCGGGAGTATGCGAGTAGCAGTCCTTCGGTCATTCGTTTGAACTACGGCATACAGCGATCGCAGAATGGCGGAGCGGCCGCTCGCGCGGTGTGCATGCTGCCGGCATTGATTGGATCCTGGAAACACCTTGGAGGCGGGTTGCAACTCTCCCTCAGCGGTGCTTTTGGATTTAACGGGACGGCGCTTGAGCGGCCTGACCTGATGATGGCCAGCCCGATCGGGCGCCCGGCTCGCATCGTCAACATGTCGCGTCTGGGCCACGCACTCACCGAGCTGGATGATCCTCCGGTAAAGGCGCTGTTTGTTTACAACTCAAACCCGGCGGCGATTGCCCCCAATCAGAACGCGGTGGTGCGCGGGCTCATGCGCAGCGACCTGTTCACGGTGGTCCATGAGCAGTTCTTTACGGACACCACGGACTACGCCGATGTGGTGCTACCGGCGACGACCTTTCTGGAGCACAAAGACTTTCAGGGAGCGTATGGTCACTACTTTTTGCAGATGTCAGAGCAGGCCATTGCGCCGCTAGGCGAGGCGCGGTCGAATGTCTGGCTGTTCAGCCAACTGGCCCAGCGTACGGGGTTCAAGGAGCCCTGCTTCGGTGACAGCGTCGACGATCTGATCGAGCAGGCGCTTGCGGGCCGTGCGGACGACGAAATTACACGGCAGGAACTGGAAGCCAAAAAGCGGATTCGGGTAAACTCCTTGCCCTTTGCCGATGGCGTTTTTCCCACGCCCAGTGGCAAGATTGAGTTTTATTCGAGTGCGCTGGCGGCGCAGGGAATGGAGCCGCTGCCGACGTTTCACCCGCCCGACGAGTCGCGGCGAGGCGCAGACGCGCACACGTTTCCGTTGGAATTCCTGCCCCGCAAGGTCGACAGCTATATGAATTCGACCTTCGCCAACCTTCCCACCCACCAGAAGATGGAATCACCCGGCCTGGTGATGATGCATGCGGTCGACGCCGACGCACGGCAGATCGTCGAAGCAGATTGGGTGGAGATATACAATGCGCGCGGCACAATACGCCTGCGCGCACACATCGATGGGAGCGTGCCCGTCGGAGTGGTCGCTGCCAGCCTCAATTGGAACAAGCTGTCGACCGGGGGAAACAACGTAAACGCGCTTACCTCGGAGCGATTGACCGACCTGGGCCGCGGGGCGACATTTTATTCCACCCTGGTGGAAGTTCGAAAGCTCAGCCTGGAGGAAGCGCAAAACGTGTTCCCTCCGATAGACTAAGGAAACCTGCTCAACGTGAGAAGACGATGCCGTTTCCAGCGGGTTTCCAGTGCGCGGGCTGTGGAGAGTGGAATGAGATTGTGGTGGACGAATCTGCCGGGGGACGGCAGCGTTACGTGGAAGACTGCCAGATCTGTTGCAAGCCGAATCTTCTCTCCGTTTCCTGGGATTCCGCGGTGGGCGAATACTTTGCATGTAGCGAACTGGAGAGTTAATGGCGTTGCGGTGTATCAGCTGAGTGGATCTCCGGGATGGTAGGCAGCGTGAGGAACCAGTCCCCGGAGTTGGGGAGTACCCCTTCCGTCACATATAATCGCCTTTTCCTCCAGCAGGATCCGATTTTCAGCAGTGAGGGTGTGCCTATTCTTCGCGTCTTGTCAGGGAGCCTTCGCTCCCGGTTTCATCAGAACCAACCTGCTCGGTTCTTTTTCCGGATGTGCAGGATTGTTGGCTTGCTTCTATTTTGCGGTTCCAGTCTGACTGCCTGGGCACAGCAGGGTGTCGCTCCACCTGCCGCCGCTCAAGCTGCCGCCTCCCCGGAGAACGTCATCACGCAAATCCGGGTGATCGGCAACCGGCGCATTCCCCGGGAAACGGTGTTGGCACGGCTGTTCAGCCATCAGGGAGATGTCTACGACCCGGCAACGATCGAGCGCGACTTCAACTCCCTCTGGAATACGGGATACTTCGAGAATCTGCAAATCGCCCGGGAGGACACCCCCAAGGGCATCATTCTCGATGTGATCGTCAAAGAGAAACCGACGATCCGCGAGATCAACTACAAAGGCCTGAACTCAGTCTCAACCTCTGACGTACTGGACCGCTTTAAGAAAGAACACGTCAGCCTATCGGTTGAGAGTCCCTATGATCCCACGCGCCTGGCCCGAGCGATCGATGTGATCCGCGCCCTGCTGGCAGAACACGGCCACCAGTTTGCGACGGTAAAGCCAGACATCAAGACCATTCCGCCGTCTTCGGTCGCCATCAACTTCATCGTCAAGGAAGGCCCCACGGTCAAAGTGGGGAACATCACCTTTACCGGGAATCACGCAGTACCTTCGCGCGAACTGCGCGCGGCCATGAGAAACCTCCGGCCGATCGGGATTCCGCACTCGATCTTCCTAGAGAACATCTTCGCCCGCACCTACGATGCCAGCAAACTCGAGGAAGATACCGAGCGGGTTCGCCGCGCGCTGCAGGATCGCGGATATTTTCGGGCCGGGGTCGCCGATCCCATCACCCATATCCGGAACGAAGGCGGCCTCTCGTTCTTTACCTTCCGCCCTCGCCAGGGCAAGCGTATCGATATTCGCATCCCGGTCGAAGAGGGGCAGCGCTACAAGCTTGGTGGCGTCACTTTCACCGGGAACAAAAGTATTTCGAATGTTAAGGCGTTGCGGGCTCAGTTCCCCACCAAAGACGGGGAATGGTTCAATGCCACCGCCGTGGGCAAGGGCCTTGACAATCTGCGCAAGGCTTATGGTTCGCTGGGCTTCATCAACTTCACCGCAGTGCCGACGCCGCGCATCGATGATGCCAAGCACCAGGTCTTTCTGGACATCGACGTCGACGAAGGCAAGCCCTTTACCGTGTCGCGCATCGAGTTCCAGGGCAACACCATCACGCGCGACCGCGTCATCCGCCGCGAGCTGCTGCTGGAGGAAGGCCAGGTTTACAACAGCAGCCTGTGGGAGCAGAGCCTGCTTCGCCTGAACCAGTTGGATTATTTCGACCCGCTTAAGGTCGAGCAGGATTCCGAAGAACATACCGACCCGGACAACGGCACGGTCTCGCTGCTGCTCAAGGTACACGAAAAAGGCAAGAACTCGATCGGCCTGAATGGCGGCGTGAGTGGTCTTTCCGGCACGTTCCTTGGCCTGAACTACTCCACCAATAATTTCCTGGGCCTGGGCGAAACGCTGAGCCTGCAGGGCAACGTTGGCAACCTGTCGCGGAATGTCCTGTTTGCGTTCACCGAGCCCTATCTGCGGAACAAGTCGGCCAGTCTCGGCTTTCAGGTTTTCTCCAGAAAGTCGGACTACAATTCAGCCCGCAACTACGCCAGTGTCAGTGGCCAATCCTCGGCCCTGACGGCGGCCCAGCAATCGCTTACGCAGAATTACAATCAGTCGTCGACGGGGTTGAATTTCTCGCTCAGCTATCCACTGAAGCACTCGTTCAAGCGAGTTGGCTTGACCTATAGCTGGGACAAGTCGACCATCACGACATTCAGCCAGGCGTCGGCTAACCTCTTCCAGACGCTCGCTTTCCGCAGCGGGCAAATTCAGGGGCCGAATGCGCTGGAAGGCATTTACACCAGCTCGGTTTCGTTAAGCTACCAGTACAACAAGGTTGGCCCGTCCGTCTACCGGCCTCGTTTCGGAACGGAAATCTCGGCTGCCTTACAGGTCGCGGGACTGTGGGGTAATGTTCGCTATTTCACGCCGGTCTTGCTGTACAAACACTTCGTTGCGATGAAGGGCCTGCACCCTACCCCGGATGGGCGCAACGTGCTTGGCATTCGCGTTCAGGCCTCTTACATCCAGGGCTTCAGCGGAGATGTGGCTCCGCCGTTCTCCCGTTTCTATTCCGGCGGGGATAACGAACTGCGCGGCTTTGATGTCCGTGCAGCGACACCGTACGCATTTATTCCGGTGCGGGCAAACATCACGCTTACCAATCCCGATGGCACGCCCGTTCCCATTCAGCCGGGGAACTATACGTTGGGTAACATCACCATCCCGATCCCCATCTACCGTCCGGTCTCCGTCGGTGGCGACGCCAAACTGACTTCATCCATCGAGTATCGAATTCCGATTGCCGGACCGGTCCAGTTCGCCATCTTCGACGATTTCGATATCAATTCGGCGGTGCGGAGATCGCAGCTACGGCAAAGCGTGCAAGGCGCGGACCAGCTGAATTCACCGCTCTATGGCTGCACAGGGTATTTCAATGGCGCTTGCCAGGGCGGACAATCCATCAAATTCAATAACCAGATCCGGCCCATCCATGGCACTAATTTTGTACCGCGCACCTCGGTCGGCGGCGAAATCTCGGCCATGTTGCCGATCGTGAATGCGCCGTTCCGCCTCTACTACGCGTACAACATCCTGCGGCTGTTTGAAGATGTTCAAGGGGAAAGCCTGATCACGCGCAGCATGTTCCCGGCGGGCGGCGCAGGAGACTACACCTATCAAAACGCCATCTCGGCTTACGATTCCCTGCTGCATTTCCGCGAGCCGAGAAAGACCTTCCGTCTGAGCGTCAGCACAACTTTCTAGGAAACGTCTGTGCAAGGTGCGTTGACGCTCTATCAACCCGCACCTATAATCACTGCTGGCCCTGTGATTATCTCGGTCCGTGTCTCTTCTTCGCATTTGCTGCCAGATGCGCTGGCCAGGTGACTGCTATGCAAATGCGCCTGCGGGAGACCCGCAAGCGAAGGCCCGCTTTCCGCTGAAAGACGCGGGCGATCTGGATTCAAAAGATCAAAAGGAGTTTTGTATTCCGATGAAGCGTTCGTTGACACTAGTATGCCTGCTCGCGTCCGCCGCGGGTGTGGGTTCCGTCGCGTCGAGCGGCATAGCATTCGCCCAGACACCTTCCGCCCCTGCGCCCGCAGCACAGTCAGCGGCCGGTCTTTCCGCCGCCCCGGAGTTTCCCGCCAACCCCAAGATAGCGATTATCGCCTTCCAGCAAGCGGTGGCGGCAACCAATGAAGGACAGCGTAACTTTGCGCAACTGCGGGTGAAGTTCGAGCCCAAGCAGGCTGCGCTCAAGTCTCAAAGCGATGAAATCGATTCGCTGAAGAAGCAGTTGCAGGATGCCGGATCCACTTTGAGTGAGCCGGAGCGCGACAGCCGCCTCAGGACCATCGACGAGAAGACAAAGTCTCTGCAGCGCTCAGCGGAAGATGCGCAAAACGAGGCGAGTACTGCGATGAACGACATGTATCAGCAGCTGGCACAGAAGGTATACGCGGTACTAGACGCTTATTCGAACCAGAACAAGTTCACCATCGTGCTCGACACCAGTGCGCAGCAGACACCCGTATTGTGGGCTAATCAAGGGTCCGACATTACCAAAGCGGTGGTAGACGCCTACAACGTCAAGTCCGGCGTTCCTGCACAACCAGCCGCCGCCGCCCCCCCGGCACCGCGGCCGAGCACGCCGAGCGCTCCCCGGTCGACAACCCCACGGCCCAGCACGACCAAACCGCCGCAGTAGAACGTTCCTACTGTGTTAGCCCGGGCAGACTCTTTTCCGCCCGGGTTAACACGGACTGCGTGACAACTCACTCTTTGAAGGGGACGGCCTTTAGGCCGTCCATTTAACTTCAAGATGGACCGGCTTCAGCCGCTGCGGGCTGCCTAAACAAGCGAAAGACCTGCCCTCAGGGGCTAAAGCCCGTCTAGGTTTGGATAGTTAATGTACGGGCTGAAGCCCGCACCCTTCAAAAGAGTCAGTTCTCAAGCAGCCTCTAAAGCCGTCATCTATTCGAATTTTGTATGGGATCGAATCTTGTATGGCACGCTTGAGGCCGTGCCCCTTGGTACGGAGAAATCTCCGCGCCAGCTCTAAAAGCCGCCTCATAGCACACATTGAGATGCGGTAAAAAACTCTCATTCTTGGTGTTGCGGAGAGCAAAAATTGCTGCGGCGAGGTTCCCGCCGTGCTGTGGAAAAAACTGTGGAAAGCGGAGTGTCCGTTTTTGGCGAGCGCCGACAGTTTTCGGACGCGTGACCTTAGGATGCTGGCCATGGATCCTTAAGCCTTTTGGAATGATGTGTTTATGGCGCACGGACAGAGAATTGCGCTATTTGCGGCCACCTGTCTTTGCAATGAGCGCGATTCGCGGCTTTCCACAAAACCGGATTAAGCGTGACTAAGGTAACTAGCAATCGTTTTATTTGCTTGAATCCTCACCTACTTTTAAGACGGCCAGAAACGCCTCCTGCGGAATGTCAACTTTACCAATGCGCTTCATCCGCTTTTTACCTTCTTTTTGCTTCTCCAAAAGTTTGCGTTTACGGCTGATGTCTCCCCCGTAGCACTTGGCGATTACGTTCTTGCGCAAGGGGGCAACGGTTTCGCGGGAGACGATTTTGGCGCCGATGGCCGCCTGAATGGCGACCTCGAACATTTGCCTCGGAATGAGCTCGCGCATCTTGGAAACCAGTGCGCGTCCGCGGTCGTAGGCAAAATCCTTGTGCACAATGATGGAAAGCGCGTCGACGGGTTCGCCGGAGACCAGAATGTCCAGCTTCACCATGGGAGATTCCCACATGCCGGCAAGCTGGTAATCGAGAGATGCATAGCCGCGCGATACCGACTTCAGACGGTCGTAGAAATCCAATACGATTTCGTTGAGCGGCAGCTCATAGGTCAGCATCACGCGCGTGGGAGTTACATATTCGAAGTTTTTCTGCCGGCCCCGTTTCTCTTCCACCAGTTTAAGAATGCCGCCCACGTACTCTTCACTGGTGAGGATGGTGGCGTTGATGACTGGCTCCTCGATCTTCGCGATATCGCTTGGGTCGGGCCACCGGGAAGGATTCTCGACTTCGATCACGGATCCGTCTGTAAGGGTAATTTTGTAGCGCACTCCCGGAGCAGTGGTGATGAGGTCGAGGTTAAACTCGCGCTCCAGGCGCTCCTGAATAATCTCCATATGCAGCAGGCCGAGGAAGCCACAGCGGAATCCGAAACCGAGGGCGACTGAGCTCTCGGGCTCAAAGAAAAATGAAGAGTCGTTGAGACGCAGCTTCTCGAGCGCGTCCCGCAGCAGCGTGTGCTCATGCGAGTCCACGGTGTAAAGCCCGGCAAAGACCATGGACTGGATGTCTTTGAAGCCGGGCAGGGGCTCTGCCGCGGGGCGCGCATCGTCGGTAACGGTGTCACCGATCTTGGTGTCGGCGACATTCTTGATGGTGGCGGAAAAAAAGCCCACTTCCCCGGCAGACAGCTGTTCGATCTCCACCGGCTTCGGCGTAAGTACGCCCACGGCCTCCACATCGAATACCCGGCCATTCGACATAAGCCGGATCTTCATGCCCTTGCTTAGAATTCCATTGATCACACGAGCCAACACAATCACGCCGCGATAAGGATCGAAGTGGCAATCGAAGATGAGGGCCTGCAGGGGGGCTTCCGCATCCCCAGCGGGCGGCGGCAGGCGGCGCACGACGGCCTCCAACACATCGGGAACGCCGAGGCCCGTTTTGGCACTGACCGGCAGGGCATCGGTGGCATCCAGCCCGACGGTAGACTCGATCATTTCCTGGGTGCGCAAAACATCCGCGCTGGGGAGATCGATCTTATTGATGACCGGGATCATGTCCAGGCCGTTATTGATCGCGAGGTAGGCATTGGCGAGAGTCTGTGCCTCGACCCCCTGGGAAGCGTCCACGACCAAAAGAGCTCCCTCACAGCAGGCCAGGGAACGCGAAACCTCGTAGGAGAAGTCGACGTGGCCGGGCGTGTCGAGAAGATTCAACTGATACATTTCACCATCTTTAGCGAGGTAGTTCATGCGCACGGCATGGGCCTTGATGGTGATACCGCGCTCCCGTTCCAGATCCATTGCGTCCAGCACCTGGGCCTGCATTTCACGCGCGGTCAGCGAGCCGGTCAGTTCGAGCAGCCGGTCGGAAAGCGTGGATTTGCCGTGGTCGATATGGGCAATGATGGCGAAATTGCGGATGTGCTTGCTGTCCATGAAAAGGGGTGCCGATCGGCGGGCAATTCAGTTGGTAAATGAGAGGAAGGTCTCTCCCCCGATCTTATCATTCACACCGCAGGGGTCCGGGCAATACAATCATGACAACGACATGGCGCCAGCAGGGGAGTGAATCGAGGGTCTTTGCCTCTCCCGCACGGCGGAATGCGGTCCGGTGACGACGACGATCGGGCAGACCACAGAAGTAAATTGTGGCCTGGACTCAACCAAGGGATTGAATAGCGGAGGATTGGTTATCGCTCCCAGAAATTTCCTGCTGGCGCTTGCCGCGGCTCCTCTGCTGCTTACCGGATGTGTGCCGGAGGCCGGTACAGCCAAAGCGACGGCGAAATCACCCCAGGCCACGGCTCCAACCCTTAAGCCCTCCGCCCCTGCCGCCGCCCCGGCGAATGCACAGGCAACACCCTCCGCCGCCCCTGCCAGCCCCCAGATCCAGGTAGTGATCGATGCAGTCGAGGTGGCTTACCAGAGTGGAGTGGCGAATTACCACGCGGGCAAACTGCAAGCCGCGAAGGCCGACTTCGATCGCGCCGTAGACCTGATGCTGAGCAGCGATTTCGATCTGCGCAAAGAAGCCCAACTACACGATGAATTCGACCGCGTGATCGACGCGGTGAACACGCTGGAGATGGAGGCGCTCAAGCAAGGGAACGGGTTTGCCCCCAAGATTGAACCCGCTCCGGTCGATATTGCCAACGATGTAACTTTCCCCGTCGACCCGACGGTCAAGGCTCAGGCAATCGCCGAACTCAAGACCACGCAGTCCGATCTGCCGCTGGTGATCAACGATCCTGTGGCCGGTTTTATCAGTTATTTTTCTTCCAGGGGGCGGGGCACCCTGATGCGTTCATTGGAGCGCGCGGGTCGTTATCAAGCCATGATTTCGGCGGTGTTGGCGGAGGAGAAAGTTCCCCAGGATTTGATTTACCAGGCGGTGGCGGAATCCGGTTTTCAGCCGCAGGCAGTGAATCGTTCGGGAGCAGGGGGCATGTGGCAGTTCATGCCTTACGGCGTGTATGGTCTCAACCGTAATGGTTGGTACGACGAGCGCTTCGATCCGGAAAAATCGACCCATGCCTATGCCCGCTACATGAAGCTGCTGTACTCCCAATTGGGCGATTGGTACCTGGCCATGGCAGCGTACGATTGGGGTCCAGGCAATGTACAGAAGGCTGTGGTGCGGACCGGCTATGCCGACTTCTGGGAGCTCTATCGCCGCAATGCGCTCCCCCAGGAGACCAAGAATTACGTCCCCATCATCATCGCCGCCGCGATCATGGCCAAGAACCCACAGCAGTATGGGCTGCAGTCGCTCACACCCGACCCGCCGCTGGTTACCGACACGGTCACGGTTGACTACAGTGTCGACCTGCGCCTGGTTTCGGACCTGGTCGAGGCCCCGGTGCAGGAGATCGCCGATCTCAATCCCAGTCTTCTGAGGATGAGCACACCTGGCGAGGCTCCGTTCGAACTGCATCTGCCTGTCGGCAGTAAAGATCTGTATCAGAAACGCATTGCCGAAATTCCCGCGGACAAGCGCAATCAATGGCGATTTCACAAGGTGGTTTCCGGGGATACGCTGGTAACAGTGGCTCGCGATTACCACGTCAATCCTTCGGAGATTGCCTTTGTTAACCAATTGGACGCCGGCGAAGATCTTTCCTCAACTGACTCGCTAATCATTCCGGTGCCCCCTGCCCCCTCGAGCAGAGGCCGGCTCACGCTTTACAAGGTCGAGCACGGTGACACACTGGTGACGGTGGCCGATCGCTTCAACATCACGGTGCAACAGCTTCGGCGCTGGAATCACCTGAGCGCGGCCCATCTGGAACCGGGCCGCCGGCTGTATGTGGCGGAGCCGGCGCGCGTGACGCGCAGCAGCAGATCGAGCGCCAAGCATAAAGTGAGTGCGGCAACCAAGCGCAAAACGCCGTCGCGCACATCGTCGGCGACGCGTGCGACGGCGAAGAATGGAAAAGAAACTTAATTCTCACTTGCGTTCATTGGCATCCCGTTGCATGCTGTTGCTATAATCCGCGCCGCAGGCAAGTATGATGGAAAGTGGTTCTCTGCGATCCGAATCCGTAGCAACCAAAGCCTTGGAGGCATAAGAATGCAGGACGAACTTAAACTGTACGCACACGCTGAAAATGAGTTTGAAGCCGAGGCGGACGAGTACCCGGATGAGTTGGAGGACGGGTTCGATGACGATGAAGAGGAAGAAGAAGTAAGCGTGATCGTCTCCTCGACTCCTGTGATCGCTGAACTGCTTCCGCCAGCCCCTGTCGGACCGCCGGCACCGCCGGCCAAGAAGGCACCGGCGAAAAAAGCGCCAGCGAAAAAAGCTGCGGCAAAGAAGACCGTTGCTCCGGCTCCAGCGGTTAAGAAGGCAGCGGCAAAAGCTCCGGCCAAAAAGGCCGCAACGAAATCTGCCGCGAAGAAGAGCACCAAAGGCGCGAAAAGCGGCAGAAAGGCTGCGAAAGCAGTCGGCAACAAGAAGAGCGCCAGCAGTAAAAAATCTACCAACAAACGAGGTATTCCTTTGGCAGTGAAGAAAGCAGCAACCAAGAAGTCGGCGGCAAAGAAGTCTCCGGCAAAGAAGGCAGCAAAGAAAGCTGCAAAGAAGTCGTCGGCCAAGAAGGCAGCTAAGAAGGCTCCGGCGAAGAAATCAGTCAAAAAGAAGTAGTAGTTCTTTACAAAAACAGGCAAGCAAAAGAGCCCGGCGGCCAGCCGGGCGTTTTTGCGTCTGGGGGTTTTAGTTCTTTGACGTGTTGCGGTGACTAGATCGTTGGTGTGAACCTGGTGGGTTTCAAGGCAAGCGAGGAAAGCTATTGAAGGGCTACGCCCATCGTTTTCGGCCCATGTACGCCATCGCGAACATGGGGCACCCGTCCTGTTTTCGACTGGCCTTGTCGCGGGTCCGCCGTGATCCGACTATTTCTTTTCGTAGCCGGTCAGTGCTGCCAGCACCTGTTCGCTGTGTTGTTGCGGGTTTACGGCGGTCCATACCTGGACAATTTTGCCCTGGGGATCGATGAGGAAGGTGTTGCGCTTCGCCATCTTCATGCCGTTGTGATCGCCCATGGAGCCGTATTGGGCTACGACCGTTTTGTCCTGGTCGCTCAGCAGCTTGAAGCTCAGGCCTTCCTTGGCACAGAATTCCTTGTGGCTGTCGGTCGAGTCTACGCTTACACCGACGACGACGGCATCCAGTTGTTGATATTTGGGAATGTCCTGCTGAAAGTTGTGGGCTTCAATGGTGCAGCCGGTGGTCATGTCCTTGGGATAGAAGTAGAGCACGACCCACTTGCCGCGAAAACTGTCGAGGCTGATTTTGGAACCGTCCTGCGAGGGGAGGGTAAAGTTGGGGGCCACTTGGCCGGCTTGCGGCAGGACGGCATCGTCCGCGACTCCGCGGATGCTTAAAGCAGCGCCGGCTAGCAGAACCAGCAGGACGGCGACAAAGGCTACTCTCGTTGATTTCACAGGAATCTCCGCAAATTGTTGGATTTCAGGCCCAACTGATTAGACCGCTTTCGTCTTCCTGTGTCCAGCAGCACAAGACTAAACCGCGACGATCGAGATGCCGCCTGCCGCGGCCAGATGCTGGACCGTATCCAGGTCGAAGATCAGGGTTCGACCAGCCTCGATCGAGAGGCAGGTGGCCCCGGCAAGGCGCATTACTTCGATGGTCCTGGGGCCGACAACCGGCACATCGAAGCGCATGTCCTGCTTCGGCTTCGCAACTTTGACTACAGTTAGCCTGCGGTCGAGAGTGGACCCTGAGGCAGAAGCCTCTCCTTCGGGCTCCAGAGAGCGCAGGATGGCTCCAGCGCGTTCGATCGTGGCATCGGTACCTTCCATGGCCTCGACCGCGACGCAGGCCTGCCCAGCCACCACCACGGTCTGTCCTATGTCATAGCCAGCGAGGGCGGCGGCCACTTCACGTCCATAGGCAAGATCCTGTTGCTCTTCCGGCGTGGGCGCGCGCGACGTCAACACGCCTGCCCTGGCCAACAACGGCTCCAGGTAGGCGGTGGAGGAGATCAGCTCAATCCCCTCGTCGCTCAGGACCCTGGCAACGGCGCCCAGCAACATATCAGTGTTTCGGGTGCGCAGGTTTAACAGCAACTTGGCCAGCCGCCAATCCGGGCGGATGCTGGAGAAGATTTGCTTATGTTTGACCTGGCCTGCCATGACCGCCTGGGTCACGCCTTGCTGCTGAAAGGTTTCGATCAACCGCGATAGCTCGCCCAGAGAGAGCCAGTAGACGCGTATGCCGGGGTCGGCTGCGGCGCGTGCATCCATCTCCGGGTTGGTTTCTTCCTTGATGGCGGCAACGACCACTTCGACGCCGTGAGCACGCGCGGCATCGAGCAGCAGAAACGGAAATCGCCCATTGCCGGCGATCAAACCCAGCCTGGTGATCGATGCAGGGGTCACGCTGCTCCTACTTGATGACACCGCGTTGGGAACGCTCGATAAAGGCCACCAGGTACGCCACGGAGCCCTCCAGTTCGCCTTCGCCCCGTAAGCGCTCCAACGCCTGCGAGGTATTCAGTTTGGCCGCCAGCAGGATGCGATACGCGTGCTGCAGGGCCTTCAACTGCGGCGCGCTGAAGCCGGAACGCTCCAGGCCGATGCGGTTGAGGCTATAGGCATGGGTCTCGCGCCTGGCCGAGGTAAGGGAGAAGGGGAGAACATCCTGGGTGATGGTGGTGCCGCCGCCCACATAGGCATGCTTGCCGATACAGCAGAACTGATGCACCGGGCAGAGCGCGCCGACGCTGGCATTGTCCTCCACGGTGACGTGGCCGGCCAAGGTAGCGCCGTTGGCCAGGATGCAGTGGTTGCCAATGGTGCTGTCGTGACCGATGTGGGTGTAAGCCATGATCAGGCAGTGGCTGCCCACGCGGGTGGTGCCACCGCCGCCCTGTGTGCCGCGGGAGATGGTGACGTATTCGCGGATGGTGTTGTCATCGCCGATTTCGAGGGCCGTCGGTTCTCCGCGATATTTCAGATCCTGGGGGGCGACTCCCAGACAGGCGAAGGAGTAGACGCGATTCCGGGCCCCGAGGCGCGTCTTGCCGTCCAGAACGACGTGGGAGACCAGTTCGCAGTTCTCGCCCAGCTCGACATCAGGACCGATGGTGCAATAGGGACCTACGTTACAGGACTCTGGAATGGAAGCCGTCGCAGCCACAATGGCTGTTGGGTGAATGCTCACTCGTGACTCACCGGCTCCAGGGAGGGATCGACGACTAGATCAACTACAGGCGCGGGCGCGGCTTTAATGACGGGTGCTTCATTGCCGATGCGGGATGGCCGAGGCACCACCGCACACAGGATGGTGGCTTCACACGCCAACTTGCCTTCTACGTAGACCTTGCCCTCAAGCCGTGCGGCCAGGGGTCTCCAGTTCAACACGTCCACCTCGATGCGCAGCTGGTCGCCGGGCACCACCGGCCGCCGGAAGCGAGCCCGGTCAATTCCGGAGAAGACCAATAGCTTGGTTTCGTGTTCCGGAACCTCGGGCAGCAGGAGAACTCCGCCTGCCTGGGCGATTGCTTCCACCATCAGCACTCCTGGCATGATGGCGTAGTCAGGAAAATGCCCCTGGAAGAATGGCTCGTTGATGGTGACGTTCTTGATGGCCACGATACGTTTCTTGCGGGAGCTTTCCACTATCCGGTCAATCAGGAGAAAGGGATAGCGGTGGGGCAGAATGGACATGATCTGGCGTATGTCCAACTCGCGCGGCGCCTCCGGCCTGGGGTTCACGTCTTCCATAGTCGCAGGGCATATTGTAGAGCATTCAGAGCAAAACCAGAGAAGGTGTGCCCTGCTGAGTTTGCTCAATGTCGCCGCTCCCTGATGGTCGCGTCACGGTGATTTCGGCATACAGCATCTCTGGTTTTGCTATACCCGGCTATTTCTTGATTTTGCCCGCGGCTTGATCGGGATTAAACATGTCCGGGGTCAACGGAATATCGTAGGCCGCGCGGGCGAGGAAGCGCTGATTGGTCATGTCGCCATTGTGATAGCGGGTGATGGCGTAGGCGGTGGGTAAGCCATCCACCATCTCGTAACGGTCGTATTCTTCCGCGTCGGTATTCTTGTCTTTGTAAAGCGGATCGCGCCATTGATAGCTGCGTCGCAGGGGCAGGTGGGTCTCGGCATCGGTCTGGATGGTAATGCTGTCGTTTTCTGCGTTGATGAGCGTGACCTGGTCTGCCAGGTGGCGCTGCACCAGGCTTTGGCCACCATAGATGAGGACGGTTCTGGGATCGTTAAGCCAGACGCGCATGGCTGTCGGTATGGAATGATCGCGGCGGCGCATGAGGTCCTGAACCTGGTCCGGGGGCAGCTCTTTCTTACCCTTGTAGGTGACTTCCCAAACCTTGTCTCCGTCGATGATCTGTAGCACGTCGCGCTTTTTTCCCAGCTCGATGCGGGTTTGGTTGGGATATTTCTGGATTTCGTAGAACTCCGCGGTTGCCCCCGTTGGCTTGCCCTGGTAGAAACCCGAGGTGCGGCCCTGCTGCATGCTGCTGGTGAGCGTGAGCCACCGTTGACCGCCCAGGGCGGTGATCATGGCATCCAGCGTTGCCCGGGCTTTCTTCTGGTTAGCTGCACCATCCTGGTCCTGGGACTGGGCTCCGGCCGGATGCAACAAAGTCACGATGAGTAAAAAGCTGACAAGCTGCAACGACCGTCTACGAAGCCCTGATTCCATCCAAGCGTCTCCTGATGATTCAATTGTACAAACGGTCGCAACCGACAAGAGCGCACCTCAGGGCCTAAAGGCCGGATGATTGCGATGGGTGAATGTACGGGCTGAAGCCCGTACCTACCTTGCCGTATCCTTTGAAATGAATTTTCCGCAGCCGGCAAAGCCCGTAACTGCCGCGCACCCACCAGCCGGCGTCTACCTGCCCTTGGCCGCGGGTGCGGCCAGCAGCTTCTTTTTTTCCTTCAACAGTTTTCGTTGTGCCGAGGGCGGCATTGCCAGCACATCCCTGGTCTTTGTTGGCAGTTTGTCGTAGATCAGCCGGCGCCCTTGTTCGAGTAACTCTTCCAGTTCGCTGCTGCGGAAGACTCCCCAATCCTTGAGTGCCACCCAATGGGCTCGGGCCAGATATGGGGCCGGAAAAACGCCTTCTATTTCGAGAAGCTCGGCATATCGTTCCGGCCCGGCCGCGAAGGAGAGTACTGCCTTTTGGCCGTCGTCAAGGTTCAAGACGGCAAACATTTTGCCGCCGAGCGCCTTGTCCCCCACCCAGAAGACGAGGTTTGTGCCCCACTGCATGGTTTCGACAACGTGGGGCAGGCGCAGGAGGTAGGCCCGTAGGCGTTCTGCATCCATGGGCTACGCTCCAGTGCCGATGCGGCGGATTGCTTGGCACAGGCGTTCGATTTCGGCCTCGGTGTTGTAGTAGTGGACCGAGGCCCTCACCAACTCATCGAGACCCCGCTGTTCCATATCAATGCGGGCGGAAGCCCGTTCGACGGTTCGCACCGCGATTCCGTTGGCCTTCAGCCGCTGCATCACTTCTCCGGGGGAATGACCGTCGCAGGTAAAAGTCACAATTCCGCAGGGAACGCGGCCCAGATCGCGCACGGCGACACCCTTTATGGCGGCCAACTGCTCCCGCAGGAGTGCGGCCAGATGCTGAACCCGGCGCTCGATCTTCTTGAGACCCAGCGCCAACGCATATTCGATGGCTACGCCGAATCCGAGCCGGGTGGCCGCAGCCGATTCCCAGGTTTCGAACTTCTTTGCGTCGGTGCGCACCTCAAATTTGCCTTGCGCAACCCAGGTGGCTGCGTGCAGATCGAGCGATGGCGGATCCATCTGCGGCAGCAAAGCGCTGCGCACATAGAGAAAGCCGGTGCCACGCGGTCCACGGAGGTATTTGCGCCCGGTCGCGGATAACATATCGCAACCCAGGGCATCCACGTCGAGGTCCATCTGCCCCGCCGATTGGCAGGCGTCGAGCAGGAACGGAATGCCTGCCGCACGTGCCAGTTCGCCGACTCGTGCGGCCGGCTGTACCAGGCCCCCGTTGGTGGGCACATGGGTGAGGGCAATCAACTTGACGCGATCGTCGAGCAGGTTGCGGAGGGCCTCCAGGTCCACTTCGCCGGCTGCGTCGCTCTCCACCACGTGAATTTCAGCGCCGGTACGCTGCGCCACCTGCAGGAAGGCGATGTAGTTGCTGGCGTATTCGTTGGCCGCGGTCACGATGCGGTCGCCGGGAGCGAAGCGCAGGGAGTAAAAGGCCATCTCCCAGGCGCGGGTCGCGTTTTCCTGCAAGGCGATCTCCTCCGGAGCGCAATGCAACAGCCGGGCTACGCTGTTGTAGACGCCCGCGAGCTCCTGGACCACTCGGTCGGCCGCTTCGTAGCCGCCTACCTGCTCCTCCAAACGGAGGTGCTCGATCACTCGCGCGACTACAGGCCGCGGCTGCAGGCTCGCGCCGGCGTTGTTAAAGAAGGCTGTCTGCTCGCAGCCTGCGGTTTCCTCCCGCAAGCGCGCTATGTCCCAATCCTCTGCCATGGGTCTCTCCCTATGAAACCTTATACTGCGGAAGACATGGACTTTTTGCCAGTTGATGAGCAGTTGGACTACCTGCAGAAGGGCGCGGCCGAGATCATCCGCGTCTCCGACCTGCAGGAGCGCCTGAATCTTTCCCGGAAAAGCGGCCAGCCTATGCGGGTGAAGGCGGGGTTTGACCCCACCGCGCCCGATTTACACCTGGGCCACACGGTGCTGATGCGCAAGCTGAAGCACTTTCAGGATCTGGGTCACCAGGTCATCTTTCTGATCGGAGACTTCACCTCGCTGATCGGTGACCCCACCGGGACGCTCGTCAGACCCGTAAGCCGCTCACCAGCGAAGAAATCAACCGAGAATGCGAAAACCTACACCGAACAGGTTTTCAAAATACTCGACCGGGACAAAACCGAAGTTCGCTTCAACTCGGAATGGCTATCGACGCTCGGATTTGAAGGCATCATTCGGCTGGCGGCGCGTTTTACCGTCTCGCAGATGCTCGAGCGGGAGGAATTCCATCAGCGGTTCAACAACGAACAGCCGATTTCTCTGCATGAGATGCTCTATCCCCTGGCGCAAGGATACGATTCGGTGGCTCTGCGGGCAGACGTGGAGCTGGGCGGCACGGACCAGAGGTTCAACCTGCTGATCGGGCGGGAATTGCAACGGCACTATGACCAACCTTCGCAGATCGTCCTGATGACGCCGATCATTGAGGGTCTGGATGGAGTGCAGAAGATGTCCAAGTCGCTGAACAACGCGATTGGCATTCACGAGCCGGCGGAGGAGATGTATGGCAAGCTGATGTCCATTTCCGATGAGCTTATGTGGCGGTATTGGCTTCTGCTGACCGACGTACGCCAGAGCGAGATTGAACAGATGCAGGCAGATGTTGCGAGCGGCGCGCTGCACCCCATGGAAGCCAAGAAGAGGCTGGCGCGCACCATTGTCGCCGGATTCCATTCGGAGGCTGCGGCGCGCAAAGCCGATGAGGACTGGGCGCTCCAGTTCCAGCAGCGGAATGTGGAAGGGGTGGCGGAAGAGGTCGCGGTCGATTTGAAACAGGTTGCGGTTGCCGCGTCGCTGGAGCTTGCCCTCAAGGACCAGAATCATCCGATCGACATCAATGTGGCCAAGCTGCTGGTGGCGCTGGGGCTGAAGAGTTCGCGCACGGAAGCAGAGCGGCAGGTGACGGCGGGAGTGAATATCGACGGCGTGACCTCCTCGAAAAGCTGATCCGGCTGGAGAAGCGGCCGGTACGACTCGCCATCCGTGTGGGCAAGCAGGCCACGGATTGCGTGTGATCTGAATCAGCTGTCACGTCTTGACTTTTTTTGAGAACAAATCTGACGCCATGCTAAGCACACCCGAGCCGCAAGCCGCATACGCGCGGTATTGCCTGAGCATGGCGGGCAAGCGCGCGAATCGCCGGGCGGGGAGCGCATAGCGAAAACGCGCAAATCGCAAATGGGCCTGATAGCAGGCATAAAGCGCTTCGCCTTGGGGGGTCAAAGATTGTTGAGACAATCTGTTACAGATTTCTTCCAGTCGTCCTATCTGCCGGGAAAGCTCGCTCCAGTGGCTCTCTACTTCTTTCCCTGCGGCTCGGTCTAGGGCCGAGGCCCACTTGCTGGGCAGCATGTTGGCGATAGCGAATCAACGGGGAGTCAATCGGCCGCACCTCAGCGACCGCGGCCGCGACGCCGACTATCCATTCATCATGCAGCCAGCCAGATCCGACCGGCAAGCAGTTCTGACGTAAGCGGCTGCGGAACATGACCGTCGCTCCGGTCACAAAGGCGTTCCTTGCCAGGATCGTATAGTCTCCCGCCAGCAGTCGTTGCTTTCGTTCCCGGTTGAAACCAAAGTTTGTCCACAATCGCGTTCCGGTCAATTCATCGCGATCGTCCATCACATCTGCGTCAGAAAACACGAGGCCAGCCTCGGGATGCGCGGCGAATTCCTGCTGTGAGCGCTCGAGACGTGCGGGATACCAGATGTCGTCCTGATCGCACAACGCAATCAGGTCTCCCTGGCACAACCGGATTGCTTGTTCAAAGTTGGCAACGAAGCCGAGATTCTGTTCATTCCGGATAATCCTTACCGGGAACCCTGCCAGATGCTGCAAAGTCGTTCAGGATCCCGGTGGTGCTGTCAGTGGAGCAATCGTCGCAGACAACCAGTTCATCCGGCGTTCTGGTTTGTTGCTGCATGCTAGCCAACTGGCGGACCAGAAATCGTTCGCCGTTATACGTGCAAAGAGCGACCGAGATCTTGTCGTGGGCATCGATCATCTCGGAAATCAAGGTGTAGAAATCTGCGAGCGCACGGGGTCCATCGCCTCATCGCGCGCTCCTTTGTTGAAGCCGATGACGGCCACATAAGAATGGGCCACCACATAGCAGAAGCTGGAGGCAAAATTGAACATGGCTGCGGCTCTCGTGGTTCGAACGCCAACGATCAAGAGATAGCCTATTTGCACTACTGCCACCAAGGAGATTTCGACGATGGATCCTGCCAAAAAAGCCACTTTCGGGAGCTACGGAACAGCGTAACCGAGAAGTTCATTCGTTTCCTGGCCTTCGCAGTGCGGATCGTTGCTAACAAAATGATGGTTACCGGTCTTGCACCGGTAAAGAGGCATCAGATTTTGACCGGCAACCGGCCGGGAATAACCGTAACCAACGGTGCCCAGGACGAGATAGCCTTCGCAGGCACTGTCACGTGAGAGGAAATAGTCCATGGATCCGAGCTTGCAGCTATAGAACGGAAGAGTAGCCCCCTGTTGCGGACTCTGGTAGAGATGTCCCAAAGTAGCTTGCAACGCAAAGCCGGCATGGGGATCAATCCATCCCGTCGTCACTTCATGGGTGGTTTGATTGTAGTAGCGATTGAGTGCCACTAACGGATGACCGGGGGTCCAGGATGCCGAAGAGATGTTCCACCACTGGACGTCGCCGGACGCACCGGACGCGGTGGGCGACGCATCCCACGGCGGTGGCGGGTTCGATACAGAAGTGAACATTTGTATGGCTGAACCGGGGATGAGATTGCCATAGGAGTCACGCACGAATCCAGGAAGGAAATTTGCTTCATAGCCATTGAGGCTGGTGTCAATCCATGTAAGTAGTTCCCATGGGGGCGCGCCGGTTAACAGTGATGCGTCGGGGATGCGATACAGCGAGATGCCCCAAGAGCCCCGCTCTAACACTCCGCCTGTAGTCGAAGGATTGCGGGTAGGAGTATTAAAGGCGGCGTACCAATAACCGGTTTCGGCGTCATAGGCGATGTACCCCAGGTCTGGCTGCTTGGATCCAGCCCGTTGGTGGTGATTGTGCCCACGGTGACAAAGTGCACTCCATCGCTGGACTTCGCTTCCACATGGCGGAGGGACACGCTGTCATCCTCGTAGAAGAGTGGATCGCTCCCTGGTGATTGATGTTGTACGCGGCCGGCTGGCCCACGCCGTAGCCTTTTTGTGTTTCTGGGGAGATGACCGGGTGAGGAAATTTCTTCCAGGACATCCGTCTTGAAAAGGCACTCCGATGTAGTTCTTGCTTCCTGGGTCGGAGCCAAGGCCGACGTAGTACATGGCATAGCTGAAGCTTTCGTTATTACCAAGCGGATTGACGAACATTCCCTTCACAACCTTTGGATTGCAGACATGACGTATCCCAGGCTCCAGGATCTCTCCCACACCGGCACGGGCCCAGAGTGCGTATGAGTCGACAGGTCAATCGATTCGTATTGGATGTTGTCGGACCATTGAGCGGTGAGGCCTGGATTATATCCACCCCCGCACCACCACACCTGCTGAAGGTTCCCGGACTGGATGACGGAAGGAGAATAATCGTAGTCGTTGATTCTTCCCGCAACAGAACCAGAAGGGAGATGAGAAGGGTGCTCTCCACAACCAGCGGCACCGAGACCGAACGCCATCGCCAGCCTTCGTCCCAATCAATACGCGCATCCAGGCCACGCCTCGCTCGCCGAACCTTCCCTTTCAAAGCGCGCGTGGAGCAAAGCCCGCTCAAGGGCTTCACGTTCAGCAAAGCTTTGCTTATCTAGCTTTATATGGGGATTTTATTACCACCCTTTCTTTGCCACAGGTTCTATCGTCACCGCTTGAGCGCGAGGTCTTTTAGCGCACTCGCCAGGCCCGAAGAGTGAACTCGGTATTGGGTATAGCGAGTCAGGATGGGACCAAGGCGCGCAAGGCGGGGATCGGGAAGATTAGCTCTGAAGGACAGAAACTGCAGGTGTTCCTGGTAGGCCGGCAGGACTTCTCGCCGGCTATCAAGAATGATTCCCGACAAGGCCGCGCACGCCAATTGGAGCTCCTTTACCGACTCTGCCAAGCGACCCCAATGCCTCTGGGCCCAAGTTCCCTGCGTTCGCTGCTCGAGCTTGTTTTGAAATCCGACTTGCTGGGAGCTGTGGATTCTATAGCGGATCAGCGGCTGGTGGATGGGTCTTAAGTAGAGAAGGCTGCTGTGATCAACGCTATCGATTGTCATGAATCCACCCCTGACCTATGGGGCAAAATACGATCGCGTAGGCTTGCACGAAACATCACGGTAGCCCCGGTCACAAACCTGTGCTTCGCCAAGAGGAAGTACTGACCAGCCAGCAGATCGCGCTCCCATTTGCCGGCGAAGCCGAGTCTGCGATATCGTTGCACGCGCCTACCCATTCTCATCATTGATGACGTCGGCATCGGAAAAAACCAATCCCGCTTCCGGGTGGGCCGTGAGCTCCTGCTCGGATCGTTGGAGGCGAATTGGATACCAGATGTCGTCCTGGTCGCTGAGGGCAATCAGGTTCCCTTCACAGAGCCGTATGGCGCGCTCAAAATTTGCGGCGGATCCCAAGTTGGATTCATTTTCGAAAATTTTGACAGGATAGGTAGCCGAAGCTGCAAACTCACGAATGATGCCGATGGTGCGGTCGCTCGACCGATCATCACATACGATCAGTTCGTCGGGTGGCCTGTTTTGGTTTGCCATGCTGGCCAGTTGTTGGGCGAGAAATCTCTCACGCTTGTATACGTGCATAAGGCAACCGAGATCCGATTGTGTCCATTGGCTGCCATGGCGTCAGGATTCCATATAAACACGGGCCTTTCAACTGGTACCCTGATGGAGATGGGCCAAGCCATCCTGAGCTCGCTGAGGAAAGTGCCGGTTCTCCTAGAAAGGGCCAGGCTAGCGGCGGGAGTTCGGATCCTTCCTGCGCCGGCTGGTATACTGGCGCCTGAGTGAACTTAGGCCGGACTTAGCCCACTGTTTGTGTCTCCCTAACCTGTGTTGAAATGCCAGCGAATTCTCGCCTCGCAATCGCCCTCATCGATCCTGTCCGTCATAGTGCTGTACAACTGCGAACTTGCGCAAAGTCTATCCTTCTCCTCGTTGTTGCAGATCGTGAACGCAAATCCTGAGCTGGCAAAGCATCTGTCGTTGATCCTGTACGATAATTCGCCACAACCACAGAGCCATGCGACGTCGGCGGGCTTCCCTACCTGTTATATCCATGATCCCTCCAATGGCGGGTTAGCGGCGGCCTACAATTTTGCGTTGGCCCGTGCCGAGTCCGAAGAGCGCGAATGGCTGCTTTTGCTCGACCAGGACACCACGCTCACCGGCAGAATTTCTTTCTGAGTTAGTGGAGGCTGCCGGGACCCTTTACCCCCGGAGCGAGGTAAGCAGCCATCGTTCCCAAACTGCGAGTGAATGGCAGGATCGATTCTCCGGCCTCCCCGACTTTTTTGGCCTGATACGGCGTCAATTTCGGCGCCAGAGCCGGTGATAAGCGAGGACATGGTTGGGATTCAGCACCAACATTTGAGCGCCTACAACTCGGGCTCCACGCTGCGGGTTTCCGCACTACGATCGGCCGGAGGCTTTCCCGCTGAATTCTGGCTGGACTTCCTGGATCACGTGGTCTTCCGCGCGCTCTCCCGCAGGGGCTACCGCATGTACGTGATGCGCGCAATCCTGGCACACGATTCTTCCTATTCCAATGTCGGCAACCTGCCCGTCTGGCGGATGCACAACATCCTTCTGTGCCAGGAGTCTCTACGTGCAGCAAAACGGCACCTGGGTGGACCGGCTGCTCTACCGGGTCTGGCTTCTGCGGCACAGCAGAAATCTTCGCGAATGTTGCAAGGATCCACGCATTTGGAAAGAAGCGGTGAGGCACGCCGTGCAGTGGAAAATCGGCAGCAAAGATAAGCGTTTGTTAACTTGAATTTCCCGGGATTCTCCGCCCTGGAAGCTGAGGCCGCATGTGTATATGGCGACCAAGGTCGCGCCCTGATTGCTGCTACTGCTTGGGCTGGTATTGCCGGCGCATCCGTTGCCTCTCCGCGGTCAGCGAAGCCGCACGTCGTGTTCCTCGGTTCCGCGAAGAAGCGTTCCCTACACCCTCGCCGGCGACCCGGCCGGCGCCCTCCCTACGGCAGAAGACAAGCTGCGCGTTCGGCCCTTGCTGGTGGATGGCAAGCTCAAGGAATGGACGAACTGGTGGAATCACACGCCATCACCGACCGCAGCTCTGCCGCTGCGCCGCGCTCCGCGGCTGAACGACGCGCTGCCGGGCGACAAGGCCGAACATTGGATATGGCAGCGTGCGACCGTGGCTCGCTGGTGGGACCGGGTGAAAGGGCAGCATCACCGCCCTGCACCTGCCGGACTACGACCCCGCGGTTTCGACATGTCGTCTGGTTTCGCGACTATGCCGCCTACTGCGGCCTGACCGCCAGCGGCAAGCAGTTGTATGCGGTGGTTGCTCAGATCGCCGCCCGCAAGCCGGTGATGGCCAAGAAACTCTCACCATGGTCACCTGGGGAGAACCAACCACCCGCCTGTGCGGCTGCCTCGGTATGGCAGCGGGAGCCGCTGCAGGTTACCTTCCAACCGTCCGGCGCTGCGGCGGTCAGCTACGATTTGGTGGGGCTTTCCGCGGTGCTGGTGGAAGATGGCGACGGCAACGAAGAGCCGGCCACGGCATCGAATACACACTAAAGGTTTGAGGTCAGTCAAGTGGCTGCATTCTGCCGCGATAGCGCGTCCGAAAAGCGCCTACCGCGCATGCGAGTCTCCGTCGTCAGGCACAGTACTTTGAGTCTCCAGTCGTCAGGCACAGTACTATGGAGATATGCCGGAGAACCATGCCAACGCTAGACGAACTGCTGGAGGAAGCGAGAATCGCCCACGGGCATCTCTGCGCGGGTCAGGTGCTGGGCGTCCGCTTGGCGATGCTGGGATGCGCCCGCCTGGGGATCGAGCAACCGCGCGGGCGAGACCGCAAGCGCCTGGTGACCTTCGTCGAAATCGACCGCTGCGCCACGGATGCCATCGGCGTCGTCACCGGTTGCCGGTTGGGCAAGCGAGCACTTAAATTTCGCGACTGGGGCAAGATGGCGGCCACCTTCGTCGACCTCGAAACCCAATCGCGCGATTCGCATCGCCGCCAAGGAATCGTCAAAGACTCTGGCTCGGGAATTGCACCCGGAAATAGAAAATAAGAACCTGCAGCAAATGGCCGCATACCGCGAGATGAGCGACCACGACCTCTTCGACGAGCAGTGGGTGCAGGTCACACTCGACGCCAGGGAATTTCCCGGATACAAGGGAGCAGCGCGTGGCTTGCGCGCAATGCGGAGAAGGCATCAACTACGACCGCTTCCTGGTGCGCGATGGACAAACACTCTGCCTCTCTTGCGCCGCACCGGAGGAGCGATACTACCAGCCCCTCTAAGCGGCTTCGTGGCCTTCTCGACCGCGAGCGCGGCCCGCAAGGACGGTCGCTTCGTCGAAATGCTTTCCCAGAATCTGCGCGCCGATCGGCAATCCCTGCGACGACTTCCCGCAGGGCACAGATATTCCGCAAATTCCCGCAAGGTTCGCAGTCACCGTGTAGATGTCGGCAAGGTACATGGAGAGCGGGTCGTCTGTCTTCTCGCCCAGTTTGAATGCCGGGGTCGGCGCAGTCGGCGTCACCAACACATCCACCTGCTGAAATGCGTCAAGAAAATCCCGCGTGAGCAATGTACGCACCTGCTGCGCTTTCTTGTAGTAGGCGTCATAATAGCCCGCGCTGAGGGCGTAGGTTCCCAGCAGGATGCGGCGCTTCACTTCGGCTCCGAAGCCAATGTCGCGCGACTTGCGATACATCGCTGTCAGGGTGTTTGCATCCTTGGCGCGGAAGCCGTAGCGCACTCCATCAAACCTGGCCAGGTTTGCACTGGCCTCGGCGGTAGCCAAGATGTAGTAGGTTGGGACGGCGTACCGGGTGTGCGGCAGCGACACGGGATGAATCGAGCACCCCGCCTCGCGCAGGCGTTCGATCGCGGACTCCACCGCGGCGCGCACTTCGGCATCCAGGCCGTCGGCAAAATATTCAGCAGGAACACCCACGCGCAGGCCCTTCACCGGCTGCTCGAGAGCCTGGACGTAGTCCGGCACAGGCACGTTTGCGGAAGTGGCGTCCAGCGGGTCATATCCCGCGATCACGCCCAGCATAACAGCTGCATCCTCGCACGCTGCGGGTGAGCGGACCAACCCGGTCGAGCGAGGAGGCAAAGGCGATCAGGCCATAACGCGACACACGGCCGTAGGTCGGAAGTACGCCGACGACTCCGCAGAAAGATGCCGGCTGGCGAACAGATCCACCGGTGTCTGTACCGAGGGCGGCGACAGCCATGCCGGCTGCGACCGCTGCAGCCGATCCGCCGCTCGAGCCGCCGGGTACCCGATCCAGCGCAACCGGGTTGCGTACCGGTCCATAGCCGGAGTTCTCATTCGACGAGCCCATTGCAAACTCATCGCAGTTCAGCTTTCCGACGAGCACAGCCCCGGCAGCTTCCATACGCTTGACAACCGTTGCGTCATACGGCGGCCGATATCCTTCGAGGATGCGCGAACCCGCCGTGGCCGGGGAACCCTCCATTACCAACACGTCCTTCACGCCGATGGGAACCCCGGCCAAAGCAGGCAGCGGGCCACCTTGCGCAGCCAGGTGATCGATCGCCGCAGCCGTGCGCAGCGCCCGCTCGCGGCTCACGGCCAGAAAAGCATTGATCGCCGGATTCTGCGCTTCAATCTCCTCAAAACAAAGCTCCGCCAACCCGGTTGCGCTGGGGTTTGCATGCCGCACTGCCGCTTGAACTTCGAACAGACAGGCCAGGTTCCAATTCATACTTCTATTATCATTCGTGACGTAAGCATCTGTAGCAGTTTTGAGTTTCCCGGATTTCTCCTGTGCCCGTCACTCAAGTGCCGCGAGTAGGAAATCCGGATCGATACCCGGCCCGCTACTGGTTTTTTCCTAAGCTGTCCTCGGTTTGGAACTTCAGCGGCAGAGGCTCTCTCACATTTATGTTTGCGCGGGTCGGATTCAGCAAAGAAGACAGCTGCTCCGGCCTGAACGGCCGTTAGGCCCGCTGCTGGCGCCAGCGTAGCAGCCGGAGCGATGCGCGTTTGAATCCTCGCCGCTCGTCTGCATTTAGCCCGATCATCCATGCGGTCGCAGTGGTTGCAACCAGCCACGCCGCCAGTAACACGGGCCGTGCCGGGAGCATTTGAAGCGGTCTCCAAAACGGGAGAAGTAACAGCGATGGCACGACCATGAGAAGCGGGCGCAGCAGGCCGGCAACCACGAAATTGCCGGCGTGGGATAAGAATCGTGGAGCGGGTATAACGCATGCTGACCATCACATGCACGCCGAGGCTGACCACCGCGCCCACCACCGTGCCCACGGCCACGCCGATGGCCCCATACCCTTGCACCAGCCAGAGGCTCAGAGCCCACGTTCACCGATGCCTCGGCCACCGCCGAGATGCTGGCCAAGTGTTGTTTTCCGGTGGCCACCACACGCGATGACGTACGGGGAGGCAAGCTGGCGGACGATGTTTCCGACCACCAGCAGTTGGAGATAAAGCGCGCTACGCGCGGCATAGGCGCGCCCGACCCACATGCTCAACAGCGGATACGCTCCCAGGATCAGCGGCAACCCGAACACGCAGAGCAGTATCGCGCAGTAGCGGGAGGCGCGGATGCACAGTTCCCCCATCCGCTCCGGCTTGGTGACCGGCTTGCATGGAAGAGAACGCCGGTAGCAGCGGAACATCTCGAACACGACTCGAAATCAGCGCCAGCATAGCATTGGTCACGGCGCCGGCAATGGCATAGAACCCTGTGTTGCGGTAGTCGTAATGACCGACGATCACGGTGTCGAGCCCGCTGATCAGCAGCATCGCGACGGTCCAGAGCGAAAGCACGCTGCCGTATTTCGCCAGCCGCACCGCGGACTTGCCGTGGAACAACAGAAACGAAAAGTCGACCTTGCCTCGGATATATGCGCGCCAGCCGAGGTACTGGGCCACGGACTGCGCCCGCGACGTTGAAAGCCCCCATCGTTAACGCCATGGCGACCAGGCCGCGGTGGAGAAGCAGAAGGACGAGTCAAGGCCGCGGCCGAAAGAACGCGGGTGGCGACGGCGACTCACGGTGGGAAAGCCGTAGCGCTGCAGCCCGGTGAATATGGCAGAAGAAGGAGCCGAAGGGCAGGGCAAACGCGGCGCTTAGACCCACCGCCAGCACGCCCCAGCGAACCTGCGGCACCAATGCCGCCGGCATCTGGTCAAACAGCGCCGGGATGTGTTGCGCCGCCACGATCATGGCGACGGCGGCGATAAGCGAGGCGGCCGTGAGAATGGTGAACGAGGTGCTGACCAGGTGGTGGTTGGCCTCATTGTCTCCGCCGGCTTCATGCTCGGCAACGAACTTGCCGATGGCCGTCTGCAAGCCGAAGTCCAGCAGGCCGACGTATGCGCTCAGCTGCAGGATCAGGACCCACGCGCTGTACTCGGCCGCCGACATGCGGTGCACCAGAAACGGCGGCAGCACCAGCGACACCAGCATGGACAGCAGCACGCGCGCGAGGTTGGACGCCGAGCCCTTGCAGTACCTTCCGCTTATGCGACATGAGGAGCCTGTCGGTACAGCGTAGATGCACCCGGGCAGCCCGTCCTTGCGGGCCGCTCTCATCGCTTGGTTGCGGTCACTTCGATGACGTCGGCAATATGAAAGACATTCTGCAGGCGGGCCGCCCAGCTGAAGAGAAACGTGGCTGTCAGGCTGGCGGTGAGCCGCCCCTGGGATCTGAGCTGCGCATCGTTGCGGTTGAGGTACATCTGCACACTTTCCAGAAGCGCCGTCGCGTTCGTGTTGAATTCGACTTTCCGCACCTGAAACCTGTGCTTAGCGCAGCATCCGGGAGAGGGTGCCGACCGAGTAGCTGAAGGTGTGCACCGGCAGCGCCAGGTGGTGCCAGTAGCGGCCGAATACGCGCGCATTGAAGCTGTCCCGATTGGGAACACCGACCATCAGCTTTCCGTCAGTCGGCCAGTGACTCGATACGCTTCGTCGAGAACCTGGTTGGGATGCTCCATGTGTTCCAAGGAGTGATTCATGCGCACGTAGTCGAAGCAGCGGTCCGGGAACTTCGCCTGCAGCAGCGACCCGGCGAATATATTCAACCCCTTTTCCCTGCGGCCGAACTCCGCGGCGGCAGCGTTCGGCTCCACTCCGGTCACATCCCAGCCCTGGTCTCTCATCTGGGAGATGAACCAACCGGAACCGCACCCCACATCGAGCATTTTGCCGGGCCGTGGGAACTTCGGGTCTTTAGTCGGATACTCTCTGCGCCCCGCCAGCCGCCAGACTTTCTGCTTGAAGGAATAAGTGGGATTGGCAACAGGAAATCGATCGGCGAAGGCGTAGTAGTTTTTCGGATAGAATGCCGCTAGTTCCGCTTCGTCATACATCGGATCCAGAAACGCCAGGCCGCACCCGGTGCATTGAGACTGCATGTATTCGCCTGGATTCCCGTAGTGGAAGTCTCTTGCGCGCAAACAAGGGGCAAATTCGTGCCCGCCACAAAGGGCGCACTCGGAAATTCGATAACTCATCGTCCCTGCCAGTATAACCGGCGCAAGTGCGGGCTCTGGCGCCCCCAGCCTCAAGCAGGGTGTTGGTTCTTAGCCTTCATTCGCCACAAGTAAATCATCATGGCCAGGTTCGGCTTCACTCCGACATGATAGAAACCGTAACGGATGAGGCTGGCGACGCGGACCAACCGGCTTCTGCTCGTTTGACAGCGCAGGAATCCTCGCAGCAGGGCGCGCTGTGCAGGCCGCAGCTCGGCCCCGTGCGCGCGCAGGAAAGCCCTGGCCTGCCGCTGGCTGATCTCCCACCGAATCACGTACTCCGGCGCGATATGCGGGTGGCGGATCTTTTGCCACAGCGGTCTCGGCGCCTGGGTCGCCGAGTCCCCGGCGTTGCTGCCTGTGCCGACTGCATTGCCTCCGTGCTGGCGATAGAGAACGGTCGGGGTGCTCACGATGCCGGCGCGGCCCAGAAAGGCCGCCAACCACGAGATCCACTGGTCATGCATGTATGCATCTTCCGGCATACGCACTCCCCGCTCAACCGAGCGCACGGTTCAACATCGCGGTGCATCCCGTCACCACGCCCTGCACCAACAGCCTGGGCAGCCGATGGATGCGCTCGGGGCGGATCCCCATATAGCTCCAGAAAGACGGATGAATTGTGTGGAGCTTGTCGTCGACCAGCCGCAGGTCGGTAAACACGAGCAATGGGACCTCCGGGCCCCACTCGCGCTCGAGCCGGTCCATGGCCTGCTTAGACTTGCTCACTTTGTCCGGCAGCCACACATCGTCCTGGTCGCAAAAGCAAACGTAGTCCGCGGTGGACGCTTGCATCAGCAGCAGAAAGTTATCCCTGGGGCTTCCGCCGGCGGGGCTTGCCGGCATGACACGAAAACGGCTGGGAAACCGTGCCGCATATTGAGCCAGAAGTTCCGCCGTTCCGTCGCTGGAGCCGTCGTCCCTGGCCAATATCCGGATATTTTCATAGTCCTGCGCCAGCACGGAGTCCACCTGCTCGGGCAAAAACCGCGCGCCGTTGTAAGTAGCGAGCAGAACTTCCACTACCAGTGAGCGGCTCATCCTTTTGCCTCGAGCGAAGCAGCGCATGCGCCTTGAAAGCATCCCACAACGATCGTTATAGCAGACGGCGCGAGGGTCTTCCGTTTTCGTTCCATTCCCCTCATCGCTTTGATGCAGCGTTTGGCTTATATAATCTGACGGTACTGCAGATACTCATTTGCGACTACTGGCTCGAAGACTGTCCTACGGAGGAATTGATTTAGATGCTGCGCTCAGCTGTGTTTGAAACCAGGTTGGGTGCGGAATAGAAACAGAGTTTTTTGATCGTCATCCGGCGCTTCCGATCATTCTGCTGCTTTTATTCCCGTTTGCATTGCAGCTGCCGTTTTTTGTGCTGGGGCTGAGCACTGATCCCCTCGCGTTCTATTCGGGCATTACGATTGGCACGCATCTTGTGCCGGGTTCACCATTTCTTGATCCAAATGCGGGCTACACATCACAGGCACTGGGCCATCTTTCAGGATGGGACTGGCTGCACGGACTGATCCCGTGGTGGAATCCCTACACCGGCATAGGGGTACCCCTGGCAGGAGAGTTACAACCGGCTTCATTCTTCCTGCCGTTCAATTTATTGCTCCTACTCAAGGAGGGTATGCTCTGGCAAAGGATCGCGATGCAGATGATCGCGGCACTCGGGACTTACGCCCTCTTGCGTGAGCTCGGACTGAGCCGGCTTGCCGCTCTACTCGGTGGCGCTCTGTTTGCGACGAACGCCGTGATTGCCTGGACCCCAGGACCTGCGGCTGTGTATTGCTGCCTCGCCTTTTCTCCCCTGGTTGCTATGGGGCATTGAACGCGCGCCGAAGCCGCGACAAGGCGCTGTGAGTACCCTTGCCATCGGGCTGGCGATTGCCGGGCTCATTTTAGCCGGCTTCCCTGAGCCGGCCTATATCAGTGGGTTACTTGCTCTCGCGTGGGGAATTTACCGGATAACTCTCCGCGCCGGCACGCTGGGTCATGGCAAGGCGTGCGGTGGGTGGCTTCGCGCTCGGTTTGCTGGTAGCCGCACCGCTTCTGATCGCTTTTGTGGATTACCTGCTTCAATCAGACTCGTTTGGCGCCCATGACAACGGCGGGGTGTCGCTGCCCTGGATATCACTGCCGCCAACGGTGATGCCTTATATCTATGGACCCTTGAATTTCACTCTGTCTTCTAAGGTGCTGATTGACACATGGGGAAGTATCGGGGGCTACATAGGACCGCTCGTCCTTGCGATGGCGCTGGCCGGGGTCATGCGCAAGTCAGCGGATCGTGGGCTCAAGCTTCTGCCGCTTATATGGGTCTTGTTGTGCTGGGCTCGAACCTTTGGCCTCCAACCGATCACAGCGATCATCGATCACCTGCCGCTACTGAAGCGGGCCTTTTTCTTCCGATATGCAAATGCGTCCTGGATCATGGCGCTGACCGTTCTCGCGGCATATGGTTTGGATGAGTTTCGCTCCGCCACGCCGCGCCGTCGCTACGGTTTTGCGATCGTCACGGTCCTGCTCCTGGTTTGCGTTGCCTTGGCGTGGCCGCAAAGGACCTTCTGGGGGATGGTCCCACGGCAAAGCGCTCGTCATGTTCGCGTTCCTGGGAGCGGCGCTTTTGTGGGCGCTCTGCTGGACTGACCGCACTCGGGCTGGCCTGGCGAATTTCCCGCCCGGAAAGGCGCCGCACAATTCTGGCTTGCCTGCTGGTTTTCGATGCTGCGGTCATGTTCATGGCGGCGCAGGTCAGCGCCAGACGAAACATCCGTGTTATACCTGCGAGCGATGCAGTTCCTGAAGGATCATCAGGGGTTGTCTCGCAATTACACCCTGGTATTTCTTGCGCCCAATTACGGCGCGTATTTCCAGGTGGCGAGCATCAATCACAATATTCTTCCGGTTCCGAAGTTATGGGCGCACTACGTCGACCATAATCTGCTGCCTAACTTTCGGAAGGACTCCGGAGTCACTTTCTTCTTTCCCCCTGGGAGGACCCGACTGACGCCGGGCCGCGAACGTTCAGCATGTATCAGAAGAACTTCCGCGATGTCGGCGTCAAGTATGTCTTAACGAACCCTGGCCAGAGCGCACTCCCAACGATCTACCTGGACACGGCCGATGGGACTATGCCGCTCGAGGGACTACGGCAAACGCCTGCAGAGGAAAAGCGGATTCTTGCCTGGTGTCAGTCAGTGGCCGCCGATCCGGCTAAACCGGCAGCTGAGCGTTTTGTACTGCGAGCTGTCGCACATTCCCTCACCCAATTGAGAGCTGTCGCAAAGGATCAATCGACCGTCCCCAGCGAAAAGAATGCGCTTCCCGCTGACCCCTGATGGGAAGCCATCGGCTCTTCTGTCGAATGATCTCGTTCTCAGCGCCGGCCAAAAGCCGCGCAAACCGTGGTCCCGATGCCGGCGGCTTTCGCCCAATCTGCCATCGAAGGAGTGGGCGTGCTGATTTCTAATACCGCGGCATTTCCTGCGATGGTGAGCTAGAAGGTCAGGATTTGTGCGGGAGAAGTGTGCTGGTCGAGCGTGGAGTCTCTTTCCAAAGCTGGCGACGGTCCGTTCTTTGAGCTACCTCTCGATCTGCCGCTTGGCGCTATGCCCGGAACCCCGTTGCATTTGACTTTCACGCACCAGGGCGGAGCCAGACCGATGGCGCTGGCAGTTTCACCTGGAGCAGACGAGCAACTCGAGGGACCAGACGGGCCCGCTTCCCGGCCGGCGATTGCGCGTCACTTTTAAGGATTCCATGGTTGCGCATGGATTCCATAAGGCCTACCAGGATTCCGTGATGGAGATCTGGGAAGTGCCAGATCCTGCGCCTTACTACGAAGTGATGCAGGGTGGTCCTTGTGCCCTTACGGCGGAGCGGCGGGGGAGAAGTCACCGCCGTGTGCTCATCTCCTGCCAGACTTCGCCGCAGGGAACTTTACATGCCTGGATGGAATGTGAGGAAGAACAGTGGGGCCGTCGAAGCGGTGCAGCAAGATGGCATCTTCCAGGCGACAAGTCTCCCGGCCGGCCCCAGCAAGGTTCACTACAACTTCACGCCTCCGCATGTGGAGATTGGCTGGGCAGCGTGCCTGGCAGGCGCGGTGGGATTGTTTTGGCAGGTGCTCCGGATCGGACGTGGCAGAAGAGACGAAAGAAGGATCACGCTAGATGGGTTGCGACCATCAGGCTGCAAGCTGCTAAGATCAAGTGACGCAATCCGATAAGACAAGTCCAGCCTCTACCCTCCCCGATGGAAAGCTAAGGATGAAAAGCCGTGTTATTTCGATCGTTGTGCCTTGCTACAACGAATCGAAAACTTTTGGAGAAATAATTATTGCTAGAGTGCTTGGCGCGGATGTCTCCGGATCGGAACGCGAAATCATCATCGTGGATGACGGGTCTCGAGACGACTCTGTGCAAATCGCAAAGTCTCTTGCGGAACATCACCCGAATATGCTCGTTCTCGAACATAAGGTGAACCAAGGCAAAGGTGCTGCTCTTCGGACGGGTTTTCAAGCTGCCAGCGGAGATATCATCCTGGTCCAGGATGCCGATCTCGAATACAACCCCAACGACTATCCGAGGTTGCTTGCTCCGATCCTCGATGATCGTGCCGACGTAGTCTACGGCTCCCGATTTCGCAGCGGCTCTGAGATGCGTGTGCTCTCTTTTGGCACAACGTTGGCAACAGTATCTTGACCCTGATGTCCAACATGATGACCAACCTTAACTTGACCGATATGGAGACTTGCTACAAGGTCTTTCGTCGCGAGGTGATTCAGGCGATCACGATCCAGGAAGACCGTTTCGGTTTCGAGGTCGAAATCACTGCCAAAATTGCGCACTTACCGGTAAGACCTCGCATTTACGAGGTAGGTATCAGCTACAGCGGGCGAACCTATAGTGAGGGCAAGAAGATTACGTGGAAAGACGGGATTCGCGCCGTCTGGTGCATTTTCCGCTACAACATTTAAGGGCTGAACATCGATCCAAGAAAACCCAAAGGGCCAGGGGTGTATGAGGAGGCGCGTGCTTAGCGCTCGATGACCTTAGGCACTCTGAAGAAGACTCCGTCCGTATCAGGAGCACAAGCCATCACCTGGTCCCGGCTCAACGATGGAGCAATTTCGTCTGGCCGCAACTGCGTCCGGTCTCCCGCGATTCTCCCCCTCGTTACCTGGTCGGCAACTTGCGCATTGGCGGCACAGAAGAGGTATCCAGCTCGTTGAGCTGGGCGAAATACCCGAGGACGGAATTCAGATCACGCAACATCTGCGCCTTCTCGCCACTGGTTAACTCGAGATTCGCGAGTTCGGCGACACGGTCGACATCCTGCTCGGAAACACTCATGGTTATGCAGACTTGGAAAAATCAATCGCCCAGGAATTGCCGCGGCTGGAGAAACAGCAGAAGGCTGTCTCATAGAGGAGAGAGAAATCACTCACTAGAGTTGCCTCTCGCATGTAATCCCAGTCGATTTTCGCTTTCAGGGGCTTGATCATGCGGCAGTAGTAAGCCTCAAGCTCCTCGTCGGGAATATCCTGCAGCATCTCTTCTTCACATCGAAAGGCGAGGGTTGCTGCCCCGGTAAGGCCCGGTCGAAACGGCATATGCATCACTTCCAGGTGAGGCAGCTTGGGCCGTGGTCCAACCAGGCTCATATCGCCGCGGAGCACGTTAATCAGTTGAGGAAGCTCATCCAGCTTGTACTTGCGCAGGAATCCCCCAAATCGCGTCACCCGGGGGTCACCCCGTTTGGTCAGACACGGCCCGTCTTCCTGGGCGTCGATCGCCATAGTCCTGAATTTGAATACGGTAAAGAGAACTCCGTCCCTACCGACCCGCTTCTGGCGGAAAATCACTGGTCCTGGAGACTTGTAGCGGACGAGAACCGCCGCGAGGACTAGCAAGGGCCAAAAAAGCAAAAGGGCCACCACGGCAAAGACCAGGTCGATGCCCCGCTTGACTGCGGATATGCTCCAAGCGCTTGGTTCGGCATAATAGGCCGTGGGATCCTGTGGTACCGCGCAAAAGGGAGGGAACAAGGTCGTCGAATGACCGCTACTTCAGAGACGACATCGTTCCAAAGCAGTGCCGCGCTGGGCTGCGGGGGAGCAAAGCTTGTGTCCATGCGTTTTTAAAGACCTGTTCTAAAATTTTGGAGCGCTTGCTGAATTCTGGTTCAGGGTCTTGTCCATCAAGTCTTCTGCTCAACGATGCCTTGCGGCTGCTGCAATCTTGTCTAGATACTTGCTTGATCGGCCGAGGTGACGAAAACTTCGCCAACTACGGAACATCGGGTCACTACGCATTAGTGCATCATGGCGACCCAGTCAAACCCCAGCTAGCTATGTACACGGATGAACCCTGGACAAAAAGGATGTTGCGTCGGGCGGAACTTTACCCGATTCAGCCTTTTAACCAAAATAACAGTATTTGGGCTCCTAAGGTATCCCACTTCCGGTAACAGGGGAGGTTCCTGGCCGAAGGGGTCTCGAAAAAACGCCGAATGCATCCGGAAAGGACCTCCGTGGCACTGGTTCTGACCTCACTCCATCATATAAAAAACTTCACAATCATGCTCGGGAAGGTACCGTAACCGTACGGCGCGGACGTCCACAATCTTTGCGATCCGACAGGACGGGGCTGGAAGCAACATGAGGTCACCCCCTCACGCCATCAGTCGGTGGTTGACATTCGACCCCCAAGGCACGTACCAAAGGTTCGTCGACTGCGAGACGCGTTTCCCGGGACGACCATTGGGGGGCTTCATCCAGTCCGTTCACCAGTGACCTGAGCAAACGGTCGAATTTGTTGATTTGCGCATCACGTAAGAAGCGTTCTCGATAGACCCGGAAGCAGCGTCGCCGCATGGCATCGATCTGCTCGGGTGAATTCATATAGGTAAGCAGCTGTTCCTTTACCTGGTGTACGTTCTCATCAGTCAAAACCCAGCCAATCTGAAACTCCCGGATCCAGAGTGCCAGAGATGAGTGGATACCCCCGGCGAACAAAACGGGTCTCCCGGCCGCCAGGGCGCCAAAAAACTTTGAAGGAACGACCATGCCCGCCCAACCGGGACGAAGCGTCACCACATGAATATCAGCACAGGCCAAGCGGTCTTGTAGATTATCGGGCGATGCAAAAGGCACGAATTCGAGACCTGCGCCTCTCCGATTTACCTCTTTTCTAAGCTCCTCCTGACGTTTGCCCCGCACGCTGAACACCAATTTTGCGCCATAGGGATGAAGCAGTTCGGCCAAATCCAGAATTTCTCGAGAGCTGTGCGCCCTGCCGAAACTCCCGGAATAAAGGAGGGCGAGAGGAACGTCGCCGAAAACCGCCAGGCGCTCGGAAATCGCGACCGGCAAGGGTTCATCCGGCTCCTCAAACGCCCACGGCACAATCGTCTCCCGTTTTGCCGGCGACGGATAACGCATCAGGAGAGTACGCATGCAGGGTCCGAGATCGGCTATCAGAGCACATTTCCGGTACGCAGAACCCATGAGAAAGGCGAAAAAGCGAGTCAAGAGACCACGAGGTGGCAAAAGACCGTCGGCGACCGCTGCTTCCGGATACGCGTCATAGCACCAATGCACAATTTTGGTTCTCGGACTGAACAACTTCCAAACTGAGGCCACCGAGACGCTAAGAATGGGGTCGGTTCCAACCAGGAGCACGTCTGGGTGTGGCTTGAGAGTGATGGACAGTAGAGACCAGCGAAGAATCATCCAGGCCGCGTTCAAAAATCGTCCAGCGTCGGATGCCTGACGCAAATTAGGGCGCCACATCCTTCTGACAGTTACCCCTTGCCATTCTTCCCTGGGCGGGAAGCGGACGCTGCTGTCATGTGAAGACCAGATGCACGGGTAGACACTCACCTGCCAACCCCGAGCTGCCAACCCCGAACATAAATCGCCGTAGTGCACAGCGCTAACGATGTCATCCGGCGGGAAAAAGTGGTAAAGGACTGCTATTGACGGCTTTCTTCGGGACATGACCTTCAAACCATGTTACCAGCCCGCTCGCTACCGGTGAGGGGTGTCAGTTCCTGGAGCAAGCATAAACCTCTAGTGTGCGACGAGCAGTCCTCGACCAGTCATACAGCCCGACTCGTTCGTAACCCAGCTTGCGCCTTTCCCTCAAACCCCGCTGATCCTCGAGCGTAGATACCAGAACGTTCGACAGCTCCGCCGCATCTTGAGAATAAAAATAGAAAGCCGCCTCTCCGCATATTTCAGGCAGCGATGAGGTACGGTTGGCCAGGACCGCACAGCCCAGACTCATCGCTTCCAGGGGAGGGAAACCGAAGCCCTCGTAAAGGCTGGGATAGACAAACAAGCTGGCGTGCCGGTACAAGTCAGCCAATGCTGGATCGCTAGCCCGGGACATCAGGATCCCCCTACCCTCAACTCCAAGCCGTGAAATCTTAGCCTGCTCTTCGGCGGAAGAGGGCCTTCCACCGACAGCCAGTAGGCGATAATCCTGAGCCAGGCCGCTCAATGCAAAGGCCCGCAGAAGAAGCATGAAGTTTTTGTACTCCGTGCGCGAGCCCACATATAGGAGATACGGGGCATCCACGGGGCACGAGCGCTGCTCCATTTGTGGGGCACCCGCGAGGGGAGACAACCCGTGGTGTACCACGCTGGTTTTCTTTTCGTCCAGATCGTAGAAGTGCAGAAGGTCTCGGCGACTGTATTCAGAGACGCAGAGAATGGCGTCTGCCTGGGACAAAATTTTCCGTTTTAGCCGGAGGTAGGCGTCCGTATTCCGGAAGAGATGGGGAAACCGCTCGTGGGTGCAATCGTGCTGGGTCACCACCATTCGACGACGACGCACTGCGGGTATTACGCGATTGAGCGTGGGATGGTAAACGTCAAATACTCCGCGAAGGGGAGCTGCGAGCGACAGAACAGCCTCGTTAATCGCGTAACGGGCGTAATTGGGCTTGGTACTGGTGGTCCAGGCTGTGACCCTGGTCTGCGCGTTACGCAGGCTGGTGAATGGAAACACCGAAGCGTTTCCGCCCATAAACACTTCAATCTGCAGTTCATCGAAGCTTCGAAGCTGCTTAGCTAACTCGTAGTGGTAGCGAGAAATACCACCCGTGTCTTGCAGCGAAAATACCTGGTGGTCATAGAGAATGCGCATTCTTTCTCTTGCTTGCGCCGTGCGCAGATAGGTTCAGTGTCTCTGACTCATCCACCGGCGATCGACCGGACGAGACGTCAGCGAACAATCTGCCCTTCCGAAATCACGGGAAGGTCCCGTTTCACCAATTGCTGACGCCAACTCCTCAGCCTTGCCGATCTCCTGTGAAAGAGCCTTTGCAAAAAGTACTCATAAGCCAGCCTCGCAAATGCCTTGTTTTCATAGCGATGATACTGCCGGTAGGTTCGGACCAGCAACCGAAAAAGCTGCGCAGCTCGTTCCGGCGGAGAAGAATAAAGATCTACGTATGCACTCTCGGCAGCCAGGAAATTTCGATAGCGCTCGCTGCTCATTTCCTTTTCATGATCCATGCCGGAGAGAGAATGCTGTAAGACTAGATCTGAAGCAACATAGATATATTTTCTCTTCAGATACATTTCCTGGAAAGCATACACATCCGATAGATCAAGCCAAAATTCCTCGCTGTAACCCCCAATCTCGCGCAGAGCCGCCACGCGCAGCAAAGTCGAACTGTTTACAGCGAACGACTTTTTCCTGCAAATGCCATGAAAGTTGAGTGGAATTTGGCGGTTTCGGTTGAAATGGCCTACCAACCGCGGGGAAACCAGCTGGGCATGTGAATAGATGAAGGGAACCACGCTGCCCACCTCCTCGGAATCCTGGAGGCTGTAACTGTATTCGAGGATACGGGGAAGAAACTCATCCGACAGTGTAGTGTCCTGGTCGAGCAGCAACAGCCACGGTGCATCCAGGGCAGTAGCGAATTCCATGGCATAGTTGTAAGCGCCTGAGGTTCCTACGTTCCTGCCGTTATGCTTATAGTCGCAAGGAAACGGGAGATACAAATCGTCGATCACGGTCGGGCTATTATCCCAAATGAAGACCCGGAGAGAGCGAAGCAGTCCCGGATTTCTCTCAAAGATTGCCGCCAGACTGTTGACTGTCTGACTCCGGTCTGGCCTTCGCTTGTAAAGTACAACGACGGCTACGATCTGCGTACTATTCATGTTTGTTCCGCAGGGAGGATCTGCCTCAGCCACCTCGGTGCGAGCCCAGAGGTTTCCGCCTGAAACCCGCCAGATCAAGCCTAATCGGTAACCAGCGCTTGTGCAAGATCGGATCCAGGGGCACCGAACGGAGCGGACAGGCGGCGTATCAGCCCAGCGCAAGGTGCGTCATATAATGGTGTTTCAACGATGAAGCTTGTTCTGCCATGCCGTCCGTAAAGCTTCCTCGCCTACCGACCTTTCACCTGTCATATTCGGTTCCGAAGGTTCGAATTCCGTTCCTCTCTCTTCTGGTAGAGCCCAGGTCGCTGAAAAAATGGCTTTTCATATGGGCCTTCTGTCTCTATCTCGTTTTCTGCTGGACTTGCTATTTCGTCTGGGAGCAGCCCCGTCTCAACCGCGAGTCCGGGGCCAGGTTTGGTGCGGATTCACCGACTTACTGGGAGGAGGTGGATTACCGGAAAGAACACGCAGACTCAAGAATGCCTCTTATTTCGTTCTCGGCCAATATGCTGGGGCCAATAGCGATCGGGATGGCGCTGCAAAGCGGATTTGTGGTTGTCCTGTTCGATATGTTGCTTTTTTTCGTGGCAGTCGAAGTTGCCTGCTCCATTCCTGGGGTGGACCGGTACCGCCTCCTCTTTCTTCTGGCGATCAGTTCAGAGACTGCCCCTGCCCTGGTGACACTGAACAAGGAAATCCTGGTCCTGTTCTCCATGTTCCTGTTCGCCAAGTATGTTTACTCGGAGAGGCCTTCTAAGTTGCTATTGGGGTTTGTACTGTTCATCTCGCTTTTTGCTCGGTGGGAGCAGATCGCAATTATCCTGCTCTTCATTTTCCTCAGAAGAAGGGGCTCGTTTTTCGCACGCAATCCGCGAATCGCGGTCTTGAGCGTTATCGCTGTTCTCACCGTGGCTTACGGCCTTATCGCCAGGATTCCAGGCTCCGGTATCGGAGCGTTCACCCAATATACGAGAAACGCCAATACCATCGCCAAGCTGGACGCTATCCAGGCTGATTTTGGCTTTCCCCTGGTTCTGGCGCCGAAAATCATCATGGATGTGTCCGGCAGCGCTAGGCCAAGAACCTATTTGAGCGAGTTCGAAACCATTGGTTGGGGAGACATCCACTCCATGTTTATTCTTCCCCTATTTTCGATCGTGTTGATACCGATGCTTGTGATCGCCTACCGTAGGGGTTTTCTGAACCCCAAGCGCCCCATTGCCCTTCTCGTCTTAATTTATCTCCTGATGACGGCGGTCACCCCATTCGTGCAGCCACGTTACAACTACTTTGTTTACGTCTTGCTATGCCTGGAATTTGCCAGGAAAGAAAATCCAGACGAGCAGCTGCAAAAAGTTACACCGCCGTTGAAGAACGTTCCTCGTATTGGCGATTTAAATCGAAGTCCTGAGTATTTGGGTTTTTGACCGTATACCCCAGCGCGCTCCGAAAGCCTCCAGCACCGGGTAGAAGCCCAAGTCCAGTTCCTGCACCAATGAGCCCGGGAGCCCCACTGTTCATTCTTGATCTCCACCATTCTTCCTGAAAAAAGAATCCCGCAATCTCCATGTGATGGGCTTCATGCGTAAACAGATAACATCCGTTCTGCAGCAAGGGCCAAAGATAAGTGAAGCAGGTCTCGAGAGAGTCGAGCAGATCAACATCTAAAAAAACCAGCACGCAGGCTTGGGAAAAATGCGGTAGCGTTTGATCGAAATAGCCGACATTGAAATGACAAGCCGAAATCTTGCCATACCTTGATATGTTTCCCTGCACTTCCTCAAGGGCGCCGCGGAATGCACCCTGGGTGTAGCTGTGGATCTCCTGCAGATCGACAAGAACATGTTCTTTATCGCCGCTGACAGGTTCAGGAAGACCGGCAAACGAATCGAAGATTTCCAGCTTGCGATGGCACAAGTCGCAGATCAGGGACAAGTTGGCTGCACTGCCGCCCTTGAAAGATCCGCATTCCACCACGCAACCTTCGACGGAAGCAGGCACGCGAAGAATTTGTGTGGCGATCATTAGATGTTCAAGGAAATGGGAAGCGGTGGGGATCCTGCGGTTATTGCGCGCCATCCTCACCATCAGCCAGATCTTTTTGGAAAGACTTACGCCAAACTCAGCTCCCGTTTCCGAGCGGAAATAATCGTGCAGGATGATAGGAAGACTCAGCAACGTAACCAAGATCCTCCACAAGCGCATAATCACCCTTCCGGGCTTGTTTTCGCAATTTCTGAATAAAACTCCTCTCCAGCCCGGATGGGCTTGAACTCCTATCGCTCCAGATATTGGCGCGCACTCTCAAGAATGCCGGTCGCCCGGTCACTAGGGAAAAAAAGAAAATTGTTGATGTATTTTCCGGTCTTACCGCCTTGCCTTACCTGGTCGCGATCGAGGTCGAACTGCGCAATCGGCTGGATCTGCCTTCCGTCCAGGTAAAATCCCGAATAGCCGAGATCATGGAGAAGCATAGTTACTCGCTCGAGTGAACCCGGAGCATGTCGCTCCTCAATTTCGATCATCAGGTTTGGTTTCTCGCGCTCCAGTGTTTCCAGGCCACCGTGCAGGACGGCTTCCTCATGGCCTTCCACGTCGATCTTCACAAAACCAACATTTGTCAGGTTAAAGCTGTCTAAGGTCTTCATTTGCGCGACCACGGTTTCGACGACCCGCCCACTTTCTAGTGCAGCTGAGTTCGATGCAGCGATCGTCGCCGACATGTAACCGCCCGCGGATATCGTAGCTGCCCCTGGCCCTCGTGGTCAGAAATGATCACACCATGAATTTCGATCTTGCCGGCATAATTTTCCCGAAGACACGCGAGCATCTGGGGAAGTGGTTCGAAGGCGATAACGCGCTTGGCAAGAGGCAGAAGATGGTGCGCAAAAAAGCCCTCATTCGCTCCAATGTCCAGGGCGGCCGCGTCTTTCCGGCAGAGTGCGGGCAAAAGGGGCAATTCCGGTTCCACCTTTATCCAGGAATGGAAACGCCTCGCATACATCGTCTTGGGGAACAGGCTCTCAGCAACCTGCTTTAGTTGAGGCCGCAACATTTTGAGGGTACGCTTCATAGTGGATAGAGAGAATCCCTTAACCGCAGCCATCGGAACTGTTCATGCCGCGGATTGCAGCAATCGAGGACGGAATGATGGTGAGGTGGCCTGCTAACTGGAACGAAAGCTGACAGCCCGTCGAAATTGCGCCAGCCTTGCGGCGTTGCCGGGATCGGCGACTACGCGGCTGTGAACGTAGGACCCGATCACCCGGACGCACCCGAAAATGAAACCCAGGACCAAACCCACTAACACCCACAGAGCCCGGTACGGTCCTGACTTTCTTTCCGGAGGCTCAGCTGGATCCAGCACCTGGATCAACGGAGACGCTTTTGCCTCGTCCAATCTTGCCGCCTCAAACTGGCGCGCAATCAGATCGAAGATCAGCGTGTGGTACTGCACATCCCTCTGCTTCCGGATGAAGAGGACTTGATACGCAGGGAGTGATCTGCTGGTCAGGGAGATGTCCCCCGGCTTACGCCCTTTTTGAACGCTCTCCAATGTAAGCATCTGGGTCCGCAGCCCTGCTATCTCGTTGTTCAAACGAATCACATCGGGATTCTGATCCGTAGATGACGTACGCAGCGCGTCAAGCTGCACTTCACGAGAGATGATCTGGGCCTGTAGTGCCGCCACCTGTGAAATCACCACGCCCGTCTGGCCTGCGGGTGAGATCGCACCAGTCGATTCTTCCGCTTGCTGGAGCGCAATCTCCGCGTCGGTTAGCCGGTCCTTCTCAAGCGCCAATTGCTGGCCAAAGAAATTCCGTCTCACACCCGCTTCACCGATGATCAAACGGCTATTGATGTCATGCAGTTCGTCTACGTAGGCGTTGGCGATTTGGGCAGCTCGATGTGGATCCTCGTCTTTGACGGTAATGCTGATCATGCCGCCCTTTTCGCTGGAGAACTTGGAATTACCCGCGAGCGTACGCCGCGCCAAGCTTAACTTTTTTGTTTTGTAGGCAGCCATGAGATTCAGACGCTTGATGAGCCCATCGGCCACCGTATTGCTCTGGAGAACCGCCATGTATAAGTCGTTGGGGTCCTTCGCGCCAGAACTGCCCAGCCCCGTCAGGGATGCCAAATTGCCTAACTGGGTCAAAAGCCCGGCGCTCGACTGCCCCTGCTGTGGCGGCAGGACCACAGCTTTTGCGGTCCAGGTAGGATGCACCAGAAACACCAGCCCAGTGGTGATGAGCGCGCCAATGAGCGTGGCGAGGATGATCTCTTTCTTCCGTTTCGCCATGACCAGCAGCAAATCCAGAAGATCGAATTCGATCCCGCTCTTGGTGTCCTCGAGGGACGGACTGTATTCTCTGGTCGGCGGCATTATGGCCATGGGCTACGGTACCCGGTGCTCACGATAATCCCTTCATTTTACTGCAGCACGGCAATCGCCGCCGCACCCAAGGCTAGCGAGGAGAAAATCTGGGTGTAGCTGATAAAGTTCCTCAGCCCTGAAGGTCTGGGAACTTTCTCCGGTATCACCACCGTATCGCCCGCGTTCAAGCGCATGGTGGCGAAAGTATTGCCGAAAACGCCATTGCGCGAATGACGGCTTACTACGGAACCATCGGCCCGAATAATGAAGGAATCGCCACCATCGGCACTCTTGGTCGGCCCTCCGGCCAACCGCAGGTAGCTGCGGACCTCTCGACTATTCCTGAACAGGAAGGAATTCTGGTCGTAAACGGCACCTACCACATTGACCGTGCTGGGCTTGGAGGGGACCACGAAGCGATCGCCGTCTTCCAGTTGTATGTTGGGAAGGTCAGCGATGTCGGTTGCATTTTGCGGAACATTCAGCACCACCCGGCCAGTGGCGCGAATGGTACGGAACCTGGCTACTAAACTCCGTGAGGCGGCAGTCGCCGACGGGTCTACGTTGCCAACACTGGCGGCGGCGGCAATGGTAGAACGGTCGATCTCCAGCTCCAGGTTCTGCAGGTAGTCGTTTAGCCGCAATTGTTGCAGAATGCGGGTCGATTCGCGGGTAAAGTTCGATCCGAACAGGTAGGCATCCGGAGTGAAACCTCCGGCGCGGGCTACGAGCTGGGGCAGAGTCTCGCCCGGGAGGACACTGTAGATGCCCGCCTGCTTGAATTCGCCTTCGAGACGGACGAACTTGGTGCGCTGAGCCTGCGGAACCTTGATATCGGCCTGGGAGAAGATGGTGACCACATCGCCAGGCTCGAGCGCTAGATTTTGCGAAGAGTCATGATCGAGGACCAGCTTTCCGGGGTTGAAGGGCACTAACGAGGTTGTGAGCGTTTGCGGATTCATCCGCTCAATGACCGCGTAGGACCAATCGATTTCCGGCACCGGAAGGGCCACGCTCAGTGCCGGCCGGGGCAGGTTTCCTGCTGACGCCTGCGTCTCATCGGCCAGTGATCTGCTGCCTGTACTCGTACAGGGTTGCCCGTTCTGTGAGTTCGTCCCCTGGATACTCGACCCGGGAGTCTGGCCATACTGATTTTGCTGAGAGATGCCGCTGGCGTCTGGGATACAGTTTTGATCGTTATTCTGTCCCTGAGCCGGATTCGCAGCCGGGGTCTGGGCCGCAGGGTTCGTGCCGTTCGTCCGGGAACCATTGGTTTGCTGACCCTGGCTCACACTGGTTGCGGACTGTCCGTTGTAGATAGGAACCCCGTTGACATCGTATTGCGCAGAGCCCGTCTGATAGCCATTGAGATCGCGGTTGTAATAGTCCGGGTTGTTGGCGTATTCCGGCTTAAATTCCGGACCGGGAACACCGAGTTGATTTCTGCGCTCCCAATAATCCCGGGTAATCAGGGATTGACTATCCGGGATGATGTCGCTCAACTTCATGCCCGAATGCCAGGAAAATCGCCCGGTTTCCGCAACATTGCCTCGCAGAGTAACGATGTTCTGAAACTGCGGAGAGATGGGGAGCACGCGAAGAATGTCGGCCTGTTGCACTGGTGTCGCGAGGCCGGTCCCCTGAAGGGAAATATCCAATACGGTGCGGTTCTTCTCCCCATCCAGGCGCTCGAGCGATGCCCGGAGCACTGAGGCGGTAGCCGAAAGGCCCCCGGCAAAGCGAAGTGTCTCCTCAACCGTGGTGGTGCCCTTCAGCTCATAGATAGCGGGGATATGGACGTCGCCAAAGACGGCCACTTGCGGCCCAACAGGCGGGATAAAGATCACATCGCCTGAGAGCAGTTGGGCATCCTTAGACATATCCCCGAGTATCAGCAGATCGTACAGGTCGAAGTGACTGATGGTTTGCCCATTACGCCGGAGCTGGATGTCGCGGAGCGAGCCTTGGACGGAGGGCCCACCGGTAGCGAACAACGCCGTGACCAGGGTACTGAGTGAGCTCAGGGTGTAAGTGCCGGGGCGACGTGCCTGACCGACAACAAATATCTGGATGGAACGGAGCTGCCCCATTTCGACACTCAATTCGAAGCTCTTATAAATGTGCGCGACGGCGTCATGAATGTGTTGCTTAACTTGCTCGTATGGCAATCCGGCGACGTGGATCTCGCCGACCTGGGGAAGATAAACCGAGCCGCCACGATCTACGGTAAGTTGGGCATTAAAATTGACTTGCCCCCAGATGCGAATCACCAACTGATCACCGGGCCCAAGGACGTAGCCCGGAGTAACATTCACTTCCCGAAGCGGAGCGAAAGTCGAAGGGACCTGGCGAAACAAACTGTCACCATAGACCGGAAGCAACGTGCCCAGCGAACCACGCACCAATAACTGGAAATCTGTAGGAGCAGAAGGCGCTCGGATCGCCAGAAGCCGGGACTCCTCGAGCGCCGCCAGCTGAGATTGCCCATTGTTCAGGCCACCCTGGTCGACAATGCTTTGAACCCTGCTGTTGATTCCCGAGGACTGCAGCCCCGGATATTGCCCGGACAGCCCGGCGCCAGCACCGGCGGCAGCGCCGTAGGCGCCGGCCGCAGACGAACCTTGACCGGTACCCAACTGGCCCAGGCCCAGGGTCGGAGTCTCCTCACTCACACAACTCCCATCGACCGAAGAGATAATGCCTGATGGGCAGTCGAACGTATCAGAACCAGAGGACTGAGCAGCAGCAATTGGCAGTTTTACCTGCACTACGCCCGCGATCAGCAGAATCGCGAAGAAAAGACCTGAACGCTTACCCATAATTTGTAAAAGCAGAAGACCGCTCCGCACGCGGCCCGTGTCTCCCGCCTAAGCTTAACTCCTTTACCGCGACACAGCCCTGTCGACTGGGGACGAACTCATCCAACTACCTTAGTTTAGGGCCTCCCGATAGATGTGCAAACCGTTTTCCCTGGAGAACAGCCGGGAAGAACCTGCTTCGCTCTGGAAACGGGCGTAATCACGAGAGTTGACTTTGAACAGCCTAAGAGGACGGGCCCCCTTATATACTTCGTCAAGCCCTCCCCCAGCGACCCAGAACTATGCCCAGGCACGAACTGACTTGGAGGGGTGACTTTTATGCGCCGTCGGCTTCATTTTCTTGCCTTGTTAATTTCGTTTTCGAGCTTGGCTGTCGCGCAAAACGGCGGCAAGACAGCCGTGACCGCGAACCCGGCGACCATCACGGTTGGTGGATCGGTAGGACTCAGCGCAACCGTCCAGCCAAACAAGGTCTCGGTCAACCCGGGCCACGCCTTTCCTAAACCGACCGGCACGATTACGTTCCTGGATGGAAGCTTGCCGTTGGACAGGACGCCGGTGCCGGTCACGCCGGACACGTTTGCCAGCGCGACCTTTCAAGAGGAGTTCGGGACACTCGACACAACGTTGATGAACCCAAACATTATCAGCCCAGCACTCACCGGGGATCTGAATGGAGACGGCATACCCGACCTGCTTGTTTACAGCTATGCCCGCCCCGCGCAGATTCTGTCTGTGCAGGCTTTTGTCAGTAACGGCAAAAGCAGCTACCGTACCGGCGCACTGCAAACGTTCAACATTGTGGCCCCCGGCATCTCCTACCCCTCGGTTTCGTCTGCTCCCGCGTTCATTGATTTGAATAGCGATGGCAAGTTGGACCTGCTATATGGCACTCAGGCCGCCTATGGAAACGGCGACGGCACCTTCGCAACTCCCGTCGCGGTATCGTTTTTGTCCAGCGGGTTCGTGACGACCTATGCAGCCGACCTGAATGGAGATGGCAAGACCGACATTCTGGCCGTGAATACGACTTCCTTTCCCGCTCTTCAGTTCTCCGTCACGGTCTTCATCAACAGTGGGAGCGGATCGTTTACCTCTACGGGAACATTTCCGATCGCCTCAGGGGGTATGGAAAACATCTTTGTTTACCAGCCTACTTTTGTCGATCTTAATGACGACGGCAAACTCGATGTGGTTTTGCAGTGGAACGTCGTCCTGGCGGGAGCTCCGCAAGTAAGCGTCCTGCTGAACCATGGCGACGGCACGTTTGCCAGCCCGGTACCGCTCACTGTGCCATATCCACCCAATATCGATTATTCGACGTCCACGTCCTACCAGACGGGCAGCGGGGACTTCAACGGAGATGGCAAACAGGATCTCATGCTGGCTCTCTGCGACAATGACGGCAACTCGGACGCGATCACTTTGCTGGGGAAAGGGGATGGCACGTTTGAAAATCCGCTCTACTTTGCTTTGCCTACCCCACCTAATTTGATTATTCCAATCAATCCCAATTTCATCGTCCAGGATGTGAATTTGGACGGAAAGCTTGACCTCGTCTTCGGCAGCGGACGACTCGCCCTGGGAAATGGCGACGGTACCTTTACTTTGGGAGCGCCCTTATTCCCCCTGACCAGCGCACCTTATTCTTATCCTCTTGCGGGAATAGAACTCGCCAGAAATCCGGTGCCGTCTCTCGTCTTCCTTTTGCCCTCAGCCACACCGCCTCCGGCGGCCGTGTTTACTCCGCAAGCCAGCAGCTCTGCTTCGTTGTCTCTGGCAACTCTGGCCGTTGGAACGCACAACGTAACTGCTCAATACGCCGGTGACACAAACTATTCCGCGCATAGCTCTGCCGTAGTTGCGGTTACTGTGAACCCGGCAACTTCCGCTACCTCGGCCACATCTTCTGCGAATCCCAGTTTTTCCGGACAGAACGTCACTCTGACCGCGAAGGTAACCAGCGAAGGGCCCACTCCCATCGGCAATGTCACCTTCGCTTCGGGATCCGCAACTCTCGGTACGGTCGCTCTGAGCGGCGGATCTGCGAACTTCACCACGTCCTTCAACACGGCAGGCACGCAAGCCATCACTGTCTCCTATTCGGGGGATACCAACACGCAAGCCTCGTCCAGCTCACTTAGCCAGGTGATCAACCCTGCGTTCACTTCAGCGCCGGACGGCAGTGGAAACACGACGTTGACAGTCAAAGCGGGTCAGACAGTCAGCGCACCCATAAACATAACCGGCGCGGCTGGATTTTTAGGGGCAGTCACATTTGCCTGCTCGGGGCTACCAGCGAGCGCGAGCTGCAGCTTCAGCCCGGCAACCATCACCGTGTCTGGTACGGCGGCTGTCTCTACGCTGCTTGCAATCAATACCGCCGCGAGCTCGATGGCCAGCCAGCCGAGACCGAGTCTCGGCGCTTATGGTCTGACATTCGCCGGCATCTTTCTGCTGTGGCGCGCGCGGCGCAGAGGAGGCCGTATTTGGGCGGTGCTGATTTGTGCGTTCGCTTTCGCCACGTTGGGGGTCAGTGGCTGCAGCAGTGGCGGTAGTATCTCCGCCCCTCCTGCACAAACGGCACCGGGCACCTATCACTTCAATGTCACGGCAAGCTCAGGCACGGTGGAGAGTCAATCCGCCTACATTCTTGTGGTGAAGTAACTAACGTAACTGTGATGGTCACCATCGGATTGAAGAACGACCAGGTATTCTGTATAGTAGCCACGACTTCCCCCAAGACCCACAACAATGCCTAGGTGAAAGGCTGACCTGGTAGGTAATGCGAGGTTTTATGCGCCACGTGATTCTTTTCTCTGCCTTGCTGTTGACATTAAGTGTGTTACCTAACCCTGCAGCCGGACAAAGTACCGTCACGACGGTGATGACCGCGAATCCGGTCACAATCACGGTGGGTTCCGGTGTCGGTCTCACCGCGACGGTGCAGCCCGACAAGGCATCAAGCTCAGGAAAAACCATCGCCCAACCGTCAGGCACCGTCACATTTCTCGATGGAAGCACCACTTTGAGCAGTTCTCCCGTTGGACTAACACCCAACAGTTATGCCAGCGCGACGTTTCCCGAAACATTTGGAACGCCTGACCCAACGTTGTCCGGCGGCGAAGTTACAGGAGATCTGAACGGCGACGGGATCCCGGATCTGATTATCTACAATAGCTCGTCCTCTTTTTCCGTACAGACGTTTACCAGCAACGGTCACGGTGGCTACATAACGAGCGCCGTGCAAACATTCAATTTCCCTTCGAGCGCTGCGTACCCCCACGTAGTTAACGACCGCAGCTCATAGATTTGAATGGCGATGGAAAGGTCGACCTCCTTTGTGGGCTTCGGGTCGCCTATGGAAATGGAGACGGAACGTTCGCACAGGCGGTTCCGGTTTCGTTTCTCTCCAGCGGATTTGTGACTTCTTACGCCGCCGATCTAAACGGAGATGGCAAGACCGATATCTTTGCCGTGCCCGTTATTCCGGGCAGCCCACCTGTCGGTCAATTTCAATTTGCCGTTATGGTTTCCTCAACCAGGGTGGAGGATCCTTCTTACTTGCAGGAACCTTCGCGGCTGCCCAACCGCTTATGGGCCTGGCTTGGAATTTCATCCTCCGATAGTCGTAGACCTGAACGGAGACGGCAAACCGGACCTGGTCACGCAAACTCTGACATTTGGCGCCACGCAGGAATTCAACCCCCAACAAGCGTCGATGCACTGCTGAATAACGGAGACGGCACCTTCGGCGGGTATACACGAGTGAGTGTTCCAAACCCGTCTGACTATGGTGGTGGCCCTTCCACCTACGGTACAGGTTATGGAGATGTTAACGGAGACGGTAAACCGGATCTGATCCTGACGTTAGATTCCACGGCCGCCGACTTGAACGCTATGGTTCTCCTGGGAAACGGCAATGGGACCTTTCAACCGCCCCTTTACCTGGCTCTGCATACTCCTCAAGATGGAGTAGGCCTTCCATCCTATGAAACCCCGTCTGCGGTCGTCGAAGATCTGAACCTGGATGGCAAGCAGGATCTGATCTTCAGCAACGGACAGGTCGCGCTGGGCAATGGGGATGGTACTTTTGTTTTGTCATCACCGCTTTTTCCATTGCAGTCGTCGTCGTACGCATCCCAGTATTATGCGTTTCCACTGCAACAGGTAACGCTGCCCGGTAGCTTAGAGCCTTCTCTTGTCTTCTTGCTGCCGACCGTGACTCCCCCGGCAACGTCCATCTTTACGCCGCAAACCAGTAGCTCCGCCTTTTTCAGTGCGTCAACGTTGGCCGTAGGCGGACACACGATTAGTGCTCGCTATTCCGGCGACGCAAATTACTCCGCAGACACCTCTGCGGCAGTTGCGGTAACCGTGAACCAAGCGGCATCCGCAATGGCGATCGTGTCCTCCGCTAATCCAAGCTTTGCCGGACAGAGTTTGATATTGACCGCCAACGTAACCAGCGCTGGCCTACGCCTACCGGCAATGCGACCTTTACTTCGGGATCCGCAACTCTCGGTACGGTCGCTCTGAGTGGCGGATCTGCGAACTTCACCACGTCCTTCAACACCGTCGGCACGCAGACCATCACTGTCTCCTATTCAGGGGATACCAACACGCAGGCCTCGTCCACATCGCTCAGCCAAGTGGTCAACGCTGCATTCACCCTGGCCCCGGACGGAAGTGGAAACACGACATTGACAGTCAAAGCGGGTCAGACAGTCAGCGCACCCATCAACATTACGGGCTCAGCTGGATTTTCGGGGGCGGTCTCGTTCTCCTGTTCGGGGCTGCCGGCAAACGCAAGCTGCAGTTTCAGCCCGGCAACGATCAATGTGTCTGGCACGGCAGCCGTCCCCACACTGCTCTCAATCAATACAGCCTCGAGTCAATGGCCAGCCAACGGAGGCCGACATTCGGTGCTTACGATCTAGCATTCGCCGGCATCTTTCTGTTATGGCCGATGTGGCGGAAGGGCGGTCGATCTGGGCCGTGCTGCTCTGTCTCGCCTTCGCCACGTTCGGGATGAGCGGTTGCAGCAATGGCAGCGGTCCGGCTCCGGCGGCACAAACATCTACCGGCACGTATAGCTTTACCGTGACAGCCACGTCAGGAAAGGTGCAGAGCCAATCCTCCTACACGCTGGTGGTGCAGTAACCGGACTTCCTTAAAGTGGTATGGTGGACCACCGACGGTTCTGGAGGCCCCGTGAGAGGGAACGCTGGTATCAAGTTCATCGCATTCGTTCTGGCCGCCGGCCTGAATCAGGCGGTGTCGTATCCGCAATCAGGGTCTCCGCCAAGGACACCAGTGATGGCAACCAGCGTCGCCGGCATCGATATCGGTGACCGCGTCAACCACGCTTTGAAAACCTGCGCCTTGCAGTGCACGGTTTACATACCGGCAGGAAACTACTCCTTTGCAACCACGATCCACCTGGAGCTGAACCCGTTTGGCAAATACAAGCTGAGTGGCGATCCCGGAGCGGTGATTACTATACACGGATCGGGTGACGCTATCAAGACGCCGGTGAACAACCTGCAGGGGTCCTCTCAGCTGCTGATCGAAGGTTTTCAGCTTCGAGGGAATCCACATGCTGCCGCCGGAATCCACACCATGCCAACCAACCGTATCACCATTCGCAATATGGTCATCACCGGATTTACCGCGGGCGACGGAATCCTGGTCGAGGGTACGAACAGCTCGAACATTTATGACAATCTGATATCCAGCAATAAGAACGGTATACGCCTGATTCCCACAGTTATGCGGCAGGGCAGCCTCTTCAGTGTGGCGCGTCGGTGAATGGATCTCCCTACGCGGCCAACGCGATACACGTCACTTACAACCAGATCACCGGCAATTCTCAATGGGCAATTTTCGAGGACACACCGATCATCGGCCATGGCCTTTCTGAAGCGCTTAACAATCTTTACATGGGAAACGATTTTGAACTGAACGGTGGCGCTATCTATCTGACTCGATCCCGGGGTACCGTCATCGAAGCAAATTATTTCGAAGGATCGCCGCGCGAGGTGGTGCTTGGCATGCCCAATGGCGGAAGCGGATACCGGGCCTATGGACCGGTGGTGCGCGACAACTACTTCACGACCTCAAACGGGACACCCTACAACATCGAGATTGAGGATGCCGACAGCGCGATGATCGAAGGCAACAGCGAATTGGTCGCTTCGATTGGTCCGAAAAACTGTTTTGTCAACATGGTCGGAGCAACCCGAACCTGGATTTCAAAGAATGCGATCTACCAAAAAAATTCCTACTGCAACAACGGGGCGCCAGGAACCCCCTCCACTGGCGACGGCTCCTTTTTCTTCGGCCAGCACTAGCGGGAACGGAAAATCGGGGCGGTAGATCCGGTTCAGCAGCGTACAACTTTTTCTGAAATCAGACCGCGCGTAGCGTTCCGCGAATCCACCACCAGCTGCGACTCCTCCACGATGCGAGCGTAATCGTAGGAAGTATGATCGGTGACAATCAAAACGCAATCGTAACTGCCAAGGTCATCCAGCGGCTGCGACTTCATATTCAGGTTGTATTTTCGGCCTCGTCCTACCGTGGGAAAGAATGGATCGTTGTAACTGACCGCAGCCCCCTCCTGCTGCAGCATCTCAATGATCGACAATGAAGGGGATTCGCGCAGATCGTCTACATCTCGCTTATAAGCCAGCCCGAGCACCAGAATCCGCGATGCCTTGAGCGGCTTGCTGCGCTGGTTGAGCGCGGAGGATACGCGCCGCCACCACGTGATAGGGCATGGCTTCATTCACTTCGCCCGCCAGCTCGATGAAGCGGGTGCTGAAGTCGAATTCCTTTGCCTTCCAGCTCAGATAAAAGGGATCGATCGGGATGCAGTGCCCACCCAGTCCCGGGCCGGGATAAAAAGGCTGGAAGCCGAAGGGCTTGGTGGCAGCCGCGCCGATCACCTCCCAGATGTCGATGCCCATGCGCAGGCAAAGCAGCTTCAGTTCGTTCACCAAGCGCGATATTCACGCAGCGGTAGATGTTCTCCAGCAGCTTGGTCATTTCCGCCGCTGCCGGGCTGGATACACGGATCACGCGGTGGAAGGCCACGTTGTACAGCGCTGCCGCGGCCTCCGCCGCTAACTGCCCCATCCCTCCGACCACCTTGGGGATGTCGCGGCGGTCAATGCTGGTGTTGCCGGGATCTTCCCGTTCGGGCGAATAGGCAACCAGAACTCCGTCTGGCAGCATGGTATCGCGTATGACCTTAACCCGGCCCGCACGTTCAATCGCCGGTGCAATCAATTCCTCCGTTGTGCCGGGATAGGTGGTGCTTTCGAGGACCACCAGTTGGCCGGGGCGGAGATGGCCGACAATCGAGTCCATCGTCGCTGCGATGTAACTCATATCCGGCGTATGGTGGTCGCTAAGCGGCGTCGGCACGCAAATCAAAATGGCGTCGACACTCTGCAATTTCTGAGAAGTTGGCGGTGGCGCGAAAACCGTTGCCCTGGGCGCTCTTGATTTGTTCGGGGTCGATACGGTGGATGTAGGATTCGCCAGCGTTCAGCCGGTCTACCTTGGCCGCGTCGATGTCAAAACCGGTTACACGAAAGCCTTCCTGGCTGAAGAGCAAAACCAGCGGAAGACCTACGTAGCCAAGACCGATAATCCCTACCCGCAGTTCCCGCTTCTCTACTAGTGACAACCATTGTGGCAAATGTTGCTGATCGACCAAACCCTTCTCCATGGAACGCGGCTCACTTATCGTGAGGCAACCGGCATCTTCAGCGTCTCGCGATACCACTCCACTGTCCGCTGCAAACCCTCTTCCACGCCAACGAGTGGGCGATAACCAAAGGCCTCCGCGGCCGCGGAAATATCGGCTTGCGAATGCAGGATGTCACCCGTCCGCGACTTCGCGTAGAGCGGCGGCCGCTCAAACCCGGTCAATTTGGCCAATAGCTGGTAGATCTGTTTCAGCGTGTATTGGCCGCCACAAGCGGTATTGAAGACCTTACCAGCCACCTTCTCCGCCGGCGCGGCGCAGGCCAGCAGGTTCGCGGAAATGATGTTGTCGATGTAGGTGAAATCCCGTCCCTGGTCACCGGTGCCGAAGATGGTTGGGCGGGTTCCTTCCAGCATTTGCTGGATGAATTTGGCGAGGACGCCGCTGTACGGCGAATCGGCTCCCTGGCGCGGCCCAAAAACGTTGAAGTAGCGCAAGCTCACCGTCTCCAGTCCATACACCTGCCAGTAACTGCTCATGTAGTACTCGCCGACCAGTTTTTGTACCGCGTAGGGGGAAATCGGCATGGGGCGCATGGATTCTTTGCTGGGCAGAATTGGCTGATTCCCATATGCGGAAGAAGACGCAGCGTACACGATTCGCTTCACGCCCTCTGCTCGCGCGCCTTCGAGGACATTAAATGTCCCCTCTACATTGCAGCGGTGGCTGGGTTCAGGATGCGCAACCGAAAGAGGAACAGAAGGAAGCGCCCCTATATGCAGGATATACTCGATGCCTTCGCACGCAGTGCGGATCGCGGAAGGGTCGCGCAGATCCACTTCGCGAAAGTCGATCTGGTCGTAGTAGCCGGTCAGGTTCGCTGTCTTGCCGGTCAGATAGTTATCAACGCCCCGAACTTCTTCCCCGCGTTCTACCAGGGCTCTCGCCAGGGACGATCCAATAAAACCCGCGATTCCAGTAATAAGATATTTCGCCATCGACGACCTGGGCCAACCTTGAAAATAGCACACCAACTAAGTCGGGGACTATTCCTCGGCCCAGAAGCCGGTCTGGCTAAAATCTTCCGACATTTTCTGTATGTACTTTTTAGAATTGAACTTCTTGCCCGTGGAAGTGCCCGACATATAGCGAATTGTGCCGAAAATCGGGCGGTCAAACCAGGGACGATCGAACTTGCCCACGATCGACCAGGCAATTCCCGCGTAGCCATTGGGGTCTCTGCCATCGAGAAAGTAACGATCGTTCAGGGTGACGCAGGTATCGAACGCTTTCGCCGGATCGGGGGACCACTCGAGGATCTTTTTGGCCCAGTACATGCGCATGTAATTGTGCATCCACCCGAATTTGACCATTTGCGTTTGGGCCGCATTCCAAAGCTCGTCTTTGGTCTCGGAGCGTTCCAATTGCTCAATGGAGTAGAGATGCTCCCGCCGATCGCGGGCGTGTTCCATCAGGGTTTTGCGAGCCCACGGTTCGGCACAGTCGAAGGAATCATAGTTCTCGGTAAACTTGACGAAGTTCACCGCCAATTCCCTCCATCCGATCAACTCGCTGATGTACGAATCCCTTGCTGCCTGGGGGACTTTGCCATCCTTGAACGCTTTCTCGACAGCCAGGGCGATGGTGATAGGGCTGATGTGCCCGAAGTGCAGATAGGGCGAGAGGCGGCTGGTTCCATCCACCTCGGGATGATTTCGGTTCTGGTCGTAAGCAGCCAGATCCTTATGAACAAAATCGTGCAGGCGATTGAGCGCAGAATGCGTGCCGCCGGTGAAGCTCTCGACGGGGCCAACGGAACGATCCAGCGACTTCCATCCGTGGGTAACATCTTCCCGCACGGAAAATGACTCCAGTGAGCGCGGCGGTTTCCATTCATGCCGGGGCTTCCAATTGGGTTGCGGAACGAGAAACTTTGGCAGCTCCGCGTAGAGCTTGGGCCGGAAGATATGGAGGGCATACATGCGCTTTTGGAACAGGCCCGACGGCACTACCACATCTGCGTCGACGGTCCAATAAGGGATACGTAATCGACCTGCCAACACCTTTCGCCAGCGCTCTGGCTCACGGCAGGGATTTTCATCGCCGATAACCATGGCCGCGTTTACTTCGGCGAGCAACGCCTGCAAAGAATTGTTGGGCGGACGGCGGACGATAAAACCGATCTGCCGCTGTTGCAGATCTTCTTCGATGTCAGCGAAACCCTGGTTCAGGAAGACATAGTGGCGCAGGTTGGCGTGAGGAAAATTAGAGATGGCCGAGAAGTAGACCAATACCGGCAGATCCAGGGCGTTGGCGACTTCTACCGCGACATCGAGCGCGGGGTTATCCAGCGCTCTTTCCGCTCTCTGCATCCAGTAGACAACGCATTTTCCGTCAGGCGCGGGAGCTCCGCCGCGCCGGACCAGAACTCTGGGGTTGGCGGCGATTTTGCCCAGCGCTTCGGGGACTTCGTCGTGGTCTGTTGGTTTGGAGGTCATGGCGGGTGTTTAGGGCTACATCGGATGAATGCTGCCATCTTATTCGGGACGAACCTGGGCACCCGTCCCCTTCCTTAGCCGAATTATCTGTCCCGTTTTGTTTGGCCGGATTGGGGGTTACCAGAGGCCCCAGTTGCGGCTGATGTAGTCAGATAGGGTCATGGTGATCAACACCAGAAAGGTGAAGAAGCCGGCGCCTACGGTGAGCATCATCACTTTTGAGCTGTAGCGAATGTGCATGAAAAAGAGGATGACAAGCACTGCTTTCAGGCAGGCGATCCCGAGCGCCACAATTGGGCTGAACACGCCCATATTGATAAAGGCTGCGCCGGTCGTGATGGCAGTGAGCACCAGCAACGCGAGCAGGATGGTTAAGTAGGTCTTGGGCCCGACAATGTGATGTTCGTGTTCCGTAGGTGCGGACATGGGTTCTCTCCTTCTATTTCAAAGGATGGCGGCTGATGAGATACAACAGCGGGAAAAGGAAGATCCAGACGATATCGACGAAGTGCCAATACAGTCCGAAGTTATCGATCGTCGAGGTATGTCCGTTTGTATACGCGCCGTGATAGGCCTGGTAAAACAGCACGAACAAAATGCTGATGCCGATGATCATGTGCAGGGCGTGCATGCCGGTCATGGCAAAGTACAGGAAGAAAAAGAGCTGGGCATGTTGCGCCATATCCGGCGCCAGCGGAACATCCCTTTTGTCGGTGGGATGGACAAAATCTTCTACGCTAAAACTTGCCCCGGGGATGTGGTGCTCGGTGTATTTGTCGTGATACTCAATCGTCTTGATGCCCAGGAACACCAGCCCTAAACAGATCGTCAGGCCGAGTGAGGTCAGCAGGCCCTTGCGGTTGCGTGTTTCTGCTGAGTAAACGCCCATGGCCATGGTGAAGCTGGACAGGATAAGGACCGCTGTATTCGTGGTGCCGAGGCCGATGCCCAGGGTGTTGCTGCTGGCTACAAAGGCGTCGTAATACCAGTTGCGATAGAGCAGGTAGGCCATGAACAGGCCGCCGAAGAACATGATTTCCGTCAACAGAAAGAGCCACATGCCAAAGCTGGCAGTTTCCCGCTGCTGCTCCACCGAGACGAAATGGTGGCGCAGGTAAGCGGGATGCTCCTCGTGCCCTTCGTGGGGTTCCGCGTGTCCGGTGGCGATCGCTTGGCTATCCAACAGTCGTTACCTCGTGTGCGGTCTTGTGAGCCAACCACTCATAGTCGTAGGCTTCGTGATCCATGATCGGTATATCGACAAAGTTCTCGGTCAGGGGCGGAGATTGGGTCATCCACTCCAGGCCGGTAGCCTGCCACGGGTTGCTGCCCGCGATCTTACCGTACTTGAGCGACCACGGCATATAAAGCATAGGTAGCAGGTAGCCAATGCCCAGAACCGTTGCGCCCGCAGTTGAGAGGACATTCAGAACCTGGAACTCAGGCGGATAGGCATGATATCTGCGCGGCATACCCAGGTAGCCCACGATGAACTGAGGGAAGAAGGTCAGGATGAACCCGATGAAGGTAGTCACTGCGCTCAACTGCGACATGGATTCCGGATACATGCGGCCCGGTCATCTTGGGCCACCAGAAATGGACCCCCGCGAGGTAGGCCATCAACATGCCACCCACCATGACGAAATGGAAGTGGGCCACGATGAAGTAGGTCTCGGTGAGATGGATGTCCATACCCAGCGATCCGAGGAACACCCCGGTAAGGCCGCCAATGGTGAACAGGCCCATGAAGCCGAAGGCGTAGAGCATCGGCGTTTCGAAAGTGATGGAACCCTTATAGAGAGTTGCCGCCCAGTTGAAGATCTTGATAGCGGAGGGTACGGCCACCAGCATGGTTAGTAGCGAGAAGACCAGCGCCGAATAGTTGGAAACGCCCATGATGAACATGTGGTGCGCCCACACGAAGAATCCAAAAACGGCAATGGCGACCGAGGAGAAGGCTACCGCGGTATAACCGAAGACTCGCTTGCGGGAGAAAGTACTGATGACTTCTGAAATCACTCCCATGCCGGGCAAGATCATGATGTACACGGCTGGGTGGGAATAAAACCAGAAAAGGTGCTGGAACAGGAGCGGATCACCACCCTTGGTGGGATCGAAGACGCCGATGCCGATGGTCCGCTCGAGCATTACCAGGACCAGCGTGATGGCCAGAACCGGGGTCCCCAGGACCATCAGGATAGAAGCCGCATAGTGCGACCAGATGAACAATGGCAAACGGAACCAGGTCATGCCGGGGCAGCGCATACGGTGGACGGTCACAATGAAGTTCAGGCCGGTGAAGATGGAGCTGAACCCGGCGATGAAGACGCCCATCGCTGCCGTGATGACGTGGGTATTGAGGTAGTGGGTGCTGAGCGGCGTAGTAAAGGTCCAGCCGGTGTCGACACCACCGTTGAGCAATGCAAACACCAGGAAGCAGGCTCCGGCAACATACAAATACCAGCTCAGCAGGTTGATCTTGGGGAAGGCCAGATCTTTCGCTCCCACCATGATGGGAATGACGAAGTTCCCAACCGTTGCCGGCACTGAGGGCACCAGGAAGAGGAAGATCATGATCACGCCGTGCATGGTGAAGAGCTTGTTGTACGTATCGGACGCCACCAGGTCAGGCAGGGGCGTCAGCAACTCCAGACGGATCAGCCCGGCAAAGGCGCCTCCGATAAAGAAGAAGAATGTGATCGAAATCAGATACAGCATGGCGATGCGCTTGTGATCGCCGGTGAGCAGCCAGCTCTTGAGGCCGTATTCGCTATTGAGGTAGCTCAGCTTCGGCAGCTGTGCCTCCTCCTGATTTGGAAGCGAGACAATGGTACTCATTGGTTCACCGTTCCCGGCACAACAGGTGCCGTCCTGCCCGGCTTTGCGGGTCCACTATGGCCGGCTCCCAGCGTCTCCTGGGGGCGGTAATTCATTGCGGGCGAGCTCGAGCCAGAACTGGACGCGCCGGCTTGCCCAACAGGAAGTTGACTCGCAGTCAACGTTTGTTGCACTCGATAGTTTGAATTGAGGTTCTTGATGTATTCGACCAGGTCGATCAGACCCTCTTCGCTGACCTGCCCTTGATAGGTAGGCATGATCGGTGCATAGCCCGCGATCACCCGCGTCGATGGGTTGAGAATGGCCTCGCGGAGGAACGCGTCGTTCGCGGTGATAGAGGAGCCATCTGCCAGCTGCAAGCGAGAGCCGTAGACCTGCGCCAGGTTCGGGCCGCGCGCGCTGGCTTCACCCGAGTGACAGGAAGCGCAACCCAGGCTGGCGAAAAGCCGTTCCCCGTTCTGGGCCAGCGATGCTCCGCTGGTGCTGCCAGAAGCCCATCTCTGATAATCGTCGGGGGTCATGGCAACGATTTCTCCAATCATGGCCGAGTGGTCGGTGCCGCAGTATTGCGTACAAAACAAATGATAGGTTCCCGTGGCGGTGGCTTCAAACCATACGGTGGAGTAGCGGCCGGGGATCACCTCGCGCTTCACTCGAAACGCAGGGATGGAGAAGCTGTGGAATACGTCCATAGAGATCATGGTCAACTGCACTTGCCGGTTGATGGGAATGTGCAGGGAATCGATCTCGTGCTGGCCACCCGGGTGCTCGGCCTTCCACATCCACTGTTTGCCCACGATGTAGATGTTCATGGCGTTAGTGGGCGGGTCGTAGATACGGAAGTAGAGCAAAGCGCCCCAGACGAAACAGATCATGAACAGGGCAAGAGGAATAATGGTCCAGGTAGCCTCCAACAACGTGGAGCCTTCGATCTGGGTGGCGACGGGGTTCTTCTCCTGGCGGTACATGATGGAGAAGCCGAAAACCAGGATGATGACCGCAATCATGCCCACAGCAGAGATCGCGATCAGAAAGAAGTAGAACGCGTCCATGTAGGGCGAAATAGCCGACGCTTCCGGCGGAAAGAGGGCAGAGTTCGTCAGCCACCTTACGAGAAACTGCCACATCACTGGACTTATATGCATCGTTACCCTTTACCCTTGAAATCCCGGCGGAAACTCACCAGCATGAAGCTGCCCAGGCCCAGAAAGGTCAGCAGGCACCCTGCCTGCACCACCCGGGCAATGACCAGGCTGTGCCGGTTCAGCTTCGGATCATAGCGATAGCAGTAGGTCAAAATATTGTCGACCGGGGTGCCGATGGTGTTGTGGGACGCTTCGACCAATCCCAACTGCAGATCCCTGGGCGCGTATTCCACGCCAAGGTAGTACTGCGCCATGCGTCCTTCCGGTGTCACCACTTCGATCGAGCTGGCGTGAGCAAACATCGGTGGCTTGCCATCAGGCTGCGGCAAGCGTACATAACCCCATCCGGTTGCTTTCGCCAGAGCCGTGATGTTTGGTTGATCGCCGGTTAGAAAGTGCCAGCCCGCTTCCGTTTCTGGGCGGCCGTAGCGTTTTACGTAGAACGCTTTTTTGGCGGCGGCCATGGCCGGCGTTTCCGCTGGATCGATACTTACGATCACGACCTGAAAGTCTTTGCCTGGCGTCAGCTTCACCATTTCCAGAGCGCCGACCAGGCCGTTTAGATCCTCCATGCACAGGATCTGGCATTGGTAATAGACCAGGGAAAGGATCACTGGCTTCTTGCCGAAGTAGTTTCCGAGCTTCACGGTCTTGCCGGTCTCATCACGGAAAGTGGCGTCGAGGGGCAACTGCTGGCCCAACCGCTGATCGATCTTGACGGTGTTCAGAACATCGGGCAGACGATCCTGGGCAGGGTCGCCCATGGTTTTTTCCCCGTAGGGCGCCACCTGGGCGAGCACCGGCACGGCCGCGGCCAAAAGCATGGCCGCCGCCAATAAGAACCGGATTGTGCCCTTCCTCTGCATCTAAAATCTCTACCTTTATGGTACCGCCGAGTTAAAGCTGTTCGCGAGCCCGAGCCGTCAGGCGAATCCGCAGCTCAGCGGCTCGCTCCCAGAGCGGCCTGATCTCCTGGTTTCTCGCCCCGCATCCGCTGCTGCTCCAGGGTCTCCATATACTGTTGCTCGTAGCCCGTCCGGGCGAATCCGTCGGTGAGCGGCACGGTCACCACGGGAGCCCGATCCCCCGCCATCAACGGTTCAATGGTTTGCTCCTCGGGAGCGACGGGAAGTCCGTTCTGCGCGATGATTTGCATCGCGCGGGCAATGGGAATGCGCACTTTGCCGCTGGAGCGATCCACCCAGCTGTAGTAGTTCAGGAGCAAATCTTCCCGGGCATGCATTTCTGCAATTTCCTGGTTGCCATCATCGGTCTGGAGTCGGGGCGTCGGGAAGCGCTGCACCATCTGGTTCAGCTGATTCTGTTCCATGACCGCATTCGAGGTCAGATCCTGACGCTTGCCAGCCGGCTGGGCGCCAATCATGTTCCATTTGTTGGGCGGCCCGTCGCTCTTGAGAATGGCGGTATTGATGACCTTGCCCATGCCAAAGCAGAAGATGAAGAAGACCCCGACAAAGGCGCCCAGCGAGGCGAGAAAGACCACGATGCCGTTGACGTTGACATCGGTGACCTCATAGCCTGGCGAGTCCGTGCCCGGATTGTAATCCTGGCTGTTCGGATTACGCGGATCGTGTGCGGGTGGCTCATGCGTGGGCATGGTCGGCCTCCAAAATCTCTTCCAGGTGAGGATCGTTGGTCTGGATCAACGGCCGCTTCAACATCTGACCAAAGTAGAACCACATCCACAGGGAAAGCACGACTACCGGCACGGTCATGTACTCCAGAATGCCAAAGCTGAAGTGCAGATGACGGCGGGCGTCGGCGAAGTTCGGTTCGATCAGCCAGAACATATCCCAGCAGCGGGCGAAGATCATGATCTTGCAGACCAGGACCAGGCGCTCCTTATTCCGCTTAAGGTCGCGAGAGAGCAGCAAGGTGAAGGGGATGAGCCAGTGAAATACGAAGTCGAGGGAGGCGATCACACCCCACCCACCGCGAATGCGGTCAAGATACCAGGGAATCTCTTCGGGCAGGTTTCCTGACCAGATGATGAGGAACTGGGAGAAGGCGATGTAAATGTTGAGCATCACGAAGGCGAACGCCAACTTGCCCAGGTCGTGTTGTTCAGTTTTGCGGAGCACCGTGTGCATCGGCTCCGCCTGTGAAAGCCTGACCACAGTGATGATGGAGAGAGCGAGAACCCCATAGCCCTGGCCGACCAGGAACATGAACCCATAGATGGACGAGTACCAGGTAGGGTCCAGCGACATAACCCAATCGATGGCGCAAACACTCATGGTGATGGAATAAACCAGGACGCCAAAGCCGCTTAGGTTTTCGAACTTCACCTGCCAATAGCGAACGTTAGGATGAGGATCCGCATCGCGCTGCAGACCCCACTTGTTCAGCAGGTGCATGAACAGGAACCAGATCGCGAAGCAGACCGCGGACTGTATCCACACACTCGGGATGTTGAGCATGGGGTGCTTGTAAGCAATCGCGTGCTCTTGCTGGTGCGTAATCAGGTGTTGGTGGAACGCCTCCGCCGGGTTGCTGTACTGCGCCCACAGATACAACTTCTTCATGAAGATGCCGATGGGCAGAAACAAAACGACGATCAAGGGCAGGCAACGTGACATTGCCTCCAGGGGTCGGCGCAGCAGTAGACCCCATTTGCCGCCGCTCAGGTACTGGACCATCAACAGCGCCAGTCCGCCGACGGTGAAACCCCAGCTGATGATGTAACCCAGCAGGTAGGCGCGGAGCAGGTGATTGATGCCGTCGTGATCGACGGTCGCCGCCAATACTGCGAGTACGATCGACAAAACGGCAAAGATACCGCCCACAACCATGGCCCGGCGCCGCCACGCATTCAGCAGCAGCGGAGCATTCAACTCGGAGGGTAGCGAATTTGCGTGGTGTTCGTGAGCCATGTATTTTTCCTGACCTATTTCAATCCCTTCGGCTTCAGTGCATTGCCGCTGGTGGCCGCGCCGCCGCTTGGCTGGCTCATTGCCGGCACCGGGCTGTCTGCTGTAGCTGGGGCCATCCCCGGGGTCCCTTGACTGGGATCGGGCGGCAGTGCGGAGACCGCGGTTGCCGGCAGCGACCAAGGCTGGGCGAACGAGTCGGGCAATCCTGCGCGCTCTGCAAGATCCTTCAGATTCTGTACCTGAACCCCGGAAGGAACTTCCCCTTCTCTTGCATTCTGGCTGACTTGGAGCGCCCGGATATACGCGGCGACCGACCAGCGGTCCGCTGGAGTAAGCTGAGCGGCGTATTCCGGCATGGCTCCGTACCCGTTGGTCATCACATAGAAATAGTGACCCAGCGGCTCGGCCAGGATGCGTGCAGAGTGAAAGTTGCCCGCCGGCTTGTAGCCGCGCTGCACGATCATGCCGGCGCCGTTGCCCACCCGCGAATGACAGGGTGTGCAATAGATGTTGAATCGCTCCTGGCCACGCGCCAGCACCTTCATGGAAACGGGGAAGGGCATCAAGTCAGCTTCTTTGCCGTCGATCAAGCCGGTGTAGAAGAAGCTGTCTTCGCCTAACTGACCACGGGCAACAGTATGCGCGACCTGGGGCCGGACCGAGCGTCCGTCCGCGAAGAAAGTGGTGCTTCGCTGAGGAACGAACTTGGGCTGGTTGTGCATGTCCTGACGACAGCCGGCAACCGCGAGCGCAGCAAAGGCAAGAGGCAAAAGGCGCGAAGGACGGATTCGGGTTGTCAGCTTAATACTCCACCTCCACAACCGATACCGGCCTGAAGCTTTCCAAGAAGTTGCGCGACTCCACCGCCTCAAACTTGGGGTCGTTGGCTTCCAGACAAAGAAAGAATTTATCCACCATCGCCCCACTGCGGAAATTCGGCGCGTTGAAAAGTGGGTGATAGGGCTGGGGCAGACCGCATAAGGCCAGCATGCCAAACGCGGCGGAAAGACCGGCCCAGAGGATGGTCCACTCGTACGCGGGGATAATGAAGGCCGGCCAGGAAAAGAGCGGACGCCCGGCGATGTTCAGCGGATAGGCGAGGACCGATACCCAGGTTTCCATGAGGAACATGGCGGCCAACCCCATGAGTCCACCCACCAGGCAGACGAGCGGCACGTAGTTGCGATGGAAGCCGATCGCCTCCGCCGCCTCTTCCACCGGGTACGGGGTATAGCAATCCATCCGCCTCCAGCCCTCGTCGTAGGCGGTCTTTGCCGCCACTACGAGTTCAGTGGGAGTATCGAACTCCGCCAGCAATCCGTAGATTCCTTCACGCACAGGCATTAGTCACCCGCCTCCATCGCTTCCGGCTCCGCCGTCACTTTGGCTTGCGGCAGCATCATGCGGATCTCAGACATCGGGATCATGGGCAGGAAGCGCACGAATAAGAAGAACAGCGCCGTAAACAGGCCCAGCGTGCCGAGGAAGGTGCCGTAATCCCAGCGGGTCGCGCGATAGGTTCCCCAGGATGAGGGAAGGAAGTCGCGGTAGAGGCTGGTGACGACGATCACGAAACGCTCGAACCACATGCCGGTGTTGATGATCAGCGACATGATGAACATTTTGAAGGGGCTCACACGCGTGCTGCGCAGCCACAACAACTGTGGCAGGGCGATATTGCAGGTGATCAGCACCCAGTACGACCAGCCCATGGGACCGAACATACGGTTCCACATCATGAAGTATTCCCAGTGGCTGGCGGAGTACCAGGCCATGAACACTTCCATGGAGTAGCCGTAGGCGACGATCAATCCGGTAGCCAACATCACCTTGCCCATATTGTCGATGTGGCGGATGGTGATCAGGCCTTCGAGGTGGTAGAACGTGCGGATCGGGATGGCCAGGGTGATGACCATGGCGAATCCGGAGTAAATGGCGCCGGCCACGAAGTAGGGCGGGAAAATCGTCGTGTGCCAACCCGGCAGGACTGCCACCGCGAAATCGAAGCTGATGACGGTGTGTACGGAGAGCACCAGGGGAGTGGCCAGACCCGCCAGCAACAGTGAAGCGGTCTCATAGCGCATCCAATGCCGCACCGAACCGCGCCAACCGAGAGACATGATGCCGAAGGCATATTGGGCCAGCCTGGTCTTAGCACGATCGCGCATGGTCCCGAAATCGGGGATCATGCCGATGTACCAAAAGACAACCGAGATGGTGGCGTATGTTGAAACCGCAAACACGTCCCACAACAGTGGAGACCGGAATTGCGGCCACACGTTCATGGTGTTGGGATAGGGGAAGAGCCAGTACCCCAGCCACGGGCGCCCGACGTGAATGAGCGGGAACATGCCGGCGCAAATGACGGCGAAGATGGTCATCGCCTCAGCGAAGCGGTTGATGGAGTTGCGCCACTGCTGCTTGAAGAGCAGCAGGATGGCCGAGATCAGCGTGCCGGCGTGGCCGATACCGATCCACCACACAAAGTTGATGATGGCGAAGCCCCAGCCGACGGGGATATCCAGGCCCCAGATACCGACGCCCTTGAGGAACAGCCAGGTCACGGCCGTGAACAGGATCAGACAAATAGTGCTGGCCAGCATGAAGCCGAAGAACCACCCCATCGGGGTGTGCGGCGTGAGCACGATGCGCGAAATGACATCTGTCACCGACTTAAAGGTGTATCCGGGTGCGATGACGCGAAATTCGCCTGTCTTCGGATCCAGCTGCGGATCGCTTATGGGTAAATCTGGTTTGGTCGCCATGCTGCGCTAACCTTTCAGCTCTTCGCAGGCGCGTGCTCGATGCGCGCCTCGGCCAGTTCCGGGTTGGGGTTAAAGACTTCCGCAATGTAGGTGGTGCGGGGACGGGTATTCAGGTCCGCCAACACGCCATAATTACGCTGCTGCAACTTCAGCTTTCTCACCTTACTGGCCTTGTCGTTGACATTGCCAAAGACAATGGCGCCGGTGGGGCAAGCCTGCTGGCAGGCGGTGACTACTTCACCATCGCGGATTTCGCGATTTTCTTTATCCGCCGCAATTTTGGCGGCGGTGATCCGCTGCACGCAATAGCTGCACTTTTCCATGACCCCGCGGCTGCGCACGGTCACATCCGGATTGCGCATCAGTTTGAGACTCTCGGTCTCGAAATCGGAGTAGAGCAGGAAATTGAAGCGGCGCACCTTGTACGGGCAATTGTTGGAGCAATAACGGGTACCGACGCAGCGGTTGTACACCATGACGTTGAGGCCTTCCGTCGAATGGACCGTGGCCCCCACCGGACATACCTGCTCGCAGGGCGCGTTCTCACACTGCTGGCAGGTCATGGGCTGGAAGTGGGCTTTGGGTGCATCCAGATCGCCTTCAAAGTAGGTGTCGATGCGAATCCACTGCATGATGCGGCCGGTCATCGTATTGTGCCGGCCCACCACGGGGATGTTGTTCTCCGCGTAGCAACTCACGACGCAGGCATTGCAACCGACACAGGAGTTCATGTCGATGGCCATGCCCCAGGCGTTCTTGTCGTAACGCCAGTTACTGAACATGCTGGTGTCTGGGTCCGGATCTTCTGGTTCTTTTTCCTCTTCGTGGGCGAAGTTCGGGTTCTCTTTGAACTCGTCCAATGTCGCATAGCGAATGATGCCGCGGGTCGCGGCCTCGTTGCCTTCGAGCGAGTGGGTGCCGGAACCGTCTCCACCGGCCTCGCGGGAGCGATGATCCTGATAATGACTCTTGGTCACCGCAAATTCATAAGTCTTTCCGGTCTTGGTCATGGTCGCGCCGGGAGCGAACAGCAGCGCGTTGGAGGTGCGAATGGCGTAGGCATTGAAGCCCAATCCGCCGGCCACGCGGCCCCCGTTCTGGCGTCCGTAGCCGAGGTACACCGTGACCGAGCCGTCGGCGTGGCCGGGAACCGCCATGACCGGCGCCAACACCGTATTGCCATTCGATTTGATGGCCACCACGTCTTGCTCTGCCAAGCCGAATTTTGCCAGCGTACGGTAGCTCATCAGGGCTGCGTTATCCCATGACATGTTGGTGACCGGCTTGGGAATTTCCTGAAGCCAGCCGACATTGGCATAGCGCCCGTCGTAGACGTTGGGATCGGCACGGAAGATCACTTCGACTGTGCCGTCCTGCTCGCTGGGAGCAGCGACCGCCAGATCACCAGCCTTGGCGGAAACTGTCTTGGGCTGGAAAGCGGTTCCTGCGACCATGCCGTCGTGGAGGATCTTGCGCCAGCCGTGTTCGGCATCAGTCCCCAGATTTCCCTGCCACGTCTTGCGCACCGCATCGTAGGGCGAGGTGTCGGGGTCGTTGAGCATGGACTGGATGACATCGTGAGCCGACTTGCCGCCGTACAGCGGGTCGATCATGGGCTGGATCACGGTGGCTGTCCCGTCGTAGGCGCGGGTATCCGACCAGTTCTCGAGGAAATGCGTTCCGTTGATATGCCATTCCGCAACCACCGCAGTTTCATTGAAATGGGAACCGAGATGGGCGGTGTGCTTCACGCTGTTCATGGCCTGGTCAAAATGCAGGTCCACGGGCGCGTTGTATACCGGGTTGGCATTCAGGATCACCAGCCAGTCGACCTTACCGGCCTTCATGTCGTTCACCAGGCTGACAATGTCCTGCCCCTGGATGGATGGCATAGGGTTGACGGTGTCGGTGTAAACGACCGTTTTGCCAACGTTGCCCAAGGCTTGATTGATGGCGATCGCAGCGAGGTGCACTTCCGGCGACTGCTGCTCGCCGGGGATGACCACACACTTGCCGTTGTGCGCTTTGAGATCGGCTGCCAATGCGGAAAGAAACTTGGCAGCTGGTCCCGACGGTGGCTGGGAGTTGGACCCACCCGCGCCGACCGCTGCCGCCAACGCCGCAGCAAAGGGCCCAATGTCACCGGCCCGGAGAGCCAATCGATGCTCCGCTTTAAAACCGGTGGTGGTGGAGACACTCTCCACCGCATACAACCGATTCATGGCGGTATCTTGATCCGCGAGCTTGCGCCGGCCGGCGTAGTCCGCGGCCAGGCGAAGAAAGCCGGGATGGGTAATGCTGGAAAGAAAGTCCGCATCGAGGGAGACGATGACGTCCGCATCCTGCAGGCGGTACTGCGCGTCGTAGTAGTCGCCGAAGGCTGTCTTCGAGGCCGAATACGCCGAGTCCCGGTTCACGGGATCCCATTGCAACAACTTCGCATTGGGATAATTCTGCTGCGCTGCCTTCCATTGGGCTGCGAGGGTGGGCGAGGTGACGGTGTCACTCAGGATGTAGAGACCGGCGCCTCCGCTAGCCTTCTTGTCGGAGAGCATGGCTCGGAACGCGGCGAGAAAAGCGGCAAACTCTCGAACTTCCCCGCGGTAGCTGACCCTCTGGGAGCGATCGGGATCGTAAAGATCGAGTAGCGCGCCCTGGCTTAATGGATCCGAAGTGCCGCGGTTGACGGGATGCTCCGGATTGCCATCCAGCTTGATTGGCCGGTAGGCGTCACTCTTTACCAGTAGCGGCACCGCTCCGGTGTTGAAGGGCATGGCGGTGGCAAAATACACCGGCCGGCCCAGGACCAGGTCTTCCGGCTCCTTCACGTACGGGTAGATCTGCTCATCCGGCTGCTTGGTACAGCCAGCAAGGCCGGCCAGCGCCAGCGAGGCGCTCATGACCTTGAGAAAGCCGCGGCGCGATACAGGGTCGATCCACTCGGCTGCCTGATTGGGGAATTCACGCTGCACCGCTTCGCGGAACGCGGGTGTGTCCGCCAACTCGTCGACGCTGCGCCAGTATTTCTTTCCCGTCTGGCCGGCAAGCTTCGCCCTGGCGGCTTCCAGCGTCAATTCCTGCTTAGTTCCCTTCGTCTCGCTCATCGGTGGCATGTCTCGCAACTGCTCAATTCCTGGGGCGTGCGGATGTGGTACTGCTGGGTCAGGTACTTGCCCAGTGATTCCTGGTCAGTGAGTTTCACGTAGCTCAGGGTCGCCGGAAGCACGGTGCCCGGCGCATCACTCGTGGCTTGCCCGTGCAATCCGCCTGGCAGCATGTTCAGGGAGGCGACCTGGGCACCGCTCTGGCTGGGGTCGACGGTGGTGCAGCTTACAGTCTGCGCGGTGGGAACGCCATCCTTCAGGCCTGTGCTGCCGCACCACACGGGCTTCTGACTGGTGGGACCTTCCCACGCCATATTGTAGATCTCGGTGGTGGGGCGGAGGTTTTTGCCTGGATTGCGATGGCAATTCAAGCACCACTCCATCTGGAGGGTGTTTTGTTGATACATCAACGGCATGAGATCTACGCGGCCATGGCAAGAGGAACAACCAATGCCCTTGTTCACATGGATTTCATGATTGAAGTAAACAAAGTCAGGAAGATCGTGGATTTTGATCCACGGGATTGACTCGCCCGTAGCCCAGCTGGTCCGGACGGGCTGCAACAGGCCTGCGTTGGTCCAGATCTGAGAATGGCAGTTCATGCACGTCTTGGTGGGGGGAATGCCCGCGTAGCTCGACTTCTCGACGGAAGTGTGACAGTACTGGCACTGGAGACCCAGTCCCATGACGTGATGCTTGTGGCTGAACGGCACCGGTTGCTCGGCGCGCTGCCCCTGCTTGGTGACCCATGGAGACCCTTGTAATTGATCAAGAGTGACTCCCAGGGCGATGACGATCAACCCTGTCAGGACCAGGCTCGCGCGGGCTAGCGCGTTGGCACTCCGGTCAAAAATCTGCGCCATTGGATGAGTCCCTGCTTCCTCGGATTCCGTGGTGGTAAAAGAAAGGCTCGGCTACGACTCTTTGCGATTCGATCCAAGAAGATGCGGTAGAAATTACCTTCTGGCATCATGCCTGGAAAGTTGAATATAGCAGCAAACCGGAGGGGGTAGGCAACTCCAGGACAGGCCGAGCCGGATTTATGATCGCAGCGAAAGAGCCATTACGGAAAAGAAGCCTGATTGCAACTGCCGAGGCTCGCGTGTCCGAGCTGTTTGCATTTCCGGTACTCACGGCGAAGTTAAAATGTTTTGATGGACGAAGGTCTGCGCCCGGTTCGGTACGACGTTGCTCTGGCGCTCGAGCAATTATCGACGGCGGATCCAAAGCTGGGCGCACTGATAGAACGTGTTGGTCCTTTCGCATTGCGGGTGAAAAGTACTCACTCCCCCTTTGAGGCACTGCTGGAAGCGATTCTGTACCAGCAACTGCACGCCAATGCCGCGCGAGCAATACTGGGTCGCTTGTTGGCCTTATTCGGCGATCTGCATCCGCAGCCGGAGCAATTGCTCGCCGTGCCTGATGAGATGCTTCGTGCGGCTGGCCTGTCGCAAGGGAAGCTTCTGTCTCTGCGGGATCTTGCGGCCAAGACTATGGACGGTACCGTCCCATCAATTGGCGCTATTCGGCGCTTGCCTGATCAGGAAATTATCGAGCGGTTGAGCCATGTGCGTGGGATTGGGACATGGACGGCGGAGATGCTGCTTATTTTTCGATTGGGTCGGCCGGATGTGTTTCCGGGCACGGATTATGGAATTCGCAAGGGATATTTGTTGACTTTCGGGAGAGTCAACGTGGGAAAGCCGATTACTCTCGATATGCTGCCCAAGATGGAGCAGATGCAACGGCGAGTGGCTCGCTGGAAGCCGTGGCGATCGGTGGCCAGCTGGTATTTGTGGCGGGCTTGTGAATTGCCTCCTAAGGTTTAGGGATAGCCGGGATGGATTCCAGTCGTCCCTACGGTGTGCGTCATACCGACGGAACGGGATTTTCTCGTCCGATGGCAAAAGCGATCGTGGGCTGCGCCATCTTTTTCGGCCCAGGTACGCTGTCGCGAACCTAGGGCACCCGTCCGATTTCCTCCCGCATTTGCTTGCGAGCGTGGGTACCCGTCCAGTTCCTCGGCGTTTTGCGCTCGGCGGGTTTCGGAAAAAACGTGCGCACTAAGCGCACTAAGCGCACTAAGTCTGTTCTGGTGGGCAAAACGCCCTTTCGTCACGGTGATTCAGATCCCATTTTGTAGGGAAAAGTGTCGGTCTTCGGAAAAAATAGTTGCTAAGGGGCCATTGCCTTGAGGGTGAGGGGGCCGGTTTCGATGGAGGAGGATAGGCCCCGGCCGACCAGCGAGCCTTCTTCCACCACCAGTTGTTCGACGGCGATCGATAGCTGGCGGCCCAGTTCGAGAAAGGTCTCCTTCCAGTGTTCCGCGGTCTTGGGTTCCAGGGTCATGAGGAAGCGGTTGGATTTGATCAGGACGTCGTACCAGATGTTTTGAGCTTGCCACAGGTTCAGATCGAACGGGAGCTCGCGCAGGGTGCGGGCCAAGGTCAGGGCGTGATCGAGGCTATCGGTTTCCAATGGCTTTGCCTGCAGATGGACCATCGATCGCTTCATGTGTTGATCGGTCAGATAGCGAAGTGCGTGGCTCTCCAGGACGACTCCATCGGACTTTGCCAGAGAAATCAGAGAGCGGACCCGCGCGAGATCGATGGGCTCGTCTTCCAGAGCGCGCCGCAAGCCCGCATTGATGGCAAAACCGGCGGCCATGGTGAGGGCCGGGGGTTTGGGAAGACCGGACGCGTTGAGAAAGTGCAGGAGCGAAGCATGCTCCTCGTAAATTTTGACCAGGCTGTCTTCAACTTCGCTGAGGGTGGCGTTCAAGATGAAGCGCAGGATGCGGCGCTGATCGTCCTTGAAGAGAGACGCGAGCGAGTAAGGACTGCCACCAAAGAAGCTATCGATCAGGCGCACGACTTCAGGCAGATTCGCCTGGGTAACGGCGGCGCTGCATTTGTGCTTGAGGTCCTCGAAAGCGGTTAGATCTTGCGGGGTCGACCGCTCCACGGCAGCGGTTACATTGTGATCGCCGAAATGAAGAGCGGCAAAGGACACCTCCTCCGTCTCTTCGGTGAGGTTGGAACTGATGCGGCAACGGCCGATGGCAAGGCGTGCTCTTCCCGAGGTGACGTTATCGTAGTCGAGGCGGCGGATGGTGTAACAGAAGAGAACGGTTTCGTCAGGATAGCTGCCAAAGACGGAGGAGATGGCATAGTGTGCGGCCACCTGCTCCAGGTTGACTTCCATCGGCTTGACCAGGCGTTTGTAGATGTCTCCGCCGTCTTTCCATTGGGGGCTGTTGCACTTGGCCTGACGGAGGCGCTCCACAAATTGCCATTCGAGCAAAGCGCAATTGAGGCCGAAGATGTCGGCGGCCAGGCGGAGCGCACGGGCGGCGTAGGCCATTACCTGCACCGTCTCGATGCCCGAGATGTCGTCGAAGAACCAGCCGCAACTGGTGTACATGAGTTGGGTGTGGCGCTGCATCTCCATGAGCTTGAGAATCAGCGTTCGCTCTTCAGGCGACAGTATGCGGACTGCCTGGGCGGCGAAAAACTGCTTGATAGCCACTTCCGCTTCGGGGGTTCCAGCGGCGAGGATGACGGCGATGTAGGCATCGCGCGCGGCCCAGACATCTTTTAGCAGGCCTTTGGCGGTGCTTTCGCTGAGCGGGGCGACGGTGTCGCGAAGCCAGTCGAGAGCGGAGCGAAGGGGCGCGCGCCAACGCTGGTTCCAGCCTTGGCGTCCTCCGTTGCAGCCGCAGTCGGAGCGCCAGCGCTCGATGCCGTGGGCACAACTCCAGGAGGTGTTCTCGACGATTTCCGCTTCCCAGGTGGGCGGGAATTGGGCCAGAAAGTGGCCGTAGTTGGTCAGCTTGGCAAGTTTCTTGTCTTCGATGAAGCGCAAGGCATAGGAGAGAGCCATTTCTCCGTGCCGATGATGATGGCCATAACTTTCGCCGTCGGTGGCTACGTGCATCACCTGAGGACTGGTGTCGCTGGGGTCGAAACCACGCGCCAGCCGCCAGGCGAAGTTTTCGCCGTTGTAGAGCAGTCCCTCGAAGGCGATCGCGCGGGATTGGGGCCCGTTGTAGAAGAAGACAGTGATGCTTCGCCCTTCCTTGGTTCGCACAAGGTAGGGATGGTTGGGATGAACCGAGGCGTCGGGGGTTTCGGTCCAGCGAGCGCCGGCGCCATCCAGACGATCGAGAACGGGCTGGAGGGTGATCTCCGCACGCTCGCGAACGCGGGCGCATTGGTGGGGCGCAAGGATGGTGAAGAGGATGCCATGTTGCGCCAGGAGGTCGAGGGTCTCGTTATCGACCGCGGTTTCTGAAAGCCACATGCCTTCGGGGGCGCGCCCGAAACGATGCTGGAAATCAGCGATGCCCCAGCGGATCTGGGTGATGCGGTCGCGGGTGTTGGCCAGGGGCATGATGACGTGGTTGTAGACCTGGGCCATGGCGGATCCGTGGCCGTCGTAGCGCAACATGCTTTGGCGGTCGGCATCGCGGATCATGCGATAGGTGCGAGGCGCGTTTTCCTCCAGCCAGGAGAGCAGGGTGGGGCCGAAGTTGAAGCTGATGCGGGAGTAGTTGTTCATGATGCGGATGATCTGGTTGTCACCGTTCATGATCCGCGAGGCGCCGTTGGGGGCGTAACACTCCGCAGTGATGCGCTCGTTCCAGTCGTGATAGGGGGCGGCGGAATCTTCGGTTTCGACGGTTTCCAGCCAGGGGTTCTCTCGTGGGGGTTGGTAGAAATGGCCGTGAATGCAGATGTAACGTTCCGGAGCGGTTGGGTAATCGGCCATGGCAACCATGATAGCGGTTACGAGGAGGGAGTTGAGGGGTGGAGGTGGTTAGGGGAATGGTGCGGGCCAGAATGGGATCGAGGGGCACCCCTCATTTGTGGTTTTAGCAGGGTTGATAGCGCGGTTGTGGGGCTTCTCCCTGTCGTTTCGGCCCACGTACGCCCTGCGAACGTGGGGCACCCGTCCTGTTCCCTGGGATTTTGATTTGGGATCGAAAATTGCTGGTGTCTTGGTTAGCTGCGCCAGCGTAGGGTTACTGGGCCGTCCATGGGGTGCTGCATGGGCCGGTTGGTTTCTTCCGCTTCTTGACGGGCTCGCTTCAGGGCGAAATACCATTTGGCGGGACGGTCGGCGTCGTCTATCAACATCAGGCCGGGATTGAATTTGAGGCCTTCGGCTTGCTGCACCATCGTGAGCTGGTCCTGACGTACAAAGCGCTTACCAAAAAATTTGGCCACTGCGGTCACGAAGGGAACGGCGTAGAAGACGTTCCAGGCAGCGTAGACGTCAATGCGGGAATTCCCTGGTGTGGTGGGGGTGACTGTGGTCAGGCTGGCGAACCATTTTTTTCCGCAACGCAGGGTCTCAAAGCGCCGGTTGGGGAGCACGAAATCGATGGTGGTCTCGATGGGCTCGCCGTAGACTCCGAGCAATTTGTAAGGCGCGCTGTTGGCCGAGGGGGTGTGGGCCGACATCCGGAAGCCTTGCGGTATGGGCTCGAAGTGTTTTTCTTTTTCGTGGATGCTGTGGCGCGAACGCCACCACCAGGCCTGATGGACGAAGGGCCCGTGGGCAGGATCCATCAATCCGATGATGCCGTGGTCCACATTGCAGGGCAGGTCCGCAGAGAGATGCGCACTGCGATGGCGATCGCTGAATTTTGGCAGTTCCGGAACTGCGGGCAGAGCGTCCCTGGAGTCCATCCGTACGCGGCCGCTGCCCGGGCTTGGGCACGTAGACCCAGGCGTAGCCATCCTTCTCCTTGCAGGGAAAAGCGGTGGCATAGATGCGGCGGGGGTAGGAATCCTGGCTGGTAAGCGAAGGGATCTCCATGCACTGGCCCGACTCCGGCTCGAAGACCCAGCCGTGATATTTGCAGGTGACCGCGCTGCCATCGAACCATCCGCAGGAGAGCGGGATACCGCGATGAGGACAACTGTCGCGCATGGCGAAGAGAGCTGCCGTCCTCTTTGCGGCCCAACACCAGGGGGATTCCCAGGAGCATGGCGGTTTGCATCTTTCGTCCGCGAAGGACGCCGCTTCGCATGGCCGGGTACCAGTCGTTGTAGATGAGGGACGTGTCGGGGCCCAGCAAATCGCTTGCCGGAAATATCGCCGGTCCTCTTCCCGCTGCTGTGTCTGGCGCCATCGCTCGCGATCCCGAAAGACCTGCATTTACTATAGCGCCACGGCTTAGGGTTCTTCCGGCGCAGACCCTGGGTTTGGCCGCTACGAGAAGGCCAATGAAGGTATCATCGGGGTATGGCCAGGATTCGCATATCGGAAGCCGAAGCCGCGCGCGACTTCAGCGCGGTGATGGCCCGTGTGCGCGCTGGCGCGGAGGTGGTTATCGAGAACGGCACACTCCCCGTAGCTGTGATCCATACGCCGACCGATCCGTCCCGCCGAAGTATCTCCGAGTGCATCGCGTTGGCCAAGAAGCACGAAGAAGAGACCGGCAAAGCTCCGGTCCTCGACAGTGACTTCGCCTGCGATGTCGAGGAGATCGTCCGCAACCGCAAACCCTGGAATCCGCCCGCGTGGGATTAATCTCGTGGGTCTAATACTTGATTCAAGTATTGTGATCGCGGCCGAGCGCCGAGGTCACACCGTCCGGCAAATCCTCGAACAGATTAAGAACAGTTTCGGCGAAATCGATATCGGCTTTTCGTGATCACGATCGCCGAGTTGATCCACGGTGCATATCGCGCAAAGGCAGGACCCGGACAAACAGCGTAGACTGGCTTTCGTCGACCGGTTGTGCAGTGATGTGCCGGTTCATCCTGTCACTGTCGAGGTGGCCAGGATGGTGGGACGCATCGAAGGTGAACAAGGAGCCAAGGGTATCTCCATACCATTCGAGGACCTCGTCATCGGGGCCACGGCTCTGCGACTCGGCTTCGATGTGGCCAGCCTCAATCTCCGCCATTTTCAGCTCATCCCAAGCCTGAAAGTCGTTTCGCAATAAAGCATGTCTTCGCTGCTTCGGAGATCCGGTATCGCAGGATATTTCACACAGCGCTCGCGGAGAATCCTTCTCACCATTGGCATTCTGTGGGTGTTGCTTTATGGGAGCTTCACGCTCTTGCGTCCGCCTTTGCTGGATGATGCGGATTCTGTGCATGCTGAGGTGGCGCGGGAAATGGTCGCGCGGCATGACTGGGTTACGCTCTACGCGAACGGCATTCGCTACCTGGAGAAGGCTCCGCTGTTGTACTGGAGCATGGCTGCCAGCTTTAGTGTTTTTGGCCCCGAGGATTGGGCTGCGCGGCTGCCGCTGGCGATCTATACGCTTGCTCTTTTCGTAACCGTTTACCTCGGCGGTCCTCGCTTCTTCAATTCCGCTGATCGCTGGGTTCTATGCGGCACTGATCCTGGTTACTTCGTTTGGGATTTTCCTTTACAGCCATATCCTTCTTCCCGACGTGATCGTGTGCTTGTGGCTTTCGCTCGCCATGCTGTTGTTCTGGATTTCGCTTGAACAGCCGCAGCCTTCGCGGGCGACTGCGTGGGGCTTCGCTGCTTGTTGTGCGCTCAATGTGCTCACCAAGGGGCTCATCGGGATTGTGTTCCCGGTGGGAATTGTTTTCATCTTCCTGTTGCTTAACCGGAACCTGGGGCACTTGCGGCGGTGGCATCCGTTTTCCAGCATGGTGATCTTTCTCGCGATTGCAGTCCCGTGGCATATTGCCGCGGGGATGGCCAATCCGTCGCAGGGTCAGCCGTGCGGGCGCCGTTCCTACAGTGGGGAATGTGCATGGGTTTTTCTGGTTTTATTTCGTCAACGAACAGGTGCTTCGTTATCTCAATCGCAGGGTTCCGCGGGACTACGATACCGTGCCGTTGTGGCTCTTCTGGGGACTGCTCGGGGTCTGGTTGATGCCCTGGATTGCGTTCGTGTTCAAGGCGATGGTTCCGGTACGCATGAGGTCTTCCGTGCGCCGGGTTCGGGTGCCCCGGCACGATCAGGCCTGGAACTTGCTGGGCATTTGGGCGGCGTTTGTCATGGTATTTTTCAGCTTCTCTACCCGGCAGGAATACTACGCGCTGCCTGCGTTGCCGCCTCTCGCGCTGATGATCGGCGGATGGCTGAATCGAGAAGAGAAGTGCCACGCGCGGGACCCTCGACGGATTGCGGGACGACGTATTGCTGTCGTTTTGTTTTTGCTGGGGATGATTGGCTCAGTGCTTGCTGGGTACCTGGCGGTTCGCGGCCGTCCCCTCGCCCCGGGTGCGGATATTTCCAGTTTGCTTACGGAAAATCCGGGGGAGTATGCGCTGTCGCTGGGCCATTTTCTTGATTTGAGTACGCGGGCTATGGGCGCGTTTCGTGCGCCGTTGATTCTGGTTGCGGTTGCTTTGGTTTTGGGAACGTTTGCCAATATGGTGCTGCGGTCAGTCAACATGATCCGTCTGGGGAAACTATGCGCTGGTGGCCATGATGGTGGTGTTCCTGATTGCCGCACACATGGCGTTGGTTACGTTTTCTCCGGTGCTGTCTTCCAAGGTTTTGGCGGATGCGATTGGTCCTCGAATTAAGAGTGGGGATGTGGTGGAGATCAATGGCGAGTATGAAGCAGGGTCGACGCTCGGATTCTATTTGCGACGCCAGGTTCGGATTTTGAATGGGCGGTCTTCTAATTTGTGGTACGGGTCTTTTTTTCGGGATGCTCCGCAGATATTCGATGATGGGGTTTCGTTTGGGCGGTTGTGGCGTGGGCCGACGCGGGTGTTCCTGTGGACTCCAGTGGATCAGGTTCCTGCGTTGACGGGGCCGGCTGTACACGATTGCGCGGAGTGGGGGTAAGGAAGTGGTTAGTAATCAGCCTTAGAAAGAGGGCGTTCTCCGGCAAACACGTTCAGGGCCCGTACTCGCCTTTACTAGGAGGATCCCAGGTCTCAAATGCGAGACCTGGGGCGCACCCTTCGCGTTTTACCGACAGTGTTTTCGCGGCGTAGGCTAGACAGCGGTGAGGCGGCTCATTTTGCCGTCTTTCAGGGAGAAGTGTTGGCCTCGCCAGGCTACTGTGTTTCCGGCGAAGCTCCAGATCCAGATGCCCAGGGCTACTACGTCGCGGGCGGGCAGTAGCCATAGATCGCGGATTACCTGGCGATCGCCCAGCACGCCCACAGCCGACGGCGAGGGCTAGCGCGACCCTCGCTAACAGCGTCAGGCTGAGGAGGGCGATGCTGCTCAGGCTGGCGCCTGAGGCGATCAGGTTACAGAGCGCCCAGGGCAATCCGTAGGTAAAGACCATGCCGGTGTAGCCCAGCTTTCTGGAGTAGCGCGTGCTGCGGCTCCAGCGAATCTGGTGGGCTAGAAATTGACGGAAGCGATAGGCGGGCAGGAAGGTCTCGACCACCTCGCCGCTCAGCATCACTTCAAAACCATTCCGCCAAACACGTGCTCCCAACTCGTAGTCGTCGGCCAGGTAGTCGACCAGCGGTTCCAGCCCGCCAATGGCTTCCAATGCCTGGCGCGAGACTGCCAGAGTCGAACCGAGCCCGAAACGGATGCCGTCTTCGATTTGACGCGCGGTCAATACACCGGCAATGAAGTCCGTGGCAATCCCCAGGGCTTCCATGCGGGAACCGATGGTGCCATGCGCCTGGCCGCGGTAGAGCGCTGTCACCAGGCCTACACGGCCGCCGCGCCGCTTGGGGAGGAGGAAACAACCCATGATCCGCCGCAAGTAGTTGGGAGAGACCTTAATGTCGCTGTCGTTGATCAAAATGTAGTCGTACTTCGCGCTGCCCAGCATCTGCACCAGATTGCTGACCTTGCCGTTGGTGCCCAGCAACTCCGGGCATAAGACCAGGCGAATCGTCCGCTGCGGGATACTCCGCCTGCAGCTTCTCAATGGCCGACACTGCCGGATCGGCCATGCTGCTGACCCCAAACAGGATTTCGTAGGGACCCTGATATTGCTGCTGACAATGGCTGGCAAAGCTGGCATACATCTCGGGATCAAGGCCCTTCACCGGCTTGAGGATGCTGACTCCCGGCTGAAAATCGGGCAATGGCCGGCGCAATTGATGTTCAAAGGCGCGCGCGCTCCATAGCGCCAGCAGGTAATAGCCCAAGCCGGCGAGGCTGAGGATGGTGGTAACGGAAGCGACGACGATCGGCAACATGAGAGGCGACTTTCAGTTTAGCCGACCAGCCAAACTACTCGTAGCGCAGGGCAATGATGGGGTCGAGCGATGCTGCCTTCCAGGCGGGATAAATCCCGAAGAGAAGACCGATGCCACAGGAAACGACAAACGCCGTGGTGGACCAGGCGACGGACATCTCGGCCGGCAGCACTTTGCCCAGGATGAGCTTGAGCAAGAGAGTGAGCAGCCCCCCAACAGCGATGCCGATCACTCCGCCCAGAGCGCACAAGGTAACCGCTTCGAGAGTGAACTGAAACATGATGTTTTTTCGGGTAGCGCCCAGCGCCTTGCGGACGCCTATCTCTCGCGTTCGTTCGGTCACGCTGACCAGCATGATGTTCATTACGCCTACGCCGCCGACCATGAGACCCACGCTGGCAACGCCTACGAGAAAGATGAAGAGACCCCCGGTGAGCTGATTCCACAGCACCAGCAGGGCATCGGAGCTGAAGATGGCGAAGTTGTCCGGTTGGTCGGAACGCACCTTACGACGGCGGCGAAGCAACTCCCGGATCTCGTCTTCGACGGCGATCTTGTTCTTGACGTCGTCGTACTTGACGCTGATCCAGTGATCGAGGATCTCCGGGATGAAGTTTGTGGAAGGTCATAGTCGGAAAATGGGCGGAGTTATCGCTCCGGATTCTTGCCCCCGCCAAAGACCTGCTTCTGGGGCGCGAAGACGCCCACCACGGTGAACACGTCACCGCTGATCTGCACCTCTTTGCCTACCGCGGGATCGTTGCCGAAGAGTTCCTCGGCTGTGTCCGAGCCCAGAACCACCACGTTGGCCCCGCGCTGCGACTCCTGAGACGGTAAAGTAACGTCCCTGGGTGAAAATGAGATCGTAAACGTTCGGTTCATCCTCCGCCTCGCCTTGCAGGGTGGTGTTCTGCACCTTATGGCTTCCGTACTTAACCGAGAAACTACCCTGCGATCCCTGCGGGGTAGCGGTATTGCTGCGATGCATCGACCGCGACTACGTGAGGCAGCACTTTCATGGCCTCGCCGTCGTCATAGGTCAACTGCTTTCTGGCCAGCATCTCCGAAGTCGGCCGTGAGCCGAAGACCGGAAAACGAAAGACCCAGTAGACGTTGGACCCGAGCGACTTGATCAGGCCATTGACATTGCCAGTGAGGCCGTTGATGACCGATGAGATGAGGATCACGGTGGTGACCCCGATCATGATGCCAAGCATGGTCAGGCCGGAGCGCAGCTTGTTGGTGCGCAGCGTGTCCATGGCCATCCTGATCGCTTCGTTGGTATCCGCGAGCCGCATTGCGTGTACCTCTCTTACAGCTCCGAGCGCAAAGCCACGATGGGATCGAGCAGGGCGGCTTTGCGCGCCGGATAAACTCCGAAGAAAATGCCAACTGCTGTGGCCACAAAGAGGCCCAGAGCTACCGACCATAGCTCTATCTCAGAAGGAAAGCCGATGACCAGGGTGATGGCTTTGGCAAAGGCTGCCCCGGCAATCACACCGATCGAGTCCGCCGACCAGCGACATGGTGGCCGATTCGATCAGGAATTGCAGCATCACATCGCCGCGCCGCGCGCCCAGCGCTTTGCGAACGCCGATCTCCCGCGTACGCTCGGTCACGCTCACCAGCATGATGTTCATGATCACGATGCCACCGACGACCAGCGATATCGCGGCAAGGGAGACAAAGACAGCGGAGAAACTGGAGCTGATGCTCTGCCAGATGCCCACGAATGTACTGTTGGTATCGGTGGAGAAGCTGTCGTCCGCTCCGGGCAGATCGTGGCGGTGGGAACGGAGGATGGTGCGCACCTCGCCCACGGCCAGCTCCAACGGATCGCCGACCCCGTTGGCGCGGGCGTAGATAGTCAGGCTGCGATTCGATCCGTAGGCGTTGAGGAAAGTCGTCAGCGGGATGGCTACCCAATTGTCCTGGCTCTGCCCGAGTGTCTTGCCTTTGCGCTCGCCTACGCCGATGACTGTGTATTGACCGCCGTCGACGCGAATCTCTTTGCCAATGGGATCGATCGAGCCCATCTGGTTGTCAACAATGTCGGGGCCGATGATGGCGACCCGGCTGTTGTGCTCTTCATCGACGGGGACGAAGCCACGGCCGTGGTCGATGTTCATGTTGTAGATGGGGGGCATGGTCCAGGTCCAACCGCGGACGCTGGTGTCGGTGCTGGAATGGCTGTTGTAGACCACCTTGCCGGTGGTGCTGGCCATGGCCCCGGTGCTGGCGCAATGCTTGCACTTTGCGGCGACTTCGCGGTAGTCCTCGATCTTGAGATCTTTGCGTTTTTGGTATTTGTTGAACTCGGCGTCGCTGAAGATGACGGAGGGTTGTTTGGAGGCAGTGAAGACATCCGCTCCGTAGCCGTAGACTTTGGTGGCGACGAATTTGTTGGCTCCGTTGACCAGGGTGATCACCATGATGACCGCGGCCACGCCGATCATCACGCCCAGGAGGGTGAGGATCGAGCGCAGTTTGTTTGCCCAGAGGGACTGTAGGGCGATTTTGATGGCTTCGGTGAATTCCATGGCGGAGTCAGAGAGTGATACGAGTTTAGACGGTTTCGCGGTTCCCGCCAGAGGAATTGGGGCGAGTCGTTTTCAGGCTTCGGTGAGCTCCCACGGGCAGGGGCAGGCGTCTTCGTGAGTGAATCGGTTTTCTTGGTGGAAGCTGTGGGCTGGTAAGAGCGGTCCAAACCAATTGTCGTCGGGCATCCACTGTTGCCCGGGTTCTCCTTGGATTTCCAGTTGAGATCGTTGCGTCTGGCAAACGTTCAGCGCCGTCCCTGACGAGACAGTCTTATCCGCAACCGCAACCCAGCACTGCGTGCAGGAAATTCAGGTCGAAATGGCAACAAGTGAGTTGGTTGATGAACGTTAAGGGCACGGGTTCAGCCGTGCCACATTTCGCTCGGACTGATGAGGGCTTTAGCCCCTGAGGTACGGCTTTTGCAATCGTCTGCAAGCGAACGCAGCCGGGGAAAAGATGACTTGGCCCCCGTGTGCATCGAAAAGCGTACCTCAGCGGCTAAAGCCGTCGTTGGAAAACTTTTTTACGGCACGGCTAAACCCGTGCCCTTCGTGGAGAATTTCTTTTCCCTCAGCCTGTTTGGCGTTTACGCACCCGGTCAACTGACAAATCTAATTTGGACAACTCTGAAGTTCAGCCGTCCCTGCGGGACTGGGTTCCAGTGATCGGTGAACAGCCGTTGAATCCCACATCTGCCAAAACCGGGCAGATATGGGGCACCCATCACTCGTTACCCATTGAGATCTCACTACCGGCATCGATTTCGTTTTATTCGTTTACCAAGGGTCTGTGAGAAATGCGGGCTAAAGCCCGTCCAATTCTGCGTAGCAAATGTACGGGCTGAAGCTCGTACCCTTCAAAAGCGGAGGCCCCGCAGCTTGGTTAGAGGTGCGGGGCCGCGTTTGCAAGTGAGCCTGTAAGCCGAATTCTGTCGAGGACGATCATTCCTCTAGGCGACGCATTGCTGCGGCGCTCAAGCGACCTACCCGGAGGTTTTGGCGCGCCGGGCCAGCACGCATCCGCCGATTTGGCGGATTCCCTCCCTATTTGGTCTTGCTCCGTGTGGGGTTTACCCTGCCACCGCCTTTACAGACGGCGCGGTGCGCTCTTACCGCACCTTTTCACCCTTACCCCAGGCGATGAAGCCCAGGGCGGTATGTTCTCTGTGGCACTGGCCGTCTTTGAGCCTTGACGCTCAAATCCCGGACGTTATCCGGCACACTGCCCTGCGGAGTTCGGACTTTCCTCTCCCGAAGCACGCGAGTGCTCCGGCAGCGACCGCCCGGCACACCTGCAATTCCCATGCTAGTCCATCTTGCCGGAGTTTGTATCACTTGGCAGCGGTGACGACCAGGGTTATCTGCGGCTGCGCCGGCGGGACCGTGGTCTCGGACCCGGTGGTGGACGACGCCTGAACGGTGACGGTGTAGCTGCCGATCGGGAGTTCCCGGGTTGGGCGGCGGTCCGTGGTTCAGATACTTATATCGCTCAGAGCAGGCCGTCATTCCCATGACTCCGGCAAAGGCCAACATCCCCAACGCCAGGTTCCGCCAGGTTCTGCGCTTGCGGGCGCCCAGACCGGCCAAGCCAAATAACACCGGCAGCACGAAAGCATAGCGCCGCATGCCGGCATCGCTGTTGCGTGCATTCTTGTCGGCGAAGGGGTCTGGGTCTGGATCTGCATCACGCTGGTGCCCGGGGGTGCAGGTCTGCGCTCCGGCAGCACTGGTGGTGCAAGCGGCCGGCACATTGACCGGGGCGAAGGTGCAGGTAGTGTTGATGGGAAGGCCGGTGCAGGAAAGGGTGACGTAGGCATTGAAGCCGTTGACCGGGGTCACGGTGACGATGCTGCTGACAAAGCCACCCACCGGGGTAGATAGCGAGGTGGGCGTAGCCGCCACGGTGAATCCTGCTGCCGTGGAGACGTTTGCCTGAACCAGCTCGGAATTGGAGATCGAATTCAGATAGGCGGACTGGCCCTGGTAGATCGCCACCACCGGGATGGCTTCCGGCCGGGAGAAGATCCGTCTGCAGGGAGGCTTTCCCTTCGCTATCCACAAGGGCCGAGCCGAGATCGATTTGGCCGGAACGAAAGTTCACCACCCCGGAAGGCGCGCCGCTCACATGGGCAGTCAGAGTCGCCCGGGTGCGCGGACCTGCGTTATCGGTTGCAACCGTCAGTGTGGTCTGGGTCGCTGTCGCATTTTCTGCTGCTGACGCACCAGCCACCATGCCCAGAAACAACATGCACCACGCGATGGTGCGCTTCCCTAGTCCTACGTTACACAGCCTGCCCACGCTCAACCGCACATCCTTCAGAGTACTTCAGATCGCTGACTTTAAGACTCATTGTATCCGGGGATAGCACAATGCGTTACGATTTTGCCCCGTTGACCAGGCGCACGGCCTCCGCAGAGATAGAAAGATCGTCGCCGAAGCCGTTCAGCCAGCAAACTTCGGGCTCGCGGCGAAACCAGGTGAGCTGGCGCTTGGCGTAGTTGCGGTGACCCTGGCTGGCGGCGGCAATGGCTTGCTCAAGAGTCAGGTTGCCGTCGAGAAACTGTGCCGCCTGACGGTAGCCCAACGAGGCAAGCGCAGGCGTATGGCCATAGCGGGCAAGCAGGTCTCTGGTTTCTTCCACCAGGCCCTCGGCGAACATGGCCCGGGCCCGGGCATTGATGCGTTCATAGAGCTGCGGCCGCTGTGGATCAAGGCCGAGGCGGAGTACGCGATAGCCGGTCAGGGGTTCGCGGCCTTCCTTCCAGGCTTCTGACATGGGCTGCCCAGCGGCCAGGGTCACCTCGATGGCGCGGATGACCTTGGCGACATCGTTGGCGTGGACGCGTGCGGCCGATGCCGGATCAAGCCGCTTGAGGATGCGGTGCAAGACGGCTGGCCCACGCGTTTCCGCTTTGCGCAGCAGGCGATCGCGCAGGCCGGCGGACCGCTGAGGACCGGGAAACAGGCCCTGGAGCAGGGCACGAAGATAAAGGCCGGTGCCGCCGGTGACGATGGGCAGCTTGCCCCGGGCGGCAATGGCTGCGATGGCGGTGCGGGCGGCGCGGGAGTAGTCCCCGGCGGTATAGAAGGCATCCGGCGTAACCACATCGAGCAAATGATGCGGCACTTGCTTCCGTTGCCCGGCGGAGGGCTTGGCGGACCCGATCTCCAGGCCCTGGTAGACCGCGACGGAATCGCAGCTGACGATTTCTCCGTCGAACTGCTGCGCCAGGGCGACGGAGAGGGCGGTTTTGCCACTCCCGGTCGGGCCCAAAATGACAACCAGCAGTGGAAGGTGGGACTCTACCAAACTCTCCACCAGCCAGGAGGAAAGAGATTGTGCGTCGAGGAGCGGCCCAGGCCGATCGAGCAAAAGAAGGACCGCGACTACCAGGAGGCCATAGATCTGGCGTTTGCGGAGCTCGGGATCGGCTGGCACGTCAACGCTGCTTGTCTGGATCGAGGTTGTAGTAGAAGCCGAAGCGCAGCTCCAGGAAGGGTCCCTTGAACTCTTTAGGCAGCGGGGGATAGGGAGAGGCGCCGGTGATGCCGCCCCAGGCGGCACGGTCGAGGGAAACATCGCCGGAGGGGAACTCGAGGATCATTTCCTTGACGCTGCCGTCGGGATAGATCTTGAAGCGGACGCCGACCCGGCCTTGTTTGTCGAGGGGGGGCCGAGCGGATTCGGGGATGATGGGAATCCAGCTGCGATAGGTGGCCTGGATTACCCGCCTCATGTAAGGGCCAAAGTCGACCCCCATGGTGTCGCTGATGATATCGGGCCCCACGGCCATCGCGGGATGTTGGGACGGCGCATTCTGTCCGTAGTCGCCCGACTGCCCGGCGGGACCTCGGGCAGCGTCCCGTTCGGCCTGGCGAATGGCGTCCCCGGCAGTTTGCGGGCCGGTGTCAAAGCTCGGCTTGGCCGGCGTGGGGACCGGCTTGGGCTCGTTGAGCAGCGACTGGTTGGTTGGCGGCGGTGGGGGTGGAGTCGCTGGACGAGCCTGTGCCTGCTGCTGGGGCTCGGGAGCAGGAGATGGCGGAGCGGCCTGCGGAGGCGCCTGCTGCGGAGCCATTGGCACGGGCGGTCCGGCCCTGCGCATAGCCTCAAGCTGTTGCAGGGTCTTTTTGTCGAGCGTGGGGTGGCGGGATTGCGCCGTGCGATTTTTGTCGGAGGGCGGGGCCTGCTTGGGTGGTTTGACCGGCTGCTGCGCATCGGGCGGCAGGTTCAGAAAGGTCATGTCCTTCTGTTTGTTGGCGTCCGGGTTGACTACGTGGACGCGATGAGCGCGCGGCCCATAGAACAGAAACCAGAAGAGGACCAGGTGAGCGATGACCGAGATCCAAATGCCTTCACGACGGAGAGCCCGGGAACGCTCGTCTTCGAGCCTGTCAATCAGGTGAAGGAGTTCATCCGGTTCCAGCTCCTCGTAGCGCACGCGCTTCCGTCTGGAGAATGGCTCCGGCGGTCGACCGGGAGGGCTGGTTGGAACTTCGGTTGAGGGCATCGGCCGGCAGCAAAGGGTGCAATCCAGACCGGGACGATCAACCGGCTATGGACCCCGCACATCCTCTCATTCTCTCATTGTTTCCAATCGTGCCGAGATCGGGCTTTCACAAAGAACCCTTACAATCGTTTGATGCGTGCCGCTGTCATCACCGTGAGCGACTCCTGCTTCCGGGGGCAACGAGTTGATGTTTCGGGCGGGGTGGTCGCCGACCTGCTGCGGGCCAATGCTTTCGTGGTGATCAGCCACCTGGTGGTGCCCGACGAGCAGGCGGAGATTGAAGATGCTCTGCGCCGGCAATGCGAGGTGGCAAGCCTGGTGGTGACGACCGGAGGAACCGGCATCGCGCCCCGCGACGTGACCCCCGAGGCCACCCGGGCAGTCTGCGACCGGCTGATCGACGGGTTCGCGGAGTTGATGCGCGCAGAGGGCAGGAAGCAGACGCAGTTTGCTCCTTTGAGCCGGGCCCTTTCGGGGACGTTAGGGAGATCCCTGATTGTGAACCTGCCGGGGAGCCCACGCGGCGCCAAGAGCTCCCTCGAAGCCGTTCTGCCTCTCATTCCGCATGCTTTAACCCTGCTCGAAGGAATCACCACCCACCATGACGAACATCTAACGATCGGGTTGGATCTTGAAGAAAATCCTCCATCTCTTTCTTAAGTACAAGATCTGGCTGCTGGGGATCCTGAAGCCGCTTGGCTTTTGGGGCGTGGCCGGGATCGGTTTGGTCGATGCGGCGGCGATTCCGGTGCCGATGGACTTGATCATTGCCGGGTATGTGTGGGGGGATAAGAGGCATTTTTATTTGTATGTGCTGGCGGCCGCGTTCGGGTCGGCGGTGGGCGGATTGCTTCCTTTTTTGCTGGGACGGGCCGGCGGGGAGCTCTTCCTGATGAAACGGATCGACCGGGCCCGGTACCAGCAGTTGCTGGAGCGGTTCGAAAAGCAGGAATTCATGGCCATGATGGTCCCTTCGATCCTGCCCCCGCCTACTCCGTGGAAACTTTTTGTTTTTGCGGCTGGGGTGTTCGAGATGAAGATCAGCACGTTTATGCTGTCGGTCTTCGTGGGACGGGTGATTCGGTATTTGATCACGGCGATTTTGACGATCAAGTATGGGCCGGAGATTGTGGATATTGCCGGGCGGTTGGCTACGCGGCATCGGTTTGCGTTGATCGCCGGTGTGGTCGGTGTGCTTGGGTTGCTGGGGTATTGGTTCTGGCGGACGGTTTGGAAGAAACGCGGGAAGAAGGATGAGCCTGGGGTGGATCCGGATTGGGCTGGTGTTCGTAAGTGATGGGTCAGGGTGGGTTTTCGGGGATATGCGGACCGTTTTCGACTTCGCCAAGGGAACGGCAGTTGCTTACCTCGGGTTATAACAGGGGACTTGATTGGCTTCTGCCAGGAGGATCCCAGGTCTCAAATGCGAGACCTGGGGCACCCTTCGGTTCTTCCTGAGGCCGCGTTGGTTATTTTTGCAGGCGGTTGTTCATGACCATGGCGTCGATGGCGCCGGCGGGCGTTACGTAGACCCAGGCGGTTAGTACCGAGGAGGCCGTTTCGTTGCTGCGGGACAGGAATGAGTAGGCAAATCTGAGGTCTCGGAACTCTACCGCTGTGTCCTGGGGCTGGGGTGCGAGGTCGTCGGAGGCCACCAGGTTGGCTCGCCCGCGATCGGTGACTACGGGGAATCTTGCCCAATCGAGATAGACGCGACCTAACCATGAACGCTTTGCCGCCGCGACGGCAGGGGTGACCGGCGGCTTGAAGATGACGTCGTCCTGGTCGCTGGTGTCGACGGTTTCTGCGCGGGTGTTAACCGATCCTGTCTGGTAGTAGGCGGGGGTCTCGACCACGGCGAACCAATGAAATGGATTCACCGGATAAGGCTCGGCTCCAGCACGCAGCATGGGCTGGTTGCCGAAGCGCGCGTTGCCGATCAAGTGCAGGGCGCGATGATGCTCTACAGCGCGCACACCTAAGTCGATCCCGACCAGCACCATCGCGGCGATCGCCCATCCTCGTCCCCGAAACAATGGCTTGCGGGCGCCTATTTCCCGGTCGGCCAAGCCCAGGATCGCAGGCACGATCAGACCGAGCAACAGGGCCACAAAGACTACGGGTTCGAGAATGAAGGCGATATCCAACGCGTACCAGCGCGGGTTGAAGGGAGCGAAGGGACGAACGCCGTAGTTATTGGTCCAGTCGAGGAATATATGGCTGAGGCCTGCCAGGAGCGAGAGAAACCAGAGCAAAGCCCAGCGCGGAGGAATGGCGGGCTCCTGCTTACGGCTGCGATGCCAGAGCCAAACGATTGCAGTCACGGCAAGGGCTACCAGTGGCACGCCCAAGAGGGTGTGAGTAAATCCGCGGTGATGCTGGAAACCTGCGACCGGCCCGCGAAAGCTCCAGAGGACATCGATGTCCGGCGCCTCGGCCGCGAGGGTCATGGCCAGCGTGGCGTAGGCAGTTCTGCGATTGAAGCCGGTGCGGCCGAGGCATGCGCCGGTAAGGAAATGCGTGACGGGTTCCATGGTTACCTGTTGCTGCCGGTCAAGTTTCTATAATGCACGTTATGTCTGAAACCCGATCCCGCGCCGTGGCCAGCCTTCTTGAAGAAGCGATCAAGAGGATTGACGCGCTACGCGATGAACTCCGCCACCACGAATATCAATATCACGTGCTTGATTCCCCGGAAATCTCAGACGCTGAGTATGACGCGATGATGCAGGAGCTGCGCAGGCTTGAGGGCCAGCATCCGGAGCTGATCACGCCAGACTCACCTAGCCAGCGCGTTGGGGGGAAGCCCAAAGAAGGCTTCGCCAAGGTCCAGCATTCGCGGCCCATGCTTTCGCTCGACAACGTGAATAGCGAAGAAGAGCTGGGAGATTGGGAACGTCGCGTGCGCTCGGTGGTGGGTACCGCCGATGTGAGCTTTGTGTGTGAATTGAAGATGGATGGAGTTTCGCTGGCGCTGCAGTATGAGCCCGGACCGGCGGGGATTGCCCTATTGAAGACTGCCTTGACGCGGGGCGATGGGGTCACGGGTGAGGATGTGACCAGCAACGTCCGCACGATTCGATCTGTGCCGCTCTCGGTTTCAAAAGAGCGGTTGCAGCGGGCCAGGCTGCCGCAGAGCTTTGAGGTGCGAGGCGAAGTGATCCTGCCGGACGAAGCTTTTTTGAAGATGAACCGGGAACGTGAGGAGCAGGGACTCACGCCCGCAGTCAACGCTCGCAATGCTGCCGCAGGAACGATTCGGACACTGGAGCCAAACATCGTGGCCCAGCGGCGGCTGGATTTCTACGCATACTTCGCGCTGGAAAAGGGAGAGAGTGCTTTCCCTGAACAGTGGACGGCCCTGGAAGCATTGAGTGTGGCTGGCTTTCGCGTCAACCGTCATCGCAAACCTTTGCGGACTATGGACGAGCTCCTCGCGTTTGTCGCGTGGGCGGAAGGGCAGCGCCTTGCCCTGGGCTACGAGATCGATGGGGTAGTCATCAAGGTCAATGAAACGGCGCTGCAACGGCGGCTCGGCTACACCGGACGCGCGCCGCGTTGGGCGGTGGCCTACAAATTCACTGCTCGATCGGGCATTACACAGATTGATGACATCGCGGTACAGGTGGGTCGCACGGGCAAGTTGACGCCGGTCGCGGTGCTGCGTCCAGTATTCATCGGCGGCACGACCGTAAGCAGGGCGACGTTGCACAATGCGGACGAAATCGAGCGGCTGGGGGTGAAGATCGGCGACTACGTCACGGTGGAGCGCGGCGGTGACGTGATCCCGAAAATCGTCGCGGTGGTGGAGGATAAGGAGCATCCGCGGGGCGAGAAGACGTTTGTTTTTCCCGATGCGTGCCCGGTATGCGGCAGCGAGGTGGTGCGGGATGAAGGCGAAGCGGACTACCGATGCATCAATGTGGATTGCCCTGCGCGGCTGAAAGAAAGCGTGCTGCATTTTGCTTCGCGCAAGGTGATGAATATCGAAGGTCTGGGCGAGGCTTTGGTTATGCAACTGTTGGAGCGACAATTGCTGACCAGCGTGGCGGGAATTTATTCGCTCGACGAAGAACAGCTGCTGGGGCTGGAGCGAATTGGGAAAAAAACGGCACAGTCGCTGCTGGCGGAGATTGAAAATTCGAAGAAATTGCCATTGAACCGGGTGCTGTTTGCCCTGGGCATTCGCTTCGTGGGGGAGCGCACGGCGCAGTTGCTGGCCGAAGCGTTTGGATCCATGGACGCGCTGATGGCGGCGAGTGTCGAGGAACTGGAGGCGGTGGACGAGGTGGGTCCGCGGGTGGCCCAGGCTATCCAAGAGTTTTTTGCCGAGGAGAAAAATCGCCAGCTGGTGGAGAAGTTGCGCCAGGCGGGATTGACCTTCACGGCAGAGAAGAAGAAGAAATCTTCGAAGCTTGAGGGGCTGACGTTTGTGCTTACCGGGACCATGCCCGACCTGACGCGCGAAGACGCGAAGTCGCGGATTGAAGCCGCGGGGGGCCGGGTTTCGGGCTCGGTCAGCAAGAAGACCAGCTACGTCGTGGCTGGTGAAGATGCCGGATCGAAGCTCGACAAAGCTAAGGAGCTGAAAGTGCCGGTGATTGAGCAGGCAGGGCTTCTGGAATTACTGGGATGAGGCGCGCATATAATTGCGCGACGGAGAAAACGATGCGATTTGCTTTCTTGCCGGCGACCGCGCTTCTTTTTTGCTCCACCCTGAGCAGCGGATTTCCAGCTACTCGCTCAGGATCGGCGCTATGACAACAACAACCAGTTCTACAATGGAGCAAGACGCGGGACCCGCGGGGGAAACTATGGTGGGGGCAACTACCACCATGGAAATGACCAGTATTACGATCACCGCAACCAGGGCGGTATTGGCCCGGGTAAGGGCGCTCTGATCGGAGGAGCAGCCGGGGCCGCACTGGGTGCAGTGTTCGGCGGTGGAGTCAAAGGTTCTTTGATTACCGGCGCCGCGGGTGCGGGCATTGGAGCAATCATCGGCCAGTCTGCGCAGGACAATCGGGACCGCAACAATTATTACCGCCACTAGGAGAATTTCCATGACGAGTAAATATGCTGTCGTTCTGTGGGTTGCCAGCCTGGCGCCGTGCCTTGCTATCGGACAACAGGCGTCTTCCAGCCGAACCTGCTCCCAATTTCACCATCGACCAAGCGGTGACGTGCTCTGTCCACGACGCGTGGGTGTTGGGGGGAAAGACTGAGGCGGGATTTTTCGCGATTGTTAAGGCGGAGGCAGAGCTTTCGGCGCAGAAGCGGGGGCTCGTGCTTCCGGATAATGAAACGGTTGGGCGCGAGTTTGGTGAGTACATCAAAACGCAGGCGAAAGCGGATCACGATCAGTTGCTGTACTCGATTGTGGACCGGGCGGTGCGGAAGTATGGGACGAAGCCGGCTGCGGGCGGGAGTAAGTAGGCCCGTTTTTCCTGGAGCATTTGTTTGGGAGTGAAGGCAAACCGCAGATCTCTCCACGGCGCGCCCGGGACAGGTCGGCTTCGCTCTGACTTTGTGACTTTTTATCTTCCGGTGTAGTTTGCGGCCGAAAAGCTCCGAAGAGCATCTGCCAACAAGCATCGCCGAGGTCCTTCGACTCCGCGCTATGAAGCCCTCTGTTTGCGATAGATCCGTGAAGCGCTTCGCTCAGGATGACGGCTTTGTTAGGGGGCTTGAAATACAGCTGGTTGGAGTGCCGAAAACACGAAAAGATCGAAAAAGTCACAGGCTCTCAGGATGACAAAGGAAAAAGCGAGACCTGGGGCACCCTTCGATTCTTACCGACGCTGCCATTCAGTGGACGAGAATCAGGATTTGGGGGCGAAGTAGCCTTTTTTGGCGCGGACTACGTAGCGGGGGTTTAGGGCTACCAGGTAGATGGAGCGGAAGGCTCCGTCCAGCTTGAAGTCGGCGGGGCGGTAGGCTAGCTGATATTGACTACGCAGCTCTTCCTCGATGTCGTGAAAGCTGTTGGTCATGTCTTCAATGCGCTTGGGGAAGAAGGGATAGCCTCCGGTCGCTTCGGCTATCTTCTTCAGAACGTCGTCGCCACGGTCGCGGCTGGGACTGACGTTGGTGCTGATGGTGTAGACGATGGCCCCCGCGCGCTGGCACATTTTGATGGCGTCGTCCGGGTAGGCCCGGCTCTGGTTGTCGTCTCCGTCGGAGATGACGATCAGCGCCCTGCGCACGGAACCCTGCGGCGAGGGCGGTACGTTGATCAGCTGATCGCGGCAAGCGGTGTAGACCGCGTCGAAGAGCGCTGTGCCGCCACCGGGCCGGAGCTTGGTGATGCCGGCCTCGAGTTTGTCCTGATCGTTGGTGTAGTTCTGCGTGACGTAAGGGGTGACGTCAAAGCCCATGGTGAAGGCCAGATCTGTCTGAGGACGCACCACCTGCTGTAAAAATTGGACCGCGGCCGTCTGCTCGAACTCGAAACGCTGCCGGATGGAGGTGCTGGCATCAATCATGATGCCTACGCGCAAAGGCAGATTCGTCTGCTGGGTGAAATTAAAAACCTGTGAGGGCGCCTTCTGATTATCCAGCAGGGCGAAATCTCTCTGCTGCAGGTTCTGAATGAACCGTCCGTGCTTGTCAGTGACGGTGAAGATCAGGTTCACCTCGTTGACGTTGGTCCGGATGGTGAAATTGCCGTCGTTTTGTCCGTTGGCGGTCTGGCCACTACTCGTGGCCTGGGGCACGGAGCCGAGAGCGCCGGGTTGGGTTGACGGGGCGGAGGGTGGCGGAGCCGCTGCCGGAGTTTGCGCAAGGGCGGCAAAAGGTGACAGCAGAGCGAGCGAAAGCACACACTTCGCGAGCAGAGAGCCAGCCGGGCGCAGGCACACCATTCATTGTGGTCATAGAAACCTTTTTTATTTTAGAGCATTCCCCTTAGACTGCCGGGAGCCGGCGCAAGTTGGGCCATGAATTGCTTCAGGTCGGCGGGTAGATTGGAGACCAGGCTGAGGCGGCTCACCACTACCGGGATGGGCGAACTCGAGCTCGGCGGCGTGCAGGAAATTGCGGGGCAAAACGAGCCGCGGGAGCCTGCTTGCGGCAGCCGCCAGGGGCGCGATCGCGGAAGGGGCGCCGTAAAGCGTGTCACCGACTACGGGGTGACCCAGCGAGGCCATGTGAACGCGAATTTGATGGGTGCGGCCGGTCTCGATGCGTACCGAGACCAGGGTGAAGCTGCCATAAGGGCCGTGAATGCGGCGCAGCACCTGCCAATGCGAGACAGCGGTGCGGCCCCCTTCGCGACGGGTGGTCATGCGGGTTCTGCGAATGGAGTCGCGGCTGATGGACGCATTGACCGTGCCCCTCTCCTGGGCTAACTCCCCGTGCACCAACGCAATGTAGAGTTTGCGCACCTGGCGGCGGGCGAACATCGACGAGAGCCGGCCATGGGTTGCGTCGTTCTTGGCCACCACGATGAGGCCGCTGGTCTGCTTGTCGAGACGGTGCACGATGCCGGGGCGCAAAGGACCGCTGGTGGAGGAGAGCTCTTGTAGATGGTGTAACAAAGCATTCACCAAAGTGCCGCGATTGCGCGCATCGTCGGTCGCGCCGGAACCGGCGTGGACCATCATACCGGCAGGCTTATTTACGACCGCAAGGTCTTCGTCTTCATAAACAATCTCCAGCGGAATCGGCTTCCGCCATGGCGCGCAAGGGAGGGGGTTGGGGATCGCCCAGAATCGAAATATTTTCGCCGCTGCGCAGCTTGCGCGACGCCTTGGCCAGCTTGCCGTCGATCAGCACGCTGCCTTGCTGCAGCAGCAATTGCACCCGCGAGCGGCTGACCTCAGTCAGCTGCTGGACTAAAAACAGATCGAGACGCTGGCCGTTGGCCTCTTCCGGAACAGTGAGCCGGCGTAATTGCGGTTCTTCATCCGCCATGGGAGACCTGGACTGCAGGTTGGCGGTGTAGCCACAGGAGGCCGCCCGCGAGCACCATCACCGCGCCGATGAATTGCGTGGCCACGACACCGTCACCACGCAGGAATGTCAGCAGAGAGCTGGAGAGACCGCCGAGGAAGAGCCAGGCACCCAGGATCTCTCCATCGTGGTGCGGACGATGCAGCAGCCACAGCAGGAAGACCAACAAAAGAAACTGCAGCAGGCTGGTGTAGAGCTGAGTGGGATGCAGCGGCACTCCCAGCGGAGTTCCGGGAGCGGCGGCGGGATCGTTGAAGATCACGGCCCAAGGCACGCGAGCCGGCGTTCCGTACTCACATCCAGCTTCCAGGCAGCCAATGGACGCGACCGCACTGCCCAGGGCAAGACTGGGGGCAAAGGCGTCCGCGGTTCGCCGGATGGGGAGGCCGAGACGCAAAGCATAGGCTATGGCGGTCACGGTCGCGATCGCGGCCTGCACGAGTCCCACACCAAGGCCGTAGCGTGGCCAGTGGAAGAGGATGAGGAGAATGCTGCCGGCGAGGATGGCGGTGACGATGGCGAGCAGGGCCACACTCCAGATCTTGTCGGTGTCGAGCGAGAGCAGGCGGGCGGTACGAACGAGGAGGAGCAGCGAAGCGACGGTGCCCAGGGCAACCAGAAATCCATAGGTCGGCAAGATGAGGCGGCCGAACTGGAAGAGATGCGGGTGCACAGAGGCGGATGACAAGAAAGACGAAACCGACCCACTGGGCCGTGCAGCAGTGCGCCGGTGAACCCGTCCTAAGACGTTGGGACTCTCCGCAGCTCTTTAGGCATTCCGGACTGGCGGACACTGCACACGGAGCCGATTGTTCGAGTCGAGTCCCGGTTCGATGAATGTTGGTTCAACCAGCGTTAACTGCCGCACCTGCTTTGCAGGCCGGTCTCTGAATGGATGCTAACGTCAGCGAAGCTGATTGGCAAGTGACTGCCCGGTATTGACACCGGCCCCGACGGGAACACGATCGTCGATAGCGGTGTTCCGGGTCGAGTATCGAGTCCAACAGACCGGAGAGACTGTTGGCGCGGGAACGGAGCGTAGTCTGGGTCTCGCTCATGCTGCCTCGAAGGACACTGGTGTGCTCCTGCAGGCGCAGGAGTTCGTCAGCGATGTTCAAGGCGGCGAGCACGGCGACACGCAGGGAGTCCACCGTATTGCCGTTGGCGGAGACAGCACGCATCTTTCCGTCAACCATGGCTGCGAGCTTCTGAATGTAGTCGGGATCAGAAGCGCGCAGGTGATAGGTCTGGTCGTAAATATCTACGCTGACGGACGTGGTGGCACGCCGAACTTCAAGACTTTCTGCCATGTGTCCCCGATCAATCGCCGAGTTCTTCTATTTGTTTGAGCAGGCGCTCGATGCGTTGCCGCACTGCATCCCGCTCCTTCTGCAAGCCGGAGAGTTGCTCTTCTAACTGGGCAACGTGCGCGGCCTGTTCTTCGATACGGTGAGTGAGACGCGAAGCGTGTTGTTCGACAGAGAAGCGAAGTTCACGTTCGCCTTTTAGTAATTCTACCGTGCGCAGTACGCGTTCTTCGAGCGCCTGAAAATCATCTGCAGCCATGGTCATCTCGGGAGGGTGTTCTGCGAGTGTGGACATCTAAACCTCATTACACAAAAGAAGGATTGCGTTCTGAGAAAAGTATAGACCGCAAATTCAGCGGCTCAAGAGGAAAGAAGGGGGTGCGTTACCTTAGAGTGTTCCTCCCGTTTCGAGAGGTTATACATTCGAGTATCCACTGCGCGCAGCAAAGAAAATGCTTATGCGCGTTGCCGCCCACCCAATGACTCGAGCGCAGCAATCACAGCCTGTGAATAACTTTGCAGTTCTTCTTCGCGGAGTGTGCGCTCCAGTGCCTGAAAAGTGATGCGGATAAGAATGGAGTAGTGTCCGCGAGGCAAGGCTTGACTGGCGCGAAAGATCTCCCGGGGTGCGAAGCGGGTGAGCTCAGCGATATGCAAATTGTGCAAGGCATCGGCGATCGATTGCCAGCGCACCGCATCGGCGAAGACGAAAGAGAAGTCGCGCTCGACGGGTTGGTAGCGCGAGAGCTCCGGCGCAATGGGCTGACGAAGGGGCAAGCGATAGAGACGGTCGAGGTAGATTTCTCCAACATAGACGGTCTGCCGGAGCTTGCGTTGTTGGGCCTCGGCGGGATTGAGCTGACCGAACCAGGCGACGGTCAAGCCATCGGCGACGGCGCGGGCCGATCGTCCGGGATGGAGCCATGCGGGGATGATTCCCGCGGCGGCGTCGAAAGTGTCGAAATAGAAGGAGCGCTGAGCGAACTTTTCCAGTATCTCTTCGATGGCGCCCTTGAGATCGTAAAAGTCGATGGCGTGCGCCGGAAGCTCGGGCCCGCTCCACACCGATCCCGAGGCGCCCAGGGAGAGGGCGGGACGCTCGTCGACGCGCTCCGGGCTGCCGCTGAAAACAGTGCCGTTTTCGAAGAGCTGCACATCGTTGACGTTGCGGTTGAGGTTGTGGGCCAGCATGGTGAGCATGCCGGGTAACAGTGACGGACGTAACATGCCGGCTTCTTCGTTGAGCGGATTGCCCAGGGCTACGGCAAGGTTCGGCTGGGGTGCAAATGTAACCGCTTCGGTAGCAGAGCAAAAAGTGCTGGATAAAGCCTCGTTCCAGCCCAGGCCGAGCAGGGTTTGGCGCACCACCGCCTCTTTGCGGGCATCCGGCTGTTCGCTCACGATGCCGGAAAAGGTGGGGAGGGTGTTGGCAAAGCGGTTGTAGCCATAGACGCGGGCGATCTCTTCGATCAAGTCGATTTCGCGTTCGAGGTCGAGCCGCCAGCTGGGCAGGGTTACCTGGTATTCACCTTCTGCGGCCTTCTGCAACGTGCAGCCCAGGGCCTGCAGTACTGATTCTGTCGTTTCCTGCTCCACGCCGCGGCCGTCTTCCGTTGCACCGAGGATGCGTCGTACTTCGCGATGGGTGAGCCCGATGGGCGGGCGCAGTGCGGTCCGGGCAGCAGCCGCGGGAATGACCACGTCCACCATCTCTCCCTCAACGTGACCGCCGGCCTGGAGGATAAGCTGAGAGACCATGGCGGAGGCTACGGGGGGCGCATTGAAGTCGGCACCGCGCTCGAAGCGATGGGAGGCGTCGGTGTGCAGACCGTGGCGTTTGCTGCTACGGCGCACGGTCGCGGGATCAAACCAGGCGGCTTCGACCAGGATATTTTTTGTTTCGGCGGTGATCATCGTGTCCCAGCCGCCCATGACGCCAGCCAGCCCGATGGCCTTTTTTTCATCGGCGATGACCAGGTCCTCGGGGTCGAGCACGCGTTCGACGCCGTCCAAAGTTTTGAGTTTTTCTCCGCTACGCGCACGGCGCACGATGATGCCGCCTTCCAGCTTGTCGCGGTCGAAGGCATGGGTGGGATGGCCCATCGCGAGGGTGACGAAGTTGGTGGCATCCACGGCATTGGAGATGAGTTTTTGCTGCAGCAGGGCGAAGCGCTCGGTGACCATGCCGGTCGAGGGCTGGATACGCACCTGGCTGAGGGAGCGCGCGGTGAAACGCCCACAGTGCTCCGGTGCTTCGATCGAAACTTTAATTGGAACCGTCACTGGCTGCGATGGGGGCAGCGCGGCGTCGAGAGGCGCCAGGGGAAGACCGGCGATAGCGGCCGCCTCGCGCGCAATTCCGTAGTGGTTCATGGCATCGACGCGATTGGTGGTGATGTCCATTTCGAACAGGGAACCACTTCCCGGACCAAGCTCGTAGATGCCTTCGACGGCTATGCCGCGCAGGGTCAGCGCCTCGGCGAGCTCACGATCGGGCAAGGTGAGGCCGGGTACGTAGGAACGAATCCACTGGGAGAGAATGTTCACTTACTTGAATTGCTCCAGGAATCGCATATCACCGGAGTAGAGCTGGCCGATTTCGCCTATGCCGTACTTCATCATGGCAATGCGTTCGACGCCCATGCCAAAGGCGAAGCCGCTGATTTTTTTCGCGTCGTAGGCGGGCTGCTCCCGGGCGGCGAAAGCAAACACCGCAGGGTCGACCATGCCACAACCGAGAAGCTCGATCCAGCCGGACTGCTTGCATTTGCGGCAGCCGCGGCCGCCACAAAAGATGCAACTGATCTGCACGTCTGCCGAGGGCTCAGTGAAGGGAAAGAAAGAGGGGAAGAAGCGGGTCTTGACGTTTGACCCGAAGAAGGCCTTCATAGCGTGGTCGAGCGTGCCCTTGAGATCGGAGAAGGTGATGTTGGTGTCGACACAGAGCCCCTCCACCTGGTGGAAGATGGGGGAATGGGTGGCGTCTGCCGCATCGTTGCGGTGAACCTTGCCAGGGATGACGATGCGCAACGGCGGCGGTTGCTGTTCCATGGTGTGGATCTGTACTGGCGACGTGTGGGTGCGCATCAACAGCCGGTCGCGCAGGGGTTTGCGCTCCTGGTTGGCAACCACCAGCGTGTCCTGAGTGTCGCGCGCGGGGTGGCCGGGGGGAAAGTTCAAGGATTCGAAATTGTAGTAGTCGGTCTCGACCTCGGGGCCCAAACCCACCGAATATCCCATGGCCGCGAAGACGGAGACGATCTCGTGCATGGTGCGGACCAGCGGGTGCTCGGCACCGAGAGCGCGGCGCGTGCCGGGCAGGGTGATGTCGATCGCGTCGACAATGGGTGCAGTTGCTCTTGAGCTGGCCGGGGTCGCAACGGGGCTCGATGGCGGACTTGAGGGTGTTGAAGCGCATGCCGGCTTCGCGGCGCGCTTCGGGCGGGGCGCCCTTCAGCAGCTCGCTGATGCGCGTGAGCAGGCCCTGCTTGCGGCCGATCCAGCGGATGCGCAGCTGCTCTACGGCTTCGACCGTGGTGGCGGCGGCGGCATCCTGATCGAATTGCGCCAGAACTTCGCCGAAGAAGCTTCCAGGGCTCCGGGCGAATAGTCCTTTAGCGCGGGAATCTCAATGGGTGGCATCGAAGAGATCGATTCTGGCCAAGGCACAGCAGCCCGATCGCGTGGGATCGGGCTGAGGTCTGTGCTTTCCGAGGCACCATCCCTCAGCGGCTAAGCCGCATCTCAGCTGCGACAGGATGGGCTTGCGGGCCGACTTCAGAATCAGCTAGTACGGCCGCAACTCGAAGCCTGCTTATGCGGCGGCGGTTTTGTTGAGCGCGGTCTTGGCCTGGGCGGTTAACGCGGTAAAACCAGCCGCATCGTGGATGGCGAGTTCGGCCAGGATCTTGCGGTCGAGTTCTATGCCGGCGAGCTTAAGGCCGTGAATGAGCTGCGAGTAGCTGATGCCGTTGAGCTTGGCGGCGGCGCCGATGCGGACGATCCAAAGGGAGCGGAATTGACGCTTCTTTTGCTTGCGGCCGATGTAGGCGAATTTGAGACCGCGCTCTACAGCTTCCTGCGCTGCCTGGTAAAGCTTGGATTTGGTGAGGAAGTAGCCGCTGGCTCGCTTGAGAATCTTCTTGCGGCGGTCGTTACGTTTTGTGCCACGTTTTACGCGAGGCATGGTTGGTTCTCCTTTAGGTAGTTCGTTATGCGGCTGGAGGTAGGAAATACCTCTTCACTCGCTGTGAGGCCGATCGTCTTGTCCTGAGGACAGGGGCCAATTGGCCCTAACCCTTGCGGGCCGATCAGGCGTAGGGGATCATGCGCGCTACCTTGCGCTTGTCACCATCAGAAACCAGAACGAGGCCGCTCAACTTCTTCTTAACCTTCTTGGACTTGGAGGTTAGAATGTGGCGCTTTTTAGTTTGACCACGGAGGATTTTCCCCGTACCGGTCTTCTTAAAGCGCTTGGCCGCGCCCTTGTGGGTCTTTAATTTGGGCATGGTTTTCCTGCTTACTTCGCGTGTTGATAACTATCGTGATTATACGGGAGAGTGAGTGGTGGCGCCAGTTTCGAGGGTTTTGCTTGCGGGAAGGCGCACTGCAGGTCGGCTCCGCTTCGCTCCTAATGACGCAGCGGTAGCGGGCGATCGGTTTAGGGCCGCGCCTACGGCGCTCAGATCCGCTTCGCTATCGATTTCCCAGCCCTTCCGGGCTGGGCTGACGTTTGGCGGTCGGCCCTCCGGGCCTTGCATTTACAGCGATCTTTGCCGCGTCATTTCTCCCTCAACTTGCCGTAGGCAAGTCAGTTGCTCTGCATGACAAAGGAGAGAGTAGAGGTAAGATGTGGGTCCGGTTGCGTAGATCCAGGTTCCCAAAAGCGAGACCTGGACCGCTTAGGATTGGGCGGATTGGGGGTGTTGCTGGGCCACCAAGCCTTGGGCTGGTGGCTTGGGCGCGGCTGGCTTCTTGGGTGGTTCGGCTTTCTTGCCGGGGGCCAGGATGGCGTGTAAGCGTGGTGCCTTCCATGCGGGGCATGAACTCGACGATGCCGGCGTCGCCCATGTCCTGAATCAGGCGATTGATGATGGCGTAGCCCAGCTCGCGGTGGGCCATTTGACGGCCCTTGAAGCGCAGAGAGGCCTTTACTTTGTCGCCTTCGCCGAGGAACCGAACTGCCTGGTTCTTCTTGGTCTGGTAATCATGCTCATCCACAGTCACGGAGAATTTCACTTCCTTGACCACGATGACTTTCTGCTTCTTGCGCGCGGCGCGATCGCTCTTGTCCTTCTCGTAAAGGAACTTGCCGTAATCCTGAATGCGGCAGACGGGTGGCTGGGCGGTGGGCGAAACTTCTACCAGGTCGAGGCCACGCTCGCGGGCTATTTTAAGAGCTTCGAAGGGAGGCAGAATTCCGAGCTGTTCACCGTTCTCGTCGATGACGCGGATTTCACGCGCGCGAATTCTGTCGTTAATGCGGATAAAAGACTTGGCCGAACGCTTATCGATGGTTTCCTCCGGAAACGAGAGACGCAAGGCCCCTCAAATAAAGCATAGCATTTCAAGACACCCTCCGGAAGAACTCTCTCAACCTTCGGTCATGCGGCTACGCTACCGGTCAATCCGCCGTCCTCAAGGCCGCTGATTCGCACGCGCACGCTTTGGTTTGCCGGCAGGCGGACGTCGAGCCGAACCTCAAGAAAATTGTCGGTGAGGGCCGTGGCCCTCTCGCCTGCCGGCGCATGCAAAGTTACCGCGGGGAGTTCGCGGTCAAGGAAACTCTTGCCGGAAAGCTAGATTCCTGGCGGCGATCAGCTCACGCAGTCGCGCGCTTCGCTCCGCCACCAGCACGGGACGCGACCGGGTGTTGCTGAGCGAGTTGCCACGCCGTGGTGCCAGGACGAGCGGAAAATGGAAACAGATGCAGGTAGGTGAAGGGCTGGGCCGCGATGAACGCGAAACTCTCTTCAAACAGAGCGTCGGTCTCGCCGGGAAAGCCCACCATCACGTCCGCGCCGATGGCGGCGTCGGGCATGGATTCGCGAATCAGGCGCAGTTTCTCGGCGTAGTGCCAGGGCCGATAGCGGCGATGCATGGCGCGGAGAATGGCGTCGGACCCCGATTGCAAAGGCAGATGAGCGTGGCGCGCCAGGCGACTGGCCGATGGGCCGCGGAACAGCGCCAGCAGCTGTGGCGTCCAATCCATGGGCTCGACGGAGCTGAGACGCAGGCGCGGCAAGGCGGTCTGGGCTCAGGATTTCACCCACCAGCTCTTCCAGCGTGCGTTGCGGCTGGAGATCCCGGCCCCAGCGCCCCAGATTGATGCCGGAGAGCACCATCTCGGTGCCGCCGGCGTCTGCAAAGGCCCGCACACTCTGCAGGCAGGCCTGGAGCGGGAGCGAACGGCTGTGGCCGCGGGTGGTGGGAATGATGCAGAAGGAGCAGCGGTTCCCGCAGCCATCCTGCACTTTGAGGTTGGGACGAGTCTGGCCGTTGCCGTCGGATACCAGCCGCTCTGAGGCATGGACAACTCTGAGTGGGCAAATGTGTCATTCACAGAGAGAGCTGCCAGCGGAACAAAGTCGGCGGCCTGTTCGGCCATTTCGGAGACGAGAGCTTTATGACTATTGCCGATGACCGCGTGGACGCCGGGCAGCTGGGCGACCTCTTGCGGTGCGCGCTGGGCGTAGCATCCTGTGACCAGGATGCGCGCGGTGGGGTTTTCGCGGTGCATTCTTCGCAGGAAAGCGCGGGCGGTGCGATCCGCCTGGGCAGTCACGCTGCAGGTATTGGCGACGATCACGTCGGCGCGGCTGGGGTTTAAGGCCGGGGTGAGGCCGCGGTGGCGCAACTCGGCGCTTATGATTTCGCCGTCCGCCCGGCTGGCCCGGCATCCGAAGTTCTCAACGTGGTATTCTGCCACGTTGCCAGTCTAATCAATGAATGGATACCCGCTCAAAGGAAGGCCAATTCAGGTAGGATCCGATCAGGCGACAAGGACCCCCCGTAACCCGTATTGCTTTCGCCACTTTGGAGTTTTTCCCCATGAAACGTCGCATTCTTTTGGTAGATGACGAACTCGCGATCCTGTTGACGCTCAAAGCGGTTCTGGAAATGAACGATTTTGAGGTGGAAACAGCTTCTTCCGCTCGCGAGGCCCGGTCCAAGCTGCGGGCCGGCACCTTTCCACATGGTGATCACCGACATGCGGATGGAGAACGAATCGGCCGGGCTGGAAGTGGTTCGGGCAGCGAAGCAAGTTTCGTATCAACCGGCGGTGGCCATGCTGACGGCGTTCCCGGTTCCGGGTCCGAATGGCGAGACGAAGGCATGGACGAGATGCTGGTCAAGCCGATGAACATCATGAATCTATTGCGCCAGATCGAGGCGCTCCTCGTCACCCATGAAGACAAGAAGCAGAAGGTCGGCGCAGAAGCTGAGCGCGCCTGCAAGCACACCCGCCAAGGTCGCCGGGCGAACCGCGACACGGAAGCCTGCCACCGCAAATTAGACACACTCGCAGTATCTCTCCAGTGAGCTGGGCTCACTGGAGAGATACTGCGGGTTCCGTTGATTAGGAAGCGGCGCTGGCTGCTACTGTAGCCGGAACCGGGGGCCGTCGCTGCTGGAAGCAAGACCTGCAGAGCACGGGACGACCTTGTGTGGGCTTGAAGGGAACGGTGGTTTCGGTCGCGCACTCCGAACAAACCGTCCGGGTTTCTGTGCGTACGCCACTGCCGGTTCCGGCCACACGCTTGATTTTGCACTGTTTGCAACGCTTTGGATCGTTCTTGAACTGCTTATCGTGAAAGAAAAGTTGCTCACCGGCGGTAAAGACAAAGTCATTACCGCAATCCGAACACTTCAGTATCTTGTCGATGAAGTCCATTACGCGTCCCCCCGAGCATGCCTTGGAATTTTTCAGTATTCCGTCGACCAAGCGCTGGATTGGCATCGTCTCACCAACCAGCTACTTCGTCTTGCAATTCGACAACTTTCCTCGCATTCGCCTAACCCGGGAATGAGAGGGGAAATGGTGCCAAACCTCTTTACAAATTCTTGAAGAGTGCGGGACTGCCGGCTTGGCGTATCAGTGGATTACCAACGCCAAGCCGGCATTTGCAGGGTTAGTCCTGCTCTTTTCTTGCTTTCTTACGGTTCCGCTTGCGCGCCAGTGCTTCTTTTACTCGACGGCGCTCGCCAGGTTTCAGGTAGAAGGAGTGACGCTTCACTTCCTTAATAATGTCTTCCTGCTGAACCTTGCGCTTAAACCGGCGCAATGCATTTTCAAGCGGCTCGCCTTCCTGCACGCGAACCTCTGCCAAATGAACCACACCTCCAAACATCCCAAATTGGGTTCTATAAGCTTACGTTACCTTTTAGGTATGGAGTCAAGCTTAATCAGCGTTACCTAGAAGGAATTTCCTCATGGTCAGGTCTTATCTCGGTTATAGCCCAGTGATCCCCGAGCTCGTGCTACGTCGATATTTCCGCACAGATAATTGGGCAAGTGGAGTTGGGCGAACACTCCAGTGTGTGGATGAATGCGGTTTTACGGGGTGATGTTCATTCGATTCGCGTTGGGGCGAACAGCAATGTTCAGGATTGCGCTGTGTTGCACGGGATGCGGTACAAGCATCCGGTTGTGGTTGGGGATTGGGTCACGATTGGGCACAATGCGACGGTGCATGGTTGCGTGATTGAAGATGCGTGCCTGATTGGGATGGGGGCTGTGATTCTTAATAATGCAAGAATTGGCGAGGGGTCGATTATTGCTGCTGGGGCGGTGATTCCGGAAAATACGGTGGTCCCGGCGAATACGCTTTGGGCGGGTGTGCCGGCCAAAGAGCGGCGGAGGTTGGATCCTGAGGAACGGGAGTCGATTTTGCAGTATGCGCGGAATTATCTGGATTACACGGCTAATTATTTGAAGGAGCGGGAGAGTTGGTAGGAGACCCGAGGTCTGGCTACGATTACATCGCGAATGCGATTGGGGACTCAGGCTGAGTGAAGCGTTCGAGGGGCTTCGCCCCGTCGTTTTCGGCCCAGGTACGCTTGGCGAACCTGGGGCACCCGTCCCTTTTCCTCGCTAGATTGGCTTGCGCCTGTATTCTGGTAATAGTTGGATACTTCAGCACTTATGAGCATTTTGCAAGCTGTCCGGGGCACTCGGGATCTGCTGCCGCCGGAAACGGAACTCTGGAATCATATCGACAGCACGGCTCGGCGGGTTTTTGAGCGGTACTCGTTTGGGGAAATTCGTACTCCGGTTCTTGAAGATACGCAACTCTTCGCGCGCGGCGTGGGCGAAGAGACGGATATCGTTTCCAAAGAGATGTACACGTTCACCCCGGATGCGGAGTCGGCACAGTCGCTGACGCTGCGGCCGGAGAACACCGCGGGCGTGGTTCGCGCCTACATTGAGCATCAGCTGGGCGAGACCGGCCAGTTGCAGAAGCTCTACTACATCGGGCCGCAGTTCCGGCGGGAACGGCCGCAGAAGGGCCGGTACCGGCAGTTCTACCAGATCGGCGCCGAAGTGATCGGACCACCCAGCGCCGGTAGCGAGTCGCCTCTGCGCGATGCGGAAGTGCTGGAGATGCTGGCCACCCTGCTGGGTGAACTCGGCATTACGGGCTGGAAGCTGCTGCTCAATTCTGTGGGCTCGGCCACCGACCGGCCGCGCTATGTGCAGGCTCTGCGGACAGCCCTGGAGCCGGTGGTCGGACGCATGTGCCAGGATTGCCAGCGGCGAGCGGTCACCAACCCGCTGCGGGTGCTCGATTGCAAGCATCCTGAAGATCAGCCCATCATTGCCACGCTGCCTCGCATCTGGGATTCGCTGGACGAAGGCTCCAAGGAGCACTTTGCTGCCGTTTGCACCGCCCTGGATGCCTGTGGAGTGCCCTACGAGCACGACCATCGCCTGGTGCGGGGACTGGATTACTACACGCGGACGACGTTCGAGTTCGTCTCCGACGATCTTGGAGCACAGAATGCGCTGCTCGGTGGCGGCCGCTACGATGGGCTCTCCGAGGCGATCGGCGGTCCCAAGGCTCCGGGGATCGGGTTCGCTATGGGCGAAGATCGCCTGGTGCTGACCCTGCTGGCACAGGCCAAGCACAAGCCGCATACCTGGCCGCGGCCTACATCGCGCCGCTGGGCGAACGGATGAACCCGGCCGCGCTGGTTTTGGCTCGCGAACTGCGGGCTGACGGCTTGCGGATTGAGCTGGGCGACGGATCGTTCCGGCTTAAGAAATCGTTTGAGGCGGGAAACAAGGTGGCGAACGCGATCGTGATTTTTGGCGAGGACGAGGCCGCCTCCGGTATCTTGACGGTAAAGCACTTCGCCTCCGGTGAGCAGAGCAAGGTTCCTCGAGGCGAACTCGGCCAGAAGCTTTCCGCTCTTCTCGGCCCCCCTCCCACTTCAACTTCAAATTAGGACAGCCGCATTGCTCGACTTTCTAGGCACTCTTCAACGAACGCACACTTGTGGACAACTCCGCGCGCAGCAAGCCGGCGAACAAGTCATCCTCATGGGATGGGTGAACCGGCGCCGCGACCACGGCAACCTGATCTTCCTGGATCTGCGCGACCGCACCGGGATCACGCAAATCGTGCTGGATAAGGACCTCACCCCGGACGGCCACGCGAAGGCCGAGCAGGTGCGGCCGGAGTATGTGGTGGCGGTGGTGGGCACCGTCCGGCTGCGGGGCCAGGATGTCATCAACCCCAAGATGCCTACGGGGGAGATTGAGGTCTCAGCCAAGGAGTTGTTGGTGTTAAACGACTCCAGGGTTCCTCCGTTTTCGCCGGCGGAAGAGGCTATCGCCAATGAAGAATTGCGGCTGAAATATCGCTACATCGATCTGCGCCGGCAACAGATGCAGCGGAATTTCGAGCTCCGCCATAAAATCGCGCGGGCGGTGCGAGAGAGCCTGTCGAACCAGGGCTTTCTTGAAATCGAGACCCCGTTCATGACGCGATCGACCCCGGAGGGCGCACGGGATTACCTGGTCCCCAGCAGAGTGCATCCCGGCGACTTCTATGCCCTGCCGCAATCTCCGCAGTTGTTCAAGCAGATCCTGATGATCTCGGGCTTCGACCGGTATTTTCAGATTGTCCGCTGCTTCCGCGATGAGGACTTGCGCGCTGACCGGCAGCCGGAGTTCACCCAGGTGGATCTGGAGATGTCGTTTGTGCAACAGGAAGACGTCTTCCAGGTAGTTGAGACGTTTTTGCGGGAGGCGTTCGGGGCGGTGGGCGTGGTGCTGCCTACTCCCTTTCCACGGATTACGTACGACGAAGCCATGCGCCGCTATGGAATCGACAAGCCGGATTTGCGCATGCCGGGGCTGACGGATGTTCGCTCAGCTTTCCGCGATGAGGATTTGCAGGCGCTGGCCATCGATCCAGCTCAGCCGGTGGTGGTGGTGTGCATCCCTAAGGTCGGGGAGCTTTCGCGCAAAGAGCGCGACGACAACCGGCCGTTCTTCGATGCCAGCAAGGGCGCGAAGATGATCGATGACTGGAAGCGGCTGGAGAAGAGCTTCCCGGACGCGGTGAAGAAGATTCGGGAGCTGGCGCCTGCGCGGGTCGAGGGAGCGGCGGAAGATTTGCTGGTGCTGGTGGCAGGCGACGCTGCTTCCCACATCAAGGCAAGCGACACCAAGACGCATGGTCACCTTTCGGAGCGCGAGATCTGTGTTTACTCGGCGGCGGGGAACCTTCGTGTGGAATTGGCCCGGCGTTACGCTGACCGGCACGGAGTGTCCGCGATCACCGACCTGGTGGTCGAGTCGCCGGAGCGCTACTTGGGTCAGCAGGTCGCTGGAGATGCAGCGTTCCGGCCCATCTGGGTGACGGATTTCCCCATGTTCGAGTTCGATAAGGAGTCGCAGCGGTGGCTGCCGGCGCACCATCCTTTTACTTCACCGCATGAAGAGGATATGGAGAGACTGGTTTCGGATCCGGCCTCGGTGCGCGCGCGGTATTACGACCTGGCGATGAATGGGTTGGAATTGGGTTCCGGGTCGATCCGTATTCACCGGCAGGATGTGCAGCAGGAGATATTTCGCGCTTTGGGTATGAGTGAAGAGGAGGCGCGGTCGCGGTTTGGGTTTTTCCTGGAAGCACTTACGTATGGGACGCCGCCGCATGGGGGCATTGCTTTGGGGCTGGACCGGATTGCGATGATTCTGGCCGGGGCGCAGAGCTTGCGGGAGGTCATCGCGTTTCCCAAGACGGCGAAGGCGATTGATTTGATGGTGGATGCACCGACTCCGGTGAGCGCTCAGCAACTGCGGGAATTACATATTCGCACTACGGGTTGAGCGGAACCAGCACAAGAGAAGCCCTCAGTGTCGAGTACGACATGCACACCAGCCCAGCTTGTACGGATGGCGGAGTCTCGGTGAGGTGAATCCTTGTTTAGAGGTGGGCCCTTGTTTCACGGATGTGGTTGCCCTGAGGTCACATTATGAGGCCCGAACCGGACTTTACTAAGGGGATCCCAGGTCTCAGAAGCGAGACCTGGGGCACCCGTCCGATTTCCTCCGAAGGTTTGCTGAAGGCCGTACTCTTGAAAGCCCGCAGCGTTAGTTCATCCACTTGCGGTCGTTGGGGTCGCGTTTTTCGTCGGGATCGATGTAGCGGCCCTCGTTGTCGAAGCGGACGTCGCGGTTTTGCTTGCGCATGTAGACCTCGAACTTGCGCGCGGTGCGGCGGCGCTTCCAGCGGTAGTAGTTGTTACGGAGACTGAAGAGGCCCTCGCTGAAGGCCGTGCTCATACCCCGCCGCGGGGCGCGCCGCGCAAACAGAAAGCCAAGCAACGCACCGCTCAGGATGACGAAATAGGCCAACGGCGGGCCCCCGGAAAGCAGCAACGCTACCTCGATCAGCATGTAGACGATGACCAGGTACTTGGCTTTGATCGCTACCGGCAGGGGGAACATGTACATTTCCAGGTCACCAAAGAGCACGGCGAACGCGGCCAGCAAGCCGAAGAGTGCAGCGTCGGCGCTGGTGGTCGTGGAAAGCGGGCTGGCATGAAAGATCTGGGTAAAGCTAAGGGCGCTGCCGATCAGACCGCCGCCAATCGCGCACAGGAAGTAAATTTCCAGCAGCCAGCGGCTGCCCTTCGACGTCTCAAGAAATGAGCCGATGAACCACAGGGTCAGCATGTTGAAGGCAACATGCAGCACGCCCTGATTCAGGAAGCTGTAAGTGGCGAGTTGCCAGATCCAGCCGTGGAGCAGCAAAGCCGGGGTGAGCGAGAAGTAGGTGACAATGATCGACGCTACGTGCGGCGCCGCATATTGCAGGAGCAGCAGCACAAAAAACACGGCAACGTTGGCTATCACCAGTTGGCTGGTAACCCCGCGAAAGCTCGGGAAAGAAAGGGCGGAGAAACCGGTGCGGGGAAAGCGTGCCATGATTTCTTTTGTAAGCCTAACGCGTTTTCACAGTTGCCGGGATCTCGCCGTATGAAAACGCTTTAACAACCGGCGCCGGTTCGCGGTACGATTTGGTATCCCGCAGTAGTTTCTTGACGTCCGGCGTGTTCTCCCGGAAACTAGCCAAGCCGCCTATGCATTGCGGTCACCATAAGCATTTTAATACTCCGAGAAAGGAGAGCTGTATGCCAGTTTGTCAGGAATGCGAAAGCGTTCTCGATTTCGATCCCGACGAAGTAGAAGAAGGCGACATTGTCGTCTGCGATGAGTGCGGGACCGAGTTCGAAGTGGTGGCGACCGAACCCCTCGAACTGTCGCAAGTAGACGCAGAGGGTTACGAAGACGAAGATGAAGAAGTAGCCGACGAGGAAGAAGAATGAAGCTTTTCGGGATCTTGTTGCTGCTGGCTATGCGCAGCAACCCAGCCACTGACCTTTGCGCAAAGCCTCGCGCAGTCAGTGCGCGTCGTACAGGGCACCGTGCTGAACTCCGATGGCCAACCACTCGCGAATGCAGTGGCCTACCTGCAGGATCAGAAGACTCTGGAGGTGAGGACCTTTATCACCGAGGCGGACGGGCATTACCGTTTTGGCCAGCTGGCTTCAGACGTGGACTATCAACTCTGGGCAGAGTTCAAAGGTCGCAAGTCCAAAACCAGGGCCATCAGCTCCTTCGACAGCAAGAAGCAATTCAACTTCGATTTAAAGGTCGACACCCCAAAATAGGCGAAAGCGCCCTCGAACTTATTCGTGAGCTTTATTCATGAGCTTTATTCGTGCTCGAGGCGCTTCCAGTTGACCAGGTCACCCAGGGTGGTGGTGGAGCTTGAAACCGGCTGCTTGTAGGCCTCAACGTCGGCCCGGCTGGCTTCTTCGCCCACCGCGCGCAAGCTAAGGCCTACCTTCTTCTCATCCTGGTTCATCTTGATGATCTTGAAGTCATGCTCCTGGCCTGCTTCGAGCTTGATCGGCTGACCCAAGGCATCTGCTGCTTCAGAGACATGGCAGAGGCCTTCGACACCTTCGGCGATCTCGATGAAGGCTCCGAACTGCGCGGTGCGCAGCACTTTGCCCTTGACCACATCGCCGACGCGATGCTGGGCAAAGAACGTCTCCCACACATCCGGCTGAAGCTGCTTGATACCGAGTGACAGGCGGCGGTTTTCCGCTTCCACACCGAGCACAACAGCACGCACCTTCTCGCCCTTCTTGAGGATCTCAGAAGGATGCTTGACGCGCTTGGTCCAGCTCAGGTTGCTGACGTGGACCAACCCGTCGATGCCATCTTCGATTTCAATGAAGGCGCCAAAGTCGGTCAGGTTGCGGACCCGGCCTTCCACGATGGTGCCCGCGGGATACCGCTCGGAAAGATGCTCCCAGGGATTCTCGAGCAATTGCTTCATGCCCAAGGAAATACGACGGTCGCTGGGATTGACGCTGAGAACCACGGTCTCGACTTCGTCGCCCGGCTTGACCAGCTTCGAAGGATGCTTCATCCGCTTGGACCAAGTCATCTCGGAGACGTGCACCAGCCCCTCAATGCCCTGCTCCAGCTCAACAAAGGAGCCGTAGTCGGTCACGCTGAGCACCCGGCCACGTACCCGGGCGCCAATGGGATAGCGCTCGACGGCATCGAGCCAGGGATCCGGCGTGAGCTGTTTGAAGCCGAGGGAAACACGCTGCTTTTCACGATCGAACTTGAGTACCTTGACCTGGATCTCGTCGCCGACATTTACCAGATCGCGGGGGTGGGTGAGCCGGCCCCAGGACATGTCCGTAATGTGCAGCAGGCCGTCGATGCCGCCCAGATCGACAAAAGCGCCGTAGTCGGTGAGGTTTTTCACCGTACCGGTAAGGATCGCGCCTTCTTCGAGATGTTCAAGCGTCAGGCTGCGCTTGTTGACCTGCTCCTCTTCGAGCAGTTCCTTGCGCGAGACCACGACATTGCCGCGTTTCTTGTTCAGCTTGATGACACGGACTTCGATCTGCTGGCCAATGTAGCCGTCAAGATTACGGACTGGCCGGATTTCGAGCTGCGAGCCGGGCAGAAACGCCTTGATGCCGATATCGACGGTAAGACCGCCCTTGACGCGTCCGAGCACCGTGCCGATGACAGGAGTCTTCTCGTTAGCGGCACGTTCGATCGCATCCCACACCCGGTGGCGCTGGGCCTTGTCGTAGCTGAGCAGGAAGCCACCTTCGGCTTCTTCGCGCTCGACCACCACTTCCACCGTGTCGCCGGCTTTCAGCTTGGGCTGCCCGGCGTGATCCAGTACCTGTTCCAGGGGGATGAGACCTTCGGACTTGAGCCCCACATCCACCACTACATGCTTATCCGTCAGCTTAATGACGGTGCCGGTTACGACGTTATCGTCGTAGGCCTGTGCGGCCGCTTCGGCGGCTTGCTCGCGATCGAAGGATTCCAAGGCAGCGGCAAAATCCTCCATGCCGGTCAGTTCGGTATCGTCTGAACCGGGATGGGTAGTCAGAGCCTTTGGATCCAGGGCGCGGTGCGGCACGGTGGGGGCAATAGCGTGCGGGTGGGTAGTCTGTTCTTCAGACGGGTCGAAGTGATCCGCCGGTGCATCAAGCGTTGGGGTTTGCAGTTCGGTGTTCAGGTGTGTGCTCTCGGTTCGTTCAGGATTTAGGACGTCTGCCATGAATGCCAGCTCCGGATTCTCGATCGGTAGATACCGATCCGTCCACCACTACAGGCCTTTAGATGAATTACGCCCGCCATGGTCTCACAACATTGACCAAAGCGCAGATGAAATTCAGTCCCGCAGCTTGCTTCGCCGGACTATTTGCAGACTTGGTCGGCGAAGTAGGGCACCGTAAGTTTACTCTCCGCCGGCAAACGTTCGGAGGGAGACTGTGAGTGTAGCCGCACTGAATGGCTTGGCACTTACATCAATCTCCGGTAGGAGCATCCGGGAGGGGGGTAAAGCAAGAGCGGCGATGGACGTCTACGCCGAATCCTGTACGTAGACCCTTCATACACAACTATAGCTTTGCCCGGAAAGCATGTCAACGAACTAGTCAGGTATTCGTTACTCGAAAAGCGTCGCAAAATATGCGGGAAATACCTATTTTTACTGGGTTGTAACCCTGCGGCGAGGACAGGGCCGACGGGTTATGCGCTACCCGTGAACGGCTGTCCGGGCACTCCGTATACTTGAACCGCATGGACTATCTGTGGACACCCTGGCGCTACGCATACCTGGTCGATGCCGACCCGAGTTATCCGAAAGGTGCGCGCAAAGGCGTGCCCCAGGCGTTGGCTGCCTGGCCCGGTGACTGTGACTGCGTCTTTTGTAACCTGATCGCTGCTACCCGGTTCGCTGTGGAACACGGCACGCCGGCGAAGGAGGCGGAGCGGGCTGCTCATATCGTGCTTCAGGCAGAGCATTGCTTTATTTGTCTGAATGCCTTCCCTTACACATCCGGTCACGTCATGCTCGTGCCCTATGCCCACCAGGAGACGCTGGCCACCTTGGACCAGGCGGCCGCGGTGGAGATGATGACTCTGGCGCAAAGAACCGACGCGGTTCTGCGCCAGGTGTATGAACCCCACGGGATCAACATGGGTTTGAATCTGGGTCAGGCCGCGGGCGCCGGGATCGCCGCCCATTTGCATATGCATGCCTTGCCGCGATGGTTGGGTGATTCCAATTTTATGACCGTGATTGGGGAGACGCGGGTGCTTCCGGAAATGCTGGATAGTACGTGGGAACGGTTGCGTGCGGGGTTTGAGGGAGTTGGGCGAGAAGTTGAGCCCGGCACCGCCCGGGACTCTGTAAGGAAACGCTCGAGTGCTGCGAGCGTTCCGGGAAACATGGCAGGCCATCTCGGGTGCTGCGTTTGGTTCTGTATCAGGGCACGACTTCAGTCAGGCCGCACAAGATGGAGAAGAATTGGGCTTTAGTCGGATTTTACGGCCCGACTAAAGTCGTGCCCTGATACAAAGCATTGCAGCCGCGATTCCCTTTGCCTTGGTCTTGGGGTGGGGCAGCTAGGCTCACTCTGTCGGGCTCTGAGCCCTATGGCAGTTCTGGCTGGTCTTCCAGTTCCAGGGTTTCCTGTTGGGCCAGCTCGATTAGCCCCTGGGAAATCTGTTTGGTTGGCTTGACGCCCAGGGTCTTCAGCATTTCTGCCTGGCGGATTACGTTTCCGGGTCCGGTGTGCAGCTTGGCCAGGGCGCCGCTGTAGCTGGTTTGGGCCTGCTCAAGGCGCTTCCCCATCTCGGTAAAGTCGGCCACAAAGCCAGCCAGTTTGTTGTAGAGTTCCGCACCCCGCCGGGCGATTTCCTCCACGTTGTGCTTCTGTTGCTCCTGCCGCCACAGAGAGGCAACGGTCCGCAAGACGAAAAGCAGAGTACTTGGACTCACTAGCAGAACATTGCGCTGCCAGGCTTGCTCCCAGAGCTTTTCATCCCGGGAAACAGCCAACATGAAGGCCGACTCGAAAGGAAGGAACATGATCACGAAATCAATCGAATTGAGGCCGTAAAGGGTCTGGTAGTTCTTGTCTGCCAGCCCACGGATATGCGTGCGTACCGAACTGCAATGGCTGTCAGCCGCGAGCGATCGTTCCGCCTCACTTTCCGCGGTGTTGTAGGCCCCGTGGTGAACCAGGGAAACCTTGGAATCGATGATGAGGTGCCGGTCGCCGGGAAGGTGAATGACCACGTCCGGCTGTGCCCGGGAGCCGTTCTCCGCAGCGTAGCTTTCCTGGGCATCGTATTCGTGTCCCGGACGCAGGCCGGCGGCTTGCAACGTCCGTTCCAGGATTAACTCTCCCCATGCCCCCTGCGCTTTGCTCGACCCCCGCAACGCGACGGCCAGATTGTTTGCCTGGTCGCTGATCCGGGTATTCGACTCGAAAAGCTTATCGATGTGGGCACTTAGCTTTTCGCCGCCTCTTACCTGTTCCATGCGGGCGGCTTCGATTTTGGCCTGGAAATCCTCCAACCTCGACTTGAGCGGCTCGAGAACCCGGCCCAGGCTGGTCTGGTTCTGCTCGGAGAAATGCTTCGATTTCTCTTCCAACACCTCGCTGGCCAAAGATTTGAAAGTCTCAGGAAGGCCAACGCGCATCTGTTCCACCATGCGTTCGGTGGCGGCGTGGCGTTCTTCCAGGCGGGCGACGGTGGACTTGAGTTCCGAGCTTTCGGTACGTGCGTGATCCAACTGTGTGCGGGTGCCCGTCAACTGGTCCTGCAGAGTTTTGGCGGATTTTTCATGAGCGGCTCGCTCCGCGCCCATGCGGCTGCGCTCAAAATAGGTGGCCACCACGATGCCTGCAACAAAGGCTGCGGCGGCCAAAACAAGGAGTGTGATGATTCCGGGAAACATTGCCATCTTCTTTTTTGACTTTACTCGCCATGGCGGTAAGGTTGCTGAGGGAAACCGGCGCCCGGCCAGTGGGGTGCCGCGCTTTACACCATCTGGAGCGCTCAGTAGACTGGAAACTTTGGGGCCGTGAACTGCGCGGGTTGCGGACAAGGCCGTTTTTCCTGTTGCTGTCTCCTGCCAGACATTGGCTTCCGGCGCAGCCGGGTTCTCCCGGACCCTCTGCAAAGCCAGATCCTTTTTCTGTGGCAGGCGGCGCCCGGAGGAAAACCGGACATCCGCCGCAACCGCCTTCCCGGACCGTTCGCCCAACCTTGCAGGGTTCCAGCCCTGTTGAGCGGCTTAACGATTAGTGTGCCCACTCCGGTCCAACGGACCTATACCGGATAAGCCTCTCGCGAAACCGCTAACAAATTGTTTTCATAGACAGGAGAACGGAATGGCAACAACAGCAGTGGAAGAAAAGGTAAAGCAGATCATCGTCGAGCAACTTCAGGTCGATGAAGCTGAAGTGACTCCCAGTGCGTCGTTTCAAGAAGACCTGGGCGCAGACTCGCTCGACGTAGTCGAACTGGTGATGCAGTTCGAGGAAGCTTTTGACCTGGAGATCCCGGACGAGGATGCAGAGAAAATCAAGACGGTAAAAGACGCTACGGAATACATCGAGAAAAACGCGAAAGGCAATAAGTGAGTCGGCTGAGATGGCAAGAAGGGTCGTTGTTACAGGCATCGGGCTGTTGTGTGGAATAGGGAAAACTGCGCCCGAGGTCTGGAAAAACCTGCTTGCCGGCAAGAGCGGAATGGCTCCCATCACCAGCTTCGATGCGACGGGGTTTCCCGTAACATTTGCGGCGGAGGTGAAAGGCTTTAATCCACTGGATTTTATGGAAAAGAAGGAAGCGCGCAAGATGGGGCGCTTCATCCATTTCGCGCTTGCTGCAGCCCAGGAAGCCATTACGCACTCAGGTTTGAAGATCGGTCCTTGGAACGCCGAGCGGGTAGGCGTGAATATCGGATCGGGTATTGGCGGATTCGACGTGATCGAGCGGGAGCACAGCGCCATGCTGCAGGGCGGCCCGCGAAAAATTTCACCATTTTTTATTCCTGGAACCATCGCCAACCTGGCGGCCGGCCAGGTCAGCATCCGCTATGGAGCGCTGGGCCCGAACGAGGCAACATCGACGGCGTGCACTACTAGTGCGCACTCGGTGGGCAACGCGTTTCGCACCATCGAGCGCGACGATGCCGACGTGGTGATTGCGGGCGGGGCCGAGGCCGCAATCACGCCGATGGGTGTGGGTGGGTTTGCCGCCATGCGAGCGCTTTCCACCCGCAACGCCGACCCGGAACATGCCTGCCGTCCATTTGACAAAGACCGCGATGGGTTTGTGGTCGGCGAGGGCGCCGGCATCCTGGTTCTCGAGGAACTGGAACATGCCCGGGCGCGGGATGCCGTCATCCTGGCGGAGGTCGTCGGATACGGGATGAGCGCAGACGCGTACCACATCACCAGCATGGCTCCGCGAGGAGATGGCTGCCTGCGGGCCATGAGGAACGCCCTGCGCAGCGCGAAGCTGGAACCGAACGAGGTGGGTTACGTAAATGCCCATGCTACCTCTACTCCTCTGGGCGACGCCCTGGAGACCGCGGCCATCAAGTCTCTTTTCAATGAACACGCGACCAGCGGCAAGCTCCTGGTGAGTTCGACCAAGTCGATGACCGGGCATCTGCTGGGCGGTGCGGGCGGCCTGGAGGCAGGTATCACCATCATGGCCCTGCGAAATCAGACCGTCCCTCCCACCACCAATCTGGACGATCCGGATCCAGCCTGCGACCTGAACTACGTTGCCAACACGCCGCAGTCGGCTCAGCTTGAGGTGGCGCTTTCCAACTCTTTTGGCTTCGGTGGAACCAACGGAGCACTCGTCTTCCGCCGCTGGCCGGAGTAGAAGCCTCTCGGCTGCCCCATCGGTGTTAGAAGGGGTGCCACGGTCGTGTGATCGGGACATAACACTTTCGTGGATACGGGATGAATCTCTTGGTTCGTGGGTCGTTTATCAGGCGGAATGGCGCTTCAATCGTGGGATCATGGACGGACGAGGAAAGCGAGGGAAATTGAAGCGAGCCGTCACAGGATTAGTTTGCTTTTTTTTCACAGCAGCCTCGTTCGCTGCGTGCCCCAGCACGCTCCCGGTCTCGAAGGAGATGAAGGACTCACAGGCGGTGATCGTCGGCACCGTGATGTCATCTCGCCAGATGCCGCAATCGTGGGACGCGTTGGATGGCACCGAGTATGTAGTGCATATCGACCAGAAGGTCAAAGGCAAACAGACGGGCGAGATCACTATCTTCAGCGAGCACAGGGATGATGCGGTTGTCCTGGAGTCGGGCAAACAGTACCTGCTGTTTCTCACCAACAATTATCAGCATTGGATGGTGAATGTCTGCGGGAACTCCGGACCGATGGATGAAGCGAGTAAGGTCATCCGGCAGGTGGTTCACGCTAACGGTAGATTGAGTTGCAGTGGTCTCGTTCAGGGCACGATCGTCCGAGTCGGGCCGCAAATGCCAAACAATAAATCCGGGCTTTAGAGTCCGCGAGAGAATCCGAAGGAAATCGGACGGGTGCTCCAGGTCTCGGTTTTGAGACCTCCAGGATCCTCCTAGTGCAGTCCGGTTCGGGCCGCATAATGTAACCCTAGGGTAACCACATGCATGAAACAAGCGCCCACCTCTTCAGGGATGCTACCACACCGATACTCCGCACGTACGTACACGTTCTGGGGCCCGATGCATATCGTACTCGAGCCTCGGCCATTGACGACGGGCTTGCAGCCCTGTGCGTTTTGGCGGCCCAGAATTCTCTGCGGACAAATATGGGCAGCGATTCGCCCAGGCAGGGGCTGAAGCCCAATTCTCTTGCTCAGTTTTACAGCCCGATGACGATTCGTGCCACTGATACAAAACCAAACACAGCCCGCAAAGCAGCGTTGCCGTCCGCATCAATGCCACTGTGACGGTTTCCTAAAGGCCATCCAAGTACCCTGGTGTACACGCAAGTACCTGCCTTCTCTGTCCTTCTCCGCCACAGGCATAGATTTCTATCTGCCACGTCTCTGGTGGCAGATGGTGCAAACAGGGGCCTTATCGGTCCTTCCATTACCTTCGGTCCGCTTCCTCTCCTCCGAAGTAAGGGCGTTCGAAAACAATACAATTGCCATCCCCCGTTGGACACGGCAATCTACCACTTAAGCAGTACACATACAACTTACGTGGTACCGCAAATATCGATTCGTAACCCTAGGAGGGTTTGTGAAAAACTTTGCTATTGCATTAATTCTCTGCCTGAGTGCGGCCAATGGTTTCTCCCAGTGCAAGACGGAACGTGTCAGCGCCCACAAGGAGATGCATATGGCATCCTCCGTGTTCGTGGGTACGGTGACGGCAGCTGAACCAGTACCGGAAGCGTGGGATTTTCTGGATGGCGTGAACTATACGGTTCGCGTTGACTCGAAGATCCGCGGAAAAGCGCAACCCAACACCGAGGTTACGGTTTTCAGCGAAAACAGCCCGCGCTTCTTCGCCATGTATGTCGGCCAACAGTATGTCCTCTATTTGCAGCCCCAATACGGCCGCTTCCAGGTGGACAACTGCGGCAATTCACACGCGACGGCGCCTGACAATTCCGCTTCGACCAAACAGCCGAAGCAGACGTCAGCCAAGGGTTTCTAACTTTGCGGTACTGATCATCTGCCTTGGAAAGGGGTATCGCGTCAGCGATACCCTCTCCATTTTTACTGCAGTAGCGTGCCGTTCTCCGGTTCGGATTTGGCCTCTTCGGGCGGGATGACCACCGCGGCGGCAACCTTGTCTTCTTCCTCAAGATGCAACAAGCGAACACCCTGCGTGGACCGGCCGGCAGCGCGGATGGTCTTGGTATCAATGCGAATGATCTTGCCGTACTGGCTGATGACCATCAGTTCCGAGGTTTCGTCAACCAGCAGGATCGCACTTACCTTACCGTTGCGGGTCGTCGTCTTCACATTGATGACGCCCCTCCCACCACGGGTCTGTAGACGATATTCGTCTACATCCGTGCGTTTGCCGTAACCCTGCTCGGTGATGGAAAGAATCAATGAGGGTGAGTGTCCCCCGTTCCGTTCTTCTTGCGCTCGCGCGGAGTCGCGGCCAGGCCGACGAGGTAGTCACCCTTGGTCAGATCAACACCGCGGACGCCATAAGCGGGCCGGCCCATTGAGCGCACGTCGTTCTCGTCGAAGCGGATCGCCATCCCACCATGGGTGGCGAGGAAAATGATCTGGTTGCCATCCGTGTTACTAGCGCCAATCAATTCGTCATCGTCGTCGATACCGATGGCAATGATGCCGCGCGCCATTACATTGGAAAAGTCCTTGAGCGGAGTCTTCTTGACCGTTCCCTTGCGGGTGGCGAAAAAGATGAACTTGCCCTCCTCTTCCAGGTTGCGCACGGGCAGGATGGTGCGCACGTTCTCTCCCGGCTGCAGGTTGAGCAGGCTGGCCATGGACTTGCCCTTGCCGGCAGCGCCGATATCGGGAATCTCATAGACCTTGAGCCAATACACGCGGCCGGTGTTGGTGAAGCAAAGCAGGTACGCGTGCGTGGAGTCGACGATGAGCTGGGAGACAAAGTCTTCTTCCCGGGTCTTCATGCCCAGACGGCCGGTTCCACCGCGCCGTTGCTGGCGGTAGATCGAAATCGGCGTGCGCTTGAGATAACCGGAATGGGAAACAGTGACGGCGACCTGTTCATCGGCGATCAGGTCTTCCAGCTGCAACTCAGCCGTCTCATCGAGGATCTGGGTACGGCGCTCGTCGCCGAACTCCTTGCGTGCTGCTTCGAGCTCCTTCACGATCAAGGCCCGCAGTTTCGGTTCCGACGCCAGAATGGATTCGTATTCGGCGATGCGCTCGCGCACTTCGACCAATTCCTTGATGATCTCGTCGGTGGAAAGCTGGGTGAGGCGGTAGAGCTGCAGTTCGAGGATGGCGTCGATCTGCCGGTAGCTCAGACCGGCTTCCCGCTCCGGCCCGGTGACAATACCGGTGTCGAGCTTGAGGACAATGTCCTTGGACAGCGAAAAGCGGCGCAGGTTTTCGCGTGCTTCGGCGCGCGATCCTGAGGCGCGAATGATGCGGATGACCTGGTCGATATTGTCCAGGGCAATCTTGTAGCCCTCAAGGATGTGTTCGCGCTCGCGAGCTTTCCTGAGCAGGAAGGCGGTGCGCCGCCGAACCACGTCCACGCGGTGATTGATGAAGTGACGGATCGCATCATGCAGAGCGAGCTCGCGCGGCTGGCCATTGACCACGGCGAGAAAGATCATGGAAAAGCTCTCTTGCATCTGGGTGTGCTTGTAGAGCTGATTCAGGACGATCTGTGCTTCTGCACCGCGCTTGAGGCCGATGACGATGCGCATACCGTCGCGGTCACTCTCATCGCGGAAGTCGTCTTCGGAAATGTCGGTGATGACTTTATCGTTGACCAGTTCGGCGATGCGCTCGATCAGTTTGGATTTGTTGACCTGGTAGGGAATCTCGGTGACGATGATCGCCTGCCGGCCGCCCTTTAACTGCTCGATCGCCGCCTTGGCGCGCATGAGGAAGCGCCCGCGGCCGGTCTTGTAGGCCTGGGCGATACCTCCGCGGCCATAGATGAAACCGCCGGTCGGAAAGTCCGGCCCTTGCACATGCTGCAGCACTTCGGCCAGGCCTGCCTGAGGATTCTTGACCAGCTCGATGGTGGCGCTGATCACCTCGTTCAAATTGTGGGGCGGGATATTGGTCGCCATGCCCACGGCGATTCCATTCGATCCGTTCACGATCAGGTTGGGAACGCGGGTGGGCAGCACCGTGGGTTCCAGCGTGCTTTCGTCGTAGTTGGGAACGAAGTCGACCGTCTCCTGATCGATGTCAGCCAGCATCTGGCCGGCAATGCGCGTCATCCGGCATTCGGTGTAGCGCATGGCCGCGGGCGGGTCACCGTCCACCGAGCCGAAGTTTCCCTGGCCGTCGACCATGGGATAGCGCATGCTGAAAGGCTGCGCCAGCCGCACCATGGTGTCGTAGATCGCCGAATCGCCGTGGGGGTGATACACACCCATAGCCTGGCCGACGACTTTGGCGCACTTGGCGTACTTCTTGTTGAACTCCAGCCCCATCTCGTGCAGGGTGTACAGAATTCTGCGATGAACGGGTTTGAAGCCATCTCGAATGTCGGGAAGAGCACGCCCGATGATGACCGACATCGAGTAGTCGAGATACGAACGCTTCATCTCATCTTCAATGTTGATGGGGATGAGGCGCGTTCCCGGTCCATCCGGCGGATTGCCGTCGCTGCCGTTTGGACCTAGAGGGAGGGGGATTCTGATCGTCTGCCATAAGAAGGTGGGCCTTGAACGGGGAATAAATCTGCGGTCGAGGGCTATTTAGATGATACGTGGTTTAGGGCTGCCCAGCAAGGCGATGGGGCCGCTCTAAGTCTTTTTTTTTGAACCATTTGTCTTAATTCTAGGGCAGAGAGAGAACACTCAGAGTTACCTCCAGAGCAAGCAGGCAGCCAGTCATGGCCAGGAAGACTCTCCGATAGCGGGTTTCGAGAAAATCGGCAAAGACTCCGGCAATAAATGTGAGCAGAAACGGGAGGGCCCAGAGGGTGGGCTCGCTGGAAACTCCAGTGGTGACGAGGAAAAAGAACAGCAGCGCCAGGAGCAAAGGCACGGTATTGCCAAAATACCGCGACCGGCGGGTAGGCAGATAAAGCAGCAGGGAGGTAGCCGCGGCCAGCGTTATGGCCGAATTCGGAAGACTCAGCAACCAATGACGCGCCGGCTGGAGAGAAAACCCTATGCGGCCGGCGCCGCTGCGAAAGAAGTAGCTGAAGGCGTCGAGGCTGAAGTCATAGGACGCGAACACCAGCAGCAAAGTTCCGATAGTCGCTGCCATCATGATGGGCACGATGTAGGCGCGGCGGCCGACCGCCAGGTAGGCCATGAGGCCGATGGACAACAGCAGCGCGAGCAGAAAGGCGGCGACATGGGACGCCGCGGTAAAGGCGAGAGTGAGGGTGAGCAGCACGATGCGCGAGCGCCACTTACGAGGGGGCCCTTGCATGGCGTGGGCCACGCCCATGGCCGTGTAAAGCGAGGCAAACAGTCCAAAGGCGGTGAGAATCTCGTTGTTCGGATAGGTACAGGCGTGGATCACCGCGGGAGAGAAGCAGTACAGGGCGAGAGCGATAAAGCCGCCGGGGTTGCCGTAGAGGCGCCGGGTGACCCACCACAGAGCTCCCCCCAGGATGATTCCGGTGAGCAGGAAACCGCTGTGCAACAGCACCAGAACGTAACCGAGTTCGTGGCGCATCTCCCAGGTTGAGGCATCCGCGGCCTGCCCGGCGAGCACCCGCTGGAGGGTCAGGGGCAGGCCCGCGATGCGGTATGCCAGGGTGCCATCGGGGATATTGCCACAGGTGGTGAAGTATCCGGCGAGGGGGTTCGGTTTTTCCCACATCTCACGGCCGCAGCGGGCGAAGTCGTAGTCGCGTGAGGTGAGGGTTTGGCGGTGAAAGACCCACAGGCATTGCGCCACCAGCAGCAACAGCAGCAGGGCTGCGAGTTGTTGCGGGCGATTAAATTGAAAGCCTGAAAACTTGGGCATGAATTTTGCGTTTTTAATATGACTGCGCGTTGGACATGTTGGCTCTGTCCGGCCATCGTTTGACGGAATGGCCGCGTTCGTACCCATCTCCCCGTTTACGTCGATGGTAAAAACGCATGGGCAATCTGTCTCTAGAGCCGCGGCCACCGGAAATGGGTATGGGGCAGATATTGGTGGGCGTTCGGAAAGCCAAAAATGCGTCCGTAGGCGGTATAGCCGGTTTCACTGAACCAGAACCAGGCCTTCTTCCAGAGCGGGTAATCGGGTGGCCAGGGGGCCTCGTCCATTTTCCAGGCAAGAGGATAGTGTTGGAAGATGAGGCTGGCACGGCGCACATGGGTGGGCGAGGTAACGATCAGCGCTGAGGTCCACCCCTCCGCTTGCATGATCCGGTATGAGTAGTAGGCGTTCTGGATGGTGTTGTGCGAATTGTTCTTCGGTAAAGAGCGCGGATGCGGGGACACCCTGGGCGTGGGCATACTGCATCATCACCTGCGACTCGACAAACTGGTTGCGCACTGCGCCACCGGTCATCATGATCCGGGGCGCGACTCCCGCGCGATATTGCCGGATAGCCTCGAGGACGCGCGACTGGGCGAGGGGCGCGATGGAGCCATTACCTGCGGCGGGATTGCCCAGCACCAGAATCACATCGAATTTGTTCTGCTGCGTGTCGGCCATGGGGATGGAGAAGTACAGAATTGCAATGCAGGCGACGGCTGTCGCCGACATGATTCCGAAGATGCGGAGAAATTTAGTTCGCTGCTGAAGCAGCGTTGCTAAAAGCATAGATGATGATTCTACCCAGAATGCGGGTTCCTTCCCGTTTGGATGCGCATTGCGCGGCCGATCCATGATCGCAGGGCGGATAGGAGGGCGGACAGGAAGGCAAAACAGGAAGGGGCCCTTGCTGCTAATCTGATGCCAATGTCCGCCGGCAAAAGCGAATCTGAGCGGCTGGTTTCCGCCGACAGCGCTGAAGATGATAAATCGTTTGAACTGAAGCTGCGGCCGAAGTGGCTGAGGGAGTTCATTGGCCAGGAAAAGGCCAAGGAACAGCTCGCCATTGCGCTCACCGCGGCGAAATCGCGCGGCGAAGCACTGGACCATGTGCTGTTATTCGGACCGCCCGGCCTGGGTAAGACGACGCTGGCGACGATTATTGCCAACGAGCTGGATGTCGGCTTTCAGCAGACCTCGGGTCCGGCACTGCAGATTCAGGGAGATTTGACCGCGATCCTGACGAATCTGCGGGATCGCCAGGTGCTCTTTTTGGATGAGATCCACCGCTTGCAACCGGTGCTCGAGGAAAAACTCTACACCGCGCTCGAAGACTACAAACTGGACATCATCATCGGGCAGGGACCGGCGGCCCGAACCCACGTGATGGAAATCAAGCCGTTCACCTTTATCGCGGCCACCACCCGCCCGGGATTGCTTACCTCGCCATTGCGATCGCGCTTTGGGATCCTGCTGCGGTTGGAGTTTTACACCGACGATGAACTGCGCTTCATCGTCGAACGGTCGGCGGAAGTATTGAACGTGCCGATTGATCGGGACGGAGCGGCGGAGATCGCCTTGCGTTCGCGCGGAACACCGCGCATCGCCAATCGGCTGCTGCGCCGGGTGCGGGACTATGCCCAGGTACGGGGTACGGGCAGCATCGACCGGGCAACCGCTGAAGCGGCACTAAAGCTGCTTGGGGTCGACGCTCACGGCTTTGATGACCTCGATCGCCGGCTGCTGCTGACCATTATCGAGAAGTACGACGGTGGTCCCGGTGGGGCTGAATACGTTGGCAGCCAGCCTGGCGGAAGAAGAAGATGCTTTGGAGGAGGTCTATGAGCCTTTTTTGATCCAGATCGGCTTTCTGGATCGCACGCCTCGGGGACGGGTGGCTACCCGGCTGGCGTATGAACATTTCGGGCTTCCGGGCAGACCACTTTTTGAGAGTCGAGAACAGACTGCGACGGCTTTTGACTGTACGAGCTGAGTTGCAGTCCCTCAGCTGAGCTACTGGCGCCGTTTTTGAAGATTTGTTCTGCCAGGTGGTTTTCTACCTTGGTTTGATTGCGCATCATTTCGTAGTAGGCGGCTCTCAGGAGTTGGGAGCGGCTGTCGCGCAGTTGCTGGCGGATGTCCTGCTGCACTCGGGGGTCGTTTAGCTCGCGCTGTCCGGCTGGCTCCTTCTCTATCAGCTTGTAGATGGCATAGCCCACAGGAGCCTTCGCCGCCCGGGGCCAATATTGGAATAACGTCTGTGATTTGTCCCGGCTGTAGCCTGGAGATTGCGGCGAAGATCGGCGGAGGCTGGCTGCGCAGGCTCGATTCCGGGACAAAGCCCATGTTGCCGCCGTTGCTGGCATCATTGGTGTTTTCCGACAGGTTCGAGGCCAGGGTGGCAAAGTCTTCTCCACTTTCCAGGTGGCTGTGAATCATTGCGATCTTCTTGCGCGCTTCAGTATCGTTACTCGCTTTGCTGTTCTGCAGGTTGGTTCCCTGCCGCATCGGTGTGGGCTGTGAAGTAACGACAATGTCAGCAATGTTGTACTTTGGCTCGATAAAGTTGAATTGCGCCTTGTTTGCATTATAGAAATTGCTGACATCCGCGTCGGTGATGTTGATGCGCGAGTTCACTTCCTTATTCATCAGTTTTTCTGATGTGAGATTGCGCCGGATCTGGAGGCGCAGATCGTTCAGCGAGAGATTGGCAGCCTGTAGCCGCTTGTCCCATTCTTCCTGGGTATAGGGCGCCTTCATTTCAGCCTGTTTTGCGTCAACCTCTTCATCGCTGGCCACCAGGTTCATTTTCTTGGCCGCCTGTTGCAGGATTTCTTCGTCAATCAATTGCTTCAAAATGCCCAGCCGCGTGGCCTCGGCCTGCTCCTTGGTGGGTTGCTTCCTTGTTATTGCCCAGGTTCTCGCGGTAGAGCTTCTCCACCTCAGAGCGCTGGATAGGTTCCCCGTTGACCGTTGCCACCACGTCTGGCCCATAGCTGTGTTTGCAACCCAGAACAGCGCTCAACAACACGATGCTTATCGAGGCACAGGCAACGGCCACAGCGGAGTTACGTGGTAGGGCGGGCACTAGCAGTCGTTCCAACGGTCTTTCTCCTCGCGATCGCATGGTCTCTATTTGGGGGCCGGCGGTGTTGGTTTCTTTACCTCTTCCGCTACCTGCGGCGGAGGCTGCACACCGGCCTCTCGCAAAGCCCGGTCGATCGCGATCCAAAGCTCTGGCTGCGGCAGCGCACCGGAGATGCGCTCACCGTTGATAAACAAGGTCGGCGTACCGTTTACGCCAAGACTGTCTCCCTGCTTCATCGATGCACGTACCGCAGACTCGTCCTGCTTGACGATGCATGCGTCGAGCTTGGGCTGATCCAGCTTGGAACGCTGTCCCTCGTCCCGCGCAAGCTTGTCCAACGTCTTCTGCGCCTCATGGACGTCTTTCGACGGCCCGGTGATCTCGGACCCGTGCGAATGCACATAGTCCACAAACTTCCAATAGGCCTCCGGGCTCTGTTCCGCAAGACAGTTCGCGTTTATCGCGGCGTGCATGGCCCAGGGGTGGATTTCGACCAGCGGGTAGTCCTTGTAGAAGAACTTGACCAGCCCTTTATAGCGATCCAGCGTGGCCGGGAAGAGCTGCTCGTGCATGCGCGCACAGTACGGGCATTCCAGGTCATCAAAATTCACGATGGTGACCTTGGCATCGGACGTCCCGCGCAAGGGACGGTTTTGGAGCGAGATCATGTCCGACGGACTATGACTGATGTCAAACCTTTCCAGGCGCGCAACCGTGTTGCCGTCACTGGAGAGGAGAAAATTCACCACCGTGTGCTTGCCATTGTTGGAGAAGGTAATGGGCAGATTGTCAAACCCGGGAAATTCGCTTTTGCTGGTCGCCCCAATCGCGACGTCCACATTCGGAGGCACCTCAAATTGCGAGCGCACCAGGACTTCGATTCTCCGATTAAGCTGAGTAGCGGGGACGGGCGAGACGGTATTCGATGCAGTGCTGGGGGAACTCTGCGCCTTACAGCCTGCAGAAAGACAAATGAGCAGGCACCAAACCAGGGTACGGCGAACAGGCAAGACAACCACCTTTCCATAGCATCTCTTCATTAGAACGGTTTTCCCACCAGCGTGTCCAGCGGCGGCAGCCGGGCCGATCAAAAGATGCGCTCTGAATGCTTCAGATTTCCCGCCGCGCCTACGCCGGCCAGGGTGAAGTTGAAGCCGTATTGATTCTCGTTTCGGACCGATCCCAGTGCCAGGCGGCGATATTCGACGCTAAACCCACAACAGTCCCAGTTATAGGAGGTCTGGATGCCGCCATACTGCAAGGCATTCTGAACAAAGTCGTATCCGGCATCGGCAGCCGGCACTCAGCCCGCGCTTCGTCGGCGCCCCATACCCTAGCAACAGACGCAGCAGGTTGTATTTGGTTACCTGGCTGGCCAGGTCGGAGGTGAACGATGGCGTTCAACGCCTTAAGGCTGGAGTAGCCCACGCTGCCGAACACGCTGTCTCGCCGGTAGTCGGCGAACACGTTGCTGGCGTCCATTCGGCCGGTCTTGAAGTCATAGTCCGCATCCCATTCCAGGTCGCTGTGTTCGCTGGTGCGCACTTTGAAGCGCGAGATGAGCGGGGAATTGTCGCGTGGCCCGTTGAGAAAAGCCACCCCGGTGAGGTCCAGCGTAGACGCCAGCACATTGCGCCGGAAGGGAGAGGCGGCGCCGCCGAAGTTCGGGTCGAAGAAGTACTTTGCGGCCAGCTTCCAGGTAATCCAGGCATCGGTATCGCCGCCGCATTCGGTATAGTTGGCGGGCAGGGTGATGATGCCATTGATTGGTGCAGGGATGTCGCCGCTGCTGCAGGGTTTGGGATGTAAGTGCTTGAAGAAGAGCCTCTGGGTGAGCGAGTATTCCACCTCGTTCGTATCGCTGACCACGTCGGTGGTGTCGAAGCGGGGAATGGAAGCGAAGTTGTTCACCCCGGCAACGTAGCGATACTGAATCTCAGGCTCGATGGTGTGTCGCAGGTCGCTGCCGAAGAGCCGTTCCAGGCAGGCGCCTTGAAATCGCGAACCAGCGCCGGCGGCCGGAGCTCGAAGCTCGCCTCCAGATCGGAGCGATTGACGCTGCCATTCCCGGGCAGTGGGGTCGTGGTGCTGGAAATCTGGCTTTGGTTGTAATAGGTTTCGCGAGCGCCCACCTCCGGCCGCAGCGTCCAGCCATCGAAGTGCATGGGCAGAGAGAGGTGGGGATAGAGATCGAAGCGGCGGATGACTCCCGTCTTGTAGTTCGGCTCACTGCGGCTTAGTCCGGCCGCGGAACTATCCACGCTCCAGCGCATCGGCGTCCCGCGAAGCGGCTCGGTCGATGGTGTCGAAATCAAGCTGGGTACGTGCAGGATGCGGATCTGCGGTGTGTTGTAGGTGTTGCCCAACCTGGGTGATGCCTTCAAAATTCTGATATCGGTCGAAGCTTAGGCTCGCCGAGCGCCCCGCGTCATTGTGGGTGATGAACGCCGACGAGGTGACCTGGGAGGCGACGGCCAAGGCAAAGGATTCGGCAAACGCCTCGCGATAGACAAAAGAGCTGAGATACTCGCCGGTGGCGACGGCGCGGGTGTGCTCGTCCAGGTCGAAGTCGCGCCTGCCGCTGAAGACGATGTCCTGGCCGCCCTGGTCGAGGTAATCCGGCGCTAATCCCCGGTCCCACAAGGCAGTAAACGGGCATTGACAAAATCTTCTCCACGGCCGCGATAGCGAAAATCGCCGCTGGGCGACCAGCCGCGCTTGGAGAAGTATTGGGTGCCCAAAGTGGCATCCATGCTGCGGTTGATGACCAGGTAGATCGATTCGCCGACGATGGTCCCCTTGGTCGAAGAAGTACCAACGACGGGGAGCAGGAGGCCGCTCTGCCTGGCGTCCGCGTCGACCGGGTGGGTGACGTAGGGCAGGTAGAGAATCGGGCACGCCGAGCAGGGTGAAGTAGCTGTTCTTGGCCTTCGCCACTCCATAGTTCATGCGGATCAGTGAGGAATGGATCCGCCAGTCGGGGTCAGGCAGGAGACAGGAGGTCATCGTGCCCTGGACCACCTGGTAGCGCTCTGGTCCTTCCTTGATGAGCACACGGCCGGTAAAGAGAAATGGATTGGCGGTGGTGTATACCAGCTTCTTCTTGCTGGCCGAGGGCTGACGGCCTATGCTTCCGGTCACGTTTTCGAAACGGCCGGTCTCCAGTTCAAAATTGAGCTTGCCGTGATCGGCGAGGACGAGTTCGTTGTTGCGTCCTCCCTGCAGCCGTACATGCCCATCGGCCTCGGCGTCGCCGGTTTCGCGATTGTAGGAAACTTTATCCGCGGTGAGAATGTAGTCCTTGTATTCGATCCTGACGTCGCCGATCAGCGAATAGACCTCGCCATGCTTCTCCTGCTGTTTGGATTCGAAGCGCACGGGGACACCCGAGGGCGGCGCGGCAACCACTTCAGCGATCGGATAATCGGGCGCGTCGGGAAGCGACGATGGGCCTGAAGCCGCGGGAAACTGCTTGGTCAACGTCTGCGGCCAAAGCTTCAGATGACACAGCATTAACGCTGTGATAAACAAAAAGGTACGGACTCTCATTTACCAGGGGCAAGGCTAGGATAGCAAATGGCCCATACCCAAGGTACTTGATCGCGCCGTCGCTCTGGTGAAATTCAGGCTCGTTCTCTCACCTTCATTGCGCTTGCCAATGAAGAAAGAAAGCGTGTTTCTGTTGCCTCCGCTCCCATATCGCTCAAATAAGGTACACACGGCGACGTGTGTGCCCATCTCCATTGTTTGTTTTACGGGGCCACGCAACATGCACCATCTAAGAGGAGCACAGAATTGAGTCCTTCTTCGTCAAACGTCGGGGAACACCTTTCTCATGCGGACGCAGAGATTATGCCGGCATGGAAGACAGAATTAAGCGAGCGCCTTGCCGCGACGCGCACGCGCCGCTTGCGCCACAAGGAGGAGCAGATCGCTCTTCCGGGTCTGGAGCACATAGAGCGTAAAGTCGATTCCCGCGCATCCCAGCTGGCCGCTAAGGTCGCCCAACGTTACGCAAATGCTCCGTCTTACAGCGAGGTGCTAGCCGCTGAAGCTCGCGCCCGTGCGGAGAAGCCGGCCGTCGCGGTTCCAGTCAGCGATAGCGCTCCTGTTGTGCCGCAACCTTTACCCGAAAGCTGGAGTGGTTCTCTAAGCCCTGAGGTAGAAGAGGGTGTGGACGACTACGCCTGAGATGCTCGAGGAAGAGCCGGTGTTTGCGGCCGTGGAGCCGCTGGCGGTGAATCTGATCGAGTTCCCGCGGGAATTGGTGGCGGCGCGCAAAATGCGTCCTCGCCTGGCGGAAGGTCCGTTGCGTGAGGCCCCACAGGACGAACTGGATCAGCTGCGGATTTTTGAAGTTGCTCCCGAGAGTATCTCGCAGACAGTCAATATCGGGCCGTCGCCGGCGGATTGGTCTCCCATCCGGCTGGATATCGAGACGTCTACTGATGGCGGGGAATCGGTGTCACCACAAATCCCGCTCAAAACGGCGGCGCTGGAAGACAGAATCATGGCCGGGATTTTTGACCTGGCTCTGATCGTCTCTGCCTTCGCTATCTTCGTGCTGGTGTTTGCCGCCTGTACGGCGCATCCTCCCTCGGGAAAACCTGCGATGGTGGCCGCCGGTCTGGTGCTGGCCGGGTTTGGATTGTTGTACCAATACTTGTTCTTCAAGTATTCCGATGGGACGCCTGGTATGCGCTACGCGAAAATCGCGCTGTGCACGTTCGAAGACGAGAACCCTACGCGGAAGGCAATGTGCATGCGGGTTTTGTATGTGCTGCTCTCGGCCGCTCCTCTGGGCCTGGGGTTTGCCTGGGCGTGGTTCGACCCGGATCGGCTGACATGGCATGACCGGCTGTCGCGGATTTACCAGCGGAGTTATTCGTAGAGCTCCATCCTGCAACAAATCGAAGGGAGTCCACATCTCGCTCGTGTTTCGCGAGATGTGGGGCACCCATCGGTTTGTTGCAGGTAGAGAGTCTTAAGGGGCGGGAGCCAGCAGGGCCGAGGCGGCTGCCCCGATGACCGCGATTTCGGGACTGTCCGGCACGACTTCCAGTGAGTAGCTTTGGAGCGGGCTCATTTTGACCATTTGCCACAAGTATTCCTTGAGCAGATTCAGGTCGAGGAAGCGCACATTGAGGCCGGTGTAATAAAAACGGCCGGGTCCACCCAGGTGAATCGAGGTGGCTGTGGCGGCGCCCAGACCGCGGTGCCAGAGACGCACGAAGTCCATGCAACGGGTGTCGCCTTTCTTGGCTGCGGCAAACACTTCTTCCGGCTCCATGTCGAGAAAGCGCAGACGCATCGCGCGGTAACCCATGATTCCTTCCAGGTGCCCTCTTCCGCCGCAACCGCAATAGGTTTCTTTGGGATCGAGGGTCACTACCATGTGACCGCCCTCCCAGACGCCTTCCGCGTAAGGAAAGCGGCCGAAGCCGATACCGTTGCCGATGGTCCAGACGCGAACCAGTCGATCGGTTCGGCCCTGGGTAACGGCCAGCCCCGCGGCAACGGCATCCGCATCGTTCAAGGTCTTCAGCGGCGCATCAATCCCCTTCGAGCGGAAGATCGCCGCCAACGATTCGGCAACGTTCGCACCCTTTAGCTGAGCCAGGTTGGGAGAGTCCTCACAAATCCCATTGCGGATGATCCCGGGAATGGCCACTCCGATCGCATCGAACTTGCCCTCCGGATGAAGGGCCAGAACCTGATCGCTGATTAAATGGCAAAGGCTCTCAAAAGGATGTTCCAGCAGCGCTTCGTGGTCGTCCGGGTTCGCCGGATATGCGCCCAGCGACCCCACCAGTTTGTGATCTTCAACGAGCCCCGCAACAATTCTCGAGGACACGACAACGCCAATCGTTCTGCCCATGCGCCCCTCCCTTAGTCCGCCGCCCGGGCAAGCCGATTAATGCCGTTAAATGCGGCAGCCTTATAGCACTCGGCAAGGGTGGGGTAATTGAACACCGTATCGATGAAGTAGTCCAGTGTACCGCCGAGGGCCATGACGGCCTGCCCGATGTGCAGCAGTTCGCTTGCGCCCTCGCCAATGATATGCACTCCCAAAAGATGCCGTGTCTCGCGATGAAAAACAATCTTCAGGCGGCCGGTGGTATCACCCCTGATTTGGCCGCGGGCAATCTCGCGATAATACGCGACGCCCACTTCGTAGGGCACATCTTCGTCCGTGAGCTGCTCCTCAGTCTTGCCGATAAATGAAATTTCCGGGATCGTATAAATCCCGTAAGGATAGTAGCTGGGATTGGAAACCAGGTTCTCGTTGCCGCAGGCGCGCGCAACGGCGATTCGGCCTTGCTCCATCGACACCGAGGCCAGGCTGGGAAAGCCAATCACGTCTCCCACGGCGAAGATGTTCGGCACCTTGGTGCGGAAGTCTTTGTCGACCGGGATGCGGCCGCGAGAATCGGGCTCGATACCGACGGCAACCCAGGTTAAGTTGTTCGACATTGCCGGAGCGGCCGACCGCAAAGAGCAATGCGCCGCCGGAAATTCTCTTCTTGCTTTCCAGGTTGGCGACCACGCTGCAATCGGGCAGCTCTTCCACGCTTTCCACTTCCTCGTTCAAACGCATGGTCACGCGGCTGTCGCGCAGGTGGTAGCTGAGGGCTTCCACAATTTCCTGGTCGGCAAACTCCAGCAGCTTGGGCCGCTTTTCGATCAGGGTGACGCGCACGCCGAGCGCGGCGAACATGCAGGTGTACTCCACGCCGATGACACCGCCGCCTACCACGATCAGCGACTTGGGCAGGTTGGGCAGCTCGAGGATCTGGTCGCTGTTGACGATAGAGCGCCCGTTGATGGGTACCCTGGGCGAGTCTGCCGGCTTGGTGCCCGTGGCGATGATGATGTTCTTCGCCTCGTAGGTCTGGGTCCCGCCTTCGTTGGTCACCTTCACGTGGTTGGCGTCTTCAAGGCTGGCCACGCCGGGAAGCACGTCGATCCCATTACGCGAAAGCTGCGCCTCGGTCACATCGATTTCGGTCTTGATCACATGCTGCACGCGGAAGGCGAGATCCGCCATCGTGATCTTTTCCTTGACCTTGTAATTCATGCCGTAGATCTGCCGGTAGTTATAGCCGGAAAGATGCATCACGGCTTCGCGCATGGTTTTGCTGGGGATGGTCCCCGTATTGACGGAAACACCGCCGATGGTCCGCATACGCTCAACCACCGCAGCCCGCTTGCCCAGCTTATTGGCATAGATAGCGGCGCGTTGCCCCGCAGGGCCGGAACCAATGATGAGTAGATCGTAGGTAATCATGCCTTGTTGGAAGGGTACCGGAAGAACCAAGTGACGAGATTAATTTCGTATTTCTGTTAGCGGGAGCAAAATACCCGAAATGAAACCCAAAACACCCAAACGTGCAGCATGACCTGCAGTTAGCATACGCCCGTGCGTTTGCTGGCTCTAGTGTAACGAACTGCGAACGATCGCCCATGAACCTAAGGAACGAACCTTTAATGAGCAAGCCCTCCCTCTCTCTGGAATAAACTCCACCTGAATGCAACTCTGTGCCATTACCGATCGCAGAGGGACTACCCGGCCCCTTATGAGCCTGGTGGAGGAGTGGTCGACCGGCGGCGTAGATTTTATCCAATTGCGGGAGAAGGATCTGAGTGGGGCCGCCCTTCAGTCGCTCACCCGGGAGGTAGCGGCGAAAATCGATCGGCGGACGGTCGAAATTGCTGGTGAACGTGTCCGGGTCCGAGTCGTCGTCCGAGTCGGTGCCCGAGTCTGCGGCCCTGGCGCTGGCGGCGGGCGCCGACGGAGTTCACCTTGCCGGCACGCCTCTCCCGGGTGCGGCCAGCAGCGTGCGGAGATGCCTTTCGCCTCGCCAACCCGATCATCAGTGTGCCCTGCCACAGCCTGGCGGAAATCGATGTGGCCTATGCAGAGCAGGTGGACCTGATACTTTTTTCCCCGATCTTCGAAAAGTTCCCGCTTGGGTTTTCCCAGCCCGTCCAGGGCCTCGAAGGTCTGCGCCTCGCTTGCGCAGCAGCGCGGGGAATCCCGGTCCTGGCTCTGGGCGGTGTAACCATTGACAATGCTCCGGATTGCATCGCGGCCGGCGCTGCCGGAATTGCCGGCATTCGACTCTTCGCGGGCGACGATTGGCGAAGGCTCTAGAGGCAAACCGAGCCGATGGAACCATATATAGTGGGATAAGACTCAACCATGCAGAGTGTCAGTTTGAAAAAGTCCCCAACCTTCCCTCGATCGGCCCGGAGCCGGTGGTTTCCCTCCTTCTTCAGCGCACTCCTGGTGGTAGCTGGCATGCTCCCGTTGGCTGTCGCCTGTCATGCACAGAACACGCAAACCATGCAGACGGTCACCCCGCCCAAAGAGAAATTCGATATCGGCGTGGCCGGCCTCTACCAGGTTACGGGCGCGGCAAACGGCAACTTTATTCGCGACGACACGACCGAGTCGGGCGGCGCACTGGTCAGTTTTCGCCAGCCCTGGCGTCCCTGGGCTGGGCTACGAAGTGAACGTTGGCTACACCAAGTTCTATGAGTCTTATAACAAGAACGTGGTGAAGGTGGAGAGCAATGTGACCGACTTCAGCGTCTCCTACCTGCTTCAATCACCCGCGTATCACGGGGTTGAGGCGTACCTGGCGCTGGGGGGTGGGATCATCGTCTTTTCTCCTATTGCCGGGACGGTCACCGACGTGAACCAGCCCGGGACGAGCTTGCCGTCCCAACTGCTGCCGGAGTTCACCTGGAACCTGGGCCTGAACTATTCGTTGTTCAAGCGAGTCGGGGTACAAGGCGGGCTGCGCGGCTTAAAATACAAGACGCCTGATTTCCACCAGTTCGCGATCGATACCAAAACACTACGAACGACCCTCGAACCAAACATCGGGGTGTTTTACCGTTTTTGAGCCGGAGAATGCTATGGCCATTGTGATTACGGTGCTCGATCTGGAGCGGGAGCCGATCGAGTTCAGTGAGACGATCCCGGCAGGCGCCATCGACTACGGTTCCGGAATCCGCCAAATAGACGGTATGCCGGTAAACGGCCGCGCCGACCTCCTGACAGAGCATCGGGGACCCCACGACCAAATCCATGACATCCGGCTGCGCGCCGGCTACCGGGGCAATTTCGAAATGCCCTGCGCTCGCTGCCTGGACCCAGTGGCCCAGCAGCTCGAAGAACACTTCGATCTGCTGTTCCGCCCTGCCGGTGTCGATGCAGACTCGTCAGAACACGCTATCTCGACCTCCGATACGGAAATCGGGTACTATGAAGGAGGCCGTCTTGCGGTTGAGGACGTATTGCGCGAGCAGGTGTTGCTCTCCCTGCCGGCAAAAGCGCTCTGCCAGCAGGAATGCAAAGGACTCTGCCCTCGATGCGGACGTAATCGCAACAACGAGATATGCGACTGCGATACAAGCCAGGTCGATGCGCGGTGGACAGCCCTTGCCGACCTCCGCAGCAAGATCAAAAGTTAAAGTTGAGAGCGATCTCAGGCTGGGGCCGCACAGCCGGGGAGAACGCCTGAAAGGAATCTGCAATGCCGAATCCAAAGCGGCGCCACTCCAAGGCCCGCACTTCCAAGCGCCGTTCACACGACGCGCTCACTCCCATTACCACATCGGAGTGTCCTAACTGCCACGAGCGGAAACTACCACATAGGGCTTGCCCCAAATGCGGCATCTACAAGGGTCGCGAAGTGCTCGACGCCAAGGAAGCCTAACCCCTTCCGTGCCCACGCTCACGGATATCGCGCTCGATGCCATGGGGTCGGATAAGGCTCCCGATCCTGAGATCAAGGGCGCCATCCATGCTTGCCGCCAGCTTCCGGTCCGGGTCCATCTGGTGGGTCCGGAGGATCGTCTGCGGGCTGCGTTGCACGAGGCAACCAAGGGTGAGCAGCTCCCGATCGTGATCGTTCCGGCGACGGAATGGATCAGTATGGACGAGAAGGCTGCGACCGCGATCCGCAAGAAGCCAGGCAGCACCATGCGTGTCGGGTTGCGCCTGGTCAAAGATAAGAAGGCTGTCGGTTTCCTCACTGCAGGCAATACCGGGGCCGCCATGGCTCTGGCCAAGATGGTGCTGGGACCATTGCCCGGAGTAGATCGTCCCTCCCTGAGTGCCCTGCTTCCCACAGCTACGGGTTCGCGGTGCGTTCTGCTCGATGTGGGCGCCAATGTGGACTGCAAGCCACACAATCTGGAGCAGTTTGCGGTCATGGGCGAGATGTACGCCCGGAGTGTCCTGAAGATTCCTCGTCCGCGCGTGGGACTGCTGTCGATCGGCGAAGAAGAAGGCAAAGGCAATGATCTTACTCGTGAGTCTTTTGCCCTGCTCAAGCAGCTTGCCTTCAATTTCATCGGCAACGTCGAGGGCCGGGACATCTACAACGGCCGCGCCGATGTGGTGGTATGCGATGGGTTCGTGGGCAATGTGGCTCTTAAAACGTCAGAGGGCCTGGCCCGCCTGGTACGGGATCTGCTGCGGCAATCGTTGAATTCGACCGTCACCGCGCAAGTGGGTGCGCTGCTTTCGCGCAAGGCATTCGACGACTTCAAGAAGCGATTGGATTACTCCGAGTACGGCGGCGCGCCGCTGCTGGGCATCCGCGGGGTTTGCATTGTGAACCACGGATCTTCGAACGACCGCGCCATCTATAACGGTATTCGGGTAACCGCTGAGTTCGCACTGGCGGGTGTTAACCAGCAACTGGAGCAGGAGTTTGCCTGCCGTCGGCCGGTGGATGCGACACCAGAGCCCGGGCTGAGCGAGCCAATCCAGCCACTGTATTAGGCCGCTCTACTTAAGCCCAAAACAAGATGAGTAAGACTGCTTTCCTCTTCCCCGGTCAAGGTTCCCAAAGCGTAGGCATGGGCCGAGACCTCGCCTCAACTTTCCCGGTGGCGCGCCGAACATTCGAGGAAGCCAACGATGCTCTTGGCTTCGACCTGGCAAACCTCTGCTTTCAGGGGCCCGAAGAGCAGCTTCGGCTGACCGAGTTCACCCAGCCGGCGATCTTTACCGTTTCCGTAGCGGTGCTGCGCGTGCTGGCTGAGGCAGGAGTCACCGCGGATTTTGTAGCCGGGCACTCGCTGGGTGAATACTCGGCCAACGTTGCTGCCGGCGCGATTGATTTTGCCGCAGCCGCGCGCACGGTTCGCCGCCGCGGGCAGTTGATGCAGCAAGCCGTGCCTCCAGGCGAGGGATCGATGGCGGCGATTCTGGGCATGCCGGCGGAGGCTCTGATCGCCGTTTGCCGGGATGCTTCGAGCGACGGTGCGACCGGTGCAACCGGCCAACCTCAACAGTCCTGAACAAACCGTCATCTCGGGAGAGACAGCGGCGGTCGAGCGGGCCGTTGCCCTGGCTAAGGAACGCGGCGCCAAGCGAGCCGTTCTGCTGCAGGTTTCCGCGCCGTTCCATTGCAGCCTGATGCAGCCCGCACAGGATGGCCTGAGCCCGATCCTTCAGGAGATACCCTTCTCCGCGGCAAAGATACCGGTTGTGGTCAACGTGGATGCTGCACTGGTCACCGACGGTGCCCGGTTGCGCGATGCTCTGATCCGGCAGGTCACCGGCGCGGTGCGCTGGACCGAATCCATGCAGCTGCTGATCGCCGAAGGAGTTACGACCTTTATTGAGGTGGGTCCGGGCAAAGTGCTCTGCGGGCTGTTGCGGCAGATTGACCGTAGTCAGAAGTGCGCGCAGGTGGAAGATCACGCCGGCCTGGAAAAGCTGCTCGCCGGTCTCAACGGCTAATCTGTCGAGAGTTGGACGGGAGAGAAGCCCAGCGTCTTATTGTTGCGCTGTACCCACAGGAAGACGGGCTTCTTCTGCCCGTTCACTTCGACCCCGACCACCACACCGGAGCCCACCGTTTTCGACATCGTGATTTTGTGCGTCTTGATGTCGCCCCAGTCGCTGTTGTGGCCCCAATCGACTTCGAAGCGGCCGTATGGGTAGGAGGCATACTGCTGCGTGTGCTGTTGCCAGTCCGGGTCGTGGTTCCAAATCCCGAAAGCCTTGGGCAGGTCCTTGGCTTCGAGCGCGGCAAAGAATTGATTCACGCGGTGCTCCTGCGGCCAGTTCCAGAAATACCAGAGGCAGCCTGCAAGCAACAGGCAGGCGACCAGGCCCGCGATCAAAAGATTCTTACGCGTGCGCGCCTTGGCAGGATCATATTTGGGTGCATCGAGCAGGGTCATGGCGGCTCCTTGCTTACAGGAAGTTTAGAGCAGTTTCGCAATCCCTGTGGTCTGATAAAGATTGCGACGTGTGGTTTTCCTTGGCAGAAAACCACGAAAAGGTCTACTGCTTCGATCTACACCAATTGCGAAACTGCTCTAACGTTCATGACCATATCATCGTGAGTACGAGATTTGTTCCTGTTCTGATTTGCGTTCCAGTGCCAGCTCAATCAACCTGGAAATAAGGTCGCGGTATTTCATGCCCGACGCTTCCCATAGCTTCGGATACATGCTGATGGAGGTGAAGCCGGGCATGGTGTTGATCTCGTTCAGATAGAGCCGTCCGGAGTCGCCCGCCTCGAGGAGAAAGTCCACACGTGCCAGGCCGGCGCAGTCACAGGCACGAAAGGCATCGAGCGCCATCGCCTGCACCTGTTGGCTTTGCTTCTTTGTCAGCTTGGCGGGGATGATGGCCACTGAGCCCTCGCTCAAATATTTGGCCTCGTAGTCATAGAACTCCTTGCCCGGGACGATTTCGCCGACCACCGAGGCTTTCGGTTCATCGTTGCCCAGCACCGCCACCTCCAGTTCGCGCGCCTTGCCCATCCTGGCGCGGTTGCCGCGGGCTCCGACTGCCTGCTCCACTACGATTTTGCGATCGAAGCCCGCGGCGAGATCGATGGCCGGCCCGAGCTCCTTGCGGTCGTGCGCTTTGCTGATGCCTACGGACGAGCCGAGGTTGGCGGGCTTAACAAAGAGCGGATACTTCAATGCGGCTTCGAGTTTCGTGATGACTTTTTTCGGGGTCTGCTTCCATTCGTGACGGAGGAAGGTGACGTGTTTTGTGATCGGCAGCCCGGCGGCAAGGAACAGGCGCTTCATCACTTCTTTGTCCATGCCGGTGGCGGAGCCGAGTACTCCTGATCCGACGTAGGCTAAGCCGGCGAGTTCGAACAGGCCCTGCATGGTGCCATCTTCGCCGAACGTGCCGTGGAGGACGGGGAAGACGACATCCAACTGCAACACATCGTGAGCCGGAGGGATGGAAGACGCTTCGCGTTCGAAGGGTACGAGGGTTCCGCCGTGACCTCCTTCCGCGGCCGGCATGGGCGGCACAATGACGCCTTCTCCTTTGGCTAAAAGAGCAGCAGGTGCGGTGTGTTGCGGATCGCCGGCACGAAGGGTGCCGGTGTCGGGGAAGTCGCCCGATAATAGTCGCTCGGCATCGCCGGAAACCAGCCAGCGGCCTTGTTTGGTAATGCCGATGGGCACTACTTCATAACGTGTACGATCGATTGCCTTGAGGACCGAGGCAGCCGAGAGCAGAGAGACTTCATGCTCGCCGCTACGCCCGCCAAAGAGTATGCCCACCCGGAGTTTCTTCTTCATGCCCTTCTGATTTTATGGGTGGCCGGACGAACAGAGGTTGTCGCTTCTGGTGCGGGCGGTTATGGCCGAAGCTTGGCAATCGGTCCCGAAGGGACGGCTGAGAGTTGCTGAGGTACGACACGTCGGGGAATGGAGTTTTTACATTTGTCCCGCATCGCCCCACGGCAGCCGGAGCGTAGCGGGACGGCAGAATCAAGTCAGGATCATACGCACACGGTTCGTCAAGAGGTGCATTCCTTTACAGCCCCGGAGTTGCGACAGCTGTGTGTAGCGCAAAGTCCCGCAGGGACGACCTGATAATAGCCCAGTACGGTTCGGCGCATACAAGTTGCACGGAGTGAAGAACGAGGGCCCCAGCGCCGAACCAGTGCTGGGTACAAGGGGCCAGAACGACCAAGTCCCGTAAGGGACGGCTGATTCTCATGCCTCATCGTCACGTACCTTGCGTGGTTCACCTGGTATTCAGCACCAGCGGACGAGAACCGACAATCTGGGAGCAGATGCGGGATCGACTGCATGCTTACCTGGGCGGGATCGTGCGCGAGAACGCGATCGTGGCGATCGCGGCCGGAGGCGTAGCGGATCACGTTCACCTGCTGCTTTCTTTAGCGAGTACCTTTCCCATTGCCAAGGCTGTTCAATTGTTGAAATCGGCCTTCTCCAAGTAGATCCACGAGAATTTCCCGCAATGACGAGGGTTTTCCTGGCAACGGGGATAAGGGGCCTTTTCGGGTCAGCATTCCCAACAGGCGAAGACTGTGGCTTATATTCATGCCCAGGCCAAGCATCACGAAGGGTTAGCTCGGCAGAGGAATTCAGAAAATTTCTGATGACACGCGATCCTGCCATGATTCAGCCGTCCCTTACGGGACTGGTCCACACACTCTTCGCCACCCAGCACTGCGTGCTGGGCTATTATCAGGCCGTCCCTGCGGGACTCTACGGTGCAAACAGCTGTCGCAGCTCGGGGCCGCAAAGGAATGCACCTCGTACCGAACGGCTGGGTGCAATCCTGCTTAGACAGAGACCATCTGATTTTCTTCTGCGGATCCGCGGTGGCTACGCTCTACGCGCAATGCCACGAGGGCCACGAGTAGCGCCACGCTGGCAACGGCCGCGCTCCCCAATGATAAATACCGGTAGCCGATACCCTCAGTCAGCATGATGCCGCCGAGGCTTGCGCCCAGTGCGTTGCCCAGATTGAAGGCTCCCTGGTTCAAGGTTGAGGCGAGATTCGGCGCTCCCTTCGCTTGATCGACGATGCGCGCCTGTAAGGGCGCACCGGCTGCGAAGTGGATGCAGCCCCACACAAATACCATCAGCACTGCGGGGACCACTTTGGTTTCCAGCAAAGGCATGGCCATGAAGATCAGGATCAACAGCATGATTCCGGCGATGAGCACCGGCATCTGCTTCCAATCAGCCAGCCTGCCGCCCAGTAGATTGCCCAACGTGATGCCAACGCCGAAGACCACCAACACCCTGGTGACCGCGGCCGGAGAGAGATGCGTTACCTGCTCCAGGATTGGCGCGATGTAGGTGAAAACGCAGAACAAAGAAACGGAAGAAAGCGTGCTCATCGCCAGCACCAGTTGCACCTGGGGTCGGACCACGGCGTGAAATTCGTGCTTGAGGTGAATCCTTTCCGCCGGCTGGTGGGGCACCAGGCGAAAAAGCCCGATACCGGCGACCAGGCAAACGGGAACGATGGCCCAAAAGGCGAACCGCCACCCAAACGCCTGGCCCAGGGCTGTTCCGGCGGGAACCCCAAGCACATTCGCGAGCGTGAGACCGCTGAACATGAGCGCAATTGCCTGGGCACGCTCGGAGCGAGGCACCAGGTGAGACGCCACGATGCTGCCGATGCCAAAAAATGCGCCATGGCAGAGCGCGGTAAGGATGCGGGCAAAAAGGAGAAGCAAAAAGGTCGGGGCCAGCGCACAAAGGGCATTCCCGGCCAGAAACATGCCCATCAAAATCAGCAGCGCCCGCTTGCGGTCCATGCGCGACAGGGCAAGGGCCACCAGCGGCGATCCTAGCGTAACGCTCAGCGCATAGCCGGAGACCAGAATCCCGGTCTTGGGAATACTGACCTGGAAGCTGCGGGAGAGATCGGGGAGCAGCCCCATGATGATGAATTCCGAAGTCCCGATGCCAAAGGCGGAAACGGCCAGCGCAAGCAGAGGTTTTCGCATAGGTCATTTCTATTGTCCTCGATTTCTGGTCGAGAACGGCCCTCGAACGTCCCTCAAGGGCCGGAATGATCGCTATGCGCATCGGCTCCTACAACCAGGGCCGTTTCAGAGTGGCAGGTCCATAAACACGTTTGCACGCACATAGGGCATGTCGGGAATGCTGTCGGCAGGCACATGGCGAAACCCGACCGACTCGTACAGATGCACGGCGTTTTGCAGCTTGCTGTTGCTCCCCAGGAACAGAGACCTGGCGCCGATACGCTTCGCCAGTGCAATCGCATCCAGCAATAATCTGCGGCCGATCCCCAATCCCCGCATTTCCGGCGAGACCGCCATTTTTGAGAGCTCATACACACCGTCGCCCATGGGGATTAAAGCGACGCAGCCAACTGCCTGATGGCCGAGCCAGACCATGAGGATATGCCCACCGTGCTTCAGAATCTTGCCCTCGGGATCGCCCAGGATTTCGCGATCCTTTGGCTCCAGGGTGAAGTAGCGGGCGATCCACTCTTCGTTCAGGGTCCTGAAAGCGGTCGCGTCCTCTCCCGGCTGCAGTGGTCGAATCTCGATTTGCGGAAGACTCGCCGCTTGCTGTTCGCTCATTTCCTGCGTCCCGTCGCTATGCATTTTGGTTGCCCCCTAACAGCAGTCTGCTCCGGTGCATTGATTACGTCCAATATCTTGTTTAGCTGGATTAAGATGTTCTGCATATGGATAGGGATATCGAACTGAGACATCTTCGCTACTTTGTCGCGGTTGCCGAGGAGTTGCACTTTGGACGCGCAGCGGAGCGCCTCCATCTTGCCCAACCTCCCCTCTCCCAACAAATACGCAAGCTGGAAGAGTTGCTGGGATATCCACTCTTCATCCGCACCTCCCGCTCCGTAAACCTGACCACTGCCGGCGAGGCCCTCCTGCAGCGTGCACGCCGGACGCTCCGCAATGTGCAGCGTGACATCGATGAGACTCGCAGCATCGGCCGGGGCGATGTTGGCTCCCTGCATATCGGCTTTATTGGATCAGCGATGCTGACGACGCTGCCTGGGATCTTCCGCACTTATCGTGAGGCGTATCCGAGAGTGCAGCTGCATCTGCATGAATCGTTCACCGCCCTGGTGACCGAGGGTCTGGAGAACGGCACCCTCGATGCCGGAATCCTGCGCGACGGAGATCCGTTTGAAGGCTTGCAAGTCACCACGATCCTCTCCGAGCCATTCGTGGCCGTTATCCCGGCAACTCATCCTTGTGCGCAACAGAAGACCATCTCGGTCGCTTCGCTGCGCAACGATCCGTTCGTCTACTATCCGCGCAGCGCGGGCGCACGCGCCTATGAGAAGCCGCTGACGTTGTGTGAGGAACATGGGTTTCGCCCGCAAATTGTGCAGGAAGCGTCTCACTGGCTCACCATCCTGCGCCTCATAGCCGCCGGCCAGGGAGTTTCGATCGCTCCCGCCTGTGTGCGGCGCATCGCCTCCGCCGAGGTGGTTTGCCTGCCGCTTCGCGGAGCGAAAGCAGTGAGCAATATAGAACTCGCGTGGCTCGCGGGAGATTCGCGACCTATTGTCGAGCGGTTCAGACATATTGCGGAAGGCACGCGAAGGTTTGTGGGTTAGGCCCACGCGAGAACAATCGCCCCCGCGGCAATCAATAGCACGCCGGCGGCTTTGGCTAACGTGATCGTCTCACCTAGCAGCGGCCAGGCCAGGAGCACAACAAAGACCACGCTCAGCTTGTCGATGGGGGCCACCTTCGATGCTTCTCCCATGGAGAGCGCACGGAAATAGCAAATCCACGACAAGCCTGTTGCCAGACCGGAAGCGATGAGGAACACCCAGCTACGGCGGCCCACATGCACGAGGCCCGCATGTGTACCCAGACTGAGGGCGATGGTCCAGGCGAAAACTACGACGACCGACGTGCGAATGGCCGTGGCAAGGTTCGGATCCACGTGCGCGACACCGACCTTGGCCAGCAACGCGGTTGCCGCGGCAAACAGTGCAGAGAGAACAGCCCAGAAAAGCCAAGTCATGAAAATACCGTAGCTACAGTTTACGTCCCGGCCTATAATTCGCGCCGAGGTGGCATCATGCCAACGTATCTTTGCTTGTTGCGCTGGACAAAAGAGGGCGTTGAGAAGGTGAAGGACAGCCCGTCCCGCCTGGACGCCGGCAAAAAAGCTTTTGAGGCTGCGGGCTGCAAAATCACGACCGCCCTCCTGTTGATGGGCCAGTACGACATGGCCATTGTGGCGGAAGCTCCCGATGATGCGACCATCGCCCGCGTCACGCTTGGTCTCGCTTCGAAAGGCAGCGTTCACACGGAAACGGTCCGTGCCTTCACCGAGGACGAATATCGCAAGATTATTGCCAGCATTCCCTGAACTCATCGTTGAGAATGACTCGCTCACTATCGCCGCAGCGGCAGGCGTTCGAAGTGTGCCCGGTGAGCGCGATGTAAAAACGCGAAGATTGCGCCTAAGGTTCACCGGCGGCAAATGCTGACCACCAGCTTCTTATTTCTGGTAGGACTACTGCATGAGTTCTGTCTCCCTTTCGGGCCTTCGGAAAGAGTGGCTGCTGGGTGTGGCTTTTGCTACGACGGCACTCTTTTTGCTGTTTGGCAAAACGTGGCTGGCGGACCTCTCGAATCCGCTGTGGTTCACTTTGATGCTGGTTTGGCTCTTTGCCGTAATCATGGGTTCGGCTTTTGCCATCGTCCATCACGCCGAGAGCCTGGCGGTGCGGCTGGGCGAGCCCCTCGGCACGCTGGTGCTTACGCTTGCCGTGATCGGCATCGAGGTCATGATGATCTCGGCGGTCATGCTGACCGGCGAGTCGAAACCTGCGCTCGCACGCGACGCAATGTTCGGCGTGGTGATGATTGTGCTCAACGGCATGATAGGGGTTTCGTTGCTGATGGGGGGCCTGCGGCACCACGAGCAGGATTACAACCTGAGAGGCGCCAATTCTTTTTTGTCTCTGATTGTGTCGTTGACGGTGCTTGGCATGGTGCTTCCTAACTACACCGAAGCCTCCCCAGGGCCCACACTTTCTGCCTTTCAATCCATCTTCATGGTCGTGATGTCGATCGCGATCTATATTGTGTTTTTGATCATCCAGAATTGGAGGCACCGGGATTTTTTCGTCAAACCGGCAGCCGGCCAGACGATCGCTGCGGTCGAGTCACACCACGGCGAAACCTATTCGCTGGGGTACCATGCAACATTGCTTTTGATGTACCTGCTGCCCGTCGTGGTGTTGGCGGAGGAGATTGCAGTGCCCATCGATCATGGGATCGAAGTTCTCCATGCGCCTGTAGCTTTGGGTGGGTTCCTGGTGGCGGCGCTCATTCTGTCTCCTGAATCGCTGAGCGCCACCCGCGCGGCGCTGGCCAACGATCTGCAGCGTTCCATCAACATCCTCCTTGGTTCGGTGCTGGCGTCGATCGGGTTGACGATTCCCGCAGTGTTAAGCATCGGCCTGATCACAGGAAAAACCGTGGTGCTTGGACTTGACCCGGCGAATTCTGTTTTGCTGGTTCTTACCCTCGCGGTCTGTGGGCTTACCTTCACCAGCAATCGAACCAATGTGTTGATGGGCGCAGTTCACCTTTTGCTCTTTCTCGCCTATCTGATGCTGCTGTTCGAGCATTGAAGAAACGTCAGGCTTTCCGCGCCTGGTAGAGCAGCCGGAGCAGGCGCTTTTCCTGGGTCAGCGTCTGCACGCAGGAAAGGAACCGCTGCAGGCCGTTGTATTTTTCTTCGCCTTCGAGAGCGAGCAGCTTGTCTCTATATTTCTGCCGGGCCTGGTGCCACCTGGCTGCAGTACCGGCTGCCTGCCCGGTTGTATCGGCTACTTTGAGACCGGTGAACCCAGCTTGCAGGATGAGTCGTTCGTTCTCTCCCGGAGGACTGAACAAGTAGTAGCCGATCGAGCTGCGGGTTGCGATGTCATCCTGTGAAACTATGCCTCCTATGATCAGGGCGTCACTGAATAACATGCGCCCGCCAGGCTTCAGAACGCGGTACATCTCGGCCAGGAGAGCCGGCCTTCCCGGAATGTGGCATAGCACGTCGTTTGAGAAAATGGCGTCGAAGGTTTCGTCCGCTGAACGGCAAGGGCCTGGATACATCGCATACTTCGAAGTGTGCTTGCGGACCGAGGCCACGATGCAATGCCAATTGATTTGCGTTGTGAATGCCAAAAGCGTTGATGTCTAAACCAGTGATGCTGCAGCCGATCGTCTTCGCGATATGTAAGGCGTACACTCCGGATCCGCAACCAATTTCCAGCACGGATGAATTGCTGGTGAGTTCAAGCATGCTGGGGATCTGTGTGGACTCCTCAGTGGTAACCCAGCTCGTCTGTCCGAAATCTACTCCGTAGGTCTCGATGCGCACTTGCTGGTAAACATCAGACTCATAGTTTCCGTATTCACCGTCGTAAAGATCGACCTTGCCGGTCATCGTGTCCTCACTTTGTCAGTCTGCAAAAAACCTCTAAGAAAGAGCCCGGCTTCATCTTTCGCCAGAATTCCTTTCCGGCAAGTAATCTTCGGGCAGGGTAAGCCTTAGCAGGGCTGAAGCGCAATTCTGCTTTCATTCTTTACGGCCCGACTAAGGGCGGGCCCTGATACAAAACAAAAACACAAGGGGTATTCTCTCAGTTTGGAATGGATTCAGCATCTGGCCATCATGAAATGTGAACTTAGGGTGCTTTTGTCTTTGAGCCTGGGATTTATCGTAGTTGCGGGCGCCCCGGCGCAAACGGCACAGCCTGCTGCCACTCCCCAGCCGCCCATCACCGCACCTTTCACGGCACATACAATCGCCACCGGCATTCGCGGCGGCTACCAGGTGGTGGCGGCGGACCTGAACCACGACGGCAAGGTCGACCTCATCGGCCTGGGCAGCGGCGCGGATTCGCTGGTGTGGTATGAGAACCCTTCATGGACACCCCATGTCATCGTTCCCGCCGGGCACATGATCAACGCGGCCGTAGCGGATCTCGACAATGATGGAATTCCCGAGATCGCCTTAGCCTATGGTTTCAGTTCGAACCCCGCCAAGAGCACCGGCAACATCGCGATCCTGCACAGCAATGGAGACCCCAAGGCTCCCTGGACGCTCAAGGAAATAGACCAGATGCCGTCGGCGCATCGTGTCCGCTTCGCAGACATTGCGGGCGATGGGCACAAGGTGCTGGTGGTGGCTCCTGTTCTGAACGCGCAGGCAAAAGGATTTCCCGATCCTGATCACTTGCCCACACCTCTCCTGTTGTACCGGCCGGGAGAGTGGAAACGCGAACTCATCCCGCAAGAAAACAGAGGGGTCGTTCACGGATTGCTGCCGTTCGACTGGTATGGCGATGGAGGGCAGGACTTGTTGACGGCTGGCTACAGCGGCGTGTTTGTGCATAGCCTAGGGAAAGACGGGAAATGGAAACACCTGGAGATCTCTGCCGGGAGTCCTGCCGCATGGCCCAATGGCGGCGCCGGTGAGATTGCAGTGGGAAAAATCAAAGGTAAACAGTTCTTCGCCACCATTGAACCATTTCACGGCAACATGGTGGCCGTGTACACACAGGATGTTCAGGGTCAGTACCAGCGCAACGTGATCGATGAAAGCCTGGTAAACGGGCACACGCTCACGATCGTGGATGTGGATGGTGACGGTGTTCCTGAGATCGTTGCTTCGGGCAGCGGCACGCGCAACGGCCTGTTCTTCTATCGGGCCACCGACACGAGCGGCCAGAAATGGCAGAGGATGCTGATGGACAATGACATGTCTGCGCAAAGCTGCGTGGCCGCCGATATCAAGGGAACTGGGCGAAGCAGTGACGTGGTGTGCATCGATACGCGAGGATCGAACTCGCTCAAGTGGTATGAGTACCTCCATTGACTTGGCAGCCTGTCACCGTGGTTCGGCCGAATTACTTCAATACCCAAAAAATACTTTCTTGACTGTCGTTTATAGCGCGTGATAGCGTCCCTCGGTGTCGATGCAAAAGCAATTGCATAATACGAACACAATCGACTCTAAAAGAGTGAGGTCATACCCATGCAAGTATTTCGAGGATCAGCCAGCCGGACGCTGTTAGCAATCGCACTATGTTTTAGCGTGTTCTCTCTCATCGCCCTGGGTCAAACCACTACCGGTTCGATTGTCGGAACCGTAACGGACCCGTCGGGAGCGGCAGTAACTGGAGCGAATGTCACCCTGACCAGTGCTGCAACCGGCGAGGGCCACAGCGCTACGACGGATGCTTCGGGAAATTACCAGTTCGTTCTGCTGCCACCCGGTCTTTACAAGATCGATATGGAGGGCGCCGGCTTCAAGCACTACACCCATGATCAGATCGTGGTGCAGGTCGACCAGGTATTCCGGGTGAACGCGACCATGGAGGTTGGGGCGGTTAATCAACAGGTCGTGGTCACCTCTCAGGCGCCCATGATGCAAACGGAAACTGCTTCGCTGGGGCAAGTCGTCGCGGGCAAGGCGGTCACGAATATCCCGCTGAATGGCCGCAATGTTCTCGCTCTGGTGGCCTTGGTGCCTGGTGTCGTGCCCCAGGGCAGCTCTTCGGGCAATTTGACCGGCCAGAATGTGTTCGCCGCTGGAAATTATCAGATTGGCGGCGGCAACGGGAACCAGAGCTCGGTGCTGGTCGATGGTTCGCCCGTCAACACCTCGTACGGGAACACGGTAGAGCTGGTACCCGACCAGGACGTGATTCAGGAGTTCAAGGTTCAGACCAACAACAACACCGCCGAGTTTGGCATGTACACCGGCGGCGTGATCAACATGGCCACCAAGTCTGGAACGAACTCGTTTCATGGCACGACGTACGAATACTTCCGCAACACGGTTCTGAACGCAAACGACTTCTTTGCCAAGCGGAACAACGCGGGCAAGCAGCCGTTCCATCAGAACCAATTCGGCGCCAACATCGGCGGCCCGATCATGAGAGACAAGATGTTTGTTTTTGGCGACTACCAGGGATACCGGCAGGCTCAGGGCAAGATATACGTCTATAACGTACCCACGTTGCCCATGAGAACGGGCGATTTTTCGCAGACTGGCACGCCCATCTACGATCCGCTCACTACCTGCGGTTATAACGGCAACCCTGCTTGCACGGCCGCGCAGTTGAACGGTACCCAGCCGACGCGTCAGCAGTTCCCCAACAACATCATTCCCGCAGATCGCTTCAGCACCGTGGCCAAGAACCTGATCGCCTTTCCGTATTGGGCGGCGCCCACGGTGAGCTCACAATCCGGCACCGGCATCAATAACTTTTCCAGATTTGGCAATGCGGGCGGTATCAACGACCAATATACGATTCGCGGTGACCAAACGCTCAGTTCGAAACAGAGCTTGTTCGAGCGCTACACCTGGTGGAGATCAAAGAACCACGGCGCCGAACCCTACAATAACGGCTTGATTGGCGGTGACCCCATCTCGCCCGAGGCATTCACGACGCAGCAAGCAGTGATTGGGGATACGTATATTTTCAATCCCACAACCATCGCCGACATTCATCTTTCCTTCCTCCGTTGGAACTACAAGAGAACTCCGGGAACTTTAGGTTTCGATGAGACCAAGCTTGGTTTTCCGGGCTATTTTTCGCAGATTGCCCAGTACAACGGTTTTTCACCGTCGACAACTCTACCGGCAATCACCATGGCAAATCCCACCTATAACAACGTCGGGACTGGATTGCTCTTCTCAATCAACAACAATTACGTAATTGCGCCGACCTTTACCAAGATCATTGGACGGCACACGATCAAGGCCGGCGCGGATCTGCGGCGGCTGGAGATGGCATATTTTCAAAACAACAATCCGGGAGGCGTCTTCCCCTTTGACAACGTCTTCACCGGGAAGAGCGCAACAAGTCCGGCCTCCACTGGCAACCCGTTCGCATCTTTTCTGCTGGGATATGTGAGCAGTTCGACTTCGCAGACGGTGCAGATTGCCCCGCCGACTCTACAGACGATTTACTACCAGGGCTATTATGTCCAGGACACCTGGCAAGCGAACAATAAGCTGACATTTACTTTGGGCCTGCGTTACGAAATTCCTGGAGTCTATGTCGCGCGGCACGGGTATGCCGACACCTTTAATCCGACGGAGATCAACCCCATCGTCGGTGTCCCCGGGGCATTTGACTTGGTGAACACTCCGCAGCATCCAGCAAGTGGCGTCAGGAACGAACACTTCGATGCTTTCTCACCGCGGCTCGGCCTGGCGTATCGTTTGAATGATGCCACCGTGATCCGGCTGGGCTGGGGCAGATTCATCATCCCGTCGGATCTGCAGTTTCCGGAGGCGCCGCTCCAAGCAGGAATTAACTTCCTGAACAACCTGATGGTGCAATCCACCAACAGCAACCAGACCCCGGCAAACACCCTGGATAATCCTTATCCGAACGGCCTCACTGGGCCCCCTCATCGCAACCCTAATTATCAGCAGATCCTACTCGGTGGAAACCCGCAGGCTTTGTTGGCCACCGAACCTAACGGCGCAACGTATCAATGGAACTTCGCGGTGCAGCGCCAACTTCCCCTGGGCCTCGCTCTCGAGGTGGCATATGCGGGCCTGCATGGCGCGAATCTACCCATCAGCCACACCATCAACCAGGTGCCGGACAACACTCTCAATCAGGCCCACCAGGATCCAACATGCGCCAGTGGCGATCTGAAGAATTGCTTCTTCACCAAATCGGTGGCGAATCCGTTTTACGGAAAAATCTCGCAAGGCGTCTTACAAAAGACGAATGTTACTGCGAACCAGTTGGCAAGGCCGTTTCCGCAGTATGGCAGCATTAGCAATTCAGGAAATTATGTCGGTGTAAGCAACTACGATTCGCTGCAAATGAAACTTGAAAAGCGCTTCACTGCCGGCGGCACTTTATTGGGTGCGTACACCTTCTCGAAGTTGATGACCAATGCGGAATACCTAACCAGTTGGTTGGACGCAACGACAACGGCTGGCTTTCAGGACGTAAATAATCTTCAAGGTGAGTACGCGCTCTCGAGCTTTGATTCCAGGCAGAGGCTGGTGGTCAGCTATGTGTACGAGCTTCCGATTGGCAAGGGGCGGATGTTCCTTTCCAACTTGTCAGGCATTACAAATGCTGTCGCGGCTGGTTGGGGCGTCAACGGGGTCACAACCTTCCAGCAAGGTTATCCGTTAGGCTTTACCAACGCGACCAACAACATTGCTACTTATGCATTTGGCAGCAACACGAGACCCAACATTACTCCCGGTTGCCAAAAAGCAATCGGGGGCGGGATCTTCAATCGGCTGGGTAAAGTGAACGGTGCTGCGAATAACTACTTCAATCTTTCCTGTTTCAATAGCATTCCGGTGCCGCTCTTTACTTACGGGAACGAGTCCAGGACAGACAATCAACTGCGTACTCCTGGGGTCGCGAATTATGACTTTGCTCTCTACAAAGACACGCCGATCCGTGAGAATGTTACCTTCCAGTTCCGAGTGGAGGCGTTCAACCTGTTCAATCGTGTCCAGTTCAACGGTCCGAACACTGTGGTTGGAAATGCCCAATTCGGCAATGTCCCATCAACTGTTCTGAATACTCCCCGTCTGCTGCAGATGGCGGGAAGAATCACTTTCTAGCTGCGAGATGGCTTAAAAGGGAGACATCGCGACCAAGAATGCGCCCTCGATGAACTCCACCCATGCGCTACTGGGCCGGCCACGGGTACATTAGCTCGAGCGACGGTCTGCCGGCAAACAAGCCACCCTGGTCGACCATCACGGCTTATGATTTGAACAAGGGAACCATTAAGTGGCAGATCCCGTGGGGCTCGGTCACCGAATTTGCCGCCAATGGAATCAAAGATACGGGAAGTTACTGGCCGCGGGGCGGCGTGGTAGTTACGGCAGGAGGCCTGATTTTTTCCGGCACCATCTCTGACGCAACGATCCGAGGCTACGACAAAGATACGGGGAAAATCTTGTGGGGAACAGGTAATGCCGGCTGGGCCTGAGGGTATCCCCGCAGTCTACGAGGTGAACGGGCGTGAGTATCTGGCTTTCAGCGCCAGGCCAAGCCTCAAGCATCTGGGCCCTGGTGGAGAGCGGGCAACCGTCGAAGCCGGGCCCGGCGCACCACAAACCCAGGGATTTTATGTTTTTGCCCTACCTGGGCCGGCTCATAAGTAATAGCTCCGGGTCTCGGCATTGAATTGACCCGCTTATCGTTGACTGTTAGGCTGTCTTGTACTTTACGCACATGTTGTCGCATATCATACAAGGTTAGGGTCCAAATTAATGGATTACTCAAGCTTCGGGCTGCGGGACAAGGTAGCCATCGTGACCGGCGGCTCCCAGGGTATTGGCCGCGCCATCGCTCTCGGGCTGGCTCAAGCCGGGGCTCACGTGGTGCTGGCGAAATACCCCGATAAACGCCAGGATGAGGTCAAAGCCGTAAAAGCCGAAATTGAGGCGCTGGGACGCAAGGCCCTGATCGTGCAGACTGATGTTGCCCAGGTCGACCAGGTTCGAGCCTTGATGGACCAGACTCACTCTGCTTTTGGACGCATCGACATCCTGGTCAACAACGCGGGCTGGACCGGGACCACGCCTGCTCTGGATGTGAGCGAAGAGGAGTACGACCGGACCATGGCGGCTTCACTGAAGAGCGTGTTTTTTGCTTCACAAGCAGCTGCCCGGGTGATGATTCCGCAAGGCGGGGGCAGAATCATCAATGTTGGATCGAACTTCGGAGAGATTGCCTTCAAAGGACGATCGGTCTACGCAGCGGCGAAGGCAGGGGTTCACCATCTGTCGCGTGCCCTGTCGCTCGAGTGGGCAAAAGATGGCGTGCTGGTAAACGTAGTTGCGCCGTGCATCACAGAAACGGAGTCGCGGAAGAACATCCTGGAGCGGCCCGGCTACAAGGAATGGGCCACGAAAGAAATGATTCCACGCGGGCGGTGGAATCAGCCGGAAGACCTGGTCGGTGCGGTTTTATTTCTCTCGAGCCCGCTTTCCGACATGGTGGTCGGGCACGTGTTGATGGTCGATGGTGGCTGGACGATTCACTAGAGCAGAGGGGTGATCATGAAGCTCCGCAATAAAGTAGCGATCATTACCGGAGCCAGCCAGGGAATCGGCAAAGGCATAGCAGAAGTGTTCGCCGAAGAAGGTGCTGACGTGGTCATCAACCACGTCGGGTCGTGCGAAAAGGCCTGCGCCGTTGCGGCTTGGGTCAGGAGCAAAGGCCGGCGTGCGATCGCGGTCGAGGCAGATGTCAGAGAACGCTCGCAGGTCGAAGCCATGTTCGAGCGAGCGGAGAAAGAACTCGGACCGGTCGATGTGTTGGTGAACAACGCGGGTATTGAAACGATCGTTCCTTTTCTGGAGTTGACAGACGAGCAGTGGATTGACTTGGTCAACATCAATCTGCGCGGAGAGTGGCTCTGCTCCCAGGTTTTCTGCCGCCGGGCGGTAGCCGCGGGCCGGGCTGGTTCGATCATCAACATTGGTTCAATTCAGGCGGGCAAGGTTTTGCCTGGACGCACTCACTACGCACCGGCAAAATTGGCGATTGAGGCGCTCACCCGCAATATTTCCGCGGAGATGGGGTCCAAAGGAATCCGCGTCAATTGCATTCACCCCGGCTTGATCGAGACGCCGATGGTCGATTGGGTGCTGAAGCATCCGGACCCCAATGTGCTGGCCGGAGTGGTGGGCCAGATTTCGCTCGGCCGACCCGGTCAACCGCAAGAGATTGGAACCGTGGCTGCGTTTTTTGCTTCGGATGAGGCAAAGTACGTCACCGGCCAATCGCTGTATGTCGATGGAGGCTGGGTCGGCAAGTAGCCAGCGAGAAGGAATATGAAAAATCCCACATACACCACAGTTCGGCGTGAGCGATTGAGCCGTGAATTCTTCCGCAATGAAGACTTCGATGTGCGCCAGGGAATTCTGAAGTTGCTGGCGATTAAGGACTCCGATATTCGCCTGCTCACCCTGGAGCAAAGCCGCGACGCGGTCGACAAGGGTCTCCACGCAGGCGGAGCTTTCTCATCCATCATTCCCCTGGTCGCGCTGTTTTATGGTGGTTTCATTCACCTGGACATTGAGGATCCTACGCGCCGCGGGCAAGACATTTTCACGTTGAGCAAGGGACATGCGGTTGCGGCACTCGCTTCGATTTATGCCGAGCTGGGTTATTTCGACCGCAAGACACTGAAGAATTCGCGGTCGTTTGCCAGCATCCTGAATGGGCACCCGGGGCCGATTTTGCCCGGGGTGCACATTGCTACGGGACCCATGGGGCAGGGATTTGGTGTGGCGCAGGGCTTTGCCATTGCCGGCAAGAGCAGCCCGCGGTTCGATTCCTATTGCATGACAGGCGACGGCGAGCTGCAGGAAGGGCCCATCTGGGAAGCGGTGATGTATGCCGGGCAAAACCACCTGGACAACTTGTGTGTGCTGGTGGATCGGAACAATGGCCAGCTTGATCTGCACACGCGGTTGATTTTTCCCATGCCGGACCTGGAGACGGTGTTTCGCTCCTTTGGCTGGCAGGCATACAACGTGGATGCCACGCAATACGACGGCGTGGTGGCGGCTCTGGAGAGGTTTCGCTTTGGCCCTCGCAATGGGATGCCCACCGCGATCATTTGTAACAGTAGAAAGGGTTTTGGCTCGTTTTCAGATTTCCTGAACAAACATAAAGTCACCATGCCGGAAAGCGTGATTGCGCAGGAATATGCTCTGCAGTCGGAGCAGCGCCAGGCGCGGATCGATGAGTTTGCGGTCTACTGCGATCGGCTGGCTGGTAGCGCCGAAGGCGAAGCGGCGCGAGACTTACTGCTGGACGCGGCTCATCGGATGCACCTGGAGGTTGACTCAGCGGGCAGCATGGTGACTAGCGTGGTTGGGCCTGTGCTTACCAGGCGAGTCCCTCCGCGTAATAAGCGCATCGCTTACGAAGCCAAGTCGCTGCCGCAAATTGATCCCAAGAAGGAGTATGCGGCCTCGGACATCGTGACCAGCGCGATGAAAGTGTTTGCCAAGGATTCGGCCGTGGTTTCGATCGATGCAGACCTGGCGTCCACCAGCGGCCTCGAAGCAGGGATCGCCGCGGTGGATCAGAAGCGGGCGCTGAACGTGGGTGTCGCCGAGGCAAACATGATGCTGATCGGGGAGGCATTCGCGGCCCTGGGTTCGAACACCTGGGTAAGCACCTTCTGCCCGTTCTTCGACTGGAAGGTCTTGCGTCGCATTGCTGTGGGAGCCCAGGAGCGTCAGGAAGCTATCGAGGCTCCGGACGGATGGTTGAGTGAAGGCCATGGGCTGGATCTGACCTTTCTGGCCACAGCGGCTAATTTTGAGACCCGCACCAACGGCGCCACGCACATGGGCAACGATGACAGCACGACGTTCGATGCTGTCGGCCAGTTGAAGATCGTCGATGTTTCGTGCCCCCAGCAAATGCTTTCCATCATGAAGTGGATTATGGAAGGAAACCGGGGCCTGGTGTATGTCCGCGTCATGCGTACTGGGTCCGCAGTGCTTTACGGCAGCGATTACGTATTCGAGTTTGGGACTGGGCATCGACTGCGCAGCAGCGCAGCGGACAAGGCAACCATCATCAGCAGCGGGCGCGGAGTGCATGAGGCGTTGGGTGCTGCCAAAAAGTGCGCAGACGCGGGCTTGGCGGTCGGCGTGGTGGACATGCCATCCATCGACGAGAAGCTGTTGCTCGACTTGTACAACTCCGGCCAGTGGCTGGTTCTGGCGGAACAGAACAATGGATACATTTGGCAAAATCTGCTGAAGGTTCTCTACCGCAATCGGGGCAAAGTGAAGGCTGACGGATGGGACAGGATCATCACCATCAACACGCTCAAGAGCGATGGCCAGGTTCAATTCATTCACTCCGGGACGTATGAGGAGTTGATTGCGGCCTTCCACTTGACGCCTGACGCAATCGCTCACACGATTCAAGAACACGCCAAGGAGAAACCATGAAGCTACCGATTGTGGAGGAAAATTCGATCCCGGCGCTGGATCTTCCCGGGCGGCGGCTTCGCTGGTTGATGACCCAGGAGAATGTCGGCGCGCAGCATTGCTCGATGTGCATGATCCAGGTAGCTCCGGGAGAGACGGTCAGGCCGGCGCATTCCCACCCCAATGGTGAAGAGGTCATCTATATTGTGCAAGGGTCAGGCAAGGTGATGATCGAGGGCGTGGTGGAACCGGTCAGGGCGGGGAGCACGGTTCTGTTTCCACAAGGGAAAATACATATGCTGCGGAATACCGGGAGCGAGGAGATGAAGGTGGTTTGTTTTTTCGCCCCGGCGACGAGTCTCGATAACTATAAGTTTTTCGATGACGTGGAGTTTCCGGAGTAGGGGCGGGCGGGATCACAAGGGAAGTGGTAGTAGACCGGTAACTGTGGGGCACCCGAATGGCGCACTGCAGATCCCTCGGCTTCCCCGGATTTCCTGTCGAGACTTGCGGCTTCGGTCGGATGTATGTGGTTCTCTCTGTAGAGAACCACATACGGGGTCGCCGGTGAGAGCAGTGAGGCAGGAAATCCGGGTACGCTCGGGATGACAAAAAGGAGAGGGTTGTTAAGGGGAGACGATTGTTGCCGAAGGAGAAGGCAGTTGTTGGGCCGGCGGGAACGCCTTTTCCATCGGCCACCCGATGATGACACAGGAGCGAGTGGTGGTTACGAGAGGGCAATTGCTAAACGACAAGGCGTCATCTCCGTGCCCTAACAACGGCTTGTCCTTTGGCAACTACCCTCTCTTCACCACTGCTCTCTCCTTTGTCATCCCGAGCGAAGCCGAGGGATCTGCAGTTCCGCGGACCTTTCCTCGAAATCTACTGCGCCTTCAGGTAGGCCAGTAGGTCGCTGATTTGCGCTTCGGTCAGGATTGAGCCGAATGCGGGCATGGGAGCTTTGCCGTTCTTAATAATCTCAGTGGCTTGCGCCGGTGTAATCGGAGGGGTCACCATCGGCTTGCTGCTGAAGATGCCGTGCAGGTTTGGCGGGCCGAAGGGTGTACTGTCATTCGGCTGCTTGTTGTGGCAGCTGACGCAGTTTTGCTGGAAGATGGCGGCGCCTCGTTTGGCCTTGGCATTCATGACCGGTTTCGCCGTGTCGGCAAAACCGACCACGTTGGAAATTCCCATCGCACCGGCTGAAGCGAGGATGCACACTGCCAAAAGCCCACGACCCATCACCATTCTTCTAATGCCTCCGGTATCTGTCCTGCTAACGAAATGATAAACCATGCCTGCCGGCAGGCGGACGAGAGACCCTGTGCGTATTATGCAAAATTTCTGGACAATCGCGACGGGCAACAGTAGTCTTATCGGGTTTATGAGCTTGTCAAAACAGAAGATCAATCGTCGCAGCCTGATAAAGTTGGCTGTCCTGGGCGCGGCTGCCGCTGCAGTCCCCGTCCTGGCAAAGAAGAGACGGAATATTGAAATCGGGCATACCGGCATCACTTGGCCGAATGACGTCAATCAAGCGATCAGCGACACGGGGAGTCTCGGCTTCTACGGATTCGAAACGTTTGGCGACGTACTCACCAAGTGGGAGCCGCAAGGAGGGCTGGAAACCGCGCTCGCGCAGCACCATTTGCCGCTGATCTCCGGTTACTGCACCTTGAACCTGACCGACTCGACCAAGCGCAAAGATGAGATGGATAAGGCAGTCGCGTGGGCGAAACTGATCAAGAAGTATAACGGGCGCATTTTTGTGCTCGGCCCTAACCAGGTCAAACGGGATGAGTATGACTTTGCAGCGAACAAGGCGAATATCGTCAGCACCCTGAATGAAGCCGCCAAGGCAGTCACCGATCAAGGCCTGACGGTGGTGCTGCACCAGCATACCGGTACCTGCGTCGAATCGCGCGACGAGACCTATGCGGTACTGGACGCCGTGGATACGAAGTATGTAAAGTTTGGTCCGGATATCGGCCAGCTCACCAAGGGAGGCTCCGATGCGGTGCAGGTGGTGAAGGACTATCTGCCGTTGGTCCAACACATGCATCTGAAGGATTACAACGGAGTCGATCCTCACCTGCTCGGTTACTGCCCTCTGGGACAGGGGAAGGTGAATATTCCCGCCATTCTGGACTTGATGGCGGGGCGAAAAATTCATGGTATGGTAATGGGTGAACTCGACAACGATCCTAAAAATCCATCACCCACTGCCCCAGTGGAATTGGTAAAAACCAGCAAGATTTACCTGGAAACGCTGGGAGTAACGTTTCGAGCCTAGAATCGGACCTGTCTTTATGCCCGAGGAAAAAGTTCGCCAGATTCCCTTCATACAAAGTCTTGATCGCGGCCTCACCATTCTGCAAGCGGTCGCGCTTTCCAAACAACCTGTCTCGCTCGGAGAGCTCACGGAGCTGCTGGGGATCGATCGCAGCAGCGCGTTCCGGCTGGCGAACACGCTCCGGCGACGCGGATTCCTGGCCTGCCCGGCGGGGCGGAAGGATTACATCCTCGGCTCTTCGATGTGGCGTCTGTCGCATCGCTACGACTGGGGCAACATGCTGATCCGAGTGGCCAATAAGCAACTGAAGCTGCTGGCGGCGCAAATCAACGAGACTGCGCACCTCGCAATCCGCGAAGGCAAGTACGCTCTCTTTATCGACCATGCGGCGGCCAGCAATGTCATCGCAGTGGCAGGCCAAGTGGGCGAGCTGGTGCCGCTCTACTGCACCGCGCATGGCAAAGCCTTGTTGGCGGATGCGGATGAACGCGAACTGCGTGCCCTGTTTGGTTCCGGCCAACTGCGCCGGTACACCAAAAACAGCATGACCTCGATTCAGGAGCTGAGCAAAGATTGCGCCTTGATCAAGAAGCGGGGCTTTGCCACGGACGAGGCGGAATACGCGGAAGATCTGCGCTGTGTGGCGGCTCCCATTCGGGTGGATAACGATGTGATCGTGGGATCGATCGGCGTCTCCGCACCCCTGGCTCGTTTTTCCAAGGAGCGCTTTCGCGTTTCTGCGCAGCAGGTGTGTAAGGTGGCGCAGGCGATTGGTCTTCTGCTCAGCAACGCAGACCAGAATGGCGATGCGGAGACAGAGAAGCCGGTAGCCGAATTCGCATGACAGAGAATCCGGTCCTGGAATTCGTTCTTGATAAGTCGGCGATTCAGTACATTGGCAGCGATCTTCAGCGTCCGGAATGTATCCTGGCAGAGCGGGATGGCACCCTGTGGTCGGCGGACGCGCGCGGCGGCGTGGTCAGAATCACGCCCGACGGGAAGCAACAGATCATTACCCAGCAGAGGTCTGGTCATTTTCAGGGTGTCGCCAGCGAGGCGACCCGCTACCTGGAGGGCACGCTGCCCAACGGATTGGCCTTCGCCCGCAATGGCGACATTCTGATTTCGAACTTCGGCACCGATTGCCTGGAGCTGATGACCCGGGATGGCGCGACCAAAGTTCTTGCCGACAGCATCGACGGCGAACCGATCGGGAAAGTGAATTTTGTTTTGCGTGACTCCCAGGATCGCATCTGGATCACTGTCTCCACGCGCATCAAGAACTGGATGCACGCCCTGCGCACCGATCTGCCGGATGGTTATATTGCCCGGTACATCGACGGCAAATTTCGCATGGTCGCCGATGGCTTTCATTTCACCAACGAAATCCGCATGGATGCGCGGGAAGAGTTTATGTACGTGGTGGAGACCACGGGCGGGTGCGTGAGCCGCTTGCGGGTGGGCAAGGATGGGAGCCTGAGCAACCGCGAAGTCTTCGGACCATCGAGCCTGGGCAAAGGCGCATGGCCCGACGGCATCGCTTTCGATAGCCTGGGAAATTTGTGGGGCACGATGGTGTATTCCGACAAGCTATTTGTGCTGAGCCCCGAGGGTGATTTTCGCCTGCTGCTGGATGAGGGTGATCCGAAGAAGGTCGAGGCTCTGGAGAAAGCGTTCTTTGCGAACACGGTGAATGAGCAGGTGCTGTTCACCACCGGCCAGGGTATTGCTCCATGGATGGCAAGCGTCACCTTTGGCGGCCCTGATCTGCAGACGATCTATATTGGCTCGCTGAAGGGCAAGAAAATTCCTTACTTCCGCGCACCCGCGCCGGGACTGCCGATGGTCCACTGGAACGACGCGCGCTAGTTATCCGACGAGTCGTTGATCGATGAGCCAGTCGAGTGACTCACGCACGGCTTCGAGCGAGCTGTAACGCGGTTCGTATCCCAGCAGAGTACGCGCTTTAGCAATGCTGCAGTTTGGCGAGTGAGTGATGTGATCCCAGGTCACCGCAGCATCTCTCTCGGTAACTCCCTGGCGCCATTCTTCCCAGGATAAAAACTGCAGCTGGGCCGGATGCCCGAACCAGGCACTCGACGCGCTCGGCGTATCCTTGCAGGGTTATTGCCGCGGGCGACACCACGTGGAAGGCCTCGCCCAATGCGGCGCTGCGGCTGCTCCATCGCTTTGACAAAGCATTGCGCCACATCGTCCGCGTGGACGTGGTGCACGGTTTCCATCCCGAAGTTCGGGAGCGGGATTTGCTTTCCCCTGCATCAGCCGAGAAAAGACGGCGGGATTGAAGTTGCCGGTGGGGTTGATCGGGGCCCAGCCTGGCCCTACGAGATGGCCGGGATGCAGGATGGTCACCGGGAGTTCGCTTGACTGGCTGAGAAGCCAGGCCTCGATCGCTGCCTTTCTCTGGCCATAGTCGCCAAATGCGGTTCGCGGCGCCGCTTCCGTCGTGGGTACCTCGACGCTCGGTCCGTGCACCCAGATTGTGCCGCAGTGAAGAAGGTGGGCGACCCGTCCGCGCAAGGCTTCCACAAGTTGCTGCGCGCTCTCAAGCCGATAGCAGGTGAGATCTATGATCACTTCTGCATTCAGCTTCGCAATGCGTTCACCAAAGGTCCCGGCGGTCTCCTCGGCTGTGCGGTCGATCTCCACCCGCTCGATGGCGCGCCATGCTACGTGTTCCTGGTAGGGCGTCTTCAGTCCGCGGCTGACGCAGATGACCGTGTGACCTGCGTCGAACAGTCGCGGTGTCAGATAGCTGCCGATGTGGCCGGTTCCCCCGATGATTGCTACGCGCATGCTCGCCTCCCGATCAGATCAAACCACGCAGGGTTCCGCCGATGTCCAGAGTCGCGCCGGTAATGTACTTGGCCAGGGGCGAAGCGAGAAAGGCGATGGCCTGGGCAACGTCCTCAGGTTGTCCGATGCCGAGAGGCATGTGGCGGTCTTCGAGAAATCGCTTCAGGGCGGCGTCTTTGTCCACGCCATAGCTTTCCACCAGTTGATCGACGATTCCTCCGGGACGGGTCCACATTTGGGTCCAGATGGGCCCCGGCAAGACCGTGTTCACTCGAACACGGGGGGCGTATTGCAACGCCAGGGCCTTGGAGAAATAGAGTAGTCCCGCTTTACAGGTCCCATAGTCCATCAGGGTAGGCTCGGGCTGCTTGGCCAAATCCGAGCCGGTGTTGACCACGGAAGCGCCGCCCAACTCCGCCATCTTGGGAACGAGCGCGCGACAGGTTCGGATGCAGCCCATCAGGTTTACTTCAAAGCTTTGCGCCCAGCGCTCATCGGAAAGTTCTTCGAATGATCCAGAGTTGCCCACGCCGAGATTGTTGACCAGAATGTCGGGCGCTCTGCCAAAGGTGCGCGAGTACATACGAAGTTGCCTGCTCGACGCCATCCGCGGTGGCCAGATCCGCGGCCACGACGCCAGCCCACCGCCTGGCTTTTTGTTCGAGAGTGGCCCCATCGCGATCGGCCACGATGACGCTTGCACCTTCCTGGGTGAGCAGATCAGCTGTAGCTTCCCCGATACCGTGGGCGCCGGCGCTCACGAACGCGTATTTTCCTTTGATCTGATAATCCATCGGTTGCTCGATTCGTGAGGGTGTTGATGAAGCCTGCAGTGTAACAGTGCCCTGTCATCTAAACCTACACGTGAGGCGTGGAAGGCGCGGATGGATTCAGCAGATGGTTACAGGGGATACACTTGTGAGGAAAATTTTCGTCTTGGACGAACCGCATGCTGGATACCTCTCAAGATGTTTTTATTGTGATCGTTGGCTTGACGTGCTCCTTGTCCTTTATGGCGGCGGTGAACTATTACTGGCCGGCAGAGAAAAGACGGGCGCACAACGATCTGATTGGCTGGCAGCTCTCCGTTCTGGGTACGACCTATGCGGTGATCGTTGGATTCATGCTCTACACAGTTTGGATCAACTTCGGAGCGGCGGACCTGAATGCGGATGCGGAAGCGAACGCGCTGGTGAATATTTATCGTCTTTCCGAGGGTCTCCCTTCGGATCAAGGGGCAAACCTCAAGAGTTTGGCGCGGGCATACGGCGATGCGGTTGTGGACCATGAGTGGGGGGAGATGGCAGCAAATATCGTGCCCACGGAAAGCCGCGAGATCGCTCGGCAAATGTGGCAGGTTCTGACGGGTACGAAAGGAGCGTCTCCCACAGAGATCACGGCGGAAGATCATGCTCTCTACGAGCTCAGCGCCCTGTCGGGATATCGCCGCATTCGGATCGTTCAGAGCGCATCCCGGCTTCCTGTTGTGCTGTGGTTTGTTCTACTGATTGGTGGGGCGGTTACGGTAGCGTCTACATGCATGTTTGGTGCGTCGAATGGCGTTTTGCACGTGATCCAGGTGACCGCGTTTGCGTTGCTCATCTCGCTTGTTCTGGTGGCGATTGCTGACATTAACCGGCCGTATCCAGGGGTCGGTGCACGTCGAGCGACTTTGCTTTCCGACGGGCGCAGATGGAGATGAAGGAGAAGTAGAGGGGTTCGGGCTCGGGTGGAAGTGTGCGCCTTAAGCGCCTTATGCGCCATAAGGGTCCCGAGTTTTCGATTCTCCCTCCGTTCCTCAGCGGTGCTAGAGTCGCGCGGTGCGGAGGCGGAGGGCGTTGGTGATTACTGAGACGGAGCTGAAGCTCATGGCGGCGGCGGCAATCATTGGGTTCAGGAGCAATCCGAACAGCGGGTAGAGTACCCCGGCGGCCAGCGGCACGCCCAACGCGTTGTAGACGAAGGCGAAGAAAAGATTTTGGCGGATGTTGCCCATGGTTCGCTGGCTCAGACGGCGCGCCTTGAGAATGCCGCGGAGATCGCCTTTCACCAGGACGATGCCGCCCGACTCCATGGCTACGTCGGTTCCGGTGCCCATGGCAATGCCAACGTCTGCTTGTGCCAGAGCCGGGGCGTCGTTGACCCCGTCGCCCGCCATCGCCACAACCGCTCCCTGCGCCTGGTACTTCTTCACTGCCTCGGCTTTTTGTGCCGGCAGGACTTCGGCCTCGAACTCTATCCCTAGCTTCTGCGCCAGGGCCGCGGCCGTGGTGCGGTTGTCGCCGGTCACCATCACCACCTTGATGCCTTCGCGCTTGAGCTCCGCGATGGCTTGCGGGGTTGATTCCCTGATGGGGTCGGCCACCCCGACCAAGCCGGCCAAACTGGCCATCCCAGGCGACGAACATCACGGTCTGCCCCTGCTGGCGCAAGGCTTCGGCCTGCTGGTCCAATGGCCTGTGATGAGGCTCCGAGGTCGCGCATCAGCGCGGCGTTACCGGCGGCAACGTGGATTCCTTCTATGGTTCCGGAGACGCCTTTCCCGGTGAGCGATTGGAAGTCCGCTACCGGCAACAGGTTGAGCTGTTTTTCTTTGCTGCGGCCAGAATGGCCGCAGCCAATGGATGCTCGCTCTGCTCTTTCCAGGCTGGCAAGTGTTTGCAGAAGCCTGGCCTGGTCGATGCCTTCGGCGGCGAGGATGGTGCTGAGTTTCGGCTTGCCCTCGGTGAGGGTTCCGGTCTTGTCCACGATCAGCGTGGTGACCTTTTCCATCGTCTCCAGGGCTTCCGCATTGCGGACCAGGATCCCTTCGCTCGGCGCCGCGGCCGGTGCCCACCATGATGGACATGGGCGTCGCCAGGCCGAGAGCGCAAGGGCAAGCGATGATGAGCACCGCCACGGCATTCACCAAGGCATGCGCGTAACGCGGCTCAGGGCCGAAGATCGCCCAGACGGCGAAGGTGATCACAGCCGCAGCCAAGACCGCGGGGACGAAGTACGCAGCTACCCGGTCGGCCAGGCGCTGAATGGGGGCTCGGCTTCTTTGCGCCTCGCTCACCATTTTTACGATCTGGGCCAGGAGTGTGTCTGACCCCACGCGCTCGGCTTTCATGACAAGGCTGCCGGTTCCGTTGATCGTTCCGCCGACCACTTTGTCTCCGGCTGTTTTTTCTACCGGGATGGGCTCGCCGGTGACCATGGATTCATCGACCGAGCTGCGCCCGTCTGTCACCAAGCCGTCGACGGGCACTTTCTCGCCTGGACGAATGCGCAACAGATCGCCGATGACCATCTCGCCGAGGGGACATCGGCATCGCTTCCGTTGGCGGAAATGCGGCGGGCGGTTTTGGGGCGAGGCCAGGAGCGCCTGGATGGCGCCGCCGGTTCGGCTTCGGGCCCTAGTTCCAGCACCTGGCCCAGCAAGACCAGAACCGTGATGACGGCGGCTGCCTCGAAATAGAGGCCGAGGTTTCCGGAGGCATCGCGGAAGGTTGCAGGAAAGAGGCCGGGGGCGAGCACCGCAGCCACACTGTAGAGATAGGCTGCGCCGCTGCCGATCGCGATGAGGGTGAACATGTTCAGGCTGCGATGGACGATCGAAGCCCAACCGCGTTCGAAGAAGGGCCATCCGCCCCACAGGACCACGGGCGTCGCCAGGGCAAGTTCGATCCACCCAAGAGCGGGCCCAGAAGGTGCTGGAGCGGATGGCCGGGCAGAACATCGGAGACCATGACGGCGAGCAGCGGAAGTGTGAGCGCCGCGCCTATCCATAGGCGACGGGTCATGCTGATTAATTCCGGATTGGCCGCATCGGCAGTGACGGTTCGCGGCTCAAGGGCCATGCCGCAAATGGGCAAGCTGCCCGGGCCGTCGCGCACGATTTGCGGATGCATCGGGCAGGTGTATTCGATGTGTTCCGGGGCAGCGGTTGGCTGGGTTGGCTCCAGAGCCATGCCGCATTTCGGGCAGGCCCCCGGTTTTGGGGAGAGCACTTCGGGATGCATGGGACAGGTGTATTGCGCGGACGCCGTCGTTTTGGGAGCAGCGGCGATGGATATCGGAGGAGCGGTGTGGGAGCCATCGTACTTGCCGGGATCAGCTTCGAACTTCGTCTTGCAGCCCTGGGCACAGAAGTACCAGGTGCGGCCGGCGTGGTTGACGGATGCGGCGGCTTTTTCCGGGAGCACTTTCATGCCGCATACCGGGTCGATTTCTGCCAGCTTTACCTCCGCCATGGGTCACCTGCCATCTTTTAGAGCGTTGAGGGGTTCGGAGGATTCAGCCCTCCCGCTTTCGTAGAACCCTTGAACTAGAGACGTCGAGGTTCGTCGTATCTTACATCTCGCGAAAAACGAATGAGATGTCGGTCACCCAGGCTGCGGAAGATTCGGGATGGGACGGTAAGGACGTACTTCGGGGCTAGAGCCCGTCGTTCTCTCAATCCTTTGCGCCCTGACTAAAGAGGCTCCGGAAAGAGTCATTTCGGGGACGGGAAAGGTAGGTACGGGCTTCAGCCCGTACACAAAACGCCGAAATTTTCGGCCTTTAGGCCCTGAGGTATGTTCTTCCTTCCTCTCGCACAAATCACCTTTCCGCAGCCCCTAAAGCCGTGCCCTTGATGCAAACTGAGCTCTTCTGCAATCCCAGGCTCTTTAACGCGCGGCGGCCTATGTCTCGCCGGTAGTACATGCCGTCGAATTGGATTCGGCCTAGTGCCTCGTAGACCTTTGAGAGGGATTGCTCGAGGGTCGGCGGCAGCCGCGGTCACTCCCAGTACCCTTCCGCCTTCGGTGACATAATGCCCATCCACCAGGCCGGTGCCGGAATGAAAGATCTCTACCCCCGGTATGCTGCCGCTTCTTCCAGACCGCTGATTTTGACCGGTGAGGTAGCTGCCCGGATAGCCGGACGGAGGCGGCTATCACGCAGGCAGAGGCTCCGGGCTTCCAGCGCAGTTCCGTCTCGCTCAGCCGGCCCCTACGCAGGCCTCGAGCGCCTCCAGCAGGTCGCTGTCCAGCCGGGCCAGAATGGCCTGGGTTTCGGGATCGCCGAAACGGGCATTGAACTCCAGCACCATGGGTCCCCGGGCCGTCATCATCAGGCCGATGTAGAGCACTCCTGTAAAGGGAGCGTCTTCGGCAGCCATTCCATTCACCGCCGGTTGAGCGATGTGGTGCAGGATCCAGTCGCGCATCTGGTCGTCCACCATGCCATCGGTCGAGTAGACGCCCATACCTCCGGTGTTGGGGCCCTTGTCTCCCTCCCCGATGCGCTTGTGGTCCTGCGCCGGCACCAGGGGGACCACATGTTTTCCATCAGTCAAGAGTGAGGAAGGAGACCTCCTCGCCGGTGAGGAACTCTTCGATCACGATCGAGGACTGGACGCTCGCCCAGAAGCTTGCCCGCCAAGAGACCGGCGATGGCCTCGGTGGCTTCGCGCCGGTCTTCACACATGATCACGCCTTTGCCAGAGGCCAGCCCGTCCGCTTTGATGACCAGCGGGAAATGGAAGAGATCGATGGACTCCAGTGCCTGGTGCTCGCTGGTGGCGACCGCGTAGGCCGCGGTGGGGATCTGGTGGCGCTGCATAAAGCGCTTGGCAAAGGCTTTGCTGCTTTCCAGTTGGGCGGCGGCTTCGCGTGGGCCCGAAGACCGGGAATGCTGCGGCGCTGCAGCTCGTCCGCCAGGCCGAGTGAAAGGGGCAGTTCTGGACCCACGATCACCAGGTCAGGGCTTTCCGCCGCGGTGACCCGCAACAGATCATCCAGATCCCGTTGGTTGGCGGGGACGCAGCGCGCCAATTGGGCAATGCCCGCATTGCCGGGCGCACAGACCACTTCGGAAACCCGCCGGGACTGCGCAATGGACCACACCAAAGCGTGTTCCCGGCCGCCCGCACCAATGACCAGCACTTTCATCCGCTGACGTTAACCCCCTGTTTTCTGCGCTCTGGCAAGAGTACCGTACACGTCCTGGTAGGCGAAGTCTTTGTTAACTATGGTTAACATAAAAAAGGAAATGCAGGCTATACTGCAACCAGCAGCTGAAACCAGCAGTTGAAATCCAGCAGTTGAAACCAGGATTCGCGCTATGGCTTCCGCTTCTCCACCCTCGCTTTCCAACTCCCCTCCGGCCCCCCGGCGGGCTGCTCTCTCCGCTCAAAAACCGGCAGGCAATCGTCCTGGTTCGGACCGGCGTTTGTGGCCAGCATCGCCTACATCGACCCGGGAAACTTTGGCGCCAATCTGCTTGCCGGCACCGGGTTCGGTTACAAGCTGCTGTGGGTGCTGCTGTGGTCGAATCTCATGGCCATCCTGATCCAGTACCTCTCGGCCAAGCTGGGCATCGCGACCGGACTGACGCTGCCGCAGAACTGCCGGGAGCATTTTTCGCGCACCACGTCGATCCTGCTCTGGGTGGCTGCGGAGTTGTCGGCGTTGGCTACGGACCTGGCCGAGTTTCTGGGCGCGGCGCTGGGCTTTTACCTGCTGTGCGGCGGCTACTTTCTCCACCTGGGGCTGAGCCGAGACCGCGGTGATGTTTCTGGCCGCGATGGTTTCCGCAGTGTGTGTGTTCGGCATTCTGGCGCTGGATCTGCGCGGGTTTCGCAGCTCTGGAACTCGGCATCATGGTGTTTGTCTGGTGATTGGGTTGTGCTACCTGGTGGAAATGTTTATGGTCCATCCGGACTGGCAGCAGATTGCCTACCATACGGTCGTGCCGTGGCTGGACCGGCGCAGCATCTATGCCGCTGTCAGCATGCTGGGGGCGACGGTGATGCCGCACGTGGTGTATCTGCATTCCGGCCTGGTGCAGCCGCGGCTGGTGCGGGACGACCGGAAGGCGCGATCGCCTGAGGACCGCCGGCTGTCCCGGTTGAACCACCTGCGGCTGGAAGTGCTGGATGTGCTTGCAGCCATGAACAGCGCCTGGCTGGTGAACTCGCGCCATGGTGGTGGTGGCCGCGGCGGCGTTTGCCGGCACCGGCCGCAGCCGACATGTCGATCGAAGATGCCCATCGCACGCTGGGGCCGCTGTTAGGGCCCGCTTCCGCGACCATCTTTGCCGTGGCGCTGCTGTGTTCTGGCCTGTCGTCCTCCACCGTAGGCACCCTCGCCGGCCAGATGATTCTGGAGGGATTTCTGAATGTGCGCTTCAGCATCTTTCTGCGGCGGTTGTTGACACTGCTGCCGGCGATGATTGTGATTGGGGTGGGACTGGATCCGCTGCGGATCCTGGTGCTGTCCCAGGTGGTGCTGAGCTTTACCCTGCCGTTTGCTCTGGTTCCGCTGCTTATCTTGTGCGGACGGAGGCGGTTAATGGGTGAGTTCACCAATGGTGCGGTGATCCATTGCCTGGGCTGGCTCACGGCTGGCTTGATTATTGTTCTCAACGTGGTTCTGCTGGGATGGGGACTCACTTCGTGAAGCAATAACTCTTCGATGGAAACCTCTCCTTTCGGAAATGTTTTAGACTGTTAGACGGACCATGAGCGCACGAAGCAGACTCCGCGATTTTCTGCACAAGCGTTTCCGCCACGGCAAGCCTGACCGTGGACGGAACTACTCCTCTTAACTTATCTTCCAGCCAGATGTTATTGATCAGGCTGCGCGCCTGCGCGTCGTTGCGCGGGGTTTCACGCTGGATAGCAGAGAGAGAGGACCTAACAAATGAACAGCTTTGGCAGTCAATCAACCCTCACGGTCGGCAAAAAGAGCTACGAGATTTTCCGGATTCAGGCGCTGGAGGCCAAAGGCATCTCGCTCGCCCGTCTCCCGTACAGTCTGCGCGTGTTGTTGGAAAATCTGTTGCGGCAGGAAGACGGCAAAACTGTCACTGCGGACGATATCAATTTTCTGGCCAGGTGGCAGGCCAGTGCGGAACCGGGGCGGGAGATTGCCTTTATGCCGGCGCGCGTCCTCATGCAGGACTTTACCGGAGTTCCCGCTGTGGTCGACCTGGCGGCGATGCGCGACGCCATGAAACTACTGGGCGGCAACCCGGAGAAGATTAATCCTCTTCAGCCGGCGGAGCTGGTGATCGATCACTCTGTCCAGGTAGACGAATTCGGTACCGCAAACGCCTACTCCATCAATGCCGCGCTGGAGTTCCAGCGCAACCGGGAGCGTTACGCGTTTCTCAAGTGGGGCCAGACGGCCTTTCGCAACTTCTCCACCGTTCCCCCTGGTATGGGGATTTGCCACCAGGTGAATCTGGAGTACCTGGCGCGGGTGGTGTTTACCACCAGTCCTGTTGATGGCGTGGTGCGCGCTTACCCTGACACGCTGGTGGGCACCGATTCGCATACCACCATGATCAACGGACTTGGAGTGCTGGGCTGGGGCGTGGGTGGCATCGAAGCGGAGGCCGCGATGCTGGGCCAGCCGGTTTCCATGCTGGTGCCGCAAGTGGTGGGGTTCAAGCTGACGGGCAAGTTGCGCGAGGGCGCTACTGCGACCGACCTGGTGCTGACCGTGACCGAGATGCTGCGCAAGCTGGGCGTGGTGGGCAAGTTTGTGGAGTTCTACGGATCCGGCGTCAGCGAGCTGCGCCTGGCGGATCGGGCTACCATCGGCAACATGGCGCCGGAGTATGGCGCCACCTGCGGTATTTTCCCTGTGGATGCCGAAACGCTTGCGCTACCTGCGGCTGACGGGGCGAAGCGCGGAGCAGATCGCGCTGGTGGAGGCCTACGCCAAGGAACAGGGATGGTTCCATACAGCTGATTCGGTTGAGGCCGTGTACACCCAGACCACGCAACTGGACCTGGCTACGGTGGAGCCGAGCGTTGCCGGCCCCCGCCGGCCGCAGGACCGGGTATTGCTTTCTCAGGCGGGCGCCAGTTTCCAGCAGCAATTGCCTGGTCTGCTGGGGCCCAGCGCCGCCGGCCAGAAGGAACGGCAAACCGTGCGTTGGGAGGGTGAGGGCGGCCACACCTGGCCGGTTGGCAACGACAAGGCCACCGCGGAACAAGGTCCGGCGACAACCGTGAAGGAGCGCTTCGGCCTCGATGTGGATCCCTACCTGGATCACGGGTCAATCGTAATCGCTGCGATTACGAGTTGCACCAACACCTCGAATCCTTCGGTGATGGTGGCTGCCGGACTGCTGGCGAAAAAAGCCGTTGACAAAGGATTGACTGTGCCGCCCTGGGTCAAGACCTCGCTTGCGCCGGGCTCGCGCGTGGTGACGGAGTACTACCAGAAGGCCGGGCTGCTCGAGCCCCTGGGCAAGTTACGGTTCCAGGTGGTTGGTTACGGCTGCACCACGTGTATTGGCAACTCCGGCCCTTTGCCGACGGACGTTTCGCAAGCCATCGACGACCATAGCCTGGTAGCGGTTTCTGTGCTGAGCGGCAATCGCAATTTCGAAGGCCGCATCAACTCGGAGGTGCGCGCAAACTACCTCATGTCGCCTCCCTTGGTGGTGGCCTACGCGCTGGTGGGGCGTATCGACCACGATTTTGCGAGTGAGCCAATGGGCAAGGACCCTAAGGGGGCGCCGGTGTACCTGAAAGACATTTGGCCGACGCAGGAAGAGGTAAACCGCACCATCGCCTCGGCGATAGACTCGGAGATTTTCGTAAAAGAGTATGCCACGGTTACAGAAGGTGATAAGAACTGGCAGAACCTGAAATTTCCGACCGGCGACACATATCAATGGGAGCCGGATTCTACCTATATCCGGAAGGCGCCTTACTTCGACGGCATGCCGGCCCGGCCTGCTCCGGTTCAGGATATACGGGGTGCGCGGGTGTTGGCGGTGCTGGGAGACAGCGTCACGACCGACCACATTTCTCCCGCCGGTTCGATCAAGCTCAATGGGCCCGCCGGCAAATACCTGGTAGAGCATGGAGTGAAGCCGGCGGACTTTAATTCGTATGGATCGCGGCGCGGCAACCATGAGGTGATGGTGCGGGGCACGTTCGCCAATGTGCGCCTGCGGAACAAACTGGCGCCGGGGACGGAAGGCGGCGTGACCCGGTTGTTGCCCGAAGGTGAGGGGATGAGTATTTTTGATGCCTCAGTGAAGTATGCAGAACGCGGGACGCCGCTGGTCATCCTTGCCGGCAAAGAGTACGGCTCCGGTTCTTCGCGCGACTGGGCCGCCAAAGGACCACGATTGCTGGGAGTGCGTGCGGTCATTGCGCAGAGCTACGAGCGCATCCATCGGTCCAACCTGGTGGGGATGGGGATTTTGCCCTTGCAGTTTGAAGGCGGTCAGAATGCGGAGTCACTGGGCCTCACCGGCGAGGAACTGTTTGATCTGGAGGGCATTCGCGAAATGCTGGAGCAGAAGTTTGCCCAGGGGCGGACGCTCACGGTGAAGACGACGGGGACAACGAGGCAGTTCCCGGCAACGGTGCGCATCGATACGCCGCAGGAAATTCTTTACTACGAGAACGGCGGCATTCTGCAGTATGTACTGCGGCAGCTGGCCGCGAACTAGCGGACCAACCACAATCCCGAAGGGAGGGCTGAAAATGGCCCAGGACGTTAGTCATGCCGTTGAGATGTCTGGTGGATTTGATTGAGGTAGTTCCCACGCGACGCGGTGTCGCAAACCAGGTTGGTGTCCCTAGTCCGCATGCTTTGTATCGGGCACGACCTTAGTCGGGCCGATGAAGCGGAACCAAGACTCTGGGAGAGACTGCGTGAGCTCGCGTTAGGGCGACAAAAAAGCAGGTCCCTCCACTCCGCTACCCCGGAATTCCTGTGGATGTTGATGGCGTCGGCGAGCTTCATGCGGCTTTCCTTAATGAAAGCCGCACACGCTGCCGTCAGTCAGAGCCGCGTGGCAGGAATCCGGGTTCGCTCTGTCGAAAAACATGCAAGCTGCCCTTCTCCCCACAACAGCACGCCGCTCTACAACTTTTCATCACCTTCGGTGGGCCGAAGGCCCATGACTCTCCGGTCGGGATGACAAATCTAACAGGGGTAGCGGATTGGCAAAGAGTTGCTTGGGGCCAGGGCGCACCGCAGGTCCCTCCACTTCGCTTCGCTTCGGTCGGGATGACAAGGGTAAACGTTTTTCATCACCTTCGGTGGGCCGAAGGCCCATGACTCTCCGGTCGGGATGACAATTTCTCGTTTATCCAAGATTCTGGTTGCGCAACTAGATTTGTCATCCCGACCGGAGCGAAGCGTAGTGGAGGGACCTGCTTTTCTTGTCCGGCGAAGGATCGGGCACCCGGAATTCCGTGGTTGTTCCCTTCTAAGAACAAGGCTGAAAGCCCGTGAAGTTTTCAACCACAACGGCCCGACTGAAATCGTGCCCCGATACAACCGATCCCGGGCTCAGGCTGCACCTTTCAGATGTGCCGCCCCACTTGAACCTCGCTACCTGGGCAGAACCAGTAGGCCCCAGGGGCCTCCCCCGCTTTTGATTCTTTTTGTCACTGTGTTGGTGGCTAGATCGATGACCGAGACGTCATTCGACGGTCCGTTTGCCGAATACAAAGTCTTGCCGTCCGGGGAAAGTGCGATTCCCCAGGGCCTCCTCCCGACTTCGACGGATCCCAACACGGCGTTGGTCGCGGTATCGATGGTGACCACCTGCTTTCCCCTGCCGGTGCTGACGTAGAGTTTGGCGGCGTCGGGCGAGAGCAAAACATTCATGGGCTTGATCAAGCCTGGTGGGCCGAGCGAAATGGTCTTGATGGGCTTATATTTTGTGGCGTCTACCAGGACCACCGTGGCGTCGTTTTCTGCGTTGACGTAAGCCCTGGAGCCATCGGGGAGAAATGCAACGTTGCGGGGGCGGTGGCCCACCTTGAAAGTCTTAACAATCTTTCCTGCTGCAGGATCGAGAACAGAAATGGTTCCCGTTTCTTCCGACGTCACCCAGACATGCTTGCCGTCCGGGGTGACTTTTACGCCCTCAGGCTGCGCCCCGATAGTGAGCGATTTCACGACGTTGCCGGACGCTGTGTCGACGATGCTGACCGCGGAAACATCTTCATTCGAGATGTAAAGCTGTTTGCCATCGTTGCCGATGTCGAAGTTCTCAGGGTCGGAGCCGCCGTGGATCACACGCACAACTTTGCCTTGCGCGACATCGAAAACCGCAATGCCATCGGCGCTCTTGTCGGGCGGCGGTAGGGTGCTCTCGTCCACGTCGGGTCCCGCGATTGGGGTTCCGCTCACTGCGACATAAATCGTCTTGTGGTCAGGGCTGACATGAATGCCACGGGGTCGCTTGCCGAGAGGGATGGTGGCGAGCACGTTGTTGTTGCCGGAGTCGATGACGGTCAGGTCGCCTGAAACTTCATTGGTTACGTAGATGCGCGGCTCGGATGTCTGGGCCGGCGCTGCCGGCGTTGGCTGCACAGGCAGTTGGATGACTTGCAGCCGGCGAACATCGCCAGACCAAGAGCGACGAGCTCGTAACGAATCTTGCGCATACCTTACTTATCCTTCAATGTGGCGTTGCGTAAAGTGAAGTTCGCCTTCGCGGTGCCGCGAGGGACCACGGTAACCTGCTGCTCCTGGGTGCCGAGCTTTTCCTGCCACACCGCGATGGTATACGTCCCGGGAGGCAGATTGTTGATAGCAAAATTTCCGCTATCGTCTGAAACAGCGAAATACGGGTGATCGAGAACGCCGATCAACGCGTGCATCCAACTATGTATGTTACATTTCACCGGAATCATGATCTCGGGCCGGGTAAATTTGCGCGCAATGGGTGGGTCGCCTGCTCCCTGGCTGTGGTTCCATGCGCGGTTCACTTCAGCCATGGGGTGAATGTTGTGGGTCACCGGATCTGAATTGATGACTTGCAGAAACTGCCCAGTCTGAAGGCCGATGACCCGCGGACGAAACCAGCAGCCGTGCTGGTCAATCTTCACCGGGGCGTCGGGAACCGCGAATGTTTTGCCCTCTAACCCGCTTTTCACATAAACGAAGGCATTGCCCAGAGCGCCGGACTTGCTGACCAGCAAGGATTCGTCGTAAGCCTTGCCCTGATGAGCGGCAACACAGGCGGGCTCTTCGCTCATATCGATGAGTTTGGGGGCAGGCCTTTTTCCTTGAAAACGAACCATCCCTGTGATTACTCCGGCGCTGCTGGGATCCGCATGGAAGTAGACCGGGAGCGGCGAGCTTTTCTCGACGGACGCCGGTTCGCGTTTGCCGGAGCAACCGGTCAGGAGACAGCAGAGCAGGAGCGGGGCAAGCAATTTCATGGTTGAGTGTACCTATTCTCAGGCGGCCCTGCGTTGCGCGGTGGGTCTCCGGTCAACGACTGCAGGAACGCCACGAGGTCAGCGCGGTCTGCTGCGGAAAGAGAAAGAGCCTTCATCTGTTTGTCGAGGTAGGGGTTTGAGTTGCCGCCGCCGGCGTAAAAGTCAACCACGTCTTTGAGCGTCTTGAGGCTGCCATCATGCATATACGGAGCGCTGAGGGCGACATTGCGCAGAGTGGGCGTCTTGAACTCGCCCTTGTCTGCTTCGATGCTGGTTTGACCAAAACGGCCCAGGTCGCTAAAGTCTCCGGCTCCATCCACCCCGGCACCGGTGTTGTGAAATTTTCCGTCAGTGAAGAGCGCGTCGTGGGCATGGATGGTGTGACAGACGACGCAGTTGCCACGGTTCGGGTCAGTGAAGATCGCCAACCCGCGGACCGCCGCAGGCGTAAGAGCCTGGTGGTTTCCACCGTATTGATATCGATCGAAAGGGGAGTTGCCGCTGAGCAGGGTGCGCTCGAAGCTGGCCAGGGATTTTTCGATGATGGCAAGGGTTATAGGTCCGGGACCAAAAGCTTGCGCGAAGGCTGATTGATAACCAGGGTCCTTTCGAATTTTCGAAACCGAGACGTCGTGGGTTTGATTCATCTCCAGCGGGTCGGCGAGGGGGCCGGCCGATTGTTCCTCGAGTGTGCGGGCACGGCCATCCCAGAACTGCACGGGGGAATACGCTGCGTTTAAGAGCGTGGGAGCGTTGCGTTTGCCGACCATACCACCCACCCCTCTAGCCAAGCGGAGTCCGTCGGTAAAAGCGATGGTGGGATTGTGGCAGGAGGCGCAGGAGACCGTGTTGTCTTTAGAAAGGCGGGGCTCGTAGAAGAGCTGGCGTCCCAAGGCGATGGTGTCTGCGGTGGGCGGGTTGTCCGGGGGAATGGGAACCGGGGGCAGCCCCAGCGGAACTTGCAGGGTGACCACCGCGCCCAGGGGCTTTTCATGCGCAGGGGTCCGGCAACCGAGGCCGAAGACCAGGAACCCGGCTATCAAAGCGGGATGGGGCGTGGGTACTCGCAACGTCCTTCTAATTATAGTTGTGACCGCCATTGTTCCCGGCTGGAGTGAACGGTCTAACACGGAACTACCCATTGGATTGGGTTCGAAAAGAAAGCTGGTCGCGTTTTCTACATCAAACTGGCCCGAATTTACCTACGGTCTCCAGATATGCCTTGATCCCGGTAGAGATAATCTGCACGCCGATGCAGAGCAGGATGAACGAGGAAAGGCGCATCACCATGGAAGTCCCCGACCGCCCTAACAGCGCTTCTGCCTTGCGCGCGTACAGATAGCACACGTAGATGATGACGCAGATCACGTCGATGCCGCAGATGGCCGCGATCAGGACGCGGGGTGCGAACAGAGAGAGTTCGTGCAGCTCAGAAGGCAGATGAGCTCCCAGTGTAATTGCAACCGAGATGGAACCCGGACCGACGGTAATCGGCAAGGTAAAGGGATAAAAGGCGGTTTCAAGAATCTGGTCGTCGGCAGTGGCCGGGCTTTCTCTCGCCGGTGTCCTGGCTGAGCAAAGACCACCCGGTAGCCGCGACCACCAGACCTCGCCGCCGATTTGCACTGCATAAATGGCGATACCGAAGAAAGCGAGCACATGCACTCCCCACAGCAGGGAGCAGAGCAGCAGAAAGAAACTGTAGACCGCAATTTTCTGCGAGAGCAGTCGCTGGGTGGAGGATGCGACCGGGCCCGACCATATTGACGAAGATTGCGGCGCTGCCCAGAGGATTGACGATCGGGAAAAGGGTAGCCACGACCAGAACCGTCGCTTCGATGACCGCTGTTATTTCCTGACGGATGTCGATCACCGTGGAGTTATTCTCCGGGATTCACGGCTTGCCTCAAATCTTACTCCTTGCCGCTCAGAATCGAGGCCCGCGCACTAATTCATTGGCAAAATGTTGTCGTTTAAGCCCGGCGCGTTCTAGAATCGAAATAATGACGGTCACTGCCGACGCGCGTTTCGCCCGAAGTGCTGGAACGATATGAGCCGGTCATCGGGCTTGAGGTCCACGTACAACTGCTCACGAACACCAAGGCTTTTTGCGGCTGCGCCAATAAATTTGGCGGCTCCCCAAACACACATATTTGTCCCGCTTGCCTGGGCTTGCCCGGAGCGCTGCCCGTGTTGAACCAGCGCGCAGTGGAGTTTGCGGTGTTGGCGGCGAGCGCCATCAACTGCGAGGTGCGAGAGCAGTCGGTGTTTGCGCGCAAGAACTATTTTTATCCTGACTTGCCCAAGGGCTACCAGATTTCGCAGTTTGATAAACCGCTGGCGGAACATGGCTGGATCGATGTGCCCGCGCTCGATGGCGCAGGGCACAGCGTGACCAAGCGCATCGGCGTGACCCGGCTGCATATGGAAGAGGACGCAGGGAAGAGCATGCACGATGGCTTTCCTGAATCAGCCACCAAGACGTACGTCGATCTCAACCGCTGCGGAACGCCACTGATTGAGATTGTGAGTGAACCCGATTTACGAACGCCGGATGAGGCCTATGAGTACTTAACGCGTCTGAAAGAGATCCTGCTCTATACCGGCGTGAGTGACTGCAACATGGAAGAAGGCTCCCTGCGCTGCGATGCCAACGTAAGCGTACGGCCGCGGGGGCAGGAAAAATTTGGGACCAAGGCGGAGGTAAAGAACGTGAACAGCTTCCGCTTTATTCGCTCGGCGCTGGAGTATGAGATCGAGCGCCAGGTGGAGTTGATCGAAAGCGGTGGCCGCGTGGCCCAGGAAACGCGTCTGTGGAATGCCAGTGAAGGGCGCACGTATTCGATGCGGTCGAAAGAGCAGGCCCACGACTACCGGTATTTTCCTGAGCCCGACCTGCCGCCGTTGCTGGTTTCCGGGGAATGGAAAGCCACTCTGGTGAGCCGGATGCCAGAGCTACCGGAGGCGCGGCGGAAGCGAATGATCGCCGAGTATGACATCAGCATGCAGGACGCGCAGGCGCTGACCGCGACGCGGGCCTTTGCCGACCAGTTCGAGACAGCGGCTAAGCAAGCGAAGAATCCGCGGAGGGTGGCGAACCTCATTCAGAGCGAGTTGGTGGGACGGCTCAAGGCGAAAGGCCTGGAGTTGGAGCAGTCTCCTATCAGCATGCATGGGCTGGTGCAAGCCTCGGATCTAGCAGAAGCCGGTGAGCTTTCGAGCAAGCAGCTCAAAGGTTTGTTCGATACGGCGTTTGAGAAGAGCGAAGATTTTGGCGCCGTCTATGAACGGGAAAAGCCCCAGCAGATCAGCGATCCGGCGGCGCTCGAGAAACTGATTCAGGAAGTGATAGCGGCCAATCCCAAGCAGGTGGAGCAGTATCGCGGGGGCAAAAAAACCGTGGCGGCCTTTTTTGTGGGCCAGGTGATGCGTTTATCCAAAGGTCAGGCAAATCCGGCGCTGTTGAACCAGTTGGTGAGCCAGCAGCTCGACGCTTAGACACGAAGGAACCACCAGCTCCCTGGGCTTCCTTGGTGGAAGTGTGCGCCTTAAGCGCCCTATGCATCCCCATTCAACTCCCTAGTGGCCTGTCGCAGAAAAGTCCGTTCCACGCAAGCAGATTGTCATTTCGAGAGCCTCTCACGTTTTCGATCTTTTCGTGTCTCCTGCATATCCAACCAACTGTATTTCAACCCCCAACAAAGCCGTCATCCTGAGAGCCTGTGACTTTTTGGTTTTGAGCGACGGTGTCGATCTAGCCGTTGAGGTCAAGGTTCTCGCCTCTCTCAGCCCCCTGGGACTGGTCTTGTTGGCGCCGGTAAATCCGGCGCACTACAGTTGCTGGGCGAAGCCCCTTCGGCTGTTCTCGTTCCATGCCGCAGGAATCGGTTTTGCTTTGGAAACCAATAGTTAGAGTCTCCCAATCGCAGCGAAGGGATTTGCTGCGCCGAGGAGAAGCATCGTTAGGGCTTCGCCCGTCTTTTCGTCCCATGTATGCGCCGGATTTACCGGCGCAAACATGGGGCACCCGTCCAGGGGGCTGGAGAGGCGGGAGCCTTGACCTCAACGGTTAGATCGACACCGTCGCTTAAAACCAAAAAGTCACAGGCTCCGCGCGAAGCGAGGGGATCTGGTCTCTTCACCAGCAACCAATCCCAGCTGGAAGCACTCCCCTCCCGATTGGCGAAGGGCCTCCATGCCCGGCCGCGAAATGGCTCAACGAAGCGCACTATGCGCACTAAGTTTCCTTTTTGCCGGGCTTTCTTCCAGTCATCGAAGTACCTCATGACTATTGGGTGCATTTCAGGGTGTTTAGTGTCGAAAAAAAATATATTTCTTTAAAAGAGGACTCCCAAGGTGCGGTATTTTCGCCGGCTGGGCAAAAGGCATGGGAAAGTGCGCGCACCATGAGCGCCAATTTGTTTTGGGTGTTTTTTGGTCAACCCCTCCACAAAACCGTCATCCTGCCTGCCCCGGCGAGCCGTGGGAGCGAAGCGCCTCGCAGATCTATCGCATAACGAAGGGCTTACAGCGCGAAGTCGAAGAGCCTGTCCTGAGCGAAGCCGAAGGAACCCCGGCGATGCCTATTGCCAGATGCTTTCGGGAGCTTTCCGGCCGCAAACTACACCGGGACGAAGCCGAGTAGAGAGACCTGCTGTTTTTCCCACAACTCCGATTCATTTGTCAGTAACATTTTCTCTGCGACAGCCCACTAGAGGCAATCCTTGTAACTCCCTGGCTGGCTGAGAGTCTAATGGCCGGGGAAAGCCATGTTTGAATCGGATCTAAATCAGGATGTTGCCCGGCAAAAAGTGACGCGCCGGGCGTTTCTGCTCAGCGGGAGTGTGGCTGCAGTTGGGATTGCTGTCTGGTCACTGCGATCGGTGTCTCCGCCGCTGTCAACAGCAGTGCCGAGCGGGCCGGCCGGTGAGGTTACGATTGCCGAGTTTTCGGACACCGGGGCGCCGACCGGGACGATGCGAGTGCGGAAAATCGTCAAGAGCGAGGCGGAGTGGAGACGACAGCTCTCCGCCAATGCGTTCGACATCACCCGCAGAGCTGATACCGAGATGGCGTATACCGGTTCCTATTGGAATTTCCATCAGCAAGGAATCTATCGCTGCATCTGCTGCGATACCGCGCTGTTCTCTTCGCAGACCAAGTTCGATTCAGGCACGGGCTGGCCGAGCTTCTGGCAGCCTATCGCGCGGGAAAATGTTGCCGAGTTGGAGGACAACAGTTTTGGCGTGCGGACGGCAGTAGCTTGCGCCCGGTGCGACGCGCACCTGGGACACGTGTTTAATGATGGGCCACCGCCAACTGGCTTACGGTACTGTATGAACTCGGCGTCTTTGGTCTTCAGGGCGAGGAAAAGCCCAGGGGCTAAAGGGTCTGCGTGAGTACGCGCGCGTTGTCGGAGTTGCAGCAGACTACATATTCATTTTCTTGAAAAGCCGGTTGGGGATAGCGCGCACGAGCAGCATGATCCAGGACCAGAACCAGGGCAGGTAGGCAACATCACGCCGGCGGTCTATCGCCTTTAGAATGCCGCGCGCAATCTGGTCGGGTGAGGCAAAGAGAGCGTTGTGCGGCACGTGGGCGGTCATGGGCGTGGCCACGAAACCGGGCTTGATGGTCAGGACGTGCACACCATCACGATCAATCCGGTTGCGCAGGCCTTCGAGGAAGACGTTGAGCGCGCCTTTGGAAGCGCCGTAGACGTAATTGCTCTTGCGGCCTCGGTCGCCGGCCACCGAAGAGATGACCGCGAGCGTGCCGCCACGCTGGGCTTGAAAGTAATTTCCCAGCCAGGTGAGCAGAGAAACGGTGGAGATGAAATTGGTATGCAGAATCGCCGCGGCTACTTCAAAATCGGCTTCCGCAGCCTGCTGATCTCCCAGCACTCCATGCGCGATCAGGGCCAGATCAATCCGGCCTAACCCTCGCCGCTGTACTGGCAAGCATCTCGGAATGAGCGCTGGTGTCGTCCAGATCCATGATCCAGGTGTCAACCGCGAGCGCACCGCGGGTCATTAAGTCCTGGGCCACTGCTGTGAGCCGATCCGCATTTCGGGCGACGAGCATGAAATGCCGGTTCGGCGCTGCGAGCCTGCGCAGGGTGGCGATCGCTATGCTCGAGGTCGCTCCCAAAACCAACACGCGGGAGGGGAAAAGAGGATCGCGATCAGGCACGGCCGGTTACCCGTTGCCAGAAGCTGGAGCTGAACGCGGGATCGATGTAGGCGGCCCACTGCTCCCACTGGGGATAGAACTGCTGAAAATGGGCCGAGCTCATGCAGGCATCCTTCGCCGGATACATGCGTCCGCCGAAGTCGGCCGTGATGCCGGCGAGGCGGTCCAGAGGTCGAAGCTCACTTCGCGCCGGACGGGAAAATCGAGTGCCAGGGTGATGCCGGGTACGGGAAACGACATCACCCCGGGAGAGACGGCATCGCCAAAGACTTTGATGACGGCAAGAAATGACGCGAGCCGGATGCAGTGATCGCCTTCAGCAACTCGGTCATCCCCATGGTGCCGGTTTCCCACGGCAGGACGCATTGGAACTGCAACAGACCCTGTTTGCCATAGAGGCGATTCCATTGCAGGATGCGATCCAGGGGATAGAAGAACGGTTCGTAATCGATCAGGCCAGTTCGATCTTTCGCCATCTGCTTGTGGTAGTAGAGGGTATTGAAGGCTCCAACGGAGAAGCGGCTGAGCGCGAACTCCGGCAGATCCACGGGCAGGGCAAGCTTCGGCTTGGCCAACGGCGTGAGTGGTCCCGGATCTTCTTCATGCTCCCCTTGCATGAAGATGCCGCGGGCGAAGTTGCGACCCTGGGCAACGCAGTCAATCCACGCCACCGAATATTCCTTGTGCGCGCTGGCTTGCGAGAGCGCGACGAACTCCTCCAGGCCCGACGAATTTGGTGGACCGATAGCGGATGCGGCGGGAAACGATTGGCCGCAACTGCAGCTCGGCCCAACTGATCAGTCCGGTCAACCCCATGCCGCCGATGGTCGCGGCGTACCACTCGGGATTTTCGGTTGGGCTGCACACTACCGGCATACCGTCTGAGCGCACCAACTCGAAGCGCGGGGTGTGCAGGCCGAAGGTACCGGCTACGTGGTGGTTCTTGCCGTGAATGTCGTTGGCAATCGCTCCACCCACGGTTACGTATTTGGTGCCCGGGCTCACGGGCAAAAACCACCCGCGGGGCACGGCGAAATCGAGGATCTCCGCCAGGGTTACCCCGGCTTCGCAACGCAGCAGGCCGGTTTCCGAATCGAACGAGATCAAGCGATCGAGATTCGGTGTCTCAGCAGGGTTCCATGCTGCAGCAGGCAAACGTCGCCGTAACTGCGCCCCATGCCCACGGCCAGTATTTTCGTGCCAGGGGCAATGGATGCGGGGAAATCTTCCTTCCAGAAAAGGGGGCGAACTTCAGCGAAGAGTTTTGGAAAGCGGCCCCAGGATTCAAACTGCGGCCGGGCCTGACTAGGGGACATAGATTCCTTTTAGTAGAGCGGAGTAGGCGATGATCACCACTCCTAACCAAGCAACAGACTCATGCGGTCGAGAAAGCAAAGACCACCGGATCTTCGTCCAGCACGCCGCGCGAAGCCAGCAGCCAAACACGGCTGACCCACAGGATGAGCAGCGGGGTAATCAACCACATGCGGTTGGGATGGTGATAGAGGGCCACCACATCGTGGCCGTTGATATACAGGGCGAAGATGACGATGGAGGCATAGGCGCTGGAAGTGCCAAAGCTGCGCAGCTGCTCGATGTCGCTTAAGAGATAGCCCCGTCCGTTGGTGGGGTTCACGCCGCGGGCATGCAGATTCTGCAGTTCGCTGAACCGCTTGACCATGGCCAGGCTGAGAAAAAGGAAGATGGAGAAAGCAGCGAGCCAGGGAGAGACAGGATCGTGAGTGGCTGCGGAACCGGCCATCATGCGGATGGTGTACAAGCTCGAGAGGATAACGACATCCACCAGCACGATGCGCTTCAGCGACAAAGAATAGGCCAGCGTGGTGACGAGATAGAGCAGCAGGTAAACGAGAAACTGTTCGCGGCAGCCAGGCGGCCGTAACCAGGGCGAACGCGCAGCAGAGAAAAAGATATGCCGAGGCCGGTGGCCACCGAGAGGTCGCCCGCGGCAAAGGCACGCTTGCGTTTGTTGAGGTGTATCCGGTCCTGCTCCAGGTCGAGCAGGTCGTTGAAAATATAGGTTGCCGAGGCGGTGAAGCAGAAACAAAAGAAGGCCGCGCAGGCCGCAAGCATAGGACCAGCATGCAGGGAGTGGGCCAGTAACAGGGGCAGGAATACAAGCAGATTTTTTGCCCACTGATGCACGCGGAGGGCCCTGGCTAAGGTAGCGGGCCATGCTGGCGCGGTCCTGGAACTTCCGGCTCACGGTAACGTTCCGGCGTTCAAAGCATTCTTTAACCGGGAAACAGGGTTGGCCACCATGGCCTGTTGTGCCCTCTGAAGGATGGGCAAATCAGGCATGGCGTTGCCGATGTAGTCGAAGCCGTCGGCCCGGCAAACCGCTGCTCCAGATGCTGCAGCTTGTTGTCTCCGGTCAGGTTCAGCCTTCCATCGCTGGCCATGACGTCTTCAAAAATGCCCAGGTGAGCGGCAATCTTCTGCGCCAGGAGACTGTCGGCCCCGGTGGCCAGGTAGAGCTTGCGGCCGGAGGCGTGCTCGTTTCTCAGGTAATCCAGCAGGGGACGGTTATACGGCAGGTGGGCGGCGTCGAGAGTGACCCTGGAGGCCACTTGCGATTTGAAATACGCCTTGCCCTTGAGGACCCACAGCGGAGTTTGCAAAAAAGCAATGGGGTGGCGGCGGGCGAGGACCATCAGGGAGTCGACAAAAGTGTCCGACTTGACCAGGGTCCCGTCCAGGTCGACGCAAAGCGGACGCTCTGCCTGGACCGCCACTGGAGACTGCATAACCTTAAGCTCGGCCATTCAGAGCAGTTCTCCCGTTGCCATGCTCATTCGAAGAGGAAACCGCAGCGGAGAACCGCGAAATCTGCGCTTCAGTGGCTGAACTTTTTGCGCTTGCGGACCAGATCTATCAACAAGATACGTGAGCAACAGGCCCAACCCAAGTAACCATTACAGTTCATATTAAGAATAGCAGAGCCGGGTGCGGCGGACATGCCGCGCAGCCAATATCGGAGGCAAGTATTCTTCGTCGGCGGTGAACCTTTCAGGACCTGCTGCCGTCATATAGGTGCGTGCCCCGCGTGCGGGCAGGAAATCAGGGCTAAAGGATTATGAAGATAGGTAGTTGCGGGGACGGGATTCGCCGGAGCCGGATCGCGCTCGTCGATGGGAATCTGCCTGGCTATTTGCGGAGCCTTTCGGCCTGCGGCAGCGCAGGAAACATCGACGGGTCGCGCCGTGGTGACGGCGGAGACGAAAGGTGCGGAAGGGGTCACCGTTGTTCCCAGGCAGAGCATCACCCTTTACGAGAATCGCAAGCTGCAGGATGTGACCGGGTGGACGCCGCTACGGGGTGCGAGGTCGGGGCTGCAGCTGGTGGTGCTGCTCGATGACTCCTCCGGCGGCAACCTGGGTTTGCAATTGAACGACATCCGGAGTTTCCTCAACGCTCTGCCTCCCACAGCCCAGGTAGCCATTGGCTATATGCGCAACGGGACGCCGAACCTGGTGCAGAACTTCACCAGCGACCACGCCCAGGCGGCAAAGGCTCTTCGTTTGCCACAGGGGGTCGCCGGGAGCAATGGAAGCCCCTACTTCTGCATCTCGGACCTGGTCAGGCATTGGCCAGGCGGGAGCAACGATGTACGCCGCGAGGTGATCATGGTCACGGATGGCGTGGACCGGTATTCCGGCGGACAATTCGACCCCTCAAATCCTTATGTGCGAGCAGCCACAAGTGACGCGCAGAAAGCAGGGGTAATCATCTACTCCATCTATTACCGCGGCGCGGGGCGCTTTGACCGGAGTTTGGCGGTGACGGATGGCGGGCAGAATTACCTGACCCAGATTTCGGGCGATACCGGAGGCAAAGTCTACCTTGAAGGGTTTGGAAACCCGGTATCTTTCTCGCCCTTTCTTTCCGATATTCAACGTAAATTGCAGAACCAATATGAGCTGACGTTCGTCTCTACAGCGAAGCCGGGTTTGCAGCCGATACGAGTGAAAACCAGCCAGCCGAACACCAGCTTGCAGTTTCCTGCGCGAGTTCCAATTGGCGGCGTGACCCCGCCTCAGTAAGAGAGAAAGATGCTAACTACGAGAATGCGAAGCAGGGCCGCTTTTTTTGTGTTTGGTTTTGTTCTTTGTGCCGCAGTATTCGCAGGCTTCACACCGCTTGCTGCTGCGCAGGATGCGGCCGCCCCGGCTAAGCCGGTCACGTTCCTGGGGACAGTCCAGACACTGAGCGGCAACAACATTACCGTGAAAAGTGACGCTGGGGCCACCATGCAGGTAACGGTGGAGGAGAACGCGCGCCTGCTGCGCATCGAACCGGGACAAAAAACGCTCGCGGGCGCCAGCCCATTCAGCCTGTCTGATTTGCAAGCCGGAGATCGTGTCATGGCCCGCGGCGCAGCCAACGCCGATGGCAAATCACTGGCAGCGAACATGCTGGTAGCGATCAAGGGCGCTGACATTGCGCAAAAGCAGGAGCATGAGCGGGAAGACTGGCAGAAAAACGGTACCGGAGGGCTGGTGAAGGCGGTGGACACGACGGCGGGAACCGTGACCATTTCGACCGGCGCCGGCGGCACGCGGACGATGGTGATTCACGTTTCGCCCACCACCATCGTTCGCCGGTATGCTCCGGGGTCGGTGAAGTTCGATCAGGCAATCAAAAGCACGCTTGACCAGATAAAGCCCGGCGATCAGCTTCGTGCGCGCGGTGCCAAGGGCGCCGATGGGACAACGCTGGAAGCGGAGGAGATTGTCAGCGGAAACTTCCTGAATCTTGCCGGCGCCATCCAGGCGGTGGACGCGAATGCATCCACGATCACGCTGACCGATACCGCGACCAAGAAGCCTGTGGTCATTACCATTACCCCTGACAGCGAAGTTAAAAAGCTCGACCCTGCCGTAGCGCAGCGGATTGCCGCACGGCTGAGCGGCGGTGCGCAAGCGGCCGGACGGGGCTTCTGGTGGGGCGCGCTGGGCGGCCGCGGCCGCGGCCCGCGCCGGGCGCAGGCGGGCCAGGCGCCTTCCGGAGCGGACCATCCGGCCGGGTGGCCGGGGTCCGGGAGGCGGGGGAGCTGATTTTCAGCAGGTGTTGGCGCGCGCGCCATCCGTCACCTTGAAGGATCTTCAGAAAGGCAACATGGTCATTGTTGTCGCTACTGAGGGTCAAACTCCGGTAGTCCGCAACTGCCATCACCGTCGTCGCCGGCGTGGAGCCCATGCTTCAGGCGTCGACCAGCGGAAGCCAGGCCATGCTTTCTTCGTCCTGGAACCTGGGCGGTGGCGGCGGTGGTGAGGGCGGTGGTGGCGGGGAAGGACCACAGTAGAACTGCTCCAGCGGCCTGCCTTTCGGAAATCAGGTTGGGGTAGCATGCACGGTGGGCGTTATCGTCGTCACCGTCAGGCCTTACCCGCAGTCCTGACAATCTGGGAATACTGACGCATTTAGAGGAGAACCTTTGAATCGATTGCTCGCTCTCTGCCTTGCGATTTTCTTTGTCTTTCGTGGGAGTGCCCGCGGTCATCATGCCCTGGCGCAAACGGCTGCCGGCGTCAGCCGCGGTGGGAACACTGCGTGGCCAGGTGGCCGACCCGAGCGGGGCCGTCATTCCCCAGGCTTCCTTGACAGTGACATCAGCAGCCGGAGTAAGCCGCACGGGCACGTCGGATGCTTCCGGGCAATACGTGATTTCCGGCCTGGCGCCGGGCCAATACACGGTCACCGTCGAAGCCACGGGTTTCTCCACCTTCACCTCGCCTGCGGTGCGCATTGCAGCCGGGCAGACGCAGCATTTGAATGTCTCGCTCGCGATTCAAATGGAGCAGCAGCAAGTGCAGGTCACCGGAGATGCGCAAGGGGTGAGCGTGGACCCGGACAGCAATGTGAGCGCAGTGGTGATGACCGGCAAAGACCTGGATGCTCTCTCGGACGATCCTGACGAGTTGTCGAACGAACTGACGGCGTTGGCCGGTCCTTCTGCGGGCCCGAGCGGGGGCCAGATTTATATCGATGGATTCACAGGCGGGCAGTTGCCACCCAAGTCGTCGATTCGCGCCATCATCATTAACCAGAATCCTTTCTCTGCTCAATATGACAAGCCGGGTTATGGGCGGGTCGAGATTTTGACCAAGCCGGGCACCGACAAGCTGCACGGCCAGGTGTTTGTGAATTCCAGTGCTTCGGCCTTTAATACGTCGAATCCTTTTGCGGCGAACCAGCCGCCGTACCACACGCTGCAATACAACGGGAATGTGAGTGGTCCGCTGGGCAAGAGGGCTTCGTTCTTCTTTAGTTTCGACCGGCGGAATATTCAGGACAACAGCATCGTCAACGCCAACGTGCCGTACGTGCCCGACCCTGCGACGTGCGAGCCGGAAAACGGCGTGGTGCAGGAGACCACCGGCACGCTGTGCAATCTCGCGGTGCCGTACCCGCAGACGCGCATGGACATTAGCCCGCGCATCGACTACCAATTGACGCCCACGCAAACGTTGACGGCCCGCTATAGCTACTACCAGGACACGCGGAACAACAGCGGATTGGGCAGCAACCCGTTCGTGCTACCGAGCCAGGCGTACAACACCAACGAGGTGGAGAACCGGATTCAGATCAGCGATAGCCAGGTGTACGGGGCGAAGTTCGTCAACAATACCCGCTTCCAATACATTCACGACAGCAGCAATCAGACTCCGCAGTTGGTGGCTCCTGCCATCAATGTGCTGCAGAACTTTCAGGGCGGCGGGAGCCCATTAGGAACGCTCCACGATACGCAGCAGGAATTCGAGGTTCAAAATTACGCTTCGCTGGCCCTGGCGAAACATTACATTCGGTTTGGCGCCCGGATTCGCCACAACCAGGACACGAACTTATTCCAGCGCAAATTTTGAAGGGACCTATACCTACTCGAACCTGAACGCCTATCTTGCGGCGAAGCCCAGTCAATTTTCGATTACGACCGGCACGCCCACGCAAAAGGCCAGTGTCACCGACCTGGGACTTTATGCCGAAGACGACTGGAAAGTGCGGCCCAACTTCACCGTCAGCTATGGATTGCGTTTCGAGACGCAAAACCAGATTGCCAACAAGGTAAATTTTGCGCCGCGGGTTGCGCTTTCTTACGGCATTGGCACAGGAGGAAAGCAGCCCAAGACGGTGCTGCGCGCCGGGTATGGAATTTTTTATAACCGCTTCACCTACGACCTGCTGCTCAACACGAATCGCTACAATCTCGACCAGCTGGGACAGGTGCAGAGTATTCAATCGAACCCCGACGGAACGCCCCCGGGCAGCACGACGGAGGAGTCTCCCGCGCTACCGACTTTCTATCGCACGCAGCCAGGGCTGAATGCTCCGGCGATTACCGAGGCGGGAACAGGCATTGAGCACCAGGTGAATAAAAGTGTAAGCGTTTCGGCGACGTATCTTTATTCCCGCGGCATACACCAGTTGCTGTCGCGCAATATCGATGCGCCCCACGGCGGACGGCACCAGGCCGGCGCTTGGCTTGTGCCCCACCAACCCTATCGGCGCTGCGCCGGGCACGCCATGCAACATCTACGAGTACGATTCGCTGGCGGTGTTCAAGGAAAATCAGATATTTCTCAACCTGAATGTGGCGGTTGGCCGCAAGCTTACGTTTACCGGTTTCTATATTTACAGCAAGGCAAACAGCGATACGGGCGGGCCCGGATACCATCCCTCGAATCAGTACGACATCAAGCAGGATTATGGACGCCAGTTCTTCGACGTGCGCAACCGGGTGTTTGCGTTTGCCAATTACTCGGCTCCTTATGGGTTCAGGATCAGTCCTTTTCTCAGTGCGTCGTCGGGCGCGCCTTTCAATCTGCAGTTAAGCCAGGATATTAACGGCGATTCGTTCTTCAATGACCGGCCTACGTTCGCGTCGTCGGCTTCGAATCCGGCAACGGTGGATAACACGAAGTATGGGAACTTTGATGTCAGCCCGACGCCTCCTGCCGGGTCTCAGCTGATTCCTATCAATTATGGAAATGGCCCGGTTCAGTTTGCGATGAATATGCGCGTGGCCAAGAGCTTTGGTGTCGGGCCGCGGGTGGAGGAAGGCAAAGGAGCGGTCGCGGGTGGGGGTGGTGGTGGGCGTGGTGGCGGCGGACATGGTGGCGTGGATGCCGGGGATGGGGTTAGGGGGAACCGGCGGTGGTCCGCATGGCCCGAGTACGTCGGGTCGATCGGCGCTACAGCATTACGTTGAGCGCGTTTGCGCACAATATCTTCAACGTGGTGAATCTTGCGCCGCCGAATGGGACGCTGGGCGGGCCTCCGGATGGGACTACCGATTCGCCGTTTTTTGGCAAGTCGAATCAGCTGGCGAATGGGTTCTTTTCCCATGGTTCGGCGGTGCGGGATTTTAATTTTCAGGCGTTGTTTAATTTTTGAGCTCACCAAGACAGCCCGCTCGTTGGATCAGATAAGCATTCTTGGGGCTTCGCACATCGTTTTCGGCCCACATACGCTCCTAATGCCAGAAACGAGAGGCTCGGATGAAGGCGCCCCGGCTCTGCAACTGTTCTCTACCTGCGTCCGGACCCTGTCCTGATTCATGTACATCCCGATTGCGCATCGGCGCTAGCCGTGGGCACTCGAAGCTCAGCGTAGGGACGGGATTTGCTGCTGCGCCATTCGGGCTTGAGCCCACATGTTACCGATCACGCCGCCACGTTCGTCTTTCTTGACGAGTTCTTAGCCGGCTGAGCAGAGACAGACGTTAGCCCGGCCATTTCTATGGTGGCGCAGGAGGCGCCGAGGACTTCTCCGTCGGCTTGGACGGCTATGGGGGTTGATACATGCGATCAGGGATGGGCTTGCAGACTACGCGCACTACATCGCGGTAAATGGCCGCTGCGTTGGCGCGCGGGTTCGCGATCGCGCGCACCAGCGGCACGAAAGAGGGCCTCGAAGGAGGCCAGTGCCAATCGGGATCGGGAAGCACCCTCTACCGTGGCCAGACGGAGAAAAGGAAAATGCAGCCCGCCGCCCGGGCGCCATCGGTTCAACTCCGCTACACGCACCGCTATCGCCTCGCATACCTGCTCTTCGTATGACGTGACGCCGTTGGTGGTGGTGATCTCGATGTCAAAGGGTCTGTACCGGATGGTTTAACAGCAACCGTCCACCGGCGGCGAAATAGGCGGCTCGTCCTACTCTGCTCTTTCCCGAACGTCGCGCTTCAGACATCAGGGAGGCATGCATGCCCATGCCGGCAGCCATGGCGAACAGCCAGCTTTCTCGGCCTCCAGCCGTGCAGCAGGTGATTCTTCCCAAGCCCACCGAACGGGGACGGCTGCGTAAAATCCAGTGCGCGGCGGCCGCCGGGTCTTTGGGGACTTTCAGGTTCTGGGCCATCACGTTGCCGGTGCCAAAAGGAATGATCCCCAATGGCACGGCGGAGCCGGCGAGGCCCTGGATCACGTCGAAGATAGTACCGTCGCCACCGCAGACAACGATGGCCTCGTAGCCTTCTGCTGCAGCCCGCTTTGCCTTGGGCCCGGCGGCGCGGTTCTCGCCCGTCTCCATTACTTCGACCGAGGCGCCTTGCTCGCGAAACACCGCTTCGACGCGAGCAATATCTCTACGCCTGGCTGCTGTGTGCTGAAGCACGGGGTTGACTAAGAGCAGTATCTTTCTCATGGCGCTTCAGAGCTGCGCCGGTTTCTCCCAAGCGGAGAAGACGAACTCTTCCAGAGGTTTTCGCTGCCGCGGAGAGACCTCCTGCTTGCGCAGGTGCTCTGGCAGGCTTTCCGGGTCGCCAAAGTATCCGATCGCCGTGACCGCGCCCAACTCATAGTCAGAGGGTATCCGCAAACGATGCCCGCATCTGCTCGCTGTCGAAACCTGCCATGGAATGAGTGTGCAGCCCGTTGGCGGTCGCCTGCAGAGCCAGATTTGCCATGGCCGCGCCCGTGTCGTGCAAGCAGTGGCGATTGGGCGTGCCCTTTGCCGTAAAGGTCTTCTTCGCCACGGAGAGCACCAACACGGGAGCGCTCTTGGCCCAGGACTGATTGAATTCAACCAGCGCGTTGAAGATCTTCTGGTAGGTTTCGTCGCCTCTCCGGCCTACCAGGAAGCGCCAGGGTTGCTCGTTCGAAGAGGAGGCAGCCCAGCGCGCCGCTTCAAACAGCTTCTTCAGCTCATCCGCTGTTACTTCCTTATCGCAAGTAGGCGCGAGGGCTCCAGCGGCGGAGGATCAGGTCTTCAACGCCGGGTACGTCAGGCGCATGCTTCAACTTCTCGATCACTTCGGGGGAGGATGTTGGGGGCACGGGAATGAACTCCTCAAAAGTAGAGGGAATGGCGCAACGAAAATCGCCTGCTCCGAAGAGCAGGCGATAATGTATTATTCGCGGACGCCTTCGACGAAGGCCTTCAGCTTGCGGGAGCGTGAAGGATGGCGCAGCTTGCGCAGCGCTTTGGCTTCTATCTGCCGGATGCGCTCGCGAGTGACCTGGAAGCTCTGACCCACTTCTTCCAGGGTGTGCTCGGAACCATCCTCCAGGCCAAAACGCATCTTGATCACACGCTCTTCACGCGGGGTCAAAGTACGCAGCACCTGGGAGGTGTATTCCTTCAGGTTGACGCTGATCACTGCTTCAGAAGGCGAAACCGCCTGGCGATCTTCAATGAAGTCGCCAAGGTGAGAGTCTTCTTCTTCGCCGATCGGCGTCTCGAGCGAGATCGGTTCCTGTGCGATCTTGAGCACTTTGCGAACCTTGGCCACCGGGATATCCATCCGGCGGGCAATCTCTTCGGAAGTGGGCTCGCGGCCCAGCTCCTGCACCAACTGGCGTGACGTACGAATCAGCTTGTTGATGGTCTCGATCATGTGCACCGGAATACGAATGGTCCGGGCCTGATCGGCGATCGCGCGGGTAATCGCCTGGCGAATCCACCAGGTCGCATAGGTCGAGAACTTGTAACCACGACGGTATTCGAACTTGTCGACCGCCTTCATCAAACCGATGTTGCCTTCCTGGATCAGATCGAGGAATTGCAGACCGCGGTTGGTGTACTTCTTGGCAATCGAAACCACCAGGCGCAGGTTAGCCTCAATCAGCTCGCGCTTGGCCTGCTCGGCGTCCATGTCGCCCTGGATCATCTCGCGCTGGGTGCGCTTGAGCTCGGCGATCGATACGCCGGCCTCCTGCTCCAGCTTTTCCAGGTCGGTCTTGCAGTTCTTTTGCTGGCGGCGGTACTCCTTGCGCAGCTCTTCGCTTTTCGACTGGTCATGCTTCTGTTCCAGCGACTTGACCTGCCGCTCGAGCATGCGCATGGCGTCGACGGTCTTGTTGACCTTGTCCAGCAGCCGCTTGCGTTCCGCGTTGGTGTATTTCAGTTCTCGGACGATGCGCGAGACTTCGACCCGCTCGCGGTTCATCATCCAGCGCGTCTTGCGATGTTCCTTCGCTTTCGCCTTGACGTTGATGGTTTCGAGTTTTTCGAAGAGCAGCGCTGCTTTCTTCTGGTGCTTGAGCAGCGTGTCGACGCGGCCGATGGTGACCCGGATGCGCGCCTGCAGAATCTCTTCGGTGATCTCTTCCTCGTCGAAGATCACCACTTCCTTGATGTTGCGCACGCCACGCTTGAGGTCTTCGCCCAGGGCGACGATCTCGCGAATGACGATGGGCGAACGGGAAATGGCTTTGAGTACCCGCAACTGCCCGCGCTCGATGCGCTTGGCAATCTCAACTTCGCCTTCTCGGGTCAGTAGTGGAACAGTGCCCATTTCGCGCAGGTACATGCGAACGGGGTCATTAGTTTTTTCGAGTGTGCCCGGTGTAAGGTCGAGTTCAACATCCTCGCCCTCCTCACCCTCGCTCTCGAACTTATCTGCGCCAAACTTAGGACCGCCTTCGAGCACATCAATGCCCTGGGTCCCGATGGTGGTCAACAGATCGTCGAGATCGTCCGGTGAATGCAGATCGCCAGGAATCAGGTCGTTGACCTCGTTGTAGGTCAAATAGCCTTTTTCCTTGCCTGCATCAATCAGTTTCTGAATATCTTCTTCGTACTTGTCTTCGATAGCCAAGCAAATCCTATCCCGTGCCTTATTTTTCGGATCGGTCCGTGCTCAGAAAGGACAGGGTGCTATGCGAGCCGCTAAGGGCATATTCCGGACGGTTGATGAACCGTTTGGGCAAGTAGACGCACGTCCTTCAAAGAGTTATAGAATATCATGGATTGGAGTGTGTTCCCGGGCCGCTCCTTGAACGACACCCCTTATCTTTCTCTTCCCAGTCTCTGAGATGGATCCTAATCAGTTAGATGTAAATGGGCGGATTTCGTTTCACTTGGGATGAGCGGATGTATGCGGTTTCTCAGTCCCCTGCAGCTGATTTAGCTGTGGTTCTGGGTACGTCAGGGAACATCCTTGATCCCGCAGGGAGGTGAGCTGCCGATAGCTCGAGGCCGAATTCAGGCCTGATTCGCTTAGCGGTCGGCGTCTCGCATTTGGCGGTCAACTTTGAGTTTTTCGGCCATGAAAACGGCTAATTGGGCCAGATCGCCTCGGCGTTCGGCCTCGGCGATGTCCGCTCGGACGCGGCGCTGCAAGGCTTCCAGATGGCGATATTTGAGCGATTCCAGGGCGGCCTCTACCTCTCGCAGTTCCACCTCTCGCTGACTCGCGGAGCAGCGCCTGGGCCAACAGAGCTCGATGGCCGGGATCGGAGACGGCCGACAAGGGCTCCAGCGGCCCACGGTCACGCAAGATACGTCAAGATCGGGCGCAACGCTAAGCCCCTCAAACGATTGGGGCTGGTCGTGCAAAGCCTGGAAGACACGGAGGCAGACCCGGCTCTCCGGACTGGAACGCGGCCGCCCGCAAAAGTACCCGCTCGGCCTCGTTCAGGGCATCCACGCCGGTGGGCCGGACCTCGTCCCGGCGCTTGCGCGCCGCCTGACGCAGTTCTTCCCTGACCAGGGCTGAGTCGATACCCAGCTTCTGGGCTGCGTCGGAAGCGAATTCGTCGCGCATGATGCGATCGGGCATGCGCCGGATGTGCGGCAGCAAGTAGTTGAGGGCTTTGCTCTTGCCCTCGGCCGTCCGAGGCGGGAAAAGCTGCATCGCCCGGTCGATCAGGTAGTCCGAGTGGCGCCTGGCGCCCTCCACGGCGCCGACGTAGGCTTTGATTCCCCGTTCACGGATAAAGCGGTCGGGGTCCAGGCCTGCTTCGAGGGTAACCACCCTGACTTCAAAGTCCTCTTCGGTGAGCAGGGCAATCGACTTTTCGGCGGCGTTTGCCCCTGCAGTGTCCGGGTCGAAGTTGATAAACAGCTTGTTGGTGTAACGACTGAGCAACCTGACCTGCATCTCGGTAAAGGCTGTTCCGCTGGTTGCCAGCACATTGTGGAAACCGGCCATGTAGGCCGTGATGCAGTCCATCTGCCCTTCCACCAGCAGGGCATACTTGCGTTCCCGGATTGCCTGCCGGGCCTTATCGAGATTGAACAGCACCTGGCCCTTGGAGTAGAGGGGGGTCTCGGGTGAGTTCATGTACTTCGGGCCGGATTTCTCGTCGCTATCGAGGGCGCGCGCGGTGAAGGCAATCACGCGCCCGGATTCGTTGTGGATGGGAAAGGTGATGCGCTTGCGGAAGCGCGCATACAGCGGTCCTGCAGAACCATCCGGTTGTTCTTTGGAGGAAAGAAGGCCGGACAGGCGCAACAGATCGGGGGCGGCCACCCCCTGCAAGCGGTCACGCAGCGCGTTGAACGAATCGGGCGCGTAGCCGATGCGGAATTTCGCGATCGCTTCCGGTGTCAGGCCTCGCCCGGTGAGATATTCGCGAGCCCGCGAGCCCTCCGGTGAACGCAACTGCTCTTCAAACCAGGCTGTCGCCACCTCATGCAGTTCGAGCAGTTTGCCGCGTTGGCGATTCTCCTGGGCCTCTTCCGGGGTGGCAAATTCCCGCTTAGGCAGTGGAATGCCCGCCTTTTGGGCCACGATTTTAACGGCTTCGGTAAAGCCGACGTTCTCCATCTTCTGCACGAAGGAGAAAACGTCGCCGCCCTCGTTGCAGCCGAAGCAATGGTAGAACTGACGCACTGCATGCACGGAGAAGGACGCGGTTTTCTCGCCGTGGAACGGACACAACCCGGCGTAGTTCTGCCCTCCGGACTTCTTCAGCGTGATGTACTCGCCGACGATCCGGACGATATCCGCCTGCTGCTTTACGAGTTGGGCAAAGTCTGATGCCACTGGATTTGTTTCTTTCCTATTCTCTTCTATTCGCGGGGCAAGGAAAATCGGTCAGTTATGTGCATGCGCGCCAGCAGGTCCTCTGGCTGCTTGCCTTGTTCTCGCAGTGTGCGCAGGCTGAGCGCATCGTGCCGTTTGGCCAGCCGCTGCCCGTGGTCGTCGCGCAGTAAGTCGCAGTGGTACCAGGCGGGAGAGGAAAGCCCGAGCGCACGGGCCAGCAGAATCTGCCGGGCCGTTGACTTCAATAGGTCGGCGCCTCGGACTACTTCTGTGATCTGCATCGCCGCATCGTCAATCACGACCGCGAGCTGATAGGAGGGAAGATCATCCCGCCTCCAAACCAGGAAATCGCCAAAGTCCTGGCCGGCAACCAATCGCTGGGGACCGAAATGCCTATCCTCAAACTCGATCGCCTGGCCCTGGGGAACGCGAAAACGCCAGTTTGCGCCGGACGGCTGGCTAGCGGTGATGGGCTGTCCGGCGGCTGGGCGGCAGGTTCCGGGATAGATTCCTTCATCGTCGTGCGGGGCCTGCATGGCCATGGCAAGGTCTTTGCGAGAGCAGCGGCAGGGGTAGAGCCAACCCCCGTCCAGCAGACGCCGCCAGGCGTCGCGGTAGAGGCTGTGCCGTTGGCTTTGGGTGTATGGACCGAAGCGGCCGCCCACGTCCGGCCCTTCCTCCCACGTGAGGCCCAGCCAACGCAGATCTTCGATCATGGCGTGATAAAAGTGCGGCTGCGAGCGATCCGGATCGAGATCCTCGTTGCGCAGGATCAGAGTCCCTCCCGCCGCTCGCGCACGCTGGTAGGCGATCCAGAAAGTGCGGGCATGGCCGAGGTGCAGAGTAACCGGTAGGGGAGGGAGCCAACCGGCCTCGATATTTCACGTCGCTCAAAACAGGTTTCAAAATAGGTCTGGAATGCTGGAGAATGCGATGCGCGTGGGTGCGGCCGCGCCGGCCAGCAGCGTGCTGGCAAAGCAAAGCTTGGTGGTCCCGTATTTGTAATTCACCTGGTCCATGGTGGTGGAGAGGCGCGTCCGTTTGGCTTCTTCTTCCAGGCCGGAAAAAAGGCTGAGGGTGTGCAGGTGGTCGGGAACCAGGTTGCCCAGGGAAACGCCGACGAAGAAGGGCTTTTTCTGGCCCTTGCCTGCAGGGCTTTGCTGCCATAGGCGCTGCAGGCCCTCGAGTAAGGTCTGGTTGTCCTGGCATTCGAGCAGGGGGCAGCTTTGCGTCCACGGCTGCTGATGAATGCCGGAGGAATGCGTGGAGGTGGCGGCCGCGCTCCCGACGGAGAAACGTATGGTCAAGGTCATGTGCGAGGCCCACAGCCGCGCCTTGCGCAGCCGCATGGCAGCTTTGTGCAGCAGCTTGTTGGCCACCGCGTAGGCACCCTCCGGAGTGCGCAGCTCCGGCGATAAGACGTGCGAGTGGCCAATGGATTTTGCGTGCTCCAGCTCCGGGTCACCAAAGTCCTCACCGCGCAGCCAGTGCCACAGTTTTTCACCGCCGATCCCTCCCCACGCCGTGTGCAGCTGCTCGCGATCAAGAGCCAATAGTTGCGGCATGGTCTGGATTCCCGCCTGGTGCAACCGCTTCTCCATGCGGGCGCCGACACCGGGAAGGTCGCGCGGCGTGAGTGCGGAGAGAGCGTCATGCAGGAGGTCTGGAGTAAGGGCCACCAGGCCGTCTGGCTTTTCCATATCGGAGGCTACTTTGGAAAGATAGCGGTTGGTGGCCAGGCCGACGGAACAGCGCAGTGTCGACCCGACCCTGCGTCGAACCGCGGCCTTCACGTCGCGTGCCAGCTCCAGCGCCGCCAGCAGGGGCCGCTCCCTGCCTAACAGCCGGCAAGCCATCTCGTCGATGGACATCACCGAGGTGACCGGCAGGCAAGACTCGACCGCCTCCACGACCCGATGGTGGTAGTCGACGTACAACTCGTGGCGGGCCTCGACCAGGATGATGCCGGGGCAAAGTCGCTTGGCCTCACCAACCTGCGTTCCGGTGCGGATCCCGTATCTTTTGGCCTCGTAACTGGCTGCGATACAGCAGGTTGTGTCTGCTACCAGGGGTACCACGGCCAAGGGGCGGTCGCGCAACTCCGGCCGCAGCTCCTGTTCCACGGAAGCAAAATAGGAATTGAGATCCAGAAACAGCCATTGCAGCTGGGGATCACCCATTCGGAACGTACTGGTGGTCGCGTCAGTCACGTTGCACAGCTTTTGCCCATATCGGATTTTTTATTGCAGTGCTAAGCTTTGTGCCATCGGTGGTTTTCGGGAAGTCAACGTCTCTTTTGCCAGAATGGAAGCCCAGCCGATAAATATTTTGCATCCTGGAAAACCTACCCCCGGGCTTCTGGTTTCATAAAGTAGTGGAGTATTGCAATGCATTCGCTTCATTTTCACAACCTCACACACTGGTTCTTCCAGTTTGAGTCCTACGGCCCGGCAATTCTGGTCACCATCGGGGCGGCCCTGTTGATCGCCTGCGGCATTGGCGCAACCTGCTCGCCGTGTGAAGAAAAGGACGAAGTCTTTCACCGCCAGGTGTTCTAGACCCTAGATTTTTTCGACCTGCCCTCCAGCCCCCGGTTCAGCTCTCTCTTTTATTGTCTAAAAACGTGCTTAGGCGGAAGCGTATTTCAGGGCCAACGGCTGAAGTATGTACCTTGGAACCTTACGAATGCAAAAATGCGTTCCCTGACCACCTAGAACAACACCTTCAGATGACAAAGGAAAGGGCAGCGAGGTATTTTTCAAATTCAATTTGGACACGTCTGAAACTTGAGCCGTCCCTGCAGGACTCGAATTTCAATCAAGGTATTTCTCACGGGGACAGGGACTGACCACAAATCCCGGAAGTTGTTGCTCTTCAGAAGTTAGAGCTTGAGCTGCGGCTTGCCTTTTGGTCCCCATTCCACGTAACCCATCGGATGGTGGTGGTCGTGGGTGAAGAGGACCAGCCACTGCTCCGGGATTGCCCGGCTGAGGAAGCGCTTACGCTGCTCGATGCAGGTGAGAGGGTACAGGTCGTAGCCCATCACCCAGGTCACGTCAAGGTGCGCGCTGGTGGGGACCAGGTCGGAGATGTAGCAGGCACGCCGGCCGCCGGAGTCGATCATCACCGCCATCATCTGCGCGGTGTGCCCGGGAAATATCTCGACCGACACGCCGGGAACAATCTCCAGCTGAGATCCGCGTGGCGGATCAATCAGGGTCATCTGCCCGTTGGCGATGAGCGGGTCGTAGTTGTCGCTGATATAGCTGACGGCATCGCGCTCCAACTGCAGATGGCCGTGCTCCACTTCTCCGCGATGGACGAAGTAGCGGGCGTTGGGAAAGGTAGGCACGATGCTGCCGTCTTCTTTGCGGGTGGTGTTCCATCCACAGTGGTCGAAGTGGAGGTGAGTGTTGATCACCACGTCTACGTCTTCCGGGCGTATCCCGGCAGCCTGAAAGCTTTGCGGCAAAAGCTGCCTGGCTTCAAAGATGCTGCGCTGCTTTTCCGGCAGCTTGTTGCCGATTCCGGTCTCGATCACCACGGTGTGCTTGCCGGTGCGCACAACGACGGTGTTAGTTCCCAGGAGAATCTGGTTTCGTTCGTTGGCCGTCGTCCGTTTCTCCCACAGAGTTTTGGGGACTACGCCGAACATGGCGCCACCATCCAACAGATAGGGTCCGTCGGTGAGTATGGTCAGTTCAAGATTGCCCAGCGTGGTCTGGGCTCGTATCAGATCGCTGGTCACGGCTGGCTCGCCAGGTAGGTTTGAAAATGCGTCAGGATGCGGGTGAATAGATGGGTCATGGCTTCGGAGCCGTCGATGCCGTGAGTCTTGCGTGGGTAGAGCTGCAAGTCGTAGGGCAGATCGGCATCGATGAGTTTCTGAATAAACTGGATGGAATTTTCCGAGGTGCACATTGTCATCGCCTGTGCCCTGAACCAGGAGGAGCCGGCCCTTCAAGTTGGCCGCGCTGTTCAGGACAGAGTCGTCGCGATAGACGTCGTCATTCACTGTGGGTGATCCGAGATAGCGCTCGGTATAGATAGAGTCGTAGTCCTGCCAGTCGGCCACGGGAGCCACGGCCACGCCGGCGCGGAAGCGATCATTGTGGGTCATGGCATACAGGGTAAAGCTGCCGCCCCAACTCCAGCCCCACCAGCCGAGCCGGTTGGGGTCAAGTTGCGGGTAGGCGTGCAGGGTTTGGTCGAGCGCTGCGATCTGGTCGCCCAGCTGCACGGGACCGAAGTTGTGGTAGGCAGCCTGGGCGAAATCGCGGCCTCTGCCGCCCATGCCACGATTGTCCACATGCAGCACGGCAAAACCGCTCTGTAGCAGCAACTGATCGAAAAGACGGTCTCGGGCCGACCATTTTCCGGTTACCAGTCTGCACATGCGGGCCGCCATACGGGTTGACGATCAGCGGCACGGTGCGAGTTGCGGTCTTTCCCGGGGGTAGCTACCAGCCGACCATATAAAGTGGTCGCGCCGTCAGCAGCCTTCAGCTCGACGGGGACCGGCGGGGTTAAGCCTGCATCGACCGGCGGCGCTTTCCAGATGGTTTGACAGTCTCGCTCGTGGCGGCACAAATCCACCACCGGTGGAATCATGGTGGAAGAAATGGTGTCCGCAAAGAAGTTTGTGTTGGGCGAGAAGACGGGCTCGTGCCATTCGCCGGAGCGACTTACCTGGTGTTTGTTCTGGCCGTCCAATCCAACTACCCAGATTTGCTGCTGGCGTGGATCTCCTTCGTTGGAAAGGTAGTAGACAGTGTGCGCCACCTGGTTCACGCCCAAAATATCTGCGACCTCATAATTGCCGGCTGTCAGTTGTTTGACCAGGGTGGCGGAGGAAGCCAAAGGATTTCCTCCATCGAATCCATAGAGGTAGATGTGGTTGTGCCCATCCCGCCAGCTGGTAAGCAGGAAATTTGAGGCGAAGAAGGTCAGGTCATAGGAGTCGTCGAGGAATTTCTGGTCCTTTATGGTCAGCACCGGCTTCGACTCATCCGTGGAGGCATCGGCGAAGTATAGGGTCAACGTCTGGTGGTCGCGCTTCAGGGTTTCAATCCACAGCGTTCTGGGGTTGAGCCACCCGAAGCGCGGGATGTAGTCGCTACCGTTGTCGATGGGCACATTGATCCACCTGGTCTTTCCACCGTTCGCGCCTACGACGCCAACACGGACTACGGGATTCGGATCGCCGGGCTGCGGATAACGCTGGCGTTCGACCGATGCATGGGTTGGGATCCAATCTTCAATCGGGTATTCAGGAACCGGGGCTTCGTTCATCTGCAGGTAGGCAATTCGCCGTGAGTCCGGCGACCAGAAGTAGTTGCTGCGGACGTCGAGTTCTTCCTGGTAGACCCAGTCGACTTCGCCATCGAGAGTCGCGTCTGTCTGCGAATCTGTCAGGCGCGCGGCAGCATTGCTGTCTTTTAGTTTATTGACATAGATATTGTGACCGCGAACGTAGGAGAGATAGGCTCCATCGGGAGAGAACTTGGGATCATCGCCGCTGCCGGCGCCGGTCGAGGCCATCTGCATGCCCGTCTTGGTTGCCAGATCGAAAAACCACAACTGCCCGTCGGCATCGAAGAGCAAATGCTTTGAGTCGGGCACCCAGATGTAGCTGGCCTCTTTGTAGCGGGCTCGATTGTTGAGGTCGTGCTCCGAGGTCACGGGTGGATTGAGGGCCTTCATCCGATCGCGGTCGACCAGCACTTGCGACGTTCCCGTCCCGCCATCGACTGCCCGCAGATCGCCGTTCTCGTCGATATAACTGAAACGAGTTCCGTCCGGGCTCCAAGCGATGCCGTCCGGCGGACGGGTCGCCTGCTCCTGGAGGTAGATCTGTTCCGCAGTCACTGGTTTGGGCAGGTCGGCTGCCCAGGCCAGAAAATGCTGACAGAACGCGAGCACCAGGGCGATTCGAATCAGTCTCAAGAATGGCTCCTAGGATCGGCTCCGAAATTGGCTCCAAATATTGGCTTAGGGCGGGAGCGCTTTGAGCCTGCAGTGTATCGCACGCCGGTAGAGCGGAATGGGGCGTTATTGACCGTGTAAAGGGACTTGCCTGGGGGCGGCGTGCTAGACTCCAGACCACGACATGGATGTTCAATTGGAGTTGTTGATTCGCTTGCAGCAGGTCGATATCAAGATCTCTCAACTGCTGGAAACTATTTCTGCGTTACCCCACAATCTCCGCTCCCTGGAAGAAAAACTGCAGCAGCAGAAACTGGCCCTGGAACAGGCAGACAAGGCTGTTCCGGCAGAAGAAGCACGGCGGAGAAGGCTGGAGAGCGATCGCAAGGATCAACAGCAAAAGCTGGTGAAATACCGCGACCAATCCAGCAGCGTGAAAACCAACGAACAATTTCATGCGTTGCAGCATGAGATTGGATTTGTCGAAGCGGAAATTCGCCGCATTGAAGACGAGGAACTCAGCAGCATGATCAAGAGTGAGTCGTTGGAGAGCCGAGCGTGCGGAAGCGCGCAAGGCGTCGGCCGTGCAGGCGAAATTGGTAGATGAGGAAAAGGAACGGGCTCGCGTGGCCGCTCATAGGCTATCAAGAGGAGCTCGATGTTCTGCAGAAGGAACGGGCAAACGATTCGAAAGGAGGTGAACGAACCGTTGCTTAGCGCAATACGACCGCATCGCTTCCTCTTCACGCAAGACTGCGCTGGCGCGGGCTGCCGGGCAGCGTTGTCTCTCCTGCCAAATGTCCTTGCGTCCGCAGTTCTGGAACCAGGTGCGGGAAGGCACGCTGCTTGAATTGCGAGAGTTGTGGACGGTTGCTCTACTTCGACCCCAGCCAGGTCAGTGCTTCCTCGTCTCCCTCGAGCGCCGGAGCGTAGCAGGGAGGGTCCAAATTGGACTCAGGCCTTAACATTTGGGAATGAAACGAATTGCTGTCGACATGGATGAGGTGCTGGCAGACGCGCTCAGCGAACACCTCGTCTCGCTACAACCGGGACCACGGGGAGGCGATCACCAAGGGCCAGCTGCAGGGTAAATGGTTGTGGGATATGGTCTCCGCCGACCGCCACGAACGGCTTGGAGAGCTACCTCCGCAGTGAAGATTTCTTCGAAGACCTGCCGGTCGTGGAGGATAGCCAGGAAGTGCTGGCGCAAGCTCACCGAGCACTACGAAATTTTTATCGCCACGGCGGCGATGGAGTTTCCTAATTCCTTCGGCCCGAAATACCGCTGGTTGCGACGGCATTTCCCCTTTATCTCGCCGGCAAACTTTGTCTTTTGCGGGGATAAGAGTATTTTGCTGGCTGATTATCTGATTGACGATACCTTCCGGCATTTCGAACGGTTCAGAGGTAAGGGGATTCTCTTTTCCGCTCCGCACAATGCGACGGTTACGGGGTTTCATCGGGTGGCCAGCTGGCGCGAGATTGAGGAATTCTTTTTGCCCGTTGGCCGGGCCTAGAACCACAGGGCGGCTGAAGAGCTTGGGGATTTACTAGATTTCGTCCCGGCAAATCCAACCGCAGGAATAGCATCCTAAGGCCTGAAGTCTTGTACATTTTCAGACCTAGCGGAGGCCGCCTGGTAGCCCCTGAGGGTCATACTTTGTAGCCGACTGCAGTTTGAGACCGTGCCAGCCCCGGACTTTCAGTCCGGGGAAGCGTTTTCAAACCCGCGAGAACGGTTTATGTTGCAATGACTGGGCTTTAGCCCTGGTGAGAATGCTCCCCGCGACTAGCGTCCTGCGGCTAAGTTCAGCCGTGCCTGCGGGACTGAGCTTGGAAATGCAGAGTAGTGACTCCCAAAACTCCGCGCAGACTCACCGGTTTCTGGCCTACTGTTGAGCCGGGACGTTGTCTTTGAAGCGTGCCGGGGTGGGAAGCGTGGGCGCGGGCTTGCCGGCAGGAGCGTTCACGGTGCCCTTGGCCGTCATCGCCCCTCCCAGGGGCCGCAGGTTCATGGCCGGTTGCGGGGTTTGTAGCTGGTGCATGGTCACGATGATGGCCTGCGCCGCTGACTTGCCCGCACAGCGATAACCGTGAGGCGTGCTGGCATCGAAATAGACGCCGTCGCCCGGGGTTAGGACATGCGTCTTGTCGGCGTGCCGGATCTCCAACTCGCCGTCCAGGATGTAAAGAAACTCGTATCCGGGATGCACGTGCGGGCGGACCTCGATGTTCTTCTTCAGCGGGAACAAATTCCGCAAAGTATGGATCCAACTGGCGGTCGGGAACCATGTATCCGAGACTCTCGAAGTAGTAGGTGGGATCGTCGACTCCGGTCTGGGGCAAACGAACGCGCTCTTTCTTGCGGTGGATGCGGAAGAGCGTGTGCGGCTCAGTTTCAAAGAAGTAAGACAAATCTTTGCTGAAAACCATGGCCACCCGGGCCAGGTTGCGCAATGTGGGCACCACTCGCCCGGTCTCGAGTTGAGAGAGGAAGCTGGCCGAAAGCCCGGTATGGCGGCCGAGTTCGACTAACCCCATCGATTTCTTCAGTCGCAGGCGCTTTATGCGTTCGCCGATACGCTTTTCGGCGATGAAGGATTCGGCACTGGCTGGGTCAATCTGAGCATTTGTAGCGGCGGTGTCTTTGGTGTCCACGGCACAGCTCCTGGGTTAATTTGTCCTATTCGTCTGATGTAACCCGTTTGCAAAATGTTGCTAGGAATAAAACAGTTTTTTCTTTTGTCAATTTTAATACAACATCGCTCGGCTAAATGGGCCATAAAGCTGAGGATCAGTGAGATGAGAGTGGAACGAGTTTTGTTGACTGGGTCATCGGGATTTATCGGCACTGTCTTTAGTACGAAACCTGATGCAATATCGGATTTTGACCATTACTTTGCATCCGGCTCTGGGCCAGTCAATGTAGTTGCGCCCAACCCGGTTACCAACCTGGAGTTCACCCGATGGCTGGCGGGAGCCCTTCGCCGCCCGGCTGAGCGCGCGGGATTCAACTTCGAATATCCTAAGCTTGACGCTGCGCTGCGAGCGATTCTGCCACCATGAAAAGAATGATTTAGGTTTGGAGAGCATGCATCGCAAGGTCCCGGTCTTCGCTCTCCCACTGATCATCATGGGCATGCTGGCGTGCGCGATGGTTGGCTGCGGAGCACCCGCCTCCCCGGCGCCCCCGAGTCTCAATCTGCCGGCGCCGGTCGAGAATCTCTCTGCGGTGCGGATCGGCGACTCCGTTCACCTGGCCTGGACGATGCCGACCAGGACGACGGACCACCTCCCCCTTCGGCATCCGGTTACGGCTCAAATTTGCCGTGCGGTTGATAGCGGCCCCTGTACCAAATCGGCACCCGATCGGCGCCGGGACCGGCACCCTCAGCCTGGCGCCCGGAGCTGCCGGGACATACACCGACGTATTACCCTCCGATCTCCGCCAGAACCCCGACCGCCTGCTGCGCTACGAGGTCGCCCTGCAGAACCATGCGGGCAAGTCCGCGGGCCCTTCCAACCAGGCGTACAGCGCTGCCGGGAACAGTCCGGCCGCTGTCACCGGGTTGACGGGCCAGATGAGGCAGGATGGTGTCTTGCTTAGTTGGAAGCCGGTCCCCGACCCGGGACGCTCCATCCTCTTCCGCATCGAGCGCGTGCAACTGACCGTCCCGGCGCCCCAAGAAGCTCGCAGCTCCCCGCTTGCGCCCTCGCCACCATCCCCTACGCAGACCCTCGTAGTCCACGGACGGGACGGCGAAGACCCGGGCCACGCGATCGATACCTCCGCGCTGTTCAACCAACGCTATCGCTACGTGGTAGAACGAGTCCCCTCGCTCGACCTTTCCGGTCGAGCGGTGGAGGTCCAGGGTCTGCCCAGCGAGGCCATCGAGGTGACCACCACTGACGTTTTTCCGCCGGCCGTTCCCCAGGGGCTGGTCGCCGTGGCGGATTCAGCTGCCGGCGCCATCGATCTCTCCTGGACGCCCGACAGCGACAGCGATCTGGCATGCCTATCGTGTTTATCGCCGCGACGTGCAGGGAAGCCTGCCCGCCTCAGCGCGTCGCTTCAGTAGGGGTCGAGACCTCATTCAGAGACACCGCAGTGCAGCCGGAACATGCGTACGCGTATTCCGTGTCGGCCGTCGATCAAAGCGGGAACGAGAGCAAACGGTCCCCCGAAGTCGAGGAAACCTTACCCCGCCCCTAACCGAGAGAGGAGCGTCATTCATGAAATACTGCCGACTGCAAACCAGGCACGGAGCGCAATACGCTGAGGTTGTTGACCGCGGTGGCCGGCTTTGGATCGAGCGCCTGATTCCACCTTTCGAGGAAGGCCCGGTCAGCGATTTTGTCGACCCTGCCGGCGCCCCCTTTGTTTCCCTGCCGCTGGAGGAGGCCACTCTACTGGCGCCGGTCGCGCCCTCCAAGATCGTGTGCGTCGGACGAAACTATCGCGAGCACGCCGCCGAGCTGGGCAATGAAGTTCCGGCTGAACCGCTGCTGTTCCTCAAGGCCCCATCCTCGCTGATCTCCGCAGGGGAGGCAATCCGCATTCCTGAGCTTTCAAAACGGGTTGATTTCGAGGGGGAGATTGCGATTGTGATTGGCGAGCGGTGCAGCAAGATCGGTCCCGACGAAGACCCGCGCGACTATATTCGCGGTTACACCATCGCCAACGATGTAACCGCCCGGGACCTGCAGAAGAAGGATGGCCAATGGTCGCGCGCCAAGGGTTTCGACACTTTTTGCCCTGTGGGGCCGCTGGTTACCGATGAAGTGGATCCGGCAGCCGGCATAAACATTACCACCCGCCTGAATGGGGAACTGCGCCAGGACGGCAATACGCGCGATCTTATCTTTTCCATCGACTATCTGCTGCGCTATATCACGGCCGCCATGACGCTGTTTCCAGGAGACTTGATACTCACCGGAACACCGGCGGGCGTGGCTCCGATGCAGCCCGGCGATCAAGTGGCGGTTACGCGTGGAAGGCCTGGGAACGCTGACGAATCCTGTCGCGCATGACGCCAGATGAACCTCACGGATGAACCCTATCGCAATTTTAAGAATCTCAACCGGTGAAGCCTTACACTGAAAGGTGTACGCAAGGAGATCTGATATGGCCAAGTCACTGCTCGAACAGCTTAAGGAAATGACGGTGGTCGTCGCCGATACCGGGGATTTTGAATCGATTGAAAAATTCAAGCCCCAGGACACTACGACCAATCCCTCCCTTCTCACCACGGCCGCCTCGATGCCACAGTATCAGCCCCTTGTGGATGAAGTGCTGCTCGAAGCGAAAAAGCAGCTGGGTCCCCAGGCCAAAGACAGTGACGTCGCCAACCTTGCCTTCCGTCACCTGGCGGTCGCTTTCGGAAAGAAGATTCTGGCCATTGTTCCCGGCCGGGTTTCGACGGAAGTCGACGCCCGGTTGTCCTTCGACACCGAAGCAACGATGAAGCAGGCGCGCGAGATTATCCAGCAATACGACGAGGCGGGCATCTCTCGCGAGCGGATTCTGATCAAGATTGCTTCCACCTGGCCCGGCATCAAAGCCGCGGAGCAATTGGAGAAGGAAGGCATCCACTGCAACCTGACGCTGCTGTTTGGCATGCATCAAGCTGTCGCCTGCGCAGAGGCCAAGGTGACCCTGATCTCGCCCTTCGTGGGCCGCATTCTTGATTGGTACAAGCAAGACACCGGCAAGGACTACCAGGGTGCGGACGATCCGGGCGTGCAATCAGTGACGCGGATTTACAACTACTTCAAAAAGTTCGGGTACAAGACAGTAGTGATGGGCGCCAGCTTCCGCAATATTGGGGAGATTCGCGAGCTTGCGGGATGCGACCTGCTCACCATTGCTCCGAAGCTGTTGGAAGAGCTCAATGAACACAGTAGGCGATCTGCCGCGCAAGCTGGACCCAAAGAACGCGCAGAGCTTGCAGATCGAGAAGATTCCGATGGACGAGGCGATCTTTGAAAAAATGCATGCGGAAGATCGGATGGCTCACGACAAGCTGAAGGAAGGGATTGAAGGCTTCAGCGCGGCGCTCGAGAAGCTGGAAAAACTATTGGCCGACCGGCTGGCCAAAATGGGCGCCGGCAAACAGGAAGCAGTCGCTGCTCGATAACCCGCAACACACGTCCAACGCGGCTGGCTACTGATAGCCGGCCGCGTTCGGTTTCTGGTACTAAGTCCGTTACAAATTCAGAATCGGTAATCTCGGGTCACCCGGTCAGGGCCGACCGGTAACACCAATGGGTGTTACCACAAGAGGTTCCATTTCGCACTTGCGAATCAAGACTGCCAAGAATTTCCTGTAACACCACATTCATCACTTTGTAATCTGCAACAAATCGCTTAGTCTTCGTGTCATAGACTAAGCATAGAAGCGGCTTCGGAGGTCGAGCAGCTCCGCAGCCTTAGCAAGGAACAATCCCAGCCTTCATTGGAGGTGGATTTTGATCCCGCTAGAGCATTCCTTACGCCAGCTCTTCCACGATGTTGTCTCCGAATGCTACGACTGCACGTTTGGGTTTGCGCGATGCGGAGATCTCAAGCTACGTCGCCGATTTGCTCACCGAATTCTGCCGGACTGAAAACATCTATCGCATCCGCGATGCCGCGGGCAATCCTGTGCGCGAAGTGGGTGAGATGCTGCTTGCTTCCGATCCTGTTCACGGCACCGCTTCGTCCTTTGTAGAAGAGCGGGAGCGCCGGAAACATATCGGGGACTACACCCTCTTCTTTACCGGCATGTATCCGGAATCGATGGATTGCTGGGGAGAGCGGCAGCGCGATAGTTTTCTGCAGATGGTTCAGGCGGGTAAGGAGAGCTACTACATCGTTTCCCAATTCGACCTCTTTGAATACGCACAGGAGGCGCCGTTTTTCGCGCGTCTTTCCGGTTCCTTCGAGGCCTGCATCTATGGGTTGAATATGGTGCGAGGGGAACTCGACCGGCGTAAAGCGATCTCTCCGCCACGCTCCAGCTCCTCCGGTCAGTCAACGCACATCATGTACGTTGACGCAAGGGCCTTCCGCTGGTGTAGCATTTCGCTGCAACCAAGATTCGAGATGAGGAGAAGGAGAACGATCATGCTGACCACGAAGTTGAGGGGCTTGTCACAAAAGAGTTTGACCATCCTGCTGACGTTGGGTCTTCTGGGCGGGGCGGCCGGGGCGCAGTTGGGGGCCAAGCCGTCGGTCACCCACGCCATGATGGCGCAGACCACGCCTCCCGCCGCCACTAGCCTGGTGGATATCAATTCCGCCACCAAAGCCGAACTGAGCGCGCTGCCCGGAATCGGCGACGTATATTCGCAAAAGATTATCGACGGCAGGCCGTACAAGACCAAGACGGATCTGGTGACGAAGAAGATTATTCCGCATGCGACCTATACCAAGATTCGTGGTTTGATCATCGCTACGCAACCGAAGAAGTAGGGTGGGTTAGAAGAAAAAGGGAAGCCCAATGGGCTTCCCTTTTTTATTGTTGGAGTTTCTACATTTTCAGAGCCAGGGAGTGGTGCGGCGCATTCACCTTGCAACGACGGGCTCTAGAGCGTAGGTGAATGCCATTCCCAAACTCAGTCCCGTAGGGACGGCTGAAGCTTGTCCAGGATTGCGTCGCGGCCGATTTTTCAACCGTCCCTGCGGGTCCTTTCAGATTCAACCCAGGACTAGGGTCCTGGCTAAGTTCAACAAGACGTGTCCAAATTAGATTTAAAAATGCCTCGGTTCAGCATCCGCCCTCTCCTTGCCACGATCCTCTCCTGTTTGTCATCCCGAGCGCAGCCGAGCGGATCTGCTGTTCTACGGACTACTCCTGGAAACCCGGAATAACAAAGGTGAGATTGATGTTTCCAGGAGGGTTCGGTGGATGACTGGTGGAGGTTATGGACCGGTAGGAGGCGGGGTACGCGAATGGCGCACCGCAGATCCGCTCGGCTGCGCTCGGGATGACAAAAAGGAGAGGATCGTGGCAAGGAGAGGGCGCTAGCTGGATGAAAGGGCGGTTGCTCGAGGCATTTCAAAAGTCGAATGATTTGCGGGGTTTATGTACGGGCTGAAGCCCATACCTACGTTTCCGCGTTCTTGAAGAGTTGTTTAGGAAAATAAAAAAAGGGCACGGCCCGAAAGCCGTACCCTTGAATCTGCGCTGCGTTTGTTAGACGGCCAGGGGCAATGCGTCCTTTACGCGAAAACGCTGCATATTGATGCGCAACGCGCGCTCGATCTTCCGCAGATCGCCCTTCTCCTCTGGCGAGGCGAAGGTTGAGGCTACGCCGCTGCGGGACGCGCGGCCAGTACGGCCGACACGGTGCACGAAGTCTTCCGCGACCTTAGGCATGTCGTAGTTCACCACATGCGCCACGTGGTCCACGTCGATTCCGCGGGCCGCCACATCGGTAGCTACCAGAACGCGATGTCCGCCCTGGGCAAAGCTGCGTAATGCGGCGTTGCGCTGCGACTGGCTGCGATCGCCGTGAATGCTGGTCGCCTTCCAACCGGCGTGCGCCAGCTTCTTGGCTACGCGCTCGGCGCCATGCTTGGTGCGAACAAAGACCAGAAAGCTTCCATCTTCAGAACGAAGCAGATGTTCCAACAAGCGGCAACTTGCGATCCGCGCTGACTTCGAAAGTTTGCAGCTTTACGTTTTCTGCCGGCTTGAGCACGGAACCGATCTCGATGCGAACCGGGTTCTTGAGATAGTCGCCGGCTACTTCCCGCACGGCGCCTTCCAGGGTAGCGCTGTAGCAGAGCGTCTGGTGGACGGGCGGGATAGCGGCAACGATGCGGCGAATCGCCGGCTTGAAGCCCATGTCAAGCATGCGATCGACCTCGTCCAGAACCAGGATTTCCACCTGGTTGAGCTTGACCAGCCTGCGGCTCAGAAAATCTTCCAGGCGTCCCGGAGTCGCGACGATGAGGCGCGCGCCGCGACGGATAGCGTCGAGTTGCGGACCTTCGGCCATACCACCGACCACGAGGGCGGTGGGAAAACTGATCAGCTGCGCGCAGGCCTGTTGCACCTGCATGGCAAGTTCCCGGGTCGGGAGGAGGATCAGTGCACTGGGCACTTTGGCCTGGGTTTTCTGCAGCTTCTCGATGATGGGGATAAGAAAGCTGAGGGTTTTGCCGGTGCCGGTCTGAGCGGTCGCCAAAACGTCCTTGCCTTCGAGGGCCGGAGGAATCGCTCCCACCTGTACCGGGGTGAGCGTAATAAAGTTTGCTTTGGCAAGACGCTGCTTGAGCGCCGCCGAAATGGGTAATGCTGAAAATTCGTTCAAAATGAAGATCCCTTGCTTCCGGTCTCTTTTGAGACCTGGAGTAACTGTTCATCTCCGCGCGGCTTCGTCCACCCGGCGATCCAATGAAAGCCCAACTGCCTTGTCGCGGTGCTCCGCGCGCCGACACGAAGATTACCGTCGGCTTCGGCCCTCAGGCTGCTGCTTTAAAACTGGCATCGTAGGCTGCATCACATTATGTGCAGTTTATTTGCGCTGCGGAAGGAGTGTTTGGCGTGAAGGCCAAGCATTGCCCGTAAACCGCACCATGCCAGAAATCTGTCGCCCGCAAATTCGCGGCGACTACGCTGAAGGGCTTGGGCGGTATCCGACCGGCTTTCTTGTCTGCTTTCAAGCAGATAAGCGAAGAGGTCTAGTGCAGGCAGTCTAGCTCAGGAACACGAGAAAGGCTGACAACCAAACAATTTAGCGCAGGTTAAGAATAACATAGATGGCGCGCAAGATCACGGTTTTGCCGGGTAGTGGGTCAGTTTCGATCCACTGTCCCCAGCACCCTGATTCGAAAAACATCGTGGGGGCCTCCTCCTATTTGAAGCCCTACCTTCGGTCATTGTCGCTGGAGCGCTGCAGAGGCATCAGGGCGTTCTTGTTGTCCGGTCCCTGGGGATCTATGCGGAAGTCCCAGACCGAGAGATTTACTTCTCCAGGGCCCAGCAGTTCCATGAGCGCAAAGTCGCCAATGGTCAGGGGTTGTTGCGGAGTCAGCCGGATCCAGCGATTTCCCGGCAGTACCTGCACCGCGGTCGGGATGACGTCTTCCGTCTGCGTTACTTTGCCGCCAACCCCAATCTTGATCCCGCTCACCACGCGATAATCCTTCTTGAAATTGCTGCGGACGCGCACGATTGCGTATTGGCTGTTGGCGGAGTTAAAGGGATTCTTCTCCTTGGCTGATGCGGCTCCGCGGGTATCCACTGTGACGGCGGAGGAATCAGCTTCGTTGTCGTCTGCCCCGACGATGCTGACGTAGAATGCCGGGTCGTTGACGTGCAGCTTGACTTTGGACTCCGCGCCGGGAATCTGGACGCTCTGCTGGATGCCGCCGAGCGGGTTCAGCGCAGCACGGAGTACGTTGTGACCAGTCTCACGATTCACGCCGCCGGAGTTCTGAGTAAGCGCCACCAACTCCGGCTGATCGTGAAAAGTATCCAGCGCCCATATGCCGTCCTGATCGGGCAGTCTCAAACCAGGGGATACATCGGGAGTCCGGGCGCGCGCATGCTGCTCCTCTTTATCGATGGCGGCGGCTTCCGGCACGGCCGGGGAGACCGGTTCGGCCCCCGGCTTGTGATCTTTGGCCCAGGCCTCGGTTGCCGCCCAATCCACGAGATTTGCCGGCAACTCTTCCCATTGGCCACGCTCGGCGCTGAAATACCGTACCCGGTCGCCTACCTTCTGGTACTTGGTCACGACCTGGTAAGTGCCATCCTTCAGCACCAGGCGCTGATTGGGAGCCTGCGCCCGCCCTGAGGGGCAGACGGCCAAGCTCGACAGAAGCAGCACGAGAACGAGCAGGAGGCGAGAGGGCGACATAACCGTGTGATTACTTTAGACGAAACCGCGAGGACGATGTTTACTCACAACCTTCACTTCTAACTTCCATTCGTTTTCACTTCCTGCGATACTTGTACGTGCCCACCCGGTGCGCCAATCCCATCCACAATAAAAAGGTGAAGAAGCAATGTCAGCAAAGTACATCTTTGTGACGGGCGGAGTTGTGTCCAGCCTGGGCAAGGGCCTGGCTGCAGCCTCCATCGGATGCCTGCTCGAGAGCCGCGGTCTTCGCGTCAACCTGATGAAGTTTGACCCCTACCTCAACGTCGACCCAGGCACGCTTTCCCCTTTTCAGCACGGAGAGGTTTTCGTAACCGACGATGGTGCGGAGACTGACCTGGATCTGGGTCACTATGAGCGCTTTACCCACGCCCGGCTGAGCCGCGACAACAATCTGACCACGGGCCGGATTTACGAGCAGATCATCACCAAGGAACGTCGCGGAGACTACCTGGGCAAAACGGTCCAGGTGATTCCCCACGTGACCAACGAAATCAAGAACGCCATGCGCAAGGTGGCTACCGACGCCGATGTCACGATCGTGGAGATCGGGGGAACGGTCGGCGACATCGAATCCCTGCCCTTCCTGGAAGCCATCCGCCAGATGCGGCAGGAGTCTGGCCGGGAAAATACCGTGTTCGTGCACGTCACCCTGGTCCCCTGGATCGGCGCCGCGCAGGAGTTGAAGACCAAGCCTACGCAGCATTCGGTCAAGGAACTGCTCTCCATCGGGATTCAGCCCGATATCCTGCTGTGCCGCACGGATCGCTTTCTGGCCCACGAAATCAAGGGCAAGATCGCGCTGTTCTGCAATCTCGAAGAGCGGGCGGTGATCGCCGCGAAGGATGTCGCATCGATCTACGAGGTGCCGCTCACCTTCGCCCAGGAAGGCGTGGACAAGCTGGCGTTGAAGTACCTGCACATCGACGCGAAGGAACCCGACCTGACCCGCTGGAAGAACCTGGTGGAGCGTTGCTACAACCCCCGCGACGAGGTCTCGATCGGCATCGTGGGCAAGTATGTCGAGTACGAAGACAGTTACAAATCGCTCAAAGAGGCGCTGGTGCACGGCGCCCTGGCCTACGACCTCAAGCTGCGCGTGACCTGGATCGAAGCCGAGGGGCTGGAGAGCAAACACCCCGGGGACCGGCAGTACGAGGAGCAGCTGGCTGGTTTTGACGGCATCCTGGTGCCGGGTGGATTCGGCAAGCGGGGCATTGAAGGCATGCTCAACGCTATCCGCTACGCGCGCGAGAATGCTGTGCCCTACTTTGGCATCTGCCTGGGCATGCAGACCGCGTGCATAGAGTTTGCCCGCAATGTATGCGGGCTGGCGGGCGCCAGCTCCAGCGAGTTCGACCCGGCCACGCCTCACCGGGTGATTTTCAAGCTGCGCGAACTTACCGGCGTGGAAGAGATGGGCGGCACGATGCGCCTGGGTGCATGGCCCTGCGTTCTGGCGGAGGATTCGATTGCGGCCAGTCCTACGATGCGACCCAGATCAGCGAACGGCACCGTCATCGTTACGAGTTTAATCGGGAATATGAAGCTTTGCTGACCGGCGCAGGCCTGCGCATTACCGGCACCACACCCGATGCGACCTACGTGGAAATCGTCGAGCTCCCGGACCATCCCTTCTTCCTGGGCTGCCAGTTTCACCCTGAGTTCAAATCGAAACCGCTCGAGCCGCATCCGTTGTTCAAGTCATTTATTTCGGCTTCTTACCAGAACCGCCTCCGCTCTCAATCTGAGGCGGTGAAGCAGGACAGCCTCACCCAGTCCCTGCAATGAACGACTTTGAAATCGGCTCGGTGCGGGTAGGGTCTCCGTCGCTGTTTCTCATCGCGGGACCGTGCGTGATCGAGAGCGAAACGCACGCGCGTTTCATGGCCGATGCCATTCAACGGATTGCGGCCGATCTCGGCGTGCCGTACATATTCAAGGCCTCGTACGATAAGGCGAACCGGACCTCCGTCAGAGGTTTTCGCGGGCCAGGCCTGGAAGAGGGTGTACGCATCCTGCGCGAGATCGCTGAGGCCACTGGCCTTCCGGTCATCACCGACGTGCACCAGGCGGAGGATTGCGAGCGCGTTGCCGAAGCTGTCGACGTACTGCAAATTCCCGCTTTCCTTTGCCGGCAGACCGACCTGCTGCTCGCGGCCGCCAAAACAGGCCGCGCAGTCAATATCAAGAAGGGGCAGTTCGTCGCTCCCTGGGACATGAGTTACGCGGTCGATAAAGTCACAGGCGCGGGCAATCCGCGAGTCTTGCTGACCGAACGCGGTTTTAGTTTCGGATATAACAACCTGGTGGTGGATATGCGCTCGTTGGCGATCATGCGCAAGCTGGCGCCGGTGGTCTTTGATGGGACCCATTCGGTGCAGACTCCCTCTTCCGCGGGTGGACAAAGCGGGGGGCAACCGGAGTTTATTCCGGTGCTCGCGAGGGCTGCGGTCGCTGCGGGGGTGGACGGAGTGTTTCTTGAGGTGCATGACGACCCGGCCAATGCCAAATCCGACGGCGCAAATGCACTAAATTTGAAGCAACTCAGGCCGCTTTTAGAGAGTTTGCTAGATATCCACAGGGTGGTGTTAAAAAGCCAATAGCTTTGACTCCGTTTTTTGGTTACATTTATGGCGCTATATGGCCGACACGATGGTAACAAGACTGGCCTAGACTTTGTTCATTGTAGGATTTGCGTTACCAAAAAAAGGGCCCCTCGGGTGAGGGGCCAATCTGCCTTGGTTCTCTCGTTGTGTGAGAGCTTTTATGCGGCGCTACTGTTGGGGCTGCGACGCAGCATTCCGGGGGGAGGGCTGCGGGTTCGACTGCTGCGTCGCGCCTATTGGTGAACTGCCGTTATTTTGATTTGTTGGCGAGTTCAAAGCCGCAAGACTGTTGTGCATCAACGTTACGTGGACAACCGTACCGGTGGTGCCGGATGCTGTAGTTTCCTCGCGTGGAGCATTGCCCATGGCGAGGCGATAAATTCTGAAGACAGGAACATGATGGTCGACGACTAAATAGCGAACAACTGCATCCGCCATATCCTGAGATTTCTGGATGCCGGCTTGACCGCGTGCGTGCGAATATCCCTGCACTTCTACTATATAGCCTTTTTGACCTTCCAGCTGTGTTGCGACTTGGTCCAAAGCCTCTTTTGCTTTGGCATTCAATCCCGTTTGCGAGGAGCGGAAATGCAACTCGGTGTCGGTCATCTGCTGATACTGGTCAAGATTGGTGACCGTAGTATTCAGCTGCGTGGTTTGCGCGGTTGCCTGCTGCGCCATCGTTTGCGCCTGTCCAGCCTGAGTACTCGCTTGCTGTGCCTGCTGGTTTGCGGCCTCCGCCGTGCTTTGCGCCTGATGAATTCCGGCTTGGGCACGACTGTCTACGTCTTTAATATCGTTCGCGTTCTTAGCAGTCAGCTGATCCAGCTCGTTCAACCGGTCTTTTACGGGTGCTACCTGACGATTTACCCACTTTTTACGGGCCAGGGGATTCATTTTTCCCCAGAAACCCTCGGTGGACTTGGCCGGAAGGGGCTGTCCAGTCGCGTAAGTCGTAGAATCTGTTGCTGCGCCAGAAGTGCTCGCAGCGGTAGAGCTAGCCGGGGCCGGAGTGGCGCTGGTCTGCGGAGCGCCGTTATCCGCCGCCGGAGCGTTCTGCGCCATCGCCGGCACGCCCAAACTGGCAGCCAACAATATTGCAGCGATCGATCCCGGGGTTGCAGTACCTTTTGTCACGATTTCCCTTTGTCGGCCCAAAACGAGATTAGGAAGAACGCGCACACCCGTCGCTTCCGCACTTGCCTGACTCTATTGCAAGCGACTGGCCAAATGGCTTTTCCTGGAAATAAATCTAGTTATCTTGTTGATTATAGAAAGTTTGTGGGGTGAGATGGACCCATTTGTGGAAATTTCCTAAAACGGGTACGGTAGTGAAAAACGTGCACTTTTCTCTAGTTGGTAAGAAAAAAATGCTCGAACGCGCCATGGGGATTACGCAGGATTACGGACGCTGCCGATAGTCACCTTATCGGCTACGGACGCTGATAACCCGGGCCTCTGGAACTCGTTGATCCCAATCAGCAGGGACGGTATCGAAAATCAAGCGAAAGTCTCGTGTCTGACCCGGCTCAATGGGCGCAGCGGAAACAGGCTGGGTATCGACGTACGGTTCGCGGGTGCGGATCAGGCTGAGCGGGACCGCCAGCCTTTGAGCGAACTGACCGACATCGTTGTGGAAGCCGACCTGAACCGTAACGGCGGTCACGGTCCGGTCGCCGCTGTTGGTGATCTGGCCGTCGATGTAAGTGACCTTAGCCCCGGAAAAGCTGGTGGCCTCGCTCATTTGGATACCGCTAAAGCCTAGCTTGGGGGCGTACGGGTCGGCGGGCGCCATGCCCGTGCCGAGGGCTGATTCGGGAGTGCTGCGGCCGCCGGCTATCACCAGGATGCCAAGTCCCACGATTATCACCGTGGCGGCAATAATCCACGGCATCCACGAGGTTGCTTCCCGGGTCTGGTGCGAGACAAGAAAGCCCGCGTCTTCGCCGGATTTCGCGTCAACCTTGTCTTTGTCTTCTTGAGCCGCCATCAAGGAAATTGTACCTGCGGGGAGATTGTACCTGCCGGGGCTAAGAGCGGAGCCGGCTCAGCCGAAACGCGCCTTCTTGACAGATTGCCTCAGGTCGTTGCCGCGCATCTCCACCTCCACGCACATTTCCGCTAAACGCGAGCGCATGCGCTCGCCGATACGGTCCCCCAGACTCTCTTCGCGCGTCGGTTTGTCGGCGGCGCGCGCCAACGCAGCCGGGGCGTTGGGATAGTTAGTGGTGATCAGGGTGGTCAGTTTGTCGTTGTAGCGGGAGTTCAGAATGAGCGCTACGGTGTCCCAGACCCAGTCTGTCGGTTTCTGTGCGCCCAACTCGTCCAGGATGAGGACTTCCGCCTCAAACACGGGGGCCAGAATCTGCAGCTCTGTGGTCGCCACCAACGGGTTGTAGGATTCCTGGATGCGCTTGAGCAGTTCGCGGTAATCGCAGAAGAGGGCCCGCACACCTTTTTCGAAAATTAACGCCTGAACGATGCCAACAGCCAGGTGGGTCTTTCCGACGCCAACGTCTCCGGTCAGCAGGAGCCCTTTGCCTTCGGTGGTAACGGGATACCCAGCGACGAAGTTGCGCGCCATCATGTGGGCTGCCGCCAAAGACCTGTCCGCCCCAGGATAGCCGGCCTCGAACGTTTCCAGGGTGCAATGCTCGTATCGTTTTGGGATCGAGGCCCGGCTCAATAGCCTGGCCGCCTGGACCTGCAAGCGACATTCGCAGGGCTGGGCATAACGTTCACCGTCGGATTGGATGATCAGACACAGGCCGGAGTCTTTACAGATGGGGCAGAATTCGCTCATGGGACTATGGCCAACTTACCTGAAGCCAGGGCCGCTCGTCAGGATAGCGGAAGGTGGAAGAGTGGAAAGATGGCAATAAATGACCTAGAATGGAGTTTCGAGCCCTGAGTTCCGGGCTTGCAGGAAAGGTTTCGAGATGCCAAAAGAGGGAATCCATCCAAATTACAAACAAATCCGGGTGCAGTGCGCCTGCGGCACCGGGTTTGAAACACGCTCTACCCACAAGGGCGACATCCACGTGGAAATTTGTTCTGCCTGCCACCCGTTTTTCACCGGCAAGCAAAAGCTGGTCGATACGGCAGGCCGGGTCGAGCGTTTTCGCCGCAAGTATGCCAAGTCTGATAGCGGCAAGGCTGAGGCGACCAAGACTCCCGCGGCTAAGTAAACGCGGCTGGTCTCGAACGAAGGCCTCCGGCGACGGAGGCCTTTGTCGTGTGGGAGCCTGATGAAAAAAGTCTCCATGAAGAAGAACTGGGACAATCCGCGCGAGAACAGCATGCCGGCGGCGGCTCGGGTGCCTGCGTCGATGGAGATCGGAGGCGTGCTGGTGGCCCCGGCTACCGTGTTAGCCCCGATGGCTGGGGTGACGGATACGGTGTTTCGCCGCTTCATTCGCAACGCCAGCATCTTTACCGGCAGTGAGGGGTCGCTGGCCGGCGATCCTCACCTCGTGGAAACGCCTATCAGCAATCAGCAATCGGGCTGCGGCCTGATCATGACCGAGTTCACTTCGGCGGATGGCTTGTCGCGCATGCGGGAGTCGAAGCGGAAGCGGTATCTCTCTTATGACGAGGATGAGCATCCCATCTCGGCGCAGCTGTTCGGGTCCGATCCTGCGACCCTGGCAGAGGCGGCGAAGATTGTCGAGGACGCCGGCTTTGACATGGTGGACCTCAATCTCGGGTGTCCGGCCAAGCGCGTGGTCAGCTGTAACGGCGGCAGTGGCTTGTTACGGGATTTGCCCCACATCGCCACCATCTTCGAGCGGGTGCGGGCCGCGGTGCGGATCCCGTTTACCGTCAAGTTCCGCATGGGCTGGAACGATGAGCATATTGTGTGCGTTCCGCTGGCCCGGCTTGCCCAGGAAAGCGGTCTGAATGCGGTTGCCTTGCATGCGCGGACGCGGGAACAGGGTTATGCCGGGCAGGCGCGGTGGGAATATATTGCTGCGGTGAAAGACGCGATTCGTATTCCGGTGATTGGGAACGGAGATATCCGCTCCCCGGAGGACGCCTGCACCATGGTCGCGGAAACCGGCTGCGACGCGGTGATGATTGGCCGCGCCGCGCCGGCGAATCCGTGGATCTTTCGCCAGATCGCACAGTACACCGCCTTTGGTAGCTACGAACAGCCGACCCCGATGGACCGGTATCGCATGATCCGCGATTACTTTGTCATGCTGATGGAAGAGACGGAGGAGAAGGCGGCCATCGGCGGGCAGGATGAAGCAGTTTGCCTCGTGGTTTACCCATGGCGTCCCGGGCGGAGCCATTTTGCGGAAGAGCATCTACGAGGCGAAAAGCGGCGAGGCAGTGCTGGTTGCAGTGGATGCGTTCTTTGCTTCGCAGCCGGAGGAGTTGGTTGGCGCCGGGGCTTAGCCCCTCGTTTTAATCCTCACCACCGAATGACGGGTGGGCGGATAGGACAGAGATGCAAGTCAGCTATTGAGAGTTGTTGCGTCTGCGAAAGACGACCTTCGGCTCGGTGCGCCAGGCTTCGTTTAGAGCGATGAGCGTCCAGGCAATGCCTGGCGAGAGGTGTTGCAGCACGGTGTCCATGGACGGATGCACACGCAGCGCTGGAACAATGAAATACAACAGGGGCGAGTGGGGGAGCAGCGGAGTGCCCGGGAAATATCCGTTCTGCTCCAATTCTCCCGCTCCCGTGGAACTGCGCTGCTGCTGCAGCCAGTGCACGCGAATCCAGTAATCCAGGCCCTGGAGCGGAAAATGCAAATCCTCGTCCAGCCTTCAGTTCGAGGATGGCCAAGCCGCCCACCGCGGGTCACCGTTAGCAGGTCGAGCATGGCGCGGTCTGCGCCGGCAAAGGCCGGCACCTGGTGGTAGATCACATGCGCGCCGAGGCAATCGTCCATTTGACCGAGGTCGCCGGCGAGTATCGACTGTAGCCACGACTCCGGCTGCAGACGAAAGAGCGGATTGCGCGCACTCCCCTTGGGGCGGCGGCTCTCGAAGAGCCGCTGCATCAACTCCACGAAAAGAGCTTCTGTCTCTTCCAACAAAGGAGTTTCGCTGGCCCCAGCGCCAAAGGTCACGTGGGCGTGGCGGGCAAAGGAGTCGGCCGCAAATTCCTGGCACACGCGTGCGAATTCCAAACCGTAGAGCGAGAGCGTGACCTCGTTGGCGTGGCGCGCGGCAATGGTCACCCGGCTTTGCATACCTCCAGGCAACAAGCGCATAACGCGATCCACACCATCCTGGGCTCGCTCCACCGCTGCCTGGGGATTGAAGGCATGCACCAGGCGCATTTTCAAATTGCCCTGGTCGGCGGTATCGATGCTCAGTAGCTCCTCGCTGCCCGCGCCTACTTCATAGAGCTCCCATTGCGCCAGCTCGCGGTTGAGCCACGCCATACGCGCCCGGGTAGTGGCGCCGCAGCCCACGGGCAAAAAGACCTTGAGTCCGTGGCACACTCGCTTGCCGGCGAAATGCTCCCGGCAATACGCGAGCCAGAGAATCCCCAGGGTCAGCACTCCATCGATGATCGCCGGGCTCTCCTCGGCATTGACGCCGATGATGGCCCAGCATTGCTGGCCGCGCACCAGCAAGCCTCGCGCATACGCGGGCCCGAAGCTGTGCTCCAGGTCCATGGCCGAGTGCAGGCTTTCCACTTTGTACTCGTTAAAGTGACGAATCAGCAGCCGCTCCAGGAGCTGCAGGTACCTGGTTCTGGAGAGAGCACGGGTAGCGGGCGTCCGCAGGTCGCGATCCCTCACCACCTCAATCGATTGCGGGCGCTGGGTACCCAGGCGCCGCACGCGGATGCGCAGGGTTTCTTTGCGCGCTTCCAGGCCGACCACGGTGCGGACCATATTCCGCTCTTCGGACCACAGATGCAGCACACAGCGGCCATGCTCGGACGATAGGGAGTAGTGGGCGGTGCCCATCTCAAACATGCACCCGCCCATCCTCCAGCAACGCGGCGCGCGGATAGTCGGAAAAGAATTGTTCCAGTGAGCGAGCGAGTTCCGTGGGAGAAACCTCTGCCTTCCCGCGGATTTCCACGTGCGTTTCTACCAGCCCATGCGCTGAGACAGCTGAGTGACATGGGCGGTGTGATGGCGGCCGTGCCAATCGTAGAGGACGACGCACTGCTCAATGGATTGAGGGCCGTTCTCTGGATGAAGATATCCGCGCTTCCACTCTTGCTCCTGGAGCGAAGAGAAAAGCCGCGTCCAACGCACGTGGAGCGATTGCAACAGATCAAGAGAAGTGGACACGGCCTCGGTGCGAGCGTCTGCCAGCTCAGCCCAGCGGTTTTCCTGGTAGGCGAAGATGGTGGGCCATTCTTCGGTCAGGCCAAGCCGCACGCGGTTGTAGGCATTCATGTGGCTGTCGGCAACATGGTGTATCAACTGCCGTACTGTCCAGCCGCCTGGCCGATAGGGAGTTTCGAGTTGTTCTTCGGAAAGAGGAGCGACTGCCTGGCGCAATTCTTGCGGCAGCTGGCGGATGCCTTCGATGGCGGCGACTGCGTTCCTGCGGGGTGAAGGACTCCGCCTTCCTGGGACCGCCGATGGGATAACGAAGAGACTCGTCGGATGTCATCAGGACATCTTAGAGCATTATCAGTCGGCGGGCGCGATGGCGTAGTACCCTTTGCGCGCCTGCGCCTTCAGGCCATCGCCCTTGCACTCGATATCGATCTTGCGATAGCTCCCATCCAGCTTGGCGTTGGTTGGGGTATAGCTGGCAACGTATTGGGTTCGCAACTCTTCCTCGATCTGCGCGAAAGCATTTTCCATTTTCTTGCCGTTGTTGCCTACGTCGATGACCCGGCCGCCGGTCTCTTCCGCCATTTTCCTCATGTACGCGTCGCCGGTGTAGCCCATGGTGTAAACGCCCCGCCCGTAGAATCCGCGATCGGCGAACAGCAGAACATAGATGATGGTATTCGCCTTCTGTGCCGCCTCGATAGCGCCCTGAATCTTCTCAGCGCTGCCCTGGTCTTCGCCATCGGTCAGCAGAATGATGGCCTTACGGCCGGTCTCCTGTTGCAGCTTCTCGTGTGTGGCACTGTAGACGGCATCGTAGAGGAGTGTGCCCTTGGGAGTTCCCGAGGGCATGCCGCCCATGCCGCCAGTTCCCACATTAATCTCCGCCTTATCCATAGCGCGAGCCAGCGCGTGTGCATTGTTGGTGTAGTCGGAAAGAAGATCGAGATTCACATCGAAGGAGATTAAAAATGCTTCATCTTTGGAGCGCAGAACGCGGGCGAGAAAAGCGGAACCTGCTTGTTGCTCCAAAGGCAGGACGTTCTGCTGGCTCCCACTGGTGTCGAGCAGGATGCCCAGGGTCAGAGGCTGGTCGTTCTCGGCGGCGAAGTTCTTGATCTTCTGCGGCGCCTTGTCTTCGAGAATGTTGAAGTCATCCTTGGTGAGATGAGGAATCAAGCGCCCCGTGCTTGTCGTGCACGGTGAAATAAAGGCTCACCAGGTTGACGTTAACTTTTAGGGTTTCGAGCGGCTGTTGCTGGTCGTCCTGATTGGGGTCTCCGGCGGGTCCCTGGGGTGGGGCGTCGGGAGACGGTGCAACCTGGGCCATTGCGGGGACAGCAGCAGCACACAGCAGAGCGCACAGCAAGACGGCCCAGCGGGAAGGCGGGAGACGGAATTTCATGGAGGTTAGACGATGAAACATGGCGAACGATACCTCGGAAGACGGAACAGGACCACCTTACAACGCCAGCGGCGCGTCTGGTAATCTTATGCTATCTAATAGTAAGTCACAACGAAGTGAGCGGGACCGAGGATGGCCATGAACCGTTTCGTCCGCCTGGAGGATCTTCTGGTGAGGCAGGGTGTCTTGGCAATCGCGCTTTTGGTGCCGTTGGTGCTGCCATCTGCAGTGTTGGGTCAACAGGTGCCGGATGCTCCGACACCGCAAGGGCCTGACAGCCTGGGCAATATAACGTCCGGCGTGACCCCGGGAAAAGGAACGCAGCCTCCTCAGGACCAGAACACCACGCCGCCGCCGTCCTCCGGCGGCCAGTCAACCGGCCAGGACCAGGTGCAGCAAGCGCCGCCGGTAGTTCCGCCCGCCGGCGAAATGCAAAAAGACCTGGCGACCTTCGTCAAACGTCAACTACGTTGTGGTGCCGGTTACGGTGCTGGATAAGAAACATCAACAAGTGGCTGGACTGACGTGGCGCGATTTTGAAATTTACGAGAATAACGTTCGCCAGCGGATCGATTCTTCAGCGCTGACCCGGTGCCGCTTTCGGTTGCCCTGGTGATCGACCAGAGTTTGCAAAAAGACACGATGAAGAAGGTGAATGATAGCCTGTCCGCGATGCAGGGTGGGTTCACCCCTTACGATGAGGTATCGGTGTTCACCTATGCCGATGGAGTGAACAACCCGACGGACTTCACCGCAGCGTTGAGCGCGCGTTTACCGGCCGTGCTGGAGAAATCCAAAAAGCCAGGCGAGGACCTGGGACCCCCCATCACTGGTGGACCGCTGGCGGCCGGCCCCAGGATCAACGGCAGGGAAATAGACCCGAATCTCTCCCCACAGCGCGGGAATTCCGGCTTTCTGGTCTACCCCAAAGAAATCCATACCCTCAACGACGCCATCCTGGCGGCGGGCAAGGCTCTTTCCACCCGGCCTCCGGGGAACCGTCGCATCATTTATGTGATCAGCGACGGAAAAGAATCGCGCAGCAAAGCAAACTACCGTGAGGTGGTGCGGTACCTTCGAACCAACCAGGTCGCGGTTTATGGAACCCTGGTGGGCGATTCGGCCACCTGGGGTGTGGGTTATCTGGATAAATTCAAAATTCCCCTGCTGCCGCTATCTCCGGACAACATTCTGCCCAGGTACACGAGTCGAAACCGGCGGTCATCTTTCTCCGAATTTTCCACCAATGGGATCGAGCGGAGCTTCGCAGAACTCGCGGCGCTGGCGCGGACCCAGTACACCCTCGGCTACTACAGTCAGGTTCCTGTCACTGACGGCAGATACCGTACCCTCGACGTTCGCGTCAAGCGGCCGGACGTTGACGTCATCGCCAAGAAGGGGTATTACCCGACAGCAACCAACCTCGCGCGATGACCCTGGCAGCCCTCGGGCATCCGGGCTTGCGCTTCATCGGCCTGGGCCTTGCGGCATCGGCATTTTGGGGTGCAAGCGACTTTCTCGGTGGCCTCGCCACCCGCAAAGCCCACGTCGTTCTTGTGGTGGCCCTGGCGCACGGTCTAAGCCTGGGGCTGCTGTTGCTGATTGCGTTGTTCACGCATCCTGCCCTTCCCTCGGAGCACTTCGCTCTTGTGGGTCTGTGTGCCGGAGCGTTTGGAGGGATCGCTCTTCTTCTCTACTACCAGGCCTTGTCCCTGGGCGAGATGGGGATCACGACTGCCCTCACCGGCCTGCTCACGGCCTTGGTCCCGGTCGTTTATTCATTCTTTACCCAGGGCTCGCCCAAATCGAGCCAGATCGCGGGGTTCTTGCTGGCCGCAGCCGCGATCGCGCTGATCGCCTATAAACCCGCCGGCACGCCCCGCCCCCTCGCGCTTGGCCTTGCGACCCTGGCAGGCCTGGGCTTTGGTGTGTTTCTGGTGGTATTGAAAGTCGGCAGCGCGCATGGCCTGCTATGGCCGCTCATTTTTTCCCGCGTGGCCAGCGCCACGCTGGCTGTGTGCGATGGTGATCTGGGTCCAGGTGAGAAACGGCAAGGACGCGGCGGCCTGGCGTAAGCAAGCGCGCGAGAATCGTTTCTTTTTGATCGCGGGATCTGCCGGGGTGCTCGAGGCTACCGGGAGTCTGCTGTATATGCGGTCGGCTGCTGAGGGGCGCCTGGATGTGGCCGCAGTCCTGGCATCGCTCTACCCGGTCGTCACGATTCTGCTGGCGGTCTGGTTTCTGAAGGAACGGACAACGTCGAGTCAGGCAGTGGGAATGGCACTGGCGTTAGGCGCCGTCGTGCTCGTGTCCCTATAAGAAAAGTTACTTGACCTCAGTCGTCACTTCAGACTTGGGTGCGGGAGTGTCCTGCTTGACAGGATCCGGCGTGCCCTTGATGGCATCTTTGAAGCCCCGCATTCCCTCGCCCAAACCCTTACCGAGCTCAGGAAGTTTGCGCGGGCCGAAGATCAAAAGTGCGACCACCAGAACGACAATCAGGTGAGTTGGTGTGAGTAGTTCGCCCATGGAATTTCTCCGCTTTCTATTGTCGCACAGTAGGCACGTGCCTGTGATCCGCGCGATCGTGCCCACTCATAGTACGCCTTCCATACGCTATTTGGATGGATCCTGCAGGCGGCTCGAGACCATCTTGTAGAAGGCGGAAAGATTTTCTCCTTCACCCATGGTCAGGCGACGGTAGACCTTCATCAGGGGATAAAGCCGCGCGCCCCGAACCGTCAAGGTGGGAACGGCGGCAACCCCTCCGCTGGGATGCGGCCCAAGTTCCCATTCACCGGCAAAGCGCCCGCGGATCACCTCGCCAAAATAGCTACCCCAGAGACGGGTCTGGAATTCCAAATCCTCGGTCGACTGGCCATCCAGGATCTGCTCCAGGCGATCGATGGATGACTCGCTCAGGTCAAGCCGTTGGCGGTGGTCATTCCAGGCGACGCGAACCGCTTCCTCCGCGTACGCGCTCATCATGTCAGCCAGGGATGCGAAGTTGCTTTCGGCGAGCTTCGCTTTGGTGCTCATAGATTCAGCCTAACCTTTCCCCTGTCTGACAGGAAGCGAAGTGCAATGTATCTTAAGGATTACTGGGCATACAGTTGGCGGAGGTTTGGTTGAAGGCATTTGGTGTTGCTGCACGGAAGTGGAGGGCTGTCCTCCTGGGTATAGGGGTGTTGAGTACGGGTTGGATGCTGGGCAGCAGGGCGGACGCGCAAGCGGTTCCGCCGGCGCAGACGATACCGGAAGCACCCTCGCTCCAGAATGAGTCGCTGAAACCCCTGGATTATCGAAATAAATTCGATATTTATGGTGGCTTGGCCTCGTCGCATTTCAACGCCGGCCCAGCCTTGATCCCAGGGGCAAACCTGGGAGGTTTTGATGTCCAGGGAACGATGTGGTTTGGCATGCGGCTCGGGGCTACTGCCAATGTTCGCGGCTACTACGGGACCACCGGCGTGGTTCCCAACCCGTACGGCATCCACGGCCCCTTCATCATGGAGCACTTGTTCATGGGTGGACCGTCCATCCGAGGACCGAAGAATGAACACGCCGCGTTGACGTTCCACGCTCTTGTCGGAGGCTCCTACGGAATATTTGACTCCGCCATTGATCAGGGACTGACGGGACCGAACCTCGGGCTATTCAGCAACGGCGTGACCCTGGCCACGGCGCTGGGCGGCTCACTCGACCTAAACCGGTCCCCGAGGTATTCCGTGCGTATATCGCCGGATTACCTTCTCACTCGCTTTGGCGGCGTATCGCAAAACGAATTCGCCATCTCTGTGGGAGTGCTCTACCGGTTCAGGAAGATGCGTAAATAGTGAGAGCAGGCGAGTGGGAGTACGACCCTTTCCCCAGGAGCCAGCCCGGGGCTTGAGTCTTATCTGGTTTGCGGTGCATCTGACAGAAGAGGGGTTCGCTCAGTGCCTAAATCGCTCTTGTTTTCCCCGATTCAGTTGGCTGGTGTCAGCATTCCGAACCGCGTTTTCGTCTCCCCCATGTGCCAGTACTCGAGTGAGGACGGATTTAGCAATGACTGGCACCTGGTGCATTTGGGAAGCCGTGCTGTCGGTGGGGCGGGACTGGTGTTTACCGAAGCGGCAGCCATTCTTCCCGAGGGTCGAATTACGCCGCAGGATCTGGGATTGTGGAAAGACGATCACGTCCCCGGGCTCAAACGAATTGTTGAATTTTTGCACGGCCAGGGTGTTCGTGCGGCAGTGCAACTGGCGCACGCGGGCCGTAAGGCCAGCATGGCTCGCCCGTGGGACAGGGAGCAGCGCTACCTGACCCCGAATGAAGGCGGGTGGCAGAATGTGATGGCCCCGAGTGAGGTGCCTTTTGCGGAAAATTATGCTCTGCCCGTGGAGCTTGACCTGCCAGGCATACAGAAAATTGTCAGGGCGTTTGCCAGGGCAGCCGAGCGGGCGTTGGAGGCTGGCTTCGACCTGATCGAACTCCATGCGGCACATGGCTACCTATTGCATGAATTCCTCTCCCCCTTAAGTAACCGGCGTAGCGATCCATACGGCGGCGGGTTTGAAAATCGCATCCGCATGTTGGTGGAAGTGGTGGACGCCGTGCACGCAGTGTTGCCCGGCGAAGTTCCCCTGCTGGTACGCATTTCAGCAACGGATTGGGCCGCGGGTGGCTGGGACATCGACCAGTCGGTAGCGTTGGCCAAAGTGCTCAAGCAACATAAAGTGGATTTCATCGACGTCTCGTCCGGGGGGATGGCGGCTACGGCCGTGATGCCGGTCGGACCGGGTTACCAGACGCTGTTTGCAGAGCGTATCCGGCGTGAAGTGGAAATTCCGACAGGCGCAGTGGGGATGATTACCGCAGCGGCGCAGGCGGAACACATACTGCGCACAGGACAAGCGGACGCAGTGCTCCTGGCGCGAGAATTACTGCGGAAACCATACTGGCCGCTGGAAGCAGCCAGCGAGCTCGGGGACCTGACCAGTTGGCCGGCACAGTACCTTCGTGCGGCCCCGCACGGCAGCCGGGAACGCGAACCGATCGTTGAATCTCTGGTGCGAGCAACAGCTGCGATTTAGAGAAACGAAGGCATTGTCATACTTGGTGTATTCCGGCCAGAAATCCACCGGACAGCGCAAGAATCGCTTCGAGGGCAACGGAAGTTGTCCTATACTTCTGAGCGAAGGTGGGTCCGTGTTAAGGCTACCGCCTGAATATCAGTATGGCTACTCACCTTCCACAACAACGTGCCCCACAAAAACCGGAGATTCCCGACAAGCTATATTTTCGCATCGGTGAGGTTGCCCGGTTGTGCTCGGTAGCGCCCTATGTTCTGCGCTTCTGGGAAACGGAATTTACCCAGCTGAAACCGAATAAGAGCGGTACCGGTCAACGGCTGTATCGCCGGCGCGATGTGGAGATGGCTTTACGGGTGAAGCGGCTGCTCTACGACGAGGGTTACACCATTGCCGGCGCGCGGCAGGCGATCCAGGCGGAAACGCGGAGCAAACGAGCCAGCGGACAGCCGGAACTCCCCTTGCCACAGCACCAACAGTCGGTGCAGCTTCTGGAGGCCCGGATGCATAAAGTGCGCAAGGAATTGCGCGAGATCCTGAGCGTACTTGCGGCTCCCACGCCGCAACTGCAAGTCAAGGAGCGGCCCGCTGCTCCGGCCGCAAAGCCCGGTCTCTTCGAACTGTAGATCTTAAGCGGCTTGCCGGCGGCGCCGTCACTGTGCAAAGCGCCCTCGGACACGATGCTGCCGTGATTCATAAAGCGTTCCATGGCCTGCATGGCGCAGCCCTGTCCGCAGAGGTGGTAGAAGTCTGGATTGCCGCTCTCCGCCTTATTCCACGGCAAAAGAGTGAAGCGTTGCCCTGGCTGGCCCTCGTCGAAACAGGGAACTTCGCCCAGCACCAGCATCCACCAGTGGTTGGCCTCAAGCTTTTTCCGGCCGCAAATGTCGCATGTGAACGAGACATCCCAAACCATCGTTTACCTCATCCTGTATAAGACTTCAGCCTGCGTCTCTTCCCGTATGTGAAATTGCCGGAGAGAAGTGCTTGTCGCACCAAGCAGGAAAGCCAAATCGGCTGCCGATAGTCATAGAGGCAGCCGGGACCGTGCTAAAGTAGCCGTAAGCACGGGCCGCGATCGATTATAAAGCGGTTCACAGTGACTCGGCTTTAGGAAAGATCGCGAGACACAGTTTCCGTTGCTTAAAAAGCAACGGGACATTTCGGTGAGCCGAAGTCCACTACTCAGCCGCCTCAGCCTTTTTTAAAACCGGTGAATCCAGTGACTTGTCCCGAATGTTCCTCCTCCAGTTTTCGTTTGTCGCGGTTCCGCATGAAAGATTTTGAGCGGCTGTTATTGTTGCAATACCCGGTGCGTTGCCGCCATTGTCATCGCCGGCTGTACGCGGGACTCCCGCTGGCGCTGGTGCTTTTGCAGGCCGAGCCGGGTGCGTCGCGAGCGCCGCAGCCACGAAGCCACGCATTAACGCCCAGCCGGTCACTCCTTCGCAGTACTCGCCATGCGCAAAATCATGATCGCGGCGCGGCCGCAGGTGGTTGCGTTTGTACCGGCAGGCATAAGACCGGACAATGGACCCTCGATATTACCTGCAGGATTGTGCTGGATTGAAAGTCTTGTTCTGCCAACTCTCTTTCGGGTGAGCCGAGCACCAGTAAATCTGCTGCATATTTTTTGACATACTGCTCTATCAGATCGACAACGGCCCTCTCCCTTTCAACAACCCTCTACTTTTTATCCCGAGAGTTCGCTGGTGATTTTGCACACCCAAACCAAACCTTCTCAACCCTTCACAAAATCGTCATCCTGAGATCCTGTGACTTTTTATTCCCGCAAGAATGGTAGTTGTAGATGCGGAAAGGCGTCCGCCTCGGCAACTGTTCGCTCCTTGCAACCACCCTCTCCTATTTGTCATCTCGCCTGCCCCGGCGTGCCATCGAGTCGCAGAGAAGATCTGCAGTGCGCCCTTCGGTCGACCCACATTTACCCGTCGCCGCTCTCCTTTTTGTCAACCTGAAAGATGTGACTTTTGTTGAATCGTTTCGTGCTTTGTGCAAACCCAACCAGATGTTTTCAACCCCTCCACAAAACCGTCATCCTGAGAGCCTGTGACTTTTTTGATTTTTCGGCGTTTCGCACACCCAACCAGAGTTTTCAAACTCCTCCACAAAACCGTCATCCTGAGCGAAGCGTTCTCTCTCTCTCGCAGATCCTGTCGCACAACGCTCCCTTTAACGGTCTATCCCTCAGGCTGCGAAGTCCGACCAGGACCCCGGCGATGACCATTGGCAGATACTCATCTCGTCCGAGCTCCTTCCGGCCACGGACTCTACGAGAAAAATTCCCCTCTAAAAGTTAACAGCCTCTGAGCGAAGCGCCTCATCGCAGATTTGTCCGCGCTACACAGCGCTTTGATGGCGCGAGTCGAAGGACCCCGAAGGACTGCGATTCTGTTCGATGCCATCCAAACGCTTTCCCCCGACCGCCTGAGCCTGAGAACTCAATTTCCCCGCACTTGATGGTCACGGGTTCATCTTCTATTCCCCAGATCTGGCAAGCCTCAGGCCTTGACCAAGGGCGTTCCAAGTCCCAAGTACGGACCACGGGTACCCTTTTCACGTTTCCAGTTTGTACACGTGCCCGGAAGGATGGTAGCTCTCATCCTGCGGCTTAACAGCGTTTACTTTTTAGCGGCAACTTCCTGAGGGAATATGTCTATTTGATGGTCGGGACGGGCAGATTTGAACTGCCGACCCCTCGCACCCCAAGCGAGTGCTCTACCAGGCTGAGCCACGTCCCGACACGATAATGCCGGCTCGGGAGTGTACCGGCCGCTGGGGTCCTAGGCTACACGCCAGCAAGCGGTCGCGATGGCTAGCCTGCAGCGACCAGAGTGCCTCAGTGCGCCGGCGGGACGTACTCGTTGGGCAGCGCCGATCCTTCGCCGAAAAAGTACTCCTGCATCTGCTCCACCAGGAACTCCTGCGCCTCGCGCGTCCAGGGCTGCAGACGGTACTCGTTGAGCAGCATCTTCTGGCGCTCGACCCACTCCGACCAGGCCTTCTTGGAGACATTCTTGTAGATCTTTTGACCAAAATCCTGTCGAACGGGGGCTCATCGAGCCCTTCCATCTCCTGCTTGTAGCGCGCACAAAACCATGTGTGGCATGCAATTTTCTCCGGAAACATCGCTTTCTTCATTGTAAGAGATTCATGTTTAGCTGCGTTTCTTGCCCGGGCGCTTGTTTTTCGGCCTTTGCTTGCCTTTGCGCAGCACCTTGTTTTTGGGGGGAATGTAGGGATGCGCCTTAGCGGACTTAAGCCTGCTTTTGGTCTTGGCAGGGCGGGCCAGGCGGATGGGCGCAACCTCTTCCAGGATGGAAAATTGTAACCGCCGCTGCACGGAATCCACGCGGTCGAGGACCACCCGCACCCGGTCGCCCATAGAATAACGGCGGCCGGAATGCTCGCCCATAATCTGGCGCGTGTTCTCGCGGAAGGTGTAGTGGTCGCCCTGCAGGCTCATGATCGGCACCAGGCCTTCGATAAAGAGGTTGTCGAGTTCGACAAAGCATCCGTACTTGGTGATGCTGAGGATCATGCCATCGAAGTCGTCGCCGATGCGGTCCTGCATGAATTTGACCTTTTTCCACTCCATCAGCTCGCGCTCGGCCTCCTCCGCCCGCCGCTCTGCCTGGCTGGATTCATAGGCAATGCCGGCCAGCTCCGATTCACCCTGCGGAGCAGCTTGCTCGGAGATTCCAGGTTCGGTTCAGTGGCGCCCTTCCGGACTGCCGCTCCCTGGCCTTGCCTCCCGTATGCTTCGCCAGCACGCCCATACCACTCTCTCCGGAGGCAAGAACGCTTTGGCTATGCGGTGCACGATCAGGTCGGGGTAGCGGCGAATGGGCGAGGTGAAGTGGGTGTAGCAGGGCGCGGCCAGGGCGAAGTGGCCTTCGTTCTTTTCGCTGTAGCGCGCCTGGCGCAGAGAACGGAGCATGAGGTGGGCAAGGATGCGCTCTTCCGGCTTGCCGGCTATCTTGAGCGCCAGCTTGCTGATACATGCGCGGGGTGACGGCTATATCTTCCGCGATCTCATACTGGCGTGGCTGATGACCGCGGCCCATCCGCTGCCTCTTTGCTCGCGGCCTCTGTGCTCGCGGCGCTCCGACTTCATGGTCACGCGTTTCACCGGCAACGTGCCCAGGCCAAGGGAGTAGCCAAAGGTAGCCGCCACGGTTTCAAATTCGGCCACGCGGCGGGCTTCCGGCTTTTCGTGGATTCGATACAGTGATGGTACGTCGAGGTTTTGCAGCCACGAAGCGACGCACTCGTTGGCAGAAAGCATGAACTCTTCGATCAGACGATTGGCCCAGCTGCGCTCGGAACGAACGATGCTCTGCATGGCGCCGCGGGCATCAAACTCAATGACCGGCTCCGGCAGATCGAAATCGATCGACCCGCGCCGCTCGCGCTTGCGGTGCAGCAGGCGCGCGAGTTCGTACATCCGTTCGAGATCCGGCACCAGCGGAGCAAATTGCTCCCGCACTTGCCGATCGCCGTCGATCACCGCGTGGACTTGGGTGTAGGTCATGCGGGCAGCCGAGCGGATGACGCCCGGGGTGACCTCGTAGCTGCGAACCTCGCCATCGGGATCGATCAACATGATGCAGGAGAGGACCAGGCGGTCTTCCCCTGGACGCAGGCTGCAGATGTCGCTCGAAAGTTCCTGGGGAAGCATGGGGACTGCGCGATCAGGAAAATAGACCGAGGTGCCGCGCAGGCGGGCTTCCAGATCGAGAGCCGAACCGGGAGTGACATATTGGGCGACATCGGCGATGTGGACCTGCAACTCCCAATGCCGTTAGCCCGTCTGCGCCCCCATGCTGGCGGACGAAGACGGCGTCGTCGAAATCCTTGGCGGTCTCGCCGTCGATGGTGATGATGGGCAGGTCGCGAAAGTCCCGGCGGCGGACAATTTCCGCCTGATCCAGATGCGCGATGGCGCGCGCCTCATCGAGAACATTCGGGGGAAAAACATGGGGGAGATGATGCTTGCGGATGACGATTTCGACGTCCACGCCGAAATCGTCTTCACGGCCCAGAATCTCGATGACCCGGCCCCGGGCGGATCGCGTGGGGGTAGGCCAGTCGGTGATTTCCACGTCCACGACCATCCCTTCCAGATCGGAGAGGTCACGGAACGACCTTGCGCGCCGATATTCTCACTAACGACGCGATGTGGCGTTCCGCGGCCTAGCGCGGGCGCTTGCTCCAGCCCAAAGGGAATGAGGATGGGCTGGGTTATCCGCTCGTCCAGAGGCGTGACTGTATTTCCCGGGGCGTGTTCTTGAAGCGCATAGTGGAAAATCCCAACGACGGTGGGATTGCGACGGCTAAGGACCCTGACGATGCGTCCGCTATGCCGGCCGTCAGGCCTGGGCGGCGCAAGTTCGACCAGCACCTGGTCGCCCTGCATGGCGCCATTCATCTCGTTGGGAGGAATGAAGATGTCGTCGTCCCCGCCGGCCTGGCGCGTTTCCGGGCGGACGAACCCGAAGCCGTCGCGATGCACATCCAAACGGCCGGCGAGCAGGTTGCTTGCGATTGGCTGCCTGGGGGAGCGCCCAATGATCGCGGTCGGCCTTGATCAGTTCGCCACGGGCGGTCATGCGGTCCAGTTGTTCCAACAACATGCGGCGTTCCCGGCCTCCGCCCAGGCCCAGTTCGCGCACCAGTTGCTTGTATCCGGCACGTTGGCCAGCGGAACGTTCAATACGGTGGAGGAGTTCGCGGTCAGTCATTCCGGGTACTTTTGGGCAGATTTACACAAATCGCACCAAAGGCCATGTCTTTGTTGATACTAATGGGTCGACCCCACGCGAAGTCCGAAAGTTTCGGAATGGGGGATTTCAATTTTGCGCTAAGCGTGATTAAGATGCAGAGAAGAGCAAGGATTGCGCCGCTTGCATGGCGTTGGCCGGGCAAGCAATGAGAAGGAAACTAACAGTTCCGCCTGATTTGCCCTGAAATGCGGAAACAGCTCCGCAGGGTTGTTCGGGGGCCTGTATCCAGAAGTAAACGAAAGGAAGTACAAAGCAGATGTGGAAACCGAACCAACCTGGAAGTCCCTCGCAGTCCCCTAGCACGGAGCCCACGCGCCCGTCTGTACCCACGGCCTCGAGCCACGAACAAACCAGCACGCGCACTTCCAGCACCTCACCCGCATCCCCGGCAGCTGCCGACCAGGCGACGATTGGCAAGAGCCTGGTGGTCAAGGGCGAAGTAACGGGTTCCGAGTCGTTGTACATCGACGGCAAGGTCGAAGGCGCGATCAACCTACCTGGCAACCGGGTTACGGTGGGCCGCAATGGTCAGGTTTCCGCGAATATCTCTGCCCGTGAAGTCGTGGTTCTGGGCAAGGTGCGCGGGAACATCAATGCCAGCGACCGTGTGGACATCCGCAGCGAAGGTTCTTTGACCGGGGACGTGATCGCACAGCGGATCAGCATTGAAGATGGCGCCTTCTTCAAGGGCGGCATCGACATCCGCAAGCCGGGCCAAGGAAAAGAAGGTGTTCCGGCGGCAACGATGTCCAATGCTGCGGAAAAGAGTGCCGTCGCCGTCCAGGCGTAGGCCAGCATTACTCTAGCGCGGGCAGTCCCGGTTCCTGCCTGGGACTGCTCGTGGTGTGTCTGCAACATTCAACTTCCAATTCATTCTCTGAGCAAAGCGCATTTTTTGTTTTGTATCAGGGCATCCCTGCGGTGACTGGGCCGAAACTCGCACGCGTTCCGCGAGGTCTTGTATCTATCCACCTCCCGCCGCCTCAGGCAGGCTTGAGGCTCCGGTTAGAATTGGATCAGGCATGATCCTCCCCTTCGTCCGCGAGCTGCTCACGGACCTGGAACACTGTGCACCCTTTGAGCGCGTACGAAGGCACTTGGCCTTCGCTGCGGGGCGCAAACGTGTCTCCGGATTGACTGCTACGGCGCGAGCGGTTTATCTACCACTCTTCGCCCGGGCTGCGCAGTCACCGGTAGTCGTGATCGTCGCCGATAACAAGGCGGCCGATTCCCTCCAGCTCACGCTGCGTGCTGCCTGTGAATTGACCGGAGCTATCGAAGCCGAGCGCGTACTCCGCTTGCCGGCGCACGATGTCTTGCCTTTCGAAAATATGTCGCCCCACCCGGATGTGCAGGAACAACGCGCCTCCGTCCTGTGGAAGATCGCGACCGGTGCGGCATCGATTGTGATTGTTCCGGTGGAGGCGGCCAGTATGCGCGTCTTCCCCGCGGACTACTATGCCAACCTCGGGCGGGTCCTGCGCCGCGAGGAAGAGATCGACATGGACGAGCTCACCACCCACCTGGCGAGCGTGGGCTATAGCCCCATGGACATCGTCGAAATGCCGGGCCAGTTTACGCGCCGCGGCGGCATCTTCGATGTCTACTCCCCGGAGGCGGATCGCCCGGTTCGCATGGAGCTGTTCGGAGACGAGATTGAATCGATTCGCAAATTCGAGCCGGACTCGCAGCGCTCGTCCACCGCCATCGATGAAGCCTTGCTGTTGCCGCTGACCGAAACGCCTATTTCCGAGGATCTGCTGGCTGCTGTGCACCGGCGTTTGACCGGAAGCCGTCTCGATGCCGGGGACGACCCGGAACTGTTGGATCGGGCGCTGACGGCCGGCGGTGTAAGCGTTTTTCCCGGGTGGGAGTTTTTCTGCCCCGTGGCGGGCGCCGACCGCACCCTCTTCGATCTGTTTCCGAAACTACAGGTGTTTCTCGAAGAGCCGGCCATGATCCGCAACCAGCTGGACCGGTGGTGGAACAAGGTCGAACAGCGGCATGAACGCAGCGGGATCGGGACGCTGATCACTCCGGCCGATATTTATCTGGCTCCCGACGAATTGCTGGCGAAAATCTCCGTGCTGCCTGGGCTGGAAATGGATCAGCTGGGCGCGGTGGACGTTCTGGATGAGGACGTCAACCCCATGGACGAGATTGCCTTCTCGTCCCGTCCGACCCTTCGGTTCCATGGTTCGATTCCGGCGTTTCTGCAGCAGATCAAGTCGCTGGGAGAGCAGGAGACACGCATGCTGCTGGTGGCGCCAAACCACGGAGAGGTGGAGCGGTTAGCCGGCTTGCTGCGCGAATATGGCCAGCCCTACCGCCTGGGCAGCCGCGCCCAAGCGCCGGGCGGTGAGCAGGCATACGACGAATCCAGTCACCTCGCAGGCGATTTTCGCACCCCGGTAATTGTGCAGAGTGCGATTTCGAGCGGAGTCAGTTTGCCGGATTGCAACCTGTTGATCTTCGGGGCAAATGATTTTTCTGATGAGGCGGACGTGGCGGCTCGCCCGATACCCAAAAAGGCCAAGTCAAAGACGGCTGCGTTCGTCTCGGATTTTCGCGACCTGACAGTGGGCGACTACGTGGTGCACGTGGAGCACGGCATCGCCCGTTATATGGGATTGAAGGAGATCGAGCAGGACGGCATCCGGGTGGAATTCATGGTGCTGGAGTTTGCCGAGCAGGCGCGGCTCTACGTGCCGCTTACCCGGCTCGACCTGATTCAGAAATACCGTTCCACCGACGCTGGCCCGGCGCCCGTGCTCAACCGTTTGGGAAGCCAGCAATGGGCCAAGACCAAGGCGCGGGTGCGCAAAGCCATGCAGGACATGGCCGATGAGCTGCTGAAGCTGTACGCGCAGCGCAAAGCGGCCCAGGGGCACTCCTTTCCCCCTGATAACGATTTTCAGCGCGAGTTCGAAGACGCCTTCGATTACAACGAGACCGAGGATCAGATCTCCGCCATTGCCGATATCAAGCGCGACATGGAATCACCCCTGCCCATGGATCGGCTTCTGGTTGGGGACGTGGGCTACGGCAAGACGGAAGTCGCCATGCGCGCCGCGTTCAAGGCGGTTCAGGATGGCCGTCAAGTGGCGGTGCTGACCCCGACGACGGTCCTCAGCTTCCAACATTTCGAGACCTTCAAGAGCCGGTTCAAACAGTTCCCCATCAACGTGGAAATGATCTCGCGCTTCCGCTCTCCCAAGGAGCAGAAGTCGATCCTGGAGCGGGTAGAGGCGGGCAAAGTGGACATCCTGATCGGGACCCATCGCCTGCTGTCGAAGGATCTGGTCTTCCAGAACCTCGGCCTGCTGGTGGTGGATGAAGAACAGCGGTTCGGCGTGCGCCATAAAGAGCGCCTGAAGCAGATGCGGCGGGAGATCGATGTGCTGGCCATGTCGGCCACGCCGATTCCCCGGACCCTGCACATGTCACTGGTGGGCCTGCGCGATATGAGCGTGATTGAAACGCCGCCGAAAGATCGCATGGCCATTCAGACGGTAGTGGCCAGGTTTGACGAGAAACTCATTCGCTCCGCAGTGGAACTTGAGTTAGAACGAGGCGGCCAGGTCTATTTTGTGCACAACCGCGTAGAAACCATCTACGAGATCAGCACCAAGATCCGGGAACTGGTGCCCACGGCTCGCATTGCTGTCGGCCACGGCCAGATGAGCGAAGGGGAGCTGGAACGCGTGATGCTGGCGTTTATGCACGGGGAATACGATGTGCTGGTGGCAACCACGATCATCGAGAACGGACTCGATATTCCGCTGGCAAATACCATCCTGATCAGCCGCGCCGACCGGCATGGTCTCTCCGAGCTGTACCAGCTGCGAGGGAGAGTGGGAAGATCCAACCGTCGCGCGTATGCGTACTTGTTGATTCCGCCGGAGCACGAGCTGACCGAAATCGCCCGCCGCCGGCTGGCCGCGCTGAAGGAGTTTTCCGACCTGGGGGCCGGTTTCAAGATCGCCGCGTTGGATCTGGAACTTCGCGGAGCGGGCAATATGCTGGGCGGGGAGCAGAGCGGCCACATCGAGGCCGTGGGATTTGAAATGTACACCAGCATGCTGGAGCACGCGGTCAATGAGCTAAAAGGCGAAGAGCAACCGCTGCGGGCGACTACGCAGCTTAACCTCGGGATCAGCCTGCGTATCGATGAGAAATACATTGAGGAAGAGAACCAGCGGCTGCGGATTTACAAGAAGATCGCCGGCGCGCAGGATGAGGGGATGCTGGGCGAAGTGCGGGCGGAGCTCGAAGACCGTTACGGCGAACTGCCGGTCAGCGTGCACCATCTTCTGGAAGCGGCGAGCCTTCGCCTGCAATGCGAGCGGACGGGAGTGGCGCAGGTGGACCGCAAGCGTGATCAGATCCACGTCCGATTTACGGGGCAGGCCAGTATCGATCCGGGGCGGCTGATGAAGCTGGTAGCGCAGAATGCGAAGAAGGGCGCTCAGTTTACTCCCCAGGGAGTGCTTCGTTTTCCGCTTAAGGCAACGGATCCGGGAGAGACACTCCATGAGATACGAGCGTTGCTGGAGGTGCTGGCCGCCAGCGAAGAAGCCGAGGTAGCAGCTCCGCACCAGCGCAGATAGCGCCGCGAGGAAGAAGAAATCTACAACGTTTTGCTTTGTATCAGGGCAGAAATGTAACTCGAATTGTAGTCAACACCGGAGAAGCTGTCGCTTGCATTTCAAACGGATCGTGATTGTACTGGCCGGACTGGCGGCGGCGGCCGGCTGCTCCGGCGCAAAACCCCCGCGAGCTCCGCAGACAGAAGGCGCAGCCGCCACCATGCGTAAGCTGGCCGATGAGTATTTCGACCAGGTCTACTTTCACTACGCCCCGTCAACAGCAACTCTGGACGGTTTCCATCAGTACGATGCCCAGCTTGAAGATTTTTCGCGCGCCGCGGTCGGCCGGGAGACGAGCGATCTCGAAAAGTTCGAAGGCAAATTTGCCGCTATTCCAGCAGACCAGCTGGATTTGGTCAGCCAGGGAGATCTGGAGCTGCTGCTGGCGAATATTCGCGGAAGCTTGCTTAGGCTGAATACCATCCGTTTGTGGGAGAAGGATCCCGATCAGTACTCGAGTGGGATTTCAAATGGCGCTTTTGTGCTGATGGAGCGCAACTTCGCATCGCCCGACGAGCGCTTGCGCTCGCTGGTTGCGCGGGAAAAGTTGATGCCGGGAGCGCTCGATGCGGCTCGCCAGAATCTGCAGAATCCGCCGCGGATTTATACCGAAATTGCCCTCGAACAACTACCCGATATCATCAGCTTTTTTCAAAAGGACGTTCCTGCAGCATTCCGGCAAGCGCAGAACGAGCAACTCAAGAACGAATTTTCACAATCGAACAGCGCCGTGATCGCGGCTCTCGAGAGCTACCAGGGTTGGCTCAAGAAGGACGTCCTTCCCAGCTCTCATGGCGACTTCCGATTTGGCGCGGATACCTACTCGAAGCTGCTGCTGTACGACGAGATGGTGGACACTCCGCTACCCAGGCTGTTGCAGATCGGCTATGCGGACCTGCGCCACAACCAGGCGGAGTTCAAGCGCATCGCCGGGGAAGTTGAGCCCAAGCGGACACCGCGGGAGGTGCTGGCGGAATTGGTCCGCGACCATCCTGCGCCTGATCATCTCCTGCAGACTTTCAGCGACACGTTCCAGGGCCTGATACAGTTCATCCAGGAAAAGCATATCGTCGACATTCCTTCGCCGGTGCGCCCCACGCTTGAAAACACGCCACCGTTCATGCGCGCCACCACGACCGCATCGATGGACACTCCGGGCCCGTTTGAGAAAGTCTCAACCCAGGCTTATTTCAATGTGACCGTGCCTGGCCCACCCGATACTCCGCAACAGATGGAACAGCTTATGGCCCAGTTCAACCGGGGAACCATTCTCAGCACGGCAATTCATGAAGCCTACCCGGGGCACTACGTACAATTCTTGTGGGTACCACAGGCGCCGAGCAAGGTACGCAAGCTTTTGGGGGCATCGACCAATGACGAAGGCTGGGCTCATTATTGCGAGCAGATGATGCTGGATGAGGGTTACGGACAGCCTGGCACGGGGGCACGGAACGCTCGGGATGCCAAGATGATTCGCCTGGGGCAACTGCAGGATGCGCTACTACGCGATGCCCGGTATATCGCAGGCATCCAGATGCACACCGGGCAGATGACGTTTGACCAGGCGGTAAGATTTTTTGTAGACGAGGGGTATGAGACGCGCGCCGGCGCCTTAGTGGAAACCAAGCGCGGAACCACAGATGCGACCTATCTTTATTACACATTGGGTAAATTGCAGATTCTCAAGTTGCGGGAAGATTTGGAGAAAAAGCAGGGAGCGCGGTTTTCACTAAGGCAATTCCACGACGATTTTCTCAAGCAGGGATTTCCACCTATTAAGATCGTCCGCCGCGCTCTCCTGGGGGACAAGTCACCAACACTCTAGCTTTTCCTGCATCCTAACTACGCGAAGCAGGATGTCGCTTTTACTGTGAGACTGGACTGGAGCATCAAGAGATGAAAGACAGAGTACGCAAGGCAGTTTTCCCTGCAGCGGGACTCGGCACACGCTTTTTGCCGGCGACCAAGGCACTCCCCAAAGAGATGTTGGCGCTGGTGGACAAGCCACTCATTCAATACGGGGTGGAAGAGGCCATTGCGGCGGGCTGCGAACAAATCATCATCGTTACCGGCCGCAACAAGGCGGAAATCGAAGATCACTTCGACATCAGCTTCGAGTTGGAACAGCTGCTGGAGAAGAGGGGCAAGACCGAATTGCTGGCCATGACCAGGCAGATATCGCACATGGCGCGGATCGCATACGTGCGGCAGAAAGAGGCTATGGGGCTGGGCCACGCGGTGCTGATGGCCCGCGACCTGGTGGGTGACGAACCATTTGCGGTGATTCTGCCCGATGACATTATTGAAGCCAGGGTGCCGTGCCTGCAGCAGATGATCGAGGTCTTCGAGAAGACGCAGTCTTCTATATTGGCGACACAGGTGGTGGAAGGCGCTTCCATCTCGTCGTATGGCGTGCTGGACTGCACCCCGATGGAAGGCAGTGAGCGCGTTTTCGACGTCAAAGGCCTGGTGGAGAAGCCTAAGCCCGAGGAAGCTCCTTCGCGGAATGCGATTATCGGGCGTTACATTTTGACTCCGAAGATCTTTGATGTGCTGGAAAAGACGCCTCTTGGGGCCGGCGGAGAACTGCAGTTAACAGACGGGATCAAGGGCCTGCTGCAGTACGAGAAAGTCTATGGCTATAGTTTTGACGGGCTGCGGTTCGATGCCGGAGATAAGTTAGGAATGTTGAAGGCTACGGTGGAGTTTGCTCTGAATCACAATGAGCTGGGTGCGCCGTTCCGCGAATATTTGAAGTCGTTGTCGATTTAGGACAAAACGTGCAATATCCGGAAACGCGTAAAGGTGGCCAAATTGACGACTACCATGGGACCAAGGTTGCCGATCCGTACCGTTGGCTCGAGGATGACAATTCGGCGGAGACGCTAGCTTGGGTCACCGCGCAGAATCAGGTGACGCAAAGCTACCTGGAGCAGATTCCCTACCGGTCGCAGATCAAGCAGCGGCTGCAAGAGCTCTACAACTATCCCAAGTACGGCATTCCCAGCCGTAGCGGAAGCTACTATCTGTGGTCGAAAAATGACGGCCTGCAGAATCAGAGCGTGCTCTATGCGCAGGAAGGCTTAGAGGGAACGCCGCGGGTTTTGCTTGATCCCAACCAGCTTTCTCCTGACGGCACCGTGCGCCTCATGACCGGAGAAGCTTCCCGGGATGGACGCTATTTTGCCTATTACCTTTCCAGCAGTGGCTCGGACTGGTTGGATGGGCACGTTCTGGAAATTGAAACCGGAAAGGCTCTCGAAGACGATCTCCGGTGGTTGAAAGTGAGTGGCCTTGCCTGGTTCGGCGATGGATTCTTTTACAGCCGGTACGACGCGCCCCAGGACGGGCACAATCTTTCTTCGCGCAACGACGGCCACCAGGTCTACTACCATCGCCTGGGCACGGCGCAAGCAGACGACCGGTTGGTTTACGAGGACCAGGCGCACCCACAGCGCTTCCACATCGTGCAGACGACGGAAGACGAACGATACGCGATTCTCATGATCTCGGAGCGCGGCCAGGGTAAAGACGGCAATGCGCTGTTCTTTTGCGATCTCTCCAACCGGGAAATGGAGTCTTCACTCCGATTGTGGCCGAGGTGACCAACGACCGCTTCCAGGTGGTGGACAATGTGGGCGACAAATTCCTCATCCTGACCAATCAAAGACGCTCCCAACGGACGAGTCGTACTTTACGACCCCGCTACGGGCTGGAAAGACGTGGTGCCCGAAACTACGGATACGTTGAGCAGTGTCTCGACCCAGGGAGGCAAGCTCTTTATCACCTACGCGCGGGATGTCACTTCGCATCCATACGTATATTCGCTGGACGGCAAGAGGGAAAACGCAATCGCTTTACCGGGGCCTGGAACTGCGGGTGGCTTTGGAGGACGGCTTGCGGATACTTCTGCCTTTTACGCTTATTCCTCGTTCAACTACCCGAGCACAATTTTTCGCTACGACATCGCAACCAGGGAGTCAACGGTGTTCCGCGAGTCTGCCATCAAGGGCTTCAATCCCGCGGACTACGAGACGGTGCAGGTGTTTTATCCCAGCAAAGACGGCACCCGGGTGCCGATGTTTCTGGTTTTCAAGCGCGGATTGAAACTCGATGGAAGTAATCCCACGCTGCTCTACGGGTATGGCGGCTTCAACATCACGGTGGCCCCCGAATTTAATCCCTTGCGCCTGGCCCTGCTGGAGCAAGGGTTTGTCTATGCCTCAGTCAATCTACGGGGCGGCGGCGAGTATGGCGAAACGTGGCACCAGGCGGGGATGAAGCAGCAAAAGCAAAATGTTTTTGATGACTTTATCGCCGCCGCCGAGTGGTTGATTGCCAACAAGTACACTTCGCCTTCAAAGTTGGCGATCACGGGCGGCTCCAACGGAGGCCTTTTGGTGGGCGCCGTGATCAATCAGCGCCCGGAGTTATTCCGCGCCGCCGTGCCCCAGGTCGCGGTCATGGATATGCTTCGGTTTCAGAAGTTCACGATCGGATGGAACTGGATTGCGGATTATGGCTCGAGCGATAACCCGGAAGAATTTCCGGTGCTGTATGGGTACTCGCCCCTGCACAACATTCGTGGCGGCGTGACCTATCCTGCAACACTCGTCACCACGGCTGACCATGATGATCGCGTGGTACCCGCCCACTCCTTCAAATACGCGGCTACCTTGCAGGCCAACGCCAACCACGCCAATCCCGTGTTGATTCGGATTGATACCCAATCGGGCCACGGAGCCAGCAATACCAGCAAAGCGCTCGATACCGCGGCCGATATTTATTCGTTCCTCATGTACAACCTCGGCGTGGAACCCCGCTAACGGTGACCACCCGAATACGTCAGTGGCAAAACAGCTCTTTTTAACCCCGGACCAAAGCATTCTTTAGTGGGTCCCGTCTATTAATAGAGGTACCGCGCACTGGTCAACCTGTGGTACTTTACCGTCGGAATGGCATCTCTCGACCGGGCAGGCGAATCTATTGGTAGTCGGGGTGTGAATGAAGACCAAGGGCCGGGGCAAGAGCGCAGTTCTCCTCAAGATGCAATCGCTGGGAACGCTGGTGGGCGAGTCTGCTTTCCGGCCGATGACCGGAGAATCGAGGAAGCCCGTCCTGGTTTCGCCGCGGGAATTGGGGGTCACGTTCATCGGCCACTCGTCCTTCCTGGTGCAGATTGCCGGCCGTAAACTGTTGATCGACCCGGTTTTTGCCGAGCGGCTGATCGCGCTACGGCGTCTCCGCCGGCCGGGAGTCAAGATCAAGGATCTGCCTGCCATCGACCTGGTACTTCTTTCCCATGCCCATATGGATCACCTCAACCGGCCATCTCTGCGCCGGATCGTCGCGCACAACAACAAGGTGGCGGGCCGGGCGCCGATTGCAGTGGTGCCCTGGGGGGTAGAGGACCTGGTGAGCGATCTGGGTTTTGCGCGGGTAGTGACTCTCGAGTGGTGGCAGACCAAGTCGATTGGCGGCCTGGAGATAACCATGACGCCCTGCAAGCATTGGGGGGCCCGCTTTTTCAAAGATACCCATCGGGGATTTGGCGGCTACGTAATCCGCGGCGGCGGTCACGCCCTCTACCATTCGGGAGACACCGCCTATTTTGACGGTTTCGCCAAGATTGGCAGCCGGCTCAAGCCTGAGGTTGCATTGCTCCCCATTGGGGCTTACCGGCCAGACAGCTATCGCGGCGTGCACACCTGCCCGGAGGAGGCGCTGCAGGCTTTCCTCGACCTGGGGCACGGCGGATGATCCCCATGCACTACGGCACCTTCCGGCTGTCCCAGGAGCCGATGGAAGAGCCGGTCGAACGGCTGATGGCCGCCGCCAGGCAGGCCGGGGTGGCGGGATCGGTTTGCGTGCTGCCCGGAAGGGGAAACGGATGTGACCCAGCCGGTCACGGAGCCAGCCTTGACCCGGCGAGCAGCTCACGGCTGAGCTTGCTGCTGCCCCACATTTCTCACAGACCACTGCGTAAACGAATCGTGGCCGGTAGTGAGATCTCAATGCGTAACGAGTGACGGGCTGTGTGGGAACTACGTTGCTGCTGCCGGCCGGAGTCTCTCGAGCAGCCCGCGCAGAGCTTTCACCACCCATCGCACCATCAAAACGGAAGCCAATAACAGGGTAAGGGTGATGCTGGCCGCAACCCAGGGATGCTGCGTGGCCAGCCAGGTGATGCCCACGGCGGCTACGTCTTCAGTGCTGCTGAGGGCAATATTCGAAACGGGTTCCGGGCTGGGGGTGACCAGGGCCCGGGCCGCGGTTTTGGATCCGTGGGCTGCCAGGGCTATGGCAGCACCCAGGGCGGTAGCCAGCATCTGCATGCCGGGAGTCAGCTGCGAAGTGGCGCGAAAGGCTAGCAACGCGGCAACAGGAACGCGAATAAAGGTGTGCAGAGCGTTCCACAACAGATCAAAACCGGGAATCTTGTCGGCGATGAACTCCACCGCAAAGAGGGTTCCGCTCACGCCAATAATCCACCAGTTGGACAGCGTTTCGAGTCCCGGCGGCAAGGCCACCCAGTGGAGATGAGCCAGCAGGCCCAGCGTCAGGACGGTCGCGTACACGTTCAGCCCGGCGGCGAAACTTGCGGCAATGACCAGCGCGGCGATGGTGCTCGGCGTAAAAGGCATGTGATCGAGAATTCTACAGCCAGCCGAACCTCTTGAGCATCCATAACACCACTCCGGTGGAAGCAACCATGGCCCCCACCACGAACTCGGTGCCGTGATCGGACTCCAGAAAGGGCAGGCCTTTGAGGTTCATTCCGTAAATGCCGGAGATGACCAGGGCCGGCAGCGCAATCGTGCTCAACACGGTCAACACCTTCATCACCTGGTTGGTGCGATTGGCAACGCTCGAGAGGTACACGTCAAACGTGTTGTTGAGCAGGTCACGCAGCGTCTCGACCATATCCAGCAGGCGGAGCGAATGATCGTACACGTCGCGAAAGAACGGGTAGAGCTCCGGGCTGAGAATGGAGCCGGATTCCCGCTGGAGTGACATGCAGGCATCGCGAAGGTTGACCAGCACGCGACGCAGCTCGATCAGCTTGCGCTTCTGATCGAAAAGATTTTCCAGTATCTCCGGCGATGGATTGTCGAGGACGCTATCCTGCAATTCGTCGATGCGGTCATCGCTGTGGTCGATGGAGACAAAGTAGGAATCGACAATGCTGTCGAGGATCAGATAGAGAAGCCTGGATGGCTTCTCATCCGGCCCCGCCTTCAAGGCGCGCTGCAAAACCTCGTTGCCCACACAGGACAAGTCGCGGACAGTGACCAGAAAATCCCGTCCGACGAACAGGCAGACATTGGCTAACCCGATCTCCCCATCCTGCACCGACTGGATATATTTCAGGATGAGGAAGAGGTAATTGTCCGTTCCCTCGGCCTTGAGGCGCTCATTGTTGCTGCGGCAGTCCTCAATGTGGAGGGGATGGAGCTGAAACCGGGTGGCCAGTTCATCCAATTGCGGGTCATTGGGATCATCTAGGGCGTACCAGGACACGGAGACCCTCCTGCGACGAGGAGAACATGGTTACGCAACGTTGTGGTTAAGAAAAACGAACATTTGGGCGCTATGATGCAGGCAAGCGTCTGGCCCAAGGCAGTAGATCAACCATGAAGTTCACCAAGCCGGACCTGCACTTGCTGATTGTTTGTATCGCCTCCCTGTTGTTGTTTGCCGCGGGGGGAGCCAGGGTCTTCCATGCCTCCAACGATTTCGTTCCGGTGTACGCCGGGGCGCGCTGCCTGATCCATGGCTGCGATCCCTACGCCCCGTCGCAACTGGAACCGGAATTTTTTCAGGCCGGCGGCGTGCCCTCTGACCTGCCTTCCTGGCAAATCGACGTACCCGTCTACCCGCCTTCGACCTTCCTGGCCTTGGCCCCGATCGCCGTGCTTCGTTTTCCCCTGGCTCGCTTAGTCTGGTTCCTGCTGAATGGCTGCTTGTTCGCTACCGCCGCGGGCCTTATTGTATCCATCTGCCCGCCACCCCATCGCTGGCTGGCCACGATCCTGGTCTCCTTCTTCGTGCTGACAGCCGGCATTTTGCTGGTACTGGGTCAACCCGCGGTGTTCGCCATTTCTCTGGTGGTTATCGGAAGCTGCCTGTTTCTCCGTGGCCGCTTGGTCCCGCTTGGCGCCTTTCTGTTTTTCCTTAGCCTCGCGGTCAAGCCCCAGATCGGCGGCTTCATTGTGCTCTACTTTGTGGCGCAGAGAATTTATTCGCGCTACGCTGCCGTCGCCCTGGCGGGCTCGGCTTTGCTTCTTCTGTGCGCAAGCCTGATTCTTGGGCACCATCCGCGCAGTGCGGGCTGGGCTTCCACTCTTCGCGCGAATCTGTCTGCGACCTTGAGCCCTGGCGGCAGCGCGGATCCCAGACCAGCGAATCCACAAGCTATCGGTGACGAAAATCTGCAGGCGCTTACGAGCATTTTCATTGCCAAGGCGGGGCAATTTAACGCTGCCGCATACGCCATCTTTCTGGCACTGTTCGGCGCGGGCATGCTGGTTGTTCTGCGAGCCAACCGTGGTCCGGAGCTACACCTGGTGGCGCTCGGAGCCCTATCGATCCTCACGCTGATGCCGGTCTACCATCGCTTTTACGACACCCGGCTGCTGCTGCTCTCGGTTCCGGCGGTAGTGATCGTTTTTCAGAGGCGCCGCGTGTTGGGAACTGTGATCGCGGTGCTCACCGTGCTCACGGCGGTTTCTGTTCAGTACCGGGTGCAGATGTTTCTTTTGCAACAGGGAAAGTGGCAAAGCGTGCTCGCCAACAAGTTTCTGTTCGTCCTGTTGCTGCGGCACCAGAACCTGCTCATGCTTTTACTCTTCCTGCTGTATCTGGCTGCGATTCTCTCTCTACGCCTTTCGAGCCCGGCGCCGATCGATCCGTCTCCCGTACATGAGCCTGCGATACCGGCCCATCGATAGCTGAGGTCAGAGAATCTTTTTTCCGAACGCGGAGCAGATAAGCTCGACCGCCAATGCGGCGGTTCGGTTGTGCTCATCAATCACCGGATTCACCTCGACGGTTTCAAAGCTCAGCAATCGTCCGTGGTCGGCCAGGATCTCCATGGCCAGATGTGCTTCACGGTAGGTGGCGCCGCCGCGCACCGGGGTGCCCACACCGGGCGCGTCTTCGGGATCGATCCAGTCCATGTCGAGGGAGACGTGGTAGCCCGCGGTACCCCGGCCGGCTACGCGCAATGCTTCTTCCATCACCGTGCGCATGCCGCGCTCGTCGATGTCGCGCATGGTGTACACCTCGCCGATGCCTGCGCGCCGGATGTTCTCCTTCTCGGTTTTGTCGATGTCGCGCACGCCAATCAGCACGGCGTTTTCCGGGGCAATTTTGGGCCGCCAACCGAGAATATCCGACAGCATGTCCGGACCCAGGCCAAGCAAAGCGGCCAGCGGCATGCCATGCACGTTGCCGCTGGGTGAGGTTTCAGGAGTGTTGATATCGGCGTGGGCGTCGATCCACAGCAAACCAATCTTCTGGTTGCGGCGCCGGTAGAATTCGGCCACACCCGAGACCGAGCCCGCAGCAACGGAATGATCGCCTCCGAGAATCAGCGGGGTAATGCCTTCCTCCAGTGTCTGCAACACCATGGCGGCGACACGTTCGCAGCTCTCGGCGATTTCTTTGAGGTATTTTGCGTTGGCTTCCCCGGCGTTGCGAGTCTCGGCAATCGCAACCAGCACATTCCCCCCGTCGCTCACCCGATGCCCTAGGGACTCGAGCCTGGCTTCCAATCCGGCGACCCTGACTGCGGAAGGCCCCATGTCAACACCCCGGCGGGACTGGCCGAGATCGAGAGGAGCGCCGAGGATCCGGATCTGGCGTGGCGGAAGGCTCTGCACGCCCCCATGTAAGAGGCTGCCCGGGTTCGGATCGTTCGCATGCACTATCATCGCGGAGGCCCGCCAGGACGTCTGCCGCGCGGGTGGATGGATGATGAGGGATAACACGATTGAGATTCTCATGATGATCACAAGGATGATGACGCCGTCGGCAAAGGGCTCGCGCGCCCGTTTCGGATAGTCAAGCAATCGTAATGCCGTGATCCTCCGCTTGGGCGAAAACCGAAAGAAGATTGGTCAGCTTAAGAACATTGCGAAGCTGCTTACCAAGGTGAAGCAACTTGAAATCGCATCCCGTTTTTCGGGCGGACGTATGCAATCGCACTAACGTGCCAAGTCCCGAGCTATCCACGTAGGTAAGTTCTGCTAAGTCGACCACTACGACTTTTGTCTTAGGTAGCAGATGTTTCACTTCCTGGTAGAGTTCTTCGGTGGTGCCTGCTACCAGTCGGCCATGACATTTCACGACGGCGGTATCTCCGTCACGTTCGATTTCAAACCTTAGAACTTTTTCGGATTCTTCCGGCATATGGGTTTGCTCCTGGAAAGGTAACGAATGTGGGGCTTAAGTGTTTACTGGGGAATTCTCGCATATGGAACCTAAGGAGAGGAACCGGTTTGTGGTATGGCTGACCCCAGCAACTCCCCAGCAGACTCTTGAGCGGGTCATTTCTGGCCCGATCCTCGTCCCGGCGACGCGCAAGTGACTATTCTGACAATTGGGAGAGAGTTTGCGGCTCAGTTGCCGCTCGCAACATCATATAGATGTGATAGAACATGGTGTCTTTCCGCCGATAACAGACTGAGGTATGAAATCTGCGGGGTCAGTCCCCGGTTGATTGATTTGTTCGATTCGCTCCGCTGTTGGAGGTATGCCCGAATGCTCTCGTTTCTTGATCGTGAAGTCTCTGTTGCTCCTCCCGGTTTCAGCCGGTGGCTTGTGCCGCCCGCTGCACTCTCCATCCATCTGGCGATCGGCCAGGTGTACGCATTCAGTATCTTCAAAAATCCGCTGCTGGCGCTGAAGGGTGCGGATGGCGCAGTGTGGAATCTGAAAGAGGTGGGCTATATCTTTTCCATCGCCATCGCGGTGCTCGGGCTTTCCGCGGCGCTGTTTGGCCGATGGCTGGAGACGGCGGGCCCTCGCAAAGCGATGTTTGTCGCGGCGACTTGCTTCGGGTCCGGATTTCTGGTGGCGGCTGCAGGTGCGGCGACACATTCTTTAGCGCTCATCTATCTCGGCTATGGAGTCATCGGCGGCGTCGGGCTGGGCCTGGGGTATATCTCACCGGTCTCGACGCTGATCAAGTGGTTTCCCGACCGGCCGGGACTGGCTACCGGCCTCGCGATCATGGGCTTCGGCGGTGGTGCGATGATCGGTTCGCCGATGGGGACCAAGCTGATGATGTTCTACAAAGCGTCCGCCCATCCCATCGCGGCCACCTGGGTGACGATGGGCCTTCTCTACTTTGTCTTCATGATGTTTGGTGTCTTTACGATTCGTGTGCCGCGGGAGGGATGGAAGCCGGAGGGATGGGTTCCGAAAGCAACGCAATCGGCCCTGATCTCTACCCACAAGGTGGACGTCAACGCTGCCTTCCGCACGCCGCAGTTCTGGCTGTTATGGGTCATCCTGTGCATGAACGTAACCGCGGGCATCGGCATCCTGGAGCAGGCGTCGCCCATGATCCAGGACCTCTTCCGCGGGCGTGTCTCGGCCGATCGCGGCGGCTGGTTTCGTGGGCGTGCTGAGCCTCTTCAACATGGGAGGGCGTTTTGTCTGGGCGTCGATGTCGGACTTCATCGGACGCAAGACCACCTACTTCGTCTTTTTTGTGCTGGGTGTGCTGCTTTACCTGGCGCTTCCTTTTACGGAAATTACGCACCTGAATTCTGTCCCCCTCTTTGTGCTGATAGCGGGCGTGTTGATCAGCATGTACGGCGGAGGATTCGCGACCATTCCGGCTTATCTCAAGGATCTCTTCGGCGGCTATCATGTGAGCGCCATCCATGGACGCCTGCTGACGGCGTGGTCCACCGCAGGCATCGTGGGGCCGCTCATCGTCAACGGCGTCCTCGACCATTACGTCGCCAATCACTTGCCGAAACAGCAGGCTTACCCGGTGATCCTGCACATCATGGCTGCCCTTATGGTGGTGGGTTTTATCGCCAATCTCCTGGTGCGTCCCGTGGCAAAAAAGTATTGGCTCGAGAGCGCGACCAGCGAAGTTCGAGCAGCACGCTGAGCAGAGCCGGAAACGGAGGAGCATCCATCATGGTTACAAATGAGAACAAGACGTCACCGATCCTAATCCTGGCGGCGTGGCTTGTGGTTTCGATACCCGCCGCATGGGGCGTTTACTACACACTGATGAACGCACTCAAGCTCTTCCAGTAGCGCCCTCCCGCGAGGACTGCTCGCGCATTCAGCCTCAGGATTTGGGGAAGGCGGGGCGGAAGATGTCTTCCCAGGGATGAGATCGATCAACCGCTCTCCTGCTACAAACTCCCGGATAGTCCCGTCGATGTTAACGGTAGCCATGAAACCCTCAACCGCAGAAAGGTTCAACTCTTCCACCACGTGTGATGCCGGGGAAGGTAGGATCGTCTCAGGGCAATCCTGGGACCGTTTTAGGGATAGATCCGATTGAGGGTGCGCGCGAAAGGAATGGTTTCCCGTACATGGTCCAGGCTGCATATCCAAGCCACCGCGCGTTCGATTCCCATGCCAAACCCGGAGTGCGGAACCGAGCCGTAGCGGCGAAGATCCAGATACCAGGAAAAAGCCTCGAGAGGCAGGTGGTGTTCTTCAATCCGTTTCTTCAACAGATCGTAGGATGCGATACGCTGCGAGCCGCCGATGATCTCCCCATAGCCTTCCGGCGCCAGGACATCGACGCACAGCGCCAGGTTCGGATTCTGCGCATCCGGCTCCATGTAGAACGCTTTCACCGCGGCCGGATAGCGGTGCACCATCACCGGGCGGTCAAATTGCGAGGAGAGGTAGGTTTCGTCCGGCGATCCGAAGTCGTTCCCATACTCGAATTTTTGTTCGAGCAAGCCGCGCGCATGGGCGTCGTTCAACATGCTGACGGCCTGGTCGTAGGTGATGCGGGGAAAGGGCGGCTTGACGGTCTCCAGCTTGGCCGTGTCGCGCCCCAGCACTTTCAAATCGAGTGCTCGCCGGGTGAGGACGCGCTGCACCAGGAAGCTTAGAAATTCCTCTGCCAGCACCATCAGATCGTCCAGCGTTGGCATACGCCAACTCCGGTTCCACCATCCAGAACTCGGTCAGGTGGCGGCGGGTCTTGGACTTCTCGGCGCGAAAGGTGGGGCCGAAGGAATAGACCTTCCCCAGTGCCATCGCGGTGCTCTCGATATACAGCTGGCCGCTCTGGGTGAGAAATGCTTCCTCCCCGAAGTATTCCACCGGAAACAGCGTGCTGGTGCCTTCGCAGGCGGCCGGTGTGAGAATCGGCGGATCGGTGAGGACGAAGCCGTTATCGTCGAGATAGTCGCGCGCCGCCTTGATGATTTCAGCGCGGATGCGCAGAATAGCGGACTGCCGTGGAGTGCGGATCCACAAGTGCCGGTGTTCCATCAGGAACTCGACCCCGTGCTCCTTGAGCGTGATGGGGAAGGGTTCTTCTTCGCTCACTTTTTGCAGGACTTCGACGTTATCGACATCGAGCTCGAAGCCGCCGGGAGCACGTTTGTCCGCTCTCACCCTGCCGGTCACGATCACGCTTGATTCCTGGGTCAGGCCGCGCACCCGCTCAAACACCTCCGGCGGAACTGCGGCCTTGGGCACGATGCCCTGTACCGTGCCTGTTCCGTCGCGAAAGATAGGGAACAGAAGCTTTCCGCTCTCGCGCAGGTTATAGAGCCATCCCCTTAGTGTTACTGCTTTGCCTTCATGCTGGTTCAGGGTTGCGATGGTGGCCAAAGGAGCGGCCACTGCTTCATTCTTGTTTTCTTCTGCCATTTCCACCTACAACTCGAGCATCTTGAATGTCTCTGCGGCCCGGGCTGGCGACGTGCTCTGGCGAGTCCTCGGGCAGGTAATTGATTTCCAATACCGCTGCGGACAACTGCGGCGACGTGCGAAGCTCCTTCATGGTGTCCGCCCACGGAATGGTTCCGTCTCCCGGCCAAAGGTGCTCGTCCTTCTGCCCATGGTTGTCATGAATATGAACTGATCGAATGAGCGGACTCAACTCACCGATTGCCGCGGCGATGCCGCTCCCGATATGCGCATGACCCAGGTCGAGACACACGCCTACATCTTTAAAGTGGCCGATTCTCACGATCTCGAGCAGGTTGACCGCCTCGGTCACTTCGTTCTGGAGGTTTTCAAGCAGGATCTTCACTCCCAACGGCCGGGCGAAGGCCTGGAGATGTTCGATCGCCGTCATGGCGTGCTCCAGCGTCCGCGGGCTCCAGCGGTCTTCGCGCTCGCCGAGGTGCAGAATCAAGTGGCGCAGGGGCATCTCTTCGGCGGTTTCCAGGGCTCGCTTGACCTCGTCCATGGCGTCGATGCGGCGCGACTTTTCCGGATGAACGACATTGACGGCTGGTGAGCCGCTTCGTCCCATCTCGGTATCCCCAAACATCGGCATGTGCATGGAAAACGGCTCTACGGGGTTAGCCGAGAACCACAGCGCGATTTCTTTTACATGGGTCTTGGAGGTGTAGTCGAAGTGGTGGCGCGCGGCAAAGATCTCGATTCCCTGGGCGCCTCCTTTGGCTAACGTATCCAGCAGCCCCGGATGCAGGCGCTGGCGCAAAAATATGTGGGTCGAAATCGTTCTCAGCATCGCGCCGTTTCCACGGAACTCCTCGGCTCCGTTTGTTCTCTATCTATCTTCTCACCGCGCGCCAACCTCCCCAGGACCCATGAATCAGGAGAAACACTCTCAGGAAAGTGGTGCTCCAGGCTGGACGGGTACTCAATTTGCAGGCTGCTAGGAAATTCTGTATAGGGAGATCCGGCAACAGGGTGCCTATGCGAGACTCGCAATTTTTGCATTTTGAAGGGCGCGACCACTCATCGGGTCGTTAAAGGTGTACCCAGGACTAACGTCCTGGGCTAAATTCAGGATGACGTGTCCAAATTAGGTTTAATAAGCCTTGGTTCAGCAACCGCCCTTTCATCCAGCAATCGCCCTGTTCCTTGGAAAGGCGGTTCCTAAACCGACGTATTTTTCAAATTTGATTTGGACAGCTCTGAAATTCAGCCGTCCCTTCGGGACTGAATCGTGCCCGGACAAGACCTAGATACGTGCCATGGGCCTGTTAGCGGGACTGAGTCTTGGTGAAAATTGAGAGGGGCGCCACTTCGTCGTGCAGCGAATAGTACGGGACCTGTCTCCATTGCAGCAGGCAGTCGAGAACGGCTTCGGAATCATAGGCGATATCGGCGACGACCAGCTGCTTGCCGCCGTCGCCATGGATGACGACTCCGCGATCGCAGCGAATACGGTAGGCCCGCACATGCTTGAGTTCTTGCCAGCCGGATGCGGCTGGAGGTACAACCGCCTTCGAGCAGGCCTTGCCCGTCCAGGATTAATGGTGCTGGCCAGTCCGCCAGAACCAGGGGCACCAGAAAGAAGCCGAAACCAAAGCCCAGCCACGCGAACCAATGAGTGGTTCCGGAGGCTAGCATCTGGGCCGCACTAAGGCCAACCGCGCCCATGCCGCCAACTAAGACCAGATAGTAAAGCAGAAGACAGGTTGGCTTTACCGGGAAGCGCCAGCCATCCACCGTCGGCTTCGGCTTCAAACCGAAGTTAGGAGCGATCAGGATCAGCAATCCAATTACGGCGCCGACGATCATGCCGATTTCAATCACTCTCAGGGGGAAAGGGGGGCATCGAATAAGGAGTTTCCTCCACCGGAGTAACAATTGGCAATAGGTAAATGTATTAGTTTTGCGACAAAGTAATGCGGACGATGCCTGCAGACTAAAATCGGATCGATGCCCACCAGTGTTCGCTCGCATACCAAGATCAATTTAGGGTTGGCCATCGGCCCTCTACGCCCGGACAGGTTTCACCAACTAACTACCGTGTACCAAACCCTGGCCCAGCACGAGTGGGTAACGGTAGAGGCGCGGAGCGCAGCGGAGACGCGTATCACGCTTGAGCAGTACTCATCCGCGTGTGCCCACCGATGCCGGCAATACGGCCTGGCGGATAGTAGCCCGGACGCTCGAGTTACTCGACCAGCGCGCTGAGGTTCATATCCACATCGACAAACAACTGCCGGTACAAGGCGGCCTCGGCGGCGGCTCAGCCAATGCCATTGCCGCGCTCATGGGCCTGGAGCACGAACTCGACCGCCGGCTCCCGCCTCCGGAACGGCTCCTCCTGGCGGCAGAGATTGGGTCCGATATCCCCCTGTTTCTGCTCGGCGGCGCAGTGGTGGGAGTGGGCCGCGGGGAGGAAGTTTACCCTCTCCCTGATATTCGCTCGCTGGCCCTGCGTGCTGGCGCTGCCGGCAATCGGGGTTTCGACCCCGCAAGCTTACCGGGACTGGGATAGCCTGCAGGCCGCGGCCGCGTTGACCGGGGCCGCCCCCTCAGCTACAATCACACTGTTGAGTCGGTCGATCGCTGCTGCATTTGGCGAACCGCACTCCTCCGGTGTCTTCTCCGAAGCAGTCGATGCGAGAGCAGACCGGGCCGAGGATCCGCTTCTCGCGCTTGTCCGAACCGGGATAGAAAACGACTTTGAACGGGTCGTCTTTCCTCAGTATCCCTTTCTCGGTGAAATCAAGCGCATTCTTGCGGGCGTTCCCGGCACGGAGGACGCGGCTGTCTATGCAGGCCTCTCCGGGTCTGGATCAGCCCTTTTTGGGCTGTACCGCTACCTCGGCGGCGGCACAAGCGGCACTGTTTCGGCTGGAACAGCACGGTGTAACTGGCTTGGTCACCAGCACGTTGCCTCGCAGCGATTACTGGCGCACTATGATGGTGGCGGACGCGGAGTAGCGCGTTCCAGCCGCACCCAGTTGGGCGATCGACTAATGGTAGGTCAAGTGCCTTTGGAGCACTTTGTCTAGGTTCGACTCCTAGTCGCCCAGCCAAGCTTTGCAGTCGGAGATGTGGTTCCTGCCGCGGCGTAAGCGCACCGCGGTCAAACAATCAGGCGGAACAACCAAAGCAAACCAGCTTGGGAGGTTCGTGTGAAGGGAGAATCCACTGTATTGACGGTTCCTGCCTCGCAACAAGAGGTAGAGAGCGTGACCCAGGAGCTAGCGACGCCGGGCAAGGTTAAGCCGGAGCGCAAGCGGGCTGGGCGCTTGAGCGAAGACAAGCGGTTCAAGATCTTCGCCGGTTCCGCCAACCGCAAACTGGCCGAGGGCATTTGCGCCCATGTCGGGGTGCAGCTGGGCGAAAGCAAGCTGCAGCGCTTTGCCGACGGAGAGATTTACTTTCAGCTGCTCGAGAACGTCCGCGGCGTGGATGTTTTTATCGTGCAGCCAACTTGTTTTCCGGTGGATCAGCACCTGGTAGAGCTGCTGATCATGATTGACGCGCTGAAGCGCGCTTCGGCCGGAAGGATCACGGTAGTAGTGCCGTATTACGGATATGCCCGGCAGGACCGTAAGGATCGGCCGAGGGTGGCGATCTCATCCAAGCTGGTGGCGGATTTGCTTACCACCGCGGGAGCCAACCGGGCGTTGTTCATGGATCTGCATGCGGCGCAGATCCAGGGGTTCTTCAATATCCCGGTGGATCACATGTTCGCCAGTCCGGTGATGGTGAGCTACTTCCGGGAGCTGAACCTGCCTGATCTTACGGTGGTTTCGCCGGATGCGGGCGGTGTGGAACGGGCGCGGTTTTTTGCGACCAAGATGCAGGCCCCGCTGGCCATTGTGGACAAGCGGCGCACGGATCTGAACGTGACCGAAGTGATGAACGTGATCGGCGATGTGCAGGGAAGAACCTGCCTGATCATCGACGACATCATCGACACCGCGGGCACGCTGGTCAAGACGGCGCAGGCGCTGCTGGATGCGGGAGCGGTGAAGGTTTATGCGGCGGCTTCGCATGCGGTGTTGTCAGGGCCGGCCATCGAGCGCATTACCAGCTCGCGGATAGAGGAAGTGATTGTTACCGATTCGATCCCGCTGCGCGAAGAGGCGCTGAAGCTGGAACGGCAGGGAAAGATTAAAGTGCTGTCGGTCGCCGGCCTGTTAGGCGCCACGATCGAGAGTATTCACATGGAGACCAGCGTCAGCTCGTTGTTTAGTTAGTTCGGGTGGCGCGGAAGAGTTAGAGGAGAGAAGTATGGCTGAGCAGGAAGTGGTCGCAGCAAAAGCCCGCGAGGGCAAGTTCAACAAGAATGCGGCGCGCCGGGTGCGGGTCGCGGGCATGATTCCGGGTGTCGTCTACGGCGCCAAGGAGCCCTCCATCGCGGTGGAACTCGATCCCAAGCAGATTACCCGGATCCTTCATTCGGATTCGGGCCACAACACGATTTTTGATCTCGAAATCGGCGGCGGCAAGACCAAGGCCATGATCGTCGATTGGCAGTACGAGCCGATCAAAGGCAAGCTCATGCACATCGACCTGAAGCGTATCGCGATGGACAAGGCGATGCGGGTGAAGGTGCCGGTATTGCTCGAGGGCACTCCTGTTGGAGTCAAGATGCAGGGTGGCATTCTCGACCAGGTGTTGCGCGAGGTCGAGATCGAGTGCCTGCCGGGCGATATCCCCAGTCATATCGACGTGAACGTGAGCGGCCTGGCATTGAATAGCTCCATCCGCGTAGCCGATCTGCCGCATGGTGGCAAGCTCAAGTTCATTACCGATGAGAACGCAACCGTAGCCCACGTGGTGGCGATCAAGGAAGAAGTGGCGCCGGCGGTGGACGCGGTGGCGGCAGCAGCTCCGGCGGAGCCGGAAGTCGCCAAGAAGGGCAAGACCGAGACTCCGGATGCGCCTGCGGAAAAGGGCGGAAAGAAGTGACCTGGCTCTGAGTTTGGCTGACGAAGTGGACGGGGAAAGAAAGGGTCCGGCCCTGGTGGTCGGCCTGGGAAACCCGGGTATCGAGTACCAGTTCACCCCCCATAATGCGGGTTTTCTGGCTATCGACCGGCTGGCGGAGCAGGGTGGGGTGACGGTGAACAACCGGCGCTGCCGGGCGCTCACGGCCACCACTCGGATTGCCGGCAGAGATGTCGTGCTGGCCAAGCCGGAAACGTTCATGAACCTGAGTGGCATCTCGGTTCAGGCGCTGGTGAAAGAGTTCGATGCCGATGCGACGCGCGATCTGATTGTGATTTATGACGAGATCGCGTTGCGCCTGGGTTCGCTGCGTATCCGGGAGCGAGGCAGCGCAGGTGGCCATAACGGGGTTAAATCCGTCTCTGGTGCGTTAGGCAGCGAAGAGTGGCTGCGGATACGTATCGGGGTCGCTCCCCCGGGGGATGAGGCAGCGGAAAGCGCCCGGAGAGGGCGGAAGGATTATGTGCTGACGCCGATGCGCAAGGCGCAACTGGTGATCCTGGATGAAGTGCTGGATCGCACGGCGAAGGCAGTAGAGATGGTGCTGGCACAGGGAGCAAAGCCGGCAATGAATGAGTTCAATCGCCGCGAAAACGGCGGCGAACCGGAAAGAATTGGAGAATAGCCATGCAACGCACGTACGAAATCATGTTTATTGTTCGTCCCGACATTCTGGACGAGGATCTCGACAAGCTGATCGCCGGCCTGGAGGGGAATATCACTCAGGGCGGGGGCAGCATCAAGTCGATGGAAAAGCTCGGGCGGCGCAAGCTGGCCTACATGGTCAAGAAATTCAACGACGGCAACTATGTGTTGTTGACCATCAATGCAGATGGATCGCTGGTAGGTGAGATTGAGCGCCGCCTGCGGGTCTCCGAGCCGGTGATCAAGTTTATCTCCGTCCGCATGGACGAAGAAGAGAAGCGGGTGGCCAAGATCAAGGCTATTCGCGCCACGCGCAAGAAGCTCAGCGCTCAGCCGGCGGCAACTGCTGCTCCGGCCCCGGTCGAGCCAACTGCCGCGCCCGCGCCGGCGACCGAAGCGGCCAGCGCCTAAGCAACTTTTGAAAGGAACAGGAAAATTATGGCTGACGAAACCAGCACGCCAAGCGCACCTAGCACATCCCGGCCCGAGGGCTCCGGACCGTCCTCCTCAGGTCCCGGCGGACGCCCGCCCGGCGGACGCCCCGGCGGCCCCGGCGGCGGCGGACGCAAGTTCTTTCGCCGCAAGAAGGTTTGCAAGTTCTGTGTCGAGAAGATCGATGCCATCCACTATCGCGATGTACGCCTGCTGCAGCAGTTTGTTGCCGAGCGGGGCAAGATAGTACCCCGGCGCCTCACCGGCGTCTGCACCACCCATCAGCGGGGGCTGGCGCGTGCCATCAAGCAGGCACGCAACATCGCTTTGCTGCCGTTTGCAGCCCGCTACTAGTGCGGTCATCAGGAGATTGGTCATGGAAGTCATTCTGAAAGAAGATGTCAACAAGCTCGGCCAGCGCGGCGATGTGGTGAAAGTGGCCGACGGCTATGGGCGAAATTTTCTGCTGCCGAAAAAGCTCGCGATGGAAGCCACGGCTGCCAACAAAGTGGTCATCGAGCAGATGAAGCAATCGGCCGTTCGGCGTTCCGCGAAGGAAAAGTCTGAGGCGGAATTGTTGGTCACGCAGCTCAACCAGGTAGAGCTGGTTTTCGAACGCAAGGTGGGCGAGAACGAGCATCTGTTTGGCTCGGTTACTGCTGCTGAAATCGCGCATCAGCTGGAGCAGAAGGGGTTCACGATCGACCGGCGCAAACTGCAGCTGGAAGAGCCGCTACGCCAGCTGGGCGAGTTCCATGTGCCGGTCAAGTTGCATCGTGAAGTGACTGCGCACATCAAGGTCACGGTCAAGGCGGAAGAGGCAGAGTAGTTCGATCCTCAAGGGTGGAGCGAAACCGCAGCAGCGTAGAACTGCAGATCCCTCGCTTCGCTTCGGGATGACAAAAAGGCGAGGGTCATTGTACGGAGAGGACCGTTGCCAAGGGATAGGGCGGTTGTTGGGGCGGGAAACCCACTAGCGACTGCCCTCTCCTTCAACAACTACCCTTTCCTTCAGCAACTGCTGCGTCCTTCAGCAACAGTCCTCTCCCTATACTGACCCTCTCCTTTTTGTCATCCCGAAGCGAAGCGAGGGATCTGCAGTTCTACGGACCCTTCCTGGGAGTGTTTTCCTTTTGTGGAGAGATACGAGGGCCGGTCGATCTGTCAAAGAATGGGAAGGCAGTGCCCCTTAGCGGCCGTAGCTTAGCCGCATGGCTAGTTGGTCAGGTAAGCCCGCGCGCATGATGCGCATTTGCGCCAGGCGGAAATCGTAAGGCACGCGGCGGAACTCGACCAACATGCGCTCATCGTCGTAGATCGCAAAAGCGGCGCGGCGATCATGATCCCTGGGCTGGCCCACAGAACCGGGATTGATCAAATAACGCGCCCCCGGCACCAAAACCAGCTCGGACATGTCCGGCTCGTCGTCACTCGAGTAAACGGGATCGAGTTTGAACCAATCTTCACCGTGAGCGGCAAACCCACCCTGCAGATGCGTATGGCCGAAGAAGTTGATGCGGGTTTCCGCCTGCTGCAGCGGCAGCCTGGCATCGCGCATCGAGAGCAGATATTCATCCTCATCGAGATACGACCCGTGCATACAGCTCACCTGGGGACCATCTGGCGTGACCGGTCCTCGCGCCATATGCTGCAGCCAATCGATGTGCTCTGGCGTGAGCACCTGGCGCGTCCAGCGGGCGGCGCGGCTGGCTACGGGATTAAAATCCTCGAGCGATAATTGTCCGCTGCAAGCGCGGTCGTGATTGCCCCGGACAAACGTCTCGCCCAAGCCTCGTACTCGCTCAATGACCTCGTTTGGCGCCGCCCCATAGCCCACAACATCACCCAGGTTCCAGACCGCGTCGTGGGCAGGGGCAGCCTCAAGCACCGCCTCGAGGGCATCGATGTTGGCGTGAATGTCGGAGAGGAGTAAAGCGCGCATAGTGTCCGTGCCTGTTCGACGGCACACTTTTCAGGGGCCTGGCGACACCCGAAATCAGCCGCAAACCGACCAGAATATCAGACCGGCTCGACGCTGCGTACCCAGTGGCCGGGGGCCTGTTCTACCAGGATCCCGGCCGTGGTATCGGCCGCCGCCAGGGTGGCCAGCGGCTGGTTGCGGTCGGTGGTGAGGGTGGGCACTGCTCCCAGCAGGCTCTTTGTATAGGCATGCCGGGCATGGAGAAACACCTGGTCGCGCGTACCGGTCTCCAACAGCATGCCCCGTCGCATCACGGCAACCCGGTCGGCAACCTGTGCAACCACGGCCAGATCATGGGAGATAAACAGCATGCCCAGGCCGTTCCGCTGCTGCAGGTCCTTAAGCAGAAGCAGTATCTGTGCCTGCACAGTGACGTCCAGAGCCGTGGTGGGCTCATCGGCGATCAAAAGGGATGGATGGTTCACCAGCGCCATGGCAATCAGCAGGCGCTGGCGCTGGCCCCCGGAAAACTGGTGAGGATAGTCACGCCGGCGGTTCTCCGGCTCGGCAATCGCCACTGCGGTCATGGCTTCCACCACCGCGTCGCGCACCTGCTTGCGGGTTAACTCCGGCTGATGGGCTTCGATGGCTTCGGCGATCTGCCGTCCCACCGGCATGACGGGATTGAGAGCCGTCATGGGCTCCTGAAAGATCATGGCGATCTTACGCCCACGATACTGCCGCATCTGCTCCGGTTTCAGAGTTAGCAGGTCCTGGCCCTCGAAACGAATCGCGCCTTCCACGCGCGCCGCGTTGTCGAGCAGGCGCAGGATGGATAGCGAGGTCAGCGACTTTCCCGATCCTGACTCGCCCACCAGCCCCAGGACTTCACCCTGCGCGACAGAAAAAGTCAGATCGCGGACCACCGCCTGGTCGCGAAAATAAATGGAGAGCCGATCAACTTCGAGCAGGGTAGCCACGGGCCAAGATTACAACATGCGGCGGGAGCAATTGTAGCCGTGACAGTAGCTGAAAACAACAACCCCTGGCCGAAGCCAGGGGCTGGGTAAAAGAGTCTCGCTGCCTACTGCTTGCCGTCCATGGTGATGCCGCCTGGCGTTTGCTGGTTCTTCTTCTCTTCGTTCGCCTTGCGCGTTGCCATGGTCTTATCGCGCCATTGATCGAACATGGCCATGTCCGCCTTGTGCGCGGCCTCATCGCCGCAATCCAGGTCCGCCTTGCGGCGGTAAAGCAAGCTGAGATAAGACATCGCGTCATCGTATCCAGGGCGCAGATTGATCGCTTGTTGCAGCTCTTTGATACCCTCGTCGACGATGGGTCCATTCTGTTCGGCCAGCTTCTGGCACGCGGCCTTGTCCTTGATCATGTCACCATTGTCCTGCAGACCCAGGGCGTTACGAACTGCGATGGCGTTCCTGTAAGCTACACGCCAGTCGATAACCCCGATGGTGTAATGCGCCACGGGATCATTAGCGTCGACGGACGTGACCTTCCTTTGCCAATTCTTGGCTTCCTGGGTCTTACCCGTGTTCAGGTAGACCGCCGCGATCCCACGCAGGGCCGTCAGATCGTTGGGGTCCTTCGCCAGCACTTTCTGATAGGCGTCCACTGCCAGCTGCGCATTCTTCGTGTTTTCTGGCGTGTTTGCGTCCGGAACTACCTGCTGAGCGTAAGCCGTGGCAAGATACAGGGGGGCGTTCTGGAGGGTTGGATCGAGCCGCTCCGCGTTCTGGAAGTGGTCGATGGCCTCTTCAAACTTGGCGTTCTTGTACGCCTGCACACCCTTAATCAATTGATCGCGAGCCTGCAGCTTGCTGCACCCGGTTACCATGGTCAGCAGCGACAGGGTGGCGACCGCCAGCACCGGAATATATGCGCTTCGCTTCATTCTGGTTTAAATCTCCTTAGTGATCGCCAGGCTACGCCTGATCTCCTACAAGCTTACCCGGCCTGCGACTCGAGGGGAAAAATCTCCGCGCAGTGATTGTAATTGGTTTCAGCCCGCTGGCAAGCCCGGCCCAAAAAACACAGTCCGCAGCTGCTCAGAAGCAGCCGCGGACCATTTGCAAGCGCGCTAAATTGTCGAACTGTGTCTGTTTGTCTTGGTGGCTCATGCAGCAGGGTCAGGCAACCTTTCCTTCACTCCCAGCACTACGAAACAGCAGCGCTGGATACCATGGCCCGACCTGCAACAACGATACAGCTCTACTGTCCTGCCGCCACCTTTGGCGTAATCAAGCCAATGTGATCGACGCCCGCCTCGTGACCGATGTCGAGCACGTCCGCCACCGCGGAGAAGTCCAGTTCCGGATCTCCTTTGACGAACATGACCTTCTCGGCGCGGGTGGCGAAAATCCCTTCCAGCTTATTTAACAGGTCGCCATGGGAAACGTCCATCTCGTTGATCTTGTAACCGGGAACACCACCACCTGACCGATGTGTCACCTGGATGACGATGGTGCGGTCATTATCCTGCTGCTTTTGCGGCTCCTTCGGAGGCTGCGGCACCAGGGCATCGAGTCCCTTCGGCGTTACCGGCGTGATGACCATGAACACGATCAGCAGCACCAGCAACACGTCGATCAGCGGAGTCACATTGATGTCGTGGGAAAGACCGCCACCACCACTTGGTCCCATTGCCATGTTCGTTCCCTCGTTTTCTGAATTCTTAAGTCGTCGTGATCGTGCGATCCGGGTTTACTGGCCAGCCGGCGGGGTCGCAGGAGGTGTCGCCGCTAGGTCTTGCCGGCGGTCGGTCAGCAGCCCAACCTGGTCAACACCAGCGGTACGAACATCATCGATGGCATCCATGACTGTGCCGTACTGCGCCCGGGCGTCCGCCCGCATAAAGATCTGCTTTTCCGTCTTGTTCTGTAGCAAATCAGCCACCTTGGCGCCCAGATCCGCCATGGAGACCTGGTTTTGCCCCAGGTACACCTTGTTATCGCGGGTGATCGCGACGACGACCGAATCTTCTTTATCGGCGTCGGGCATCGAAGTGGGGTCGGTGACTTTGGCCAGCTCGATATTCACCTTGTTCTGCAGCATCGGTGTGATAACCATGAAAACGATCAGCAGCACCAGCATCACATCCACCATGGGAGTGACGTTGATGTTGGAGTTTACTTTTGCGCCTTCGTTTCTGACGACGATTGCCATTGTTTTGCTCCGTGGGTTAAGCGGCTATAGCGTTTTCAAAGTGAGTGCCGGTAAATGTTGACTTCGCCCGCACCAACCATGAAAACGCTCAGGCTTGCCCACCTTCAAGATGACTTTCTGTGAGTCCGGTGAAAACCACCAGGTTGGAACGGATTTTGTAGTCCGTTCCAACCGGTGCAGGATTCCCGCTGTTGAGTGCTTGAACAGGCGCCGTTTAGCGGCGGTGGCTCTGCTTGATGAAGTAGTCAATCAACTCGCTGGAGGAGTTGTCCATCTCCACGTCGAAGGCTTCCACCTTACCGGTGAAGTAGTTAAAAGTCATAACAGCCGGGATGGCTACCAGCAATCCGAAGGCGGTGGTGACCAGGGCTTCAGAGATACCGCCGGCGACTGCGCCGATACCGGAGGTCTTCTGGGTTGCGATCTGCTGGAAGGCGTTCAAGATACCAACCACGGTTCCGAACAGGCCGATAAAGGGTGCTGTGGAACCAATGGTTGCCAGACCGCCCAAGCCCCTCTTCAGCTTGGCGTGGACAATGGCTTCGGAGCGCTCCAGAGCGCGCTTGCTGGATTCGATCTGCTCTTCAGTGATCGCGCCGCCACTGCCATAGTTGCGGAACTCCTGCAGACCGGCGGTGACCACTTCGGCCAGGTGAGACTTCTTGTTACGGTCAGCAACTTTCACTGCTTCGTCCAGTTTGCCTTCCTTGAGGGCGCCGGCAACACGTGGCGCAAACTCGCGGGACTGCTTGCGAGCCGCGCTGAAATAGAGAGCGCGGTCAATGATCACAGCCAAAGACCAGATGGACATGATAAACAACACGGCGACGACGGCCTTAGCCGCGTTGCCCATGTTGTGCCACAGGTCCATGGGAGAGAAGCCGACGGTTTGTCCGGAATCCTGGAAGAAATACATACCGAGGGCTGCCTGATGGGTGAGGTGGGCGAGAATCACTGAATCTTTCCTCCTACGGAATAACTTTCGTTATAGCTCTGAAACAACCAGATGCTAGCACTCGACAACTTCGTTCCGAAATGACCCGAAGTGGCCACAAGGGGGATTGCCGGCTACCACCTCCTGGTTAAAGGGCGGCGCCGCCGGCACGCGTCGGATTAACCACCGAGATTGAAGACTACGTTGACGGTAGTTTCAACTTCGACAGGGTCTCCGTTAAGCAAATACGGTTTGTAGCGCCAGCCGCGGACTGCATCCATAGCTGCCTGCTGCAACATAGGAGGACCGCTAATGACTCTGAGGTTCTCAATCCCGCCAGACTTGGAAATCGTAGCCTGCAAGACAACGGTTCCTTGAATGCGGGCTGCTTTCGCGATTGCCGGATATTGAGGCACGGTCTTCTGAAGCAGATTACCCGCCATGACACCGGACGAAATACTCAGCTTCTTGGGTGGTGCGGCCTTGACGATCGCTGGGCCGGATCCGATTCCGCCGAGAATCCCTCCCATGACGCCGCCAGGGGTTCCACCGCCCATACCCTCCATACCGGAAACACCGGCCATGGTTGGCGGGGCAGAAGACTCCTTGATCTGCTTAATCTCTTTCGGGATCTTGCTTGGCGCCTGCAATTGATTGTTGAGCATCTCAGACTTGATCTTGACCTGTACAGGCGCCTGAGGTGGTGGTGGCGGGGGAGGTGGCGGCGGAGGCGGTGGAGCAACCAGCAGCGTGGCCATCATCTGCGTCGGCAACGCCTCGGGATGCAACAGCGGCCAAATGATTAGTCCTGCCAGGATCAGCCCGTTGACGGCAAAAGTGGCAATCGACCAATATTTGCTTTTAGTCTTGAGCTTCCCGCCAGACTCCATAAGTGAATCTTCAAACATCGCCTTACCTCGGATATTCGAACTTGTACCCTCTTAGACACCGGCACCGGTTTTTTTGATCCCAAAGGGCTATTGGCATGCAAAGGTACTCCGTGCCAGTGGAAAAAGCCAGACGAGCAGGTGTCTGGCCAGATAAGTGGCCTTTTCCTGCTCGTCTTTATTCCCTGTCAGAGTGCTTGTGCTGGCGATTGAGTTGGCTTGACAGCCGAACAAATATCAGACCCGGGCCTTCTTACCGGCCGGCAGAACTGCCTTTTTGCCTCGCTTGGCCCGCCACTCCTGGTACGCCACCAGCATAGGCGCGGCCACGGCAATCGAAGAATAGGTGCCGATCAGGATACCGATGACCAGGGCGAAGGAAAAGCCGTGCAAGACCTCGCCGCCAAAAAGGTAGAGCGACAGGACGGTGAGGAAGGTTAGTCCCGAGGTGAGAACCGTCCGGCTCAGCGTCTGGTTGATACTGCGATTCACCACGTCCGTCAGGGTCTCGCGGCGCGAAATACGCAGATTCTCACGGATTCGATCGAAAACCACGATGGTGTCGTTCATCGAGTAGCCGATGAGGGTGAGAATGGCGGCGATGACCGTCAGGGTGATCTCCTGGTCGCTCAGGCTGAAGGCGCCGACGGTGATCAGGGTGTCATGGAAGACTGCCACCACAGCGGCGACTCCGTAAATCAACTCAAAACGGAACCACAAATAGATAAGCATTCCGGCCAGGCTATAGAGCGTGGCCAGGAGGGCTTGCTTACGCAAGGCCGCCCCAACCTGGGGTCCAATAATGTCTGCCGCAAAAACATGGAAGCCCGAAAGGTAAGCTCCCTGCTTCAGTTGATTGACCACCGCCGGATCAGCTACACCATTCAGCTGGTCCATGCTGCTGAAAATACCGCCGAGGTCGCGGTCCCGATGACTGAGAATGGCAGTTGCCTGCTCGGCATACTTCTGCGCACCGCCTCCCGTACTCGCCAGATGCTCCGGATCGTTCAGCTGGAGAAACTGAACCAAGGCGCCCTGGCTGGCGTTATCCAGATCCAGTTTGCCCTGGTTGGCTGCACCGGTGGTGGAGTAATTCTTCCCGAGCGCATCCACGATGGTCTGCCGGCCCGTATCGAGGGCCGATTCCTGGGTTTCTTTTTGCGCCAGTGAGATGGCTACTTGCTTTTGCGCGGCCGTACCGTAGGGCTGAATGCGGCTGTCGTGGATTCCGACGCGATCCATCGCCTGGCGGATCCGGTCCGGGTCCGGCGTCTCAGCAAATTGAACGTAGACCAGGGTGCCGCCGCGGAAGTCGATCCCAAGCTTGATGCCGTGCCAAAACAGGATCGACAACACTCCCGCTACGCTGAAGACCAGCGAGAAGGCCAGGAAGTACCACTTTTTCCCTAACCAATCAACGTTAACGTCACGAAATAGTTCCACTTGAAACTCCGCCTTACTCTAAGCAACCACTACCCGATCGAAAGCGCTTCGCCGCGCTGCTTGCGCTTGAGAATCGAATCGAAGATGTGGCGCGAGACAAAAACCGCAGTAAACAGATTTGCGAACAAACCAAAACTCAGCGTCACCGCAAAACCCTTCACCGGTCCGGTGCCGAACAGGAACAGGATGATCGCTGAAACGATGGTCGTCACGTGGGTATCGACAATTGTTACCCACGCATGCGCGAACCCTTGATCAACAGCCGCCGAAGGCGCCTTGCCGGCACGCAATTCTTCCCGGATGCGCTCGAAGATCAGCACGTTGGAGTCAACGCCCATACCGATGGTCAGAATCACACCGGCGATCCCGGGTAAGGTGAGCGTGGCCTTGGAGAAGCCCATAAAGCCGAGCAGGATGATCAGGTTCAGCATCAGGGCGAGATCCGCATTGATGCCTGCCCCGTGATAGTAGATGAGCATGAAGATCATGACCGCCAGCATGCCGACGATCGACGCCAGCACGCCCTTGTGTATGGAATCGGCGCCGAGTGAAGGCCCGACAACGCTCTCCTGCAGGTAATGAATGGAGGCCGGCAACGCGCCGGTACGCAGCATCAGCGACAGGTTCTCCGCCTTGTCTTTGCCCAGTCCGGTGATCCGGCCCTGGTCGCGGATGGCCTGCTGGATATTTGCTGCTTCCTGTACCCGGTTGTCGAGCACCACGGCCAGAGACTTGCCGATATTGGTGCTGGTGAACTGGTAGAACCGGTCTCCCGCGTTTCGGGTGAGGATGAAGGTCGCATCGGGCCGCCCATTCTCGTCTACCGAGGGTTGGGCATCGCGGAAGTCATCGCCGGCCACGATAGGGAGCCTCTGCAGGACGAAGTATTGACCCTGTAAGTCAGGCTCCGTGCCGCCGTAGGCCATGACAACGTCTTCCGGAGGAACCGGTCCCCCTACGCTCTGCGCGGCGGCCTGCTCGGTGGGGAACGGGCCACCGACGACCAGGTGGATCTCCAGGCGCGCAGTGGACTGGATAATTTCGCGGACCCGGCTCAGGTCATCGACACCCGGCAACTCGACCAGGATCTGGTTGGTGCCCAGGTTGTATTCCTGGATAGTGGGTTCGGTGACTCCCAGGCTATTGATGCGGGTTCCGATGGTGTCGATCGACTGCTGCACCGCATGCTCGCTCGATCGACTGCACCTCGGTCTGCTTCATGGTGAGGGTCCAGCTGTTGTTCGGCTCAGACGCGACAGTGTATTGGGCGCCGTAGCGGGAGTCGAGCAGGTTGCGCACGTCACCGGCTTTGTCCGGGAGGCGTTCCCTGAATCTGGATGAGTTCCGGCTTCTTGGGATCGGGCTTCAGTACCGAGCGCGCGGGGAAGCCGCCCTGCTGCAGGTCCGCCTGCACCCGGGCCACGGCATTATCCGTTTCCGCGCTCACCGCCTCCTGCACCATGACCTGCAATACCAGGTGGATGCCGCCCTTGAGGTCGAGACCCAGGTGGATACGGTCGGTCAACGCCGTCTTCCAGGCAGACAGGCCAATGCCCTTCGGAATGCCGAAGATGCCAAAGACGAACACGAGAAGAACTGCAACGATCAGGAGGGTTTTACGCATGGGAGTCGCATTCAGGTTTTCCGCCGGGCTTACCGTCTGCCCGCGAAATACAGTTATTTAGCTTCCTCTTGGTTAGTCGTTACGGAAGCGATCGCACTCTTGATGACTTCTATCTTTATGCCGTCGGGCGGGACGCGCAGCTGTACCGCGTCCTCTTTGAGCGAAATGATGGTTCCGCGCATGCCGCCGGTGGTGGTGATGCGGTCGCCCGGTTTCAGGCTCGCCAGCATCTCCTGCCATACTTTTTGCTTCTTCTGGTTGGGCCGGACCAGCATCAGGTAGAAAACCGCAATGATCAGCAGGAACGGGAGAAAGGTCACCAGGCCGGGCGGAATCACAGGAGCCAGTAACAGGGGGGTGAAGGTCAACGTACCATCCTCTAATTTCTTATCTACTACATTCTACCTGCCCCGGTTTGTCTACTGGACTGGGAGATCGCCGGAGAGGCAGAGAAACTCGGCGTGAAAGGCTTCATCCCGCGCCAACGCGATCGGCTTGGGCGCGCACGCGGGCCAAGAGCGCAGGAAGAGTATCCGTCGCAATAGCATTTCGTACCGATCGCATCGTGTCAAGGTAGTAGGCCAGATTGTGGAGGGTGTTAAGCACTCCGGCGAGTGGTTCCTGGGCCGCCATCAGGTGGCGGAGGTAGGCCCGGCTGTAGCGGGCGCACACCATGCAGCCGCAGTGCGGATCGGGCGGCTCCGGATCTTCGGCGAAGCGCCGATTTCTGATGTTGAGCCGGCCTCCGGAGGTAAACAGCAGGCCGTGCCGGGCCGCGCGGGTGGGGATCGTGCAGTCCATCATGTCCACGCCCAGTGCGGCGTATTCCACGATCTCGTCGGGGTAGCCTACGCCCATGACATACCTCGGCTTGTCCGCCGGCAGCAGTGGCAGCGTACTTTCGATGATTTCGCGTGTGAGGGCTCGCGGCTCGCCCACGCTTAGCCCGCCGATGGCGTAGCCGGGGAAATCCATAGCCACCAGCTGCTCGGCGGACTCGCGGCGCAGATCCGGAAACATGCCGCCCTGCACAATGCCAAAGAGTGACTGGCCACCGTTGGCGTGGGCGTTGAAGTGCTGTTGGCTGCGTTTGGCCCAGCGCAGGGTGAGCTCAAGGGACTGCCGGGCTCGCGCCCGGTCGGCCGGGTATTCCGTGCACTCATCAAAGGCCATGATGATGTCGGCTCCCAGGGCCATTTGCACGTCCATGGAGTGCTCGGGAGAAAAGAAATGCGAGGAGCCATCCAGGTGGGAGCGAAACTTCACGCCTTCTTCGCTCACCTTGCGCAATTCATTGAGGCTAAAACCTGAAAGCCGCCGGAGTCGGTGAGCATGGGCCGCGGCCAGGCGATGAAGTGGTGCAGGCCTCCGAGACCGGCGGATCAGCTCGTGGCCAGGACGCAGGTACAGGTGATAGGTGTTGGCGAGAATGATCTGCGCGTCCAGCTCTTCGAGCAGATGTTGGGGAATCGCCTTGACTGACCCGGCCGTGCCGACGGGCATGAACGCGGGAGTTTGGACCAGCCCGTGAGGCAGCGTCATGGTCGCTCGCCTCGCCTGCCCACTGATGGCTTCTATCTGAAAAGCGAGAGACACGTAGGTGATTCTAGCCTGCGTCCCGCAAGGCCTTGGATTTGAAAGGCGGATTAGTCCCACAGTCTGAATTTAGCCCAGGACGTCAGTCCTGGGTTCACATCGACAAAACGGAAGTCCTGAAGGGACGACTGAAACCGGGCCGCGACGCAATCCTTGAATCTCAGCCGTCCTACGGGACTGTCATCCAGCACCGCCTTTTCCGTGCCACGATCCTCCCCTTTTTGTGCCCTCTGCAAAATCGAAGGGTGAAACCGAAGGGTGCCCCAGGTCTCGCTTTTGAGACCTGGGACCCCTCAAACCAATTCCCACTGGAACACCCAAACTCCTCTTTGTCATTAGGAGCAGCTGACTTGCCTGCGGCAAGTAGAGGGAGAAATGACACTGCAAACATCGTCATAGATGCAAGGCCCGGGGGGCCGGCCACCAAACGTCAGCCCAGCCCGGAAGGGCTGGGAAATCGATCCTGAAGAGGATCTGAGCGCCATAGGCGCGGCACTAAACCGATCGTCCGCACTCCCTGTGTCATGGGAGCGCAGCCGACCTGTCCCGGCGTGCCGTGGAGCGGATCTGCGGTGCGCCATTCGGTTGCCCCACTCCTACCGGTCCACAACCTTGACTAGTCATCCACCCCTCCTGGAAACATCAAACTCCCCTTTATTATTCCGGGTTTCCAGGAGTAGTCCGTAGAACCGCAGATCCGCTCGGGATTACAAAAAGGAGAGGATGGTGGCAAGGAAAGGGCGGTTCCTAAACCGGGGGATTTTAAAAATCTATTTTGGACACATCTGAACTTCAGCCGTCCCTACGGGACTTCCCACGTTCCTCAAGCCGACGCACTGCGGACACGCAGTTTTCACCCTCGTCGGGCAGCAAGGCCAGTAGCTCCGCCATCGTCTGGTTGCGCTGCGGGTGCCGGAGCTGGGGCGCAATCTCGGCTAACGGCGCCAGTACAAAGCGGCGCCGGACCAAAGCCGGGTGTGGCAGCGTGAGTTCCGCTGAAGCGACGACGGTCTCGCCCATCAGGAGCAGGTCGAGATCCAGCGTACGTGGGCCGTTAAGGACACCCTGCCTGCGATCCCGCCCTAGCTCCCTTTCAATTGCCAGCAACGTATGCAGCAGGGACAGTGGATCCAACTCCGTCTCCAAAGCCAGCGACGGCATTCAGGAAGGCCGGTTGATCGTGAAAACCTACCGGCTCGGTTTCATAGAGCGAGGAGCAAGCTTCCACCCGTCCCAGCCGTCCCAAACGATCCGTTGCGGCGGCCAGCGTTTTCGCTCGGTCCCCGAGATTGGAGCCGAGAGCAATGTAGGCGGTAGGCATCGAAGTGGCCCTAGGATACAGCGATCACGATACGATGCCCTATGCGCATCGCCTTCTTTGGGGGCACATTTGATCCGCCGCATTGTGGTCATATCGCGATCGCCCGTGCAGCCATCCGCCGGCTGGCGCTGGACCAGGTGCTGGTGGCACCCGTCGGCACCCAGCCGCTCAAGGGCGGCTCAGCCCACTCCAGTTTTGAAGACCGGCTTGCCATGGTGCGGCTGGCTGTGGCAGGAGAACCCGGGCTTATGGCGAGTAGCGTCGATGCGCCTCTTGCCAACGGACAGCCCAACTACACCTTTGATACCCTGCAACGCCTGCGCAGCCAGCTCCAACCCACCGATACGCTCTTCTGTTTGCTTGGCGCCGATTCCTTCCTGACTGTCAAGTCGTGGCATCGGTGCGCCGAGCTCCTGGTTTTTTGCGACTTTATCGTCGCCGGGAGGCCTGGGTTTTCGCTCAAAGAGGTCCATGCGGCGCTTCCCGAGGGTATGGAGAATACCGCCGAGCGGCGGGAAGCCGGGTACACCCGCCTTACCCTCTGCGGGCCTTCTGGCCAAAGCTCCGAGCTGTTCCTGCTGCCGGATCTGGACCAGGACATCTCGGCAACGGAGATTCGCGCCGCCCTGGCCGAAGGGTCGACGCCGCAAACCGTGCTTCCCTCCACGGTTGCGGAATACATTCGCTCTCACGGACTCTACCGGCAGGTAGGGATACCATAGGGCTAATACCATAAGACCAGGAGATACGAAACCGACCGAATGGCAACTACGGAAACGCGCCGCATGGTTTTGGCCGCTGCACAGGCCTGCGAAGACAAAAAAGCTGAGGACACCCGAATCCTCGAGCTCGATGCTGTGGACTCCGGTTTCACCGACTTCTTTCTCATCTCGAGTGGGTCCAACGAACGCCAGACGCAGGCGATTGCCGACGAGATTGAGCTTCGCCTGAAAAAGAATTTTCAAACTTACCCCAACTCTGTCGAGGGCCGGCGCCACGGGGAGTGGATCCTGATGGACTATGTGGATTTTGTTGTCCACATTTTCCTCAGCGAAAAGAGGGCGTACTACGACATTGAACGGCTAAGAAAGTCGGCGCGCACTGTGGACCTGGATCAGTTGAAGGCCATGTTGGTGGAAAAGACAACGGTGGCACGTGCCAAGCCGGCAAAGAAGGCGGCCAAGAAAGCCGCGGCTAAGAAGACTGCTGCGAAGGCTGCGTCCAAACCAGCCGTAGCCCGCCGCAAACCCGCGGTGAGTAAGGCCGATAAAAGCTGACGGAAATTCTCAAATGCGCATGGGCATGATGACGTAGCGGTACTTGAAATCATCCGCGGCATCCTCCGGGCGCATCTGGCCGGCGGACTGCGCGTCTTTAAATTCAAGCCGTACTTCACCACTTGACCCGACAGCCTTGAAAAAGTCGATGAGATAGGTCGAATTAAAGCCGACAACGATGGGGTCAAAGCTGTAAGGGCTTTCGATGGTGTCTTCCGACTCGCCAGATTCGGTGGAGGAGGAAGAGATCTTCATCTCATTCTGTTCCAAACGGATTTTGATGGCGCCGGAGCGTTCGTCAGCGAATTGCGCCACCCTCTGAATGGACCCCATTAATTCTTCGCTGCGCACAACCACGAACTTGTTGTTGTCGCGGGGCAGCACTGCCTCATAGTTGGGAAATTGACCGGTGAGTTTACGGGTAGTGAGGACGCGATGGCCCAGACGGAAGAAGAGTGTGTGCTCGTCATCGTAAAAGTCGAGCGCTTCTCCGTCGCTATCCGCGAGCAGGGATTGCAGCTCAGCCAACGCCTTACGCGGGATCAGGGTCTTCTTCTCTCCGCTGATGTTCTTGAGCGATTCGCCTGTCTTTTCAATGTGCGCCAGGCGGTGACCGTCAGTCGCGACCATGGAGAGCGACTCCGCCTTCAAAATGAGCAAAGCGCCGTTCAGCGTATACCGCGATTCCTCGTTGGAGATGGCGAAAATAGTTTTCGAGATCATGCCCTTGATCGAAGCCGCTGACAGCTGGGTCAATCCGGTCTCGGGAAACTCGGGTACCTGGGGAAAATTGGCTCGCGCCATGCCCACCATTTTGGTGTTGGAGCGGCCGGAACGAATCTGTACCCAGTGGTTCTCCATGAGTTTGATGGATATATCCCCATCGGGCAGCAACTTGACGTAGTCAAAGAGCTTGCGCGCGGGGATGGTGCACGCCCCGGGCTTTTTGACTTTGGCGGCACAAGAGGTACGAATGCTTTGGTCCAGGTCGGTCGCGGTGATGGTGAGACGATCCGTCGCGTCCCCTTCTCCGGCCCCTGCCTCGAGGAGAAAATTGGAGAGGATCGGAATGGTCGTCTTCCGCTCGACGACGCTTTGCGTCGCGCTCAGCTCCCGCAGCAGGTCCTGACGGCTTACGCTGATTTCCATCGTTGCGGCTCCCTGTACGACCGGTCTCTCCTGCTCAACCCCCGCGCTAAGCATGGCTTGTTTGCCCCCTTGTCGGTTTGACTCACTCTACACCACTGCGGAGGGCCCTGAGAATCTCAACTATGCGTCATCCTGTGGATTCCCGGTGCGTAATACAACGGCTGGGATGACACGCGGAACAGAAAAGTTTTACTACGACGAAAAACAAAAATAATCCATGCCCTCTTAGTCGTAGTAGCCGTTCGTGACGGAAAAGTGGAAAGAGGGACAGAAACCAAGCGGGTGGCGGGGATGACCGACGTCCACGTTTTAGAAAACCGGGCCGGTCCAAAATGAAAAGCGGGAAGAGTGGCGCATAGCTCGGAATTGGGTCCCTGCTTCCCCACGGTCTGCACAGCCGCCCGAAAAAGGGCTGTGGAAAGCAGCCCCGTCAAGTGCAAAGAGCGTCCCCAAGCAATGCTGATGCGGGTCTGCTCAGAGGCCGCGCTTTGCACAATGCCCAAAAACGCATCTAGGGTGTTTTTTCCGGCGCCTTTTCCCACAGTTCCTGGTGACGGTCATCGGAAAACAGCAATCCGGTGACGTGGCCGTCGGGAGCTTTTTGAAAAGTAAGTCGAGTGCTGCTGCCGCTGGGATAGAAAAATCGATTGGGTTGCTCAGGCAGCAACTCGGTCTGATCGCCGGTGCGATTTCTGGACATCAGCCGGGTGCCTTGACGGAAGACGGTCACCTGGGTCACCCCGGCGTCGACGTACTCCCCCTGGTAAGCGTCATAAACTACTGGGATCCACGCGGATTGGCGGAGGATGGATGGGGATGACGCGCTTTTCCGAGTACGGCTTGGTGGCAGGGATATCGGAGAGGCGGTGCGCTAAAAACCATTGCGGCAGTTGCGGGTCAACGTACGCTCGATCCCAGGCGTTGTGATGATAGTTAGCATATTCCCAGAAGCGCACATTCCCACCCGCAGCAGTGAGGGCGGCAAACATAATCTGCGATTGCGCGGGCGATACGACAGGGTCGTCTGCGCCATGAAAGATCCACACGGGTGTGCGGCCGATCGCCTTGACGTACTCCGGAACAAGCTCCGGCTGATGCCAGCGGCCGGGCGCGTAGGACCAGTAGATGCCTCCGCATACTGGAGCGATGGCAGCAAAGCGGCCAGGATAGTCCTTGGCAATCTCCCATACGCCGTAGCCGCCCAATGACATGCCGGTGAGGTAGAGCCGATCCGGATCGCCGTGGAATTCTTTGACCTCGGCGTTCAAGGCGCCCATTGCCATGGCCATGATGTCCGAGTCGGTCCAGTGATGATGGTTGTAGGGGACCTGGGGCATGACTACGACAAACGGCCAGCGCTCGTAGTGGGAGCGTAGTGCGTTGGGCAGGCCTACCTGGGTCTCGTCAAGACCGTCTGAGCCGCGTTCCCCCGATCCGTGCAGAAACAGGATGACCGGCCATTTCTGCTTAGGGGACCAGTCCATGGGCAGATAGACGACGTAGTGGTAAACCGTGCCATTGAGGGTGATGGTGCGATTGAGAAAGCCGGTATCTTGTTGGCGGGCGTAAACCGGCGGCCCCAAGAGCGGCATAACGCCGAGGAGGAAAGCGGTGATCAAGTAGCCAGCCAATGTAGCCCGGCGGCGCGGCGACTCGAAGCAAAACATAGACAACTTGAGCATACCGGGTGGAGCCCGGCGCTGAAAAGGCTCGGAGGTTTGCGGAGCATTCCTTGCAGGGCGAAGCGGGCTCTTCAGCCGTTGAGGGTCTCCAGGAGTTTGTTGATGGTGCGGTTCAGATCTTTGTCGGCACGGCGCTGTTCGTCGATTTTGGCAATGGAATGCATCACGGTGGTGTGGTGCTTGCCCCCGAACTGCCGCCCTATCTCGGGCAAGGATGCCTCGGTCATCTGTTTAGCGAGATACATGGCGATCTGGCGGGGAACGACCACGGAGCGGGAATTATTTTTCTGCTTCAGCTCGGCTACGCGCATTCCGAACTGCTCGGAGACAGCGCGTTGGATCGCTTCGATCGTGATCTTGCGTACCTGGGTATCGATGAACTGCTTGAGGCACAGCTGGGTGGTCGGCAGAGTAAGCTCGGCGCCATTGAGGCGGCACCAGGCTAACAGCCGCACCATGGCGCCCTCCAACTCGCGCACGTTGGTGCGCACATTGGAGGCGATAAAGAGAGCGATATCGGTAGGCAGGAGAACATGCTCGCTCTCCGCCTTCTTCTGCAGGATAGCGACCTTGGTCTCCAGATCGGGCGGCTGAATGTCGGCGATCAATCCCCATTCAAACCTGCTGCGCAACCGGTCCTCGATTTCCGGCAGTTCCTTGGGCGGGCGATCGGAGGCGATGACGATCTGCTTCATGCTCTCGTGGAGCGCGTTGAAGGTGTGGAAGAACTCTTCCTGGGTTCGCTCTTTTTGCGCCAGGAACTGAATGTCGTCAATCAGCAGCAGGTCGACCGAGCGAAACTTATCGCGGAAGCTGGTCATTTTGTCATAGCGCAACGAGTTGATCATCTCGTTGGTGAACTTCTCGCTGGAGACATAGCAGACTGAGCATTGCGGCTGTCGCTTCTTCACCTCGTGGCCGATGGCGTGCATCAAGTGCGTCTTGCCCATGCCGACACCGCCATAGATAAACAGCGGATTGTAGGCCTTGGAAGGACGTTCGGCGACTGCTTCAGAAGCCGCGCGGGCAAACTGGTTGCCATTGCCAATGACAAAGGCGTCGAAGGTGTAGCGGGGATTGAGCTGTGCGGCCGTGGCCCAGTCGAACTTGGCCTGTTGGGGCGCCGGCGGCGGCATGCCGACACTGCGGTTGGCTGGGCGTTGTGCTCCGGGCGAGTGGGAGGGCATGGGTGCGAACCCCCCATCCTCACGGACACGGACAGCGGTCGGATCTTCCTGCGGAATGACGAAAGAGACGTCGTCGAACTCCAGGTGGAAAGCATCAATCGCTTCCTGGATCAAATCGCCGTAGCGGTCGCCGATGTGCTGAAACTCGGGTGTGGGCACCCGCACGAAAAGCATCCGGCCAGTGATGTGGCTAAACCGGGTGGGCTTGAGCCAAGTGTCAAAGGACTGCCGGTTGACCTTCTTTTCAAGAGCTCCCAGTATCCGCGCCCAGGGATTGGGCACAGCGGGGGCGGTGGCGACAAAAGACATACGCTTCCTTCGTTCAACGCCGACTGCCTGATACCTTCCGCTAAGTGCAAAGGAGCGAACTCGCAGCGGTATTGACCGTGCGTGCCATTGTAGCTCCTGTGCTTAGGAACTGCTTCGGGGAACAACCCCTTCGCGAAAGTATCCAGATCGAAAGATCAGGTAGTGTGGACGTGCAGAAAATCAATCTTGATCGGAGCCGATACTAGCACAGTTACAAGGCCGCGCAACGGCTCATTCCAGGCAAAAAAATCTTTCTTTCCCGAGTTGCACCATCGGCAGTGAAAGGGGCAGTGAAAGCGAACGCCGCGGCCGTGTGAGGCATTTGGCTGCATGGCCCTTTTTGCCTGAATCCGTTATACTTAAAGCTTGCCTCAAGGCACAAATTTTTGACTGAGATCAGGAGCGCAGTGTTATGCCTAAGCGCACATTCCAACCGAACCGCCGCCACCGGGCGAAGACTCACGGGTTTTTGACCCGTATGAAGACCAAAGCCGGGGCAGCAGTGCTTTCCCGCCGCCGGGCCAAGGGACGCAAGCGCGTTTCCGTGAGTGCCGGTTACCGCGACTAGAAGAGTCTAAGGGCGACCCGGGGGAATTCTCACTTGAGGCCTCTTTCCCAAAGCGATCCGCGGCTACGCAAGCACGCAGACTATCAACGCGTTTATCAACGGAGCCGCAAACACTTCTCGTCATCGATGACATACTTCTACGCCGAGCGCGGTGCGGGCCCGGTCTCCGGTCCGCGGGTGGGTCTCACTGCCGGGCGTGTCCTTGGCAAGGCGGTGGAACGCAATCGCATCAAGCGGCGCATGCGCGAAGCGGTGCGCCTAAATGTGGCTTCGCTGACGCGCGACGTCGATGTGGTGCTGCACCCTCGGCGCACCGTGCTGACTGCGGAATTTGCCGGACTGCAAGAGGAAGTGTCCAGAATCTTTGCCACTGTTCAAAAGGCTCGGCAAAAGGCCGCCGCAGGCGAGGCGCGGCCGGCGGATGTCTAACCTCTACGGCCGCTGGATCTCACCGCTGCTCCATTCCGTCAGCGGAGCGTCGGGTGCATGCCGTTTTCAGCCCACATGTTCGGAATATGCCCTGGCTGCGGTACGCCGGCACGGTATTCTTTACGGCACAGCCTTGGCAGTTTGGCGTGTGCTGCGCTGCAACCCCTTCGGTCGCGGAGGCTTTGACCCGGTTCCGGGCACATACTCGGGGCCACTTCCGCCATCGCTCCGCACAGATGACCCCCGCCATTTACCATAAGTAAGATCGACAGGACCTCTCTTTGGCAGAAATACGTAATCCTAATCAGCCGGGTGGCGGTGGGCAGGACTCACGCACTCTTCTCATCTTCTCCATCGTCTTCGTTCTGATATTCCTCGGGTTGCAATATTTTGCGCCGAAGAAGAAGACGCAACCGGAGACTCCGGCCGAGGTGGCTTCGACTTCTGCGCCCAAGGCGTCGACGTTTACTCCTGCGCCCGCATCTGCGATATCTGCTACGCCCGACACCGCCAAAGCGTCGACGCAAGCTGTTGAGGCGGCTGCCGAGTCGACCACGGTGGTCGAGAACGAGTTGTACCGCATTACGTTTTCGAATCGCGGCGGACAGGTCGTCTCCTGGATTCTGAAGAAGTACAAAGACGATGCTGGTAAGCCGCTGGACCTGGTCAACCCCAAGGCCGCAGCCAAGGCCGGATATCCGCTCTCGCTCTGGACCTACGACGCAAATCTGCGTAACCAGCTGGCGCAAGCGTTGTATGTGCCCTCGGCCACCGGTACATTGAACGCTCCTGCCACGCTCGGCTTTACCTACTCCAATAACGGCCTCGAAGTGAAAAAGACTTTCAGCTTCGATTCCACGTACGTCATTCACGTGGACACCACGGCCACCAACCATGGGAGCCCGGTGACTGCGCTGATTGCGTGGCCCAGTGGATTTGGCGACCAGGATACTCTTCCGGATTATGCGCAGTCGCAGTTCGACACCATGCAGGGAGGCAAGAACGAGAACCAGGCGGCCAAGAAGATTGCCGGCGGCGGCACTATCCCCGGCCCATTCGAATGGGCTGGAGTGAGCGACCTGTCCTTCGCAGCGATTTTTCTTCCCGACGACCCGTCGCAAACGCTGCTGGTGGGTCTGCATGATTCAATCGACGTGCCCCGCCATGGCAAGACCGATCAGACCGACCAGGCGTCTGTGCTCGGCGCCGCGATGGGTTCGAACTCCGGGCATACCAGTTTGCGCCTCTTCGCCGGCCCCAAAGTGCTGGACGTGCTTGCCTCGGTGCGCGCTACCGCGAACGGCGGGCAGACGGGCCCCAGTCTGGAACCGGTGGTGGACTTCGGCTATTCGGGGATCATCGCCAAGCCGTTGTTCCTGGCCCTGCGCTGGGTGCATGAGCACATTGTCTCCAATTGGGGCTGGGCCATTCTGGTTCTTACCCTGGTGATCAACCTGGCTATGCTGCCGACGCGTATCCAGATGATGAAGTCGGCGTTGAAAATGCAGCGCATCCAGCCGGAGATGAATGCGATCAAGGAGAAGTACAAGAAGTACAAGACCACGGATCCCCGCCGCGCGGACATGAACAAGGAAATGTTCGACCTGCAAAAGCGTGAGGGGGTGAACATGTTTGGCGGCTGCCTCCCGATGCTGGTGCAGTGGCCGTTACTGTTTGCTTTTTATCGCATGCTGCTGCACACGATCGAACTGCGCCAGGCACCCTGGCTATGGATCCATAATCTGGCTGCGCCCGACCCCCTGCATATCCTGCCGGTCTTTTTCATCGTGACCATGTTCCTGGTGCAGTACCTGACCCCATCGCCAGGCATGGATCCCGCGCAGCAGAAGATGATGGCCTTTACCATGCCGGTCTTTTTTGGTTTCATGACATGGAATTTGAGTTCCGGGCTGGCCCTGTACTGGGCGTTCGGCAACGTGATCAACGTGGTCCAACAGGCGGTCATGAACCGTACCGGCATAGGCAAGCAGATGCGCGAAATCGCGGCCAAGCGGGCGGCCAAGAAAAGCGGCGGCGGTGGCCGCCAAATGGTTCGTCGTTAAGGATTTGGGTAGTCGGTTACCGAGCGTGAGATTTGGTGTCTGCCCCGGCTGACTCCGCGCTCGCAAGATGCGATACTAAACCGATGCCGATTGTCGACCACGCGGCTGCAGCTCAAAAGATTGCAGCATTCCTCAAGACTCTCACTACCACTGGCGGCCTGCGATTGAAGTATCGGATCATCGCGGGCGCGGGAGCCCGTGATCCCGATGGCCTTGAGGCCCGCGAGATTTACGTAGAGATGTCCGGGCCGGATGCCGTGCTCCTGACTCAGCGCGGCGGCGAACTGCTACGGGCGTTGGAACACATCGCAGCCAAGATCGTGCGCCTCGAAGCCGAGGAGCACGACATTGTTTCTTTCGACGCCAACAACTTCAAGGCGCTCCGCGCGCGAGAGCTAAAGCTGGCTGCGGAGACGGCGGCGGAACGCGTCCGCGGTACATCTCAGCCTTACAGCTTTGCGCCGATGAGTTCGCGAGAGCGCCGCATGCTGCACCTGGCCTTCCGGGACTACACCGATCTCGAAACCGAGAGCAGCGGCGAGGGTTTACGCCGCTTCGTGGTGGTCTATCCCAAGGGAGCAGCGCGGGTTCGACCGCGGGCTTCTGAAGTGGGCGGCGCACGGCCGGCGCGGCGCAACTCCCCCTATTAAGCATCGGGAGGCTTTATGCAGCCCGATCCACACCTGGTGTACCAGAACGACACCATTGTTGCCGTAGCGACGCCTCCCGGACGCGGTGGCATTGGGATCGTGCGCCTCTCTGGTCCCGAAGCCACCGGCATCGCTGAGCCGATGCTGCGGCTGCGCAACCCGCTGGCCCATGCGCAGGCGCGCTTTGCCGATCTGCTGGACCTCGACACCCAGGAAAAGCTGGATGAGGCGGTGGTCACGTTCTTTGCCGCGCCCAACTCCTATACCGGCGAAGACGTGGTGGAAGTGGCCGCACACGGCTCACCGGTGATTCTGGATACTTTGGTGCGCCAGGCGCTGGCGGGTGGTGCGCGTTTAGCAGCTCCGGGCGAGTTTACGCAGCGAGCATTTTTGAGCGGCCGCATCGATCTGACCCAGGCTGAAGCGGTGCACGACCTGATTGAAGCGCAGACGCTTTACCAGGCGCGGGTGGCTGCGCAGCAACTGCATGGCGCCCTTTCGCGGCGTATCAAGCCCATCAAAGAGGGACTGGTCGCGCTGATTGCTTTGCTCGAAGCGGGCATCGATTTTGCCGAAGACGATGTGGATGTCCTGCCGGGGGAAGAGATCCTAAGCAGTATCCAGGAGATTCGCATACTGCTGCAGCCGGTTGCGGACAGCTTTGCCCGCGGACGCATTGTGCATGCTGGGTTGATGCTGGCGATTGTAGGCCGGCCGAATGCGGGCAAATCTTCTCTCTTTAATCGCATCGTCCAGCGGGAGCGCGCAATTGTCACAGCGGCGCCCGGTACCACGCGCGACTTGGTGACAGAGCGTGTTTCGCTCGGCGGAATTCCCGTAGAGCTGGTGGACACGGCGGGCATGCGTGAGGCCAGCGACGAAGCGGAGCAGATCGGCATTCGTAAATCGCGCGAGGCTCTAGCGGATGCAGACATGGTCCTGATGGTGCTGGACGCGACCGCGGCGCCGGGCCAGGAAGAGCTCGAGCTTCTGGCGACGCTGGCGCAGCGCCGGGCACTGGTGGTGGTGAACAAGAGCGATTTGGCACAACCGTCGGCCGCAATGGAGGACGCATTGAGCGGCCTGGGCTTGCCGGTGGTTCATACGTCCGCGCTCAGCGGACAAGGAGTGAGTGAGCTCAAAGAGATGATGTTGGCCATGGTGGGCGACCGCACTGTGGAGACAGAGAGCGGCATGCTGACCAGCTTGCGCCAATATCAGGCAGTCACTGCAACGCTGGAGGGACTCGCGGCCGCAACAGCCGCAGCCGGGCAAAACATTCCTCACGAGATGGTGCTGCTGGATTTGTATGGAGCGCTTCGTCATCTCGATTCGCTGACCGGTGAGACCACCAGTGACGACATCCTGAATTTGATCTTTTCCACTTTTTGCATTGGAAAATGATGATTGCAGCTGAGACAAAACCGAGCGTAGCAGCCTGCTTGAAAACCTGGGTTGCGAAGCCGATCTGCCGGACAGGATGGCTCTGTAACAAAGAAACGGTATGGTTGTTTGAGACCATTCGCTTCGCGCAGCATCGTAGTGAGGGGTCTTACTGGTCCGGAAACTTGTTCCCCTGTATGGGCTGCCGAGTCAGTATCAACACCTACCTATCACGAGGAGTCACCGCATGCCGCTACCCACAGACGAGAAAATCGTTGCCCTGAGTAACCAGATACTGCAGAAATTTGAGGCCCTGTTCGGAGCGCATCCTGGCTTTCGGCCGGCTCACGCCAAAGGCATCATGTTGAATGGAACCTTTACACCCACACCGGAAGCGGCTTCGCTCAGCAAGGCGCCCCACCTGAACCGGCCGTCCACACCCGTCACGGTGCGCTTCTCCAACTCCACCGGTATTCCGGTCATACCTGACAACGATCCAAATGCCGATCCACGCGGCTGCGCTGTCCGTTTTTTTCTTGCCGACCGCGTGCACACCGACATTGTGGCGCATTCCACCAATGGTTTCCCGTCGCGAACGGGGCAGGATTTCCTCGAGTTCCTGACCGCCATTACGGCGACGGACCTCACTCACATTCCCGGCTCGCCCCTGGAAAAATACCTGGGCACCCACCCGGCAACGCTGGCCTTTGTGCAAACGCCGAAGCCTCCCGCTTCCAGCTTCGCGCGGGAAACCTATTTCGGTCTGACCGCCGTGAAGTTCATCAACAAGGACGGCGCGAGCCGTTACGGGCGCTACCGTATTCTGCCGGAGGCGGGCAACGATCATCTGGATGCGGCCGCGGCCGCGGCAAAGGGACCGAATTATCTGTTCGATGAAATTGAACACCGGATCGCCAATGAGCCGGTCAAGTTTCGGCTGGTGGCTCAACTAGCCGATGACGGGGACCCAGTGAACGATGTGACCACGCAATGGCCGGAGAGCCGCAAGCTGGTGGAGCTGGGCACGTTGTCTTTCACCGAGCCGGTGCTCGATGAGGTTCATGAACAGAAACAGATTATCTTCGATCCCATTCCGCGCGTGGACGGCATTGATGCTTCGGATGATCCGCTGCTGGAGCTCCGGGCCGCAGTCTATCTGCTGAGCGGACGCCGCCGGCGGTCGGCCCCGGAATAGAAGAGGCTCGAAATAAATCGAACCGTCAGCCTGGGCTCTCCGTATTTAGCTTTGCGGGAGGGATTGCCTCTCAGCAGAGTATACGGGGAGCATGGATGCAGCTTGCAGCAGATATCCGTTACGCATTACGTCAATTTGCCAAGGCGCCGGGGTTTACCACTACAGCGATTCTCACCCTGGCCCTTGGCATCGGCGCCACCACGGCCATCTTCACCCTGGTGTATGCGGTCCTTCTAAAATCGCTGCCGGTCGTCAACCCTGAGGACCTGTGGCGGGTCGGCAATGAAGAGAACTGCTGCGTCAACGGCGGCATGCAGGATAACTGGACGCTCTTCTCCTACGAGCAATACAAACAATTCAAGGCACAGGCCACCGGATTTGCCGAGCTGGCTGCATTCCAGGCCGGGGGAACGATGATCGGCGTCCGCCGCGACGGCAGCAATAAGCCATCCGAGCCCTACAAAAGCGAGTTCGTCTCCGGCAATTACTTTTCGACCTTTGGCATTCTTCCATATTTTGGGCGGGCGATCGCGCCGAACGACGACCGGAAGGGGGCACCTGCCGTGGCCATGATGAGCTTCAGGACCTGGCAGGATAAGTTTGGCAAGGACAGCTCGGTGGTCGGAGCGGGCTTCGTGATCAACGGTCAGCCGTTCACCGTGGTGGGTATCACGCCACCGGGATTTTTCGGTGACCGCGTACAGAGTACTCCGCCCGCTTTTTTTATTCCTCTCAACGATGAACCATTGCTCAGTCCGACGGGAACCATCCTGGAAGAGGCCTCCCTCGACTGGCTCGATCTAATCGGGCGTATCCGGCCCGGCGCCAACCCGCAGGTCATGGAAGCGCAGATGCAGGTGCAGCTGCGCCAATTTTTGCTTAGCCCATTGAGCAAGGTAGAGCCGCGCGACAAACCGTTGGTGGCCAAGCAAATGCTGCACTTTTCTCATGGCGGCAACGGCGTGCAGATGATGAGAGACCAATACAAGGACGGGCTGCACCTGCTGATGTGGGTCTCAGGGTTCGTCTTGCTGATCGCCTGCGCGAACCTGGCTAACCTGATGTTGGTGCGTTCCGCGAACCGGCAGCAGCAAACGTCGGTGCGGTCGGCGCTGGGAGCCCCCCGCATGACGCTGGTCCGGCAGACCCTGACCGAAAGCATCGTGCTGGCGGTGCTAGGCGGGATTGCAGGAATTGTGGTGGCGTTCGCCGGAACCAGGGTGATTCTGTTTCTTGCGTTTCAGCAGGAGCCGGTGCCGATACCGGCAAGTCCCTCTCTGCCGGTGCTCGGTTTTGCTCTCTTGGTCTCGTTGCTGACGGGGATTCTTTTTGGGGTGGGCCCGGCGTGGTTAACGTCCAAGGCAAATCCCGTAGAGGCTTTGCGCGGGGCCAATCGCTCGACGGCACACCATGGGGGATGGGGACAGAAATCGCTGGTGGTGTTGCAGGCGGCCCTCTCGTTGGTCCTGCTTTGTGCCGCTGGTTTGCTGGCGCGGAGCCTGAGCAACATGCAGCACCAGGATTTTGGTTTTGTCACGACCAATCGCTACATCCTGCATATCGACCCGCAGATGGCCGGCTACAAGCCGAACCAGCTGGAAGCGCTGTTTCGGCAACTGCACGCCAACCTGGCGGCGGTCCCGGGCGTGAAGCAGGTGAGCTTTTCCTTGTACAGCCCGATGGAAGGAGATAACTGGGGCGAGGGCGTGTTCATCGATGGCGAGCCTCCGCCGGCGCCGGGAACTCACGATCACGGGGCCTCCTGGTTGCGCGCAAGCCCTCATTATTTTGACACCATCGGCACCAAGATCATAGAAGGTCGCGCCATGAACGAGCAGGACACGCCAACAACGCGCAACGTAGCGGTGGTGAATCGCTTCTTCGAGAAAAAGTACTTCAAGGATGGCCGCGCAATCGGCAAGCACTTCAGCGACGATGTGAAGCATCCAGGGAATTTTGAAATCGTAGGTGTGACGGAAGACACCCACTATTGGGGACCGTCGGAAAAGATGCGCCCGATGTATTTTCTTGCGCAGGGACAGAGTGTGCACGGCGACGATCCGCGCTATCAGCAGTTCGAGGACCGGTCTCAATACCTGAACGCAATTGAGATTGAGACTGCGGGCAATGTGCCTGGCCTTGAAGCACAGGTGCGTCGTGCCATGGCGCAGGTGAATGCGGATCTGGCAGTCATCGATTTCAAAAGCTTTGCGGAACAGGTGAAGGCCAACTTTACCCAGCAGGCGATGATCGCCAAGTTGACATCGTTTTTCGGTGTGCTGGCGCTGGTTCTGGCGTCGATCGGTCTCTACGGAGTGACTGCCTATTCGGTGGAACGACGTACGAGCGAGATTGGTATCCGCATGGCGCTGGGCGCTGATCGTTTGAGCGTGCTACGGATGGTTCTGCGAGGTGCCTTCCTGCAGGTGGGCATCGGTCTCGCCATTGGGATTCCGGTGGCAATCCTGGCCGGACACGCCATGGCGAGCCAACTGTTTGGAGTTAAGCCGTATGACCCTGTCATTCTGTCGGTCACGCTGCTGGTGCTGTGCACGGCCGCATTTTTTGCCGCGCTCCTGCCGGCGCGTAGTGCTGCAAGCCTGGAACCGATGCGGGCGTTGCGCACGGAGTAGGGCCCCCTAGGCCACAGTCAGCGGCGCAGTGGCTTTTCGTTTCAAGGTAAGCGCGGGGCGCTCGATGAAGTGCCAGCTCAACCAGCCAAGGCCAAAGCAGATGACTGTCGATGCAGCAAATGTAATCCAGGGCGAGCCTCGGTGGAACCATATCCACAGGCTTTCCACGGGCCACCCGTACAGGTAGATTCCATAGGAAATGTCGGGAAACCTCTTCATCCCCGATAGCCATGGCAGATGCATCTGACCGAAGTAAAACATGAGGTAGCCGCCACACAATACCATCGCCAGCTCGGCCTGGGTGGGCGCGAAGACAAAGAATACTGCCATGGTTACAGTGGCGATTACAGCGAACATTGGCCGGAAGGCAATACGATGGCGGAACAGGTAAAAGCAGCAGCCGACCAGGTAAACGGCGGTTAAGCGGAAGAACAAGCCGGGCTGGCCTACGAATGCTTCCATGTGTCTCGGCCGGTGCATGAGCCCAAATGGCCCCGGGAACAAGAGCGAGGACAGCAGAAGGGCGGTAACCACGAGCACCGGGATCGGCCGCCGGAGTAAACCGCATAGCCCGAAGAGCGCGACCAGCAAGTAGCATCGGAATTCGTAGCCAATGGTGTACATGGCGCCGTTCACCATGGCGTACGGCTGCCCCGGGAACACTGGAGGCGTCGCGGGCGAGCTTAGAAGAGCGACGCTTTTGAAGAACTGAAGATCGATGTCACGGAAAAAGTGTGCAACTCCGGGAGCCAACAAGCCAACGGCGGCGGTGCTGACCACGACCGCGACAAGGTAACCTGGAACGATTCGCAGGACGCGCTTGCGCAGAAAGTTAAGAAACTCCGGATCTCCGAGCCAGCTCTGAACGATCAGGTAACCGCTGAGCACAAAAAAGCCATCCACACCCAGCAAGCCAAACGTTATGGGGGTGTGGGTCAAACGGTGGAACAGTTCACGCGAGGCATTGCCGTCCGTGATCTCGGGAGCGTGGGACAGCAGCACCAGGGTGGCAAACACTATGCGCAGCAGATCGAACTGATGGTTGCGAGTGCTCTTTCGTCTCACGATCGGTTTACCGGCTACCAGCACTTGTGGGCAGATTCTGATCAGGGGTTGCGAACCCGAACCTCCCGACGCTCGCCCCATCATAGCTAAGTGCGGCCGGAGGAACCGCGACAACAGAGGTGCGCTCGGCCAGCACCTCGGAACCGCCGCGCGCGGAGAACCTATTAAGGCACTACCCTATGCCGGATGGTTCAAAACCAGCAACGACGATGGTGTTTTGGGCGTAGGGAAGAAGAGGGCGAGGATTTTTTTGGTGATCTCCCAATCACTTTGTGAACCCTGAATTGCCCGAACAATTAGGATGACATGCAGCATGAGCAAATCCCAATTTCTATTGAAGACGCTGGTCAAATACGCGACCCTTCAATCGGCCAGTTGTCCCTATTGCGAGTCCGACCAGACAAGCATTGTGCAGTGGAAGAACCGAATCTGGCAGCTCCGGCGATGTGCTGAGTGTTCGCTGAACTTCAGGTTCCCCAAAGACGATCCCGAGGAAAATGTCAGCTTTTACCAAAACAAATATCGACAAGAAAATGTGACAGACCTACCCCGGGAAGAGGACATTGCTTCCCATATTTCGGAGCGTTTCAGGAGTGTTGGGCGTGATCTGACCACCCATCTTCGAACTATGCGAGCGACAGTTCCTGCCGGGTCTGTTCTCGACTACGGTTGCTCGTGGGGGTATGGCGTTTATCAGCTCTCCAAGGCGGGATATGATGCGACCGGGTTTGAGATCTCGCGGCCGCGCGTCGAGTACGGCCGACGAACGCTCAACGTGAATTTGACGAGCGATATTGATAGCTTACGCGACAAGGCATTCGATGCGATTTACTCGGCCCATGTGCTCGAGCATATCCCAACTCCAAAAACCACCTTAATGGCCTTTCAGAGGCTTCTCAAGCCTGGGGGTAAGCTCTTCTTATATGTGCCAAACTGCTCCGGGGACGAAGCGAAGCGGCTGGGCGTGAGGTGGGGTCAAATGATAAATGAGAAGCATGTTTTGGCCCTGACGGCGGAGTTCTTCAGTAAGAATCTCCCGGGGCATGGGTTTTCGACAGAATTCTCCAGTTCGCCCTACGAGAAGCCACCCCAGGCTTTCGAAAAAGACTGGGACGCAAGCGGCGAAGAGCTGTTGGTGGTCGGAACATTGCAATCCTGATCCTATTCAACGAGCAAACAATGAGGCATGAGCGAGCTCTCTTGATATCCTTGTCTTGACGACTCGCATGAAGCGTCGCGTGCCACCGTCCACCGCAGGACGGCAGAGGAAACCAAATGCCTGTCGCCACTCCCAAACTGATTGGATATAGGCATCGGCCGGAGCCTTTTTGGAGTTCTCGAGAAGCCTTCTTTACCGACGCCGCCCTGTTTGCTTTAGGAGCTGCAGGCTATTACAACCTCAGCATTATCGGCTCACTCCCCGGTAGCGAAGCCCTTCTTCTCCCCATGCTCCCTGTGCTGCTTCTGGCACGTGGCGGACGAGCGTTCAACCGTCAATATCTGTTGTTTTACATTTTGGCGGGAGCCTGGCTCCTGGGCACCCAAATTGCAGATATTTACAATGGAATCCCGGCTTTTAATCGGGCGAAAGGGACCGCGAGGGTCGTCTTTTTCATCCTTGACTTCGTGGCACTTGCCATTCTTATCAACAACAAGACTCGTAGGATTGTGATCTTCGCGCTGAGCATTGCAGCCGTGTTGATCACTACCTCATTGCAGTTCCCCGAATTCATGCTTCGGTGGAAGTTTGGCATTAGCCAAGGTCTTGCAATCATCGCTCTGCTCGTTTCCTCGCATTATTATGCCGGCCGAAGATACCGGATCTGTCTTCTGATTTCCCTGGCCCTGGCGGCTCTGAATTTGCGTTACGGCTTCCGTTCACAGCTTGCAGTACATTTTGTAGCAATGGTGCTAATTTGGCCCCTTTCTGCCCATGCAAAGCATGGAGCTCGTAGCGTCCAAGACAAGGGCAGAATTCTCATTCTGCTAGTTTTGGCCGCCGGAGCTGCTTACGCCGCGAATGCGTCGATCAAATACGCTGCGGAACGGGGGTTTTTCGACGAATCTGAGAACCAGAAGTTCATAGGCCAGGCGGGCGGCGATTATGGAGTACTCGTCGGCGGACGGCCGGAAACACTCGTCGCTATTCAGGCCATCCGCGACAGCCCCATCATTGGCCATGGCTCTTTCCCATTCGGTCTGAAATATATGCAATTAAAACAAGATATCCAGTACGAACACGGGTACAGCGACTCGGATGAACCTGAGGACGTTGATTATCCCGTCATTCCGACTCACTCTCACTTGACTTTGGCCTGGGTCGAGGGAGGAATACTCGGTGGTATTTGCTGGATCTACATTCTGATTTTAACCATCCGAGGTCTCCTACGGCTTAGCACTCTGCGTCCGCATTTGGCCCCCCTATACTCCTACCTGCTGGTAGGTTTCTTGTGGGATATACTCTATTCACCTTTCGGGAGCGTTAATCGAATAAGAGCCGCCTTCTATATCTTGCTGAGCTATAGCATATTGAATATCCCCGTTCCGGCAGCCTTGCGGATCCGGCGTTCCCAAGTCAGGTTGGTTACGCGGCGGCGTCCACTCCCGCTGGCAAGTAGAACCGCGCATTAAGGCCGGGCCTGCTTGTTTGTCAGAAGCTTCGCCATCCGCTGCTTTCGTTGACGCTTCTTCCTGCATACGGCGACTTCCAGGTCGTGTAGGCATATCAGGGGGCGCCATGATTGAAGTGCAGTTTCGCAACCAGAAGCAGGATGCGATAGAGAGATGACGCCGAGCCAGCGCGAATTTTCGGAGATGGGATCATCTTGGATGCCCGGCGTCATATAGACGAACTACAGTCACTCCGAGGCGTGGCAGCTTTGGTTGTGGCGATCTCTCACACGAGTTCGGTTTACGCCCTTCCTTCTGCGGCGAGGATCGCCATTGATGCCGTCTGCAATGCACACGCGTCTATTATTGTCTTCTTCGTGTTGAGCGGTTACGTCCTGACAGGTTCGCTCCGGCGTCGTGGTCTCTCATTGAAAAGTGTAGAAGGTTTTTTTATCGGCCGATTATTCCGGCTATTTCCCGCACTTTGGGTTGCCAGCGCTATCTCCGCTTTGTTTCTCTTCCTGCTTCCCCAGTTGTTGATCCGTCCCGCGCCCAGCGCTTGGTTCGTTCTATTCCTTTATCCGTTTCCTTCCCGGATGCAGCTCGTGCTGGCGGCGCTGGCAATCGATAAATCGCTCATTATGCCTGTGTGGACTATTTTCATTGAGCTCATAGGCTCGGCGATGATGCCGCTTTTCGTGGCCCTGGCTTTGTGGAGGAGACAGCTCTTCAACTGGGCCCTGGTGGGTATGGGGTTAGCGGCTTATCTCGTGGCTTACGCGCCACACCGCCTTAACTCGCTTGCTTACCTCTTTGATTTTGCGCTCGGAGCATCGTTGGCTTCGGGGAGATGGACGTTTTTAGAGGGGAAATCGCTGCCCAAGCTTCTTGGCGGGATTATGGCGCTTGTCTTTTTCCGTTTCGTTTGGTTCGCAGCCCGCAACGGACAACCGATGCCGTTGAACGTCGGTTACGAGGATCCGCTACCAATGCTGGTCGAGGGTTTGGCAGCGTTCTTTATCATCGGCATTCTTGCTTCCGAGCACGGCAGGATTAGGCTTCTTCGTCGTGCCTGGGCTGTTCGGCTTGGAGACGTCTCGTACAGCCTCTACCTCATTCATTTCCCTGTTACTGTCCTGGTCGCGAAGCTTTTGAGTCACGTGTTTTCAGGTGAGACAAGTTCAGCAACCGCCACTGTGGTATTGATGGTGACTGCTCTCACTATTTCCCTCGGCGCGGCTTCTTTGATTTACCGCTTTGTAGAAGTGCCGTCAATTGCTTTAGGAAAGAGAGTCGCCAATCGGCTCACCCTCAGGAGCGGGTATTCGAAGGTCTGAGGTGTGTTGAAGCGCGCAGCTGAGGGTTGGTTCAGAAAGGCGCGTCGACAGTCTGGACGGGCTACCAGCCGTTCCCTTTTCTCTCGCGTACTTCAGCATCATCTGCCGCGCTATCTTCACAAACCCTCTATCCGCGCTGAAGTCTATGGCGAAGCTGTCCTCAGACTGGACGGCTGAGAACCGTGGCAAAACGGTCCTTGAGACGCAGGAAAGGCGATTCCACCCAGCGGTAGGATGCCAACGCGAGAGCCAATGTCAATGCGAAGCCCAGCACCCGGCTGGCAAGCAGCTGCCATCGTGAGACTGGATGGAGGAGGGTCAATGCTAAAAGCATTCCCATGAAGTGGAACATATACAGTCCATAGCTGATTTTGCCCAGCCGCACCACGTAGTTTCCGGTCAGAAGTCTGGTGTTACTGTGAATGCATCCGTAAAGGATCGCGCCCGAAGCGATCGAGACAATGGAGCGTGCCACAACCATGCGCATACTAATCGGCCCCGGATTATCCGTGAGCCATGCCGAGGAGCCGACCCAGGCGGCCACTCCAGCGCCAACGATGAGAGACGCGCGCGCTACTAGAGAGCCGGCTTGGCAGGCGATCAATACAGAGCGCCAACAGGATACCCAACGCCAACGAATTCACTCGTGAGTTGCTGCCGAAGTCGATGTAGTACGGATTTGCATGAATCAGAACCAGGCCTACCTGGCTTGCGGTCGAGAGCAGGAAGGTCAAAGCGGCGGCAACGATCATTCCACGACGCTCAAGCCGCTTCATCAGCGCAGGCCAAATCAGGTAGAACTGCTCCTCGATGGAGACCGTCCACAATGGAGCGCAGATCGATTGCGCCACTCCAAAAATAGCGTAGATCCAATTGCTAACAAACAAAGCGTATCCCACCACGTAATACCAGGGAAGCCTTTGGTAGTAAAACCAGCGAGTGTCGTGCTGCCCTCCGGTGTGAGCAAATACAAGCCCCAGCGCCACTATCAGAAAATAGAGCGGCCAGATGCGCAGCGTGCGTCTGATATAAAACAATCGCAGTGAGAGGTCGCCGGTCTTTTGGCGCTCTCTTAGCAAGAGTGAGGTGATCAGATAAGCACTGAGAACAAAGAACAGGTCGACACCCGCGCCGCCTGCGCGGGCGGCCGCACCCCAAATCCACGGCAAAGGCAAGTGCAGGCGTTGGTAGAACAGATCATCGAACGGTAGAGTATGACACACGAACACGCCCAGGAAGGCGTAGAAGCGCAATCCATCTAGCTCAGGCTGATAGAACCGCCGTACTGATACCGCCTGGGCGGTTGTGGCGTCACTCAGCAGATCGAGCACAAGCGAAAGCCTCCGGTTATCGCGGCGTCATATTCACCTTAGCATCCGGACGGCGAAGGCGACGATCAGCGGCCTCCAGAAGTCTGCTTACGAGTCGGGTTCCTGGGGATTGGGAGAAGGTACTGCCGGGCGCACGAGCGTTCGCGGGTGTACGTCGCGAAACCCGTTCTACAGCCGTCAATCGGGTGGAGGTGAGTTGTCCTGTATGAGGAGCCCGGGGGTTGGGAAGGTCGGCGCCCATAAAGCGTGATTCTGTTCTACGATGTTGGCGCTAATTCCATTGACGCCATCGGTATTGTAGATGGTTTGAACAGCGGTGACGGTGTTGTCTCGAATCATCAGTCCCGAGACCGAACAACCGGGAAAGTCCTGAATCCCGATCCCCCAAAGATAGAGGATGCCGGTGTCTCGAAAAATGAAGTTGCCGCCCCCCACGGTGAGGATGTTGCGAAGGACATCAGTGTTCATCACCGGACCGTAGGCTGCCGGACCACCGTAGGGGCCAAAGGCGGAGATCAGGATCCCGCCACCTGCGTTGGTGAGCACATTGTCTTCAATCACACCTTCCAGTGCGTCACCGAGGACAATCGCATCCCCAAGGGTATTTGTTATCGTATTGTGCGCGATCGTCATATTGAGCTCATATTGAGAAATCACGACTACGGATGTTTCGTCGGGTAAAACCTTCAACGGGGTCGAAAGGTTGATGGTTCGACCACTGTAGCTCTTGAGAAAGGAGTATTGGCCTACGCCTGTCCGATAGACAATGGCCATCACCGCAGCCTGTGGGTTTGTCGTTCCCATCCAGTTCCAGTTTGGATCATTAGCCAGTGTCACGGTGCTCGCGCTACTGGAGGCAACAGGGCCAAAGTAAGATCCGCCGTCGCCATCATTTGTAATAACTTGTTGATCGCCGGAACCCATGTTCTGGAAAGTGTTGTAACCGACATATATATTTTGCGAGAGTGCGGATTGTCCGTAAAGACTGTTACCTCGGCTTATGCTCAGGCCTGAACCGCCTGAGTGTCTGCCATTTCCTTGATTGAGTGGGTTTTGGGAGTCAGTAAGGTTGCTCTCAAAAATCACGTTTTGGCTGTCACTTATGCCGATCCCTGTCCAGTTATTCAGAACCATATGGTTACCGGAGACTATGCCTCCGTCGCCAAAGAGAATGTCGAAAACCTGATTGGAATTGGAAAGAAAATACGAGTTGTAGACCTGGATGTCGGGGCCTGCGAGGAGAAACATCATCTCGGCTCCATTCGAGGCATCGGAGGTCGACTCAAAATCGAATATTGTTGAAGAACAGATGGCCGGACGTCAGCGGATTTCCTGTAGTCGTTCCGGAACTCAGCAGAAGATTTGGGTTTGCCGGCGCCTCTAATGCCAAGTCTGTCAGGCCGAAGTATTGAGGCACGTTGAACCAGGCCGTAGGTGGTGATCCTTTGGGGTGGCCGACGAACTTAGTCATGGTGGGTGAAGATCCAATGAGAACTTCGTAAGGATGTGCGGTAATTGCCCCAGTGAGAACGAATGTTCCCGAGCGGGATATCAAAGTAAGCCACTCTCCCTTGAGCCGATCGGCGCGTTCACGTCCAGGCATGTTTGCAGAGACTTGGTATTGTCGGTCACGCCATCGCCGACCAAGTGAGAACAGTTGACCGTACGCACGGACATGGGCGATGGGGAATGTACCGTGATCTGAGCCGCGGGACTTGAAACGGCACTCCACGGGGAGGTCCCGACCCAGACGTTGTACGTGCCGGGGGAAAGGGTGCTGGGGACTGGAGCGGCAACAGAGTTACTGTCCATCTTTGATGGCGTTGAGCAGATACGGGACGCCGGTTGATGATTGCAGCACAACCTGATCAGACGCCACGAAGTTCTTGCCGAAAAGTCTTAATACGCCGCCCTGCTCGACACCGCAGTCATAAACCTGGTGCTGCAACGCAGTCGCTGAATCTGTCGTGGGAGGCACGCCAATCGCCCAGTTCAGAGCGGGTACGTTGGCCAGCCCGAGAATCGGCGGAGCGGAAGGATCGTCTATCTCAAATCCATAAACGCCGGCTGAAAAGGTTGAAGGGATGATGAATGAGAGACCAGTCGTGCCCTGCTGCGTAGTGGAGACGACTGTGCTGCTTCCACGGACCAATGTTTGCCAGTCCATCGTTCCTGGCGGAATCAGGAGCGAGCGCGCGCGGTCTTTGTTGCGTCGGTGAAAGCGCCGGCCAGCAGGATCGATTGGCCGGGCGCATTCTCTCGAGAAGTCCAAAAGACGACGTTTGACTTGTAGATTGGGGTTCCGACAACCGGCGTCGTGTTGTCTCACGGTGGTGTAAACGGGGCTGGTCGCTACACCCCAATCTCCATTAGAGACTCCCGTATTCGGATTCGTGCACCCGGTGAGTGCCTGGAGAGCGCCGGGAGCTGGGATGGTTTGCCCACCGGCTGCTCCGCTGTCTCCTGCGGATCCACTTCCTTCCGCACCACCCGTGCTCTGGCCAGGACCGGATCCCGCCGTGGAGTTGATACGTCAGACCGCATCCCACGAGCATCAAAGGCATCGCGAACACCAGGAGGCTTGCGGAAATTGCCAGAATGTTATGGCATGGAGTGGCCGCCACGTGTGCATTCATGGCACGTGGGGCCGGTCGTTCTACTAATCTTCATCGCAATGCACCGTTCCGTCCGGATCAGTAACAGTGCGTTTATCGACATGAATGGGAGGGAAGTGAGAGGCGGCTCATGCCTTTTGTTCTCGGCGGACGATCGAGTACCGATCGGGAATCGGAGGCTCGGACCAGGTTCAGATGGGAACGCGGCGAAATTTATTGCGTCAGGAGTTATGAGCAACGACCGTGCGAGAATACATATCGCGAACTCCTAACGATATAATCGATTTCAGGGGGTGCGATGGAATACGTCAATCTTGGCTCGACCGGCCTTAAAGTTTCCCGGATCTGCCTCGGGACCATGACCTACGGTTCGAAGAAGTGGCGCGAGTGGGTGCTGGAGGACGCGGAAGCGCGGCCGTTTTACCGCCGCGCAATCGAAGCGGGGATCAACTTTTTTGACACGGCGGATATTTATTCGCTTGGGGTCAGCGAAGAGATCACCGGGCGCGCACTCAAAGAGTACGGTCCGTCGCGGGACAAACTGGTGATCGCCACCAAGGTTTTCAACGCCATGGGAGATGATCCGAATCAGCAGGGTCTCTCCCGCAAGCACATCATGCACGCCATCGACGATAGCCTGCGCCGCCTGCAGACCGACTATGTCGACCTTTACCAGATCCACCGCTTTGATCCCCATACCCCTATCGAAGAAACGCTGGAGGCCCTGGACCAGGTGGTGCGGGCGGGCAAGGCGCTGTATATCGGCGCCTCCTCGATGTACGCGTGGCAGTTTCTGAAAATGCTGCAGACCTCCGACCTGATGGGCCTGGCGCGGTTTGTCAGCATGCAAAACCACTACAACCTGGTCTACCGGGAAGAAGAGCGGGAGATGATCCCACTTTGCCTGGAGGAGGGTGTGGGGCTTATTCCCGTGGAGTCCTCTGGCACGCGGGTTTCTTGCCGGGAATCGGAATGCCGAGAGCCGCGGGGAAACGGTGCGCGCAAAGACTGATGAGTTTGCGCAAAAGCTCTATTACCGGCCCTCGGACTTTGTTGTGGTGGACCGGCTGACGGAGATTGCGAAAAAACGCGGAGTGCAGAATGCGCAGATCGCTTTGGCATGGATTTTGTCCAAGCCCGGGGTTAGCTCACCGATTATCGGCGCCAGCAAGATGGCGCATTTGGATCAGGCGATCGAGGCGCTTGGAATCCATCTGGATGAGGCGGAGATCAAGGCTCTGGAGGAGCCTTATGAGCCCCATCCGGTTCTGGGGTTTTGAAAACATTGCCAGGAAAGGTTTTCAGACCTAGCCGTGCTCGAACTGCCGAGGCTGGGGAACGCTCGGCATGTCGGTCCGGCCAACTGCAGCAGGAGGCTCATACGGGGCACCCGGCCGTTGTTGGTCAGCCCGCGAGCCGGTGAACGGCGATGGTCGCCCAGCTCAGGCCGAAAACAAGGCTTGAATCGGGGCGACCTCCGTAGCGAAGCGTTGCGTGTAGAAGGACTGCTCTCTCAACACCGACTTTGGTTCAGCGCTTCGCATGGATCAGCACGTTCTCCAGCAGAACTAGATGTTTAGAATTTCACCTAGAGGAACGTCGTTCATTCCTCCAGCATCTGCAGATCGAACGGTACGGCCTGCATGCAGTCCAGTTGCGCAATTTTCTTCAGGGCCGCTTTTAATGCGGAGCTGGGGCAGGGCTCGACCGTGACGACAAAAGGCAGACGGTCTTTCGGATACCCGGGTTTCTGCAGCAGGGCGTTGATGTTGATGCCCTGCTCAGCCAGGTGGCCGGCAATGGCGGCGACGATGCCGGGACTGTCGTCCACCACAAATCTTATGTAGTGGGGCACGACAAAGTCTCCATCAACACGGGCGCGGGTGCTGGTGATGGCCACGGGACAGCCGCCATGGGCGATCGCCAATACATCGGAGATCACGGCAACCGCAGTAGGATTTCCCCCAGCGCCATGGCCCGAGAAGACGATCTCGCCTCCGTAATGGCCGCCTGAGATCACCATGTTTTCGGTACCGCGCGACCAGGACAAGGGAGAACGGCGCGGGACCAGCATGGGTCCCAACCGTCGCCAGCAATTCCTGGTTTCGGACTTCGGCGCGCGAAATCTGCCGGATGGTGCAGTTGAGATCCTTGGCATAGGCAAAGTCGATGGCAGAGACGTCGCGGATGGTACGGCAGGCCACTTCCTCCGGAAGAACCTCCACGCGCAGTCCTATCCGGGAAAGGATAACCAGCTTGGCCCGGGCGTCAAAGCCGTCCACGTCTTCCGTTGGATTCGGCCTCGGCGTATCCCCGCTCCTGCGCCTCGCGCAACGTAGGTTCAAACTCGGCGCCGTCTTCCATATGGCTGAGAATGAAATTGCAGGTCCCATTCAAGATGCCGTGCAGGCGATTGATGCGGTCGCCGGCGAGCCCCTGCTGTACGGCAGGAATGACAGGCACTCCGCCGGCAACCGCGGCGCCGTAAAGTAATTGGCAGCCATGCAGCCGGGCCAGTTCTTCGAGCGCGATGCCGTGTTCGGCAATCAGCTTCTTGTTGGCGGTGACTACGTTTCTGCCCGCCGCCAGCGATAGCCGGACCCATTCCCCCGCGGGCTGCAGACCACCTGCGAGCTCGATCACGATGTCGGGCTGGGCGGCCAGAACCTCATCGAAGTTGTCGGTCCAAAGAACAGATGAGGGGACCCACGAGACGCGTTTTCGATCAATGCCGCGATTAAAAATGCAGCTCAGTTCTACGCCCTTCGGAGGATGCTCACACAAAATACGGGCAACCGAGTTGCCCACGGTGCCAAACCCCAAAATTGCGACTTTCATTGTTTATCCATTATCGACTCACCCAGCTTTCTCACCGACGTAAGAGTTAAAAAACCGGGGGAGATATTTGCTACAACCAAGGTGTCATTCTCCCAGCGCTTTGCGAGAGAAAATTAAAAGTGACGGAACTGCTCTTCGGGCATGGGCTCTCCTGCGGGCCGGGCCGCTTCCCTTTCGAGCGAGCGGCTTACCAGGTCACGCGAACCCAGGCCTACGGCCAGCGCCAGTGCAAGAACGATACCGCCAAAGAGAATGCCAAAGGCGAGATCCACAATAGCGGCCCCGATCGAGAGGTGATCGAGAACCATCGCGGCAGTAAGCACCAGAACCAGCCACTTAATGCCCAGGCTTAACAGGCGCGCGTAATGCAGATTCATATTCACCGCGCCGATCAGCACGCTGCGGGAAAGGAAGCGGGCAATGACGTTGCCCAGAAGGAGCAACACCACGGCACCCACCACGTTAGGAATGTAGCCCAGCAAGCGAGCGGAGAGAAGATTGTCGGACGATGCACCGAAAGCCTCCAGGCCGACTAAGAAGCCGACGAGCACGACACACCAAAAAACCACACGCGTGATCAGGGTGGTGGGCGTGTAGGTGGGAGACCACTCCGCGATCGCGTTGGTGCCGCGGGCCAGCCGTTCGTCGATGCGGATAGCGTTGAGAAGAGTACGGACCAACCACGCAAGTACCCAGGCGATCGCGGCGAAGAACAGGACGGCAAGAATAAAGGCCAGAATCCCCGGAAGCAGTGTTGCGATGCGGCTAATGACCCGAGCCATCGATTCGTGCAGTGACTGTGACACTTGACTCCACATAATGATCTCCTCCGGGCCTAAGGGTTGAAGCGGTCTGGCCAACGCCACCGCGATAATAGATAGGGCTTGCCCTCTTCATAGGCGCGAGCCAGCTTCTCCAGCCTCTGCTCAGCCTCGGCGGGGCCGGCGTTCCCAACCTCCAATGCGTAGGAGGCTACCCAGCCCAGGTAAAGCGGGGTCAACGCCCCCAACAAATGGGCACGGCTAATGGTACGCAGACGGTAGGCGAGAGCAAAGTCATAGATGATACGCACCCAAACCTCGTCGGGCAGGTGGAAGCGCGAAGTGCTCGGCCGGGCCAGGCGCTTCAACTCCAAAAGCGTCACCGGGGGCAGCACGAGAGACCACACTTCCTGCAAATTACGGAAGCCGAGTTGAAAAGTTTCAAGCATGGGGGTCGTATCTGCCGGTGCCCCGTCGGCTGGGGGAGTCGCTGCTGCACCCAACGTCTCCACCGGCTGGGAACCCCGCACGCGCTGCCAGAGGGCGGCATGGGTCGTCATGTCTGCGTATAAAGATCCCACAGTTTGGGAGAGGACCGTAGTCAGATCCACGCCGTCGGCGGGCGGAACGTGCCGCGTCTCGACATTCACCTGGCAGATCGTGCAGTCGCGAATGGCCGCTTCAGTGGCCGGCCAGAAAGTAGACTGGCCTTGGGCGGTAGCTCGCTGCAGGGCCAACTCCAATTCCGGAATCATCTTGGAAGAAAGACAGAAGTCGGGCGCCAACGGAAAACGCACCCGGCGGCCATAGAGCGCGCGGGTGAGCGGAGCATAGATGCTCGAGTTCAGCAGGCCGTCGAACTTCCCCAACGCATAGACGGGCATCACCAGTTCGCAGCCTTTTTCGAGCACTGCCGTCATCATAGGAGCCAGAAAACTCGTCTGTAACGCGGCCAAATCGAATCCGATGACTGCGCACGCGCTCACTCCCAATTCGCGGGCCATGGCAAACACTGTTTGATAGGTGTTGGTGGACGGGAGCCAGGGTATTCTCTCGGGACTGGCGGCGGGCGACGCATAGGGGACGAAGCGCAATCCCGGCGTTTCCACGGGTTCAAGGTCCGCCTTCGTCTGAATCGGGGTCTCCACGCCGGCTTGGCCGGGAAACGCGACCACGGTGCGCAATCCGGAAATGGATGGACCGGCGCCAAGGATCGCCTGCGTGGCCGCCGCGCGCAGTTGCTCGGAATCCACCGGCACGGAGACCGCGATCAGCAGATCGGCTTCTCGTACTTCCTCTATCCCTGCTTTCGTTTCCTCCGAAAGCTCAACCTTTGCCATGGGTTTTACCTTTGGTCCCTATATCGGATCTTAACTGCTTAACGGCCTCACTGGTAAAAGGTCCCGTCACCCTATCAGGGGCAAGCCCAGAATCCCCGTCAACGGAATCAGTACCCAATTCGGCCGGTTATTCAACTCGTAGACCAATTCGTAAAACGCTTTGTCGATCACATAAGCCTCCAGCAACTGCTGAAAGAGCTCTGGTTCTGTCGGCACCACCGCGACACCTCGGGCAAATTCACAGTAAGCATTGAGGAATGCAGACGACACCGATTGTTCCCACAAGTGCGCCCACGGAGCCAGCCGTTGATAGTCTTCCGGACGCCGCGAGGTGTACCTCATGAGGGCCGAGAAGGCTGCATAACTGAAGGAGCGCAGCATCCCGGCAACGTCTTTCAGCGGCGATTGCTTGGTCCTGCGCTCTGCCAGCGAGCGAGCCGGCTCACCCTCGAAGTCCAGAATTACGAAGTCGCCTTTGGAGCGCAGCACCTGTCCCAGGTGATAGTCCCCGTGGATGCGGGTGCGCAGGGCATGAATTTCTTTGCCGGACAACTGCCCTAAACGATCAAGAACCAGCCTTTTGCGACTGAGCACCAGGCCGGCCTTTTCGAGGACAGCGTCGGGTAGACGGGCTATGTTTTCCTTGAGCGCGTCGAACGCGCCGGCAGCGTGGGCGAGCAGTTCCTCCCGCAAATGGACGATGTCCATCGAATTCATCGGCTCGGGGGCAAATGCCGGGTCGCTGGTCGGCGAGGCCAGGGCAACGTGCAGCTCCGCCGTTCTTTTGCCCAGCAATGCGGCGGCGTCCAGATAGCTGCCCACGTGCTCGCGGGCAAATGCCGTTTCGGTGGCCGGCGCTCAGCTGCAGAAGATTGGTGGGTCCATCCGAAATGGCGCCCTGGGCAAAGTTCTCGGCGGCGCTGGCTTCGTAGTAGCGGTCCAACTCTTCGAGCGTCCATTGCCATCCATCGCCTTCGTTAGCTGACCAGGCCTTGCAACATGGCCAGGGTCGACGGTTCCTGCCCTTTGCGGCTGTATTCGATCGATCCGCCGAAGGGTGCTATGTGGGTGAAATGTGTCGATTCGGTGATGTATCGCCCGATCTCGGTGTCAGGGTTGGGGCCTGGTTGCTGTCTGCGAAACAGCTTCATGATCAGCTTGTCGCCAAAGAGGATCGACGTGTTGCTTTGCTCCGCGGAACCGCGCCGGGCTGCAAGGCGCTCCCCAGCGGGCCCCTGCAAGTGATCCAGTGCGGTACTGGGGACGCCAAGGATGGCGCCCTCGCGCGAGGGAATTTGTTCTCCCCCGGTTATCAGCGCCAACAGCGCTTCGTTGGCCGTGTCGTTGAAGACGGCTTCATGGAGCACACCATCGCCGTCGACTGAGACCAGCCGAGCCAACACGGCATTGGGAGACTCCTCCCGAAGCGCATCGGCGGCTTTGCCGAAAAGCAATCCCAGGGTGACGAGGTAGGTATCGCACGGCCCTTCGGCGTATTGGACCTCGACCCAGACCAGGGCGCTGACACCCTGGTTGAAGACTGCCCAGTCTTCGATGCGGGTTCCGGTGATGGTGCGAGATTTGGCGCCAAACCAACGTTGACGGGCCATGTAGCCCTGCAAGATCGACTCTTCGAGCTCCCGGCGGCCATTGCCTTCAAGAACGCTCATCCAATCGGTGGCTCCGCTGACTTCCAGTTCCGGCTCGCCGGCTTCCGCTGTGCTCGGCACGGGCTCGGGCGAGGGCTGTAACTCCAGCCACAGAAAGCCATAGGGGCCTACGGTCAACGGATAGCCTGTCGCGCGAATCTTGGGGAACTCAACATAACCCAACATCTCGACCGGCACCATGCCGGCATAGGCTGCGAGATCCAATTCGACCGGCTGGGCAAACCGGGAAAGATTGGCCACGCACAGGACCCGCTCGTTTTGAAATTCGCGGATATAAGCGAGAATTTTGCGGTTCGTGGGGTTTAGGAAAGACAACGTACCGCGGCCAAAGACCTGGAAGAGCTTGCGCAACGCAATCATATTGCGCATCCAGCTCAGCAGTGAAGACGGGTCGCTCTGCTGCGCTTCCACGTTTAAACCTTCATAGCCCCAGACCGGGTCCATGATGACCGGGCTGTAAAGCTTTGCCGGCACGGCGCGGGAGAAGCCGGCGTTTCGGTCTCCGTTCCATTGCATGGGTGTGCGCACACCGTTGCGGTCGCCGAGGTAGATGTTGTCGCCCATGCCGATTTCATCCCCGTAGTAAACGATGGGCGTGCCGGGAAAGGAGAAGAGCAGGCTGTTCAGCAGCTCGATACGGCGCCGGCTGTTGTCGACCAGCGGGGCCAACCGCCGACGGATACCGATGTTGATCCGCATACGCGGATCCGCGCTATAAGCCAGGTACATGTAATCGCGCTCATCGTCGCTTACCATCTCCAGCGTCAGCTCGTCATGGTTGCGCAGGAACAGCCCCCACTGGCAGTTGCTCGGGATCTCCGGCGTCTGGGCCATGATGTCGGTAATGGGCAGGCGATCTTCCTGCCGCAACGCCATGTACATTCTGGGCATGAGGGGAAAGTGAAAAGCCATGTGGCACTCGTCCCCGTTGCCGTAGTAAATACGCACGTCGTCCGGCCACTGGTTGGCCTCGGCCAGGATGGTCCGGCCGGCGTAGTCCTTGTCGATCTCATGGCGAATGCGCTTCATCACTGCGTGGGTTTCGGGAAGATTCTCGCAATTGGTTCCTTCCCGCTCCACGAGGTAAGGAATAGCGTCCACGCGCAGCCCGTCGACGCCCATATCCAGCCAATAGCGCATGACCTTGATGACTTCTTCGATGACGACAGGATTGTCATAATTCAAATCCGGCTGGTGCGAGAAGAAGCGATGCCAGTAGTACTGCTGGGCGTCAGGATCCCACGTCCAGTTGGACTTTTCGGTATCGGTGAAGATGATGCGCGCTTCCTGATATTTCTGGTCGGTGTCGCTCCACACGTAGAAGTCGCGCTCGAGTGAGCCTTTCGGAGCGAGGCGCGCGCGCTGGAACCATGGATGCTGGTCGGAAGTGTGATTGATCACCAACTCAATCATCACCTGGATACCGCGGTTATGTGCCTGCGTCAGGAACTCACGAAAGTCCTCCATGGTGCCGTAGTTCGGGTGCACGCTGAGGTAATCGGAGATGTCGTAGCCGTCGTCGCGCAATGGAGACGGGAAGAATGGCAGTAGCCAGAGGCAGGTGACTCCCAGGTCCTGCACGTAGTCGAGTTTGCTCAGCAATCCCTGGAAGTCGCCAATGCCGTCGTTGTTGCCGTCCATGAATGCCTTGACGTGCAACTCGTAAATGATTGCGTCTTTGTACCAGAGCGGGTCCGCCGCGCTTCCCGGTTTCTTCAATCCTGCCTCCCGGCTTGGTTGGTGCTTAAATCGTAACTACTAAAGTGTCTTTACCCGGCGTCTCACCTGCCGGCATCACGCGGAAGAGATGAGCCGGCGCTTCGGCTGGCCGCAGCGCAACATAATTTCTCGACCCTTGCCAGCGATACGAATGATCCGCCAGCAGGTCGTAGACTTCAAATGTATCCCCCGAAGCGAGCCCCAGTACGTCCAAATCGAGATTCACCCAACCCGACTGAACCAAAAAAGGATCGAGGTTGACCACGACGAGGATGCGATTGCTCCCATCCGCCGTGTGTTTGGAGTAGCAGATAAGCGAGGCATTGTCGGTGGGGTGGAAGTGCAGCCGTTCATTGCTCTGCAGCGCCGGGTTGGCTAGCCGGATCTGGTTCAGATGAGTGATCAGCGGTTTGAGGCTTGCGGGGTTCTGCAAGTCCCAGGTTTTGATCTCGTATTTCTCCGAATTCAGGTATTCTTCGCTTCCCGGCTTGGCGGGGATGTTATCTCCCAACTCGAAAGCGGGCCCGTAGATTCCGTAGTTGGCGGAGAGGGTCGCGGCCAGCACCAGCCGGCTGCGAAAGGCCGGCAAACCGCCAGTCTGCAGGTGCCCGGGCAGGATGTCGGGGGTATTGGGCCAGAAGTTAGGCCGGAAGTACTCGCGTACCGGGGTTGTGGTGAGTTCAAGCATGTACTGCGTGAGTTCTTCTTTGGTGTCGCGCCAGGTGAAGTAGGTGTACGACTGGGAAAAGCCGAGTTTCGCCAGTCGCTCCATGACCCTGGGCCGGGTAAAAGCTTCCGCGAGAAACAGCACATTCGGATCTTTCGCCTTCAGCTCGGCAATCACCCACTGCCAAAAGGGGAAGGCCTTAGTGTGCGGATTGTCTACACGGAAGATCAGAACACCCGCATCCATCCAAAACGTGAAGACATCTTTAAGCGCATCCCACAATCCCCGCCAGTTGGACGATTCGAAATCCAGGGGATAAATATCCTGATATTTCTTGGGGGGATTCTCCGCATATTGAATCGACCCATCGGGGCGCTTCTTGAAAAATTCAGGATGCTCTTTGACCCAGGGATGATCCGGGGCGCACTGGAATGCAATATCCAGGGCAATTTCCATCTTCAGTTGTTTGGCCCGCTTAACCAGGTTTGCAAAGTCCTTCATGGTGCCCAGTTTGGGATGGATCGCGGTGTGGCCCCCTTCGTCGGAGCCGATTGCCCAGGGGCTGCCCTCGTCTCCCGGAGCAGCCTGGACGGCATTATTTTTGCCTTTGCGAAAACTTTTTCCGATGGGAGAGATGGGGGGCAGGTAGAGAACGTTGAAGCCCATTTCCGCTACATAATCCAACCGGCTGGTCACGTCGCTGAGCGTGCCATGCTTTCCCGGCACGGGTGACCAGGAGCGGGGAAAGAGTTCATACCAGGCGGAAAAACGTGCTCGTTCCCTGTCTACGAAAACTTCCAATTCGCGCTCATACCGGGTTTCGACTGTCGGGATCGGGATATCGATGGACCATGGCCAAAAGTTCATCCTGCAGTGCGAAAGCCACCGCAGCATTGTCCTTTTTCCCGGTCCTGAGCTTTGTGGCCCAAGCCGCCAGCTTGGCACTATCTTCCTTCGTCGCCCGGGTCTGCACTTGTTCGAGAAGGAGAGCTCCTGTGGCAAACGGTACTTCAAGATCCTGCTGCGCCTCGACGCGCTTTTTGAGGTCACTCTGCCAGGTTTCGAAATGGTCGACATCGCCAACGATGGTGTAGCGATATCGGCCGACGCGCGTCACGGGAAACTCGCCCCGCCAGCGGTCGTTTCCCAGGGGCAGCATCTCTGCCGTCTGCCATGCCTTCTCACCCTCCTGCTTCCACAACAACCGGGCACGCACATGGTCATGCCCGTCGCCGAACACATCCGCCTGCACGGAGACCAGGTCGTCAACAATTCGCTTGATGGGAAAGAGGCCACAATTCACTTCTGGCTGTACGTTTTCAATGACTACCCGATTTCGTCCCTCGTTCGGCTTCTCCATTAACCCCCCGCTTGAATGGACACCACCCATTGTAGGCAGATGCAGGTTTCTACGGTGACGATGTTGGCCTGCTTCTGCGCGGTTACGGAAAAACTGCTTTGGAGGCCGGGCATGACTTCAGTCAGGCCATAAGGAAGTAAAATGGAATCGAAGTTTTCACATACCCTCTTCAGGCCCTGCCGCCACATATCCTGCCCGAAATGCTTTGTCCGGGGAGAGTTCCCGCCCCCATAAACCGCTGTGTCACGCGATAGATCGGTGAGGCGCTTCGCTCAGAGCCTGTGACTTTTGATTTCGTGCGGCGGAGTCAATCTCACCTATGAAGTCAAGGCTCCTGCACCACTCTCAGCCCCCTGGACGGGTGCCCCATGTTTGCGCCGGTATATCCGGCGCACTACATGGGTTGAACGAGATGGGCGAAGCCCTTCCGCTGTTCTCGTTCATCTGCATCGAAACCGTTGGCTGCGGGTTGGGAGAGCAATAACCGGCAGCCTTCCACCCCTGACAAAACCGTCATCCTGAGCTTCGCTCAGGATGACGGTTTTGTGGTGAGTTGGAAATGTAAAAAAAACTGCACTTTGTCAGACTTCCATAGTCTGCCAGACAACTGAGCGCCTGTCAGCCGTGCCGCTGCGCTGGCAGGCCGGAGATCGAGCGCCACGATTTTTTACCCATTCCTTCGCCAGCCGATGGACAATTAACGGATGCGCCTGATCACCTATCGTCGTGATGCAACCGTTGGCCCGGCACTCCTCAAGGACGGCCACGTCTTCCCTCTCAGTCCGCTTGGATACCCGGACGCGCTCTCCTTCATTGCCGCAGGCCCTAAGCGGTGGGAAGGGGTAAATCTTCAGCTGGATGAGACTGGTCCGAATCTGCTCGCATCTTTATCTTCCGTCACCCTGCAGGCCCCGCTCCAGCGCCCGCCCAAGATTCTCTGCATCGGCCTCAATTACCGCGACCACGCCGCGGAATCGAAGATGGAGCCGCCCAAGTTTCCCACTGTGTTTACCAAGTATCCGCATACGCTCATTGGCAACGGGCAGGCCATCGTGCTGCCGCGCGCCAGCCAGCAACCCGACTATGAGGCAGAGTTCGCGGTGGTGATTGGCCAGGCAGGCCGCAACATCCCCGAGGCCGACTGGGAGAACTACGTCTTCGGCTACACCATTTGTCATGATGTGAGCGCGCGCGACGTCCAGTTAGCTACCTCCCAATGGACGCTGGGCAAGAACTTCCCCACCTTCGCCCCGATGGGACCGTGGATCGTCTCCAAGGATGAAATACCCGATCCTCACCAGTTGGATATTTCACTCTCCATTAATGGAGAAACCCTGCAGAAATCCAATACCCGCGAGCTCATTTTCAAGGTGCCGCGTCTCATCTCTTATATTTCGACCATGATGCCCCTGGTACCTGGGGACATCATCAGCACCGGAACTCCGGCCGGAGTGGGAATGGGCCGGTCTCCGCAGCGTTGGCTCAAGCCTGGAGACGATGTGGTGATCGAGATTGCCGGTATCGGCACCTTGAGAAACCCCGTCGTCGCCGAACCTTGACGGTACCGCCGGCCTCTGGATTTATTCAGGCTCCCGGTGCTAGCATCACGCCACCGGATGGTCCGGTACATTTTGGCGGGAGATATTCGCCATGGTCAGGGTAATCACGATTGAACGGGAGTACGGCAGCCAGGGGGCAGAGTTTGCCCACCGTTTGGCCGACCGGCTGCATTGGAAGCTCATCGACAAGTGCCTGATCGATGAAGTTGCCCACAAGGCCGGCGTGCCCAAGAGCATGGCGGAGCAGTGCGATGAACGCCTGGACCCGTGGTACTACCGGATGGGCAAGTCTTTCTGGCATGGCAGTGTCGACCGGCTGCCCGCACCGCCAAAAGACCAGGTGTTTGACAGCGAACGCATGGTCGATTTCGTACGCAACTACCTGAAACAATGCCTGGCTGACGGCAATTGTGTGATTGTGGGCCGCGGCGCTGCCTGCGCCCTGGCATCCATGCCGGGCGTTTTCAATATTTTCGTGTACGCGTCTATGTCGAGAAAGGTTCGTTGGTTTGAAGAACATTTTCCGGAGCAGGCAGGACGCGCCCGCGCAGAGCTCGAAGCCACGGATAATCGGCGCGCGGAGTACGTCCAACGCTACTATGACCGTGACTGGAGCGATCGCCGGCTCTATCACATGATGATCAATTCCTGCATGGGTTGCGATGCCATGATCGACGCGGTGCTGGACGGGGCGGGCATGACGGCGGTCCGGGACCAAGCAGGCGCCGGCCGCATTGCCGGGGACTTTAGGGTATGACTTCAGCCGCCCCATGGTCGCGGGGAGTTGTCTTTCGTCCAAAAAGTTCACGGGTTGAGAGTTGTGGTATCCCACATCTCGCGAAAAACAAGCGAGATATGGGGCACCCAGGATTTGTTGAGGTTTGGGATTCTCAGGTCAGACAATTCACAAACCTCGAACACTCCCGCAACTAATCTTTCAGCCTTGAGGTCCTTCCCTGAACCTTACCCTCGCCTTCATCGCCCAGCGTACCCGAAGCGACCTGCTCGGACCGGCGACGACCTTCTACCTCCAGCGCATTGCGCCGTACGCCGGCATCGAGGCGATGGCTTTCCGGGACGAGGAGGCACTGTTTGCATTTGTGGCACGGCAACGAGCACGTACCCCTGCGTGGCTGGTTTTGCTCGATAGCCGGGGCGAGGCCTGGTCGTCAGAAGAATTTGCCAAGTGGCTTGGTGTGCGGCGGGATGCAGGCCAGCAGACAATTGTCTTCGCGATTGGGCCGGCGAGCGGCTGGTCTGACCGCGCGCCGCAACTTGCACAAACTACGCTTTCATTCGGCCGCATGACGCTGCCTCATGAGCTTGCCCGCCTGGTGATGGCCGAACAACTCTACCGGGCATTTACAATACTTGCAGGGCATCCGTACCACACCGGGCACTGATACACCGGATTTCCTGTAGAAGTTGGTGGCGTTGGCGAACGGAATGCCTTTCTTTAAAGAAAGGCGCACACGCGGCTCTGTCCAACGGAGCGAGGCAGGAAATCCGAGGCGAGCAGTGTTTATGCAGCTTCCCGACCAGGGAAGGCTGCACAAAATCAGAGGCATAACGAGAGCAGTAGCTGTATGCTCCAAAGTCGGGGCAGGGACATTCATGGGCGCGGCAATCAACACCACCGGGGACGAGTGGCGGAAGGGAATTCATGTCCTGGTTTAAGCGGCAGGAAAACGAGATTGAACCGAATACAGCAGAAAAGAGTGTTCGCACCGAAGGCTTGTGGCAGAAGTGCGAGGGCTGTGGGCAATACGTCTTCAAGGCCGAGTTCGAAGCTAACCTGCAGGTGTGCCCCAAATGTGGGCACCATCTCCGGCTGGACGCGCGCAGCCGCATCGCCAGCCTGCTGGAACCTGGCTACCAGTTGGTAGACCTGGAACTCGTATCCACCGACCCGCTGGAGTTTGTCGATATCAAGCCATACCGGGACCGCCTGGAAAAAGCCCGGCGTGAGACCGGCCTCAATGACGCGGTGATAAATGCCCTGGGAAACCTTGGCCCTCATGCTGTGGTTCTGAGTGTGATGGAGTTCGCCTTCATTGGTGGGAGCATGGGCTGCGTGGTGGGGGAGACGATCGCGCGGGCGATCGATCGCTCACTGGCTGCGCGGCAGCCGCTCATCATCGTCGCCGCGTCCGGCGGCGCTCGCATGATGGAAGGGGTCGCAAGCCTCATGCAATTGGCCAAGGTATCCGCCGGCTTGGCACAGCTGGATGACGCGGGTTTGCCGTATATCTCCGTGCTCACCAACCCGACCACGGGGGGCGTGACCGCAAGCTTCGGCATGCTGGGCGACTTGAATATTGCCGAGCCCGGGGCTCTGATAGGCTTCGCCGGTCCGCGTGTGATTGAGCAGACGATTCGGCAGAAGCTTCCGGAAGGATTTCAGCGATCCGAGTTTCTGCTGGAACACGGTATGTTGGACGCCATTGTGCCGCGCCGCGAAATGAAGAACTATCTGATTCGTGCCTTGGACTTCATGTGGCCGGCAACCGTCCGCGCTTAGCAGCAGGGAATTCACTCTAGAATAAGAACATGTCTTATGCCTCGGCCCTTGGCCGTCTGCATGCTCTCGGTCAGGAATTGCATACCGCGCCCGGCGCGCCTCGCCGGAAATTTGAGTTGGCGCATATGCGCACGCTCATGGCAGCCCTGGGCAACGCTGAGCGTTCCTTCACTTCGATCCTGGTGGCGGGTACGAATGGCAAAGGGTCCACCGCATCGACCCTGGCAAGTATCCTCACGCGAGCCGGCTATAGGACCGGTCTCTACACTTCGCCGCACCTGAGCCGCGTGAATGAGCGCATCCAGCTGGATGGCGCCATGATTGGAGACGACGATTTTGCCGCCCTCTTCTCCCATGTCGAGGAAGTCGCCGAGAGCCTGGTACGGGACGAGCGGCTGCCGGCGCTGCCGAGTTTTTTCGAGACCCTCACCGCGATGGGCTTTTTGTATTTTGCTTCCCGCCAGGTGCACACAGCGGTGGTGGAAGTAGGCATGGGCGGCCGGTTAGATGCGACGAATATTGTCGAGCCCGCGGTCTCGGTGATTACCGATATCTCGCTTGACCACACGGAGTGGTTGGGCTCGACGGTCGACCTGATAGCCCGCGAAAAAGCCGGCATCCTGCGCCCCCACGGAGTCATGATCACCTTGCCACAGCATCCGGAAGCTAACCAGGCACTGGGAGAAGTGGCGGTCGCGCTGGGTGTGAGAGGCGTGAATGCCGCCGGCTATGTGCCGGTGCACAATCATCCCGAGCAGTACACGCGCAACCGATATCCATTGTCTGTGATGGGCGAATTGATCGGCATCGATTCACCGTTGGCGGGCGCGCATCAACAGCGCAACATCGCGCTGGCAATTGCCACGGCGGTCGAGTTAAGAAACAGTCATGGTTACAATATCACTCCCATCGATATCCAGGCCGGCATTCGGGACACGGTGTGGCCGGCCCGCCTGGAGCTGGTACCCGGCAATCGCGACCGGGCAGATGTGCTGCTGGATGTGGGCCATAATCCTGCGGGTGCCTGGGCGCTGCGCGCGGCGGTTTCTCATCTGGACCGCGGCCAACCCTTGACCCTGGTTTTCGGCTGTTTGAAAGACAAACCTGCGGCGGAGCTCGCCCAGATTCTCTTTCCCTTGTTTGGCAAGGTGGTGCTGACGCCGGTCGACTCACCGCGTAGTGCGTCAATGGAGGATCTGTTGGCGGCCGCGGCGGCTACGGGCAGCGAGGTAGAAGCGGCTGAAGGGGCGGTCGGCGCCCTGGAGCGGGCCCTTCAGCTGACGCCGGTGAACGGTCTCGTCGTGGTCACCGGATCAGTCTATCTTGTCGGGCAGTTGCGGTCGCGGTTGCTGGCTGGACAAGGTGCGCCTCTGGAGTCAATGAAAGCATGAGCTCCGCGGGTATGAGCTCTACACCCGGTGCTCAACCGGCTTTGTCGTTGACAAGCCGGCTGACGTCGAACCTGGCACGGGGCCCCCTGTTCTTTTTCTTTACTGGTGTTTTTGGATGCATGTCGCTCGCTGCGTCTTGCCTGGAAAAAGATGGGCGGCTGCAGCACAACATCGCTCGCCTCTGGGCGCGGACCTCACTGCGGATTGCCGGTGCTCCGGTGACCGTTATCGGACGTGAGAATTTGCTGCCGGTCGCGGTGTATACCTCGAATCACACCTCCTTCATGGACACGCCGCTGGTGTTCAGCAGCTTACCCTTTCAGTTTCGAATCCTGGCTAAACAGAGCTTGTGGAAATGGCCGTTTATCGGGTGGCACCTGCAGCGGTCCGGCCAGATTCCCGTTGACGAGGAAGGCAGCGGATCGGTTGCCGGACTCAATCGCGCTATCCGCGTTCTTAAGTCTGGTATGCCATTGTTCATCTTTCCTGAAGGCGGCCGTACCAAAGATGGGCAGGTGCAGCCCTTCATGCGGGGGCCGGCTTACATATCCATCCGCGCCCGTGTTCCGTTGGTGCCAATGGCGCTGATTGGGACCTTCGAGTTGTTGCCGATTAACACCCATCATTTTCGTCCGCGGCCGGTCAAGTTGGTGATCGGCAAACCGATCGATCCCTCCGGCTACACCATCCGGCAGGCGGACGAACTTACGGCCAGACTTCGCGACGAGATTCTGCACCTGTATGAAAGTCACGCGGCGCCCGGCGATCTTTCACCGAGCCTGGCTACGGCGAGCGCAGAGGTCGTAAGAGAGGATTCATGACACTTCCCCGTATCGCTATCCCGGAACCTACGTCGACGGACGAGGCCTACAACCAGCGTAGTTTGCCGCAGTACATCCACGCCGTAGCAGCGGCGGGAGGAACAGCGGTGCCCATTCCGCTGCACGCCACTCCTGTCGAATGGGCGCGCATCCTCGCTTCATGCTCAGGTATCCTGCTGCCGGGAAGCCCAGCGGACGTTGATCCAATGCGGTACGGACAGGATCGGGCGAAGGAAACTGCGGCCAAAGATGCGGCGCGTGAGGCGGTGGACGAACTCCTTCTGCAAACTGCCCTCGATCAGGGGAAGCCGATTCTGGGCATCTGCTATGGCTTGCAGTCGTTGAATGTATGGCGCCAGGGCACGCTCATCCAAGACTTGCCCCACGCAGACGCGAGCACGGTGAACCATCAGCCTGGGCGGGAAGTGCAAAAGGCTCACCCGATTCTGGTAACGCCAGGCTCCCGGCTTTCACGCTTGGTGATCGGGGCCGGCGAGGAATCGCCGCAGCTTTTCGTTAATTCGAGCCATCATCAGGCGGTAGGTAGACCTGGGCAGGAATTAACCGTTGCGGCCACCAGCCCTGACGATGGGGTCATCGAAGCATTGGAAGGCTCGAATCCGAAGCAGTTTTTGGTCGCCGTGCAGTGGCATCCCGAGCGCAGCTACGACGTAAGCGCTGCTTCGCGCGCTCTCTTCGCTGCATTTATGAATGCCGCACGCGAATGGGCAGCTTCCCCGAGAGCCGCCACCGGCGAGCCGTGCACGAGTTGAACGTCACTGCGGGCCACATAGAGAAGGCTTTCACCCAGGCCGGGATCGCGGATTTGCCCGTAGGCGCCTATGACAAATTCCGAGCCTACCTGGAATTGCTGCTCCGCTGGAACCAACGCCTCAGCCTGACGTCAGTTCGGGATCCAGAGCAAATCATCCAGAGGCATTTTGTTGAATGCGCTTTTGTAGCCGAGCGGCTCCCGCGGGATATAGCCGATCTTCTGGACTACGGATCCGGCGCAGGGCTGCCCGGAATACCCATCGCGATCTGCCGGCCGGAGATAACCGTCACCTTAGCCGAGGCGCACGGCAAAAAAGCGTCATTCCTCCGGGAAGTTTTGAGGGTTCTCAGCTTGGAAGGCGAAGTCTACGATGGCCGCGTGGAAACAATGCCAGAGCGTAGATTTGACGCCGTTGCCATGCGGGCGGTGGAGAAGATGGAGCTGGCAATTCCTTTCGCGCTCCAACGGGTGAAGCGATACATGGTGTTGCTTACTACTCGAGCGATCGGGCCTGGCTCGCGGGACAGCGATGCCGGGGCTGGAGTGGTTCGAGCCAATCTCCATCCCGAATACCAAGCAGATGGTCCTGGAGATCGGCCAGCGGAGATAGGCTGTTCCACGTGGAACATTGCGCCGTTTTCGCGCGCTGTTTCGGTGGCCTGATTCATTTATTGTTCCACGTGGAACACCAAGATTTCCACCGGGCTTCAGAAAGCAAGTCCCACGAATCACACCCCGACCGCCAGACCTCTATCTTGTTGCAAATGCGGGAGCTTCGCGGGCAACCCAGACTCCGTGAGATCGGGTTCTCCACAATTTAAAGCCCAGTTCTGCACATCGTCATTTCTTGCTCTCCCCGTCATCCGTAGATACTCTTCCAATTACGCCATGGGTAAAGTAATCGCGGTCGTTAATCAGAAGGGCGGAGTAGGAAAAACCACTACCGCAATCAACCTCTCTGCGGCATTTGCTCTCGAAGGATTGACCTGCCTACTGGTTGATTGTGATCCTCAGGCCAATTCCTCCGGAGGATTCGGGATCACGCGGGATGAAAACCGCAATTCCACCTACGACATCCTTACCGGAAACGCCACCATCGCCGAGGCTACCCTCGACACTGAAATCGATGGCTTAAAGGTAGTTCCGGGCAGCAACCACCTCATTGGCGCCACCGTGGAACTGATCAACGCCGAACGCCGCGAATACCGTCTGCGCCAAGCCCTCGAGCCAGTCCGAAGCCAGTACAACTTCATTATTCTCGACTGCCCGCCGGCGCTAGATCTGCTGACCCTGAACGCCCTGGTCGCGGCAGATCGCCTGCTTGTCCCCATGCAGGCGGAATACTTCGCCCTCGAAGGCATCTCTGAACTCCTCACGACCCTGGGCCGTATTCAGGCCGCATTCAACCCGACGCTCGACATCGAGGGCGTGATTCTCACCATGTATGACGAGCGAACGAACCTGGCTCAACAGGTCACGGAAAACCTTCGCCGGTTCTTTGGAGCCAAGCTGCTGAAGACGGCCATCCCGCGCAACGTCCGTCTAGCAGAGGCGCCGAGCTACGGAAAGCCCGTAGCCCTGTACGATCCTCGGTCCCGAGGCGCCGAAAGTTACCGCGAACTTGCGGAAGAGATTCTGGCTCGCAACAACATCGAGAGCCCACGCGCCCTGGAGCGCAAGGCCGCTACCCAGGCGCAAGCGCAGACGCGACAAGAAAACAAAGTGCGTTTCTGGCCCTACGCTTGACCAGGAAAAGCTTCTCTGATGCCGGCCAGGTCAATGGATCGGGCCACAACCGAATTTGCAGTTTCAACCCTCGGCTCCCAGGACCCTAGACGATGACCCCTTCTGTCGAACTACCCAAACGCCGCGCCCTTGGTAAAGGTCTCGAATCCCTTTTGCCCGGACGATCTGGATTTACACCCGCTCCCGCCGCAGCAAGCGCTGCCCCGGTTCCGGATGAGGGCAAGCCGAGGGAGATCCCTGTCGACCTTATTGAGCGGAATCCCTTTCAGACCCGGGCGGCTGTGGATGAGAGCGCCCTCAAGGAGCTCTCCGCTTCGATCGCGGCAACGGGGGTTGTGCAGCCAATATTGGTGCGGCCGCTGCCCGATAATCGTTTTCAATTGATCGCCGGCGAGCGGCGCTGGCTTGCCTCCAAAATGGCCGGCAAGGCCACCGTGCCCTGCCATCCTGCGTCATGTGTCTGACGAGCAGGCGATGGAAATAACCATCGTCGAAAATTTACAGCGCACGGACCTGAACCCCATGGAACAGGCGCGTGCGTACGACCGCCTCAGCCATCACTTCAAAATGACGCAAGAGCAGATGGCCCAGCGGACCGGCAAGGACCGGGCCTCGGTCGCCAATTTCTTACGGCTGCTTCGGCTGCCGCCCGAAGTGCAGCAAAAGGTGGAGAGCGGCAGTCTTAGCTTTGGACACGCACGCGCATTGCTCAGCCTCGAATCGCCGGAATCCATCCTGAAGGCTGCGCAAAAGGTGACTGCGCTCTCCATGTCAGTACGCCAGACCGAAAGCTACGTGCAAGGATTACTCAATCCGGAGAAAAAACCGAAGGGTGAAGAAAAAGAGAAAGCGCCGCTTGATCCCAATGTCCGCGAAGCCCGGGATGCGCTGCAGAGAGCTCTGGGACTGAAGGTTTCGATCGAAGACAAGAACGGCCGCGGACGAGTGATCATCGAATATTCCCGCCTGGAAGACTTCGATGCCCTGCTCGAAACCATAGCCGGCAAGTAATGGCCGCAAGTACCGGCCCCAGGGTCCTGGATTTGACCCGTCCTCGAAATATGGCACTGTTACGGTTACACTATGAAGCCCCGCCTGCGCGCGGCCGGCGGCTCGGGCGATGACGAATGCGGCGGCGCTGGCGTTTCGCTTCCGTGTCTTCATCTTTGTGTCGCTCTACTTGATCGGATTTCTGGCGCCCTGGGAATTTCGCGGCGGCCATCCCAACACAGGAAATCCAGGCACACTCTGGCTCGCTGCATCGACGCTTCTGGCCCGCAGTGGGTGGATCACCCTGGCAGCTGCAACCGTGGCAGTGACTCTTGTGAGCCTTGCCTGCCTGGTCCTGGGGACGATCCTGCGCGTTTGGGGCACTGCGTATCTCGGTTCCGGAGTGATGCGCGGCGCTGCGATGCAGGGCGAAGCGTTCGTCGCAGCGGGGCCTTACAGGTACGTCCGCAATCCGCTCTACCTGGGCTCGTGGCTGCTTGCCTTCGGCGTCTCTGTGTTGATGCCGCCCAGCGGAGCGGCCTTCTTCCTGGTTGCCTTGAGCGTCTTCGTGCTGCTTCTGATTTGGGCGGAGGAGCGCTTCCTCTCGCAGAAGCAGGGCGAGGTGTATCAGCAGTATCGCCGGAGCGTGCCCCGATTATGGCCCCGGTTACGGACGCGGCCGGTCGGCAGTTATGCGGCCCCGCCTGCTGCCCGCCCGCGTTGGGTGCAGGCCGTTTTAGCCGAAACGTATCCAGTCGCTATTACACTTTGCTTCGCGGTGCTCGCCTGGCGCTATAACGCGCGCATCCTTGTTCAATGCGTGCTCATTAGCTACGGGGTGTCTCTCGTGGTTCGCGCACTGACAAGTGAAGGACGAGCGGGCGGGGTTTAGGAGCCGGGAACGGTTGGAGCTGCAGAGGGCGCGGCAAGACGCCTGCCCTCTTAGGTGTTGCAGCCGTGCAGGAGTGCAGCTACTTCCTCGGCGGTGCGATGGTGTCTTTGGCAGCCTTGGCCACGCGGAACTTGACTACTGTCTTGGCTTTAATCTTGATGGTTTCGCCAGTCTGGGGATTGCGGCCCATGCGGGCTTTCCGCTCAGCCTTTACCAACCGGCCAAGCCCAGGGATGACGAACACGCCATTCTTCTTCGTTTCCTTCACTGCCGTCTCTGCGAGCAGATCGAGAAAAGCTGCGGATTGCTTGTTGGTTAACTCAAGTTTTTCTGCCATTGTCCGGACCAGTGCTGTCTTGGTCATGCCTGTTGCCATATTGTGTCCTTCTTTCGTCTGTGTTATTTCATGGCCCACGGTCGCGTTGTTCCCGCACCCTTGAGAATCCATGTCTTGACCGGTTTCTGTCGATTTCGATGCTCGCGCAAACGCGCATCAATCATCAGAAAACCCAGTGTTTATGCGGGTAAAAACGACCCACCGCCGTTTACGATGCGGCTTTGTCTAGCGTTTGTCAATCGAAAAACCGAGAATTGTTGGCGTTTTTGGCTCGTTTTTCCAAGATTTGGCCCAATTTCACAGGTTTTCCTCAGATTTCAGCGTGCTTTGCCCACTGGCTCGAAGCCGAAAAGTGGCCGCCGCTTTTTCTGCAAGCTCTGCAGCAGAGGCGTGTTGAGAGCGTCGACTAAAGGCGCTGCGAGGCGAAAACGGCGGATGATCTGATCCGCAAAATCCCTCTGCAACGACGCCGATGAGGGCAGCTTTCCTTCCACGCCCCACTGCCGGCACAACAGCAAATCCATCGCCGGATGATCTTTCGGGAAGCCTTTCGGCGGCCGTGTGAGCGGCGTGCCTGTAAATGAATCCATCAGGCGCCGGAGTTTGCGTTCCATGAGGGCCTGCCGCACCTCAGCATGATGTACCAGCAGATGCTGCCTGATCGCCAGCAACTGCTCGCGCTCCGGCATATACACGCCTGCGGCGATAAGAACCTCCTGCGGGGAGATGTGCATGTAGTAGCCTCCGCCGGAAGTCTTTTCCAGGCCTTCCCGAGACCACCAGGCGGAGATGTGACTTTTATACGGCCGTTTGTCAGAAGAAAAGCGTATGTCGCGATAGATGCGCATCATACATTTCTGAGGCGGTCGTAGATGACCGGGAGCGAATGCTTCCATGCCCTTGTTGACGGTCTCGATGAGCGCCAGCATGGGCTGCTTCAACTCGCGCTCAAACTCCGGTTTATGAGCCTCAAACCACTCGCGCCGATTGTTTCGTTTGAGACTGCGCAAGAATTTGAGGCCGGCTCCGCGAAAGTATGGCTCGCCGGTGGCGTGCGGAAAAGAGGGAATCGTCATGATGAGAAGAAGTACCGATCCATGAGTGGTGATGCGGCGTGTGATGCCGCGAAGCCTTTGAAATCGCGGGTTTAAGCAGTGTTAGTGCATTTCCTGTTCATGATAGTAACCCCGCGGCATATACTCGAAATCCTTTTTTAAAGTACAAAAGTAATGGACTTGCCAGGCCGCAATCCGGCGTGTTTCGATAGTTGTTCGGTAGACTTTGCTTACCTCCCTCAATCTGACAAGGCTGTCCGGCTCCTCACCTACATGAGACAACTTGCCTTTTTCTTTTTGATGGCCACCTCTACCCTGTGCGCGCGTGCGCGTGTGCATGAGATGGAGTTCGATCAGGCTCGCCAGGTCGCACTCATCGTCGCCCGATACGACAACATCACGGTGGATGATCGCACGATCGTGATGAACTCGATGGACACACGGACCGATGCCGGTTTCATTCCAGGCTACTATAGCTTTTCCATAATTCGGGAAAGCGACTCTGCCGCGCACGCGGATGAAACCATTCGTATGTATGCAGTTTCGAAAAAGACGGCGGATACGTGGGAATTGAATCTTTGTACCCACTATTCATTCCCTGAGCTGCAGAAATTTCAGCAGGATATTATGCACAAAACCGGAGCCAGTTCCGGCGACGATGGCGATACACGCAAGGCCATCGGCTGTGTCAATCAGGCACAGATGAAACCGGCGTCTGAATAGGGCTGTAGAGCCATACGCAAAAAGAAGATGCCCACACCTCCCTGGCATGGGCATCTTCTCCGCGGCTTCACTGAAGTGAGCCGCAAACTCAGGACCACCGGACACGGTGGCTATTTTGTTTGATTCCCTTTACAGCGGAATTGGATGCATGTGCCGTGCCAAACAGCCATGCCTCGGAGCCGCATAGTTTCAGCAGTTTACGGCATTGTGGATTTCCCTCACCAGCAAAAACCGGTTCAATCTACGCGCTTATGTGAAAATTCTACCCGCCTGCGGACGAAACCTAACTGCGCATTCCCGCGAGAGCAGCGCGGAAAAGTGACTCAAAGTGGTCACTCACCGACTTATCCTTAGCTACCGCTGCCGCAATTGCTTTTTGCGCCAGAGGGCGCTGATAGCCCAGATTCACCAGGGCCGAAAGCACGTCCTCGGTGGACGGTCCGGTTTCGATCGCTCGCGGCGCAGTGGCCATATCCTCGAGCTTGTCTTTTAGATCCACCACGAGCCGCTCGGCCAGGCGTTTGCCAATGCCCGGAATTTGGGACAGGGTGGCGTGATCCTGGCCGCGAATGGCGCCCACCAATCGTTCTGTGCTCAAACCGCTCTGGATGGTGACGGCGAGCTTCGGGCCCACGCCGCTCACCGTGATCAAGCGCTCAAAGACGCGCTTTTCGTTGGGGCTGAGAAAGCCGTAAAGCGCCAGAGTGTCTTCGCGAACGTGGGTATGGATGAAGAGGGCCACCTCCGTCCCCTCCGGTGGCAGCGCGCTGAATGTGGTCACGCTGATCACAACGTCATAGCCAACGCCGCCGGCCTCGATGATCGCCTGCTGTGGATGTTTCGCCAGGAGCTTACCCGCGCAGGTGCGCAATCATTCGCTGATTGTACTGGTCAGAACTTGTGGCGATAGGAGATTTGAAAGTCGTATCCGGCGTTGGGCGGAAACAGTCGCGGCTACATGGCGCAGGCGCTCGGCCAGCGCCGGTGCGGCAAGCAGCGGATACTCACGCTCCCGCAAATCGGTGTAGTTGAAGTCGAGCGTGAGCGAGAGCATATAGATCGCCAGGGCATCAGAAAAAGCGGATTCAAAGAAGCTGCTCTTGGCCTTTTCGTCCACCCGGCCCTTTTCCGCCGCCCGCCCCGCGGCGCGTTTGATCCACGCGCGAGAAGCTCCGCTCGGCCATGCGGGGAGCAGGAACTATCACTGCGCCCACGGTCAAGTGCACGGCGGCGGCTTTCGTAGCTATCCTGACTGGTTTCCCCGCGCACCTCGGCAAGTGCCTGCGACCACACCAGGTCACAGAAACTCTGCGGTACTCCGGCTGCTTCCACGAAGTGGTGCCCCACGTTGATAAAGAACTCGAATGCCAGGGCAAATCGATCCTGCATGAGCCGGGTGGAGATGAAGATGCAGTCCGAGCCGTCAAATTGCACATTGCGGTGACACATCGCGCGATCGCCCAGGTCGATGGTGTAGCCGGGCGCCACCATCGTCTCTTCGGTCTCACCAATGGTGAGGGGCACAAAATAATAGGCATGCCGGGAGAGCGCGGCGGCGATGGCGTTGGGCACTGCCTGCACGATCGGCTCGAGCTCTTGCTCCGTGATGTGGGTATCGGCAAAGATTGCGTAGCACAGGCGGTTTTCGGATTGCCGCACGGGCGTCTGCTGCGCCACGAGCGAGGCCGGTAACAACTCCATTTGGGCGGCTTCAGCCATAACCTAGTATTCTAGCTGAGTGGAGGGGTGATCACTTCCCCTTTCGAGGCCAATTATGAATGCGCAGCAGAACCTGCAGCAGGTTCGGCCCCCACAGGCAGGGGGAACGTTCTTCGGCGTCCCGCTGGGCGACCTGGGTTTCGTCACCAGTGCTCTGATGGCCTTTACCGTGGGTTTTCTGAGCTTCTTTCTATTTACCTTCCTGGCCATCGTCGGCCTGATGATCTACAACGGCATGGGCCACCATGTGGACTACGCCGTCAGCTACAAGTACATTTCCTTCCCAGCCGCGTGTGTCGTGCTGCTCGCCAGCCTTATCTTTTTCGGCTCGCTTTGGGTGCGCCGCAAGGTTTCCCGAGGCTAGGAGGCCTGTTCGCGTGGCTCTCGTCACCATCGATGTTGACCTGGCGCAGGGCAACGGGCTCGCCGGTGCGAACTCGGAGGCGCGAGCCTGGTGCCACCGGCTGGAAGCAGGCGACATTCTCTACTTCCCGCAAACCCCCATTCGCTTGCGGCCTGAGGACCTGTCTTTTCTGCTGGGCCAGCAGCAGACCGGCAGCACGCTGCACAAGAACATCGCCTACAAGCCGAATCTGGATAGCTGTGAGCGGGCTCGACGCCAACTCCACAGGCGCTGCGGAACTGAAGCAGCTGCAAGCGATCATGCGCCAGTACTCGCAGGACGTGACCCGTTTTCTGAGCAGTTTTTTGTCACCCTACGAGGGCCGCTGGCAGCTGGACTACGCCAGCTTCCGCCCGCAGGAGGAAGAAGGCCGCGACTTACCGCTGCGCCGCCGCAACGACCTGTTGCATACCGATGCCTTCCCTACCCGGCCTACGCGTGGCGCGCGCATACTCCGCTTCTTCAACAACATTCATCCCACGCGTTCGCGCGACTGGGTGGTCAGCGACCCGTTTCCGGTGCTGGCATCGCGCTATGCGCCGCAGCAGATTTCGCTTCCTGCGCCCGGCAACTCCGCCGGCCGCGCGCTGCGCTCCCTGGCCAACACAGCCGGCCTGGGATACGCGATTCCCAGCCTGAAGCGGTCACCTTATGACGACTTCATGATGCGCTTCCACAACTTCCTCAAGGAGAACGCATCCTTCCAGGCCGAGTGCCGCAAGGAATATCTGCAGTTCCCCGCCGGATCGAGTTGGATGGTATACACCGACATGGTTCCGCATGCGGTTCTCTCCGGCCAGTACGCACTGGAGCAAACCTTCCTGGTGGAACACGGCGCCATGGTTTCTCCTGAATCATCGCCACTCTCCGTGCTTGAGGCCATGACTCACTCCGTATTGGTGTAATTGTCCTCTATGGAACTGTAGCCCGATCCTTAGGTTCGCAGATGCCATTCCGAGCTTTCCGGCCACAAACCAAAAGGAAAATCAAAAAGGTTGACTAATTGTATCGAACGCATTGGTCCAATTGATGGTCCGTTGAATCCGGAGCGGGTCGCCTCCGCTCCGCTTCGCTCCAGTCGGGATCCGTCAAGAGACCGACCTGAGCCACGTGATGCCCCAGGAGTGCCTCAACCCACCCCCCTATCATCCGCGAACCGGAGTCCGCGAAACCGCAGGTCTCTCACTGCGTCCTCGGGATGTACAGACCGGAGCAGGCCGCGAACCTACGTCGCACCTCGTACGGGCGGTCGCCAGCATACTCAGAAACCTGTCGACGAGCTCAACTTTGAGATCAAGTCTGAGTCACGCCCGCAAAACCCGTTTGCAAGCCCTGATGGCATGGTTCTCCCTCGACGGATGGGCGTAAACCCACATATCCTTAAAATGAAACCCAGGAAAATGACACTCAACCCAGACCCAATAAAAGTCCATCTTCCCGACGGCTCTATCAAAGAATTCCCCGCCGGATCCACACCCCTCGACGTGGCCCAGAGCATCTCACCGCGGCTGGCGGCGGCCGCGATTGTTGCCCGGGTTCGACCGGCGAGCACCAACGGCGCGGGAAACGACAACGATGCGCACGCGGAGACAGCGGGAGAAGCGCCGTCGGAGGCCGGGATGTACGCGGCCGAGGAAGCAAACGCCGAACGCCTGGTGGACCTGAGCACTCCGCTGAAAGAGGACATGTGGTTGCAGCTCCTCACCGAGAAGGATGCCGACGCTCTGAAGGTGGTCCGCCACTCCGCTGCGCACGTGATGGCGACGGCAGTGCTCGAGCTGTATCCCGAGACCAAGCTCGGCCACGGCCCAGCGACGGACGCAGGTTTCTTTTACGATTTCTACCGGCCAACGCCGTTTACTCCCGAAGATCTTAAGGCCATCGAAGCCAGGATGGCCGAGGTGGTCGCGCGCAACGAATCCGTTTGTGCGCGAATGGGAGCCGCGGGAGGCGAGCCTGGAGCGCTTCAAGGCGGGCAACGATTTTATGAAGGCCCACTTCGTCGAACGCTTCACCAAGCCGGGCGAGGAGATCTCCTTTTACCGCAACGGCAACTTTGAGGATTTTTGCCGCGGACCGCATGTGCCCTCGACCGGCAGGGTGAAGGCCTACAAAGTGATGAACCTGGCCGGCGCTTATTGGCTGGGGGATGAAAAGAATCCGCAACTGCAGCGGATTTACGGCACGGCGTTTTTCTCCAACAAGGATCTGGAGCAGCACTTTGCCCGCCTGGAAGAGGCCCAGCGGCGGGATCATCGTGTCCTGGGCAAGCAGCTGGACCTTTTTTCCATCCAGGAAGTTGCCGGGCCGGGGTTGATCTTCTGGCATCCCAAAGGCGCGATGGTGCGCCGCATCATGGAAGACTGGATGCGGGACGAGTGTCTCAGGCACGGTTACGAGCTGGTGTACACGCCGCACGTGGCGCGGGTGCACCTGTGGCAGATCAGCGGTCACGAAGGCTTCTACTCGCAGAACATGTTTACCCCGATGGAGCTGGACGACGCGGATTATCGGATGAAGCCGATGAACTGCCCGTTCCACATTCTCATCTACAAGAATTCGCCCAAGAGCTACCGCGATCTGCCGGTGCGTTATGCGGAGTTGGGGAATGTATACCGGTACGAGCGCTCGGGCACCATGCATGGGCTGTTGCGCGTGCGCGGCTTCACCCAGGATGATGCGCACATCTTTTGCACCCCGGACCAGATTGAAGACGAGGTGGTGGCCTGCATCGAGTTTGCCCAGCTGGTGCTGAGCACGTTTGGCTTTGCGGAGTTCAAAGTGGAGCTTTCCACCTGGGATCCGAAAGACCGCAAGAGTTACACCGGTTCGGACGAGAACTGGGCGCTGGCGATTCATTCGCTCGAGAACGCGCTGCGGCGCAAGGGCATTCCTTACAAGACCATCCGGGGCGAAGCCGCGTTTTACGGCCCCAAGATCGACATCAAGCTGGTGGATGTCCTGGGGCGCCTATGGCAACTATCGACGGTACAATTCGACTTCAACATGCCGGCCCGCTTTGAGATGGAGTATGTGGGGGAAGACGGCGAGCGTCATCAACCGCTGATGGTGCATCGCGCGCTGTTCGGGTCAGTAGAGCGGTTTTTCGGGGTTCTGGTGGAGCATTATGCCGGCGCTTTCCCGCTCTGGCTGGCGCCGGTGCAGGTGGGGATTGTGCCCATCAGTGAGCGCCATTTGGATTACGCGGAAAAGATACAGGCGACGTTGCAGAACGCTGGTTTGCGGGTAGAGGTCGACCATCGCAACGAAAAGATGGGGGCGAAGATCCGCGACTTCACCATGCAGAAGCTGCCCTACATCCTGGTAGTCGGGGACAAAGAAGCGGAGACGGGTGCGGTCAGCCTGCGTGTCCGTAGCGAGGGAGACAAGGGCGGGATGCCGCTGGAGGAGTTTGTTGGCCGGGCACGGGGGTTGGTGGAGAGCAAGTCGACCAGTTTGTAAAGTCGGGAGCCGCGATGACATGAAGCGAACGTGATCGCGGCTCCCGTTACAGCTATTTCGTATCTACCACTGCACCCCGGGATAGAGGCTCGGCATGCGTACTCCGCGGTAGGCGTTGGTCCCCGTAATTTGCATAGTCCACACTGTCTGCGGCGTGCTCTGTGGCGTTACTTCAGCGATATACGAGCCGGCCCCAACAACATTGTTCAGTCCGCAAAGGTCATACTCTATGTTGGCGTTGGGGAGCAGGTCGACGCTTCCGCCAAAAAAACTGTACTGGAGGGCTGGCACAATCTGATGAAAGGTAACCGTCGCCGTCATCGCATTCTCGTCGATTTGGTAGACCGGGATCGAGGAGTACAGACAACCCGGATTGCCGGGAGCAGATGCAAACGTTGGGATCTGCAAAGCTGCGATCATCGCCATTGTCCATCACTCCAAGTGAAAAGACGCCGGCTGTATTGGAGCTGAAGAACGAGGGGTAGTGCTGTGCGTACTCCCAGTCATTTGGAGCCGTTCCATTCTTTAGGGTGAAGTCGCCGTCCTGACCCAGCCGCCAGAGGATCTCGCCTGTACCCTTGCCGTCCTGGTAGTCGACTTTCACCACCCAGTTCTGCGTGGCGCATCGAAACCAGGATGTTGCCATCGTCTTTCGAATAGAGGACCGCATTGGTATGGGTCCAATCAGGAAACTGGTAGGGGTGCCGGTTAGGGTCCAGGTGATTGAACTCGTTCCAGGCCCACACGGGTTGCAGGTTCGTATCCAGGTCAACAATTACGTCGCCTAGGACGGTGGCGGCTGGAGCATTGTTTAGAGGAGGTTTAGTGTTCGGGGAAAGTTGCATGGTCGCGTTGGCAAGCACCAGCCAGTGACCGTTCGGCAGCGGCTCCACATCATGATGGAAGGTAGCCAACGTCACCTTGCATTCAGCGCATGTAGCCTTCGCCAGAAGTTCATTCAGGTCACTGAGAGTGATCTCACGCACGGTGTGCACCGCCCAGGTTCACTTCCCGAATCTCAGTGATAGCCCCGCTCGGAACTCCGGTAAACGGAGAAGTGGAGCTCGGACCGATCGCCATCAAAAAGTCGCCGTTCGGCAGAAGCTTGACGCCCTGAATAGAATTGCTCGCGGTGCCAGGATTAGCGTAGGTCCAGAGAATGTTCCCAGCAAGATCGGTCACTACCACCCCGGACTGAGCGCCACCGAGCAGGTCAAGCACCTCCACCCCGGGTTGCGGCGTCATTCCCGCTGCGGTGGTGGCCGTCAGTTTGGGTTGCATGTTGGCCGGCACTGCCTGTGTGGTGAAGGAGTGGTCGACATCTTTCGCGCTGATGCCGTTGGTAAACTGCACCGCAGCCTGCATGTGGTAGGTAGTGCTCCCCTGCATGCCCGCGACAAAGATGCTTACCGTGCCACCGTTTTCCGGCGTCGACTGTGTCCACGTCTTCGTTCCATAGGTGGTGTCTTTGCCAAAGCTCACGGTCACGCTTCCGGGGAAGGGTAGCGTCATCGTGTAGAGCGCCACCTGAGGATTATTGGTGGCGGTCACCTGGCCTACAGGCAAGGCGGCCGAAGTTCCCGAGAGCGCGACGGTCTGCGGTGTTCCTGCAGGGACGCCAACGAATCCAAGATTAAGAGACGCATTCTGGGTGGCAGGAGCAGAAGCAGTCGTGGGCTTGTAGCTGACCATTACAGCGCAAGCTGGCAGCCGGCCGCCAGCTGCGCACCGCATGAGCCGGTGCTCACGAGTGCGTAGCTGGGGTCGCCGCTGAGAGCGGGGTTCATGGCCAATGCAGTCGTGCCTGTATTCGTAACCGTAACCACCGACTGGGTCACAGTATTGTTGACCAGATTATTGCCAAAGCTAAGGAGCTACCACTCAAGGCCGCGTTCGTCGAAGCCGGCGGTGCGGCTGAGCTGACCGTTAGGGCCGTGGTAACGCTATGACTAAGCGAACCCGACGTAGCCTGGAGCGAGATAGTAGAGCTGCCTGCTGCCGCAGCCGATGTAGCAGTCACGCTAATCTGCTGCAGCCCGCCGGGAGCTATCGACAGGGTCATCGGTGTAGCCGTAACACCGCTTGGTAAGGAGCCGACGGCCAAGCTCACATTGCCATTGAAGCCGTTCACCGGAGAAGCGGTAAGCGTAACAGTCTGCGCAGCACCGCCTGGAGTAATCGTAATCGAAGCAGGGAGCGATAGCCAGAGTAAAGTCGCCCGATCGCGTTGTCGCGCTACTCGAGGCACCGCCACCGCATCCGGTCAAAGCGCTAAGCAGAGAAATTGCGCATAGAAAAGGTAAACGCGATTGCATGGGAATGGCTCCTGATTTGTTTGTTCTAGGTTCTGCTTTTAGGTTATGCAAGAGGCGTAGTCATTCGGTGCCACTTATCGTCCGAGAATTGCAGAACCGACCCTTGATTGCGGGCGTGCATTTCCGCGGCGTAGTAAAGCTTGTAGGAAGCCGAGGAAATGCGAAATCCCCTCCTCACGGAATCTGTCCAGAGAGGTGCATGAATGATTACTAATCGTCTAAATCAGGTCAAGTACTGAATTAGGTTCGCAGCCGGTTAGGTCGCGGCGGTCCTTGATTTCGCGACACGGAACATCTTAACGATTTAAGTGATCAGTTTGCCGCGAGAAGCCTTCGCCGCAGGTTTCGGTGTTTAGTGCAAACCCCCGTCTGGCGCGGTGCGATCGCGGCTCACTTGGTTTGGCTGATAAATCACATCGCAATCCCAATCGATGATTCGCCAGAACGACCACTTATATATGCTTAGCGCACCGGCAACGGAGATGGGCAAGTACGAAGTATATCGACGCGAGGACCAAACCGTTTCACGGCTGGCTACAAAAGTCCAGGGCTGCTCTTCGATGCACAGCGATCAGGGTTCTCTTAGCCTCCGGTGTCTCGAAAGCGTCGATGACCTTCCATTCGAAAGGCGGCATCCTCCGGATGGTCATATCGAACCAGCTATGTCCTTCGACGTCTAGCACCAGGAAATCGGGATGGGTGCAAAGAAAGGCCTGGCTGTCTCGAATATTCTTCGCGTAGTAGCCGTTCTCCCGGTAGGCCGTCATGAGATGGTAGTCGAGTACAAACCCCCTTGGCCCCGCGACAGCCGCTGGCCAGTCCAGCAGGAAATAGTAGCGTGTCGGATCATGGGAGAAGCGCATAAGTTTTGAGAAATCCTCCTGCCAACCTGCGATGACCGGAATATCTGGAGGAGCGGCGCGGTCCAGGCGCTGCACGTCAAGATATTGCCGGCTACCCTCAAGCGGCGGTAAGGCCAGGACCGTGGCCACAGGAGAAATCACGAGCAACAATATGATCGATCCCCACACCAGGCGTGAGGGACCCTGAGTGTCTGCGCCGCGCGCATCAGCAAAATCTGCCAGGATGATCGCCACGCCCACGCCGCAGGGCAGCAAATACCTGGGAACGAAAACTGGAACGATAAGGTGAGAGAGCATAAACAACACCACCGGCATAGCAAGAAGAAGGTACGCGACGAGCAGGAGAGCGCCCGTTGGAGGGGAGCCAATTCGTTGTTGTGACGCTACAAGACCTCGCAGTCCAAGCAGAACGATCACCGCAAAGGGGATAAGAATGATCCACTCCGTCGCGTGCCGAACCATTTGAAATGTTGCTTCCTGGGAATGACGCTGCAGCAGCCCAAGCCACTGTTCGAAATCCTGAAAAAGGTAGGTGGCGACTAAGGTCTTAAAGGTTGGCATCATGATCCAGACGAGAGGTTTGCCCGCCGCCCGGGAAGTTCGGATCGCAGGAATCCAGACAAAAAGCGCCAGCCAACCAGCCGCATGAGCGAGATAGACTCGCGGCCGAAAGCGATGCCTCGCTGCATCAGACACGATTAATGCCAGCAGGATAAATCCGCCATAAATGACGCCCAGGACGTGGGTCAACACCAGGACCACTTGCGATAGAAAGGCCAGAATCAGCAGCCGGAATTTTGGCGCCGGTTGCATGGCGAGCCGCGTATAAACGTCGACAGAAACCGCGACAGCCAGTAGGAAGAGGCCGTAGAAGCGCGCTTCCACATTCTGATTGAGCAGCAAACCCGAAGTGCCCCAAAACGCAAGGACACCAAATGCCGTGGCCCGCATACCGTAAAAGCGGCGTAGGGTTCTCCAGGTGACCAACAACGCACCGCACATGGTCATGCAGGAATACATGCGAAGTGTCAGAACGCCAGTGCCGAAAGTCTTTGCCCAGAGCCATGCCGTTGCGTAGAAAACGGGCATCCCGCCGTCAGCGCCATGTTGGATGGCATAGTAGAGATGCCGCAATGAGGGGTCGCTCACCTCTTTCCACGTGAATATCTCGTCCATCCAAGCCTGTTTGTGCGGCGACCAGAGGATGCAGGAGACAACGAGCGATAGAAAAGAGGAGCCGAGCAAGAGAACTTCACCTGCCGACATCTTCTGCCCGGCTGGGCAATCCACACCCAAGAGAATCTTGCTGGAAGAACTCACGTGGATTGGAACTCCTCCCTTACCCAGCGGTTCCTAGACAATGGCTGAAATGCCACGAAATGAGATACGAGATAGTTAGGTAGCCGCGTCCCAAGGTTGAAGCCGGACGTTCCCGCCGCCCTATCGCGCCAACGAGAGGGTGATTCGTTGATCGTATAGTCCCCAAGGAAGGCCTTCATCGTGATCTCCAGGCACATTTCAAATCCCCCTTGCTCCGGCGTATCACGGCTGATCGCAAAAACCTAACGGAGCTATCCGATGTACGGCTATCAGTTTCCTCGTCGCTTCGGTCGCGTCGAAGGAAGCGATGACCTTCCAGTCAAACTGGGGCAGCCTCCTGATATTCAAGTCGAACCAGTTTGGCTTTCGCATGTCCGGCGGTCGATTGTAATTGTCGAGTGTGGTCGAGTTTGGGGCATCCAGCACGAAGAAATCGGTGTGAGAGCAAAGAAAGTCGCGGCCATCCTGAATGTTGCTTGTATAGTAACCGTTGTTGCGATATGCCTGCATTAAGTGGTAGTCGACTGTAAATTCACTCGGTCCCACAACGGCCGCAGGCCAGTCGAGCAGGAAGTAGTAGCGGATGTTCGAATTTTGCGAGAAGCGCATAAACTTAACAAAGTCTTGCTGCCAACCCGCAATCACCGCAGCATTCGGAGGGAGGTTCAGTTCCACGCGCCGAACGTCCAGGTAAGCCCAACCCAGATCAATCGGTCCTAAAGCCAGCACGGTGAGTACGGGCGACATGATTAAGACCAATACGATCCCTGAACATATAGCTCGCGACGCCAGGCGTGGAGGCGCATCGCTATCTGCGCCGAGCGCATCCGCGGAAGCGGCCAGGATAGTTGCCAGGCCGATGCCACTGGGCAGCAAGTACCTCGAGACCATGACCGGTGCGATGAGATGAGAAAGCACAAACAACACTACCGGCGCAGATAGCAGCATGTAAGCCAAAAATAGGAAAGCACCTTTGGGATCGGAGATGGCTTGCCGCCCACGCTTGAAGATTTGCCGTATTCCGAGCGCAAAGACAACGGCCAGCGGCACGTAAATTATCAATTCCACCAGGTGGCTAACAATTTGAAAGAGAGTTTCCAGCGAGTGCCGCTTGAGTAACCTGAGCCACTGCAAGGAATCTCCGAAAAGATACGCGGTGCGCAAGTCTGTAAGTGTTGGCATCCCTATCCAGCCGTGCGGTCTACCCGCCGCCATGGAAGCTCGGATTGCGGGGATCCAAACCAGGAGGGCCAGCCAACCAGCCGCGTAAACAAGATAGAGCTTAAAACGCAAGCGACCCTTCGCGGCATCCACCAAGATCAGCGCCAGCAGGATCAACCCGCTATAAATCAGGCCCAGAACATGGGTTAACACCAAAGCTGCTTGAGAAACGAAGACCAGAACTAGCAGGGCGCGCGATGGCACCGGCCGCGCCACCAGTCGCGTATAAAGGTTAGCCGTGGCCGCGACCACCAGCATATAGAGGCCGTAGAAGCGCGCTTCCACATTCTGATCCAGCAGCACCCCCGAGGTGCCCCAGAAAAAGAGAACTCCCAATGCTGTGGCCCACGTCCCGTAAAATTGACGTATCGTCCTCCACGTGATCAGCAGCGAGCCGCACATGGCGACGGAGGAATACAAACGAAGCGCCAATACACCGTTGCCGACGGCTCTCACCCATAACCATGCGGTCGTATAAAACAGAGGCTGGCCACCATCGGCGCCATGTTGAATGGCGTAGTACAGGTGCCAGAGTGAGGGGTCGCTCGCCTCTTTCCACGTAAATATTTCGTCCATCCACGCTTGTTTATGCGAAGACCAGAGGATGCAAGATGTTAGAAGGGATAGCAACGAGCAGGAAAGCAACAGCAGTTCGCTCGCCGGCATCTTGTACCGCGGAGGAGTAACAGTATTCCTGAAATTTTCGTTCGTAGAACTCAAGTGGGTCGCTCGGATAGTAGTTGGAAAAATTGCATGACAGCCCCAATACGCAATCTTTAATCAATGCCTGTCCCGATCCAGATTCCCCTGGCGTGGGTTCATAGATCAAATCGCACTCCCATTCCTGGATGGCTCGCCCGGGCCGCACCACACCGCCGCAGAAGGTATGAGTGTTGTGGTATCCCAACCTGGTGAGCTGCTCTGCCAGCGGAATTGTAGCAACCGTCCCAGTGGTCGGGAAGTCGCGAAATCTCCATTCCAGGACCACGATCTCAGGGCCCTCCGCCAGGAACTTCTTGTAGAGCAGCTTCGACGGATTGTGGGTGCTCCACCAGTAGTACGTATACGGCTCGTTCAGAAAAACGTTGTGATCGAAATAGGGCTGGATGTCGACGGATAGAGAATCGTTGCCGATTACGACGATCCTGGCATGGGACATAACATACGGCTTGAGGAAAGCAGCAGTAGTCGCACCGGATGCATAGTCGTGCTGCATGATCGAACGCAAAGGCGAATTCGGCCCAGCTCATCTGTACCGCGGCAATGAGCAGCAGCATCAGCGCGGGCAATTGCTCGTAAACCGGCAGCTTTCGGAACTGCGATGTCTGCCGCGGCCATGTCATCCATAACAGAGCAATGACACATGGCAGCATCAACCCTGCATGCCAAAACCACGCGTAGACATGAGACAACACGACCAGAAAGAAGGCGGGCAGAAGATAGTGCAGCTTCCGGATCCTGAAGAACTTCCACGTCAGCAACACCCAGAACATGCATCCTAGCCAGAAGGGTTGGATCAGGCCGGCGGTCAGGGCGTCGGAGAGCCGCCATTCGACTTTCCAGGCGAGCCACTGGATCGATCTTCTGTTTGCCGGCTCCGCACCAGGATTGGACGGCGGCAACTCCGAATCCTGCTCTTCGATCGGCTTGTTCGGTGCGGCGTTGGGCCTGACCACGAGCACTGCGCCACTGGCGTCTTTTGCGGGCAATGCCGTCCAGATGCTGATTCCGTAGAACACCAGCAGCATAGCGGCGGCTCCATACATCCTTTTAGCCGGCGCCCGCGGGCAAGGCTCACGCCGGCTCAACCACAGGTCAACGAGATAGACAATGGCAAAGCCACCCGAGATCGCGGCGGCATGGGGTGCGACATTGGCAAGAAGTCCCAGGCACAAAGAGATCGTCAATGGTCTTTCAAGTTTCTTGGGCCAGAAGTATGCGCATAGAAAAATCAACAGCGGCACCAACACGTAACTGCGCGCCACAATTGCGTATTGGAAGGCCAGGTAGAATGTGAACGGCAGCAACAGTTTGATGAAGCGGGGAAAGGGCGATGCAGTCACCAGGACAGCGACACCCGAAAATCCCACAGCCGCCGCTATCCAATGCATGCCGGCGTAGCTCACGTGCAGGCGGGACAGCACCCACAGGCATATGTACCATAGCGCCGGGTGAGCCTCGTACGAAAGCACGTGAAACATCTGCGCCAAAGGGAGCGTCCGGGCAATTTGCCAGGCTTGTGCCTCATCCGCCCATGGTTCGTGGTGGGGAATTGCCCACGCGAGCATCGCGGCATAAATGCAAAGCGTCACGATCTCCGCCGCCCCCACCCGAAAGCGGGTGCCGGCCTTCGAATTCGCACCAGGTGCGGAGCTAAAACCTGAAAGGTGAGCTTGCGAATCGGCTAAAGATTGGAACATTAGGCTCGTACTCCAGAAGGTCTCCGGCAAATTAGCCTATACGGAAGCATCAACAGAAGCCGCCACGTCACGGCTCCTCACAGCGGTCTAGGGAAGCTCCCCGATGCACGGCAATTAGGTCTCTCTTTACATCCGGGCCGTCGAGAGAATCGATGTTCTTCCATGCAAATTGCGGATTGTTCCTTATTGCGAAGTCAAACCACGTGGGTTCTTGTTCCATCGGCACCAGGACGTGGGCATCGAGTACCAGAAAATCAACATGGGAACACAGGAATGCATGACCGTCCTGAATTTTTTGCGAGTAGTAGCCCGCATCTTGATACGAGCGCAATAAATGGTAGTCCAGGACGTACGCCGGAGGCCCTGCGAGTGCTGCCGGCCAATCCAACAGAAAATAGTAGTGGGCTTCAGGTTTCCGCGAGTAACGCATGATCTTGGCGAAATCCTGCTGCCAGCCTACGACGACCGCAGCGTCAGGAGAAACCATCTGGTCCAGGCGTTCTACATCGAGAAAGCGGGGATTGCCTGCGGCCGGTCCTCGAAGCAGCGCGGACGAAACGGGACAGGTAACGAGGAACAGCACCACCACGACCGATACAGTCCGCTGCACAACCCTCAGGAAACTCGGGACGTACAAGCTAAGCCTGCTGGCAAAGGCCGCGAGAATAATTGATACTCCGATTCCACTGGGTAGCAAATATCGCGGAACGAAAACCGGTGTCAGCAGGTGAGACACCACGAACAAAACGATGGGCATCGACAACAGCGCAAACGCGACCAGAAGCAGCGCATCCTCCACTGTGGGCGAGAATGACCGATCTGCCCTGAGGAGCTTTCTTGCCGTGAAAAACAGAACAACTGCTATCGGCAGCATGATCGCCGCTCGAACCCCTTGACGGCAGATTTGAAAGAGAAATTCCGGAGCGTGGCGCTGTACCAGCGAAAGCCACGGGAGATAGTCCCAAAAAAAGTACGAGTCAAAAAACCTGGAGAAGCTGGGAACCGGGATCCAGCCATGTGGCTTGCCCGCCGCCATGGAGGCGCGAATTGCCGGGATCCAAACCACCAGCGCCAGCCACCCGGCGGCGTGGAAGAGATATACCTTGGTACGGAATCGACCGGCGAGAGCATCGAAGAGCACCAGGGTCAGCAGGATCATGCCGCTGTAAAACAGGCCCAGGACGTGGGTCAATACCAAAGCCGCTTGTGCCAGAAGGCTATACAGCAACAGCAAGCGCGTGGGTGTGGAAGGAGCCGCCAATCGCAAATACACATCGACCACGACCGCGACCGCAAGCATGAAGAGACCATAGAAGCGCCCTTCTGCATTCTGATCGAGTAGTAAGCCCGCGGAACCCCACATCCATAGGACACCGAAAGCAGTGGCCCAGAGCCCGTAGACGCGGCGAATGCATCTCCACATAACTAGCAGCGCCCCACACACAGACGCGCAAGAGTACAGGCGGAGCGACAGAACACTCGCGCCGAAAGTTTTCGCCCAAAGCCACGCCGTCGTATAGAAAAGGGGCTGTCCACCGTCGGCGCCATGTTGAATGGCCCAGTACAAATGCCAAAGAGAGCGGTCGCTTACTTCTTTCCAGGTGAATATCTCATCCATCCAGGCCTGTTTGCGCGCGGACCAGATGACACACGAAATAATCAGGGAAGCCACCGAGCAGCAGAGCAAAAGGACTTCACCTCCTGACATCTTCTGTCTTTCCGAGGTGTTCCCAATGCTTAAGGTCGCGCTCGCGGCATTCACGTGGGCCGAAGTTCTTTCCTTGCGCCGCCGACTCCTCGATTTCGGCTGGAAGGCCATGAAATACCACTTCAGATAATGAGGCAGCCACTTCCAAAGCTTGAAGCGGGAGGTACCCGCAGTCCGGTCCCGCCACGTAGAAGGTGTTTCGCTGATCGTATAGCCCGCAAGAAAAGCCTTCACCGTGATCTCCAGGCTCAATTCAAATCCGCCCTTGCTCTCGATGCGGATGTGCACTCAACATGGCGCGATCATAGATCTTGAAGGCATTGGTGGCGTCATGCGTCGGGATCCCACGGAACCAGCACAAGGTAAGCCCAGAAAGCCGTGAGAGCAGTTGCTTGAACCACGGACCCCCGATGAGCCGGCCACCCTTCATGTAGCGGCTGCCCACAACGATGTGGCTGCCCCGCCCGATAAAGTTCCAGCATCTTGCGAACCTGCCCCAAATCATCCGACAAGTCGGCCATCAGCTACCAGCACCGGACCGGGCGGCGCCGCATCGAACCCGGTTCGGATCGCACCGACCACGCCGCGGCCGTAGGTGTTCTTGACCAGCTTCAATCGAGTCTCGCCCTGGGCGATGATCTGTTGGGCCACCGGCAGCGTGTCGTCTCCGTCAAAGTCGTAGGCCACCAACGCAGTAAAGGGAAAGTCGAGGTGCTCCGTCATCTCTGCCCAGAGCGCAGGAAAATTGGCCCCCTCGTTGTAGACCGGAATGACTATGGTTAGCGGCCTGTCCATTACATCTCCTGTGAAACTGGTTGAGCGAATTGTCGCTCACATCTGGCCTATTTCCACCTGCTCCGCGATCCATGGAATGACCTCGTCCAGGATGTCTGAGAGGGGGGTTGTCGCTTCGAACCCAAGCAAGTCCCGCGCCTTTCCAACTGCCGGCGCTCTCTCCTGAACATCGTACTCGTAAGCGGGGTCGCTTACGTAACGGAATGGCTTGGATGAACCGTGGATCTTTCTCCAGATCACCTCTGCCAATTCCAGCACCGTTGTGCGCACTGGGGTAGAGAGGTTGAAATCCTGGTTCAATGCGGCCGGGTGCTCGACGCAAACGCGAATGCCGCGCGCAAGATCGCCGCCATAGGTGTAATGGCGCACCTGTTTTCCGTCGCCCAGAATGTGCAGCGGATCCTGGCCCTTGACCAGCTTCTGCACCAGGTCGGGAACCACGTGAGACATGGCTAAGCGCACGTTGCCGCTCATGATGTCGCGGTCAGACAACGCACGCTTTTCCCCGATGCCGACGCAGTTGAAAGGGCCGCACAATCGTGTAGGGAAGCTTGTACTGTTCGTAGGCTCCCTGAACGAAATACTCGACGGCGAGCTTCTGGAAACCGTAGGTGGAGCGAGGCGGCGGGCTACGCCGCTCCGCCCCTTCGGGTGTGGGGTATTCGGTCGTGCTCTCGAACACCATGCTCGAGGAGAGCACCACGATCTTTTTGAGCTTCCGCTCCTTGTGGGCCCAGATGGCGGCGTCGAACGATGAGGCGATGATGCGTTCGTTTTCCGCCAGCAAATCGTAGGCAAACTCGTGAAAGTACGAGATGCCTCCAATCATGGCGGCAGCCGCGATGAAGTGGTCGCAATCGGAGAGCAGCTCCTTCATCAACGCGACGTCTTTCGCATCTCCTTCGACCAGCTTGTAGCGGGGATGGGAATCGTACGACTTTTGCAGCCGCCCATACTTGCTGAAGTTGTCGAGGCCGACCACTTCGTATCCGTTATCCAGCAGTTCCTGGATCAGATATCCACAAATAAAGCCGGAAGCGCCAGTAACCAGTACTTTCACGATGCGAGTTGCCCCCCTGTTGCAGTTTGATGCCGATTCGGCCAAAAGCCCCAGACGTCCACAACCACCTTATCGTCTGGAAATCGGAAGGTCGCGATAAGCAGCGTGAGGGGCTCCCAGAATGATGACGTCCGCACGATGCAACGCCTCTCCGAGCGGGACCAGCTTCGGGTCGACCACATAAGGGTCGGTGCAGAGCACTTCCTTCGCTTCCACCATCAGCAACTTGCGAAGCTTATAGGAAAGACTCTCCCGCTTGTCGTCCGATTCCCATTTGAACGCCATGCCCAGCACGGCGACCACCTTATCGCGAAGTTTCTGCTGTTGCCGTAGTTGGTTCACGATGAAGTTGGGCAAGCCCTCGTTGACCAGCATGGCCGAATGTCCCAGAAAAAAATTGTTGCCGGAAAACGCCGAGAGCTGCAGCGTGTCTTTCAACAGGCAAGGTCCGGCCGCAAAACCGGCTTTGGCGAAACTCCTCATGCGCGGGTAGCGATGGGTCACCGCGCCGTAGATGCGCTGGAAATCGAGCCCATAGGTCTCGGCGAGCACGTAAAACTGGTTCGAGATGGCGAAATTCATGTATCGCCAGCTATTTGTGAACAGCTTCGCCAACTCTGCCTCGAGGGGGGAGAGTTCGATCAGATCATCATTGATGATGGAAAACAACTCCCGCACGCGGGCCAGGGAATCAGGATCGAATGCGGAGATAATCTGCGGCAAGGTCCGGATCTCTTCCATCGCCTTGCCCTCGGCAATTCTTTCCGGGCAAAAAGACAGCAGAATCTTGCGGCCGGAGGCCTGCAGGCGCTCGTAGACCAGCTTGGTGACCCCTGGATAGACGGTGCTGCGCAGGACCAGAAGAGCATTCTCCGGCATGCGGGCGATGACCTCGTCGATGCTGTGGTAAAGGTCGGTGACTGTCGGATTGAGATGCTCATCGACCGGGGTTCCAAGAACCGCGATGGCAGCATCCGAATCACGCAGGCAGGAAGCATCCGAGGTGGCGATCAATTTCTTGCCGACAACCCGCCCTAACTGTTCCAGGGCGTTGGTTTCCATAAAGGGCATTTGCCCGGCATTGACCGTGTCTATCTTGGCTTGATCGCGATCGAGAAGAACGACGTCCAGTCCGCAATTGGCGAAGACGATGCCCAGGGGAAGACCCACATGGCCGCACCGCCCCGATGATGACAATCTTTTTAATTTTCTGCATGAACTCCTGATCGCCTCATTTGAATGAGCGCTGATGGTCGAATTGTAAACCGTGATGGCCCAACGCTCGCACCGCACTGCGATTCACTCGCGACCTGGTCTATTGAATGGCAATGGCACGCCTGGGCCCGATGGGCCATCATGCGCGGACTGGTGCAAAGAGCGAAGGCATCAAAACCCGGCACGCAAGACCATTTCCTGTACAAAGCACCGTCTCCGGCGACACAGGAGCTGATGGGATGGAGTTTGCGGCGTAAGACAGGTTGCCACCGGAGAGATTGGTGAGGGGATGTAGTTGAGCACGTGGAGCAGCTCGCCTTTTCGAGTTCGGTTTCGAATGAGGTGCATCCGGACAATTGCTATGCTGAAAGCGCGACCACAGCGACAGAGGCTATGCTCATCCTAATTGGACGCACGCACAACCGACAGCTTTACCAAGGGGGTATATTGCAGCTCGTTCGCCCATTCCGTATCCCAGCCCTCTCTGCGCTCTGGCGGTCCTCCTCTGCGAACTCATAAGCCAGCCCTATGCAGGCATGGGGATCTGCGACGATGGGCCGTACACACTAATTGCACAAAACCTCGCAGCCACCGGCCATGTTGCCTATAATGGCTGGTCAGCGGCGATGCTGTTATGGCAGCTCTATCTTGGCGCGACTTTTATCAAGCTCTTCGGATTCTCGTTCACCACAGTTCGCATGAGCACGCTGCTGGTGGCGGCGGTCCTGGCCTTCTTGCTCCAGCGCATCATGGTTCGCGCATCCATCAGCGAGCGCAATGCAACCATCGGAACCCTGGCACTCGTGCTTTCGCCTCTGTATCTCATGCTCTCGGTCACCTTCATGAGTGACATCCACGGCCTTTTCGCTATCGTCCTCTGTTTGTACGGGTGCCTGCGCGCCTTGCACGCGGCCACCGCACGAGCTGTGGTTTGCTGGCTGTGTTTCGCGATTGCAACCAACGGGATTTGTGGCACCTCCCGCCAACTCGCCTGGCTCGGCATCCTGGTAATGGTTCCGTCTACGCTCTGGCTGCTGCGAGCCCGGCGTAACGTTCTACTCGGCGGCATCACCGCTACACTTGCGGGTGTTCTCTTCATTCTGGCCTGCATGCTTTGGCTCAAGCACCAACCGTATACGCTGCCCGAACATATTCTTGTCGGTAAATTTCCTGTCGTCTCTACCACCATCGACTTGCTCCGCTTTTTTCTGGATATTCCCTTCCTTCTGCTTCCCGTCATGGCGTTGTTTCTGCCAGAGATACGCAAAAGTCGTCCTCGCGGGATTGCCGTCGTTGCTGCGATTGCAGTTTGCTATGCGCTTCTCGTGATCCGCCAGGAACATCTTCATCGGGGTACATTGCTGGAGCCAACGGTGGGTGACTGGGTCAACATAACAGGAGGGTATGGGTGGGGTGGAGTCTTAGGGAGGGCTCCCATTTTCCTGCATAGGGGCGTGCGCGTATTGCTGACGGTCGTTTCGCTCGGCGGCGTGGTGGGCGTGATCACTTTGTTGATTCAATCGTATGGGATATCCCCTACAAATGACAGCTACTCTGGGGTCTCGTGGAAGGAACTCGGCGTGATCCTCGCGCCCTTCAGCGTCGCGTATACGCTTCTACTCATCTCACGAGCGGTAACCATCGCGAGCATTGGCGGCCCTGTGGTGCTTGATCGCTACGCGCTAGGGCTGGTGATGGTCGCGCTGGTTTGCCTTATCCGCTATTACCAGGATCGAGTCCGGTCAGAGATTCCGCTCGCGGGTGTTCTGCTGGTCTGCGTCGTGGCAATCTATGGCGTCTCTTTCACTCATAATATGTTCGCATTCTATCGGTCCCGCGTCGCCATGGCTGCTGTGCTTCGTGCGGCTGGTGTGCCTGACACTTCCGTCGACAACGGCTGGGAGTACAACATGCTGGTCGAACTCAAGTACGCTAATCATATCAATTATCGAGGAATTGAGTTGCCAGCACATGCCTATGTCCCAACCCCTCCGGGTCCCACCTGGCACTTGCGTGGCGTGGTGGTACGATGCGACTCCTCACATCAAGCCTCGCTACGCCCTCGCTTTCGATTCCGAAGAATGCTATGGACTCGCGCCGTTCGCTCCCGTCTACTATTCCCGGTGGCTCGCCTCCACACCAGGAGTGCTCTATGTCGTCAACTCCATTGCATTGTCGAAGCGGTGAGGTGATCCAGCACAATTGCTATCCTGAACCCACGATGCCAGCAACACGAATATCGCTCAGCATATTGCGCGACATCACGATCTCGCTTAGGGGCTAAATGCAACTATTTCGCAGGTTTCCTATTTCATCTATCCTCTGTGCCTTAGTCCTGCTCCTCAGCGCGCTCATCAGCCGACCTTACGCCGAAATGGGCATCGCTGATGACGGCACTTATATCTTGACTGCCCGAGGGCTTGCCACTACTGGACACCTCGCCTACAACGGCTGGGTATCTGCCATGCTGGGATGGCAGCTCTATCTCGCTGCAGCGTTGATCAAGCTCTTCGGCTTCTCGTTCACCACCGTCCGCATGAGTGTGCTGCTTATATCCATGGCGCTGACAATCCTACTCCAACGCACACTTGTGCGCGCCGGTGTAACTGAGCGAAACGCCACGATCGGCACTCTCGCATTTGTCCTCTCGCCGCTCTACCTCATGCTCTCGGTCGCGTTCATGAGCGACGTGCCGGGGCTCTTCGCCGTCGTCATCTGCCTTTACGGCTGCCTCCGCGCACTCGAATCCACCGACGATCGTACCGCGATTGGATGGCTATGTTTCGCCGTCATCACCAACGCCATCTGCGGCACATCCCGCCAGACCGCATGGCTCGGAGTCCTTGTGATGGTTCCGTCCGCGCTATGGCTTCTGCGAGCCCGGCGTCGCGTTCTGCTCGCAGGTGCCGCAGCCACCGTTGTGGGCGCAATATTCATCTTCGGCTGCATGCTTTGGTTTAGGTACCAGCCCTACACCATACCTTCAACTGACCATCTACTCTTCAAGTCCTTCCCTGTAACCATAGTTTTCATGGCGTTCGCGCATTTCTTTCTGAACTTTCCTTTCTTACTACTCCCTATCGCGGCTTCGTTTCTGACCGTATTTCGCAAGAGTCGGCTGCGCGTCGTCTTGATTTCGTCTTTTTTCCTTCTGGTGTATCTCTTTATTGCCTTGTACCCTCACCACTTCCCAGTCAGACTCCCGCTTGACCCCACCTTTCCCCAGCATTTCGGTTTCAATCCTCCAGGAGAGTTCGACTACTCATTACTTCAAGGCCAGCCGCCCATCCTGTTTGGTAAGACGGTGCGGGCATTACTGACCATAGCCGCGCAGGGCGGTCTTATAGCCGTGATCGCCTCGTTCTTTGGCTCCCCACCGACGTCTTCTGCTGCGCAGCCGCACGCGAGCATTTCGTGGAGGCAGCTGTGTTTGCTTTTCGTCCCATTTAGCATGTCCTATACGCTTATCATTCTTTCTCGGCCCGCCACGTTCGGCCTCTATGAGCGCTATGCGTTGCCGCTGCTGCTGGTCGCGCTGGTATGCCTTGTTCGGTGCTACCAGGAGCGAGTTCAGCCCCAGCTTCCGACGATCAGCCTCCTACTTGTAGTGATCATGGCGATCCTCGCCGTCGCCGTCACCCACAACACGTTTGCGTTTCTCCGCGCCCGCGTGGCGCTTGCGGCCGAGCTTCGCGCTGACGGCATCCCTGAAACCTCGGTCGACAACGGCTGGGAGTACAACTTCGGGGTCGAACTTCAGCATGCTGACCATATAAATGTTCCCATGATTGTAGTGCCGGCAAACGGCTACATTTCTGTGCCGCCGCTTGCCGCCGGCACTTGCCCGATGCATTGGTATGACTACACTCCCCACATCAAGCCCCTCTACGGAATCTCTTACGACCCCAACGAGTGCTATGGCCCGGCACCCTTCGCTCCAGTGCATTACTCCCGCTGGCTCGCGCGCACGCCTGGCGCCCTCTACGTCGTACGGTACACTGCTCCTTCGAAGCCGTAACCTTTTGAGAGTCTCGCGGTGGTTGCGCTGCCGTGTACGATCTAACGGCTGACGGTAAACGGATGGAGCCACCAACTCTACAGTACTTGTTGGTGGATCGCCGACAGGAGAAGACGCGGCAAGCCTTGGGTCTCCCATTTCCAGGCAGTACGTAGGATGCCTTCCAGATCAAATTCAGGCGACCATCCAAGCACCTGGCAGGCGAGGCTGGCGTCGGCGTATAGTGCCGGAGGGTCTCCTCGGCGGCTGGGGGCAAACGCATGAGGGACCTCCCGACCGGTGACTTTCTGGATGGCAGCGAGTAAGCAACTGATCGAAGTCCCTCTTCCAGTTCCCAGGTTTAAAGCGATTGATTCGCCTCGGCTCGCAAGGTACTCCAGCGCTTTGACGTGCGCCCTCGCCAGATCTGAAACATGGACAAAATCTCGAACGCAGGTTCCATCGGCGGTGGGCAGATCGCTGCCAAAAATTCTAAGTGGGGGCGCAGTACCCAGGATCGCTTTCAACGCGAGTGGAATCAAGTGTGTTTCCGGATCATGGTACTCGCCGATTTCACCACTTGGGTGCGCGCCAGCCGCATTAAAATAACGAAGGCAAACGTGTTGCAGTCCATACGAGTAACGATAGGCAGATAAGACCTGCTCGATAAACAGCTTGGTTGCGCCATAAGGATTGATCGGGATTTTAGGAGAAGACTCTTCGATCGGGAGACGCTGTGGCACACCGTACGTTGCGCAACTGGAGGAGAAGACAAAGAATCGCACGTCGCTGTCAAGGACAGTATCTGCCAACTTGATAGCACACTCCACGTTGTTGCGGAAGTATTTACGGGGATTTTCTATCGACTCTCCTACATAGGCGGAGCCCGCGAAATGTATCACCGCATCAACTCCGTCAAGAGCTTTGAGCAGAGGGGCACGGTCGCCGATATCGGCGACTATGAGGGGAACGCCCATGACAAATTCAGGGTGGCCGATAGAGAGATCGTCATAGACGATCACCTCGTGGTGTGCAGCCAGGAGCTCCCGTACAGTGTGAGAGCCAACGTATCCAGCACCTCCGGTCACCAGTACTCTCATGCTCCTCCAGACGGTTACGCCGCTCTTCCTCTTTTGCCTACCACCATAAGCGAGCTGCCAAAAGGCATAGGTAATGTGCTGAGAGTTTTTTGTTCCATCCGAGATATCTGGAATAGGAGGTTGTTCACCCATTCCGGGGGAACCTTCGGCGCTTCGGGTTGAGGCTGGGCAATGCTTTCCATGGCGCGTACTCCTAACTTTACCGGACATGTCCAATGATAAAGATAACGCTCTTCTCGGGTCTCGAAGCCGGCCTGCCGGGCAACCTCGCGAAAGCTCCGCTTCGTGTAGCGGGTGACATGGTGGTTCAACACATCATGGTTTGTCCAAAGCGACATCAGAGCGGGCACAGTGATGATCATCAGGCCATCCGGTCCCAAGCAGATCTAACGCATGCCTTAGCGCGCCCATCGGATCATCAAGATGCTCAAGCACGTCCAGCATGGTAATTAGCGAGTATTGCTTGCCGGGACGGAAGTTCTCGTCAAAAGGGCAAACATATATCCGGTTTCGATGCGGGTTATCAGGACTGACTAGGTCGATGGACGGCTCTACACCTTCCACGTTCCCAAATTCGGCCAGTCGGTCGAAGAACAGCCCGTCCCCGCAACCGATGTCCAGAATACGCTTCCGCGCTCCATCTCGCCGGTGCCCGGTTCGCAATTGCCGGAGCCTATCAATTATCAGTTCGCTTCGAGAACGCCACCACCAATGTTTCTCGAAAAGCTCGCGATATGCTTCGCCGTACTTTGGGTCCACTAGGGCCTTCTCAAATCGTCACTGGAATTAGTCCACTTGCGTTACCGGAACGGCACGGCCTCGCGCTGCGAATCATCCTTCTCTGCGCTGCTGAGGGTGGGGTTCCGTCTTGTAATCTTAAGCACGATATAGTGCGGACGGCCCTTGGTTTCCTCATAAACTCGGCCTACATACTCTCCAATAATCCCAAGAAAAAAGAGATTTAACCCGGAGAAAAACATGACAGCCAGAATCAGCGCAGTAAAACCCTGCGGTGAATGCATCTTAAATTTTGCATACAACGAATAGAGCGCAAATAGGAATGAAAGGCCGATAGCGCAGGCCCCTATCGCGGCAGCGGCGCGAAGAGGTGCGATAGAAAATGCAAAGATTCCGTCGGATGCGAGCTTAAGCAACTTGAGCGGGCTATATTTGGTGCGACCGGCATGGCGAGCGGACCGCTCAATGGGTATGCCGATCTGGCGAAAACCCACCCAGGTGCGCAAACCGCGGAGGTAACGATGCTGCTCCGGCATCCTGCGCATCTCTGTAATCACCCGGCGCGACATCAGCCCGAAAGTCGCCCGCATCCAATGGCAATTGAACGGAGGAGAGCGCAGCCAGCAATCGATAAAAAAGGTAGTAGCAGGTGCGAAGCCACCAGGATTCTTTCCGGTTCGTACGTCGCACATAGACAACGTCGTAGCCTTGATGATACCAGTCCAGCAGAGTGGGTACGGCTTCCGGTGAATCCTGCAAATCTCCATCGAGCATGACCGCTACGTCGCCGGAAACCTGGTCCAGGGCCGCTCCCAATGCCGTCTGATGGCCGAAATTCCGAGAAAGTGAAACTACAACGATCCTTGGGTCCTTCTCCGCCGCCTGCTCCAGGAGTTCGCAAGTGCGATCGGAACTACCATCATCCACTAGCACAATTTCATGTGGACCCCCTGGTATACCATCCAATACTGCAGTCGTGCGACGAACAAGCTCAGGCACTACCGCTTCCTCATTGAAGACCGGTATAGCCAAAGAAACCCGTGGCGATCCACTCATGCCCGAGGCCTCCCTTCGGAGTACACCGGGTCCCACAGGGTAACGCCCATGCCCGTAAACGGGTAGCGTTCGAAAACAACCGGCTCAAAAAGTCCCTCAAACAATCGATGCCACCCCTCCACAGGTCGAGCAAACTTGCCTCGGTCCCGGCGAGCCAGCAAACGTGCCACAGAACGCTTCTCAGGGAGCACAAGCTCCAACATGCGAATGAATCCATCCTCAGTCAGCAGAGAGCTTAAGTGACTCAAGATTGCCAGCGAGTCCTTGTCATCGGGGTGACGAAGAAAACTATTCACCAGAATGAAATCGAGGCGATCTTCAGGAGCGGCAGTATATTTCCGTACATCGGCGACTGGGAAGTTTCGCCTATAACGCCGCGACGCATCCTGGATATAGCGCTCATTGAAGTCAATTCCCAGGTATTCAGCGTAGGTGAAGTACTTTGTGTTCGTGCCCGGACAGCATGCCACGTCCAGAACTCGGCGCACCCGATTCATAGGTGTATGCGCTCGCACTGGTGCGAACTTTTGATCGGCACATGGCGTCTGCCATGCGCGATAGATCGAGCTGTGCAGCCTATCCGTTAGACTCATGGCCACGAACTCACCTCGACCTTCGGTGTATCGGTAGACGGGGGCTTCCATTTGAGGTCGATTGTAGGTTCACTCGGCATCTGACCGTGGAAGGCGGCGCATCGTCAGTACACTTTAAGTTAACACCGCCTGTGCGGAGGGCGGCAAGAATTCTCAACCCGCGACGTGCGGGACGGGCGCCCGAACGAAAGCACGTTGGTGAGCGTCCGCGGTAGCGGGGCCACCGGAACCGTGAGCCTGTAATAACTGAGCGGGGGCAAGATGCCGGTTTCCTTAATCGCATCCCCCTCAGGCATCCGCGTGATCGGCCTCGCGGATATCACTGCAGATCAGCACCAGCGCATTGTCAGCGACAGCGTTCTTCTCCACAAATGCCAAAGCATTCTTCCAGTTGTAAATATGATGATGGAACGACGGCGCGGTGAAGCAAACGTAGGCGGCAATCGCCACCAGCGCGGTGGCAGACGCAAAAAATAGACGCGGCAAAAAAAGCACGGATAGACGAGAAACACCTTCCAGACGGAACAATTACCTCCAAACAAGACGTGACATTCAGGACAATTACCCTGTCTCATCTCTATCCCGCTGCCAAAGCGCGCCCAATCGGACCCAGGTGACCTCTGCGCTGCTACTTCCGTGCCGAAAAACGCGTCTAGCCCCTTACATACAAACACGCAAAGGGCTTATCCTTGAAAGTAGACGATATCGGCAGGTGACGGCCTCTCACGCGACCGCGCCTTAGCCGGCAGTTGCCGGTAGTCTCGGCCTCAAGCGTGAGCGAAGGATAGCGTCACTGCTGTCCGGTGCCACACCCGATCCCTATCCCAAAATCACCAACAACAGCTACGGCTCTCCTGCCGAGGCGCCCCCCCCTTTTTGTCACCAAGAGAGCAGCACACATATCCCCTGCAAACTTCCACCAAACCAAGGAATGAGACGACCTATGCCCAAAAATACCGTTAGCGATCCCATCACCGATCAGGAAATCGCCTTCGCTCACCTGGTCCTTTCCGGAACCATGACTGACCGTCACGCAGCGGAAACCGCCGGTCTTAACCCCGACAGCGCCGCCTACACTAAATCCAAACCCCGCGTCCGCGCCTACATGATCGAGCACCGCGCCGCCGTCAAAGAAAGGTTGGTGGAACAGGAAGCCGACCGTGCCGTGGACGGTCTCCGCAAGCTCAACTTTGGTCGCGACCAGATCCTAAATCGGCTCTGGGAACTGGCCACTCTTAGCCACGCAGAGACCAGAGGCAGCATCGCCGGCCAGATCAAAGCTCTTTCGATGATCGCAGCGATCGAGGGACTAATCCCGGACCGCCGCCTCACCCCATCCGCGACGCAACCTGTGGCCCAGCCCGTCAAAGCAAACATCTACGAGGCTGAGTGGCTCCGCAAACAGCAGCACCAACCCGCTTGTGAAGAGCCGAGCGATCCCATCGCGGTCACAGAACCCCAACCCGCTGCGTCCCAGCCTGCCCCGCCGGCCGCACCCACCCCGCAGCCTGACCAGAATCTTGAGCAGAACCTTGACCCCGGCCAGCCTGGCCTTCCCACCCCCTTCCTGCCAACAGGAGCGAATTGGGTTCCCCAAGCGACAGGCAGCGGCTTCGATGCTTTTCGGCACGCCGCCAGCTCACTCACGCAGCCCTTTTCCATTAAGAAAGGCCCCTTTCAACGGCGCCGCTAACGAAAGTCGAAAAAAAGCCCATTTTTATCGAATTTTAAAAGCACATAATAGGCGCTCTCCCGGTACCGCTCGGGGAGGCCCTTCAAAGAGAACCCTCCATCCGATCTACCCGCAGCTACCACCAAACTGGCCGCCATCGTCCAGGCGAGGACTGTCTTCAACGAATGAGCAGCATCGCATGCTCTGTGAAAAGCTACGCACTCCCGGTTTGCAAAAAAATCGTTACAAGCGGGCCCGTGTGCGGGGTACGAATTCGAGCACCTTGACGCCGTCGAATACCCCCAGCTCACGGACGCTGTGGCTCGTCCCACCGGCCTTAGCAAGCCAGTCGAGAGTGCCATAAGACTCAACAAATGCCATGGCAAGAAACCGCCGCTCCGCTTGCTCCTGTAAAAACGCCGAACCGGCCCGGATCGTCTCTTCATTGAGCGTCCGCGGGAGCGGAGCCACCGGTACCGTGAGCTTGTAATAGCTCAGCGGCGGCAAAATGCCGGTCTCCTCGATCGCAGCACCCACCGGCATCCGCATGTGATCGGCCTCGGGGATATCGCTGCAGATCAGCACCGGAGCGTTGTCGACAGAAGCGTTCTTCTCCACAAAGGCCAACGCACTCTTCCAGCTGTACATGTGGTGCTGGAACGATGGCGCCGTAAAACAGATGCAAGCCGCAACCACCACCAAGGTGGCGGCAAATAGCAACCGCAGCACACGGGAATCCATCCAGCTTGCGACCAAGCCCCAGCAAAGCGCGATCCCGGGAACAGCCACCAGCCGGTAACGGGGAACGAATACATGAATCGATGTCCCCACGCTAAGAACATAGAGACTCAGAAGCGGAACCAGGGCCAGGGAAGTGCAGAGCAAGACCGTCCATCCATCGGCATGGTTCCGTAGATTCAGCCGCCGTCTAGCCGCGGCCACCAACAAAAAAATCACCAGGATAACCACCAGCCCGCCAAGCCTGGGGACCACACTGAACCAGCCGCCTACGCTGCCCGCCATGATGGTGATCGTCGAAACCAGCTGGAGCAGGTTCGGAGGATCAGAGAACACATGTGTGCCGCTGGTGTGCATCATGTATTGCAGCCGCGGAATGGCCGGCAGGAACGCTAAGGTAAACACCACCAGCGCAATACCGAGCTGTCGCCACAGGGTCTTGCGGTCGGGCATCTTGCTGGCAATAAAGCAAACGGCAAGAGCCGGCAGGATGACCGCAAACAGCAGTTGAAACTCAACGATGCACGCCGCCAGGAAGCCAAACAGAGCCGCCAGCCAGTTCGAATCGTTGTGCCGTAAGATGGACCAGGGTAAGAATCGTCGCGTTGATGGCCACGGCGGCAAAGGCATACGGCCGAACGTCAATGGCCGCGAAAATGATGATCGGATGAAGGCAAAAGACAATCGCAGCAATGAGGGCAACGTCCCGGTCGAACAATTCCCGTGCGGCACGATACAGCAAATACACCGCCGCCAGCATCGGCAGAACAGACGAGATCCTGAGCATCAGCTCGCTCGTGCCCATCACCTTGGTCCATACCCAAAGCAGGCACGAATACGCCGGAGCGTCGGGCCAGACCTGGCGGGACATGATGCCCGCCCAACCTCCTTTGATGAGGAACATCGAGACCGTCTCATCCAGCCAGAGAGGGGAGCGGATGAGAAAAAACCACGTAGAAATAGCCACAGTAAGAGCCAGGGCGTAGACGGTGTACTGCAATCCTTTCGCAAGGCTTCCAGCCTGTTCTCCCCGCGGCGATGCCATTTGAGCCCCTGAAATCGTGTTGGAAGCTGGCAAGAGAGTGCTCCTGGCGGGTGGATTGTCAGGTTTGATTATAAGGACTTGGTCATGGTGACCCTAAGATCAACGAAGGATCAGAAAACCACTGCGTACCATGGAGAGCAAACGTTGAAATTCGAAACCCCGAAATTCGGAACGATGATCGATCGACTTCTGCTCTGGGCACTCCGACTCTACGGTGCGGCCGCCTTGATTGCGTTGGCCGTGGTTCCGCACTTTTTTCTGCCCGCCGAAGACGCGACCATTCTGTTTCAATACAGCCGCAATCTCTATCAGCACGGGGCGATCATCTTCTATGCGGGAGGTCCGCACACTGAGGGTGCAACTGACTTCCTCTGGATGCTGCTCATGAGCGGAGCCATGCGGCTTGGAATCCCGGCGTTTGCCTTTTGCGCAGCAATTAATATCCTTTCGCTGCTGGGCCTGAGCATGGCTTTATTGCGGATCGCGGACCTTCGCATTTCAGCATGGAGAGTGTTGGCGGTTGTGGGGGCAGCTGCTTTGTTTCCGCAAATTTTCGCGGCGGCCGCGGGCTTCGCTGTTTTACCGGACGCTCTTTTACTAGCCCTGTTGGTCTTCAGCGTGCTCAAACGGCGGATCGCGCAGGCCGCGTTGACGGCCCTCATTTTCTGCTTGTTTCGTCCCGATGGCGTGGTGTTTGCTTTGCCGCTGCTGGTGTGGCTCCTTATTCCTGATGGGTTACAGGAACGAGATACCCCGCAAAGACTCATCAGAACCTTCGCCGCCATCGGGGGTCTGTTTGTAGTCCCAGGCCTGATCTATTTCGCATGGCGCTTTCGCTACTTTGGAGAGCTGTTCCCCCTGCCCTTCCTGGTCAAATCGGATACCCATCGCGTTCTTGGCCTTATCGTTACCCGCTCGGTACACGAGAGCTTCGCCCCCTTGTTGTTCGTAGGCGTTGTGCTTGGGTCCATCGCCTGGTGGTGGAATCCGACGGAACAGCAAAGGCGAAATACGCTGGGGCTGGTAATTTCTCTCATCCTCATCCCAACAGCTTTTTTCTGGCACATGCGGCTCGATCAAAACGTGGGAAATCGGTTCTTCTACTATCTGCCGCTTGCGGCGGCCCTGCTGCTCGCAGTCAACTGGTCTGCACTCGCGGGAAAGCAGAACTATCTCTTCCGGACGGCTTGCGTCGGCTGGCTTGTGTTGATCGCCATGCCGCTCCATCGAGAGCTTCGGACCTTTCGGGATATGCAGTTTGACGGAGTAAAGAGTATCGCTGAAGGCCTCGGAAGACTCTCGGAACGAGGAACCATCATGACTACAGAAGCCGGAACCCTGCCCTTCTTCTCCCGCTGGCAGACGTACGATGCCTGGGGTCTAAACACGCCGGAGTTCGCGCATCGATTCGTTCAACCAAATGACGTGGAGCGATTGAAGGCGGACGTACTGGTAGTGCATCCCGATCTCCCGGAGGGATGCGTGGCCAGGAATTGGCCTCCGAACGGATACGCAGATCGAAGCTGGCCCCATCTCACACGGAATCTTGTCATCGGGGCGAACAGGAAGGAATACGAGCTTTGGCTGGTCTCGTATGGGTCCGAGTATTATCGCGAGCGGAAGCACTGGCAGTATGGAGAAGGAGATCGGGAGTGTTGGTTTGTCCGGCGGGATTCACCGCTATATGCGGGGATTGTAAGTGTCTTGGAGCAGAATCATGCAGTTCGTCCAGATGAGGCTCTTCGTCTGGAGGAGGCACATGGTCGACTAACCCTACGTTAGCCACCAGGCTCAATCAGCCGAGAGTACTCGGAATCGACGGCGATGGCGGCGCCGAACCTTCCGGCGGCAGCCTTTCTAAAGGCAACATCTGCGAGGAACGACGGCTTGGCCAGGCCCCACTTCTTCAGGCGCAAATCCAGGGCCGTGCCCAGAACCCCGAACCCGTAAGTCACGCTGCGCTGAAAGTTAATCGAAGAGGCCTCTTCGAAATATTTGGTGGGGCAGGAAATCTCCCCCACGTGAAAGCCGAAATAAAGGGCCTGCACAATCATCTGATTGTCGAAGACGAAATCGTCTGAGCAACTCAGCAACGGCAGCCTCTGCAGCAACTCCCGGCTCCATGCCCGGTACCCGCTGTGGTATTCCGACATTTTGTGCCCGATCAGAATGTTTTCAATGAATGTGAGTCCCCGGTTGGCAATGTATTTATAGAGAGGCATGCCTCCCTGCAGCGCTCCCCGGCCGAGTATGCGCGACGCCAGAACACCGTCGTATTCCCCGTAGGCGATCATCGAGGCCATCGCGGAAACCAGTTTTGGCGTGTACTGGTAGTCAGGGTGCAGCATCACCACAATGTCGGCGCCACGGGCAAGGGCTGCGGTGTAGCAAGTCTTTTGGTTGCCGCCGTAACCACGGTTGTGGTCGTGCCGGATGGTGATGAGTCCAAGCTCCAGGGCAAGAGCCGAGGTGTTGTCGCGGCTGGCGTCATCGGTCAGGATCACCTCATCCACGATTTCGTGAGGGATCTCCTCCACCGTGCGCCGCAGAGTCTTCGCCGCATTGTAGGCCGGCAAGACCACGACCACTTTTTTGTTGTTCAGCATCGGCTGCCCCCCGAGTTGGAGCATCTCTAATTATATGTACTCGGCGCATCCGCCTCACCGCTTTCAACGGCCCGGCGGCTTTCTGCTGTAGCTCAGTTGGGTTCCATCGCCCCTGACCCTGTTTTGCCCGCGTGTCGGGGTGTTGAAAACGAGTTCACCAGGAGTCAGTCATGGTTACGCTGACGAGGGTTTCGCGAGAGCAAAGGCAGGGAGAAGCCAGAGGTTCGAGCGGCGCCGGTAAGACTGCACTCTCATCGCCGCGCATAGACGTCGCACATCCAGGTCCAGTTGCGGCGCATGAGCGGGTGGCCCGCAAACGCAACCCTGACGGCATCCTCGCCCCCGTCGATCAGTCTCCATTGGTTGGCGTCGAGCGCATCGTCCCAGGGAAGCTGCCCTCGGGAGAAGGCCCGCGATCCGGAGTAGCAAAGAACCAAACCCTGGTAGGACTCGGTCGTCTCTCCAGGCTCCAGGTAGAGCCGGTTGTAGAGATTGGGAAACAGGGGTTTGTACACGAAGTAGTGTCCCGCATCCACTAGCAAGGCTGGATTCGCTATCCCGCGCTGCTGGAAGAAAGTACGCACCCGCTGGGCCTGCGCTCGCTCGGCGTAATAAGAGCCGCGCGCGTCCACGGTTTGCAGAACACCCAGTCCAACCCAGGGAGCCATGAATACAAACGCAACCAGGATCAGAACCAACGGCGTCAGCGATCCGCGCAAGACGCTCGCCAGAGGAAACCCGCCGATGAAAAGCACGGCCAGCAATAGCGCATGCGACAGTCCGAGGTAGTTTGTCTGGTTGGGGAAAACGGCAAGAGGAAAAACCAGCAACACTGCAAGCAGCCATCCGCACTGCAGCAGCAAACCCGTTCGTCCTGCCCCGTTGGCTCTGAAGAAAGCATATCCTGCAACGATCAAGCCGGAAGCAAGCAGGCTGATGGCCAGCGCCGCCGAAGCCGGAAAGGCCGGGTCGAACAAGTGACGGAACGCGACCGTATATCCATTCTGTACTCCGGTCGCGGCATTGGCATTGCCCGCCTTTGCCCCATGCAGAACCACTCCTGCCCCCGTGCCTTGACCCGCGGCGTGCTGCAGAAAGCGATGAGGAGCCGTATGATCCTGCGACCACATCGATAGCACCCACACAGCAACGACCAGCGCATACAGGGCACTGCCGGCGAACAACACTTGGACGCTTCGGGTCCATGTATGAGCTTGCACCCCGCGCTCATCGAATAGCAGCAGGAACGCGAGCAACATCCAGCCGGCAATTCCGGCGAAGGGATGAATGAGAAACACAACACCCGAGCCGGCGAACAGCAGCGACCGCGCGGCGATCGACGACGTACGCCGCCACAGCAGGAGAATCAAAACCAGCAGGCAGAATGCCGGAACCTCCGGGCGGTCGGGGTCGAACGCAACCATCCCTGTGGGCAACAATGCTCCCAGCAGCAGAGCAGCGCAAATACGCTGCCATCCACTTGTTACCGCGGAGCTGAAGCATGCATAGAGCAAAAAGATCGCGACGGTCGCGAGCGTCAAATTGTAGAAAGTGTTTACCGCGCCGGAACAACCGAAGAGCCAGGCAGCCGCGCCGAAGAGCAGCGGAGCCCCCGGCGTATAGCTGGCGAACAGCATCGGACGAACGGTGTTTGCATGGGGTACCGATGCGGCCACCAGGCCGCTTCCGTGAGCCCAGTTGCAGCCCGCATCGCGAAACACAAACACATCAGGGCCGCCGGGCTGGGGCGAGGTAAGCGCAAAAAAAACGAACCAAATGATGCTGAACGCTGCGAGGATTAACCACGGAATCGCACTCTGGTAGGGCCGGCGCACGCTAGTTGCCCAAACGCTGTTCAGCCCGCATGCGCGCTGGCCAGCTTCACCTGGGCTTCGTGGATGATCTCATTCGCCTGCGCGTACTTCTCTGCGTCCTCGCCGGCTTCGTTCCACAGTTTCTGGCCGCTCTCGAGTTGCTGCTGCGCCGCACCGGCATCGATCTCTTCCGGCTTGATTGCGTTTTGCGCCAGGATCGTCACCCGGTCCGGCAGCACTTCCACAAAGCCCCACACGACGAAGTACGTCTGATCGCCGCCACCGCCGTGCAAGCGCACTTCGCCCACACCGAGCTCAGCCAGCAACGGAGCATGCCCATACAGCACCTCCATATAGCCGGACTTCGACGGCAGCTCGACCGCGTCCGCGTCCTGGTCGATCAAAACCTTGTCCGGCGTCACCAGCCGGACTTGCAGTTGATTGCCTGTGTCTGCCATGCCGGTTACTTGTCCTTCATCTTCTTGGCGGCTTCGAGGACTTCCTCGATCGTGCCCTTCATGTAAAAGGCCTGCTCCGGAATATCGTCGTGCTTGCCATCGATAATTTCCTTGAAGCTGCGCACCGTATCCTCAACCTTGACGTACTTTCCTGGAGCGCCGGTAAATACCTCGGCCACATGGAAGGGTTGGGAAAGGAAACGCTGCACCTTGCGGGCGCGGCTCACCGTGAGCTTGTCCTCTTCCGAAAGCTCGTCAATGCCAAGGATGGCGATAATGTCCTGCAGATCCTTAAACCGCTGCAGGATGCGCTTGACTCCCTGGGCCACCGCATAATGTTCTTCCCCAACCACGCGCGGGGTCAGAATGCGCGAAGTGGACGCCAGCGGATCCACTGCCGGATAGATACCAATCTCGGTCAGCGCGCGCGAAAGCACAGTCGTCGCGTCCAGGTGAGCAAAGGTCGTCGCCGGCGCCGGATCCGTGAAGTCATCAGCAGGCACGTAGATCGCCTGGACTGAGGTGACAGAACCGGTCTTGGTGGAGGTGATTCTCTCCTGCAGCTCACCCATTTCCGTCGCCAGGTTCGGCTGATAGCCGACAGCCGACGGCATGCGGCCGAGCAAGGTGGAAACCTCTGAGCCGGCCTGCGTGAAACGGAAGATGTTGTCGATAAACAGCAGCGTATCGCCGCCTTGCTCATCGCGGAAATATTCGGCGATCGTCAAGGCAGTCAGCGCCACGCGCAGACGCGCGCCGGGCGGCTCCGTCATCTGGCCGTACACCAGCGCGGCTTTCGACTTCTCGCGATCTTTTGAATTGATAACACCGGATTCTTCAAACTCGTTCCAAAGGTCGGTGCCTTCACGGGTGCGTTCGCCGACCCCGGCAAACACGGAAACGCCGCCGTGCTTGCTGGCCACGTTGTTGATCAATTCCTGGATGATGACCGTCTTGCCCACGCCGGCGCCGCCGAACAAGCCGATCTTGCCGCCCTTCAAGAAGGGCTGGATCAGGTCGATAACCTTGACCCCGGTTTCAAACATCTCTTCGCCCGTCGCCTGGTCTTCGAAAGACGGCGCAGCGCGATGGATGGGCCATCTTTCCTTCGCGTTAACCGGTCCCAGCTCGTCCACCGGTTCTCCGATCACGTTGAGGATGCGGCCCAGCGTCGCCACGCCGACGGGCACGGAAATCTGTGAGCCCAGGTCGAGGCATTTCATGCCCCGCACCATGCCCTCGGTCGATTCCATCGCCACACAGCGAACCCGGCCTTCCCCAATGTGCTGCTCCACTTCCAGCACCACGTTGATGGGTAGCGGAACATCGAAGCCTTCGCTGGTCACCCGCAATGCCTGGTAAATCGGGGGCATCGTCGCCTCATCAAATTGCACGTCGACCGCCGGTCCGGAAATCTGGATAACCTTGCCTATGTTTTCTGCCATAACTTTTTCTTCCCTATCGCGGCGATCTAAAGCGCTGCCGCACCGCTGACAATCTCGATAATCTCTTTGGTAATCGCAGCCTGGCGCACACGGTTCATGGTGAGCGTAAGCGAGTCGATCATCTCCGAGGCGTTACTCGTCGCCGCGTCCATGGCGGTCATCCGCGCAGCCTGCTCGGCAGCGCTGGACTCAATCAACGCGTGATAAATCTGCGAGGCGACGTACTGGCGGAGAAGACCATCCAGAAGCTCCCGGGGCGGCTGGTCATAAATGTAGTCGACCTCCGCCGTACCGAAGTTCTTGGCCTCCTGGTCGGCTTCGCCGCTGTCGGCTTCTTTGACGCTAATGCCGGAGTGAGCGGCTGCGCGCGCCATCTCCTCACGCTCTTCCTGGCTCATCTCTTCGGCCTGCTTAATGTCCCGCTGACCCGGTTCGATGATGGGAAGAATGCGCTCCACGACCACCCGTTGAGCCATCACCGATTTGAACTCGTTGTAAGACCAGGTAGACCGCGTCGAGCTCTTCTTCCATGTAGCGGTGAACCACTTCCCGCGCCATGAGCGCTACCTGGTCAAAGCTGGGCTTATCCAGCATGCCGGGATATTCCCCTGCCACTTCGATCTGATTCTGCCGATCGCCGCGGCGCTTATCCTCGGGCGACGGGGCGGGCTGGCCAGGGTCTCGATCTCCTGTGTTCGCGGCCCGATCATTGCCCTCGTCCGGCCCTTGCTTATCGACAAAGGAAGCCAGCGGGTAGCGGCGGCGGAACATGTCACGGGCCTTTTTGCCGATGGGAGCAATATCGATCTGCTCCTCGCCGTGCTCGCTGATAAAACGGAAAGCCGCCTTGGTGATGTTCCCGTTGAACCCGCCGGCAAAGCCCTTGTCTCCGGACACAACGATCAGGAGAGCCTGCTTCTCCTCGCGCGCCAGCAGCAAGGGGTGGCGCACGTCACCCGTCTGGGGATCGTACAAGTCGATATGCCGCATCAGCGAACCGATGACGCTGGCCAGCATGTTCGCGTACGGACGCCCGGAGATGGCGCGCTCCTGCGCGCGCCGAAGCTTGGCGGCGGCGATCATCTTCATCGCTTTGGTAATCTGGCGCGTGCTTTTAACGCTGCGAATGCGCCGTCGTAAATCGAGAACGTTTGCCATGCGCCGATTAGACCTTCTGCGTTTCTTTCTTCTTCTCTTCTTCAGAAAGCGGCTTTACTGACGATTCCTTCAGTGCCGCATCACGGTGCTCGGCAAGGAAGTTCTCCTTGTACTCCGTCAACGCACTTTTGATGCGGTTGCGCAGGTCGTCGTCCAGTGACTTCTTGCTCACAATGTCATTCAGCAATCCAGACTGTGCCGAATCGAGGTAGGGATAAAGACCGCTCTCGAAGGCGCGAATCTGCTCAATCTTCAAGTCATCGAGGAAGCCATTGGTTCCGGCGAAAATGATGATGATCTGCTTCTCTGTCGACAGCGGTGAAAACTGAGGCTGTTTCAGAATTTCTGTGAGCCGCTGTCCGCGGTTGAGCTGATTCTGCGTGACCTTGTCCAGATCGCTGCCGAACTGCGCAAATGCGGCCAGCTCACGATACTGCGCCAGATCGAGTTTGAGGGTTCCTGCCACCTGGCGCATCGCCTTGATCTGCGCGCTGCCGCCCACGCGGCTCACGGAAAGGCCAACGTTCACCGCCGGCCGGACGCCGGAATTGAACAAGTCCCCTTCCAGGTAGATCTGCCCGTCGGTGATGGAAATCACGTTCGTCGGAATGTAAGCGGAGACGTCTCCGGCCTGGGTCTCAATGATGGGGAGCGCGGTCAGTGAGCCGCCGCCCTTCTCATCACTCAGCTTGGCCGAGCGCTCCAGCAGGCGCGAGTGCAGGTAAAACACATCGCCGGGATACGCTTCGCGCCCCGGAGGACGGCGCAGCAAGAGCGAAATCTCACGATACGCCACCGCGTGCTTGGAAAGATCGTCGTAGATGATCAGTGCATGGCGGCCGGTATCGCGGAAATACTCTCCCATGCTGGTAGCGGCGTAGGGAGCCAGGTACTGCATCGGCGCAGGCTCTGACGCAGTCGCGGCCACCACAATGGTGTAGTCCATCGCGCCGTACTCGGTCAGCGTTTGCACCACCTGGGCTACTGACGAACGTTTCTGTCCGATGGCGCAGTAAATGCAGATGAGGTTGTTCTTGGCACTGTTGATGATGGTATCGAGCGCGATGGCTGTCTTGCCGGTCTGACGGTCGCCGATAATCAGTTCGCGCTGCCCACGGCCAATGGGGATCATGCTGTCGATCGCCTTGATGCCGGTCGACATCGGTTCGCGCACACCCTGGCGGTCGACTACGCCCGGAGCGATGCGCTCGATGGGCGCGAGCTCTGTCCCTTCAATCGGACCGCGGTCATCGATCGGCTGGCCAAGCGCGTTGACCACGCGGCCAATCATCCCATTGCCCACGGGCACGCTCATGATCTCGCCGCTGCGTTTAACCTCATCGCCCTCGCGCAGCTGGGTGTAATCGCCCAGGATGACGCAGCCAACCTGATCCTCATCGAGGTTCATGGCCAGGCCTTCCACACCATGGGGGAACTTCAGCATCTCTCCTGCCATGGCCTTGTCCAACCCATGGAGGCGGGCGATTCCGTCGCCGAGCGAAATGATGGTCCCGGTCTCATCGACGCGAATTTCCGCATCGTAGTTTTGAATCTGCTCTTTAAGGAGCTGCGTAATCTCGTCTGCGTTGATCTGAGCCATACGTTCTTCCGTCAATTCTCTTTTTGCTTGGTTTTTTTACGGATTTGCTTAGCTGGCCACCAGCCGCTCTTTCAAGCGTTCTAGACGGCCCCGCACCGAGCCGTCGTAGATGGTGCTTCCAATGCGTACCATCGCTCCGCCGATCAGCGACTTGTCCTGGCGGAAGGTTGCATTGACCCTGGTGCCGGCCAGTTCGGCAACTTCGCGCTCCAACTTTGCCCGCTCCTGGTCCTGGAGTGGGCGCGCGGTCACTACTTCAGCATCGGAGATCGACAAACGCCGGTTCATCTCCAACCTGAACTCTTCAATAATTTCGCTGAGCGCGGCCAGCCGTTCGTGGCTGATCAGAACCGCCAGGAAGTTCCTCACCTTGGGTCCGCAGCCAATCCGTCTGTTGACCGTGTCAAGAATCGACACCCTCTTCGCTGTGGGGATAGAAGGATTCAGAAGAACCTCCCTCAGATCCTTACTGGCCGCGAAGGTAGCAGCAAAATCCGTCAACTGCCGCTCCACGTCTGCGGAGTCTAACTTCGTGTCGAGCACCACATCGGCGAAGGCGCGGGCATAACGAGCGGCGAAGGCAGACATTAGTTTTTGCCTCCATTCCGAATTTGCTGACTGAGGCTCTTTGAGAACTCCTGCACCAGGGCGCGGTCATCGTCTTCGGTCAACGCAATCCTCTGGGCCGCACGATCCACCGCCAACCCCGCTACGAAACGCTTCAGGTCCCGTTGGGCGGCACCCGAGGCCGCAGCAATATCTCTGCTTACCGCCTCCATGATCCGTTGCCGCTCGGTCTCGATGGACGCCTTGATGCGAGCTTCATCCTCCGCGCTATCGTTCTCCGCCTGTCGACTGATCGCTGCTACTTCCTCATCCAGCCGCGAAAGTCTCTGCTCAATTGCTGCCAGGCGCTCATTGGCCTGCTCCGTGGCGGTTCGCGCCTCCACCAGCCGATGCTGGATGTCTTCCCGTTGTGCCCGGAAAGTCTTGGGCAAATACTTCAGCAGGGCAAACAGGATGGCGCCCGCGAGGATGGCGAAGTTCAAGTATTCGAACAGCCGTGCCGCCGCCTCCTTGTCAAGATGCAGCCAACGGCCTAACAGCTTGACCGAGGCTGAATGGCGATAAACATCCTCCCCGGTTTCTTGTTCCTCCGTGGCCGGCTGAGTGCTTTTTGCGGCCGGGTTGGAGGCCGCAGGGGCAGCTTGCAACGCCCGTGCCGGCAGGCCCAGTGCGCTCGCTAAGCAAAAAAGAACAAGCAGGTAGAAGGAAAACCGTGGCAAGGTCAACGGACGCTCTCCAGAGTCGCACCGGGCCTCGAGGTGCTTTTGGGAAGGATGGCGCGGAGAATCTCAGAAGCGAGCTCGTCAATCGAGCCCTCCAGGGCGCGACGGGCAGCGGTTGTCTGCGCCTGTAAAGCCAGCTTCGCTTCCTGAATTTGGCGCTGGGCGGCCTCATGGGCTTCCGCAATGGCGCGGTCTCGTTCGCTATTCCACAGTTCCAGCTTCTGTTGCCTTGCTTGGAAGATCTTGGAGCGAGCCGCCCGCAGCTGGGCCTCGTATTCCTGAGTCTTTGCAGCAGCGGCAGCTGTGGCAGCGTTCGCTTGCTCAATGGCCCCTTCGGTCCGTTCGCGCCGCTCGTTCAAAACCCGGGTCAGAGGGCCGTAAACCAGAAAACGGTAGAGAATCACCAGCGAAAGGAACAGAAAAATGGTCGGCACGGAGCCGAGCAGTAGTCCGCCGAGTTGATGTAAGGTCTCGTTCATGCCAAATGTTCAGTATATGGGTAGATTGTGGGCGGAGAGTCGGTAGCGACAGCCGGGACCTTTGTTTTTAACAGAGGTGAAATTTAGCTGTCAAACTCCGCAGCCAAGCCCACCCTGTCGCGTCCCCGGGTCGTCTCATCGTCGGGGATCGGAGGCAGAAGCCCAACCTAGCCCAGGGCAATCAAAGGGTCAGTGTCTTCCGGAAGGTTTAATTCTTTGTAGCCCGCTCAAGTAAGGAGTATACTTTTGTTACTTCCTAGACCCACATCAGGGTCAGACAGGGCCGGTCTCGTGGGAAGTCGCTCCGCTCCCACCCCCCCGGCCCGTCCTTACTTTCAGACCAAACTTTGCTCGTCTGGGTTGGCGATACCGCGCGAACGATGATGCTGGCCCGGGCAATCGTCTGCAGAACGAGGAGCGGCCAGCGGCCGAGAGGCGAACTCGACGCCGACCAGCAGCGCCCGATCCGATGGAACGCCAGTGATTTTCAGCAAACCTTCATCGAAACGGCAGCAGATCCTGCGCTAGCCTTCCGCCACCGCGCTGTCGGGGCGCGCCCCGCCAAGGCCCGGAGCACTCGCGGGAGGATGGCCGACCCCGGTGCTCGGACGATGGTCACTGTGCAGCACCGACCGCGTGCTGACCACAGTCGAGATGGCGTGCTTGAAAATCAACTGCTCCTGGCTGTTGTTCTCAAGCAACACAGAATACTTATCAAATGACCGTATTTTGCCTGTGAGTTTAACTCCGCTGACCAGGTATATCGTGATCGGAGTCTTATCTTTGCGGACCGTATTAAGAAACGTGTCCTGAATGTTCTGTGCCGGCTTATTGTCCATGTGCCGATCTCCATTTCTTAGATGTCGAGTTACGTTATGGAAATTGCTCAAGCACTTGCAGCTACTGCAACGTCGGGCTCTGAGCCGCGTAGGCTCGAGTCCTGCTACAGAAAGTTTACACGCTTCCCCGGTTGAGATCGGTTCTCATAAGACCGCCGGCCCAAAAACCCAACACCGGCGTCATACTGCGCTTGAAATCCGAGGCCCAATTCACGCTTAGATGCATTTAGAGGCGTGTAGGCTATCCGATTTGGAGGTGTACCATTACCAATGTGTGAGACAGGATAGGAAGTTCAGCCCGCACCCCGCTCAGGGTGCCCAGTCTGGACCTTTCGCGTGAATATCGCGCCATCGGGCCGATGCTTCTCAAGGCCGTAGAAGGCGTCTTTTCCTCGCAAAGCTTCATCATGGGCCCGCAAGTGGCGGAATTTGAGCGTGCCTCCGCGGAAAAGTGCAGGGTGGCCCATGCCGTCGGCTGCTCTTCGGGCACCGATGCCCTCTGGTTGGCGCTCGAGGGGGCGGAAATCGGTCCCGGCGATGCCGTGGTCACCACCGCCTTCAGTTTTTTTGCCACCGTCAGCGCCATCCTGCGCACCGGAGCACAGCCCTTACTTGCAGATATCGATCCGGAAACCTTCAATCTGGATCCCGCGGCCGTCAAGGCCTGCCTGGGATCCGGCTCCGCCGTTCGAGCGATTCTGCCCGTCCACCTATATGGCCAGACCGCCGACTGGGAGCGCTTCGAGCTGCTCCAGCAGGAGCACGGAGTCATGCTCATCGAGGATGCTGCCCAGGCGTTCGGGGCAAGCTGGGATGGGCGTCAGGCAGGCGCCCTGGGCGACGCGGCTGCATTCAGCTTCTACCCCACCAAGAATCTCAGCGCCGGCGGCGATGCCGGCATGGTTACCACCGCAGCGGATACCGTCGCGGACCGCGTCCGCCTTTTGCGGGTGCACGGCATGAACCATCGCTATTACCACGATGAAGTCGGTTGGAACAGCCGCATGGATACCGTGCAGGCCGCAGTTCTGCTGGTGAAGCTTGGCTTCATTGACGAATGGAACGCCCAGCGCCGGCTCCTGGCTGAAAATTATCGCGTACTCTTCGATCGGGCAGGCCTGGTGGAGACGGGACCTTATCCCCGAAACGGAGTGGTCCTGCCCAGGACACGGTCGCGGGCGACGCATGTTTTCCATCAGTATGTCATCCGCGTTCGCCGCCGCGACCAGATGAAGGAATTTCTCCACGACCGGGGAGTGGGGTCACAGATTTACTATCCCCTCGCGCTCCATCAGCAGCCGGCGTTAAAGAACCTTGGATATCCGGCAGGGGCCTTTCCGGAAAGTGAGCGTGCTGCGGAGGAAGTACTGGCCCTTCCCATGTTCGCCCAACTCACATTTCAGGAACAGGAGATTGTGGTCGCGGCAATTGCGGATTTTCTGAGCTGAAGCTGCCCCTGCGTCGCCTACCCACCCGCCTTTTTGCCCTTGCTGCGATGACGATGAGGTGCCTCGACCGGCTTTGCGTTCGCGGACACGGGGGCCGAGCCCGGCGGGCCGGCGGCTGTGACGCGCTTCACCATGCCCCCTTCCAACTGGTAATGCAAGACATCGGTTTGCGCCGGGTGGGCGGCCCCGGTGAGTGGATCAACCTTGACCTCGTCGCTAGTGGCTACTGTGATGGAGAATTCGGGTACAGACTGGCCCTGAGCATTCTTTCCCTGGCTAACCGTAACCGGTAAATAGCCTTCGACGTTTCGCTGCCGGTACGCTGTTTCGTAGCGATGCTTCTTCGTGTTCCAGGTAAAAACCCGCACCTGGTCGAAATCGTACGGAAGCCCGTCTTTGTAGGCATTTGTAACCGAGACGTACTCAGGCACCATCTTGTCGGGCAACGACGACTCCGAATCGAAGACCCTGGTCAGTACGTAGGCGCCCACGATTTTCTGGCCCTCGGAGTATCCCGCAATCTCATCCGGAACATCCACATCCAACCGGCGGGAGAGCATCCAACCCACCTGGCCCTTGCTGTCGCGCACCAGCCACCAGTCTTCCATGGGGACTGCCGGTTCCCCGGGCAACGTTTCCTTTGCGCCGGACGTTCCGGCCTTTTTTCCCTTTGTCCCCGCAGTCGGACGGGGCGTCGGGAGCAAGCCTTGCGGCGGAGCCGGTTTGGGCACGGAAGCACGTATCAACAGCTGAAGCTTTTCATTTTCCGGTAAGAGATAGAAGCGGTCCGTTTCGCGCCCTGGCTTGACGTGCAGGTAGAGATCATCGCGCAACACCGCGGTGGCGACCACAGGGTCATGCGCGTGCCCTTGCCCGAGGGCAGCAAACTGATCATAAGCCGCCTGGTCAATGACCATGTGTTCTTCGATCCACCCTACCTCGCCCTTGGCGGTCTTGGTTTTGAGGAAGCGGCGTCCATGTTCGACTACTTCAAGAGGTTCTCCGTTGCTTACCAAGGCGACTCGATTCGATACAGCGGCCACCCGATCTCTCAGATAAGTTTGCTTGGCCACGACGTAGACCATTTCGGGCTTCAGATGCTCGCGCAAACGGGTGCATCCGCTCAGCGTGGCCATAAGAGCGACGCATATTACGAACCAAAGAACCGGGCCGGTTCGGCGAAAGAACGACAAAGCAGCGAACATTCCGGGGGTGAGTCTCCCTGTCAGCATTAGACCATCGACTTCAGAGAAAAATCCAAGGCACAGTGCTCCTTATGGTCCATACCCGAGACAGTGCAACGGAATAGCGCATGGGTGGTATCGAGACTGGATAGTTACTGCCAACGACATGTGAAAACGAAACCCTGCAACTTTGGTGGTAATCGTTCGTTCCTTTCGCGAATGGGAATGCCATCCGTGGTGAATCCCTGAAAACACTCTGCAGGTGCGCACCCGTCACAACCTCTGCCGGCAGATGCCGGAAATGATCAAAGTTGTGGGCCTTGCAGAGGCAATCCGTCACGGTTGCATTTAGCTGCGGTCACGATAGGCAGCCATCGGGAAGAGACCAGATCGTTCTCAAGGTCCTTGACACGCGGCTCCCAACTAGTGCGAGGCTGCGATGGACTGCGGGTTTGTGGGATCAGTGCCGGTGGTGGCAGTGGAAATTGGGACGAGTTTTCCGTTAGTGGTGGTATCGAATTTGAATACCTGCATGTCGCTGTTGCCGGCGCTGCCGTTCGAACCTGAATTGATCACCGCCACGAACTTCTTTGAATTGTCATTCACCAGCGCAATCGGCAACAGTCCGCCCGAAGCAAAGGGCGATCCTGTAATTGCCGTCAGTTTCCCCGAGGTTGCGGTGAGCGTGAAGGCGCTGATGTTGTTGCTTCCCTTATTGGCGACGTAGACATAGCTTCCGGTCGGATCCAGGATCACCCCGGTTGGTCCCGTCCCCACGGCATAAGGCGAACCCGAGACCTCTTTGAGTGTGCCACCCGTTCCGATACTCAACACTCGAAGCCCGGTGTTAATTTCGGACACAAATAGAAATGCAGAAAGAGGATCACTTGCCAGGCCCTGGTCTGACGGGCTGGTCGAGGTACTGACGGGCAACAAAAGAGGAGGTGGATTGCCGCCGGTGTTGAGAGCTCCCCGAGCACCGAGAGTCAATATCTGCACCCCCAGCTTGCCCAGGGAGACGTACACGTAAGAGTTGTTGGGAGTGATCAGCAATCCGGTGGGCGTCACCACGGCCGGGGTTGAACCATTCCCCGTGTAGAGCGCTAGAGGCGAACCCGTGACGGCGGTCAGCAACCCTGTGGAGGAGTTGATCTGGTAAATCCCGATTGCCTGGGCTCCGATCGATGTACCGAAGCCTGCAGCCAGCAGATAGCCTCCGGTGGTATCCACCTGCATTTGGGTCGCAACCATGTCCTGGGCGACGGCGCTCCCGCTGTTCTGCACCGTAATCGAACCATTGCTGTTTATGGCATACAGGTAGATGCCGTTCGTAGTGCCTGCATACAGGAAAGTATTGGCCGGCGTCACCGTCAGCGACTGCGCGGCAACCCCATTGTTGTAGGGGGAGCCGCTGAGAACGGACAACGCACCGCTGCTGCTGACGCCAAACCCGGCAAAATAAGGATTGTTCCCGTTGGCGACATAGATGTAGTCGCCGGTGTTGCTGCCCCCGCCGCCGTTGGTTTGAGGAACAAAGAAACCGCCGCAACCCGTCAAACCAAGGAGAAACAGACCACACAAACCCTGAAATCGGCGCATCAATGTCCCTTACCCGTAGACCAGTCACAGCACCAGACGATGAGGCGCCGGTATCCGCTCGGTGAAAGTACTCGGAAGACCTCCATTATACTTTCCCGATGCGCTGGTTCCCCAAAGCGGTTCTATGTGCGCTGTTGCTGAGTGGGACCGCCTGTTTCTCTCAAGCGATGAAGCCGCCCCAGGCATCCCTGTGCGTCCCTTGCATACGGGGTGATATGAGCTTTCTCGCTTCCGATGAACTGCAGGGCCGCGGCAGCGGAACCCGGGATGAGCACCTGGCTGCGCTCTATGCGGCGTCTTTGTTTGCCGGTTTCGGCCTGGAGCCGGGCGGCGATCAGGGCAGCTTTCTGCAAAAGGCCCCGCTCCCTTCCACCTTGCCGCCACCGATCGCGCGTTACGTGGCAGGGTTCGCCGACGTGCCCAGAACCGAGACCTGGAACGTGGTGGGCATTCTCCGCGGCTCCGATGCGGCGAAGGGCGCGATCCTGCTGACTGCGCACCTGGATCACCTGGGGGTTGGGCCGGAGAAAAATGGCGACCGAATTTACAACGGTGCCGACGACGATGCCTCCGGAACCACCGCGGTCATCGAGTTGGCGCGCGTGTTTGCCGGCAGGGCTCGCCCGGCGCGCACCATCCTCTTCGTCCTGTTTGGTTCGGAAGAAATCGGAGGTTATGGGAATAAATACTTCCTCGACCATCCTCCTGTATCCCTGGATCAGATCGTGGCCAACCTGGAATTTGAAATGATCGGCCGCCGTGATCCAGTCTTGCCGCGAGACGGTCTGTGGCTCACCGGTTTCGATCGTAGCAACCTGGGGCCCATGCTCGCGCGCCATGGGGCCCGTCTGGTTGCCGATCCTCATCCCGAGCAAAACTTCTTCAAGCGCTCAGATAACTACAGCCTTGCAAAGCGGGGAATCGTTGCCCAAACCGTGTCCAGCTTTGGGCTTCACGCGGACTACCATCAACCGGGCGACGAAATCGACCGCATCGACTTCCCCCATATGACGCGAGCCATCGCATCGATGGTGGCGCCGATCGAGTGGCTCGCCCAGACTGCGTGGAAACCGCAATGGCTTGCGCACGGAAGGCCAAACTGATTCTTTGCCCGGCAGACCATAGCAGCGGCCAAGCTGTCTGGTTTCAAGTCTCTGTCCTGACCACAGATGTGGGGCAGCCAAAGCTGGTTTGCAGGATAGATTTCCCAAACTGACCACTACCGAACATTTCTGGAACATGAAAGACTCACTGCGCGTACACATGAAGGGAGAGAGAAACCATGAAAGCCGGCATCATGATGTCTTCCTTGCTCGCCGTACTCCTCTTTGGTGCGACTGGCTGCAAGGTGAGGGTGGACAAGTCCAGCGATGGCGATCACGTAAAGATTGCGACTCCCTTCGGCGGCATCGCCGTCAATAAAGATCAGACCTCTGCCGCCGATCTTGGTCTTCCCGCCTATCCCGGAGCGGTGACGGATACGTCCAACGACGGCAACAGGTCAGCCAAAGTCGACATGGGTTTCGGCTCCTTCAAACTGCGGGTAAGGGTGGCTCACTACAAATCTGAGGATGACCGCGATCAGGTGATGGCCTTTTATCGCAAGGCGCTGAGCGGATACGGGAGCGTGATCGAGTGTGTTGGCGGTAAAGCCGTTGGGGGCCTGTCGACGACCCGGGAGGGCCTCACCTGCGATCATTCCGATCATGACCAGGCTACTTCCCATGGTCCCGGTGATTTGCAGTTAAAGGCTGGATCGGCCCGCCATCAGCACATCGTCGCATTCGGTAACGGAAGCTCCCCGACGGAATTCACTCTGATCGCTCTGGATCTGCCCCACGGCTTCGATAACGAAGAAAAGGGTACGAATTAAACCCCGATTGCGCTCCGCTCGCCCCTGAGATAGCTTCAAGAGGGATGAATCTGCTCTGCCATCGATGTGGCGCGAACCTCAGCGTATCCGACATGTTCTGCCCCAACTGCGGTTCGCCGCAGCTCAAGTTTGCCCAGCAGGAAGAGGGTGAGACTACCTATGCCGGCGGCCGCCCTCCCGGCGCGCCTCCCCGTGCCCAGGGAATCTCCTGGAAAGACGCCATCCTGGCCGCGCTTTTTGTTGCTATCCCTGCCGGTCTATTGAGCGCCGTTTCCGTGTTGTCCTGGGGATGCTGTCTGTGGGTGGTCGGCGGCGCAGTGCTGGCCATCGTCCTGTATCATCGCCGCGCTCCCGGGTTCTTGCTGGAAACCCGCTCCGGGGTGCGCATCGGCGCCGTCGCCGGGTTGATTGCCGCTTACAGTTCTGTCATTGCCACCGCCATCTGGCGGGTCTTTGCGCGCTATGTCCTGCACCAGGGTTACGCCATCGATCAGTTCTACGATGCAGTCATCCAGCAATCGACCGCGCTGGTGAAAACCAACCCCGATGCTGAGGCGCAGTGGCGCGCCTATGTTCACTTCCTGATGTCCCCGGATGGGCGGGCTGCCTATACCCTGATTAATGCCGCCACCACCTCCGTGGGCATCATTCTCTTCTCCGCGATTGGGGGCGCTTTAGGTGTCCGTCTCCTCGCCCCGCGCAAGACCCCGCTGGGCAACGGCTAGTTGGCCCTCAGGCTATTCATGGCAAAAAAACTTTAACCCTCGTATCATCCGGCCAGAGCAATTATGAGCAAAGCAAAAGTCACCGCGACACCAGTGCTGCGGGAAAAAACCCGCATCATGTCCGCATCGGAAATCGAGCGCACGCTGATTCGGCTGGCGCACCAGATCATCGAGAAAAACAACGGCGGCCAGAACCTGGGACTGGTGGGCATCAAGCGTCGCGGGGTACCCCTGGCGAAGCGCCTCGGTCACCTCATCGGCGCCATCGAGAAGGCGCCCGTCGACACCGGCGTGCTCGACATCAACTTCTACCGCGACGACCTTTCCACCCGTGACATTCGGCCGGTCGTCGTTCCCGGCGCCATCGGCTTTGACATCGAGGGCCGCGACATTATTTTGATCGACGACGTTCTCTACACCGGCAGAACCATCCGCGCGGCGTTGGACGCTCTCTTTGACCACGGCCGTCCACGGCGCGTACAACTGCTGGTGTTGATAGACCGCGGCCATCGCGAGTTGCCCATCGAAGCCAGCTTTGTCGGCCGGCACGTGCAGACCACAGCCCGTGAAATTGTCGAGGTCAAGCTACAGGAGATCGACAACGACGAAAAAGTGATCCTGGTCGAACGCGCCGATTAATCTTACCCGCGGCACAATCGCCGCCCACCATGACAGCCATCAAAGCCATATCGGAGCTAACCCGCGTCGCGCTGCCCGCTGCGACGGCCCATTCCTGTTCCCGCTCCTTGCTCTCCGTCACTTCGCTGGCTGTCGGCGATGTTTCTGCTATCCTCCGTCTGGCCACTGAGCTCGAAGACCAGGAGCCCGCATCGCGCGCCCGGCGGCTGGCCCATCGGCGCGTTGCCCTCCTCTTCTACGAATCCAGCACCCGCACCCGAACCTCCTTCGAACTGGCGGCCAAGGGCCTGGGCGCAGACACCGCGCTGATCAGTTCCCAATCTTCCTCCATTGAAAAGGGAGAATCGCTCAAGGACACCGGCATTACCCTGCGCGCATTGGGCGCGGAGTGCATCATTCTGCGCCATCTTTCCTCAGGAGCGCCGTATCTGCTGGCCCAGGCAACCGGTCTGCCGGTCCTGAACGCCGGGGATGGCATGCACGAACATCCCTCCCAGGCGCTGCTGGACGTAAGAACCATGCTCCGCGCCCTGGGCCGGCCCGAAAACGCCCCAGGCGACACCCTGCTCCAGGGCATTACGGTGGCGATTACCGGCGACATTCTGCACTCCCGCGTGGCTCGCTCCAACGCGCTTCTGCTGCCCCGGCTCGGAGCCCGTGTCCTGCTCTGCGGGCCGCCGGCGCTCCTGCCCGATGCCGCCCTGGAATTGGGCCCCGGCATCACCGTCGAGAGAGACTTTGATCGCGCGCTCAAGCAAGCACAGATCGTGATGATGCTGCGCATCCAGAAGGAGCGGTTGACCGGGGTACACATCGACCTCGATGAGTACACCACGCGTTATCAGCTGCATGGTGAGCGGCTGCGAACCAGTGCGCCCCAGGCCATCGTGATGCACCCGGGTCCCATGATTCGCGGACTCGAAATTACCAGCGACGTGGCCGATGGTCCCCAATCCGTGATTGCTGAACAGGTACGCCACGGTGTGGCGATTCGCATGGCTTTGATTCATCGCGCCCTCATTTCTGAACCGGAAAAGACTGCGCCGAATGCCCGCGTGGCGAAGAGGAAAGCGCCTGCGGCCGGGAAAGGAAGCGGCGATTGAACGCCATCCTCATCCGTGGAGGCCTCCTGGTCGATCCTTCCGCCGGGGTGGACGCGAGCCGCGACCTCTTACTTAAAGACGGCAAGGTGGCTGCCGTCGAATCCCCGGGCAAGTTAACCGCTGCAGCCAAACAAGCCGGCGCAGAGCTCATCGAGGCCGGCGGCCTGGTCGTAGCTCCCGGCCTGGTCGACATTCACGTCCATCTGCGCGAGCCGGGGCAGGGTTACAAGGAGACGATCGCCACCGGCACGGCTGCGGCAGCGGCGGGTGGATTCACCACCGTATGCGCCATGCCCAACACCGTCCCGGTCAACGATTCGGTGGAAACCACCCGCTGGATGCAGAGTGTGGAGCGCAATCCCAGTGCGCGCGTGTTTCCTATCGCCGCGGCAACCCGCGGCAGCATGGGTGAAGCCCTTACCGAATACGGCTCGCTCAAAGCCGCGGGTGCGGTTGCTGTCACCGATGATGGCAAGCCCATCCTGGGCGAGGCGATCATGCATCAGGCACTGGCCGCTGCGGCCCGGGCCGGCCTGCCGGTAATCCAGCATGCCGAAGATACGCGCATGACCGGCGGCTGCTCCATGAACGCCGGTGCCCTCGCCTTCCGGCTAGGCCTGCGCGGGATGCCGGTGGCTGCCGAAGCCGGGCTGGTGGAGCGCGATCTGCGCCTGCTGGCTGAACTCAAGGGCGGCCGCGCTCACCTGCACGTGGCCCACTTGTCCACTGCCGCGGCGCTGGATGCGGTACGCAAAGCCAGGCGCAACGGCCTGCACGTGACTTGTGAGGTTGCGCCCCATCACTTCGTGCTCACCGAGGCGGCAGTCGGCGAGTACAACACCAACGCCAAGATGAATCCGCCCTTGCGTGCGGAATCCGATCGTCGCGCTATGCTCGAGGGCCTGCTCGATGGTTCTATCGATTGCATCGCCACCGACCACGCGCCCCATGCGGCCCACGAAAAAGAGCAGGAATTCGAGAGAGCGCCCAATGGCATCACGGGACTTGAATCCGCGCTGGGTCTTACTCTGGACGTGCTCCACCGTAAACACAAGGTCTCGCTCAGCCGTCTGATCACTCTGCTGAGCACCCAACCCGCCAACCTCTTGAACCTGCGTGGCCGCGGCAGTTTGTCGGTCGGATCCTTCGCCGACATAGTCCTCTTCGATCCCAAAGCCGAATGGACCTTTCGCGCCGCCGCCACCCGATCCAAATCCAGCAACACACCCTTTGACGGCTGGCCCATGCTAGGCAAAGTGCGCCTGACCATCAGCGAAGGCCGAGTGACCTATCGCGCAGAATAGCTGAACTTAATGTTGGTGTATCTCTTTCCAACCGGCTAGTCACTTCCTCAAAGGAAAGAATCGCTCTCCTTTACCTCGGCTTCGCTCGGAGGAGACGGACCGGCCACAAGGAGAGAACCGCGCCCACACCCAATCCAAGCATTAACCCCAAAAAGAATCGAAAAGCCGGCAGATTTCCATGCCAATGCATCACTCCGCTGACAACATCCGCAAAATTGAGTACCAGCGCCAGAGCCAACCACCAGCGAGCGCCCTTTACCCGAACCAAAATCCCCAGTGCAAGCCCCCAGTAAACGCCCAGGCAGCGCACGCATACCGCCATCGCCGAGCCATCCACCACAAAACTCCGGCGTGGATCCTGGTGGCATAGCTGGGAGAAGAAATTGCGAATGAGCAACGCCGCAAAGGGTGGCTTGCCGCCAGCAGCGGCGCGGCCAATGGAGCCAACGTCAACGCCAGAGCCACGATCGCCAAAGGAACGCGCAGTCTCATGTCAACCCAGTCTACTAACACAAAAGTGTCGCATCCTTACACGGCGGTTCGCGGTAGGCTTTGCCTTTGAGGCGCCCCCCGATGACCGATTCCCCCAATCGCTGGCGAGGCATCGCCGCGTTTACGATTCTGGCCTGCACGCTTGCCGGTTGCACCAACAAGGCCACCACCATTCCTTCTGGTCAAACGCCCCCCGCCGCGGCCGGTGCTAACCCGGCGACCGCAGCCAACACCGCTCCCGGCAATCCCGCCAACGCTGCCAATCCGGCGCCGCGCCAGCACGGCGAATCCAGCACAGGCGAAACCCGCGCCGCAACCCGCCCTGGTCCTTCCTCGCGGCACCCGTTTGCAGGTGCGTCTCAACCAGACCATCGACGTCAAACACTCCGCGTCCGGCGACCGCTTTAGCGGCGTTCTGGCTGAGCCCATCGTGCAAGGCAACACCGTTGCCGTGCCTTCCGGCTCCGCTGCCAGTGGCGAAGTCCTGGTCGCTCACAAGCGCGGACACTTCAAAGGAAAGTCAGTCCTGGCATTGACCCTGACCCGGTTAGAAGTCAACGGCGCCGTCTACCGCATCGATACCAGCAACCTGGCCCGGACCAAAAAAGGCAAGGGCAAGCGCAGTGCAGCCTTCATTGGCGGCGGCGCGGGTATGGGCATGTTGATTGGTGGACTCGCGACCGGCGGAGTCGGCCTCCTCGTCGGCGGCTTGGCCGGCGGCGGGGCGGGAGCCCTGGGCGCAGCCTTCACCGGAAACGGCGATCTCTCCATCCCGGCGGAGTCGGTCGTCACTTTCCGTCTGCAGGATGCGCTCACCCTGTCGCCCGAAACCCAGGTCAGCCAGATGAACCCGAATCCCTAGCGTCAGGCCTGATGGTTTGACATCCGGTTAAGCGCAAGCCATGGTGGATCCATGGTGATCCTCCTCTACGCCTTTCTCCTTGGGTGTGTTTGCGGCTTGCGCTCCATGACGGCTCCGGCGGTGGTGGCCTGGGGCGCTCATCTGGGGTGGGTGCACCTCGAAGGATCTGCGCTCGCCTTCCTTGCCAACAAGATCTCCCTGGTGATTTTTTCCTTCTTCGCCCTGGGCGAACTGATCGCAGACAAGCTTCCCTTCATCCCGCCCAGAACCCAGGCCGGACCTCTCGGCGTCCGCATCCTTTTCGGTGCGATCTGCGGGGCGGCCCTATGCTTCTCCGCCGCGGCATCGCCGATATTGGGCGCGATGCTTGGCGGATTGGGAGGGATAGCCGGCGCCTTCGCCGGTTATGCCTACCGCCGCCGATTCAGCCTGACGGTCCCGGATCTCCTGCTGGCCCTGCTCGAGGACCTGATCGCGGTGGGCGGCGGTTTCTTGCTGGTCTCCCATTTGTGAAATCGCGATCCACTGCCGGCGCGCCGGCATCATAGTGTTTTACTTCTTTGGAGGTGAGCGCACATGAACGCGGATGCGAGCGAGACGGAAAACTTTGACGCCATCATCATCGGCTCCGGGCAGGGTGGCAATCCCCTGGCGGATGTTCTGGCCGCCGCGGGAAAGAAGACCGCGATGATCGAGCGCAAGGAAGCAGGCGGTACTTGTATCAATACCGGTTGCACTCCCACGAAGACCATGGTGGCCAGTGCGCGCGTCGCCTACCTGGCGCGCCGAGGGACTGATTACGGCGTCGATGTGGGGCCCGTGGCCGTCGATATGAGCCGCGTTCGTGAGAGAAAACGCGACATTGTTCTTAGCGCGCGCCACAGCCGGGAAAAAAGATTGGCAAATGCCCATGTGGAACTCATCCGAGGCGAAGCTTCCTTTAGTGCTCCCGGCAAAATAAGCGTTGCCCTCCGCGACGGGGGAAAGCGCCAGCTGGCCGCTCCCCAGATCTTCATCAATACCGGTACCCAGAGCGCGTTGCCCGCGATCCAGGGTCTCGACACCGTTCGCCACCTTAACAACGAAAGCATCATGGAGTTGGACCGTGTACCCGAGCACCTGTTGATCGTCGGTGGGGGCTACATCGGGATCGAGTTCTCCCAGATGTTTCGCCGTTTCGGCAGCAAGGTAACCGTGATCCAGGCAGGACCGCAGCTTCTGCGCGAAGAAGACCCGGACGTAGCGGCCGAGGTCACGAAGATCCTGCGCGAGGACGGCGTCGAGATCCTGCTTAATGCGCGCACGAAAAAAGCTGAGCTCGTCAATGGAGGGATCACCCTGACGGTCACGGTGGAAGGCAAGGAGCAGACGGTCGAAGGAACCGATCTCCTCGTGGCGACCGGCCGGATCCCCAACACCGGTGCATTGAATCCCGCTGCGGCCGGCATTGAGACCGATGAGCGTGGCTTTATCCGCGCCAACGAGCGTTTGGAGACTACGGCCCCTGGGGTTTGGGTGATCGGCGATGTAAAGGGAGGTCCGCAGTTCACCCACATCTCGTACGACGACTACCGCATTCTGAAAGCCAATCTCTTTGAGGGCGGTAACCGGACCGTGAACGACCGAATGGTGCCCTATACCGTTTTCATGGACCCGCAGCTCGGCCGCGTCGGCATGACAGAAACCGAAGCAAAAAAGTCCGGCAAAAAAATCCGTGTAGCCCGCATGCCAATGACCTATGTAGCGCGTGCGCTCGAAATGGATGAATCCCGAGGCCTGATGAAGGCCATCGTCGATGCCGACACCGAAGAAATCTTAGGCGTGACCGTGCTGGGAATCGAGGGCGGGGAAGTCATGACGGTATTTCAAATGGCCATGATGGGCCATCTGAAATGGAGCGTGCTGCAATCGGCCGTCATTGCACATCCCACGCTATCGGAATCGCTAAACAACCTTTTCCTCTACTTCGACGACAAAAAATGAACTACGGGTAACAGGACCGGTGTCAATGTTCGCCCCACCTGCCCCGGCGTGCCGTGGGACGTACATGGGCCGAAAAGACGGGCGCAGCCCCAACAATCGCTCTTGCTACACCCGCAAATCAACCACCGTGGCTCCTGCGCCGCCCTCACTGGGACTAGCCTCGCCCACCAGTGCCACATGCGGATGCCGCTCCATGAGCGTGCGCAACGCTTTCCGCAATACCCCCATCCCCATCCCATGCACGATCCGCACCCGAGGCAATCCAGCCAGAAACGCACGATCCAAATACTGCTCCACTTCGCCGGTAGCCTCTTCCACCGTGCGTCCGATCACGTTCAGCTCCGGACGAACCATCTCCTCCGGATGAGCAATGGACACCGTAACCCCGCGCCCCCGCGCCGCTTCCAGCGGACTCACTGCCTTGATCTCGCGTCCCGCGATCACTTCCGCAATATCCTCCCGGGCCACTCGCATCTTCATCGGCCCCACTGCTACTTCGAAGGCATTACCATCCACCTGCCGCTGCACCACCCCGGTCTTGCCCAGCGATTTGAGTTTCACCGTATCCCCAATGGACACATGCCGCACCAGGTGTGGCTGGGCATGGATGTCTCCCCGGTCGGCTCCGCTATGTTGTGCCACCACCACGGAGTTAAATTGCTCGCTGAACTCCCGCCGCAGCCGAGCCATGCGCCGCTCCGCTTCCTTGGAGAGCTTTTGCTGCGCCGCCCGATCGTCGATCGCCCGCACTGTTTCGCGGATCTGGTACGTAAAGTCCTTCAGTAACGACTGCAGTTGCTGTTCCAGGTCCCGCACTTTGGCTCGCCATTCCTTCAGGCCCTCGCTCTCCAGCCGGCTCTTCTCCCGCGCCACCTCCTGCTCGCGCCGTTTCAACCCGTCGCGTTCCCGCGCGACGGCGTCGAGCTGGCTATGCAACTGGTCCAGGAAGTGGGCAATATCCTGCGTCTGCGTATTTTGTTGCCCGCGTGCGTGGGCAATTATGCCGGCGTTCAGCCCCAGCCGCTGGGCAATGTTGATGCCAGCCGAAGCACCCGGAACACCCAGCCGCAAGGCAAACGTCGGCGCCAGCGTCTCTTCGTCAAAACCCACCGAAGCATTGAGGACTCCCGTCCGCTTCGCAGCATAAAGTTTCAGCGAAGTGTGATGGGTGGAGATGAGACACCACGCACGGCGCTCCAGAAAATAGTCAGCGATGGCCACCGCCAACGCCGCGCCTTCTTCCGGATCGGTAGCCGAGCCCAGCTCATCCAGCAAAACCAGCGAAGACGCATCTGCCAGCTGCGAGATGCGCTCCAGGTTGGTGATATGAGCGGAAAACGTGGACAGATTTTGTTCAATCGACTGCGCGTCCCCAATGTCGGCCAGAAACGCATCGAAGAGCGGAAAAACCGCCTCCGCAGCCGGCACTGGAATTCCCGCCTGCGCCATCATCCCCAGCAGCCCCGTCGTCTTGAGTGCCACCGTCTTGCCCCCGGTATTGGGACCGCTGATGATCAGCTGCCGCTGTGCATTGTTTAACTCGAGCGTCAGCGGAACGATGGCTGCCTGCCGCGCCCGCAAGCGCTTTTCGAGCAATGGGTGCCGCGCCTGGGTGAGTTCCAGCACTGGCGCCGCTGCATCGGCAAACCGCGGACGTACGCACTCGAACTCGGCGGCAAAGCGTCCCCGAGCCTGCAGGCCGTCGACTTGCGCCAGAATCGCCGCGCCCTGGGCGATCGCATGGGACTGCACCCCAATCTCTCGCGTCATGGCCAAAAAAATCCGGCGGGTCTCCGCCTGTTCTTCCTCGATCAACCGCACCAGCTCGTTGTTCTGCTCGATGGTCTCGAGCGGCTCCAGGTAAACCGTCTGCCCGCTGGAGGAAGCGCCATGCACCACGCCCGGTATGCGCCGCTTATGTTCAGACTTGACCGGGATGACAAATCGCTCCCCGCGAATCGTGATCAGATCCTCCTGCGTGCTGCCTCCTTCCGAGAGACGCCGCAACGTGCTGCGCAGGCTTTCTTCGATCACTCTCTGCTGGCGATCCATTTCCCGGCGGATGCGCCGCAGATCCGGCGACGCGTCATCGCTCAGCGAGCCATCGGGATTCAGGCGCGACCGCAGCGAACGTGCCAGGTTCGCCAGTTGTGCGCCGGCAGGCAGCGCGCTGAGTGCTTTTAATCCAGTGAGCTGCGCGGCCACGTTCTCGGGAGGGCTCTCGATCAGTGCCTGCCAGGCGGTGATGTTATCCACCAGGAACAGCAGGTCGCGAATCTCTTCCGGCTCCAGCAAGGCTCCCTGGATGCGTGCCTTGTCCGTCAGTTGGGTGGGGTCAAACAATCCGCCCAGCGACGGAGAGATCCCTTGCCCCAGCAGCAATCGCATCTCGCTCGACCAGAGTATGCTGCCGGTCAATCCATAAGATGTCGCGTGAGGGCTTCATCGCGAGCAGCCAGGCGCGCGCCACCGAGGAGTGGGCAAAGCTCGCCACCAGTTCCAGCAGCCGCGCCCATTCGAGCGCTTCGCAACTACATTCTTCAACGACAGCCGGAACTGCTTCCAACAGACTCACAAGACTATGCTAGAGCAATCGCCCTCCAATGGTTTGTGTCCGGACCCCGTAAAATGAAGAAATGGAATTTCCCGTTACCCGCCTGCGTCGCTTACGACGCACCGAGGCCATGCGCTCCCTGGTACGTGAAGTGCATCTCCGCCCCGAAGCATTCATCTACCCGCTTTTTATTTGCCCCGGCGAAGGCATCCGTCGCGAGATCAGCTCCATGCCCGGGGTCTTCAACCTTTCCGTGGATGAAGCGATGAAAGAAGTGGAAGAGGCTGCAAGCCTCGGCCTGGGAGGGCTGCTGCTCTTCGGACTCCCGGCGGTGAAGGACGAGGAAGCCAGCGGGGCATGGGCGGAGGACGGCATCGTGCAGCAGGCCCTCCGCGCCTTTAAGCCTGCAGCCAAAAAACTGCTGCTGATTGCCGACGTTTGTCTCTGCGAATACACCTCGCATGGCCACTGCGGCGTCGTCAGCAAAAACGGAGAAGACTACGAAATCCAGAACGACCCCAGCCTGAACCTGATTGCCCGGACCGCGGTTTCGCTGGCCGCAGCCGGCGCCGATATCGTAGCTCCGTCCGACATGATGGATGGCCGCGTAGGAGCCATTCGCGACCATCTGGACGATGCCGGCCTGGAACAGGTGCCGATTCTCTCCTACGCGGCCAAGGTCGCCTCTGCCTTCTACGGGCCCTTCCGCGAAGCCGCCGACTCTGCTCCCCAGTTCGGCGACCGGCGTACCTACCAGATGGACGGCGCCAACCTCCGCGAGGCCATGCGCGAGATCGACCAGGACATCGCCGAAGGCGCCGACATGATTCTGATGAAGCCGGCCATGCCCTATCTTGATGTGCTGCGCGCCGCAAGGGAGCGCCTCGATGTACCCATCGGCGCCTACCAGGTCTCCGGCGAATACGCCATGCTGCAAGCCGCCTTCGCCAAAGGCTGGCTCGATCGCGACCGCGCCATCCTGGAATCGCTCATCTCCATTCGCCGCGCCGGAGCCGATTTCACCGTAACCTACTTCGCCAAAGAAGCCGCACGCCTTCTGGGATAAACAAGCGATGCGCGCAACGGACTCCCACTACGCAGATCTTGAAACGCCTCGGTCCGGCATCCCCTCTCCATGGCCGATTCCTGTCATCCCGACTGCCCCGGCGAGCCGTGGGGCTGGAGCGGACCTGTCCCGGCGAGCCGTGGAGGGATCTGCAGTTCCCTAGGCTTAGCCGTCTCCCCCAGCGCAGCCATCGCCGCCTCCAACCGCCGCGTGAAGCTCTGCGGCTCCTCGCCCGGCTCCATAATCAACGGCTCGCCCAAGCGAACCGTCACTGTTCCGCGATCCGGCCACTTCTCTCCCTTCACCCGCTTCAATCCCGTCACCAAAATCGGTTGCACCGGCACTTGCGACTCCTGTGCCAGCAATCCAATCCCCGGCTCAAACGCCTGTAACCGTCCATCCCGCGACCGCCGTCCTTCCGGAAAAACCAGCACATGATAACCCTTGTCCATAGCCTCTCCCGCATGCGCGAAGCTCTGCCGCAATCCAGCCCCGCGAGGCAAAGGAAACACATTAAACAGCGCACTCACCAGCCAATACGCCAGCGGCGTAAACACACTCGCCAGGCGATGACGCTCAGCCTTACCCCGTCGCCACCCGCTTAACAACTGGCCCGACATGGCAACCGCCACATGGTCCCGGTCATTGCTGGTCAGGGCATAAAGAACGACCGGCACATCAAACGCCGTGAGATGGTTCGCGATCAACAAAGACGGCCGCGCCAGGGGAACGCGCGGTGCGATGCGAGGGCCAAGCACCAACCACAAACACGGCCGCATCACGCCCTCCAGAAAACCAACGCGCACCCAATAGATCGCCGGCCACCACGGCCAGCGCGGAAAGACCGCTCCCACCTTTTGGCTTGGGGTTGCCGCGCGAGCGCATCCGTCGCTGCCGCTGTTACAGGCATCGACTCTTCCCCTGCGCCGCCGCCAACCCTACTGGCCGCGATCGGAGGCTGAGCCAGCAACGCGCGCAGATCGCCCACCGTTCTCACCTCTCCCCACACCGTATCTTCGAGCTCCAGGCCAAACTCGGTCTCGAGCGTCGACTGCAGTTGCACCATGGCCAGGCTGTCCAGGTGCAGATCCTCGGCCAAACGGTCGCTCGCAGCGATCTCCTGTTTGGCCGCTCCCAGCCTGCGCAGCACCTCGAGCAGCCGGTCGGAGGGGTCCGCAACCGCAACCCCTCCGCCGGCAAGCGACGCCTGCGCCCAGCTCTGCACCTGCCGGCGCAGAACCTTGCCCGTGGAGGTGCGGGGAAACTCCGGCTGCGGCCAGCGCAGCCAATATCGAATTTGCTGGAAGGGAGCCAGTTCGCGGTTGGCGCCGTCCACCGCACTTTGCAAAACATCGTCCCCACCATCGGCGATCAACACCGCGGCGGGCGCAGGGCCGGTGGCGGAATCGTAGCCCACGACCAGACCATCCCGCAGCCCCGGCTGTGCCGCAGCACCGCCTCCAGATCCTGCGGATGAATATTCAACCCTGCCGCCGTCACAATGACGTCGCTCTTGCGGCCGGCGAAGATCAGCTCGCCTTCCGCGTTGCGCGTGGCCAGATCCCCGGTCGCCAGCCACCCCGGATCGCGCGCCTGCAATCCGCCCTGCTGCCATACCTGGGAGGCGATGGAATCGCCGCGCACCAGGATCTCCCCATCCGGCCCAATCTGCACTTCCCGGCCGGCCAACGGTTTGCCGATGCTGCCCCGGGCAATTTTGAAGGGATGGTTCAGCGTCACCAGCGCCGTGGTCTCGGTCATTCCGTAACCCTGGATCAGCGCAAAGCCAAGCGTGGTCCAAAAACTCTCCAGGTCCGCGCGGCAAGGTAGCTCCGCCCGACACGAACGCCCAGAATTTAAATCCCAGCCGGCGATGCAGAGCACGGAACCGCCACCAGCGCTTCGCAATCGGCACGCCCCGGGCGGCATGCACGCGCTCGCGCAGGCCGGGAAACTCAGCTTCGACCCAGCCCCGCAGCAGATCGAGCACCCGCGGAACCGCCGCCAATACCGAGATGCGCTCCTGCTTGACCAACCTGGCCAGGCGCGGCGCCTGCAGCCGGTCTTCAAAATGCACTTCCGCCACCAACAGCGGTGGAACCCAAAGCCCCATGAACTGCCCGAAGACATGGCTGAGCGGAAGCGTATGCAGAATCCGCAGCGGATGCACCAACCGCTCGTAGCGCAGGTACTTGCCAATTTCCTTTTCCAGGGGATCGAGCGAGGCCAGCACATTCCCGTGGGTATGCACGATCCCCTTGGGCTCCCCGGTGGTGCCGGAAGTAAAGATGATCTGCAACGGGGTATCCCGCGAAAGCCCCGGCCACGGGCCGATAGTCCGGGGACGGAAGGGAAGCCGCCATGCCGGCAAACCCCAGCGCGGGGATATCCGCATCGAGCTTCTGCAACAGCGCCAGGTCGCCCACCAACAACCGGGGCTGCACCTCGGCCACCACCCGCTGCGCAAATTCCAGGCTCCCCGCAGCGTCCAGCGGAACTGCAACGATTCCGCGCAGAATGCATCCAAAGAATGCCGCTACCCACTCCACGGAGTTGCTGCCCCAAAGCAGAACCCGGTCTCCTGGCTGGAGGCCGAGCTGATCGAAGGCATGGGCGCACCGCCCACACAGCCGCGCCAGATCCGCGTAACTGGATGAAAAACGACGATTGCCGCGGTGGGTAACGACCGCGAGCTGCTCATCATAGCGGCGGAAATCCGCCACGAGCGTTGCCAGGTGCGGGCGCACCCGTTCAGTGTGGCACAACCGGGCGCCCGGCGCGGCTCGCGTAAAATAAGAGTTTTGCGTGCTTAGCGACTAACAGATTCAGAACAGGGAGCATTCTGTGGCAGAAACAATCTACGACATGGTCATCATTGGCGGCGGCCCCGGTGGATACACCACCGCCATCCGCGCCGGGCAGTACGGGCTGAAAGTCGCCCTGGTCGAGCGTGAAAAGAAACTGGGGGGCACCTGCCTGCATGTGGGTTGCATTCCCACCAAGTCCCTGCTCTTCGACGCTGAGATCTATGACCACCTGAAGAATGCGGCCGAGCACGGCATCGAAGGCGTGGGCACCGTCACCATCAACTGGAAGACCATCCTGGATCGCAAGAACGGGATCATCACCAAGCACGTGAAGGGTCTCGACTTCCTCATGCGCAAGAACAAGGTGACGACCATCGAGGGAACCGGCCGGCTCACCGGCGCGGCCAAAAATGGCATTCACTCCATCTCTGTCGAAGCAGCCAACGGCGAGAAGAAAGTTGTCCAGGCTAAAAATGTGGTGATCGCCACCGGCTCCGACGCCCGCATGCTGCCCGGCGTGGAATCGGACGCCACCAGCATCCTCACCAACATGGAGATCCTTGCCCTCCCCCAGATCCCCAAGTCCATGGTGGTCATCGGCGCCGGCGCGGTAGGCGTGGAGTTCGGCTCCATCTTCAAGAGCTTCGGCAGCGACATCACCATCGTCGAGTACCTGCCCCGCGTGGTTCCCAACGAAGACGAAGACGTGAGCAAGGAACTGGCGCGCAATTTCCGCAAGCGGGGCATCGACACCCACACCGGCGCCAAAGTCGACAAAGTCGAGAAGACCAAGGACGGGGTGAAGGTCACCTTCACCAGCGCCGACGGCAAGCAAGTGGTGAAGGAAGCGGAGAAAGTCCTGGTGGCCGTAGGCCGCGCACCGCGCACCGCCAACATCGGCCTCGAGTCCACAAAAGTCGAAGTGGAGCGCGGCTTTATCCGGGTCGACGAGTGGATGCAGACCGCGGAACCCGGTATCTACGCCATCGGTGATGTCGTCGCCGGTCTGCCCCAGCTGGCCCACGTGGCCGCCATGGCGGGCATGGTGGTCGCCGCCAAGGTAGCCGGCAAGCGTGCCCGGCCAGTCCGGCGGGACCGCATCCCCGCCTGCACCTACTGCGAGCCGCAGATCGGCAGCGTCGGCCTCACGGAAGCCCAGGCCAAGGCCCAGGGCCTGGAAGTGAAGGTCGGCAAATTTCCCTTCTCCGCCAACTCCAAGGCCTCTATCGTCGGTTCTCACGAAGGCTTCGTGAAAATCGTCGCCGACGCCAAATACGGCGAGGTACTGGGAGTCCACATCATCGGCCCCCAGGCCACGGAATTGGTGGCCGAAGCCGTCGTCGCCATGGAACTGGAAGCGACCATCGAGGACCTGATGTTCACCATCCACGCCCATCCGACCCTGGCGGAGGCCATGCTGGATGGCTTCGGCAGCGTGGAGAACATGGCCATTAATGTCTGAGCAGTCCATCGCGGTGGTGGATCTTGGCCGCCTGGACTACGCCGCGGCGCTCGCCCTGCAACAGCAGGTCAGCGCCCAGCGGCAGCAGGAAAGCATCGGCGATGTGCTGCTGCTGGTCGAGCATCCGCCAGTGCTCACCCTGGGCCGCAACGCCCACCGCGAGCACGTCGTGGCCGGCGACGAATTGCTGGCGCGGCGGGGCATCGCACTGTTTGAGACCAACCGCGGAGGCGACGTCACCTATCACGGGCCCGGCCAGTTGGTCGGTTATCCCATTCTCCATCTGCGCAGCTTCACCCCACCGCTGGGCATCGTCGATTACCTGCGCAAGCTGGAAGAAGTGCTCATTCGTGCCTGTGCGGACTACGGCGTGCTGACCCAACGCGCGCCCGGCCGCGCCGGCGTGTGGACCATGCCCGGAGGTACGGTCGCCGAAAAGAAAATCGCCGCGCTCGGCGTCCACGTGGCGCGGGCCGTCACCACCCACGGCTTTGCCCTCAACGTAACCACCGATCTCAACGATTTCGAGCTCATCGTGCCCTGCGGGATTCGCGACCGCGGCGTCACCAGCATCGAAGCAGAAGTAGACACTCGCGCCGTCGCTGGGCCAGGTGGCCAATTCCGTATCCCGGCACTTTGGCCGGGTTTTTGGCCGTCAGATGGTATGGATGGAAGCGCTGGATGATCTGCTGCCGTACGCGCACCCAGTCACTTCAGGATTGCTCTAGAATAGGAAGTTCGCTGTAGGCGAAAGGGAGTTCATGCCGACCGATGTGATCATGCCCCAGATGGGCGAGTCGATTTTTGAAGGCACCATCACCAAGTGGTTAAAGAAGCCGGGTGACACGGTGCAGCGGGACGAGCCTCTGTTTGAGATCTCCACCGACAAGGTGGACGCGGAGATACCTTCGCCCGCCAGCGGGGTCCTCACCGAAGTCAAAATCGCCGAAGGCAACACCGTCCAGATCAACACCGTAGTCGGCGTAATCGGTGACGCCGACGGTCAACCCGCCGCAGCGCCGCCAGGCCCGGCTCGACCGCCCCGGCTCCTGCAAAGATCGACCCGCCCAGCGCCAGCAACTCACCCGCCCCCGTAGCCCAGGCCGCAGGCTGCGCCGGCCTCTCTCACCGACGTGATCATGCCCCAGATGGGCGAGTCGATTTTCGAAGGCACCATCACCAAGTGGCTGAAGAAGCCAGGCGACACGGTACAGCAGGACGAGCCGCTGTTCGAGATCTCGACCGACAAGGTGGACGCGGAGATACCCTCGCCCGCAGCCGGCGTGCTCTCGGAAATCAAAATCCAGGCCGGCACCACCGTCCAGATCAACACCGTCGTAGCCACCATTGGCGTGGCGGAGCAGCCCCCGCGGCTGCCAAGCCTGCCGCTGCGCTCCTGCTCCTGCCCGCCAGCCCCCGCACCGCCGCCGAAACAGACACCGATAGCGATATCGGCAGACACGGAAACCGGAGAACGGGTCCGCTCCTCGCCCCTGGTTCGCAACATCGCCCGGGAAAACAATCTCGACCTGCGCCATGTTCCGGGCACCGGCTCCGCGGGCAGGATCACCAAGGAAGACATTCTGGGCTACCTCGCCAAGGGAGGCGCCCCGCGCTCCAGCGCCCAAACCCCCCGGCCCGCACCAACACCGGCGCCGCCGCCCCGCCGCAGCGAAACCAGCCGCCCCGCCGGTCGCGCCTGTGGCCATGCCCGGAGACGAACTGGTGCCGCTGACCCGCATGCGCTCGATCATCGCCCAGCGCATGGTCGACTCCAAGCGCACCAGTGCTCACGTGCACACCGTGTTCAAGATCGACATGAGCCGCATTGTGCGCATTCGCGAGAAGGAAAAATCCAAGTACGAGCAGCGCAACGGCGTCAAGCTCACCTACATGCCCTTCCTCTCCCGCGCGGTCATTGCCACCCTGCGCAAGATGCCCATCGTGAACGCTTCGATGGAGGGCGACGCCATCCGTTACCACAAGAACATCAATCTGGGCATCGCGGTGGCCCTGGATTGGGGGCTGATCGTGCCCGTCATCCGCCAGGCGGAAGACAAGAGCTTCCTGGGCATTGCGCGGGCCATCGTTGATCTGGCCGAAAGAGCACGAGCCAAGAAGCTCAAGCCGGAAGAAGTGGCATCTGGCACGTTCACGATTACAAACCCTGGCATTTTCGGCGAGCAATTCGGAACCCCGGTCATCAATCAGCCGGAGTCCGCCATTCTAGGAGTCGGCGGCCTCTTTAAAGAACCAACCGTAGTTACCGATGAAAACGGCTCCGACTCGATTGCCATCCGCAGCATCATCCGTCTGACCCTGGGCTTCGATCACCGCATCATCGACGGAGCCGACGCCGGCCGCTTCATGGCCGAGCTAAAAAAATACCTGGAAAACTGGAACGAAGACATAGGCTAAGCAAAGCACAACCGGCTTCGTGAGCGGGCGCCGAGGAGTAGAGGTCACAGGCCAAAGCGATGAAAACGCCGGGGTCCTTACGACGCTTACACCCCTTCATGCCAGTCCGGAAGGCGACTTAGCTAGGAACCGTCTCAAGCGTATCGGAAACAAGCACTGTGGGATCGGGAGCCCGAAAGTCGAAATCCAACTGCTCTTTCCTTCCATGAGTGACGATTGGATGGGTTGCGCGTCAGGCTTTTGGGTGCGCACCGGGATGTCCAGCTCTAAGGCATTGCGGTTTTCCCGAGATGTGGGATGCCACGAACCTAAACCCTTTCCTAAACACAACGAAACCCCACTGTACGCGATGCAACTCACCCCTACAACCGCCCCTTAGCCGCCAACACCCGAGCCACGGCCTCTTCCGCCGTATCCGCAGTCGCCGAAAGATGCCCCATCTTCCTTCCCGCCCGCGCCGTATGCTTCTCATACAAATGCAAACTCACCTCCGGCACCGCCAGCGCCCGTTCAAACCGCGGCTCTCCCGTCAAGCCACAAATCCCCAAGCAAATTCGCAATCGCCGCCGGCCGGACAATCCGTACATCCCCTAGAGGCAAGTCGCAAACCGCGCGCACCGCCTGCTCAAACTGGCTGGTAACGCAGCACCGCTCGCTGGCGTGATAGCTATTGTGCGGCCGCGGCGCCAGTTCGTTCACAAACAGCCCATCCCCTTGGGTGACGAACATCTCCACCGCCAGCAACCCCTCCAGCCCCAGCTGCCGGGCCATGGTGGTGCCAACTCCTGCGCCCGGCTTTCCAGCTCCGCCGGTATGGAAGAGGGAAGCGCGCTCCACACCAAAATCTGGTTTTCATGATGGTTCGTAGCCGCGGGGTAAGCCACCACCTCCCCGCTGGGATTGCGCGCCACCATCACCGAAATCTCAGACTTCAAATCAAAGGCCTGCTCCGCCACGCACGGCTGCTCTCCCAGCGCCCGCCAGGCGATGCCCGGCATCCGGACGTCCCTCGAGCTTGATCTGCCCCCGGCCGTCGTACCCACCCTGCGCACGCTTGAGATAAATCCGGTCTCCCAGCTCCGCGATCGCGTCCGCCAGGTCGGCCTCCGAATAAATCGCCCGGTAAGGCCCCACCGGGAAACCCTGGTCCCGCAACCAGTTCTTCTGCCGGATCCGATCCTGCACCATCGCCAGGATCTCCTTACCCGGACGCACCGGGGCATGCCGGCCCGCCGCCTCCAGCGAGGCAATCGAAATCTGCTCAATTTCCAAAGTGATCACATCGCTGCCCCGAGCCAGGTCGGAGGCCGCCTTAGCGTCATCCCACGACCCCACAAAACATGCATCCACCACAAACCGCGCCGGACACGAAGGGTCAGGATCCATCACCTGTACCCGGTAGCCCATCGAGCGCGCCGCCATGGCGGTCATGCGGCCCAGTTGACCGCCCCCTAAAATCCCAATGGTGGAACCCTGAGTGATCGCGCTCGGCGTCAAAATGGTAACTCCGTGTCCAGCACTTCCTGTGCGCGCGCCTGCCGCCAGGAGCGCAGCCGGCTTCCCAGCTCCGGATCGTGACCAGCCAGGATGGCCACCGCCAGCAACGCCGCATTGGCGGCGCCCGGCTTACCGATCGCCAGCGTCGCCACCGGGACCCCCTTCGGCATCTGCACAATCGAAAGCAGGGAATCGATCCCCTGCAGGCAAGTGGAAGGAACCGGCACGGCCAGCACGGGAACAATCGTCTTGGCGGCCAGCATGCCGGGCAAATGCGCAGCGCCGCCCGCGGCCGCGATGATCATCTTCAACCCGCGAGGCTCAGCCTGCTCGGCATATTGAAAAAGCCAATCCGGGGTGCGATGGGCAGACACAATGCGTGCTTCATGAGGAATGGCGAATTCCCGTAACAGGTCCAGGCAAGGCTGGAGCACTTCGTAATCGCTCTTGCTGCCCATGACCACGCCAACCACAGGAGAGGCGTTCATGTTGCCGATTATCCCACCTCGCGAGCGCGAGTGAGCGGGTAGCTAGACGCGAAGCTCCCGCCGCGCCGTCTCCGCAATGCGTGGCAGATCGGAGGAAGTCATCACCCGGATGGTGTGTTCCTCCATGATCTCCACCCCAAACCGGTACCGCGCGATCCACTCTTCGCTCGGCTCGTCTCCTTCCGCCTGGCGAATCGGTTCCACAATCGCAGTCAGCTCCAGATCCGCTTTCTCCACTCGCTTCAACCCGGCGGCGAGGCTCAGCGCGCTGAAGGCCAGCAGCTTGGCATCGTCGGCGTCACTCTCGAGCGAGATCGCCTGGAACATACGCACCACCCCATTGGGGCGATAGCCGCAATCGATGCGTAGCGGGTCGCCGGGCCTGGTGTAGTTGGCGGCCGCGATCTGTTTGCGCATCAGCGTCCACACCCCGGCCTCCTCAAAGCGCGTGCGCATCGCCGCGTGCAGCGCAGACCGGCCCCCGCGCCGCTGGCTTCGTGCGCGTGGCGGAGTATCGACATACCGGCGCATCAGGTCTTCCAGGCCAGCCAGAAAGCTCTCTGCCAGGTACGCCTTACTCTCGCTTATCTGCAAGCCATTGGAAAGAGACTCCTCCAACAGGCCCATGATCGGCTTTGGATGGCTGGCTGGATTCGCTCCGCAACCGCTGCCCCACCTCGATCTCCAGGGCTTCCAGCATGGCCGTATCTGCGTCAGGATCCAGGCACCGCACCCGGCCCCAGTCCCGGGTAAACCGCAGCTGCTTTGTTCTTCCCCCGCGGCGCGCAGCAGCACGCCAATATTCACGAACTCGTTCTTCACCGGATCCGGCACATAGCGGATGAGCTGAAACTCGCACTGCTTGCGTTCCGCCATGTCCTCCTCCTCCCTTTCCTAAACTCCGACCCTCTCACCATCTTGGACCCACTTTACCTCTCCCCATCTTTCGTCCTGCGCACCTTTTCCCCATCTCACCCCAATTGGGAAATGGCCTACTCGCCGATTGCCCAAATGCCACGATCAGTTCCCGCACTCGCCCCCGCCGCGCCAGCAAGCGCTCGATCAGCTTTTCCAGGGCGCTTAGGTCCCCGCCGTACCACTCCGGGGGAATGCTCTCCGCGATGGCCCAGACGGTTTCCGGGGTCAGACGCTCTATCCGGCTCAACCAGGGTTCAAAGCTCGTCCACCCGGTCACGCCGCGATAGACCGTGTTTTCCGCAAAAACGCCGCCCAGGTGGGCGTCGATGAATTTCCAGTCCCCGGCATGGAAGCAGTATCCCTGATCGATAAAAACCGCATTGTATCGCCGGTCTCGCCGCCCCTTTTGAAAGACCGCCTGTCGTCCGTTGATGTTGCAGGTCCACTTGTCCAGCGCCAGAATTCCGGCGAACTCACGCCAGATTCCGCACCTCCAGCAACTGTTGCTGGGGCAGATAGTCGACCGTTTGTCCCGGCATCAATCCTCCCACCCAGCGCGATGCGAAGTGCAGCCCGGGTCGGCACCGCTGCCCTCCACCGCGCAGTTCGATGGTCAGCTCGTTCGGTATGCTGGATCAGCCAGTCACTCACCTCGATCACTTCTGCAGGAGGAACCGCCAGCCCGACGGCCTCGGCCAGCCTGGTAGCCAGCAACTCATTGGCCAGGACCCGCACATGCTGCGGATTATTGCTGAATTTGACCACATACAGATTGTTGTCGGAGGCCAGCATCAGCTGGCTCTGTGCCCCGCCGCGCATGCGTCGAATCTGCTGGATCGCGATTACCGCCACCGCATTCACCGTTGCGCCCTGCCCGGCGCCGCCAGTAGCAGCATACTCGAACCGCCCCGCTGGTTCTGGTAGCATCGCCACGGAGGAAGTACATGGACCAGGCTGTCACCACCCCGAATGGCTCGCGCCGCAATGAAGATATCGCGTTGGATTTATTGAAATTTGTCGCTGCGACGACAGGAGTCATCAAAGCGACCACGGCGGCCGCTGGTTTTGTCGCTGCCTCCGGCGCTAAGCCGGAAGATCAAGTGAATCAACTCCTCGCCCTCTACACCAAGTGTCTCGGCGTGGTACAGGGCAAATAATCATCCCGCCATGGCAGATCGTCACGGCAGCTTCGGTCTAAGCGTTGCCGTCTTCGGAGCCGGCACTTTCGGGCGTAACCACCTGCGCATCTATCGTCAACTGGACAGTCCGGCGGGAGTCCAGGTGGCGGCCATTGTGGATACCGATCCGGCCACAGCCGAAAAACTGCGCCGGGAGGAAAACCTGCCCGTGTTTTCCTCCCCCGCAGCGTGCCTGGAGGCATGCCGGGCGGGCCAGCTCCACTTGGACGCAATCTCCATCTGCGTCCCCACCTCGGCCCACTATGCCGTGGCCTCGCAGGCCTTGGCTGCAGGGTCTCGATGTCCTGTTGGAAAAGCCTATCGCCGTTACCTTGGACGAAGCCGATGCCCTGGTGGCGCAGGCGGCACCCAGCGGCCGGATCCTGCAAGTGGGCCTGCTCGAACGGTTCAATCCCGCCGTCACCGCTGCCCAGTCCCCTGGTCAACGGGCCCATGTTTTTCGAAGCCCACCGGCTCAGCGTCTTCCATCGCCGGGCGCTCGACGTCGATGTGGTGTTGGATCTGATGATCCACGATCTGGACGTTGTTCTTACCATGGTGGGTTCTCCGGTGCAACAAATGCACGCTGTCGGGCTGAGGATTTTATCCTCCCAGGTCGACATCGCCAACGTGCGTCTGGAATTTGCCTCCGGCTGTGTGGCCAACTTTACCGCCAGCCGGGTCAGCACCGAGACCGTCCGCAAACTGCGCTTCTTCCAGCCCCACCAGTACCTCTCCATCGACTATGCCCGTCAGGACCTGCTGATCATCAACGTGGCTCCTGGAGTGCTGCCGCGCAATGCGCGCGCTGCGCTGCCGAACAAACCGATCGCTATGAACAAACCGCTGGTCGCCGGCGCAGAACCGTTGCTGCTGGAGATCCAGTCGTTCCTGGACGCGGTCGCAAACCGCACGCCCCCCGGGTAACCGCCGCAGCAAGCTCGCGATGCGCTGGCCGTGGCCCTCGCAATCAACCAGGCAATTGAGGCCCACGCCATACGCGCCGGCCTGCGTTAAGAAGTCCCCAGCAACTCTAATGCAAGGAGTAGGACGGGCGCCCCATGGTTGGTCCGCCCTTTTTCCTGAGGGGATGGTGCGAGCGACACGCTACGGCATTTTCTGCACTTTGTAGCCCGACGGTATCTTCGACTCGAATTGGTCATCGGCCAATGGCTGATTGAAGTCACCTTCTCAACTGTGAGGGTGATGCGGTATTCCTCCAGCGAGCGGTTGATGGTGATGGTGCTGGGAAACTGTATTCCGCTGTAGGTCTGATAAGGCCCGTAGATCACCTGCGTCTCCAGATCGCCGTCGCTTGTTGTAGATGTCCTGCTCCGTAGGCATCAGATCGGTCCGGCTGAATTGATCACTCGTCGGCCTCGACGACCTTGCCAGCCCGGGAGTGAGCATCCGCTCCGCCCGGGTTCAGCACCGCCAGATCGTATTGCGGGGTGTCGATCAGCTGCTTGGTTCGGGGATCCAGGTCTCGTTGCTGGAGTTGGTCAGGGAGACGATGTCGTCGGGCAGAGATCCTCTGAATCAGGATGGAATCGAGAAAGACGCCGGGCGCAGATTTTCGAGCGGATTGGCCGCCCGTGTGCTCGACCGCATTACTCCCGGTGATGGCGCGGCTGCGAGGCGGAATCAGCAGGGTGAAGTCCGAACCGTTGCTGGCCAGGTCGAAGGCGTGGGTGTGCAACACGGGCACCAGCCCCAACACCCGGAGCATTTTTGGCTTGCGAAACAGGATGTAGCCGCGCACCGACGTGTAATCCGTTTGTTTGCCCTTGTGGGCCCCGCCTACCGAGGCGGCAAAGTCCACCGTCGCGGTCAGCGAGTTTACCTGGTCGTAGCGGCGATTGATCGCTTCCACCAGTTGCAGGGCCTCGGCGTTCATCACCGCACCGGCCGGCTTCGGCTGCTGCAGTTTGCGGGTGTGGCTCAGGCATCCGGTCACGACCGGTACCAACAGCGCCAGGAACTTCGACCAATCTCTCCGCATCCAATTCAACTCAGGAACTGCGAGTATAGAGCAAGCACGCCGGTCAAAACTCTTTTGGCCTTAAATCGGGACCCCCTGCTGCTCCCTTTAAGTCCTCGCCGGTACGCGGTCACGTTTCGCTCATGTTCCTGAAGGGTAGAGGCGAAGCGCGAGTGCCCGGCCGCCGCCGGATCGGCCACAAAATAGAGGAAACGGCTTTCGGCCGGATGCATCGCGGCCAGAAGAGAGGCGATACCCGGGCTGCAAATAGGCCCGGGCGGCAGACCGGTGTGGCGATACGTGTTATAGGCTGAGTCACGCTTCAGGTCAGACTGGTAAATCGTTCCCCGATACCGCTTTTCCAGCATGGCGGCGTAGATCACGGTGGGATCGGTCATCAACGGCATATCCTGGGCCAAACGGTTCTGAGCACGCTCGCCACCAGCGGACGATCAGTGCCGCCGGAGTCTCTTTCTCCACCAGGGAGGCCAGGGTCACGACCCGGTGATAGTCGCCCTCCAGGCCGATGGAAGCGGTGGTTTGACGAAACCGCTGACCATCGCGCCCAGGATCTGCGCAGCGGTAGATGCGCGTGGAAAACGATAGGTGTCCGGGAAGAGATAACCCTCGAGATTCTTGGCCTTGCGGATCGAGATCGGCGATCAGGGCAACGTTCTGCGTGGCGGCGGCCAGAAAGCAGGCCTTCGCTCCCAGTTGGGCGTCCTCGATCGCCTGGGCGATATCGAAAAGGTTATAACCCCTCCGGGATGGTCACCGTGCGGGTATACACATCACCCCGTACGCAGGCGGTTGTACACGAGGGAAGCGTCGCGGGCTGGACGAATTGATATTCTCCCGCTTTCAGCGTGCCCCCGCGCACCACGTGCCAGACGTCAAACGCGTACTGGCTGCGGATGATGCCCTGATGGGCAAGCAACGCACCGATGGCCCTCGTACCCATGCCCGGAACGACTTCGACAATTGTTTCCGCCGGCGGCGTGGCCGGCTTCACCAGCTCCCGGTAGCCGAACGCAAGCGCAGACCAGCACCAGAAGCAAAACAACTACAGAAAACGTCGCACGCGCAGGACCTTGGGGATTGGATTCTCCTAACTGGATTTTATGATGCGATTCTCTTGTGCTCAGAAATGCACGATGGGAAGCAAACATTGGAGTAAGATCGCACAGGTTTTCCCAGATCGGGCCTATGCAGGCTCGGACCGCCCGCCGGCCGCATTCTGGGTCTCGACGTGGGCGATCGCCGGGTCGGGGTCGCCGTCTCCGACGAACTGGGTCTCACCGCCCAGCCCGTGCTCACCCTGGTGCGCAAAAACCGGCGCCAGGATCTCGGCTCGCTGGCCCGGCTGATGCGTAAATATGGCTGTGCCCGGGTGGTGGTGGGCAACCCGCTCTATATGTCGGGCGACGTCAGTCCCCAGGCGCTCAAGGCGCAGGACTTGCCCACGCGCTCCAACTCCAGACCGGTGTGGAGGTGACCCTGTGGGATGAACGGCTTCCACCACTGAAGCTCATCGTCATCTGGATGCCGCCGGCCGCATGCCGTCCGACCGGCGCGCCGTGATCGACCAGGTAGCCGCCGTGCTCATCCTGCAAAGTTTTCTTGACTCCCGCCGCTCGGCAGAGACTCCCTGAGGGAACTGTCCGTCGTATAATCGACTTTTGCTGCGATGGCGCCGTCTATGCAGGAGGACGGCCGCGGGTGGCGTACCCGCAAAACGGTGAACCACAGGCTCTGAAATCAGCAACACGAAAGAAGGTAGCGCGGGCGGCCACGCGCATCCCGGATCATTGCGAAATGCCTGAACATATAAAGAAAAAGCTGGAAGAACAGATTCGCGTGCTGGAGCACGAGCTGACCCACGAGCTTCCCATCGAGATCAAGAAGGCCGCTTCGCTGGGCGATCTGAGCGAGAACGCCGAATACCACATGGCCAAGCAGCGCCAGGTATTTGTCAACGCCCGCCTGGGCCAGCTGAAGAAGCGCATGGCCGAACTTTCGCTGGTGAACATGGCCAACATCCCCAAGGACAGAGCCGCGTTTGGCTCCACGATCGTAGTCTTCGACTCCACCAAGAACGAGGAGATCAACTACAAGCTGGTCACCAGTGAAGAGTCCGACGTGAACCAGGGCCTGATCTCCACCACCTCGCCCATCGGCCGCGGTCTGGTGGGCAAGCAAGTCGGCGATGTGGCGGCGATTGTGACCCCCAACGGCAAGCGCGAACTGGAGATCCTCAAGCTCACTACGATTCACGACGAGGCGCCATGACGCCCTGGACTGGACTTGGACCGCCGCCTTCGGCAAAGGCTGCGGCGTCCTCCTGCAGCGGATCGTAGATGGGCTCGCGCTCACCCGCATCTCGCCGAACGTGCTCACCTTCCTGGGCCTGGTGATCAACACCGTCGCCGCCATCCTCTTCGGCTTGGCCAACGAGCACAATTTCGTCGCATGTTCCTCTATGCCGGCCTGGTCATCATCGGCGCCGGCATCTTCGACATGGTGGATGGCCGGGTGGCGCGCCAGACCCACCAAGTCACCATCTTCGGCGCCTTCTTCGATTCCGTCATCGATCGCTATAGCGACGTGGCTCTTGTTCTTCGGCCTGCTGGTGTTTTATGCCCGCGGCAACCGCTTTTTCTATGTCGTGCTGGCCGCCTTTGTCATGGTCACCTCGCTGATGGTGAGCTACACCCGGGCCCGCGCCGAAGCCTTGATCGGTTCCTGCAAGGTCGGCTTCATGGAGCGGCCGGAACGCGTGGTGCTGATCATCCTGGGGGCGCTGTTCAACCGCTGGGGCGTGATGGCGCCGGTGCTCTGGGTGCTGGCCGTGTTGTCGACGATCACCGTGATCCATCGCATCAGCTACACCTATCAACGCACCAAGCCACAGCTCGCCCAACCTGCAGACGCGCCGTCTGCCGAGCTTCGGCCCCAGGGAGTCCCGGCCTCGGCAGCACGCTCTGCCACCCCCGATCTGACCCCTGCTCCCCGCGCTTGACCATGACGCAAGGCCCTTTCCTTCGCTCTCCTGTACTGCTGGTTCATGGCGGCGCCTGGGACATTCCCCCGATCAGCTGCAAGCCCACACGCTTCGGGGTGATTCGGGCCGTGGACGTGGGCTACGACCTGCTAAGCCGCGGAGCCTCCGCGCTGGACGCGGTCGAGGCTGCCGTCACCGTGCTCGAAGATGATGAAACCTTCGATGCCGGCCGGGGCAGCTTCCTTACTTCGGATGGACGGGTGCAGCTCGATGCACTGGTGATGGATGGCGCCACCCTGCGCGCCGGCGCCGTAGCCTGCGTGGAGAGATTGAAGAATCCCATTCAGGCGGCCCGGCTGGTGCTCGAACGCAGCCCCCACGTCTATCTCGTCGGACAGGGCGCGGAAGACTTTGCGCAAAAAAATGGACTGGCCCTGATCGACAATGCCGAGCTGGTGATCGATCGTGAACGGCAACGCCTCCAGGCGGCCAAAGCACGAGCCAGCGCCGGCATACCCGATTCCACCTTTGCCGGCGACCCAACCGGCTCGCATGACACCGTGGGCGCGGTCGCGCTCGACGCGGACGGCAACCTGGCCGCCGCCACCTCCACCGGAGGGACTCTGAACAAAACCCCGGGGCGGGTCGGCGATTCCTCGGTCATTGGCTGTGGGGGCTACGCTGACAACCGCAGCGCCGCCGTGTCGCTTACCGGATGGGGCGAGCCCATCATGAAACTGGTTCTGGGCAAATGGGCCGTGGACCGGGTGCCCCTGGTTGGGCCCGGAACAAGCCGCCGAGGACGCCATCGCCTATCTCCACGCCCGCCTTCAGGGCCACGGCGGCATCATCCTGCTCGGCCCTGATGGACGCTTCGGGATGGCTCACAACACTCCGCGCATGGCGTGGGCCTTGTGCGACCAGGATGGCGTCCGCACCGGCACTCACGTGGCGCGAGGAGTCGTGAACTCCACCCTCATCCTCGCCTCTGCCTCGCCGCGCCGCCGGGAGCTGCTGACCCAGGCCGGTTATCGCTTTATCGTGCAGCCCTCTTCCATCCCTGAGACGCGCCGGCCGGAAGAGGACGCGATCCGCTTCGCCACCAGGCTAGCCCGGGAGAAAGCGGAAGAAGTCTTTGCCCGCCATCCATCCTCCGCTGCGCCGGCGATCGTTCTGGGGGCCGATACCGTCGTCGTCTGCGATGGAGAAGTCATGGGCAAGCCGGCGGACGCCGCCGACGCTGAGCGCATGCTGCTGCTTCTCTCCGGCCGCACGCATCAGGTAGTGACCGGCGTCGCCGTAGTCTGGGGTCCGGCCTCGGCCGAAATAGCCGCGGAAATGACCCAGGTGACCATGCGCACGCTATCCCCCAGGAAGTCGCCGGCTACGTCGCCACGCGGCGAGCCCATGGACAAGGCCGGCGCCTATGCCATCCAGGGTTATGCCGGAACATGGATCCCCCGCATCCACGGTTGCTACTTTAACGTCGTCGGCCTGCCCCTGGCTCTGGTCAGCCAGCCTGCTAGAAGGAGCCGAACTGCGCCTGGCAAGCCAACTCCATCCAGCCATAGGTCTATAGTCCGTGACCCGTTGACGGCCGTGAGTAGCCTGCGTAGAATGGCGAAAATTACAGATGATCCGACTGAAGCCCGCAGGGCCGTGACTGTGTTGTAGCCCGAGGGCTTGGACAGCGCTTTGCCAGCTTGCGTGCGGAGGCGCGACATCTGAGAATCTGGCCGCCCTCCGGGATCAGTCTTGGGAGCCTCCCCAGCCCTTCGGCTGGGCTACTTTCGGTCCGCCCTACGGGCCTGTTCGATCGGAGATTGTTCGCGTGAAGGCAAGGAGCATCTGCGATCAGCGTTTCACAATGACCCCCTCTTTTCTCCCTTGGGGCGAAGCAACTGCGAAGAACAAAGAACGAAGATGGCAAGCAGGGTCACATCGAAGCGGCCAACATTTCTGTCCCTTCCGCGGCCTACTGCAAGGAAAGGCCGCCGATCATCGCCGCAAGCAGTGCTGTCCTGGGAACCAAAGCATCGAGCAGAATCGATTCGTGGGAAGCATGTGCGCCTTCCCCCACCGCTCCCATTCCATCCAGCGTCGGAATCCCCAGCGCAGAGGTGAAATTCCCGTCCGAACCTCCGCCGGTCGCTGCTTCCTGCAAAGTAAAACCCAGCCCCGCGGCCATTGTTGCTGCGCGCCGGAATAATGTAACCGTCCCTGAGGTTCGCTCCATCGGCGGCCGATTCAGCCCGCCGCGTGACTTCCAGCCTGCACTTTCTGTCCACTGCCCGCAAAGAGCGGAAGCGCCGGTCCATGCGCTCTGCATCCACCGCCCTGGCAATGCGCACATCGAATTCCGCCCATGCCTCAGCCGCCACCACATTGGATCGCGTTCCGCCCGCCTATCACCCCGGCATTGACCGTGATCCCCCGAGCCGGATCAGTGAAGGCGCTGGCGCGCTCGATTTGGCGGCCAAGTTCCAGCACCGCGCTGTGGCCCCGGTCGAAATCCACCCCGCTGTGCGCCGCCACCCCATGCACTCGCAGATGGTAGTTGGCCACGCCCTTCCTGGCCGTCTTGTACGCTCCAGGGATACCCTGCGCCGGCTCCAGAACGAAAACCGCCCCGCATTTTCTCGCCAGCGACTCCGTCAGCGCCCGCGAACACTGGCTGCCCGTCTCCTCGTCGCTGTTGAGCAAAAACCACACCGGCCGAGTCAGCTGCCCCGCCTCCAGCAACAAGCGCAGGGCGCCCAGGGCCATCACCACCCCCGCCTTCATGTCCAGAACCCCCGGCCCCCACGCCCTGCCCTTGGCGCACCCGGAAAGGCATCTTCTTGAGCGTGCCCAGGGGCCAGACCGTGTCCAGATGGCCCAGCAGCATCAGTGGTTTAACGGTGCTCCGGGCCGGCCCGAAGCGGCCCACCAAAAGATCCCCGGCCGATCGTTGCCGGGAGCGCTCGCACTTCCCCCGCTGGCTCTCATCCACCGCTCCACCAGGGCCACACAGCGGTTCACTCCGGCCCGGTCCTCCGTGGGCGACTCGATGCCCACCAGCTCGGCGATCATTTTGAGCATTTCCGGCTGCCGTTTTGCCGCTGCCCGGGACACGTCGCGGTAACTTTCCATCAGTCTTTCTCCTCTCCGGGTAAACCTAACACCCTTGCGGTACGTCTGATGACCCGATCAGTTTGTGTCGTTTTTGCCACATCACAACTTTGCTAATCATAGGTACTCTATGACTTTGCGACTTATTGCAAGCCAGGAATATTGTTCGTGGACGCAGACCACTTAGAAAAGACCATCGCGTCGGTGATTGCATTCTCAGGAATCGGTCTCCACAGCGGGGCACCGGTGAATATGCGGTTGCTGCCCGCTCCCGCGGGCTCGGGATCGTGTTTCGCCGCACCGATCTGGACAACTACGAGATCGCCGCCACCGGCAGGAACGTCGCCAAGGTGAGCTACGCCACCAGCCTCATGCGCCAGGGCGTGCTCATCTCCACCACCGAGCATCTTCTTTCCGCGCTCATTGGCATGGGCGTCGACAACGTCATCATCGAGCTGGACAATCTGGAGTTACCCATCCTCGACGGCAGCGCCCTGCCCTACGTGGAAGCCTTTGTTGAGGTGGGCATCCGCACCCAGCGCCGCCGCCGCCAGTATCTGCGCATTCTGAAAAGCGTCGAAGTACGCGAGAACGGCAAATTCATCGCCGTGTATCCCGGCGAAGGCTACAGCATCACCTATGACATCAATTTCGCTGACCCCATCGGCCGCCAGGCCTTTACCGTCGATCTGGCTGCCGGGGCCTATGGCGCCCAGATCGCCGCAGCCCGCACCTTCGGCTTTCGCGAAGACGAAAAGATGCTGCGCGATATGGGCCTCATCCGGGGTGCTTCGGAAGAGAATGCCATCATTCTCTGCGACGGCAAGGTGCAGAACGGCCCGCTTCGTTTTGACGACGAATTCGTCCGCCACAAAGTGCTCGACCTGATTGGTGATTTGGCCCTGGCTGGCCATCGCATCCTCGGCCGGGTGGTGGCCCAGCGAGCCGGACATGCGATGCACACCGCCCTTGTTTCCCGCCTGCTGCGCGATCGCTCTGCCTGGGAACTGGTGCAACTCCCCGCGCCACGGCGCAGCATGGTGCCCGTCGCCGCTCGCCCGTCTCGCTACCGCCTAGTATTCGCCTTGTGAGAATGATCTAATATTCAGCCAGGATGGAGTTTTCAGGAACCGGAGCGATTTCCGCTTCGCGAGACGCCCGCACCACGTCGCCCACAGCATATTTGAGTTCGTTGATGCCCGCGCCGCTCACCGCCGAGATGGCAAAAAAGGGCAGCTTGCGCCGTTTGGCCATCGCGCGCAGCTTCTTGAGCTTCTCCGGATTGGCCACATCCACCTTCGACGCCACCACCAACATCGGCTTTTCCTCCAGCCCATGGCCGAAGCTCTTCAACTCCGCCATGATCACCCGGAAGTCCTCCACCGGGTCCGGCCGTCCACTGGCATCCGAAACATCCACCAGGTGCACCAACACCCGGGTGCGCTCAATATGGCGCAGAAACTGCACTCCCAGGCCCGCTCCCAGGTGGGCGCCCTCGATCAGTCCCGGGATATCCGCCACCACGTAGCTGTCTTCATGCGGCGGCTCTCCCACCGACACCACGCCCAGGTTCGGTTCCAGAGTGGTGAAGGGATAGTCGGCAATCTTGGGCTTGGCAGCGGAGATCCTGGAGATCAGCGTCGACTTGCCGGCGTTGGGAAAGCCCACCAGCCCGACATCCGCCAGCAGCTTCAGCTCCAACCGGTAAGCCCGTTCTTCGCCCTCTCTGCCCGCTTCCGATTCCCGCGGGGCCTGGTGCGTGGAGGTAGCGAAATGCTGATTTCCTCGTCCCCCGCGTCCGCCCTTGGCGGCGATGATGCGTTCATCCGGCCGGCGGAAGTCATGCACCAGCGCGCCGGTCTCGTCGTCATACAGCACCGTGCCCACCGGCACCTTCAAAATCGTATCCACGCCTTCCCGGCCACTGCAGTTGGATCCTTCGCCGTGCCGTCCGCGCTCCGCCTTGTGCTCAGGATTGAAGCGAAAGTGAACCAGCGTATTGTGCCGCTCGCTCGACTCCATGATGACGTCGCCCCCGCGTCCGCCATCCCCGCCGGACGGACCGCCGCGCGGAACAAACTTCTCCCGCCGGAAGGCAACACAACCATTGCCGCCATCCCCCGCCTTGACCCGAATCCGGGCCTCATCAATAAACATAGCCATACCCTTCAGTGTAGCCCCTGTCCACGAACATCAATTTCCACTCTCAACAGACCGAGAATCTAAGATAGAAGTGGGACGGCTTGGCCCAGGTTCGCCGAAACAGGACTGCCCCGGTTCGCCGTGAGCGTACCTGGGCCGAAAACGAAGGGCGAAACCCTCGAACGTTTTCCTGCTGAAGACTCGGTTGTTAATCCACCATCACCCGGGGAACCCGGGAGCTAATCGCGCACAACACCTCCCAGGGAACAGTCCCGGTAAGATCCGCGAGATCCCAAGCGTCGATCGTTGCTCGCCCTGCCTCCCAACAACACCACCTCATCACCCAATCCCAACCCCGGGAATCCCGGTCACATCCACCACCGTCTGATCCATGGAAACCCGCCCGGCAATCGGCGCTTGTTGGCCGCGCACCAGCACGTGTCCACGGTTCGAAAGCAGCCGGTTGAACCCATCCGCATACCCCACCGGCAACAACGCAAGCCGCGTCTCCCGCTCGGCGACGAAGGTGCGGCCATAACCAGCCGTCTCCCCCGCCTGCACAGTGCGCAACGAAGTCACCCGAGTCTTCCACGCAAGCACCGGAGCAAACCCGTCCTCGCCCTCCCACGACAACCCATCCAACGTAAGCCGGTCGAGGTACCCATACAGCGCAAGACCAGGACGCAGCATCAGCCGAGCCCCCACCCGCGCGGCCATCCCCATCAAAACCTCCCGGTCGGGTCCGGCAACGATGGTCGACGAATTCCCCGCATGCAGCCATTCGCGGCCGCACCCCGTGGTCAACCATCAACTCCGAGCGCGGTCTCCAGGCCAGCCAACTGCGGATTGGGGCGAACCGAAGACATGGTCTCCGGCGCGCTGAAATGGGTCATCACCCCTTCGAGCCGCAGGCAAGACCCATCCTGAAAACGACGCAGCAGCGCAGGAGCCTCCGCCACCCGCACCCCCTGGCGCGACATCCCGGTATCAATTTCCAGGTGGACCGCAACCGATCCGGCAGGCATGCGCCGCCGTACTGCGGCCTCCTCCAACAAATCAATCTGCCAGGCCTCCCAAACCACAGGAGTCAAACCCAGGTCGATCACCGCATCGGCTTCCCCGTCAAACATCCCGGACATCAACAAAATGCGCGGCGCAGAACATACCGCGCGTACCGCGGCCCCCTCCTCGGTCGAAGTCACCCCCAACCACTGGGCGCCCGCAGCAGCCAGCAACGGCGCGCACGCCAACACATCGTGGCCATAGGCGTTCGCCTTGACCACCGGCATCAGCTCAGCCTCGGAGCCAACCATGCGGCGCAGCTTTTTATAGTTGGCGAGAAGCCGGCGCGCGGACACTTCAGCCCAAAGCGGTCGGGTCGGCATCAGCTGGCTAGAAATCCCCGGGCCCCTGGCCAAAGGCCATGTTCTCGAAACGCGTGCACTCCGCGATGTAGGCCAGGTGCACCGACCCGGTGGGACCATTGCGCTGCTTGGCGATAATGATCTCCGCCTTGTTCTTGGAGTCGGGATCCTCTTCCCCATTCTCATCCTTGTTGTAGTAGCTATCCCGATGAATAAACGCCACCACATCGGCATCCTGTTCAATGGACCCGGACTCGCGCAGATCGCGACAGCATCGGCTTCTTATCCCCGCCGCGCTGTTCCGAAGCGCGGCTGAGCTGGGAAAGCGCGACCACCGGAACCCGCAGTTCCTTAGCCAGAGCCTTAAGCCCGCGCGAAATCGCGGACACCTCCTGGGTACGGTTCTCGTACCGCTTTGCGCCCACGCCAAACGAAGAAGCGCTCATCAACTGCAGGTAGTCGATCACGATCAGGTCCAAACCACCTTGCTGCCGCTGCAGCCTCCGCGCCTTGGCCCGCATCTCTGACAGCGCAATCGCCGGGGTATCGTCGATAAAAATCCTCGACTCCGCCAAACGCTCCAGCGCCTCCATCAACTTGCCCCGGTCCGCTTTGGGAATAAACCCGGTCTGAATCTTTTGCATGGAAACCAGCGCCTGCGAAGCCAGCATGCGCCGCAACAATGACTCTTTCGACATTTCCAGCGAAAACACGGCCACGATTTTTCCATCGCGCACCGCGGCGTTTTCCGCAATGTTGATCGCCCACGCCGTCTTGCCCATGCTGGGGCGGGCGGCAATGATGATCAGGTCAGAAGCCTGCAATCCGCTGGTCATCTTGTCGAATTGGGTGTAGTGCGTCGCCAGCCCGGTCACTTCTTTCTGCTGCGCGTACAAGATTGTCGATGGTCCCGAAAGAATCCCGAACGATCTCCGGGATGCCGGCAAAACCGCGCGTGATCCCGCGCTCAGAAACTTCGAGCAAGCCCGGACTCGGCCGCATCCAGCACCACCAGCGCTTCATCGCTTTGGTCCGCCGCCCGGGTGATGGCCGTGCTGCAGATATTGATCAACTGCCGGGACAGTGATTTGTCCTTCACGATGCGGACGTACTCTTCAATGCTTGGCCGCCGGGGAAGTCCCTCGGTGAGGGACGCGAGGTAGGCCACTCCACCCACCGCTTCCACCTCTTTGCGCTTGCCCAGCTCTTCCGCCAGGGTCACGATATCGACCGCCCGCCGGGCATCGATCAACTCCGACATGCGGCTGTAAATACGGCGATGCGAATCCAGCGAGAAGTCTTCGGCGCGCAGCTTTTCCGCCGCCTCGTTATAGGAATGGTTGTCGAGCAGGATCGCGCCCAGAATCGAACGCTCCGCCTCTACGCTGGCGGGCAGGCCGCGGTCCAACGACACATCAGAAAGAGAAGCCATGGGGAAACTCCAAGCCCAGTGTAGGGCACAACCACCGGCGGGCGCCCTGAGGGAATCAAGGTAGAAATCTGGACAAACGGTATGATTAAGCAGATGGGTCGTCGCACAAAATCTCTACTTCTTGCCTTTTGCATCGCCTTGCCGGGAGCGAGCGCCGGAGCACAGCAAACCAACACGGCAAACGCAAATACGCCGCCCGCCTTTCGCGAGATGCAGCAGGTGGAAGACCGATGGGCCGCCGCGGTCACCAAGCGCGATCAATATGCGCTCGAACTGGTCCTGGCCCCGCAGTACATTGGCATTTCAGCCAGCGGAGACGTGACCACGCGCAACCAGCAAATCGCCCACCTTTTCGTCAAGAACGCCGGGCCCGATTCGCTGGAACAGAAGGTAATCAGCGTGCGCTTCGTGGGCGACGTAGCCATCGTGAATGGCACCTACGTCATGAGTTGGAAAGGCGAGAAGGCACCGGTGCTGGAAAAGGGCATATTTTCCCACGTATTCGAGCACGTTCACGAAAACTGGCTCTGCCTGAATTCCCAGCGAACCGTAGTCGCCGAAGAGAACAAGGACAAGGCATCCCTTCACCTTCCTCGGGTCTACAAAGGACCAAACCGCACCCAACCCCCTCAATAGCAGCACCGGCCTCGCCCCACTCAATGACTCCATGCGCGGCACGGAATACGCCACCGTCGGTAATTGCTATGCCCGCTTTCTGCGCGGCCAACTTCTCCCCCCAGGCCGCGGCCCAATACAACATCCGCAAAGACGCCTACAGGCTGCTGTCGCACCCTCTTCGAGACACAGATGTGCGAACTTCATGCGCCTTTCCTGGCGAGAAAGGCGCACACGCAACCGTGTCCAGAGCAGCGTGGCAGGAAATCCGGGTCGGGATGACAATGGAAGGGTAAAGATGCGAGGAGAGGAGAAGTCCCGTAGGGACGACTGGCAGCTACCTGAACATCGCGAAACATTCAGCGATTGAGAATTCCCAATCCGCTGCCCGAGTCAGGAGATGCCTCGATTACAAGTTGTCTGCTGTGCGGTAGGTTTGATCGGCCCCTGCTGACCCTTGGTTCAAACCGTAGCCGACTTTGCCATCTGAGTTTTGACCAGGCCCACGATGACCATGATCACCGCCCCGCCAATACCACCCCCGCCAACACTTGAGAAAATGGAAGACATATCCAGCCCTACACTCGCAGCCGGGACAACGGCTTCGGTCAACATACCGAGCAGCTGGCCTCCGCCTATACCACCAAGAACGCCGGCAATGGTGTTCCCAATAGGACCTAGATTGAACTTCTTCAACAGAGCGCCGGCTATATTTCCGCCAACGCCACCGCTGATCAGCTGAATAAGAATCGGCATCCAGTTCATTCCGTTTTCTCCTTATTTTCGCGCGTATGAAATCGCGATTGTGCCCGGGGCCGAGGGGAAACGTCGTTTGTATCTATGAAGAAATGGCCGGGTTCGGGGGAAACAGATGGGGATGCCCATTTATTCATATAAGTGCGACGAATGCAACCCCTATCTCCGCTGACTTGTTGTCTAACATCGCGCTTCGCTGCTCATAGCAAGCGTTTGCAGAAGAAAGCGCGGCAGTGGGCAGGCGATCCCTTTCGACCCGTCACCTTACCGGCGAACGGGGCTCTTGTTTGCGGATGCGGACCTTGCTGCGCGACGGCTTATTTTTATTCCATCAATCCTCAGGTGTCCTTGCTTTTAGAAAAGCGCTTGTACTCCGCTTTGCTCTCGTCGTAGGATGAGTGGGCTCTAAGCCTCTAAATTCTCGCTTTAGGTCAACTGGAGTGCATATGAAGAAAATGGTTAGTTCGCTGCTGGCCGCAACCGCGCTGGCTGTAACCGCAATGATCGCTTCCCAGGCAGGCGTGGCCCAGGCCCCTGCAGGCGCACCCGCAGGAGCTACCGGGCTTTGCAATGATGGCTCCTACTGGACCGGCGCGAGCAAGAGCGGCGCGTGCCGCGGTCACAAGGGCGTGAAGACCTGGTACGCCGGTGGCAGCTCCACGCCAGCTCCCGCTGCTGCACCGACAGCCCCTGCAGCCCCTGCGCCTCCCGCTGCTGCGACCGCAGCCCCGCGCCGCGCCGGCAGCAAAAACGGCGCCCGCAGCAAAAACAAAGACCATGGCATCGACCACTCCGGCACCCGGTGGCGGACCCGGTATGGTGTGGTTAAACACCTCCACCAAGGTCTACCACTGCTACGGCACCAAGTACTACGGCACCACCAAGGCCGGCGCCTACATGACCGAAGCGGACGCCAAAGCGAAAGGCGCCCACGCGGATGCGGGCAAGCCCTGCAGCTAGAAGACGAACTTTGATTGCCACGCAATTCCTTCGGGGCAGCGGTCCTTTATACGGACCTCTGCCCCGAAGCTATTTATCGCCGCGTGACAAAGTCTGCCCGGCAGCCACGATCCACCCAGATGCCCCGGTTGTCGTAGCCCCAGGTTTGCCCCTGCACACAAGGAGAACCGCTTCGTTGGTTCGTGAGCCGTACCCCGCGGCTCGTGTCCGCTGAGCAGTAGTTGCGCTTACCGTTATTGGACGAGCAGGTAATCGTTTGCCCGCCGCCATAACCAGGTCCGCCAGGACCGCCTCCATAGCCGGGTCCGCCGGGACCAGGTCCAGGCCGATAGTTGCTCCCCAGGTAAAAATCGGCACGGCAGCCACGATCCACCCAAATTCCCGACCGCGAGTAGCCCCAGGTTTGCCCCTGAATGCATGGCGATCCGCTGCGCTGGTTCGTCATTTGCACGCCGCGGCTGGTATCCACCCGGCACAGATGGCGCTTCCCGTCATCGGAAGCACAAGTGAACATTTCGGCCGTTCGCGCAGTAATCCCACTTTGCGCCCACGCTCTTGACGATCCGGAAGATAAGCTCAGGATCCCCAGTAGCAACATAAGCCATATTAGGTTCTTCATTCCCATCGCTCCTCAAAGGCTGGAAGTTCTACCACCCTGCTCACTGTGAAATTGGTTCAAGCGATGATATAGCCGACCGCCGCTTTGCGGCATGAATCGATGGAGATATTAGCCATGGAAAGGATTCGTGGGATGAACATCGGCATCCCTGCTTGCGCAAACTCTCCTGCTGCCCGTGTCTTCCGGACAGAGAGTTCCCGCTTTTGATGAGGGATGGGTGCAGGGAAGCCGCCGGTCAGCGACGAAGACTTCAGGCAAACTCCATCTGGTCCCCGACCTTAATCCGGCAATGGCTTATTTGTCCGGCCGGTAGTTCCAGAAAGCTGTGCGCTTTCCGGTGAATACTGGTGACCCTGAAGGGGGCCAATCGGGGCCAGACCTTCACCACCCGCAGGCTGCTATCGAGCGCGACAACGTCGATCGAAAACAACATGCCAAACGTATGAATGCCGCATGACGGCCTGATGAGGAGCCCGCATCCGGCGTCGAGCCTCCTCCTTCCCATCAAACCTACCAGGCGAGTGAGGCACGTGTCGGCGATGGTTATCCGTGTACCCACGGTAGTGGCGCTCGTTTTGTCTCTCAGCTCGATTATTTGCCCTCGACCATCCCGGTTCCCTCTCAACCAGAATCTTTCCGAACGGGCGGGTCAGACCGTGGAACTGCATGCGGTCCCAGTTGGCCGGGACCGCATATGACGCCGCCCCGTCCACCGCGGCACTCAAGGAAGTGCGGAGGCGAAAAGGCGGTTCATGGATTTTTCCGCGAAATCACTCCACCCCATTTCAACCAGGTCACGGCTGTGAATCCCGGTTAGACCTTCGCGTGTGTTCTACGGTAAATCACGAAAGCGAGTACAGCGACTGCCAAAACACCCGCGATGATTCGAATCAGTGTTGTCGTATCCATCGAATGTATCCTCCTTTCTCCCCAATTTCGTGTAACTCAAAAGCTCTATAAGCCACCAATACGGTTTCTATTGCTCGCCATGATGCCGCCGAAGACTATTTGAACGCCTCCATATTCTTTGCAATGTTCAGGATTGCAGGCGCCAGCAATACAATAAAAATGCAGGGAAAGATAAACAACACCAGCGGGAAAAGTATTTTGATCTTGGTCTTGGCGGCCTTCTCTTCGGCCCGCTGCCGTCGTTTCAAACGGATTTCATCGCCGAACCGGCTCAATGCTCGAACAATAGGAGTGCCGAACCGGTCAGCTTGCGTCAACATGCTGACGAAAAGGAAAAACTCCGGAATCTGCGTACGGTCTGCCGCGCTCTTCCACGCCTCGAGCCGGGGCTTGCCGGCAAGTTGCTCCAGGTTGACTTGCATGAACTCGTGGTGAATATCAGGGTGGCTGATATTCAGCTCCTGTCCCACACGCAGCATCGCCTGGTCCAACCCCAACCCTGCCTCTACACAGATCACCAGCAGATCGAGCGCGTCGGGAATGCTCTTCCTGATCCTTTCTCTCCGTTTAGTGATTTTGGTCTTCAGCCACATGTCCGGGATCAGATAGAAGACCGCGGCCAGAGACAAAGCCCAGAACACAGTGTTGGTGTGAATCAAACTCCCGCACACCAGGCCCAATAGCGGACCAACATAGCGGCTGGCAACGTAGGCGTTCATGCCTTGACTGGTTCTGATGCCCCCACTCAAGAGCTGCTGTTTCACTTTTTCATCCTCGGTAATCCCCAGCCGGACGCGCAAACCCCTCGCGAGCGAAAGAACCGCCTCTTGCATACGCTCTTTGCTGCCGATATTTCGTTCGTCCGGACGATTGCTGCGCACCATTGCCAGCATTCGCCTGGCGGCCGGAGACGGCCGCAGGATGACTGGGGCGAAGATCAGCGCGAACACCAGAAAAACGGTAAGCGTGAGCGCGATGTAATAAACCAGGTCCATCTCTTCTAGACCTCGATCCCATTCACGATTCGGCGAATGACGATACCGCCGGCAGCAAGCATCCCGAGGCTGACGTACATGAGCTTGCGGCCAAATGGGTCGTGGAACAGAATGCTGGAGTAGCCCGGACTTACCAGGTTGAGCAGCACCATCATCACCACGGGCAGCGCGGTGAGAATCCATCCGGTTAGTCTTCCCTGGGCGGTTTGAACGCGAATCTCACCTTGAATCCGTAGCCGTTCTCGAATGACGAAGACCGTGCGATCCAGAATTTCGACCAGGTTCCCCCCGGTGTCCTTCTGCACCATGATCGCGGTTACCAGCACGCGCAAGTCTGCCGAGGGAACGCGGTCCAGAAGTTGCAGCAGTGCGTTGCGCATCGGGAAGCCCAGGTTCAGCTGTTTAAAGACCTCGCCGAATTCAAACCCAGCCGGTTCCCGCGCATTCCCAGCCAGCATCTCCAGCGCCCCCACCACGGAATGGCCGGCGCGTAGAGCCCGCGCCAGCATGTCGATGCATTCGGGAAGAGCTTCGTCGAAGGCGTTGACTCTACTCGTGCGCTTCACGGAAAGAATCCCGAAGGGCACCAAGCTGAGCGGGATCCCAACCGCCAGGGCGATGAGAACCATGGGTGCGAAGATCCAGGTGATGGCGGATCCCGAGATGAACAAACCCCCACTGGTCAGGATCAGACGAGCCACGCTGGTTGAGCTGCTCGCCTGTAAAATTCGCACGTGCAGTGCTTTCGCGAACTCGAAGCGGCCCAGGATCTCATCCAGCCAGCGCAACCTGCTCGCTCTCGTTGTCTTCAACAGTTGTGTACTATCAAACCCGCCCCCGGCCTGTTCTTTCTGTGGGATGTGGATCAATGCCATCCGGCCGCTGACAATCTTCTCCTCCGGCGACTGCCGCGTCATCGCCATGACCAACAGGAAGGTGGCCAGCAAAATCGGAAGGAATGTCAGAACCAGCAGACCCATTTCTATAGCCTTCTAAACTTCCACTGAGTAATCGAGCAGACTTGCCGGCAACGGAAAACCGGCAGCCTTCAACTTTTCTGCAAATTTCGGAACGATCCCGGTGCCGCGAAAGCGGCCCTTCACCTTCCCCGTGGGGCTCAGGCCTTCTTTCTCAAAAAGGAAGACATCCTGCATGCTGATCACGTCGCTGAACGCTCCGGTTAATTCAGAGATGTGCGTGACCCGGCGCGAACCATCGCTCATACGGGCTATCTGCACGATCACGTGCACCGCGGACGCAATCTGCGCCCGGATCGCCGCTCCAGGCAAACTCACGCTGCCCATCATGGCCATCGTCTCCATGCGGGCTACCGCATCCCGCGGCGTGTTGGCGTGGATAGTCGTCAGAGAACCATCGTGCCCGGTGTTCATCGCCTGCAACATGTCCATACACTCTTCACCGCGCACTTCACCCAACACAATCCGGTCGGGACGCATACGAAGTGCATTGATGACCAACTCCCTCTGCCGCACCGCTCCCTTACCCTCCACGTTCGGAGGCCGGCACTCAAGCCGCACGACGTGCGCATGTTTCACCTGTAACTCGGCCGAGTCTTCAATGGTTACAATCCGCTCGCGCTCGTCGACAAAGCTGGACATCACGTTCAGCAAAGTGGTCTTCCCTGAGCCGGTCCCCCCCGAGACGATGATGTTGAGGCGAGCCTGCACGGCTCCCTTAAGGACCTCGAGCATCGGCTCGGTAAGCGCCTTGTTGCGCAACAGGTCTTCCGCGGCCAACGGTTTCGATCCGAATTTACGGATCGAAAGAATCGGGCCATCTACAGCCAGCGGCGGAATAATCACATTGACCCGTGACCCGTCTTTTAAGCGGGCGTCCACCATGGGGGAGGACTCATCGACCCGCCGTCCCACCGCCGATACAATCTTGTCGATCACGTGCATCAGGTGCCGATCGTCCTTGAAGATGACGCTGGTCTTCTCCAGCACGCCGCGCCGTTCTACATAGACCGAACTGCAAGTGTTTACCAGGATGTCGTTGACGCTCGCATCCTGTAGCAGCGGTTCCAGCGGGCCAAGACCGAAGACTTCATCCAGTACCTCCTGCGCCAACCGGTCGCGCTCCGCAGCGGAGAGCGGAATATTCTGCTCTCCAATCAGCTGGTGAATCACACTCTGGAGTTGTTGCTGAGAAGCCGGATTCTCGTGCATCTGCGCCATCTTCTCGAGATCCAGACGCTTGATGAGTCCGTGGTGGACTGCGGATTTGATTTCCTGCTGTATCTTCAGGGCTACAGGTCGCGCCGTTCTTACGATGGCAGGAATCACCCGCGTATGCCCGGTGATAGGGGAATCAGCCATGTGGATATCCTCGATCGGTCAACCTCAAAGGTTGCGTTACTTCCATAACGCGAACCGCTTCTTTCCTGGCTCCTGAGCCGTTGCCGAAGTCCTTCCCGCTAATCCAGTCGCCCACTTCATCATCTGCGCAGAAAAATCAGACTTACTCTCCGATGACACCGGTTCGCCGATATTGACCGATCGGACCAACTCGCTGTAGCTGTTGGGAACCTTGAAGGCGATCGGCAAATGGACTGCTCGCTCGATCTGCTCGATGGTCACCGCCTCATGCGAGGAGTAGCGATTGATGACTACTTGCAGCTTCGTGGTCGCGTGCTCATTCTGAACCAGCCCGTCCACATACCTCGAGAGGTCGCGGATAGCCCCAATCTCCGGCGAAGCGACAAGGTATATCAAATGTGAATAAGAAACGATGGCCAGGTTGATGTCCTCGAACGATGCCTCGCAGTCCAGTAGAACGAAGTCGTACTGCGTGCTCAGGAACTCCAGTGTTCGTTCGACTGAATCTGTATCCGTTTTCCAGGAACTGCCGTAAACGTCGGGAGAGGACAAAACATCCAGGCCGCTCGAGTGGGTGGCGATGAATCCGCGCAGCAAGTCCTCGTCCAGCCGGCTGACGTTCTGCACCAGGTCATAAAAATGATGATTGCTTCCATCCATACCGAGGTACAGCACCACGTGCCCCAGCTGTGCATGGTTGTCGACCAACAGCACCTTCTTCCCCAGGTTGCGAACCAGAAACATCGCCAGGTGGACCGCCAGCGTAGTTGTGCCCACACCTCCCTTCGCCCCGAAAAAGGACAGAATCTTTCCCGAGTGCCGCGGCCGGACCATGCTGGTCGCCCAACGGTGATCGAGCCGGATGAGTGTGTCCGTCAATTCGTCCAGGTCAAAAGGCATGGCCAGGAATTCACTGTATCCGGCGCGCATCGCGCGTAGTAGCAAGTCAGGATCGGTGCTGGCCGAAAGAGCCAGAATCCCAATATTGAGGTGGAAGTTCTCGCGCAGGAATTCAGCCGTCTCCAGCGCCCGCTCGGAATCACCGTCGAAATCAACCACGGCGACACATGCCTGGGCACTCATCGCCCGCTGGGTAACAGATGTTAGCTTGGCTCCCGAGAAGTAGTTACCGTAATCCACATTGATCAGCTCCCAGGGCATGCGGGCAGCCGCCTGGCGGATCTGGTCCACCGTGTCCTGATCGACATGCACTGTCAGCAGCGCCACCTGCAGACCATCCGGATGGTGTGCGCTCTGCGTCATTGTGGGCGGCCTGCTTGCGGTTGCGTCGGGGCTTTTGGTTTGACCATCTTCTTATCGAATTGCGTGGGATCGAGCAACGGCACCGGCAATTTAGGCAAAGCGGGCGAAGTCATATCGGTCAACGGATCGACTAAGTTGGGGGTCACCACCACCATAAGTTCTACGGTCGAGTGGTTGACATCTTTCGACCGGAACAGCTGTCCCAGAATAGGCACGTCCCCGATGCCTGGCATCTTGCTGATTATGTCCGTGGTGCGATGATCGAGTAGCCCGGAAATCGCGAAGCTCTGTCCATCGCGTAGCTCTACCTGCGTGTCCGCCCGTCGCGTAGAGATAGCCGGAATGGTGTAACCGGAAATCGTAACCGCGTTGGTGAAATCCAGGGCGCTCACTTCGGGCGCCACTTTCAATTGAATCGTCCCATCGTCATTGACCACCGGCGTAAAGTCCACCTTCACGCCATACGGACGGAATTGAATGGTGATGGACGTAAGTCCGCCCGATGAACCCTGGACCACAGGAAAGGGAAACTCGCCGCCGGCGAGGAACGAGGCCTTCTGTCCACTCAACGTCGTAATCGTTGGCTCGGCCAGGATTTGTGCGATGTTCTTGTTCTGCAGATCCTGCAGAGTCAAACCGAAATTCACGTCGAAGTTGTAGAAAAGCAGGTTAAGCGGGTTGCTGCTGGTGAGCGTGGCCGGAGTCCCGCCACTGCCAGGGGTATAGGTTTGCGTCGAGGAAAACTGTCCGGTCGTCACGTTGCTCGTATTTTTGCCTTGGCTGAAAAGGTTGATCCCAAATTGGGCAAGCTTCGAGCGGTCAATTTCAATGATCTGCACTTTCAACTTCACCTGGCTGCCGTGCAGCTGCCGTACCACCACGGAGTTCACCACGTTTTTGGCATAGAGGCTGGCAAGCTTGACCGCAGCTCCCGCAGACGCATCACTCCATACCGTGCCCGACAGTGAAACCCGATCTTGCTGCCCTTCCACTCGAATGCTGTCATTCGGCAGCGCCTCGCGAATCTCCTTTTGCAGACTGACGACATTTACGTCGGAAGAAACCCAGTAAGTCGCCGAGTTGCCCTCTTGATCCCACAGGATCAGGCTGCTCACACCGGGCGCTTTCCCCGTTACCACGATTTGCCTGGGGCTCGAAGTGAAGGAATCAACCACCACGGGATCGCTGACATACACCCGCTTCAATCGGCTCACTGTGGTGATGAAAATCGACTGCCCCACCAGGATGTGCAGCGGCTGGCTTGCTGATACCGTTGAACTGCTGAGCGCGGTGGTCGAGTCAGGCAATTGCGCCACACGCAATGCGCCATGCGAAGCAGCAGGAGCAGCCGCCACGACCGGCGTGGGGGCTGCTATTTGCCCCCGCATGAAGCCGCACAGCATGACCGGAGCGAGCAGGCGATATGTATGTTTCGCTACCTTGCTTACCGTATCGCCATCCACGCCTCAATAGAATGTCTTCACGACTTGCTTATCGCCCAAAACAGTCTCGACTTGATATGGCTTGGCACGCGCCGGTTTGGTCACGGCCGCTCCGGTGCTGGCCGAGAGGACAGTGGTGCCGGTGAGCTCATCGAGTCCCACCGATGAGCTCAAGGCCTGTTCCTTGTCTGCGCCGTTTCGCAAAACGAAATGAATTGCTCCCAGGCTGGTCGCAAGCACCAGCTTTTCGGAGTCCGCGGGCGTCAGCAGAAGCGTCACCACATTGTTCTCGCTGGTCGGCTTGCCCTCCGGATCGGGGCGAATCTGCTGGCCTGCGGCCACCACCACCACATCCTGCAGCACGGTCGCTGTCCGCGGGTCCGGAGACTTATCCGAGTGATAGGTCAACAGCACGTCCACGTGCGTTCCCGGCAACAGGAAGCCGGCCACCCCCACCACTTCATCCGATCGTACGGAAATTGCTCGCATGCCCGACGGGATCTTCGCCGTCAGCCCTGAGCTCACTCCTACTGGGGCAAGATAGGCCGCGAGAATAGGCTGGTCCTTGGCAACCGGAAAGAGCATAATCCTGCCGGCAATTTCATCGACCTTGAGAACACTTCCCGGAAGCGGAACCGGCCACTCCATCAACCGCAAGCTTCCCGGCTTCAGCAACTCGCCGGCTGCGAGCGTTTCGCTGGCAGCCACGATGAAGTGCTTTTGCGGAACGACCACATGAGCCGCTTTTGCGACCCGTCGACTCAGCCAGAAGGTAAACAGGCCTGAAATAAGCAGCGAGACCAGCAAGGCCAACGTCAATCGTCTAGCATTCATTGCTTCACCTCTGGACCACTCGCAGGCAAAGAGTCAGCGCGCTACCGGCCATGATCGCCAGCGCATAGGGCAAACGCAGCGTTCGATCGTTGCGGACGTTGAACTGCGCATGCGGGGTCAATCCCATCGCCGTGTGGTGAACCAGGACTGCGTATGTGCTATGCAGCGTTGCTACCAACTGGCGGCGATAGAGTGCGACGCCAATCGCCATCACTCCGCCCGCCAAGGCGGTCCATACCAGCAAATGTTGAATCAGTGATAGGCCGGTAAGGCAACCAGCGGCAGTCATCAGCTTCACATCGCCCGCGCCCATCCCGCCAGCCAGATAAAAAATCAGAAAAATCAGGCCGCAAATAAGGCCCGCGGCAGCGGCCGTCGCCAACTGCCGCAAACCACCAAAAACGGCATGCAGCAACAGCCCAAAGACAATGGCAGGAAGGGTAATAAAATTTGGGATTCGACGGCTTCGCACGTCATACACGGCGCTAATCGTGGCGCAAAGCAGCGAGGCCGCAGGGAACACAAACTCTATACCCATTCTCTGCATAAGATTCCAGCCAGTCGTCTGCGCGCTGCCATCGCACGCAGCTTCTTACCCTCAAGCACAATATGATTGGTCGGGTCAGACAGCGCCGGTCGGCTTGGTTCCAACGCTCGGTGAATACTAAGCTCACCGCACTGCCAACGCGAACCAACCCAGCTATGCCAGCCAAAGTGGCCGGCGCTGCAATCAAGGCGTACCCGGCAAGTTTCTCACTTAGAAACCTGTCAGGATGTTCTTCAAGTTGCCCAATCCCCCGCTTCTTATACGCAGAGCACAATCCATTTGCGATTGACCTGCGACCGCGCGTGAACTAGTCAGAAAGCCAAGCCTCGTTCAGCGCGTTAGACAGCGTTGGTTAGACTGGTTCCTACCTTGGTAAATGCGGCCGTAATGGACTTGGCAAGGGTCGTCATCGCCGCGGTGGCTCCCAGCGCGATGATCGCTGCCACCAGGGCATACTCAATTAGATCCTGGCCGGACTCGTCACTCATAAAATCAGAAAGAAACTTTTTCACCATCGCCATGCTCCTTTTACGCTGCCGGTAATCGATATATTGGTGTCTGACAAAATGTTGGGCGTAACCAAAGGCAATGTCAATCGGATCGTCTGGCGGGCGCAAAGAGAGTAAATTACATCGGTCATAGATGTGTCATACAACAAATCACACTGGAAAGACTGGTAGCTAATCACGCAGTTAGGCAACTCGAAAATAGATGAGTGCTGGAGTCCGCTAACCGCGAAAGTCGAAATTAGCTAAGCATCATGATCGATGAACTATTGCCGATAAGTAAGCGTGTCGTGCGTAACAAGAACTGCGCGAGGGGAACAAGTTGGCATGAGTGCGACAAGCGGGCAACCTTGAACAGGGAAGCGTGTGAGATGATGCCCCAAAAAAATACGATAGAGCGACCAAGCTTGAAAACCAGCCCGCGGAAAAGGACCTTGGCTTGCATGGGCGTTCCCAACGCACCCCGGCTGGGTTGCCTTAATGAAAACGGCCAGGCAATGGTCGAGATCGCTCTCGTTCTGCCCATACTATTACTGGTCGTCACCGGCATTCTTACCTTCGGCCTCGCGTTCAACAATTATGTGCTGTTGACCGAAGCCACCGGCATCGGCGCACGCACGCTTGCTATCAGCCGCGGAGCGACCACAGATCCGTGCGCGACCGCGGCGGCTGCGGTCATCGCCGCGGCGCCGTTGCTCACTCCAGCCAATCTTTCTTTTACTTTTGTCCTCAACGGCGCCGCTTATACAGGTGCGTCCTGCAACAGCGGAAGCAGCACCACAGGCGCCGCGGGCAATCTCGTGCAAGGGACTAAAGCCATTGTCACCGTGAACTACCCCTGTAGCCTGGCAGTCTTCGGTGCTAACTATGCCCCCCAGTGTTCCCTGCGGGCGCAGATGGCGGAATTGGTCCAGTGACACTGACCCCAAAAACGACAGTGCGAATCTGGCTTCGGGATGAGCGTGGGCAGGTGCTGCCGTTCGTGGCCATCATCTTCGTGGCGCTTCTCGGCATGGCTGGGGTGGTGATCGACGTGGGCCATGTTTTCTATTGCGACCGCGCACTGCAATCCGCCGCAGATGCTGCCGCGTTGGCGGGTGGTGGCGCCATGCGCACGGCCACGACGAGTTCTGCCGTGATCGCGGCGGCCACCTCGTTTAGCGCCGCGCCAAGGTTCTGTCAACGCACAGGCCTCCCTCCCCAATGTGACTATGTCGAGCGGGTTTCCCGCCTTGAAATGCCTCTCCACGCTGCAGAGCCAGGGAATCGCGTGCCAGGGCGCTGTCCCCTACAATGCCATCCAGATACAGGAGCAGGCCGTGGTGCCCATGTACTTCGCCACATTATTTGGATTAGGCACCATGACTGTCACCGTGAGTGCAACCGCCGCATCACGGGGTGGAGCCCCGAGCCCCTACAACGTGGCCGTTATCCTCGATACCACTCTCTCCATGGCCTATCCGGATACTGACTGCGGCAATACCCAAATCGCATGCGCATTGAATGGCGTCCAGGTACTGCTGCAAAGTCTCAGCCCCTGCGCGGCCAGCCTCCCTTCCTGCACCATCTCCAAGGGAGTCGCCGCGAGTTCCGTCGATCGTGTAGCCTTGTTCGCGTTTCCGAATGTGTCCAGCGCCACCGCCTCGCTTGATACAACCTGTACGACTCCGGTTCCGTCGCCTACTTCGCAAAACCGCTATTGGAGTATGGTGCAGAGTGGACTCACCATCAACTTCGTGATGCCGATGTCCCCTACCGGAAGTACCCCCGTCACTCCATGGTCTGCATTGCCGCAGGCCATGGCATACTCATTTCCCGCCGCGGGAGCGTCGTCCTATGTTCCTGCCCAATCAAACTATGCCACCTACCCCATGACCATCGGTACAGCTACTTACCAGATCACGAACTTTCTCAGCGACTACCGCATTTCCAACTCGACCAAGTCGTTGAATCCGAATTCGACCCTGGTGCAGGCGGCCGGGGGCAAGATTGGTTGCGGCACCATGGCGCCGCCTAACTATGACGGGGTATTCGGGACCTACTATGCCGGTGTGATCTATGCGGCTCAGTCCGCGCTGGTTGCCCAAAAGGCCGCCAATCCAGGGTCCGCGAACGCGCTCATCCTGCTCAGCGATGGCGACGCCACGGCGCCAAAAACCAATGGCAACAACACCGTCATGGGCTCCTCCGCTACCGGCAACGGGCAGTATCCGTCCTGGGTCGGGGAGTGCGGGCAGGCTGTCGTCGCCGCGAAATACGCTACCAGCCAGGGAACCATGGTGTACTCCGTTGCCTATGGCTCGCCGTCTACCGGGTGCGCCAGCGACCAAAACGCTGGCTCATATCCCAACATCACCCCCTGCGGCACCATGTCCGCGATGGCCTCCGCCCCACAATATTTCTATTCCGATTACCACCAGAGCGCTTCCGCCAGTACCTGCGTAGCAGGCCAACCAGTCACCTCACTGAGTGGTATCTTCACCGCTATCTCCGCCGATCTCACCACCGCGCGGCTGATCCCTAATAACATGCAGTAGACGAATACGGCTGCAAAAACCGGCCGGCAGCCGCAGCATCCCAGGGCGCAGTCCTGTCCGGCGGTGGCATGAAGCCGCTCTCAGGCGGAACCAGCAGCCAAACCTTACGATCCGCGAATGCGCACACCAAGGGCACATTCGACTCCAGGGGTTCCGTATCCCTCGCCCAAATCACATGCCCGCCCTGAAGGTCATGGCCATTGTTGATCCAGCTATATCCCCAAAAATGATCAGGACGATAGCGAACGATCACCAGTTGCTTTCCTGCCTTGGCGTCCAGAATGCGCGTGATGTCCCGATAACCCGGGATATCCGCGGTCTGCGAGGCCCAGTTCGGCGGAAACGTATTGCCAGGAACGATGATCAAGCGAACGAAGATCATGCAGACAATCGAAGCCAGCGTCCCGCGCAGCAATTTGAGCCACACCATGTGGCTACGAGCACTCACCCGCATCCAGCGAAGTCCATTCAACAGGATGAGATACACAATGCCGCACGCTACCGCAACATAGTGGGCTTGCAGCCATGTCTCCGAGAGGAACCCAAAACACGCGAAGGCCAGTGTGTACATCAATACTCTGAACCTTCTTGCTCGTAGAGTTGGTATCAAGCCGATAAGAGCAACACTCAACGCGGGAAACACGAAGAAAAGCCATTGATAGATCGCCTTCACGGCCATTTCCGCAAAAAAGCCAATCGGTGTCTTTGCTCCCATGTACGGCAACGTCTCACGGTCCCGGCTGTAAATAAGCTGGTCGGCGAACTGGTAATGAACGGAGCCATTCGGTTTGCCAAACAGAAACGGCGGGCAAATGCTCCACTGCCGCCAATAGGCTGTCCATGGAAAGGTGAAATGTCCGGTAACGCGATGAAAGTAATATCCCGTGCACGCGGCGCCAACCAACGCCACAGCCATGCCCGGAACCCACACGCTCACCCGCGGCCGTTCTCGACGAAGGACCCAGAAGGTGTAGCAGCAGACGGGCAGCGAAATGAGAGCGCCTTCAAACGGACGTGAATTCGCCAGTAGCAGCAGGCCGAGCGCCATCAGCACTCCGTCCCTCGCCCTCGCCTTGCGCGCCATTCTGGCTGCCGCCCCCAGCAACAGGCAACCGCCGAGAATCGCAACCGGCCCGCCCCAGTACGCATTGCCAAAATAACTGAACCAGCTGATGCGAACCACCGCCAGCAACCCGCCCAGCAAGGCCCATTCCGCGGGCAGGTAGGCTTGCAGCATCCAGCACAAGCTGGCGGCCGCCAATCCCATGCTCAGCAAAATCCCAGTCCGCGGTGTCCCTGTCAGGCGTTGGCCCAGCGCCATGAACAAAGGCTGCGCTGCGCCGTACTTTGACTGGAACGTCGGCTGCATCAGCACATAGAAGCCTTCGAAGTGATGCCAAAGCGGAGGCGTCGGATTCGTCATCCGGCCATGCGCGAACGTGTCGCTCGCCAATAAATAACTAAACTCGTCGTGAATATTGGGGGCCATAAAAGGCTCTATTGGCAAAAGCGCAATCCGTCCAAAGAACGATAAGCAAAAGACAGCTACACAAGCCCGGAAACGTTTTTGCGCAAATTGATGAAAACCTGCATTGGGAAAAAAGGCCAGGTACCTCACCGGAAGCACAAGAAAGAGAAGCAGCGTCGATAGCGTGACCAAAGCTTCTATCTCAGCAAATGTGAAGCGATGTGTCTCCAGGTGCAAAAACCGGATGTAGTTGCTCATGTTTTTCGAAGGGTACGACCTTAGGTCGTACGTAAAGAGTTTGCGTGACGGCCTTCAGCCGTGCCTCAAAAAATAAAGTGGATGAGGCCTTTAACCCCTGAGGTACGCTTTTCTACCAGTTTGCGAGTTGAAGTTTTCCGTAGCATGTTCAGCCGGTAAACCGTGTACGCGCTCAATATCGTCAGCAGCGGATCCAGCACCAGCCGAAAACGGAAGTTGGGATGCGTGATGTAGTACGGCAGTGGGAAAACGAGAAGCGGCAGCAGGAAAAGCATGGCTGTGTTTTTGGACCGTCTCCACAGCGCGGCAAGACCCAACAGCCCAAGCAACGAAGTAAGCGCAGCGTGCAACTCGACGATGCCGCGGTTCAATTCGGATCCGGCGCCGGTCCAGAAGCAGACCACCCGCGTGGCACTGAGCCGCAAGAAATCGCCCGGATGAGCACGGACGTAAGCCCAGGCCAGTGTTGATTTATTGCGCATGTACACCACCTCCCCCTCGCGGACGTAGTCGCTGTACTCGCGTTTGTTTTGCAACGGCTCGAGCCTGGTGTCGAACATCCCGCTGGCTCCGGCGTGATTTCCCTGCCATACCTCGTATCCGAAGTTGCTGCGCAGGGGAATAAATGCGTGCAGCGCCCCTGCATTCCGCAGAGGCCAGGGAGCGAACACTGCTAGTAAAACCAGCCAACAAATCCACGGTCGGGAGTGTGTTTGCCATGCAGTCCACCCGAGCACGGCAAACAACGCCAGCGTGAGCGACGGATTCACCAGCATCGCCAGGCCGCAATACCCTCCCATCGCTGCCCAGAGGCCATTCCCCGGCCTCGCCACGCAACGCATCGCCAGAGCAACCATGCCGATCAAAAGCAGTGCCGACAAACCGGTGTCCCAAAGCACCGCCGGCAGCCAAAGCGGGGGCGGCGATACTGCCCAGAATGCTCCAGCAAGCTTCGCCGTAGTCGTCCCGAATATCTGCCCGGCCACACGCATGATGGCCGCGACGGTCAACACCCCAAACACAGTCTGCAGCGCCATGATCCACGCTGCGGAAGCCAAACTGTAACTGCCAAAGAGATGAAAGACGAGCCCAACCACACCCGGGTATCCCGGCGCCAGAAAAGCCGTCGGGCCAGTCGATCCGCCAAAAGGCGAGGAGAGCCCCTGTCCGGAACTCAGAGAGCACGCTAGAAATCCCAGGTCCGGCGCTTTGCTGAATAGCCAGTCCCGTGGGTACGACAAAAGCACGATACCCACCACAGCCAGGCGCAAACCCAAAGCCAGAGCGAGGATGAACCTCACACCTTCTCCGTGGCGAACGAAGACGCGGCCAGAATAGTAAGCAACGGATCAACCACCAAACGGTAGCGAAACTCCGCGTGCGTAATGTAATAGGGCAGGGGAAAAAGCATCAGCGGCAGCAGGAACAGGGCTGCGACCCCAAAGCGCCGTCTTTGCCATAAGCGCCACATACCGACTGCCCCAAGGCACGATGTCAACAGAGCGTGGATCGCAAACACGGCAGAACCATCTTTGCTCCCGGTTCCGGTCCAGAAGCGCACGAATCGTATGCTGCTGAGCCGCAGGAACACAGCCGGATGAGCCCGTATGTAGGACTTGGCAAGCGCGGACTTATCACGCATGTAAGCAACCTCGCCCTTTGCCGCATACTGCTCATATTCCCATCTGTTAAATAGCGGAAACACCGACTCATCCAGAAAACCCGTTGCTCCGTCACGGTTACCCATCCACAATTCCAAGCCAACCGTGCTCCGCAGCGGGATAAAAGCACCCAACGCGTGTGCATTCCGGATAGGCCACGGAGCAAACACCAGCAACAGAACCAGCAAGCCCAGCAGAGGCGAATATCGAAGCCTCTTCCGCGTCTGCCACGCCGCCCATCCCAGGAGAGCCAACAAAGCCATCAGCAGAGCTGGATTCACCAGCCCAGCCAATCCGCAATAGCCACCCATCAGCGCCCAAAGTAATCTGCTCGACCTTTGTTCACAGAGGAGCGCCAACGCGACCATCCCCACCAGCAGTAGTGTGGACAAGCAAGTCTCCCAAAAGATCGTCGGCATCCAGACCAGCGGCAACGATACAGCCCAAAACGCGCCCGCCAGATCCGCAGTCCGGCAATCAAAGCACTTTCGCGCAACGATCATGATCAACAGCACGGTCCCGGCACTAAACAAAACCTGCAACGCCATCACCGCGATCGCCGATGGAAACGTGAACGAACCGAAGATGCGGAAAACGAAAGCAATCACCGCGGGATAACCGGGAGCCAGCAGCGCAGTCGGTCCGGTCGATCCGCCGAACGGTGAGCTGAGTCCGTGCCCATCCAGGAGAGACTGCGCCAGCGTTCCCAGCTCGATGCCGCGAGAATAAAGCCACGTGTGCGGAAACCGCTCGGCTACAAACCACAGAATGAGTAACCGTGCCGCGACCGCGAGCAACAAGATGGCAAAAATATGCCGTCGCACCGAATCGCGCGGAGCGTTTTTCAACCCGCTACTTCCCACGCCGAAGTCAAACTGGAGGCACAAGGTCGTATTCGGTTATCGGCAGATTTGGCGGATTCTAGAGCCGGACCGCCCCTTGGGCACAACTTTTCCCAGCGCGTCGGCGTTCTAATCTGGAGGAGTGAAAGCCGCCATGTTGCGTCCGCCCGCCCGCCTTGCCGTTCTACTGCTTATGCTGACAGGCCCGCTCGCGCTACTCGCGCAGAATGCGCAGCCCGCCCAGCAGCCACCCATGAACTGGGTTCCCCAGGGCTTCGAGGTTCTGGGTCAGCGTGCCGCCTTCCACACCGATTTCACCTTTGACCGCTCCATGCTTCAGCTGGCCGGCTATTTCGTCGGCGACGCCGATCAGGACGCCCGCAGCGCCATTGCCAAGTTAAACGGTATCTCCGTTCACAGCTATCACTTCGCCGCGCCCGGCCTCTACGACCCGCGCGCCCTGGATCTGATTCGCCGTCAATACGAAGCCTCCGGCTGGAAGCACCTGGTCGCAGCCCACGCCAAGGGAGACCCCTTCAACGCCGGGCAGACCGACCTCTGGATCAACTTCGCGCACATGGACGTAACCGGAATGATGGTATTGTTTGCCGGACCCAAAGACCTCAACCTGATTGCCTTCAACGGAGACATCAGCACTGTCGATCTGCTTCACCTGCGCGGCCATTTCGGCATCCCGCGCTTCCCCGGTGATCGCTTTGTGCCTCCCGGTCAGGCAACCCGCCCGCGCCCACCCTACGTCTCCCCGGAGCCACCTCAGCCAATGGCCAACCAGGAGCCGGAATCATCTCCCCAACAGTACCCTGGTCCTGAGCTTGGTCCTGAGCCTGGTTCTGACCTGGTCCTGAGCAGTATCCGGGCAGCGTAGGTATCGGAATCGGCGCAGATGCCCCGCCGGTAGAAGCCGCGCCGCCGCCGCCCACCCCACCAGGCAACTGACGACTGCCAAACTCAGTCCCGCAGGAACGGCTGAACTTCGGACTTGTCCAGATTAGATTTTTAAAATGCCTCGGTTTAGGAACCGCCCTTTCCTTGCCACGATCCTCTCCTTTTTGTCATCCCGAGCGCAGCCGAGCGGATCTGCGGTGCGCCATTCGTGTGCCCCGCTCCTACCGGTCCACAACCTCCACTTGTCATCCACCGAACCTTCCTGGAAACACATCAACTTCCCCTTTATTATTCCGGGTTTCCAGGAGTGGTCCGTAGAACAGCAGATCCGCTCGGCTGCGCTCGGGATGACAAAAAGGAGAGGATCGTGGCAAGGGAAGTGCGGTTCCTAAACCGAGGCACTTAAAAACCCTAATTTGGACACGTCTGAGCTGAACTTAGCCCCAGGCACGCTAAGTCCTGGGTGGGATGGAAAGGACGATCAAGTCCCGCAGAGACTGCCCTGAGCTTGTCGAACGGGGACGGCTGAAAAACAGGCCGCGACGCTATCCTGGAGAACCTTCAGCCGTCTTCGCGAGACTTGGTGGCCAATTCAATCCCGAGCCGCCGCCCTGCGCTTTTCCCCAACCTCCAAATGCACATGCAGCAGCGAAAGAGCCGCCGGAGTCACCCCCGGTATCCTGCTAGCCTGGCCCAGCGTCTGCGGCCGCACCCGTGACAACGTCTCCTGCATCTCCCGCGACAACCCACTAATCCCGGTATATTCAAACCCGGGCGGGATCGCCCGCTGTTCCGCCTTCTTCAGCTTCTCAATCGCCTTCCGCTGCTGGTCCAGGTACCCGGCAAACTTGATCTCCGTCTCCACCGACTTCAGCTCATTCCGCATCCGGGCGTTGACCGCCCCATCGAAAAATTTGAGCTCGGCCACCCCCGTCATCTCCGTCCGCAACACCGGCAGCAACCCCTCCAGGCTGATTTCAGGCCGCTTCAGCAGCTGACCATACGTCTGGCCGGCAACATTACCCAACTCCGGCACTAACTCACCCACACGAGCCACATCCACCTTGCGCGTAGCCAGCACCTTCTCCAGCGCCACCGCCCGTGCCTGCTTCTCCTCATAGTCCTGCCAGGCCCCGCTCGTAATCAGCCCCAGCTTATGTCCATACGGAGTCAACCGCCGATCGGCATTGTCGATCCGCAAATGCAACCGGAACTCCGCCCGCGACGTAAACATGCGATAAGGCTCATTCGTGCCCTTGCTGATCAGGTCATCAATCAAGATCCCGGTATAAGCCTCAGTCCGATCCAGCGTAAACGGACCCTCCCCACGAACCAGCAGCGCCGCATTGATCCCCGCCATCAGCCCCTGGCAAGCTGCTTCCTCATACCCCGATGTCCCATTGATCTGCCCCGCCAGATAAAGCCGGGAGATCTCCTTCACCGCCAGGCTGCGATCCAGCTCCGTGGGATCGATGGCGTCGTATTCAATCGCATATCCCGGCCGCAGCATCTCCGCATTTTCTAGCCCGGGGATCGACCGCACTACCTCCCACTGCACCTCCATCGGCAGCGACGTCGACATGCCGTTGACGTAAACCTCATTCGTATCCAACCCCTCGGGCTCCAGGAAGAACTGGTGCTGTTCCTTATCCGGAAACCGGACCACCTTGTCCTCAATCGAAGGGCAATACCGCGGCCCGATTGCCTGGATCTGCCCCGAATACATAGGCGACCGGCCGACATTCTCGCGAATAATCCGCAGCGTCTCCGGCGTGGTATACGCAATGTGGCAGGAAATCTGCCGCTGCGGCAGCTCCACCGTGCGGAAGCTGAAAGGCGTCGGATCCACATCCCCCGGCTGCTCCGCAAACCGGCTCCAATCAATACTCCGTCCATCCAGCCGGGGAGGCGTGCCCGTCTTGAGCCGGCATCCACGCAGCCCCAGCCGCTTGAGCGCCTCGCCCAGCAGCACACTCGGCGGCTCACCGCTGCGCCCAGCCGGATAACGCTCTTCGCCACAATGAATCAGTCCATTGAGGAAAGTTCCCGGTAGTGACCACCACCGCCCCGGCGAACACCGTGCGGCCGTCGCGCAGGCGTACACCCCGCACCGCCCTCGGCCCCCCCTGTTCTTCGAGGACCAGATCCACCACTTCCGCCTGCTTGATGTGCAGATTTCCCTGCGCCTCCAGCACCTGCCGCATTTTGACCCGGTACTGGCGCTTGTCGCACTGCGCCCGAGGCGACCAAACCGCCGGCCCGCGAGAAGTATTCAGCAAGCGAAATTGGATCCCCACAGCATCCGCAACCTCGCCCATAATCCCGCCCAGCGCGTCCACTTCCCGCACCAGGTGTCCCTTGGCGATGCCGCCAATCGCGGGGTTGCACGACATCTGCGCAATCAAATCCAAATTGAAACTGAACAGCGCCGTCCGCAGCCCCATCCGCGCAGCCGCCATCGCCGCCTCGCATCCCGCGTGCCCCGCACCCACAACTACAACGTCGTAACTTTCCGTAAACCCCATAACACTTCTATTCTAGAGCGTGGGCAGGAGATCTTATGGAACAGACAAAGATAGCGTTACTAGGACTTGGACTCATGGGTTCAGGCATGGCCGGGCACCTGCTGGACGCAGGCTATCCCCTCAACATCTGGAATCGGACTCCGGGCAAGGCACAAGCACTCGAGGCCCGTGGAGCAAGACTGGCCAAATCCCCCCGCGAGGCAGCCGCCGGCGCCGCCGTGGTCATCAGCATGTTGGCGGATGTCCCAGTCTGCCGCGACGTTTGGCTGGGCCGGGGCGAGGCACTGGTCGATATTGCGCCGGGAACCATCCTGATCGAATCCAGCACCGTCAGCGTGGAGTGGATTGAGGAACTGGAACGGGCGGCTAAGGAACATGGCTGTGACCTGGTGGACGCGCCGGTGACCGGGAGCAAACCCCAGGCTGAAGCTGGCCAGCTGCTTTTCCTGGCCGGAGGTTCTTCTGCGACCGTGAACAAGGTGACCCCAATCCTCAAGGCGATGGGTCGCGACGTGGTCCATGTGGGCCCGTCTGGTAGCGGCGCCCGCCTGAAACTCATCAACAATTTCCTTTCCGGTTCTCAGGTAGCTGCCTTGGCCGAAGCTCTTTCCTTGATCGAACGCAGTGGCCTGGACCGCGAAAAGGCGCTCGGTGTGCTCACCGAAGGAGCCCCCGGCAGCCCCCTGGTGAAGCTGTTGAGCGGGCGAATGACCGCCCGCCAATACGAGCCCAATTTCGTGCTCCGGCTCATGGCCAAGGATCTGCGCTACGCCGTCACGGAAGCCGACCACCAGGCCCTCGACCTCGATATGGGGCGGGCGGCCTTGCGCGTATTCGAGCACGCCATTGCTGCCGGCCAGGGAGACGACGATATGTCCGCCGTGGTCGAACAATTTCGCATCCAGGCCCAAACCGCAAAATGAGGAGAATGCTGGGCAAACTATACGCACGCTGGATGTACCGCTGGGAAACCGACCTGACCACCCGTGACACCAATCGCATCGTGCGCCCGGTGGAATGGGGATTCGATTGGCTTCAGGAGTTCGCCCAATCGCACGGTTTCAGCTTTCCCCAGCATGCTGAAGAAGACAACGCCGCGGCGGAGCGTGCCATGCTGCAGTTGAATGACTTCATCCTGCACCATCGCTCCGACTTTTTCGCCTACCAGACTCCACAAGACTTCGTTCTGGAGGAGCGTCACCCCCAGCTCTACCCCACCAACGTCCGCCCCCGCACTTTGAAGCAGGATGCCCGCTTCCGCCACCTGGCAGCCGTCGGGCGCCTGCCCAAGGCGGAATTTCTGCGCTTTACCTCGCCCGTCAGCACACCCTATCCGGAAAACGACCGCGTCAACGCCCGCTGGTTTCCCGCATCTCCGGAGAAAATGGCAGGCAAGCCGAAGCAGGCCATCATCGTCATGCCCCAGTGGAATGCCGATGCCTTCAGCCACAACGCGCTCTGCTCCATCTTCAATCGCTTCGGGGTCTCTGCCCTGCGGCTGAGCAAGCCATACCACGACATTCGCCGCCCGGCAGAGTTGGCCCGAGCCGACTACGCCGTCAGCGCCAACGTCGGCCGCACCATTGCTTCTTGCCGCCAGGCCGTCATCGACATCCGTTGCTGCATCGACTGGCTTGAGCAGCAGGGCTATGAGCAGTTCGGCATCCTGGGTACCAGCCTTGGCTCCTGTTACGCCTTTCTCGCAGCCGCCCTCGATAGCCGGGTGCGCGTCGGCGCCTTTAATCACGCGTCTATGTCTTTCGGCGATGTGGTCTGGACGGGCCAGAGCACCCGCCACATCCGCGCAGCCTTCGAGGACATTTCCATGACCCAGCAGCGGCTGCGTGACGTCTGGGCCGCCATCAGTCCGTCGTATTACATGGACGAGTTTGCCGGCAGTCCGAAAAAAGTCCTGCTCGTCCACGCCACCTACGACCTCACGTTCCTCCGCGAGTATTCACTCCAGGTAATCGACAACTTCCGCCGCCGCGGCATTGATTTCGTCTCTAAGGTCCTACCTTGTGGCCACTACACCACCGGTGAAACCCCGTATAAGTTCATGGACGGCTGGTACATCGGGTCGTTCATTTATTCCGCCTTCAAAAATTTGGCGACTCTTCCGGGCGTCCCAGCCCCCGACAAGGAACTGCTTGCTCGTTAGCACCCTCTCGATTACCAAGGTAACTTAAGGCGCATAGGGCGCTTAGGGCGCACACTTCCACCCGCGCACACACCAGGGAAACCCAGGAGCCAAATAGTCTAAAATCGCAACATGTCTGACCGTATGCGCCGCCCGCTCGCCGAGGCCGATCCAGAGATCGCCGCCGCTGTAGACCACGAAGTCCGTCGCCAGCACGACGGCTTGGAGATGATCGCCTCGGAAAATTTCGTCAGCCAGGCGGTGCTTGAGGCGGTTGGGTCGGTCTTTACCAACAAATACGCCGAGGGCTATCCCGGCAAGCGCTATTACGGTGGCTGCGAATATGCCGATGTGGTCGAGAACCTGGCCCGGGACCGCGCCAAACAGCTCTTTGGCGCCGAGCACGTCAACGTCCAGCCCCACTCCGGTTCCCAGGCGAATGCTGCAGCCTACATGGCGGTCATCAATCCCGGCGACACCATCCTGGGACTCGACCTCGCGCACGGCGGCCACCTGACCCACGGGCACAAGCTCAGCTTTTCCGGCAAACTTTACCGCGTAGTGTTCTACGGCGTCGACAAGAAGACCGAGCAGATCGACTACGACGTCCTCGAAGCCATTGCCGAGCGCGAAAAACCGAAGCTCATTATCGGAGGAGGCAGTGCCTACCCCCGCATCATCGATTTCGCCCGCATGCGCCAAATCGCCGACAAGGTTGGGGCCCTGTTGTTAATCGATATGGCCCATTTCGCCGGCCTGGTCGCCGGGGGGCTCACCCGTCACCGGTGCCTCATGCCCACCTGGTCACCACCACTACCCACAAGACGTTGCGTGGTCCTCGTGCCGGCATGATCCTCTGTCAGCAGCAATTTGCCGTCGCAGTCGACAGAAGCGTATTCCCTGGTCAGCAGGGTGGCCCGTTGGTCCACGTGATTGCCGGTAAGGCCGTTGCTTTTCGCGAGGCACTCGACCCGGGCTTCAAGCAGTACGCGCAGCAGGTGATAGTGAATGCGCAGGCTTTGGCCGAAACTCTGATGGCTGAAGGCTACCGTGTCATCTCAGGCGGAACCGACACCCACCTGATGCTGGTAGATGTTTTCTCTAAAGGGATCCTGGGCAGCGAAGCCGAGAATGCCCTGCACGAAGCCGGCATCACGGTAAACAAGAATGCGATCCCCTACGACGCCAATCCGCCCCTCAAGCCCAGCGGCATCCGCATTGGAAGCCCAGCCCTGACAACCCGCGGCATGGGCGAGCCCGAGATGCGCACCATAGCCAAGTGGATCACCCAAGCCCTCGACAAACGCAACGACCCTCAGGCTCTGCGCACCATACGAGGCCAGGTCCTCGAACTGGTCGAGAGCTTCCCCCTCTACGGCTGGCTCCGAGTACCCGAAACCGTCGCCGCCGAGTACGGTCCTTAAGCTCCCCAGGGATTGAAAGTCCCCACGTTCCACAGATAGCCCTCGGGGTCGCGGCAGGTAAAAGCCTTGCCGCCGTAGTTCTTTTCTTCGAGGTCGAAGACCATCTCCGCACCGGCAGCCTTGGCCTGAGCATAGGCGGCATCACAATCGCTTACGACGAGGGTGACGCTACGAATCTCGCGTCCCCCTAAGGCATCGGGCATGGCTGCATATTTCGAATAGTCGCTGCAATTGCTCTCTGAACCGAGCATGATCATGCCATTGCCGAAGGTAAGTTGAGCGTGCATCACGCTTTTTCCCTCTCCCATATAAATGGCGTGTTTCTCAAACCCCAGCGCGGCGCACAGCCATTCGATGGCCGCCAGGCAATCGCGATAGCGCATACCAGGGATTACGGTTGAGGTGCAGTGAGTCGCATAGTTTGTCATGCCCCCATGCTGGCACAGCACAACGCCGGCGTCTTGAAGAAATCGGAACCCCTCAGCTAGAGCGCAACATGGTTTTGCCATCGCCCGCGCGATGCGCTGTATGTCGTGGGATCAATGCCGGAGAAGCTATGGAAATCCCGCGAGAAGTGGGCTTGATCCGCGTATCCGCAAGTGACAGCCAGCTCCGCCCATCTCATATCGCAGCCCTGGTGCAGTGCCCCCACCACGCGCTGAAACCGTCGCACCCGGCTCCACTGTTTGGGAGAAAGGCCAACATCCTCGCTGAAGACATGGTGCAGGCGCCGCTCGCTGATGCCCAGCGCCCGCGCGGTTTCACCAACGCTCAGCGAACGAAGCAAATTCAGTGCCCCGAGAACATGGCTTCGCCGTTCCCGTGCCGAAGCCCGCTCACAGAGCATCTCGTCCAGAACCTGCAAGGTAATTTGAGGCGTCGCGGTCCAAGTCGCGCAAGCGATCCCGCAACCCTTCGATGGCCAAAGATCGCAAAGGGACAGAGACTGTTCGAAGAAGATGTCAGCGCGTTCGCGCAACCACGGACCGAGCCCGCCAGGCCGAAACACCACCCCCGCGAGCCTCTTCATATCCCCGGTTGCAACCAGTTCCGCTGAAGTGCGCGCACCGACCAGCAATGCCGGCGCGACCGCGCACATCTCCTTCTGGACGGCAATCCGTCAGATGGTCCGTTGCCAGTGAAATAACGAACTGAATCTTGCCACCCGGCAACACCAGCTCCCGCTGGTGCGGCACATCCGGCGCGCAAGCATACCAAAGCATCTCGATGCATCCAGCCAAGCCTGCCGACGGTCTGCGCTCCAAATAAATCATGGCTCTCCGAGGTGACTAGCTGTGTCGCTCGCTTTTGAGACCACGGGATCCCAGCAAACCCTCAGCCCTAAATCCACAACCACCCACTAACCCTTCAACACCGAAGACCGTATCTCAATCAACTTAGGCAAAACATCCCCCAACTCCACAGCCTTCCCGTGCCGCTGCCCAAAGGCAAAATACACCTTCCGGTACAACTGATAAATCTCCTCATACACCCGCACCGCCTGTAACTCCGGCTGATACGTTTTATGCGGCAGGCACATCTTTTCCTGAGCCTCTTTTACCGAACCAAACGCCCCAGCCGCCAAAAACGCAAAAATCCCAGACCCCAAACTGGTAGGAATCCCATCCGGCACCAGCACCGGCTTCCCCAGCACATTGGCATAGACCTGGTTCAGCACAGCATTATTCTGCGGCACCCCACCACCGTTGATCACCCGATCCACCGGCACACCATACTCGGCCAACCGTTCAAGAATGATCCGCGTATGGAACGCTGTCCCTTCGATCGCCGCGAACAACTCGTCCTGCGCGGTGTGCACCAAATTCCAACCCAGCGTGATACCACCCAACTCCGGGTTGACCAGAATCGTGCGGTCGCCATTGTCCCAGCTCAACCGCAGCAACCCGGTTTGTCCCGGCCGATAGTTCTCCAACCCTCGGCTCAGCTCCGCGACCTTCACATTCGCCCGCCGGGCAATGGCCTCGAAAATATCTCCCGTAGCCGACAATCCCGCTTCGATGCCCGTATAGCCGGGATCTACGCTGCCCGGAACCACCCCGCAAACTCCAGGGATCAGCGTGGTCTTCTCCTGCATGGCAATGATGCACGTGGAGGTGCCTACCACGTTGACCACATCACCCTGCTTGCACCCCGCGCCAATCGCATCCCAGTGCGCATCGAACGCGCCCACCGGAATTGGAATCCCCGCCCGCAGACCCATCTTTTCTGCCCAGGCCGGCGCAAGATGCCCCGCCAGCGCATCCGAGGTGTGATACTCACCCGCCAGCTTGTCGCGAATCCCATCCAGCAGCGGGTCCACATCAGAGAGAAAAGCCTGCGACGGCAACCCATCCCACTTCGGGTTCCACATCCACTTATGACCCATGGCGCATACGCTGCGCTTCACCAGCTTGGGATCGGTAATCCCGCACAAAGTAGCCGCAACCATGTCGCAATGCTCGAAAGCACTGGCCAGCTGACCCCGCTTTTCCGGATTATGCCGCAGCCAATGCAGCAGCTTGGCGAATCCCCACTCATGGGAATAAACCCCGCCGCACCATTCAATGGCTTCCAGATGCTCACGGTGGGCCAACTCAGTAATTTCCTGCGCCTCGCCCTTGGCGCGATGGTCGCACCACAGATAGTAGTCATCGAGAGGCTGCATGCGGGCATCAACCGGCACCACGCTCGAGCCGGTTGTATCGAGCGCGATCGCGTCCACTCGCGAGCCCGAAATCCCTGCCTTGGCCAACACCTCGCGCATGGCGAGGACCAGCGCAGCCATCTGATCCTGGTGCGACTGGGTGGCGAAATCCGGATCTTCCCGCCTACGCTTCAGCGGATAAGATGCCGACGCAGTGGCTAATCCGCCCTTCTGCTGCCCGGCTCGTTCACTATCGAAAAGCGTGACCCGCACGCTCAGTGTTCCAAAATCAACCCCTGCGACAATCGCCACGCACTGCCCTCATGCCTTGATCAAAGAAACATCCAGCTCAATCTTGAGATCGTCGCCCAGCATAATCCCGCCAGTCTCAAGCGCCGCATTCCATGTCAAGCCGAAGTCGCTCCGCTTGATTTTGGTAGTCGCGGAAGCACCCACACGTATGTTTCCCCACGGATCCTTCTGTTCCTCTGTCGGTCCTTCCACGTTCAAGACCACTTCTTTCGTGACCCCATGAATGGTCAGATCGCCGGTAACCTTCAGACCGTCGCCATCCTTGGTGATCTTCTTGCTCTTGAAGGTAATCGTGGGGTACTTCTCCACATCAAGAAAATCCGGGCTCTTTACGTGCGTATCCCGGGTCGCATCCCCGGTGCTGAGAGTCTTTGCGTCGATAGTCACATCGATGCTCGATGAGCTGAGATCATCCGGATCGTACACAACCGTGCCTTGCATGCCGCTGAATCCGCCGCGGACATTGGTGATCATCATGTGACGAACGACAAACTGTGCGCTGGAGTGCGCTGGATCGATTTTCCAAGTGGTCTTCAACATGCCCTCCTTTATTCGGCATCGTGGTTGTACATGCTCCAGCCCAAATACCGGACCGCGGCTTCGTACACCGGGCTGGCTACCTGTGAAAAATTCGCCGCGACATGGTGTTCGAAGCCTTGCTCGCAGATGAGTCGAAGCAGCTTCTGCAGCCGTGGAATTCTGGCCACGCCCGCGCCGCCAAAGGTTTCCAATGGATCGTTGGTGAACTCCCCTTGCCCCACGTAACCCCGGATCTTGCCATGAAAATCGTCGGTAGAGAATCGCACATAAGTCATGGCGCCCGCTTTAACCCGGCCAACACACGTGCCAAACGTATTCTCCTTGCCCACCGTGCCGGCGATGATTGCCTGAAAATCCATAATGACGTCGTTGAAGAAATGCTTGGGCAAATTGGAACAGTGGAAGCAAACGCACTTGTCAGGATCGGAACCGTAGTTGTTGTTCCAATCCAACAACGCGCTCGGCGTCTCCGAAGCCAGCGCCAGGGCATGCATGCTGATCGTGCCGCAAATGTCCACCTCGCAGGCGCTGGGGAACAGGTTGTCGCTCATCATGCTCATCACCGTGCACGGCACCACGCCGAAATATTCTTCAAGCGATGTCCAGCACTGAATCGCGCTGACCGTGCAATACGTCTGCTGCATCCATTGCTCGATCACCACCCCCAGCTTCGACATCTTGATCAACGCAGCGATGGGAATATTGTTCGTGGAGACATACTTCTGGATGGCCGCCAGCTTCTGCTGCACTGCATCATCGTTGTCCTTGAGCCGCTCAATTCGTCCCAGCACTTCGGAAAGATCGAGGGTATCAACAGAAATCCCACTCCGCTCCAGCAGCTTCTCGCTGTAACGAACCGTATTGAAAGCCGCAGGGCGCGCGCCGATGGCGCCCACGCGCAGATTGGTAAAACCACGCACCACCCGGCAGATCGAAGAAAACCACGCCAGGTCTTTGCGGAACTCATCCGAGTCCGGCTGCACCGTATGTTGCGCCGTGAGGGAATAAGGAATGCCGTACTGCATCATGTTGTTGCAGGCCGACATCTTGCCGCAAAAACTATCGCGGCGATGAGAAATCTTCATGTCCGCGGCCCGGTCGGGAGTCGCCTGCACCAGCACCGGCACTTTCAAAGTAGACAGACGCAGCGCGTCAACAATCCCGCGTTCTTCGCCAAAATTGGGAAGTGTAACAATAACGCCGTCAATCTCGTCCCGGTGCTTGCGGAACAGATCCGCACAAAGCCGGGCTTCCGTCGGTGTCTCCACGGCCCCAAATTTCGATTGCTCCGGGGTCAGGGATATGGTGCGGATGCCCGCCGTCTCCAGTACTTTCAGCATCTCCTCTCGGCCCGTCTTGGCCAGGTGGTCGGGAAAGAAACCGCGATTGCCTACAATCATCCCAAACGTCATCTGCTTCGGCATTTGCTATTTCCCTCGCTTGGTAACTTGCCGGGGTCGAAAACCGATGGTGTAAACCAGGCCGGCTACCGTCAGGAGCCCGCCCCACCAGATTGGCGCATGCAGTTGGTTCAGCACTGGTGGATTCGGCAGGGGATGACTCAACTCCCACACACCGGTGGTCAGAATCACCACTCCATAAGCCAGTAATAAAATGCCCGCGAACCACCAGATAGAAAAAGTCTCTCGCATTGCTTCTGCTCTCTTTCAGAACTACCAGAAAATAACATTCAGGATGATGAACAGTACCGTTACCACGCCGGCCCACACAATAGGTCGCTGGTACCAGTGTTCGTCGTGCTCCTCAGGCAGCTTGGAAGCGCCATAAACCAGCCCCTCCAGTTCCGCCTCCGGCCGGGGTTTGGTCATGTAGCTCACCACCACCGTCACCAGCACACAGGCTAGCCAGGCCCACAATGCCCGGTATACGTTTTCTGCCATATCCTTGGCATCCGGCGACATGGCCACGTAACGCAGCGCAGAAGGGTCATTCTTCACCCACAACCACAGGCCGATGGACGTGCCCGTCCCCGCCAGCAATCCCCAGAATCCAGCCTCCTTGGTCGCCCGCTTCCACAGCATGCCCAGGATCACCGTGCCAAACAGCGGCGCAATGAAGAAGCTGAACAGTTGCTGAACGTAGTCCATAATGCTGGCCGCATGCTGCACCAGGTACGCCGTGCCCACCGAAACCAGCACACCGATCAGGGTGCTCCAGCGGCCCATGGCTACATAGTGCCGGTCTGTCGCCTTTTTGTTGAGGAAGGCGCCATAGATGTCATAGGTCCACACGGTCGAGAAGGCGCTCACGTTGCCCGCCATTCCTGACATGAAACCCGCGATCAGCGCGGTGACGCCCAGACCCAGCAGACCCGGTCCGCAGTAGCGCACCAGCATCAGGGGCAGCACCTCGTTAAAGCTGTGCTGGCCAGTCTGGACGGCCACGTCCTGCGCCACCAGGTGAAAGGGCAATACAGAGAGCGCAAGCAAGCCGGGCAGGATCACGATGAACGGTACCGCCATCTTGAACGCCGCGCCGATCACCGGAGCCATCCTTGCCGACCGAATGCTGTCTGCCGATAGGACGCGCTGGACCACCAGAAAGTCTGTGGTCCAATAACCAAAACTCACCACAAAGCCCAAACCGAAGACGATTCCGAACCAGTTCACCCCCATCGGGTTGGTGTTGAAATGGCCCAGGGTCGACCACAGGTGAACATAATCGGACCGGCCCAGGTTGGTCGCGATCTGGGTCCGCAGGTTGGACCAGCCCCCAACTTCAATCAGGCCCAAAATCGGGATCAGCAGGGCGCCCGCCCAGATCAGCAGAAATTGGAGAATCTCGTTATAGATCGCCGATTTCAGGCCGCCCAGAGCGACATAAACCGCTACCGTCACGGACGAGACCCAGATGCTGAAGTTCAGGTCCCAGCCCAGGACCACCTTCATCACAATGGCCATCGAGTACATGTTGATCCCGCTCATGAGGATGGTCATGAACGCGAAGCTGACCGCGGAGAGCGCACGCGCCCCGTCACCGTACCGCAACTTCAGGTATCCCGGTACCGAGTGGGTCTTGGAGATGTAGTAGAACGGCATCATCACGATGCCCAGAAAGAGCATCGCCGGAATCGCACCGATCCAGTACCAGTGCATGGCCAGGATCCCGTATTGGTAGGCGGACCCCGCCCAACCCATCAGCTCGAGCGAGCCCAGGTTAGCCGAAACAAAGCTTAGGCCGGCGATCCAGGCCGTCATCTCCCGGCCTGCCATAAAAAACTCTTCGCTGGTGTTCGACGAACCGCGCAGGTAAAAACCGATAAAAACCACGATCGCGAAGTAGATCGCGATCACCAGGATATCGATCCAGTTCAGGCGGGCAAGTTGGGTGGAAACCGCAAAAGCCGCGGTCACGGGCCGGGGAAGTAGTCCAATAGCCAGGTGCATCACCAGGTGCATTATTTCTCCTGTCCGTAAGTCGCGGTGGCGCCATGTTTGCGAAAGTAATGCCGGTCCAACAGCGCCTGGGAGACCCCGGTACAATCCGCCCGCAGGTTAGCCGTGTAGTAGGCCATGCGGGCAACCGTTTCCAGAACAGCCGCGTTGTGGGCCGCATCGTGCGGCGTTTTCCCCCAGCAGAAGGGCGCGTGGCCGGCCACCAGAACGGCCGGGGTAGCGAGCGGGTCAAGCCCCTGGAATCGGCGGCTGATGGCCAGCCCCGTGTTGTGCACGTAGTCCCCGCCAATCTCCTGCTCGGTCAACTCATCGGTGACCGGAACCGGGCCATAGAAGTAGTCCGCGTGGGTGGTTCCGTAAGCGGGAATCTCTCGCCCTGCCTGGGCCCACGCTGTCGCGTATTCAGAATGCGTGTGCACCACACCCCCGATGCCGGGAAACTCTTTGTAAAGCAGGATATGGGTCGCAAGGTCAGAAGACGGCCGCAGCCGGCCATCGACCAACTTACCGTCCAGATCGGTAACCACCATGTCCGAGGGAGCCAGCGCAGAGTAATCGACCCCGCTGGGCTTGATCACCACCAGCCCGCGATCGCGATCGATGCCGCTGGCGTTGCCGAACGTAAACAGCACTAATCCCTGGCGAACCAGTTCGAGATTCGCATCCAGCACCTGTTCCTTCAACGTATCCAGGGAGCCCGGGGGCTGTTGGGTGGCATTCGGCATCGCTCCTGACCTTAGGAGAATCAGGCCTACGGCGTCAAGCGAATGCTCTTAACCAGCTTTCGATGTAGGGGTTTGTTCCAGGTGAATCTTGTGGGGGCCCTTAAGAGGAACCTCTTTGCCCTTTGACTCTGTCGGCTCAGAGGCAATGGTGGCGCTTCCCCAGATAGCCCGTACCGCCTTGCCAAAGGCGCTGTATTCTTTGATCCCGGTGGGGGACAGCTCGATCACCACCCAGCGGTCGTCCAGAATTTTGGTCTTGGATCCGTAAGCGGCTTGCCACCTGTCAAATTCCGGACCCTTATTCTGGCGCAAATAACGCCACAACTCTCCATCCGCCGTGCCCCCATAGGCACTGGCAACCAGCACCGGCTCGTGATCCGGCCATCCATGCTGCACCGCATGCGCGGTCATCGCTCCTCCGCGAATCATGCGGGTGATTTCCTGCTCGGCTTCTCTTAGGGTGCGGGCGATGACGTTGGCCTGAACGTCCTGTCCAATGTATGCCCGGCAAAAGTAACCGTCGTGCGGTTCCATAAGTCACCTCTGATAAGCTACGCGATCCTGCTCGTACGCGAAAGAGGGAAAAAAACGCCGGGGTTACGTTTGGTCAGGGTCCCCGAGGAAAATCCCTGTTTCTACTGTTGTTGCTGTTGTTGCATCCGCTGCAGCTGCAACAGCTGCACCGGAGGCGGCGGCGGTTCCTGCGCTCTTTCCACCAGAATAGACCAATCTTCCGGAACCGGCATATCGCGATCCAGCGGAGGCATATCGACATATTTCGACACCTTGACCGCGACGTAAAGCTGGCTCTCCTTGCTGCCACGATAAGTCCCGCGGGTAGGCGGTACATCCGCGTAGTCCCTGCCTAGCGCGGTCCGAATGTACCTGTTCTGTGCCAGAAGGTTGTTGGTTGGGTCAAATCCCACCCATCCCACCTGTGGCAGGAACGCCTCAACCCAGGCATGGGTCGCATCCGCCCGGGAGCGGTCCCCGTTCTCGTCGCTGTGGAAGAGATAACCGCTGACATAGCGACAGGGGATACCCACGTGCCGCACCAGCGCGATCATGGTGTGAGCAAAGTCCTGGCATACCCCTTTCCGCGATTCCAGCGCCTCGTCGATGGGCGAGTTCACGTGAGTGCTGCGCGGCACATAGTCGAACCAGTGATAGAGCGACGCATTCAGCTGTCGTAACAGCACCAGCGGATCGTCGCGGCGGCGGACATCCAACAGTTTCGCCAGGTCGAGCAGCGCCGGCGACGGTTTTGCAAACTCGCTTGGCAGCATCATTTCGGAGAAATCGCCCAGGGCCACCAGCGAGTCCAGCTCATTCCACGCCCCCGGCCGCAGCGATTGAGGAATTTCCGGCAGCGGCTGCTGTTCCACCAGCGCTTCGGCAACCATCACCAGTTGCGAGTGCTCTCCCGGGATATCGAAGTGATGGACGTTATTGCCCAGATGATCACGATAAGAGAAAACCCGGCAACGCGGGCTGACGGATAGGGAAAACGACAGGCAGCGTTGATTGTTGTCGCTGCGCGGGTGCATCCGCGCCTCCATCAGGCTCTCGCTTACCTGGTCCGCATACAGGAACTTGGTCAGATGCCGTATCAGATAAAAATCCATCGCCTGTCGAGCTCCCCGCTCCCAAAGTAGTCTCAGTTCTGGTGTATCCACAGCAACAACCCCATCACGGCCCCACAGACCGCGAAATTCGTTAAGTCCGCGCCCCACTACATAGCAAGAGCCGCCTCCACCGAGTACTGAATATAGAACCGGTAAATCAGGTCATGCGTCTGCCGGCACTGTTGCAGGATGTTATGCAGATAAGCCCCAGCATCCTGCGCCATAATGTCAGAGACCTCCACAAAACTCAGCGAAGCCTGCAACCTCCCGGAAATCCTGGTCAACTCATCCACCGGCGCTCTGCCACTCGACTGTTGCACTGCAACCAAAGCCTGCCGGAGGCAATCCACCGAATACCGGAGCGAATGCGGAAACTGTGGGTTCAGCAACAGAAACTCGAGGATCTGGTCCGCCGTGATATCCGCCGTATACACCTTGCAGTACGCCTCAAACGCCGTGCAGCAGCGCAGCAGGCCAACCCATTCCTGGTATTGCTTTCCTTCCGCCGCTACCTCCGGCGTATGCAGGATTTCCGGCTGATACAGGTCCAGCAAATGCGCAATGGCCGCCGCCCGCTCCAGGTACCGTCCCATCTGGATAAACTGCCACTCCTCACCGTGGCTCATGGTGGTATCCGTCACCCCTTGGAAAAGGTGGACACCGTCGATCACCGCGGGAAGAAAATCGCCCAGCCGTGTATTCAACCCAAACTCGGATTGCGGCTGAATCACCCAGTGATACATGCGGTTAAGTTGCTGCCACTGCTCGGAGCTGATCTCATCGCGCACCTGGCGCGCGTTTTCCCGAGCTTCAATCAGGCAGGAAGTCACCGACGCGGGAACGTCCGCGTCAAACGTCAACGTGTGCACCAGCCGGTAGTAGTCATTTTCCCACTCGACGCCCTGAGGATTCCCCAGCGCAGCCAGCACCCGCTTCCATCGTCCCTCGGCACTGGTGCTGGACTTGTCCAGCATGAGACCCATGTTCACATCGAGCATGCGCACCGTATGCTCGGCGCGCTCCAGATACCGGCTCATCCAGTAAAGACTGTCTGCTACACGAGAAAGCATGCGCGCCTCTAGTTAGTCTTAGTCGTTGAGAACCCAGGTATCTTTACTGCCCCCGCCTTGTGACGAATTCACGACCAACGACCCGCGGCGAAGCGCAACCCGGGTCAGGCCTCCCGGAACGATGCGCACCTTGTCGCCATACAGGATGTAAGGCCGCAGGTCCACGTGCCGGGGCTCGATGCCGTTCTCCGTCAAGCAACCGGCGCGGGAGAAATCGAGCGTCGGCTGGGCGATATAGTTGCGCGGGTTGGCTTCGATCGCGCGCTTGAATTCCTCCCGCTGCTCGGCGCTGCTGTGGGGCCCGATCAGCATCCCATAACCACCCGACTCGCCCACCGCTTTCACCACCAGCTTGTCGAGGTTCTCGCAGCAGTATTTGCGCTGTTTGGGGTCGGTCATCAGATATGTTTCCACGTTGTTCAGAATCGGCTCTTCACCCAGGTAGTAGCGGATGATGGCAGGCACGTACGCATAGACCGCCTTATCGTCGGCGATCCCGGTTCCGAACGCATTGGCCAAGGTCACGTTGCCGGCCCGGTAGGCGTTGAACAAACCAGCCACGCCCAGGATCGAGTCCGAACGAAACGCCAGGGGATCGATAAAATCGTCGTCCACCCGGCGGTAAATCACATCCACCCGCTTCAGCCCGGCCGTAGTGCGCATGTACACCACGTTGTCGTGGATGACCAGGTCCCGTCCCTCCACCAGCTCAATACCCATCTGGCGAGCCAGGTAAGTGTGCTCGAAGTAGGCCGAGTTGTAGACCCCAGGGGTCAGCAACACAATCGAGGGATCGTGCCGTCCTTCGGGAGCCAGCGACCGCAGCGTGCTCAGCAGCAACTGGGTGTAGTGTTCGATCGGCTGCACCCCATAATCGCGGAAGAGCTGGGGAAACGTCCGCTTCATCACCCGGCGGCTGGTCAACATGTAGGAGACGCCGCTCGGCACCCGGAGATTATCTTCCAGCACCACGAATTCTCCGTTGCTGAGGCGAAGAAGATCCGTGCCCGTGACCGTGATATACACATTCCGCGGCACTTGCAGACCGCGCATCTCTCTTCGGAACTGCCGGCAGCTGTACACGATCTCGCGCGGCACATGGCCGTCGTTGAGGATCTTGCCCTCGTTATAGACATCGTGCAGAAACAGGTTGAGCGCGGTGATGCGCTGGGTTAACCCTTTTTCAATGTGCGCCCATTCCGCCCCGGTGATGATCCGCGGCATCAGGTCATAGGGAAAGATCTTTTCTGTTCCCTCCCCATGCCCGTAGACATTGAATGTGATGCCCTGGGTCAGGAACGACAGGTCCACCGAACGCTTGCGGCGGACGATTTCCTCTGGTGGCAGACTGAGGAACTTCTCCAGAGCCTCCGCGTAGTGCGGCCTCACCATGCCGTCCTCGGTGAACATCTCGTCGTAGGTGTCTATCGAGGAGGTAGTCCCTCAGGAGCGGATTGCCGAACGTGCTGGGGCGGGCTACTTCCATCTATTTCCTGAATCCTGACGCGGCTTCGGTTACCACCTCGTCGCTGACTACGTTGAAGTGGGTTAGACTGGCGATCCCGAATGAGGTAGTGATCGCCACGTCGGAAGCATCCCGCCCTACGGCCATCAACACCCGCCCAATGCGGGCATGATTGTGCCGCGCATCCACCGTCCACCAGCGATTTTCCAGATACACCTCAAACCAGGCGCTGAAGTCCATAGGCGTATAGGTTGGAGGTATCCCAATGTCTCCGAGGTACCCGGTCACATAACGCGCCGGTATGTTGACCGCCCGGCAAAAAGTCACCGCCAGATGTTGAAAGTCGCGGCATACCCCCACTCGCTCCGTGAACACATCGAGAGCGGTCTTGGTGGATCGGGCGTGTTGATAGCCAAAAGTCACTTTGGAATTGACCCAGCTGCAGATTGCCTGGACCCGGCCCCAGCCTGGCGCAATGTCGCCAAATAGCTCCACAGCAATATTGGAGAGCCTATCCACCTCGCAATACCGGCTGTTGAGCAAATAGATCAACGTTTCGTTGGGCAAATCCGAAACCGGATGCTCCCTTGCCTCGACCGGGGCGGGATCTTCCAAACCCGAGTCTTCAATCAGCGTAGAGCCGGTCAGCCGGATGTGGCCGCTGGGAGCGACGAACCTCGAGCATCGATTGCCGAAGGTATCGATATAGCTGGTGATCGGAACTTCCGGATCCAGCTTCAACTCGTCTGGTTCGAGTAGATCGGATTCCCGCGAGGGATGCACATGGAGCATCGCGACGATGGTCACGGGAGCGGGGACGTTAAAACCGATGTCATAACCTAAGCGAATAAGCATTGCGCTCCTCAATCGACCCCTGAGACGAAACTGCCCAAGGATTGACCCCAGGCAAGTCCGACAGGAACGACAAGGTCCTTGTCGCAAAAATTATGATGCTGAAAAACTATCAGACAATGATGCCCGGTTCACCCGGAAAATGCTCTAGCATTCAGTTTGGAGAGAAAATAATGACCTATTGTCTGGGCATCATGACCCGCGAAGGCTTGGTGATGGCGTCCGATTCTCGAGCAAACGCCGGCTTCGACCAGGTAAACGTTTGTCCCAAGATGCACACCTTCCTGCAGCCAGGAGAACGCGCATTTGTCATCCTGACCAGCGGTAATTTGTCGCTAACTCAGTCTGTTATCACCCTGTTGCGCGATGATTTCGACGCCGGCGAGGGATTAGCCAGGGCCGAGACCATGTATGCGGCCGCCCGCGTTGTAGGCGACATGGTGCGCCGGGTCTCCGATCTCGACCGGGCTGCGCTCGAGAAGGACGATTTCAAATTCAACATCCATCTCTTGCTGGGAGGCCAGGTAAAAGGCGAAAAGCCCAACCTTTTCCTTATCTATCCCCAGGGAAACCCTCTCAGCGCGACGGAGGACTCTCCTTACCTGCAAATCGGTGAGGTAAAGTACGGCCGGCCCATCCTCGATCGCGGCATCGAATTTGAGTCCACCAGCTCTGGACGTTGCGGGCACTTATGCGCTGCTCTCGCTAGATGCCGCGATGCGCTCCAACGTGACCGTTGGCCCTCCCCTGGAAGTCCTGCTCTACCAAAACGACAAGCTGGACTTCGACCGCTACCGGCGCTTTGAGGACGACGACCCCGAACTCGCCCGCATGCACGCGCGCTGGGAGCAAGCCCTGCGCCGCGCCGTAGAAGAACTCCCCAACGTCCACTTCGACGCCCGGCCAGTCCACGTTTCGTAGGCCTCGAGAAGCGCGAACTTCAGGGGAGCACCATTCTGACGCTTTGTATCAGGGCACGACTTTAAGTCGGGTCACATAGTGAAAGGATGAGGGCTAAAGAGCGTGTGTGAGAACTCGATTTCCAAACTCAGTCCCGTAGGGACGGCTGAAAATAGCCCAGGACGTCAGTCCTGGGTACATCACGAAAACATGATTAAGTCCCGCAGGGACGGCTGAAGGTTGTCCAGGATTGCGTCACAGCCTATTTTCAGCCGTCCCTGCGGGACTGGTCGTTCCAAATCCAACCCAGGACTGCGTCCTGGGCTATTTCAGCCGTCCCTTCGGGACTGGTTTGGAAATGGAATTCTCACACACGCTCTTTAGCCCCTGCGCTCTTTCCCAACCACAAACCCCGGGGCACCCGGGTCCGCTGGCGATCAACGCAGTTCTCGGCACACCTACAAAATGTAGCGCGACAAATCCTGATCCTTCACGATTGACGCAACCATAGCCCGCACATATTCGGGATCGATCAGCACCACCCGCTCCCGGCCCTCCGCCGTCTCTACCTCACTCATCGGCAGAGGTACGGTAGCGCCGTTCTCCGCCCCCGGAACTTCGAGCAACCCGCCTTCGGCAGTGTGGCCCTTCATCATGTCCGGAGCCATAAAGCTGATCTCGTCCAACACCCGCTCCATGATCGTATGCAGCCGCCGCGCGCCAATGTTCTCCGTGGTCTCATTCACCCGGAAAGCAAACCGCGCCATCTCTTCCAAAGACTCCTTGGTGAATCTGAGCTTCAGCCCTTCCGTCTCCAGCAGCGCCGTGTACTGCTTGGTCAGCGACGACTTCGGCTCCGTAAGAATCCGGACAAAATCTTCCACCGTCAGCGACTGCAGCTCAACCCGAATAGGAAACCGCCCCTGCAGCTCGGGAATCAGATCGCTCGGCTTGGAAACGTGGAACGCGCCCGCGGCGATGAAGAGGATATGGTCCGTCCGCACCATCCCGTACCTGGTATTGACCGTGGTTCCTTCCACGATGGGCAGAATATCTCTCTGCACCCCTTCGCGCGATACATCCGGACCATGACCACCCTCCCGGCCGGCAATCTTGTCGATCTCGTCCAGGAAGATAATCCCCGAATTCTCCACCCGCTCGACCGCCAGCCGCGTCACCTGGTCCATATCGACCAGCCGGGTCTCTTCTTCCTGCACCAGGTATTCGAACGCCTCGCCGACCTTCATCTTGCGCTTCTTGGTGCGTTGGCCGAAGAGGTTGGGCAGCACGTCCTTGAGGTTGATATCCATCTCCTCGATGCCCTGGTTGGAGATGATCTCAAAGGACGGTGTGCTGCGCTCGCGCACATCAATTTCCACCGTGCGGTCATCCAGCTTGCTTTCGCGGAACTGTTGCCGCAGTTTTTCCCGGGTGCGATTGTGGCTCTCCTGGCTAGCCGGGGGAAAACTGTTGCCATCGACCACCACCGGCCCCGGTGTGCTGCCGGCTGGCCGCAGGAGCGAGCCGAGGAGGCGGCAGCAGCAGATCCAGCAAGCGCTCTTCCGCGTTGCAGCTCCGCCCGGTCCTCCACCTCTTCCAGTTTCTCTTCGCGCACCATGTCGACGGCGATCTCCACCAGGTCGCGGATCATGGATTCCACGTCCCGGCCCACGTAGCCCACCTCGGTGAACTTGGAGGCTTCCACCTTCATGAACGGTGAATTGGTCAGCTTGGCCAGCCGGCGCGCAATCTCCGTCTTACCCACGCCGGTAGGCCCGATCATGATGATGTTCTTGGGCATGATCTCTTCGGCGATATCCGGCGGCAGCTTCTGCCGCCGCATGCGATTTCTCAGCGCGATGGCCACGGCTCGCTTGGCCGCGTGTTGACCGACCACGTGCTTGTCCAGCTCCGCGACGATTTCACGTGGCGTGAGGTCTTCCAGAGAGAGCTCCAGCTCCTCCGCAGTTCCTGGTAGAAAGATCGCCATATGCCTCCTTTGGTTGAGGAAGAGCGCAGATTATTCGGGAAGGGTGCGGGCTTTCAGCCCGTACATTAACTACCCAACATCGGACGGGCTTTAGACCCTGAGGGCATCTCTTTGTTGGCTTAAGCAGCCCTCAGCGGCTGAAGCCGATTTTTTATGACTGCTAAACATGCGGCCTTAAAAAGCGCCTACCCATCTGCTGGTAAGCAAGCCC
>CAWJZH010000043.1:0-72583 GCA_963847155.1 uncultured Acidobacteriaceae bacterium | reverse complement strand
TCGCCTTCCACCCGTGGCGGGTGGCCGCGAAAAAAGAATGCTCTTTGAGAGAGAAAAGAGAGATAACCCCCCGGCGGCGCTTTTGAGCAGGAAAACGATTGAGCGGCCGGGCAAGGTGATCAAATAAGTCGTTTGTTTTAGCAAGATGATCAAATAAGTCCTTTGTTTTACGAAGATGCTCAAGATGCTCAATGAAACGATTTGAGCATCTTGCTCCTTGGGTGACTGGTTTCTGGGCTGCGGAGATCCCGCCTACGAGGTACGCGTTGGCGAACGTCCCGCACTCATCCGGCGGCCGTGTCCTTTGGCTTGGGGTGGCCTCGGGATGGTGTTTCGCGGGTTGTCAAAACTGCTTCATCAAGAGGACGCACTGGGCGTACCCTGTTTGGACACGGTGATGGTTGCTGTCCGCAGGCGCGGCCTCGCGGGGGCTGCGGAAAGGCGTGATCCGTCGCTTCGATTTCACCTTACGGTTTGCTACACCGGACATCAGGCTGGCAAGCGCTGATGCTTTCGCGGTGGGGGGTGGCGGATGCACGGGTAGAGCGCATGGGTGCAAGGCCAAACAGAGCCGTCGTGGTAAAGACGGCGCTGACGTGTGAATTTCTGATTTCAAAGTAGTACGGTTTTTGGGCCGTGTCCAGAGCGAGAAACAATATTTTTGGTAACCACGGCGCTTTCTGTTCGCTGATTACCGCGCAGGAAGGTGAACGGGCGCAAAAAGTGATTTCTCCGACACACTGTTCGTAAGTCCTGGTTTAGGTCTGAATTGACAGTTTCCCCACGGCCATTTGGTAGTTATTTCGTCTGTCGCGCATCTCTGGTACTTACCCGTGCATCGTAAGTTACCAAAGAGTGTACTTAGATAACGGGGGCGAGCTTTTATACTTAGCAGGCTCTGAGAGTGTACGCAAAGACGTAGGGCACGAAATAACTCCCCTCAATGAACAACCAGCTCTGGAGGGTTTTGTGCTTCGTACGTGTCTGCTCGCCTGGTCTACAAGCGTTTTGTTTGTTTTAGCTGGTTGTGGGGGATCCAGTTCCTCTACACCGGCCAGCGGCCCTACATCTCCTGCGCCGACAACATCCGCAGCGAACCCCACACCGGCAATTACGTCCATCACGCCTGCGAGTTTGCTCGCCGGCTCCCCGTCGCAGGTGCTGACAATCGCCGGCAGCGGCTTCATCGCTTCGACCGTTGCCCAGCTCGACGGAACGGCCCTGGCGACAACGTTTCAAACTTCCACCTCTGTCACTGCAGTGGTGCCGGCGTCCGCGATGGCGGCGGATGGTACGAAAAAAATCACCGTTTTGAATCCTGGTCCCGGCGGAGGCAGTTCGCCAGTACAGAGCTACTCCATCGCCGTGCCTGTACCCAATATCCTGGGGATATCTCCTCAGACTGTGCCTCAGGGTACTGCAAGCCTGATCACCGTGAGCGGTACGGGTTTTGAAGCAAACTCCGTGGCGCAATGGAACGGTGCTGCCCGCACAACGACGTATGTCGACTCCACCAGTCTGCAGATGGGCCTGACGGCAGAAGATGTGCAGAATTTTGGTACCGGGCAGATCTCGGTCATCAATCCCGGGCTACCGGCCGCAGCGCCGACACCTCTGGCCATCAGGCCTCACACGCCCATAATTTCTTCGCTTGACCCGGCTTCGGTAGCGGCATACACCGGTTCGAGCCTGCCCAGGCAAATCGTGATCACCGGCAGTGGTTTTGCTGCCGGCGCGGTGGTACAGGCGAATGGGCAGGCAGTTTCCGTGCTCAGCCAGACATCAACGTCCGTCACTGTTTCGATCCCTGCGAGCTACTTTGCGGCGGCCGGATCGATTTCCATCGTTGTTTCCATTCCCAGTGTGCCGCCTGTTTCATCGAATGCTGCGACTTTGCTGGTGACCACGGGCCCGCCGGCGTCCAATACCTGGGTGCGCAAGCTGAACTATCTCCCGAACGATATTGCGTGGGACTCAGTTCACGGAAAGTTGTTGGCTTCGATGCCATCGAGCGACGCTACCAACCCTAATACTCTGCTGGCGATTGATCCAGTCACGGGAACTGTTTCGAGCACCGTGCCGACTGGTCACAACCCCAACCTGTTGTCGATTTCTGCGGGCGCGGCCTACCTGTGGGTGGGCCTGGATGGCGACTCGTCTGTGCAGCGGTATCTTCTACCCGGTTTCCAGAAGGACGTCTCGATCGCAATACCGAAGAATCAATTCGGCTATGCACAGTTTGCCGTCTCACTGGAGACGGCACGAGTGAATCCGCACCTGATGGCCATGGTTCCGGGACGTTGGGGCGGAGGCGGAGACGGAGTTGTGGTGTATGACGACGCAGTGGCACGGCCCAACACCGTGCCGGGCTTTGGCAATGGAACCTCTCTGGAACTGGACTGGATTCAATGGGGCCAGCAAGACGATACGCTTTACGGCACGCAATATGGCACGATCGACCAGCCGGGCGGCGTCATTCCCATGAATGTGGACGCCTCCGGCGTGACGCTTTCGACTGGGATCGACGGTAAGCTGCGGGGAGGAGGACTCATTGGTATCGGCGAGTACACGTATTACAACCCGGGTACCGGGCTGATCTATACGTACGCCGAGGTGGCCGATCCGCGGCAATTTACCCAAGTAGGCCGGTTCCCTATCGATGGATACGGCGTTGAATGCATCGGCGACCAATCGTTAGGACGGTATTTCTGCCTAAACCCGACTGAACTTATGGTTTTCGACCTGTATCAGTATCGATTGTTGGAGCGCGTCAACCTATCCAACCAACTTCCGTCAGGACTCGGCCGCCTGGTGCGATGGGGTACGTCCGGGCTTGCGGTGATCGGGAAAAGCACTTCCTCCGGGGACCCGGGGGGATTATTTCTGATCGATGGCGCCGCGATTAATCCCAAGGCCGCGGCCGACACCTCCGCGGGGACGGCGGTTACGGCTTACCCCTCGCTGGCTTCGTTAATGCCCCAGTCGTCACCGCTGGGCAGCCCCGACGTGACGGTCACTATCAACGGCGCCAACTTCACCCCGGATAGTGCCGCCTGCCTGAATTGCGACATCACGCAACCGCAAACACTATCGACCACTTACGTGAGCCCAACGCAACTGCTTGCCACCATCCCCGCGGCTCAACTGCAGGTGGCCGGCCCTCTTTCCGTGACTGTTTACGACCAGGAAAGCACCCTTTTCAGTCACGGCTCGCTTCGATTTACAGTGTTGCCTGCTCCTACGAGCACCAAAATCGAAGCGCTGAACCTGGCGGGTTTAGCGACGGCCTGGGATGCAACGCGCTCGCTGCTTTACGTGGGAGTTGCGGATTACGACACGGTCTATCCGAATGCGATTTTATCGCTTGACCCTTCGACGGCCACAGTGAAACTGGCCCCGCTGGTAGAGTTCCCCAACCCTTATCTTCTGAGCATCAGCGCTCAGGACCAATACCTTTATGTTGGCTACGCCGGTGCGACGGAAGCATCGCAAGACCAACTACCCGGGGGGGCTCCGGTTTTTTCCTGGTCATTGAACAAGGGACTCTACGACAACTTTGATAATTTCTTCGCGGTCGATCTAAAGGCGGCGCCCCAGAGCGAAAAGACAACGGCTATCTCGCTGGGGCCCTTGCCCACCACGACCGGCGTTTACGATGAGAGCCCGGGAGGAGTTGCGGTGTTTGACGGCACGCAGAAGCGGGCGATCAGCGTGGGCGCGTGGCCGCAGAACGGGTTCGCGGAGGTACTTGCCTGGGGCAAAACGGACGCGACGCTGCTAGGTTCGGACAATCAGGATCCACCGCCCGCGTGGGACTTGACCTATAACATTGAGCCAGATGGCGTTCATCTGGCACAGATACTCCCTGCCGGACTTACCGGCAAAGGAGATCAGCTTCACTCCGACTTTGGAACGGGTCTTATTTACAGCGATAGTGGGAAGGTGGCGGATCCTGTATCGGGCAAGATTGTGGGTACGTTCAACGCTTCGGGCCTGGCTGTGCCTGACTCTTCACTCAACCGTGTATTTTTCCTCTCTCAATCGCAGTCGCAGGGAAATACGAATGGCTACACGCTGGTCTCCTTCGACCAGACGACCTATGAACAGGTGTCCACGGTCCCCATCAACGGTCTGGCGGGGAAGCCATTTTCCATGGTTCGGTGGGGAGCGAACGGACTGGCCATCCTCACTGATATCAATGACGGCAGCGGAGGGATGCTGTACATCCTCTCGGACGCTAGCTTTGTCAGCGGTGCTGCGATGTCTCCACCGGCAAGCGCGTCCACCAAGACGGTTCAGGCACCCGAGTTCCAACTACGCTGGAGGCCTCTCTCGAGGCGGACGATGCTTCAGCGGGCACAACACGGACGCTCAGGGTTCGGGGGCACGCCGTAGTAATGCGTCATGGTCGGGGCGCGTAGCTAAGTTATCGAGGTGGCTTGGGTGGCTTCTGTCCAAAAACTCCTGCAACCAATAGCCAACTTATTTTTGAGAGATCTTCCCCAGCCTCCGCTTCATTGACTGTCTCGCCTGCGAACGGTACAGTTCAGAGGAGTGAAGTGGAGAGTTTATGGGCACCCTTACAGATAGGAACGGCAGCATCGTAGTTTCCGCGCTGAGTGCGCGCGCGAATTTCGGCAAGCTGCTGGACCGGGTTGCCGATGAGCGCGGGTCCCTCGTCATCGAGAAGCGCGGCACACCGAAAGCCGTGCTCCTCAGCATCCATGATTACGTCAAGCTGGCGGCCCCGGAGCCGGAAGTGCTGCGCGTCCTCGGTGAGGAATCGAAGCGCAACGGGACACATAAGTATGAGCTAACGGCAGATTGATCGGGAAATCAAAGCATATCGGGCGCAAAAGAAGAGGCGCTGATGCTTCCGCTTCGCCTGGTTATTGATACCAATGTGCTGGTATCTGCCGCGCTTAATCCGAGGACTGCAGCGCACCACGATCCTGATCGCCATGACCAAGCCCGCACGACTCTACGTCTCATCTCCTATTTTGGAGGAGTATGCGGGTGTGGTTGCCCGTCCGCAGCTTAAAATTCGCAGGGGTGTACGCCTGGAACTGCTACAACTCATCAAGAACAGCAGCCATATGGTCGTGCCGTCCCAACGCCTGGAAGTGGCGAACGACCCGGACGACAACGTATTTCTGGAATGCGCGGACAAGGCCGGTGCTGACTACCTCATTACCGGCAATCAGAAGCATTTTCCGAAATATTGGAAGAAAACCAAGATCATCACATCCCGGGAGTTCATCACCCTCGCAGCACCTCATCTGTCTTCGTGAGCGGGAGCCATCCGGGTGAATCGATGGATGAGCTGACCTGGCCGATGCATGGTAAACATGCGGCCTGTCGCACCTGGCTTTGGATTGACGGAACATCGCGCGGTTGAGGGTGTCCCCTTTACCCCAGCCGGCTTCTTGGATGCCGATGGTCATCGACCAGGACAATCGTTCCGATTTGGCGTTTCGTTTGGTCACCCGGTTTGCAGTCACCCGGTTTGCACCCGTCCGATTTCCTTCGGCTCAGCCTCGTTCTTGGGGACTTTCGGTCTAGGGGAGTGGTCTCCCACATCTCGCGAAAAACGAGCGAGATATGGGGCACCCGTCGTTTGGTGGCCCGGACAGAATTCAAGTTTGAGAGTTCGTTCGATTTCACGTCGGGTCTGGATGGAATTCCAGAATTCCAGGTTGAAAGTTCGGAAACTACTCTGTCCCCGAAACTACTGAGCCAAAATATGTAGTGGGTGAAACGGCTCCGGGGTTAACGACACTAAAGATCGAGCGGAAGTTTTTACCCGTCGGACGGTGAGGGACGATCCATGAAGCTTCAAGTCGTAGGGTATGACACGGCCCCAGAGTCATTGGTCAACGCCTCAGAATTTCGCGACTGCCCATGGGCAGAAAAAGGGTTGTTTCAAGCAGCAATACAAGTGGGACATTGACGAGGCACGAGGCGTTCTTACGGTTCGGTTCACTTGCAAGCGTCTGATAGATCGCAACCTCAGCGGCAAAGAACTTCTCGCTGTAAAGCAACACGAGCAGCACCACTTTGACGACTTCAAAGGCATTGTGGTGAAGCTTAAGCAATCGATACAAACCTCGATCCACATGAAAAGCCCCCTCGATATGGATAATCGAATGGAGTGGTTCGATTGGGACGTAAACGAAGCCAGCAATCAGTTTCATCGAAGGATTGACATGATGCCGAACGTCATGATGCAACCCATGAACAGTCGACCCAATCCATGAGCCGCGTTGCTTACGGGCTGCAATGGTCGCCTCGGGGCAGGATGCCGCCCGCTCGAAGATGATGACGCGATGGTTGGAAATATCATCGACGAAAAGGCGGCTGCTGCCGGGCCGTACATGACACATCAGCTTTTAGTTATAGGAACGGAATTCATCGACCTGAAGGGCTTTGCCGTTCGCAGTATTGACCAGGTTAATGGTGTGTTGGCCGTTGCTTAAACCAGCAACCACCACCATCAAGGCCCCGTTTAACGTATCGTCATCGACCGTGCCAAACGTCCCATTGACGCTCTCCACGTATTTTCCATCGATGTAAACAGAGAAAGGTCCATTTTCCGAGTCAGGCCTGCCGAAGACTTGAACCATCGAACCGGAGAAAGTCCAACTCATGCTGGCACCACTCGAAAAAGACCAGCAGTGACCACCGGACAAATCTGTTGGATTGTTCTCCCCGCAGCTCCAGTTTCCGTTCCGAGTCACACTGCCATTCCAACTGGGGACAATAGCGGTTGCTGTTATCGGACCGCCGCCAATCAGGTTGAATTGCACTACGCCCTGATGAACATCGGTTGAGTTTGAGTTTTTGAATGGAGTTACCTCCACCCATAGGGTATGAGGCCCGGGAGTTAGGTTGGCTACCGAATAGACGTTGTCGGAAGTCAGGTGGTGGGGGTTGTAGTTGTCGATTTGTTGCACAGCTTGGCCATCGACAGAAACATTGGCGATGCCGAAATTTGGTCCCTGCTGGCCGACCCAGGTTATTCCGGTGCCGGAAAAGCTGATCTCGACGGAAGCGCCCAGGAAAGCCCCCCCGGTACGGGCCAAATTGCTTTCATACAGGGAACCACCGGAGACGCCCCAGTTGGGGGTGCTGCTACTGCGGGTCGAAAAGACAACCGATGGGTTTGTGCTGCTGACCACAGTGCCACCGGGTGGAGGCGCTGGAGGCTGGGAGTTAACGGACACCGGCGAAAACTTCCAAGACGTCGATTTTGATGACAGATGACAATCGATGGGGAGGAGAAGCGACTCCGGGGTCCTGAACGTAAGAGCCACCCGCTGAATTGTCCTGAATAGTGAAGCCGCCGCCATTCGCGGTAATGGTGAAAGTATCGCAGCCAGCACCAAGAGTTAAAACGCCGTTGGTGTTGCCGAGACACATGCTGGGGTTAGTGACTGACTGCAATGTGCCCTGACCTGAACCCGCAGACACAAAATTGAACTGCTGGTTCGTGCCTCCATTTAAGGCATAAAGATAGATATCAGCACCGCCGGTACCGTACTGAGGATTTAAGGCCCATCCGACATCCATCGTGTATGGGCCGTCCCCGATGTAATAAATATTGGGGGACAAAGATTGACCTCGAACTACTAATGTCGAAGCCAGTAGGAAGAAAATAGCAAGCAGAACACAAGAACGTATGCTGCAAGATGGAATGGTTTTCATCGTCAAGGGAGTTGATCGTTCCATACGGGGAAGAGCGTTGCCGCACTTTACCCCTCTGACTGCACCGGGATTTTGCGGGGTAAGCCGCAAGCGCAAATCATGTATCTATGCGAGGCATGGGAGGTTTTCCATGGTCCATCGAAGTCGACAGGTCCGGCTTGCGGGAAATACTGGCGGGGAGTTCTTGCCCTGCCGCTTGCCGTTATGTTTCCGACCATAACAGAGAGAAATCTTAGGTCAAGAGGTCAAACTTTTCACAGTGTGACTGGAGCACTCACTGCATTGTGGCCTGTTTCTGATAAAAGAATTACGGGATTGGTGGGTATTACTTGCCGCGGCAGGGGCAAAATTTCACAGCGGTCAGCGCGGATTGTTGCGGTGTGTAAGTTTTCCCCGCTCTGGATGCCGCGCAGATGTAAATAGTCGCCAGAACTGGGCAATCTTTTTGAAACAGTGTCACTGCCAATTGGCGTTGCGCCAATACGACTTGTCAGTGAGCCCTTCGCGCGTATCTTCCATCGGAACCAGAATATACACAAACCATCCATAGGCTTGACTCAAGCAAGTCGATCCACCAACCGCCGCCGAGCTGGTTGTCGGGATGTTGCCTACTCCCCGCAGCAGCTCTCTCCCCTTATCTCTCCCCTTTCAATCATGGCCACTGCATTTCGAGGGCAAATATTTCCTGAGTACTGATGTCTCGGGCGACCAACGGAGAGTCATCAGGCGCAAGCCCGAACCATTGGCCGATCGTTCCTGCAGTCCAGCGCCCCACCTTACTGACATCCGCGACGGTTTCAATCTTGTCATCGCCCGGCCGAAGCCGGGCAATGCTGTAACCCTTCGTCCGGATGCGAGAAGTGCTCAAAATAAATGTACTTTCCGTCATGCGACCACATCGGGAATCCTACGAGACAGTCACACGCTTTTGTCCAACTCTGCGTGGCGGTGTCGAAGAGCATCAACTTTTCGGATTGGATGACCGTGCCGGAAATGTATCTGCCATCCGGAGACCAGTGAGGAGAAAAGAATCCCATCGAGCCGGGAATGGTGGACACCCGCCGGGAACTCAAGTCGAGGATATGAATGGAGCCCGTGAAATCGACAGTCGTGCCGAAGACGAGCGATTTCCCGTCCGGGGACCAGTCGACATCCATCTGCCCACGATCACTCGGCAGCAGATGTTCCGCTGAGCCGCCGGCGCTCGGGATGACATAGATATTCATGACTCCTCCGGGCAGGACGGCGAAGAAAGCAATTTGCTTCCCATCCGGCGCCCAGCGTGGCGCCCCTGCCCTCATGGGAGGAAAGGTAAGCTGAATCTTCTCGCTGCCATCCACTCTGCTCCGCCATAGAATGCCGTCCGGGTACGAGATGTACGCCACCCATTGTCCATCGCGAGAAAATGACAAACCCTCGGCCGAGATACCCGACAAATAGGGCACGAATTCGTCTCGCTTTTTGTCGTACCGCACAACCTCTGCGCGGTAGGTTGATCCGATAGCGAAGATGTCATTACGATCTCTGGCCGGCAATGCAAACTGAAAATCGAGCGGCCCCGCCGTCAACTGAATTGGCTCATGGTTCTGTCTTTGTCCAGGCAATTTCTTCGTTTCCGGCAACGCCCATAGATCGGATCGCAGGCCGAACGACCTCGAGAAAACGAAATACTTGCCATCGGGAGTCCATTTGCCGCAACATCCATCAACCAATTTGTGGAGTTCGGTGGCATCCGCAGGGCCGCTCATGATTACTTCTTCTGTGTGGGGGTCAAATTGTGTTAGTCGCAGAATCCGAGAGTCGGGCGAATAGCGGAAGTCTTTCGAGAGGTGGCCTACCGTGCGGATCTTCCGTAAGCCGGAGCCGTCCCGACTTACAGAGTAGATGTCATACATCTGACTGAAGAGGACGTGGGTTTCATCTCCGGTGAACGCCGCGAAATCGAGGCCCGGCCCTTTGGGCCCCCAGCTAGTGAGCACAGTTCCAACCCGATTCGGTGATCCCCCGGCAACGGGATGCACCCAGATCGACCGGCCTTGCTGCCCTTCGTCATTGGCCACTAAAAGTTCGGTTCCATCCTTCGAGAGATCCTGGACGAAAGGCGTGTTCAGCGGCACGGACAGGGGAACGACCTCTCCTCCTTTGACGGAGGTTTCAGCAACGACGAATCGCCCGTCCGACAACCACTCGTTGAAATAGATGCGCACGCCGTCGCTGACCAGGGGGCCGATCTTTTTCTGACCGTCATTCGTTAACCGTATGAACCGCACCACCTTTGGCGTGCCATGGGGCCGGGTAATGCCGATCCAGAGGGCAGCGAGAAGACTGGCTGCCAGGAGCAGGCCACTGAAGATTGCCAGCCCGGAATACAGGCGGTGGTTTCGCGGTTCTTCTGATTTGTCGATGGGCTTTTCGATCGGGTCTTGGGTGATGTGCGAGGGAGCAGGCTCGACGGGCGCAATAAATCGATAGCCGCGCCGCGGCAGAGTCTCCAGATAACGCGGGCTCTCCGCCGAGTCGCCCAACACTTCCCTGATCTTGTTGATCGCGGTATTCAGGTTGCGTTCGACATCCACGAACGTATCGGGCCAGAGACGCTTTTGCAGCTCTTCCCGTGTCACGACGTCGCCAGGGCGCTCCAGCAGGATGGCGAGCACCTGGAACGGCTGCCCGCTGAATTTCAGCCGCACGCCATCCTTGCGTAGCTCGCCCGTCCGCACGTCTGCTTCAAATGCGCCGAAGCGTACAAGCCGAGAACGCGATTGAGTTTCAGCCAATGGGAAAGGTCCCTTTCGGTCCAAGTCGGGACCTTGGTGCTCTACTCAAGCCTCGACACTACCGATTCAAGTTCAAGAATCGCTGGCAGTTATGCAGCTCAACATCTCTTCCATATTTCTTTGACACGCATTTTACGCGCAATCCATTGAGGTAGCCAGATATAGCCGCCAAGGTCGACTTCGGCTCGCACCCCGCGAGCGGAGACCGACATGAAACGCCCATCGCTCTGCAGTGCCCTCTGTGTTCTTCTTTCGACCATATTTGCCTTCACGTCCACTTCCAGTCAGGCAGAACCGCGTTGCCCGGGTGACATCGAGGTCCTCAGAGTACGAGTCGTGGCCGGAGCCCTTGTGGTGATCCCAGTGATGATCAACCACACCGGCCCGTTTGACTTCATGGTCGACACAGGCAGCCAGCTCAACGTGATAGACCCCGCGCTCGCGGCCCAGCTTAACCTGAAATCGCAAGGTACGGTGGGTCTGGTCACCACCGCGGCCTATTCCCAGGCGTCAGTCGGGATATTGGATTCGTTGCAGGCGGGCGCACAAATGGTGTTGAAGCCTCTCGTCGTCGTCCATGATCTCGGCTCAATTCAAGCTGCCGATCCGCGCATTCGCGGTGTCCTCGGTGAAAACTTTATCGCGCATTTCGATCTACTGATCGATTATGGTCGTAGGGTACTCTGCCTCGACGACGCGAAGCTTCTGCAAAAAGGCCTTCGCGGAGAACGGATTCCCCTGGTCCTCCCAAAACACCCGGAAACCGACTTGCCGTTCTCTCACCGCCTCGTTGTTTCAGTCAACCTCTCCAACACAGGAACCCGGCCGATCCTGCTCCAGTTAGATTCCGGCAGCGACGGCTCCATGCTGTATGCGGGCAAAACGGAACTGGAACAGCCGCTGCTCAAGTACGCTAAGCTTCAGGGACCAGAAGTAAGTGATGCCCGCAGGGCATTCGCTGTCCTGCCACCGCAGGACATGAGGCTTGGTAACCACATTGTTCGGACAATTTCCTTCGTGACCCCAGCCAACGGGTCGCAGAATGTTCCAGATCGTGAGGAGGACGGAATATTGGCTACGGTGGTCTTTCAGCGCGTATTCGTCAGCCACTCTGATCGCTTCGTTATCTTCGATCCAAGGTAATCCGAGGGCGATTCGTGGGTTGAGCTACCTGGAGTGGACCCAAAACCTTCCGGGGTTCGTAGGGGTTCACCGATTCACCCCAGGATTGAAAAAACGACTAGCGAAACCGGTCGATGAGCATGATGTCGCTGTTAAAGTCGCCAAGCCGCGATGCATAAAGGATCCAGCGCCCGTCAGTGGACACTGACAAGCCCTCGCTAGGATGCCGGTCCGTTTCGAAGTGAAAGGGTATCTGCTTTGCGACGAAATCATAAAAACGGAGAGATCTGGGCGTCTGGGCCGGAACGAAATAGATGCCCCGTGAGGTGATGGCCCAATCATCCATATCGTAAATGTCGGGAAATTCGGACACCTCTAACTCCGAGCCCGGAGGCGCCCCTACATTTATCTTCATCAGCACTCCTCCCGACGATCGCCGGCTGACAAAATAGATCGTGCGACCGTCAAAGGACTCCTGTGCATTGGCCGCATTGATATCTTTGGTCAGTGCAACCGCATCTCCACCTGCGGCCGAGCACCGGTACACTCCAGCTTTCCCGAACTTGGACGAGGTAAAGTAAATCCACTTTCCGTCACGGGACCAGTGGGGGCGATAGATATCAGAAATATTTGTAGCCAGCTTTCTCGAGATTCGTTCGTCTACGTCTGCCAGATATATTCCCCAGTGGTCCAGCCGGCGCGAATCAAAAGCAATCCGCTTTCCATCCGGCGACCATTGCGGACTGCCACTCACATCGCCAGGGTTTGAAAGTTGTATCAGGTTGCCGCCGTCAATATCGCTGATCCAAACCCCTTGCAGGCCGGACCGCTCCGAAGCAAAAGCAATCCGCTTTCCGTCTGGCGAGAACTGAGGACTAAATTGTGCACGGGACGAAGGACTGATTTCCAGAGGTGGAAGTTCTGGGTGGGCCAGGTCCCCTCGGAAGATGCCCAAGTTCGAGGAAAGAGAGCTATAGGCAAGTTTGTATCCCTGGGCTGAAACTGCCGGCCACATCACACCATTGGCTTCGTTCTCGATGGCTAAATGCTTGACCGAGCCGCCTGAAATGTCAGATTCCAGAAGTTCTGACGGACTTCCGATAGGATATGCGGAATAGATCAGCTGCTTGTCACTGGGGGACCAAGTCAGGCCATGGGGGAATTTACGCATGAAGGCAATTAATCTTGCGGCGCCGCCTGCCAGTGGCAGCGAATATAATCCTGACTCGCCATAGCCCTGGGAGCACCAGTACGCCAGGGACTCGCCGCGGTGGGAGAACGCCGGTTCGCTTTCATCGAGGCACTTGGGAGTGGCTGGGATCCGCTTCGTTTCTCCGGTTTCCGTGGACAGAAGATAAATTCTTGTGTGATCCTCCGATGGCAACAGGTCGCTGTAGGCAATCCACTTGCCGTCCGGCGACCAGCTGATCATTGCGAGTTCGCTCATGTCGGAGGAAATCCGGGTGGAACGTAACTTCCTTTCCGGGCCACCAAGAGCGGGTACGACGTAGACGCCAGTATCCCTGCCGTCGATTCGATGGAATGCGACCTGCGAACCATCGGGCGACCACGCTGAGCTAATCCACGCCGATGGATGCTGGGTAAGGCGTAGCAGCGTTTCACTTCCAATAGCCTTCAGGTACAAGTCAAATCTGTACTCCTTAGGAACGGAAGCAGTATTCCAGGAGAATGCGATTCTCGAACCATCAGGCGAGAACGAGGGTGAAATCTCCGCTCCGGGCAAAGCTGTAAAGGGTACGGCATGGAGAACCTGCTGTTCTCCTGGAGATGAAGGGAGAGGCCATCGAAGGACGACCGCTGTGCCAATGGCAAAGATCGCGAGAGCGACCAAGCCCGCTGCGATCTTCCAGCGCAATTTCCTGGGTTCCGGCTGCAGAACCGGCTCGACCGGAACCAGTTCTCGTTTGGAAGATTCGACCGCTCCAATGAACCGGTAGCCACGCCGCGGGAGGGTTTCCACAAAGCGAGGAGTCTCCGCCGAATCGGCCAACGCCTCACGAATCTTGTTAACAGCTGTGTTCAGGTTGTGTTCGGCATCGACAAAGGTGTCGGGCCAAAGGCGCTTCTGCAACTCATCGCGACTCACAACCTCTCCGGGACGCTCCAGCAGAATGCTTAGCACCTGAAACGGCTGCCCACCGAACTTCTGCTTTACACCCGCCCTGCGTAACTCGCCGGATCGAAGGTCGACCTCGAAGTCTGCGAATCGGACGACCCTAGATTGTGGGATTGTTTCTGCCATCGCTTCGGTCCTTACGACCTGTTCTCGCCGCCGCAAGTGCATCAGCGCAGATCTGTTACACGAATCAGATTCATTCGACCTTTGATTGACCTGAATTCTACTCGTTCCTCCATTGAGGGAGCCCGGACCTGGTATAAATGCTGGCCTCATCGCGCAAACCGCGATGAAGACGACGACATGTTCCATGCTCTTTGAGCTTTACCGTCCACTGATGTCTCTGGCGGCCTCGCTGCAATCACCTTTCCCACGCTTCAAGAGGAGCCGCATTGCCCGGGAAATATCGCTCAGTGTGGTTCCGGCAAAGATAACCGTTAAGGTCCGGTTCGAGTTCATGGTGGACACTGGCAGACAGATTAACGGTCATCGATCCAGCGGTAGCCTCTCGCAACTGAAGCTGTAATCTCAGGCGCTGTAGGCCTGATAAGCGTCTCCGGCTATGCGCAGGAACCAGCTACCGCTCTCAATACCTTGGAGGTTGGCTCCCATCTCGTCGAAAAACCGTGGGCCGTCGTTCCCAGGCTGGGCCAGGTAAACGCGCTGAACGTCCCCGAGTTTTCCCGTTGGTGATCGTCCTGTCTGTCTGGGTTGTTGGAGATATTTTATTCCGTAAGCCTCCAGCGTGATGCCGGGTAGAAGCTCAGCCTCGCTGCGGGTCTCTATCATGCGCTTTATCCCGCCAAGAGGCCGTGCAGAGATCACCCTTAAGGTCTTCTCTTCTGTCGGGCCATCATCTCGCGAAGCTTAAGGTCGTATTCAGGGGTTCTAAGCTCCTTTACAACTACCGGCCCATACTTATGGTTAGTGACCTCGACTCTAAACCGCGACTTTTCTTGAACTTCTTTACTTGCGCTTCGGTCATAGGGAACTATCGCTTCTTGTCGCAGGAAGCTTCCTATGAGTCCGCCCTGTGCTGAATTTTGCTTTCCTGGTATGTGACCGACCCACGCAGACTTGCCTCCCTCCAGCGTGCATGCAAACGGATATTCATCGCGGCTGAGAAGGTGCATGATCTCCTGTTTTGCGCCGTCCATTTCGAAGTGCATTGCGTCTTTGCGATTCTGTCTACCCAAAAAGGGCCCGGCATAGGTGAGAACTAATGGGTGGCCATTCATTTGAGCATGCCAGATGTTGTCCGCAAGTTCCTCGTACTTACGCGCATCGATTTTAAGAACCGGATGGGTCATGAGGACATACCTCGCATACACAATTCTAAAGGCGCCGCCCAAACGGCTTGGCCACAGCATCCAAACTTGTTGACAGTGGGGACGTTGTACATGCCTCTGGATAAGGGGTAGGTGAACATCCCGCCTGTCACCGGGCTTATTCTTGGAAACGAGCATGCCGGGAGTGTTCGCTGCCGGGGACGCACGCTACCGCTCGGTCGCATCTGCCGTAGGAGAGGGAGCAACCGCGATCCAGCTTGTCCACGAATACTTGTGCGCAACATTATGCCGCAAAATGCAGACACGCGGAAGCCTAGGCTAACCGCCCGAGTGGAGTGAACACGATTGGACGCGCCTGGTCGGAAATAAGTCACGGTCCGAGTCCACGGAAGTCCCCTCAATCGTAATCCTGCAGCGGAAGGCGCATCGGTTCTCTGAGGAGGAGCTGCAGGTTGCAGCAGAACGTGGGTGGGAAAAGAGGTTCGATGGGAAGAAAGCGGGACGGAAGAAAATGACCCTGAAGGAAGCACGTTACGTCGGCATCTGATGACAGACGCGATTTCGTTAGGGTCATTTCCGTCTGTCCTGGATTGCTCAAGGCGGGCGCCAGTGGCTCCCCCGCACAAGTAATAGATTGTTATCTTTGAGCAATGAACGCTCGCATGACAAACATCCTGGCGAAAGTTGAACGGGCTCGAAAACACCTTCATGAGCTCGATGGGTTGATCACGGCTTTTTTCGACTCTCGACCGTACAAGATAGCCGCGAGGCCTCATCCGGTAGCAGAAATACGTCACACGACGCTTTATGTTGAATCAATACAGCCGATTCCGCTCGCAGTTCCCATTGTTATCGGCGACATTCTGCACAATTTGCGCAGCAGTTTAGATCATCTTGCTTGGCAGCTCGTGCTGGTGAACGGCGGTACCCCGGACCGACAAACATATTTCCCTATCACTGATCCGGCAAAGACTATTAAACCTCAAGCGGTGGCGGCGCTCGGCAAAGGCATGAGCGCAGGCGCCCAAGATCTCATCCGAAATATACAACCTGCGGCGAGCGGAGACCATACGCTTTGGCAGCTTCACCAGTTAGACAATATCGACAAGCACAGACTCGTGATTTCTTCCATGTTAGGCACAGCCGGCTGGACGGTTGAGGTCGAATCAGGATTAAGCCTGGAATTCCCGTCTCAGCGTTCTTTCGCATTGAAGGCCGGCGCTGAAATCGTCTACCTACCGACTTTTACATACAGCAAGCGGAAGATTGAGGATTTCAAGTTGAGCCTTGAGCTCCTTTTCGACGAACCGGATTCGGTTCCTTGTGATCCGGTTCTTCAAAGATTGGCTCAAATGGCCGACTTTACCGAAGCGCTCGTCGCGAGGTTTGAGCCCCGCTTGGTGTGACGCTGCGTTCTGAGTTCCCGCTGCCTGTGGGTTCTGTGTCGTACCTTGTGGCGTAACTGTGTCTGTCCTCTGGGCTCCCTCTGCGTCGCTCGAATGTCACCCCAGCCTAAAGGAAAACCGGCATCTCGTAGGAGAAAAGTGCTTCGTATCATTTGGTATTTTGGTATCTTTCCGTATTGGGCAGTATGGTTGCACCCTCTGAATTCGCAACGAGGAGGTCAGCGGTTCGATCGTTCGATCCCGCTTAGCGCTTTGCTGTCCCTAAAGACTGCAGAATGCAGATGGGGTCATGTCCGTCTGTCACCGATCACGGTCACCCGTGGGTACGTTTCGGTCTGTCCCCCCCTCAGCCCCGAAAGGTTTCCCCCAAAAAAAAAGTTTGGACTGCCCCCGTATCTACCTGTATCCACCTGTCCACGAAACCTCGGCTTCTCACATGCCGATGGTCACACCTCTTCTTCAATGATCCTCCGACCAGGGTTGCTGCAGGAGCTTAGTGATAAGATTGCCGAAAACATTGCCCAAGTCCCATGCAAGTCCCAGATCGAGCTTTCTCGCCGACCCACTTCATCTCCATTTTTATCTCGGAGCATGTAGACGCCGTTACCATCCAAGCTAGTCACGACGAAATGGTGATGCTTCTTTAGAGGATTGTCCGAGCTCCATTGAACAAAAATATCGGCCAGCTCAACACGTCCATCCCGTTGTAGGGTTTGACGAATAGGTCTTCGCCTCGTAACGGTCACTTTCGCATAGTAGCTATCGCCACTATGACTATCACGGATAACGCAACCGCTAACCACGGTCGTCTTTTCACCCTTTACCTTGTTTGGTTCTGGGGGCAACTCGTTAGGGACCATCTCCGCTCCTTTCATTCAATGCAGCGTGCGGGGTAACGTGGCGACCAGAAAGCGAAAGGGACTGAACGATGTGAAAAGCGATTCGGCCGAACCTTCCAAGAAACTCTCGCAATTATTTAGATTGTTTCGATAAAGTCGCGATAGTCACGGCTCCAACGGCACCAGCTGCAACCACTGCCAGCGCCGTTTTTTAACATTGATCCGTCCCGTGGACTTCGTTGTTGCTGCTAAGATCGGTGAATCTTGCTCCTCGACCATCTCAAAGCGGTCGTAGGCTGCACGTGCTTTGCTGATCTTCACCCTTTTTGCGAGCGATCCCAACGCGTTCACAATCTCGGCGGTTGGAACCGTACTTTCTGCCCCCTTTATGACTTCGACCAGCCGCAGCGTTTTGGGGTCAAAAGGCGCAAAGTGGATCCCTTTTTCTGGTTTTCCTAACGTCCCCCAGATCCGTATCTCCTTCTCGTACTCCCAGTGCTTGAACTTAGTGAACAAAGCCTTCCGGGTGATTTGTTCGCCCTCCTCTTCTGGGCACTCCAGATATTGTTCAACAGGAAACTGGAGAGGCTGGTCTATGTAAACGACCTCAAAAATGTCTGCGTTGTCCGGCTCCGGAATCTCAAATCCAAGGCACAGGCCGCTGTGCTTAGCGCTGTAGTGAGCCCAGATGACAGGGTCACACCAATTCTTGCTGAAATTTCACAACAAGCCCTTCTCTTTGTCCACCGCCTTTTTGGTTTCGCGGGAAGCCTCGCGGACGGCAGGGTGAGTAAGGTCGAACGGCATCAATTCGAATGGGTCGTCGAGGTCGCGCACACGCGACTGCTTCAGTCGTTTCTTGCGCAGGCTGTCGAGACCATATTTTGCATCGAGAAATTTGTAGACACGCATCGACGCGCATCCTAGCACGGCCGGGCAAAAAGCGGAAAAAAGGTTAAGGAGGGCGTGGAGGCTTCAGTTTGGAAGCCGCGCGCGGGCCGAGGTGAGCCTTTAGCGCTGAGGGTAACCCTCTTCCTCTTCGATCCGTGCTTGGTGGTCAAGACGGACTTGGCCTTCTACTTGCCAATGTGACGCGGATGGGTAGTAGTACGTTTTGTTCTTGCACTGGCCGCATTGACTCTGTACCCCGCTTGCTTGAGTTTCCAGCTTGTAGAATGTGGAACAGCCGCTTTTGGGCTTTCGTAGCAATTCAGGCAATACGGGTCATCGTTTTCGCCCGGAATCCAAAGAAGATTTTGCCATATCTCCCTGCCCTCCGCAGAGGCTTGATCCTCTTGCACCCGTTTTAGCTCTGCCTCTGCTTCTGTTCAGTCTCAAGGTTAGATCATGAATCGTTCCCATCATCTCAACGATCTGTTGTTGGGCTTCAATCACGGTCTGTTGCAAAGGAATCTCGCCCGCTTTGCCAAGCACCTTTGCCGCATTCTTCAAACCATCGAACAGCAGTTTCAAACCGGAAAATTCAGACTCGCCATGCTCACAACTCTAAGCGTCGCATAAAGTTTGGCAAAGGCATTGTCTGAAGAAAATCTCGCAGACTACCTGTCACCACATAGGTTAGAGACATCTCAAGCGGCTAAAACAACACTTGGCTGACCTGTCGATTGCGACAGCCTCGCTCCACGGATTTTGCGGGTGTTGAGCTATGCTATCGATTCCTATGGCGTCCCCAAAGTTTTCAAGTCCTAACTCTCTGGTAAAACCCGGGGGTTCAGGACAGCGGAATTACCCCTCCGAGTAAAGCCAATCAGCGGATGGATCCTGGACTCCTCTTTTCGGACGAATCCTGGGAAACTCATTCCGCTAAGTCAACGGAAATCTCCGTTTTCCCTTGACAGTTACCAATCACGGATGTCACGAATCTCCTAGCCCGCTACTGCCCTCTAGGCGCTTTCTGCTTTTTGTGCAGTTACGCTTTCGCACGTTGGCCCGTCTAAAAACATAAACAATGTCTGCAATGCTTCTATCAAGCTTTGTACTTCTTCTGACGATTTCACTCCGCGACCTGGAATTGTTTCCAAGGAATGTAGAGCCGCTTCTATTTCTGTGGGTCTTGCCATTCCCATCACGTTGATTCTTAGGCGGACTTCTTCCGTCTGCTTTGCAAAATACAGCTTGTACCTCGCTTCAATCTTGGCCGACCATTCTCTCAGAAGGCGATTCCACTTGGTAAGGCGATCCTGAAGATCTGATAGGTTTTGGTTGTCCTGTAGTGCAACAAAATCAGGTTGCTGGCCCCGCATTCGCCGAGAGTTCTTTTAACCCCCTGATAAGCTCCATCACCTCGATCTGGAGCGGAGAAAAGAAGATCCCATGCGGCGATTTCGATCGTGGGGCCTCGGAACCTACCCGCGCTACCATTGTATTCCTGGATCTTTAGAAGCATCTGGCCTCCTTCTTGCCCTTTGCAGCAAAATGGCGGCGGTCAGCGCGAATAGACCGACAATAGAACTTCGGCCAACAACATCTCGCCCAATAGACCGGAGTTCGCGTAAATAATCGCCAGGTCGCCGACCCGATGGATTTGAGGAGGGTGGCGCCGCCGATGTACTTCAGACCCTCGACAAATATGCTCCCGCGCGTTTCTTTCCAAATTTGTCTCGATGCTCCTCCGGAACACGATTCATACTGGTCACGATCCTCCAAGGCCAATTTTTGGAGAGTATAACGATTGCACTCGTTCGGGCTCACGTGAACAGGCCAACCCACCCCCTACAGTACGCCGATTTAGGGAAAGGGCGGATCTACGGTATATACGGAACCGGCATTTTTTGGATTGGGTGCGGCCGAAAGTGGCCGTTCCGTCTGGCCACGAAACTCCCCAAAACTCCTGCTAGTCCATCCACTGTCCGCGCCTGCAAAAGTGAGCAGGGGTACCCTCGGCGTGGCTCAGGGTTGGCTTTCGCCCGCACGGGGGGTCAGATTGTGGGGTTTAAATACTTGCTCTGGATCCTGGAGACGCACCTTCTTATTTGCAATCTTAGAGTCGGAGGAGTCAATGAGGCGGGCGAGTTCACGTTGAAAGGGAATAATCGTGTTGTCCATTGCCTCTTTCGAACTATGCCGAAGCGCTCCTACCGTCGCTCGCAGGAGGTTTCCGAGCTCCGCGCTCTGAATTACTCGATGATCTGCACCCGAAAAGCTCCTGACGTCCTTCTGAGTTTGTTTCAGAATCTGAGAACCGATTTCCAGATCGACCGCCCTGAGGTTTTGTAGCGCCGATCGAAACAAACTGCGTACTCCCGGATCGTATCCGTACAGGTCAACGTACGCCAACTCAATCTCCTCTGCCAGAATCATCCGTGACCTTGACGTAATCTTCTCGAGTAGTGAACGCCACAGTTGATCTCTCGTAGCGATCACATCTTGGGTTGACACCAACTGGACATCGGCATCAGTGATAGTGGGCTGGACCTCCATAAATAGGTTGTCAGATATGGCGCTCCAGCGTTCCAACTTTGCAATAGTCTGCCCAGCGGCTCTTTTGATCTGGTCAGCATATTCCTGGCGCTTAAGTAACTTATCTTTGTTCCAGGAAAACGCAAGACTAAGGCCCGCAAGTGCAACAGATACAACCGTGAGTCCTGAACCAACGATTATCCAAAAGAACTTCTTGCGTTCGAGTTCAAACTTCTCGCGTTCCGAAGGGGCATTGGATTCCTTGATTTCCGCTTGTGCTTTGCCTGTCTGGCCCGGCGCGGGTGTGGAACAGAAGGTGGCTAGAATGAAAATGACCTGCAGAGTAGGAGCAGTCATTACCAACCGAACGCGCATCCGGAATGATAACGTTAAGAGAAGACTCTCTGCCAGTCTGGGGAACGCTATATGCTCACCCGTCCCTTTTCGATCCACCGCTAGCCCACCGAGCACCCTATGGGATGCGGGCATTACTTCGTACGAGGATGCTGGTGAGCGCGATGAGGGTGGTTTTAGGACCGTTCGGTCGCTAAATTGCGGCACGGGATCTTCCTACAAGTATGAAGTTGCAGGTTGAGATTTCTTCCCGCGCGGAAGTCACGGGCCACTACCCGTGCTCCCGGACTTCTAAGGGCCAGGGGGCCGGGTCCCCGCCTTCTGCAGTCGAACCGTACCCCCGGGAACTCTCAGCCCCACCCGTCAACGTCGAGGAAGTTGACACCCTATTTCATGGTGTGAGTTTTGGTGTCAGTTCGTTTGTCCACTTGCGGCAAAGGAAGACATTGCCAGTCGTCTTCAACTAATGCGTTTGCTCCGATTGTATGGGTTTCGGCAGACAGGGGCGTTTAAGGGCATCGGGAGTTAATCAGCGGGAACTCATTTTAAGTCCGCTGCTCTACTGATTGAGCTATTGGCTTTTAACGACTTTCCGATGTAACTAGACTTCGACGTGTTTGAACTCGTGACTGTCTACTCAAACGCCTGCACCGCACCCTGGCCGAGCAGTTGCTCGGCGCGTTCGATGAAGCCTCGGTCGGCGCCTACGGTTAGGTTTTCGGGCTCCAGCATGACGCAGTATTCGCCTCGGCTTTCCAGGTTGATCATCAATCTTCCGGGGCCGGGGGCGGCGGTGATCATCGCCCTCAGTGATCCCAGCATCGCTTCGCTTGCGCTTTCCAGCCTTACCTTGATCCTTACGTTTTGCGGGAGCTTGATCTTTATGTCTTCCAGGGGCTGCACGCTGGAGACGGAAAGCTTCGGCGCGGATTCATCGTCGTCGGCTCGCAGCACTCCTTTGATCAGTACGGGGACTTCGATTTTCAGGCTTTCGCAAAGCCGCGCATAGTCTTTCGGAAAGCAAATGAGGTCGATCTTGCCTACCGTGTCTTCCAAGGCGGCCTGGGCGTACATTTCTCCGGAGCGCTTCGACTTCCCTACTTTCAGGCCTACGATCACGCCGGCTATCGCGATCAGGCTTTGGGGGTCGGGCTGTTCTCCGCGGCGGCGGGGCTGCTGCGCGGGCGCTTTCATCTCCAATGCGGTCGCGGTGTCGACCACATTCAGGTTGCGCAGCTTCTCGGCGTACTTGTCCAGCGGGTGGCCGGAGACGAAGAAGCCCAGGACTTCTTTTTCGGCTTGCAGGCGCTCGTTCTCATCCCAGTCCGGGGTGTTGGGCAGGTCGTCGTGGCTTTTGTGGCCGTTTCCGTTTTCGAAGAGGCCGGCCAGGCCGGCGAAGAGGCCGTGCTGGCCGGCTAGCAGGTCGCGCTGGGCTTGCTGGGCTCGCTCCATGGCTCGGTCGGCGACGGCCATGAGCTGGGAGCGGCGGCCGAAACAGTCTAAGGCTCCGGCCTTGATGAGGGATTCGAGGACGCGCTTGTTCATCAGGCGCAGATCTACTTTTTCGCAGAATTCCCAGAAGGTTGGGAAGGCGCCGTGCTCCGTGCCGCGCGGCCAGGATCGAATCGATGGCGTTGCGGCCTACGTTCTTGATCGCGGTGAGGCCGAAACGGATTCCTGTGGGACTGGGGGTGAAGTCCGCGCCGGAAATTTGCACGTCGGGCGGCTCGACGGCGATGCCCATTTCGCGGCACTCCTTGATGTACTTGACCACGTTTTCCGGCTTCGAGATTTCGGAGCTCAACAAGCGCCGCCATGAACTCTACCGGGTAGTGGGTCTTGAGATAGGCGGTGTGATAGGCCAGCAGGGCGTAGGCCGCGGAGTGCGACTTGTTGAAGCCGTAGCCGGCGAACTGCTCCATCAGATCGAAGATGCGGACTACCTTGTCTTTGGGGTGCTTGCGCTGGATGGCTCCCTCGACAAAGCGGGTGCGCTGCTTGGCCATCTCCTCGGGATTTTTTTTGCCCATGGCGCGGCGCAGCAAATCGGCTTCGCCCAGGGAGTAGCCGGCGAGCACGTTGGCTATCTGCATGACCTGCTCCTGGTAGACGATGACTCCCAGCGTCTCCTTGAGCAGGGCTTCCAACTCGGGCAGTTCGTAGCTGACGACTCGGCGGCCCCACTTGCGCTCGATGAAGTCGTCAATCATGCCGCCCTGGATCGGGCCGGGACGGTAGAGCGCGTTGAGGGCGGTTAGATCTTCTACCGAGACGGGTTTATAGCGGCGCAGCACATCGCGCATGCCGCCGGACTCGAACTGGAAGACTCCGGAGGTGAGCGCGCGGTGGAAGACTTTTTCGTAGGTCTCGGCATCATCCAGCGCGATCAGCGACAGATCTAATTTGCTGCCTAGCTTGCGCTCGATCAGCTTCAGCGCGTCGTCGATGACGGTGAGCGTGGTGAGCCCAAGAAAGTCCATCTTGAGCAGGCCCAGCTTCTCCACCGCTTTCATGTCGTAGGCGGTGACGATTTCGTCGTTCTTGCTGCGGCAGACCGGGACCAGTTCGGTGAGAGGCTGGGGGGCGATCACTACGCCGGCGGCGTGCAGGCCGGCTCCGCGGACTAATCCTTCTAATTTTCGGGCGGTGTCGACCAGTTCCTTTACCTGGGGCTCTTTGTCGTAGGCCTCCTGCATTTGCGGCGAGTCTTCGAGGGCCTTGGTGATGGTCACGCCGATGGTGGCGGGGACCATCTTGGCGACGCGGTCCACTTCGCCGTAGGGCAGATCGAGGGCGCGGCCTACATCCTTAATGGCAGCGCGCGCGGCCATGGTGTTGAAGGTGATGATCTGGGCTACTTGTTCCCTGCCGTACTTGCGGGTTACGTAGTCGATCACTTCGGTGCGGCGGTTCATGCAGAAGTCGATGTCGATATCCGGCATGGATACGCGTTCGGGATTTAAAAATCGTTCGAAGAGGAGCGCGTTCTGCAGGGGATCGATGTCGGTGATCTCCATGGCGTAGGAGACGAGCGATCCGGCGGCGGAACCGCGGCCTGGGCCGACGGGGATGTTGACCTCGCGGGCGTACTTGATGAAGTCCCACACGATGAGGAAGTAGCCGGAGAACTTCATCTGCTTGATGCAGTCGATCTCGCGCTCTAACCGGGCTTCATAGTCTTCAATGGGCTGGCGGCGCAAGCCACGCTCGCCGAGGACGCGGATGGTGGTGTCGAGGCGCTTGCGAAAGCCCTGGCGGCAGACTTCGGCAAAATAGCTGTCGATGGTGTGGCCTTGGGGAACGGCAAATTCCGGAAAGGGGTTGGTTACCTTGGCGAGCTTGAAGGAACAGCGCTCGGCGAATTGCATGGTGCGGCTGACTACTTCGGGAGCATGGGAGAAGAGCTTTTCCATCTCCGCCGCGCTCTTTACGTAGAACTGGTCGGTATCGAATTTGAAGCGCTTGGGGTTGTGGATGGAGTCCGCGGTTTGCACGCAGAGGAGGACTTCGTGGGCGTGGTGGTCGTCTTCGCAGAGATAGTGGCTGTCGTTGGTGGCTACTAGCGGGATGTCCAGCTCTTTTTCCATGCGGAAGAGGTCGGCGTGGATTTTCTTTTCCAGTTCGAGGCCCTGGTCCTGAATTTCCAGGAAGAAGTTTCCTCGGCCGAAGATTTCCTGGTATTGGCCGGCGGTTCTTTTGGCGTCCTCGTATTTTCCGGCCATCAGGTTGCCGCAGACTTCGCCTGCGAGGCAGCCGGAGAATCCGATGAGGCCCTTCGGCGTGTTTGGCGAGGTAGTTTTTGCTGACGCGGGGTTTGCGGTAAAAGCCATGCAGGGAGGCTTCGGAGGTGATGCGCACCAGGTTGCGGTAGCCTTCTTCGTTTTCGGCTAATACCAGCAGATGGTGATACTTATCTTTTTCCGGGGCGGCGCGGTGGTCCTCCTGAGGACAGATATAGAGCTCGCATCCCAGGATGGGCTTTACGCCTTTGGCTTTGGCTGCTTCGAAGAAGTGCACCGCACCGTAGATGTTGCCGTGGTCGGTGATGGCTACGGCTTTTTGTCCGATTTTGTCGACGTGGGCTACGAGCTTTTCGACATCGCAGGCGCCATCGAGGAGGGAGTAGTCGGTGTGCAGATGCAGGTGGGTGAATTCAGCCATGGGATAGGTTTAGTTTAGTCCGCTGAGATGGTTGGGGGGACGCGGCTGATGTGCAGAAGTGGTGCAGATTGAGGAAAAGGGGTAGCGGAATTGCTGGCTGGGGTTCTTGGGGGTTTGCTGGTTACTTGTGTTTGGAAATGAGGATGCGGTTGATCGGCTTCCCGGAGATGACACAAGGAGAAAGTGGTTTTAGAAGGGAAAGGGTGGGGCGTCCGAAGGGCGCACCGCAGATCCCTCCCCTCCGCTTCGCTCCAGTCGGGATGACAAATTAGGAGAGGGCTGATGAAAGGAAGAGGGCAGTTGCTGGGGGCGGGAGTCCTTTTGCGTCGACAATCTGCCTTTAGCGCTTCTCGGGCTTCATCCCATCTTGTTCAACCCGTGGAGTGCCCTCGAGATGACACAAGGAGAAAGTGGTTTTAGAAGGGAAAGGGTGGGGCGTCCGAAGGGCGCACCGCAGATCCCTCCCCTCCGCTTCGCTCCAGTCGGGATGACAAATTAGGAGAGGGCTGATGAAAGGAAGAGGGCAGTTGCTGGGGGCGGGAGTCCTTTTGCGTCGACAATCTGCCTTTAGCGCTTCTCGGGCTTCATCCCATCTTGTTCAACCCGTGGAGTGCCCTCGAGATGACACAAGGAGAAAGTGGTTTTAGAAGGGAAATGGTGGGGCGTCCGAAGGGCGCACTGCAGATCCCTCCCCTCCGCTTCGCTCCAGTCGGGATGACAAATTAGGAGAGGGTTGTTGAATGGAAGAGGGCAGTTGCTGGGGGCGGGAGTCCTTTTGCGTCGACAATCTGCCTTTAGCGCTTCTCGGGCTTCATCCCATCTTGTTCAACCCGTGGAGTGCCCTCGAGATGACACAAGGAGAAAGTGGTTTTAGAAGGGAAAGGGTGGGGCATCCGAAGGGCGCACCGCAGATCCCTCCCCTCCGCTTCCACGGCAAGCCGGGACAGGTCGCTCCAGTCGGGATGACAAATTAGGAGAGGGTTGTTGACAGGGAGAGGGCAGTTGCTGGGGGCGGGACTCCCTTTGAATCGACAACTTGCCTTTTGCACAACAGGAAGTTCCGGGCCATGGGGCACCCGTCCAGGGATTCAGGTCATGCGCAGAACTAGTGCAGATTGAGGAAAAGCGGTCGTGGAATTGCGGTTAAGTAGACTTGGCACACTGACGCGCAGGCGGGTCTGCGCGCTGGCGCCTACGAGACGAGCAAGAGATCAAGCTCAGGCTTGACGCTGGCCACAAGCTTGTGGCGGTGGATCAGCGAAACACGGCCGTCGCTGGCGAAAAGGAAGTCGTAGTTCAGGTGGCACTCGCCACATAGCCAGAAATGTTCGACCTGAACCTGGGCCCCAATTCGACGGGTGGTGCGGATCACTCTGCCATTACGCAGATAATGTAGCTCCTTGCGGCAGTCCGGATTCATACATTGGGAAATCATGAGGACCTCTCGCGTTACTCCGGTAAGCATACTCTCGCCAGGTTACTTTTACGGGGTACCATTGCCCCAAAGTTGTACAGCGATATTGCCTATTTTCCACAGAGGAATCGAGATGGATAACGCCCTCCATCCGCTTCCTGGCCAAGCTATTGTGTTTCCTAAAGTTAGATGCGTGGGAACGAAATGGGGTTTCTCCCAGGGCAGGCGGAATTCTGGTTACCGAAGCGTTCAGAGGTGCCTTTTTTTAAAACGTTTTTTAACGACTCAAGAAATTCGTCTTGCCCCGGACGAAGCCCGGCAGAGATAAATGTCGGCGTCAATGCCGGTGGCTGCGTGATATCGCGCATGGATCTGCCGGCGAAATTGATCCGCTTTGCTTTCGTCGACCAGGTTCACAGTGCAGCCACCGAATCCCCCGCCCGTCATGCGCGCTCCATAACAACCGGGGAGTTCCGCAGCGATTTCGACCAGGGTGTCCAGCTCGCTGCAACTGGCTTCGAAGTCGTCGCGGAAGCTGCGGTGCGCTTCCGCCATCAGAATTCCGAAAGCCGGAAGGTCACCGCGCTCGAGAGCGGAGGCGGCTCGTTCGACCCTCTTGTTCTCGGTGATGATGTGGCGGCAGCGGCGAAAGACGTTCGGCGGCATTTGCCGGCTGCATTCTTCCAGCTGCGCTTCCGTTACGTCGCGCAGGGCCTTAATCGATGGCCAGCGGGCGTGGAGGATGCGCGTCCCCTCTTCCACTTCTGCGCGGCGCACGTTGTATTGGCCCCCCGCGTGCTCATGCTTGACCATGGAGTTGCAGATGATCAACCGCACATGAGCAGGAATGGGCAGCTGCCGGTATTCGAGCGAGCGGCAATCCAGCATCAGGGCGTGGTCCTGTTTGCCGGCACAGGCGATGAACTGGTCCATGATGCCGCTGCGCGCACCCACGAATACGTTCTCCGCGCGCTGGCAGGCGAGGGCAATGGTGGGGAGGGGCAGCGAGGCGCCGGCGAGCTCCAGCAATGCCAATGCCGTCGCTACTTCAATCGAGGCCGAAGAACTTAGCCCCGCGCCCAGGGGAACGTTGCCGTCGAGCGTGAGTGCAAATGGGCCCGCGTGCACACCTTCCTGCGCGAGGCTCCATGCAACGCCGAGGGGATAGTCGCTCCAGTGCTTGCGGGCGGTGGAGGGCAACGGCTCCGCTGGATAGGAAATCTCTTCGCCCATGTTTTGCGAGTAGAGGGAAATTCGTCCATCGTTGCGGGGGCGAATTTCTGCGATGGTTTGAAAATCGATGGCGGCCGGCATAACGAAGCCGCCGCTATAGTCGGTGTGCTCGCCAATCAGGTTTACACGGCCCGGCGCTGCGCATCGCACAGCTGGTGCATCCGCTACGGAATAATGTGCTACCAAGTCGTCTGAGGAGGCCATGGTTGATTTTCGTTGTTGCCGAACTCTCACCCGCAGGCCTTCACAGGCTGCGGAAAACTCCGCGAGCGGACAGTAAAGATGTACCTCAGGGGCTTCTAAAGCCCATCATAGTGTCAATCATTTAGGGCCCGACTAAAGTCGTGCCCTGATACGAAACCATGGCTCCCACGCTTAACCTTATCAGTCTACGGTTTCGCTGCTGCTGTGCTGAGCATTTGATTCAACAACATGGTGGCAAACGGATCCTGGCCGTATCCTGCAAAACGGAAGGTGGTGATTAAAATACGGCCCGGACCCTCGGATAGTTCCGCAAGATAGGCACGATTGGCATTGAGCCAGCCATAGAAGACGCCGGCCTGCACGTGTTGAGCGTCCTCTTCCCGCACTCCGTCGATGACGAAGTCGGGCATGACGGAGGCCGCCTCCCAACCCAGAATCGAATCCTCGATCACCGGGGCGAGGGGCTTCCATAGGGTGCTTGAAGATAGCACCCAGTTGAAATTACTGACCCAATCTCCCGAGAGGTCCGACCCGGCGCGGGGCACGATGCGCAGAGGCTTTCCGATTGGAACGGCTCCCGCGTTCGCAGCGAGAAGCAGGACGGTCCCACCCTGGCTCAGTCTTGCGCTGGTTTCGTCGTCCAACATGGACGACAGCCACACAGCCTTCTCTTGACCGGGGCCCGAATCCATCACCTTGAAACCGTTGGCAGCCAAGGCTGCGCGCAAAGTCTGCAGCTGGTTGACGGGATCGTGGACGACGACGGTTATCTCCGGGGCCTGCGGCTTTCGAGGATAGACGGCAAAGCGGTAACTATTTTGTGCCAATGTCATTCCGGCCGGGCTCACCAGTTGCAAGCGTAGATACTCCGGGGTGGGAGCATCTACGGACGCGGCTTTGAACTGCAGAGTACCTTCTGTCACCACTGCACTCGGCTCCGGTATTTTGGACAAGGGCAAGACACCCGATTGTCCGTCCGAAGTGTGCCACAGGACGGTTGCTCCTGCCAATGACACGATGGAGTAGTGCGACACCACCAGCGGTAGTTCCACCGGGGACCCGGCGGTGTAGTTGTGGGTGGCGAAGTTGGCCATGACGAGATCGTCCTGTTGCAGCCTGCCCAAGTCATCGGCAAACGCCTTGGGCTGGCGCCACATGCTCATCAATCCGTTCGCCTCCCAATTCGCGTCGGTGAGCTCGGTGATCACATAGCCCTGGATGGTGTCGCGCTGGCGCATCTGTTCGATCTCGTACTTCAACGCCAGGTACTCGTGTTTCTGCGTAGCCGTAGCGAGAGAACTGTAACTGGGATAGATGCGATCGAAGCCGTATCCATGCAGGCGGTCGAAGACTCCAGCCGCGCGCGTCAGTTCGCGTCCGTTAAAGTCGCGGGGGAACCACCAGGGCAGCTGATCGGGAGGTGGTAATTGCGGGTAGACCCCAGTTGCCGAACTCCGATACCAGGAGCAGCTCGTGGCCGGTGGTGGTAGCGTCGCCATAGGGGCTGAAGAGCCATTTGGGGCGGCCGGCATACTCCTGTACCCACTGCGCCCAATGGTCCGCGTGATCGGGGATGGAGTAGTAGGTGTGCCAGTCGGCAAAATCCGATTGCAGATGGAAGCCTTTGCAGCAGGCGCTGTCGTCGGTGATCAAGCGTCCCAGTGGAGCGGTAAGCTGCTTGAAATCGCGGAAGCTTTTGAGCAGCCAGGCACGCTGGTCTGGCTGGGTTACGTCCATTCCCCACTGTTCGTTCATGATGCTCTGGATGACGATGGAGGGGTGGTTCCAGTCTCGTTCCACTTGTGCGTGGAACGTATCCACTCCTCGCTGGGCCGCCTCCGGCGTCCAATGGTATATGTCATTCCACACCGGGATCTCGTACCACACCAGCATGCCGGTCTCGTCGGCTGCTTCGAGGTAGCGCGGATCGGGCACTTTGATGTGGCAGCGGAGGAGGTTTAATCCCATGGCCTTCGAGAGGAGCATCTCCTTGCGGATGAAGTCCGCGGAAGGCGGGGTGTAGATGCCCTCGGGGTAGAAGTCCTGGTCGAGAGCGGCTCGCATATAAAAAGGCTTACCGTTCAGGAAGAGGCGTCCATCGGCGGTGGTGAGCTCGCGAAATCCAAAGCGGACGTGCAGGATTTGCGCGGTTGATTTTGACGGGTTTTTCAGCTCGAGCGAATAGAGGTTGGGGTGGTCACCGTCCCAAAGCAGAGGATGGGCTACGTGCGCCTGGCCTCGAGCGGTTGTCCCGTCCACGGCGAGCTCCAGTTGCGCGGCGGTGCCACCGTAAGGATCGAAGAGGGTCACCGGAAGAGGGTCCGAGTTTGCGGTGCCTCCCAGTTTGGCTTCCACGGTCACGTCGCCGCTGTTGTGCGGGGTGATGTGCACCCATTCCACGTAGCGCAGGGGTACGGTTTCGAGCGTAACCGGCTGCCAGAGGCCGCTGGTCTGTACGTACCAGTTCTGCTTTCCGTGCGGGATTTCGTTGTAATTCAGGGTTTGTTCTCGTGGAGAGAGGGCTTTGTTTTTTGGCGGAGGGGGTACGTCTTGAGGCGGTGTGGTGGGCGGTCTGGGAGCAGGAGGCGGCATCGGTGGATCGAAGACTCGGACCAGGATTTCGTTGGTCCCCGCGTGGACTTTCCGGGTTAGGTCGAAGGTGAAGGGGGTGTATCCGCCTTCATGCTCGCCCAGCCGTGTGCCGTTGACCCAGACCTGCGCCAGGTAGTCGACTGCTCCAAAGTGAATCAGTTGCCGGGTGGATGGCTGGGGCTGGGGTAAGACAACTTTGACTCGATACCATCCGACTCCGGCGTAGTCGCGGAGGTCGTCAAATTGGGAATTCCAGGAGAGGCTTGCCCGGGATGACCGCCAGTTCGCTCGTGCGTCGACGGTGGCCGCGGTGTATTGTGCCTGGGGATCAGGGGAGAATTGCCAGGACTGATCGATTACGCGAGTCTGTGCATGGACGTCCGCAATGGAGAGGAGCACGAGAAAAGAGGTGATTGCCTTGAGGACCATGCGCATGAAGAAAGGTTGCTCCGGTTGCATTCGACGGCTGGATTGGATCGCCCCTCGAAAGCATATAGCAACCGGGATCGGGCGTCGCGCGGGTTTGGGCGTGTTCCCTACCAGCGTGTATGTCAGCGGACGAGAACAGCGGAAGGGGCTTCGCCCCATCTCGTTCAACCCATGTAGTGCCCCGGCCAGGCCGGTGCAAACACCCCGAATTTCCTGCACGCTGCCCTGGACGAGTCTGCGTGTGCGCCTTTCTTTAAGGAAAGGCGCATGAAGTCAGTGGAACCTTTTAAACCCAACAGGAAATTCGGGGCCATGGGGCACCCGTCCAGGGGGAAAGAGGTGGAGGATGCTTGGCTTCAAGCTCGGGAGAGGCATCGCCGGATCACCAGGTGAACTTTACGGTTTTTTCTACGTAACCTTCGCCGGCTCCGAAATCGATGTGGACTGGGCGTAAGGATGAACTGCCCGTCGGTTGTATTTGCGCGCCCTCTACTCGCGGCTTTGCGCGCGTGTCGTTGACACGAAGCATGATGGTCTGCTGACTGCCGCCCAGCGCCGATAACTTCAAGGTCAGCGAGTTGCCGGAATACTGCTGGTCGAGCACTTTCATCTGCTGTGTCGTCGAGCCAGCTTCAGGGAGCACCTGGGAGAGACCCGCCTCCACAGCCGGCAAGGGAATGCGCAACACGTTGGCGGACCACTTCGCACCGGGGATCAATGATGCGAGAACCACGTCCTGAGTGCTGGGACGCACCACCAACATCCCTCGGTCGCGGGTCATTTCGAGATCAAGATCACTGCCGGCGAAAGGAACGTGATGCAGCTTTGCCTTATCCCACTGTGCCGGAAGACTCGGTGTGACCATGAGCTTTTTCCCGGCCGCATCCCAGTCCAGGCCGAACAGCCCGCGGATTACCGGCGAGATCACCATGGCCGAGGACCAGAGCTGATGAGAGGTGCTGCGGCCCAGGGGGGCAAAGAATTGGCCGGACAGCAATTCTGTCACAGCGCCTGGATCTTGTGCCCAGGTCAAATCGGCATTTTGCATCAGGTGCGCGTAAGCGGAGAGACTACGGCCGTTACGATACTCCGAGACCGCAACCCAACCGGTGTAGAGCGGCCACACTGTGCCCTGGTGATAACTGATGGGATCGAAAAAAGGTACCGTCGGGCTCAGGTCGCGCGTGCCCCAATCGGTTGAAAATTCCGCTGCAGCCCAACGGTCCAACATCGGCTGGGCATGCTGCAGCTTGTAGCTGCCATCCCACGAAGCAACTGCGGGAAAGATGGTGGGACTGGGGTCTGTGCTGCCGTCGGCGTTGCGGCTGAATGCATAAAACCCTCCGCCGGGCAGCAAATATTCTTTCTCGATGGTTGCACCGATCTGCGCGGCCCGGCTCTCGGCCTGCTGCGCGATCCCGGCATGCCCCGTTGCCCGCGCCAAGGCCGCCATCGCAGTGCTCGCTTGTTGATCGAGCGCGGCCAGGTAGATTTCCTGGTGAGGCATACCGGGCGGCCAGGATTCCACCCATCCCGAACCCTCGGTGTTCTCATAAATTCCGTCTCCGTCGGAATCATGGGAGGTTTCAAAGGTCCAGGTCTTTTGGATCGCTTCCCAGTTGGCCTGGATAAACTGTTTGTCTCCACTAATTTTGAGGTAGTCCTCGCTGGCCATCAGGAACAATGCGTTGGCATCCGCCGAAGCATAGGCGTAGGGCAAACTCTTCCAATCTACCAAGTCAGCGGTCTGCGCCCACTCATGAATCATCTTGCCTTCCGGACTTTGCCGCTTGATCAGAAAATTGAGTTCATCCTTCGTCAACTGGTAATCGCCATAGCTGTTCACGGCATAGAGCGTCCACAGTGCGTCGCGGCCAAAATACCAGCCGAAGCCTGGTCTCGCCGAATCGCCTGAATTATAAAAGCCCGCGACCAGGGCGGTCTCATCATTGGAAGGAGTCGTCTGCACGCGGAGTTGGTCGATGGCCACTTCTGCCCAGGCAAACGCCTGGTTGAGCTTTTCGTCCGGTGTCTCAATGCTCAGGTGATCGGCGGAGAATTTTTGAAAGTAGTTTTGCGTCTGACTGTAGAGCTTCTGAAAGTCGCGATTGAGCGTCTGCAGCCGTTCTGCTAACGCGGGGGGAACGGCCTCTGCCGCGGTTTCCGCAGTGGTCATCAGCAGTGGATATAGCTTATTGCGATCAGTGACAGGATCGAAATGGATCACAAACTGTAGCGGATAGTTTTTCGGGCGCTCCTGGTAAGGCGCCAGAATCCCGTACTGCGCTGTTGGCATCGCCAACGCTGCCGCATGATCAGGAAAATTCAAGTGCAGGATATAGAAGCCCGATTGCCCCTGCTTCACCCACTCCGGCGATGGCCGGTCGTCGGAGAGCGCCGGCCACATACGCTGCATCTCTGGCGTGAAGCTGAAGGTCAGCGTCATCGGCCGCACAGCCTCGATCTGATAGCAGGCAAGCGCGCCGTCACCCTGGGGTGCACTCTGTGGCGCGAAGAGGATCTCGCGGATGGTGAAATTGGCGTGTGAGAACGTGATGGTCGTGTGCCCCGGCTGAACATCGATGGAGGCCGCTTGTTCATTCACGTCGATGGGGACGGCGTAGTCCTTCATCTCCGCCGTTATGCGCATGTGGCTCAGAATTTTCCAGGGAAAAATCCAGGCTTCGAAGGACCCGTCCTGCTGCCCCAGAAGGGCCCCACGAGGGCCGGTTACTGTAAATGGCTTGGCGGTCATCGCGTCCTGTCGAATTCTGAGTTGACCGGGCTGGACGGCCGGGAATTCCTGAAGCGGACGAAGGTCCGCTGAACTGCGATCAGATTGCTGAGCAGTCATCGGACCAGCGAAGCCCAATAGAAGCACAAAGGCCCAGAACTTCATCGTGGCATCACCATGGCAGGGGCAATTCGACTTTGTTCCCGGAGGCCGTCAAACGACATCGAGCCGTCAGAAAACACGGGAGGGCAGCCGCGTAGCTGCCCTCCATTTCGCTAGAAGGAGAACCGTCCTGAAAATTGCAGACGGCGCATGGTGGTTCCATCCTGAGAGGATAGAGTGCTCGAGATGGTGCCCGCATTGCCATCCTGGCAGTCAACGCAGGAATCCGGTTGACCAAGATTTACGTGGTTGAATGCGTTATACGCTTCCGCACGTAACTGGAAGTGGACTCTTTCTGTCAGGTTGAAGTTCTTTGCCAACGAAAGATCCGCATTCCACAATCCCGGCCCCCAAAGGGTGTCTCGCCCGAGATTGCCAAATGTGCCCGCCGCCGGACGCGCATAGGGGCCGAAGGAGTCTCCTGCCTGCCCGGCTGGTGCGAGTACGTACGGCGAAGGCGTAAAGTACTGAACCTTGTGCGTGGCAGCGTTCAAGGAGCCGCGGTGCAGGCCAAAGCCGTGCTGGTTGGTCTTGTTGAGGAAACCGATCACGTCGTTGTCGGAGGAACTGCTCGCGTAACCCGGCGTGTATGGCAATCCCCCCTGGATGGCCACATTGCCATTCAGGGAGAAGCCGCCGATGATCTCGTTAACCCAGCCCTTTACGTCGCCGCCGATCATTTTCCCTTTGCCGAAGGGCAGATCGTAGTTGCCGGCAAACACAAACGCGTTGCGGCGGTTGTAATAGCTGGAACCGTAGCCCACCTTGGGATCAATAAAGAAGTAGTACGACTCATGCGCCATGGCCCGCGACCAGGTGTAATGAGAGAGGAACTGCAGCCCTCCGCTAAAGCGCTTTTCCACGATGACCTGCATGGCGTTGTAGCTGGTCGTCGCCTGGTTGGCGTTATAACGAAGGTCCTGTTCCCATCCGAAGGGGTGGCCGTAGGTCACACCCAGTTCCCTTTGCGCCGTGCCGTCAAAGTAGGGGCGACGCTCGCTCTGGGTGTAGGTTTTTCCGGTCTCAGGATTGATCTGGTTGAAGCCGGCAATCGTCTGCTGGTTAGGGCTCGCCTGGTTGGACGAGTCAAACATGTTGTGAACGCCATGACTGCCCACGTATGCGATCTGGAACGACATGGTGGAACTGAATTGCTGTTGCACGGTCAAATTCCATGCGTCCAGAGTGGGCAGACGAACCCACAGTGGTCTTGTAGGGACACCCACGCCATCGGGCAAGGGATAGTTGCCACTCGCCGGGATCGGCGCGAATGTAAAGCCCGGAGGGCCCTGTGTCAGATTGAACACCGCGGCTGCATTCGACGATGGATTTAGATTTTGTGAGACCTGCGTCGGATAGGAGAAGGTCAACACCTCGCCGAAGGTATCGCCCGACCAGCCTTGCCCATACACTCGACCGTACCCGGCGCGAACGACAGTATTGGGGTGAACCTGGTAGGCGAATCCAACCCGCGGGGCCAGATTGGTCCAACTCTTTCGGACATTCAGGTTTGTTCCCCAGGGTCCGTAGCCGGCGATGCGGATGTCGCCGGTATTGAGGTCAAGCAGACCGCCCCGGCCCTTTCCGGTAACGGATTCAGGAAAATACATCTCCCAGCGCAGACCGTAATTGGCGGTCAGCTTGCTGGTGATTCGCCATTGATCCTGTCCGTAAAAGAAGAATCGCTTTTGCCGCTCCTGCGCATCGGTGAATTGGGTTTGCGTTCGCTGGTAGGCGGTTGTGTCACCTAAGAGGAAGGTAGCAAAGCCGATACCGGACGAGGTCGTCCCGGCCACCGGATCGAGCACTCCCGCGGTCCGCTGCTGTGAAAAGTGGAAATTGCCTGAACGCACATTGTTGTTGTCGAGCCCGATCAGGTGGTTCAGACCGTAGCGAGCATCGCCGCCAAACCGGATGTTGTGATTTCCGATCTGGTGGGACCAATTATTCACAATCTGGTACTGGCTTTGATTCTGAAGAAATTGAGCTGCCGATGTACCGTACTCGATGTTGCTGCTGCCGTTTTGCCCATTGCTGGGATTGTCAATGTTGAATTGCGGCAGGCCACCGTTCAGAGCAAGGTCGCCCACGTTTGCATTGGGGATACCCAGATCGTTGCCTAGAGGCTGGTTGAAGTTGGGCCCATTCTCGTCCACGTGAAGCCTGAGGTAACCAAACCGAATGTCGGTGAGCCAGCGGGGGCTCACCACGTAGTCGGCGCCCGCAGCCACACTCTGATCGCGAGCCTTATCTGTACCCGCAAATCCGCCGCTGCCAAAGCCCGCACCGCCGGCCGCGCCAAAGAAGGGCGCTCCCGAAAGATTGGAACCAAAGTAGGTGTAGCGGCCGAAGAGGTGAAGTTTTTGGGATAGTTGATAGTCGACGCGTCCATCGGCCTGGTTGGTGTCGAAAATACCTGACCCGGAGGCGGAGTAATTGTTGACGATGCCGGCGCCCGCCACATTGGGGGCGGGTAAGAGTTTGAAGAAATTGACCGCCGGCGCCGAAAGCCGCGCTGCGGGAATGATGTTTCCGGCGAACGGGGTTCGCCCCGTCAGCGCAGTTTGGTTGGTCGTGGGATCGAAAATCTGGCCCTGGCCACCTTGCAGATACTCGCTCAGATTGCAGTCTCCACCGGACGTGCAGCTGCTCCTGGCGAGAGCAGTCGGAACCGTGGTCAAGGTAGCGCTTCCCGTCTTCTCTCGAAGACCCTGGTAGTCGCCGAAAAAGAACAGTTTGTCTTTAAGGATGGGTCCGCCCACCGAACCGCCAAACTGGTTATGCAGATTGGGCGCCAGATAGCGGCCCGTCAGTGGGTCCCGAGCAAACTCGGAAAATGGGTCGCGCGCCTGCTGCGCATCTGAACGGCGGTACTCGAAGGCTGAGCCGTGGAAATCGTTGCTGCCGGATTTCGTCTGCGCTGTGACCAAGCCGGCCACTGCCTTGCCGAATTCTGCGTCGTAGTTCTGCGACGTCACCTTCATCTCTGAGGTCGCGTCGAGGTTGGGATTGATGACGGCAACCCCAATAATCGGATCCTGGTTATCCGTCCCATCCAGCTCGTAGCCGGTGGCAAACGGCAATTGCCCGTTGACTTCGATCTGCTGGCTGCGCTGAGGATTGTTGGCCTCGCCAACGCTCCAGCCGATGAAACTGGTTCCCGGCGTGAGCAATTCGAAGGAGGTGAAATTGCGATTGAAGTTGGGAAGGTTTTCGACGGCGCGCGCATTCAGGATGGTGCTCACTTCCGCCCTGTCCGTCTGTAACAAGGGTGCACCCGAGCTGACCGTGACGGTATTGGTTGTGCCCGCTACTGAAAGCTTTAGATCGACTTTGGGCGAGGTGTCGGCGTAGACAACTACGTTGTCGGCAGTAGTTTTGTTGAATCCGGGGGCCTCAACATCGACGCGATAGCTGTCGGGAATGAGGTGCTGCACCCGGTAATCACCGCTCGCATCGCTCTTGACCTGGACGGCGGTTCCCTTGGCGATATCCGTAACCGTAATTTGCGCGTTCGGAACCACGGCCCCGGTGTTGTCGGTGATGGTTCCAAAGATCGATCCGTAAACAGCCTGCGCCAGAGCAGAAGGGGTGAGGGATGCCAACGACACTAGAATCGCTAAGTGTAGTAATTTGTTGAGCTTGAAACTTTGCATATGGGGAGCCTCAAAAAGTGTTGCCGGTTCATCGCCTGCTCCCGGTCCTGTGGGCAGGCGGTTTTGGTTTGCAAATCCACGGCGCGAGACAGCATTGAAGGTGCGCTTTGTTCGAGAAATGCATCTAACAGTTGGGATTTCTGCGGGTGGGGTTTCGTGTGTCTCACCCAGAACGAAAACAGAAGCGCCTGGAGTAATCGGTTCCCCAGCGCGTGACAAGCTTCATTCCTGAACCACTGAGCTGCCAACGTTGTTTACGGTGAATTGACGGTGAAAAGTAGCAGAAGTAGTTCTGCCTTACAGAAAACAGGTGAGTTAACGGAGCCGTTACACCCCGTCAAATGCAGACCCCAGGTCGGCTTTGATTGAGCGAGTCATTTCCAGTAGTCAATTCCGCAGCTCATTGCGCCTGCGTGAATTTCTTCTCTACGTTGCTGAGTGCGCTCTCAAGGGGACCCCCGAAGCGGCAACGGAGCAACAAATCGGCGTTCATGTATTTCACCGTCCGCCGGGATACAACAGCAGCGAAGACAGCATCGTTCGGACCCATGCGCGCCTCCTTCGGCAGAGGCTGGCGGAGTACTTTTCGACCGAGGGCGCGGCCGAGCCCACAATTATTGAGGTCCCCAAGGGCCACTACCTCCCCACGTTCCGGCTCCGGCAATCCGAACCAGCCCCCGCGCCCTTTCCGTTGCCTGCCGAATCGGTGGTTTCCGCGGCAAGCGAAACCGCACGGGCGACTGTCATTCGGAGATGGGATTATCGGAAGTCCACTCCTCTTGGCTTGGCGATAGGCGTTCTTGTGGTTCTCGTGGTGGCAGGGTCCGCGTTTCTGGCTGCCCGGGCCTGGCCGAAAGCAGCCGCTGATAAATCGGCCATCGACGTGTTTTGGGCGCCATTCTTGTCTGGGGATCCAGCGGTGGTCATTTATAGCAATGCCCGGTTTTTGGGTGATTCGAAGACCGGCCTTCGATATGCGCCATCGGGCGCTTCTTCTACCGAACCGGTGGTGGACAATTACACGGGAATCGGTGAACTGGCGTCGGTGTACGAGCTAACGCGGCTCTTCGATGCGCACCAGGCTAGTTTTGTGTTGAAACGAAGTCTCCTGGTTACGTGGGATGAAGCGAAGACGAGGAATCTGATTTTCATCGGATCTCCGGCGGAAAATTCTTCCTTAAGTGCCGTGCCCGCGCTCACAGACTTTACTTTGACCGCCAATCCTCAATCTGCGGGTTTTGTAAACAATCATCCGCGTCCGGGTGAGCCGGCGGTTTTCTCCCGCCCCGAACACCCGCTCACCATGGACTACGCAGTGATCGCACTTGCCCCTGGCGTGCAGTCTGGAAAACGAACTCTGATGTTTAGCGGGCTGACCACCCTGGGCACTCAGGCGGCCGTCGAATACGCATCGCGCAAAGAGAGCCTGGCGGAATTATTAAAGCTGGTCTCCTCGCCTTCTGGCGAAATGAGACCCTTCGAGGCGCTGCTCGCGGTCACGCTCGAAGGCGGCGTACCGCTGCAAAGCAAGTTGGTGTCCATCCGCGTTCATTAATGGACTGTCGCAGAGAAAACGTTATTGATGAAAGAATCGGAGTAAGGGGGAAAAGAGCAGTTCCCTCTACTCCGCTTCGATACGGTTTTAGTCTGTTATCGGTTTAGTGCCGCGCCTACGGCGCTCGGATCCGCTTCGGTATCGATTTCCCAGCCCTTCCGGGCTGGGCTGACGTTTGGCGATCGGCCCTCCGGGCCTTGCCTCTACACCGATTTTTGCCGTGTCATTTCTCCCTCAACTTGCCGTAGGCATGTCAATTGCTCCTAATGACAAAGACGAGGGTGGGTGTTTCCAGTGGGAATTGGTTTGAGGGATCCCAGGTCTCAAACGCGAGACCCCACGGCTAGCCGGGGCAGGCTGGGGCACCCATCGGTTTCACCCTTCGATTTTGCAGAGGGCACAAGCTTTGTCATTTCTCTCCCGACTCGCCTCAGCGAGTCAGTTGCTTGACGGGATGACCGTTCTGTTTGCGTGGTAATGACTTCTCTGCGACAGGCTACTAGGAGCGTCGATCTACAACATTGGAGGAAGTTAACCGGCCATTGGAGCTAGCTAAGCAGCCAAGCGAGGAAGTTAAGCTACCGCATTAGGGGACGTTAAGGCACAGCAGGTTCCTTCTGAATGTCCAGGGACTTTACTGCACGGGCTGCAATTTGAGCTGACTGGAAGCGTGTATTTGGGACGCGGCGTCGAGTTCCCGCTTCGCGTCCTCTTCCTTGCCCATTGCGCGGTACGCCTGCCCCAGCAGAGTATGGCTGATGTAGTTGCCAGGGTCCATCTTTACCGCATGCTGCAGATACATGGCCGCGCTTTCCGGATCGCCGCGGCGCAAAAACACCTTTCCCATTTGAATAAATGGTCCGGTACTGGACACGTCGAGCGAGATAGCACGGGTCAACGATTCCTGGGCCTGCTGATACTGACCCATCCGGGTATAGACATCTCCGAGCCGGTCATAAACCGCGGGATAAGCAGGATTGACGGCGCGTTCCTGTTCAAACTGCTCCAGTGCATGCGCCACGTCGGATTTGTAAAGGTAAACCTCTCCCAGCATGAAATGAGCGAGGGGCAGGTTCGGCGTGAGTTGGAGCGCCTTTTGCGCGTCCTGAGCGGCAAGTTCCGGGAGATCCGCAGCCAGCAGCATTTCGCCCGTCAGGAGATAGGCTGCAGCGGAATCGGCGCCCACGCCGTATTGGGCCGCAAACGCCCCGCGCGCGTCGTCATAGCGGCGCGCTTGCATATACGCGAGTCCCAACACGTGATTGGCATCAGCGTTGGCGTTGGGCATCCATTGCCGCACGCGTTCCAGGTAAGGGATGGCTGCCGCCGGCTGACCCAGGCGATAGAGGGTCAAGCCGCGCATCTGGACGGATTCCAGATCTGCCGGGTCCTGGGTCATCGCGGCCGCGAAGGCATGCTCCGCGTCGATCAATTTGCCGCTGCGGTAGTAGGCGATCCCCAATTGGCGGCTTGCGCCCTTTGCTGGTGGTTGCTGGGCTGCTTGTTCTTGCAAAGCGGCAATAGCGGAAGGAGCCGCACTTTGGGCCGGACACCACCAGGCAGGAAGGAATGCAAAGAGGAGGTAGCGGAGTTTTGGCATAGCCCAGATCAAGAATACGCTCCGGATTCCGTGCGGATCCTTTGAATCCAGTGCCGCGCCTACGGCGCTCCCGCGTGTTGTGGCATCGTGTCCCAGCCCTTCCGGGCTGGGCTGACGTTTGGTACCGGCCCTCCGGGCCTAGGGGGCCGCCGACGAACATTATGTGGAATCTGGGCAAATTGCAATTCTTTCCTGCTGGCTCCTGATGTTTCCAGGAGGGTTCGGTGGATGACCAGGTTGCGGACCGGTAGGAGCGGGGCACACGAACGGCGCACAGCAGATCCGCTCCGCTGCGCTTCGGGATGACAAACAAGGAGAGGATCGTTGCAAAGAAAGGACGGTTGCTGGAGGAAAGGGCGAATGCCGAGAATTGAGGTGAGGTTGACCGATAGCCGGATGTATCGCAATCCGAGGATGGACCAGACCGGGTGCTAGCATTTGCAAAATGGCTGTTTGGTCCAGATTGCTGGCGGCAGTGCTGGCAGTTGCACAGGCTCCTTACCCGGCGAATACGCTTCATCCTCCACCGGCTTGGTTTGTCGATGTAGCCGCGCGCGCGGGCGTGCAGATGAACAATGTCAATGGCGAGTCGAATACCAAAAAATACATCATCGAAACCACGGGCAGTGGCGTTGCGGTTCTGGACTACGATCGCGATGGCTGGCCCGACATCTACCTGGTGAACGGCGATGCGCTGGAGTCAGCCCACGAAAAATCACCGCCCACCGGTCACCTTTACCACAACAACCACGATGGAACCTTCACCGACGCGACCCGAAGCGCCGGGCTGACGGCGAGCGGCTGGGGACAAGGCGCCTGTGTCGGCGATTACGACAATGACGGTTTCGATGACTTGTACGTGACTTACTACGGTAAGAATCGCCTCTATCACAATGAACACAACGGGACCTTTAAAGAAGTAGCCGCAACGGCGGGCGTTGCCGGAAGCGGGGGCGAGTGGGGCTCCGGATGTGCCTTCGTCGACTACGACCGCGATGGAAAACTCGACCTGGTCGTCGCCAACTATGTCCACTTCGATATCAAGACCGCGCCGCGGCCCGGGGAGGGCCAGATGTGCATCTGGAAGGGCGTGCCCGTCATGTGTGGGCCGCGCGGTCTCGACTCCACCCCCAACGTGCTCTATCACAATGTTGGCGGAGGCCGCTTCGCCAACGTTAGCAAAAGCAGCGGGATCGAGAAGACCAATGGGCACTACTGCCTTGGCGTTTCAACGATGGACTATAACCGCGATGGATGGCCCGACATCTACATAGCGTGCGACAGCACTCCCAGCATTCTTTACCGCAATAATAAGGATGGAACCTTCACCGATGTGGCCGTGGACGCGACCGTGGCCTTCGACGAGGACGGCCGCGAACAGGCCGGTATGGGCGCAGCGATCGCCGACTACAACGGCGATGGTTTACCCGACATTTTCAAGACCAACTTCTCCGATGACACCTCTTCCCTCTACCAGAACAATGGAGACGGGACTTTCAGCTCTAAAGTTTTCGACGCAGGTCTGGGACTGAACACGCAATATCTCGGCTGGGGAGTCATGTTCTTTGACATGGACAACGATGGCTGGCCCGATGTTCTCATCGCGAATGGCCACGTCTATCCCGAGGTCGATACGGCACATCTGGGCGCCACCTACAAAGAGCCGCGGCTGGTTTATTGGAACCAGGGCAATGGAAAATTCAAGGACATCAGCCACGCGGCGGGACCGGGATGTACCGAGCCGCAATCCAGTCGCGGTCTGGCGATTGCTGATTTCTGGAACGAAGGGCGCTTATCCGCCATCATCAACAACTCAGGCGCAAAGCCCATGCTGCTGGTGAATGAGGCGGCCAATCCGAATCACTGGATCGGCGTTTCCACCGTTGGCACACGGTCCAACCGCGACGGCATCGGAGCCACGGTGCATGTGTCCGCGGGCGGCAGAGAGTTCGTGCAGGAAGTTCGCAGCGGTTCGAGCTATCTTTCCAGCAGCGACTTGCGGCTGCATTTTGGTTTGGGAACTGCTTCCAAAGTCGAGCGCCTGGAGATCGAATGGCCCAGTGGGCTCAGAGAATCGTTTAACGCACCGTCATTGGATCATTTCGTCACCCTGACGGAAGGGACGGGAAAGGCTCTTGCAGCCCGTTAAGCCGGCGAGCGCGGCCGCCGCAAAGGCAATGATCATGGGGAAACACTCCAGCGTATAGCGAGGCTCAGGCCCCTCGAGCGTCGAAAGCAGCAGGCTGCGGACGACGATATAGGCCACCATCGCAGTGACAAACCTAGGCCAATAGAACACTCCAACCAGAGCGGCCAACAAGTAAAGCAGGTTGAGTGCGCCGTAGGCGTAGGCAATGCGGGTCTCCGCACGGTGCTGGCTGTATTGCCACCACCGCAGTTCTATATTGAGCATCTCCACCCGCGGCCGCAGCCACATATCCGCCAGGCGCAGCAGGGGCAGAGTCACGTAGTAGCGGAAGGGATGAGCGCGGATCCGTTGTGCGGCAAGGGCGGCAAAGCCGGCGTCGATCTGCGGAGTGATGTACATCGGCTGCGTTGTACTGCGCGATCAGACTCATTGTCTTCCCCTCCTCGCCGTCGTCCCCGTCCAGGGCTCGCGCGGGGAGTGTGTGGATGTCGATGTCGTCGCCGGGCACATTCCAATAGATTTCGTAGGTGGAGGCGAAGTCGGCCATCCAGGTTTTTGTCCAGCGCTGGAAACCAGGGGTTAGAGGTTCGCCGGGGTCCGCGGCAGAACGCGGAGCGAGCGGTTGGAAGACATGGAACGTGTGCCAGTTACGCAGGGTCCATATGCCGAATGGCAGCACGGCCACTAATCCGCAAAACAACGCGACACGGAGGGCCTGTGGGTATCCGAGCGAGTTTTGGCCATAGAAGATGAGGGCGGGAAAGAAGACGACCGCCAGCAGAGCGCCATCGGGACGCAACAGCGCGGCGTAGCTCCAGGCAAATGCGAGGGCCAGCATCCAACCCAGCCGCGGGCGCTCGATCACAGCGGCAAAGGCGCAGAGGCCAAGCGCCACGCAGAAGATGGAAGGCGTCTCGGTGAGGGGCATGGCCACGTAGTTGGCGGTGAAGGGACAGAGCGCCGCGAGCCAGAGCGCCGCCATGGCGGCTCTCTGGCCGCAGACGCGGCGAACGAAATCCGCGATGAGCAGGCAAGCCGCCAGATCAATGACAACTTGCAGGTAGAGAACCGCGAGATAATTCTGTTTTCCAAAAACCGCAAAGCACAGGGCGAGGAAGCCAGGGTATCCGGGCAGGCGAACGAGGGTAGGGGCGATGGTTGGCGCCCCGCCGGATGAATGAGCGACCGGCCATAGATGCCGTGGGTTAGCCAATTCCTGGCGATGTCGGCGTAAAGAAGCGAGTCGCCCTGGATCTGTGGAAAGGCGTGGATGAACCACAGGCGAAGGGCAGTTCCCGCAGCGAGCGCACAGAAGATGGAAAACAGTGTGCGGCGGCTGAGGGAGGGCATCCCCCGAAATCATACAGGCTTGGGGTTAGAATAATCGGGTGGCAGCGGGCGGGAGTAGCTCAATGGTAGAGTAGCGGCTTCCCAAGCCGTTGGTTGCGGGTTCGATCCCCGTCTCCCGCTCCACAATCTTGCACGTTCGTACGAGAAATCAGAAAACATTTCCAGGAAAGGTCCGCGGAACTGCAGATCCCTCCCCTGCGCTTCCACGGCTAATGACACAGCGAGTGCGGACGATCGGTTCAGTGGCGCGCCTACGGCGCTCAAATCCTCTTCGGGATCGATTTCCCAGCCCTTCCGGGCTGGGCTGACGTTTGGTGGTCGGCCCTCCGGGCCTTGCATCTATGACGATGTTTGCGGTGTCATTTCTCCCTCAACTTGCCGCAAGCAAGTCGACGGGATGACAAAGGAGAGGGTGGCGGCAGGATGGAAGTAGTTACTGACGTTAAGGTCTGTCGATGGCAAATCAAGCACGCCACCGTCTCACGCGAGACGGGACTAGCCCATCAGACGGTCCTCGCCACCAGGAGGATCAAGAGGGTCAGCAAAACGACGCTTACCACGGCACTGGGCCAGTATCCCCAGTCCCGGCTGTAGGGCCAGGCCGGAAACACCCCGACCAGCGTGATCACGAGAATGATCACCACTCCATCAGAGAGAGCGATCATCGGCGAAGCGTGTGCGCAGTCTCCGCTGTGCCAACCAGAACGCGCGCCCGCTCGAAGACGTCGAGGAACATACTGCGGGTGAGTTTTCCGGTATTTGTGTTCTGCAGCGAAGGATGGAAGCTGGAAATCAAGATCCGGCCTCCGGGAAGCGCGTATTCGGCGCCGTGAGAAAACTTGAAGCGCGGTTTGCGCTCAGACTGTCCGGTACGCGCTAGATGCTCCAAATAGGCGTCAAACGCAATGCGCCCCAGGCAGACCACCACCCGCAAATTGCTCAGCAGCCTGATCTCCTCGTCCAGGTGAGTTGAGCAATTCCCCAGTTCGGAGCGCTTCGGGGTGTTATCGGGTGGAGCACAGCGGACAACGGAACTAATCCAGCAGTCCTGCAACTTCAGGCCGTCGCCACGAGAAACGGAAGTAGGTTGCGAGGCGAATCCAGCCTCGTAGAGAACGGGGTACAGGAAGTCGCCGGAGCCGTCACCGGTGAATGGCCGGCCGGTACGGTTGGACCCGTGCGCGCCCGGAGCCAGGCCCAGGACAAACAGGCGGGCCTTCTCATCACCAAAGGACGGAACGGGCTTGGCCCAGTAAACCCAGTCGCGAAAGGCTCGGCGCTTACTGGTGGCAATCTCTTCGCAATACTTCCGCAAGCGGGTGCAGCGTTGACAACGGATAAGATCCTGGTTGAAAAGGATCAGCGGACTTGGGCCGCTTGGAACCGTCACGGGGTTCGCTGCTGCCACACCGGGGCTTCCAGCAGGCGATCCAACGGGCGATCCAACGGCAATCTGGGGTTGGTCGGGGGATGGAGCTCATACCCGATTGTAAGGCTGCCGGGAAAGACGGCGTAAGATGATTTTTGCTTTTTCACGCGGGGACATTGCCGGCGGCAAAGAGTAAAAAGAGAGGCGTTTGAGGGTGTCTATGCGCAACAGGAATAAGGGTTTAGCCGGAACGCTGGCAACATTCGCTGTGCTCGCCGCCGGTTGCCGGCAACAGCCAGCTACGCCCGAAAAGGCACAGCAACCGGCGTCTGCTGCACCGGCAGCCGTCCAAATTGGGGGCGAAGACGTCATAACCCTCACCCGCAAAGCCGGCTCCGGCGGCAGCAAACCGGAGTTCCTCTCCGTGACCCTGCTACCCGGGCGCGGCATGAATATGCTGCAAGTCACGGCCGCCATCCCGGGTAAAGGGGAGATACCGCTGCTCCATTCACCTTCGGTGCAGGAAGCCGCAAATCAACTCACCGGCACGGGCAAAGATCAGCTGGGCAACGGATCGTTCGGGTTTGGTGGCGCCTTTCTGATTCCCTACCCCAACCGCATCATTGGCGAACGTTCGTCGGACGGCAAGTCGGTGATCACCGAATGGCGCGGCCACACCCTGACTCTCCCGGCAAATTTCCCCAGCAAGAATCCTGGTGGCCCGGTGGTGGCGATACACGGATTGATCACCCAGGCCAAGGTAGAAGACCTGCAGACGCAAACTACTGCGGATGGACAAACGCTGACTGGCGTCATCCACGCGGGAAATTTCGGCGGCCACTGGCTCTCGGATACCGACCTGACGCTGAACATCGCACTTACCGGTGATGCGGTCGACGCCACCATCACCGCCAAGAACGTGGGCAAAGAGCCCGAGCCTATGTCGATCGGCTGGCACCCCTACTTTCAGATACCGAGCGGGCATCGTGCCCAGACTCGACTGCACATCCCCGCCGTCCATGATGGCTCCGGTGAACAACTACGGTGACGCATTCCCTACGGGGCAACTCAAGCCGGTCAAAGGCACGGAGTACGACTACAACGCGCCCGACGGTGTGGCGCTCGACGATCATTTCCTGGACGACAATTTCTCTCACCTGCAACGCGCCAAGGGCGCAGCCGAAGTGAAGCTGATCGACCCCGATGCTCATTACGGGTTGACGGTGTCCGCACTCTCTCCCGAAATCAGGACGATCCAGGTCTATTCACCAAAACCCGCTTCTTTTGTCGCTATCGAAGATCAATTCAACTACGTGGACCCATTCGGGAAGCGGTGGAAGGGTATGGATACGGGCATGGTGACACTGCGCCCTGGACAATCCGTTACCTGGAAGGTTCGGCTGGGACTGTTTGTGCCGGGGCAATAGAGCGGTAGACGGTTACCGTAGTAAGGGGCGCGAAAACGCAGCACCACCCGCTCCCCGCTCATCCGGCGCATACTGAAAGGATGAGAACAGCGCATGCTGCCCGCTGCCTCTGTTGCGGCTACAGAACACTGACTGTGCCTGAAGCCCTCGAGCTATGCCAGGTTTGCTGGTGGCAGGATGATGGGCAGGATGACGGCGACGCCGATGTAATCCGCCGAACCGTCAACGGCAACCTCTCGCTGAGCGACGGAAGACGTAATTACAAGCACTATCAGGCCGCCGATCCGCGGTTTGTGGCGCATGTACGCACGCCGCGGCAGGAGGAACTCTAGGCTGTTTCAAGCACGGCTAGGGTCGCCCGAGGTAACCGTAAAGGGTGTATTGTAGTTAATAGCGGCTTCGCATTCCTTGCGCTGCGGGTTTGACCCTCCCGGCAAAGCCTCATACGATGAAAGCAGGCTGTTTACAGGCTCCTCCGCGCTTGCATCGATTTAGCCATTGCAGCCGCGCAGGAAGCGAGCGAACCTGGAAGGCATACGTTGAGCTCAACAGAAATGATTGAAACCACACCGCAATCGGGCGGGGTGTCTACCGCCACCGAGGAATCTGCCGGACATGAACATGAGGGCCACTCTCATGGTGCGGCAACTCTGAATCCGGACTGCACTCGAGAAGTGGAAATCGAAGTTCCCGCAGACGAAATCACCCGTAATTTTCAAGCAGTTACCAAGCGATACAAGAAGATGGCGCGCATACCGGGCTTTCGCGCCGGCAAGGTTCCGGAGTCGCTGATTCGCGGCCGCTTTGCGGAGCAGATTCGCCAGGATGTGATGGAAGCGGTTCTGCCCGAGCACTTCCGCAGCGCCATTGCTAAGCAGCAGCTCAAGCCAATCTCCCAACCCCAGGTAACCAAAATCGATCTCGAAGAAGGCAAGCCGTTGCGCTTTAAAGCCGCCTTCGAAGTGTTTCCAGAATTCTCAATCGATGGCTACCAGGACGTGAAGGTGGAGAAACCCTCCGCCGAACTGACTGACGCCGAGGCCGATGCGGAACTCGCGCGCATCCGTGACTCACGTTCGACCATGGAGCCGGTCACCGAAGAGCGGCCACTCGCCGATGGGGACTATGCCCAGATCAGCTTTACCGGTGAGGTACAGCCGGCAGAAGGCGAAGCCGAGACAGCGGCCCAGCAACCGATTTCGGGGCAGGATGTGATGCTCGAAATCGGCGGCCCTAATACGCTGGACACTTTTAACGCCGCGCTGCGCGGAGCCACGGTCGGTCAACAGTTAAAGTTCGAGGTGAGCTATCCTCCGGATTTCGGTGAGCGGCAATTAGCTGGCAAGAAGGTGGCCTACGATCTTGAAGTCAAGGGCATCAAGAAAAAGATCGAGCCGGAGTTGAATGACGACTTCGCCAAGGAACTGGGCCAGTACGAGACCCTGGAGGATCTTAAGCATCAACTGCGCGATCATCTAACCCGGGATAAACAGCGGCGCGTTCAGGCAGAAACCACAAACCGGCTGCTCGACGCCCTGGTCGCGCGTTACGAATTTCCTGTTCCCGAATCACTGGTGCAACAACAGATCGACGCTCGTCTGGATCGCGGACTGCGGGCTTTGGCTGCGCAGGGCATGCGCACCGAAGACATGCGCAACCTTGATTTCGATCGCCTGCGGGCGGCGCAACGACCTTCGGCTACCGCTGAAGTGAAGAGCACTCTATTGCTCGACCGCATTGCCGATGCAGAGAACATCAGCGTGCCGGAAGAAGAGGTCGAAAATGAACTGCAAGCTATCTCTCTGCAAATGCGCGAGCCGGTGGATGCACTGCGCACGCGTTTGACTGAGGACGGTAGCCTCGCTAGAATCCGGGAACGCTTACGTAGGGAGAAGATGGGCGCAGCTGCTGTATGAACGACTTAGCGTCCTGATGAAACGCAAACGGGCAATCTTAAAGGTCGGGCGTACGCAGCCCACAGGAAGTCGAAGCAAGGGAGAGCATGGCACTTGTACCTATGGTGGTCGAGCAGACGAGTCGAGGCGAGCGCGCCTACGATATTTATTCTCGTCTGCTTCGCGACAATATTATCTTTCTGGGTACTCCGATCGACGATCAGATCGCAAACCTGGTAATCGCCCAAATGTTGTTTCTCTCCGGCGAAGACCCGGAGAAAGACCTTCAGCTCTACATCAATTCGCCGGGCGGCTCCATCACGGCGGGTCTCGCGATCTACGACACCATGCAGTTCATCCGCAATGACGTGGTTACCTACTGCATCGGCCAGGCGGCCAGCATGGCGGCCTTCCTGCTGATGAGCGGTAACAAAGGTAAGCGCTTTGCCCTGCCGAACTCTCGTATCCTGATCCACCAGCCTTCGATGGGTGGTCTTTCGGGGCAGGCGACCGATATTGATATTCACGCTCGCGAAATTTTGCGTATTCGCGAGATCACCAACAAGTTGATGTCGAAGCACACCGCGCAACCGCTGGAACGCATTGAGCGGGATGTGGAAAGAGACTTCATCATGAACGCGCAACAAGCCAAAGAGTACGGCATTATTGACGAAATCATAGACCGGCCACGTACCTGATAGGCCGCCAGGCCAAAGGAGTTGCAGTATGAAAACGCCGAGGGGAACAGACGATACGCTCCGTTGTTCGTTCTGTCATAAATCACAGGACGCCGTTGCTAAATTGATCTCCTCACCGAGCGATTACCCGCGGGCATACATCTGTGATGAATGTGTTGCGGTTTGCAACTCCATCCTCGAAGACGACCGGGGCGAAACCCAGCCCGGGGCGGCTCCTGCCCACTTGCCGAAACCGCAAGAGGTCAAGGGCTTCCTCGATGAGTACGTCATCGGTCAGGAACAAACGAAGAAGAAATTAGCGGTCGCTGTCTACAACCACTACAAACGCATCCAGATGAACCGGACGCGGGGCAACGATGTTGAGCTTTCCAAATCCAACATCCTGCTCGTAGGCCCGACGGGAAGCGGCAAGACGCTGCTGGCGCACACTCTGGCCAAGATGCTGGACGTACCCTTTGCCATCGTCGATGCAACCACGTTGACAGAAGCCGGGTATGTCGGCGAGGACGTGGAAAACATCATCCTCAAGCTGCTGCAGGCAGCCGATGGCGACGTCGCCAGGGCGCAGACCGGCATTATCTATATTGACGAAATCGACAAGATTGGCCGCAAGGACGAAAACCCCTCGATTACCCGCGATGTCTCAGGCGAGGGTGTGCAGCAGGCGCTGCTCAAGATCCTTGAGGGTACGGTCGCCAACGTTCCGCCCCAGGGCGGACGCAAGCATCCTCACCAGGAATTTACACCGGTTGATACGACCAATATATTGTTCATCTGCGGCGGCGCTTTCGTCGGTTTGGAACGCATCGTCGGACGCCGCGTGGGTAAGAAAGCGCTGGGATTCAAGGCGCTATCCGAAAAAGAAGCACAGGAAGTGGGCGTCTTGCCGGCTCAGCGCGATACCGAGCTTCTGCGCCAGGCCCAACCTCAGGACCTGATTAAATTCGGCTTAATCCCGGAGTTCGTCGGGCGCCTGCCGGTGATCGGCATTCTCGACGAACTGGATGAAGCTGCGCTGGTAGAAATTCTCACCAAGCCCAGAAATGCCATCCTCAAGCAGTACCAACGGCTCTTCGAATATGAGGGCGTCCGCCTGCTGTTTTCCGACGACGCCTCCCGTGCCGTGGCTCGCGAAGCCTTGGCACGCAAGGTGGGAGCGCGCGGGTTGCGCATGATTCTAGAAGAGTTGATGCTCGACCTGATGTACCACCTGCCCAGCAACAAGAAGATCAAGGAACTGGATATCACGGCTGAAATGGTACAGAAACGTGACCTTTCTGTGACTTTGCTGGAAAAGGCCGGATAGAAGCTCACGCGCTGAAGGGTACGGGCCGCTGTAACTCGGGGTACTGCCATGGCTTCGCAGGCTGCCGAAAAATGCCGGTTTGGAGAAGAGAGCGGCCCTCAGCGGCTAAAGGCGAACACATTACACAGGAGTTATGTACGGCCTAAAGGCCGTACCCTTCAGAGAACTGTTTTTTTAGCCTGTAAAGCCCGTCATAACTGGGCAAGAACCAGGAGTTTAGTCCCGTAGGGACGGCTGAAAATAGCCCAGGACGCTAGTCCTGGGTACATCATGAAAAATGATTAAGTCCCGCAGGGACGGCTGAAGGTTGTCCAGGATTGCGTCGGAGGTTATTTTCAGCCGTCCCTCGCGGGACTGATCGTCCTTTCAAATCCAACCCAGGACTAGCGTCCTGGGCTATTTTCAGCCGTCCCTACGGGACTGAGTTTGGAAATGGACTTCTCACACACGCTCTAGAGCCCTTCCGGCATTTGTTGCCGATATGTACGGGGGCTGAACCCGTACCCTTCGATCGAGACGTCAGTCAATAGCCTGTCGAGGTTTCTTGAGGCGTCAATCAGCTTGTTGATTGGTTGAAGCCCCTCACGTCCGGGGCATTGGCGCAACTTCCGTTTCCTCTGTATAAGGGAGATAAGTGAAAGGAAATCGCGTGACACAAGCAAAAGAAACCCGGGATAAAGGCGATCTTCGCAAGCTCCCCATGATGCCCATTCGGGACATGGTGATCTTTCCTTATATGATGACGCCCTTTGTCGTGGGGCGTGAGTCCAGCGTGCGAGCGCTCGAAGAGGCGCTTACCGGGGACCGCAAGATCTTTCTGGCGACGCAGCACGATGCAGGCATCGATGAGCCGCGCCCGGAAGATATTTATTCTGTGGGAACCATCGGCAACATCGTCCAGAGCGTAAAGATGCCAGACGGCAACATCAAGGTGCTGGTCGAGGGACTCGAGCGGGCCAAGGCTGTGGAAATGAACGACTCCGATGGCTTTTTTGTGGCCACGGTGCGCGTCGCCAACCGGCAGCTCGAAGTGAATCCGCAAATTGAGACAGTGATGCAGCGCGTCACTTCGCTGTTTGAGCAGTACGTCAAGCTGCAGCAGTCCCTAAATTACGAGACCATGATCGCCGCCGTCCGCATGGATGAGCCGGCCAAGCTTTCCGATACCATCGCGGCCAACCTGCAGCTCTCCATCGAGGAGAAGCAGGAGCTGCTCGATATCTTCGATCCCAGCGAGCGCCTGTCCCGCGTGGCCGACGTGCTGGACATTGAAATCGAGAAGCTGAACATGGATCGCAGCGTGCAAAGCCGGGTGAAACGGCAGATGGAGCGCGCCCAGAAAGAGTACTACCTCAACGAGAAGATCAAGGCCATCCAGAAGGAGCTGGGCCGCGGCGAGAAAAGCGAGTTTGATGAGCTGCGCAAGAAGATCGATGGCGCTGGTATGCCCAAGGATGTCTTCGACAAGGCGATCCAGGAGCTAAAGAAGCTGGAAGCCATGCCGCCCATGTCGGCTGAGTCGACTGTTTCCAGAAACTACCTGGACTGGCTTCTGGCGGTGCCGTGGAAGAAGAAAAGCAAGGAAACCCGCAGCATCGATCATGCCGAGAAAGTATTGAATGCGGACCACTACGGCCTGGAAAAAATCAAGGAGCGCATCCTCGAGTTTCTGGCTGTCCGCCAGCTGGTGAAAAACCCCAAGGGCTCGATCCTTTGCTTTGTCGGGCCTCCGGGCGTCGGCAAGACCTCGCTGGGCATGTCGATCGCCAAAGCAACAGGCCGTAAGTTCGTGCGCTTGTCGCTTGGCGGAGTCCGTGATGAAGCGGAAATCCGTGGCCACCGCCGCACTTATATTGGAGCACTCCCGGGACAGATTATTCAGTCCATGAAGAAGGCGGGAACGAAGAACCCGGTCTTCATGCTGGACGAAGTGGACAAGATGGCTTCCGACCTGCGCGGGGACCCTGCCTCAGCGCTACTTGAGGTACTCGATCCCGAGCAGAACACCAGCTTCATGGATCACTACCTGGATGTGGACTACGACCTGTCGCAGGTGCTCTTCGTGGCCACTGCCAACGTGCTGCACACGATCCCTGCGCCGCTCCAGGATCGCATGGAGATCCTGCGCCTGCACGGCTACACCGAGGCTGAGAAGCTCGAAATTGCCAAGCAGTATCTGGTCAAGAAGCAGCGCGAGAACACCGGGCTCAGCGATAAAAACGCGATCTTCAGCGACGCTGCCCTGGTGGACATTATCCGCGGCTACACCCGCGAAGCGGGCGTCCGCAACCTGGAACGCGAAATCGGCAACGTATGCCGCAAGGTTGCGCGCCGTGTTGTTCGCAACGGAGCCAAACACAAGGAAGAAATCGCCGACACCAACCTCACCGACTTTCTGGGAGTGGCCAAGTTCCGCGACTCTCAGGTACACGAGACCAGCGAAGTCGGCCTGGTGACTGGCCTTGCCTGGACAGAGGTGGGTGGCAGCATCCTGTCGACCGAAGTACAGGTACTGGACGGCAAGGGCAAGTTGACCTTGACCGGTCAACTGGGCGACGTGATGCAGGAGTCAGCGCAAGCGGCGCTTTCCTATATCCGCAGCCGGGCGCAGCACCTGGGCTTGCCGAAAGACTTTTATCGCAACCTCGACATTCACGTGCACGTGCCGGAGGGAGCCATTCCCAAGGACGGCCCGTCGGCCGGCATCACGATCGCCACGGCCTTGGCGAGTGCCTTGGCAAAGGTTCGGGTGCGGCGCGATATCGCCATGACCGGCGAAATCACGCTACGGGGTAAGGTCCTGCCCATTGGGGGATTGAAAGAGAAGCTGCTGGCGGCTCATCGTGCCGGTATCTTTGAAGCCATTCTGCCCCGGGGCAATGAAAAGGATCTGGCCGATCTCCCGGAAAACCTGCGCAGCGTGATGAAACTGCATTTCGTCGATCAGATGGACGAAGTGCTGAAGATTGCGCTGGAGGGTCCGTTGCCGGAATTGCGCGAGGAAACTCCCGAGGCGCTGGCTGCGGTGAAACCACCGGTTCCCGCCGATCAGCCGCGCGCACAGTAGTCCGTGCACCTGGTCACGAAGTTCCTGCTTTCGGCGATGTCGCCGGACCAATTCCCTACTGCGGCGGCCCCGGAATTTGCTTTCCTGGGCCGCTCCAATGTTGGCAAATCCAGCCTGATTAACGGCCTGCTGGGCGAAAAAGCCGCGAAGGTTTCCGCCTCGCCGGGCCGCACCCGGTCCATCAATTTTTTTGCCCTATCGGATTCAGCCACGGCACGGCTGCCCCGGCTCCTCTTTGCGGATTTACCGGGCTATGGGTACGCCAAGATCTCCAAGTCCATCTCTGCGGAGTGGCCCAAGTTCATCAATCCCTATCTCGAAGAGCGGCCTAATTTGGTGCTCTGCATCTGCCTGGTGGATAGCAATATCCCCGTGCAGGCGAGCGATCAGCAATTGATTGCCGTCGCTCAAAGGAATGGGCCGTGAGTTTCTGGTTGTCGGGACCAAGGCAGACCGGCTCTCCGGGAATGAGAAGACCAAGGCTCTTGTCAGGCTCAGGGAAGGTTTAGGGTTGAGCGAGATTCTGTTGTGTTCCTCTAAAACCGGGTTTGGAATCAAAGACCTGTGGACGCAGATCCTGGGGCGGGCCGAGGGGTCGACTTAGCATCGGAAAACTGCAGATCCCTCCTAGTGACACAGGGAGTGCGGACGATCGGTCTAGTGCCGCGCCTACGGCGCTCAGATCCTCTTCGGGATCGATTCCCAGCCCTTCCGGGCTGGGCTGACGTTTGGTGGTCGGCCCTCCGGGCCTTGCATCTATGACCATGTTTGCAGTGTCTCCCTCAACTTGCCGCAAGCAAGTCAGCTGCTCGGGACGACAAAGGGGACGGTTAGTTGCATACCTTAGGTTAGAACAAGGGACTCGATGAGCCTCTACAGGATAGTCTCATGCGAGACCGGACTTCGTCTACCGACGATGCGGCTTGCTGTCAGTACGGCTGATCGGAGCCCAGGTCTCAATGCGAGACCTGGGGCACCCTTCGGTTCTTACCGATGCTGCGGCTTACCAGGTCGAATACGGCTGGCCGTCACTTCCGGCCTGGTCGGATCCGCTGTGCACATCGGTCATGCCTGGATCGGTCTGGTCGACGTTCTGCAGGGTGTCATCCATGGCCGGTACCCACGTGGAGTCACTGTGGGTGACCGGGTCGATCGGAATCTTCTTGAGATAGCCGGCAGTCACCAGGTCGTCCAGGGTCTGCGGCGCCTTGTTCTTGTCGTTGGTATACGAATCAATGGCATCGCGCATTACGTGCAGGTCTTCCCTGAGCACGGCCTCCCGCGCAGCGCGAATGGACGCCACGTAAGCCGGGATCGCGATCGCCGCCAGGATGGCGATGATCAACATCACCACCATCAACTCCACCAAAGTGAAGCCACGCACGAATTTTTGAGAGCGGACGCCGGATCTTCTCAAGAGCCTACCAATCGGAATATTTCGTGCCATCGAGCGCAGTGGCTGTCGACTTGGAAGCAACATCGAACAAGTTCTGGCCGCCCCACGAGTCGCTGTTCGGTTCGTCCTGCATGGAGCGCATCGTCCACTCGGCTTTGCCGGTCATAGGATCGACCGGAATGTGGCGCAAGAACTTTAGCTTCTTGCCCTGCGCATCCTCACCTTTGACCAACCGGTCAAGATCAGGAGGATAGCCCTGGCTGTCCGCCTTGGGCATGAAAGCGTGACGGTCGGCAGCGTCTTTGTAACGGTCGATCGCATCCCGCATCTGCCACAAGTCATAGCGCAGTTCCCTTTCTTTCTCTCGCTTCGCGCGAAAGCGCGCCAGCGGAACCACGGCCGACGCCAGGATGGCAAGGATCGCGACGGTCACGATCAACTCGACCAGCGTCAGCCCCGATTGCCTATGTGGACGTAAGGTGTACTGCATACAAGGGCCCTATTGAATGTGGATCGCGGTTTGTGAGCCGGCGATGTTTACGGATTGTTGCGCGCTGTTCTTGGCCGACGCGCGGATTATCTGCATGGCTGCGTCACCGGCTGCGTTCGCCTGGAAGGTCAAAACGCAGACGGTTCCCGCCCCGCTGACGCCGGCCACTCCGGGTGGACGAGAAGCTGAGATCACGACATTGCCCACCCCGTCATCGCGATGAACCAGCGCGATGGCCTGGCCATCGTGGCCAAGAAAATCGCCAGTATCGACGTTGATCAACGCCAGCTTGCTGTTGTCGTAATGCAACTGCATGGGCACGGAGAATACGTCCTGCCCGCCGCTTAGCTTGACGGCCACCTGGAAGGTACCGCCGACCTTCGGCACAGTCTGCGGTGGAGCGATCTGCAGCCCCATGGAGTTAGACGTGGGAACCGCAGTGATGTTGGGCCGTGCCATCCCGGAGCTCGGATTCGCGAGCGATTCGCACCGGCATTTTCAGCCCCCGCGGCTGCGGCTGCCGGTGGCGCCGCGGCATGGGGTTGCAGGCCAGGCGGCAGAGTACCCGCTCCCCCTGCTTGCCCGCCTGCCGGCGCCGCAATGCGCCGCAACTCGACATTTGTGCCCGTGCCTGTGTCAATTTCCTGCAGATTCAATGGGCTGATGTCGGTGGCGCGGACCACATGCGGGGTCAGCATGAAGATGATTTCGTCGTCTGACTGCTGATGCTGGTTGGAACTGAAGAGGTATTTCAGAATCGGCAACTCGCCCAGGTAGGGCGTCCCCCCGATCGACTGGAGATCCTGCTTCTGCAGGAATCCGCCGAGAATATTGACTTCGCCTTCTTTGAGACGAACCACCTGATCGGCTGTGCGCTGGCTGATAATCGGTTCGGTAATGCCGCCGATATTGGTTGAGCCGTTCTCCTGGGAGGAGACGATCTTGATCTTGAGGGTCACGTCCCGGTCGTAATGAACGATAGGTGTGATCTCGATCTCCACACCAACATCCAGGTAGGTGAACTGGGTGTTCACCAGCGAACTGACAACCGCGGTCGCCGCCCCCGTCTGGTAAGACCCGGTAGCCACCGGGATACGCTCACCAATCTTAAGGTCGGCCTTCTGCCCGTCCGTTGCTCGAATACTGGGATTCTGTAGAACCTTGGTATCCGAATCCGAAAGCAAAAAGTTGGCTGTTGCCTGGCCGATGGTCACGGCAAAGTTCGTGGCGTTCAGATGGGCAAGGTTGTTCAGCGTCAGATTGGTCGAGTTGGTGCTGGTAGTGCTGGTGGTACTGGTGGTACTCGTGGTGCTGGTTGTGCTGGTCGTGCTCGTAGTGCTCGTGGCATTGGGCGGCTGCAACTGTAGCCCGAAGCTTCCCGGGAGCTGCACACCGATGGTACGCGTTTTGTTCTTATTGACTTCCAGCAAGGCCACGTCCACCACGACTTCCGGACGCGACTTATCGAGATCATTGATCAACTTTTGCGCCAGCAACAATTCGTCGGGCGTGGCGCGCATAACAATAGCGCTCTGGCTCGGAACACCATAAAGCTTGGCGTTCACCAGCAGATTGCGCAAAGCCGTCTGAATATCGTTCAAATCGTTCTGCTGTGCGGTGTTCGCCAGGTAAAACGTCTGCACGGCTTCCTCTTCGAGCTCCTGTCTCTTGGCGCGGGTGTTCTGGGCAACGAAGATGGTGTTGGCCGTGACGGGGTGCCAAAAGGTGCCCGAAACAGTGGCCACGATGCGCAATGCGTCCAATAGAGACACGTTCGCGATATCCACCTGGATACGCTTGGAGGTGTATTCGGGATCGAATAAAACGTTAATTCCCGCCGCCTTGCCGATGGTCGTGTACACCACTTTGCTATCTTCGCTCATGTGCAGGGTGAGCGGTTCATTGGAGATGGGCTTAAGCTGGACCGGGCTGCCCACCTCACCGAGCTCTTCGGTCTTATTCTCCGGGATTGACGTTTCCTGATTGGCCTTGGGAGAAGCAGCCAGCTTGTCCCGGGCCTTCCCAATATCCTGGTGGGCCAAATCGTTACTGGGATCGATTTCGAGAGCGCGCAGGAACTCGGTCAGCGCACCGGCGGTGTCGCCCTGGGCGAGTAGTTTTTCACCCCGTTCCACGTGCGCAGACCCTGCCAGGAACCGTAAGCGTTCATAAGAGGTCTTATAGCGAAGATTCTTGGGCTCTTTTTGGAAGGCCTGGTAGTAGTTTTCGTAGGCGGTGATCGGATCGTCCTTGGCTTCCGCCGCTTGGCCGCGTTGATAGAGCGTTTTTGCCTTGGGACCTGATGCGGCAAGGCAGCAAAAGCTCAGGAAGAGGAACAGGGTAAACGCAGCGGACAGAGCCCAGTTATTTTGATGGCGTTTCAATCGCACTCCAGATAGCCAAGACGCATGTTCACAGGGATTTTGCAATCATGCAGGCCGTTAAAAACCGCGAGGAGCGGTCTTGTTTGAGGGAAAACCACAAAACGGTTCTCGCTCCGGCTTCCGCCTATTGCCAAACCGCTGGGGAGAAATCGACGTATCAACCAACGCCCAGAACAGCTTTTCTCTCTGCTAATGTCGCCTGAGTATACCATCCGGCAGACCCGGTCCTCTGCTCCCAAGTCGCGTGCTAGCATGAAGATTCGTAACCAAACGTATGCCCCGGCAACACACTCAAACCACGAATCCATCGCCTCAGAAAGCCAAGCCCAGAGAGCCTGTTGCTGCGGGCGAACGGGATGCTGCCGTCAATCGCGCAGCCGGGCATAACTACTTTCTGCTCGATAAATTCGAAGCCGGTATTGCGCTCAGAGGCACCGAGGTGAAGTCTATCCGTGAGGGCAAGGCCAATCTCAAGGATGCTTATGGCATCGTAAAAGACGGCGAAGCATATTTGCTGAACGCGCATATTGGCCCTTACTCCCACGGAAACTCTTCCAACCACGACTCGCTACGCACCCGCAAACTGTTGCTACACCGCCAGGAATTGCAAAAACTAATGGGGAAGACGCAGCTAAAGGGTTTAACGCTCATTCCTACCCGGCTTTATTTCCGCCATGGACGGGTGAAATGCGAACTGGCCGTGGCCAAAGGCAAGCAGGACTGGGACAAGCGCGAAACCGAGCGGCGCCGTGAAGACGACCGCGAGGCCCGCGCGGCCATGGTCCGTGGCCAGCGCAAGTAGCGTAAATATAACGATAAAGAAGACTTATCCGATTTCAGGGAAGCACGCCATCCATGCAGACAAAATCTATATCGGCTAAGCCGGAGCGGGTCACGAGTGGGCTGTTGGTCATCTTTGCCCTTGATGGACCAAAGAGAAGAAGCAGACCCAGCCGGCCGTCAAACTATTGACCGGGGGCGGCGCCTTAGGCAAGGCGACTGCGGCGATCCTGAAGAGCGGCGAATTTGCGGCCGGAAGCTGCGAAACGGTGCTGCTCCATGGCCCCGACGGGTTCAAAGCGGAACGGATCCTGCTGGTGGGCCTGGGCAAGCTCACCACCAGTGAGGTGCGCAAAGCGGCGGGCGCGGCAGTGCGGTTCGCTAAACCGCGCAAGCTGCGCGAACTTTGTATCGCGGTTCCCGAAGGGCTCGATCCTCTCGCTGCTACCCGTGCATTGGTCGAAGGTGCATATATCGGTGATTTCGATCCGGATACGTATCGATCCGACCGCAAAGACCAGAGCATCGAGCAACTGAGTGTCCTGGCCAGCAGCGGGGCTAAACAGGCTGATATCGAGGCGGGCCTTGCGCGAGGGAATCATCCTGGGCGAGGCGCAGAACTTTGCCCGCTCCCTGGTGAATGAGCCGAGCAACGTGTTGACTCCCACCGTGCTTGGGGCAAAGAGCCTCGGAGATGTGCCGCCAATTCGGGCTGCAGTGTGAGGTTTATGGGGCGGAGAAGCTAAAAGAGTTAAAGATGGGAGCGTTCTGGGGGGTCACCAAGGGATCGGAAGAGCCGCCCGCTCTGATCGTGATGACCTACGAGCCCAAGCAATGCCCCTGCCACTCCGGTGCTGGGCCTGGTAGGCAAAGGCATTACCTTCGATACCGGCGGCATTTCCATCAAACCCGCGGACGGCATGGAGAAGATGAAATACGACATGGCCGGCGGGGCGGCGATGATCGGCGCCATGCAGGCCATTGCCCAGTTGAAGCCGGCGGTGCGGGTGATTGGCGTGGTTTGTGCCGCGGAGAACATGCCCTCGGGCTCCGCCATGAAGCCGGGCGACGTGCAGATCGCGATGTCCGGCAAGAGCATTGAGATCATCAACACCGATGCGGAAGGGCGGTTGGTCCTGGCGGATGGGCTCGCTTACGCACGGCAGCTGGGTGCTACTCACCTGATCGACGCGGCCACGCTCACCGGCGCCTGTGTCGTTGCGCTGGGCATGGTGAATGCGGGCGTTTTCTCGAACGACGAAGAGGCTTACCGGCATTTCACTGCGGCGCTCGAAACATCGGGCGAGCGCTTCTGGCGTTTACCGGTCGAGGATGACTACAAAGAGATGATCAAGTCCAGCATTGCCGACATCATGAACACGGGCGGCAGCCGCTGGGGCGGAGCAATCACCGCGGCCATGTTCCTCAAGGAATTTGTGGACGAAACACCGTGGATCCATCTGGATATTGCCGGCATGGCCTGGATCGAGGAACAGAAACCCTGGATCGCCAAGGGACCCTCCGGAATCGCGGTGCGCACCATCACCGAGTGGGTGCGCAGCTACGCGAAGTAGGTCTCAGCCACCGAGTCAGCATAAGAAGCCTTCAGGGGCTGAAGAGTCTGCGTGAGAACTAGCCGGATGAAATCGAGTCCCGAAGGGACCAGCTGAATTTCGCTGAACGTAGCCCAGGACAGTCCTGGGTTTGCATGCACGTTGATAAAGTCCCGTAGGGACGACTGAACGGTCACCGAGCCCCGTCGTAGGTTGGGTGATTAATGGCCGAGTGCCACCCACAGGGTGTACCTACGCGCGGAGTACCGGTGAGGTGGGGCCTTGTTTCACAGATGTGGTTGCCCTGCGGTTATATTATGGGGCCCGAACCGGACTCTAATAGGAGGCTCCCAGGTCTCAAAATCGAGACCTGGGGCACCCGTCCGTTTCCTCAGAATTCTTTCGCAGTTTGCTAAGATGCGGCCCTTGCTGTTTGTTTTTCCGCGTCGTGCTTCGATTGAGCAGGCTTCGCCTGGCTGAATTCCCGGATCAGCCTTTCATTGAACGCGGGTAGATCGTCCGGCTTGCGGCTGGTGGTGAGGTTCTTATCAGTGACCACCTCTTCATCCACCCAGTGGCCGCCTGCATTTCGAATATCGGTGCGGACCGACGGCCAGGAAGTCAACGTCTTCCTCTTCAAAACGTCTGCTTCGACCAGGAGCCAGGGACCGTGGCAGATGGCGCCGATTGGCTTGCCTGAGTTGAAGAATTCGGTGACAAACGCAACCGCCTTAGGTTCAATACGCAGTTTATCTGGATTGATTTGACCGCCGGGTAAGACCAGCCCGTCGTAGTCCGCGGGCTTGGCTTCGTCCAGTGTCTTATCCACCTTGGTACTTTCTCCCCAGTCAGTATGGTTCCAGCCTTTGATTTGTCCGGGTTTGGGAGAGATCACATGGACAGTAGCTCCCGCTGCCTCCAAAGCCTTCTTGGGCTCTGTCAGCTCCACTTGCTCAAATCCGTCGGTTGCCACGATTGCGATTTTCTTCCCCTGCAATTTTGTATTCATGATTTAACCCCTTACTCAATGAGAGGCGCGGTCGTTCTCCGTTGTTGCCTTAACGCCAATTTGTGAAATGTGGATGAACAATTGCCCGGTCACGGCATCTGGTGGCATCCTACTCGACAAAACTTGTGTAAGAGGATGGCCCTATGCTTCGCGAAAAGACCTGTAGAACCGTTGGTTGCGCCATTGCGATTTTGTCCTCGTTCAGCTTGTTGACGTCCTGCAACTCCTCATCGTCGAGCACGGTTGCGCTCAATGGAGCCGGCAGCACCTTTGTCTATCCGGTGATGGGACGTTGGATTCAAAACTTCTCTGCAGTCTCATGCGAATGTCCGGATCAACTACCAGTCCATTGGGAGCGGTGGTGGCATCCAGCAGGTGAAGTCGGGCACGATTGACTTCGGCGCCTCGGACGCTCCCTTATCAGACAGCGATATGGCGCAGATGGCGCCGGTGGTGCAATTTCCGGAATCGGCCGGGCCGATATGTGTCACGTACAACCTGGATGGTCTGCAGAATCCGCTGCAGCTCTCTTCTGACACACTGGCGGGAATTTTCCTAGGCAAGATCACGAGTTGGCAAGACCCATCGGTTAAGAAAGACAATCCCAGCCAGAAATTGCCGAACACGAAAATCATCGTGGTTCACCGGGCCGAAAGCAGCGGCACGACAGCCGCGTTCACGACCTATCTTGCTGCGGTCAGCCCGGAGTGGGCGCAGACCGTGAGCAAAGGCACCGCGGTTAAGTGGCCCATCGGCCTTGGCGCGAAAGGGAGCGAGGGAGTGACTGGCCAGGTGAAGCAGTCTGCCGGCGCCATCAGCTACGTCGAGCTGACGTATGCAACCCAGAACAAGCTGCCGGTTGCCGCAATCAGGAATCAGGCCGGCAAGTACGTATTGCCCAGCACTTCCGGAACAACGGCGGCCATCGATGCGTTCAAGGATCAATTGGCGCAGGACGCGCGCATTGCCGATCGCGAATCCGCCGGCTACGGCGCCAGATGCCTATCCTATTTCCACGCTGACCTTTCTGATCATTCCCAAAGACGGCAAGGATGTGCAGAAGCGTGCCGCGTTGAAGCAGTTTCTCACCTACGTGGTGACCGATGGCCAGCAGGTGGCGAGCGGATTGAATTATGCCCCTCTGCCCGACTCAGTCAAGCAACTCGACCTGAAGGCGTTGAGCCAATTGACGGCCAATGGTGGTCCGATTCAATGACGATGTTTCGGTGTTACATCACTTCCGGAACACTGATCCCCAGCCAGTCCAACGAACGCACCAATGCGCGTTCCGCGACCGCCGCGGTTGCCAGCAAAAACTGCCTGCGTGTGGGATCCTCTTCGGTCAGGATGTGGTGCCGGTGATAGAAATTATTGAACAACTGTGCCAACTGGAAAGCATGGCGTGCCAGATAGGCAGGCTCCGCGGCGGCAATGCATTGCTCCAGCAATAAGCTCAGCCTCGACGCCATAATCCACAACTCCCAGAGACCGGCTGCGCCCACACCCTCCAGATAGTCCCCAACCTTTACATCAACCAGCGCCGCCTCTGGCGTCGTTCCCGCCTTACGAAAAATATTGCGTGCGCGCACGATCGCATACTGCACGTAAGGTCCCGTCTCGCCTTCGAAGCTAAGCGCCTCCTTGAAATCAAACGCAATGACAGTATTGCGCGTGAACTTGAGCATGAAGTAGCGCAACGCCCCAACCGCAATCTGGTGGGCGATGCCCTGCCTCTCTTCCTGACTGCGCTGCGGATGCCTGCTGTCGACCTCTTCTTTCGCCGCATCGGTAAGCTTGTCCAGCAGCGCGTCAGCCTTCACCCCGAACCCCTTGCGTCCGGAGACCTCGATATAAGGCCGCGCCCGATCCTCTTGTGAAATCTGGTAGCCAAGCTCCATCGCACAACGAGGCGTCAACGCGACCATCTCATAGGAAAAGTGAACATAATGCTCCGCAGCGCCGGTATATCCGAGACCACGCAGAGCTTCAATCACGTTTGCCTGAGGGTCGGCCTGGCGGCTGTCAATGACGTTGTAGATAGCCTGCGCGCCTCCAAAGTCGGGATGATCCGGCTCACCCACCTCGGTCGAAATCCAGCACTCGTGATCGTTGTAAGCAAAGAAGCGCGCGTATCCGAAGTCCCGGCCGAGCAAGCCAAACTTCCACAGATGATAGGCGATGTCCTTCCCGACATAAGTGACGGTCCCGTTGGAACGCACGATCACCTTGGCATCTTCATCGACCGCATCTTCCGCGGTTGCGGCCGTTGTTGAGGCACGCCGCATAACCCAGCAGCCTTTGTTCTTGCCCTCAGTTTCCAGGTACAGGACGCCCTTCGCCTTCAACTGTTCAAAGGCGAGATCCCAAAACTTGAGATGGAGGATCTCGCTTTCACGGGGAAGAAAGTCATACTCGATGCCCAGTCGCAGCATGGTCTCCAGATGCCGGCGCAACACCGCAGTCGAAACCAGATCGGCAATCTTCGCAATCTCATTGCCGCCGGCCTCAATGGCATGCAGGGTATCGAGACGAATTTTCTTTCGGTCTTCGGCCTGAGATTCTGACGCGCCGTACCATTGCGAAACCCGCGCATAGAGGTCCCAGCAGTAGTAGTCAATCCGTTCCCCTCTTGCCTTGAGGTCAACCAGCAGCTGCCGGACGGCCGGCCAGATCGTAGCCTTCCAGGTGAGTCAGGCCGACGACCACGTCGGCCACCTGCACCCCGGTGTTGTCGATGTAGTTCTGTACGTCGACTCGCTGTCCCGCGGCACGCAGCAGGCGAACAAACGTATCGCCAAGGATGGCGTTGCGCAGATGACCGATGTGCGCAGCCTTGTTGGGATTGATGCTGGTGTGCTCGACCAGCGAATGGAGATGGCTCTGCTCTTCCGGGGTATCATCGCGGGCGATCTGCTGCACCGCCGCCTGTCGATCAAGCTTTCCGTTGATATACCCGGCACCGGCCACGGTAAACGAAGTGAAGCCCTCCAACGGCAACAACTCCGCGACCAGTTCCGCGGCAATCGCGCGCGGCGAGCGTTTCAGCCGCCGCGCCAATTCGAAGGCCACCGGCAGTGCATACTCCCCCATCTCCAGATCGGGCGGCTGCTCGATGGCGATTTGCGGAAGCTCTACCTGGTATTTAGCCTGAAGAACCGAGCGGACCCGCTCGCGAAGAAGTCTCTGCTGTTTGCGGTACACGCAAAACCCCTGATTTTCTTGCCGATTCTAGCAGAACCCTCGTCCTGTTAAGATTGAGACGGGTGCACAGTCCTGGTGCACAACAACGCCACCGCCCTACTCATGTCTGATACTTCCAGTTTTTACATCACCACTCCGATCTACTACGTGAATGCGCGGCCCCACATCGGCCACGCCTATACCACGGTGGTGGCCGACGCCATCGCGCGCCGCAAACGAGCCCTGGGCTTTGATACCTGGTTTCTGACCGGAACCGACGAACACGGGCAGAAGATCGAACGCTCCGCCCGCCAGGCAGGACAGTCGCCGCAGGAATTTGCCACCGCGGTTTCCAGCCAGTTCCGCAGCCTGTGGGACCGCATGGGGCTGAGCTATGACGATTACATACGAACCACCGAGGAGCGCCACCGCAAAGGGGTGCAGAAGCTGTTTCGGGTATTGCAGGAGCGGGGCTTCATTTACAAGGGCAGCTATACCGGCCAGTACTGCGTCTCGGACGAGCTTTATGTCGACGCGCCGCCAGGCTCGCCCTGCCCGGACTGTGGACGGATCACGGAAACGGTAAGCGAAGAAAACTACTTCTTCAAGCTATCCGCCTTCGAACACAAACTCCTGGAGTTGTACGAACAACATCCGGAGTTCATCCGGCCCGAAGGCCGCCGCAACGAAGTGATTTCCTTCGTGCGCGGTGGATTGAAAGACCTGTCGGTAAGCCGCACCAGTTTCGATTGGGGCATTCCGGTGCCCGACGATCCCAAGCACGTGATCTACGTATGGATGGACGCGCTGGCCAACTACATTACCGCCCTCGGGTACGGCAGCGACGCCGCCGGAGGACCAGCAACGCTTCGCCCGCTACTGGCCTGCCAGCCTGCAGCTGGTAGGCAAAGAGATCATCCGCTTTCACTGCGTCTACTGGCCCGCATTCCTTATGGCGGCTGGGCTGCGCGCTGCCCAAGAGCGTCGCCGCCAACGGATGGCTGCTCTTCGAGCAAAGCAAGATGTCCAAGTCGCGGGGAAATGTAGTTCGCGCGGAAACCATTATCGAAATCCTGGGAGCCGACGCGCTGCGCTATTTCCTGCATGCGCGAGGTAGTCTTCGGCCAGGATGGCAGTTTTTCCTTCGATGCCCTGGTGCAGCGCTACAACGCGGATCTGGCCAACGGCTACGGCAACCTGACCAGCCGTATCCTCGCCATGATCAACCAGTACTTCGAGGGGGTGGTGCCGCAGGGAGACTCCGACCCAAGAGTTATGGCTGCCGCAGACACTGCGGCCCAGGGACTTTGCCAACACTTCGAAGCCCTGGATTTTTCGCTCGCGCTCGAGTCCCTCTGGGGCCTGGTGGCGGTGGTCGACGGCTACATCACAGAAAAAGCTCCCTGGAAGCTGGGGACGGCAGAAGACGGAGCGGTCCGCAGGGCATCCATTCTCTATACCTGCGCGGAAGCGCTTCGCATCATCACCGCTCTCGCCTATCCCGTGCTCCCCGACGCCACGGCGAGGATCTGGGCACAGCTGGGTCTGGGCAATATCGGCCACGCGGATCTGAAAAACGTGCACTGGGGTCAATTGGCGCCAGGAACCAAACTCGGGCCGACCGGCCCCATCTTCCCTCGCGCAGAAAAGGACACCGTCAAACGCATGCACGATCTGGAGAACAACAACACCGGCAAGAGCATGGAAACAGAAGCAGCGCCCGTTTCAGAGGCCGCGGTCATGACCACCACGCCGGCTGCCCCAACCCCGGCGCCGCAACCCACCCCTGCTGACCAATCCGCGGCTGTTGCCGCCTCGAAGGCAACCGAGGCCATCGCCGCCAAAGGGCCGCAGCACTGACGACCGCAGCATCTTTGGGAACCACCCTTCCGGAGGCCCAGCCGGCGGCCAAGCCCACCATCACCATCGACGATTTTGCCAAAGTTGAGCTACGCGTCGGGCAGGTGAAGGTAGCTGAGCGGGTTAAGGGCGCCGATCGGCTTTTGCGACTGGAAGTAGATCTGGGTGACGAAGTGCGGCAGATTGTCGCCGGCATCGCCGAGGCCTACGAGCCCGAAACGCTTATCGGGCGCAAGGTAGTCATCGTCGCCAATCTGCAACCTCGAAAGTTGCGCGGCCTGGAATCCAATGGAATGATCGTTGCGGCTTCGGTAGGGGAAAAGGGCAAACCCGTCCTGGCCGGTTTTCTGGAAGATATCGAAATAGGCGCCCGGCTCAAATAAACGGTTGAAGGATTTGCTACTGGTCGACTCACACGCACATCTGGATAGCCCCCGCTACGACGCCGACCGGGATGAGCTGCTGCAGCGGGCGTGGCAGGAGGGGGTACGTACGGTCCTGTCCATTGGCATTGGAGATGGGCCAGATACCATGCACCAGGCGCTGGAGCTGAGCAAAAGGTATGCCGGCAAACCGGGGTCACCGCGCCGTTTCCCACGTATCTTGGCCACTGCCGGCATCCATCCCCATGAGGCCCAGCTCGCCGACCAGGCAGCACTCGAAAAACTGGACGGTCTGCTCGCCAGACCCGGAGGTGCTCGCCGTGGGTGAGATCGGTCTCGATTATTATTATGACCACTCGCCGCGCGAGCAGCAGAAGCAGGCTTTCGCGCAGCAAATGGAAATAGCGGCGGCACGGCGGCGGCCAATCATCATTCATTGCCGGCCCTCCGACGGCAGCACCAACGCGTGGGATGACACTCTGGCGATGATTGAAAACAACTGGATGGGGACCAATCTGGGCGGCATCCTGCACTGTTTTACCGGCGAATGGGAGCATGCCCGGCGAGCCATGGATGGAGGATTTCTGATCTCCTTTGCCGGCAACGTCACCTTCCCCAAGGCGGAAGGCATACGCCAGGTGGCGGCCAAAGTACCGCTGGACCGTATGCTGATCGAGACCGATGCCCCCTTTCTTGCCCCGCTGCCCCATCGCGGCAAGCGAAATGAGCCGGCATGGGTGAGCCGGGTGGCGGATAAGCTGGGAGAAGTATGCGGGGTTCCGGCAGAGCTGGTGGCTTCCAGCACGGCCAACAACTTCTTCCGTTTTTTTGGTGTAGCGCCGGACGCGGACTCGTAAGTCCAGTGTAGGCAACAGCGTTTGCGCTCATAATCGAGGAGGCAGCATGGCGGCAGACAATTCGTTCGACGTAATCAGCAAAGTCGATGTTCAGGAAGTAAAGAATGCGATGGACCAGGCCATCAAGGAAGTGCGCACCCGCTTCGACCTGAAAGACTCGCACTCCGAGATCAAACTGCTGGAGGGGGACGAGGCCATCGAGCTGGCTTCCTCGGATCAATATAAGCTCAAGGCGGTTACGGAAATCCTGCAGCAAAAGTTTGTCAAGCGCGGGGTGTCGTTGAAGGCGCTCGAATACGGCAAAATCGAACCCGCCTCGGGCTCCAGCGTGCGGCAGAAGATTACGCTGCAGCAGGGGATACCCGGCGAAAAGGCAAAAGAGATCGTTAAGCTGATAAAGGAGTCCAAGAAAAAGGTGCAGGCATCCATTCAGGGTGATACGGTCCGTATAACGGGCAAAGATCGCGATACCCTACAGGAGACGATTGCACTGCTTAAGGGCCATGACTTCGGTATCGATATGCAGTTCACCAATTACCGGTCGAACTAAGCAGTTTCCCCAGCACCTGGAGAGTGAGTGAGCACACAAGCGATAGCGACGGCAAAAGAAGTCTTCGACCTGCTACGCGACGACTTGAGCGCCATCGAAACCGAGCTGGTGCGCGACGCCGTCTCCAATGTTGGAGCGATCACCGACATCGCCGATTACCTGCGTGAGGGCGGGGGCAAGCGGATCCGCCCTTCCCTGCTCCTGCTGGCGGCAAAATCGCTCGGCTACCAGGGCCACGGCATGGTCCGCCTGGGCGCCGTGGTCGAAATGGTGCACACCGCAACCCTGGTGCATGACGACATCATCGACGGCGCCGACACGCGCCGGGGCAGGCCTTCCGCCAATACCACCTGGGGCAACTCAAAATGCGTGCTGGCCGGCGATTGGCTCTATATGCAGGCCTTCCACATCGCCCTGGAAGAACGCAACTTCAAGGTCCTCGACCTTTTGATCGGCTTGACCCAGCAAATGGTCGAGGGCGAATTCGTCCAGATGGAAAAACTGGGCCGGACGGTGGGCGAAGCCGAATACTACGACCTGATCTACCGCAAGACGGCTTGCCTGTTCGACGTCTCCATGCGCCTGGGCGCGGTCCTGGCCGGAGCCTCGGAAGAGACCGAAGAGCAGATGGGGGAGTACGGCCGCAACCTGGGAATCGCCTTCCAGATTGTGGACGACGTGCTGGACCTGACCGCCACCGAGCAGGTATTGGGTAAGCCGGTCGCCAGCGATCTGCGCGAGGGCAAGGCCACCCTGGCCATCGTTCATGCGCTGGAGCGCGGAACCCCGCATGAGCACGAGGCGATCCGCAGAGTGCTCGAAGATCTCAGCTTCGAGCGCACCAGTCACCAGGAAGTCCTGAAGATCCTCGATCGGCACGGGTCGGTGCAATACGCCCTCGACTCCGCCTTTCAATACGCCGAAGTTGCCCGAGCGGCCCTTGCCGGATTGCCTGAGTCCGACTACAAACGGGCGCTGCTCTGGATGCCGGACTTCGTCGTCGCCCGCGACAAGTAACCATGCCGGACTCTCCAGCCACTGCTCCGATTCGCGTGCTGGTCGCCAAGCCCGGCCTGGATGGTCATGACCGCGGCGCCAAAGTCATTGCCCGCGCTCTGCGCGATGCCGGCATGGAAGTGATCTACACCGGCCTGCGGCAAACCCCCGAAATGATCGTCAATGCGGCCCTGCAGGAGGATGTCGATTGCATCGGCCTTAGCATCCTCTCCGGTGCGCATAATGTGATTGTTCCCCGCGTCCTGGCCCTGCTCAAGGAACGCAATGCCACCGACATTCTGGTGGTGTTGGGCGGGACTATCCCCGCCCATGATGTCGCTTCCCTGAAGGCGCAAGGAGTGGCAGAGGTGTTCGGACCCGGCACAAGTCTCGAAAGTACCGTTGCCTTTATCCGCAGCCGGGTGAAGCCGCGCGGACTCTCGATATACTAGGGAGATGGCAGCCCCCGGTTCCCGCCGGAAGTTAGCTCTCTTCCTACCCTCGGTCCTGGTTACCTTGATGGTCCTCATCGAGGGAACCCAACGATTCTCCATCGAAAACACTGCTGAGCTGGTAAAGCCGTTCTGGTTCAGCCATTTCAGCTCGCTTCCCTATCAACGCTACTGGGAGTTCGTCGAAGCTCTGCGTAAGGGCGGCCACCTGATGGGTTACGGATTGGTCTGCATGGGCTTTTTCGGCACTTCGTACTGGTGGCTGCGTCGGCGGCCCCATTCGTCCAAAGGGTGGGTGTTAAAGAATCGCGCGGCCGGCTGGGCGCTGGTTTTGACCATGCTGCTGGGCGCCGCGGACGAGATTCACCAAAAATTCGTCCCCCAGCGAACCAGCACGATTACAGATGTCGGATTCGATACCTGTGGAGGATATTTTTCTCTCATGGCGCTCTTCGCCATCTTGCGCCTGAGAGAACGGAGACATGCCCTGGAATCCGCTATCCATGATGGTTTCAGCTAGATCTCTGTTATTCGTCTCTATGGTTGTGCTAATAGGATGAGCCAGACAGGCTACGGCGCGGCGATCTGCAAGGTACGGCACAGTAACAATTACATAGCCATCGCAAACGCCGGAAAAAGATCACAATCGCGGGTCCGAAACGTGCCTGATCCACAGGTTATCCACAATGTGGATAAAAAAGTAAGTTACCGGGGGCTATGCCTTCCCCAGACTGGCCCCAAAACGCCTTAAAACGGCGTAACTCACGCAATTTAAAGCCAACACCGCCAACCCCGCGAACAGGTAGCTGGGGGTCTGCTGCCGGAATCCAAACCACGCCAACCAGCAGATAACCAGGTGGAGTACCACCATGGCGTAAGTGCGGATACCACGCAGGTCGTAGTTCGAAGCGACAAACCAGGGCAGGACGACAAAGTAGAATGGCCATCCATACTCGACCAGGCGATCAGCACTGGCGCCCAGAAGAGGAGTCATCAGGATGCTGATGACTCCGTAGAGCATGCAGAAGCGAAAAACGATCACTTGCCCCGGAAGGCGCTGATCGGCCGCAGATGCGGGTGAAATCATCTTCCGCCATAGAGCGAACGCGAGTGAGGGCCCGATTCCAAAGATGCCAAACCAGGCGATAAGCAGCCGCGCCGGTCCCCATACGGAGGGTTCGCACAATCCCACTTCCCGAATCGCACCGAGATGATGTCCCCCAGGAAGCGCCGTTTTCCAAATGGGATTGCATTCGGGGAGAGTATTGCTCCACAGGGGAAGCCCGAGGAAATTCTTGAAGAAACTCCAGAAAAATTTGCCCAGTATATAAACCGCGCCACCCAAGCCATGAACGCTGGCGGGACCTCCTTGGCCGTAGTGCCGGCTGACCAGGCCAGCGCAGAAGATCGCCAGCACCCCGATTACGGCGTGACGCAATCGCACGCGTCGCCAACAGGCAAAAATCAGGCACAGCGCCACTAGAAGAGTGGATTCGCGCGCCAGGTAGGCGGGAAAGAGCAGGAGCAAAGCTGCTGTCGTAGATCCGAACCAGAGGCATACCAGAATCGCTGCGAGGATGGCCGCGTGCAGCAGATCGGGAAGGTAGTAGTCGTGGAAGATATCCACCCAGAACGGCATGAGAAAAATAGCAGCAAAGATTGCCGCGGGCGCCCGCCATGACCACAGTAGTCCTGCGAGCAGAGCGAGCAACGCGACCAGGCAGACAATGCCCAGTAACAGAAACCCGGTATCCACTCCGAGGCCCGTGGAGTGGCCCAACCACCCTGCTATGGCCGGGCCCAGAATGCGCGCTGAAAAAGGCGCAGGCACCGCGCCTCGCTGGCCCAGTGCGAGCAGCCGGTAGTACCCAGCGTCGGGCACATACGCGGCCCATGGCAAACCCAGCACCACGGCAAAGCACAGGCAAACGGCGGGAAGAAGGAACGGCAGGAAGCGGACGCGGCTAGACAAGGAATTGCTCTAGAACGGTCACATATTTTTTGGGCAGAGGCACCTTGCGCATTGTGCGGTCCACAGTGACGTGGGTTGTTTCCCCTTCCGCCAGCAGCGTAGAGACATCGTTTTCGGGGCGCAGCAGGCGATAGCCAAACTTGATGACAGACCGGCGCAGAGTCAGCACCCTGGTTTCGAGCAGCAACTCATCGTCGTAGCGCGCTGGAGATTTGTAGCGGCAATTGGCTTCGACGACCGGGATGTGGCAATCGTCGTCGACTTCCATTTGTTTGTATTGGAAGCCGAGCTGGCGCAGAAGCTCGACCCGTCCAAGCTCAAACCAGATGAAGAAGTTGGCGTAGTAGACGACGCCCATCTGGTCGGTTTCGGCATAACGAACGCGAATTCGGGTCTGGGACACTGACATGGATGAAGTTCAGTGTAGCGGACAGCGTTTTGGAATCGAACGTCTCTCTATTTCGATTCCCGAAGAGCCTGCCATACCCAGTCGGCGAGCCCGTGGAAATGTGCTAATCCCCAAGGGATTCAAAGAGTGTGGGAAGGGTGGGAAGCCGGCTTCATGGCTTTCCATGCTTTCCACACTCTTTCATTTCCATGGCCTGCTTTTCACGCCGCAAATGCTGAATTTCAAAAAACTTCCGCCATTCCCTTATTACGGTGGCCTTCAAA
>CAWJZH010000042.1:0-33853 GCA_963847155.1 uncultured Acidobacteriaceae bacterium | reverse complement strand
CGCCATGCCAACACAAATATGGGCGTCGAAAAGTGGCGGGAGCGCTGGACGAAAGGCACAGCTTCGGCCGTGCCGTAACAGAATCGAATGGAGGAGGGCCTTAGAGTCTGTGTGAGGTACGCCTTTTATCTTTTCTCGCGCTCAGTCGCTTGGCAACAGCAGCTAGGTGACTTTGTTAGCAGCCGGCATCTCTTTCCTGCGGCTCAACACAAAGCTGGCATGCGAACGCCGATCAGCGGAAGCGTGGTCAATCTTGCGCCAAAACGCCACAAAATAATCCACAGCAGAAATAATCGACACCAGCACCATGAAATAAATAGCAGCGATCGCAATCCACTCGACCGGCAGGACAAACCAGCCAAAATGCCACTCGTACCAGGCATGGGCCAGGATAACCGCCACTACCGAGACAATCTGAATCACCGTCTTGAGCTTGGCCAGGTCGCTGGCCTCGATGGTGAACCCTTCCGAACTGGCAATCGATCGCAGCCCGCTGACCAGAAACTCACGGCCGATCACCAGCACCACCACCCAGGCCTTCATCAGGTGAGGATTGAACTGCACCAGGCAAACGTAGGCCGCTGTAATCATCAGCTTGTCGGCCAATGGGTCGAGCAACATGCCCATGGTGGTGATTTGACCACGCTTCCGCGCCAGGTAACCGTCTACGCCATCCGTGATCGAGGCCAGTATAAAAACCAGCGACGCGGCAATTTCCTGTTCCCCATGAATGCTATGAAAGGGAAAGAAGCCGGAAAGCAGCCAGATGAGCAAGGGAATGCAACAGATGCGGCTCATCGTGATGGAGTTTGGCAGGTTCACGATCCACTCGGCTGTTGAGGGACACGCATGCTCCCCTCCTCAATTATGCACCAGGCGCCAGTCGACAGCCGGGCGCCCGGTGGATCCTGCGCAGGCAAGCGTTACTTAAGTCCCTGCACCTGGCCCTGTCCAGGGCAACGTGGCAGGATCCGCGTCAGGCGTAAATGCCCCGCTGCTTAATGGTGAACGCAACCCGGTCAATGGCCAGCATGTAAGCCGCAATGCGATTGTTGACCGCGTGTGCTTCCGCGTAGCGGACCACATCTCCAAAACTTTCCGCCAGGATGCTCTCCAACTGCTCATTCACTACCGCTTCCTTCCAGAAATAGCCCTGACGATCCTGCACCCACTCGAAGTAAGAGGCCGTGACTCCGCCCGCATTGGCCAGAATGTCCGGAATGATGAAAACCTTCTTATCGGCCAGGATCTCGTCGGCAACAGCAGTGGTGGGCCCGTTGGCGCCTTCGCAGACAATACGAGCCTTGATGCGGTCAGCATTGCGGCTGGTAATCACATTCTCCGTTGCCGCAGGAATGAGAATCTCGCAATCGCTAACCAGCAGGTCCGACGAATTCACCGCTTCCGCGCCCTTGAAGCCCATCACCGTGCCATTCCGCTGCCGGTATTCGAGCAGCAGGTGGATGTCGATTCCGTTGCTGTTGTAGAGGCCCCCATCATATTCGGCGATACCGATGATCTTGTAGCCTCTTTCCATCATCAGCTTGGCCGCGTTTGAGCCCACGTTACCAAAGCCCTGGATGATCACCCGGCACCCATCGCGTTGCATGTTCAGATATCGCAGGGCCTCGTCGCACACCACGGCAATGCCACGGCCAGTCGCCTCCCGCCGCCCACGCGATCCGCCGATATTGAGCGGCTTTCCCGTAACCACAGCAGTCACCGTCTGCCGCATATGCATGGAATAAGTGTCCATAATCCACGCCATGGTCTGCTCGTTGGTATTGATGTCAGGCGCTGGAACGTCCTTCTCCGGCCCGATAAATTCAATCAGCTCCGAGGTGTAGCGGCGGGTCATGCGCTCCAGCTCGCCGATAGACATCTTCTTAGGATCGCAGATCACGCCGCCTTTAGCACCGCCAAACGGTATGTTAACGACAGCGCATTTCCAGGTCATCCAACTGGCCAGCGCCCGAACCTCATCGAGGGTTACGTCGGGGGAATAGCGGATTCCCCCCTTGCCCGGACCACGGGCAATCGAATGCTGGACTCGGAATCCGGTGAAAACCTCAATACTTCCGTTGTCCATCATCACCGGGATGTGCACGATCACTTCGCGTGCAGGGTAGCGCAACACCTTCCACAGCCCTTGATCCAGGTTCAGTTTTTGTGCAGCAAAGTCAAAGCGAGCAGCCTGAGCTTCCCAGGGATTAATCTCCTGCTCGAGCGATACGGTTTGCATAACCAATTCTCCACGTTCGGACTGCGGCAACAATCCACTTACGTCCCGCTGCGGTTGAGCCGTTCGCGCCCGGGCGGGACGGCGCAGGCACTTCGACGGGGCGAAGCCAAGCTGAAAAATCTAAGCTTGCCTTCCGCTCCCGGCGAGCCCTACGCGCGTTTGCGCCCACTTGGCCGGGACCTGTTAATCGTACTAACCCCAAACTTACCGAGTATATGCGTGCCTCGGAACCCGGGCAAGCGCCTCAAATCCCTTGGATGCTTCATCCGGACGAATCCTCTCCTGTTTACCCGATACCCGCTATGGCCATTTAGTATGAGCAGGATGCCGGTCGACACTACCATTGCCCCCACGCGCGACGAATTCCTCCAACTGGCGGCGAAGCACAGCCTGGTTCCGGTTTACCGCACGCTGACGGCCGACCTGGAAACCCCCGTATCCGCCTTTTTGCGCCTTGCCGAGGAGGAACCACAGTCATTTCTGCTGGAATCGGTAGAAGGCGGCGAGAAAGTAGGCCGCTATACCTTTATCGGCATTCGGCCTTATCGCACCATCTTGTCCCGCGGCAGCTCGATCACCATCCACGAGCGAGGAAAGACCCGGTCCCTGCAGGGGGACGTGTTTGCGCTCTTGAAGGAGCTACTAGCCGGGCAAACACCGGCCCGTATCGCCGGCCTGCCCCCGTTTACCAGTGGTGCGGTTGGCTTCTTCGCATATGACGTAATCCGGCAACTGGAGCGTTTGCCCGAGCTCGCGGTGGATGACCTGGGCATCCCTGACGCCTGCCTCATGTTCTACGACGAGGTGCTGGCCTTCGACCATGTGCGTAAGCAGATTCAGCTCATGGTGACTGCCGATTTGGGGCGCATGAAACCTGCCGCCGCCTACGCCGATGCGAAGAAGCGATTGGGTCAGTTGGAAAAGCGCCTGGCCAGGTCGATTCCTAAACCGAAGCACGTACGCCCACGGGGAAAACTTTCCGTAACCAGCCACACTCGGAAGGAAGATTTTCTCGCCTCCGTCGCCAAAATCAAGGAGTACATTGCCGCCGGCGACATCTTCCAGGCCGTCCTTTCCCAGCGCTTTGAAGTCAAGCCGGGGGTCGACCCTTTCTCCGTCTACCGCGCTCTGCGTATTGTGAATCCGTCACCGTATTTGTATTTCCTGCGCTTCGATCTGGACAAGATGTCCACCTGCCTGGTGGGCTCGTCTCCCGAACTGCTGGTGCGCGTGCAACAGCGCCATGTCGAGTACCGTCCCATCGCAGGAACCCGTCCGCGCGGTGCCGACGAGCGGGAAGATCTCCGCATCGAGCAGGAGTTGCTGACCAACGAGAAAGAGCGGGCTGAGCACGTGATGCTGGTGGACCTGGGCCGCAACGACATCGGCAGGGTCTGCGAATTCGGCACCGTGAAGGTAAAGAGCCTGATGCACGTGGAACGCTACTCTCACGTGATGCATCTGGTCAGCTCGCTGGAGGGTCAACTCAAGGAAGGACTCTCAGCGGTGGATGCCTTCTGCTCTTGCTTTCCGGCCGGCACTCTGAGCGGAGCCCCCAAAATACGCGCCATGGAGATCATTGAGGAGCTGGAGCCAACCCGCCGCGGCATTTACGGCGGCAGCGTTTTTTATGCCGACTTCTCCGGCAACTTCGACTCCTGCATAGCCATCCGCAGTATGCTCCTCAAAGGTGACCAAGGCTACATCCAGGCAGGAGGCGGCATCGTAGCCGATTCCGTGCCGGAAGAAGAGTACGAAGAATCCGTAAACAAAGCCAAAGCGGTGGTGCGTGCCGTCGAAAGGGCCCGCGCCGTGGCTGGCGGCAAGTAACATTTCCGTCAGCCAATTCAGCCCGGGACGGTCGACTGCAGCCATGAACGGTCCCGAAGGGACGCCTGACTTTAGCCCATGGACGCGTCGGTTTTGTGCATCTCCAACTCACAACAAAGCCGTCATCCTGAGAGCCTGTGACTTTTTGATTTCGTGCGGCGGAGTCAATCTCACCTATGAAGTCAAGGCACCTGCACCACTCTCAGCCCCCTGGACGGGTGCCCCATGGCCCCGAATTTCCTGTTGGGGTCCAATGGGTTCCACAAACTTCACGCGCCTTTCCTTAAAGAAAGGCGCACACGCGGCCGTATCCAGGGCAGCTTGCAGGAAATTCGGGGTGTTTGCGCCGGTATATCCGGCGCACTACATGGGTTGAACGAGATGGGCAAAGCCCTTCCGCTGTTCTCGTTCATCTGCATCGAAACCGTTGGCTGCGGGTTGGGAGAGCAATAAAAGGCCAGCAGCCTTCCACCCCTGACAAAAGGGTCATCGTGAGAGCCGGTGACTTTTTTAGATCTTTCGTGCTCCTGCATAGGCAATCAGCTATATTGCAAGCCCCCAAACAGAGTCGTCATCCTGAGCGAAGCGCTTCGCAGATCTATCGAATAACAAAGGGATTTATAGCGCGGAGTCGAAGGACCCCGGCGATGCTTGTTGGCAGATGCTCTTGAGAGCTTTCCCGCCGCGATCTTCACCGGAATATAAAAAAGTCACAAACTCTGAGCGAAGCGCGTCATAGGTCCTTCGACTACGCGCCCAAGATTGTGTCACGCGGCAAATCTTTGATGCGCTTCGCTCAGGATGACGTAGCTGGTTGGATATGCAAGGGCACGAAAGATCTAAAAAGACACAGGCTCTGAGCGAAGCGCGTCACGGAATCTATCGCAAATAACGAGCTTTATAGCGCGGAGTCGAAGGACCCCGAGGATGCTTATCTTACCCCTACCGTTCGGCCCTTTTCACCACTGAATCCCGCACCTGGCGGGCCCGCTACGATCTTTCCGTGGAGCCGCCCCTAGCGCTACACTGAAACAAGTGGCGCCCATGGTCTTCGTTCTCGACAACTACGATTCCTTTACCTACAACCTGGTGCAATACATGGGTGAGCTGGGTGCCGAAATGACCATCACCCGCAACGACCAGATGACGCTCGATCAAATTGACGATTTAAAGCCAGAGCGCATCGTCCTCTCACCCGGACCATGCACCCCTCAGGAGGCCGGCGTAAGCATTCCCCTCATCCGTCACTTTGCCGGCAAAGTGCCCATCCTGGGCGTTTGCCTCGGCCACCAGGCGATCGGGGCCGCCTTCGGAGGCAATGTCGTCCGAGCGCCAAAGTTGATGCACGGCAAAACCAGCCCAGTCGAGCACGATGGACGCAATCTGTTTGCCGGCCTCCCCAGCCCCATGACCTGCACCCGCTACCACTCGCTCATCGTTGCCGAAGAGGGTTTGCCCGAGGAACTCGAAATCACCGCCCGGGTGCAAAGCAGCCAAGGGGATGGGACCATCATGGGTTTGCGCCATCGCCGCTTTCCCATCGAGGGCGTACAGTTCCACCCCGAGAGCGTGCTGACTGTCGACGGCAAGAACCTGATCCGGAATTTCCTCTCTCTTTGAGAACAGCTGTGACCATGCGATTTTTCCTGGCCGGAACGGTTGTCTTTTTGGCTCCGCTGCTGCAGGCCCAGCAACCGATCGGGCGAACCTCCGCCACCGAGGTACAGGTTTCAGGCGCGGTCGACATCTCCCACGGGGAAACAATACTGGGCAATGGAAGCCAGATTACCGCCGGAGAACAGGCCGTCAAGATCGCCTTGCAAAGAGGCGGTTCACTCCGCCTGTGTTCCACCAGCAGCGTCCACCTGGCGAAGGACCGCTCCATCGACGACCCGGCCAGCAGCGCGCTCATGATGGCGCTCGATCGCGGCGCCATTGAAGCCAATTACGTCGTAGGCAAGTACTCCGATGTCCTGCTTACTCCCGACCTGCGCATCCTCATCTCCGGTCCTGGGCAAGCCGACCTCAGCATCCGGGTAAATCCCAAGGGTGATACCTGCGTCGACAATCACGGCGCAGATGCGCCCTACGTCACCGTGACCAGCCAGTTGGAAGGCGGAGCGTATCGGGTCATGCCTGATCAGCGCGTGAATTTCGAGCATGGGAGCCTGAATGAGGTGGTGGATCATGAACCGGAGCCGTGTGGTTGCCCAACTATGCCGGTCACTTCTGTGGCCAGTACCGGGGCCACGGGCGCGAATCCTGCTGCACCAGGAAAGCCGGTGGGTGGTCCTTCCTCAACCCCCGCAGATACGGCCTTTCCGCTCGCGCAGAGCGAAGGCCTGGCGCCGCCTCCCACTTCCGCCACGCCTGTGGTCCCTGCAGGGCAGACGCACGCCCAGGTCACCGTTCCGCTCACCTACAACGGAGAGAATCCCGCTGCTGCCCCGGCCGAGCCTCCAGCATCTGTGACTCCCGCGCCGGCGTCCGCCGCGCCTGCTTCTCCGTCAACCTCTCAACCCGAGGTCGCGTCTCAGAACGCCCGCCCTCAGCCGACACCTTCACCGGAGATCGCCTCCGCGCCTCCTCCACCCAATCAGTCACCCAACAACAACGGCGTTTTCCACCGCATCGGCCGCTTCTTCTCCAGAATCTTCGGCAAGTAGGGAAGGCGCTACAATCGACTGTCAAGAGTTCTGCATCAGCCAATCCAGTGAAAGATGAAGGAGTTTTTCTTTTATGGCGATTCCTGCCACACAGATGCGCCCGGGCATGATCATCAAGCACAATAACGAGCTGCATACGGTTTTCAGCGTTGAGCATCGGACCCCTGGAAATTTGCGCGCGTTCATCCAGGCCAAGCTCCGCAACCTGCGCACCGGCGCCATGTTCGAGCATCGTTTTCGCTCCCCGGATCCCATCGAACGCGTCATCGTCGATGAAATTTCCATGGACTTTCTGTACGCCGACGGCGACGACTACTACTTCATGAACACCGAGAATTACGAGCAGACCCATCTGAAGGGCAGCACACTGGGCGATGCGATCGAGTACCTCACCCCTAATCTTCAGATCAAAGTCTCCTTCTTCGATGGAGTCGCGGTAGGCATCGAGTTGCCGCAAACCGTGGAGATGACCGTAATAGAAACCGAACCGGGCCTGAAATCCGCAACTGCCTCTTCCGTCACCAAGCCGGCCAAAATGGAAACCGGCCTTGTGGTCCAGGTGCCCCCGTTCATCAACGAGGGGGAAAAGATTCGCGTCGATACAGCCGAAGGCGCATACCTGTCTCGAGCATAAGGGGAAGAGCATACACATGGTGCGCCACTACATTATCAAGGGTCGTGTGCAAGGGGTTGGTTTCCGTTGGTTTGTTCACCGCGAGGCAGGCGCTCGGGGGTTGAAGGGTTGGGTTCGCAACACAGACGGTGGCGAAGTCGAGGTCATGGTCGCGGGCAGTGAGGAAAAATTGGACGAGCTTCGTGCCGAGCTCGAACGCGGCTCTCGCGGCAGCCGTGTGGACGCGGTGCACGAGCGCGACCTGGATGAAGCCATGGCACAGAACCTGGAATCATTCCAGATCGAAGGAGCCTGGTAGCTACGAATGACTCACCCTCCTATCAATTGTGAGCCTCTGAAATCTCTCATCCGGACGATTCCGAATTTCCCCAAGCCGGGCATTCTCTTCTACGACATCACGACCCTGCTCAAGGACAAAAATGGCTACGCCACCTTGGTGGACGCCTTGGCCGCACACTACATCGGCATGGAGAATGTGGATCTGGTGCTGGGCATCGAAGCCCGCGGCTTCATCTTCGGCCCTGCATTAGCCTATCGCCTGAACGCCGGTTTCGTGCCCGTCCGCAAGCCGGACAAACTGCCCGCGCCGACTGCGCGCGTAACCTACGACCTGGAATATGGAACCGATGCACTCGAAATCCACCTCGACGCCATCGAACCGGGGCAGAATGTTCTGATCGTTGACGACCTGCTTGCCACGGGGGGAACCATGGAAGCCACCGTGAAACTGGTTCGTCAGTTCGGGGCCAGGATCGTCGGCCTTGCTTTCGCCATCGAACTCGACTTTCTCCATGGACGGGACCGGTTCAAGGAGTACAACGTGTTCAGCTTGTTGCATTACAGCGAGTAGGGCTACATCGTCCTGCGGTTGCCGGCAAACAGGTGGATGATCAGGGCAATCGCCCCGATGATGAGCAGGATGTGCAGGGCAAATGCGGCGATGTGAAACAGCAAAAATCCGCCGACCCAGAGCAGAATAAGAATGATCGCAATCGCCAGCCACATTGCTCGTCCACCTCGCGGAGAGTATCTCATTTGCCGCGGAGCTTACCTAACCTCCCGCGGAGCTTGTCAAACCTAAGGAGCGACTCGAACCATGCTTCTGCGCACCTCGCTAGCTATTTTGCTTGGATGGGCGTCACTATCGCCGGTGGCAGCGCATGCCCAACCGACGCAACCATCAAGCATTACTGCCCTGACCCATGTGCGCGTGATCGATGGGACCGGCGGAGCTCCGCTCGAAGACGCGACCGTGCTGATCGAGGGTAATCACATAAAGGCGATTCAGTCCGCGGCCGGCGCGATCCCTTCGCATGCACGGGTACTCGATTTGCACGGCGATACGGTCATACCCGGGTTGATCAACGCACATGGGCATCTGGCTCTGATTGCAGACGGCCAAAACTCGGCCACTGCCTATACTGCGGAGAACGTGCTCGCGGAACTGCGGCAGTACGAGAGCTACGGTGTCACTGCGATGTTGTCCCTGGGCCTCAATCGCGACCTTCTTTACCCGATTCGCGAGCAGCAACATCAGGGCAAACTCGACGGCGCCACAGTTCTAACCGCAGACCGGGGCATCGGTGTGCCGGACGCCGCACCTCCCTTGCCGTCCGGGGCCGACCAGCTATACCGTCCTGCAACCCCGGCCGAAGCGCGCCTGGCGGTGGATGCGATGGCCAAACGGCACGCAGACATGGTCAAGATCTGGGTCGACAGTCTCGGCGGCACCAAACCTGCCATGTCGCCCGAGATTTACAAGGCGGCGATCGAAGAAGCGCACAAACATCATCTGCGAGTGGCTGCGCACGTCTACTATCTGGCTGACGCCAAATCGCTGGTGAATGATGGAGTAGATGTACTGGCCCACAGCGTCCGCGACAAACCCGCCGACCAGGAATTGATTTCCGCCATGAAGCGCCGCAGGGTCTGGTACATTCCCACCTTCACGGTGGATGAGTCCTTCTACATCTATGCGGAACACCCTGGATTCATGCAGATCAATTTCTTTCAGCAAGCACTACCGGGGCCGGTGCTGACGATGTTGACCAGTGATGCCTATGTCCAGAAAGTGAATCAGGACCCGAAGACCGCGCAACACAAAGCGGACTTTGCCAACGACCAGAAAAACCTGAAGACGCTCTTAGATGCGGGTGTACGCGTGGGTTTTGGAACCGATTCAGGAGCCTTTCCGACGCGTATTCCAGGCTTCTCCGAGCATCGCGAATTGGAGGACATGGTACAGGCCGGCCTGACCCCGTCGCAGGCCATCGTCTGCGCCACCAGGAACAACGCAGAGCTGTTGGGCATCCAGTCCAAACGAGGAACCCTGCTTCCTGGCAAGCGAGCCGACCTGATCGTGCTGGCCGCCAACCCTCTGGATGACATCACCAACACCCGCTCCATCGTGACCATCTTCCACGACGGACGCACCGTAACGCCGCGCGTGCCAGTAGTCATGGCCCGCTAGCCCCAAACCCAAAACACCTGTCAAAGGCAAAACCTTATTGTTATTAAGGTAAAAACGATGGGTGAAATGATAGGTAAAAACGATCGGTAAGAAACGGTGGGTGCCCCAGCCTCTGCCCCGGCGTGCCGTGGGGTCTCGCTTCTGAGACCTGGGATCCTCCTGGGAGATGTCAATTTAATTCCCGTAATATAACCCAAGGTTCAGACAAACGTCATCTGTCCTGATCTCAAGACCATCCACTCCAAAACAACCCTCGAAAGTGAAACTCGACCCTCAACCCTTACCCTTCCGAGCAACAGGACCGGCCTCGCGCACCGCGGCAGGCGCATCGAACTTGGCAAAATTCTTCTCAAACTTTTCCGCCAGCATCACCGCCTGAGCATCGTAAGCCCGAGGATCCTTCCAGGCATTGCGCGGATTCAACAACTCCGCCGGCACATCCGGGCAACTCACCGGAATACTCAACCCAAACGCCGGCTCAATCACAAACTCAACGTTGCTCAGCCGCCCATCAAGCGCCGCATTGACCATGGCCCGCGTGTACTTAAGACTCATACGCTCGCCGGTACCAAACGCACCGCCAGTCCACCCCGTATTGACCAGCCAACACTCGGCATTATGCCGCTGCAGCCGTTCGCCCAGCATCTTTGCATACACAGCCGGCGCCAGGGGAATAAACGGCGACGCAAAACAAGTGGAGAACTCCGGCACCGGTTCACTGCCCAATCCCGCTTCTGTGCCCGCCAGCTTGGCCGTGTATCCGGAGAGAAAGTGGTACATGGACTGGGCCGGGTTCAACCGCGCAATTGGCGGCAACACCCCAAACGCATCGGCGGTGAGGAACAGCACATGGTTCGGATGCCCACCAACCCCGGGAATCACAGCCTTGGCGATGTACTCCACCGGATAAGCGGCCCGGGTATTTTCGGTGTAGCGGATGTCACTGTAGTCCGGGGTCCCGGTCCTGCTGTCGATCACCACGTTCTCGAGCACCGCGCCGAAGCGGATGGCATGGTAAATCTGAGGTTCCTTCTCCGCTGACAGATCGACGCACTTGGCGTAGCAGCCACCCTCAATGTTGAAGATCCCGCTCTCGCTCCAGCCGTGTTCATCGTCTCCGATAAGCCGGCGCTGCGGATCGGCGGAAAGCGTAGTCTTGCCCGTCCCGGAAAGTCCAAAGAACAGAGCAGTGTCCCCTCCCTTTCCCAGGTTGGCGGAGCAATGCATGGGAAACACATCGCGCGCGGGAAGGAGAAAGTTCATCACCCCGAAGATCGACTTCTTCATCTCGCCGGCATATTTCGTGCCCCCGACGAGAATGATGCGGCGAGTGAAATCCGTGATGATGAAAGTTCCCGAGTGGGTGCCGTCGCGCTCCGGCACAGCCTCGAACTCGGGTGCGGCAATCACAGTAAATTCCGGTTTATGCCCGGCCAGTTCCTCCCCCGGCACGCGCACAAACAACTGCTTCACGAAAAGGGCGTGCCATGCATACTCCGCGATGATCTGCACCGGAAGCCGGTAGTGCTCATCTGCCCCCGCATAGAGATCCAGGACGTAAAGGTCGCGCTCCCGCATATGGGTGACGACCCGTGCCAGAAGCGCCTCAAATTTGTCCGGGTCGAAGGGTTGGTTCACCTTGCCCCAGTCCACGGTCTCGCTGGTAACACTATCGCGCACAGTGAACTTATCCCGCGGGGAACGGCCTGTTCGCGCGCCCGTGAGAGCCACCAGGGCGCCGTTGTCCGCCAGGCTCGCTTCGCCCCGGGCAATCGCCGCTTCCACCAGTTGCGGAGTGGAGAGATTGCGGTGGACATGGGCCCCCTCCACCAGCTTTCCTGTCATCGTCGTTGCTCTGACTGAATCCACGCGAGGCTCCTCCCTGGCTGCCGCTCAGGCATGCACGAGTTTACCCAACGCTTACCGGTCGGAGCAACGGTTTTACAGACCAATGACCAATGCCTGTTGCGTCTTGCCCAACGGTAGTAATTTCGGGGAACGGTGCCCCACGCCGGAACCGCTAAACTCCCCTACGAACCGGAGATCACGGGCAGTTCGGGGAGCAGGGAGGAATGCCTGGCTTCCGCCATGACGGCGTCCACCTGTTCCAGAACCTCGGCCACGCTCATGGTGTACATCTCGCGCCCGTTGTCATAACCGCTCTCTGCCGCCTGCTTCAGGTAGCGCCCCGCCACCTGGGCTGCCAGCCGGTCGGTAATGACGTGGCCGGAGCGCTCTTTCTGCTCCACCCAGGCAACTGCTGGCATGGCGATCCAAACCGGCCGGCCGTTGACCTCAAAGCGGATGTCGACCGCGTCCGCATGGCGGGTGGCGATGGCGACCACATTGGCCGTCCAGCGGCAATGCAGGTCCTCTTGGGTCCAGTGGTCGGTGACGTGGAAATCTTCGTACATAATTACCAGCCTAGAGTATTTTGTGCCCGCCGGGGTGTTCCTTCTTGGGCGCTCGAAAAGAAATCAGAAAAAATTTAAAAAGAAAGATAATTTCACCGCTAATCTGCGTCCAATTAGGCGACACTAGAACGATATTTTTAAGGTGTCGAGGAGCAACCAAAAAGTGGTGCATAATCCCGAAACAATCCAGAAATTTGAACAGACCCTCCGTCGGCAGGAGAAACAGCTGGAGCAGTCCATGATCTCGGCGGTGGAGCAGGGCCGCGAGGTTGCGGCAGACAGCGCGCTGGACGCTGCGGATCAGGCCGTGCAGTCTTACCAGAAAGAAATGCTTTTCAGCCAGGGAACCAGCGGCCACGAGCAACTCGCGCTTGTCCGTCTGGCATTGAAAAGGCTGGACGAGGGCACCTATGGGGAGTGCATGCATTGCGGCAAGACCATCGGTCTGAAGCGACTGGAAGCCCTACCCTGGACCCCGTACTGTATCGACTGCCGCGAGAAGATCGAAAACGGCGAGATCGAGGATCCGGTCGTCGCCGCCTAAGTCGGCCGGCCGTTTGCCAGAGGGATGCAGAATCTCGCTCGTTTGACCCGCAAACTTCAGCACTGCTAAACTTTAGAAGCTCACGCAGACAGCAAACGGTATAGCGGCTGGACTGCGACCCTCCCGCAAAGGCTTCTCAAGGAAATTAGTGGATACCCAGACACGTCACGCGCTCAAACAGGACCGTTTGATTGAAGCTACCAGGACCAGTGTTGACTGGTTCGCGGACCATCGATCGAAGGTGATTCAAGCCGCGGTCGCAGCGGTTCTTTTGATCGCCGTGGTGGTGGCAGCATTGATCGTTTACAACAAGCGCTCAGCCGCGGCCGACCTGGCTTTTGGTGAGGCGATGGACACCTACAACGCTCCCTTGGCACAACCAGGGCAGCCGGCCATGCCTGGGGAGAGGACCTTTCCTTCCGCCGCTGCACGCGCCAAGTTAGCCAATCAACAGTTTGTGCAGCTCGCGGACCGATACGGTTTCTTTGGGGCGGGCAAGACGGCCGCGTACTTCGCAGGCCTTACGGCCATGAATATGGGCCAATCCGGGCAAGCCGAAACCTATCTGAAAAGGGTTTCGGATGGCCACGATGCGGCCTTGGCGTCGCTCGCCAAACTGGCATTAGCCAACCTCTACCAGCAGCTGAACCGCAACAGCGAAGCGGTTGTGTTGTACAACCAGCTGATCGCCAAACCAACCAACACGGTGCCGGCTGACGCAGCGCGCTTGCAATTAGCGTCCCTCTACGAGAAGACCAATCCCGCCGAAGCCAACAAAATCTACGCCCAGCTAAAGAGTTCCAAAACCGCCGCCGGCCAGATCGCCGCTCAAAAGCTACAGCAAAAGTAGCTAATTCCCAGGCCGAAGCAAAGACAAAGGAAATCGGACGGGTCCCAAGGGGCAATTTAGTGCGTCGTAACTCCAGGCTGCTGCACGGCATCGGTCTGGAACTTCTTATACTGATCGAACCGAATATCAATCTCCGCCCGAAAGCCAGCAACCAAAAACGCACGCGCCTGCAGATGCAACGCAACTGCCGTGGGCAGCCAGGCCTCGTTACGAATCAGCGCCTGGTCGAACACCACATTGCTGCCTTTTGCAACCGAAGCCAGCAGCCCAAAACCCACATGGTAGTTCTCATCCAGGGTCGCGCTCATGCGCGATACCTCGCGATCAGCCTCATCGACCCAAATCGTGCCGCTCACCTTTTTCAGCGCGTCCTCGCCGCGCCCATGCGTCTTAGCGTGTGGGTCCCCGGCGAAGTCAAAGGCAATCGAATCCCGTCCATTCAACTGCACTCGCCGCGGCCGGGAAAACGTAACAATCTGTAGCAGCCGTGAAACCGTGATTTCATCCTTGTCCGGATTTGTGTAACCAGGTTTCGAGATCTTGAGCACCTCTTTATTGACTCGGTCCTGTTCCTTACGGGCCTGTTCCGGAGTCAGGTCCTTGCCATCCTTGCGCACCAGTTTTTGCACTCGCTCGCCATTCACAAAGAAGACCTCGTGCTCCTCGGTCTCAACCTTCTTCGTGTTTCCGCTGCCGTCCACCTGTCGGGTGGTCTGTACCGCGCGGAAAGTATAGTTTTCCCGTACTTTGTCTAGCTGCTTCTGGTGCGCCTCCACCTCACGCAGCATGGTTGCGGCGTCGGGCAAAGCCGCTGGCTCATTTGCGCCGAATGTGGCAGGTGCCACGCAGGCCAACAAAACCAACAGCGCGGTCAACCATGGTGGTACAACAGGCATCTTGCCCCTTTGTGCTCATCTTAGCGTAGGCTGTAACCACTGAATTCCCGGTGTGTTCGAAAGGAACTTACAGCAATGATGAATTTGCTCCTGAAGTGGGTCCTTGGCGCCTTGGCTCTTTTGGCTGTGACGTACATCGTGCCTGGGTTCCGCGTGGTTAGCCTTCCATCTGCACTAGTGGCCGTACTGGTGATCGGCTTTCTGAATATGACCCTGGGGCTGATTTTGAAGATCGTGACTTTTCCCTTCGCCATCCTCACCCTTGGCTTGCTGTTTTTAGTGATCAACGCGTTCATGCTCATCCTGGCCAGCAAGATCACCCCGGGGCTGCAAATAGCCAGCTTTGGCGCCGCTTTCATAGGAGCGGTGGTATTGGCGATTGTTCACATGATCATCGAAGCCGTGCTCTAGCACGCTGCGTGTAGGTACGGGCTTCATCCCTCTCGCGAGAACCTCACGAATGCAAGCCTAGGCTCAGCAACCTCCCTTTCCTCCAGCAACCGCCCTTTGCTTACAAACAAGGAGAGGATCGTGGCAAGGAAAGGAAGGGCCCCTGCAGTCCCGCAGGGACGGTACAACCAATAGCCCGGCACGGGAGTGCCGGGTAGGCTGAGGTTTATGTACGAGTCCCGTAGGGACGACACAATGCGCAACCCGGGTGGGCGATTGACTAAAAGTCATTCATCAACACCCCTGGAGAACTCGTGCCATTTAAACGCCAGCCGATCAACAAACAACCTGAATCTTGTTCGGCCACGCTCGCGTCAGAGCACTCAACAAGTTACATCCTCAAAAAGCCAGTTGCTCCGCTAATTTGGACACGTCTGAAGTTACGCCGTCCCTGCGGGACCCGACTGTAGAATCAGTGCGCCGGGTCGGGAGAAACGGCAAGGGAGGCATGGGGTGCGGCAACTCCTCGCGGCAAAGGTGCCAGGTTCCCGGTTGGGAGCACAGCCCTTCCCGATCTGGATCGGCCTCGTCCCTGGTTAACCGGCGTAGGCTGCACCGGAACAGGCTCTACTGGTACATGGACCGCCGAGGCGGTACCAAACCCGCCCGAGACGGGAGCCACGACTCGCAGACTATTCGCCGCGGGCATACTTGGGGTCGAGGCATGATGAAACGCCCGGTTGCGCAGAGCAGGATTCAAGACCACAGCCGACAGAGCAACGCTCGCCGCCAATGCGCAGGTTGCTATGGTGCGCGTCACTCTGACTGAAAAACGATTGCGCGAGTTCTGGAGCCGGAGGTTCACGCGCCGCTCCAGGCCGGAGGGCGGCTCGACACTGCCCAGCCGGCGCAGGGTATCGTCGATTTCCGAATGTACGCTCATTGCAAACTCCCTTCCTGCTCCAGCAAAGCTGCGAGCGCGTGCCGGGCCCGGTACAACCGCGAGCGGATGGTCGATTCGGTGGTGTCGAGAACCAAGGCAATCTCTACCGTCGACAACTCCTGCACCGCGGAAAGCAGCAAGACTTCACGCTCCCGGGCCGGCAGAGTATCGATAAGCGCAAGAATCCGGGCATGGCGCTGGTCGGTAATCACGCGCTTTTCCGCGCTCAGTTCCCCCGTCGGCAGAACCCGTGCCAGGTCTTCGAAATCATCGACCTGGGGCCGCGTTTTAGCCCGCCGCTTGCGATCCAGGACCAGATTCCATGCGATCCGCACCAGCCAGACGCGATAGTCGCGCACTTCAGCCAGCTTGCTGCGGTGGCGAAGAACGCGCAAAAAGGTCTCCTGCACCACATCTTCCGCGTCGGCTGTATTGCGCGTAACCGAATAGGCCACCCGGTAGAGGGTGGTCGAATACTCCTCCACCAGCGCGGTCACCCGGGCGTGCGTTTCCTGCTCTGGTACGGCCACAGCCTCGGCCTCCAGCCATCCGACGAATTGGCCTTCAAATGTTCCCATAATCGAACAAAGACCGTCGCATATAGAGACGCATCATATACCCTTTCCGCTCGTCCCCGAGCACCGGCAATTCTTGTACCTCTGCCGAATTCCTGTGACCGGGCAGCCGGGCGGCATCTATGATCATTCGTCATGCTCGTCCGTCCGCTGATCCACCGTTTGATCCCCCGTTTCTGGTTGGCGCTCTGCTGGATCCTTCCAGCCGTCTGCGCCACCCTGTCAGCCCGGGGCCATGAGACGGATCTTTCGGGGGTCTACCAGGGCCATGCACCTGCGTCCGATGCGTCGAGACGGGTCTATACCCTCAACCTGGCTTCTGATGGAACGGCGATGCTCACCACCCAGTACATCGGCAAAGACAGCGTCACCATGCATGGCCGCTGGGCGCAAAGTGGCAGGCAAATCGTTCTTACCTTTGACTCCATGGGACCGAACGGACCTCCCCGGCCCATCACCTTCCGGCATCGCAACCACGAACTGAGCCCGGTCCACTGGGATCCCAACGAGTGGGGACGTGCCGGACCGCCTATTCTGCGCCGGGCCCATGTCGCGCAAGGCGGCTTCTGATCCATGGGCGTGTTCTACAACATCATGCTGGGATACTTCTTTGGCTTCGCGCTCGGGGTGGGATGCGCGCTTGCCGTCTTTTACGCCATCTATTCCGGTGGCTACCGGAAGGCGGTCGAGCACGGGCTGCAGCAGCAAAAGCCGAAGCGTTACCTCGAGGAGATGGCAGCAGCGCTAAAGCGCGCCGATAAGGCGAAGGCCGATAAGGAGAAGGCTAGGAGTAGTTGATCTTCAATTCCTTCAACGACGGCAGAAATGCGGGATGCACCTCCACTTTCAATCTGCCCGCCTGGACCCCTGGATCAGCGGAGGCGATCGCCAAAGCCTCGGCTGCGTTACCCGCGGCGATGATTGACATTCCCACCAGGGGACCGTCATCGGTAATCGGCCCCGCCAGCAAGTAGCGCCCAGCCTGCACCTGTTCCCGTATGAATGCCAATTGACGAGGCACCAGGTCGGCCACCTCCGCGCCTTGCGTATCGTTCCAACGTTCACCTTTGAGAAGCAAAGCGATGTAGTAGGGCTCCACGTTACGAGGAATGTCCCTCATGCGCGGCTTTTCTTTCGCCTGCGCTTCTTCCGTCATTTCTGCGCCTCTTGCAGCAATTGGGCCGCTGCTTCGGTCTTGCCTTCCTTTTGCAGCAGGGCAGCATGCTGGCGCAGAATGGTCCGCCGTTTCTTCTGAGCAGCGGCGGTGTCGGTAGCCTTCGATGCTTTGCGGAAATTTTCTTCCGCCGCTCGATAATCACGGTCGGCCTTGTCGTTCTGACCCATCTGGGTATAGATCATCGCCCGGTGCCAGTAGGCCGTACTCCACTCCGGCGATCCGGGTTTGACCGCTTTGGGCACCATCGTCACCTCGCGATCGAACTCTTCCAGTGCCTCCTGCTTGTGATCGAAGGCAGCGAGTGCGATACCGTATTCGTCATAGGCAAGCATCTTGTCGACCAGCCGCTGGTGCGGAGGATACTGGTCCGCCAAGTCGCGCTGCTGTTTGCAAAAATCCAGCGAAAGCGGGTCCTGTGCGGTAAGCAGGTTCACGCACTTCACCATCAGTTTCCCCACCTGTTCGCTCAGTTGGTTAGCTTTATCCTCGTCAGACACGGGAGGAGTTGTGGGCAGGGGACTTGCGGGAGGCGGCGCTGCATCCCCGGGCTTGGCGCCCGCCTGAGCCGCGAACGCCGGCAGGTTCATCATGAGCGCAGCCACGCAGCAACAGCCAAATAGTCGCATAGCACACCCCTCTCTACAGATTGATTATGCCGGAGGAACAAGCAGGTGTGGCCAGCCAGGTGGCATCGACTTATAGCACTATTGTGTAGCTAAGAGCCGTTGCGCCTCACTGTGTTTGCCCTGGTGCTCCAGCACATCGGCGTGCTGCCTGCGCACCCGTTGGCGCAATTGCCGAAAATGCTCGGTCATGGCAGCATCGCCGCCGGCAGCAGCGATAGCGGCAGTGAACGTCTTCTCTGCCGTCTTCAGATCAGCGGCGGTGCGCTCCCATTCCTGTAGCTGCTGATAGGCCGTCGCCCGGTGCCAAAAAATGACTGCCCACTGCAGGCTGTCAGGCTTAATCGTGCTTACTGGAAGCAGTGCAACGGCCGAGTCAAAAGCCTGGAGCGACTGTTTTGGCTTATGGGCCACCCCCAGCAGGGCCACGCCGTACTCATCATTGGCTACGATGCGCGCCAGGTGTTCGCTGGCGGGAGCCTTCTCGGCCGCATCGAGTTCCGTTTTGCAGACCGCGACTGCTTTTGCATCCTGTGCCTGCAGCAACTGGGCGCACGTTGGACTGCTCCCCTGCCCTAATGCGGCTCCTGCCGTCAACAAAAAGGCGATCCCGCCCAACCCGGATCGACCGGTGAAAAGTGGCAACCTCAATCTCCCCGGATAGAATAACCTGCAGGATGTCTGACCGGCTTTACTACGCTGACCCATCACTGGCCTACTTCGACGCGCATGTTTCCGACATCCGCGAGGTTTCCCGGACCGAGGGGCGGTCGCTATGGCAAATCGCCCTGAACCGCAGCGCCTTTTATCCCACCAGCGGCGGCCAACCGCATGACACCGGCACGCTCACGGCTACCTCTTCGGGCGGCGTTCTGCTCGAGGCTCCTATCCTCGCGGTCGAGGAAGACGACCAGGGAGAGGTTTGGCACACGACGCCGAAGCCGCTTTTGGCTGGAACTGCGGTGCGCGGGTACGTTGACTGGAACCGCCGCCGCGACCACATGCAGCAGCACTCCGGCCAGCACTTGCTTTCCGCGTTGGTGTATCGCCAACTAGGTGCGGCGACTGTTTCCTTCCACCTCGGTGAAATGACCTCAACCATCGACCTGGCCCGTGAGGCCATTTCGCACGAGGAATTGGAGCGAATCGAGGACGCGGTCAACGAGATCATCGCCGAAAACCGGAAAGTCACGATGCGCACCATCCCAAGGCAGGAAGCGGAGATGCTGCTCGCAGCCGGCACTCTGCACAAGCTACCGGATCGGGAAGGGGACATCCGGCTTATCGAGATTGACGACATCGACCTGAACGCCTGCGGTGGCACCCATGTCGAGGCAACGGGGCAAATTGGCGGCCTGCTGATCCGTGGGACAGAACGGATGCGGCAGGGAATCCGCGTTGAATTTGTGTGCGGCCTGCGCGCGGCGGTGACCGCCCGGCGCGATCTCTCCACGCTCACGCACGCGGCGACAGCGCTCTCGGTAGGTCGTCTGGACGTAGCGGAAGCGGTGGACCGGCTGTTGGCAGAGACCAAGGCGGCGAATAAATCGCGCCAAAAGCTCACCGAGGAACTGGCTGGATATCATGCCGCGAGCCTGCTGCTGCAGCACCCTGTTCAGAGCGACCGCAGGCTGGTGCGTCTAATCTTCACTGACCAGGACGCCGCCTACGTCAAACTGCTGGCGTCCCGTCTGATTGCCTCCTCGTCGCAGACCTGCGCATTGCTGGCTACTAAGCAGGAGGAGCCGGCACGTGTGGTGGTCGCGGCGAGTGCCGATCTGAAAATCGACTGCGGGTCTCTGCTGCGTGATGCGCTCGCGGTCTACGGTTTACGGGGCGGGGGATCGCCCGGGATGGCCCAGGGTCAAATTCCGAAGGTCCATCTGGACGACCTCTTGAACGCGCTCGAGGCCCATTTCTCCAGTCCCTGAGGCACGTCGAGACGACAGTGCCCAGGCAATTCGGTTGCTTCCGCAACACCCGCTTGGCTGCTAAACTGATGCTGGTTGTTCCCGCCTTGTGGGGCTATAGCTCAGCTGGGAGAGCGCCTCGTTCGCAACGAGGAGGTCAGCGGTTCGATCCCGCTTAGCTCCACCAATGAATCAATAACTTGCGGAACCGCATGTTGCTCTGGAGTCAGCCTCAGGTAGACCCCACCCCTGCCAACCTGAATGGCATACTCCCAGCATCTGCCGGCTCTCTGAGTCGCCCCAAGCCTCCCCGCGCCTGGCCAGCTCCCGGATCTTCTCCGGGCCCGAATCGCGGCGTTTGGGCTGGAATAACCCACTGAGCTGAATCACCGCATATCCGACTGTTAAAGTCGTATATTGATCCGGTCAACACCTTGAAGTCGCCATTTGCTGCATCAGCATTGGCCCAAATAGGACTCTTTTGGTCTGATTTGGCAAGAGGGTGAAGGTAGAGTCCTTAGCATGCTTCGTTGTCTTTCTTTCTTAATGGTCACGGCTCTCACTTTCTCATTACGGGTGTTTGCCCAAGAGCTTCCCTACTTTGTTACCTACTCCCACCATATGGAAGAGTCAGGTTCTTTGGAAATCGAATCGAAGTTCACATCGGGCAAACCCAACGGGGGAAACCGTTTTGCGGGCTTTCCAACCGAGCTTGAATACGGTACTCGCGCATGGTGGACGACAGAGCTATATCTGGAGGGTCAAGCCACCTCAAACGACAGCACCGTGTTCACCGGATTCCGGATCGAAAATCGCGCCCGCCCGTTCCTGGAAGAACATCGAATCAATCCTGTTTTATATTTCGAATTTGAAGACATTAACGGTGCAAACAAAAGCATCCTCGAAGTCGTCGGCCACGATGGTCAGGATGACTTCGTTGGATTGAACGCAGACACGCGTGCTGAAAAGAAACGCGAACTCGAACTCAAGCTCATTCTCTCCAGCAACGCAAAGGGATGGAATTTCTCAGAAAACTTCATCGGAGAGAAGAATGTCAAGCATGCGCCTTGGGAGTTCGGGTACTCGCTGGCAACGAGTCGGCCCTTGCGCTTGGCCGGGGGCACGAGTACCAGTGCGTTTGCCTCGCAGAATTTCGCAGCGGGTGTTGAGATGTACGGCGGTCTTGGGGACACAGATTCGCTAACCATGGGCCAGACCTCCCATTACCTCGGCCCGACAATCAACTGGGTCATTCCCAACGGGCCAACGATCAGTGCCTCTCCCAACTTCGGTCTCACCGATCATAGCCTTCCACGCATTTATCGCCTTGGAGTGGGCTATGAAGTGGGCCAGCTCTCTCGCTTCTTTCATTCACGCAAGCAAGGGTCTCAATGATGCGCCGTACACTGCACGCAGTCTTATTCATTTGTTTCACCTCGTTGGTCCTTGCGGAAGCGGATGGTTCATGGCTCGAGAAGGTGCCTGATCGAGATCGCGTTCGACCGAATCCCTACGCTGGAAACAGTGATGCTGTCGCTGCGGGCGCAATTCTCTTTCAACGTAATTGTTCGTCCTGTCATGGAGGGACCGCGCACGGCATCGGATCGCGTCCTAGCCTTCACTCAACGCGAGTGCAGGCCGCGACAGACGGCGAGCTTCATTGGCTGCTGACAAATGGGAATCTCAGGCGCGGTATGCCCTCCTGGTCCCGCTTACCAGACGCGCAGCGCTGGCAAATCGTACGATATATCCACTCACTGCCGCGCGATCATTGAGCCTTGAACTCCACCTGATCGAAGCGTGCCAAAACCATTTGGTTTTGGCACGCCTGGTGGACAATACTCGCGAATCGAAGAATGAATAGCCTAGAGGTCGCTCCGCCGGCGGCTTTCTGGAACAATAGCGTGCTCAATCCGTTGAGTGTCTTAGCTGGGGTCGTGACGTAGACGTACAAGATCTGTAGTCACATGGTGAGCCACTTGATACCCGGCAGGAACTGCTTGTCATCCTTCGAATAGGAAGGGGAATGCGCGACGAGTAGGAGGCCCTGTTATGAGGTGCCCCGTGAGCGAAATTGCTCAGGCGACAAAAATTCGCTTGAATTTGCCAGTGCCTTGCATGCTCTTTGGTGTTGGCTTTGGCTGCGTTGCCGGTCCGCCGGGGTGAGGACAACATGTTCAGAGCTGCCGTCCGGATCACCCTCTGGATCGCGACTAATGTTAAAACCTAGTGAGCGCGCCTCCGATGCTCGAAATCGGCCGAATGGTATTTCAGGATATCTTTCAGCCATTATTACCCGGCGCCCCGGAGTGTCGACAGTCGGGAGCTCCCTGAAAAGTGGAATCGTGCGTTCGCGGCAGCTACCCAAACTGCCCTGTAGGGTCACCCAGTGTCGCTCCAGTCGAACGAGAAAAGAGGCATGTTGGTGAAGATAACAAGACGTTCCTGGGAGGCTATATTGGGGGCAACTTAAGAATTGGTAATCGACATTATCTTTTTAAGTCAGTGTTTTACTTCGATTATTCGGTAGAGCTTAGCTCCACCAAAAAATAATCACTCCTCCAAGCGACGAAACCGTCCAAATCCGGATCTATATCAATGCTCGTGCTTCACTGCTCCAAACTCACTCTGGGTGTTGCACGGTGACTTAGTGCGCATAGTGCGCTTAGTGCGCACATATTTCCAAACCTCCAAAAGTGGGGGCGGGAAATATCGAATTTGATCATCTTGATAAAACAAAGAACTTAGCACGCAGTGCAGTCCCGAAGGGACGGCTGACCTTAACCCAGGACGCAGTCATGAGTTTGGAGTTTCTACATTTGGGAGAGCGTGCACAAGCCCAATTTTGGTGGAACAGGCGAATTTTTCGGGTACCACCGCGCTGGTGCTTTGTATCAGGGCCGTGATTCCTCCAAACCCAGCTCATTCCGCAGCTTTTGGATCAGACCATCAGAAATATGGAAACTCTAGGCCCAGGACGCAGTCCTGACTAGAGAATGCCAGACGACCAATCCCGCAGGGAAGGCTGAAGTAAACTCACGATACAGTCCAAAACACACCTCCCCGCCCTCGCCTTACTGGCGTTAGATTTGGTCGACGAGAAACCAACTTCGCGTTGAGTACCAGAGTTTCCCCCGTGATTACTGAAAAGTGATAGCGCACTCAGCCACGCACTGAGTACCGTGGAAGGCCCCGACCTGTTTTGCGAATCTCCTCTCCCCCACAGGCCCGTCGCACTACTTTCTGAAGTGCTGCGCCGCTGCGCAAAGAGTGAGGTGAGCGCAATTGATAAATCAACTAAGCCGAGCGTCAATGTTCAGGAGTCCATCGAGAACGCGAAGTCCTATTGCAAGGGACACCCTGAAAGCTTTGTCAGTCTGCGGGATTATAGTGGTGACGTTTACAACCAGACCTGCGCAGCCTTTGCAGCTGAGCAGCAAGCCACAGATTCCTCATACAAGATCGGCTCAGATTGACCCGCGCAGGATAGGCTCCGTAATCCTGGCGGAAAGTGGGCCCACGGAGCAGTCTTCATGAGAAGAGTTTCGGCGGCTCCGCAAGCCGCCGAAACTCGATTCATTGCATTCGTCCCGCTCATTGACACTCCGTGGCCGACAGAGGCAAGATTAGGCGCGAGAAAAACCCACCCGTAGGAGCCTCCCAAATGCCCATCACAGCAACAGAGACGACGTCTGCCATTCGCAGGCCGGCACTCAGTGCAGCCGCAGCCGCGTTCCTGGCGAAGAAACATCAAATGCTGATCGACGGTAAATGGGTGGATGCCAGAAGCGGGCAGACGTTTACCGTCGAAGACCCCGCGACCGAAGAAATCATTGCTCAGGTCCCCGCGGGAGATAAGGCGGATATCGATCTCGCCGTAGCCGCGGCGCGCCGCGCCTTCGAGACTGGACCGTGGTCCCGCATCTCACCTGCCGCTCGGCAGCGCCTGGTCTGGTCATTGGGCGACTTGCTGGAACGTCACGCCGACGAACTTGCCGAACTGGAAGCGCTGGATAACGGTAAGCCGGTCACCAACGCTCGCCGCGACGATGTCGGCGGCTCCATCGAAATGTTCCGCTATATGGCTGGATGGGCAACCCGCTTGAACGGCGAGCAGATCCAGGTTTCGACTCCGGGCAACTGGCACGTCTATACCGTCCGTGAACCAGTCGGCGTCGTAGGCCAGATTATTCCCTGGAACTTTCCCTTGATGATGGCAGCCTGGAAACTGGCGCCCGCTCTGGCGGCGGGATGCACCATCGTCCTCAAACCCGCGGAGCAGACGCCGCTCTCGGCGATCCGCCTCGGCGAGCTTATCACTGAGGCCGGTTTCCCCGACGGCGTGGTGAACATCGTCACCGGATACGGCGAGACCGCCGGAGCAGCCTTGGCTGAACACCCGGATGTCGACAAAGTCGCTTTCACCGGCTCGACCGAAGTCGGCAAGCTGATCGTCAAGGCGGCAGCCGGTAACCTGAAGCGGGTCTCACTGGAACTGGGCGGCAAATCACCAGCCATCGTTTTCCCCGATGCCGATCTGGAACTCGCCATCGCCGGAACAGCCAGCGCTATCTTCTACAACCAGGGCCAATGCTGCACTGCAGGCTCGCGGCTCTTCGCCCATAAATCGATCTATGACAAGATCGTCGACGGCGTCACCAGGGAAGCGGCCAAGCTGAAGGTCGGCCATGGCCTCGATCCGTCCGTCAACCTGGGACCACTGGTCTCGAAGGAGCAACACAACCGCGTTACCGGCTTTCTCGAAGCCGGACGGCAAGAAGGCGCAGAGGTAGTCACCGGCGGCAACGTCATGGGCAACCAGGGTTATTTTGTCCAGCCAACCGTCCTCGCCCAAACCAATCGCTCGATGAAGGTCGTACGGGAAGAAATATTCGGCCCCGTCGTGTGCGTCCAATCCTTCGACGATGCTGACCTGGATGCGGTCGCGAAATTTGCCAACGACACGGAATATGGCCTGTCCTCCAGCGTCTGGACAACGAATCTGAAGGCCGCTCACATGATGGCGCGCAAGATTAGGGCGGGCACGGTTTGCATCAACGCCCACAATTACGGAGACCCCGCCTGGCCGTTCGGGGGCTACAAACAATCCGGGTGGGGCAGGGAAATGGGCAAGGAAGTTATGGAGCATTACACTGAAACCAAGGCGGTCGCGGCCAAGCTTTGACGCAAGGCCGATCAGTCTAACTTCCGCCGCTGAACGTGTTGCAGGCACTCACCTGGCCGGTCGTAAACCCGCGGTTGAACCAGGACATCCGCTGCTCCGAGGAGCCGTGGGTAAAAGAGTCCGGAGTAACGTAGCCCCGCGACATTTTTTGCAGGCGGTCGTCACCCACCGCGGCCGCAGCTTGTAGGCCGCCCTTGATATCGGCTTGGTCGGTGACTTGGCGATCAGTTGTTGAGTGGGCCCATACACCGGCGAAGCAGTCCGCCTGCAACTCCATGGCCACGGATAGCTGGTTCCGTGCCTGGGGATTTTGCTCCTGTATGCCTCGGACCTTGCGCTCAATACCCAGCACATTCTGCACGTGATGCCCAATTTCATGGGCAATCACGTATGCCTGGGCGAACTCCCCTGACGCCCCGAACTGCTTCAACTGGTCCCAGAACCCAAGATCCAGATAAACCTTTTGGTCTGCCGGGCAATAGAACGGTCCGGTCGCCGATTGCGCTGTACCGCACCCCGACCGAGTGTAGTCGCGGAACAGCACCAGTTTAGCCCTGGGATAGCGGATCCCTTCTTTGGCGAGAATCTGCGTCCAGGTGTCCTGGGCATCGCCCAGCACAAAAGAGGCCAATTGTGCCGATCGGTCTTCCTCAGGTGACACCGCTCGCGGTCCGCTCTGCTGCTGCGTGGCCCCGCCGCCGCCCGAAAAGTAGGCGCCAATGTAGTTGCGCCCGGTTACCAGGCTAATCACCAGCAGGATGATGAATCCGACGATTCCCAGCCCGCCTCCGCCGAGGCCACCGCCCGACTGGCCTCGTCTGTCCTCAACGTCGCTGCTAAGACCACCGGGAGTCCAACGCATAAAGTTCTACGAGTGTAGTACGAGCGGGTCGGATTGGAAGTGAAAAATCGACCTATTGCATTCAGTGACGTTAAAAGTCATTTGGCGCGAGCAAACTCTGGATTTAGTATGATCGTCAATCACTTGTGTCGCTTTGTCTTCCTTTAAGTCTGCGCCAACACGCAAACAGGGAGCTGATATGAAAGCCTTGATTCTGATTATTGGAGACGACCCTGTTCTCCAGCGGACGCGCGCCGAGCTTCTGCGGGATTGGCAGATAACCACCGTGAACTCACGGGATGCAGGAGAAGCCCTGCGGTCGCGACCCTATAATCTCGTCATCTTGAGTCAAACCGTGCAGGAAACCCAGGCCAGGAGCTTAATCGCCCAGGCGCAGAAGCTGGTCCCAAATCCCAGGATATTGGCGATTCGCTCGGGAGACGACCGGCAGCTTGGATCACCAACCTACCAGGTGGACCTGAACAACCCGGGTGGGTTGCGGTCTGCGGTGGCCAGGATCCTGAACTATGAGACAACCCCCTCTACATGCTGAGTTGTTGACTACCCGGGCCGTTCTCCGACTACATAAAAGCCAGAGCAATCCCCAGCAGCACGACCAGCAAATGAAAACCGAAAGTATCGAGGAAGCGGTGGGTGGCGCTTGTGGGGGCCGGCGAGCCCACAGTCACTTCGTGGGCGGATTCAGTGGCCTGTGTCTGACCAGGTGGAGCTTGGCCAGAGGGATTGACTGTGGCAGGGGAGACCATGCAAACCTCTTTCCGTTCATGAGATTATCGACTCATTCGCCGGAAAATAATGGCTCTCCATCTACACCTTTCGTGCAGGTCAGGTACCGGGGGCAGGAGAGAAGACCACGTAATTGCGATTGATATAAAGCCGGTACCGGTTCGGCGCAGTGTCGGCCAGAATCTGTAAGGGCGTAGGGCGCTTCAACTCTGTGTCGTGCGCACTGGCGACGGCGAATAGGTCGTGCGCACCGAGATCCATCACCAGGAACTTGTTCCCCTCCAAAAACCCCACGCCGTAAGCACCCGGCTGCAAACCATGCCCGTTGATGTCGAGCGCTACCTCGGTGATGAAATAACCCTGGTACTTCTGCTGCACCGCCGTAGAGTAGCCCGAAGTATCGACTAGGGCGCAAAGCACCAACATGCCGTCCGAGAGCTTCACTCCACCGGAATTACGAGCCTGGACGCTTGCCACCTGGCCGCGGAAGAAAACCGTCGTGGGCATCAGATTGGCCATGTCAGGCGCCTTCAATATCCCCGGGTTGGAACTGTCGGCGGCCGCGCTCATGTTGGCTGGAAGAGAAAGAAACAGGGCGGCGCATAGCAGTAGGTTCAAGCAGGATTTTGCGGGAAACAAGAGACCCTCCTTATCAGGCCGCCTCGGCCGTGGCGTGCAACAGCAATGAATGTACCATCGAGCCCTTGAAAGTTTCATTGCACAAAAAGGCGCCTCACATCGAGCCCTTGGCCATGCGGCACGGGAAATGCCCATCTGCATCCCAGAACAGACCGCTCGCGCATTGTCGAGCATAAGAAAGTGAGCGTTCGTGCCCCCAGGTAAGTTAAGAAAGCAATTCGAGCAGCAAGCGAACGGATCATCCCAGGTTCAGACTGAGCTCGATCGGCCGACCGCGGACGAGATCTACGAGCAGGTTTCCCGGAACGCCCGCCACGAGCTGGATCGCGCGGCGTTGGGACTTTTTGTCTCGGGAATTGCCGGTGGTATCACCATGGGCCTTACCGCGCTAAGCACGTCGATCGTGATTGCCAAACTGGGGCAAAGCCAGATTTCCAAATTTATCGCCGACCTTTTATACCCGATCGGATTCATAGCCGTCATTGTCGGCCGAGCCCAGCTGTTCACGGAGAATACGCTTTATCCCGTCGCGCTCATGCTTGCCGAGCGACGTCACGGCTGGCGAACACTCCGCCTATGGGCCATCGTTTTCCCCTCCAATGTTCTGGGAGCTTTTCTCTTCGCACTATTGGCCGTGCGCACCGGTGCATTGCGGCCTGAGTTCGTGGCCGCGATGACACACATGGGCGTGGAGGCAGCCGGGGTGACGACCCGCGATGTGTTTTGGAGCGGCGTGATCGGCGGATGGATCATCGCGTTGGTCGCCTGGCTGGTCAGTGGCAGTCACTCGGTCACTGGCTCTGTCATGCTGATTTGGCTTCTGACGTTTGTCGTCGGACTGGGAAATTTTGCCCATTGCATTGCAACCAGTGGCGAGGTCCTCTCGGCGATTCTTGATCATCAGCTCGCCCTGTCCCGGTACTTTGCCTGGCTTGCTCCGGCCACGCTGGGCAATATTTGCGGTGGCGTCCTTTTGGTCACGCTCTTGGAGTACGGGCAGGTAAAGGGCGGACAAGAGGGAGGCTACTATCGCTAAGTTTGAGATCCTACCCGTTGTCATCCCAACCGTAGAATGAGTCCTGAGGATGGCAAGAACGAATGACGGATTCAACAAAACACACCCACGCTCCAATTGAACACTACGCCGTCATCGGTGATTGCGAGACGGCTGCGCTTGTCTGCATGGATGGATCAATCGACTGGCTTTGCTGGCCGGACTTCTCCTCCGACGCCTGTTTTGCTCGCTTGCTGGGGACAGAGGAAAACGGCCGGTGGATGCTGGCCCCCGCTGTCGAAGTAGAGAAGACCACACGCAAGTACCGCGACCACACGCTCATTCTGGAAACCACCTACGAGACAGCTGACTTCGCGGTCATGCTGATCGACTTCATGCCCATTCGAGGCACCAACTCCGACATCGTTCGAATGGTGAAAGGGATTCGTGGAAGCGCACCGATGAAGATGGAAATGTCCTTGCGCTTCAACTACGGCGCCACTGTGCCCTGGGTGACGCGACGGCACGGTGGGATCCGCGCCATTGCCGGGCCCGACCTCGTAGTCCTGCACACTAAAGCGCCGCTTACCGGCAAAGGGCTTACGACGGTGAGCGAATTTACCGTGAACGCCGGAGAAACCATCGATTTCGTGATGACCTATGGGCCATCACACCTGCATACCCCGCGCACCATCGATGTGGACCAAGCGCTCAGGGAGACTCAGGACTTCTGGGAGAAGTGGGCGGCGGACAACTGTTACCAGGGACCCTACCGGGCGGCGGTGGAGCGCTCGCTCATCACTCTGAAAGCTCTCACCTATGCGCCGACCGGGGGAATCGTAGCAGCGGTCACCACTTCTTTACCGGAACAGTTGGGTGGTTCCAGGAATTGGGACTATCGCTTCTGTTGGCTGCGCGACGCGACGTTTACTTTGCTCACATTCATGTTTGGCGGATATTTCCAGGAAGCAAAAGCCTGGCAGCAGTGGTTGTTGCGCGCCATCGCGGGCAGCCCCGACCAGGTCCAGATCATGTACGGCCTGGCCGGGCAGCGCTTTCTCCCTGAACGCGAAATACCCTGGCTTACCGGCTACGAAAACTCCAAGCCGGTGCGCATCGGAAACGCAGCCTCCGAACAACTTCAGCTGGATATCTACGGCGAGGTGATGGCTGCCTTTCATCACGCGCTGAGCAAGATGGGAAAAGATGGCGAGCAGTCTTTTGCCATGCTACGGGCGATGGTGGAGCATCTCGAAACCATCTGGCAGGAACCCGATGAAGGTATCTGGGAAACGCGCGGGGGACGGCAGCACTTTACCTATTCCAAGGTGATGGCCTGGGTGGCGTTCGACCGCGCTATCAAGGCAGCTGGCATGTTGCACGCCAATGCCCCCGTGGAACGGTGGCAGAAGGTGCGGACGAAGATTCACGACGAAATCTGCACCCGCGGCTATAACGAGAAGCTGGGCAGCTTTGTGCAGAGTTACGACTCAGAGCATCTGGATGCATCGTTGTTGCTTATGCCGCTGACCGGGTTTCTGCCGCCGGAGGATCCCCGCGTCAGGGGCACGCTCAAGGCCATCGAGGGCAACTTGATGTCGGGCGGACTAGTCTTGAGGTACAACACGGAAAAGGTTTCGGATGGCCTGCCTCCCGGTGAAGGCGTGTTCCTCGCCTGCAGTTTCTGGATGGTGAGCGCGCTCAAGCTGCAAGGGCGCGACGCCGATGCCACGAAGCTGTTCGAGCGCGTACTGTCGTTGGCCAATGACGTGGGTTTGCTTGCCGAGGAGTACGACACTGGCGCCAAGCGCCTGGTGGGAAATTTTCCCCAGGCACTATCACACATCTCGCTGGTGAACGCCGCCGTCAATCTGGCCGGCTTTAATGCCCCGCCAACCAAGTAACCACGCCGGACGCATCCCACTGGAAGCACCTTGTTCCGCAATGGAGGATTTGGAATGCAGGTTTTTGAGGTCTGGGCTCCTCGCGCCGGCACCATGGAAGTCAAAATTGGAAACAAGAAGTTTTCAATGGAAAAAAAGTTGAGGGGCTATTGGTCAGCCGCCGTGGAGGAGGCAGGGCCAAACACGGACTACGGGTACGTGATCGACGGTTTGGAACCCGCACTCCCCGATCCGCGAACCCAATGGCAGCCCTATGGTGTTCATGGTGCGTCCCGGGTCGTCGATCATGCCGCGTTCGCCTGGACCGACCTCGGTTGGCAGGCGCCCCCTCTTTTCAACGGCCTCATTTACGAGCTGCACCTGGGCACATTTACCCCCGAGGGAACGCTGAAAGCGGCAGAGTCACGGCTGGATTATTTGAAAGCCCTGGGTGTAACCCATGTGGAGCTAATGCCGATCGCCAATTTTCCAGGCGAGCGTGGTTGGGGTTATGACGGTGTGGATCTGTTTGCGATCTTCAACGCCTACGGAGAGCCCGGCGATCTAAAGCGCTTTGTGGATGCTTGCCACGCCAATGGCCTGGCGGTGCTGCTGGACGTGGTCTACAACCACCTCGGGCCGGTGGGAAATTACCTGGGAAAATTCGGACCGTATTTCACCCACAACCACTCCACGCCTTGGGGTGACGCGGTCAACTTCGAAGAGGCCGGCGCCACCGAAGTACGCCGCTTCCTGATCGACAACGCACTGATGTGGCTGCGCGATTACCATTTCGATGGATTGCGCCTGGACGCGGTGCACGCTTATGTGGATCGATCCGCCATTCATTTTCTGGAAGAGATCACCGGTGAAGTCAGAAGGCTCGAGGCAGCAATGGGAAAGCACTTCGTGCTGATTGCCGAGAGCGATCTAAACGATCCCAGGATCGTAAAGGCCGAAGAGGCGGGCGGCTATGGTCTCGACGCCCAATGGAGCGACGATTTTCACCACGCTTTGTTCTCCGTCATTTCGGGAGAGCGAACGGGGTACTACGCGGACTTCGGTTCCCTCGCCCAATTGGCCAAATCGCTTCGCTGCGTATTTGTCTACGATGGCAACTACTCGGAATATCGAGGCCGGAATCACGGCCGGCAGGTTGTGGGCTTGTCGGGGCATCGCTTTATAGGATTTGTGCAGAATCATGATCAGGTCGGCAATCGCGCCCAGGGCGAGCGTGTGAGCCACGAGGCCGGTGTTGGCCGGGCAAAGATAGCTGCCGCGCTGGTTCTCACCGCGCCTTTTGTGCCCATGCTTTTCCAGGGAGAGGAGTTTGGCGCCTCTGCTCCCTTCCTGTACTTCACCGACTTTGATGATCCCGAACTCGGCCGGATGATTTCCGAGGGCCGCAAGAAAGAATTTGTGGCCTTTGGCTGGGCTCCCGATCAGATTCCAGATCCCCAGGATGAGCAGACCTTCCTGCAATCCAAGTTGAACTGGGCCGAATTGACTGAGCAGCCGCATTGCTCACTGCTGCAATGGCATAAGGACCTGATCAGTCTGCGGCGCAACCAGAGCACGCTGAGCGATGGAAACCTCAACGCCGTGAACGTGCGATTCGACGAGGAAGCGCAGTGGCTGGTGCTGGAACGAGGAACCCTGCGCGTCGCCTGCAACCTGGGGAAGGCTCCGGTGGAGATGGAAGTAGGCGACGGCTCGCGGATACTGCTGGCCTCAGATGACTCCATAGCCCTGAGCGGCAAGAACTTAAAGTTAGGGCCTGACAGCGTAGCCGTGATGTCGGTAGGGGGAACAGGCTCCTTCAGCTGAAAAAAATTCTGTTCAGCATCTTCTCTCCCTGGAATCGCCGCTCTCTCCTTCGTCATCCCGAGAGCCTGTGACTTTTTCGATTTCGCGCAAAGGGTCTGCTTGTCGACGTCCCCCCGCCCGAACAACGGCCGTATCCTTTGGCAACGGTCCTCTCCATTCAACCACCCTCCCCTTTTTGTCATCCCGAGCGAAGCCGAGGGATCTGCAGTTCCGCGGGCCCCTCCTGGAAATGTTTTTGACAGAGCGCTCCCGGATCTCCTGCCACGCTTACCTGGGCTAAACTGAGCTGAATCGATTCCGAACAGCCGGGCCGACCCTGTGACGCTTTACGCAGACTTCAGTGCAATAATCGTAGCGGAGTTGAGGAAGTTGCCTGTGAGCCGATGCATTTTGCTCGTATACCTGGCTGCGAGCGTGTCGCTCACAGCGTTGGGTCAGAGCGCCGCCTGGCAACCAAACTTAACCCGTCAGCAGCCGTACACCTTGCATCGTTCGTCCAGCGCAGATCCTACCGGGGCCAATGCCGACCGCCGCAAGGTCGACCCCGGTGAAACACTCACTGTGCTGGACACGGACGGCCCCGGCTTGATCTCACACCTGTGGTTCACCATTGCCAGCTCGGAACCCTACCATTTGAAACGCATCGTACTGCGCATCTATTGGGACGGTGAAGAGACCCCAAGTGTAGAGGCTCCCATCGGCGATTTCTTTGGGCTTGGTCTCGGCTACTACCACCCCTGGCAATCGGAAATGCTTTCGGTGGGAAGCGTTAAGGACTTGAACTGCTTTTTCCCCATGCCCTTCGAGCGGCATGCCCGCATCACCGTGACTAATGATGGCCAGCGAGCTGTCAAGGCGCTCTACTACAACATCGAATACCGCATGGAACCCACGACCCTTGCGCCAGGGACCTTGTACTTCCACGCGCAATTTCATCAGGCGCAACCCAACCACGGCTGGACCAACAGCTGGACGCGTAACAGCCAACCGCTGGTGAACAAGAAAGCCAACCTTACCGGGCAGGACAACTATGTGTGGCTCGATGCCAAGGGCACCGGCCAATACGCAGGTGTGACCATGTCCATCTTGCAGAACCAGGACGATTGGTGGGGCGAGGGCGACGACATGTTTTTCGTTGACGGCGCAAAGAAGCCAACCGTCGCCGGAACCGGGGCAGAGGACTACTTCCTTGGCGCCTGGGGCTTCAAGGACCATCCTTTCTCTTACCAGTTGTACGGTGCGCCCATCGTTGAAAAAGGCAGGGCAGGATCCCGATCGAGCGTCTACCGCTTTCATCTCGATTCGCCAATGGTTTTCAGGACATCCTTCAAGGCGACCATCGAACACGGTAATGCAAACCATCGCTCAGATAACTACTACTCGGTGGCTTACTGGTATCAGACAGAACCGCACGCTCCCTTTCCTGCCCTGCCGCCGGTGGAGCAGAGGCTGCCAACCCTGCAGCGGGTCGGTGGTCCCGGGAACAGCCTCCCGGTCCCGGCTCCTAGACCGAGCCGCAACAGCCCGCAAAAACCTTAAGATACACGCGTAGTTACATATCCCCGCGTGTTCA
>CAWJZH010000041.1:0-7087 GCA_963847155.1 uncultured Acidobacteriaceae bacterium | reverse complement strand
AGATAGGCGGCGAAATCGGACGCGTTGGGGTTCGTTGGTGCCGGGCTTTGGATATTGGTGTACGGGAACTCCAGCGAACCGGATTTACCGCCGCCGCAGGTCGGGATATAGCCGTATTGATAGGTTGCCGCCGGGCAGCTCTGGGTCGTGACGAAGGGAACCTGTTGGACAACGCCGAACGGTCCGCCCGTCACCAGGCCAATAGCAAATCCGGGTGAGAAGTAGCTGAAGAGCTCGCCGCGGTCATAATACAATCCCATCCCGCTGCGGATGACGACTTTGTTGTTGAACCTGGTGGGCGACCACGCGGCCCCGATGCGCGGTGCGAAGCCCCACTGCCGCCCGGTAAGCGTCGTTTTGCTCACCCCCGAAGTTCCATTCTTGTTGTTGCCGGCGATGATGAAGCCGCTCTGGTCCGCCCCCAGGGATCCGGCGGTTTCTCCCGACGGTAAAGAACCGGTCGGTGTCACGTACGAGTCTGAAGGGGGTCGAACTGGCAGACGTACCCGTTCTTCCCGTCAACCCACCGTCCCAGTCGTAGCGCAGGCCTGCAGTCAAAGTCAGGTTGGGCTTGATCTGGAACTTATCCTGCACAAATAGGCCAAGCTGGTTGGCTCGGTAGTAGCGATTCGCGTTGCCTTGCAGAAATGTGGTCACGTTGTAGCTGTCATAGGGCGTTACCAATCCGTTCAGGAATTGGCCAAGGTCGTTGGTGGCGACCGTGCCCGTGCCCGGGCGGCGATCGCGGATGTTCAATTGGGTGAAGCTGTAGCTACCGCCAAACCCGATACTGTGTTTCCCCTTCACCCAGATCGCATTCCCGGAGGGCTGCAGGCGATTCTGGAAGACGCCCGTCAGCGAGCCCTGCGAACCCGCGCTCGCGCCGATATTCAGGCTATCGCCGACGCCCGGTATCTTTTTGTCGCCCAGGGTATGGATGATCGTCATCCCCGGGAAGTAATTGGAACCGAAGGTGTCGATCGATGCCGACGGGTAGCTCCCACCTGGAATGTTGCCGGGCCCGAAGGGTTGATCGTTGGTGTTGTAAAGCTTCTCCCGCAGAAAGCCCAAAGTCTGCTGCGTGCTCAGATTCGATCCAATCAGGTAGGTGTTGTTGATGGAGAAGACCTGTGAGCCAGCGTCCAGCTTCTGGGTGAAGCCGGGAACGTTGGAATAAGCGTAGGGTGCGGCCGTCGGGTCGTGCTGGTAGTAGTACTTCAACGCCACCGTATCTTTGCTGGTTGCGTTGTAGTCGAGGTTAGCGACCGCTTGGTCGCCGATGAAGGTTGCTGTTCCGGGCACAAAGGCGTTGAAGACTTGTCCTGGCTGCAATACCCTGCCCGGAATGGCATTCGGGATAAGGTACTTGCCAGGTTCTCCCTTCAACGAGGGCGAATTGAACAATGCGAGCGCGACGGGATCAATCGCCGTGGGTGCATCGTAGCCATTCGCAGTGGCGAGGGCCGTCAATGCCTGCGGGCTGCGATCGTCGGTCAAGCCAACCGGCACGTCGAGAAGGATCGCCGATCTCAGCATCGGTGACGTGCAGGTGTTGATAAGCCAAGAATCCGAATAGCTTGTCCTTGATGATCGGACCGCCGATGACTCCGCCCAACACGTAACGGTGTAACTGCGGGTTCTTATCTTCCTGCGGCACCGCCTGGTCTTGGTTAAAGAAGAATGGCGCGGCATTGAGCCAGTTGGTGGCGCGATGCAAATAGAGTGATCCGTGATAGACGTTGGTGCCGGAGGTGGTGCTCAGGTCGATATGAGCGCCGCTGGTTGCACCTTGTTGTGCGTCATACATCGACGCGTTGACGCGGACTTCCTGGATGGTTTCAGGAGCGGGTGAGGGCAGTGAATTGCCGATGGAGAGATAAACCGAGGCGCTGGATTGAATGACGCCGCCGCCACCGGTATTGCCAACTCCGGTGCTCGGACCTATGCGGGACGACGCAACCTGGCTGGTGCTCTTGCCGTTGAAAAGGTTGCTGCCGTCGACGCCGTTGAGCAGGAAGCTGTTGCTGGTGTCGCGCTCACCGTTAGCCCAAATGGGAGCGTTCCCCAAGCCCGCATTGACGCCTGTGCCGCCAGGAAGTTCGGCGTTGACGCCGGGCGTGAGGATGGCCACGCCGGTGAAGCTGCCGGTCGGCAGCGGAATCGCTTCAATCTGTGCTCTGTCCAGAACATAGCCGTTCGTGGTGTCGACGGCATTCAGTAGGGGATTGACGTCAACCTCCACCGAGTCTGCCACCGTGCCCACTTTGAGTTGGGCCTGGAGCGATACAGTACGGTTGGCCTGGACCAGGATGCCGGGATAGCGCTCGGATGAGAAACCGTCCTTGGTAAAAGTGACCGTGTAATTGCCCAAGGGCAGGTCGTTCAGGTTGTAGACGCCCTGCGCGTTGGTGCGCGTGCTGCGCTCCAGCTTCGTGTCTTCCGACGTGACCTTGACCACGGTATCGGGAACGGCGCTCCCGGAAGGGTCGACCACTGTCCCGGTGATGCCACCGAGAGTTTGTTGTGCCTGCATTGCCTGTGTCTGCAACAGGACGAGTGAAAACAGTACGGCTAACGACGAAAGAAGTCTTCTGGAAAATAGATACATCTTGGATATGCCTCGCGTGAAAGAGAAGCTGTGACCGGACTCTATTTTTTCGATAAGCGACTACAGGGTCGGTGCAACCAGAAAGGTCACGACGAGGTGACGGCCCAAACAGCAAACCGGAGAGGAGCACAAGCGGTGTGATGTGAGGATAGAACAAATGCCTTATTGAGCCAAGCAAAATTGCGCTTAGAAGTAGGCATGTCTTCTGCACCAGGAAAGATGCAGCGTTTCGCGACACCGATCAGGGCAGTAGAGACACGTGGGCGAAGACAATACGCCATCCTTCGGGAAGTCGGGCCCATGTCTGGCTCTGCCGGCCGCGAGTGAGCTTACCCTCCGCATCGCGTTCGAAAGCCACGGTAATGCTGGCGAAGTCCTTACCGAAGGTGACGATCTCGAGCCGCTTGACGGTGCGCGCCAGGTTGGCCGGGGAACGCGCTTTACGAAACGCTTCAATCTCGCTGATGCCATACAGAGTCTCAGCGGGGCCAAAACGCGCCACGTAGGGTGACGCCCAGAACAGGCTCATGAGGGTTTCTACATCGTTCGACACCAGGGCTTCTTCGTAGCGGGGATAGAGTTCGCGCAACTCGGCGACAGTGGCGGGGTCGTTGATGAGCATAGCGGTCAAAACATCTTCCTGGTGGGCAGCACGCATTTGGGCATGGCTGCGCTTACTGTGATCATGGGCTCGTTGACCACCTGGTTGATGCGCAGTTTCATGGCCACGCTGCACAGCAGGTATGCGTGGATGGGGGTGAAGGACCACCTTGCGATCAGGAGATCGATCATTCGCTCGGTTGCCCTGCGGGCTGCATGGATGGCATCGGGGTCGGACTCGACCACGATCCACGCGTCCGCGGGTGCGTCCGGAGAGCGCGATTCCGCCGATTCGAGCAAGGGGCCGGAGAGCGGTTGATGGCGGTGCACACGGAAACGCAGAGAGACTTCCGCGGGGCATTCGATGCCGTTGATGCAGATCTCCCCGTCACCTTGCGCGGCGTGGGCGTCCCCTGCGGAGAACAAAGCGCCTGGGTTGAATACGGGTAGGTAAAGGGTGGCGCCGGTACAGAGTTCGCGTACGTCCATGTTGCCGCCGAAGGGGCCAGGCGGGCGGGTTCGGAATTCGCCGTCTTCGCCCGGGGCAACGCCCATCACTCCACAGAAAGGGCGCAGCGGGACGATCGCCGATCCAAGCGAACGGCTTATCTCGGGATCGAGCGCCCAGTGAAAAAGGTAGGGCTCATAGAATCGATCTTTTAAGAAACCGAGGCCGGGGATCACGCTGGTCCAACCCCATCCTCGGTGTTCCACTTGCAACACTTGAATTTCGAGCACGTCGCCCGGCTCGGCTCCCTCGAGGAAGATGGGGCCAGTAAGCGCGTGGATCTTGTTTCGGTCGATGGCGAGAAAATCTTCGACGCTCGCTCCTGGCTTTACCTGGCCGCCGCTGGCGTCGAGGCAGCTCATGTGCACGGTGTCTCCGGAAGAGATCGTCAGGCGCGGTTCGAGGGCGCGGTTCCAGCGGGAATGGGTAGGCTCTGCGGTTAATCGATATTCGGCCATGGGGTTTGTTATATCGCTACGACCATTTGCAGCTCAACCAGGGCGTTGCGAGGTAAGGCGCTCACGCCGACGGCGGCGCGTACATGGCGCCCCTGCTCTCCGAATACGGCTATGAGGAGATCGGACGCTCCGTTGATGATGGCCGGGGAATCGGAAAAGCCGGCGATGGCGTTTACATAACCATTTACGCTGACGACTTCGCGAACTTTGTCCAGCGAGCCTAACGCGCGGTTGAGGACCGCGAGTTGGGTTAAGGCACAGGCACGCGCTGCGGCGTAGCCCTCGGTGATGGTTCGATCGGCGCCGGCGGTGCCGGTGATGATTCCTTTTGTCTCGGTGGAGATGACTCCTGACAAATAGATGAGATTTCCGATGGTTTTCGCAGACACGTAATTGCCGCCTGGGGCGGGTGGCTCCGGTAGGGTAAGGCCAAGCTCTGTTAGGCGTTTCTCAGCAGTCATTTGTTCGTACTCTAAATCACTGAGGCTTTTGCTTCACACCTGGGGTTACATTATGGGACTTGATCGGGATCTTCCAGGAGGATCCCAGGTCTGAAAAACGAGACCTGGGGCACCCTTCGATTTTTACCTTCGGCTTTGATGTTGGGGAGGTGCAGGTTAGTATGAGCCCAGGTTGGTATGAGCTAATGAAACGAGTGGTTGCCGCTCTTATTGTTGCGGGCACGTGGTTGCTGGCAGCGCAAACGCGTAGTCCGCTCTTGCACGCATCGCGGCAGGCACTCACCGACCTCCAGGTGGGTGAGTCCCAATTTGTCTCTTACCAGGATTTGCTCCGGCTGCCCCAGGTGAACTTCACGACTTCTGATGACTCTAATTTTGCTAATCCGGCGCACGTGAGTGGCGTTCCTCTTGAGCAGTTAAAACGGTCGTTGGGTTCGGAAGGGGATATGGTGGTCGCTATTTGCGCGGATGGATACCGCAGCAACTACCCGGCCGCGTATCTCTCCGCACATCATCCAGTTCTGGTGTTGACGGTGAACGGCGAGGCACAGGAGGGCTGGCCCAAGACCCATGAAGGCAACATGGCGCTGGGACCTTACGTGATTGCCAACCCCAGCTTTACTCCATCGTTCAAGGTGCTCTCCCACACCGATGAGGCGCAGATTCCTTTTCAGGTCGTCCGGTTAGACTTCCGCAACGAGCATGAGGTGCTCGGCGCTATTGCTCCACATGGCTCCTACGCTCCTGATTCGCCTGTGATGCAGGGATACAAGATCGCGCAACAGAATTGCTATCGTTGTCACAACATGGGGGCCGAGGGCGGCCATATGGCTTCGATTCCCTGGCCAGTGGTCGGCTCCTTCGCCAAAGGCAATCCCGATTTCTTCACCAAGTACGTACGCAATCCGCAGGCGGTCAATCCATCCAGTAGGATGGCCGCCAGCCCCGAGTACGACGACGCAACCATTGCTGCTCTTCGGGCCTACTTTTCTACTTTTGCTGCTGGAGGACCGTAAATGACGATTCGTGTCTCGAAGGCGCTGCTGCTGTTTGCGCTTGGTTTCTATTACACGCTGGTGGTGTTTAACAATACCAACGACTACAACTCCAACCTCACCTTCGTGCGTCACGTACTGCTGATGGATACGACATTCCCGGGAAACCATGGCATGTGGCGCGCTATCCACGCGCCTGCAGTTCCTTTCATGTTTTTCGCGAGTATCGTTTGCTGGGAAATTGTGACCGGGATTCTCTTGTGGTGGGCAGGCGTTCGCCTCATCCGCAACTTGCATGCGGGCGCCGCGGTTTTCAATGCGGCAAAGAAATTGGGAGTCATCGCGCTGACACTTAGTCTGCTGATGTGGCTCACGGCCTTTCTCAGCGTTGGCAATGAGTGGTTCCTCATGTGGCAGTCGAAGGAATGGACCGGCGAGTCCGGCGCCCAGCACATGTTTGCCATCGCGGCCTTTATCCTGCTTTATCTTGTCATGCCCGATATCGAAGGCCAGGCGTAGGCGCGTCTCTATACCTGCGATAGCCTGGCCAATGTGGACGCCAGCACCTTGGCCCCGGTTTCGATTTCCTGCGGCGCCGAATACTCGTCCGGCCGATGACTGACCCCACCGCGGCAGGGGATGAAAACCATCCCTACCGGGGCAATGCGCGCCATGAATAAGGAGTCGTGATAGGCGCGGCTGACCATTTTCTTATAGGGCAGTCCGTTTTCCTCAGCGGCCTCGACCACGGCGTTGATCACACGGGGCGAGCAGGTGGCCGGGGCATCGGCATTGATGGGGGTAACTCTCACCTGCAGCTTTCGCCTTGTCGCCATCTCTGCGCAGGCCTGCTCGATCTCGCGGAGCACGCGATTTCTGCGTTGCTCATCGGTGTCGCGAATGTCCACGTCCATCTCCACGCGGCTGGGAATGCTGTTCACCGCACCTGGGTAAATCTGGCACTTGCCCACGGTGCCGCAGGTATCGATCGACCCGGTGGCGCGCGCTCGTTCTTCGACAGCGAGCACGATCTCCGCGGCGGCACAAAAAGCGTCTTTGCGGTCGGGCATCAGCACGCCACCCGCATGGCCTCCCTCGCCCTCTATCGAGATACGCAACGCAGCGGGTGCGGCAATGCTGGTAACAATGCCCACCGGCAAGCCTTCCTTCTCCAGCAGCGGACCCTGCTCGATATGCAACTCGACGAAGGCCGCATAGTAGCCCTCGGGCAGGCGCACCTGGTCGAGCGATCCCGGGAATCCCGGCTGCTGTGCGCAGTTGTGCCAGGGTGCTGCCCTCCGCATCCTTCTTCCCAGGCGCGTGTCCGCGTTGCTGTTCAGGCCACCGCTCAGCATCCGGCTACCCAGGCAGCCCAGACCGAAACGTGTCGGCTCTTCCGAGGCGAAAGCAGGAGCTCGATCGATCGCTGTGGCTGAAAGCCGCTCTGCTGCAACGAG
>CAWJZH010000040.1:0-21875 GCA_963847155.1 uncultured Acidobacteriaceae bacterium | reverse complement strand
ACTCGTGCTCATTTCTGTGTTCGTGCCGGTTTCTTTCTTTCCCGGACCACGGGCATTCTATACAAACAGTTCTCTCTGACGATCGCGTTCTCGATTGCGATTTCTGCGTTTAACGCGTTGACTTTGACTCCGTCACTGTCAGCGATCTTCCTGCGCGGTGAAAAGCATAAACGCGGTCTGTTGGGATTGATCGATCGCGGTATTAATGCCAGCACGGCTTTCTATGGCAAAGCCATTCGCCAGGTTTTGCGGCTGCGTTACCTGGTGCTGCTCCTATTTGTCGGCGGCCTCTACGCTACGGTCTATCTTTACCAGCACACACCGACTGCCTTCCTTCCGACTGAGGACCAGAATTACCTGATTTGCATTGTGCAAACTCCGCCCGGCGCCTCGCTCACCTACACGTCTGACGTGGCGCAAAAAGCAGTTGATATTATTCGCAAGGATGACGACGTCTACGGAACCTTTGCCGTCATGGGTTTCAGTCTGAGCGGAGGCAGTTCTTCGAACTACGGACTGATCTTTGTTCCGCTCAAGTCGGTCGATTTGCGCAAGAAAAAGGGCGCGGGGCACTCGGCCTCGGACATCTACCAATATTTGGCCCCCAAGCTCTTCGGTGTGCCTGGGGGGATCGTGGCTATCTTCGAACCGCCGGCTATTCAGGGGCTGGGTAATTTCGGCGGATTCTCTTTTGAGCTGCAGGACCTGGGGCGTAATACGCTGCAGGATCTGGACCGCGTGGCCCACCAGATCATCGGTGCGAGCCGTCAAGAAGGTAAACTGGTCGGCCTGTACACCAGCTACACCGCCAGCGATCCTCAGCTGCTGATTACGATCGATCGCGTGAAGGCAAAAGCGCTGAGTGTCCCGATCAGCCAAATCAATTCCGCATTGAACGTCTACATGGGCTCGGCGTATATCAACGATTTCAATTACAACAACCGGTCTTATCGTGTTTATGTACAAGCCAGGCAATCGGCACGCATGACGCCGGGGGATCTGCGGAAGTTCTACGTGCGTTCTGACACCGGGCAAATGGTCACGCTCGACAACCTGGTGACGATCGCGCAACAATCCGGGCCTCAGGTCATCAGCCATTACAATCTCTTCCGGTCGGCGGAGATTGACGGCTCTGCTGCTCCCGGTTACAGCACGGGCGAAGGTCTGGCCAACATGGAAGTCCTGGCTAAGAAGAACATGATCCAGGGAATGGCCTACTCCTGGACGGGACTGTCGCTCGAGGAAATCGAGGCCGGCGGCAAGGCAGTACTCATCTTTGGGCTTGGCATCCTGGTGGTATACCTTACGCTCTCTGCCCAGTATGAGAGCTTTGCTCTTCCGTTTATCATCCTGCTGGCTGTACCGACCGCGGTGTTGGGCGCCCTGGGGCTGGTGACGCTTCGCGGCCTGTCGAACGACGTTTATTGCCAGATCGGGCTGGTGATGCTGATCGGGCTTTCGGCGAAGAACTCGATTTTGATTGTGGAATTCGCGGAGCAGATTCGCGCCCAGGGTAAGTCTATTTTCGAGGCGGCAATTGAAGCGGCTGAGCTGCGATTGCGGCCTATTTTGATGACGTCGTTTGCGTTTATTCTCGGCGTGCTACCGCTTTATTTCGCCACCGGCGCGGGTGCGATTGGGCGACGGTCCGTGGGCACCACGGTTGTCGGCGGCATGTTGGTTTCGACCGTCCTGAACCTGGTATTTATCCCTGTGCTGTATGTGCTTGTGAAGTCAGCACTGGAGTTCATCGGGCGGAAGAAGAAGCCGACTGGACCGGCGGAGTTCCCGGCTAAGCTGTAGTGGAAGTTCCCAGGAAAGGTCCGTAGAACTGCAGATCCCTCTGCTTCGCTTCGGGATGACAAATAGGAGAGGGTTCTTGCAAAGAAAGGGCGGTTGCTAAAGGAGAGCGCCGTCGGTCGTGGGCGCCCCGGCTCAACCGCGGTCCTATCGGTTGGAAACGGTCCTCTCCTTGAAACAACCGTCTCCTTTTTGTCATCCCGAGAGCCTGTGACTTTTTAGATCTTCCGTGCCCTTGCATATCCAACCAGCTACGTCATCCTGAGCGAAGCGCATCAAAGATTTGCCGCGTGACACAAATCTTGGGCGCGTAGTCGAAGGGCCTCGGCGTATCCGACAGGCCCATGACGCGCTTCGCTCAGGATGACGGTTTTGTCAGGGGTGGAAGGCTGCTGGCCGTTTATTGCTCCCAACCCGCAGCCAACGGTTTCGATGCAGATGAACGAGAACAGCTGAAGGGCTTCGCCCCTCTCGTTCAACCCATGTAGTGCGCCGGATATACCGGCGCAAACATGGGGCACCCGTCCAGGGGGCTGAGAGTGGTGCAGGAGCCTTGACTTCATAGGTGAGATTGACTCCGCCACACGAAATCAAAAAGTCACAGGCTCCTAGCGTAGCCGAAGGATCTGCGGTTTTCCTTCGGCCTTCAGGGCTCTTGGGAGGCCAGGTAGCCGGTGATGGCTACTATGTCCGCGATGGTCAGCTTGGAGACGACACCCTTCATCATCGGCGCCATGGAGCCGTTCCGGGATCCGTTTTGAAAATCGATTAGCTGCCGCGCCATTTGGCTGGGTGACCGGCCCGCAATGGAGGGAATGTTCCCCGTCCCCTTGAGGTTTGGACCGTGACACATGGTACATGCCATGGTCTTTCCATTGCCGCCAGTCGTGACCAGGTCCTTGCCCTTCGCCAGGCTTCCCTTGGGTACGTAGGCAACGAATCCTGAGGTAGGATCGCGCAGCTCTGTGTGCTCGAGGTTTTCAGAGACTTCAATCACACGGTCGCCAATGGGCTCTTTTGGGCTGCCAGCCTCCACCACCATCATGCCGCCCTCAGGCCTGGTCTTCGGCACCTCCTCCACTTCGACGACGCGTATCCATGGCTTCAGGTTGAAGGAGGAGAAATAGGCCGCGGCGGCTTTGACGTCCTCGTCGCTGACCGACTTGGACAGCTTCACCATGTTGGTGACGGAGAGCATGTCCGGATCAGAACCCTTGCGCAAGCCGCTCTTGAAATCGGCCATCTGCTGCACGATGTATTCCGCGGACAGTCCGGTCACACTTGCGTTCTCGGGACGGCCCTGGCCATTGGGCAGGTGGCAGTGGCCGCAGGCATAAACATCCGGCTTGCGTCCGTGGGCGACGATATCCGGCATCGGCGGATGAATATCCGGATACCAATCGGGCACCACAAACAAGTCGCCGATCTCACCTTTGGTGTAAGTTGCTTTGCTGCCGGGTAGATGTTCTACCTCCGCGCGGACAGCAGGCGACGACGGGGCTTGCGAGAAGTGGCCAGGATACGCCCAAAGCGGTAACTTTTCCTGAGACGCCGCCGGCGCCTGGGCAAAGGATGCAACCGCGATCAAAGTCAGAGCCAATAAAGCAGGATGTTGGGTTCTCAAAGGAGTCCCAGAATAGCAACTATCTCGCGTTGGCGACAACCGATCCCGAACGGGTTGCCGACTCCAGGGCTTGCCGCAGCTGTTGGTTTCTGGCCAGAAGTTCGGCCACCAGCTTCTGCAAGCGGGCGTTTTCCCGTTCCAGGTCCTCGACAATTTGCATGGCGATGGCGGGGGCGTCGAATTTCATTGGATTCCTCAGGCCTTCTGCTCTTCGGGTTGAAAGTCGCGATAACCACAGCGGCCGCGCATGGCTCGGGTGAATTTCTCCCGTTCTTCGGGAGACATCTTTTCCCATCGTTCTCCCATGCGGTGCCGCCAGTGCATACCACCCCGGCCGCGAAAGCCACCGAAGAGAATCTTGCTCAGCAGCAGGATGCCGACCGCTTGCCAGAAGTTAATCGCATGCCAGCCGATAATCGCCGGGATAAGCCAGTTCCACAGGTGTTCGACGACGACACCGAATATTGCAACCGCCGCGATTACGATCAGAAAAATTCCAGGTATCCTCAAAAGCCATCTCTTTTTCATACTTGCCTCATTTCTTCACAAACTCCTGATAAATCGATTGCAGCCTGCGCCGCAAATGCTGCACTGCATAGTGCTTCCGCGACAACAACGTATTCACGCTTACTCCGGTTTCCGCGGCCAACTCCTTAAAGCTGTAGCCTTCCCATTCATGGGCGACGAACACGGACCGCTGCTCCGGGGGCATTTCCTCCAGGGCTTCGTCTATCTCATCCAGCAGTAGGCTTCGTGCGTAGATTGCCTCCGGTCCGCTATCCGGCGAGGGCAACAGGTCTTCGAGCGAAACGGCGACATCGTCATCCTCGCCAAACCTGGCCTGACTGAGCGACTCCAGCTTGCGGCCACGAAAGCGGTCGATGATCCGGTTCTTTGCCACGCGGAACAGCCAGCCGCTCACTTGTTCGATCGGCTTGAGCAGCCGGTAAGCCTCAACCAATTCAACGAAAACTTCCTGCAGGATGTCTTCCGCAGTTTCCAGGTCGACGACGTGCTTGCGGATGTAATTACGCAGACGCCCGCTATCGCGCTCCACCGCTTGCGCGATCCACTGGTCCTGCTCCGCGGTCAACTGGTCCAAGCTAGCCATCGAGTTTCTAGTGTGAAGACGGATGAGAAAGAGAAATATTGTGCCTAAACACGAAAAGGGCTCCGCTTTTTAGCGGAGCCCTTCGGTGAGATTGAGCGAAGTGGTTAGACGTTAAAGGAGGAGCCGCATCCGCAGGTGCTCTTGACCGCCGGGTTATCGAACTTGAACCCAGCCGCCTCCAGGGTCTCCACGTAATCGACCACGCAGCCGTTGAGGTACATCAGCGAGGTGGCGTCGACAAAGACCTTCAGATCCTCGAATTTGAAGACCTTATCCATCATGCCCGCCTGGTTCTCAAACGACATAGAATACTGAAACCCAGAGCAGCCACCGCCGACGACGCCGATGCGCAGGCCGGCAGGCAATGGATCCTGGGTAGCCATGATCTCGTGTACCTTTGCGACCGCCTGCGGCGAAAGGGTGAGGGGCATAGATACGGGATTGAGGTTTGTTACCGGTTCGGCGACGCTTGACATCTGTTTATCTCCGTTTGCTGCCTTGTACGACAAGTTTAGTCCGAGATGGCTGGCGAGTAAAGCCGGAATCCCATAAACAATAGATGCGGCAGCCGCTTCCCCGACTCACCTAACGGACGGTCACGTTTGGAGCGATTTTTTCGAATTGCGCTTCCGTCAGCAAACCTTCTTTCACCAAGTCATGCGAAGAGGCGTACGGGCGATGGGCGATGATCTCCTTCGCTTTGTGCACGGAAATTCCGGGGAGTGCCGTCAGATCGGCGCCTGAGGCCGAATTCAGGTCCACTCGCGAGGCGGGGGCACTTTTGTCGTTAATCCCTTGTTTAACCCCTGCAGCTACATCATTTACGGCCTGTTCGGCATTTTTTGCGACCACCCGGGCGTCAGCCAAAGCCTGTTTGGATCCCTGTTTCGCCTGCTCGGTCGCTTGGGCGGCCTGCTCCTGCAGGCGCTGGTCATTGGCTGGCGGGTTGCAGGCGGTGAGGACGGTCACGACAAGGATGGCCGTTACTGCTGGAAGACGCGTTGGACGTTGGTCATTCATCTCTTGCTCCTCAAGATCGCACAAAGGCTGAGAGCCGCTTTGGACCCGGCGAGTTGCCGGAATCTCCCGGGTAAACGCGAAAATTCTGGGCAACCATACCTTTGCGGGTCTATATTTCTATGCCGTAAGCCCCTCCTACCATCCGAGCCCGCCTAGCTCCGGACCCGCCCGGTATCTGGGACTTCTGGGAAACTCCAGGGGAGGTAATTATGCATGTTGTTCCAACTTTGTGGATAGTGTGGGCGGTATTCGCCGTCTGCCTGCTGGCACTGCTGCTTTACCGTGGGACCATCACCCGCTACGAAGACGATCAGCTATTTCTAGACGACATTTCCGACCGCCAGCATAAGGAAAACGACGCAATCATTCGCAAGTTGAATCAAATTCAACCGTTCTTGAGAGTCTTTACCGGCGTAACCAGCATCTTGACCGCCGCGATCATCGGCATTTACGCCTGGGACGCGATCAAGAGCTTCTACATGTAATAGGTCACGCCAGTTGGGTTTCATCCGGGTGCGATGGTGATCGCCACCGCATCTTCACTCCACTTGTTTGATCGTGCCCTTCGCGGTCACTTCGATTTCCACCTGCTTGCCTACACGGAGCAGTAACCTACTTGGATTCTTCATTCCCCAGTCCACATAAGGCACCGTGAATCGCGTGGTTGCGGTCACGGTGTCTGCGCTTATTTGCACCTTGAGCGGGAGCTCCAGAGGATGATCCGCTCCGTGAATGTTGAAGGTGCCTTCCCCGGTCAGGTTTTGCGCGCCCTCTCCAATTTTGAATGGACCCTTGATTTCAGTCGGGTGATAGAAGATCGCAGGGTAACGGTTGCTCTCCAAAACCGCGTCCTGCATACGCTTGTCGCGGTCAGGGTTTCCGCTCTCACCCGTGGTTGCGTCCACCAGAATTTCGCCTTCGGCCAGGCCCGTTTTGGGGTTGAAAAGGAACTCACCACTCTTCAGCTTGAAGGTGCCATGGACCGTATGAAGACCGCTGAGCTTCCAATGAATTTCGGTCTGCGCCGGATCGAGCACTACCTTCATGCCTCGATTTTGTGCCGGGGCCAGCTGGCCAATGAGGATGACCAGCGCCGCGATGAAGCTTGACTTGCTTATTTTTCTCAATGTCCTCGCCTTTAAACCAAAAGCCGCAAACCCAGCGCGGGCGCGTCCCGAAGCAGGAAATCTCCGATCGACCGCTCGCCGAGGTGCAGTGCGAGCAAGTGGGCGAAGAGTTGAGGCTGGCCTGACAGTACACTCATGGCCCCCTCCCGCATCCAGGGCCACGCGTCCATGCGGAGCATGACTCTTGACATGAGATGCGGCATGCGTTGGATCAACGGATGTCCAGCCTCATAGATGTTTAGATTACCGGCCGCGATAGCCTCGGCCAACAGCAGGGCGTGGCGGAAGGACAATCCGATGCCCTCACCGGTCACGGCGTCGGCGGAGCCGGACGCGTCCCCTACCAGGGCGACGTTCCCGACGGTCACGCGGCGGAGCTTACGTGTGGTGGTCAGTGCCCCACGTACCCTGCTCAGCTCCCGCGCGCCTTCGAGATTCAGCCGCAACGCAGGCATGCTATCCAGGACTTCCCCGATTCTGATGGAGGGCTCGCGGGCCACGGTAGCCAGGCAAATTTCTTCCGGACCTACGGGGGTAATGTAGGCTTGGCCGAGATTTCCCCAGTGCACTTGCACCATGCGGGACCACGGCTTCACCTGGTAATGACAGCGGGTGCCGAAACGACGGCTCAGAATCTTTCCCTGACCTAAGCCGGTTGCCTGGCGAACGCGAGAAGATTGGCCATCCGCGCCGATCAGGTAGCGGTAAGTGCAGGGTTCGCCATCGAGGCGCACTGGCTGCTTTTCCGCAAGATGCGCGCGACAGCCCCAGGCGATTCGCACACCGAGTTCATGACAGCGCCCGGTCAAGAGCGAGTGAAGTTGTAACCGGCGAATGCCGATGCCGCAGCCCCGCGCGAAGCTTGCAGCGGCCTGGTGATGGCGGGAAAGGAATGCGATGCCGTCGAACGGAGCACCATCATTGGCTGTGACCTGGATACCAAGCGCGGCCAGATCTTTGCGTGCATCGGGCATCAGGCCCTCGCCGCAAGCCTTGTCGATGGGCGGGCGAAGAGCATCGGCGACCAGAACATCCAAACCTTTTTGCCGCAGTGCGATGGCGGCTGCGAGGCCTGCGGGTCCGCCACCGACGATCAGTGCATCACAGCGGATCACTCTGCCCTTTCCACTTACCACTCCAGCAATAACATCTCGGAGCAGAACCCGGGACCCATCGCGGCCAGGATGCTGCGCGATCCCGGCTTAGGACGGCGGTGGTTGATCACTTCGTCGAGGACCACCAGCACCGACGCCGAAGAGAGATTACCCACGCGCCGCAGCGCCTCCCATGAGAGCTCCAGTTCACCATTGTGGAGATCCAATGAGTCGGCCACCGCCTCCAACACTTTGGGACCACCGGGGTGCATGATCCAGGAATGTACCTGTTCACGAGTCATTCCATGCTGGGCCAGGAAGGCGTCTACGTCGCGGCCCAGATTGGCGCGTACGACGGTGGGAACATCGGGCGACAGCACCACCTGGAATCCCTTCTCGGAGATCCTCCAGCCCATCACATCCTGGGTATCCGGATAGAACGAGCAAGCGCTTCCCAGGATTTTAGGCCCTGATAACTTCACCTGATCCCCTGCAACCAGGACCGCGACCGCACCATCTCCAAACAGCCCGGTAGCAATCAGGTTGGCCACGGTGAAATCGTCGCGTTGCCAGGTAAGCGAACAAAGCTCGACCGAAAGCAGCACCGCCACCTGGTCAGGGTAGGCGCGCACGTAGTCGGCGGCGCGGGCGAGGCCGGCAGCCCCTGCGACGCAACCGAGTCCGAAGATGGGGTTGCGCTTGATTTGCGGGGAAAGCCTCATTCGGTTGACCAGCCGGGCATCCACCGAGGGGCTGGATACTCCGGTTACAGAGACGAAATAGAGCGCGCCGATTTGCTTGCGGTCCACACCTGATTTGCTGAGCACGCATTCAATCGCCTGCGCACCCAATCGTTCCGCAGTCTCGATCCAGACATCGTTGGTTTTACCCCAGGTGTCGAGGGGTGGATATTGCTCTAACGGAAGGGAAAAGTATCTGCCGGCGACCCCGGTTCGGGAGTGCAGCCGTTCCAGTACGGCTGCGTTTTCGAGGCCCCCTTCCCATTGGCCTTTAAGGGCCTCCACCACGGTTTCCTGTAAGAAGTAATGTGGAGGAAAGGCAGTGGCCGTAGCGATTATCTGCATGTTTCGTCAGTATACGTGCCGGTCATGCTCGCAATTTGATGACGACAAAGTCGGTTGCGTCTGACTGCGCTGCGCTCGGTCGGAAAACATTTCCATGAAGGGTCCGCGGAAAAACGCAGATCGCTCGGCTTCCCCGGCATGACAAAGGAGAGGTTGGTGTTTCCATGAGGATTCGGTGGATGATTACTGGAGGCTGCGGGCCGGTGGGGGCGGGGCACACGAATGGCGCACTGCAGATGCCTCGGCTGCGCTCGGTATGACAAAAGGGGAGGGTAGTTGAAAGGAGAGGGCGGTTGCTGGATGACAGGGCGGTTGCTGGATGACAGGGCGGTTGTTGGATGAAAGGCGTTTTGTCAAGGGGACGGTGTGTGTCAAAGGAGGCGGGCCGCTTTTTCCATCAACAACTGCCCTTTCCATCGGCAGTTGACCTTCTCCTTTGTCAGCCCGAAACCGAGGGATATGCGGTTTTCAGCGAGGCTCAGTCCGCGTCGACGGGGATGGAAGAAACGAATCTGGACACATGCTCGAGAGACTCGGGTTCCATGCCTCGAGCGAGCACGGCCTCAAATGCGTGGCCTACTAACAGTAGAGTGGGAGCAAACGACGTGGGCAGATGAGAGAGGCCGCCCAACCGGGAAGCGGTGTAGGTCGCCTCAGGACGCGATGCATCGGTAACGGCTACACAGGGCATCGCTGCCGGCAATCCAGTGCGCAATAATGACGCGGCTACCTGGGCTAGATTTTGACCCGGCATGTAGATGGCCAGGGTTGCGTCGGTGGGCAAAGTACCGGGCCACAGTTCCGGCTCGGGTATGGTGCGGGCGGCATGATGGCCGCTCAAGACAATCACCCGTGAAGAGACTCTGCGATCAGTGAGCGAAGCTTCCAGGAAAGCGGCCGCGGAGGATGCCGCAGTCACCCCCGGCACCACTTCAAAGGGCACTCCTGCTTCGCGCAAGGCGTCGATTTCCTCGCCGGCTCGGCCGAAAATCATCGGGTCTCCGGATTTCAATCGGATCACAGCCAGTCCCCTGCGCGCCGAAACGATCATCAAGTCATGGATGGCGGCCTGGGTGATCTTCTTCCGGCCGCAACGCTTCCCCACACTGATGATGAGGGCCTGCTTGCCGGCCATGTCTAGGATGGATTGCGGCACCAGATCATCGTGGAGTACAACGCCAGCCTCTGCCAGCAGGCGGGCAGCTTTGAGTGTGAGTAATTCCGGGTCGCCAGGACCCGCACCCACCAAGTAGACCTTGCCCGGTTCACTCATTGCTGGACCTCGTGCTTGATTTCTGCGTTCGCGAAGCTTCGCGCCGGGCATGCAGCCAGACTGCAGACTTCGCGATGCGCCAGTTCATGCAAGAGTGCTTTCCGCGCGGCGCCGGCCGGCATCGCCTGCAGGACCTCGCGCCGCAACTGGCCCAATTCGGCTAGCCAGGGTCCTAGATCAGCCGGCAGCTGCGCGTCGATTTCCCTGCGCAGGCGCTGGGCCAGCGCAGGACTCTCACCGGCAGTCGAGATAGCGATCTGCAAATCGCCCCGCTGCACGATTGAGGCGAAAAAGAAGTCGCACAGGGGCGGGTCGTCCGCGGTGTTGCACAAGATGCGTTGATTCCTGGCCTCTTCAAAGACGAGCCGATTAACCTCTCGATCATTGGTCGCGGCGATGACGAGATCACATCCAAGTACGTCCATAGGTTGGTAATCGCGAGCGAGCCAGCTGATCTGTCCCTGGGCACTCAGCTCCTGGACGCGAGCGACAGCGTGAGGCGCGACCACACGAATCAACGCTCCGCAACGCAGCAGGCTTTCGACCTTCTCCAGGCCAATCAGCCCCGCGCCTACCACCAGGCATCTCTTCCCTTCGAGCTTTAGAAATAAAGGAAAAAGTGCTGCACTCTCACTCAAGGTGTTTACCCCCGACCGGAGCGGGATCCCTGGGCACGGCCTCAAGCACTGCGCCGGCTAGTTGCTCTCGCAACTCCTCGTCACTGGTGCGGGCGAAATAGGCGCGCAGGTTTTCTCCTGGCTTGCGCACCTGCAAGTAGCCGCCCAGGAGCCGTTCCAGGGCATCCGGTACTTCGGTTGCCAGGCAACGATAGCCAACGGGTCTGGCGGTTTGTTGATGCAGGCCCACGGAACCGCCCACGCAGAAGTAATACGCGTCTTCCAGCTTGCCCTGGTGCTTGATCTTCTTGCCTTCCATGCCGATATCGGCTATCCAATGCTGCCCGCAGCTATTGGGGCATCCGGTCACATGCAGCTTAAGCTGTTGATCGAATCCCGGCAGCCGCTCTTCGAGTTCATCGACAATCCAGCGGGTGAAGCCCTTGGTCTCGGTAATCGCCAGCTTGCAGAACTCGCTTCCGGTGCAGGCAATCGCGCCTCTCCAGAAAGAGGATCCTTCTACCGGTAAGCCAAGCGCCTCAAGTTCCCGCGCCAGTTCCTGGGCTACGTTGGAGGGCACATTCACCACCACAAGATTCTGCATGACCGTGGTGCGCAGCTGGCCGTCGCCATAACGCTTCGCCAAGCCGGCCACAGCGTTCAACTGGGCCGCGGTCATGCGCCCGCGCAGTACAGACAGACCGACGTAGCAGAGTCCTTCCTGCTTTTGCCGGTGGATGCCGACGTGGTCACGGTAAATATCGTCGGGCACCGTCTCCTCCACCGCGGGATCGAGTTGGTAGCCGAGCCTCCGGTTCAGATCGGCCAGAAAGGTCTCAGCCGTCCACCCTTCACGGAGAAAAAGATGCTTCATGCGCGCGCGGTCGCGGCTCTCACGCAAACCCTGCTGATCGCGGAAGAGTTCCGTAATCTTGCGCACAACCGCGGCTGCCTGGTGCTGCTGCACGAAGGCATTCAGTCGCACGCCCAGATGTGGATCGGCGGAAAGCCCACCGCCGACACGCACGGAGAATCCCACCTCGCGATTGTTGCCGCTGGTGCGCACGGCGGGGGTTAACCCGATGTCATTGATCTCGGGGTAGGAACACCACACAGAACAGCCGGTAATCGAGACCTTGAATTTCCGGGGCAGGTTGTAAAGATCGGGGTTTCCGTTCAGATCTCCGGCCGCAGCCAGAGCGAAAGGTGAGGCATCCAGAACCTCGTCCGCATCCAAACCCGCCAGCGGGCAGCCGGTCACATTGCGCACGACATCGCCACAGGCTCCTTTTGGGGAGAGTCCGGCGCCCTGGAGCCGATCGATGATCCCGGGGAGAGCTTCGATGGTGAGCCAGTGCAGTTGGATGGCCTGGCGCACGGTGATGTCTACCAGGTCTTTGCCATGCTTGGCGGCGATATCGGCGATTAGTTCGATCTGCTCGGAAGTCGCGATACCGTTGGGGAGCGCAATGCGCATCATGAAATATTCAGTGGCCTTGCCTTCACCGCCTTTACCGCCGAGCGCCCCGGCTCCGTCTCCCTGGGTATAGATACCCCACCATTTGAAGTAGGCGGACGCCCATTCCGGGAGCACCGATTCCCTGCCCGCGGCGGCGAAGGCGCGCACTTCATCCAGTGCCTCCCACGGGTTCTTTTCCCGCTTAAGGCGTTCCATTCGCTGGGCTTTTGTTTCCTTAACCTCGGCCATTGATCACTCCCTGAAATGAAAAAACCCGGCGCGTCGCTGATTGCCGACACCCGGGTTTCCGAAGATGGTGATTCGTTTAATTCTTAGGACGCACCCGTACGGCGTGATGGGGTCAAGCGACAACAAGCGCTGCGGCGGCAGTACAGAGACATATCACAACCGTAACCCCGCACCGATTTCAAGTCAATACATCGCAGATGGCAGGGTCTCCCAGACTGCTCGGCTGCGCTCCTAATGACACAGCGGTAGCGGCGATCGGTTTAGATCGATTTCCCAGCCCTTCCGGGCTGGGCTGACGTTTGGCGGTCGGCCCTCCGGGCCTTGCATCTACAGCGATTTTTGCCGTGTCATTTGTCCCTCAACTTGCCGTAGGCAAGTCAGTTGCTCGGACTGAGCTTCGCGATCGCTTCGCACATGTTCTTGGCCACCAATCAATCGATGGCGGTACTGACCTGGTGCCGTATGTCGGCGCCGCGGATCCAGAAGATGACATCCCGGGAGATATTGGTGGCGTGATCGGCGATCCGCTCAAGGGCCCGGGCGATGATGATCGCGTTCAGAGCCTGCAGGCTGATCTCCGGATGGCCTTCCATCACCTTCATCAACTCCCCCCGGGCAACGCGATTCATGCGGTCAATCTCGTCGTCCATGATCACGACGGCTTCCGCAAACTGCGCGTCGGCATCGAGCAGCGCCTGGATGGCGGAACGAATCATGCGCGACGCGTATTCGCCCATCGACGCAATATCCACCGGCAGATCGACTGCCGGATATGCCAGCAATTCCTGGGTTCGGATGGCAATGCTCATCGACTGATCCCCAACCCGTTCCAGGTCGCCGTTTATCTTGATCACGGCCAGAATGAAGCGCAGATCGATGGCCATTGGCTGTTCCTGGGCCAGTAATTCATAGGCCATCTCGTCCACTTCGCGTTGTGCCGCGTTGATGGCAGTCTCGTTCTCCCGCACATACTGGCATAGCCCGGCATCCCGCTGCAGATAGGCATCCACCGAGGAACTCACTGCTTGCTGGGAGAGCGCAGCCATGGCCAGCAATTTGTCTTTGAGTGCTGCGAGCTGCTGCTGAAAATGGATGCGCGGCAAGAAAACCCCCCGTACAAAAATTGTGCACCATGGATCGTGACAGTTTAAAGAAAATACGAGGAGTTTTGTGCCCGGAAGCTTACCGGCAAAGCCGCTTCTCGGCTTCGCGCGTTGCCTCGTAGATTTGCTCGAAGGAATCCACCGCGTAGAGCACCGGCTGCATTTCCGAGGTGGAAAACTCCTGGTTGAGAACCTGGTCCACATCGAAGTCCTTGATTTCCGGTCGGCCCTCAATCACATACGTGGATTCACCCTGGGAGGAAATTAGACCGCTTCCGTAGAGGCGGTAGCCTCCTTTTTGGCGGATCACGCCAAATTCGACCGTAAACCAGAACAGGCGGCCCATCTTCTCCAGGGCAAGCTTGTCGGTCAACGCCGCACAGACGGCCCCGTAATGCTGCAGAAAATCGGCAAACACGGGATGGGCGTGCATGGGCACATGGCCGAAGACATCATGGAAGATATCCGGTTCGGGAATGTATGCGAGGGATTCGCGGCTGCGCAGCCAGGTGGTCGTCGGAAACTGCCGTGCCGCGAGCATGGCAAAGAACGCGTCCGGAGGCAGGAAGCCGCTCACGGGGGTAGCCCGCCAACCACTCCGCGGCCTGAGCCGCTGATTCACATCGGCCAGGTTGGGAATGAGATCGGTTTTTAAGCCAATCTGCTCAAAGCCTTGCAGATATTCCTCGCAAGCATATGCCTCAATCTGGGGCATTCGGCGGCCCACCAACTCCGCCCAGGTCGCATGTTGCGCGGGGGTATAGGCTGGCCAATCCTGCTGGATTAAAAAGGGCTCAGCGGCCCCGAGCGTTGCTGAACCGATAGCCATGATCTTCCTCTCCTGCGCCCACATATATCAGACGCGTACCCGCCCATTTCTACTCGGCTGAGCATCTAAATCTCATGCAACGTCCGAAAATGGCGCTGATCCGCCGAATGGACGTATACACCCAGTTAATTCTACTTTCCGGGACCTATCCAAGTGCCGCACGGAGGGTATATCTTTCTTCCGGCCCTGAAGAGGTGTGACGATTGGAGCGGATCGGGCTGATCGTGAAACCTCTTAGACAGTAGGGCGACCCCAAGGAGTAACCCAGTAGCTATGACAACGCTTACGCACCAGGAGCAACAAACGACCGAAGAGCTTCTTCAACTGAACGGCACTGACTACGTTGAGTTCTATGTTGGGAATGCACGCCAGGCTTCCTACTTCTATCGAGTGGCAATGGGCTTTAGCCTGGTCGCCTACGCCGGCCCCGAGACGGGTCAACGGGACCGCGCCTCTTACGTCTTGCAACAAGGCAAGATTCGCTTTGTGCTTACCACGCCGTTGCGACCAGACAATGAGATCGCCGAGCACATTCGTTTGCACGGCGATGGAGTGCGGGACATCGCGCTGTGGGTGGACGACGCCAAGCAGGCGTGGAGAGAGGCCACCAAACGGGGCGCCCGCAGCGTGCAGGAGCCGTTTGTGTCTTCGGACGAACACGGAAGCTCAAAGATGGCTTCCATCGCAATTTACGGGGACACGATTCATACCTTTGTCGAGCGCAAGGATTATCACGGAGCCTTCCTGCCCGGCTACGCGGGCAAGGGGCATGACCATCTGGCCCGTCCCACTGGGCTATTGCACATTGACCATGTAGTCGGCAACGTGGGCTGGAATGAGATGAACCGTTGGGTAGACTTTTATGCCAACGTCATGGGTTTCTCTCTCTATCAGCACTTCGACGATAAAGATATCTCGACCGAATATTCTGCATTGATGTCGAAGGTGATGGCGAACGGCAACGGACGGGTGAAATTTCCGTTGAATGAGCCGGCGGAGGGGCGGCGCAAGTCGCAGATCGAAGAGTACCTGGAATTCCATCACGGCCCGGGCGTGCAGCATATTGCGCTGGCCACCAACGACATTCTGCATACGGTGAGCCGGCTGCAGGAACAGGGCATCGAGTTTCTCCGCGTGCCGCATTCCTACTACACCCAGTTGCAGGCGCGCACTGGCGCGATTGATGAACCGGTACACGAATTGGAGAAGCTCGGCATCCTGGTCGACCGCGACGATGAAGGCTACATGCTGCAAATCTTCACTCGACCGGTAGAAGACCGGCCGACGCTTTTCTTCGAAATCATCCAGCGCAAAGGGAGCCGCAGCTTTGGGAAAGGCAACTTTAAAGCGCTTTTCGAGGCCATCGAGCGCGAGCAGGCAGAGCGCGGCAACCTTTGAGCATGCTGACTTTCGATCCCGCCGAGCATGCCCACGGTGATATCTACAAACTGATGGTTGGTGCGATCGTGCCTCGGCCGATCGCACTGGTCTCCTCGATCGACCAAGGCGGCATCCGCAACCTGGCACCATTCAGCTATTTCACCGCATGTAGCTCGAATCCGCCGGTGGTGGTGTTTTGTCCCATCTTGCGTCCTGTTCCTCCGATGGCGAAAGATACGCTGCGCAACATCACGGCGACGCGGGAATTTGTGGTCAACATTGTGTCGGAGGAATTCGTCGAGCGCATGAATGCCACGGCAGCCCAGGTGGGTCCTGAGGTGGACGAGTTCGAACTCTCCGGCTTGACTCCCGTGGCTAGCGAGTTGATCAAACCGGCCCGGGTGGCGGAAAGCCATGTACACATGGAATGCCGGCTGCGCCAGATCGTGCAGGTGAGCGATCAGCCGGGTGGAGGCAGCCTGGTTCTGGGCGAAGTGCTGCGCTTTCATGTGCGAGAGGATCATATCGATCACTTCCGCATCGATCCGGACAAGTTGCAGGCGGTCGGCCGCATGGCGGGTTCGACATACGTGCGCACTACTGACCGTTTTGAACTTGAGCGACCTAAGTGATCTATAACCCTTGGGTGAAATGTACTAGGATCATGGCTGAGGAGTCCCGATGCGAATTCTGGGGGCGGTTGGACTAGCCGTGATGTTGTTGGCGTCCGGCGCGGGCGCCAAGCCGACCAACAAGCCCGACTTGAAGTTGACGGCTTCCCTCGACATGGCGGCCCCCGAGCAGCAGCCCATCCTGGTGATCCACATGTTGAACCAGTCGGGCCACGTCTTGCACATCCCCGACCCACCCTTGCTTTGCAAGAGCGCCCCCGGCGCGTTCTCGCTGGATGTAAAGTTTGTCCCCGAGAATTCCGGCCAGCCCCAGCCGGCCATCGATTGCGGGCTACAGGTAGATGGGAGCGGGCTGCCCGACATTCGCGAACGGGCCAAGAAGTGGCTCACGCTGAAGCCCGGCCAGGACTTTGAGGCAAGACGTCCGCTGGCGATGGGGGTGGACGCCAATGCGCACGGAACCTACGAGTTCCACGTGGTCTACGACGGACCCAGTGCGACCCCGGAAGACGACCAGAAGCTGAAGGACGCAGGCGTTGCCGCACCCAGCGGAAGGTTCGAATCAGACAAGCTGACCTACAAAATCACCGCGCCGAAATCGTAGTTATCCTACCGTATTGATCAGCGTCCCAATGCCCGTGATGGTGATGTGAATTTCATCCTCCTGCTGCAGAGTGAACTCATCCGGGGGCACGATGCCTGTCCCGGTGAGCAGGAAGCAGCCATTAGGAAATGTATTGTCGCGGTAGAGATATTCGAGCAGGGTGCTGAAGGCGCGCTTCAATTCCGTAAGCGCGGTGGCGCCGGAGAAGACGGTCTTGCCGGCGCGCAGAATTTGCAACTGAATTTCGGTGGACGTGGGGATCGATTCGCCGGTAATGAGTATTCCCGGGCCTAACGCGCAGCTTCGGTCATAGACTTTGGCCTGGGGCAGATACAGAGGGTTCTCGCCTTCAATGTCGCGCGAGCTCATATCGTTGCCGATGGTGTAGCCCACGATCTTCCCCGCTGGATCGGCTAATAGAGTCAGCTCAGGCTCGGGTACGGACCAGGTTGCGTCCTTTCTTATGGCTACCTTGCCGCGATGCCCGACTACGCGATTGGGGGTCGCCTTCATAAAAAGCTCGGGACGTTCCGCTGCGTACACGCGATCGTAAAAATCCCCACCGCCGGCACTCTTCGCTTCTTCCATGCGGGCGTTGCGGCTGCGATAGTAGGTGACCCCTGAGGCCCACACTTCCTGGCTGCCGATGGGCGCCAGTACTTGCTTCTCGATGCCGGCGAAGGAGCCGGCGGCCATTGGTTCGAGCTGCGGCAGAGTTTTTGTCAGATGGGCTGCCAGGTCGCCGCGGGTAATCAGCTGATCCCATGATGTGTCCGCGCCTGCATAGAATCGATCCTGGTGCTCGACGATATAGCCGCCGGCGGTGCGATAGAGTTTCATTCGTTTACCTTTCTGGTGGAGATCTAAACGAAGGGCACGGCTTCAGCCATGCCAAATTCATGGCGCAGATGAGGGCTTTAGCCCCTGAGGTACGTCTTTCTCGCACTTCCGCTGGACTACTTGGTGACAACCCACATCGGCTGGTATAGAGACCGCAGAAGACGATGATTCTGGCCCAACAGTCTGGCAAAACGTACCTCAGCGGCTGAAGCCGTGCTACGGACATTTAATTTACGGCACGGCTAAAGCCGTGCCCTTCGTTTAGGGTGATTGCCTCAGGACACAAGTAGTTCAGGGGCTAAAGCCCAACGTATTCTCCATCCTTTAAGGCCCGACGAAAGTCGTGCCCTGATACAAAACGCAGCTTGTAAAGCCGAGCCCTTGGTCCATCACGGGAACGGGTTGTGGGCGCGCAACTCACTGAGAATTTCAGCGGCCGCGAGGCGGGCTCGATCGCCCTGGTCTGGGGGAAAGGAAATCGCGCCCACGCGAGCATGCCCCCCACCGCCGTAGCGTTCGCATATCTGGGCCAGGTTGACCATTTGCTCTGGCCGCGCTTTGGTCCATGGATTGGAACCAACAGCAACCTTGGTGCGAAAACTGGATTTACTCAGCCCTACGCTATACGTCGCATCGGGATGAAGGAAGTAAGGAACGAACTTGTTGTATCCCTCGACGGGCTGATCGGTAATGTCGAAGTACAGCGTGCCATCCAGCAACTCGGTGCGATCGCCAATCAAGTCCAACGAATCGCTGTGGCGCTCCATCAGCGGAGGAAGAAATTTGGCCACAAAAGGCTGCTTCAATACCTCCGCCAGGCTCATGTCCGTCAACAGTGGGATAAGACTCGGAATGAAATCCGGATCCTGGCTCGATTCAATCATCAGGGTAAGTTTCATGGCGGGTGCCGCCATCTCCACAGCGGCTTTGGGGCTTTCGTAAAGTGCGCCGTCGACGATGTCCGCCCAATGGATCAACTCCGCTACAGGCGCCGGGTCAAAACCGAAACGAGTCTGGGCGATGTGGGCGATGAAGCTAGTGCACGAGGTGTATTTGGGTCGTAGAAATGGCGATTGGCTGGCGCTGCCGTCGCGCTGGCCAGCCAGAAAATGCTGCTGATCCGCGGGAGTAAGAAAGGCGCTCAGATGATGATCGAACCACCAGGTGATGCGCGGCGATGCGCTGTACTTGAAGTCTACAATCGCATTTTCGTCGCCGGTAAAATCAGACTCCTGAAACAATGCCCCTGCACGATGCACCAATCCACGAAAATCGTAATGCGCATCCGGGCGGACACATTCGTGGTGGAAGCGCATGAAGAGCGAAGCAGAGCAGGCTCCATCAAAGCACCGGTCGTGATAGAAGACGCCGACCTGCAATCAGTTATGCTCCCTTTTGACGAATGACTAGGATTGCCGGATGGCGCTTGCGTGTCAAGCTGAGCGCAGAAAACTGCCCCGATGAGACAATGGGGCCGAACAAGACGGGATGGACGATGGCAAACCTGGGTATAAGGTCCGCCGGGCGGCGCAGGTTGCCGGTGTTGCGGATAACGGCCGGGCTGGCAATCACCCTGGTGATCGTGGCCGTCGTGGGCGATCGCGGGGGCCGTGTGGCTCCGCAAGGCCATGCGCGAGCAACTTCCGGTGCTCGATGGCCAACTGCAGTTGCCGGGGCTGAGCGCGCCAGTGCTGGTACTCCGCGATCAGCATGGAGTGCCACACATCCAGGCGGCCTCCATGCCAGACCTCCTGGAAGCGCAGGGATTCGTCGTAGCCCAGGACCGCCTATGGCAAATGGACATGGCCCGGCGCTATGCCGCCGGGGAGTTGGCCGAACTGTTGGGCAATGGCGTGGTGGAGCACGATAAAGTGCAGCGGTTGCTCCAGATACGGCCTGCCGCGGAACACTTGACTGCGACCATGCCGGAAGATCAGAAGTGGCTGTTTGAGGCCTTTGCCCGGGGTGTCAACGCCTACATCGCGGCCAACCAGGACACCCTGCCCGCCGAATTCCGGCTGTTGGGGTATCGGCCGCGCCCGTGGCAGCCGGTCGATTCGTGGCTGATCGCGCTCAATATGGTATCGCGCCTCGATACCCTGTACCCCTGGAAGCTGGAGCGAGAGCGGGTCGAGGCACGCCTGGGCCCCACCCTCGCCGCCCAACTGTACCCCAGCAGCACCTGGCGCGACCATCCGCCCACCCAGGCCATCCCTGACCTCACGGCGCCCCAGCAGGAGGTGCCGGAGGCGCCTCTGGACGAGTCGCAATCGAGCCTGGAGGACCTGTTGCGCCTACGGGGAATCCTCGCGCTGGGTGGGACCTGGTGCGACGGGTGCCAGCCCGGCTCGAACGAGTGGGCCGTGACCGGCGCGCATACGGCCAGCGGCAAGCCCATGCTCTCGAACGATATGCATCTGGAGCACTCCATTCCCGACATCTGGCATGAAGAAGACCTGCAGGCTGGAAGCTTTCATGTGACCGGGGTGACCACCCCCGGCATCCCCTTCATCATTGAGGGTCACAACGAGCACATCGCCTGGGGGTTCACCACTCTCAACGGAGACGTGCAGGACGTCTACGCCGAAAAGACCAACAGCCAGGGCGAATACTGGGCCGGCAACGGATGGCGCCAGCCGGAACGCGACCAGGAACACATTCATGTCCGCTTCGGTAAGGATGTGCTGCTCGATGTGCTCAGGACCGATCATGGACCGGTCATCACGCCGATGTTCCCGCACGAAACGCGCATGCTGTCGCTGCGCTGGACGCTGTACACCACGCAACTGCATGGTTTGCCTTTGCAGGCGCTGGACGCGGCCAGCAACTGGTCAGAGTTTCGCGACGCGGTGAGTGCATGGTGGGCGCCGACCCAGAACATGGCCTACGCCGACGATCAAGGCCACATCGGCTACCAGGCCGTGGGGCGGTTTCCCATGCGGCCAGCTGGCCTGAGCGGGGTTCCCATTGTGGAAACAGGCACACTCGCCGATGCGGAACATGAGTGGGCAGGCACGATACCCTTTGCGCAGCTGCCCAACGTGCTCGACCCGCCAAACGGGATCGTAGCCACCGCCAACGCGCGGATCACCCCCGACGGATACCCTTACCCCCTGGCGCTTAACTGGGACTCGCCTTATCGCAACGAGCGCATCTGGAAGTGGCTGGGAAGTCACACGAAGCTGACGCCGAACGACATGCTCACGCTGCAGATGGACACCTACTCCGAAGTCGACCGGGACCTGGCGCAGCGCTTTGCGTATGCCATTGATCGCACTCCGGGGGCGGACTCAAGGTTGCGCGAAGCGGCGGACTTGTTGCGTAGCTGGGATGGGGTGGTGACGACAGGCTCGGTGGCGGCCGAAATCGTCGATGCCACCAGGAAAGCCTTTTGGCCACTGCTGCTTGAACCCAAGCTAGGCGCGGACTGGCAGCTCTACACCTGGGAAAGCAAGAACTTTGTGCAGGAGCAGCTGGTAGAGAAAGCGCCTCCGGAGTGGCTGCCGGCAAACTACAAAAACTGGGATGCCTTGCTCGCCGCTGCTGTCAGCAAGGGGATGGCCGATCGATCACGCACCCGCAGTGTTGCGCAACTGGACCTACGGCAGCCAGCATGTCATCGATGTACAGCATCCCTTGTACGCGTTGCTTCCCTTCTTCGGCCGCTGGACCAGCACCGGGCCACGCCAGTTGTCTGGCGACGAGACTACCCTCGACCATGTGCGCGGCCTGCTCGGCGCCAGCCAGCGGCTCACCGTTGACTGGAGCAATCTGGATGGTTCCACGGAAAACATTGTCATGGGCGAATCGGGCGATCCACTCAGCCCCTATTTTCTGGATCAATTTCCATCCTGGTACAGCGGCAAAACCTTCGCGTTGCCCTTCACGGAGGGGGCCGTGTCCGCCTCCACCAGGCATACTCTGCGACTGGTGCCGTGACACCAGCAGCAATCCAAGGCAGGCTTAACTATTTACCGGCTCTGCTCATCGGCTGCACCGCCTTGCTGGCGACCGGAACGCTGATGTTG
>CAWJZH010000039.1:0-35690 GCA_963847155.1 uncultured Acidobacteriaceae bacterium | reverse complement strand
GTCTCTCCCTATGAAACCTTATACTGCGGAAGACATGGACTTTTTGCCAGTTGACGAGCAGATGGACCCTCTGCTCGAAAAAGGAGCGGCCGAGATATTCGCCTCTCTGATCTTCGCGAGCGTTTGGAAGCATCGCGGCTCAGCGGCAAGCCTCTGCGCATCAAGGCCGGCTTTGACCCCACCGCGCCCGACCTGCACCTGGGCCACACCGTGCTGATGCGCAAGCTGCGTCACTTTCAGCAGCTTGGCCACACGGTCATCTTCCTCATCGGCGACTTGACTGCGCTCATTGGCGACCCGACCGGCAAGTCGCAGACGCGCAAGCCGCTGACGCGCGAACAGATTGCGGAGAACGCCAAGACCTACACAGACAGGTCTTCCGTATCCTCGATCGGGCCAAGACAGAGGTGCGCTACAACTCCGAGTGGCTCGAAGCTGGGCTTCTACGGCATCGTCCGGCTGACGGCGCAGTTCACGGTCTCGCAGATGCTCGAGCGCGAGGACTTCCACAAGCGCTTCAACGACGAGGAGCCCATCTCGCTGCATGAGCTGATGTATCCCCTGGCGCAGGGCTATGATTCAGTCGCGCTCGGTGCGATGTGGAGCTGGGCGGCACCGATCAGAAGTTCAACCTGATGCGCGGCCGCGACCTGCAGCGGCACTTCGGTCAACCGCCGCAGATCGTTCTTACGATGCCGATCATCGAGGGGCTGGACGGCGTGCAGAAGATGTCGAAGTCGCTCAACAACGCCATCGGCATGCATGAGCCGCCGTTCGACATGTTCGGCAAGCTGATGCAGTGTCAGACGAGTTGATGTGGCGCTACTGGACGCTGCTGACCGACCTGCCGCAGAGTGAGATCGAGCAGAAGAAGCCAAGGTCGCGGAGGGGAGCCTGCATCCCATGCAGGCGAAGAAAGTCTTGCGCGCACCATCGTCGCGGGCTTTCACGGGGAGGAAGAGGCCCACAAGGCCGATGAAAACTGGGCGACGCCAGTTTCAGCAGCGGAATGTGGAGGCGGTGGCGGAAGAGGTCGCGGTGGACTTGACGACAGGTTGCGGTTGCCGCGTCGCTGGAGCTTGCTCTCGAGGATCAGAATCATCCGGTCGACATCAATGTGGCCAAGCTGCTGGTGGCGCTGGGCCTGAAGAGTTCCCGCACGGAAGCGCGAGAGGCAGGTGACCGCGGGAGTGAACATCGACGGCGTGACCTCCTCAGAAAAGCTGATCCGGCTGGAGAAGCGGCCGGTGCAAGCTGGCCATCCGTGTGGGCAAGCAGGCACGAGATTGCGTGTGATCTGAATCAACTGTCGACGTCGTGACTATTTTTTGAGGGTCGATATCAATTGCCATGCTGAGCACACCCGAGGCGCATGCGAGGCATAAGCTCGGAGTACTGCTTCAAGAATGACAGGCAAGCGCGCAAGCCGGCCCTTGGGCAGCGCATTTGCGGAAGCGCGCAAATCGCAAATGAGCCTGGTAGCAGGCATAGAGCGCCTCGCCCCGACGGCTCAGAGACTGTTGAGAGAATCTTCTTACAGACTTCCTCCAACACTCCCACCTGCCGCGAGAACGTCGCTCCAGTGCACTTTCTATTTCTTTCCCACACGGCTCCAGTCCCTGGCCCAAGACCTACTTGTTGGGACGCATGCAGGCGGTATCTGATCAGAGATGACCTGAATCGGCCCTCAACTCCATGAAGGCCGCAGCAAATATGGCAGACGATCCATTCGTCATGCAGCCAGCCGAACCCGACAGGCAGACAGTTGAGCGCGTAAACGGCTGCGAAACATGACCGTTGCTCCAGTCACGAAGCGAGGCCCAACGAGAGCACGGTATAGTCTCCCTGCAATAACTCGTCGTTTTCGCTCGTCAGTGAATCCATAATGTTCGTCCACAGTCGTTGTTCCCGCCAATTCATCCTGTTCGTCAACCACATCCGCGTCGGAGAAAGCCATCCGCACTGCATTTTGTGCCACGAAGTTGTACTCCCAGCCCCTGCCGGCGTGTGGGGATACACAAGATATCGTCCTGGTCGCTCAGTGCGATCAGGTCCCCCTGACACAAACCAATCGCCTGCTCGAAATTAGCCACGATGCCAATATTGGTGTTTGTTGCTCGTTCAGGCGTACAGGGAAAAAAAGACGGAGGACGAAAAGTCACAGAAGGATCTGCATGGTGCCAATCAGTGGAGCAGTCATCGCATAGCAACCAGCTCAAATGGCAATTTGGTTTGTTGCTGAATACTTGCCAATTGGCGGGCGGAGAAATCGCTCCCCATTGTAGGTGCAAAGGGCCACCGAGATTTTCTCCTGGGGATTGACCATGTCGTTGTTGAGCAGGAGAAAGTAGCGAGCGCCCCTTATCCCTGTTTATTGAGCGCTCCTTTTTTGATTTTGATGGCGATCCACACCCCCCCCCCCCCCCCCCCCCCCCCCCCCCCCCCCCCCCCCCCCCCCCCCCCCCCCCCCCCCCCCCCCCCCCCCCCCCCCCCCCCCCCCCCCCCCCCCCCCCCCCCCCCCAAAAAAAAAAAAAAAAAAAAAAAAAAAAAAATGTGGTATCTAGGGAAGAGCGTCACCAAGAAATTCATCGGCCTGCTGGCCCTCGCAGTTTGGGTCCGTACTGACAAAATGATCGGGGCTGAAAGGCCCAGCAGCGGTAAAGGGGGACAAAGATTCAGACCCGCAACCGGCTTGGAGTAGCCATAGCCAAACAGTACCCAAAATACGATAGCGTTCGCAGGCACTGTCAAGGGAAATGAAGTAGTCTGTCGATCCGAGCGTTGCAACTGTAGAAAGGAACGCCTCGCTCCGTGTTGCGGACTCTGGTAAAGGTGGCCCAGGGTACCGTGCAGAACAAAGCCGCCCTTGGGATCGATCCAACCCGGTCGTAACCTCGTGCGTGATTTGGTTGAAGTACCGATTGAGCGCTAGTATCGGATGACCCGGGTGTCCATTCAGCCGACGAAATGTTCCAGTTTGAGACATTCGCCGAGAAAACCACACGCAGTAGCCGGAGATGCATTCCACGCAGGAGGTGGATTCGATATCGGAAGTCAACATCTTTATGGTTGGACCAGCTAACAGACTGCCGTACGATGTCGCGCACGAAGCCGGGGATGAAATTCTCTTCGTAGCCATTGAGACTGGTATCGATATTCTAGTCAGGAGTTCCCAAGGGAGTAGCTGCCGGTTAAAAGGGCTGCATCCGTGATCCGATACAAGGAGATGCTGTAGGCACACTTTTCCTCCACCCCTCCTGTAGTAAAGGGAGGGCGAGGTTTGGCCTATTAAAGCCGGCATACCAATAACCGGTGTCCGGGTCATAAGCCATATCGCCCCAGCCCAGGCTGTTTGGGTCCAACCCGTTGGCTGTGAGCGTGCCCAGCTTATCAAAGTGGACTCCATCGCTTGAGGTCGCTTCCACATGGTGGAGGCCGTAGCTATTGTCCTCATAGAACATGCGGATCGTTCCCCCCTGATTGTTATAGCACGCGTCTGGTTGACCAACGCCATAATTATCTTGCGTTTCGGCGGTGATCACCGGCTGAGGGTATTTCTTCCACGAAGATGCCGTCATTGGAGAAAGCCACTCCAATCGAGTTATTGGTTCCGTTGACGGGTCCGAGTCCGACGTAATACATGGCGTACGTAAAGGTTTCGCCATTACCCAACGGATTGGCAAAGGTGCCGCGGACCACCTTTGGTTGCAGGTATACACGGAATCCCGCGCGCCCTGGTGTCTCGGTCAACACCGGCAGTGGTCCATAGTGGGCACCAGTCGCTAGATCGATTGACTCATACTGGATGGCGTCAGTGAATTGGGCCCTGCATCCTTCGGGTTGTAGTCTTGACCACACCACCAAACCTGCTGCAAGTTTCCAGATTGGATGACCGACGGTGAGTAATCATAAATCACGATTCTTCCCGCAACCGAGCCGGCGAGCAGGGAGAAGCGAAAACTGGTGCCACAACCAGCTACACACAGCGGGCGAACGCCCACCGCCCGCCGTGAGTCAATGTAAATGCGCGAATCCGAGCCACCTCTCCTTGTTGAGCTTTCCCTTCCGAATTACGAATCCAGGAAAGCTCGTTCAAGAGCTTCGCAAAGACAGAAGGGGTACTATTCCTTATCTGGTTTCTACGGGAATTTATTCTGACACAGGGCGCTAACCCTGTCCATTTATTATTGTTGCCGCTTGAGTACCAGGTCTTTCAGCGCGCTGGCTAGGCCGGAAGCGTGGAGTCGGTATTCCGGATAATGGGTGAGGATTGGTTTCAGCCGTACCAGGCGAAGATCGGGAAGATTAGCTCGGAAGGCCAGAAACTGCAGGTGCTCCTGGTAGGCCGGCAAGACTCCTCGCCTGATATCAGGACCATCTCCGATAATGCCGCGCACGCCATTGGAGACCTTTACGGACGCTGCCAGCGACCCCAATGCCTTTGGGCGCGGTTCCTTGCGTTCGCCGCTCGAACTTGTTTTGTAGTCCTACCTGCTGGGAGCCGTGGATTCGATAGCGGATCAGCGGCTGATGGATGGGCCTTAAATCAAAGAAGGCAGCAGTGACCAACGCGATCCACTCGTCATGGATCCACCCCTGACCGATGGGCAAACACGATCGCGTAAGGTTGCACGGAACATCATCGTAGCTCCGGTCACAAACCGGTGCTTCGCCAAGAGGAAGTACTGACCAGCCAGCAGATCGCGCGCCCATTTGCCGGCGAAGCCGAGTCCTGCCACATCGTGGGACCGACCAACTCATTCCCATCATTGATGACGTCGGCATCGGAAAAAACCAGGCCCGCTTCAGGGTGGACCGCGAACTCCTGCTCCGATCGTTGGAGGCGAATCGGATACCAGATGTCGTCCTGGTCGCTGAGGGCAATCAGGTTCCCTTCACAGAGCCGGATCGCGCGTTCAAAATTTGCGGCGGATCCCAAGTTGTATTCATTTTCGAAAATCCTGACAGGATAGGGCGCCGAAGTTGCAAACTCTCTAATGATGCCCACGGTTCGGTCGGTCAACGATCATCACATACGATCAGTTCGTCCGGCGACCTGGTTTGCTTCGCCATGCTGGCCAGTTGTTGGACGAGAAACTTTCACCGTTATACGTGCAAAGGCAACCGAGATCCGATTTTGTCCATTGGCTGCCATGGCGTCAGGATTCCATATAAACACGGGCCTTTCAACTGGTACCCTGATGGAGATGGGCCAAGCCATCCTGAGCTCGCTGCGCAAAGTGCCGGTTCTCCTAGAAAGGGCCAGGCTAGCGGCGGGAGTTCGGATCCTTCCTGCGCCGGCTGGTATACTGGCGCCTGAGTGAACTTAGGCCGGACTTAGCCCACTGTTTGTGTCTCCCGGCAAACCCCGCGTTGAAATGCCAGCGAATTCTCGCCTCGCATTCGCCCTCATCGATCCTGTCCGTCATAGTGCTGTACAACTGCGAACTTGCGCAAAGTCTATCCTTCTCCTCGTTGTTGCAGATCGTGAACGCAAATCCTGAGCTGGCAAAGCATCTGTCGTTGATCCTGTACGATAATTCGCCACAACCACAGAGCCATGCGACGTCGGCGGGCTTCCCTACCTGTTATATCCATGATCCCTCCAATGGCGGGTTAGCGGCGGCCTACAATTTTGCGTTGGCCCGTGCCGAGTCCGAAGAGCGCGAATGGCTGCTTTTGCTCGACCAGGACACCACGCTGACCGGCCGAATTTCTTTCTGAGTTAGTGGAGGCTGCCGGGACCCTTTACCCCCGGAGCGAGGTAGCAGCCATCGTTCCCAAACTGCGAGTGAATGGCAGGATCGATTCTCCGGCCTCCCCGACTTTTTTGGCCTGATACGGCGTCAATTCCGCCCACCCGAACCAGCCATGAGTGAGGATGTCGTGGGCGTCCAGCAACAACCACTGTGCTCTTATAACTCTGCTTCGACTCTCAGAGTCAGGGCGCTACGATCCATCGGTGGATTTCCCGCGGAGTTCTGGCTGGACTTCATGGACCATGCTGTCTTTCATGCGCTCTTTATCAGGGACTACCGCGTGTACGTGATGCTGGCGACGCTGACCCACGATTTTTCGCATGCCAACCATCAGAACCTGCCCTTGTGGCGCCTGCTCAACATCCTTCGGAGCCCGCACTCTCCACGTACAAAAAAGCGGCAGCTTCATGGACAGATTTCTGTACCGCATCTGGCTATTACGCCATAGCAGAAATCTTCGAGAATCCTACAAGGATCCAGGGCGTGAGGAGAGAGACTGCGCTGCAGGCTCTTAGATTTTAAAAGCGCCCACAAAGATAAGCGTTTGTTAACTTGAATTTCCCGGGATCCTCGCCCTCCAAGCTAAGGCCGCATGTGTATAAGGGACCAAGCTCGCGCCCTCTTGCTGCTACTGCTTTGGCTGGTATTGGTGGCGCATCCGTTGCTTCCCGCGGTCAGCAAAACCGCACATCGTGTTCCTCGGTTCCGCGAAAAGCGTTCCTTACACCCTCGCCGGCGACCCGGCCGGCGCACTCCCTACTGAAAAGCAAGCTGCGGGTTCGTCCCTTGATGGTGGATGGCAAGCTTAAGGAATGGACGAACGGGGAATCACACGCCATCACAGACCGCAGCTCTGTTGTGCGCCGCGCTTTGCGGCTGAATGACGCGCTTCCGGGCGATAAGGCCGAACATTGGATATGGCAACGTGGACCGTGGCTGCTGGTGGGATCGGTGAAAGGCAGCATCACCGCCCTACACTTGCCGGATTATGACCCCGCGGTTTCGAATGTCGTCTGGTTTCGCGACTATGCCGCCTATTGTGGCCTGACGGCTAGCGGCAAGCAGTTGTACGCGGTCGTTGCTCAGATCGCCGCGCGCAAGCCGGTGATCGCCAAGAAACTCTCCCCCTGTTCACCGGGGAGAACCAGCTACCCGCCTGTGCTGCTGCCCTGCGCGTTGGCAGCGGGAGCCGCTGCAGGTCACTTTTCAGCCAACCGGCGCTGCGGCAATCAGCTACAGCCTGATTGGACTTTCCGCCGTTCTGGTGGAAGATGGCGACGGCAACGAAGAACCGGCCACGGCATCGAATACACACTAAAGGTTTGAGGTCAGTCAAGTGGCTGCATTCTGCCGCGATAGAGCGTCCGAAAAGCCCCTGACCGCGCATTCGAGTCTCCGTCGTCAGGCACAGTACTTTCGAGTCTCCTGTCGTCAGGCACAGTACTATGGAGATATGCCGGAGACCATGCCAACGCTAGACGAACTGCTGGAGGAAGCGAGGATAGCCCACGGGCACCTTTGCGCGGGGCAAGTGCTGGGCGTTCGCTTAGCGATGCTGGGGTGCGCCCGCCGGGTATCGAGGAACCGCGCGGCGAGACCGCAAGCGCCTGGTCACCTTCGTCGAAATCGATCGTTGCGCTACCGACGCCATTGGCGTAGTGACCGGGTGCCGGCTAGGCAAAAGGGCACTCAATTTCCGCGATTGGGGCAAAATGGCGGCAACCTTTATCGACCTCGAAACCCATCGCGCTATTCGTATCGCTGCGAAGGAATCTTCCAAGGATCTCGCTCGGCAATTGCACCCGGAAATTGAAAACAAGAACCTGCAACAGATGGCCGCATATCGCGAGATGAGTGATCAGACCTTTCGACGAGCAGTGGGTTAGGGTCACGCTCGATGCCAAAGAATTTTCCGGATACAAAGGCGAAGCGCGTGGCCTGCGCCCGGTGTGGCGAAGGCATCAACTACGATCGCTTCCTGGTGCGCAATGAAGAAACACTTTGCCTCTCCTGCGCGGCGCCGGAGGAGCGATACTACCAGCCCCTCTAAACGTCGTTCATTGTCTTTTCGACCGCAAAGGCGGCCCGTAAGACGGTCGCTTCGTCGAAATGCTTTCCCAGGATCTGGGCGCCGATCGGCAATCCCTGCGACGACTTCCCGCAGGGTACAGATATCCCGCAAATGCCCGCAAGCTTTGCGGTCACCGTGTAGATGTCGGCAAGGTACATGGAGAGCGGATCGTCTGTCTTCTCGCCCAGCTTGAATGCCGGGGTCGGCGCAGTCGGTGTTACCAGCACATCGACCTGCCGAAATCATCTAGAAAATCTCGCGTAGCAAAGTACGTACCTGCTGCGCCTTCTTGTAATACGCGTCATAGTAGCCCGCGCTGAGCGCATAGGTTCCCAGCAGGATTCGGCGCTTCACTTCGGCACCGAAGCCGATGTCGCGCGACTTGCGATACATCGCACTCAGTGTGTTCGCATCCTTGGCGCGGAAGCCGTAGCGGACTCCATCAAACCTCGCGAGGTTGGCACTCGCCTCGGCTGTTGCCAAAATGTAGTAGGTGGGGATGGCATACCTGGTGTGCGGCAACGACACGGGATGAATCGAGCACCCCGCCTCGCGCAACCGTTCGATCGCAGACTCTACTGCGGCGCGCACTTCGGCGTCCAGGCCATTGGCAAAATATTCAGCCGGAACACCGACCCGCAACCCTTCACTGGCTGTTCGAGCGCCTGGACGTAGTCCGGAACCGGAACGTTCGCGGAGGTAGCGTCCAGGGGTCATATCCGCGATCACACCCAGCATATAGCTGCATCCCGAACGCTACGGGTGAGCGGGCCAACCCGGTCGAGCGATGAGGCAAACGCTATCAAGCCATAACGCGATACACGGCCGTACGTGGGAAGGACGCCGACGACTCCACAGAAGGATGCCGGCTGGCGACAGATCCTCCGGTGTCTGTACCCAGGGCGGCAACCACCATGCCGGCTGCGACCGCTGCCGCCGACCCGCCACTCGATCCGCCGGGTACACGATCCAGCGCAACCGGGTTATGTACTGGTCCGTAGCCGGATTTTCGGTCGATGAGCCCATCGCGAACTCGTCACAATTCAGCTTTCCTACGAGCACCGCACCTGCATTTTCCAGACGCTGGACTACCGTTGCGTCATAGGGCGGCCGATACCTTCGAGTATCCGCGATCCCGCCGTCGACGGAGAACCCTTCATCACCAAGACGTCTTTCATGCCGACGGGGACCCCGGCGAACGGAGGCAGCGGGCTACCTTGTGCTGCCAGTTGATCGATCGCTTCCGCTTGCGAAGAGCCCGCTCGCGGCTCACGGCGAGATATGCATTGATCGCCGGATTCTGGGAATCATTCCGCAAAACATAGCTCTGCCAATTCGGCCGCGCCGGGCTTTGCATGGCTCACCGCTGTTGATCTTCGAAGATACGAGGACTGGTTCCAGTTCATATTTCCATTATCATTCGTGACGGAAGTATCTGTAGCAGTTTTGTTTCCCGGATTTCTCCTGTGCCCGTCACTCAAGTGCCGCGAGTAGGAAATCCGGATCGATACTCGGCCCGCTACTGGTTTTTTCCTAAGCTGTCCTCGGTTTGGAACTTCAGCGGCAGAGGCTCTCTCACATTTATGTTTGCGCGGGTCGGATTCAGCAAAGAAGACAGCTGCTCCGGCCTGAACGGCCGTTAGGCCCGCTGCTGGCGCCAGCGTAGCAGCCGGAGCGATGCGCGTTTGAATCCTCGCCGCTCGTCTGCATTTAGCGCGATCATCCATGCGGTCGCAGTGGTTGCAACCAGCCACGCCGCCAGTAATACGGGCGGTGCCGGGAGCATCTGAAGGGGTCTCCAAAACGGGAGAAGGAGCAGCGATGGCACGACCATGAGAAGCGGGCGCAGCAGGCCGGCAACCACGAATTTACGGCGTGGGATGAGAATCGTGGAGCGGGTATAACGCATGCTGACCATCACATGCACGCCGAGGCTAACCACCGCGCCCACCACCGTGCCCACGGCTACGCCGATGGCCCCATACCCTTGCACCAGCCAGAGGCTCAGACCCCACTTCACCGATGCCTCGGCCACCGCCGAGACGGTGGCCAAGTGTTGTTTTCCGGTGGCCACCACCGCGATTACGTATGGGGAGGGAAGTTGGCGGAGCATGTTTCCGACCACCAGCAGTTGAAGATAAAGCGCGCTACGCGCGGCATAGGGGCGCCCGACCCACATGCTCAACAGCGGATACGCTCCCAGGATGAGCGGCAACCCGAACAGGCAGAGCAGTATTGCGCAGTAGCGGGAGAAGCGGATGCAGAGTTCCCCCATCCGCTCGGGCTTGGTGAAAGGCTTGCATGGAGTGAACGCTGGTACAATGGAACATCTCGAACAAGACTGGAAATCAGCGCCAGCATAGCATTGGTAACGGCGCTGGCAATGGCATAGAACCCTGTGTTGCGGTAGTCGTAATGACCGACGATCACGGTATCGAGCCCGCTGATCAGTAGCATCGCGACAGTCCAGAGCGAAAGCACGCTGCTATATTTTGCCAGCCGCACCGCGGACTTGCTGTGGAACAAGAGAAACGAAAAATCGACCTTGCCTCGGATATATACGCGCCAGCCGAGGTACTGGGCCACGGCCCCCGCCCCCGACGTTAAAAGCCCCCATCGTTAACGCCATGGGGACCAGGCCGCGGTGGAGAAGCAGAAGGACGAATCAAGGCAGCGGCGGAAAGAACGCGGGTAGCGACGGCGAATCACTGTGGGAAAGCCGTAGCGCTGCAGCCCGGTAAATATGGCAGAAAAGGAGCCGAAGGGCAGGGCAAACGCGGCGCTTAAACCCACTGCCAGCACGCCCCAGCGAACCTGCGGCACCAATGCCGCCGGCATCTGGTGAAACAGCGCCGAAATGTGTTGCGAGGCCACGATCATGGCAATGGCGGCGATAAGCGAGGCGGCCGTGAGAATGGTGAACGAGGTGCTGACGAGGTGGTGGTTGGCCTCATTGTCTCCGGCGGCTTCATGCTCGGCAACGAACTTGCCGATGGCCGTCTGCAAGCCGAAGTCCAGCAGACCGACATATGCGCTGAGCTGCAAGATCAGGACCCACGCGCTGTACTCGGCCGCCGACATGCGGTGCACTAGAAACGGCGGCAGCACCAGCGATACCAGCATAGAGAGCAGCACGCGCGCGAGGTTAGACGCCGAACCCTTGCAGTACCTTCCGCTTATGCGACATGAAGAGCCTGTCGGTACGCGTGATGTACCCGGGCAGCCCGTCTTTGCGGGCCGCTCATTGCTTGGTTGCGGTCATTTCGATGACGTCGGCAATATGAAAGACATTCTGCAGGCGGGCCGCCCAGCTGAAGAGAAACGTGGCTGTCAGGCTGGCGGTGAGCCGCCCCTGGGATCTGAGCTGCGCATCGTTGCGGTTGAGGTACATCTGCACACTTTCCAGAAGCGCCGTCACATTCGTGTTGAATTGACCCTCCGCACCTGAAACCTGTGCTTGCGCAGCATCCGGGAGAGAGTGGAGACCGAGTAGCTGAAGGTATGCACAGGCAGCGCCAGGTGGTGCCAGTAGCGGCCGAATACGCGCGCATTGAAGCTGTCCCGATTGGGAACACCGACCATCAGCTTTCCATAGTCGGCCAGGACTCGATAGCTTTGTCGAGAACCTGGTTGGGATGCTCCATGTGTTCCAAGGAGTGATTCATGCGCACGTAGTCGAAGCAGCGGTCTGGGAACTTTGCCTGGAGCAGCGACCCGGCGAATATATTCAACCCCTTTTCCCTGCGGCCGAACTCCGCGGCGGCAGCGTTGGCTCCACTCCGGTCACATCCCAGCCCTGGTCTCTCATCTGGGAGATGAACCAACCGGAACCGCACCCCACATCGAGCATTTTGCCGGGCCGTGGGAACTTCGGGTCTTTAGTCGGATACTCTCTGCGCCCCGCCAGCCGCCAGACTTTCTGCTTGAAGGAATAAGTGGGATTGGCAACAGGAAATCGATCGGCGAAGGCGTAGTAGTTTTTCGGATAGAATGCCGCTAGTTCCGCTTCGTCATACATCGGATCCAGAAACGCCAGGCCGCACCCGGTGCATTGAGACTGCATGTATTCGCCTGGATTCCCGTAGTGGAAGTCTCTTGCGCGCAAACAAGGGGCAAATTCGTGCCCGCCACAAAGGGCGCACTCGAAAATTCGATAACTCATCGTCCCTGCCAGTATAACCGGCGCAAGTGCGGGCTCTGGCGCCCCCAGCCTCAAGCAGGGTGTTGGTTCTTAGCCTTCATTCGCCACAAGTAAATCATCATGGCCAGGTTCGGCTTCACTCCGACATGATAGAAACCGTAACGGATGAGGCTGGCGACGCGGACCAACCGGCTTCTGCTCGTTTGACAGCGTAGGAATCCTCGCAGCAGGGCGCGCTGTGCAGGCCGCAGCTCGCCCCGTGCGCGCGCAAGAAAACCCTGGCCTGCCGCTGGCTGATCTCCCACCGAATCACGTACTCCGGCGCGATATGCGGGTGGCGGATCTTTTGCCACAGCGGTCTCGGCGCCTGGGTCGCCGAGTCCCGGCGTTGCTGCCTGTGCCGACTGCATTGCCTCCGTGCTGGCGATAGAGAACGGTCGGGGTGCTCACGATGCCGGCGCGGCCCAGAAAGGCCGCCAACCACGAGATCCACTGGTCATGCATGTATGCATCTTCCGGCATACGCACTCCCCGCTCAACGAGCGCACGGTTCAACATCGCGGTGCATCCCGTCACCACGCCCTGCACCAACAGCCTGGGCAGCCGATGGATGCGCTCGGGGCGGATCCCCATATAGCTCCAGAAAGACGGATGAATTGTGTGGAGCTTGTCGTCGACCAGCCGCAGGTCGGTAAACACGAGTAATGGGACCTCCGGGCCCCACTCGCGCTCGAGCCGGTCCATGGCCTGCTTAGACTTGCTCACTTTGTCCGGCAGCCACACATCGTCCTGGTCGCAAAAGCAAACGTAGTCCGCGGTGGACGCTTGCATCAGCAGCAGAAAGTTATCCCTGGGGCTTCCGCCGGCGGGGCTTGCCGGCATGACACGAAAACGGCTGGGAAACCGTGCCGCATATTGAGCCAGAAGTTCCGCCGTTCCGTCGCTGGAGCCGTCGTCCCTGGCCAATATCCGGATATTTTCATAGTCCTGCGCCAGCACGGAGTCCACCTGCTCGGGCAAAAACCGCGCGCCGTTGTAAGTAGCGAGCAGAACTTCCACTACCAGTGAGCGGCTCATCCTTTTGCCTCGAGCGAAGCAGCGCTTGCGCCTTGAAAGCATCCCACAACGATCGTTATAGCAGACGGCGCGAGGGTCTTCCGTTTTCGTTCCATTCACCTCACCGCTTTGACGCAGCGTTTGGCTTATATAATTTGGCGGTACTGCACATACTCGTTGCGAAGACTGACTCCTGGAGGAATGGATTTGCATGCCGCACTCTGCTGTATTTGAAACCAAGTTGGGTGCGAAATCTGAAACAGAGTTTTTTGATCGTCATCCGGCGCTGCCGATCGTGCTGCTGCTTCTATTTCCGTTTGCATTGCAGGTACCGTTTTTTTTGCTGGGCCTGAGCACCGATCCCATCTGGTTCTATTCGGGCATTATGAGTGGCGCACATGTTGTCCCAGGTTCACCATTTCTTGATCCGAATGCCGGCTACACGTCTCAGGCGCTGGGCCATCTTGCAGGATGGGACTGGCTGCACGGGGTGATCCCCTGGTGGAATCCCTACACTGGCATTGGGGTACCCCTGGCGGGAGAGTTGCAGCCGGCTGCGTTCTTCCTGCCGTTCAATTTATTGCTCCTCCTCAAGGAAGGTGTGCTCTGGTTACGGATCACGATGCAGATCATCGCCGGTCTAGGGACTTACGCGCTTTTGCGTGAGCTCGGACTCAGCCGGCTCGCAGCACTGCTCGGTGGCGCTCTCTTTGCGATGAACGGGGTGATTGCCTGGACACCAGGACCCGCGGCTGTGTACTACTCATCGCCTTTTCTACCCTGGTTGCTATGGGGCATTGAACGCGCGCCAAAGCCGCGACAGGGCGCTGTAAGTACCTCGCCATCGGGCTGGCAATTGCGTGGTCAATTCTGGCCGGCTTCCCGGAGCCGGCCTATATCAGCGGGTTACTTGCTCTCGCCTGGGGAATTTACCGGCTGAGTTCCGCACCAGCGCGCTGGGCAATGGCAAGGCGTGCGCTGGGTGGCTTCGCGCTGGGTTTGCTGGTTGCTGCGCCGTTACTGATCGCTTTTGTTGACTACCTGCTGCAATCAGACTCCTTTGGCGCCCACGATAATGGCGGGGCGTCCCTGCCATGGATATCCCTGCCAGCGACTGTAATGCCTTACATCTATGGACCATTGAATTTCACTCTCTCCTCCCGGGTGCTCGTTGATATGTGGGGAAGCATCGGAGGCTACACAGGACCTCTCGTCTTTGTCATGGCGCTGGCTGGGGTGATGCGCAAGTCAGCGAATCGAGGGCTCAAGCTTCTGTTGCTTATATGGGTTTTGTTGTGCTGGGCTCGAACGTTTGGCGTGCAACCGATCACAGTGATCGTCGACCACCTGCCGTTGCTGAAGCGGGCGATGTTCTTCCGATATGCGGGTGCATCCTGGATAATGGCAATGACCATTCTCGCGGCGTATGGTCTGGATGAGTTTCGCGCCACCACGCCACGACGCCGGCACGGCTTTGCGATTGCCACGATCCTGCTCTTGGTTTGCGTTGCCCTGGCGTGGCCGCAGAGGACCGTCTGGGGATGGTCCCACGGCAAAGCACTCGTCATGTTCGCGTTCCTCGGGGCAGCGCTTTTCTGGGCCTCCGCCGGCCTTGCCGCACTCTGGCTGGTTTGGCGAATTTCGCACCAGGAGCGGCGCCGGATAATCCTCGCATGCCTTCTGGTTTTCGATGCTGCAGTTATGTTCATGGCGGCGCAGGTCAGCGCCAGACGGAATATCCGAGTTGACCTGCAAGCGATGCAATTCCTGCACGATCATCAAGGCCTTTCTCGCAATTACACCCTGGGTCCGCTTGCGCCCAATTACGGGGCTTATTTTCAGGTGGCCAGCATCAATCACAATATTCTTCCGGTTCCCAAACTTTGGGCGCAATACGTCGATCATGATCTGCTGCCGGACTTTCGAAAGGACTTGGGAGTCACTTTCTTTTGGCCGGCCTGGGGTGACACCACCGACGCCGGGGCGCGTACTTTCAACATGTATCTGGCCAACTTCCGCGATGTCGGCGTCAAGTATGTCTTAACGAATCCTGGCCAGAGCGCACTCCCAACGACCTATCTCGATGCGACCGATTCGAAGCTGCCACTTGAAGGAATTAGGCGAACGCCAATTGGGGAGCAGCAAATTCTTGCGTGGTGTCAATCGGTGGCCAACGATCCGGCAAAACCGGCAGCCGAGCGTTTTGTTTCGAGAGCTATGGCCCATTCGCTCACGCGACTGAGGGCGGTTGCAAAGGATCAACCAATCGTTACCAGTGGAAAGAACTCAGTCTCCGTAGACCATGATGGGAACTCGACAACTCTTCCGTCGAACGATCTCGTTCTTGGGGCCGGTCAGGCCGCTGAGACCGTCGTTCCGATGCCGGCCGCCTTTGCCGAATCTGCGATCGACGGAGTTGGGGTGCTTGTCAGGAACAGCACTATCCCGCCAGATGGTGAGCTTGCGGTCAGGATTTGCGCGGAACAAGTATGCCGGTCGAGCGTGGAATCCCTTTCCAAATCTGACAGCGGTCCGTTCTTTGAGGTGCATCTCGATCAGCCGCTTGCCGCAATCCCAGGAACCCCGTTGCATTTGATCTTCACGCACCAGGGCGGATCAAGGCCGGTGGTACTCGCAGTCGCGTCCGGAGCAGACGAGCAACTCCGGGGCCCAAACGGCGCGCTCCCCAATCGACGATTGCATGTGACTTTCAAGGACTCCATGGTCATGCACGGATTCCATAAGGCCTACCAGGATTCCGTGATGGAGATCTGGGAGGTGCCTTCACCTGCGCCTTACTACGAAGTGATGCAGGGTGGTCCTTGTACCCTTACGGCGGAGCAGCGGGAGGCTGTCACGGCCGTATGCTCGTCTCGTGCCAAATTGCGCCGCAGGGAACTCTTTATGCCTGGGTGGAGCGTGAGAAAGAATGGCGCGGCCACCGAAGCGGTGCAGCAGGATGGCATCTTCCAGCAGACAAGTCTGCCGGCCGGCGCCAGTAAGGTTCACTACAACTTCACGCCTCCACATGTGGAGATCGGCTGGGCGGCGTGCCTGACTGGCATGGTGGGGCTGTTCTGGCAACTGGTCCGGATTGGACGCCGTAGAAGAGACGAAGAAGGATCACGCTAGATGGGTTGCGACCATCAGGCTGCAAGCTGCTAAGATCAAGTGGCACAATCCGATAAGCCAAATCTAATCTCCATCGTCCCCATGGAAAGCGCAGGATGAAAAGCCGTGTTGTTTCGATCGTTGTGCCTTGCTACAACGAATCGAAAACTTTGGAAACGATTATTGCCAGGGTCCTTGGCGCCGATATCTCTGGGTTGGAGCGAGAAGTCGTAATTGTTGATGACGGGTCACAAGACGACTCTGTGAAGATCGCAAAGTCTCTTGCGGCACGATACCCGAACATACGCGTTCTCGAACATAAGATGAACCAGGGGAAAGGCGCTGCGCTTCGGACGGGATTTCAAGCCGCCAGCGGAGACATCATCCTGGTCCAGGATGCCGATCTCGAATACAACCCCAGCGACTATCCGAAGTTGCTTGCTCCCATCCTCGATGATCGTGCCGATGTAGTCTACGGCTCCCGATTTCGCAGCGGCTCTGAGATGCGTGTGCTTCTTTTTTGGCACAACGTTGGCAACAGTGTCTTGACCCTGATGTCCAACATGATGACCAACCTTAACCTGACCGATATGGAGACTTGCTACAAGGTCTTTCGTCGCGAGGTGATTCAGGCGATCACGATCCAGGAAGACCGTTTCGGTTTCGAGGTCGAAATCACTGCCAAAATTGCGCACTTACCGGTAAGACCTCGCATTTACGAGGTAGGTATCAGCTACAGCGGGCGAACCTATAGTGAGGGCAAGAAGATTACGTGGAAAGACGGGATTCGCGCCGTCTGGTGCATTTTCCGCTACAACATTTAAGGGCTGAACATCGATCCAAGAAAACCCAAAGGGCCAGGGGTGTATGAGGAGGCGCGTGCTTAGCGCTCGATGACTTTGGGCACTCTGAAGAAGATTCCGTCTGTATCAGGGGCACAAGCCATGACTTGGTCCCGGCTCAACGATGGAGCAAGCTCATCTGGCCGCAAGTGCGGTCCGGTTGCCGCGGATTCTCCGGCCCACGTTACCTGGCCAAAAACCTGTTCCATCGGCGGCACTGAGGATGTATCCAGTTCGTTGAGCTGGGCGAAGTAACCGAGGACGGAATTCAGATCACGCAACATCTGTGCCTTCTCGCTAGTCGTTAGCTCCAGATTCGCGAGTTCGGCGACACGGTCGACATCCTGCTCGGAAACACTCATGACTATGCAGACTTGGAAAAATCAATCGCCCAGGAATTGCCGCGGCTGGAGAAACAGCAGAACGCTGTCTCATAGAGGAGAGAGAAATCACTCACTAGAGTTGCCTCTCGCATGTAATCCCAGTCGATTTTCGCTTTCAGGGGCTTGATCATGCGGCAATAGTAGGCCTCAAGCTCCTCGTCGGGAACATCCTGCAGCATCTCTTCTTCACATCGGAAGGCGAGGGTTGCCGCCCCTGTAAGGCCCGGCCGAAACGGCATATGCATCACTTCCAGGTGAGGCAGCTTGGGCCGCGGTCCAACCAGGCTCATATCGCCGCGGAGCACGTTAATCAGTTGAGGAAGCTCATCGAGCTTGTACTTGCGCAGAAATCCCCCAAATCTGGTCACGCGGGGGTCGCCACGCTTGGTCAGACTCGGCCCGTCTTCCTGGGCGTCGATCGCCATAGTCCTGAATTTGAATACGGTAAAGAGTTCCCCGCCCCGTCCGACGCGTTTCTGCCGGAAAATTACTGGGCCTGGGGACTTGTAGCGGACCAGGACCGCCGCGAGCAATAGCAAGGGCCAAAAAAGCAACAGCGCCACCACCGCAAAGACCAGATCGATGCACCGCTTGACTGCCGATATGCTCCAGGCACTCGGTTCGGCATAATAGGCCGTCGGGTCCTGTGGTACCGCGCAAAAGGGAGGAAACAAGGTCGTCGAATGACCGCTGACCTCAGAGACGACATCGTTCCAAAGCAGAGCCGCGCTGGGCTGCGGGGGAGCAAAGCTTGTGTCCATGCGTTTTTAAAGACCTGTTCTAAAATTTTGGAGCTCTTGCTGAATTCTCGTTCAGGGTCTCGTCCATCAAGGTTTCGTGCTAAATCGATGCCTTGCGGCTGTTGCGAATCTTTTTTAGATACTTACTTGAACGGCCGAGGTGGCGAAAACTTTAGCCAACTGCGGAACAACTGGGTCACTCAACGCATTAGAACATCACGGCGTGCGGGCAGTAAAACCCCAAAGCCAGCTATGTACACGGATGAACCCGCGGTCAAAAAGGATGTTGCGTCGGGGCAGAAGTTTTCCCGATTCAGCCTTTTAACCAAAATAACAGTATTTGGGTTCCTAAGGAATCCCACTTCCGGTAGCAGGGGAGGTTCCTGGCCGAAGGGTCCTCGAAAAAACGCCGAATGCATCCGGAAAGGACCTCCGTGGCACTGGTTCTGACCTCACTCCATCATATAAAAAACTTCACAATCATGCTCGGGAAGGTACAGTAACCGTGCTGCGCGCACTCTCCACAATCTTTGCGATCTGACAGGACGGGGCTGGAAGCAGCATGAGGTCACCCCCTCACGCCATCAGTCGGAGGTTGACACTCGACCCCCAGGGCAAGCACCAAAGGTTCGTCGACCGCGACACGCGTTTCCCGGGACGACCATTGGGGGGCATCATCCAGTCCGTTCACCAGTGACCTGAGCAAACGGTCGAATTTGTTGATTTGCGCATCACGTAAGAAGCGTTCTCGATAGACCCGGAAGCAGCGTCGCCGCATGGCATCGATCTGCTCGGGTGAATTCATATAGGTAAGCAGCTGTTCCTTTACCTGGTGTACGTTCTCATCAGTCAAAACCCAGCCAATCTGAAACTCCCGGATCCAGAGTGCCAGAGATGAGTGGATACCCCCGGCGAACAAAACGGGTCTCCCGGCCGCCAGGGCGCCAAAAAACTTTGAAGGAACGACCATGCCCGCCCAACCGGGACGAAGCGTCACCACATGAATATCAGCACAGGCCAAGCGGTCTTGTAGATTATCGGGCGATGCAAAAGGCACGAATTCGAGACCTGCGCCTCTCCGATTTACCTCTTTTCTAAGCTCCTCCTGACGTTTGCCCCGCACGCTGAACACCAATTTTGCGCCATAGGGATGAAGCAGTTCGGCCAAATCCAGAATTTCTCGAGAGCTGTGCGCCCTGCCGAAACTCCCGGAATAAAGGAGGGCGAGAGGAACGTCGCCGAAAACCGCCAGGCGCTCGGAAATCGCGACCGGCAAGGGTTCATCCGGCTCCTCAAACGCCCACGGCACAATCGTCTCCCGTTTTGCCGGCGACGGATAACGCATCAGGAGAGTACGCATGCAGGGTCCGAGATCGGCTATCAGAGCACATTTCCGGTACGCAGAACCCATGAGAAAGGCGAAAAAGCGAGTCAAGAGACCACGAGGTGGCAAAAGACCGTCGGCGACCGCTGCTTCCGGATACGCGTCATAGCACCAATGCACAATTTTGGTTCTCGGACTGAACAACTTCCAAACTGAGGCCACCGAGACGCTAAGAATGGGGTCGGTTCCAACCAGGAGCACGTCTGGGTGTGGCTTGAGAGTGATGGACAGTAGAGACCAGCGAAGAATCATCCAGGCCGCGTTCAAAAATCGTCCAGCGTCGGATGCCTGACGCAAATTAGGGCGCCACATCCTTCTGACAGTTACCCCTTGCCATTCTTCCCTGGGCGGGAAGCGGACGCTGCTGTCATGTGAAGACCAGATGCACGGGTAGACACTCACCTGCCAACCCCGAGCTGCCAACCCCGAACATAAATCGCCGTAGTGCACAGCGCTAACGATGTCATCCGGCGGGAAAAAGTGGTAAAGGACTGCTATTGACGGCTTTCTTCGGGACATGACCTTCAAACCATGTTACCAGCCCGCTCGCTACCGGTGAGGGGTGTCAGTTCCTGGAGCAAGCATAAACCTCTAGTGTGCGACGAGCAGTCCTCGACCAGTCATACAGCCCGACTCGTTCGTAACCCAGCTTGCGCCTTTCCCTCAAACCCCGCTCATCCTCGAGCGTAGATACCAGAACGTTCGACAGCTCCGCCGCATCTTGAGAATAAAAATAGAAAGCCGCCTCTCCGCATATTTCAGGCAGCGATGAGGTACGGTTGGCCAGGACCGCACAGCCCAGACTCATCGCTTCCAGGGGAGGGAAACCGAAGCCCTCGTAAAGGCTGGGATAGACAAACAAGCTGGCGTGCCGGTACAAGTCAGCCAATGCTGGATCGCTAGCCCGGGACATCAGGATCACCCTACCCTCAACTCCAAGCCGTGAAATCTTAGCCTGCTCTTCGGCGGAAGAGGGCCCTCCACCGACAGCCAGTAGGCGATAATCCTGAGCCAGGCCGCTCAATGCAAAGGCCCGCAGAAGAAGCATGAATTTTTTGTACTCCGTGCGCGAGCCCACATATAGGAGATACGGGGCATCCACGGGGCACGAGCGCTGCTCCATTTGTGGGGCACCCGCGAGGGGAGAGAACCCGTGGTGTACCACGCTGGTTTTACTTTAGTCCAGATCGTAGAAGTGCAGAAGGTCTCGGCGACTGTATTCGAGAGACGCAGAGAATGGCGTCTGCCTGGGACAAAATTTTCCGTTTTAGCCGGAGGTAGGCGTCCGTATTCCGGAAGAGATGGGGAAACCGCTCGTGGGTGCAATCGTGCTGGGTCACCACCATTCGACGACGACGGACTGTGGGCACTACGCAATTGTAGCGTCGGATGGTAAACGTCAAATACTCCGCGAAGGGGAGCAGCGAGCGACACAACAGCCTCGTTCATCGCGTAACGGGCGTAATTGGGCTTGGTGCTGGTAGTCCAGGCTGTGACCCTGGTCTGCGCGTTACGCAGGCTGGTGAATGGAAACGCCGAAGCGTTTCCGCCCATAAACACTCCGATCTCCACTTCATCGAGGCTCCGCAGCTGCCTAGCTAATTCGTAGTGGTACGAGAAATACCACCCGTGTCTTGCAGCGAAAATACCTGGTGGTCATAAAGAATGCGCATTCTTTCTCTTGTTTGCGCCGTGCGCAAATAGCTTCAGTGTCTCTGACTCATCCACCGGCGATCGACCTGACGAGTCTTCAGAGAACAAGCCGCCCATCCGACATGACGGGAAGGTCTCGCTTCACCAGTTGCTGACGCCAACTCCTTAGCCTCGCCGATCTCCTATGAAAGAGCCTTTGCAGGAAGTACTCCCAGGCAAGCCCCGCAAATGCCTTGTTTTTATAGCGACGATACTGGCGGAAGATCCGGACGAACAACCGAAAAAGCTGGGCCAGCTCGCTCCAGCGGAGAAGAATATAGATCCACGAAAGCACCCTCCGCAGCCAGAAAATTCCGATAGCGCTCGCTAGGTCATTTCTTTGTCATAGTCCATTCCGGACAGGGAATGTTGTAAGACCAGGTCCGCAGCAACATAGATATATCTGCCCTTCAAATACATTGCCTGGAATGCATAGACATCCGATAGATCAAGCCAGAATTCCTCGCTGTACCCGCCAATCTCCTTGAGGGCCGCGACTCGCACCAACGTCGTACTATTTACGGCAAACGCCTTTTTCCTGCAAATGCCATGGAGGGTGAGTGGAATTTGCCGGTTTCGGTTGAAGCTGAGAAGCAATCGCGGTGAAACGAGTTGTGCATGCGAATAAATGAAAGGAACTACGCTTCCTACCTCCGGAGAATCCAGGAGACGATAACTATATTCAAGCATGCGGGGAAGGAATTCATTGGACAACGTGTGTCCTGGTCCAGCAGCAATAGCCAGGGAGATCCTTGGCAGTCGGCAAATTCCATGGCTTTGTTGTAAGCGCCCGAGGTCCCAACATTCCTGCCGGCATGTTTGTAGTCACAAGGAAAGGCAAACAGAGGTCGATCGCTGTCGGGCTGTTGTCCCAAATGAGGACCCGAATGGACCGAAGCAATTCCGGATTTCTCTCAAAGACTGCCGCCAGACTGTTGATCGTCTCACTACGTTCTGGCTTTCGCTTGTAAAGTACAACGACGGCAACGATCTGCGTATTTCATGTTTGTTCCGAGGGAGGATCTTCCCCAGCCTCCTCGGGGCTATGTCCAGTGGTTTCCGCTGAGCCCGCCAGATCAGCCTAATCGGTCCAGCGCTTGTGCAAGATCGCGTGCAGCGAGCACTCGAAGGAGCGTAAAGGCTGGCATTTCAGGCCGCGCAAGGCCGTCATATAATGAGGCCGCGATGAAGCTTGTCCTCGCCATTCCGTCCGCACGGCTTCCTCGAGTACCGTCCTTCCATTTATCAGACCGAGTTCCGAAGGTGCGAATTCCCTTTCTCTCGCTTCTGATAGAGCCCCGGTCGCTGAATAAGTGGCTTTTCATCTGGCTTTCTGTCTTTATCTGGTGTTCTGCTGGGCGTGCTTTTTCGCGTTCGAGCAGCCCCGACTGAACCACGAATCCTATTTCAGGTTTGGTGCGGATTCACCGACATACTGGGACGCGGTGGAATACCGGAAAGAACACGCGGAGAGGAAGCCCTCTTGTTGCGTTTTCGGCACAAATCTCTGGGGCCGTGGCGATCGGGACGGTGCTGCGAAGCGGAATTGCCGTTGGCATCTTTAATATTTTGCTTTTTTTTATCGCCGTCGAGATTGCCTGCTCAATTCCCGGGGTGGACAGGTACCGTCTGCTTTTTCTTCTGATGATCTGTTCGGAGACCGCTCCCGCCCTGGTAACACTGAACAAGGAAATCCTGGTCCTGTTTTCGGTGTTGTTGTTGGCGAAGTACGTTTATTCGGAGCGGCGTTCTGGATTCCTGTTGGGAGCTGTTCTGGTGGCCTCCGTTCTTACCCGGTGGGAGCAAGTCGCGATTATCCTGCTCTTTCTCTTCCTACAAAGAAAGGGCTCGTTTTTCCAGCGCAATCCGCGGCTCGCGGTCGCAGCGTGATTGCCGCGCTCACCGTGATTTACTCCTTGATCGCCATGCTCCCGGGTTCTGGTATCGGAGGGTTCACGCAATACGCAAAAAACGCGAACACCATTGCCAAACTCAACACCATTCAAGCGCATTTTGGTTTTCCGCTTGTGGTGGCGCCGAAAATCATCATGGATATATCCGGCGAACTGATACGGCCTTGTACCTATTTCCGGCGGTTCGAAACCAACGGTTAGGGAGACATACACTCCTGCTTATTATTCCGCTTTTTTCCATCGTGCTCATACCGATGCTCGTGATTGCCTACCGTAGGGGTAAGTCTGAACCCCAGCGCCCGATCGCGCTCTGGTCATCATCTATCTCCTCGTTGTGGCCGTGACGCCATTCGTCCAGCCCCGCTACAACTACTTTGTTTACGTCTTGCTCTGCCTGGAATTAGCCAGGAAAGAAGATCCCGGATGAAGAAGCGCGAAGGTTAAAGCGCCGGTGAAGAATGTTCCAGGTATTGGCGATTTAAATCGAAATCCTGAGTATTTGGGTTTTTGACCGTGTACCCCAGAGCGCTCCGAAACCCTCCGGAACCGGGTAGAAGTCCGAGCCCCGTGCCTGCACCAATAAGGCCCGGGAGCCCCACAGTGCATTCTTGATCTCCACCATTCTTCCTGAAAAAAGAATCCCGCAATCTCCATGTGGTGGGCTTCATGCGTAAACAGGTAACATCCGTTCTGCAGCAACGGCCAAAGATAAGTGAAGCAGGTTTCCAAAGAGTCCAGCAGATCAACATCCAAAAAAACCAGCACGCAGGATTGAGAAAAATGCGGTAGCGTTTGATCGAAATAACCGACATTGAAATGACAAGCCGAAATCTTGCCATACTTCGATATGTTTCCCTGCACTTCCTCAAGGGACCGCGGAAGGCGCCCTGGGCATAACTGTGGATCTCTTGCAGATCGACAAGGATATGTTCTTTATCGCCGCGACAGGTTCAGGCAAACCGGCAAATGAATCGAAGATTTCCAGTTTGCGATCGCACAAATCACAGACCAGGGACAAGTTGGCGGCACTCCCACCCTTGAACGACCCGCATTCCACTACGCGACCTTCGATCGAAGCAGGCACGCGAAGAATTTGTGTGGCCATCATAAGGTGTTCAAGAAAATGAGAGGCGGTAGGGATCCTGCGGTTATTGCGCGCCATCCTCACCATCAGCCAGATTTTTCTGGAAAGACCTACGCCAAACTCGGCTCCTGTCTCGGAGCGGAAATAATCGAGCAGAATGATGGGCAGACTCAGCAACGTCACCGAGATCCTCCATAGCCGCATAATCACCCCTTCCGAGGCGCGTTTTCGCAATTTCTGAATAATAGTTCTCCTCTCCAGCCCGGAGGACTTTAAATCCTACCGGTCAAAGATATTGGCGCGCACTTTCCAGGATGCCGGCCGCCCGGTCACAGGGGAAAAAAAGAAAATTGTTGATGTATTTCCCGACCTTGCCGTTTTGTCTTACCTGGTCGCGATCGGGGTTAAACTGGGCAATCGGCATGATCTGCTTTCCGTCCAGGTAGAATCCCGAATAGCCGAGTTCATGGAGAAAAGTCGATACGCGAGCGAGCGAGCCCGGGGCATGTCGTTCCTCAATTTCGATCATCAGGTTTGGCTTCTCGCGCTTCAGTGTTTCCACGCCGCCGTGCAGAACGGCTTCCTCATGACCTTCCACGTCGATCTTCACAAAGCCGACATTTGTCAGGTTAAAACTGTCCAACGTTCTCATGGGTGAAACGACGGTTTCGATGACCCGGCCGCTCTCCAGTGCAGCGAGTTCGATTCAGCGACGGTCGCCGACATGTAACCGCCCGCAGGATACTTAGCTCGCCCTGACCCTCCCGATCAGAAAGAATCACACCATGGATTTCCATCTTGCCGGCATACTTTTCCCGTAGACACGCAAGCATCTGCGGCAGTGGCTCAAAGGCCATAACGCTCCGGGCATGAGGCAGGAGATGGTGTGCAAAAAACCTTCATTTGCTCCAATGTCCAGCGCCACCGCATCTTTCCGGCAGAGCGCGGGCAGGAGTGGCAATTCCGGTTCCACCTTTACCCATGAATGGAAGCGCCTCGCATACATCGTCTTCGGAAACAGGCTCTCGGCAACCTGCTTTAGTTGAGGCCGCAGCATTTTTAGGGTGCGTTTCATAGAGGATAGAGAGAATTCCTTACCGGGAGCCACCCGGAACAGTTACTGCCGAGAATTCCGGCAATCGAGGCAGGTATGATGGGAGTGGCCAGCTAGCTGGAACGAAAGCTGAGAGCCCGTCGAAATTGCGCCAGTCTTGCGGCATTGTCGGGATCGGCGACTACGCGGCTGTGAACGTAGGACCCGATCACCCGGACACACCCAAAAATGAAACCCAGGACCAGCCAACCAACGTCCACAAAGCCCGGAACGGTCCCGACTTTCTTTCCGGAGGCTCGGCTGGATCCAGCACCTGGATCAACGGAGATGCTTTTGCCTCGTCCAATCTTGCCGCCTCAAACTGGCGCGCAATCAGATCGAAGATCAGCGTGTGGTACTGCACATCTCTCTGCTTGCGGAGGAAGGCGACTTGATCCTCGGGGAGTGATCTGCTGGTAAGAGAGATATCGCCGGGCTTACGCCCTTTTTGAACGCTCTCCAACGCGCGCATCTGCTCCGCATCCCTGCTATCTCGTTGTTCAAACGAATCACATCGGGATTCTGATCCGTAGACGAAGTACGCAGCGCGTCAAGCTGCACTTCACGACCGATGATTTGAGCCTGCAGTGAAGCCACCTGTGAAATCACTACACCCGTCTGGCCTGTGGGTGAAATCGCACCCGTCCTTTCTTCCGTTTGCTGGAGCGCAATCTCCGCGTCGGTCAGCCGGTCTTTCTCCAGCGCCAATTGCTGGCGCAAAGAAGTTTCGCCGCACAGCAGCTTCACCGATGATCAGACGGCTGTTAATGTCATGGAGTTCGTCTACGTAAGCATTGGCTATTTGGGCAGCTCGATGCGGATCCTCATCTTTGACGGTGATGCTGATCATGCCGCCCTTTTCGCTGACGAACTTGGAATTACTGGCGAGCGCAAGCCGCGCTTCGGTCAACTTTTTTGTTTTGTAGGCGGCCATGAGATTCAGACGCTTGATCAGCCCATCTTCCACCGTATTGCTCTGAAGAACCGCCATGTACAGGTCGTTGGGATCCTTCGCGGCAGAACTGCCCAACCCTGTCAGGGATGCCAGATTGCCTAACTGGGTCAAAAGCCCGGCGCTCGACTGCCCCTGCTGTGGAGGCAGGACCACAGCTTTCGCGGTAAAAACAGGATGCATCAGAAACACCAACCCGGTGGCGATTAACCCACCAATCAGGGTCGCCAGGATGATGGTGTTTCTTCCGTTCTGCAATGACTAGCAACAGATCCAGAAGATCAAACTCGATCCCGGTGCGGGTCTCCTCCCGTGGGGGACTGTACTCTCTGGTCGGTGGCATTATGGCCATGGGTGGCTGTATCCGCTGCTCACGATAATCCCTTCATTTTACTGCAGCACGGCAATCGCCGCCGCACCCAGGGCTAGCTGGGAGAAAATCTGCGTGTAACTGATAAAGTTCCTCAGGCCGGAAGGCCTGGGAACTTTCTCTGGGATCACCACCGTATCGCCCGCGTTCAAGCGCATGGTTGCGAAAGTATTACCGAAGACGCCATTGCGGGAATGGCGACTGACGACTGAGCCATCAGCCTGAATAATGAAGGAATCTCCACCATCGGCACTCTTGGTCGGCCCTCCGGCCAACCTCAGGTAGCTGCGGACTTCTCTGCTGTCCCGAAACAGGAAAGAATTCTGGTCGTAGACGGCACCTACCACGTTCACCGTGCTGGGCTTGGAAGGAACCACGAAGCGATCGCCGTCTTCCAGTTGTATGTTGGGCAGGTCAGCGATGTCGGAGGCGGTCTGCGGAATATTCAGCACGACCCGGCCGGTCGCGCGAATGGCGCGGAACCTGGCGACCAAACTCCGTGAGGCGGCCGTCGCCGCCGGGTCCACATTGCCAACGCTGGCGGAGGCGGCGATGGTAGACCGGTCAATTTCCAGTTCCAGGTTCTGCAGGTAGTCATTCAAACGCAATTGCTGCAGGATACGGGTCGACTCACGAGTAAAGTTCGATCCGAAAAGGTAGGCGTCCGGGGTGATACCTCCGGCACGTTCTACAAGCTGACGCAGGGTCTCGCCTGGGAGAACGCTATAGATACCCGCCTGCTTGAACTCGCCTTCGAGGCGGACAAACTTTGTGCGCTGGGCCTGCGGAACCTTGATATCGGCCTGAGAGAAAATGGTGACCACGTCGCCTGGATCAAGCGCCAGATTTTGCGCCGAGTCATGGTCGAGAACCAGCTTTCCAGGATTGAATGGAACCAGCGAAGTAGTGAGCGTTTGCGGATTCATCCGCTCAATGACCGCATAGGACCAATCGATCTCCGGCACGGGAAGCGCAACCGTCAGGGCCGGCCGAGGCAAGTTTCCTGCCGACGCCTGCGTCTCATCAGCCAATGATCGGCTGCCTGGGCTCGTACAGGGTTGCCCGTTCTGGGAATTAGTCCCCTGGACACTCGATCCGGGAGTCTGGCCGTACTGATTTTGCTGGGAAATGCTGCTGGCGTCCGGGATACAGTTGGGATCGTTATTTTGGCCCGGAGCCTGGTTCGCGGTCTGGTCTGGAGCCGCAGGGTTCGTGCCGTTCGTCCGGGAGCCATTGGCTTGTTGGCCCTGGCTCACACTGGTTGCGGACTGTCCGTTGTAGATCGGAACCCCATTGACATCGTACTGCGCAGTGCCGGTCTGATAGCCATTGAGATCGCGGCTGTAATAGTCCGGGTTGTTGGCGTATTCCGGCTTGAACTCCGGACCCGGAACACCCCAGTTGGTTCCTGCGTTCCCAATAATCCCGGGTAATGAGCGATTGACTATCCGGAATAATGTCGCTTAGCTTCATGCCCGGATGCCAGGAAAACCGCCCTGTTTCCGCAACATTGCCGCGCAGGGTAACGGTGTTCTGAAATTGCGGAGAGATGGGGAGCACGCGAAGTATGTCGGCTTGTTGCACTGGAGTCGCCAGGCCGGCCCCCTGGAGCGAGATGTCCAGCACGGTCCGGTTCTTCTGCCCATCCAGACGCTCGAGCGATGCCCGGAGCAGTGAGGCTGTAGCGGAAAGGCCCCCGGCAAAGCGAAGTGACTCCTCAACCGTGGTCGTGCCTTTTAGCTCATAGATGGCGGGGATATGGACGTCGCCGGAGACGGCGACTTGCGGCCCAACAGGCGGGATATAAGATCACATCGCCTGGGAGCAGTTGGGCGTCCTTGGACATATCGCCGAAGATCAGCAGATCGTACAGATCGAAGTGACTGATGGTTTGCCCATTACGCCGGAGCTGGATGTCGCGGAGCGAACCCTGGACGGAGGGCCCCCCGGTGGCGAACAACGCCGTGACCAGGGTACTGAGGGAGCTCAGGGTGTAAGTGCCTGGGCGACGGGCCTGGCCCACAACAAATATCTGGATGGAGCGGAGCTGCCCCATTTCGACACTCAATTCGAAGCTCTTGTAAATTGCCCGACGGCGTCATGAATGTGTTGGTTGACCTGCGCATATGGCAATCCGGCGACGTGGATCTCGCCTACCTGGGGAAGATAAATCGAACCGGCACGGTCCACGGTAAGTTGGGCGTTGAAATTGACCTGCCCCCAAATGCGAATCACCAGCTGATCTCCCGGCCCGAGCACATAGTCCGGAGTGACATTCACTTCTCGTAGCGGAGCGAAGGTAGAAGGGACCTGGCGGAACAGGCTGTCACCATAGACCGGAAGAAGAGTGCCCAGCGAGCCGCGTACCAACAGCTGGAAATCTGTAGGAGCAGAAGGCGCCCTGATCGCAAGAAGCCGAGACTCCTCGAGCGCTGCCAGTTGCGCCTGCCCGTTGCTCAGGCCACCCTGGTCGACGATGCTCTGCACCCTGCTGTTGATCCCGGAGGACTGCAGGCCCGGATATTGTCCGGACAGTCCGCCAGTCCGGCAGCCCCGTAAGCGCCGGCCGCAGACGTACCATGACCGGTGCCTAACTGGCCAAGACCCGAGGTCGGAGCCGTCCTCACTCACACAACTCCCATCGACCGAAGAAATAATGCCTGATGGGCAGTCGAACGTATCCGAACCAGCAGAAGACTGAGCAGCAGCTATTGGCAGTTTTACCTGCACTACGCCCGCGATCAGCAGGATCGCGAAGAAAAGACCTGAACGCTTACCCATAATTGTAAAAGCAGAAGGCCGGCTCGGCACGCGGCCGTGTCTCCCGCCCAAGCTTTACTCCTTTACCATCGGCGCAGCCCTGTCCACCGGGGACGAACTCATCCAATTCTTACTTTAGTTTAGGGCCTCGCGATCGATGTGCAAACCGTTTTCCCCGGAGAACCGCCGGGAACAACCCGATTAGCTCTGAAAACCGGCGTAATCACGAGAGTTGACTTTGAACAGCCTAAGAGGACGGGCCCCCTTATATCCTTCGTCAAGCCCTCCCCCAGCGACCCAGAACTATGCCCAGGCACGAACTGACTTGGAGGGGTGACTTTTATGCGCCGTCGGCTTCATTTTCTTGCCTTGTTAATTTCGTTTTCGAGCTTGGCTGTCGCGCAAAACGGCGGCAAGACAGCCGTGACCGCGAACCCGGCGACCATCACGGTTGGTGGATCGGTAGGACTCAGCGCAACCGTCCAGCCAAACAAGGTCTCGGTCAACCCGGGCCACGCCTTTCCTAAACCGACCGGCACGATTACGTTCCTGGATGGAAGCTTGCCGTTGGACAGGACGCCGGTGCCGGTCACGCCGGACACGTTTGCCAGCGCGACCTTTCAAGAGGAGTTCGGGACACTCGACACAACGTTGATGAACCCAAACATTATCAGCCCAGCACTCACCGGGGATCTGAATGGAGACGGCATACCCGACCTGCTTGTTTACAGCTATGCCCGCCCCGCGCAGATTCTGTCTGTGCAGGCTTTTGTCAGTAACGGCAAAAGCAGCTACCGTACCGGCGCACTGCAAACGTTCAACATTGTGGCCCCCGGCATCTCCTACCCCTCGGTTTCGTCTGCTCCCGCGTTCATTGATTTGAATAGCGATGGCAAGTTGGACCTGCTATATGGCACTCAGGCCGCCTATGGAAACGGCGACGGCACCTTCGCAACTCCCGTCGCGGTATCGTTTTTGTCCAGCGGGTTCGTGACGACCTATGCAGCCGACCTGAATGGAGATGGCAAGACCGACATTCTGGCCGTGAATACGACTTCCTTTCCCGCTCTTCAGTTCTCCGTCACGGTCTTCATCAACAGTGGGGACGGATCGTTTACCTCTACGGGAACATTTCCGATCGCCTCAGGGGGTATGGAAAACATCTTTGTTTACCAGCCTACTTTTGTCGATCTTAATGACGACGGCAAACTCGATGTGGTTTTGCAGTGGAACGTCGTCCTGGCGGGAGCTCCGCAAGTAAGCGTCCTGCTGAACCATGGCGACGGCACGTTTACCAGCCCGGTACCGCTCACTGTGCCATATCCACCCAATATCGATTATTCGACGTCCACGTCCTACCAGACGGGCAGCGGGGACTTCAACGGAGATGGCAAACAGGATCTCATGCTGGCTCTCTGCGACAATGACGGCAACTCGGACGCGATCACTTTGCTGGGGAAAGGGGATGGCACGTTTGAAAATCCGCTCTACTTTGCTTTGCCTACCCCACCTAATTTGATTATTCCAATCAATCCCAATTTCATCGTCCAGGATGTGAATTTGGACGGAAAGCTTGACCTCGTCTTCGGCAGCGGACGACTCGCCCTGGGAAATGGCGACGGTACCTTTACTTTGGGAGCGCCCTTATTCCCCCTGACCAGCGCACCTTATTCTTATCCTCTTGCGGGAATAACTCGCCAGAAATCCGGTGCCGTCTCTCGTCTTCCTTTTGCCCTCAGCCACACCGCCTCCAGCAGCAGTGTTTACTCCGCAAGCCAGCAGCTCTGCTTCGTTGTCTCTGGCAACTCTGGCCGTTGGAACGCACAACGTAACTGCTCAATACGCCGGTGACACAAACTATTCCGCGCATAGCTCTGCCGTAGTTGCGGTTACTGTGAACCCGGCAACTTCCGCTACCTCGGCCACATCTTCTGCGAATCCCAGTTTTTCCCGGACAGAACGTCACTCTGACCGCGAAGGTAACCAGCGAAGGGCCCACTCCCATCGGCAATGTCACCTTCGCTTCGGGATCCGCAACTCTCGGTACGGTCGCTCTGAGCGGCGGATCTGCGAACTTCACCACGTCCTTCAACACGGCAGGCACGCAAGCCATCACTGTCTCCTATTCGGGGGATACCAACACGCAAGCCTCGTCCAGCTCACTTAGCCAGGTGATCAACCCTGCGTTCACTTCAGCGCCGGACGGCAGTGGAAACACGACGTTGACAGTCAAAGCGGGTCAGACAGTCAGCGCACCCATAAACATAACCGGCGCGGCTGGATTTTTAGGGGCAGTCACATTTGCCTGCTCGGGGCTACCAGCGAGCGCGAGCTGCAGCTTCAGCCCGGCAACCATCACCGTGTCTGGTACGGCGGCTGTCTCTACGCTGCTTGCAATCAATACCGCCGCCAGTCAATGGCCAGCCAGCCGAGACCGAGTCTCGGCGCTTATGGTCTGACATTCGCCGGCATCTTTCTGCTGTGGCGCGCGCGGCGCAGAGGAGGCCGTATTTGGGCGGTGCTGATTTGTGCGTTCGCTTTCGCCACGTTGGGGGTCAGTGGCTGCAGCAGTGGCGGTAGTATCTCCGCCCCTCCTGCACAAACGGCACCGGGCACCTATCACTTCAATGTCACGGCAAGCTCAGGCACGGTGGAGAGTCAATCCGCCTACATTCTTGTGGTGAAGTAACTAACGTAACTGTGATGGTCACCATCGGATTGAAGAACGACCAGGTATTCTGTATAGTAGCCACGACTTCCCCCAAGACCCACAACAATGCCTAGGTGAAAGGCTGACCTGGTAGGTAATGCGAGGTTTTATGCGCCACGTGATTCTTTTCTCTGCCTTGCTGTTGACATTAAGTGTGTTACCTAACCCTGCAGCCGGACAAAGTACCGTCACGACGGTGATGACCGCGAATCCGGTCACAATCACGGTGGGTTCCGGTGTCGGTCTCACCGCGACGGTGCAGCCCGACAAGGCATCAAGCTCAGGAAAAACCATCGCCCAACCGTCAGGCACCGTCACATTTCTCGATGGAAGCACCACTTTGAGCAGTTCTCCCGTTGGACTAACACCCAACAGTTATGCCAGCGCGACGTTTCCCGAAACGTTTGGAACGCCTGACCCAACGTTGTCCGGCGGCGAAGTTACAGGAGATCTGAACGGCGACGGGATCCCGGATCTGATTATCTACAATAGCTCGTCCTCTTTTTCCGTACAGACGTTTACCAGCAACGGTCACGGTGGCTACATAACGAGCGCCGTGCAAACATTCAATTTCCCTTCGAGCGCTGCGTACCCCCACGTAGTTAACGATCCGCAGCTCATAGATTTGAATGGCGATGGAAAGGTCGACCTCCTTTGTGGGCTTCGGGTCGCCTATGGAAATGGAGACGGAACGTTCGCACAGGCGGTTCCGGTTTCGTTTCTCTCCAGCGGATTTGTGACTTCTTACGCCGCCGATCTAAACGGAGATGGCAAGACCGATATCTTTGCCGTGCCCGTTATTCCGGGCAGCCCACCTGTCGGTCAATTTCAATTTGCCGTTACGGTTTTCCTCAACCAGGGTGGAGGATCCTTCTTACTTGCAGGAACCTTCGCGGTTGCCCCAACCGCTTATGGGCCTGGCTTTGATATTCATCCTCCGATAGTCGTAGACCTGAACGGAGACGGCAAACCGGACCTGGTCACGCAAACTCTGACATTTGGCGCCACGCAGGAATTCAACCCCCAACAGAGCGTCGATGCACTGCTGAATAACGGAGACGGCACCTTCGGCGGGTATACAAATCAGTGGTCCAAACCCGTCTGACTATGGTGGTGGCCCTTCCACCTACGGTACAGGTTATGGAGATGTTAACGGAGACGGTAAACCGGATCTGATCCTGACGTTAGATTCCACGGCCGCCGACTTGAACGCTATGGTTCTCCTGGGAAACGGCAATGGGACCTTTCAACCGCCCCTTTACCTGGCTCTGCATACTCCTCAAGATGGAGTAGGCCTTCCATCCTATGAAACCCCGTCTGCGGTCGTCGAAGATCTGAACCTGGATGGCAAGCAGGATCTGATCTTCAGCAACGGACAGGTCGCGCTGGGCAATGGGGATGGTACTTTTGTTTTGTCATCACCGCTTTTTCCATTGCAGTCGTCGTCGTACGCATCCCAGTATTATGCGTTTCCACTGCAACAGGTAACGCTGCCCGGTAGCTTAGAGCCTTCTCTTGTCTTCTTGCTGCCGACCGTGACTCCCCCGGCAACGTCCATCTTTACGCCGCAAACCAGTAGCTCCGCCTTTTTCAGTGCGTCAACGTTGGCCGTAGGCAGAGACTCACGATTAGTGCTCGCTATTCCGGCGACGCAAATTACTCCGCAGACACCTCTGCGGCAGTTGCGGTAACCGTGAACCAAGCGGCATCCGCAATGGCGATCGTGTCCTCCGCTAATCCAAGCTTTGCCGGACAGAGTTTGACATTGACCGCCAACGTAACCAGCGCTGGGCCTACGCCTACCGGCAATGCGACCTTTACTTCGGGATCCGCAACTCTCGGTACGGTCGCTCTGAGTGGCGGATCTGCGAACTTCACCACGTCCTTCAACACCGTCGGCACGCAGACCATCACTGTCTCCTATTCAGGGGATACCAACACGCAGGCCTCGTCCACATCGCTCAGCCAAGTGGTCAACGCTGCATTCACCCTGGCCCCGGACGGAAGTGGAAACACGACATTGACAGTCAAAGCGGGTCAGACAGTCAGCGCACCCATCAACATTACGGGCTCAGCTGGATTTTCGGGGGCGGTCTCGTTCTCCTGTTCGGGGCTGCCGGCAAACGCAAGCTGCAGTTTCAGCCCGGCACGATCAATGTGTCTGGCACGGCAGCCGTCCCCACACTGCTCTCAATCAATACAGCCTCGAGCTCAATGGCCAGCCAACGGAGGCCGACATTCGGTGCTTACGATCTAGCATTCGCCGGCATCTTTCTGTTATGGCCGATGTGGCGGAAGGGCGGTCGTATCTGGGCTGTGCTGCTCTGTGCGTTCGCCTTCGCCACGTTCGGGATGAGCGGTTGCAGCAATGGCAGCGGTCCGGCTCCGGCGGCACAAACATCTACCGGCACGTATAACTTTACCGTGACAGCCACGTCAGGAAAGGTGCAGAGCCAATCCTCCTACACGCTGGTGGTGCAGTAACCGGACTTCCTTAAAGTGGTATGGTGGACCACCGACGGTTCTGGAGGCCCCGTGAGAGGGAACGCTGGTATCAAGTTCATCGCATTCGTTCTGGCCGCCGGCCTGAATCAGGCGGTGTCGTATCCGCAATCAGGGTCTCCGCCACGGACACCAGTGATGGCAACCAGCGTCGCCGGCAGCGATATCGGGGATCGCGTCAACCACGCTTTGAAGACTTGCGCCCTACAGTGTACGGTCTATATTCCGGCCGGGAAATACTCTTTCGAGACGACCATCCAATTGCAACTGAACCCCTTTGGCAAATACAAGCTGAGCGGCGATCCCGGAGCAGTACTTGTCTATACGGGCAATGGGGACGCCATCACGACACCGGTCAATAGCCTGTCGGGGTCTTCGCAGGTGCTCATCGAGGGCTTCCAGTTGATTGGGAACCCGCATGCCCGGTCCGGCATCCACACGATGCCGACGAACCGCATCAGCATCCGCAACATGGTGATCACGGAATTTTCCGGCGGGGACGGGATCCTGGTGGAGGGGACGAACAGCTCCAACATTTATGACAATCTCATCTCCAATAACAAGAATGGCATCCGCCTATTCCGACCAGTCTGCAGCACCGGTCCACCTATTCGTTGTGGAGCGACGATGGAGGGTTTGCCTTACGCAGCCAACGCCATTCACGTCACCAATAACCAGATCATGGTCAATTCGCAATGGGCTATTTTCGAGGACACCATTTTGGTGGGCCACGGCCTCACCGAGGCGCTCAACAATCTCTACATGGGCAACGATTTAGAAGCAAACGGCGGGGCTATCTATCTGACCCGATCCCGGGGAACCGTCATTGATGCAAATTACTTCGAGGGGTCTGCCCGCGAGGTGGTGCTGGGCATGACAAACGGTGGAAGCGGCTACCGCGCCTACGGCCCGGTAGTGCGCGACAACTACTTCACCACGATTGAACGAACTCCCTACAATATCGAAATTCAGGACGCCGATAGTGCAACGATTGAAGGCAACAGCGAACTGGTAGGGACGATCGGTCCGAAGAATTGCTTTATCAACATCACAGGATCAACACGCACTTTTATTTCGAAGAACGCCATCTACCAGAAAAACGCCTATTGTTATAACGGTGCTCCGGG
>CAWJZH010000038.1:0-28597 GCA_963847155.1 uncultured Acidobacteriaceae bacterium | reverse complement strand
TCTCTCCAGGTCATTCCTCTTCGTAAGATAAGCTAGCAGGACTCGAGAGGCACCTGGAGGTGTCCAACATTGGCAATTTCCCTCGCTCGCCGCACCGAGGATGCAGTTCGGTTCTTGATCGACGTGCGCTTGAATTTCTTTCGCGCAGCGCGGCCCTTTGTTGACGGCAAGAGAGGACTGGAAATCGGCGGCCCGAGCGAGTCTTCGAAGGAGGCTCAGACGACTGCCGATTTATCTCCACGTCGGGTCACTGGATAATTGCGACTTCTCGCGCGATACCACCTGGGCCTCACACGAGGAGTCTTACATCTTTAAGCGGCGAAAGCTCCGGGGAAAAACATCTTTCGCGACGCTTCGAACTTGTCTTCTATCGCGAGCCACACCTATGACCTCGTCTTGTCTTCGCATAATCTGGAACACTTCGCGAACCCAGTGAAGGCGCTACAGGAATGGAAACGAATTACGCGGCCTGGCGGCGGCTTGATTTTAGTTCTTCCAAACTATGCCAAAACCTTCGATCACCGAAGAATGCCGACGAGCGTCGACCACATGCTCGAAGATTTCCGGCAAGACACGCAAGAAGACGACCTGACTCACCTGCCGGAGATCCTGGAGAAGCACGACCTGAGCCGGGATCCAGGGGCAGGTTCCATCGAGGAGTTTCGCCGCCGTTCGCTGGACAACTTCCATAACCGGTGCCTGCACCACCACGTTTTTGACGAGACAAACAGCCGTGAACTTCTGAGCCGTTGCGGGATGAACGTAGTGGCGGTGGAATCAGCGGACTTCCATATCTTCCTGCTGGCACAGATCCCGTGAGCCGGCCGTTGAGTGCAATTCGAGCCGCTATACTAGTTTGAAGTCATGTCCAACCCGACGCCCACGCTGGTCTCACCTACCCAATTCCCGCCAGCGGATGAACAGTTGGCCTACTTGCAGAAGGGTGCGGCTGAAATCATCCGCGTCCCCGACCTTCTAGAGCGCCTGGAGAGTTCCCGAAAAAACGGGCAGCCGATGCGCGTGAAGGCGGGATTCGATCCGACAGCGCCCGATTTACATCTGGGCCACACCGTGCTGATGCGCAAGCTCAAGCATTTTCAGGATCTGGGTCACCAGGTCATTTTTATGATCGGAGATTTCACCTCGCTGATCGGCGATCCCACCGGCCGCTCAGTCACGCGTAAGCCGCTTACCAGCGAAGAAATCACAGAGAATGCGAAAACCTATACCGAACAGGTTTTCAAAATACTCGACCGGGACAAGACCGAAGTACGTTTTAACTCGGAGTGGTTGTCGACGCTCGGATTCGAAGGCATCATCCGGCTGGCCGCGAAATTTACTGTTTCCCAGATGCTCGAGCGGGAGGAATTCCATCGCCGGTTCAACAATGAGCAGCCGATCTCTCTGCATGAAATGCTTTATCCCCTGGCGCAAGGCTACGACTCCGTGGCTCTGCGGGCGGACGTAGAACTGGGGGGCACGGACCAGCGATTTAACCTGCTGATCGGACGGGAATTGCAAAGGCACTATAACCAGCCTTCCCAGATTGTCCTGATGACGCCGATTATCGAAGGTTTGGACGGCGTTCAGAAGATGTCCAAGTCGCTGGGCAACGCGATTGGCATTCACGAACCGGCCCAGGAGATGTATGGCAAGCTGATGTCGGTTTCGGACGAGCTGATGTGGCGTTACTGGCTGCTGCTGACGGACCTGCGCCAGAGCGAGATTGAACAGATGCAGCGCGATGTCGAGAGCGGTGCCTTGCACCCCATGGAAGTGAAGAAGAGGCTGGCGCGCACGATTGTGGCCGGATTCTATTCGGAGTCCGCTGCTCGCAAAGCGGATGAGGATTGGGCCCTGCAGTTCCAACAACGCAACCTGGAAGGGGTGGCGGAAGAGGTCGCGGTGGATTTACGCCAGGTTGCGGTTGCCGCATCCCTGGATCTTGCGCTGAAGGATCAGAACCATTCCGTTGATATTTACGTTGCCAAGTTACTCGTGGCCCTCGGCCTGAAGAATTCCCGCACAGAGGCAGAGAGACAGGTGACTGCCGGGGTTAACATCGACGGCGTGACTTCAACAGAGAAGCTCATCCATCTACAAAAGCGGCCCGCGCGCATCGCGGTCCGGGTTGGCAAGCAGGCCAGGATCGCCGTGCTATGAAATTGCCTGTTGCCCCCTAGCACCGGGTCAAGGCAGGACGTACCCCAGGAGCTGCTGCGTCGATTGGCCTTCGCACTGGGGGTCAGCACTGACAAAATGATCGTGGCCGGTGCTGCAACGGTACATAGGGACCAGGTTCAGGCCCGCGACCGGAGCCGAGTACCCGTACCCATTGATGCCCAAAATGCGGGTGCCTTCGCAATCGCGATTCAAAGAGACGAAATAGTCTGTGGACCCGCTCTTGCAGCCGTAAAAAGGAACGGTCGCGCCTTGTTGTGGACTTTGGTAAAGATGTCCCAACGTCATTTGCATAGAAAAGTTGCCATGGGGATCGACCCATCCGGTCGTGACCTCATGCGAGGTTTGATTAAAGTAGCGTTGGAACGCAAGCGACGGCTTGCCCGGTGTCCAGGTAAAGGGGGCAATTTTCCAGGTTCCAATGTTTCCCGAACTCCCCGCCTCGACCGGAGATGCATTCCATGGCGGGGCGGGAACCGATATGGACATCAGCATTTGAATACCTTGCGGCGAGACGAGATTGCCATATTTGTCCCGCAGGAACCCAGGGATGAAATTGGATTCGTAGCCGGTCAGGTTGGTGTCCACCGGCGTCAGCAACTCCCAAGGGGTGGCTCCGGTCAGTAGCGATGCATCGGGGATACGGAACAGCTTGACGCCGTACTGACCCCGTTCCGTCACGCCACCAGTGGTCGATGGATCGCGGAAAGGGCTATTGAACAGGCCGTACCAGTAACCGCTCTGCGGCTCATACGCCATGTCTCCCCAGGTCTCGTAGTCTGGATCCAGCCCATGGATCGTCAGCGTGCCCACGATACTAAAGTGCACTCCATCGCTGGAGACGGCTTCCACATGATGTTCGCCGAAGGAGGTGTCTTCATAGAACATCCGGATTGCCCCATGCTGGTCGGTGTTGTAGACCGACGGTTGACCCACGCCATAACCATCGGAGGTCTCGGGCGAGATGACGGGATGAGGGTATTTCTTCCAGGAAAGACCATCCTTGGAAAAAGCAACACCGATGAAGTTGTTGGCCGTAGCACCAAGTGCGACATAGTACATGGCGTAAGTGTACGTTTCGCCGTTCCCCAGTGGATTGGCGAAGGAACCCATAATGACCTTGGGGTTGCAGACGAAAACAGAATCCCACGCACCCTGGGTTTCCGCCAGAACCGGTATCGGCCCGTAGCGAACATGATTGGAGAGATTGATCGACGAGTATTGGATGGTGTCGGAGAACTGCGTCGTGTCCGTGGGATTGACGCCCGCGCCACACCACCATATTTGTTCCACATCGCCGATTTGTATGGCTGTAGGAGAATAATCGTAGAGTTCGACGCGTCCCGCGAGCGCGCCGGCAGGCAATGGCTTATAGCTGACGCCGCAACCACCTGTACAGAGTATTAATCCGATCGCCAGTATTGTGCGCGATTGAGCCATAGCCCGCCGAATGAGGCTACGTCCAAACCGCAGCCGATGCTGTTCCCCGACAACGTCTCTCAAAATGGAGGCCAGGAGTGGAATCAGGCGCCAGTGTAGCATTTCGCTCGCTGCCCAAGGGAGTCTCGCGGCGGCTTCATTCCGTGCGTTCAAGTGTCAGGTCCTTGAGCGCGCTGGCCAAACCGGAGGCGTGCACTCGATATTGGAAATATTGCTGGAGAATCGGGCCGAGGCGGGCGAGCCGCCGCGCGGGCAGATTCGAACGGAAGAGGAGAAACTGCAAATGACGGTGATAAGCGGACAAAACCTCTCGCTCTTGCTGAGGACGCATGGTAGATATTGCATCGCATAATTGCTGGAGTTCTGCAGCGGATGCCGCCACACGCCCCCAGTGCCGGGCAGCGCGGGTACTCCCTTGAGCGCGCTGCTCCAGCTTATTGGCGAATCCGACCTGCTGAGAGCCATGAATACGATAGCGGATCAGCGGTTCTTCAATAGGCCGCAGGTCAGAAAAAGCGGCGGCAGTCATGGCGATCCATTCGTCATGAATCCAACCCAGGCCAACGGGCAAAAGACGATCGCGCAAGTTGGCCCGAAACATCACGGTGGCTCCGGTCACAAACCTGTGTTTGGCCAAAGCGACGAGGCGGCCGTCCAGCAGATCGGCCCGTCGCTTGCCGGCGAAGCCAAGACGTTGCCACAGCGTCCGGCCAAGCAAGCGGTTTCGCTCATCGATCACGTCAGCATCGGAGAAGACCAGGCCGGCTTCCGGATGAGCCACGAACTCCTCTTCGGAGCGCTGAATACGCCGCGGATACCAGATATCGTCCTGGTCGCTGAGGGCAATCAGATCTCCGGTACAAAGGCGAATGGCCTTTTCAAAATTCTTGGTGGAACCTAAAGTCTCGGGGTTCTGAAAGATTGTGACAGGGAAGGAAACTGTGGCGGCGAATTCGCGAACCAGGGTGAGGGTTCGATCCGTCGAGCGATCGTCACATACCACCAACTCATCTGGTAACCTGACCTGTTGCTGAATGCTGGCCAGCTGTTGGGGGAGAAATTGCTCGCCGTTATATGTGCATAGCGCGACTGAAATCCGGTTTGGCCTGGAGAGTGACATCCGATAATCAGCTTCCCTCGTGGGGTGGCACGATTCTAGAACATGACCCATGGGCCACGGAACTAGAGGTTTTCCTTTCCCTACAGCAGCGGAAGCCAACGGCCACTCACGGCTTCGTCAGGGATTTTGCTTGGTGGCTTGCTAATGCAGATACTTTTATTTCGGTTGAGGTGGGCGGGTGAGCAGTCCGCCCGAAGTGGAGGTCCTCCTCGCCACCTACAATGGGGCGCGATTTCTGCGTGAACAGATTGACTCGATCATGACGCAGGACTATGGAAATATCCGTGTGCTGGCGAGGGACGATGGATCAAGCGACGGAACGATCGAGATCCTAGCCCGATACGCGGAACGGTTTCCCGGCCGTTTTCGAGTGATGCCAGGGGGAGGGGCGACCGGCAACCCTAAAAGCAATTTTCTTCTCCTCATGAAAGCTGCCACGGCGGACTACATCTGTTTTTCCGATCAGGACGACGTTTGGCTGCCCGATAAGGTGAGCCGAACAAAACAAGCTATGGATGAGCTCGAGGCGCGATGGGGAACGAAGCTCCCGCTGCTTGTTTTTACCGATCTGCACCTGGTCGATGACAAGCTAAATATACTTCACACGTCTTTTTGGGGGTATATGAACATCGATCCTGGCCGTATCAACCGGCTCGCCGAGATGATGGTGCAGAGTGTGGTGACAGGATGCACTGCGATGTTGAATCGCCGCTTGCTTGAGCTCTCAGTGCGCATGCCTCAAGAGGCCTACATGCATGACTTGTGGATTTCGTGGCTTGCATCTTTTATGGGGAAATCGAGCTCGGTGAACACCCAGACGGTTCTCTATCGTCAACACGATCGCAACGTTCTTGGCACGGGCAGCAACGTCGTTGGGGTTGCTGTTCAGGAGTCAACCAGATCCTGGTGGGAGCGGGTTCGGAGGCCTCGCATTGCAGCTGGGCACGTCACGCGATGGGAAATCGGTCAGCGACAAGCTCGGGCTTTTCTGAGGGAGCATGGCTCGGAACTAACGGCAAAGAAGCGTTCCCTGCTTAGGGGTTTCCTGCGCTGCCAAACAAGCAGGAGCCGCTTCATCCGAATCGCCAGCTTCGTCCGCTACGGCTTCTTCTATTTTGGGCTAAAGCCCAATCTGGCCATGATGATTTATTTGTGGAGAATGAGGGTGGAGAAACACGAGGCGGCCTGACCGCTCTGGCGTTGCACCTGCCCCCCTTGCGCCGCGTATACTGACAGGGACGTGAGTTATAGATTGCGCGAGTGCCCGCTCTGCGGTGGACAGGAGTTTGTACCGCTGTTGCGCGCGAGGGATTTCCATTACGGAAATCCAGGTGAGTATACGCAGGCCCAATGCACGCAGTGCCGGCTGGCGTTTCTGGATCCGATGTACGACGAACTCGAACTAGCGACTTTCTATCCTAAAACTTATTACGCCTTTACCGATCTGTTTTCTGTTTCCAATCAGGTCTATTCGTTCAAGCAGAAAGTTTGGAGATTTGCAGGCCGGCGGGAGTTTCCGACCAAGGACCCGAAGTTCGAACGACCAGGCAGGATGCTGGATATCGGGTGCGGTTCAGGCTGGTTCATCTCTAAGATGAGAGCTCAGGGGTGGGATGTGACGGGAGTTGAGCCGAATGTCGCCGCAGCCAATTTTGGCAAGAGCGAACAGGGATTGAATATCTTTCCCGGATCACTGGTTGATGCGAAATTCCCAACGGGTTCCTTTGACTATGTGCGCATGAATCACTCTCTGGAGCACATAGAGTGTCCCAATCAAGTTCTCGACGAGGCCTATCGAATCCTGGCGGATAACGGCAAACTAATGATTGGTGTTCCCAATCGAGACAGCTTTAACGCTCGAGTATTCGGACGCTATTGGCACCACCTCGCGTTGCCGGTACACACGTTCAGCTATTCCGTTCAAACACTCTCTCGCATGCTGAGCAAGCACAACTTCGATGTGGAGAGAGTCGCCTTTAACACAAATCCGACGCCGCTTCTGGAAAGTATACAGATGTACCTCAACCGCAAGGATGCTGTGCTCAGTTCCCAGGGCCGGTTTACCGCCAGCTTGTTAGCAACGTTTCTCTGCAACTGCGCTGCACATTTGCAGAATATCTTTCGCATCGCGGATGTGGTTGAGGTGACTGCAACCAAGCGACCGGGACGAGTTGAGAAATAGCTTCATCACCGCACGCACAGGTCTGAATGTCGCAAAAGCGAAAGGTACTGCAAGGGTCGGCATCCAACATGGTACGGGTGCTGCTCTCGATGTTAGTGTCACTGGTGCTGCCGCCTTTTTTGGTGCATCGCCTGGCGCCGGCCGAATACAGTGCCTGGGTATTGATCCTGCAACTGAGTGCCTACGTGAACCTGCTTGATTTCGGGTTACAGACAGCGATTGGCAAGTTTGTCGCGGAACACCATTCAGCAGGAGACCGCGAGGCCAGCCATCATCTTGTGAGCACCTCGTTCACGATTCTCACTATAGCGGCGGTCATGGCTGCGGTGGGGATCGTGATAGTGGCAACTTATGTTCCGGAATTATTTCACCAGATGCCGGCGGCCCTGGTGCCAGAGGTTCGGATGGGTGTGATTGCGGTGGGTTTATCCACCGCATTTGCACTGCCATTCAACGCATTCGCCGCCGTTTTCATCGGTCTGCAGCGATATGCTTTTCCCACTGTAGTGGCAATCACGGGCCGATTCACGTCCGCCGCCGCCTTGATCATTCTTTTGCTCATGCACGGCCGCTTGGTTCACCTGGCGTTGGTATACGCCTTCTTCATCATCGCGGCCGCATTGGCCCAGTTTCTCGGCTGGCGGCGCTATGCCAGCGAGCACGTCGATTTTACGTTCCTCTTGTACAAACGCGGCTCCGCGCTGCGACTCGCAAAATATGGAAGCGTACTTTCACTGTGGACGTTTGCCATGCTGCTCATCAGTGGTCTCGATACCGTGATTGTCGGCCATTACGACTACAAAAACACCGGGTTCTACGCTATCGCCGGCAGTGCGACTAACGTGATGCTGGCGGTCGTTTCCAGTGTGTTTGGGCCGATGCTTCCCGCGCTCTCGTCCATGCAGGCGGGCACTACGCCAATCCGCTTGGGGGAACTATGTATCAAAGCCACCCGCTATTGCACGTTGCTGCTTTGCCTGCTCGGGTTGCCACTGTTCTTTGGCGGCTACCAACTGCTGAGCTTATGGGTGGGCCGACCGTATGCGGCCCGCAGCGCGGTTTATCTCGAAGTGCTGGTCGTCGGGAACTGCATTCGCCAACTGGCCTTTCCTTATGTCATCGCTGTTGTAGCCACCGGAAAACAGCACCTCGCGACGACATCAGCAATTGCTGAGGCAACGGTCAACATTGGCTTGAGCATCTGGCTGGTGCAAAGGTTCGGCGCGATCGGCGTTGCCGTCGGCACCCTGGTGGGAGCGCTGGTAAGCCTGAGTGTGCACCTGGCCGTAAGCATGTATTACACCAGGTCAACTATTCTCATCCAGCGCCGTCGCTTCGTTCTTGATGGCTTGTTGCGTCCCCTGCTTTGCGTTACGCCTTCGATTCTTCTCTATCCCTTCTGGAGGCGATACGCTATTTTGCCGGCCACCCCGGCAGTGCTGATACTATGCGTCGTTCTCACTGTTTCCATTGCGTGGATGCTTGGCTTGGCCGGCGAGGAGCGGAGTCAACTCAAGAGCATTTTCAATCGGCTGTTATACTGGCGCCTAGCGCGAGCATAGCTATCTATGATCAGGCTGCCGACGACGCGTTGAAATGCTAGCACCTCAGGCCTCGTCATCGATACTTGTGGTCGTGGTTCTCTACAACTGCGACCTTTCCCAAAGCCAATCGGTCTCCACACTGCTCAGCATCCTCAATGAGCATCGCGCATTGGCAAAGCGCTTCTCGGTGATTCTCTACGACAATTCTCCACAAGCGCAGAGCCCCGCGGTGGCTGTCGACCTCCCTGTTCATTACGTCCATGATCCCTCCAATGGAGGGTTAGCACCGGCCTATAACCTGGCCCTGGCGCGTGCCGAGTCAGAAGGATGCGAATGGTTGCTTCTATTTGATCAGGACACGTCGCCAACGCTTGAGTTCATGCTCGAGTTGGTGACCTTGGCCAGCACGCTGCGGGGCGAGACTACCGTAGCAGCCATCGTCCCTAAATTGCTGGTGAACGGCATTGTTTATTCACCTGCCACACACTTTATCGATGTTCTAAGACGGCAGTTCTCGCCGCGAGGCCCGAACACGTACGACAGCCTTTTAGGCGTCCAAGAGCAGCGAATTAACATCTATAACTCCGCTTCCACGCTCAGAGTTTCTGCTCTGCGATCGATCGGCGCGTTTCCAACGGAGTTTTGGCTCGACTACCTTGACCACACTGTCTTCCACACTCTGTTTGCAAATGGGTACAGGATTTATATCATGCGTTCGTCGCTTGAGCATCACCAGTCGGACGCTGATCTACAGCAACTTTCGGCGTGGCGCCACAGCAATGTTCTCAAGGCACAGACGCTCTTTGTAAAACGCGCGGGAAATCGAATCGACCGGCTGCTGTACAGGATCTGGCTTCTGCGGTACAGCAGGAAGCTTCGCAGCGAATGCGACGATAAGCGGATCTGGAGGGAAACAGCGCTACAAGCTTTGTTGCTGAGGGTGCCAGGCCGCGACCGAACGATGAAGGAGTCAGAGAAAATATAAGCGTTTCTTAACTTGTATTTCCTGCTCGCCGCTCCTAAGCTGGTGGGCCATGAACCTGGATTGCGCTTGCTACTTTACATGGTCCGGACGCGAAAAATTTCTTCATCGGCCCCTACTCCATAGACCGAATTGGTACAGCAACGGCATCCTGCTCGTGTTGCTAGGGTTGATGGCGACATCAGACTGCCTCGCTGCAAGTAAGGCTCATACCGTCTTCCTCGGGACGGGAAAAATGGTTCCCTACTCGGTGACCGGCGACCCCGCGAGCGCTCTACCCACAGAAAAGCAGTTACGCGTCCGTCCTCTTCTGGTCGATGAAAAGGTCAAGGAATGGACAACCGGAGAATCGCACCCGATCACAGACCGGAGCTTTGTTGTTCGGCGGGTTCTGCGTCTGAATGACGCACTTCCCGGTGACAAGACAGAACACTGGATATGGCAGCGCGGGCCCTGGCTCATGATCGATCGGGTCAAGGGTAGCGTCACGGCGCTTCATCTACCGGATTACGACCCAGCGGTTTCGAATGTGATCTGGTTCCGCGACTATGCCGCGTACTGTGGCCTCACCAGCAGCGGTAAACAGTTGTATGCAGTGGTCGCCCAGATTGCGGCGCGCAAACCGGTACTGGCGAAAAAGCTATCGGCATGGTCTCCTGAGGAGAATCACCCGCCGGCGTGCGGGGCTGCATTGTGGCAACGGGAACCACTGCGCGTAACCTTCCAACCGGCGGGCGCGGCCGCCGTGAGCTATGATCTGGTCGGCCTTTCTGCTGTGCTGGTTGAAGACGGCAATGGCAATGAAGAACCTGCTTCGGGAGCGAGCAACTAAAGTCTGCTTTAGCAATCTGGAGTAGACGAGTTTCCATGGCTTCGCGTGCTGCTGGATATAATCAGCCATGTCCTTTGAAGTCACCGAACAGACCGGCGAAAATAGGCCTGTCCAAAACGTAACAGCCCAACCGACGATTAGCTTCCTGCTTGTTCTGGCCGTCCTGCTCCCGGCCACCGCCGCGTTGGCAATCTTATACCGGCAGTCGCTTCGCGCTCCCTACCAGGATGACTACACTACGATCCTTACGTTTGCAGTCGACTACGACCAATTGCCGACTTTACAGAAGAAGCTTCTGTTTATCGCAGCGGCACAGGCGAACGAATACAAGTTGGGCTTTGAACATTCGATCGTGGCCTCTGAGATCGAACTCACACATAATTTGAATTTTGCGTTTTTGAACGGGTTGGGCGATCTCTTTCTGCTGCCGCTGGGCTACCTTCTCTGGCGAACCTATCAAGAGGATGAAAACGATCTGCGGCGCAGCCTGCTCGCTTTTTTGCCCATAAGCTTTCTAGTCTTCTCTCTCACCTACTGGGAGAATCTCAATTGGGTAACGACGGGGCTGCAAAATATTCCTGTTATTGTCTTCAGCTTGCTTGCCATTTACCTTCTGCTTCCCCGACACACGGCCGAACCGTCCAGGACTCGCCTGTTGCTCGCTTGTCTGGTGGCTGCACTGGCCGCATTTACTTCAGCCAATGGCTTTTTGCTGGGACCGCTGGGCCTCTTGATTCTTATGCAGCGCCGCGCCTACGCCAGGTCGCTGGTATGGTGCGCTAGTTTCGTTATTCCGCTGGCGGCTTACCTCTACCACTACACCCGCGTGGTTCATCCGGTGATGCGCACGTCTTATATCACCAGGCCGCTTTTCTTTCTTGCCTTCCTGGGTTGTGGTGCGGCGCCATGGCGTTGGCCGGCTGCCGTATTGGGCGTCATCATTGTCGGTGTTTTTTGGCTAGCGGTCCGGTCTCGCTTCGATCGGGTCAACCCGGTAGCCTTTTATTTCACCGCGTGGATCGTGGGCACAGCATTGTTGGTCGCATGGGTGCGGGGAGCGGCCATTTTCGGAATCGGATCACGCTACAGTATCTATTCCATCCTGGTGTTAATTTTCTGCTATTCGTTCCTTTCGCGGTACTTGGCCCGCGGGTCCAGCTTCAACCGGAAACGATTTTACCTAGCTTGCCTTGGACTCGCCGTATGTATTTGTCTGTTCGCGGACATACACGCTTATGAGAAGCTTGGCGCCCGGCAGCAGATGGTTCTTACCGGCATTGAACTCTATCGCGCCAACCCTGAGGCCAACTCTCCCATGATTGATCAAAATTTGTTGAAAGGCTTCCCCGCGGAACGAGAGTACGAACAAAAAGCCTTGACCAATGCCATCGAAAAGCATGTTTATACTCTGCCTCCCAAGGGGGAGATTCGCTAAGGGGCAGCGATCCTCAAGGGGAAGCACCGTAGGCCTGAAATGGTCTAGCATCAAAGTATGGCGGAAACTACTCCTACGTTCGATGCTCTTCTCGAAGAAGCCAGGATCGCTCACGGACATCTTTGCGCAGGTCAGATCCTTGGCGTGCGTTTGGCCATGCTGGGATGCAATCGCCTGGGCATAGAGCAACCACGCGGGCGGGATCGCAAGCGGCTGGTTACTTTTGTCGAAATCGATCGTTGCGCGACGGACGCCATTGGGGTGGTTACCGGCTGCCGGCTGGGTAAGCGTGCGCTCAAGTTCCGCGATTGGGGCAAGATGGCGGCAACATTTGTCGATCTCGAAACGGGGCGAGCGATCCGCATAGCCGCCAGGGAATCTTCCAAGGCGCTGGCCCAACAGTTGCACCCGGAAATAGAAAACAAGAATCTGCAGCAAATGGCCGCATACCGCGAGATGAGCGATCACGACCTGTTCGACGAGCAATGGGTGAGGGTAACCCTGGACGCCAAAGAATTTCCAGGATACAAGGGAGAGCGGGTGGCCTGCGCCCAGTGTGGCGAAGGCATCAACTACGACCGCTTCCTGGAACGGGATGGGCAAACACTCTGCCTCTCCTGCGCTGCACCCGAGGAGCGATACTACCAGCCCCTCTAGGCTGCGTTTGTCGCGGTCTCGACAGCGAGAGCGGCGCGCAAGATGGTGGGTTCATCGAAATGCTTTCCCAAAATCTGCGCCCCGATGGGCAATCCCTGCGACGACCTCCCGCAGGGTACAGATATTCCGCAAATGCCGGCAAGGCTGGCGGTCACGGTGTAGATGTCGGCAAGATACATGGAGAGCGGATCATCCGTTTTCTCGCCCAGCTTGAAAGCCGGGGTTGGCGCCGTGGGCGTTACCAACACATCCACCTTCTGAAATGCTTCCAGAAAATCCCGCGTGAGCAGCGTGCGCACCTGCTGCGCTTTCTTATAGTAGGCGTCGTAATAACCCGCGCTCAGGGCGTACGTGCCGAGGAGAATGCGCCGCTTCACTTCAGTCCCAAAGCCGCCGTCACGCGACAGGCGATACATCTCTGTCAGGGTGTTGGCGTTCTTGGCCCGGAAGCCGTAGCGAACACCATCAAACCTGGCCAGGTTTGCGCTGGCCTCGGCTGTCGCGATCAAGTAGTAGGTGGGAACCGCATACCTGGTGTGAGGCAGAGACACGGGGTGAACCGAGCATCCTGCCTGGCGCAAGCTTTCGATTGCGGATTCCACCGCGGCGCGGACCTCAAGATCCAGACCATCGGCAAAATATTCGGCGGGGACACCCACGCGCAGTCCTTTGACGGGCTGTTGGAGAGCCTGACGGTAATCGGGTACTGCCACGGTCGCGGAAGTAGCGTCCAACGGATCGTATCCTGCGATGACCCCCATCAGAATCGCTGCATCGCCAACCGAGCGGGTGATCGGACCGACCCGGTCGAGGGAGGAGGCAAAGGCGATCAAGCCATAGCGGGATACGCGTCCGTAGGTTGGAAGTACGCCAACGACGCCGCAAAAAGAAGCCGGCTGACGAACAGATCCCCCGGTGTCGGTACCGAGGGCGGCAACCACCATGCCTGCAGCCACGGCCGCTGCTGCCCCTCCACTAGAACCACCGGGTACCCGATCCAGGTCAACCGGATTATGCACCGGACCGTAACCGGAGTTCTCGTTGGAGGAGCCCATGGCGAACTCATCGCAATTCAACTTCCCTGCCAGCACCGCCCCAGCGGTCTCGAGCCTCTGAACGACAGTGGCATCGTATGGAGGCATATAGCCTTCCAGGATGCGGGACCCCGCGGTCGCGGGGGAACCTTTCATCACCAACACGTCTTTGACGCCAATGGGAACGCCGGCCAAAGGCGGCAACGGGCTACCCTCGGCGACAAGCCGATCCACAGCGGCAGCCGCCTGGCGGGCGCGCTCCCGACTCACATGGAGGAAGGCATTCAGTTCCGGATTGCGAGCGTCAATTTTCTCAAAGCAGAGTTCTGCCAGCGTGGCTGCGCTGGGGTTTGCATCGCCCACTGCGGCGTGAACTTCGTCGATATTGGCCTGGTCCCAATTCATGATCTCATTATCGTTCCTGGCGCCCTTTGTTGCATCCAGTTGGCAGCCTGATGGCGTTCTAAATGTTCTTGCCGAAACGCGGTGACGGATACCGCGCTACGGAACCCGCTGCTTCGCGGGCAAGGCGTAGATGTGTGCCTGGATGGCTCGCGTCAATAAAGCCTGTTCATTCGCTTTTTCTCGTGGGACGGTCTTTTCAACGAGCGGATCGATCATAGGTGAGTTCGCTTCAGGATTGGCGCGATACAACTCGATGCCTTTGAGAATCATGGTGCGCCGCGCCTGCAAATTCCGATAGGCGACGATGTTGGCAATGGTAAATGCCACCACCGCGAGCACAGTCGAGACGTTGTAAACGTGCTTTCGGTCCAATTTTACAAATCGGCTGGGTAGGTACCGTACCAGAAAGGAATAGCAGAAAGTCAGCATCAGGATGGAGTAGACACTGTAGCGCGAGGCAGTCGAGAAACTGACGGCTCCGCGGACCCAGGCGACGAGCAGGCCAGTCGCCAAAATCCAAATAGTGAAGTAGAATCCTGCGGGGTTGACGCGGTCGAAGCGGAAACGAATGGCGAGCACAAAGACAGCGAGCAATAACGCACCGAGCAACGCGGCCAGCCAACGGAAGGGGACTACGCATCCGAGGAACGCGAAAAAGAACATCGGCCGGGTGATGTAGAAAAACCGATGCATCGGCGAAACCGAGGAAGTGTAGTGATAGAGGTAGGCGGCAAGCGGCGGAGCGAAACTGGCGCACCAGGCGAAGGCTCCGACGTAGGCGCGACGACGCAACAGGAGCAAGAGGCCAACAGGACCCAACAGAAAGCCATTCGCCGAAGAAAATGCGGCCAGCATGGCCGCCAGGCATGCGAGCCATAGAGATGCCTCCGAAGCCAGAAGATAAATCGACAACAGGCTAAACAAGATGACAGGCGTGTTCTGCAACCCGGTCATTGCCCAATCGAGATTTTCCCAGTAGGTGAGAGCAAAAAAGAGAAAGCTAATCGGTAGGAATTCAAGCAGGCGGCGGCCCGTGTCGATCTGCTCATTTCTGTACGTGAGCCACAGAAGGTAACCGATGGGCAGCAATAGCAGATTGCCCAATGCCGTCAAGAAGCCAAAGTTTAGATGGCGTGTGAGTTCGAGTTCGCAAGCGAGCACGGCGTGTTCAAACCCAAGTTTGTACTCGTTGGACTGTTCTGTGGCGACGGCTAGAAGTTTCGCCCGCCATGTGGGCAACTGCTCGTAATCGGCTGCAAAGCCCAGGATGGCGCCGTAATCGTCCTGGTACGGAACGCCTGGCGCCTGCTGGCACAGGATGCCGATCGCCACGACTGCAGGGAAAAGAGCGGCAAGCACGAGGAAAAAGATCATTCCTGGGGGGATTGGTTTGTCGGAGCCGGGAACGTTAGCGCTCAATCACTTTAGGTACTTTGAAGAAGATTCCGTCGGTATCCGGGGCGAATGCCATCACTTCTTCCCTGGCCAAAGACGGCACGATTTCATCCGGGCGTAAACGCGGCGCGATTGGCCCAGAATCGCTGCCTGCCGCCAATTGGTCTGCTACCTGCGCCATAGGGGGTACCGAAGTTGTATCAAGCTCGTTCAGCTGGGCAAAGTAGCCGAGAACCGAATTCAGATCGCGCAGCATGCTCGCCTTCTCACCACTGGTGAGGTCGAGATTCGCGAGTTCGGCAACACGATCTACATCCTGCTCTGAAACACTCATACGCTATGCAGACTTGGAAAAATCTATTGCCCAGGAATTGCCACGGCTGGAGAAGCAGCAGAAGGCCGTCTCATAAAGGAGAGAAAAATCACTCACCAAAGTTGCCTCACGCATGTAATCCCAGTCGATTTTTGCTTTCAGGGGCTTGATCATGCGGCAGTAGTAAGCCTCAAGCTCCTCGTCAGGAATATCCTGCAGCATCTCTTCTTCACAACGGAAGGCTAGCGTTGCCGCCCCGGTGAGACCTGGGCGAAAAGGCATATGCATCACTTCCAGGTGAGGGAGCTTGGGGCGTGGGCCAACCAGGCTCATGTCACCGCGCAACACGTTGATCAGTTGAGGAAGTTCATCCAGTTTGTACTTGCGGAGGAATCCTCCGAACCGGGTCACCCGGGGATCGCCTCTCTTGGTTAGAGAGGGCCCATCTTCCTGGGCGTCGATCGCCATTGTCCGAAACTTGAATACGGTAAACAGAACCCCGTCCCTACCGACCCGCTTCTGGCGAAAAATCACCGGCCCAGGAGACTTGTAGCGGACAAGCACAGCGGCAAGCACCAGCAACGGCCAGAAAAGCAGAAGGGCGATCACTGCAAAGGCCAAGTCAATACCCCGCTTCACTGCGGATACGCTCCAGGCACTCGGCTCGGCGTAATAGGCTGTCGGATCCTGCGGTACAGCACAAAATGGGGGAAACAAGGTCGTCGAATGACTATTAACCTCTGAGACGACATCGTTCCAAAGCAGAGCCGCGCTGGGCTGCGGGGGAGCAAAGCTAGTGTCCATGCGTTTGTTAAGACCTGTTCTAAAATTTTGGAGCTCTTGCTGAATTCTCGTTCAGGGTCTTGTCAATCAAGTAGTTCTTGCTAAACTGACGCCTCTCGGCCTGCGCTATTCATTTATAGATACTTGCTTGATCGGCTGAAACGGCTAATTACCTGAGCCACTACGGACTAGCCACGTCTAAAGAGCAATGACCAGTTATGTACACGGATGAACCCGTGGTTAAAAAGGATGTTGCGCCGGGCAGAACTTTCCCGATTCAGTCCTTTAACCAAAGTACCAGTATTTAGGCTCAGACGGAATCCCATGTTGGTGACCGGCAAGGTACGTAGCCCCTGCCTCAGAGGGCCAGATTCAGGTATTTGCTGGGTATTTGGACATTAACCTGATTTTCATGATTAGAAAAGGTTTAGATCCGCTAATCGGCCCCGGTCCGCAAGTCCTCCCGGTGCATAACGGTACGGTCGATTGCATTCAGTCTGGGCGCTCCCGGGCCCTTGATGACCCGCTTATCGCTACTCAGGTAAAACTCCGCGATCTTGAGCAGGCAGCGGGCGGCAACCGCCGCCCGCACCATCAATTTGAGCAGGCGGCTCTTACCGAAATAGTCATAATGCTCATTGAAGTCAATCATTGCCTTGTGCTGCTCGATGATCTTCTTTCTAGGCATCTGGTTGATGCTTTGACTACCGTAGTGAATGACCTCGGCGCTGGGAGTGTAATAGATTTTGCACCCATTCCGCTTCAACATCAGGTTGTAGGCCAGATCTACCTGGAAGTGCGGCAAACGTTCGTCGAGCATGCCGTACCTCTCCCAGGTTTCCCGGCGGAGGACGTAGGCGGTAGTCCCCAGACTTTCAACCTGCTGTTCCTGCGAGTAATCAAAGGAGCAGGTGTAGTATTCCCTCGAGACCTGACCGTGGGGAAAGAATTTATGCCAATTCAAACCCTGTAGAATCATGGTTCCGATCCCAGCAAAGCTTCGCACGCACGACTGCGTCGTGCCATCGGGGTTGAGCAGCCGCGGACCACAGGCTGCAGCCTCAGGATGAGCATCCATGAAGGCCACCAACACTTTGAAGACATTGCCTACCAGCTTGGTGTCGCTGTTTAACAAACAGGCAAACCGGCCCCGCGACATCTTCATTCCAAGGTTGTTATTTTTGGAGTAAAGCTGGGGCGCTTTATTGCGTACCAGGATGACTTCTGGAAAGGCCGACTCGACCATTTCCGGACTTCCATCCGAGGAGCCGTCGTCGACGCAGATCACCTCGAATTGGATATCCCTGGTATACCGGTAAATGGAAGCTAAGCACTGCCGCAGCAAGGCGTTGGTATTGTAGTTGGGAATGATGATAGTTAGGTCGAGCAAAAGATTCATCAATCTTTCAAAACCTCGGGCAGCTCTATTCGGATGTGTGGACTTCGCGTGCCGGGATGCCGGCGACAGTTGCATCTGCGGGCACGGACCGGAGCAAGACAGAATTCGCACCCACCTTCACATTATCGCCTAAAGTGATCCCTCCGAGAACCTTAGCCCCTGCGCCAACCACTACATAATCACCAAGTTGAGGCCTGAGAGACAGGTCATAGCTCATATCGATTTGCCTAGCCCCCAAGGTAACACCCTGAAAGATGGTTACATCCCTCCCGATTTTTGATGCGCCGATCACCGTTCCTGAAGTATGGGGAAAGAATATACCGGGACCAATAACGCATCTGGGGGAGATCTCGATGCCGAAGAGAATCTGGTTCATGTAAGACAACAAGTGTGCTAACGGCGGAATTCCGTTCAACAGAGCGGCGCGACTGCAACGGCAAAGAACAACGGGCAAGAACCTGGGGTGCAGGAATCTCCGCAAAAGACGAGGCAGGGAAGCTCTGGCATTGGGCTGGCCACTCAATTGCAACTGGCGTTCGAGATCTGCATAAAGCAGAGACTTAAGCATTGGCTCAGGCCTTCATCAGGCCGCGCTCGATCAACTCTCGATTGGCGCGATCCAAGCCGTCTTCTATCCCGTTCTGGATGATGGGTTGCGTTTTTACCCAGCGCACGAATCGCTCCATGCCTTCCTCCAACGGCACTTTCGGAGAGAAAGCCAGAAACTGTCGAATGGCCGACATATCGGCGTAGTTGTGTCGAATGTCACCCAATCGATACTGGCCAGACACGACGATCGGTGCGGCAGAATTGCGGAATTGCTGCTTCAAGCTTTTTGCGATCATTTCCACGCTCACCTGTACGCCGGATCCCACATTCAAGGTGAGACCGTCGCCGCCGCCGGAGGTCAGCCCAAGAGTCATTGCCTCGGCCACATCCGACACATGGACAAAATCGCGGCTTTCCTGGCCATCCTCAAACAAAACGATCTCTTTTCCCTGGCGGATCCGATTGGAGAAGATGGACAGGATGCCGGTGTACGGGTTGTTCAGCGACTGGCCTTCTCCGTAAACGTTCTGCAACCGAAGAGTCAAGAAGGGTATGCCGAGGGCATTGGCGACAATCCGCACCAGATCTTCCTGGGCCAGCTTGGTAGCCGCATAGACGGACGCGGGGCTGGTTCTGGCGGTTTCTGGCGTGGCGACCGGTTGGATCGGACCGCCACAACTGGGGCAAACCGGCTCCCATTGACTGGCCTGCAGACCATCCAGGCTACGCATAGGGGGGTAAACCCGGCCGCAGCCAGCGCAATGGTAGGCGCCTTCTCCATAAACCGACCGGGAGGAGGCCAGGACTATTTTTTTGACTCCGTGACGGTCGTTGGTCAGCACATCGAGCAGCAGGGCAGTGCCCATGACATTAGTGCTGGTGTAGTCGCCAATCCTATACATGGACTGGCCAGTCCCGGTCTCAGCCGCCAAGTGGACGACGGACGATACATCCTGTAGAGCCACCAACCAATCCCGGCGCTCGCAGACGTCCCCTCGCATGACTTCCACATGATGTTTTTCGAGCAAAGCACCCAATTCGAGCTGTGGGTCCACGCCATGGATTTGCGGACTCAGGTTGTCCAACAGGCGTACCGTCATGCCGCGCCGGACCAAGGTCTGGGCAAGGGCCAACCCGATGAACCCGAGTCCTCCGGTAATCAGGACCTTTTGGGCCATCCTTTGATCTTAACCTGTTTGCTATCAATGGCACCGGTATCTATCCGGTTAGTTGTCGATTGGCGATCGTCAAGCGGTCACCGGTTGAGCACCGTGCGATAAACGTCCAGAGTGCCCCGGGCGCTCCGGTTCCAATCGTAGAGCCTGACCCGCTGCTCACCCAGCTGTCGCTTCATGGCTCGTCCGCGGTCGTCTGCCAGGATGGAGGTGAGGCAGAGGGAGAGTCCGCCGGCATCGGCAGCGTCGAAATAGAATGCCGCGTCCCCACAGATTTCGGGCAAGGACGAGGTTTGATTCACCAGAACCGGGCAGCCCAGGCTCATTGCCTCGAGCGGAGGAAAGCCGAAACCTTCATACAGGCTGGGATAAATAAAAAGGGCGGCGTCGCGGTAAGCGCGGGCGAGCGTCCCATCGTCTGCCTTGGGGACGACGGTGACCGAGCGAACAAGTTTTAACGAGGCGATTCTTTCCAGTTCAGCCGGGGTGAACGGACCTCCGCCGACTGCAAGCAAGCGGTAATCCCCCGCCAGACCACTGCGGGCAAAGGCTTCCAGCAGGAGGCTGAAGTTCTTGTACCCCGCGCGCGAGCCCACGTAGAGCAGATACCGTTCCCCGAGATGTGGCGGGTCGCCCTGCGGCAGCGGCAGGGGTGAGAATCCGTGATAAACCACGTGGGTCTTGATCTCCGGTACGTTATAGAAATGAAGCAGATCCCTTCGACTGGATTCCGAGACACAAATGATGGCGTCGGCCCGGGCAAATAGTTTCTGCTTGGATTTCACGATGGAAGCGGAATTCGGGAACAGACTGGGAAACCGCTCATGAATGCAATCGTGGTGGGTGACGACCACGCGCCGCCTCCGGACCCAAGGAAGGGCTCGATATAGGGTTGGGTGGTAGATATCGACTGTTCCCCGAACAGGGGCGATGAGCGCGGAGAACAACTCGTTGATAACGTACCGGGCCAAGCCCGGCTTGATGGCTGCCTCGCGGCAGAACACCGTGGTTTGCGCCCGCTGGAGCGAGCTGAAGGGCATGACCGAACGGTTCAGCCCCAGAAGCAGCTCGATGGCGACCTCGCTCAACCCTTGCAGGTTCCGAATCAGCTCGAAGTGATAACGAGAAGCGCCACCGGCATCCTGCAAAGAAAAGACCTGATGGTCATAGAGGATGCGCATGAATCTCCAAAACCAAGCTGCTCCATTTCATGGTATCCGGCTGTAATGCTCCGCCTCGTTGTGTTCGCAAAGGCACGACCAAGCTTTGTTAGATATGCCGATCAACTCGATGCGCCAAGCAAAAACCAGGTCGGGGCCGCTTATTCTGGCGACTTGGCACACCTTGCAGACGCCCTATAATAGTGCTTCAAGAATGAAGTTCACCCTTGCCATTCCGTCGGTGCAGATACCCCGGGCACCCTTGATTCGCATCCCGCTCAAGAATCCACGGTTTCGCATTCCTTTTCTTTCGCTTTTTGTCGAGCCCAGGCCTTTGTGGAAGTGGCTCTTCATGTGGTCGTTTTGCCTTTATCTCGCCTTTTGCTTGTTTTGCTTTTTCCATTGGGAGCTTCCGCGGCTAAACCATGAGACCTACATAAGATTTGGTGCGGATTCGCCGACTTATTGGGAAGCAGTCAATTACCGGGCCGAGCACGCAAACAGTGGGCTCAACCTGATTTCTTTCACCGGAAACTTGCTGGGACCGGTGCTCATCGGAGTACTACTCAAGACGGGCTTTGCCGTTGTTTGCTTCAATATCTTGCTCTTCTTTATTGCGGTGGAGGTTGCTTGCTCTATTCCAGGGATGGATCGATACCGTTTGCTTTTTCTGCTGGCGATTAGTGCCGAAACTGCTCCGGCTCTGGTCACGCTGAACAAGGAAATTCTGGTGCTTCTCTCGACTATGCTCCTGGCCAAATACATACTCTCTGAGAAACGATCCTGGGCTCTTTTGGCATTGATTCTTTTCATCTCGGTCTTTGCTCGTTGGGAGCAAATTGCGCTCATACTGCTGTTTCTGTACCTACGGAGACAGGGCTCAGTGTTCGAGCGTAGCCCCCGCATCGCAATTGCGGCTGTGATCGCCACCCTGACGGTGCTCTACACCCTGATTGCCCGGATCCCAGGCTCCGGCATCGCAGCTTTCACCCAATATACGAGGGGGGCAAATACTATCGTCAAACTCAATGCCATTCAAGCATCGTTTGGCTTTCCTCTGGTCGTTGTCCCTAAGATCATTATGGATCTCTTCGGTGAGTTGCTCAGACCCCTTACGTTAGCTCGGGAGTATTCCTATCTTGAGCTCAACCTCGGTGATATTCATTCTGGAGCAATCATTCCGCTATTCTCCATCGCGCTGATCACGCTTCTGGTGATCGCCTACCGAAGGGGAAAGCTGAACCCGAGCCGACCCATCGCCTTCTTGATCATCATTTACATGATCACGACAGCTGTGACCCCTTTTGTGCAGCCGCGGTATAACTATTTCGTGTACGTCCTGCTTTGCGTGGAATTAGCCCGGAGGGAAGCTGCCGGTGCCGAGTCATCGTTAGCCCCAGAGAACACCCTGAGGTTGACCTAACCAATCAGCTGCCCGTCCGCTATGGCGGGAATGTCTCGTTTACTGAGTTGCGTCCGCCAGCGTTCCAGCCGCTTCGTTCTGGTGAGGAGTAGCCTTTGCGCAAAATATTGCCACGCGATTCTGGAAAAAGCTTTGTTTTGGTAGTGGCGGTATTGCCTGACCGCGCGTACAAACAGACGCAAAAGCTGTGCTGATCGTTCCAGCGGAGGGAGGAACAAATCGATGTACGCGCTTTCCGCCGCCATGAAATTCCGATAGCGCTCAGGGCTCATCTCCTTATCGAAGTCCATGCTGGCGATAGAGTGTTCGACCCGAAGGTCACCCGCAATATACATGTACCGACCTCTGCGGTGGAGCGCCTGGAAGACGTAGACATCAGAGAGATCTAGCCAGAACTCCTCGCTATATCCGCCTACGTCGCGCAGGGCGGATACGCGCATCAACGTACCGCTATTTACTGCATAAGCCTTGTCTTTGCACAGCCCGCTGAAAGTCGTCGGGATTTGGCGGACGCGATTGAAGCTCAGCAGTCGACGAGGAGAAACCAGTCTGCCATGGGAAAAAATGAACGGAACCACAGCCGCGATTTCTGCGGTGTCAACAAATTGTTGGCTATACGCGATCATAGCCCGCAGAAATTCATCGGAGATGATCGTGTCCTGATCGAGGAGCAGCAGCCACGGGCATCCACCAGATTCGGCCACTTTCATTGCGTAGTTATAAGCGCCCGACGTACCGACGTTGCGGCCTCCATGACCTGTGTGGAAGGGAAAAGGAAGAGAGACATCGACGGCCGGAACGGGACTGTTGTCCCACAAAAGGACGCTAACAGGACCGTACAACTCCGGCAGCCGTTCGAACACCTGTATCAGGCTCTGGACCGTCAGCGACTTTTCTGGCGTCTGTTTATAGAGCACAACTACAGCGAGAATCTGTGCGAGCTTCATGTGGGGAAGAAAAGAAGACAAAGGAGAAACAAACGGACGTGTGATCAACACACGGTCCCCGCTAAGTGGAGCGAAAACTGAGAGCGCGGCGGAACTGGGCAAGCTTGTGCGCACTCACCGGATCGGCGACCACACGCCCGTAAATATAAGATCCGATGACTCGAGTGCATCCATAGAAGAAACCGAGGATGCCGCCGATCAGAGTCCACAACGCTCGGAATGGCCCGGACTTTTTATCTGGCGGTTCTGCCGGATCCAAGGTCTGAATCACAGGGGACGCTTTTGCCTCGTCCATCCTTGCCGCTTCGAATTGACGGGCGATGAGATCGAAAATGAGCGTATGGTACTGCACGTCTCGTTGCTTACGAAGGAACACTACCTGATCCTCAGGCAGAGATCGGCTGGAAAGAGAAATGTCCCCTGGCCTACGCCCTTTTTGAAGGCCTTCTAATTGGGTTAATTGATTCTTCAGGCCCTGTATCTCGCTGTTCAAGCGAATCACGTCAGGATTCTGATCCGTGGATGAAGTGCGCATGGCCTCGCGCTGCACTTCACGAGAGATGATCTGTGCCTGCAAGGCCGCGACTTGTCCAATGACTACGCCAGTCTGACCGGAAGGCGAGATCGCGCCGGTGGACTCCTCTGTCTGCTGGAGAGCAATTCTGCATCAGTCAACCGATCTTTCTCAAGCGCCAGCTGCTGCGAAAAAAAGTTCCTTCTTACGGAAGCTTCGCCGATGATAAGGCGGCTGTTGATGTCATGCAATTCATCCACGTAAGCATTTGCGATCCGGGAAGCCCTACGGGGATCCCCATCTTTGACCGTAATGCTGATCATGCCTCCTTTTTCGCTCATAAACTTCGAGTTAGCGGCTAGCGTTTGACGCGCATCGCTGAGCCGCCTGGCGTGATAAACAGACATCAGGTCCAGTCTCTTGATAAGCCCGTCGGCCACGGTATTGCTCTGAAGAACCGCCATATACAGGTCGTTAGGATCCTTGACTGAGCCGGAGCTGCCAAGCCCGGTCAAAGAGCGCCAGGTTGCCCAGTTGACTAATCATGGCTGCGCTTGACTGGCCCTGCTGGGGAGGCAGGATATTGCTTTTGCTGTGAAAGAGGGGCGAATCAGAAGCACCAACCCCATAGCCAAAAACAAACCAATCAAAGTGGCCAGGATAATCGTGGTCTTCCGTTCCGCTATGACCAGCAACAGATCCAGCAGATCGAACTCGATCCCGGACTGCGCTTCGAGGGGCGGGGTGTATTCTCTGGTGGGCGGCATTATGGCCATGGGCTACAGTACCCGTTGCTCACGTTAATCCCTTCATTCTACTGCAGCACGGCGATGGCTGCCGCACCCAGGGCGAGCTGGGAGAAAATCTGCGTATAGCTGATAAAGTTTCTCAGCCCAGAAGGCCTGGGAACCTTTTCTGGTATCACCACCGTATCGCCCGCGTTCAACCGCAGGGTGGCAAATGTGTTTCCGAAAACGCCATTGCGGGAATGGCGGCTGACTACTGAGCCATCAGCCCGGATAATGAAGGAATCGCCGCCATCTGCGCTCTTAGTCGGCCCGCCGGCCAACCGGAGGTAACTTCTCACCTCTCGACTATTTCTGAACAGGAAAGAATTCTGGTCGTATACCGCACCGACCACATTGACGGTGCTGGGCTTGGAGGGGACCACGAAGCGATCCCCATCTTCCAGTTGCAGGTTCGGCAGGTCGGCGAGCTCGGTGGCATTCTGTGGGATATTCAGTACCACCCGGCCGGTAGCCCGGATGGTGCGGAATCTAGCGACTAAACTGCGAGAGGCGGCCGTCGCCGTCGGGTCCACGTTGCCAACACTGGCCGAGGCGGCGATGGTAGACCGGTCAATCTCCAGTTCCAGGTTCTGCAGATAGTCGTTCAGACGCAATTGCTGCAGGATGCGAGTCGATTCGCGAGTAAAGTTCGATCCGAAAAGATAGGCGTCAGGAGTCAAGCCTCCGGCACGGGCCACGAGTTGGGGCAGAGTCTCACCCGGGAGGACACTGTAGATGCCCGCCTGCTTGAATTCGCCCTCCAGGCGGACGAACTTTGTGCGTTGGGCCTGCGGGACCTTAATATCGGCTTGAGAGAAGATGGTGATGACATCGCCCGGCTCAAGCGCCAGATTCTGCGCAGAGTCATGGTCGAGGATCAGCTTTCCGGGATTGAATGGCACCAGGGAAGTGGTGAGCGTCTGCGGATTCATCCGCTCAATGACTGCGTAAGACCAATCGATCTCGGGCACCGGAAGGGCGACGCTCAGAGCTGGCCGGGGCAGGTTTCCGGCCGACGCCTGCGTCTCATCGGCCAGCGATCTGCTGCCTGGGCTGGTACAGGGTTGCCCGTTCTGGGAGTTGGTTCCCTGGATACTCGATCCGGGGGTTTGGCCATACTGATTTTGTTGCGAAATGTTACTCGCGTCAGGGATGCAGTTGGGATCGTTGTTTTGACCCGGAGGCTGAGTGACCGGCGAGGAGCTAGGTCCATTCGTCCGAGAGCCATTTGCTTGTTGGCCTTGGCTGCTATTAGATGCGGACTGTCCGTTGTAGATAGGAACCCCGTTGACATCATATAGCGCCGAGCCAGTCTGATAGCCATTCAGGTCGCGAGGGTAGTAATCCGGGTTATTGGCATATTCCGGCTTGAACTCCGGCCCGGGAACACCCAGCTGGTTCCTGCGTTCCCAGTAATCCCGGGTAATGAGCGACTGGCTATCTGGGATGATGTCGCTTATTTTCATGCCTGGATGCCAGGAAAACCGTCCTGCTTCTGCAACATTGCCGCGCAAGGTTACGGTGTTCTGAAATTGCGGAGAGATGGGGAGCACGCGCAGGATGTCCCCTTGCTGCACTGGCGTTGCCAATCCGGCTCCTTGAAGCGAGATGTCCTGGACGGTCCGGTTCTTTTGCACATCGAGGCGCTCGAGGGACGCCCGGAGCAGTGAGGCTGTAGCGGAAAGCCCCCCGGCAAAGCGCAGTGACTCCTCAAGCGTAGTATTGCCTTTCAGCTCGTAGACGGCGGGGAGGTGGACGTCGCCGGAGATGGCCATTTGCGGCCCGACGGGAGGGATGTAAATCACATCGCCCGGGAGCAGTTGGGCATCCTTGGACATATCTCCGAATATCAGCAGATCGTACAGATCGAAGTGACTTACGGTTTGCCCATTTCGCCGCAGTTCGATGTTGCGGAGCGACCCCTGGACGGATGGTCCGCCGGTGGCAAACAACGCCGTGACCAAGGTGCTGAGTGAACTCAGGGTGTAGGTGCCTGGCCGACGCGCCTGGCCAACGACAAATACCTGGATGGAGCGCAGCTGCCCCATTTCGACACTCAGATCGAAGCTCTTGTAAATATGCGCAACGGCGTCATGAATGTGTTGTCTGACCTGCGCATAGGGCAATCCGGCAACGTGAATTTCGCCTACCTGGGGAAGATAAATCGAGCCGGTACGGTCTACAGTAAGTTGGGCGTTGAAATTGACCTGCCCCCAAATGCGAATTACCAGCTGATCACCCGGTCCGAGCAAGTAGTCCGGAGTGACATTCACCTCTCGCAGCGGTGCGAATGTCGAAGGCACCTGGCGAAAGAGGCTGTCGCCATAGACCGGAAGCAGAGTGCCCAGCGAGCCGCGGACTAATAGCTGGAAGTCTGTAGGAGCAGAAGGGGCCCTGATCGCCAGAAGCCGAGACTCCTCAAGGGCCGCCAGTTGCGACTGCCCGCTGCTTAGGCCACCCTGGTCGATAATGCTCTGCACCCTGCCGTTCATTCCCGAGGACTGCAGGCCGGGATATTGCCCGGACAGGCCGGTTGCGCCAAGGGCAGACCCATAGCCGCCGTTTGCAGACGAGGCATTGGAGCCAGTGCCCAATTGGCCGAGGCCCTGGGTTGGAGCATGTCTCCTCACTCACACAACTTCCATCGACCGAAGAAATTACACCTGATGGGCAGTCAAAGGTATCAGAACCAGAAGAGGACTGAGCAGCAACAATTGGCAGTTTTACCTGCATTGCGCCCGCGATCATCAGGATCGCGAAGAAAAGACCTGAACGCTTACCCATAATTTGTAAAAGCAGAAGACCCGCTCAGCACAAAGCGACGTCTCCCACCCAAGCTTTACTCCTTTGCCATCGGCGCAGACCCGTCCATCGGGGACGAACTCATCCAATTCTTACTTTAGTTTAGGGCCTTACGACGGCTGTGCAAAATCGTTTTCTCTGGTAACAGCCGGGAACGAACCTGACTCGCTCTGGAATCACCGTAATCAGGAGGGCACAGTCCTGAACGCTTAAACCGGGCGGCCTCGATATACAAACGCGTCCTCCACACTGCGGCTGAATGGGTGCAGCAACGGCAGCGGCCCATCCCCTGACCGCGACGGGCTCCTGTAACTTTGCCGTCACGGCGAACTCCGGAAGCCTTCGGGCGCAAACCGCCGATCCGTCGTGGTTCAATAGCCGATCCTTCCTCGCATCCAATATGGCCGGTGGTATGGTTGGACCAGCGAGGTTAGGGAGGCATCTGTGACGGCGAGCACTCGCATTAAAGTGATGGCATTACTCCTGTTAGCGAGTGTTTACCCGAGCAGTTCACAGACACATGCCTCGTCTTCCCCCCAGGCGCCCGTGGCCGCGACCAGCGCCGCCGGCATCGATATCGGTGACCGCGTCAACCACACACTCAAAACCTGCGCCTTGCAGTGCACGGTTTATATACCGGCAGGAAACTACTCCTTTGCAACCACGATCCACCTGGAGCTGAACCCGTTTGGCAAATACAAGCTGAGTGGCGATCCCGGAGCGGTGATCACTTATAACGGATCGGGTGACGCTATCAAGACGCCGGTGAACAACCTGCAGGGGTCCTCTCAGCTGCTGATCGAAGGTTTTCAGCTTCGAGGCAATCCACATGCTGCCGCCGGAATCCACACCATGCCAACCAACCGTATCACCATTCGCAATATGGTCATCACCGGATTTACCGCGGGCGACGGAATCCTGGTCGAGGGTACGAACAGCTCGAACATTTATGACAACCTGATATCCAGCAATAAAAACGGTATACGCCTGATTCCCACCTTATGCGGCGCGCAGCCTCTCCAGTGTGGCGCGTCGGTGAATGGATCTCCCTACGCGGCCAACGCGATTCACGTCAGTCTACAACCAGATCACCGGCAATTCTCAATGGGCCATTTTCGAGGACACGCCGTTTTATCGGCCATGGCCTTTCTGAGGCGCTTAACAATCTTTATATGGGAAACGATCTGGAAGGAATGGCGGAGCTATCTATCTGACCGATCCCGAGGTACCGTTATCGCAGCAAATTACTTTGAAGGGATCGCCGCGGGAGGTAGTGCTTGGCATCCCTAATGCCGGAAGCGGATACCGGGCCTACGGCCCGGTGGTGCGCGACAACTACTTTCACGACCTCAAACGGGACTCCCTACAACATCGAGGTTCAGAATGCCGACAGCGCGATGATCGAAGGCAACAGCGAACTGGTCGCTTCGATTCGTCCGAAAAACTGTTTTGTCAACATGGTGGGATCAACCCGAACCTGGATTTCAAAGAATGCGATCTACCAAAAAAATTCCTACTGCAACAACGGGGCGCCAGG
>CAWJZH010000037.1:0-14433 GCA_963847155.1 uncultured Acidobacteriaceae bacterium | reverse complement strand
GATCCGAATTCTAACCGGAGCCTCGAGCCGGCCTGAGGCGGCGGGAGGTGGATAGATTCAAGACCTCGCGGAACGCGTGCGAGTTTCGGCCGAGTCACCGCAGGGATGCCCTGATACAAAACAAAAAATGCGCTTTGCTCAGAGAATGAATTGGAAGTTGAATGTTGCAGACACACCACGAGCAGTCCCAGGCAGGAACCGGGACTGCCCGCGCTAGAGTAATGCTGGCCTACGCCTGGACGGCGACGGCACTCTTTTCCGCAGCATTGGACATCGTTGCCGCCGGAACACCTTCTTTTCCTTGGCCCGGCTTGCGGATGTCGATGCCACCCTTGAAGAACGCGCCATCTTCAATGCTGATCCGCTGCGCGATCACGTCCCCGGTCAAAGAACCTTCGCTGCGGATGTCCACACGGTCGCTGGCGTTGATGTTCCCGCGCGCCTTGCCCAGAACCACGACTTCACGGGCAGAGATATTCGCGGAAACCTGACCATTGCGGCCCACCGTAACCCGGTTGCCCGGTAGGTTGATCGCCCCTTCCACCTTGCCGTCGATGTACAACGACTCGGAACCCGTTACTTCGCCCTTGACCACCAGGCTCTTGCCAATGGTCGCCTGGTCGGCAGCTGCCGGGGATGCGGGTGAAGTGCTGGAAGTGCGCGTGCTGGTTTGTTCGTGGCTCGAGGCCGTGGGTACAGACGGGCGCGTGGGCTCCGTGCTAGGGGACTGCGAGGGACTTCCAGGTTGGTTCGGTTTCCACATCTGCTTTGTACTTCCTTTCGTTTACTTCTGGATACAGGCCCCCGAACAACCCTGCGGAGCTGTTTCCGCATTTCAGGGCAAATCAGGCGGAACTGTTAGTTTCCTTCTCATTGCTTGCCCGGCCAACGCCTTGCAAGCGGCGCAATCCTTGCTCTTCTCTGCATCTTAATCACGCTTGGCGCAAAATTGAAATCCCCCATTCCGAAACTTTCGGACTTCGCGTGGGGTCGACCCATTAGTATCAACAAAGACATGCCTTTGGTGCGATTTGTGTAAATCTGCCCAAAAGTACCCGGAATGACTGACCGCGAGCTCCTCCACCGTATTGAACGTTCCGCTGGCCAACGCGCCGGATACAAGCAACTGGTGCGGGAACTGGGCCTGGGCGGAGGCCGGGAACGCCGCATGTTGTTGGAACAACTGGACCGCATGACCGCCCGTGGCGAACTCATCAAGGCCGACCGCGATCATTGGGCGCTCCCCCACGCAGCCACTCGCAACAACCTCCTCGCCGGCCGTTTGGATGTGCATCGCGACGGCTTCGGGTTCGTCCGCCCGGAAACGCGCCAGGCCGGCGGGGACGACGACATCTTCATTCCTCCCAACGAGATGAATGGCGCCATGCAGGGCGACCAGGTGCTGGTCGAACTTGCGCCGCCCAGGCCTGACGGCCGGCATAGCGGACGCATCGTCAGGGTCCTTAGCCGTCGCAATCCCACCGTCGTTGGGATTTTCCACTATGCGCTTCAAGAACACGCCCCGGGAAATACAGTCACGCCTCTGGACGAGCGGATCACCCAGCCCATCCTCATTCCCTTTGGTCTGGAGCAAGCGCCCGCGCTAGGCCGCGGAACGCCACATCGCGTCGTTAGTGAGAGTATCGGCGCGCAAGGTCGTTCCGTGACCTCTTCCGATCTGGAAGGCATGGTCGTGGACGTGGAAATCACCGACTGGCCTACCCCCACGCGATCCGCCCGGGGCCGGGTCATCGAGATTTTGGGCCGTGAAGACGATTTCGGCGTGGACGTCGAAATCGTCATCCGCAAGCATCATCTCCCCCATGTTTTCCCCCCCAATGTTCTCGATGAGGCGCGCGCCACCGCGCATCTGGATCAGGCGGAAATTGTCCGCCGCCGGGACTTTCGCGACCTGCCCATCATCACCATCGACGGCGAGACCGCCAAGGATTTCGATGACGCTGTCTTCGTCCGCCGGCATGGGGGCACAGACGGCGGCGTTAACGGCATATGGGAGTTGCAGGTTCACATCGCCGATGTCGCCCAATACGTCACTCCCGGTTCGGCGCTCGATTTGGAAGCCCGCCTGCGCGGCACCTCGGTCTATTTTCCTGATCGCGCTGTCCCCATGCTTCCCCAGGAACTTTCGAGCGACATCTGTAGCCTGCGTCCAAGGGAAGACCGGCTGGTCCTCTCCTGCATCATGTTGATCGATCCCGATGGCGAGGTTCGCAGTTACGAGGTCACCCCGGGCGTCATCCGCTCGGCTGCCCGCATGACCTACACCCAAGTCCACGCGGTGATTGACGGCGATCGGCAAGTGCGGGAGCAATTTGCTCCGCTAGTGCCGGATCTCGAACAAATGTACGAGCTCGCGCGCCTGCTGCACCGCAAGCGCGAGCGGCGCGGCTCGATCGATTTCGATTTGCCCGAGCCGGTCATTGAATTTGATGCCCGCGGCGCCATGCAGAGCATCGTTCGGTCCGAGCGCAGCTGGGCCAATCGTTTGATCGAGGAGTTCATGCTCTCTGCCAACGAGTGCGTCGCTTCGTGGCTGCAAAATCTCGACGTACCATCACTGTATCGAATCCACGAAAAGCCGGAAGCCCGCCGCGTGGCCGAGTTCGAAACCGTGGCGGCTACCTTTGGCTACTCCCTCGGTTTGGGCACGTTGCCCGTGAAACGCGTGACCATGAAGTCGGAGCGCCGCGAGCAGCGAGGCCGCGAGCAAAGGGGCAGCGGGCCGGGCCGGGGGCATCAGCCACGCCAGTATGAGATCGCGGAGGATATCGCCGTCACCCCCCGCATGTATCAGCAACTGGCCCTCAAAATAGCCGGAAAGCCGGAGGAGCGCATCCTTGCCCACCTCATGCTCCGTTCCCTGCGCCAGGCGCGCTACAGCGAAAAGAACGAAGGCCATTTCGCCTTGGCCGCGCCCTGCTACACCCACTTCACCTCGCCCATTCGGCGCTACCCCGACCTCATCGTGCACCGCATAGCCAAAGCGGTTCTTGCCTCCGGAGAGAGTGGTATGGGTGTGCTGGCGAAGCATACGGGGAGCAAGGCGAGGCAGCGGCAGTCAGAAGCCGCCCTGACTCCGCACCTGGAATCTCCGCAGCAAGCTGCTCCGCCGGGTGAATCGGAGCTGGCCGGCATTGCCTATGAATCCAGCCAGGCCGAGCGGCGGGCGGAGGAGGCCGAGCGCGAGCTGATGGAGTGGAAAAAGGTCAAATTCATGCAGGACCGCATCGGCGACGACTTTGACGGAATGATCCTGAGCATCACCAAGTACGGATGCTTTGTTGAACTCGACAACCTCTTCATCGAGGGCCTGGTGCCGATCATGAGCCTGCAGGGCGACCACTATACCTTCCGAGAGAACACGCGCCAGATTATGGGCGAGCACTCCGGCCGCCGTTATTCTATGGGCGACCGGGTGCGGGTGGTCCTCGACCGCGTGGATTCCGTGCAGCGGCGGTTACAATTTTCCATCCTGGAGGAGGTTGCGCCCATCCGCCTGGCCCGCCCGGCCAAGACCAAAACCAGGCTTAAGTCCGCTAAGGCGCATCCCTACATTCCCCCCAAAAACAAGGTGCTGCGCAAAGGCAAGCAGAGGCCGAAAAACAAGCGCCCGGGCAAGAAACGCGGTTAGACAGCCCGCTGAAGAACTCAGTTTTGTATCAGGGCGCGACTTTAGCCGGGCCGTAAAGGATCGAGAATACGTCGGGCTTCAAGAGTCTGGGTGAGAACTCGCGCTCTGTAGGGTACGGCCTTCAGGCCGTACATTTAGTGCCAAGATGAACCGGCTTGAGCCGCTGAGGGCTGTTAAGTGAGCACAAACGTGCCCTCAGGGGCTGAAGCCCGTCCTACATCAGGTAATTAATGTACGGGCTGAAGCCCGTACCCTTCAAAGAGTACGGTTCTCACGCAGACTCTTCAGCCCCTGAGGTACGTCTTGGCTCCCGCGAATTTTTCAGCCAGCCTTTGCTTAAGCCGCTTAACCCTTACAATGAATTCAGCGATATTTCGGAGAGATCCCATGCCACACATGGTCGTTTGCGCGCGCTACAAGCAGGAGATGGAAGGGCTCGATGAGGCCCCGTTCGACAGTGATTTTGGTCAAAAAATCTACGAGCATGTCTCCAAGAAGGCTTGGTCGGAGTGGATCGAGCGCCAGAAGATGCTGCTCAACGAATACCGTTTGCAGCCCTGGACACGGGAAGCGCAGGAGTTCCTGGTAGAGCAGATGCAGGAGTACTTCTTCGGCGAAGGATCCGCGCTGCCCAAGGAGTACGTCCCACCAACTCACTAAGCTGGTTCAAGCTCACGCTTTGAAGGGTACGACTTTAGGTCGTAAGTAAAGCCATCGCAACAAGGTCCGGCTTAACCGCTGAGGGAGCGAGCCTCACCTCTCCCGGAGTTTCCACCCAGCCCAAGCGGTCGTGTACACTCAAGAGGTCATTTTTGTTGTCGGGACGTGGCTCAGCCTGGTAGAGCACTCGCTTGGGGTGCGAGGGGTCGGCAGTTCAAATCTGCCCGTCCCGACCAAACTTCCAACCAAAACATTTTTCGTTGCCGCTAACGCGTCGCTTCGTGGCTGCGGCGCTCGCGACGCACCCGGTCTGCCTGCAAAAGCACCAGCGCCAGCGGGAGTCCCGCGTAAAGCCGGCGATGACATTGGCGGCAACGCACCGGGTATTGCAGCAGCAACAGCCGCTCAAAATCTTTCATGCGGAACCGCGACAAACGAAAACTGGAGGAGGAACATTCGGGACAAGTCACTGAATTCACCGGTTTTAAAAAAGGCTGAGGCGGCTTCGTAGTGGACTTCGGCTAAGGCGAAATGTCCCGTTGCATTTTAAGCAACGGAAACTGTGTCTCGCGTCTTTCCTGAAGCCGAGTCACTGTGAACCGCTTTATAATCGATCCGGCCCGTGCTTACGGCTACTTTAGCACGGTCGGCTGTCCTCTATGGCATAGGTAGCTGATTTAGCTTTCCTGCTGGGCGTAGAAGCACTTTTCTGCCGCAATTTCAGATACGGAAGAGACGCAGGCTGAAGTTTTATTCAAGATGAGGTAAACGATGGTTTGGGATGTCTCGTTCACATGCGACATTTGCGGCCGGAAAAAGCTTGAGGCCAACCACTGGTGGATGCTGGTGCTGGGCGAAGTCCCCTGCTTCGACGAGGGCCAGCCAGGGCAACGCTTCACTCTTATGCCGTGGAATAAGGCGGAGAGTGGCAATCCAGACTTCTACCACCTCTGCGGACAAGGCTGCGCCATGCAGGCCATGGAACGCTTTATGAATCACGGCAGCATCGTGTCCGATGGCGCTTTACACGGCGCCAGTGACGCTTAAGATCTACAGTTCGAAGAGACCGGGCTTTGCGGCCGGAGCGGCGGGCCGCTCCTTTACTTGTAGTTGCGGCGTGGGAGCCGCAAGCACGCTCAGGATCTCGCGCAATTCCTTGCGCACTTTATGCACCCGGGCCTCTAGAAGCTGCACCGACTGTTGGTGCTGTGGCAAGGGCAGTTCCGGCTGTCCACCGGCTCGTTTGCTTCGCGTTTCCGCCTGGATCGCCTGCCGGGCGCCGGCAATGGTGTAACCCTCGTCGTAGAGCAGCCGCTTCACCCGTAAAGCCATCTCCACATCGCGCCGGCGATACAGCCGCTGACCAGTGCCGCTCTTATTCGGTTTCAGCTGGGTAAATTCCGTTTCCCAGAAGCGCAGAACATAGGGCGCTACCGAGCACAATCGGGCAACCTCACCGATGCGAAAATACAGCTTGTCGGGAATCTCCGGTTTTTGCGGGGCACGTTGTTGAGGCAGGTGAGTAGCCATACTGATATTCAGGCGGTAACCTTATGCGGACCCACCTTCGCTCAGAAGTATAGGACAGCTTCCGTTGCCATCGAAGCTTTTCTTGCGCTGTCCGGTGGATTTCTGGCCGGAATACACCAAGTATGACAATGCCTTCGTTTCTCTAAATCGCAGCTGCTGCTCGCACCAGAGATTCAACAATGGGTTCGCGCTCGCGGCTGCCGTGCGGCGCTGCACGAAGGTACTGTGCGGGCCAGCTGGTCAGGTCGCCGAGCTCGCTGGCTGCCTCCAGCGGCCAGTATGGTTTCCGGAGTAATTCTCGCGCCAGGAGAACTGCGTCCGCTTGTCCTGTGCGCAGTATGTGTTCCGCCTGCGCTGCTGCGGTAATCATTCCCACTGCGCCTGTCGGAATCTCCGCTTCACGCCGGATACGCTCTGCAAACACCGTCTGGTAACCCGGTCCGACCGGCATCACGGCCGTAGCCGCCATCCCCCCGGACGAGACGTCGATGAAATCCACATTATGTTGCTTGAGCAATTTGGCCAACGCTACCGACTGGTCGATGTCCCAGCCGCCCGCGGCCCAGTCCGTTGCTGAAATGCGTACCAGCAGGGGAACTTCGCCGGGCAACACTGAGTGCACGGCGTCCACCACTTCCACCAACATGCGGATGCGATTTTCAAACCCGCCGCCGTATTGATCGCTGCGCCGGTTACTTAAGGGGGAGAGGAATTCGTGCAGCAGGTAGCCATGTGCCGAATGCAGTTCGATCAGGTCAAAACCCGCCTCCAGCGCCCGCTCGGCAGCCCGGGCAAACGCCCTGACAATATTCTGTATGCCCGTCAGGTCAAGTTCCACGGGCAGAGCATAATTTTCCGCAAAGGGCACTTCACTCGGGGCCATCACATTCTGCCACCCGCCTTCACTCGGCGTCAGATACCGCTGATCCCTGTCCCACGGGCGAGGCATGCTGGCCTTGCGCCCCGCGTGCGCCAGTTGCACTGCCGCGCGAACACCCTGGCCGTGCAAAAATTCAACAATTCGTTTGAGCCCGGGGATGTGATCGTCTTTCCACAATCCCAGATCCTGGGGCGTAATTCGACCCTCCGGAAGAATGGCTGCCGCTTCGGTAAACACCAGTCCCGCCCCACCGACGGCACGGCTTCCCAAATGCACCAGGTGCCAGTCACTGCTAAATCCATCTTCACTCGAGTATTGGCACATAGGGGAGACAAAAGCGCGGTTCGGAATGCTGATGCCAGCCAGCTGAATCGGGGAAAACAAGAGCGATTTAGGCACTGAGCGAATCCTCATCTGAAAGATGCACCACAAACCAGATAAGACTCAAGCCACTGGCAGGCTCCCGGACGAAAGCCGGCGGGCCTCCGGGGCAGTGGCCGGCTCTCAATGCTTACGCATCTTGCTGAACCGATAGAGCACACCCACGGAGATGGCGAATTCGTTTTGCGATACGCCGCCAAAGCGAGTGAGAAGGTAATCCGGCGATATACGAACGGAATACCTCGGGGACCGGTTTAGGTCGAGTGATCCGCCCAGCGCCGTCGCCAGGGTCACCCCGTTGCTGAAGAGCCCCAGGTTCGGTCCGGTCAGTCCCTGGTCAATGGCAGAGTCAAATATTCCGTAGGAGCCCCCGACAAGAGCGTGGAACGTCAACGCGGCGTGTTCATTCTTGGGGCCGCGGATCGACGGTCCACCCATGAACAAGTGCTCCATGATGAAGGGGCCGTGGATGCCATATGGATTCGGAACCACCCCGGTGGTCCCGTAGTAGCCGCGAACATTAGCGGTAGCCCCGAGCCGCCTGCTAAACCACATCGTTCCCTGGACATCAAAACCTCCCAGGTTTGCCCCCGGGATCAAGGCTGGGCCGGCGTTGAAGTGCGACGAGGCGAGACCACCATAGATATCGAATTTATTGCGATAATCCAGAGGTTTCAGTGACTCATTCTGGAGCGAGGGTGCTTCCGGTATAGTCTGCGCCGGCGGAACCGCCTGCGCGTCCGCCCTGCTGCCCAGCATCCAACCCGTACTCAACAACCCGACACCCAGGAGGACAGCCCTCCACTTCCGTGCAGCAACACCAAATGCCTTCAACCAAACCTCCGCCAACTGTATGCCCAGTAATCCTTAAGATACATTGCACTTCGCTTCCTGTCAGACAGGGGAAAGGTTAGGCTGAATCTATGAGCACCAAAGCGAAGCTCGCCGAAAGCAACTTCGCATCCTTGGCTGACATGATGAGCGCGTACGCGGAGGAAGCGGTGCGGGTCGCCTGGAATGACCACCGGCAACGGCTCGACCTGAGCGATTCATCCGTCGACTGCCTGGAGCAGATCCTGGATGGCCAGTCGACCGAGGATTTGGAATTCCAGACCCGTCTCTGGGGCAGTTATTTTGGCGAGGTGATCCGCGGGCGCTTTGCCGGTGAATGGGAACTTGGGCCGCATCCCAGCGGAGGGGTTGCCGCTGTCCCTACCCTGGTAGTCCGTGGCGCGCGGCTTTACCCCCTGATGAAGGTTTACCGTCGCCTGACGATGGGTGCTGGCGAGAATCTTTCCTCCTTCTACAAGATGGTCTCGAGCCGCTTGGCTGAACCATCCAAATAGCCTTTGGAAGGCGTAGTATGGGGGCACGATCGCGCGGATCACAGGCACGCGCCTACTGTGCGACAATAGAAAGCGGAGAAATTCCATGGGCGAACTACTCACACCAACTCACCTGATTGTCGTTCTGGTGGTCGCACTTTTGATCTTCGGCCCGCGCAAACTTCCTGAGCTCGGTAAGGGCTTGGGCGAGGGAATGCGGGGCTTCAAAGACGCCATCAAGGGCACGCCGGATCCTGTCAAGCAGGACACTCCCGCACCCAAGTCTGAAGTGACGACTGAGGTCAAGTAACTTTTCTTATAGGGACACGAGCACGACGGCGCCTAACGCCAGTGCCATTCCCACTGCCTGACTCGACGTTGTCCGTTCCTTCAGAAACCAGACCGCCAGCAGAATCGTGACGACCGGGTAGAGCGATGCCAGGACTGCGGCTACATCCAGGCGTCCCTCAGCAGCCGATCGCATATACAGCAGGCTCCCGGTAGCCTCGAGCACCCCGGCAGACCCCGCGATCAAGAAGAAACGATTTTCGCGCGCTTGCTTACGCCAGGCCGCCGCGTTCTTGCCGTTTCTCACCTGGACCCAAATCACAATCAAACAAGCCAGCGTGGCGCTGGCTACCCGGGAAAAAATGAGCGGCCATAGCAGGCCATGCGCGCTGCCAACTTTCAATACCACCAGAAACACGCCAAAGCCCAGGCCTGCCAGGGTCGCAAGGCCAAGCGCGAGGGGGCGGGGCGTGCCGGCGGGTTTATAGGCGATCAGCGCGATGGCGGCTGCGGCCAGCAAAAACCCCGCGATCTGGCTCGATTTGGGCGAGCCCTGGGTAAAGAATGAATAAATCACCGGAACCAACGCCGTGAGCAGACCGGTGAGGGCAGTCGTGATCCCCATCTCGCCCAGGGACAAGGCCTGGTAGTAGAGAAGAAGAGCGATCCCACCGAACGCTCCGGCACACAGACCCACAAGAGCAAAGTGCTCCGAGAGAAGGGCAGGATGTGTGAACAACGCAATCAGCAACAGCAGCACCAGGCTTAGACCGTGCGCCAGGGCCACCACAAGAACGACGTGTGCTTTACGGGTGGCGAGACCACCGAGAAAGTCGCTTGCACCCCAAAATGCCGATGCCGCAAGGCCCAGGCCGATGAAGCGCAAGCCCGGATGCCCGAGGGCTGCCAGGGTCATCGCGCGAGGTTGGTTGCTGTCGGGTAATAACCCCTCTTGGCAATCACGTCAACGTCCGGCCGCTTGACGCGAACGTCGAGGGTACGGTATCTGCTGTCAGTGACGGGAACCTTACTGTAGTAGCCGAGGGTGTACTGCGTCCGCGCCAGCACCGCGATTTCTGCGAAGCTCCGCTCGATTCCATTGGTGGAAAATTCAGAGAACAAATGTCCGCCGGTTTCCGATGTGTACCTGGGCAGAATGTTGTCCGGAGATAGCGGCAGCAGAGGAATTTTGAATCTATCCAGGTATCCCACACCCCAGGTGGCTGAATCACCCACCAGGGTTCCATACACCGCGACCTGGTTGGCTTGAAGGTACCGCACCACCTCACGGAAGTTTGCCTTGCTGCGTGATTCTTTTCCGTCGCTGATCACATAAATTATGCGACGGTTCCCCAGAGGCCGGTTGGAGAGAGACTTGCCAGCTGCCAGGATGGCGTCGTTGAGCGTATGGATTTCTTTGGGGTAGACCAGAAAGCCGGCATTTCCGCGCTGAGGGGAGAGATTCGGGTCCACTTCCCTGCCGTTGATCGTGGGGCCGGCCGCCAGCGGTCCACCAGTGATGGGGGGTCCCAGGTCCTCACCTGGCTTTTTGGATTTCTCCAGCACGGCCGGTAAACGCGCGCTCAACGCTGCGGTGAATTCCGTCGGGTTGTTCACTCCATCGGCGTAGGTGAACACCGATACCTCATCGTAAGGGGTGAACCCACCCTGCAGCGCGGACAGGCTGTCATTCACCTTCTTCATCGTGTCTTTTTGCAAACTCTGGTCGATCACCAAGGCAACCGAAAGCGGCACCGGGTCAGCGCTGAAGAATGCGATCCGCTGGCGAACGTTATTCTCGTAGATTTCAAAATCGCGCCACGTCAGACCAGCCACTTGTTGATGTTTCTTATCCAGCACCGTAACCGGCACCACAACGTAGTTGACGTTTGTACGGAAGGTCGCCAGGTCTTTTTGCATTTCGCCGGCGGGCGGAACTACCGGCGGCGCTTGCTGCACCTGGTCCTGGCCGGTTGACTGGCCGCCAGAGGACGGCGGCGCCGTGCTGTTCTGGTCCTGAGGAGGCTGCGTTCCTTTTCCCGGGGTCACGCCGGACGTTATATTGCCCAGGCTGTCAGGCCCTTGCGGTGTCGGAGCATCCGGCACCTGTTGACCCAACACTGCAGATGGCAGCACCAACGGCACCAAAAGCGCGATTGCCAAGACACCCTGCCTCACCAGAAGATCCTCCAGGCGGACGAAACGGTTCATGGCCATCCTCGGTCCCGCTCACTTCGTTGTCACTTACTATAGATAGCTAAGATTACCAGACGCGCCGCTGGCGTTGTAAGGTGGTCCTGTTCCGTCTTCCGAGGTATCGTTCGCCATGTTTCATCGTCTAACCTCCATGAAATTCCGTCTCCCGCCTTCCCGCTGGGCCGTCTTGCTGTGCGCTCTGCTGTGTGCTGCTGCTGTCCCCGCAATGGCCCAGGTTGCACCGTCTCCCGACGCCCCACCCCAGGGACCCGCCGGAGACCCCAATCAGGACGACCAGCAACAGCCGCTCGAAACCCTAAAAGTTAACGTCAACCTGGTGAGCCTTTATTTCACCGTGCACGACAAGCACGGGGCCTTGATTCCTCATCTCACCAAGGATGACTTCAACTTTCTCGAAGACAAGGTGCCTCAGAAGATCAAGAACTTCGCAGCCGAGAACGACCAGCCTCTGACCCTGGGCATCCTGCTCGACACCAGTGGGAGCCAGCAGAACGTCCTGCCTTTGGAGCAACAAGCAGGTTCCGCTTTTCTCGCCCGCGTTCTGCGCTCCAAAGATGAAGCATTTTTAATCTCCTTCGATGTGAATCTCGATCTTCTTTCCGACTACACCAACAATGCACACGCGCTGGCTCGCGCTATGGATAAGGCGGAGATTAATGTGGGAACTGGCGGCATGGGCGGCATGCCATCGGGAACTCCCAAGGGCACACTCCTCTACGATGCCGTCTACAGTGCCACACACGAGAAGCTGCAACAGGAGACCGGCCGTAAGGCCATCATTCTGCTGACCGATGGCGAAGACCAGGGCAGCGTTCAGAAGATTCAGGGCGCTATCGAGGCGGCACAGAAGGCGAATACCATCATCTATGTTCTGCTCTGCGCCGATCGCGGATTCTACGGGCGGGGCGTTTACACCATGGGCTACTCCGGCGACGCGTACATGAGGAAAATGGCAGAAGAGACCGGCGGCAGGGTCATCGACGTAGGCAACAACGGCAAGAAAATGGAAAATGCTTTCGCGCAGATCGAGGAAGAGTTGCGAACCCAATACGTTGCCAGCTATACCCCAACCAACGCCAAGCTGGATGGGAGCTATCGCAAGATCGATATCGAGTGCAAGGGCGATGGCCTGAAGGCGCAGGCGCGCAAAGGGTACTACGCCATCGCGCCCACCGACTGATAATGCTCTAAGATGTCCTGATGACATCCGACGAGTCTCTTCGTTATCCCATCGGCGGTCCCAGGAAGGCGGAGTCCTTCACCGCGCAGGAACGCGTCGCCGCCATCGAAGGCATCCGCCAGTTGCCGCAAGAATTGCGCCAGGCAATCGCTCCTCTTTCCGAAGAACAACTCGAAACTCCCTATCGGCCAGGCGGCTGGACAGTACGGCAGTTGATACACCATGTTGCCGACAGCCACATGAATGCCTACAACCGCGTGCGGCTTGGCCTGACCGAAGAATGGCCCACCATCTTCGCCTACCAGGAAAACCGCTGGGCTGAGCTCGCAGACGCTCGCACCGAGGCCGTGTCCACTTCTCTTGATCTGTTGCAATCGCTCCACGTTCGTTGGACCCGCCTTTTCTCTTCGCTCCAGGAGCAAGAGTGGAAGCGCGGATATCTTCATCCAGAGAACGGCCCTCAATCCATTGAGCAGTGCGTCGTCCTCTACGATTGGCACGGCCGCCATCACACCGCCCATGTCACTCAGCTGTCTCAGCGCATGGGCTGGTAGAAAAGCACGTGGAAATCCGTGGGAAGGCAGAGGTTTCTCCCACGGAACTCGCTCGCTCACTGGAACAATTCTTTTCCGACTATCCGCGCGCCGCGTTGCTGGAGGATGGGCGGGTCATGTTTGAGATGGGCACCGCCCACTACTCCCTATCGTCCGAGCATGGCCGCTGTGTGCTGCATCTGTGGTCCGAAGAGCGGAATATGGTCCGCACCGTGGTCGGCCTGGAAGCGCGCAAAGAAACCCTGCGCATCCGCGTGCGGCGCCTGGGTACCCAGCGCCCGCAATCGATTGAGGTGGTGAGGGATCGCGACCTTCGGACGCCCGCTACCCGTGCTCTCTCCAGAACCAGGTACCTGCAGCTCCTGGAGCGGCTGCTGATTCGTCACTTTAACGAGTACAAAGTGGAAAGCCTGCACTCGGCCATGGACCTGGAGCACAGCTTCGGGCCCGCGTATGCGCGAGGCTTGGTGGTGCGCGGCCAGCAATGCTGGGCCATCATCGGCGTCAATGCCGAGGAGAGCCCGGCGATCATCGATGGAGTGCTGACCCTGGGCATTCTCTGGCTCGCGTATTGCCGCGAGCATTTCGCCGGCAAGCGAGTGTGCCACGGACTGAAGGTCTTTTTGCCCGTGGGCTGCGGCGCCACTACCCGGGCGCGTATGGCGTGGCTCAACCGCGAGCTGGCGCACTGGGAGCTCTATGAAGTAGGCGCGGGCAGCGAGGAGCTACTGTGCATCGATACCGCCGACCAGGGCAATTTGAAAATGCGCCTGGTGCATGCCTTCAATCCCCAGGCAGCGCTGGAGCGAGCCCAGGATGGTGTAGATCGCGTTATGCGCTTGTTGCCTGGAGGTATGCAAAGCCGGGTGACCATTGCCGCGCGCCATGCCAACGAGGTCACGCTCTCGCTCTACGGTTTGGAATTCGCACGCGTGTGCCAGGAATTTGCGGCCGACTCGTTTGCCCGCCACGCCCACGTGACGTTTGGAGCTGGGGCCAGCGAAACTCCTTTGTTGGAAGAGACAGAAGCTCTTTTCGTGGAGTTGATGCAGCGGCTCTTCGAGAGCCGCCGCCCCAACGGGAGTGCGCGCAATCCGCTCTTTCGTCTGCAGCCGGAGTCGTGGTTACAGTCGATACTCGCCGGCGACCTCGGTCAAATGGATGATTGCCTCGGCGCGCATGTGATCTACCACCAGGTGCCGGCCTTTGCCGGCGCAGACCGCGCTATGCTCGACCTGTTAACGGTGACCCGTGGTGGGCGCTTGGCCATCCTCGAACTGAAGGCTGGAGAAGATTTGCATTTTCCGCTCCAGGGCCTGGATTACTGGATTCGCGTCCACTGGCTGCAGCAGCAGCGCAGTTCCACGGGAGCGGGAGAATTGGAGCAGAACGGATATTTCCCAGGCACTCCGCTGCTCCCCCACTCGCCCCTGTTGTATTTCATTGTTCCAGCGCTGCGTGTGCATCCGTCCATGGACACCGTGCTGCAACACCTCTCGCCAAGCATTGCCTGGACGCTCATCGCTCTAAACGAGGCCTGGCGCACCGAGCCGAAAGTCGTCTTTCGCAGACGCAACAACTCTCAATAGCTGACTTGCATCTCTGTCCTATCCGCCCACCCGTCATTCGGTGGTGAGGATTAAAACGAGGGGCTAAGCCCCGGCGCCAACCAACTCCTCCGGCTGCGAAGCAAAGAACGCATCCACTGCAACCAGCACTGCCTCGCCGGTTTTCGCCTCGTAGATGCTCTTCCGCAAAATGGCCCC
>CAWJZH010000036.1:0-168589 GCA_963847155.1 uncultured Acidobacteriaceae bacterium | reverse complement strand
AAAGATGATCTGGCAAGACTGGACGTAACTTTCAATCTTGCAACTGTTGTAAGCTCGAAAACGGTGTTTGTAATCGTAGGTGACGATTTGGTTAACGAATTGCTGGACCGTCATGCAGCGGGATTATTGCGAGATGCCATTGACTCGTTTGGGGGCGGGCACCCGTTTTGCAGGGGGGTGATCGTCGGCGCACATGCATCGCGAATGCATGAATTCCTAGGAAAATGCGTTCAAAGGTCACCGGTAATTAGCATTGGCGGGCCGAAGGCAAACAGTGTGACACAGTCGATTTTGGCTGAAGCTGAGACATTGGGTAATCAGCGTTTTTCGTTGGACGGCGGTTTTGGCCTATACCTCGCCGGACCCCCTCGGAGGTGCGCGCTATGGGGTGAAGGTACAGCTATAGACACGATTGCGGCTGTTAAAAGATACATAGCGCGCCCTGAGGGCCTGGAAACTTTTCTAAAAAACACGGTAAATGTTCACAATATGCTACTATTACTGTTTTATGTGGCGACGCGCGTAGTCGATTGACAGGTGCCTGTCACAGTGATTGTGTTGACTACCTCTAGAGGTATGCCCCTTTTGCCTGTACGCCGATTGCTGACGTAGACCACACACCCGTCTGGATGATGTGGGACAGATGATGTGATGATGTGGGAGGCCGCCGGGTCGCTGAGAGCCTCGCGCAGTTTTTGGACGGACTTATTCGAAAGGCGTTGACAGACGGAAAGGCGTTGACAGACGGAAAGGCGTTGACAGACGGGATGTTCACCGTTCTTTTTTCGGCTACGCCCTATCGGCAAGAAAAAATTATTCGGTCTAGATACGTCGACATGATACCTATTGCAGCAATTCTAGCTGCTCGCCGTCGACACGGTTTGCTGGTTTGGGGCCGGGAGATCGGCGCGCGATCGGTCGGCCAAGCAAGCGCTCAAGTCCTGTGACAAACTCTGCAGTGCCGACCGGGCGTCCGTTGCCCTCGGACCGCCGAAGCGCGGCAAAATCCTCAGCACGATCCTGCAAAAGCAGATCCGCGAAGCAGGATGTTCGATCGAGCACAGGACGCACGAACACTAGATTATCGTCCACGCCGGTCAGATGGGCTCGTGCGCTCGACCAAGGCCATCCTCAGCGCGTGACACCAGGCGTGCTCGCACGGGATTTAGGTTTACATAACAGACCGCCGCCATCAAATGTGCCTCGTCCATGGCCACTGACGCGAACCGACGCTGGAACAGATGGCCTGTCCAGCGTCCACGTGCGTTGATGAAATTGGTGTAGCGGCGATGCGCTTCACCGACCGCGAGCCCTAAACCGTCCACCCGCGTCGGGGTGAGGATGAGGTGAACATGGTTGGGCATCAGACAGTACGCCCATACCTCGATCCTGCTCCACGAGTCTGCTCGGCGAGCAAATCGCGATAAATGTCGTGGTCCCCGTCCTCGAAAAATATGGCCTCCCGCCGGTTCCCGCGTTGGGTCACGTGATGAGGAAGGCCGGCAACCACCATGCGGGCAAGGCGCGTCATCTTGGCAAACTACCACAAGGGAAAGAAAAGGGGGATAGGTATCATGTCGACGCATCTCGACGCATCTCGACCCTAAGATCCATTCGACCTACTAACTCCCAGATCGAACGCGCACTATGATCCTCGTCGATTAGCTTTTCGACATCGACGGTGCGCAGAATCAGTTGGGAACGATCGATCGAAGACAGGCGTGGAAGGCCGGGTGAGGGGGTTCACGCTTGCAGTCTAGCGGCTGCACCATTCCCACAGTCGCTATCATGATCCTGCGGCCAGTTTCTTCATAGCTTCCTGACCACAAATCCCACGTATCTGTCCCAACGAAGGGTCCAGTTCCATCTAAAGGGGTGTATGCTAAGCAGATCCTAGCCGACTGAGAAGACCCAGCATGATTGGGCGTAACCTCCTGCACTACAAGATTGTCGAGAAGCTCGGCGAGGGAGGCATGGGTGTCGTCTACAAGGCACTCGACATGCACCTCGAGCGTTTCGTCGCGATCAAAGTACTCCCACCGGATAAAGTCGCCGACGCGGAGCGCAAGCGGCGCTTCGTGCTCGAAGCTAAGGCCGCATCGGCGCTAAATCATCCCGGCATTATCACTATTCACGACATTGCGAGCGATAACGGCATTGACTTCATTGTGATGGAGTATGTGCAGGGCAAGGCGCTCACTCAGTTAATCGCGCACAAAAGGTTGCCGTTAAACGACTCGCTGCAGTATGCCATTCAGATCGCGGACGCCTTGGCAACGGCGCACGCGGCGGGCATTGTTCATCGCGATCTGAAGCCGGAGAACGTGATGATAAGCGGATCGGAAGGACGCGCGGGATCGGTCAAGGTGCTGGATTTCGGTTTAGCCAAGCTAACTGAGAAAACCCAGAGCGGCCAGGCTGAATCGACGCAGACCTTCGGGCAAGAAGATGATCATTCCACCGGTGCGGGTACGATTCTGGGTACCGTCGCATATATGTCCCCTGAGCAAGCCGAGGGCAAGAAGGTGGACGCGCGCTCCGACATCTTCAGCTTCGGCGCGTTGGTCTATGAAATGGTGACGGGCCGCCGAGCGTTTCAGGGAGATTCTAAACTCTCGACATTGTCAGCAATCCTGCGGGACGAGCCTAAGACCGCGAGTCAGGTTGCAGACGGGGTGCCGCGCGAGCTTGAGCGTGTCATCACCCGATGTCTGCGCAAGAACCCAGACAGGCGTTTCCAAGCCATGCCGGATCTGAAGGTCGCGCTCGAGGAACTGAAAGAGGAGTCAGATTCCGGAACACTGGGCGTAGCGGCTGCGGTTCCGCGCCGGCGCAACCGGCGGCTGGTCTGGGCGGTCGCACTCCTTGCAATTGCAGCAATTATCGGCAGCGGTGTCTGGTTTGTCCGATCGACCTCCAAAGCCCCTGAAGCCGTATTGCACCCGGTTCCCTTGACCACGTATCAGGGCTTTCAACAAGAGCCAAGCTTTTCGCCGGACGGCAATCAATTGGCCTTCTCATGGAACGGGCAGAAGCGGGATAACTGGGATATCTATGTCAAGTTGATTGGCACCGCTGGGCCACCACTCAGACTCACAACCGACCCGGCAGGGGATTGGAGCCCCGCATGGTCGTCCGACGGCCGTTTTGTCGCATTCTTCCGGGAGCTCGCGCCAGGTAAAGCGGCGGTGCTGCTTATTCCTGCCCTGGGCGGTCCTGAACATAAGGTCACCGAGACCCTGATTTCGTACCGCTTGCCCTCTCCTTATCTCTCGTGGTCGCCCGATAGCACAGCGCTGATTTTCAGCGGGAAAGATTCCCCCAAAGAAGCCTTCGCGCTGTTCCTTCTGTCGACCGAAACGGGAGAGAAGCGGCGCCTCACCTATCCGCCCCCGAACATAGTCGGCGATAGCTGCCCGACCATTTCTCCAGACGGGCGCACTTTGGTCTTTACTCGCTCGACGGATGACACGATCGGTGACCTCTACCTGTCTTCTCTTTCCGCCGGGGGCTCCAGCCTCTCGGAGACGCGCGCCGGCTGACCTTCGGAAATCGCGGCAACGGAAGACCAGCCTGGACTCCGGATGGTCGCGAGATTGTGTTTGGGGGAACCTGCGACATTTTTGCGACCTCCGTCGGTCTTTGGAGGATCGCACCCTCCGGGTTGGCGCAACCGCAGCAACTCACAACGTTCGGCGATGTCGCTGCACAACCCGCAATTTCGTCTCGCGCTCACCGCCTCGCCTATGTAAACGAGTTTCTTCAAACCAGCATCCGGCGTATGGAGGCGCCAGCGAACGCTGGCTCAGGAAATGTGAACAGCCCCAGGCCCTTCAGCAAGGCTGCACACTTCATCTCCTCCACCCGAAGTGACGATGCTCCTCAGTTCTCGCCGGACGGCAAGAGAATCGCATTTCAGTCGACCCGCTCGGGGCACGAGGAAATTTGGACCTCCGACGGGGAGGGTTCTAACGCGGTGCAACTGACGTCGTTTGCGGGACCGGACGTAACTACCCCGCACTGGTCGCCGGACGGGGAACATATCGCTTTTGACTCAGACGCTGCTGGGGAGTTTGACATCTGGGTGGTTAGTTCGAGCGGAGGGAAACCCCAGCGCATGACCACCGACCCAGCGAACGATGGCAACCCGAGTTGGTCAAAGGACGGCCGCTGGATCTATTTCGATTCAGCGCGCACTGGGGAGCAGCAGATATTCAAGATTCCCGCAAACGGCGGCGAAGCGATGCAATTGACGCGAGACGGTGGTTTCGCTCCGCGCGAATCGCCGGACGGCAAATTTCTTTACTACACCAAGGGCCTGTTTAACACCAGCCTCTGGAGGGTGCCTGTGGAAGGCGGTCAAACCTCCAAGGTTCTGGACGGCCTATCTGAATACGAGAATCTGGCTATTGAGGACACCGGTGTGTATTTCGTGCCCTCACGTAGAGCCACCGGCGGCTCTTCCATCCAGTTTCTAAGCTTTGGAACTGGGAAAACCTTGCCTGTCGCAACGTTCGAAAACCCTATTCCCGGAGGTATAGCAGTGTCTCCGGATGGCCACTCGATTTTGTATTCGGACCTCGAGCGAAGTGGCAGCGAAGTGATGCTGGTGGAAAATTTCCATTGACGGACTCGCGTTAACAAAGGAAAACACAGGACTCCAGGATACCGGGGGAAAAAGAGGGGAAAGGATTGGGACAGCCTGACCTGCGTGATTTCTTTGCGTTGTGGAAGAAAATCGCGCAGATCAGGCCGTCCCAATCCTTTCCCGGGCTACGGGAACTAACCGAAGCGAGGCTTGATCGAAATTTCGTCCCAAAAGCTCCGCTTAAGCCGGAGCAGATCGCTGAACTCAAATCAAGTCACCGAGACGAGATGACCTTTTTCTTCGTTTGCTTCATAGCGATGTTTTTCGGGCGCAGGGCTGGCTGGGCGCTCTCAATGAGTTTTAAAGAAAGCTACAAGCAGAGCAAAATACGCTATGGAGAGAACGCCGCCGCCCGCGAACTTCCACCACTTCCGAGTCTCCGCATTGAAGCGTAAGACCGCCAGAATTGTAGCGAAGATAAGAATGAAATGCCCGATTCCACCTAGCGTCACCGTCATCGGTACGAGTTGCTCTAGGTGCCCGGTGCGGAGCGACAACCAGAAGGCGACGGCGCCCGCCTGTATGAGGTGCGTGATGAAAAGACTCATCCCGTTCCAGACGATCGCGATAGCAAAACCAGCTCCATATCCCCATGCGCTGTTTCGGCGCGCAAGAAAGACGACAGCTACGTAGATCAGCGCCTGGAAGGAGTGAAGAATTCGCAGGTCGGGAACAAGAACCGCCGATAGGAGTAGCGCCAGAAGGAAAAGTGCCGCTCCTATGTAGATCCATACCTGTGTCGAACGGAGACCATTTGACGGGGATTCTCTCATATGCAGTGATCTCACTTACGATCACGCTGGCTGATTTGTTCCCCGGCTTCGTAATATCAGGACGATGCGCGTTTCCATGCCAGACCGGTCGAATGAACGCTCGGTGATCTGTCGTCAACGCCCACGAGAAAAGCGCTGTGCAATCTGGCGAGCTGGCCCCTGGAAAATGGCGAGGGCCGCTGCTCCGCGTTAGGGTTCCCGATCGGACTTCAGATCGCCGGCGCTCCATTCGCGGAATCCACGGTATTGGCGCTGGCGCATGCATATGAGCGGCGAAACAGCATGCACACGCGGCATCCTGCGACATAGCAGGCAACTATGCCACTAGCGGCGGCCCAACATATTGCATCTCGTACCGCGCAAATACTTCTGCGTCCATCTTCGGCCCGTTCGGCACCGCCACATACCGGAAGAACTCCTCCATCTTCCCCGCGGGAGTAAACGCAATCAACATGTGCGCCGGTTTCTCGCCCACCCCTGAAAAACCATGCGGAATCCCGCGCGGCCCCAGGATCGATTCCCCCGCACGCAATGTCGTCCGGCTGTCGCCAACCTGAAACAGCACCTCGCCCTCCATCACGTAGAACCACTCGTCCTGATAAAGATGGAAGTGCCGTGGAGGACCGCCCTTCCTTAGGTTCTTGTGTTCAATCATGAGTAAGCCGCCATTGGTCTCGCGTGGTACCGCCTTAAACAGAATCGTGCTGTATCCCAGCGAGTGCGTCTCCCCAAACCGGTCTTGTCCCGCTTCCACCGGATGGATCCCGCCAGTTGGCGGAAGCGCAGCACTCTGGCCGAGAGCAAAAGCCTCGAACCCTGCCGCTGGAAAGCCTGCTGCTGGAAGCACGAATGCTGCGCTCTTGAGCAAATCACGACGCTTCACTGGCAATCTCCTTTGCTTCCAAGGGGCATGAATCCATCGCGCGGCGAGATTCCATTTCACAGCCCGGAGGTCTGCGTAGCGTGGAAAGCGCCTAAGTATAGAATGGTTTGGTTTCCAACCCCAGGAAAATCGCGGCGCCGTGCGGCTGTTCCGCGTCAGTGTCGCCGATCGGACTTCCGATCGCCGGCCTTCCCTTCCCGGAAACCATAGTACTGGCGCTGGTGCATGCCTATGAACGCGAAACAGCATGGCACACGCGGCGTCCCGTGCGCTGATGTACCAGGGAGGTTGGGAGATGCCGACAGCACCTGCAGTGGTGAGATCACGATTCAAATGGCATACGCGGGCCACATGGAGCGCACGCGAAGACAGGATCCCGTCTCTGGTATGGCTCGCTCTGATTTGGTTCGGAATGATTGCCGGGTTCGGCGTGGACATGCCGCGATTTCTCCACGAATCTCCGCGGCCCGCTGCTGTGGTAGATGTTCATGCCGTCGTCTTCACTGTTTGGCTGCTGCTTCTCACCGCACAGATCTTGCTGGTGGTGAGCGATCGCGTGGCGCTGCACCGGAGGCTGGGATGGTTCATGGCGGGTTGGGCCGGTCTTATGGTTGTCCTCGGGCTGTGGACGGCGATGGTTGCAAAAGCGCCCGTTGACTCCGGACCGGCCAGTCCCCAGTTCCTCTCAGTGAACTTTGGTTCACTGATTGCATTTGTCTTTTTTGTGTCCTGGGGCGTTGCACTTCGCGGGAATCCAGCTGCCCATAAGCGGATCATGATCCTCTCTACCGTCGCAATCCTCGATCCAGGCTATGGACGCCTGAGCGGCTGGCTGTGGCCTGAGCCCCAGTCGATGCTGAGTTGGTATTTCTTCAACTTCTGGGGTGACGTGCTGGTCCTCGCCGCGATGGCTGCTTGGGACGCATGGCGCGGCCGTCTGATGAAGCAATTTGCGGCCGGCGCAACGGGCCTCATTTTTATTCAGTGTTTACAGGATCTCCTCTATCACTGGGGTCCGTGGAAGGTGTTCACCACCCGTCTGATCGCAGCCTGGTCGAGGCACATCCGGTAAGTTGGACGGTCCGTCTGTGAGGCGGTGGCGAAAATGCGCCCTCCAACTCCGACTGGATCCCATCCTTACCGATAGATCGGCTTCTCGGAAGGAATGTGCCCAGGCGTTGTCAACTGACGAGAACAGGCCAACTCATTTATCGAGGTGGCCGGTTGAATCGCCGAAGACGACTGAACCGGCCCTTCGCGCTCCGAAGCTATCCCCCTTCCTATTAACCATGGGCGTGATAACGTCCTTTATCATTCGCTATCCAGGGCGGCTTCCCAGGAGGCAACGAGATTTGGTCGCGTGGTCTCCAGGCGTTTAGTCCGTTAATAGCACTGCAAGGCTCACTAGTGGCCTGTCGCAGTGAAATCGTTACTGATGCAAGAATCGGAGTAAGGGGGAAAAATGTTTCCAGGAGGGTTCGGTGGATGACTAGGTTGTGGACCGGTAGGAGCGGGGCACCCGAATGGCGCACCGCAGATCCGCTCGGCTGCGCGCTCGGGATGACAAAAAGGAGAGGGTTGCTGAAAGGGGACGACCGTTGCCAAAGGGCAGGGCGGTTGCGGGTCGGTGGGGACGTCCACAACGCGCCAGCTCCATCGACAGCAGCCGTTTTTTCCGAAATCAAAAAAGTCACAACCTCTCAGGATGACCGCTTTGTCGCGGGTTTAAATACAGCTGGCTGGATATGCAGAAACACGAAAAGATCGAAAAAGTCACAAGCTCTCAGGATGACGGCTTTGTCAGGGGTGGAAGGCTGCTGGCCAATTATTGCTCTCCCAACCCGCAGCTAACGGTTTCGATGCAGATGAACGAGAACAGCGGAAGGGCTTCGCCCATCTCGTTCAACCCATGTAGTGCGCCGGATATACCGGCGCAAACACCCCGAATTTCCTGCAAGCTGCCCTGGATACGGCCGCGTGTGCGCCTTTCTTTAACGAAAGGCGCGTGAAGTTTGTGGACCCATTGGACCCCAACAGGAAATTCGGGGCCATGGGGCACCCGTCCAGGGGGCTGAGAGTGGTGCAGGAGCCTCCACGGCACGCCGGGACAGGTTGACTTCATAGGTGAGATTGACTCCGCCGCACGAAATCAAAAAGTCACAGGACGGGATGCCAATTCTGTTTGCCCTGTAATGACTTCTCTGCGACAGGCTACTAGTCAGGCTTCTAACGCGTAGAACCTGGACGGGTAAGATACTGGGACGATCGTGCTTCGACCCATGCCGCACCCGCAAATCCAAACGCCTCGGCGGCTCCTGTGAAGAGCTTTCTCCACATTGACCTATTCTGCCACGCCGAGGGCCGCGGGCATCGCATCCAGCCGATGGCCGCTGGTGGCAGCGCCTGCATCCGGCGGCAACCCGAGGCTGTCAAACACCGGCCCCAGCACCACCACCGCCATGCAAAGGATGGTCAGGTGAAAGTCGCGCAGCTGCGGAGCGGCGGCTGAGTGGCCGCGCGCATGGGCCACCAGGCGCAGGGTGATCGCGCCGATGGCCACGCCCATCCCCATGCTCAGCTGCATCACGGCGCTGAGGAATCCATTCGCCCGGCTCATTCTGCTGTGCGGTATCTCCGTGTAGGCCAGCGTCGTCATGCAGGTGAACTGCATCGATCGCGAAGCTCCGTGGAAAAACAGAATCAGAATGACAAGAACGATCGCCGTGCCCGGGCTGAGTAACGCGCAAAGCGCCATCGATCCCGCGGTAATGATCCCGTTGACGATGAGCAGCCGCCGGAAACCGAAACGGCGAAGCGCCTGGATCACAAACACCTTCATGGTCAGATCTCCCGCAAACATGGCCAGCAGGTACAGGCCTGACTGGAATGCATTCAACCCGAACGCAATTTGAAACATGAGCGGTAGCAGAAACGGCAGCACAGAAACGGCGATGCGGAAGGCGCTTGCACCGTAGACGGAGAGTGAATAGGTCTTGAGCTTCATCGATTCCAGATCGATGAGCGAAGTGGCCGGGTTGCGGTGGGCAGCGACGATCGCAGCCACTCCGCTGAGGACGCTGAGTGCGAGCACCAGCCCGGGCAGCTGCCAAGACACCCCCTCGCTTCCCAGCTTCTCCATTCCATAAACCGCCCCGGCAGAGGCAAAGCCCGCGAGTGACAAAGGTGAGCCAATCGAATCCATGGCTCTCTCCCGAGCGCACGTTCTCGACCCACAACAAGGTCAGCACCAGGGCGATGATGCCGATGGGGAGATTGAGGAAGAAAATCCAGTGCCAGCTCGCGTAGGTGGTGATGAACCCGCCCAGCGGAGGACCCACGACCAGGGCCGTGAGTCCGGGCCAGGTGATGTAAGCAATCGCCTCCGTGAGCTTCTCTTTGGGTGTCGTGCGCAGCACGATCAGCCGGCCGACCGGCACCATCATCGCTCCCCCAATCCCCTGCAGAACGCGCATGAGCGTGAACTGGGTAAGCGTGTGGGAGGCTCCGCAGAGCACAGAAGCGAGGGTAAACGTGCAATGGCCGCGGCAAACACGGAACGCGAGCCAAAGCGGTCGGCCACCCAGCCGCTGATCGGGATAAACACCGCCAGGGTCAGCAAGTAGGCCGTCATGCCGATATTGAGGCTGACTGCGCTCGAATGAAAGCTGTGCGCCATCTGCGGAAGTGCAGTGGCGATGATGGTGCCGTCCAGCATTTCCATGAAGAAGGCGCTCGCGATCAGGGTGGTGACATAAAGCGGCGAACGGCTCTTCTTCATCTATCTAGTTTACGAAAGGAGGGCGCACTCTCCTCCTCTTCCAGCGGACCGGTTCGGCTAAGGGGTTTCTAATCCGCTAAGACCGGCTCTCCGTTCGAACGCCTGGATCAGAGATCCGAGACTGCGCTCCGACCCAATCTCCGGGCGCAGCTCAGTCACCACCGGAAGCGGAGGAGGCGGCACGGCCCGCTCCTGCATCTTGCGCGCCTCGTTTGCGGAAACCGCGACCGGACCCGCAGGTACCGAGCCGCTCAATGCCGCAACCGACTTGCCCGGCTTTTCCAGATGGCGCCGTTCCATGCGGCGCCGCGGAGGCACTCGTTTGATCTGTGGCTCCTCTTTCGGCTGCGGAGGAGGCGGAGCCACCACCACCGGGCTCTGCAATTCTGCTGCAGCAGGGGCCGCAGCTTTGGCCGGCAGCTTGCGCTTCTGGGCCGGGGATGCTGTCTTCACCTTACGTGCCGAAGCAATCGCCGTAGCAGTCTTCTTTAATTGGTTCGGTGCACTGGCCAGCGCAGCCACGAGAAAATCTCGTGCGCGCTCGAGGCGGGTTATTTCATCATCAAGTTGAGCGATTATTTCGATCCGTGTGGTCATGCACAATCATTCTATAGCCCCCCGCACACTTCTGCCGACTGTCTTCCCTGTGGGAATTGATGCCCTTAGTCATTCGCAGCGGATTGCTGCCATCGGTTCAATCCGGGCGGCTCGCAACGCCGGCAGCAGCGAAGCGACACTCGCAATCAACGTCAGCGCCGCCACCGAACCCAGAAGCACCCAGGGATCGCGTGCTGTCGTGCCGTACAGAAAGCTCCCCAGTGCCCGGGAAACCAGGAGTGCTATGGTCAGACCAGCTACGCTACCGATACCCGCAACCACGGCATTCTCCCGAAAGACCAACAGGATCACGCCCATACGCCGCGCCCCCAACGCCATGCGGATGCCGATCTCGCTCGTCCGCCGCGCGGTGGCATACGCCAGCGTTCCGTAAAGACCAATCCCCGTGACCAGCAGTGCGCACCCGGCAAAGAACACTGACAGCAGCGCCATCATCCGTTCCGTGCTCATGGCGTCATTTAATACTTCGTTCATGGTCGATAGGGTAGGAGCAGGTATGGTGGGTGCAAGACGCGCCGCCAGAGAACGCGCCGCTAAGCCAAGGCGGCCTGGGGACCATCGGTGCGCACCACCGCTGTCAACGATGGCTTCTTTTGTTCATCCTGCATCATCGGTATATAGCCCGAGGCTGGGGCCGGCGCACGCATGTCACGATACTTGGTGTCGCCCACGACTGCGACCACCTGGTAGGTGGCGTGTGAGCTCTCCTCGATCACTTGCCGTCCCAGCGCTTGCTCGCCGGGAAAGAGCAGGTTTGCCGCGGATCGGTTGAGGGTAATCTTGAGCCCTGAGGCCTTGGTGTCGGCCCAGGTGAATTCCCTTCCCTGGTAAAGCGGAATCCGCATGGTTCGAAAATAATCCGGACCCACGCTGTTCATGAACATAAGCTGAGGTGGTTTGCCCGGCGCTCCGTATCTTCCGTTCCAACCCAGATGGGAAAGCGGCACGATGAACTCGAAGCTCACGTTCTTTACTCCCGGCTGACGGCTCAGACCTTCACCCAACTCCTGGTACTTCCTCATCAGTGCGTCGCCTTCCAGTGGTTGCTTGTCCATGCGAAAGGCGATGTTCACCAATCCTTTGGGATCGAACCCCACGCCTGACTTGAAGAGGCGTACCATGCTGGTGGCTAAAAGCCCGGCTCCCACGACCAGCACCAGGGCCAGCGCCACTTCCGAGGCCAGCAGGATCCGCGGCAGAATCCTCCGTCGCTCCCGACGTTGCCGCGCGTGCTGGCCATCTTTGATCTGGTCATTGAGGTTACCAGCGGTGGCTTCGAGCGCGGGCACTAGCCCGATCAGCACGGCCGAGATCACGGCAACGCAGGCAGCAAAGCAGAGCACACGCAAATCGAGCGATGTGTCCAGTAACCATCCGCTGTCGCCGCTGAACAGGAGCGCGGCCAATGAGCGGCTGACCAATGGCGCCACGGCAAGTCCGGCTGCCGTGCCCAGAATCGCAATCAGCAGGCTTTCGACCAGTAGTTGCTGGATCAAGCGGCGCCGGGTGGCGCCAATGGCCAGCCGTGTCGCCAACTCCCGCTCCCGTGCCGCGCCACGCGCCATAACAAACCCGCAAGATTGAGACAAGCCAGCAGCAGAATGCCTGCGCACATCGCGAACATGGCCAGCAGCGGCCGGCGAAACAGCAGGCGGGCGTAGGCAAACCCTCGAGAGCCAGGTTCGGCAGCGAAATGAAAATGGCCTTTCTCTTCCTCACCAATAAACCCGGCATCGTCGGAAGCCTGCGTGCAGAATGGGGCGGGAGAGCGTCGCGAGCGACGCATTGGCCTGCGCCAGCGTGACGCCTGGTTGCAGGCGAGCGCCTACGGTGAGCCACCACGCGTGAACCCCGGCGTCAATATGGTTCCTGGGCGCATCGATGATGGGGTCGGTGGAGAGCGGAGCAAATATCTGCGGCTTGCGCGTCGGGTCAGCTCCTATAAACCGTTTAGGCATGACGCCTACGACGTTGAACGGTACGTTGGCGATGATGAGCTTACGTCCCACCACATCCGGCGCGCGATCAAACCAGGTCTCCCAGAACTGCTCGGTAATCACCACCGCCAGGCCTTCCGGGTTTCCCCCGGGCCGATCGTCTTCCGGCGTGAGATATCTGCCCAGCAAGGGCGGTGTTTGTAACGCACGAAAGAATTGCCCGCTCACCAGCATGCCCGGGATGTTCTCGTTCGCCGAACGGCCCTGTACCTGCAGCGTATCGGGATTGTAGGCGAAGACATCTGAGAAAACGTCGTGGTTGCGCTCCAGGCTACGGAAGAACGGGGTGCAGAAAGAGTAGTTGGGCTGCGGGCCCGCCTTCCTCCATGCGCAGCACGGCTAACTGTTCTGCATCCGGCACCGGGAGCGGCCGCAACAGGAGCCCATTGATCAACGAGAAGACTGCCGTGTTGGCCCCCACGCCCAGCGTCAGGGTTAGAAGCGCCACTGCGGTAAAGCCTGGCGACTTGCGTAGCAGCCGCACAGAAAAGGTCAGATCGCGCAGAAGATTCTCGAGCGTGCCAAATTGCCACAGTTCAGTGAGGCGCTCCCGCCAACGCGACGCATTGCCGAAGGTTCGCCTGGTGGCTATGTCTAACTCTGCCGGTGGGACGCCCTGCCGCGAAAGCCGGTCTCGCAACAATGCCTGGTGGAACTCCAATTCCTCGTTGATCTCGCGTCGCCATGCTCCGCCGGCGAAACAACGACTGGATCTTTAGAAGAACTTGATGAAGTGCCATAGCGAACTCCTCAGGAGGCCTGCATCACAAAAGCAACCGCAGCCGACAGCCTTGCCCAGCGCTGCGATTCGGCATTGAGCCGCTTTCTGCCCTCGGCCGTTAGCTGGTAAAACTTGGCCCGGCGATTGTTGTCTGAAGCACCCCATTCGGCGCTCAGCAGGCCGCGCAACTGAAGCCGATGCAGCGCTGGGTAAAGCGCACCCTCTTCCACCTTCAACACTTGCTGCGAAGTCTGCTCGATCCATTCAGCCACGGCGTAACCGTGCAAAGATCCTCGCGCCAGGGCTTTGAGAATGAGCATCTCCAGCGTTCCCTGTATCAGCTCTCCGCTCTCTTCCCTAATCATCTTATGGGTAGAGTATTGCAGCGTGGCTCTCACTTGTCAAATGGGTTTTACAGGATCTTTACGATGACGACGGTCAGATCATCCGCCTGTGCTTTTGCTCCGGCAAAGGTGGAGACTGCCTCGGTGATATCGGCGACCAAGGCAGCAGCGGGCACGGTCTGTTTGTTCCTGACCACTTCCTCCAAGCGGCTGATGCGAGAACTCGTCCCCGGCTTCATTTTCCTGTTCGATCACGCCATCGGTGAACAGGGTAAGGATGTCGCCGGGATCGAGCGCAACCACAGTGTCGGAGAATTGTGCGTCTTGCAAAATACCCATGATGGGTCCGCCGGCCTCTAACTGGACGGATTGGCCGGTCGTGGACCGCAACAAAAGGGGCGGGTTGTGACCGCCGTTCGCGTACTGCAGGATCTTATTGGCCTGATCGAAGCGGGCATAGAACATGGTCACGAACGTCGCCGAATTCGTAACCTGCCGCAACACCTGGTCGAGATCCTTAAGGATCGCAGCCGGTCCACTGAGCTCGCGGGCGCGAAGGCGCAGGGCAACGGCGAGCGAGGGCATCAGGAGAGAGGCCGCGGCACCGTGACCGGAAACGTCGGCGATCACCACGTCGACAATATTTTCGGAGATCTGGAAGAAGTCGTAGTAGTCGCCACCCAATAGCGTCGCGGTTTGCATGGCCGCCGCAAGCTCCAGGTCAGGGCAGACAAGAGGTTTCGGCAAGACTTGCCGTTGCACCTGGGCGGCCAGGAGCAAATCGTGCTCGTATTCATCCCGCTGCCGCCGTACCTCCGCGACTGAGGCGATTGCGCTGCCGGGCGATCAGGGTCACCAAAAAGCCCACCACCAGAAAGCCGATCAGCGTGATTGCATTGCGGAAGATCCTGACTTTGAAGAGTCTCTGGCTGCGGTTCCGAAGAAGACATCCTGCAAAACGCGTACACGCGCAATGCCAGGCCGATGGTGATGGGCGGCCGATTGACCAACGCGCTGAGGGCGATCGGCAGTACGTAGAGATAACCGAGAGACACATTCGGAGTGACGATCCAATCGGTATAGGCAACGGCGGCCGACCGCCAGGAAGACGACAAAGTTGAGCATTCCGGTGATGCGGGTTTCTTCTACCTGGACACGCTGCTTTTCCTCGTCGCGTTTCTGCTTGCCCTTCATGCGTTCATCTATGTGCAGCATAGAGGGTCGCGATCCATTCTCGAAGACTGTTATCAGGGAAGAGTTAGCAGAAAAGGTCCTTTGCAGCGAAAACGCGGCGTTTCCCCTAGAAAGCCGTGCCGGGATCACTCTCAGTGTGTGGACGGAGAAATCCTTCATAATAGTGGAAGCAGAACAGGTCACCTCGAAAGGATGTTGGTTTCCCGAATGACAAACCTTGCGCAGCTCAGCCCGGACGACGTCGCCGCAGTCAACCAGCAACTTCAGGCGCAATACGACGCCTTCAAGGCGAGGGGGCTCAAGCTTGACCTGACAAGAGGAAAACCGTCTCCAGCCCAGCTGGACCTGAGCAATGGCTTGCTGTCCCTTCCCGGTGCGGAGGATTACGTCGCCGAAGGAGCAGTCGATTGCCGCAACTACGGCGGGCTGCAAGGGCTGGTCGAAGTACGCAGGCTGTTCTCCACCATGATGGGAGCGCCGCCGGACCAGATCATTGCCTCCAATAACTCCAGTCTCGCGCTGATGCACGACACTGTCGTTTACGCCCTGCTGAAAGGGACGTGCGATAGCGTCACCCCCTGGTCGCAGCAAGGAGAAATCTCCTTCCTGTGCCCCGTTCCAGGCTACGACCGGCACTTCAAGATCTGCGAGGACTACGGCATTCGCATGATTCCCGTGGCGCTCCGGGAAGACGGCCCGGACATGGACGAAGTGGAGCGGCTGGTCGCGCAGGACGCCTCCATCAAGGGCATTTGGTGCGTGCCCAAGTACAGCAATCCGACGGGAACGGTATATTCCAACGCGGTTGCCGAGCGCCTGGCGGCCATGAAGACTGCGGCCCCGGACTTCCGGTTGTATTGGGATAACGCCTACGCTGTTCATCACCTCACAGACGAGCGGGTGGAGATCGCCAACATTCTGGAACTGTGTGCACGCCATGGCCAATCCGAACCGGGCATTTGTTTTTGCGTCCACCTCGAAGATCACGCTACCCGGAGCCGGCTTGGCTCTGTTTGCCGGCTCAAAGGACAACGTGAAGTGGCTTTTAACCAGGCTTGTCCCGCGGACGATTGGTCCCGATAAGCTCAACCAGCTGCGCCACGTTCGCTTCCTGAAGGATGACGCCGCCATTCTCCGCTTGATGGACAGGCACCAGGCTGTCATCGCGCCGAAATTTCAGAAGGTGCTCGACATCTTCGACGAGAAGCTGGCGCAGGTTCCTGATGTCTCCTGGACCCGGCCCAAGGGCGGCTATTTCATCAGCCTCGAGGTAGGCAAAGGCTGTGCCAAGCGCGTGGTGGCGCTGGCCAAGGAAGCCGGAGTCGTGCTCACCCCGGCTGGAGCGACGCATCCCTACGGAAACGATCCTGAAGATCGCACTATCCGCATCGCTCCCACGTTTCCGCAGTTGTCGGAGGTAGCTTTAGCGGCAGAAGGTGTAGCGCTTTGCGTGATGCTCGCGGCCGCTGAAAAAGCGCTCCGGAGTTAGACCCTTTTCAACCTAGGGGGTGAAAACATTTCCAGGAAAGGTCCGTAGAACTGCAGATCCCTCCACGGCACGCCGAGACAGGTCGGCTTCGACGGGATGACACAGGGAGTGCGGACGATCGGTTTAGTGCCGCGCCTACAGCGCTCAGATCTTCTTAGGGATCGATTTCCCAGCCCTTCCGGGCTGGGCTGACGTTTGATGGCCGGCCCTCCGGGCCTTGCATCTATGACGATGTTTGCAGTGTCATTTCTCCCTCAACTTGCCGCAAGCAAGTCAGCTGCTCCACGGCACGCCGGGGCAGGCGGGATGACAAAAAGGAAAGGGCAACGGTTCCATGAAGAGTGGATGCTCAACTGGGGAGGCATGGGCCTGCGGCCCACCCAATGTGATGAAAACGCCTCGGTCCAGCAACCACCCTCCACGGAACCGTTGCCCTTTCCTTTTTGTCATCCCGAGCGAAGCCGAGGGATCTGCAGTTCCGCGGACCCTTACTGGAAATGTTTTTCAACCGAGCGCAGCGGAGAGATCTGCAGTTCTCAACCCAGGCGTACTCACGTACCCAAGTTCCAGCTCGTCGAACCGTCGCCACTTGTAAAACGCAATCGACGCCACCCAACTGAACACAAACAACCCCACAATGAAATAACCAAGCGTGCCGAAGTGTTCGTTAAGCCGGGTAACCGCATCCCAGAAGCCGCCCTTCAGATGAAACCTGCCGGCCAGCAAACCCAGTGCTTCGATTCCCCCCACCGCCAGCGCCACGACCACCGAAACACTCGTGATCGTCAGGTTGTAGTAAAGCTTGCGGATCGGCTTGACGAAGGCCCAGCCGTAGGCGCCCAGCATCAAAATGTTATCGGTGGTATCGATCAATGACATCCCCGCGGCAAACAGCGCAGGAAATATCAGAATTGACCAGAACGGCAGTCCCTTCGACGCTTCGGCTGCAGAAATCCCCAGCACGCCAATCTCCGTGGCGGTATCAAACCCCAGGCCAAACAGCAATCCCAGCGGATACATGTGCCAACTGCGGGTGATCATCCGGAACATAGGACGAAACAGTCGCGCCAAAAAGCCTCGGCTTCCCAGCAACAGATCGAAATCCTCGTCGACGTAGGGCTCACCCGCGCGAACTCTGAGGAACGTCCGCCAAATCGAATGCAAAACCACCAGGTTCACCGCGGCGATCCCAAACAGAAATAAGGTGGAAAGCAGCGTGCCGACGATGCCTCCGATGTCCCTGACCGCATACATACGGTGCTGCAGCACCAGCGTTGTCCAGGCGATGCCCACGGATCCCAGCAGCACAATGGTCGAATGCCCGAGCGAGAACATGAAGCCGACGGCGACCGGGCGCTTCCCTTCCTGCATGAGCTTGCGGGTCACATTGTCGATGGCGGCAATATGATCGGCGTCCACCGCATGGCGAAGCCCGAAACTGTAGGCGAGAAACGCAGTGCCCAACAAAACCGGGAAATGACGGAAGGCCACGATCGCCCACAGCCACGCCGCTCCATTGAATACGATCAGGACGCTATAAATCCCCAGCACCTTGCCGCGGGTGTTCCCGGCTGCATCGTTGAAAAGGTTCCGTAGGACGGGTCGCATCAGGTTCCCTGGTGTCGGATATGGCGTGCCGGTAGCACGATTCTTACGATTGTATTATTGTGGAAGCCTAAGCACCCAATGAGATCTATTCGGCGGGCATCTTCGTACTTCTAAGTAGCACGATTCTCAAAGGCATATTACCACCGCGGCCATCCTAACGAGAACCTGGTGCTATTCCCCGCGAAGGGCACTCCCTCCCGGGCTACTTGCCTTTCCTTGTGCGGACGAAAGGGCGCCCGATGCAGCGTTTTCGTGGGTTTCTGTGGGCCCTGACCGTCCTGCTCCTCTCCGCGTCTGCCCTGGCGGCCGATTTCGCCGTATCCGGCCGGGTAGTCGACGGGCAAGGAAGGCCGGTCGCCGGAGCGAGCGTACTTCTTGTCCAGGGCGAAAAAGCGCACCAGGCGGTCACGGACACCGAAGGGCAATTCCAGCTCAAATTGAATTCCGCGGGAACCTATGACCTCTCGGTCACGGCGCCGATGTTTCAGCCGCTCTCGAAACCAGTCGAACTGGGTGCCGGGGCAAGCAGCCTTGATCTTCAACTCATACCGCTGATCACGCGAAGTGACTCGGTGACTGTCACCGCCGACATCAATTCGTTGGATGTACTTTCGCCTGACCCCGCGGAAAAAGTGTACGTTCGTCAGGACCTTCTCGATGCCAACCCCGGCCGGCCGGGCGCTCCGGTTTCCATTCCCGGATATCCCATCGAAACCGCTTCCAGCGGAATTAAAGCCCCGCAATACTTTGCCCCCGGGGTAGCCGGCGATCATGGTGAACCCATCGCTCAGTTCATCGCGGTCGGCACCTACCTGGTGCCGAACAATCTGTCGGCGAACGCGCACGGCAACGGCTACGCCGATCCCAATATTTTTATTCCGGAGATCCTGGAGAGCGTGCAGGTGGATGGGGGAGCCTACAACGTTCGCCAGGGAAATCACTCCGTCAACCTGGCAGCGGTCTATGGACTTCGATCCAGCCTTGATCCTTTTATTACCCTGACCGGAGATTACCGGGATATCGACGTGGTCACGGGCTTCAGTCCGGCACGTGATTCATTCGTGGCCGTGGAAGCCTCGTATGGAAATGGATTTCTCCAGCGGCTGGAGCACCGGCAACAATACAAATTCAATGGCCAACGCATCTTTCGCCTCGGCAATCATCAACTTACTTTGCTGGGAATGGGGTACTACGGCTTCTCTTATATTCCTGGGCTGGTGCCCATTTCCCGGACGCAACGATGCCCCAAACATGGGAGACACCATCGACCCCAGGCAGAAAGACCAGACCCACACCTCCCTGGTGGCGTTGAACGACATCTGGCAGCTGAGCGGAAGCCAGCAACTGCAAATCTCAGGCTTCTTCCGCACTTACAACCTTTCGTTGTTTTCCAATTTCGGCCAGGGCCTCATTCGCCAGAGTGAGTTTCGCACCGCCACCGGTCAGGGAACAAACTACGTGAACAAAATTGCCGAGTCCCTGTCGTTGCTGTTGGGAATGGACTACGAACGAGAGGCTCCGCGGCGCGACAATCTTGATCATTACAACTTCTACACCCCGGGAGATTTCACCTACGGCCCATTTACCAAAGTGGATTCGAACAACGTGACCATCAACTCGGTCACGCCCTACGCTGCCGGATCGGGCGCCATCACTCACTACTTCCGCTATTACGCCGGCTGGCGCCGCGATCAAATCAACATCGACAACCAGGACCTGATCAACCCTGGAAACTCTTTTCAGAAGTGGGTCGGCGTGAACTCCCCCAAGGCAACCGTGTCGTTCCTGCCCAAGCAAGCCTGGTGGATTCCCTTGCTCTCCGCCAGCTTCGGTCAGGCCTTCTTCACCGAAGATCCGCGCATCGGCACAGGAACCGGCGCGGGAAGTCCAGTGGCCACGGCGCACTCTTATCAACTTGTCGCCAGCAAAACCATCGCCAACACGGATTTGAAACTCACGCTCGGCCACGTCACCACCAGTCAGGAACTGGCGAAGATCGATCCCGATACCGGCTTACAGGAAAACCAGGGTCCAGGACGGCTGAAATTTCTGACTGCGGCGGTGCGGCATAGCTTCAGTCAAGGATCGATTCTGGCCACCTTCTCCAAGGCCGATGCGCGCGACATTGAATCCGGGCAACCGACTCCGGAAGCCCCAAGAACCATCTTCGATCTGTTGGCAAACACGCAGCGCCTGCCACTGAAGCTCCAGGCCCGTGGTGAGTTTGAGTACGTCGGTAGAAAACCATTGGGCACGGGATGCGCGCCGGATTTGCATGCCCAGTGTGTCGGCGTCTCAGTAAAGGAGTTTCGAGCGGCAGTGGTACGTCCCTTCCTGAATAACCGCCTCGATATCGGAGTCAATATGCTGATCGCCCGCGGCTACACAGGGCAAACGATCGAGAGCTTTTACCCTTCTCCCATCCAGGAACCCGTCGGCGTCCGCATTCCGTCCTACGCGAGCGTCAACCTGACCTATAAGTTCGGCCACTAGTGCTTGTGCGTCTTAAGGTCCTTGCCTGAGTTGGTCAACACGAGTTTGCCCAACTCCACTCCACGCAAGGCCAACATACGATCGGCGATCTCCTGCAGTTCTTTGCTCTTGCCCTTCATGATGATCACCTCCAGGCAATAGTGGTGATCGAGATGAACGTGCGTGGCGGCGAGAACCATGGCGCCGGCAGTGTGCTGCGTTGCGGTCAACTTCTCAGAGAGATTCGGCACGTGGTGGTCGTACACCAACGTCAAAGTCCCGACAACGGGTTTATTGGAGTCAACCGTCTCCGCCAGAAGCGCTTCCCGGATAAGATCGCGAAACGCCTCGGAACGGTTTTTGTAACCGCGCTTGGTAATCAAGCGGTCAAATTCCTTCAACAGATCTTCTTCGAGCGAAACTCCGGTCCTGGCCAGTTCTGCCATCGTGTTTCTCCCTCCCGATCACTACGTCAGTTGTTCGAAGTAGCCAGATCGTCGTCCTTCGTCTCCCGGATCGAAAGCAGCCCCAGGAGAGTAAGAACCGCCGCTGCCGAGAGATAATAACCGACAAACTGCAGGCCATAGTGCCTGGCCAGCCAAGTGGCGATGTACGGCGCCAGTGAGGCGCCGAGGATACCCGCAAAGCTGAACGCCAGTGAGCTCCCGGTGTAGCGCACCCGCGTAGGGAAGAGTTCCGAAATAACCGTGCCCAGCGGTCCGTAGGTCAGGCCCATCAACGAAAGACCCAGGATCATCATCGACATCGCGCCCGTGGTTCCGGCAGTAAACAAAGGCGCCAGCACCAGGCCGAAGATGGCGATCGCGACCGTCACCCCCAGCATCACCCGGCGGCGCCCGCGCTCCGCCAGCAGCGCGGAAACCGGAATGAACAGGGCGAAGAAGCAGATGCCGATCAATTGAATCACCAGAAATTTCGATCGGCTGTAGCCAAGCGCATTCGTGGCCCAGGAGAGCGCGAACACCGTCATCAGGTAGAACAGAACAAACGTTGCCAGGCTCACCAGGATCCCGGCAACCAGCGCTTTCGCGTAATCACGAAAGACGCTTAGCATCGGCATCTTCACCTGGTCGCCGCGATCCAATGCTTCCCGGAAGACCGGCGTCTCGGTAATCGTGAGCCGCACATAAAGCCCAAGGAAAACCAGCACCGCACTCGCCAGGAAAGGCAAGCGCCAACCGAACGAGAAAAACTGCTTGTCCGTAAGCCAGCGGGAGAGCAGCAGAAACGTTCCCCCGGAGAGCAGGAAACCGGCCGGCGCACCCAACTGCGGGAACATACCGTACCACGCGCGTTTGTTGGGAGGGGCATTTTCAATGGCCAACAGGACTGCTCCGCCCCACTCGCCCCCTAAGCCCAGCCCCTGGCCAAAGCGGCACAGCGCCAGCAGCAGCGGCGCGGCAAAGCCAATGGTCTTGTAGGTGGGCAGCGCGCCAATCGCGACCGTGGAGATACCCATGGCCGACAACGCGATGACCAGGGTAGTTTTGCGGCCGATGCGATCGCCAAAGTGGCCGAAGAGTGCAGACCCAACTGGCCGAGCCAGAAATGCAATGCCAAACGTGGCCAGCGACTCCAGCGTGGCCGCAGCCGGGTCAGACCCAGGGAAAAACAACCTGGGAAACACCAGAACTGCAGCGGTGGCGTAAATGTAGAAATCGAAAAACTCAATGGTGGTGCCGATCAAGCTGGCGAATAGTACCTGGCGCGGACTGTTTACAGGCATGCCTGTCCTGGGTTGGGTCGTGCTCATCCAATCTCCGCTTTCGAATCTTAGGTTTGCGTGCCTTCGCTGCCTTCTATGCTAACCTGTCCGCAATGTCCATGGCTGGCTCTGCGCATACGCCCACGACCTGATCGGCATCTAATCCAACCCAGCGGGATCAGTTCTCCATCTGCTTGCATCAACTAACATAAGGAGCATTGCCATGAGTCAAACCCAAGCCATCTCTGCCGCAGCCGCCGGAACCATCACCCTGGGCGGCGATCTCACTGTGAACCGCCTGGGCTATGGAGCCATGAGGATTACCGGCAAAGGCATCTGGGGGCCGCCTGAGGATAAGGCGGCGGCGCTCGCCACTCTGCGCCGGGCCGTGGAATTGGGCGTCAACTTCATCGATACCGCCGACTCCTACGGTCCTAATGTCTCCGAAGAACTGATCGCCGAAGCCCTCTACCCTTATCCGGCAGGGGTGGTGGTCGCCACCAAAGGCGGCTGGGAACGCTGCGGACCCGGGCAGTGGCTCCACAACGCCAGCCCCAGGCACCTTACCGAAGCGGTAGAAGGCAGTCTCAAGCGCTTGCGTCTGGATCGCATCGATGTTTACCAGCTCCATGTTCCCGATCCGGCCGTCTCCTACGACGCCTCGATGGAAACCCTGGCCAAGCTACGCGAGCAGGGAAAGATTCGCCACGTCGGGCTCTCCAACGTGACCCAGGAACATGTCGAACGCGGGCGCAAGATCGTCCCCATCGTCTCGGTGCAGAATCGCTATAGCTTTGCTGACCGGGAGTGGGACTACCTGGTCAATTACTGTGAGCAGCACGGCATCGCCTTCCTGCCCTGGGCCCCGCTGGGACAGAACCGTAAGGCGCTTGAAATTCTAGAGAGGATTGCCAAGGAGCTCGGAGCAACCACTCTGCAGGTAGGGCTTGCGTGGTTGCTGAAGCGGTCCAAAATCATGCTGCCGATTCCGGGAACTTCTTCTCCTGCTCATGTGGAGGAGAATATTGCTGCAGCTGGGTTGGAACTCCCGGACGCCGCTTTCAAGGAGCTGTCCAGCGTCAATCCCCCGCCCGTCAGCTACCGCGGCTAATCAGGAAAACATGAAGACCTATCGGATCGCCACCATACCGGGAGATGGAATCGGCAAGGAAGTTGTGCCTGCCGGACGGCAAGTCATGGAGGCGCTTGGCGGCGGCTCCTTTGGCTTCCAATTCGAGAATTTCGACTGGGGCGGAGACTATTTTCGCCAGCATGGCGCCATGATGCCGCAGAACGGACTGGACAGTTTGCGCGGCAAAGACGCCATTCTCTTTGGATCCGCCGGCGATCCGCATATTCCCGACCACATCACGCTGTGGGGTTTGCGGCTGAAGATCTGCCAGGGGCTGGATCAATACGCCAACGTTCGTCCGACGAGAATTCTTCCCGGCATCGATGCCCCGCTCAAACGCTGCAGAGCAAGAAGACCTGAACTGGGTGATCGTGCGCGAGAACACCGAGGGCGAATATTCGGGAGTCGGTGGCCGCATGCACCAGGGGCACCCGATTGAGGTAGCGACGGACTTGTCTCTCATGACTCGAGCGGGGGTAGAGCGGATTCAACGCTTCGCCTTCAGGCTCGCGCAGTCCCGTCCGCGCAAGCTGCTGACGGTGATCACCAAGAGCAATGCGCAACGCCACGCGATGGTGATGTGGGATGAGATCGCGGCGCAGGTTGCTCAGGAGTTTCCCGACGTGACCTGGGACCGGGAGCTGGTCGATGCGGCCACTGCGCGCATGGTCAACCGCCCAGCGTCCCTGGATACCATTGTTGCTACGAATCTGCACGCCGACATACTGAGCGATCTCGCGGCTGCGCTAGCCGGCAGCCTGGGTATCGCACCAACCGCCAACATAAATCCCGAACGGCTTTATCCCTCGATGTTCGAACCCATCCATGGATCCGCCTTCGACATCATGGGCAAGGGCTGGGCGAACCCGGTGGGTACGTTCTGGTCGGTGGTCATGTTGCTCGAACACCTGGGCGAAATCGACGCCGCCGCGCGGGTCATGAAGGCCATCGAACACGTCACCGCAAATCCTTCTCTGCACACGCGGGATCTTGGCGGAACCGCCACCACCGCCCAGGTAACCGAGGCCGTCTGCGCGCAGATCGCCGCCACTGCCAAGGACTCACCTAACGACCGCCTGAAGCCAAGAGTGCGTACGTTATGGATCGAGGTGTCCCATGTTCGACCCAACCTAGCCCCGAGCTTGCCGTGTGCGGCGCTACATTCCGGTCGGCCGAAAGGACTGGGTATTCTTCAGCCCAATCGCTTGGCTGCACCCTCCATGTGCAAGGGCTCTGTGAGCCATTTCGCAGGTCTACAGCCCACCCAAGACTTGACCGTCACATCTTGACAATCAAGATGACTATCGTACTACCGTTGCCTTCATGGAGCAGGAAAATACCGACGTCATCCAGGGCACGCTCGACATGCTCATCCTCAAGACACTGAGCCTCGAGCCCATGCACGGTTTCGGCATCGCCCGCCGTGTGGAACAGATCTCGCGCGGAGTGTTCAAGGTAAACCCTGGTTCCCTGCTCACCGCGTTGGAGCGGCTCACCCGCGCTGGATGGCTCGATGCCGAGTGGCGGCAAACAGAGAATTCCCGCCGCGCTAAGTTTTATACCCTCACCCGCGCCGGGAAAAAACAGCTCGAGATCGAAACCGCAGACTGGACACGCCGGGCATCCGCCATCGCGCGCCTCTTGAAGGCGGAGGGCTAACCGCGTGTCTCTCTGGCGTCAGCTCACGCGCGGCCTACGCGTGCTCATCCACAGCCAGGCCGCCGACCAGGATGCCGCCGACGAGGTAGACCACTACCTGGAGCAAGCGACCGCTGCATTCGTGGCCAACGGACTCTCTCCCGACGATGCCAAAACGAGCCGCACGCCTGGAGTTGGGCAGCCCGACCGCTGTCCGCGAAGAGATCCGCTCTTACGGTTGGGAGCATACGCTTCATACACTGCTTACTGACCTGCACTACGCCGCGCGTCAACTGATCCGCAATCCTGGCTTTGCCCTTGTCACTACGCTCACCTTAGCGCTGGGAATCGGCGCCAGCACGGCGATCTTCAGCGCGGTGAATCCTATCCTGTTTAAGCCACTTCCCTATCCAAACGCCGGTCGGCTCATGATGATTTGGGAAATGCGCAGCGATGGCTCTTCGCAACCGGTCACCTTCGGCACTTTTTACGGGCTCGAGCAGCGGGCTCGCTCCTTCGAGACCATGGCGGTGATGAAGCCGTGGCAACCGGCATTGACCGGCGCCCTCCAACCGGAACGATTCGAAGGCCAGCGGGTGAGCGCAGACTACTTCCGCACATCTGGGTATATCGCCTGTGCTGGGACGAGACTTCAAGGCCGCCGACGATCAATTCCAGGGCCCCAATGTAGTTGTCCTCAGCGACCGGATATGGCGGCTTCGCTTCGCAGCAGATCGCACCATCGTTGGCCGGCAGGTCAAGCTGGACGACAACCTTTTCACCGTGATCGGCGTCATGCCCGGGGTTCGAGAACGTCCTGGCTCCTGCAGCAGAGCTGTGGGCGCCGTTACAGTACGACCCCTCGCTTCCCGCCGACAGCAGAGACTGGGGTCATCACTTGCAGATGGTGGGCCGGTTGCGCCGCGGTGTCAGCCGCGATCAAGCCAGGAATGAACTCAACGTAATCCTGCGCCCATTCACTCAGATCTATGCCAAGGGATACGAAGGCTCCGGCGGTCCCCCGGATGGAATGGTGGTCAATCGGCTGCAGGACGACCTCACGCTCGGCGTGAAGCCGGCTCTGCTGGCGATTCTTGGCGCGGTGGGCCTGGTACTGCTGATCGTGTGTGTGAATGTGACGAATCTTCTGCTCGCATTCGGGCGCGCGCCGGCGCAGTGAATTTGCCATGCGTGCCGCGCTGGGCGCAGGACGCATGCGCCTGGTTCGGCAACTCCTCACGGAAAGCCTGCTGCTTGCCGCCATCGCCGGCGCTCTCGGCATGGCCGTTGCGGAAGTCGGCGTGCGCGCGTTGGTCGCACTGAGTCCTCCCGATCTACCCCGTGCCGGAGCGATCCACGTCGATGGCGCAGTCTTCGCCTTCGCACTGATCATCACCACCGTCATCGGCCTGATGGTTGGGCTGCTGCCCGCCGTGCAAGCGTCACGCAGCGACCCACAGAGCGGCCTGCAACAGAACTCACGAACCACCGCCGGTGGGCGCCACTCCATGCGCCGCACCCTGGCCATCTCGCAGGTCGCGCTCGCCCTGGTGTTACTGGTGACCGCGGGATTGGTGTTACGCAGTCTGGAACGCCTATTCGCGATCGACCCGGGCTTCGATGCCTCACACCTGCTCACCCTGCAGGTGCAGCAGTCAGGCCACCGACTGGACACCGACTAGCGCTCGTGCCCGGTTCCTTACCCAGGCCCTGGAAGCAGTGCGCCAGGTCGGCGGCGTCACTTCCGCAGCGTTCACCAGCCAATTGCCCTTAAGCGGCGATTTCGACGTCTACGGCGTGCAGTTCGAGTCGCACACCGCCACTCCGAAGGTGCCCTGCGCTATTCCGTGAGCCCGGACTACTTCGAAACCATGGCGCATTCCCCTGCGGCGTGGCCGCCTGCTCGACGAACGCGACCGCGCAGACACGCCCGGGGTGGTTCTGATCAGCGAATCCCTCGCCAAACGTAAATTCCCCGATCAGGATCCAATCGGTCAGCGCGTTCGTCTTGGCCCCAATGCTGGACACTGCTGATCGTCCTTGGGCCACGATCGTCGGCGTGGTGGGCGACGTGAAACAGGCATCCCTGGCGATGAGCCAAGCGGATGCGTTCTACACTCCCGACGCCACAGTGGTCCTGGGTGGACCCCGCGCAGTCGTTCGTAGTCCGCGCCCACGGCGATCCAGCAAAGCTTGCTGCTGCTATCAAGACCGCGATCTGGTCGGTGGATAAGGATCAACCGATCGTGCGTGTGGCGACCATGGACTCGCTGCTGGAGTCCTCCGAGGCTCAACGACGTTTTGCGCTCACTTTGTTTGAAGCGTTTGGGATGGTGGCGCTGCTGCTTGCCGCGATCGGTATCTACGGTGTTTTGTCCGGCGGCGTCACCGAGCGAATGCGTGAAATTGGGGTCCGTGCCGCGCTGGGCGCTTCTCGCCGCAGCATACTCATGCTGGTGCTGCGCCAGGGAATGATGCTCACCGCCATCGGCGTCCTCATCGGACTGCTTGGGGCCGTGGCCGCGACCAGGATCGTCGTTTCGTTGCTGTATGGCGTGTCGCGCTTCGACCTGGTCACCTACATTTCGGTGATCGCTCTGCTCACAGCCGTCTCCGGGATCGCATGCTGGTTGCCCGCCTGGCGCGCGGCCCAGGTCGATCCCTCGATCACCCTGCGAGCCGAATAGGCCCCGTCTCTGGAATTGCCAAGCTCAGTCCCGAAGGGACGGCTGAATCATAGGAGGATCGCACCCACAGCCCGTTCTGTATGAGGTGCATTCCTTTCCAGCCCCGGAGTTGCGACAGCTGTTTGTAGCGTAGAGTCCCGCAGGGACGGCCCGATAATAGGCGAGCACGCAGTGCTATAGCTGCGAAGAGTGCGTGGACCCGTCCCGCAGGGACGACTGAACTTCAGACCTCTCCGAATTAGATTTTTACAATGCCTCGGTTTAGGAACCGCCCTCTCCTTTGCCACGGTCCTCTCCTTTTTGTCATCCCGAGCGCAGCCGAGTGGATCTGCGGTTCTACGGACTACTCCTGGGAACCCGGAATAACAAAGGGGAGATCGATGCTTTCAGGAGGCTGGTGGATGGCTAGTGGAGGTTGTCGACCGGTAGGAGCGGGGCACACGTAATGGGCGCTCCAGATCCGCTCGGCTGCGCTCAGGATGACAAAAGGAGAGGACCGTGGCAAGGAAAGGGCGGTTGCCGGATGAAAGGGCGGCTGCCCGCCGTTCACCAGCGAAACCACTTACCAATGGTTGGCGCCTACTTCGCCAGCGTCACCGGTATGGTCAACGTCTGTACACTCGCGGGCGACGTCGCCGTAATCAGCGCGTTATAACTCCCCACCGAACTGGAGTTTCCCCCCGGCGAGTTGGAAGGCGGATTGGACGACGACGCACCGCAACCGATAGCGACGGTAGTGAAGAACACCGCCGCCAGAATCCACATACCAAGCGTGCGTTGCAGCTGCCGGCGCTGCCTCAGAAGGCAGATGCCCAGCAAACCGCACGGCAACATGAAGAATCCGGCCAGCCGCCCATTTTCAGGCGCGGAGGCAACAGAACCCGTCGCTGTGGGAAGTCCGATCGTGAGCGTTGTCGTTTGCGCCGTGCTCGTCGCATTCCCGGTAATGCTTGCCGGACTAAACGAGCAAGTAGATCCATTGGGAAGACCGGTGCACTTGAACGTAACCGTGCCGGTAAAGCCGTCCGACGAGAACACCGCGAGGCTGACAGGCATACTCTGGCCCGCACTCAAAGTCAACATCTTGGGATTCGCCGAAAGAGAGAAATCCAGCCCTCCGGTGACGCTCTCCAACAACGCCGTAGAAGTGCTTCCCAGGTTGTTTACATCTCCTGAGTAAACCGCCGTGAGCGTGTGCGGTCCATTCGAAAGCTGAACCGAATAGCTAGCCAGCCCGGTCGAACTAACGGTGACTGCGCTCAAGGAAGTGGAACCATCCAGGAACTGAACACTGCCGGTCACCGCGCCGCCGTTGATCGAGCTCACGACAGCCGACAACGTAACGGAGCCCGCGATGGTGGCATTCACTGCCGTCAACGTCGTCGTGGTCGTGGCCTGGTTCACCTGCAGCGTCACCTTGGCCGTCTCCGGCGTGGTGGATCCCGTGGGTAGGAAGTTGACCGAAAGAGTTTGCAGTCCAGCACCAAGTACCGTGCCCGTCGGAGGCGTGTAAGTGAACGTCCCGGGCTTGGTTGAAATCGCATCCAGTTGAGCCGCGGTGAGCGTGGTCCCATAGACGATAGGCGCGGGAGTAGGCCAGGTAATATCTCCTGTTGTGCCTGTGCTTCCGGCCGTGATGGTCAGCGCTCCTTCGTTCAACGTAGCCGTGTAATTACTCAATCGGTTATTAGGATCAGCCAGCACTGGCGTAATTGCGTTGACGCCGGTGCTATACGTACCGGCGGCCGTAGCAGCGGTCGCTTTCGACAAATAGGTCGCAGTAATCCCATCCCCGTTGACGACGCCCGTCAGCGTTCCCGAAAACGCCGGGTTCGCCGCGCCAAACGCCCGGCTGGCGGGCAGGGCTGTGGCCACGAGCGAGGCTTGCTTGAGCGGCAAGGTGGACCCCAGCGTCTGCGCGGCATAATTGCTATCGCCGGCGTAGCTGAAGTTCAAGGAATGAGTCACCGCGGTAAGCGTCGGCGGTGTGGTGAAACCTGCCTTCCCGCCACTGACTGTGGCTGTCAGCGGAGCCTGGTTGTCGATCACCAGGCTCACGCTGCCGGTCGGCCCTGCAAACCCGGTGCCATTCAAGCCGCTCACGTTGAGCACCAGCGGGATCGCAGTGCCATAGGTTCCGCTGGACGGCGCCAATGCCACCGCCGCGCTTGCCTTTTGTACCGACAGTGTCACCGTCGCCGCGGCCGCGGCATAGCTGGAACTAGCGGCAAGGTGGACCACAACACTATGCGAACCCCCACTCAACAGCCCCAGGGGAATCTGGTATTGATTGCTGCCCAGCGAGGTGATGTTGAGACTCTGGGCCCCATCCAATTGCGCACTGAACGAAGAAATGGGAATGGGGCTGGTTGGTGTCGGCACCAGGGAAAAATTCACCATGGCCACCTGGCCATAGGGAAAGGAATAGCCAGGTGCCGGATTGGGCGTGATCGATTCCGTCGTATTTGGCTGGTTGCTCTGCTTATCCACCTCGGTGGTCACAGAGGCCGTAGGCAAGGTCTGCGAGCCGATCTCCGCGCCGGAAGTCACGGATTCCGATGCCTGGCCACTGCTATTGAACGTCAGGTTGGCGGAGGGATAGATTGCCGTTACCGTAACTCCCCCGCTGGCCGCCGCGGCAATGCTCGAAAAGCTGCAGCTGTAAACCCCCGACGCGGTACTGCAGGTCGCTGCCGAGCCGGTACTGGCTTCCGTGATGACGACCGCGGCGCCAGGAAGAGTGACGCTGACGGTGACAGAAGTCGCCGCGCTGCTGGTTCGATTGTTGACCTGTGCCGTGTAAGTCACTTCCGTCGCCGTGCCGGAACTGCCCAAATCCGTATTGCTGGATGCGGCAACGACCGTCGACGGACTCTGCGCCAGCGTGAACGAGGGGGTCGAGATGGGAGTGCCCCCACTCAGCGGAAACTGGATACCCGCCAGCAATTGCTGCTTCAACGCGCTCACCGGCGTCGAATCGTACGCGGAATCAAGCAGACCGTAGCGATCTTCCCCATTCAGCGCCCAATAAGTCCAGCTCATGTTAGGGTTTGCCGTCAGGAATTGCACCAGGCTCGAAAACCACTGTCCCTGGGAACCGGGCGCGGTACTCTGAACGTCCGTGTCGTCATTCAGCGTGCCGAATTCGCCCACCCAAACAGGCGCGATGCCGTTCAGGCTGATATAAGCCCAGTTAGACGTCCAGGTGCTGACCAGGCTGTCATACGTAGTGCTGCCATTGAACCACGCCTGGGGATATTCCTTCGGACCATAGTCGTGCGGCGAATAAACCAGTTGGTTGGCAACGCTCAATTGAACGGGAGAGTTCTGCACCCCCTGCAGGTTCCCGCCCCAGAAATAGTAATTGTTGTTGTGCGCGTCCGTACCCTCGACAAAAACCAGCAGCTTGGGATTGATAGTAAGCACGGCATTCCCGGCTCGTTCCGCCGCCAGGTGCCAGTCATTGGCCCCGCCACAATCCCAGCATGCGCCGCCGGCGGTCGCATTGTGCGGCTCATTGCGCAGATCAACGCCGATGACGTTCGAGTTGTTCACATAGCGGGTTGCTAGTGCCTGCCAATCACTTATCCAGGACTTTTCCGGGTATGCGTCGGTATACCACAGCCCATTTGCCTCGGCGCTATTACCCGCCTCCGACCGATGGTTATCCAGGATGACCCGCAACCCGATCGTTCCCGCATAGTCGATGATCGCATCCATGACCTGCAGCGAATTCAATCCCTGCAGGTCGGTATTGATGGGTCCCGATCCGTTGCTGAAATGAATAGATGAAGGAACAATGGGTGTCTCCACCATTTGGTTCGAAAATGGCAGGCGTACGGTGTTGTACCCGTTTGCCTGGATAGCCTGAAGAATCGCCTTATAGTCCTGGGCGCCGAGGCCGTGGGCTACTTCGTCGCCGGTTTCAAAGCCATACCAGTTAATGCCGGCGATGCGAACCTGCTGGTTATTGGAGTCGACAATCTTGCTACCGCTGGTATGCCAGTAACCGGCCCCAGGTGTAGCCAGGCAATCGCGGCCGGAAAAGATTCCCAGCGCGAACGCAGTGCCAACCATAGCAACTCTTACGAAGTTTCGAAACATTGAGCTTGACTCCCGGGCGCGGGGGGAAGCGCTCTATACCATTACAGTTACAGTCTTGCGGGGGGTGGCCTCATCGCTGTCCCCTGAAAGAACGGCCCTCAAATTCCTCTAAGGCACAATCAGCGGCCGAATCGCGTGCTCATCGAACAGTCCCGTGGGGCCGCCTTCCACCTCGACCTGCGGCCGCTGCATGTACTTCACAGAGACACCCGCCGTACGATCCTGGTAATCATGAGCGTTGTTCACCCCCACAAACCCGCCTATATACCAGTGCTCGTCAAACCGGTAGGCTACGTTGGCATCCAGGCTGTAGTTGGCGCCAAGGTTCGACTGAGCCGTAGGAGTTGTGTCCGTCGCAATGGTCGATCCGGGATACGCCGTCGCTTCATAAAAACTCTGCACCCCGATGCTGCCATTGATTTTGTAGGCCACGTGGTTCATCGGATGGCCTTCCCAGCTAAACGGCGAATTCAGCAACACGTAGGAGTCGGGGCTGAAATAACCTCCCTGGCCGAACGTGAAGTAGCGCTGGTTCTGCGCATAATGCAAGCCGGTCAAGTTGGCGCCCATCTTCAATGTTCCGTAGATGTTGCTGTAGGCCGTCCAGTAAGCGCCTGTCGATCCATAAACGCGGTTGTTTTTGTTAACGTTTACGCCCGTCAATTGGGAGCCACCGCCGAACAGATAAAATCCTGACTTCGCCGATCCCAGCGATAACCCGCCTTCAGCGCCGGTGGCTACGACACCACCCCAGATCTGCCCCGTAATCGGGTCCTGCTCACCGGCGTAGGAAAGCATGGTCTCCTTCACCTGGTCGCGATAGATCCGAAAGTTCAACGGGAAGTTTGTAGGATGTACGCTGACGCTGCCCAGAACGTGCGAGACCAGGAAGGAGTACGGCGTGAAACCAATGCTGCCGTCGACGATCCTGGTGGCTAATTGCAGCTCCCCGGCAACCCCCGATTGGAAGTGGCTCTGGCCGATCAGTGGGACGCCCGAAGTGCCGAAGTTATAGTTCGATGTCCCATCCGGTGCTCCAGAAGAGAGCATGACCGGAAGAGCACGCAAGGTCAGGCGAGCATTCTCTCCTAACACCGCACTCGATTCGAAGTCCGCTTCCAGCCGGGTGAGTTGGTCGAAGCCTGGCTGCCCGCTGCGGCTGCCCAACTGCGTCCCGCCTCCCATCCACGCGCTATAGCGGCCCGCCAACCCTTCCAACTCTGCTTGCGCCTGCTGCGCAGGTCCAAGAATGACGGAATGGCTGGTGGGCGCGGTTGCGTTGGAAGACGAGCTCAGTGCGGAAGCCGGCGCCAACTCAGCATCGGCGCTTCTTTGTGGAGATATGGCCAGGCTCGCATTGGTCACCGTCGCTGTGCTTTCCGATGGTTGAAAATCAGCGGGCATGGGTGCAGGCAGCGCATCGCTCACCGGTACTGTCCATCGGCTCACCTGGTAGGCGATGGGCTGCGTACGCGGCGCCAGCGGCGCCTTGCGCACCAACCAGGGGCTGGCCTGCTGGTTTTGATCGGGATGAGAGTCGGTGTTGGCTTCACTGTCTGGGTGCTGGATGATCGGCAATGCGGTAATTGCATCCTGCAGCGGCTCCGCCTGCACTGCGGTCGCAGGCGCGGGCGCCGCCTCCGCCGATTCCTGCGGGGCCAGCATCCGAGCCAGCGCGTCGCCGGCGCTGACCGACGCGCCCGCGGAAGTCCCACCAGGGCCCGTGAGTTGCTGGGTCAGTTGAATCTGCGAGTTGTTGGCCACCACCTTGCGCAAATACACCTCCGCCTTGTGTGTGTCCCCCATGTCTTTTTCAAACTGGGCCGCGGCCGTCAACAGCTCGGTGTCATTGGGAAACCGCTCCAGACCATCCCCCAGCCACTGCCGGCCAATGTCTTTTTGCCGCGCCGCGCCGGCAGCAGCCACCGCTCCGGCATAGTCGATTGGCGTCGCCCGCGTCCAATCGATCTGCTGGTACAACCCAAACGCGAGCTTACCTTCATTGTTACGGATGTAGGTGCCCGCCATCGCCCGGCGAATATCCCCATTCGCTGGGAAAGCCTGCGACGCCATTTCAAGAATCGCGAGAGCCCGTTTGCTGTCCCCGCTCTTCTCTTCCTTGGCAGCTTTGCGAATACTCCAGGCGGCCCACAGGTTGCGCGTCTGCTGCTGTTGTCCCGCCGTGAGATCCGTCCGGCGGCCCATTTGCCCCAGGGTGGCCGCCAGCTGGTTCTCGTCTCCCGCATTCAACAGCAACCACGCATACTGCGCTTGAACGGAGTAGGGAGCATCGTTTCTCCCCGGCTGATAATGGGCAAGTACACGCCCCATCATCTCCACCGCCGTCTGGTTGTGTCCTGTAGCTCCATAGACCGAGGCCAAGGTCTGCAGAAATCCAGGATCCCTTTGCAGTTTCTCCGCGACCTCCGGAGGAATCTGCTGAATCTGGGTCAACGCATCCTGATCCTGCTTGGCCTGATGCAGCGCGGAAATGATGCCATTCCAGGCATCGCTGTCGTTCGGCGAACGGCGCAGTATTTTCACATAAAGCCTATACGCGCCCTGTGCATTCCCCTCGGCCAACATCAGTGCCGCTGTCTGACCTTCGATCGCGTTCGACTTCTGCAGGTCGTCCCGGGTAGCACTGCGCGCGTCCGCCAGAAGATTCGACGCCGTGCTGTATTGCCCCATAGCCTGGTGTGTGGCGGCCAGCATGGTCACAAAATCAACGTCGCGCGTGGCCTGCTTGTAAACATCGGCGGGCATTCTTTCCGCCGCAGTCAAGGCCATCTGGTCGCGCCCGGCTACGTGTTCATCGCTCACCAGCAGCTTCCACGCATCCAGGTTGTTCGGTTGCAGGCGAATTACATCGAACGCCAGCCGTGCGGACGACCGCGGGTCGCCAGTTGACAGCAGCTCCGCGCAGCGCAGCTGGGCCGAACTACGTTTCTCCACGTCTTGTACCTGGGCCAATTGGGCCACCAAGCGCCGCCCTTCGGCCATGCTGCCGGCGTTCATCTGCGCCGCCGCCAGTACTGCCATGTAGTCCGCGTCGCCCTCGAGCTTAGTCAGCGTTTCCGGAGAAATATAAGGTTGGTCGGCGATCACTTCCTTGCTTCGGGATGCGCGCACCAGGGCGTCGAACCACGCTATCCAGGCCTGGGGCCGGTCCTGCTGCAGCCTGACCGCCTGCTCGAAAAGAGGCAATGCCTTTTCCGGCTGCTTCTGCTGCATCCATACGCCCGCGAGCCCCTGCAGCGCTTCGGACCCACTGGGCTTGATGGCATGGGCTTCATCGAAAGCGCTTATGGCATGAGGGAACTCGTCGTTATCGAGCGCCCGGTTCCCTTCCTGCATCGCTTTCCAGTAACGGGCGTCCACCAGGGATGTGGTCAGCTCCGGTGCGTGGTAACCGGCGCTCTCCGCCTGCTCAAAATGCTCCTTGGCCGCGGAGAAATTCTTCTGTTGCATTTCCACGTAACCCAACCCAGCCAGAGCCTTTGCTCGCTGTGCGGGAATGGTCAACAACGATTCGAAAAGATGCTGCGCCTGTTGCAAATCACCCTTGCTTAAGGCCTCATAAGCTGAACCCTGTTCCGATTGCCCGGGGATAACTGGATGGCTCACATGCTCTGCCTGGCTGGCGTGCAGGCGCGACGCCAATTGATCATCGGGATAGCGTGCCAGGTAGTCCGCTGCAGTCTCCGCGGCCGGCCCATCGATGCCCCACACGATCGCCTGACGCCAGGCCAGCCTTGCCTGCTCCATTTGCTCCGCGTTTCCGTGCAGCGTAGACAGCAGCTTGATTCCTTCGACGCGCGTCTTGGGATCATAGGTCAGCACCCGGCCGAGCGCTAATTGATAGCTGGGATTGGCAGGGTATTGCTTGGCCAATCCGCGCAGGCCCGCAATGGCTTGCGGCAACTCAGCGGGCACCGCGGCCTCGGTCTCGTAATAGGAGACGGCCCATATTCCCGAAGGCTCAGCACCGTGAAAAGCCTTGCGATAAACAGCCAGCGCCTCCTGGTAGTGATGCTGTGCCGCCAGCTTTGCCGCGGCTTCGAACTCCGAATTCCCGCCGGCCCCCGATGGCGCCGCCGGAACTTGCCCGGCCTTGATGTCCCCCGGTTTTGCCTTGTGCAGCAGCGCCAGGTAGTGATTGGCCGTGGCGGTATCCCCGGTGCTCTGGTAGTAGCTCGCCAGCGCCGCGAGGGCGTCCGGCTGCGTGGGATTCAGCAAGAGCACCTGCCGCCACGCTGCGGCAGCGAGATCATGCCTGCCCTGGCCGTCCAGCGTGCGTGCCCGCTGGATCAAGACATCGGCTGCGCCCTGCTGCGCCTGCATAGGCTGCACACCAGCGGTCAGCAATACAAGGCCGAGAACTATTTTTGGTTTGCCAAACATTTGCACTCCTTTGGCCCGCATCGCGGGCAGAACTGGTTACGAATTCAAAGCCGTGTTCAACGATCCTTCGTGGTTCCCTGGCGCTGCCTGGTTGGGCTCAACCAGTCGCAGCCGTGCCCGGATACGCGCCGCCAGGTAAAGTTGTGTGCACCATGCAGACACCGATAGCATCACCAGCAACAAAAGCAGCAGCGTGAATGCGTGGTTCGGCAGCCAGTAACCGAAGGCCCGATACCAGGGCAGATCGCCTAAACCATAAACCGGCGTGGAAAGTGGATAACTGATAAAGTTCCGCCCCGTCCACAGGCTGACCGTGTGATCAATCCCATCGAGCGGCATGGTTGTCAGCAGTGCGGAAACCAGGTCCGGCAATGCCGCCCGATCCCGGCCCGCGATCACCACCACGCTGCGGCCCCGGCCAAACGGCGATGCGGTTCCCTCCACAATGCCATGCGGCCAGATATTGGCGGAACCATTCAGTGCCTGCCAGGCGCCGGAATCGCGCCGCAGCAGCCAATCTGAAATCAGCCCCCAGCGCGCACGACGGCTCAACGCAAAGGAATGATCCGCATAGGTCAGCGGCAGGTTGCTGCTCACTTGACGGATATTTTCGAGGTCCGCGTACGTGCCCAGCACCAGCAGGTCCTTGTCTGGGAATTGCGCTGCATCCGCAGGGGATACTACCTGCACCCGCAACGTTGGGTAGCCTGTTTGCGCACCGAAATAACCCATCAGATCGAGATATAAGCCAGTGACCTCAGGGCCGGCCGTCGCGGGCAGCAGCACCGCGGTCTGGCTCAGGTCGGCCATCCTGGTAAAAGGAAAGCCCGCCTTCGCAAACAGACGCAGGTTCGGCAGTTCGGTGTAATGCACCGCGCCGCCCAGGTCAAGGTAAGACGAATCGAGAATCTGGCCGCTTGACCGTCCACCGGGAGCGCAGGGGTCGGCGCCCGCTGGTACAAAATAAAACTGTACCTGTAGCGTATTCGCGTACACGGCCGCCGGGGCATCGAGGAACGGAAGGTCTACGCTGTGTTCCTCCCCTGTAGCCACCAGCGGTACGCTGCCCAGCCCAACTCCATTCAGGCTGGCGGCGATGTTTGAGGACCGTGCCAGATCATCCGCGTCAGCGGAATACACCAGGTGCAGATAGATATTTTGCTGCACGCCGAAGTTGTAGTCTGGCGACAAGTGCATGTAGACATTGAAAGGATTCTGGCCGTTGATGTGCCGCTCGGCCGGGCTTGCCAGCGTGGCGAGACTGACGCGATCGGTATGGATCCATCGCGGCGCATCATTGGGGGCCCGCACCGGCGAGGATACGGGACCACTAAGGTAAGTCGAGCTGCCCGCCATCTTCAGCTGTCCGGTCGCCAGCGCCTGGCTCATCGACAACAAATCCTCGCTGGTTTGACCATGAATCAGGAGCAATTTGCCGTACGGATCTATGGGATTTGCCTGCAGCGAGACTGAGGTCTGCGGCGGCACGGCGAGCCCGGCCAGCCCTTCTGTGCCCACCAGCAAAACAATGGCGTTTCCCTTCGGCAACTCGCCCAGCTGGGTGTAGTACCGCACCCCGCTGTCATCTGCCAATGAGCCGAACCACGAAGCCACAACCCCGGCGCCTTGGAGTGTGGCCGCATCCGGCGCATGCACAAAAACAACCGGCAACACCACCGGTAAATCGGCCATGTGCTCAAGGAATGGCTGTGGCAATGCACCCAGTTCAGACGCTAGCGCCAGGGGCTGCGCCTCGAGCTTGATTTCGCTGACCGGATCGATACGAAACCACGGCGGATTCTTTTCTGCCAGTGGCGCACACGCGCTATTCCCCTGCCCGGCAAGCTGGATGGTCAGTTCATTTCTCGCCAGTAGTAGATCGGGCGGAAACGGAACCAAAAGCTCGCCCGTGCCTGAGTCCCGTTCCTCGACCGTGGGGGTAATGGAGGCCAGCAGAGAATCATTCAGACGCACATCCGCATAGGTGTATTCCTGGCGCGCGTTTTTAGGGATCTGGTATTTCAGGTGTAGCGCGCCGCCCCGCACCAGCCAGCTTTGCGGAGTGGCGAACTTGAGCACTGCGCGGCTGCCCGGCTGCTCCAGCAGAAATGTTCCCTTCCCGCGCGCGAGGGAGTCCAGCGTGAAGGACGATTCGATAAGCTCGGGAGCAGCCTCTTTGGGGGCGTGCGCGGGAGCGGCATTGGCGCGCCAAAAAGCGATGCCGAGGATAGCCAGCACCAGACCTGTGATCACCGCCGCACGGACTGGCTTCAATGGCTTGGCCGGGGAATCCACGGGACTGCTGGGGTTCATGAACAACAGCTTCCAGTAACCTGCCACAGACGATCGCAGCATGCTGAAGAAGCTGCGCACAGGATTGTCAGCAGGTAAGCCTTCGTCCCAATCGAGCCAACGGTCGGCGCGCGAATACAGTACCCGGGTCAGCAGTTTCTGCTCCGCCAGCGACATCGGAGCAAATTGGACCCGCAACCGGCCGCCGAACCCGCCGATCACCTGGCCGTGCAAACGGCAGGTTGTTTCTTCTTCTGGAAATTCGATGTCGACTTGTTCTCCCACGGTCCACGAACTGACCACCTGCGCAGCCAGGCCACTCGTAGATAAGTCAGCCGTAGTCGCCTCCACCGTCTCTCCACCGGCGTGAAGAACGATCGGAAGCACGCAAGGCACACGGACCGCATGCCTCCGTTGCCGCTGTTCAGCGCAGACCGAGAGCGCCACACCAAGGATCATCACGTTGAGAGAAGCCCAAAACACATTCACCCAGATGGTTCCGGAGTGTCCGCGATCCCAGTAGAGGTACCGGGGAATCGCCAGTGCCAGGCCGGCCAGGTTGAGCCCCAGGAGAATGAGGAACGGCGTGGAGAGTCTGCGGTCGAAGTATCCCTGCTCCTGGGCGCCACCCTTATCGGTCACATTGAAGTTGCCGATTTTTGGAGAGACCGCGGCCAGCAGGGTAGGCAGCAGAATGTATGGCGACAAAACCGTCTCATAGACCTCGTTCCAGAACGAGAATCGCTTGCTGCCTTGGATACGGGAATTCGCGATCGTGGAGAGCACCAGGTGAGGGCCGGCGAATGCCAGAATTGCCAGCCAATAGCCCGGAACGTTCGAAAGCCCAAAAAGCAAATACAGCAAAGGCGCCGTAAGAAATATCAGGCGTGGCATTGCATACAGGAAGTGCAGCGTCGCGTTGAAGTAGCAGAGCCGCTGAGAGAGGGTGAGTCCGCGCGCGAACAATGGATTATCCAGACGCAGGATCTGCACCATCCCGCGCGCCCACCGGATGCGCTGCTTGATGTGCCGCACCAGCGTTTCCGTGGCCAGTCCCGCCGCCTGGGGAATATTGATGTAAGCGGTGTTCCATCCCGCCTTCTGCAAACGGAGCGACGTGTGCGCGTCTTCCGTAACCGTCTCCTGGGCAATTCCGCCAATCTGATCCAGCGCTGTGCGCCGCAACGTAGCACACGATCCGCAGAAGTACGTCGCATTCCAAAGATCGTTGGCATCCTGCACGATGCCGTAAAACAAACTGCCCTCGTTGGGGATCTTGCGAAACTTTCCCAGGTTCCGTTCGAACGGATCGGGAGAATAAAAATGATGTGGAGTCTGCAACATCGCCAATTCGGCGTCGTGCAGAAACCAGCCAATCGAGATCTGCAGGAAAGATCTTGTGGGAATGTGATCGCAATCGAAGATGGTGACAAACTCGCCCCTGGTCTGACGCAGAGCGTTGTTCAGATTACCGGCCTTGGCGCCGGAGTTTTCCGTGCGCGCAATGTACCGCACGCCAGCCTCTGCTGCGAATTGGCGAAACTCGCTGCGCGCTCCGTCGTCCAACAGAATTACGTTGAGCTTCTCCGCCGGCCAATCCATCTGCATCGCTGCAAATACGGTGTAGCGCACCACATCCAGCGATTCGTGCAAGGTTGGGATGAGCACGTCGACCACCGGCCACGTCTCGGGTTCTCCAGCCATAAACAGCGGCGGACGCTTGAGCGGTGCGATGCTCTGGAAGAAGCCCAACACCAGGATCACGAAGGTATAGAATTCGGCTCCCAGCAACATCAGCATGAGCGCGACTGCCAGCGGGCTCACATGACCCCACGGATTGTGCAGATATCTCCACAGACTCGATGTACGCCAATAGGCGTAGCGGCTGGTAGCGGTAAGGCACAACAAGACCAGCAGAATAGTCGGGATATGCCCCCGCTTCTTACGGTCGATCAGTAACGCTGCCACGACCACCAGCACTCCGAAAAAGGCCTGCTGCTGCCACGTCATCGGGATCAGCGCGACGAGGACCAGAAGCGCCATGCTGAGCGGGATAGCCAACCAGGGATAAAGTCGAGTCAGCCAGATTGCGCCGGCGCTTTGCGGCATCACGCTTTTCATGCAATCTCCACTTTTTCGGATGAGACCGCGGGACTTAAAAGCCGTGCTTCGAGCCACGCCGCCAACTGTTCGAAGTCTTTCGCCACCGCCGACTGGGGCACATGATCGAGTACCGTTATGCCCAGGGACAGAGCCTCTGGAACGTATTCCGACTCGCGCACGGCCAGCGGGGAGAGCCGATCCTCCAGTACCCTTTCCAGGTGGCTACGAATCTCTCGATGCAGAGGCCGCGCCTCATCAAAACGGTTCAGCACAAACAGGCAACGCCGGTTCTGGCCTTCGGACGATCCATCGCTAAGCGCTTCGACACGCGCGATACTGGCGATCGACTGAACGTCGGGAACCAGCGGGATAACCACATAGCCTGCGGGAACCATCTGCTCCTGCGACCGGTAATTGAGGGTTGGAAGATCCATCAAGGTAAGAGTTGACTCAGCCTGTAGCTGCTCCAGCCAGGCGGCGGTGGGAGTATGTGGCTGCTCCTCGCACGGAGCGTTCACCATGGTCATCTGGTAGCCTGCCCGGCGCGCGTTCGGATAAACGGTTTGCAAGCCGCCTGCACTCAACCGTTCCAGACCGAAGTAGTAAGGCACAATGCCCTGCGGGCACCGGTCCGCAATCAGTACGTTGCTTAGGCGCGCCGATAACACCCGCGCAACGCTCGCACACAATGTCGTTTTCCCCACCCCACCGGCACAAGAAGCAAAGATGAGCGCCGCACCGGAACCGGCAGCGAGGTGGGGCTCGGGAGAGGCCATCCGAAGCTTGGCGTTCACCTCAAAGACAGACTGCAGGGCACGCCGCGGATGGCTGACTGCGGCAGCGGCCGGCGTCATTTCTGCCGCTTGCGCGGGCGCGTAAGTTGGTTCGTTCTTCTGTGGCGTTTTCTGCGCAGCAAAGGTGCGATAGCGCAAATCGCCAAGCTTCACCTTATCGAAAAGCGCACGTACGTCTTTCCCCGGCGGAAGGGGATTTCCGCGAATCACTCAAAACACGCCTCCACTCTCCTTCGCTTAAGGCAACAAAGGAGCCGGATTCAGATCCAGGGAAATACCTGAATCACTACACTTCTCGGGGGGAGGGGGCCCGAATGAAACAAAGCATCTGGCGCGGAACAAGCGCGTCGGACGTTATCGCTCAACATCCAAACATTGCCGCGGGGAGACGGCAAGGGCCGGGGGGGTGGCTCAGAGCACTATTTCTAATACTGTTGCGGGGCCCGACGGAGTCTGATGCTATCGCAGGTGTAACCTTCAACTACTCAATAGCTACACAACCTGTGCACCTAAAAGTAAGAAGAGACTAGCACGGGTTTTTGGGGGTAACAATTAAAATCGCTTAGAAAATTTAAGTGGGCCTGAACTTTGCCTAACCGGGAGATTCAAACTGAACACGCAATGGGTGCCCCAGCCTGGGATCCTCCTGGTGAGGGCCGGTACAAATCCCAGAATGTTTACCCCGGAAAGAAACGGACACGTTCCAGTGGTTCTAACTGCCTATCGTAAGATGGGGTGAATGCAACGACGAGCCGTGCTGAAATACATGAGCGTCTGGAGCGCGAGCATCGCCGTCCCTCCCATGCTGTGGCCCGCCCCAGCCGGTTCAGTTGCCTTCAACCAGGCCGGTTATCCGCAGCAAAGCGAAAAAATCGCCAGCATCCAGATGGAAGTCCAGCGGGACCAATCCTTTCAGATCATTTCCGAAGAGGCAGGACATTCAGTATTCGACGGCCGCCTCACTCCCTCGTCGACCGATGCTGCTTCCGGCGACGCCGTGTCCCAAGCCGACTTCACTGCATTGACGAAGCCGGGCAAATACCGGTTCGTGTCGCAAGGCGTCCGGAGCCAGCCGTTCCAGATCGGAAATGATGTCTACGCCCATTCATTGATGTTGTGTATGCGTGCGCTCTACGGTCAGCGCTGTGGATGCGCCGTCGACCTGGGCGATGGGTATCGCTATTCCGCCTGCCATCAGGCAGACGCTTTCCATCCCAGTTCCGGAAGAACCGGTGCGCTGCCTAATCACGGCGGATGGCATGACGCCGGCGACTACGGCCGCTACGTGGTCAATAGCGCCATCACTACCGGCACCCTGTTGTGGGCCTGGGAGATGTACCCTCGCAGTGTGCAGGCACTCTCCCTGCGCATCCCCGAGTCCGGCGGAAAACTCCCTGATTATCTCGCCGAGGTCAGTTGGAATCTCCAATGGATGTTATCCCTTCAGGACCTCGACGGCGGAGTCTGGCACAAGCAAACCAGCGAGCGTTTCTGCGGTTTCGTTATGCCGCAGAACGATAAGCTCACCAGCTATATCATCGGCACCGGCGAATCGCCTTACAAAAGCACGTGTGCCACCGCCGGGCTGGCCGCGGTGATGGCGATTGCCGCTCGTTGTTACCGGGAATACGACGAGGGCTTTGCTGCCGGCTGCCTGGCTGCGGCGAAGCGCGCTTTCGCCTGGGCTGTCGCTCATCCCGATATAGAGTTTGTCAACCCTCCGGGGATCGCGACCGGAGCGTACAGCGATGCGCACTGTAACGATTACATTCTCTGGGCTGCCGCTGAGCTTTGGCGCACCACAGGTGACCGGCAATATGACCAGGCGTTTCTACATGGCCAGCAGGCACTCTCTCTGGAAAATGCCATCGTAGCTCCATCCTGGACCAACGTGGCCCCCTTGGCCTGTTGGACTTACGTTTTAGGCGAACGCAAGGGTGACGCTGCCGTGCGCGGAAGAGTTTTGGCCCAGACGCGGGCGGCGGCGCAGACCCTCGCCACTCGCCGCCGTTCCAGCGGCTACGGCAACACGCTGGACGTCTCCGATTACGTTTGGGGCTCCAATTCGATTGCGGCGAATCATTCTTTGTTGCTGTTGATCGCAAACCACCTGCAACCGAACGCACAGCTTCTCGATGCGGCGCTGGGCAATCTGCACTACTTGTTGGGGCGCAACTGCTTTGCAGTTTGCTGGGTCACCCACCTGGGAACGAACCCCTTCCTTCATCCTCATCATCGTCCCAGCATTGCTGACCAGCTGCAGGCGCCCTGGCCCGGCCTTTTATCCGGCGGGCCAAATGCCACCCCGGCAGACAAGGTCGCTCAAACCTTAGGCAAGTTGCCGCCGATGCGCATGTGGCTCGACGATCAGATGGCGCCCTCTCTCAACGAAGTAGCCATCAACTGGAATGCAGCCCTGGTCTTCGTGCTAGCGGCCGCCAATGCCCTCGCCCGCTAAGTACCGGTTATCCACAAATGACGGGTGCGCCACATCTCGCTCGTTTTTCGCGAGATGTGGGATACCACGACGCTGACATGACCTTTTGAATCGCACCCGTCATTTGTTGCACAGACAGAATTATCAGTCGCTCTTTAACGCGAGATCGCGCCGTTCGAAGATAGCAGTCCCCGCGGCAAATAGAATCACCGCACCCACCACGATCACAACCAACCCGCTCGGATGGCTTAGCATCCGAACCGCTTCACCCAGGTCTCCCTGGGTCAAAACAAACAACAACCGCGCCGCAGCAAAACTCGGCCACACGTACCCCGCAAACCCGAGCAACCCAAGCAACGCCAGCGAAGCCGTCGATGCCAGCATCATCGGGAGCCACGTAGCAAAAAACAGAGCCGCAGCCGCCGTCCACATACCCAGTGCCAGTTGCGCCACCGCCAGGGCGAACAACACAGCCCACGGCCGATCAATTTCAACAAACAGCGCGATCCCGCTCACCACAAAACTCACTACATAGAACGCCAGCGGAAGCCATGCTGCGCCAGCCAGCGCGAAAAAATACTGCCGCCGGCTCACCGCGCGCGACAGCACCGTGGCGATACGCCGGGAGCGCTGTTCATTGCCCAGCAGAGCGCTTCCCGTAAACGCCACCAGCCCCAATCCGTACAGGCACTCCTGGTGCAGGATGGAGAGCACATCGTCCATCTCCGGCCTGGCAGCGGGCACCAGCAGAATCGCTGCCAGCCCAAAAGGCCACAGCATCAGAAACAAATAAATCCATCGGTTCTGGTAGAGCAAGCGGCGTGTGATCTGCCAGATCTTTGTACTGTTCACGCGCTCTCCTCGTTCGACCACTCGAGAAACAGGTCCTCCAGCTTGCGCCGCAGCGGCGCAAGGCTCACGACTTCGCCCCCCGCATGCCAAACCGCTTCGATCGCGCGACGCTGCTCCTGCGCCGGAACCGTGATGCGTATCGAAGCGGGATCAGCGCCCGCGCTGGCGGCCCCGGGATAAACGCGGTTCATCTCGTCCAAAGAGAGTCCCCGCAACTCAATCTCCACCCGATCCGACGCACTCTGAAACTCCCGCAGCGATCCGCTGCGAACCAGGCGGCCCTGGTTAAGGAAGGCAATACGGTCGCAGATATGTTCCACCTCGGTCAGCTGGTGCGAGCTGAAGAAAATGCTCTTGCCCGCATTGCGCGCATTGCGCAGCAGTTCCCGCACTTGCTGCACGCCGGCAGGATCGAGAGCGGCAGCCGGCTCATCGAGAATCAGCAGCTCGGGGTCATTGATGAGTGCCTGGGCCAACGCCAGCCGCTGCTGCATGCCCCGCGAATATTGCCGTGCATCTTTGCCGTCATCGGGCAAACCGACAGTGCCGAGCAGGTCGCGGATATTCTTTGCCAGCTGTGGATCATTTACCCCGTTCAAGCGTGCGGCGAACTCAACGCAGCGGTAGCCGTTCTCAGGAAAAAATACCGGGACATCCGGCACGAAACCGAGCCGTGCCCTCGCCTCCGCATCCCCGAAAGCTCTGCCCAGCAACGAACCACTACCGGAAGAGGGATGAAGAAAGCCCAGCGCGAGATGGATGGCCGTTGTCTTCCCCGCCCCATTAGGTCCCAGAAAGCCCAGGATCTCTCCCGGCTCGAGGCTCAGCGTCAGCGGGTACAGAGCCGTGTACCTGCCGAACTGCTTCGAGATGGCAGAGAACGTCAGGCGAGGAGGCATGGTAGGAGTTGGAGGAAACGCTAAGGTAGTGCTGAAAGCAGAAAGAGATCAGGAACAAGGCCTGATCTCTTCTGCTTGATCGATGCGCGATGCTGCTGACTCTAGTATTGGACCTTGAGGAAAATGATGACCAGCGTGAACAGGGAGAGCGACTCCATAAACGCCAGGCCGAGTGTGAGCAGAAGCAGGATGCCCGCGCGCGCGCCAGGATTCCGGGCCAGCGCTTCTGTAGCCGACGCGGTCGCCCGGCCCTGGCCGAGGCCGCAAAGTCCGGCGGCAAGCCCCATCCCAACACCCGCTGCGATGGCTACGAGTCCATGCTCCCGTCCCGTCCCCGCCCGTTGCTTGGGCGAAGGCTGGGGTAGCGAGGAACAAGACCGACAAGGTCATGAATAGATACTGCAGTTTGCGCATTCTTTCTCCTTGCTTCCTGAGATTGCCGCCAGTGGGTGGTTGAGGCTCACCGTGCTGGCCCCCTCACGCTTGCGGCGTTCGCACCGGGACGGAAGCATAGTCCCCGGCGCGAGAACACCTCTAAAAATTAGTGGTCGTGGGCCACTGCCTGCGACACATAAATCATGGTCAGCAACATGAAAATGTAAGCCTGGATGAGCGCCACGCCCAGGTGCAAGGCCATAAAGATAATCGGGATCCCGATGGGGATCAGCGAGAAGAAGACCAGCGTCACCTCTTCCCCGGCAAACATATTGGCGTAAAGACGAACCGTGAGTGAGAGGATGCGCGCCAGGTGTGAGATCAACTCGATGGGCAGCATCATGGGGGAGATCCACCAGATCGGCCCCAGAAAGTGTTTGAAGTAGCTCACCGGGCCCTGTTCGCGGACGCCGTGGTAGTGGTAGTAAAACCAGCACCAAAGCGCGACACCCAAGGGAACCGTGGCGACGGATGTAGGTGCGATCAGTCCCGGCACCATACCCAGAAGGTTTGAGAGCAGCACGAACAGCAGCACGCAGGTCGCGAACATCACATAACGCTGGTAGCCGTGGCCGATGATCGACTCGCCCTGGTCGGAGACGAAGCCGTGGATCATCTCCGCGATCTGCTGGATGGTCCCTGGATTCTCCACATTCAAGGAAAACCGCACCAGCAGGAAAAATACCAGCAGCAGGCCGAGCACCAGTATTTCCATGGCAAACGTCTCGGTGATGGGAGCCTGCGGGTTGTAAGGCTGGACGTGCACCGCGTGCATAACCTGGGTCGCCAGGTTGCCGAAATATTTATTCAACGTAGCAGTGATGGGGTCTAATTCATGCATACCAGTGGATCAAGCCTCATGCGGACCAGCCGCGGAACAGTCGAATAGCCTCAACGAAGAGGGCGATCAGGGCCAGGGCGATGCCCAATAACAGCCCTGCCACCTTCCCGTCCAAACTCCTCAGGCTAACATAAAGCACGCCGGCGGCGGCTACCAGCCGGACAAAAAACCAGAACAGAACCGGTCCCAGTGGTTTTGGCGCGCTTTGGCCGCCTTCCGCTGTATCCAGGCGAACGAGCACCGCGGTCATCAGCTGACGCCACTCCAGGATGCCCGTGGCGGCAATGCCGCCCCCCACCAGGTACAGGACCGCGGAGCGCCAACCCCAGGCGAACCAAATGATCGGTATCCCTACCGCGATGGCGATCAGGACGCTGCGCAGCGCCCGGTTCATCACCAGCCGTAGATCCTCATCTCTGAATTCCATTTACTCCTTGCTGTGCGAAAGAACGATGCGAATGGTCTGTACAAACCCCGCAATCGCGCCCAGGATGAGGCCCGCGACGTTCATCCAATGCTGATTCAACCAGCGGTCGAGAGCCAGCCCGATAGCCCAACCGATCACCACGCAGGCGGGCAGCAGCAGCCCCAACTGAATCAGGCTTTCCACTCGAACCAGTGAGTGCAGCGCACCATCACCGGATGAAGATTCACCGGGCTTCTCCGGCGGTTCGGACGTACCCTTGGCAACCATCTCTGTGCGTATCCTCGGCAGTTATACACCATAAAAGAATCGGCCGGTCCTAACCTACCCGTAGACACGTGATGGATGCCCCAGCCCTGCCCCGGCATGCCCCAAATCTCGCTGTGAGACCTGGGATCCTCCTGGAAGAGGCCAATACAATTCCCAGAACGTTTACCTCGGAAAACCACCACCGTCCAAGAACTTACCAACCCAGCCACCGTTATACTGACAGTTCGAGGCGCCCATTGTTTGAGTCCGAATTCGAGAGCAATCTCTTTGCCCTGCGCCAGGAGAAGCTCCATCAAATTGAGGCCCTTGGCCAGCAAACCTACCCCAACCAGTTCCTCACCTCGCACACCCTATCCGAAGTGCGTCAACAATTCGAAGACATCGCCCCAGAAGTCCTGGACGCGCAGCGGACATCCGTCACCGTCGCAGGCCGCATCATGGCGATCCGCGCTCAAGGCAAGGCCGGTTTTGCACAGCTGCAACAAGGCGGTGAGCGCTTACAAATCTATGTCCGCCTGGACGCCGTTGGAGACCAGGGCTTTCAGCTCTATAAACTCCTGGACCTCGGCGACCATATCGGGGTTTCCGGCTACGTATTCCGCACCCGTACCGGGGAACTAACGGTCCATGTCGAGAAGATAACCTTCCTGGCCAAGGCCATGCTCGCCCTGCCCGAGAAGTATCACGGGCTCGCCGACGTAGAGCTACGCTACCGCCAACGTTACGTGGATCTCTTCATGAACACCGACGTGCGCGCGGTCTTCGTCAAGCGTGCCCAAATACTCAAAGCTATCCGGTCCTTTTTCGATCAGCGCGGATACATCGAGGTGGAAACTCCGATGATGCAGCCCATCGCCGGAGGAGCCGCCGCCCGCCCCTTTCGCACCCACCACAACGCGCTCGATCTTCCCCTCTACCTGCGGATAGCACCGGAGCTCTATCTGAAGCGGCTGGTAGTAGGCGGCCTCGACCGCGTCTATGAGATCAATCGCAACTTCCGTAACGAAGGTGTCTCGACCCAGCACAATCCCGAATTCACCATGCTCGAGTTCTACCAGGCCTACGCCAACTACCACGACCTGATGCAGCTGACCCAGGACCTCATCCAGCAGGTCGCCTTGGAGGTGAATGGCTCGACCGTGACCAACTTCGCCGGGCACGAGATCGACCTGGCAAAGTGGCGGCGCTACTCCATGCGTGAGGCCATCCTTGAGTTCTGGCCGGAAGCCGCGGGAGCCAAGCCGGCGCTCGAAGATTTTCAGAGCGGCCATGCGGTGCAGCAGATGGCGCAGAGGCTACGAGACGCCAGGATCTCTCTCGAGTACAAGCCCGGCGAACCAACAGGAAAAACCATCGCCGGCATCTTCGAGGCGGTCGCCGAGGACCACCTGATTCAGCCGACCATCATCTACGACTTTCCCGTCGCCGTCTCTCCGCTCTCCAAAAACAAGCCGGATGAACCCGATTGGGTGGAGCGGTTTGAGTTTTATATCGGGGGATTCGAGCTGGGCAATGCTTTCAGTGAGCTCAACGACCCGGAGGAGCAGCGCAAACGATTCGAGCAGCAACTGACCGAGCGGGAGAGGGGCGATGCAGAAGCCCATGCCATGGATGAAGACTACGTCCGCGCTCTGGCCTACGGGCTGCCTCCCACAGCCGGGGAAGGAATCGGCATTGACCGGCTCACCATGGTGTTAACCGGCGCCAAATCCATTCGAGACGTGATCTTCTTCCCTCTCATGCGTTCCCAAACCGGCAACGATCCTGATAGAGAAACCACCCCGGCCTCTCCGCGCGATGAGGAGAGTGAGCCCGGGACAACCAGAAAATAAAGAGCTGACCGCTCTATTTTCTGGTTGTCTGTTTGCCGACCCGCTTCAATACCTGGCTCAGGCTCGTTTTTTCAAACTCATCCAGCAGCGCTATCATGGAGCCGGAAAAGATTTTTTCGAGCGCGCCGTTTACCCGCAAAGCCGCGGCAGCGCGGACACTGGGAGTATGGAACAGCGAGCCAGTCTCAACCGCCTTGTAAACGTCGGCTAGAGAGATAGCCTTAGGAGATTTCAGCAGTCTTGAACCACCCGTCGGCCCCTTTTGACTTTCAATCAGCTTCGCCTGCTGAAGAGAGGCAAGTACCCGGCGAACGACGACTGGATTGGTGTCCAGCTTGAGTGCGATATCGGTTGATGTTTGTAATGTGTCCGGTTCTGAAGCAAGCAGAACCAGCACGTGAACTCCGGTAGCAAATCTACAATTGACGGCCATTCACGAACGCTACCATACAACTGCGAGAATGGGCATGACCCTACGACTGCACGTTAGTCACTTCCAAGGTTGCAGAACCACTAACAGGTAACCATGATCATTTCAGGAATATATCGTACCCGTGGCAGGATCATTTGCCGATAAACGTTAATTGGAGGTTTTTTGCGCATTCTCTTTGTCGGTGACGTATTCGGCCAGGCCGGTCGACGGATTGTCGGCGAGCACCTGGGCCAGGTGATCGAGCAGCGGGCCGTCGACCTGGTGGTGGTCAACGCGGAAAACGCAGCCGGGGGGTTCGGCATAACACCGGGGATTGCCGAGGAGCTGTTCGACCTGGGAGCCCACGTTATCACCACCGGTAACCATGTTTGGGACAAACGCGAAATCATCGAATACATGCAGTCGGTTCCTCTGGACAGCCACAGTCGCGCCCGCCGGGTGCTGCGGCCCGCTAACTACGTCGCCGGGACTCCAGGCTACGGATATTACGAGGGAGAACTACCCCAGGGGCAGACCTACGCCGTCATTGACCTCCAGGGCCGGGTTTTCATGGCCAGCCTGGAAGATCCCTTTCGCGTGGTCGATTCCCTGCTCGAAAAAATCAAGGCCAAAGTCATCTTTGTCGACCTCCACGCCGAAGCTACTTCTGAGAAGGTCGCGCTGGGATGGTACCTAGCCGGAAGGGTTACCGCGGTAATCGGAACCCACACGCACGTACCCACTGCCGACGAGCGCGTCTTGCCCGGCGGGACCGCCTATCAGACCGATGTGGGAATGAGTGGACCCTTCGACAGCGTGATCGGTGTGGAAAAAGAGCAAATAATCAACCGCTTCCTGACCGGGATGCCAGGCAAATTCGAAGCCGCCAAGGGCGATCCCCGCATGTGCGCCGCCCTGATCGACTGCGACGGCGCCACCGGAAGGGCCCTCTCCATCCAACGCCTGATGCTGGCTGAGTAGGCGATCCAACTCCCAAGTCTTGCTTTCGAGACCCGGGATCCTCCTGGAAGGGGCTCCTGGGTTAGTCCCGTAGAGCCTGCTCTGCCCTGCCGTGCCGCGGCTTTGCGGCGGAGCTTGTCGAACGGGGACGGCTGAACCTCAGAGTTGTCCAATTTAGATTTGAAAAATGCCTCGGTTCAGCAACCACTCTTTATGAACCGCCGCCTTAGACAAAGGCCATTTCCTCCAGCAACCGCCCTGTCCCTTTCAACCACACTCTCCTTTTTGTCATCCCGAAGCGAAGCCGAGGGATCTGCAGTTCTGCGGACCTCTCTTGGAAACGCAAAATACTATGCTCAACAGGATTGCCTGCCCCGGCGTGCCCATGGGACCGGAGTCGAGTGAAGCGGCTGAACTTAGCCCAAGTCGCTAGTCCTGGGTTGGATTTGAAAAGTCGACGAGCCCCGACGGGACTTCCCTCGCAGTCGACCTACGGCTTCAGCGCGATCACATTGGGCTGGCGCACCAGGCTCCGGCTCGCGGACGTTATCTGGCCGTGGCGGTCGAAATGAAGACTCCAGTTGGTCGTGACGCTAGGCCGGGACACGTCACTGAAGGTGACATCGGCGCTCTGATCGGTGCCGATGATCATTTGCGGCCGGTTCGCCCCCAGGCGGAGCAAGTCCATCGTCGGCGACGGATTCGGTAGAACGTTGAGCACCTGCACCGGATACCCGCTCAGCTCGGCGTAGCACACCGCGATCAGCAACCAGTTTGGCGCATGGCTGAGGGGAGCAGTCGCCGCGCTCCTGCCGCAGCATGCCGTTGAAAACCTCGAAGGTGCCCGGTCTGTTCCACGAGGCTTCAAACGGCAGCAGACCGTGCGCGTACGTGGAGACGACGCGCACCTGGGCATCGTTGCGCGGCAGCAGGGCCGCAAACCGCGAGGAGCCGCTGTCATCCGCACCGTGGGTGAAGGCCAGGAAGACGTAATCGGGAAATGCCGGGCACACAATCTGCTGATAGTGCCACGCAGGATTGCTGATATCGAAATTCGCCAGCGCAGCCTGCTTCGAAAGCTCGGCGCTCAGGTTGGAGACAACCTCGTAGTCCGCCTTGCTCATTTGGCTTGGTTCGAGGTGGTCGAGCCCGATCACCGTGGGCGGGGAGCCGAGTGGAGTAGTCCCAATGGGAACCGCCGTAACCCCGGGAAATGGACTGTTGGCTGCGGACGCCGTGAATCCGGGAAAAAGATCCTGGCTAGGAACCTGCGGCGCCTGTGCCAAAGCGCAAACGGCCTGCGAAAGCGAGACTGACAAACAGGAGGTGCCGCAGTATGGGGGGCATCGACTCCCTCACTCTACCATGCGGCCGACGGCACTTTTCCTGCTCTTGGGGGTTGCGGAACTTTAGTTGATACGTTCCCCGGACGGGCGCACTAAAGAAAAAGGGCAGCCCCGGTATTCGGGGCTGCCCTCCTCGGTTTGGCTCAGCGTGCGCGGCGGCGAGCTGCGGGCGCCTTGGCCGGTGGTTCGCCGTCGGTGAGGGTAATCATCGGCGGGTTAGGAGTATAGGAGTCGAACGTCGCGTCATAGGTGACGTTCGAGCCGATGGCGGGAACGCTCTTCAGCGGCGTCTTCATATTGACCGTGAAGTCCGCCTTCTTACTCTGTTGATTGTCTTCGGTGACCGCAAGCTGGACCGATTCCGGCGTTGCCGAAATAACCGTGCCCGGTACCTGGACGCGGTGTCCCTTCAGCACATCCCAAACCTTCTGCGCATCCTCAGGCTTGCCGTTGAAAAGAATGAATTCCTGATCGCCAAGGCTAAGCGTCTTGAGGTCCGGAGTGGAGGCAACGGTCTGCGCGGCTAGATCGGCTGGCGATGGCGGCGGGGGAGCCGGGGTGGGATTGTATTCCGCCGGCGGGAAGAGGTTGGCTTGGGCCAGCGTCTGAATCGCCGGATAGCCGTCCATGCTGCCATGGTACTTGTTGTAGAAATACTCGGCGGCCTTCTCGATCTGCGGCTTGGCCTGCGGCGGAGCGAACTGAGCAGCCCGAGTCAAAAACCAGGCGGCATTCTTTAGGTCGGGCGGCGTCTGCTGCGCATACGCCTGTCCCAAAAGGTAAGTGTCATTGAGTCCTGGACCACTCTGCGTTTGGGTCGGGTCCGGATACGCTTTCAGCTCATTGGTGTACGCCGCGATGGCGCCGGCGAAATCCTTCTTGTTTGCGTCATCCAGGGCAATCGCGCTATCGAAGATGGGCGCCGTCGCGGCCTTTAATTTCTGGAAGTCCGCATCCGATATATCCCCCGACTTGGTGGCGCTCAGGCCGGTCTGGGCCTGGGCGGCTGCCTTGTCCAGGATAGGCTGAGCCTCGGTCGGGTTGGTCTTCTGGCAGTGCCTGCGTTTTCTCCAGGTAAACCGCGGTGGCGAGACCGCGCAGGTTCCCCGGATCAGCCGCCAGCAGCCGGTCTGCCGCGTCCAGCATCTTCACCGGGTCGCCCTGGTAGGCGAGCATCAACTGCTCTAGCATGCCGTTTTTCACTACGGAGTTGGGGTACTTGGTGAGAAAAGCTTCGATCGCCGCTGCCTTGGCAGCGGGGGTGGATTGTCCCACGGCGTTGGTGTACTCGTTGTATTCCGCGGGATCTTTGATGGTGATCTGACCAGACGCTGCGGCTTGGCCATAGACCAGAGAGACGCTGCCTGGAAGGATAGTGGCCAAGGCCAACAAGGAAGCAAGGACGGACTTCTTCATGCAACGCTCCTAGGAGATGCGGGAATCAGGGAAATAGCAGAAATCAGAAATCATTCTCATTAAATGGGATGCCAGCCGGAAAACTCTTATGGGAGCTAAACGCTTTGATCCTTCGCCCAATGGTTCGATCTCATTGAGAAAAACCAGAGTCTTTCCGATGAGCTGTGGAAGGATTATAGAAACCGTTGTCGCTTCTGACAAGTAAAGGAAGTGTCAAGTGCGGAAAGCAGCAAATCACTAAGGAGTAGACGATGACGGAAAAGAGAAGTGAGCCGGTGCCGGCAGAGCCATTACGCGATCAAGTCGCGGTGGTCACGGGAGCCGCCCGCGGTATCGGTGAAGCCATCGCCAATCGGCTGGCAGACATGGGCGCAACGGTAGTCCTCACCGCCCGCGACCAGGCTCGGTTGGCGCAGGTGAAGACCGCCATCGAGCAGCGTGGCGGTAGGGCGTTCGTCCTGCCCTGCGACCTGACGGATGCCAGCGCCGTGGCCGCCCTGGGAGAAAGGGTGGCAAAGGAGCACGGCCGCTGCGACATTCTGGTGAACAATGCCGGTGTAGGTGTGCTGCGCAAACCGCTCATTGATCTGCCGGTGGAAGAGTGGGATCAGATGATGCACACCAACCTGCGCGCTCCCTACCTGATGATCCGGAGTTTAGCCCCGTTGATGATTGCCGCCCGATCGGGTCACATCATCAATATTTCCTCCCTCGCGGGGAAAAATATCCTGCCCGAGGGCGCCGCCTATTCCGCCTCCAAATGGGGACTCAACGGCCTGACCTATTCGGTGGCCGAGGAATTGCGCCAATACAATGTGCGCGTATCGGTCATCGCTCCAGGTTCGGTCAACACCCATTTCGGCGGTGGCGGCAGTACCAAGGACCCGACCCGAATGATCCAGCCCGACGACGTCGCCCAAGTGGTAGCCATGCTGGTGACCCAGGCTCCCACCTCCTTCGTAAGCGAAGTTCTCCTCCGGCCCACGATGAAGCCCTAGTGGCGTGCTGTCCTGACCACAAGCCCTGGGTGCCCCACATCTCGCTCGTTTTCCGCGAGATGTGGGATGCCACTGCCCTTTCTGGGATAGCCATTTCCAATCCGCAACTACGCCAAAGGTACCCGTCCGATTTCCTCGGGGTCTTTTGCTAGGACTCACTCCGGTGGACGATTGACACCCTTTTGTGGCGCAACCTCCTCTTCGGGAAACGAAACTGGACACGAACCCACATCGCAACCGCAACTTTCGCTGCAAAACAGTGCCCCGAACGTTACTTGTAACGTTTGGGGGGTAGGACTAGCCTTTAAAGTGTGTCATTTTAAGAAGATTCTACAGTTCTCGATGAACCGAGCGGCCCAGCCGATGAAAACGAGCAAAACCCACTTAGAGCCTACGAGTTGGGTTGTGTACGGTTTATCCACAACATGTTGGGGTCGCCATGTTGCTTCGGGGGAACGCGATCGCTAGAGTCTTTTCTAAGGCCAAAGGAACACGTCCATGCTGAAGCTTAAAAAGATCCAGATGCTGGGGTTCAAGTCGTTCTGTGATCGCACAGAGGTGACTCTCCCGGGTCAGGGGATCGCGGTTGTCGTGGGTCCGAATGGCTGCGGCAAATCGAACATTCTCGACGCGGTGAGCTGGGTGCTGGGCGAGCAATCAGCCAAGAGCCTCCGCGGGGCAAAAATGGAAGACGTCATCTTCGCCGGAACCCGGGAGCGCAAATCCCTGGGCATGGCGGAGGTTTCCCTTTCGCTGATCGATCCCGAAGCTTATGCCGAGGGCCCCCTGCTCGATTCGACGGACGCGGGCGACCAGGCGGAGCCGGAGAAGACCGACTGGGACGAAGAGCAGCTGCGGGCCGAGCGCGCCGCAGAGACCGAAGAGATCATCGCCGAAGTACAGCCCGGCTCCCGTCATCGAGGGCGCAGACGGCTCCGTAGTCGAGGGTTCCGCAGAAGCTTCCCCAGCAGAAACCCCAGTCGCGGCAAGCGATCAGCCATGCGCCCGAAGTGATCGAGCCATCGACCACAAAGTCCTGTGGTGTTGAAGGTTCGCCGCAGACGCTTTCAGCGCACGGCTGCGCGGCATGGCGAGATCGTCGTAACCCGCCGCCTGTTCCGCACCGGCGAAAGCGAGTACCTGCTCAACGGCAAACTCTGCCGCCTGCGCGATATCCAGGACATCTTCATGGGCACCGGCCTCGGCCCGGAATCCTACGCCATCATCGAGCAGGAACGCATCGGGCAACTGCTGAGCTCCAAGCCTCACGACCGCCGCGCCATTATTGAAGAGGCCGCAGGCATTACCCGTTTCAAGACCAGGAAGCGCCTTTCCGAACTTCGCCTGGAACAGGCCAAACAAAACCTGGCGCGCGTCGACGACATCTTCGAAGAAGTCACCCGGCAAATGGGCTCGCTCAAGCGGCAGGCAGCAAAGGCGGAACGCTACGCCGCACTGCGCGACGAAATGCGAACCCGCCTGCGCGTGGTGCTGGCCAGCCGCATCGCCCAGATGGATGCCGAGCAGGCGACCCTGACCGTTGAGATCGCCGAACTGGCGGCGCAGATCGAGCAAGGCGCCGAGCACGTGGGTGCGCTCGAGGGTGAATACTCGACCGGCATGTCGCGCGGCTATCAGTTGGATTCGACCGCGAAAGACGCCAACGCGCGCGCCAACCAGGCTTCTGTTGATCTGGAGCGCGCCACCACGCGGGAAATCGCGAACCAGGAGCGCATCGCAGAATTGAAGAGCCGCGCCGCTGCCGGTTCGGCGGAGTTGGAGCAGGCACGGCTTCACTTACAGGGACTGATCGTCGAACGCGAGTCGCATCGGAGTTTCCTCGAGACCGCGGCCGCCGAGGCCGCGGGCGTTCGCGAAGAGTCAAGACTGCGCCAGGCGCAGGCGCGCGAAGCGGTCGAAGCCGTCAGCGGCGTCGAACAGCGGCTGGAAGCGGCACGCCGCTACGCCATGCAATTGCTGAGCCAGGCCGGACATGCGCGCAACCAAACCATCCACGCCGAAGAGTCTTTGACCGCGCTGGAGCAGGATGCCGAGCGGCTGGCCGGGGAGATTCACGCCGCCAGCAGCGAGCTGGCATCACTGGGCTCGGAACGGGGACAGGCTTCGCTCAAGTTCGAATCCGTCACCGAGCAGTTGCAGCGTCTCGAAGCCGAAATGGTCGCGGTACGGGCGGAAACCGAAACGCGGCGCGGCGAAGAAAGCGCCACCAAGCTCGAAGTCGACCGCTTGCGCGCCGAAATGGCCACCCTGACCGGCCGCCGCAACTCACTGCAGGCACTGATTCGCGAGCACAGCTATTCCACCGATACCGTGCGCAAGCTGCTCAAGTCGAATTCCCTCGGCGGCGGCCTGGCTCCCGTAGGCACGCTGGCCGACTTCCTGGAAGTGAGCGGCGAATACGAAACCGTAGTAGATGCTTTCCTTCGCGATGAGCTCAACTACATCGTGGTCAAGAGCTGGGATGCGGCCCATGAAGGCATGCGCCTGCTGAAGAGCGATGTCGATGGGCGGGCTACCTTCCTGGTGCATCCCGACGATTCCCAGGCCAAGTTCTCCTTTGCCGGAGACGCTCTCGATGCGGAGCACAACAGCGTCGGTGTCAAACGGCTGAAAGACTGCATCCGGGTGCTCGACGGCTTTGGCCGCTCGCTCGAAGTGATTCTGCCCAAACTGCGCGATGGCTTCGTAACTCCCGATGCGGAAGTCGGCCAAGATCGCTGGCCCTGGAAAATCCCAACGCGTTCTTCCTTGCTCCTTCCGGTGAGTGCTTTCACAATGTCACTGTCACTGGCGGTAAGCCGCAGAGCCGAGGGTCCCCTGGCGTTGAAGGGCGAGTTGCGTGAGACCCAGAAGAGGCTTGACCTGGTCGAGGCCGAGCTGGGACAGTGCGGAAATCACCGCAGCCTCCTTGGCTCGGCTATTGAGCGAGCTGGCCGCCCAATCGGAACGAATCAGCGAAGAGCGCCGCCACGCCGAGCGGGAAAGCGCCAACCAGAGCGCAGCCCTGCGTCAGATGGATGCGGAAGTCGCCCGGCTGGAACGCCGGCTCGACGACTGGGTAGTGCAGAGCGAACGCAACAAGGACCTGCGCAACGTTCGCCAGGCCTTGATCGAAGAGAAGCGTGAAGAAACAGCGCGGCTCGATGCCGAGCACTGAGGCAGCCGAAGTCAAAGTCAACGAGCTGCAGCAGAACATGGAGGAGTTGCGCCGCGATCGCGAAGAGGCGCAGCAGCAGGCAGCGAGTGTCTCCGCCATCCTGGCCGGGTTGGAAGAGCGCAGCCGCGGAGCGGAAGCAGCCTTCACCCGCATCGACCGCATGTACGGCGACCTCGAACGGAGGGTCAATCAGCTGGAACAGCAGCTGGCCTCCGCCACTGCGGAAGAGCAGCAGCGCACCCGCGAGAACGAACAACTGGAAGTGGAACGCGAGCGCCTGACCGAAGTCCGCCGAGGCGCACTGGAAGAAGCTGCGCAATCGACGGAAGAAGCCAGGCTGTTGCGCGAACAATTGAAAGACCTGGAGCATAATCTGAAGGTCCTGCGTTCGGAAATGGACGCGTTCCGCGAGGCACGCAGCACGCGCAGCGCGCACACCGCCAAGCTCGCGGTCGAGCTCGAGTACATGGAAGCGGCTTGTGTGAGCGACCTGGGCATTGAAGCTTCGGAACTTCGTCAACAGCAGGATGTACCGCGCCTCGAAGGCGAAACCCTGGCGGAAGAAGACGAGGCTTGCCGCGGGTTGAAGCAGAAGCTCGAAGCCATGGGCCCCGTCAACATGATGGCGCTCGAGGAATATAAGGAAACGGCGGATCGCCACGGCTTCCTCGAAACCCAGCGCAAAGACCTGATCGACGCCATTGAGAATACCCAATCGACCATCCGGGAAATCGATCAGATTACGCACCAGAAGTTCGACGAAGCCTTCGCCCGCATCAACCAGAATTTCTCCAAGACCTTCACCAACCTCTTCGGAGGCGGTCAGGGCTTCATGCGTTTGACCGATGAAGAGAACACCGCGGAGAGCGGCATCGATATCGTAGCCTCGCCGCCAGGTAAGAAGCTGCAAAATGTATTGCTGCTTTCGGGTGGTGAGAAAGCGCTCACCGCGCTGGCGCTGCTGGTGGGAATTTTCGAATACGCACCCAGCCCATTCTGCGTGCTGGACGAAGTCGACGCTCCGCTGGATGAAACCAACGTGGGCAGACTTGCTGAAATGATCAAGGGCATGAGTACTGAAACCCAGTTCCTGCTGGTTACCCACTCCAAGCGCATGATGACCGCGGCCGACCTGATCTATGGGGTAACCATGCAAGAGCCCGGAGTATCCAAGCTGGTCTCAGTCCGGCTGGCTGGAGAGGACGTTACCCACAATCGCGAACGGGTTCACGAACGTCGCTTGGCCACGGCCTAACGATGGCGAGTTTCTGCTCCGAAGCTTTGTATCAGGGCACGACTTCAGTCGGGCCGTAAAGCTCAATAAAGATCAGGGCTTTAGCCCTGTGGTTTCCGTACATAACTCCAGTGTAATGAATTCGGCTTCAGGCGCTGAGGGCTGCTTACTTCTCGAACCGGCATTTTCAGTAGCCTGTTTAGCCCCTGTGCTTTTCCGCCCGCCGCCATATTCGGCCAGATGAACCAGCGGTCATCTACTTGACAGTCGATGTCCAAAATGCGATACAGCCCTCGCTGCGCAAAGCAGTGTGGACTTTTCCTGCGTTGACAAAGCTGTCGCCACCTCGGACAATCGGAAAGTCATTCCTCTCCCGAGGCGGAACCTTTGCCGACGCTCATCGCCACTGAATTCGAAGACCTCCAACTATTTGCTCGAGGTAAGGTCCGCGATCTGTATGCGGTAGAAGATCTTCTGCTCATGGTAGCGACCGATCGAATCTCCGCATTCGATCATGTGTTGGCCACAGGGATCCCCGGCAAAGGCCGCGTCCTAACCCAAATTTCCCTCTTCTGGTTCGACTACCTCAGTGATCTCGTCCCCAATCATCTGGTTACGGCGGACGTAGAAAAATATCCCGCAGAGTTGAAGCCATACCTGGAAGATTTGCGCGATCGGTCCATGCTGGTGAATCGCGCGCGGATGTTTCCGGCTGAGTGTGTGGTCCGCGGATATCTCTCCGGCTCCGGCTGGAAAGATTACAAGCAAACAGGAAAAATCTCCGGCATCTCGTTGCCGCCCGGCTTGCGCGAGTCGGAGCGTTTGCCCGAACCAATTTTCACTCCCGCGACCAAGAGCATGAGCGGCGAGCATGATGAAAACATTTCTTTCGACGAAATGGTCGCGCGCGTTGGCGGCAACCATGCAGAGGAACTGCGCCGCCTTAGCCTCGCGATTTATGCCAAGGCCTCTGCTCACGCAGCCGAGCGCGGCTTGATTCTTGCCGATACCAAATTCGAATTTGGACTGACCGCAAAAGGAATTGTGCTGGCGGACGAGGTGTTGACGCCGGACTCTTCCCGCTTTTGGCCCAGCGAAGGATATCGTCCCGGAGCGGCGCAACCTTCGTTCGACAAGCAATTTGTGCGCGACTATCTGGAGTCAGTGGGTTGGAATAAGCAGCCGCCCGCGCCGGAGCTCCCGGAAAACGTAGTCCGCAAGACGCAGGAAAAATATGAGCAGGCGTTAGATTTGCTGACCGGCCCCGCGCTTTAGGAACTGGAAGAATGAATTTGGCCGACCTGCTGATCGTGATTGTTCTGGTAGTATCTGTGGTCTCTGCTTTTGTGAAGGGTTTCTTTGTCGAAGTCTTTTCCTTGGCCGGTGTCATTCTCGGGCTCTTCATCGCTGCGGCAAACTACGGAGGATTCTCACTCTGGGTTCTGCGCGTGGTCCACAACCGCGAGGCGGCGAACCTGATTTCGTTCCTGCTGATTGCGCTTCTGGTGATGTTGTTGGCGGGTCTTGCCGGTCGTTTGCTGCGTGGCTTGTTTCGCGGCGTGGGCTTGGGTATTGTAGATCGACTACTCGGTGCCATGTTTGGGTTAATCAAGGGTTGTGTGGTGGTGACGCTTGTCCTGATGGGTATCGTGGCATTTTTGCCCCGGCAGGATTGGTTGAGTAATTCCCGCCTGGCTCCGGTCTTTTTGACCGCGGCTCACGGCGGCTCACAGGTTGTACCGTTTGCTTTAGGGGAAGAAATCCGTCAGGGCTTGCAGGCGCTCCGGATGGGTCAACCTAATTGGTTGAAACCGAGTTCGGAAGTTCATTTCAACACTGCCCAAACACAAACCCGGCAGTCGAGCGGGTAGGAAAAAGGAAAGAGGTTTTCGTGAAACGTGAGCTGGATAGTCTTGTGACGCAAATGCACGCCGGCGGTATTCATTACGACGAAGCAGTGCGTGAGTTTAAACGGCGCTTCATTCTCGAAGTGTTGTCGCATCACAGGGGAAACCAGTGCAAAGCGGCGCGGGAGCTCAGCATGCACCGCAACACGCTTCGCCGCACCATCGCGGAACTGAAACTCGATCCGGAACAAATTCGCAGTGGACTCAAGCGTCCGCCCCGGGCAGAACGCCCTGCTCCCTTTGAAAACAAGCAGACGGTGCGCACCTAGTGCAGCAAGGCGGCCGGGTGCAAACTGCCTCGGCTGAGGGCCCGGTGATCATCCGCGATGGATTTCGCTGGGACGACTGCGACGCCTATCTCTTCGACATCGATGGAACCCTACTGCACGCTCATGGGGGCGTGCACACCGACGCCTTCTCCTGGAGCGTAGAGGCGGTGATGGGACATCCTCTTTCGATGGAGGGCGTCGCGGTGCACGGCAGCACCGATACCGCAATTCTTCGTGACGCATTTCGCCTCGCGTTGATTGATGACGAGGTATGGCAGCCGCGTCTAGAAGAAATTCTCGAGCGCCTGCGCACCAGGGTGCAAGAGCAGCGGGAAAGCATGAGCGTAACCGTGATGCCGGGCGTCTTGTCGATGTTGGCCTACCTCAAGGGCCGCGGCAAGCTTCTGGGCGTGGCCACCGGCAACCTGGAAAAAATCGGGTGGTTGAAGATCGAGATCGCGGGACTACGCGACTGGTTCAGTTTCGGCGGATTCAGCGATCGCCACGCTGTCCGTTCAGACATGATCGCCAATGCGCTCACCGCGGCGCGGAAACTTGCAGGCGCCCAGGTCAAAGTGTGTGTGGTCGGTGACACGCCATCCGATATCGCCGCGGCGAGGGCAAATGGGCTGCCTACCATTGCCGTGGCTACAGGAGTTTTTCCCTATCAGATCCTGCTTCAGCATCAACCCGAGGTCTGCACCAGTACCTTGCAGGCACTCCTCTAGACTCCATCCCAGCGAGAATCCCGAAAACCGTGGAAATGGTAACTTGCCCAACTTTTGGGTCACCCCTAGTATTAGGCCAGTCCCGATAGGTCTAGTGACGACAAGCTCATGCGTTTAGTCCGCCTCTTCGTCGCCTGCTGTGCCCTGACGCCGGCCCTTACGCCCCTTGCGGGCCGTGCGCAGCAGTCTTCGCCGGCAGCGCCCTCCGCGCCCCAACCCTCCGCTCGACAGACACGGACCGCTGAAAAGTTTTATCTGCAGGGCGTGCGCGCCATGGATAAGGGAGATGTGGACGCGGCGGAGAAGGCTTTCGCCAAGGCCGCGAAGGCCGATCCCTCCAACCACGATTACGCGCTCGACTTGCAGATCGCACGCCAGCACAGCGTCACCAAACTGATACAGGACGCTGATAAGGCCCGGCAACAGGGGCACAATGAGGTCGCCCGTGCCAAGCTCGCCCAAGCCCTGGCGCTTGACCCCAAAAACCAGGAAGTCGCCCAGCATATCGATAACCTGGCAAACCTCGCCGGACTGCCTCCCGATACCGTTACAGCGAACTTCGCCCCTGCCATTGAGCTGACGCCGAAGCCGGGGAAACAAAGCTTTCACTTCCGCAGCACGGAGCAGGAAGTGCTGCGACGGGTGATCGAAGCCTACGGTCTGCGCATGGTGGACGATGGTTCCCTGGCAACCAAGACCATCAGCTTCGACGCCGACGACGTGGATTTCGCCCGGGCTGCGCACCTGTTGAGCCTGGCGACCAATTCCTTTATGGTGCCCCTCGACCCGGCCCGCGTCCTGATCGCCAAAGACAACAAGGAAAACCACGACAAATACGACCGCTTATCGCTCGAGACCCTTCGCCTGCCCGGCCTCACACCGACTGAGTTCAGTGACATGAGCAACCTGGCCAAGAACGTGCTCGGGATCCAGCAAGCGGCGGTGCAGCCGGAGCTCGGTACCTTGACGGTGCGCGCACCCGCGTCCAGTCTCAAGGCTCTTAATAAGACCCTGGCCGACCTTTTGGACGGCAAGAGCGAGGTCCTGCTGGACGTAAAGATCTACGAGGTGGCAAACACGCGGACACGCCTGGTCGGCGTCCAGCTGCCGCAAACCACGACTGTTTTCAACGTTTCCACCGAGTTAAACAAAGTAATCTCGCAAAACTCGAGCCTGGTGCAGCAGATCATCTCCAGTGGCCTGGCAAGCGCAGGGGACTACGCGGCCATCGCCGCCATTCTGATCGCCTCGGGCGAGGTGACCAGCTCCATTTTGAGCCAGCCATTTGCCACTTTCGGCAACGGCATCACCTTAACCGGCCTCACCAGCAACGGCATCACGGGAAACCTGAGCCTGAACTCGACCGACACGCGCTCGCTCGACCAGGTCCAGCTCCGGCTCGACGACAACGCTGAAGGAACCATCCGCAGCGGCAGCCGATATCCCATCACCACCTCCAGCTATTCCAGCATTGCCGCCTCGTCGGTGAATATTCCGGGGATCACCAGCGCCGGGCTCTCCAGCGTGTTGAGCGGTTTGGGAATCAACGCCAGCAGCCTTGGCGGAGCCCAGCCGATTCCCCAGGTGCAGTACCAGGATCTCGGGCTGACGCTGAAAGTCACTCCGCGGATTGAGCGCAACGACGACGTGGTGCTGAAGCTGGACCTCAAGATTCAGGGGCTCCAGGGCAGCAGTCTCAACGGCCTGCCCGTGCTTACCAATCGCAGCTACACGGCCGACATCCATCTGCGCAGCGGAGCGAGTGCGCTGGTGGTGGGTGACCTAACCCGGCAGGAATCGAATGCCGTGAGCGGCACGCCCGGGCTGACGGAGCTGCCCGGCTTTTCAGGGTTGAGCAGCACCACCAAAGAGTTCAATGTCAGCAACCTGGCCATCCTGGTCACCCCGCACATCCTACGCCGGCGGCACAATGATCAGACTGGCCCCCTAATTCCTCTGCCTCATCACAGCTGATTTGAAGGGTACGGGCTTGATTCGTGCCAGCCCCCGACTTTCAATCCGGGGAAAAGCCCCAGACGAAAGAGGCTGCGGAATAGTGTCTTCTACGAAGGGCACGGGTTCAGCCGTGCCATATAAGAATCGAATGGTTGAGGGCTTTAGTTGAGAAATTTACGGCACGGCTGAACCCGTGCCCTTCGTACAAAGCATTTTCCGCAGCCTCTTCAGTCCGGAGTCAAACCCGCGAGAACGCTTTGTCTTGCAATGACCGGGCTTTAGCGTGTTGTGGGAACTCCAGTTCCCAAACTTAGTCCCGGAGGGACTAGAGTCTTCCGCACCCTGGCTCTACCCCATTGCGATTTCTAGCATCTAACGAACGCGTCACATCCTGGATCAATTGTTCACCCTATCAAATAGTTATCAATAGGCTTGGAGACACTAAAGTACCCGGTCTGCGGATTGGTTCCGCGGACTTGAAAGTCGCCCACAAAAAGGTGCATCCTATAGGTCCCCCGGGAAACTCCTGAGAAATATCTCAGAGGCAATATGACAGGCAGACTTCTGGTCCTCACCCCGTTTCTGTTCATGTTGACTTCGTGCCAGCAGGAACAGCTTTCGTTGCCCGTTACTCATGCGGCATCGACCCAGGAAAGTCGTTCCGAGATACACCCTCCGCCGGTGGAACCGGTCGACCAGCCTCCTCCTATAAAGAACTGTTACGCGTACATTCTTATGCGGCCCAGAGAGCAGCGCGCGACGGCAGTGCAGGCGCGGCTTAAAAAAGCCGATCTGATGACGGCAGCTTTTGGCGCGCACACGGTCGCCGTGGACCTGCTCGGCGACCACGCTAATATCCTGTCCATTCAGTTTCCTGTCGTATGGCCATACCAGGCGTCTTACCTGAATCGCATCCGGTCCGTGGTGGAGGACTACTTCGCCACACCAGACGTTCAGGACTACATATGCAGCGCGGGGTTTGCTGAGGTTAGGTTGGCCGTTCGCGGCATTAACGACCGGCGCCTCCATCCCATCTGGACAGCCCGCGTCACCAGCGAGGGCCTGGTGAAAGATGGGCAAGAAGAGGAAGCCTCCGTTCGTTGAGGCAGTTCAGACTTCAAGTCCAATCGAACGCATAAGAGGCAGCGCGTTGCTGGTCTGCACGATGCCGGGATATAGCTTGTAGTCGAAGTGCAGCCGGCCGTCTTCAAGATGGTCTTCAAAATGGCAGTTGATGGCCTTCGATCCAATTTCGTCAGGGATCGCGGTCAGAGCCAGGTCGTGCGTGCTCACCAGGCCCACTGCTCCGCGTTCTACCAGCTTGGTGACGAAGGATCGCGTGCCGATCAAGCGATCGTGCGAATTCGTTCCCGACAGCAACTCGTCCAGCAGAAACAGCACGGGCACGGAGCTGTGCGTCATATCCATGATCAGCTTCAGCCGGTTGATCTCGGCGTAGAAGCGCGAGATGCCACCCTCGAGGGAGTCGAGAACGCAGATCGAGGCGGTGACCGCCAGTGGTGAAAGTATCAACCTGGCTGCGCGGACCGGCGCACCACTCTGCGCGAGAACTGCGTTGACCCCGATGCCACGCAGGAACGTACTCTTCCCTGCCATGTTTGGACCACTCACGACCATCAGTTGAAGATCGCGGCCTAAATGGAGATCGTTGGTCACCACCCGGCTTCGTGGGATCAGCGGATGGGCCAGCCCCTCGGATTGAAAGCAAGGCCCTGCCTCGACAAACTCGGGGAAGACATCTTCCGGGTGCTCGTAGGTATAACCGCCTAACGCGGAGAGTGCTTCCAGCTCGCCGACCGTCTCCACCCAACCGCGGAGTGATCGCCCGTAACGCCGCCGCCAGCTCTCCGTCGCAAGGACAAATTGCAGCCGGTAGAAGATGACAAAATCGAAAACGCGAACGAAGAGGTTGTGCGCCGACTCCAGAAACTCCACCCGGCGATTCAGCCGGGCGATGGCCTGCGAGGGCAGAACGCTTCCCTGCTTCAGACGGCTCTGCAATTGCGCCAGCCTGGGGCTGGAGAACGGTTCGCGCTCAAATGCGGTTAGTACCTGGGATAGAAGATTCAGATCGTGGCCCGCTTCCTCCGCCTGGTGCGCTGCTTCATGCAAGCGCGCCCGGAAACGGTAGGAAAGCCCCAGGTTGACCACGGTGATGGCCAGCACCAGCAACTCGGGTGCTCCCCAAACCTGCCAGGCCACCACACTCAATATCCAGGCAACCGCGAGCACGGGGGCTACGATGCGGATGATTCCAGACGGCAGATCGTCGGTCGCTTCTCCCCACGCGACAAGCTGCGTGGGGCGAACCCCGAGGGCCAGGTCTTCTCCCGTAGCGGATAGACCTTCACGAAAATCCAACCGGCCACTCAGCTCCCGTGCCGCCTCCTGCCGGCCGCGGACCTCGTCGGGAGGCGCGGGCGCCAGCAGCCACCGGGCCAGGGTTTCTTCGCCCGCACGGGTGCGCGCCGTGCACAGCAGCTCAAATACAGAAGCCCGCCCAAAGAGGTCGAGGTCGCGCGCGCAGGGATGCGACGGTTCGAGAAAACGCTCGCCGGTAATACCAGTTCCCGCCCAACGGCCCTCCAGCCGCGCCATCCCTTGCTCATAAAAGCGGATGGCACGGGAGCACGCGGTGACGCGACGAATGAGCCGCCCGTGCACCACCGCAAGGACCACGAACACTGCGATAGGAATCAGCAGCAGCAGATCCGCCGCACCGAAGTGGCGCAGGCGGAACAGGATCCAGATCAAGCAGAATGCGGCCAACGCAAGTTGCGAGTAGCCGGCGAGCCGTTCCCGCCGTTGGATGCGGGAGCGGCGCGACGACAGTTCGTCCAGGCGCCGCGCATATTCTGCTCGCGGCGCCTGGGGAGAAACGGTCTCGCTCGCCACCCTATTGATCACGTTTATTGTTTCAAAAGAAAATCTCTATCCTTGCCAACCAACTCGTCGACCTGGTTCGTTGGCAAGGGGTGTTATCGGAGGGATGGAGCCGGTTTTGGCGCCGGCGCAGCACTCGGTGGAGCGGGCGGCAGCGGCACGCCGTCCAGCTTCGCCTGAAATTCGATGATCTTCTGCAACATCTCGTACGGAATTCCAGTCAGCGGCAAGGCACGGCCATTCACAAACAGGGTGGGTGTTTGATTCACGCCCACGCGATCGCCCAGTGCACGCGAAGCCTCGATAGCTTGCTTGGCCGCCGGGGTTGCCGCGCAGGCAGCAATCTTGGCCGGATCCTGACCTGCTTTGGTCTCGGCGTCCTTCAAAGTCTGGTCCGCAGTGGCGGCCGTGAGCCCCGCCTGCGACTCAAACAGCGCATCGGAAAACTTGAAGAAAGCGTCGTTGCCCCCGGCTTTGGCCACGCAGTAACCGTGAATCGACGCTTTGAGCGCCTCGGTGTGGATCTGCGACAGGGGAAAGTCCTGATAGACGAAGTGAACGCTGGGGTAGTCGGCCAGCAGCTTGGCCACGATGGGCTGTGCATCCTTGCAGTGGGGACACTCAAAATCAGAGAACTCAACCAACTCCATGGCTTTGGATGCGCCGCCTTTTGAGGGGCCGGTAGCGTCGGTCTGCAGAATCTGGCGATAGCTTTCAAACGGCTTGGAACCGAAAGGCAGCAGAGAGTCGGCGACCAGGAACTTTCCATCCGGCAAGGTGAAGAAAGACAGCTGCGCCGTCTGATCCTTAGGGCCGGGATTGGCTGACTTGACCAGGACCAGGACACGGCTCACGCCCGGCGCGGGTGTGGGCAGGATAGCCTGAATCTGCCATAGGCGGCTGCTGTCATATCCCCAGAATGCGTGGAGAAAATCTTCCACCGTCTGCTTGGTGGGCGTGGTCGCCGTAAAGTTTGCCGGGTCGACTGGGGGAAACGGGGTAGCCTGGGCGGGCGGAGCGGCCGTCGGCACCGTGAAAACACCGCTCGGCGGAGCCGCCGGCGTGGGGGCCGCGGGAGTCTGCGGGGCTGGGTTCTGGGCCAGTGCGCATGCCGCGCCGCTGACTGCCAGAACAAAAAGACGTAGGTTTGTACGAAGCTGCATTCAGTTCCTCTCTCATCTTGCTTATACCTGAACTTTGACGGCGATGGGAAAGCGGCGGCCCATGCCAAAAGACTTGCTGGTGACCTTGAGCACCGGCGCCGCCTGCTGCCGTTTGTATTCGCTGCGCTCCACCAGCTTGACTACCTGAGAGACGGTCGCCAGATCGAAATGGTGTTCGGCGGCAATCTGTTCCGGAGTCTCATAGCGCTCGACATAGGCCTGCAGAATCGGATCGAGCACATCGTAAGGTGGTAAGGAATCAGTATCTTTCTGTCCCGGACGAAGCTCCGCCGAGGGAGGCTTTTCCAGGATGGGCAACGGAATCACGATGCGGTCGCGGTTCAGATAGCGGCAGAGTTGGTAGACCTCGGTCTTGACCACATCTCCGATCACCGCCAGCGCACCCACCATGTCTCCGTAGAGGGTGCAGTAACCCACCGACATTTCCGACTTGTTGCCGGTCGTGAGCACCAGCGCGTTGAACTTGTTGGAAAGGGCCATCAGCAGATTGCCGCGGATGCGCGACTGGATGTTTTCCTCGGTAATATCCGGTTGCCGGCCGGCGAAGCTCGGCGCCAGTGCTTCGGTGTACTGCTCAAAAAGATTATGGATGGCGATGGTGGTGTAGCGAATGCCGAGGTTGTCCGCGAGCGCGCGGGCATCGTCGATGGAACCGGTGGAGGAATACTGGCTGGGCATGCCGACCGTGGTCACATTTTCTTTGCCCAGTGCATCGACCGCGATGGCGGCAACCAGTGCTGAATCGACGCCTCCGCTCAGACCGACCAACACCTTGGAGAAACCACACTTGCGCACGTAGTCCCTGGTCCCTAAAACCAGGGCCTGGTAGACGGCTGCATCCTCGTCTGGATCCACCGGGCGGCGATCGCCGGTGAGCGCGGTGCTGTCGAAATAGACCAGGTCTTCCGCGAAAGAGCGCGCCTGGGCGACGATCTCGCCATCGGGACCCAAGGCGAAGCTGGTTCCGTCGAACACCAGGCTGTCATTCCCGCCCACTTGGTTGACCATCACGACCGGGGCGCGGTGCCTTTTGGCAATCGCAGCCAGCATGCGGTGGCGCAATTCCCGCTTTCCCCGGTAGTAGGGGGAGGCGGAAATGTTCAGGATGAGCGACCCGCCGATGCGCATCAATTCTTCGATTGGGTCCACGGAGTAGAGGCGTCTGGGCCAGAAGAGCTTATCGTTCCAGGCATCTTCGCAGATGGTGAGGGCCAGGCGTTGATCGCCCAGCGGATACAGATTCTGGTTTTCCGCGGGGTCAAAATAGCGCTGTTCGTCAAACACGTCATAGAAAGGCAGCAGCCGCTTGGACTGGACGAACTCGACTACACCATTGCGGAGGAGTGCCGCGGAGTTCACGACGTGTTTTCCTGACTCCGGGCGCGCTTCGGTGACATAGCCGCAGATAACGGTCAGTGGGGTGCCGGCGGTGGCGGCAGCGGCAATCTCGGCGATGGCCTCGCCGGCTCGCGCGACGAAGGATGGTTTCTCCAGGAAGTCGGCGGGAGGGTAGCCACAAACTGCCAATTCCGGGAACATGACAATGTCTGCCTGGGCTTTCGACGCCTCCCGTGCAAACTCGATGATTTTTTCCGTGTTCCCTTGAAAATCCCCAACTGTGGGGTTGATCTGGGCAAGAGCAATCTTCACTTCTTCAGTTTAGCAACCGGGCTAGGGACAGACGGGTCTTCAGGGTTGAAGCGCACAAGAAGCGCCCTCAAGGGCTGGCTCGAGGGGTATCCTCTCCTGAGATTTTGTAAAATTCGACCGTTTTGGCCTTCTTTGAACGGTTTGGCAAGACATTGCGGCAGCAGCTGGACTAGTCCGCCCGAGACGAGTCGCATTCCCTATGTCTACCCAGGACTGACGTCCTTGGGCTATGTTCAGACGACACGAGTTCGAGGGGTGCTGATGAATGACTTTAAGCCAATCGTTCACCCGGGCTGCGCAGTGTGCCGTCCCCTGCGGGACTCGTACATAACCTCAGCCTACCCGGCACTCCCGTGCCGGGCTCCAGATTGTACCGTCCCTGCGGGACTGCAGGGGCTCAACAGGCGGCGGAAGCTGCACAGGCTGAAGGAAAGTGGTTCTTCTACTCCGCGAGGAAGCACGGTAGGATCCATAAAAATCTCCCAGCGGCCGGATGGTTGTGCATGCCTGATTTGTGACAGGGAATCGGGTGAGACACCGGACAGGGGTCACACTGTCCTTCGCTCGCGTGTAGGCCGAAACTACCGGCAAGTATGGGTCATGGAGCGGGTACGCAAGAATCCGCTCCTGCCGGAATCGTCTGCTCCGAGCAGATACCGGTCCAAGATTAAAGTAAGCGCGGGGGTCACTTTTTTAAGCCCGTTGCCGTGAGAGAGTCTGCCGACGCTCCAGGCTTATCGCAGTTTGGTCCCGTGGCGAAAGCAAAGAACCTACCGCAATCAAGCCCCGGCAAGGGGCGAAACAATCCAGAGCCCGGCACGGAAGTGCCGGGAAACGAAAACAAGAAACCCAAGTCCCCCTCAGGGGACGGCACAAACCTTCTCTGTCACGCAAAGGCGGACACGCATCTTCCAGGCTTATCGCAGTTTGGTCCCGTGGCGAAAGCAAAGAACCTACCGCAATCAAGCCCCGTAAAGGGGCGAAACAATCCAGAGCCCGGCACGGAAGTGCCGGGAAACGAAAACAAGGACCCGAGTCCCCCTCAGGGGACGGCACAAACCTTCTCTGTCACGCAAAGGCGGACACGCATCTTCCAGGCTTATCGCAGTTTGGTCCCGTGGCGAAAGCAAGGAACCTACCGCAATCAAGCCCCGTAAAGGGGCGAAACAATCCAGAGCCCGGCACGGAAGTGCCGGGAAACGAAAACAAGAGACCCGAGTCCCCCTCAGGGGACGGCACAAACCTTCTCTGTCACGCAAAGGCGGACACGCATCTTCCAGGCTTATCGCAGTTTGGTCCTGTGGCGAAAGCAAGGAACCTACCGCAATCAAGCCCCGTAAAGGGGCGAAACAATCCAGAGCCCGGCACGGAAGTGCCGGGAAACGAAGCAAGGAACCCCGAGTCCCATTCAGGGGACGGCACAAACCCCCGCTAGATATTCCGTAAATTCCATTTAACGTGCCTTTCAGCCGACGCTTAGACGGATAAGCCACGATGTGTGAAGGTACCCCATGGCCTGCTCGTATGTGAGTCATTACGTTCATATTGTGTTCAGTACGAAAGATCACGTGCATTCAATTCCGGAGGAGATTCAACCCAAGTTGTGGGCATATATGGCGGGCATTGCCCAGGGCCACGGCATGCACGCGGTGGCCATCGGGGGTTTCGCCGATCATGCTCACGCGCTAATTGACCTGGGCGCTCTCCTCGGCATCGCTAAAGCAGTCCAGGTGTTGAAGGCTAATTCGTCGCGATGGATGAAAGAACAGGGTAGCGCCGGTTTCGCATGGCAAGAGGGATATTTTGCCTGTAGCGTCAGCAGGTCGCAGGTGGCGATCATCCGGCAATATGTCGTGAATCAAAAAAGCCATCACTCCAGAATGGATTTCACGAAGGAGTTCGCTTTGCTGGCGAAAAAACACGGATTTGAGATGGGGATTGGGATTGAAGGGTGATACGGGGGATCATTGCTGACCCTTGAACAGCACTTTGTCGCGCTCATTCATATGCAGCACCTCAGCCCCCGCGGCGCTTCGCGTCGGCCAACATGGTGCGAAACTTCATCCAGCGGAAATACACGGCCCTTTTTGCCGATGCGACGAGATGCTGTCGCACATCACCCCCAAGCCTTTTCGGTCACGCTGAAGCACCGCCGCCAACTCTGTGATGGAACGAGGTTTCTCCCTTGCCACCTCACAGAGACGGACACCTGTGCACCGTGATGTCCAAGCTCTACATTCGGTAGGGATGTTGGTTCTGCGAAAGGAACCGAATCCAGGTCACGGTCAAGTGCAGGTAGTGACAGCGGCGGCCGGCCGCTTTCAACTCGTGGCCGAGGTCTGAGGAGCAAAAATTGGTGCATCAAAAAATTGGTGGTCAGATGGGACCCGGTACTTAGGGGATCGAGTGTCTTCTACGGGCCGAAGGTGAGTTTACCCCTTGGGGACTGATCTGTGACGATCATTTCGCGTGGTCCTCGCTTCTGTAGCGCTATCCTGCGCCGCGTTACCTTCTCCAGATCCTGTCCGTCCGCGCGGCCTGTTCCTCCGCGCGGCCATGAGCCATCCCTAGGGCGCTCGCTGGGTGCAACCGGGGTGAGGGAAGGTTAGGCGACCATCCGTCCGAAACCATTCACTACCGGCCCTCGACAGCAAAGAGCCAAGGAGGAAGTGATTATCAAGAACATTGTTTTTGCACACCTTGTGAAACGTGTCCTTCTGGAGGACAAACCGGCCAGTACAACTCATAGAAGCTCGTCGATTCGGTGTGCGAGCGATTCAGTGAGATGCTCGGACGAGTCATAGCCGAGGTGGATCACCCTCAGCCTGCCGGAGCGATCCAGGATGTACAGAGCCGGAAGGCTGGTTACGCTGAGACTCTTTGCGGCTGGTCCCCAGGAATCTTCATCGGGAGCAACGCCGAAGGAATCGATGGCTGGGTTGAGCATCAGATTTCTCTTGGTGAGATAGGCTTGCGCTTTGGCGGGCGTTTCCCCGTGATTTCCCGAATTGAGGGCGAAGATCAGGACCTTTGGATTGTCACGGTATTTAGATTGAAGTGCTGCGATCTCGGGAAGTTCGGTCTGGCATGGTGTACACCAAGTCGCCCAGAAGGATAGCACGACTACACGACCCTTCCAGCCTTCAGAATATAACCTCTTGCCGGTGAGAGTCTCGGTGTAAAACGGGCTTATTTCTTGATTGACGCTACGGTAGGCGCCATCCTCTATCCAACGGGGAATCGCCACAAAGACTGCGGCAAGAATTGCAACTGTAGACAGACATCCAAGTGCTGCGGCATACCGGGTTCCCGCTCGTGCATTTAACCACCGGATTCCCATGCCTAAGATCGAGGCAGAGACACTCATCAGTAGGAATGAAACGATGAAGGGCTGGGCTGTGAAGGCAATCCCCAAGCGGTTCATGGTGACGACTGGCACAATTCCGCCTAGGGCGACCAGAAGGACCGTGAGCCACAGTCGTCCACGCCGAGGGTTGGCGCGTACGAGTGCCGCCGCGAAGAAAGCCACACAGGTCGCCAACAGGAAGGATCGAATGTCTTGGTGCTCACGCGTGATGAACGATACCACGAGTACTACTGCAAAGGCGATGAAGCCCCATACAAGATCAAGGACTGCCCTACCCATTTGCTAACTCACTTTCGCAGCGTGATTGATCACCCCGGTTGACTCTCGACCGAGCTTTCAAGTGGGTTTACGCTCGACGGGCAAAGTTTGTTCCCTGCGCAATCTTCGATCAGGTCCTTGGCAATGCATCGGTCTCCGAATCACCCGTCCGCGCCGGTCAAGTCGGTCATGGCAACGCGTCGATGAGCGCGTTTCAAACCGGTGCGAGAGATGCGGGGAGAGACAGGGAGCTGAGGTACGAAAAAACTCTCAAGGACCCGAAACAATAGCGCGACACGAACCTTGTCTTAGGACGCCTGCGAGGTCAAGCGGTCTCAAGGAAAAAAGTTTTTTTGATTCGAGTTCCACGTTAGGTCTGTCGTTACCGAGATGGTCTGCGGATTGTTGTCGATCTGCTGCCAATACGGCAAAAAGCACAAGCCAAAAGGCGAACACCTTCCAGGGACGTACTGCCACAGAGAACCGTCCAAGCGCAGCTTTAAGGTCGTAGTGCTGTTGACGGCGATTGGACCAGCTGGTCTCCATAAACGGCAATCATCTTTGTGCTGAAATCATTATTGAGCGGCTGCCATCCCGGGCACGAGGAACCAGTACAGCGCGTTCCCGTAAACCTCCAAATGCATCCATCGGTGACCCGAATCATCGGGAACGAAACGCTCTTTCGGATATGTCCACATCCGGACACGCAAGGGAACTTGCTCATATTCTCTTTCGTCAAAGCCCAATTATCGAAATTAGACAAGCCAAATGCGTAGATTTGAGAGCTAGTATGGACTTGTTTTGGGAGGTACCCATGCAGAGCTTCCATGACGTTCGTTACGCGCTACGGCAGTTGCGGCGTTCGCCCGGATTCGCTATCACTTCTGTGCTCACCCTGACCATGGCGATTGCCGCCAACGTAGTCGTTTTTGGAGTCTTGAATGCGTTAGTCCTACATCCGTTGCCGGTGGCCGAGGCGGACAGGGTCGTTCAGGTGCAACGAGCGAGTGGAACTTCAATGTCCTACCTGGACTACCGGGATATTCGCGATCGTAACCGGACATTTTCTAGCCTTGCTGTCTTCCGCCTCGCGCGGATCGGCTTCGATATCTCCGGAAACGCTCAGCCTTTATGGGGCTATGAGGTAAGCGGGAACTACTTCGACATGTTGGGCATCAAGCCGGCGCTGGGGCGTTTTCTGCGTCCTTCAGACGACGAAAAGAAAAACAGCAGTCAAAATACAGTGCTCAGTTATGCCTGCTGGCAGGTGCGCTTTGGGGGAGATCCACAAGTCATCGGTAAAACGGTGCGGTTGAACAAGCTACCCTATACCGTTGTCGGGGTAGCTCCCAAGAACTTCAATGGCACGGAATACTTTTTCTGGCCAGAGCTTTGGGTGCCCATTCAAAATGAAGAGCAAATCGAGGGGTACGGTTGGCTTGATAAACGCCAAGATAACAATTCCTGGGATGTAGGCAGACTGAAGCCCGGTGTGACCGCGGCGCAGGCGAATGCCGATCTGGCGCGCATCGCTGCGCAGCTTGCTAAGGAGTATCCCGACATCGACCAACACCTCGCCCTGAAGGTAGCGCAACCCGGGTTCCTGGGCGACGCGCTGAGCGGGCCAGTGCATGCTTTTTTATACGGGCTTATGGGGATGGCGCTACTGGTGTTGCTGGCCGCGTGCGCCAACCTCGGCGGTCTTTTCGCCGCACGCACTGCTGACCGTGCGCGCGAACTCGGGATTCGTATCGCCATTGGTTGCAGCCGCAGACGCATTTTGCGCCAGCTGCTGACGGAGTCGGTGTTGATGGCGGCGATGGGTGGCGTGGCAGCATCTCTGGTTGCTGGTCTCCTGTTGCGCGGGCTTGCTGCCTGGCATCCGGGTACCGAGATCCCGGTGCAGTTTCTGGTTGCGCCCGACGGCAGCACCATGGCTTTTGCTGCGCTGATAGCCCTCCTCACTGGTCTGCTGTTTGGTGTCATCCCCGCCCGCCAGGCGCTTAGAACGGATCCTAACCAGGTCCTGAAGTCTTCGGGTGGAACCGATGTGGGATCGCGCCGAATATCCGTGCGCGACCTCTTACTGGCAGTTCAAATTGCTTTGTGCTGCTTGCTCGTGACCTCGTCGTTTGTGGCTCTGCGTGGCCTGGAGCGAACCTTGCGTATGCCGCTGGGCTTTCAACCGGATGGCGTGGTGCTGGCGACGATGGATATTCATCTTGCCGGCTACCAGGGCGCGCAGGCGGCTGCTCTGCAGCAGGGTTTGCTCGATGCGGTCGCGTCCATTCCCGGAGTTCAGAATGCCGCGTATTCGGATACAACGCCATTGAGTCTGGACCAAAACGGTACCGGAATCTATGCGCCAGGGACGGCGGATTTTTCCTCGTCCAATGTGAAATTGTGGGCGTTCCCCTACCGCGTATCACCGGGTTATTTTGCAACCACCGGGACACGCCTATTAGCGGGCCGCGCATTTTCTATCCACGACGATGAACACGCGCCGCGTGTGGCAATCGTAAACGAAACCTTTGCCCGAAAGCTGTTTGGCACCGTAGAAGTGGTTGGCAAACATTACCCTCTAAGCCCATCGATACAAGCGGAAATTGTCGGCGTGGTGGAGGATGGGAAGTACGAGACCCTCACCGAAGATCCGGCAGCTGCTGTATTTGAGCCGATGCTGCAGGGACCCAGCATCGACACCGTGATTCTGGTCCGCTCCAATCGCGCTTCAGCGGAGCTGATCCCCGCTGTGCGACAGGCGATTGCAGGCGTCGATCCGAAGCTGCCAGTTTTTAACGCCAGCACATGGACAAACGGACTCTCTATGGTCATGTTCCCCGCCCGTGCGGCCACCATCGCGCTTGGGATTCTCGGCGGACTGTCGCTGATGCTGGCCATTACCGGGATCTTCGGCATCGCAACTTACACTGTGTCCAAGCGCATGCGCGAATTGGGCATCCGCGTCGCTCTCGGAGCCCAGAGGGGAGACGTCTTGCGTGCGGCTTTGGGGCGTACCCTGATGTTGCTTGCCAGCGGTTCGGTTGCCGGGCTGGCATTGGGGGCAGCGGCCAGCCGCATCCTGGCCAGCATTGTCTATCAGGCTTCTGCTTCTGACCCCTGGGTGATTCTGGCTGCCGTGCTGACGATGGCTCTCGTAGGGATCATCTCCGCGGCTGTTCCCGCGTGGCGGGTTCTATCCGTGGATCCTACGCGACTCTTGCGGGACGAATGAAACGCCGTTTCGGCTCGGCATGTCTCCGTGCAAACCACGGAGCGCTACATCGGCTAGACAAACCAGGTCAAACCAGGTGAGAAACAGACGTACCCGTACGCGCATAAACTGCGGTTCGTCCTGTCTGTCAACGCTTTTCCTCTTCAATTAACCTCGTCATCCATCAACCAAGGATGCGTACCAGCAACAGAGTACGGTCATCCTGTTGAGAACCGTAGAGGGAGACTGCCGCCAATACGGAATCAAAGATCTCCGGCAGGGTGCGGCGGGCGTTTTGTACTAGTAGTTGCTCCAGCCGTTCCAGGCCAAAATCCTCTTCGCGTTTATCTACTGTTTCCGTCAAGCCATCTGTCACTATGGCAAAAATGTCCCCTGTCGCGTACGGTACGCATTGTGTGGCAAAGGCAAGATCGGGGAACAGGCCCAAGGGAAATTGCTCTACCGTCCTCCGCACAACATCCTGATGCGCTTGTCTGTAGTGCAATAAGGGTAGGTGCCCAGCTGCGGCGTACTCAGCTTTGGCCGGCTCGGTGAAGCGAAGGCCAGCCATTGTGGCGTACATGGAAGGTTCCTTGACGGCAGGTAACACGCGGTTGATGCTCTCCAGCAAAGCGGATGGCGGTTGGCGCAACAGCAGACCTTGGCGCACGGCTGTCTTCACCATCCCCATCAGGACGCCCGCGGGGATACCGTGTCCGGATACATCGGCGACATAGGCGAAGACGCTCCCGTCTGACTCCACCAGATCGACAAGATCGCCGCCGACAGCGTCGCTGGGACGCGTAGATCCGTATACCTCGAGCCGTGAATTTTCATAGCGTACCGGAGGCGCCAAAGTTGTCTGGATGGCCTGGGCGAAAGCCAGTTCCGTCTTTAGCTTTACGTGCGCAATACCCTCCGTAGCCGCGAAGTTGAGAAATAAACGGTAACCGATCATCATCGCGGAGAAGAGTCCGATTCCATCAAACATCGCCCGCTCCCGAGTCAGAGATGGAGCGGTTTGTTTTGGCAGATGAAAGAACGAAAAGAAGGACAGCGCTATCAAGCCAAAGGTCGGGACGAGCAGCCATGGATTTCGCGCTTGCGCAAAAATGGCGATCACATTCAAGGCGCCAAAAGTCAGGGCAAGGACGACGACTCCCCACAGGGGATAGACGCCGAGACTCTGCATGTCCACAAAAAATGCGACACCGGCAAGGGTCATGAACACTGCCGCCAGCAGTTTGATACTTCGACGGAGAGGCAGCTCTCCCCAATAGCGCTTTCGCTCAGGGGTAGAGACAAGGACGTAATAGGGCAACAGATGTTCGAGCAAAAACCTGCCCAAGGATCGAAAATTCATGGTGAGCCGCTATGCCGGCGCGGTTCCGGCAAGTATAGCTTGGGTGGCGTGAAGGGGTTGCAGCAGCGAACTTTGACGGGATGGCGAGGATACTTGCCATGGCGCCGCGCGAAAATGCTTTCATTCACATATGACCAGTCGTTTGTCCTCTCCGCCTTCCCTGAGCAAGGGCGTACTGCAGGGCGCGGTAGGCATGCGGCGCCTGACCGGTCCAGTGCCGGAAGGCCCGATGGAATGCGCTCACCTCGGAGAATCCCAACAGGAATGCAATCTCACCGATGGCCAGACGGCGTTCGATCAAGTGGCGCACTGCAAGTTCGTGACGAACGTCGGTGAGCACCCGGCGAAAGCTTGTCCCTTCCTGCTCCAGCCTGCGATGTAAAGTCCGGGCACTCATGTGAAGCTGCGACGCCAGCTGCTCGAGTTTCGGTTGGCCGTTGGAAAGTTCTTGGGCGAGAAAGCGGCGTACTGTGTCGGCAGTGGGCTCAGCTTTCGGCAGCTTGGCAAGAAGGGTCAGGACTTGAGCTTCGACGATGCTCTGTAGGATAGGATCCGCCTTGAGCAGCGGCAGGGCGAGAGTTCTTCGCGTGAAGACCAGTTCACTGCGGCTTTGTCCAAACTTCAATGGACAGCCGAACACGCGATTGTGTTCAGAAGTATCTACGGGAGCCGCGTGGGGAAAACAGACGCGGACCGGAGTACAGTCCTCTCCCGTTGCCTGCCGCGATATCAGCAGCCAGGCGGCAAGAATGAACTCGGAAACCGGCCGCGGGGCGCCCCCTGGCAGCGGCAGCCGGTGACTGAGAATGGCGCAGTCACGACCAATCTCAAGCTGCACCAGGGCAGCGTCGTGCAAGAGCCGATGATAGCGGCAAAGGCGGGTAAAGGCCGCCTCCAGGTTTGCGCTTGTGCGCACCGCATATTCAACAGCTCCAAATTGCCCAGGTTGAATCGACTCCGCAACGTGGAGACCCAAATCCTTATCGTTGGTTAGCTCGCGGGCCGCTTGCCACAGTCGAATTGCGGCGGTATGGGGCAAGCGAGCCTCAGGATCATGCAACAAGATGGGATCCAGACCTTGTTCTCTGAGCAGAGCGTTGACGTCGTAGCCTCGCGCGGTTGTGTACATCAGCACGGGCCGCACGGAGTGAAAGGAAAGCGCGATTCCCCCACCATTGTTGGCCACGCGGGGTTGGCGGTTTCGGTCAATCTTTTTGTCTTCCCTGGTCATTCCGGGCCGTCACTCTTCTTCTTATCGTAGCAATCAGGAGCATAAGGAGGCAGGACGTATGACGGTCTGCAAGGGCATGGTGCTGTGGGCGATGTTTTTCTTGTCATCGCTTTTAGCCCACGCGCAGTGGGAAGCCGAAGCTGACCCAACGGCGTACGCGCTGAAGGGCTTCTCTGTGCACGTGGGCCATCCGATCAGTGACGGAAGATCACGCGTGCAGTTTGGCGCATTTGGGGCTGAGACCCCGGTGTGGATCCATGGCAACCGCGGTTTCAGTGAGTATTCCCGGGGTGTGACGGTTAAGGTCGATTACTTCCCTGTACGCCGCTCAGGTGGACCATTTGTGGGCTTTGATAGCAATTATTCGCGGGTTCGGTACGAGCTAGACAAGACGCACGAGCGCACATACCGGAACATCGCCGGCCTTGGACCACGCATAGGCTATCGCTTCAACTTAGGGAAATCTTTATACGTTAGCCCCTGGGTTTCCGTGGACTATCAATGCAACGCCAGGAATGTGCCGATCTCCGGACAGACATTTCACCAGGGGCGATACGCCGTCTTCCCCGCGGTGCATCTTGGGTGGCAGTTCTAAGCGCCGATTGGTCGAGAAATGAGGCTGTATGCGTTTGCCGGTTTTATACGGTTGGTTGGGTGGATTGCTCATTGTGTTTCTATTGGTCCTAGTCGCGCTGCATCAGGATAAGGAGATTCGGACGGAGATTTGGATTGAGCGTCCTCCCGCAGCGATTTGGGAGATCCTGACCGCAACGGACGAATACCCATCCTGGAACCCGTTCATCCGCCACCTGCGGGGACAACTCCAACGCGGTAGCAGAATTGAAGTAGAAATCGCGCCACCTGGTTCCGGCGCAATGACGTTTCGACCGGTCGTCCTTGTGGTAGAGCGGGATAGGGAGATTCGCTGGCTCGGATCGCTTTGGGTGCGTGGACTATTCGACGGGGAGCATAGTTTTCGTCTCGAATCGGGTGAAGGTCGAACCCATTTGATTCAGAGCGAACGGTTCTCCGGCCTGCTGGTAGGCAGACTGAGCGACAGCATTCTTAGCAAGACAGAAGCGGGGTTTGCCGCCATGGATGAGGCGGTCAAAGCGCGTGCGGAATCGCGCTGAGCGGCATGCCGGGGGCGGCGAGACTCCACGGCTTCTGTGTGATGGAGCCGTATACGTTGTTGGACCAGAAAGGAGAGGCGATGCCTTCTGACAGCGATTCCGCCTATCGGGCACTCCTAGTAAAGATTCGGCAATTGGAGGATGAAACAGCAAGATTGCGGTTATTGATCGCGGAGCTGCTGGTGAAGAATCAGCAGCTCCGGGAAACAGGCGTGGAGCCGCAAGCGAGATAGGACGACAAGCGCGCGCGTTGGGGGATAAGTCCGGTCTTGATTTTGCGAGGTGGTAACATGTGGCACAGGAGGCGGCATCCTCATGAATCTCCTCAACAAGGCGCTCAACGCAGTTTCGCGGCTCTTCGGAAGAAAATTGCCCCCGGATGACGACCCCTATTCGTACGTCATGGCGCCGAAGAAACCAGGTCCGCCTCACCGGAGCGCCGCTGCCGTCGCGGAACGACCGGAATAGTTAGCGCCTGCTTCGCACTGCTTTCCGAGTCCCTCCTCGTTCTGCTCCCAGGAAATCGTTCACACCCGGCGGATTCCTGTGTAGCCGGGACCTCCTCAGCGCCCGATATTGCTCCGGCGTCAGGCGTAAATACACACCGCCCTGAGCCTTCACTTTTCCTGAAGTACCAGTCCCGTCTAACGACTAAATTTTGCCGACTAAATTTAAGAGCAATCGTTGTGCAATGGGTTGGTCGGATCTTCCACACTCTCATTGCACGGAATAGCTTTTAGATATTGATAGATCGCCCAGAGGTCATGACCGGTAAGGTCTGAGAAGTTGGGCCATGGCATAATTTGCAGCAAGTTGCCATCGAACGGTGGAGTTAAGCAGTTGGTCGTGATGGTCGGTGAGCAGTTGGGGTGGAGATGATCTAAGTCTTTGCCGGTCCTCATGATGGTGAGGAACTGCTCGAAGCTGCGGCCGCCCGCTGGCAGCCCGGTTTTGTCCGGCGTCAGGTTGCGCGAAATAATGTCTGGAGAGGTGGGTCCCTCAAGCTTGCCGAAATCTCTGCCGCCGGCCAGGTAGGTCGCGGGATTTACCTTCCCCTTCTGTGCGAAGTAAGGATTGTGACCCGGCAGGTATTCCGTCTGTGGGCCGGCGGAATGGCAGCCATTGCAGTCTCCGGATACATTCACAAGGTAGCTGCCGAGTCCCACAGCCTTCCAATTCTTCTCGTCCACTTTCAAACTTACCGGCGCGGCGTCGAAGCCCTGCTCGATCCTGGCGTCATCTCCCCGCTGTTCGTCCTCTGCCTTCATGCTTTTGGAACTGCTTATCAACGCCAGAACCAGGATCACAGCCGATATAGCAATCGGCCACACGAACCTATGTACCATTGGCTTTGTCTTCATGCCTGAGTCATCCTCTCTACTTGCTGGAACAACTAGGAACAGTTTCCAGTCGGGCGCAATACTACACCCATCCAGTTCGCGTCACCATCCTTTCTTTAGTCATATTCCAGGCTCATCACGTAGTTCTTCGCGCTGACGCCGTAACCACAGGCGGAGCGTTGTCGGTGCGCGCTCATAGCGGTGGGTATGCAGTCCTGACTACACCAGGTTTGTCGCGTGTTCGCGACCTTTGGCGTGTTGGGCGGCAACGAGTTTCGGGACGAATACCCCTGATTACTTGGATTCGGCTTGACCGTCACATACACCGGAGTTTGTTTCGTCTGGCTGGAAAAGTCCTTGCACTCATGTGAAGCTGCGCCGCCAGTTGCCTCGAGTTTCGGTTGGCCGTTGGAAATTTCTTGGGCGAGAAAGCGGCGTACTGTGTCGGCAGTGGGCTCAGCTTTCGGCAGATTACTTAGATCCGTCGACATGATATCGATTGCAGCAATTCTGAGCTGCCCGCCGTATTCCCGTGGCCAGTGTCCAGTGTCCTGAATCAGAATCGCCGCGACTATATCACAGTAGAAGAGGTAGAGGGATGCGGATCAGGAGAAAGTGTTAAGACAATCGTCTTCTTATGACAATGTTAATTTTTCTTTCGATCGAAAATAAAAATTGCTCTCGAATCTACCTGCCGCATAGAATCTCTTCCTGTCCCGAAGTAAGTTCAATAACTTTTCGGGGCATTGCGCGTTCTGCGCGCCTAGCTGGAACAACGACAGGGTCCCGCAGTCTTCCCCCACTTCTAACCATTAGGGGATCAACTTCATGCGTCAGTCTACGGCGGTCCAATATTTCCGTTGTATTGCTCTCATTCTCGTCAGCGCTTTCGTTCTTCCTGCGCTTCGCGCACAGAACGGCACCTTACCGGTGGTCGAGCTTGAGCCAGAATCTTCCTCTGCGCAAATCGCCGCAGCTCGACAGGCACTGATGGCGGGAAGAACAATCGTTCGCCTTTCTGTTCGCTCTCTTGCCGATGCCGGTCGCATGCTCAACCTTCAGCTTCCCGAGGCGAGTGTATCCGTTACGAACAGCGCAAATCAGGGTGCCGAATCTGAATCGGCACGTCGGTCGCTACTCCAGTCTGTCGCCGTATATTTCGACGCTCGGCACGTGCTCCACTCGATACAACTGCTTGCTCCGGCGAGCGCCGACCGCAGCCTCTGGAGCAAGCTCATCGACCAGTGGATCGAGCGTAATCGCGATAGCAGCCTGCATCCCGAGGATGTACCGAATCAGCCAACCGGGGCTTGGACCACGCTGTACACTTCTACCGTCATCGCCACAACGGACCACGCCAATACTGAGCAGGACACCCTCTCCGTCTATCGCCTCAACACCAACGAGTCCGCCAACGACTACTACCTGATCTATTTGATTCCGCAGAGTCAACCGAAACAGCCATTCGGGTACTGCCAGGGGGCCAACTTCTGCGACTGGCACACTGTGGATCGGTCCTTCAATATGCAAGTGCCAAACGGGATCGTCGTAGAGCATGGTCCAACGAATCTCAATGGCCAAACTAACGTAAGCTTCAACATCGGCGTGGGACTCGATGGCGATAGCCCCGGCGGGAACGTCGGCTTCGGCTTGAGCTGGACTCAGCCGGACGTTACCACCATCGACTCCACCAACGCTCCCAAGGCCATTTGGGAGGAGAAGTTCAATCCATTTGGGGTCTTCGGTAATCCCTGCTTCGGCCCCTTCCCCGGTCCTAACCCACCACTCACGAGTACGGATACTTTCTACAGCCGCCTCGCCGCCATCCTCCAGATTTCCGGGGGCACACAAAATGTCACGGTTGCTGTCAATGACGCTACCAAATTCTGCGCGGCACTGGCCGACTCCACTACCGGCGAAACTGCAAACGTTAGTTGGAATCTTCCCCTCGGGCCTCCGGTGCTCGCGGCAACTCCTCTTTCGCTCACCATTCCACCTGGTGGCACCTCCTCCACGCTCGTGTCTGCCTATATTCCAAACTCACAGCAGGGGCTGGCGTGGAACCTTGCGTCAAACGAGGCCTGGCTCACCGTACCTAGCAATGGCCCGTTCTCAGGAAGTCAACCTGTACCCATCAGCGTTGCGGCCGGAACACAGCTCGGCTCTCAGGGGACCATCTCCGTCGACACGTCCTCCCCTGATGCTGCTCCCTCCGTCATCTCGGGGCCCATCGACGTCAATATCACCGTCGGACAGCCCAAGCCGATCAACCGCGCCGGGGTCCTGTTGATTGGCGGCCTCGGTTCTGCCGGGACATTTGCGGACACAACGCTCTATGACCTGACAGCCAAGGTAGCGTTGCCAACAGGACAGCTCGCTGTTCCTCGATACGGCCACACTGCCACCCCGCTGCGTGATGGACGTGTTGTTGTCATCGGGGGCGCAATGACGATTCCTCAGAATCCTCAGCCAGCCGCCACCACAGGACTGGCGGAAATCTTCTCCGCTGCCTCTCTTAGCTTCAACTCCTCCGGTACGATGCAGTATCCGCGCTTCTATCACAGCGCGATCCTGCTGCCCGATGGCAAGATTTTTGTAGCGGGAGGCACAGATAGCCGCGGCAACTACGTACCGCAGGCCGAGCTCTTCGACCCCTCTACAGGCAGGTTTTCGTCTGCGGGCACCATGGCGCAGAGCTTGGGCGGCACCACTCGGGCAGTGCTTTTGGACGAGACTTCAGGCCATGCGCGAGTCCTCGTCTTTGGCGGAGCGCAATCCACCGCCACCGAGATCTGGAACGAGCAGACAAACTCCTTCAGCCCTGGCCCACAGATGGCTGGTGTCCAGTCCAACTCAGCCCAGCCCGTCCTCGACAGTGAAGGCCGTTACGAAACCAACGGCGGCGCCGGTTCGGACTTTACGTACATCGCTACCGAGCAGCATATCCAATCGCAGACCGGCACCTTCTCAGAAGGCCCTAGCCTTATAAAGGCTCGGCTCGGCCAAACCCTTACGGTCCTCCAAAATGGGGCAATGTTGGTTACTGGTGGCACGGCGGACCAGATTGGCACGGCCGAGATCAAGTCTTCGCCATCCTCGCCTTGGGCGCTTACTTCAGGCTCAGGTACATGCCCCGGAGCCGCCGGTTGCATGCTGGCTTACCGCCAGAATCACTCAGCTACTCTGCTGCCAGATGGAACCGTTCTTCTCGTGGGCGGGTTCAATTCCAATAGTTCGGCTCAGCCTACAACAGAAATTTATTCGCCGGAGAGCAATCAGTTTACTTTCGGTCCTACTCTCTCCGCCCGCACCGATCATACGGCGAATCTAATCTCCTCGAGTTCTATTACCCTCACCGCGACGCCGTCTCCTGCAGTCGCCGATAGTACCGTCACACTCATTGCGAGTGTCAACGTTGCAACAGGCGTACCCTCAGGAACTGTTACGTTTTACGACGGTGCCAAACAGATCGGGACAGCACCTCTCGAGTCGGACACTGCTACATTGCGAACCGCTGCGCTCGCGGCTGGAACGCATTCACTCACCGCGTCCTATCCCGGTGACGCCATCAACGCACCGAGCACCTCACCCGCGGTCGCTGAAGTTGTCGGCATGGCCACCGCAACCATCGCAGCATCGTCTTCGGCAAATCCATCGAGTCCCGGGCAAACAGTCCGCTTCCATGCTGCTGTTGGCGGCGCCGCCGGCACGCCAAGTGGCACGGTCACCTTCTCCGATGGAAATAATTTACTAGCCACGGTCCAGCTCAACTCAGGCGAGGCCTCATACAGCACATCTACGCTCGCTATCGGTACGCACGCCATCGAGATCGTCTACAGTGGCGATTCTGTTTATGCGAGCAGCAGCGCGGCCCTCACTCAGACCGTTCAGCCCCAAAATACCTCCACCAGTCTCTCGGCGACCCCAAAGAGCACAGTCTACGGCCATCCCATCCACTTGGCGGCTGCGGTAAGCGGGGGACAACCTCGACTCAAGGGTGTCATCACTTTCAAGGACGGCAACAATGTCCTCGGAAAGGTAAACCTTATTGCTCGCGCGGCGGTGCTCGCTGTAAATTCTCTTACGGCCGGCGAGCACAGCCTCGCTGCAACATACAGTGGCGACGCGTCGCACGATCCTAGCACCTCGTCACCTGTCATGGTCACTGTCGCGCGAGCAGTGCCTTCTGTCAAATTGACCAGTTCTATTAACCCTTCGATTGTTGGCCATCCCGTCACCTTCACAGCCATGCTCAACGGCGGTCCGAGTGCGCCAACTGGTAGCGTCACCTTTACTGACGGCACAAACCAGATCGGTGAACCGGCGGCGCTCTTCAATGGCATCGCTACCGTCAGCACTTCCATCCTGGCCGCTGGTCAGCACAGTATTTTCGCGGCTTACACCGGTGATTCAAACTACGTCAGTACTTCCTCAACCGCGTTCCCACAGGTTGTTCAGAATCTCGCATCCACTACCACTACGATTTCTTCTTCGGAGAACCCCTCTTTCGGTGGGCCTGTGATTTTTACAGTCAGTGTTACCTCACAGACCGGGGTACCCACTGGCACTGTCGCGCTCACTGAAGGCTCGGTCAGTTACGGCAGCGGCAGCCTTAAGCAGGGCCACGCGCAGATCACAGTCAGTAATCTTCCTTCAGGAATTAACCGAATCACTGCCAGCTATTCCGGAGATTCGACGCATAGTCCTAGCTCAACCTACATACACCAAGTCGTCTTCGGCATTGGCCACAACAGGTAAAAATCGACAGCGGCATATCTCGCGGACGGAGGTAGATCACTATGGGTCAATCCCGACAGCATACCGATCGATCTGGGAGGGACATCGCGCCACCAGAAAATGGCCAGGAGAGCGCACAGGCAAGGACGTAGAAAGTGACAATCGCGCGCCAGTTGAGTCTGACCTGACTGTCGCCGCTGTGCATATCGACAGCAGTCTATCGCGGCGCTACTCATTCGGTCGAGCTGTCGGCGTATGCGCTCGACAGCGCCTCGTGCTCGCGCGGGGTCGAGATTACTCGTTCCTCCTCGATGATGGCGAATTGATTCGATCTCGAAAAAGTGAACAGCTGCTCCGATACCCTTAAGCGGAGAGCGGGCATGGGTGACACACCCGCTCTCAACCGCAAGCGAGACTAGGGATTGCAACTACCTGGATGTGAAGGATCAGGATCGGTGCAGAGTGGCCCCAACCGCGTTGTCTGATCTGGGACGCTGATCATCGCGAAAGGTCCCGCCTTGTGTTCTCCGTTGAACGGAGTGAACTTTGTGGGGTCTTCCGCTGGAAAACCGCAGGCTGCAGCGTCTTGCGGATTGTTGAACCAGAACCCTACGTGGAATGTGTTAGTGGGTGGCAGGGATGCTTCCGGATCGAAGCCAAAGATCTGGTCGAGCAGGATCGTCTTGATGCGAACATGTCCGTCGTCGGTCTGCTTTCCGATTTCAATGTCTGATTGATACCACGCAAGACCGAAGCTGCCCTTGAAGTTCGGATCGGGCGTTTTGTCCGAAAGGAACGGGCTGCGCTGCACCGTAAAGAGATCGAAAGCGAGACCAGGCTTGAATCCGTCGAGATCCAGAATCATAGTGTCACTGAGTTTGCCGCGAATCACCGTAGCCCTCGCTCTTGGCTCTTCATAAGAGGATTTGCGAAGACAATCGACAAACTTCGGATTTGCCACGAGATCAAAACTGATTTCGTCTTTCTTGGTTTGGGCTGAGACCGCAAGTGGAGAGACGACTGCTCCCATGATGGTAACCAAAGTAAAGATGATTGTGCCCGGCTCAAGATATTTCCAGCACCGCATGAACGTGCTATTTCTCATCGTATTCTCCATTTCGTTTGGAATTAGACCGGACCACGAGATCCGGACGGGTTCGCCCTCTTGATGAAGAGGGAGGTGGCTGAACGTGGGCCGTGGTAGCGGAGATCGACTGGTAACCAGGAAGCGTGATCCGGCCAGACTCTCGCCGCCCGGCCCCTTGATCGCGACCAGCAATGTGTCATTGGACTTCTCTCCTAGTGCTGATCGATCCTCAGGGTCCATGCTGCTCATCGAGCAGCGAACGCTGTGGGGTGTTGACCACGTGAACTAGGTTCAAAGTAGCGGCCCTGAGAGCGAGAAGTAACGAAACAACGCCTAAGAATTGCCAAAATTCCGGACTCATAAGCTACCTGTGCGGTGGTATGGGAACTAGCCGACCACTGGGTAAACGAATAAACGAATCGCTGCCGGTAGTGAGATCTCAATGCGTAACGAGTGACGGGTGCCCCATATCTGCCCGGTTTTGGCTGATGTGGGATTCAACGGCTGCCACTGATCACTCTCTACCGATGTGAGGAGTTTTGGGATAAGGAGTTTTGAAGAGGGATCTCGGGATAAGAGGTTCGTGACAGACGAAATTACCCCGGATCACCAGGATCGGCGCAGATAAATTTAAGAAGGGATCGAAAGAGTCTCTAGCTTGTTTCCCTCTAACGTGCACTAAGATTGACCGGGCTGTTTCTTCAGAAGCCTCCATAGCTGGTGCACCGCACCCGCCATCTGGTCTGCCGGAGTGGCAGCAAACCCAAGAACGAACCCGTGGCGCGACTTATTCATATAACACGGCGACAGTGGCCATAGGCATAAGCCGTATTTTGCTGCCTGACTCGCGATTTCTGCGTCGTTAAATCCTGATGGGAGGGTCACCGTCAGGTGCATTCCGGCTCCCGCGCCGTGGATCTCCAGCATATCCCTGCAAATGTTCTGCACGCTCTCCACCAGAGCAGTCCGGCGTTCCTTATAGAGTGCCCGCATGCGGCGTATGTGCCGAGCAAATTGACCGTCACGGATGAAATCTGTGAGCACTTCCTGGAACAAGTAGGAGGGGAAGATACCTAACGAGAATCGTACCGCTATAAATCTTTCAATGAGATCGGGCGGGATAACAATATAACTCACTCTTACGGACGGGAAGATAACCCTGCTGAATGTCCCAATGTAAATCACGCGTGCGTCCGAATCGATTCCCTGAAGGGAGGAAACCGATGGAGCGTCGTAACGGTACGCCCCGTCATAGTCGTCTTCCACAACCCATGCTCCATTATCCCGAGCCCAATCCAGCAAATGCAGTCGGCGAGAAGCGCTCATGGTGACTCCGAGGGGATATTGGTGCGACGGCGTAACAAACGCCGCACGCGCTTTCGGCAGCAGATTGACTCCTGCAGACACATTTAAGCCTTCGTCGTCTACCGGGACCGGGACAATTCGGCAGCCTGCCCCGAGCAGAACCGACCGTGCAAGCTGGTAGCCCGGCTCTTCGATCCACACCGGATCGCCAGGATCCAGCAGCACCCTCGCCGTGATTTCCAGAGCCTGTTGCGATCCCGATACGATCATGATTTGCGACGGGTCGCATTCGACAGCCCTCGCGGTGCGGAGGTAAGAGCAGATCGCGTCCCGGAAGCGATCAAGCCCCATCGCGTCGCTGTCATGCATGGCGCGCAAACGCGGTCGTCGACCGTGTTCAGCCAGCAGCTTCGACCACGCTCCGAAGGGAAACTGATCGAGCGCCGATTGGTGGACTCCGAAGGGTCCCCAGCCTTGTCGCCAGGGAACAGTTTCGAATCGCGGTAATAACGAGCAACGCCGGGAAAAACATCGAGATCCTCCCGTGGTTGACCGTGATCTTCTAACGTGTGGAGGTTGATCCGGCAATGATGCCGAAACGAAGGTTCCCGATCCGACTCGACTTTCGAAGTAACCCTCGGAAAGCAACCGTGCATAGGCGCCGAGGACCGGAAAACGGGATACTTCCAGATCTTCCGCCAGGCGCCTGCTGGAAGGTACCTGTTGTCCTGGCCGCAAATTGCCACTCAGAATTGCGGCACGGAACCCTTCCCAGATCTGGCGGTGCAGCGAAAGCGGATCAAGGCGGTCGATAGGGATGACGGGTGCAATTCCTGACAAGTCTTTCGCCACTTCTTTAACTCCGCTGCTATTCGCCTTGTTATGCTGAACCCACACTGCGGCCTCCAGCAGTGGTTAGTGACGTCCAGCCTGGAACTTAAACTTCGCCTCGACCCGAAGAATGCGACTAAAAATGCGTGGATCCGAATCGTCGGCGCCCAGGGCCGCTCCGACGACGCTGGTCGACGGGCTCACGTCAGTCTTTGCTTACTGCTGACGGAAAGGTGGATTTCCCCCCAAAGTAGCACTCAATGGTCTCCACCTTCCCGTCTTTGAGCCGGAAATACTCTACATTTCGGAATGACTTACCGTTCTTTGTGTGGCAAAGATACTTAACAAACGCCTCGTTGGCACTTCCGAACACCCGCTCCAGATCAAATCGATCGATAAAGTTAATCTGTGTATCCCAGCATTGCGTTTTGAAAGCGCTCTTACTGATGTGGTCGTCGCCGGCCGCGCTCGAGAAGGTAAAGTTGTCGGCCATCAGGTCTTCAAATTGACCCTGGTCCTTTTTCTCCCATGCCTTATACCAACTCCGGACAATCTCTTCGTATGTGATGCTCCGCTCCGCACCGGCGCGCGCCCGTGCCGTTACCAGGAGCCCCGCCGCTCCAGCGAGTGCGCAAGCTCCCGATTTGAGCGCCTTGCGCCGTGATACTCCGATCGTTGTCATGTCCATCCGCGTCATGTCCATCCGCCTTTCCAGCTCTTGGGTTAGTGGCGACTGGGGCCACGCTATCGATTCGGCAACCCTGAATCATTTCGCCCTTCGCCTCCGTTTTGGTACTGTTGCCGATATTCCCGATGGCCCGGGCGGCGCGGAACGCGGCGATGGTTGGAACAGCAGCTCGATGTATCGCCGCAGATGATCGATGCACTGCGCCGCAATCGCAGCTCCACCCCCGGCCTTGGCCAGGATGAACGCGCCCTGGAGGGTGGCCTGGGTGTAGAGCGCGAGACTTTCGGCGGTCCATTCGGGGCGCATGCCGCGCTGCCGCATCGCCTCTTCAATGTCGGCCAGCAGTGTTGCCGCGTGCCCGCTGATGCTCCGGTTACATGCCTGGCGGATCGCCGGGTGCGTGTCGTAGACCTCCTGCACCATCGTCCCCGCCAGGCAGGTAAAGTCGGGCAACTCTCCCGTCAGCAGCGCCTTACGAAAATCCACATAGGCCAGCAAGCGCTCCAGCGGGTCAGCTAGCTCGTGGTAGGACGCGGAGCCAAACCGCGCCTCCGTGCCCTCAATCCAATAGTCGGCCGCGGCCAGCGCCAGTTCGTCCTTGCTGTCAAAGTGGTGGAAGAAGCTTCCTTTGGTCAGACCAGCCGCCTCGCAGACGTCCTCAACCCGCGTGGCCGTAAATCCCTTAACGCGGATCACCCGGATCGCAGCCCGCAGGAGTTTGGTTTTCGATTCGTGTCTAGCTTCGGCTATCGGCATTTTGGTACCAACCAGTGGGTATGTTCGGCACTATACCGATTGGTTGGTACGCTGATCAAGATGAATCTTTGCTACCCGCTCAGTTCTTTCGTCTTCGAATTTCAACTCACACCAGCGCAGGGCGAAAACGACGACAAGAGACGGCATGCCGTTCTTTCTCTCCCCATTGCCGGGAAGCAAGGACTCCTGTACGCTGATTTCATAAATGATTCCGGCACGAAGCGGCGCCTCGCCTAACCGCTCCTAGCCGTGCAGTTGCCGGAAGTCTCGGCCTAAGCGCGAGCGAAGGACAGTATCTTCCCTGTCCGGTGCCTAACCCGAACCATCTCTCAATGGATCTGACCCATCATCCCGCCAACGCGGGATTTTTTATTGCCTCCGGCTCGCCGCTCTCAACTCCCAGCCCTCGTCCGTTAGCCAGCACCAAGCCGCGCCCGGGAACGGCACGCCGACCCCCTCATTGGTGCCTAGTGTCCCGGCCGACCACTTCGCTCCCGACACCAGAGTCCCTTTCTCCCTCAAAAAGAATCCCTTCGCCCGGCGCCGCTAAGATTTCGGAAAGCAAAAAGGCCAAAAAACATCGAATTTTATCGAATTTTATAAAAATAGCCCGCGACCGCCGCGCGGCTCCGCCGGCGAGTCCCGCAGGGACGGGTGAACTTCAGGCCAGGACGTCAGTCCCATAAGCGTTAACCTAATGGGGTGTTTTTCGTCAAAACTCCCGCAAAACCGTCATCCTGAGCGAAGCGCTTCACGGATCGATCCCGTGACACAGTGCTTAATGGCGCGGAGTCGAAGGACCCCGACGGTGCATATCCTAACCATGCTGCTCGGAGTTTTTCAACCACCAGTCGCGAGAACGAGAACACAGGATTGTTCCGGGGGGTTCGCAGTTGTTCTCGGTCCAGGGAAAGGTCCTAGCGGGTCCGCCAGGACGGGCTTAAGTGGTTGAAAAGTTACCAGCCCCATAGGCAGGATAAGCACCGTCGGGGTCCTTCGACTCCGCGCCATTAAGCGCTGTGTCACGGGATCGATCCGTGAAGCGCTTCGCTCAGGATGACGGTTTTGCGGGAGTTTTGGCGAAAAACACCCCATTAGGTTAACGCTTATGGGACTGACGTCCTGGGCTAGTTTCAGCCGTCCCTGCGGGACTCATGGACCTTCACGAACCGGTGCCGCCCACAACCACCGAAAGTGTGCGAATAAGGATCTTGAGGTCGAGCCAGATACTCCAGTTCTGGATATACGCAGTATCCAGAGAAATATAGCTGTCAAACGAAGGATCCTGGCGCGCCTGTACCTGCCACAATCCGGTCATACCAGGAAGCACGTCGAGACGCCGAAGGTGGCTCAGATCGTACCGCTTGACCTCGCTGGCGATCGGCGGCCGGGGGCCGACCATGCTCATGTCCCCGCGCAGAACATTCACAAACTGGGGCAGCTCGTCCAGGGAGTACTTCCGCAGGAACCGGCCAAAGCCAGTGATGCGGGGATCATTGCTGACCTTGAACAGCACTCCATCGCGCTCATTCATGTGCAGCACTTCAGAACGGCGGCGCTCTGCGTCGGCAACCATAGTGCGAAACTTAATGCAGCGGAACACACGGCCTTTTTTGCCAATGCGATCGGAGCAATAGAAAATAGGTCCCGGCGAATCGAGCTTTACCGCAAGAGCGATCAACGCGATCAACGGCGCCAGAATCGTGAGCGCTACAGAAGAGAGCAGCACATCCAGAACGCGCTTAAGGAACAAACCGATGACCGGGGTTTCGCCGCGGTGTAAAGGAATGGTCGGAAACTGGCCAATATATTCAATCGGACTATTCCAGGCGAGGCCATCGTAAAGCTCGGGGACAACACGAATATCGACCCCCGCTTCTCGCGCCTCAGACACGATTTGCGTGACCACCCGCGCATCGCACGGCGCTGATAGAAAAATCTCGTCGGCAAAAAACTGCCGCGCCAACGGTAACAATTGGTCCAGCGACCCAAGAATGTCGCCCGCCAAAGCGGGATTCTCTGCGTCCACTCCGGGTATGTGCACGTAGCCTTTAAAGCTGTATCCCAGGTGGCGAATGCTATCGAGGTGGTGGCGCATCGCCTGGCCAACCCTACCCGTGCCCACAATAATGATGTTGCGAACCTCGAGACCGCTTTCAAAACGGCGATACATCATCATGCGCCACACCAGCCGCCGGCTGCAGAGCAGAACCGTGGTCGTCACGACCGTGATGATCACCACACCGCGAGAGATGATCTCGCCGTGCACCAGGTAAAGCGCTCCAGACAGCAAGAGCCCTGCAGTGAGCGAGGCCTGGATGGTCAGACGCTGTTCGTGCAGCGTATTGCGCATCTGCATCGGGCCGTACAAGTGGTAACGCTTGCTGACCAGGATGAGAGAAAGGATGAACCATCCCAGGCAGCCCATCAGCAGAGTGGGGTGGCTATGGAACATCAGATTCGTGCGGTAGGGAGAATCTGCTCCGAAAAGGCCTTCGCCAAGCCAGCCGCGAACCGCAATCATGAGGGCGGCCAGGACAATGAGCACATCGCCCAAAATCCACAGTGCACCGATGCGCGTGCCTTTGCCCTGAGTGTTCGGTCGTTGGACCGAAACATTCCGCGGCCGCAGTTCGTCGCGGCCATTTGTCGCCAAGCGCTTCAGAAGTCCCGAGGTTGCCATGGATATCCCGCCCACGCTCTAGGAGGTTGCAAAGGTCCACTTACACTTTGCCCCTCGCAAGAGCCGAAATCACACAAATTGTCTAAGTGACGCTGTTACTAGTCAGGTACTCGGACCATCACCACGTATTGCAGTATGGGTGGCTGGATTGGGTGTGCCCGCGCGGATCGAAAAAGACTACGCGAGGCGAGGCGCTCGAAACGAGTTCTGTGATGCAACGAGGGCCCGATAGGATGTCCACTGCAAAGAGAAAAAGTCTGGATTGCATAAGCAGCTAAACCTTTGTTCTTCGAGAGTTAAGCTGGGTCCACAAAAGGATGGAGCCTTTTCAGTCAGACTTCAATTGATCAGCCGTTCAGGAGCTCTTAAAGATGCAAGAGTCGCCACGAGGTGTCCCGTTTTGGGTCGGCTCTATACCCAGAGAGCATACCATCGGCTACCGCTCGTGGCGCACAAGTAACGACGAAAGTGTGGTTACTATTTGGGGACGGGATAACCAGGAAGTCACGAGCGCTTCATAATACGGTGCGCGGCCGCCTCGGTTTACCCCTCTGGCAAAATCAACTTATCAAGATCCAGGAATTCCCGCAGGAAAGGATCGGTGGTTTGCTTAAGCTCGTCCATGGTGCCGAAGAAATAAGCCTTGGCTTCATGTAGGAAAAGGACATGATCGGCCAGCCTTTCGGCAAAGCGCATATCGTGTGTGACCACAATACTGGTTAGCCGCAGCTGATGTTTTAATTTCTGGATAAGATTGCCCAGCAGCCGGCCCATCAGCGGATCAACCATGGTGGTGGGCTCGTCATACAAAATTGCTTCCGGCTGTGCGGCGAGAGCGCGCGCGATGGCCACGGAGCGCTTCATGCCCGTCGAAAGATCCGAGGGCAGCAGGTCTGCCATACCCGCCACGCCGACCATGTCGAGCAATCCGTTCACCACCTGCTGAATCTGATCTTCGAGCAACTGGCCTCGCTCCCTCAAGGGAAAGGCCACGTTTTCCCCGACCGTAAGCGAATCAAAGAGAGCGCCGCTCTGGAACACCATGGTGACTTTCTTGCGCACGGTCTCCATCTGATCTTCGTTCAGATGTGTGATGTCCTGCCCAGCCACGATGATTCTTCCCGAGTCGGGTTTGAGGAAGCCCATGATCTGCTGCAGAGAAACAGACTTACCTACTCCCGAACGGCCCAGGATGCAAAGGGTTTCTCCGGCCTGCACCGAGAAGCTGACATCGTCGAGCACGTGGACGTCGCCAAAGGATTTGGATACATGCTCGAAGGAGATGTAAGGACGTTCCTGCGGCTTCACCTCTTCCCTCTCCTCATCCCTTTCCTTATCCGAGGACTGGGAGATGACCTCAATGGGAGTTCCGGGGGGAATACCCAGCATCGGTTCCGGAAAATTGGGAGGCATACTCATTGGGTCAAGACTAAAGCATTTCCGATGCCGGCCATATCCTCAGGGGTGTTGCAATTATGGAACCACCGGTAAAGAGGCAGCGGGGAAAAGGCGGTCAATTGCGCATGGGTCGAGGCCACCAGTTCCACATCGAAGATGTCGATGTTATGGGCTGGGGAATGTGCGCGCGCGGCGCGGGTGACCGCACGGATGACTTTGTGCTCGCCGGTGAGCACCGATGCGGTGAGCTGCTCAAGCAGATCCCGGTGGTACACAGCACATAGGGGCTGGGGCCGGCCGTTGAAACGGGGAACCGTCACCAGGGCGCCGGTGATCGCGGCTCGCCGCAACATCCAAAGCAGGAACTGCGGCGGCAACAAAGGGATATCCACCGGCAGGAAAACATTCAGTGGCCGCGCGCTGCCCGCCAGCGCAGCTTCGATACCACTCAAAGGTCCGCATCCCGGGCGCCGATCGGCGATCACCGCCGCGTGGGCCGACAGATCGGAGCGTGCAGCCGCAATGCGTGGCGCGCCGGCCAGGGGGAGGGCTCGCAGCTTGTCCAGGGCTAGATCGAGCAGCGCGCGGCCCGCCGGCGAAAGCAGAGCCTTGTCTTGGCCCATGCGCGTACTGCGGCCGCCTGCAAGCACGAAACCCTCGGCGCTGAACTGCTCCTGATCCGGCTTCACTTCCCGGCCCTCCTCCTCAAATCATTGCCAGTTCAGTACCTGTACCATGCGTAAGAGTTGAGGCATCTCTTAGAGTCATAGCACCATACTCCAAATGGAAGTGGTAACCAGTCTTATATACTGGGCTTCGGTCGCGATTGAATGGTAGAAGCAAGACGAAAAACAGTCAGCAGCACCACACTCTGGATTGCTGGCGCGATCGCACTGGTTCTCATTTTCTTCGGTGTCCGCTGGATGACGCGCGAGAAGTTGCCGGTGCGAGTCGCCGAAAGCCAGGTGCAGGATCTGATCCAGGTTCACAGCACCAGCGGCAAAGTGGAGCCGCAACACATTTTTGAGGCGCATGCTCCTGAAGCAACAGTGGTCAAGGAGGTATATGTCCACGTAGGCCAGCAGGTGCGGCAGGGCCAGCTGCTGGTGGCCCTGGATGACTCCGACGCACGCGCCAAATTAGCCGCTGCAACGGCGGCGTTGCGGGCAGCTGAGGCCGGCTTTCAGACTACTGAGCGCGGCGGCACTCATCAGGAACAACTCGCCCTAGCCAGCAACCTGGCCAAGGCGAAAATTGATTGCGACCAGGCGGCCCGGGATCTCGACGTAGTCCAGAAGCTGGCCGCCAAGGGAGCGGCCGCGCCTAGCGAGGTGGCCCAGGCACAAACGCGCTTGAATCTTGCCCAGGCATCGTTGCACTCGCTGGAAGAGCAGAAGACCAAACCCTTCGCCCCGCTGGATCTGAGCCGGGCTCGTTCGAGCGTGACGGAAGCCCAAGCCGCTTATGATGCTGCTGCACAAGTGATCGCGCAATCCAATGTGCGCGCTCCCTTCCCCGGCACCGTTTATTCGCTTCCGGTCACCCGCTACTCTTATATCGGGCCGGGGGCAGAGATCCTGGACATGGCTGACCTCTCCAAGCTTCAGGTGCGCGCCTACTTCGACGAACCGGAGATCGGTGACCTGCAACTCAACAATCCAGTCAGCATTGTGTGGGACGCCAAGCCGGATATGAGATTCCACGGGCGCATTACCCGCCTGCCCTCCAACATCATCACCTACGGAACGCGGAATGTGGGCGAGGTGCTGGTGAGCGTGGAAGATTCGAACGGCGTTCTCTTGCCGAACACCAATGTTGTGGTCACAGTCACCACCCATGAAGTGCACAACGCGCTGATCGTTCCCCGCGAGGCTCTGCACGTTGAGGGTGGACGCGATTATGTCTACGTCGTCACGCGCGGCACCCTGCATCGCGTACCGGTGGAAGTAGGAGCGATCAACCTCACCGTCGTACAGATCGTCAAGGGCCTGCAGGAACACACGGTGGTTGCCCTGGGCACAACCAATGGCGCGCCGATCTCCGAGGGTGTTCCCATTCGCATCGTCAATTGAGGATATTGGTGAGACGCGCCTGCCAGTTCGTGTTGCTGGGTATCGTCAGCCTGCTGGGGGAAACCGGCGCGCACGCCCAGGTCTCTTTTTACACTGCAGTTGACCTGGCCCTGCGCAACAGTACCCCGGTGCGCATCAGCGCGGCCGATGTGCAGCATGCCGAAGCCGCCGTGATGCAAAGCATCGATGCTTACAAGCCCAGTTTTTCGGTGGGCTCCAGTCTTGGATATTCGTACGGTTTCCCGGTGGGCCAGCCCTCGATTTATAGCGTCGCTGCGAATTCGCTCGCGTTTTCTTTTTCCCAGCCGGATTACATCCGCTCTGCGCGAGCGGCGCTGCTGGCGGCACAGCTTCAACTCAAAGACACACGGCAGCAAGTAATCCTCGACACGGCCCTTGATTACGTCCAGCTGGTCACGGTCAACCAGCAGATGGCTGCGTCCGATCAGGAAACCAGCTTCGTGCAAAAGCTGGTGGAGATCGAAACTGAGCGAGTCGGCGCCGGTCTGGACAGCAAAGTGGAACTGACGCAGGCACGGTTGACGGGGGCCCAGATCGCGCTGCGGCGGCTCCATCTCGTGGACCAGGCCGATCTGTTGCGGCTAAAGCTAGCTCATTTAACCGGTCTCAACCCCGCAGATATTGTCTCCCAAGCGCAAACCGTTCCCGCCCCACCCGAGGCCGCGAACTCGTTGGAGATTGACGGCAACACCGGCATACAAGCCGCTTATGCCTCAGCCAAATCCAAGATGTACAACGCGTTTGGCGACGATCGCCAAAACAACCGGCCCACATTTGTGTTTGGCCTCGAGTACAACCGGTACGCGAAATTCAATAACTACAACGAGTACTATCTGCGCTTTCAACACAACAACTTCAACGTAGGCGTGCAGATCACGCTTGCCGCTGTTCGACGCCACCCGCACGGCAAAGGCGAAAGGTTCAAGTGCCGAGGCGGCGCAGGCAAGCGCCCAGGCCGATCAACTGCGCGATCAGACGGGAGAGCAGGTGCTGCGATTGCAAAAGAGCATCGCCGAGCTCGCAGCCCAGGAGCAGGTAGCGGAATTGCAAAACGAATTATCCCAGGACCAGCTGGATGCCATCACCACGCAGATTCGCCTGGGAAGCGGCAATCCGGGCGCGGCGGCGCCTTTACCAAAGGACGAGCAGGGGGCCCGCATTCGCGAGCGCAGTCACTTTGTCGATATGCTGGAAACCCGTTACCAGCTCACCCAGGCCCGTCTTTCTTTGCTCCGTGCGACGGGACGAATCGAAGACTGGGCGAAATCGACGCCGGCGCCCCGCCCCTAGCATCCAAGTGTGTAAATGTAGCGCAACAGGAACCTTAAGCTTATTTAGGTGTTGAATTTGCGCGCCTTTCGGGCGCCCCGGCCATCTAATTCCTGTTAAACTGAAAGTTGAGCCTATGCCGCTAAAAACGTTGCTGTTGAATCCCCCCTCGTTTGAGAATTTTGATGGTGGCGCCAGTTCCCGCTGGCCTGCTACGCGTGAAATTGAGTCGTATTGGTATCCGGTATGGCTGGCCTATCCGGCCGGCATGCTGGAGGGCTCCAGGATGCTGGATGCTCCGCCTCATCACGTATCCGCCACCGAGACCATTGAGATCTCCAAGGGCTATGAATTCCTGGTCCTGTTCACCAGCACGCCCGGCTGGACGGGTGACCAGAAACTGGCCGAAGCCATCAAGCGCGCCAATCCGGCGATCAAGATTGCGTTCGTTGGACCGCCGGTCACCACTTCGCCCGACAAAGCTCTCAATGAATGTGCAGCGATCGATTTTGTTTGCCGGCGTGAGTTTGACTTCTCCGTAGTTGAGTTTGCCAACGGCAAGCCGCTCGATCAGATCCTTGGCATCAGCTACCTCAAAAATGGCAGCGTGGTGCACAATCCGGATCGCCCGCAGGTGGAGAATCTCGATGAGATGCCATGGGTGACCGACGTCTACAAGCGCGACATCGATGTGACGCGTTACAACGTTCCCTTCCTGCTGTATCCCTACGTTTCGCTTTATTCCACGCGGGGCTGTCCTGCGCAGTGCACCTTCTGCCTGTGGCCGCAGACGTTGAGTGGCCACGCATGGCGCAAGCGGTCGACCGATGATGTCGCCGCGGAGATGGCGCACGCCAAGGAGCTCTTCCCTGACGTCAAGGAATTTTTCTTTGACGACGATACCTTCAACATCCAGAAAGCGCGGACGGTGGAACTGTGCGCCAAGCTGAAGCCGTTGAAGCTTACCTGGTCGTGCACGTCACGCGTGACCACGGACCGCGAAACGCTGAAGGCGATGCGGGAAGCAGGGTGCCGGCTGTTGATTGTGGGCTTTGAATCGGGCGATCCGCAGATTCTCAAGAACATCAAGAAGGGCGCCACCGTCGAACGCGCTCGCGATTTCGCGCGCGATTGTCACGAGTTGGGCTTGACCATCCATGGCGATTTCATCCTTGGCCTTCCAGGCGAAACCAAGGAGTCGATTCGCAACACCATCAACTTCGCCAAGGCCCTCGACGTCGAGACCATCCAGGTTTCGATTGCCCACGCATATCCGGGGACGGAGTTCTATGACTTCGCCGCCGAGAATGGCTTCATCATCAACAATGGGGCCATGGTGGATGAAGGTGGACACCAGCTTGCGCACATCGAGTATCCAGGGTTGCCCAAGGATTACGTGCTCGAGATGGTGCACCGGTTCTACGATGAGTACTACTTCCGGCCCAAGGCGGCGTGGCGCATCGTGAGCAAGGCGATCGTCAATCGGGACATAAAGCGTCTGTATGTCGAAGCCAAGTCATTCATGAAGCTTCGTGCTGCCCGCAATAAGGTGGTGGCAGACGGTAAGATCAAGGCCGCCAATACACCCGGCCCCGCCGTCAACGCAGGGGCATGATCGGGTAGCACCTTGCAAACCATGACACCGCGGAGGTACCTGGTTCTGGGTGTGGTCGCGCTCGCCGCCGCCTTTGGTGATACGTTCCTCGCGATCGGGATGAAGCACCTCGGGCCGGTGTCGCTGACCCATCCTGGTGAGCTTCTTACTGCGCTGCGAACACCCTGGGTGTTGAGTGGGGTTCTGGTGCTGCTGGTTTGGACTGGTTGCTATCTGACCGCGCTCTCCTGGGCAGATCTGACCTTTGTGCTACCCGCTACTTCTCTCGCCTACGTGGTTGTGGCGTTCCTATCGCGGTTCTGGTTGCACGAGCAGATCTCGCTGGCACGTTGGGCGGGGATAGGCCTGATAACCGCCGGCGTGGGCTTCGTCACTCGGGGACCGGCCTACACGCCAAGTGATTCCGCCGGTTCCACGTGATGAATCTGAGCTCCGGTTCGGCGATTGCGGCGATGGTTGGCGCCATCGTCTTAACGGCCACTGCCGGCGATGTATTGCTCGCTTCTGCCATGCGCAAGGTGGGCGACCTGGACCGGATCAAAGAGGCACGAGGCTTGCCAAGGGCTATTTGGGCGGTGGTAAGCGAAGGCCGTTTTCTGGGGGGCGTTGCCTTTATGGCTCTCAGCTTTTTCTCATTGCTGTTTTCGCTGAGCCACGCGGACGTGAGCCTGATCGCGCCGGCGGCAGGTTCGCTGACCTTCGTAAGCAACGCTGTGGCGGCGAGGTGGGTATTGCACGAAAATGTGGATCGGCGGCGCTGGTTAGCAGCGGTGTTGGTGTGCTGCGGAGTGGCGTTGCTGAAGCACTGAGAGCCAGCGCGCTTCAGAAGTCCCACTTGTCCAGATCAAAGATGGAGAGGTCAGCTGTTGATGAAGGCGTCTAATCCCCTTTGGCACGAGCCCTCTCCTTTGACAAGAAGCCTTTCCTCCAGCAACCGCCCTTTCCTCACAACTACCCTCTCCTTGTTGTCATCCCGAAGCGAACGCGAGGGATCTGGGGTGCGCCATTCGTGCGCCCCGCTCCTACCGGTCCACAACCTCCACCAATCATCTACCGGCTCGGCGAATGCCACTCCCGCCGCCGCAATGACGGTGAGCCGATCGTGCTTGCACTTTTGAAGTTTACTTTTCAGCCTAAGCAGGCTTGGGCAGGTAAGCCACGCAATCGATTTCTACTTTCATGCCGAGAGCGACCATGCCTGCGCCGACCGTGGTACGTGCCGGCTTGAATTCACCAAAAACTTCGGCATACACCTCATTCATGAGGTCGAACTCTTTCACGTCGTGCAGGAAGACGGAGCACTTGACCACATCCTTCAAGTCACCGCCGCAACCGCGAAGGATAGTCTGCAAGTTCTGGAGAACGAGTCGCGTTTGGTCCTTTATATTGGTCTCTGAATCGATCTCGCCGCTTATTGGATCTACGGGACCCTGGCCGGAGACATACAGAAAATCTCCTGCACGCACCACGCTTGAATAAGGGCCCTGGGGCGCCGGCGCGCCCGCCACTTGTAAACGTTCCAGCATGAAGTTCTCCCTTTGCTTCACAATAGCAGAAGGTTATGAAGCGACACTACGATGTAGCCATCATCGGCCTCGGGAGCATGGGCAGTTTTGCCGCAGTGGAGTTGGCCAAGCGAGGCCTCACCGTTGCCGCGTTTGATCAGTTCACTCCTCCGCATGGCCGCGGCAGCCATTCGGGCGGTACGCGCATTTATCGGCTTGCTTATCCCGAGGGCACCGGCTATGTACCGCTGGCGCAACGCGCAGGCGAGATGTGGGAGCAGGCCGAGAAAGAATTTGACACGCGGCTGTTGCACCGGTCCGGGGTGCTTTACATGGGCCTTCCGGAGGCGTCCTTTCTCAGCGAAGTACAAGAGAGCGCAGTCGCCAATCATCTTCGTGTAGAAAAGCTATCGGCAGCCGAGGTGCGCTATCGCTATCCTGCATTCGACATCCCCGAAGAGTGCGCCGGACTTTTCGATGTGCAGGCCGGCTGGCTCGATGTGGATGCCTCGATCACGTCCACTCATGTTCATGCCCGGCGTCTTGGCGTAGATATCTTTTGTGAAAAACGGGTGATAGGTTGGGATGCGCCTGCCGGGGAAGTAAAAGTGCACCTGGAAAATGAAACCGTCACTGCATCCAGCCTGATCATCACCGCCGGTGCATGGGCGGGTGAGTTGTTACGCAGCCTGCAGCTCCCACTCCGGGTGAAGCGTAAGGTGCTCGCCTGGTTCGATCCCCTAAGCCCGGAGCTGTTCGCTCCGGATCGCATGCCAGTCTTCGCGTTTTCTGAGAATTTCGCTTACGGATTTCCCAACATGCCCGGCCTGGGCGTCAAGATGGCCCAGCACATAGGTGGAAGCTACCTGGCCAGTGCCGATAATCCTGTTGCGCCTCCGGGACCTGCTGACCTGGACCCACTTGCCGCCCTTGCTGTGAAATACATGCCCAGGCTCGCCGGCGACTTTGAGCAGGCTCGTTCCCGCCTGCTACATTCGGCGACCTGCCTGTACACCATGAGCCCCGACGATGACTTCATCGTGGATCGTCATCCGGAATTCACCAACGTAGTCTTTGCCGCAGGCTTCTCTGGTCACGGTTTCAAATTTGCCCCTTTGATCGCGGTGGCTCTGGCCGATCTCTTGCAACAGGGTAAGACGCCATTGCCAATCGATTTCCTTTCGCTTAACCGGTTGTTGCAAAAGTAAGAGCGGCTACTTCAGCGAACCATCCGTCTGGCCTGGTCTGCTCTGCAACTTGCGGAATTCCTCCATTTCGCGATCCGCGTCCGCGGACTTCCCCTGCTTGCGATAAATGCCAGCCAGGCCGAAATGCGCTTGCGCGGCAAGCGCAGTATTTTTCTCCAGGCTTAGAACATGCTGCCAGCACTTTTGCGCGATCGTGTCGTCTCCGTCCATCGCTGCTGCTTTTCCCAATTGATAGAGGGTTTCCGGCATGTCCTCTCTCAACTGGTCGGAATGGACGAGTGCCTCGCGCGCCTCGTGGAATTTACCCAACTGCAACTGTGCTTCACCGAGTCGATAGAATGCCTCGGGACTCCCCGGCTGAAGTTGAGTTTCCAAGCGGAATTGTTCTTCCGCTTTGTCCCATTGCTGGGCGCGAGCGTAGAGCTCGCCGAACTGCAGGTGCAAACCCGCTGTCTGTGGGCGCAGGCGCAACGCTTCGAGAAACTCCCGTTCGGCGCCAGGGACATCTCGCAGGACAGCGTAGTCCTGCGCCATCATTTCATGGGCACGCGCGGAATTCGGGAAGCGAGCTTCAAGTTGGTCAAAAACCTGTTTGGAGAGCAGGCCGGAAGCCCGCCCGTAATAATAGAGCAGCTCCGGATCGTCCGGGCTTTGAGCCAGAGCTTTTTGCAGGACGCCCACAGCCTCCTGCAATTTGCCTGCGTCGAGCAGAGCGATGCCGATTACCTCCTCGGCGTGTGCCTGTTCGAGATGTGGAATGGCTTCGGTGGCGTACCCTTGCGCCAAGAGTGCGTAGCCCAACAAGCGGTGAGCGGCTTCTAGGTCGGGACTGAGCTCGACGGCCCGCTTCAGCGGCGGAATCGCAGCCGCATAATCGCGCTTCTCAATGTATACCCCACCGAGATCGGTGAACGCGACGGCTAGTTTGGGATCGAGTTCGGTGGCCTTTTGAAATTCGGCCAGTGCTGCGTCCAATTGTCCGCTCTTTTCCGCGGCCACTCCAGCATGCACATGTTCGACGGCCGGCGCTCCGGCAGCCTGCAGCGCGAGCAAGGCCGACAGGAAAACATGAATCATGATTTCTCCGGCTCACGGATTTCGAGAAACTGATTAGCCTTGACCCCCTCAAGGACTTGATGGATGCCCGAGGGCCAGTGAATTTCGACCTTGGCCACCTCGGCTGCGCCGAGACCAAAGTGGAGACGTTTATCGCTGGCGGAGATGTAACTACCGGCCGTGGTTGCGAATCGCTTCTGACCGTTGACCTGCACGCTCGCACCCAGGCCATCGCGATTGCTGCGCGTTCCGCGCAAGGAGATGGATAGCCAGTTGCCAGATCCTCCGTGATTCAAAAGCACCAGCGGCTCTCCGCCCAGCGAAGTAACAACGATGTCCATCCAGCCATCGTTATTCAAATCGCCGAAGGCCACTCCCCGGCCGGCCATCGGTGCGGTGACCCCTGAATCAGCCCGCTCGAAGCGCCCCTTGCGATTGAGCGCCAGCAGCGGCGTCTCTTTGTAGTGCAGCATGTGGTCGATCTCTTCTACGTTGTCCAGCACATGGCTCTGGGCGACGAACAAATCCTTCCAGCCATCGTTGTCGAAGTCCTCGAGACCAAGACCCCACCCCGAGCTTGCCGCCGAGAGCAAGCCCAGGCCTGCCTGCAGACTGCGATAGCTGAATAACCCATTGCCGTCATTGTGAAAGAGCGCGTACACCTCGCGGGGCAGCACCGTGACCAGAATGTCCGGCCGCCCGTCGTTGTCGTAATCCTGGAAGACAGTGCCCATGCCCGAGAGAGGCCTGCCATCGGTGGTGAGCGCCGCACCCGCTTCCAGAGCGCATTCGGTGAATTTCCCGTTGCCATCATTGTGGAAAAGAAACTGGCGCATGCCGTCGTTAGAAACGAAGATGTCGGTGAAACCATCGTCATCGTAGTCCGCGAAGCAGACGCCAAGCGAACGCCCCTTGACCGACGCAATCCCGGAACGCTGGCTGACGTCTTCGAATGTGCCATCGCCACGGTTGCGATAAAGAATGTTTGTGGTGACTGGAAACTCGGCCGGCGGGCAGTAGGTCTGCCACTCGGCGCCGCAGATCTTGCTGTGCTGTGTATCCCACAGCATGTAGCGGGTGACGAGCAAATCCAGATGGCCATCGTTGTCGTAATCAAAAAAACCTGCCGAGCAGCTCCAACCGCCCGCTTCTACGCCGGCCTTGGCGGTAACGTCGGTAAAGGTGCCATTGCCATTGTTGTGGTAAAGCGTGTTTTTTCCATAGTTAGTGACGTACAGGTCGGGAAAGCCATCATTGTCGTAATCGCCAACCGCTACACCCATGCCGTAGTTGCCGTCACCTGCGTTGGCCAGACCGGCTTCCTTAGTGACGTCAGTGAAGCTCCCATCCGGATTCTGCCGGTAGAGACGATTCCAATTCCGGGGAGTTTGCCGGTCGAAGGTCTCGGGTGGGTGCATCGGGTTGGCGAGCCGGCCGCTGTTGACCAGAAAAATGTCGAGCAATCCGTCGTTGTTGTAGTCAAACAGCGCTACACCGCCACCCATGGTTTCAATCAGGTACTTCTTTGGGGTGGGCGAATTCACATGGTGGAAGTCCAAGCCACGCGGGTGCTTCGCATCAAAAAGGGGCACGGCTAGAGATAGCGGCGCGGGCAGTGCCAGACCCATAGCGGCAAACGCTTGCAGGAAATCGCGTCGTGAGATCCGCCGGTTCATGCAAGCGCAAGGTTAGCAGAAGTCAAATACGGGCGCATTGGAGCGGGTGATGGATGCCAGAACGAGGCATCCACCTTTGCTCCACTGACACGCTAGAACAGCAACTTCAGAGCGAACTGAATGAGCCTTGGATTGTTCAACTGGCTACTGGTGACTCCGAAACCACTCGCGGCACTGCAACAAGCGGTATTCGGTGGGCCAAACTGGACGCGATTAAATGTATTGAAGAACTCCGTCCGAAACTCCAAACCAAACCTTTCACCCGGACCGAAGTTTGTCGTCTTTTTTATCGCGAGGTCCCAGTTATTGATCCCTTGGCCTCGAAGCGTCGGATCCACGCGCGACTCGTTCCCGAAACCAAAATCGCTGGGAGCTGTGAAGCAAGCTGGGTTGAACCAGGCAATTCCCCCCGTTGAGGCTACGTGCGCTGTACCCTTGGTGCATCCCTTCACAACATTCGGACGCAAAGTCCCGATTCCCAGACTGGCCTGTGACAGCGCCGTCGAGCCCCCATAGCTTATCGGCAAGGGGAAGCCCTTCTGAAACGTCGTGATACCTTGGATGCCCCATCCGGAAATCGCTTTCCCGGTGATGCCGCCAGCATCGGACACGTACTTTTGACCGTGACCAAAGGGCAGGTCGTAAATGTAGCTCATCACCAGGCGCTGGGACACGTCCTGGGAAGAGAGCGACCACTCTCCCCTGAGATTGTTCCAGTCTTGCACTTCTCCAACGCCGGTCTCCAGCCAGGTAGTCAAAGTATCGGCATTGGTGAGGAGTTTTTCGTTGGTGTAGGCAGCCAGGAACGATCCACCCCCGGTGAACCGCTTCGTAACTGAGAGTTGGAACGAGTTGTAGGTACTGGAGCAGCAGCCATCGCCGGCAAGGCTGACGCCACCATACTGGGGGTAAGGACGGAGCAGCTGACCCGCGATAACCGTATTGTTTTTGGCAGGGTTCAACGAGCTTACCGTTGTAATCCCCTTGAACGGGTTGGGAACGTTCACCAGCAGGGCGCTTCCCAGAGAGAGGTCCGCGTCGGGGAGCTGGTCGATCTGAGTCGCCGTTGGGTTCGGCAGATGCACGCCCCGCGAGCCAGCGTACGCAGCATCGACGAAGATCCCTCCCGGGAACTCTCTTTGAATGTCGAGGTTAAACTGCTGGACGTACGGCGCCTTATAGGTGGTGTAGGGAGCTATGGTGATGTTTTGGCCAGCGTCAAACGCCGAAACGTTGCCTCTGCCCAGGGGCGTCACGACATTTGCACCGAAGGGTCCGTTGGTCGGGCAATTCAGCGTTCCCGAAGGAGCGCCCGGGGTAAACGCGCAGTTGGTTGCCGAAAGCGTGCTGTTGGGAGTAATGCCGCCGTTGGCAGTTGCGACCCACAGCGTTGAGGCCAGATTAATGGCATCATTGCTGGGATTGAGGTTGAAAAATATCCAGTTGGGGACGAAGAAGATACCGTAACCGGCGCGAATGGCTGTCTTCTGGTCAAAGGTATAAGCAACTCCAATACGGGGCATGAACTCGTTTTTCTTCAGCGGTATGTTGCCACGGGTTTTATTTCGACCGGTACCAACGAGGAAGACGTCGCCGGGGCATGAGCCGCCGTTACAGCCGGTAACCGTGGCATTGGTGGCCGCCGGATCCCAATAACTTATCCTGTCATGGCGCTCTGTCCAGGGCCCCTGCAAATCGTAGCGCAGACCGGCGTTTACGACTAATTTCGATGTGACTCTCCACGTATCCCCGAAAAAGAAGGCTCGATACGCTTCCTTTTGCGCCACCAGGGCCGGAATCTGCGCCTCACCGAAATTGTGGTTGAACACGCTCGATTGGTTCAGGCCATATCCCAGGAGAAAATCGGCGAAGGAAATACCGCCCGTTCCGCCGGCAACAGGATTGCTCTGCGTCCAACTGCCGTTGAAAGCAAAGGCGCCGCTGGCGATGTTCGTCTGGGCGTAGTTGTCAAAGGTCTCAATCAGTTGGCCGCCGAACAACATGGTGTGGCGTCCCTTGATCCACGTGAGGTTGGGGGAGAGCGCCCATTGTGTATCGTGATCCGTGATAAAGCTCTGACCCTGGGAACAGGTGACCGTGGAGTCTTGGGGCGTGAAGCACGGTGTGAACGGCGACCGGCCGGCACTCGGAATGGCCGCATTGTAAGAAGCGGGCCAGCCGTACTGGGTCACGTCAAAACTCGAGTTCTTGGGCGAACGCAAGTAATGGAACCGGCTGCCGCTCAGGTTGATACTCAGCAACAGATTAGGCCGGATGGAGTTGCTGTAGCCGATGACGGCGGCGTTGGTCTGATAGGTTTCCGCGCAACGATCCGCGCACAGCCCGGTGCCGAAGGGATCGGTAGGCAAATCCAGAAGGTTGAAGAAGTTGTAACGGGTAAAAATATGCTGCGTCGATGTCAAATTTTGATCAACACGAGCTACGTATTGATTGGTGTTTCCGCCGGAGGCCGCGGTCGAGCTGAAATTGTTGGTTGCGGCGCTGTTGGTCGGCAGCGGAAGGAACTTAAGTTCAACCAATGCGGCCGGGTTAATTGATCCGTTGGGAATTGTGTTGCTAGCGAATTGTTTACGACCGCAATTCGCGGCGGTAGAGTTTCCGACACACCCCGCGCTAATGCTCAACGGATCGTAGATTGGAACGTCCGCGGGAAATACGCCGCCCCTCTCCTGAGCCGTGGGCACTGTGGTAGTAAAAACCTGGGACGCCCGCTGACGGTACCCATCATAGGCGAAGAAGAAAAACGTCTTGCCTTTGATCACCGGGCCGCCAAACGTGCCGCCAAACTGATTCTGCACGTAGGGAGGCGCCTCCCGCGCGCCCTCCGGGAAATATGGCCGGGAATTCAAGACCTTGTTGCGGAGATATTCATACGCTAAGCCGTGGAAGGCGTTTGATCCTCCTTTCGTGCTCAGGTTGACAACGCCGCCGGCGAACCTGCCCCATTCCGGGCCGAGGTTGTTGTACTGCACCTTAAACTCGGATATGGCGTCCTGGTCAGGAATCAGAATAGGCAGATTGATGTAACCAATGTTCACCGGTTGCCCGTCCACGTACTCGGCGCTCTCGTTGCCGAACGAGCCGCCCACCTGGTAATTGCCCCAGCTGAACGGATTCTGGCCCACCTGCGAACCGCCGGAACCACCCTGCGGGATCGCCGCGGGAGAAAGCGTGATGAGGTTGAAAACGTTGCGGCCATTCAAAGGAGTCTCGTTGGTCTTGCGCTCGTCAATGACTTGACCGAGCGACGCATTATCGGTCTGCAGCAGTGGAGTCTCCGCGGTGACTTCCACTGTCTGGGTGTCTGCGCCAACCTCCAGGACGGCGTCAATGCGAACACTCTGCTGCACCTGCACGTCAATGGCGTCGCGCTTGAAGCGCTTAAAGCCGGTCTTATCCACTTCCACGGTGTACTCACCTGGATTCAAGTTGAGGAAGGAATATGAACCGTTCTGATCTGTAATAAATGTCTGCTTTGCTCCGGTGGCGGTGCTGGTCAGCGTAACCTCCGCGCCCGCGATAGCGGCGCCCGAGGCGTCCTTGACCGTTCCTGAAATTGAACCGTAAGTGGACTGCCCGCGGGCAGTAAAGCAACAGCCAAGGAACAGCACAGTTGCGAGGATAGAAAACCAGACTTTGTGTGAATTCACGGGCGCCTCCATAAAGTTCCGCAAACGAACGGACCCCTAGCGGACCAGATATATCTGGTTCGAATTCGAGAGCGGCCTCGGCGTATCTTCCGCCTGTTTTATATTGCAGAGTCGTGAATACCGGCTAAGCTGCGCCGCTCTATCGTGATGAAATCGACCTAGGATGCAGACAACATATTTGAGACCTGAACTCGTTCCGCGTAAGTTACAAGTCTCGGAATGCGTGCGACGGAATGAGAGCATAGGGTTGTGATGGTTGTCAAGGTGGTCGTGCGTGAGAGGAAAATCGATTGTCTAATACGCAATAGATGTCATTTGGCGTCATCGTCGTCATTAGTTGAAGTTTCTACGGCGCAAAGGACGTCATTTGATGTCATTAGTTACAATTCCTCCTTTTAATTCAGCGATGAGTTTCGAATCGTATTTAGATTTTTCGCGCACTGATGACAGCAACTGTGTCATATGAACAGGAGAAGTGCGGTAAGATGGGTGCGGCAAAGCCAGCGGAGGTATTAGGGCAGCAGACGCATAAATCCGGTAGCACCCAGATCGGGTTGCAGAAAGCGCACTGGTTCTTCGGCAGGGCTACTCACCGCCTCCGCCGCAAGATATCCGCTGCGGACCGCGCCCTCCATCGTTGCCGGCCATCCGGTGGCGACCCAATCGCCCGCCAGAAAAACTCGCGGCCATGGGCTCGTAGGCGATGGGCGAAGCAGGTCGAGTTGCGGACGAATGGAATAGGTAGCTCGCACCTCCTTAACCACGGCGGCTTTCATTAATTTTGCTTCGGACACCAGGGGGAAGAATTCCGCCAATTCGCGCAGGGCCAGATCGATGATTTCCTGACGCTGCATACCAACCAAGGACTTGGATGCACTGACCACTAACTCAAGATAGCTCCCAGGTTCCCCACGCCGCTTTTCCGGTTGCAGTCTCGACTTGTGAAACATCCATTGTATGGTTGCGTCCAGAAGAATTGCATGCTCCAGATCGCTTACCTCACGATCAAACCAAAGATGTATGCCGGTGATCGGCGAATGCTCTAAGCACTCCAGGTTCATCGCCAATTGTTCAGCCTCGGGATTTCGCGGTAAAGCAGGCAATAGCTTGCTCAGCCCTTCAAACGCGAGCGCCAACACGATGCTGTCGGTGGTGAAGCTGTCGCCCTGTGTCGTGACCGTCCATTGCTGCGTTTGCTCACACCACGCAAATGATTCCGGTGCAGTACTTAATTCCACCCGCCCGCCGCGGCTCTGAATGTAATCGATCGCACGGCCATAGAGGTCGCTCAGCGGAATGGTGGGCACGCCCATACGCCCTGCTCCCGGAGAAAGCAGGAGCGACTTGCGAATCACCTGCCCGGCATAGTGGACCGACATACGATCCGGATCCTCGTTGAGCGCGCTCACCAGCACCGGCTTCCAGAAGCGTTCAATGGCTCCGCGTGTCTGGCGGTGCCGTTGCAGCCATTGGGCGAAGTTTTCGTCAGAGTCCTTGGGAATGCCGGCAATGAACGCGCTGAGCCCGCGGCAGATGGCCAGCTTGTCGGAAAAGGAAAACGCCGAAGCGCGCAGAAAGGCCGGCAGGTCATGAAAAGGCGCGGGCAAAAAGGAGGGCTCAAGAATGCTTCTTCGTCCCCCCGGCTCGATAAAGGTCAGGCGATCGAACCAGCGGATGGCATCGCCCACGTCAAGACGGCGGTAAAGATCGATGAGGTTGACGCAGTTACCCAGCAGCACGTGCTGGCAGTTATCGATTACCTCGCCCGTTCCCGGGTGTTCATAGGAAGAAGCCCGGCCGCCGAGGTAGCGACGCTTTTCCAGCAGGCGAACCTGGTAACCTGCGTCCGCCAAGGCACAGGCGGCCGAGAGACCTGCAAGCCCACCGCCAATCACAGTGACAGAGCGCAATCCTGTCAGGCCCATACTCCCTGGGCCAGCGTCTTGAACAGGCCGGCTCCCAATATGCTCAGCTTCTCATAGGTGGGAACGCGCACCCTCGCCGAAAAGACATCAAAGTTGCGCTGTTCGATGTGACGCAACAAACGATGGTAAATGGTGACCAGAACCCACATCGCAGCCCTGCTGTCTGGGGATATCAGAGGCAACAGAGCTTCCGCGGATTTGTAAAACTGTCCCGCACGCTCGGCCTGTATGGCGAGCACCTGCCGCTGCTGCGGAGTCAATTGCCGTCCACTGGAGATGCGGCTTATGGACCCGGCGGTCACGCCGCAGCGTTCCAGATCTTCGAGCGGCAGATAGAGCCGCCCGCGCTGCGCATCTTCCTGCACATCGCGGAGGATGTTGGTCAACTGAAAGGCAATGCCGGTTTCTTCTGCGAGTTTCTCGGCGCGGGGATCGAGGTAACCGAAAATCCGAATGCACACCAGCCCGACTACCGACGCGACGAGATAGCAGTAACGATAGAGATCCGCGAAGGTTGCATAAGCGGCGAAGCGTGGTTCGAGATCAGTAGCTGTTCCTTGTACCAGCTGATCGAGAAGGTCCGACGGAATGGCAAAGCTGCGTTGCGCATCCAGCAGGGCCAAGAAAACCGGATCGATCGTGGCTTCGCCGGCCTGCACCTGGTGCCAGCGGGTGAGCCACTCATTCATGGCGATGCGGCGTTCAGCGATGGGAAGGTCTTCGTCATCGGAGAGATCGTCGGCCTGGCGCATGAAGGCGTAGACGGCGCAAATCGCGTCCCGCTTTTTGGCGGGCAGGGCGACAAAGGCGTAGTAGAAGTTTTTCGCTTTCTTGCGCGCAATGTTCCGGCAGGCCGCGTAGGCGGCTTCAACCTCAGGGGTCACGCCGGCCGCCTTCCCCTTGAGAACCCAGGGACGAGCTTGCCGGCGAGCGCGCGTGCCAGCAATCCCAGCTTTCTGCTTTTTGAGATGACGGGACGCATGGTTAGTACGTCGTAGTGCCGCCGCTCGATGGCATGCAAGATTTCCAGGCCACCCCGGCTGAACAGATCCAGGTCGAGCGCGAGTTCGCGATCGACCATGTCGATCAGCGGCAGACCGTTGGTGAACAATTGGCGAGTGTAGTCGACCTCATGCCGCACCAGTTCGCGAAATGCCGGCGCCGGCTCGCGCCGGGCAATCGTAGCTTCGTCTACACCGTACTTCTGCATATCATCGAGGGGCAGGTAGATCCTGCCTCGCTCGTAATCGGAATGGATGTCTTGCCAGAAGTTCGCCAACTGCAAAGCGGTGCAGGTGAAGTCAGACAGGAGGAACATTTCCCGGGTGCGATAGCCGCAGGCATATAGAACGAGCCGTCCTACCGGGTTAGCAGAGTATCGGCAGTAGTCCAGCACGTGGTCCATCGATGGATAACGCAGTACGTTCTGATCCTGGCGAAAAGCCATCAGCAGGTCAGCAAATGGTTGTTTAGGAATGTCACAAGCGCGGATTGTCTCAGCCAATGCGACAAAAACGGGATGACGCGCCTCACCCTGATAGCAAGCGTCCAGTTCCCTGCCCCAAAGATCCAGCAGCGCGAGCGATTGCTCCCGATTCCCTACTTCATCGCCCAAGTCATCCGCGATGCGGCAATAGGCATAGATGCTATGGAAGTGAGGTCGAAGGCGCGCAGGTAGAAACCAGGAGGCCACATGGAAGTTCTCGTAGTGGGTAGTCGCGAGCCGGCGGCAGTAGGCACGAGCCTCCTCGAGGGTCGGGCGCTGGTCGGGGATGCGGTACTCCGGCGGTAACGCGGACCAGCCGCGCTCGACCAGTTCCCGTTCTTCCTGCGCGCTTTTAACTGTCATCCCTTGCCCTCTTGGTTTTGTGAGTAAATGTACGGGCTAAACAGGCTGCGGAAAAACGTCGAACAGCGAGCGAAGACCGTACCCTCAGCGGCTAAAGCCGGACACACTTACAATCACTTACGGACGGCCTGAAGGCCGTCCCCTTCAAAGAAATTTAGTTTTTCCGCAACCGAAAGCCCGTACCCTTCAGGAAGCGTTATTAAGGCGGCAATTTCTCTGGACGAAGGGCACGGCTTTAGCCGTGCCATCAAGCCGTGACCATTGAGGGCTTCAACCCCTGAGGTACGTTTTTTCCATGCGTCCCTATTCACACAACCTACCTTGAAAGACCGTACCTCAGCGGCTAAAGCCGTCCACCTTCGCGGATGTTTACGGCACGGCTGAAGCCGTGCCCTTCGTCTAGAGCGGTTCCCGCGGCAAAAACTCTAGTTCGGATCGGTGATTCCGTCCAACCTCATTCTAAGGAATGATAGCGGTCTTAATATCGTTCGATCGATCCTGCGCGCAGCACGGTTTCCAGATCCGATAACTGCGCGCGGCCGGTGATGTATTCGCTGCACTTGAATCGCCCGCTCGCCAGCAGATCAAAGGCCTTGCGGCACGCAGCCGGCGTATGGTGGAAACTCGCCTTCAGCGTGATGTCGTTGTAGTGCAACCGATTGGTGTCGATCTCCACTTTGGTTCCAGCCGCACAGCCTCCGAAAAAATTCACAGTGCCGCCACGGCGAACCATGTCCACCGCCCACTGCCAGGTAAGCGGAGTCGCCACGGCTTCGATGGCCACATCCACGCCCCGATGATCGGGAGTCAAACCACGCACCGCGGCAACGGCATCGATCACAGCCGCGGTCTGGACTACGTGCGTAGCTCCGAACGTGGTCGCCGAGGCAACCTGTTCATCGCGCTTCACCACCGCGATCACTTTCATTCCTGAAAGTTGGGCCACGTGTATGAACATCAACCCGATCGGTCCAGCGCCGATCACGACTACAGTGTCGCCACGCTTCGCCCCGGTTTCCTCCAGGCCGCGCACCACGCATGCCAGTGGTTCGGTCAGCGCTGCGTGCTCCAGGGGTAAGCTTTCGGGGACAATCAGCGTGTTCTTGGATACGATGCGCGCCGGGATGCGGATATATTCCGCGTACGCGCCGTTGTTGAAGAGCAGATCCTCACAGAGATTTTCCTGTTTGCGGACACACCAGAAGCACGCTCCGCAAGGCGCCGAATTCAACGCCACCACGCGCATGCCAGGTTTGAAGCTGCGCACCCCGGCACCCGTCTCATGGATCACGCCCGCCAGCTCATGCCCGAAGAGCGCGGGCGGCGCGATCATCCTGGCATGGTACCCCCGGCGGAAGACCTTCAGGTCGGTGCCGCAAGTGAGAGCGGCATGAACGCGGATGACAATTTCTCCCTTGCCCGCTCCGGGAATCGGGACCCGTTCAATCCTGACGTCTTCTTTGCCGTAGAGTACGGCAGCGTTCATCTCACTTAACATACCTTCCTATTCTCGCCCAATCCGGGCAGGCGTGCCTTCAATCATGACCTTCATCGAAGTTGCCCTGGGCTCGGACGCGATGGCGATGGCCTCCACCGCCTCTGACAAAGGAAAGCGATGGGAAACCAGCCGGGTCAGATCATACCCCTGGCCGTACCCCTCGAAGACGATCTGCAGCGCTTCCTCTTGAATATCGACCGACGCACTATAGGACCCCATCAGCGTCTTCTCGTCCACACATACCGCTGCCGGATCGATGATGGCCTCCCCGTGCTGGGTCTGGGCAAACAGCAACACGCGGCCGCCCGGAGCGAGCGGCGTCCATCGCGGTTCGAATCAGCGAGTTCCCGCCCACCGCCAGGATCACGGCATCCGCCCCCCGGCCCTCGCTGGCAGCGTGGACTACCTTGACCACGTCCTCCCGCGACGCGTCGATGGGCATATTCAGTCCAAACCGGGCCGCAACTGCGTGGCGCTCCGGGTACAAGTCCGACGTAAGCACCTTAGCCCCCGATCGCTTGGCCAACGACGCCAGCATAATGCCGATGGGGCCCTGGCCGATGACCAGGACTGTCTCATCCGCAGCCAGATTCAGGCTGCGGACGCCCTTCAGGCAGGTGTTCAGTGGCTCGACGAAGACTGCCTGGGCGAAAGGAATGCCGTCAGGGATCTTGATGAGTCCGCGCTGCACAATCCAGTCCATCACCCGCACATAGCCGGCGAACCCGCCGCCGGAGGGCTCGAAGCCCGCAGTGCAGCCTACCTTCTTATAAACCGGACACTGAGCAAATGTTTTCTTCCGGCAGTAGTAACACGCGCCACACGGGATGTGATGGAAGACAACTACCCGATCGCCAACCGCAAACGACCTTACGGCGGCGCCTACGGCCGCGATGGTCCCCACGGTTTCGTGGCCGAAGATGCGGGGCGCGGAGTGCGATCCGGTATGGATCTTCTTCAGGTCAGTGCCGCAAATGCCGCAGCTATGTACCTGGATGAGCACTTCACCGGAACCGATCGCGGGCACAGGAACGGTTTCGACGCGAACGTCGTTCACGCCGCGATAAACGGCTGCCTGCATGTTTGCCGGCACAGGCGCTGCGGTCTGCATCATCTTGACATCACCGTTGAATCACCGACCAGCGGACCCAGCGCCGAAGCCATGGCGAGCGCACCTTTCTTGCCATTTTTGCCCATACGGGCCAAGCCAGGCCAGTATCGGGGCCGAATGGCAACATGGGCCAACAACGCCGCCAGCTGCAGTTGGCCCTGGGTATCGGTGTAGCGGCTAAAGTCGGGCAAGACTTCGCTTCGCCGTATCAGAAACCGCTTTGAGGCAATAAAACGGGATCCCCTGGCTGCGAGCAAAGCGGGCCACCGTTGCCGCTTCCATATCCACCATGACGGCTTGGTGGCTTTGGCCCAACCGCCTCTTTTCCGCAGCCAGGACTACGTGATCCATGGTGACCAACCTGAGCGGTGGGGCGTTTCCCTCGCGGGCCGGAGATTCCGTGGGAAACGCCTCCCCGGAGGCGCCATCCACCACCTCGTTCACCACGTACGCGTCCCCGGGTTGCATGCCGCACGAGAGCGCCCCTGCCCAGCCCATCGAAACCAGGGTATTCGAGCGGAGCCTCCCGCATGGCAATCGCGCAGGCACGCTCGGCGGCCGCCTTGCCCATCCCGGCACAAACGGCAATGCACGCAGCACCCTCAAGATTGCCCTGCCACGCATTTTCCCCATGCGGGAGGTGCAGTGGCTTCCATCCCTGCACCAGCGGCTTCAGCTCGCCGGGCATGGCCGCGATAATCCCAATCCGTCTCATGCGGCAGGCGCATACCCATTCGCCCGAAACCAATCGATGGCCGATCGCAACGCGGCATAGACCGGGACCACTTGAAAGCCCAGGTCACGCTCCGCTTTTGCCGAAGAGACAAACATCTTTTTCTTGCCCATACGTACGGCCTCCACGGTAGCACGGGGCTCTTTCCCGCGCAGCCTCCCGGTGACGGTTTGGTCGCACAGGGCGAAAGCCATGGCCACGCTATGCGGAACCCGCATGGTCGGAGAAGGCAGGCCGGTGATGGCGGACATCTTGTCCAGAAGCTGCTTCAGGGTAAGGTTCTCGCCGCCCAGAATGTAGCGTTCCCCGGACCGCCCGGCCTCAAGTGCATCGACGTGTGTTTTGGCTACTTCGTTGACATCCACCAGGTTGAGTCCGGTATCCATGTACGCAGGAAATTTGCGGTTAAGAAAATCCACTACGATGCGGCCGGTCGGGGTGGGCTTGATATCGCCGGAACCGATTGGCGTAGTTGGATTGAGAATGATCACCTGCTGGCCATCGCGCGCCGCGGCGATGGCCTCCTGTTCCGCCAGGTATTTCGATCGCTTGTAGTGACCGATCATGTGAGCCAGCGAGACCGGCGTTGTCTCATCCGACAGCCGCCCGTCAGAGAAAAAGCCCATGGTGGCTACACTCGAGGTATAGATCACACGGGGCACGCCCTCCTCGCGGGCGATGCGCAACAACCCCCGCGTACCCGCCACGTTGGTCGCGAGCATGGTTTCCGGATCGGTCACCCAGAGCCGGTAATCGGCTGCCACATGCATGACCGCATCGCAGCCGGAAATTGCGCTGCGCAACGCGTCGACTTGCAATAAGTCGCCGGTTACGGTTTCGGCGGGGAGGCCGGCGAGATTTTCCAGCTTGCTGGTAGGGCGGACGAGGATGCGTAAGTCAGCACCGCGACGAGACAGTTCTTGCGCTACGTGGCTCCCGACAAACCCTGTAGCTCCTGTGATGAACACTCTCACTTGCTATTCAAGTGCTTCAGGGTGCAAACCAAATCCCTTTTCGCCAGCCGCCTTCTTCTCGTTCCACTTCTTCACCCAGGCTTCCCAGCTTGCGCCGGCTGCGCGGTCTTTGCCGGTAAAGGTCAGGCCTGCGACCTCACTGTAGCAATGGACCGTTTTTCCGGTGAGTCTTTGGGAAACAGCCGAACCCAGGATTGGTCGAGCGTTGCGCCGGTCTTGCGATCGAAGATGTAGCCTTCGACCACCGAGCCATCCTTGCAGTGGATGGTGACGTCGCCGCGATAGTCGAAGGCTTTCTCGAGCGCATCCAGCACTTCGGCATCGCTGCCCAGAACCGGCGCCCAGCCCTCGAGGTTCTGGTGCTCGGTTCCCGGCGCCAGTTCCAGGGAATCGGGATCAAGTTGCGGCGTTGTCGCACCCTTTTGCCCGGTCATACGCGTGTCTCTTCCATCTGACGCTTGGCGTCGCTCGAGATCTGCACCAGCGATGGCGACGAATGCCCGTTCAACTGTGGGGAGGTCAACAGATCGCGTGCACCCTGATCCTCGTACCTGTCGAAGAGTGTGGCCTTAACCGCGGCCATGAATCCGCGGAAGGAGCCAAACATCTCGTTGACGGAGGAAGGCTCATATCCGCAGCTGACCATGCAGTTGGCGCATTTCGGATTGCCAGACTCGGTACCGTAGTTTTCCCACTCTGTCTCTTCGATCAGCTCCTTGAAGGTGGAAGCGTAGCCGTCCTGCAGCAGGTAGCAGGGCTTCTGCCAGCCGAAAATGTTGTATGCCGGATTGCCCCAGGGCGTGCATTCGTAGTTGCGCTTGCCCATCAGGAATTCGAGGAACAAAGGAGACATGTTGAATTTCCAGTGCTTCTCCCGATTGGAGAGAATGGCGCGGAACAGTCTGCGAGTACGCGCGCGGCCCAGGAAATGCTTCTGGTCGGGCGCTTTCTCGTAAGAATAGCCGGGGGAAATTACGATACCCTCGACCCCCATGGCCATCACTTCGTCGAAGAAGGCACGCACGCTGTTGGGATCGGCGCCATCGAAGAGCGTGGCGTTGGTGGTCACGCGGAATCCCCGCTGCACTGCTTCGCGAATACCTTCCACTGCCTTGTCGTAACCGCCTTCGCGGCAGACCGAGAAATCGTGGTGCTCCCGCTGGCCGTCCAGATGAACGGAGAAGGTCAGGTACTTGCTGGGCTTGAACAGACCGATCTTTTCTTTGAGCAATAAGGCGTTGGTGCACAGGTAGATGTACTTCTTTCGTGCAACCAATCCTTCCACTATCTCGGCGATCTGCGGGTGCATCAGCGGTTCGCCGCCGGGAATCGAAACCATGGGCGCGCCGCACTCTTCTACCGCGCGGAAGCACTCTTCCGGCGACAAGTCCTTCTTAAGGATGTGCGCGGGATATTGAATTTTGCCGCAGCCGGCGCACGCCAGGTTGCAGCGAAACAACGGCTCCAGCATGAGAACCAGTGGATACCGTTTTTGCCCGCTCAAGCGCTTCCCGATCACGTAGCTGGCTACGGTCCACATCTGTGAAATCGGCACTGCCATCGTTTCAAATCTCCTTAGGCTCGTTCCATCGCCCGGCGGTAATCAGTCAACGCCAGCAGAGGGAAGTAGTTCCGGTAAAGATGGTAGGAAAGATAAAAGACCCGGGGAAAGCCGGTGCCCGTGACCACAGCCTGCCGCGAAGGACCTTCTCCCATGCTTTCATCCCACGAACCGTCGGGTAGTTGCCGCTCGATCAACCAACGGACGCCCTTGGCTACTGAGTCGCTGCGCGTGTCCCCGGCTGATAGCAGGCCCAGGATGGCCCACGCGGTTTGCGACGGCGTGCTGGGGCCAACACCGCGAGTCGTCGGATCGTCGTAGCTGCCGCAGCTCTCACCCCATCCTCCGTCGGCGTTCTGTACCATGCGTATCCATTCGGCAGCCTGCTGGATCTGTGGCTCGTGGTTCCAGACCCCGATGGCTTCCAAACCGCGCAGCACCAGGAAGGTGCCGTAGAGATAGTTCACTCCCCAGCGGCCAAACCAGCTTCCGTCCGGTTCCTGTTCGCTGTAGATGAAGCGAATGGCCTTTTCGACCCGCCGGTCTTTTTGGGTGTAGCCGTAGGTGGCCAGCATCTCGAGGATGCGGCCGGTGATGTCGACCGTCGGCGGATCGAGCATCGCGTTGTGATCGGCGAAGGGGATGTTCTCAAACACCATCTTGGTGTTGTCTTTGTCGAAGCTGGCCCATCCACCGTTCTTGCATTGCATGGCGAAGATCCAGGCAATCGCACGCTGGCAAACGTCGTATTGATAGCGTTCGCGAGCGTGGTTGTCGACCTTATTCAAGGCCAGAAGAACCTGCGCAGAATCATCAGTATCGGGGTAAAACTCGTTGTTGAACTCGAAGTACCACCCGCCTGGCTGCTGGTTCCTTACCTTCACTGCCCAGTCGCCTTTATGGCGCACTTCCTTAGCGAGCATCCAGTCCGCTGCCTTCAGCAGCCGCGGATCGGTGCGCGGAACTCCGGATTGGCCCAGGGCGTAAACCGCGTAGGCGGTATCCCAAACCGGAGACATGCAAGGTTGCATGCGGAAGGTGGGCTCGGTGTAATCGGGGATGCCCTCATCCTCAATGCCCAGTTTTTCAAACTCGTCCATCGCCCGGATGGTTTGCGGATCGTCAATCGAGTAGCCCAGACAGCGCAAAGCGAGAATGGCGTTGAGCATGGCTGGATAAATAGCGCCCAAGCCGTCACTCATCTCCAGGCGTTCCAGGATCCACTTCTCTGCTTTGCGGATAGCGATCTTGCGCAGCGGCCGGATGTGCACCCGCTCAGCCCAGTGAAAGAGCCGGTCCACCACCAGGAAGAAGTTTCGCCAACCAACTAACCTCTTGCGATCCCAGCGGAGGCGAAGCTTGGCATTCGCCTTGCCGCCGACAAACAGCTCATCAATCCCGCTCTCAGGAGCCAGTTTCTTGAAAGGCTTCTTGGCATAGGCAATCGAGAGCGGCACCAGGATGGCGCGGGACCACGAAGAGATCTCGTAGATATTGAAGTAGCACCAGTTAGGAAAAAGAACCAACTCGGGCGGGATCGCCGGTACGGCGCCGTATTCGTATTGGCCGAAGAAACAAAGGTAGATCTTGGTGAAGGTGTTGCATTCCACCACGCCGCCGTGGGCGAGAATCCACTCCCGGGCATGGACCATCACCGGGTGGTCCGGATGCCAGCCCATCAGTTTAAAGGCGAAATAGGCTTTCACCGAAGCGCTGATATTGGAGGGACCGCCGGCGTAGATACTCCAGCCGCCGTCTTCATTTTGCTTGCGCAGGATCTCGGCTACGGCGCGCTTCATCTTGCGCTCGTCGCCGGTGCCCAGCAAGGTATGCACCATGATGTAGTCGGATTCGAGGGTAGTATCGGCTTCCAACTCCCCGCACCAGTAGCCGTCTGGATGCTGTTGGGAGAAGAGAAAATCACGGGCCCGTACGACGGAGGACTCTACCTGGTCTAATCCGGCATCAATGCGGCCAAAACGGGGCGTGGCAGGTTGTCCACTTTCAGATGGTCTACTCATTCTGGACTAACGCTCTCTCTCAAAAAACAGCTGTCTTACGCTGTATTCAGCAGCTTGCTAAACCGGTTAAAGCACAGGCCTGATGGCTTGTACGATCTCCGGAGGCAGCCCAAAGCGAACATTTTCCGGCATGACTTCGACTTCTTGTACGTCTGCGAACCCGCGGCCGTTCAGGTAGGCGACTACTTCCGCTACCAGAACCTCGGGGGCGGAAGCGCCCGCCGTGACCGCAACCGTGGTTGCGTTTTCCAACCACTCGGGATTGATTGCTCCCGAATCTTCAATCAGAAATGCATTTGTGCTCAGGTTGCGTGAGACTTCAACCAGGCGATTGGAGTTGGAACTGTTGTTCGATCCCACCACCAGCACCAGATCTGCCTGGTGGGCAACATTCTTTACTGCAACCTGGCGGTTCTCCGTGGCGTAGCAGATGTCCTGGGTGTGCGGTCCCACAATGCTGGGGAACTTGGCTTTCAGGGCGTGAATGATATCCCGCGCTTCATCCAGGCTGAGCGTGGTTTGGGTGAGATACGCAACCCGTTCAGGATCAGGTACTTTAAGAGCGGCTACTTCTTCTACAGTGGAGACCACCTGGGTCACTTCCGGAGCCTCGCCGAGGGTGCCTTCGATCTCGTCATGGTCACGATGCCCGATGAGGATCAGCGAATAGCCCTGGCGGGCGAATTTCACCGCCTCCACGTGGACCTTGGTCACCAGCGGGCAGGTGGCGTCGATCACCTTCAGTTTGCGTGACTTGCTGCGGGCGCGAACGGCGGGGGATACTCCGTGGGCGCTGTAAATGACACGCATGCCCTTCGGGGACGTCATCGATGTCGTCGACGAAGATGGCGCCCTTTTCCGCGAGTTCGTTGACCACGAAACGGTTGTGAACAATCTCTTTGCGAACGTAGATGGGAGCGCCAAAGGTATCGAGCGCGATATTCACCACATCGATCGCACGCACCACGCCGGCGCAGAAGCCGCGCGGCTTGAGGAGCAGAACCCTCTTGGTGGCGACTTCGGAGCGGGAATCCTTGGCCGGTGAAGTTAACAGGGGACTTATCACATTAACCAGTATACCGCGCCAGCCCTTATCTGTCTGAGAGATACGGCATTCTGGCCCGGCGCGTGAGCTTATTAGATGACCCATCCGGGATAACGGTCCTTAAATCCCTTTTTGTGTGGCATTCTCGTTAAATGCAGCAGTGAGGCTCAGTGTTTAGACGGGTGCCCCATGGTTCGCATCAGCGTACCTGGGGTGACATGATGGGCGCAGCCCAAACCGCTTTCTGTTACTTCACGGAGGACAGTCGCCGAACGGAGTGCAGCATTCGAAGAATCCGTTTTCGGCCCATGTAAGCCGGGGCGAACATGGGGCACCCGTCCGCACCTTCAGCCGTCCAGAATTCTGGCACTGGTCAGATTTGACTTTGCAGGTTTGCGGCTGGTCTTCAGCATTTGCTCTGCGTGGCGCAGCGAGGTGTCGGTCAGCTTCGCTCCGCTGATCATGCGCGCCACTTCTTCGGCTCGCTCCTCTTCCTTCAGCAGCCGCACAGAGGTTTTTGTTTTGCCTTGCCGCTCCTGCTTCTCCACCAGAAAATGCTGGTCGGCGAATGCTGCGATCTGGGGCAAATGGGTTACGCAAAGTACCTGCTGCGCGCGGGACAACTCCATGAGCTTTTGGCCTACCGCTTCGGCAGCCCGGCCACCGATACCGATATCGATTTCGTCGAACACCAGGGTGCGCGGAACCGGGGCTTTGCGGCGCTGACCGCGGGACGCGCCCTCCTCGACGCTCACCTTCAGCGCCAGCATCACCCGGGACAATTCGCCTCCCGAGGCGATTTGCTCCAACGGCTTCAAAGGCTCTCCCGCATTGGTGGCGATTCTGCAATCCACCAGGTCCCACCCGTGGCGAGTCCAATGACTCTCCCCTTCTTGCGCCGTCACATGCACGGCAAATCTGGCCTTCATCGCCAGATCGTTGATGTGGGTTTCGGCAAGCTTTTCCAGCTTCCGCGCCGCGGCGGTGCGGGCTGCCGTCAGTTCCGCAGCCGCGGTCCGATAGGCCTCCGCAGCGCGCGCCTGATCCGCCCGTAGATCCACCAGTAACTGGTCGCGGTTCTCCACCTCTGCCAGCTTTGCGGACACCTCCTGACCATGAGCCATCACGTCCGCCAGGCTTGATCCATATTTTCGCTTCAGGCGATTCAGTACTTCCAGGCGATCTTCCAACTCCGCCAGGCGATCGGGCGAGGCCTGAATCCTGGATGCATAATCGCGCACGGTAGCGCTCACATCGTCCACTGCGGCACGCGCGGACTTGATCTGCTGCACCGCATCCGCAAACTGCGGATCGTAGCGCGACGAGCTCCTCCAGATTTTTCTCCGCGGCGCGCAAGGCAGCCTCCGCTGACCGGTCGCTCTCGTAGAGAAACTCATGGGCGCTCATGGCCGCGGCAAACAGCTTCTCCGCGTTCGCCAGAACGCGGCGCTCGATCTCCAGCTCTTCGTCTTCCTTTTCCCGGATGGCTGCGCCTTCAATCTCGTTCTTTTGAAAGCTCCACAGATCCGCCTCACGCAGCCGCGCCTGTTCATCACCTTCGAGGCGGCTCAGCCGGGCACCAATCTCAGACCACTCCTGAAAGGCCGCCGCCACCCGCTCCGCGCTGATGCCGGCACTCCGGTCGAGCAGTATGCGCTGCTGCGCCTGGTCAAAGCTGCCCATGGTCTCGTTTTGCGCGTGCACCAGTGCCAGTTCGGGAGCCAGCTGGCGCAGCACATTCACCGTCGCCGGCTGGTTGTTCACATAGACGCGTCCCTTGCCCCCGGCCTGGATCTCGCGGCGCAGGATAATCTCCGAGCCCTCGGCGTCGATCCCATTACTTTCCAGCGTGTTCTCCGCGCCCGGCGTGCTCTCAAAGACACACGACACCACGGCCCGTTCGGCTCCGTGGCGCACCACGTCGGAGGAGGCCTTATCGCCCATTAACAAAGCCAACGCATCCACGAGGATGGACTTACCCGCGCCCGTCTCACCGGTCAGGAGATTGAGACCGGGACCGAAGACGGCGATGGCGTGATCAATGACAGCGTAGTTTTCAGCGCGAAGTTCGAGCAGCATGGCAAGGTTCGAGCGCAGCATAGCATGAAGCGGCCACCCCGGTTATAGGCCGGGTTACCTTGCGGCGGCATCTTAGGGTGCGAGTTGGTTTCAGGTTCGCATGTCTGCTACCGTGAAAGAGGAAGTGATAATGTCCCCGGTTCATATCGCAGCTTTTCTTCTTTTCCAGGCGGACGACGCCGCGGCGCCCGTAGCGCATTCCCCCACCTCTGGCGTCAGCGCCGTGTTTGACATGGTGCGCAACAGCGGGCCGGTCGCCATTGGCGTGCTGGTCCTGTTGCTGATCGCCAGCCTCTATTCCTGGGCGGTGATCCTGGGCAAATCAGCCACGTTCCGCAAAGCGCGAACCCAAAGCCGTCGTTTTATGCGCGCTTTCCGCAAAGCCGACCGTCTGCAGGAGATCGCCGCCGTCAGCGAACAATTTAAACCCAGCCCCCTGGTGACGGTGTTCGATGAGGTGTACGACACTTATCGGCGCCAGACCGGCGGGTTCGGACCCCCGAAGAACATCATGACTCTGGAGCGCACCGCGCAGGCAGCCGCCAGCGAGTCGCTCACTGTACTGGAGCGGCGCTTGACCTGGCTGGCCACGATCGGCGCAGTCTCTCCCTTTGTCGGTCTCTTCGGCACCGTGATGGGCATCGTAGACGCGTTTCATGGCCTGGGCACTGAAGGCGCGGCCACGCTGCGCGCGGTAGCCCCTGGCGTTTCGGAAGCACTGATCACCACCGCCGCCGGTCTGCTGGTCGCCATTCCCGCCGTCATCGCCTACAACCAGTTCACCGCTTCGCTGCGCGAGTTTGGCTCCCGCATGGACGACTTCTCTCGCGAACTGCTCAACAGCCTGGAAGAGATCAGCCCCAAACAGGAAGCGATGGAGAGGGAGGCCGCGAGTGGCCTTCACCGCTAGTACCGGCCATACCCGCACCTCGCTTGCGGAAATCAACATCACTCCGCTGGTGGACGTGGTCCTGGTGCTGCTGATCATTTTCATGGTCACCGCGCCGGTACTGCAGTCGGGCATCGATGTATCTGTGCCAAAAACGCGCAGCGTAAAAGAGATCACCCAGCAGCGCCTGGTGCTGACCATCGACCGCGATCAGAATGTTTTTCTGGGAGACAAGCCGGTTAACCTCGCGCAACTGCCCACGATTTTGCACCAGCCCAAAACGGATCCGGCAAACCAGGTCATTTATCTCCGCGCTGACGAGCGAGTTCCCTTCGGTGCGTTTGCTTCGGTCATGGATGCGGTCAAGCAAGCCGGGATCACCAACATCAGCATCGTGACCCAGCCGCTGCAGAAGACGGCAAAGTAGCAGGTCATGGCAGGGACTTACTCCAGCGAACTTCTTGATCAACCAGATGGCATCGGTTCGCCCTTCGCCCTGTCGACCTTCATGCATGCGGCCATCGTCGGGCTGCTGATTGGCTACGGCTACATTCACAACCTGTTCCACGGAAGTGAGTGGGGAGCGAACGCTTTCCAGCAGGGGGCGATCCAGGCCACGTTGGTATCGACGGCGGCGTTGCCTCTGCCCCAGGATCATCCGCCCACCGATAATGTGCTGGCCACTGAGACCCCGAGCGTAGCTCCTGCCCTGGAAGAGCAGAAACAGGAGCCCATTCCGTTGCCCGATGCGGTGCCCATTCCGGAGAAGAAGGCGCCGCCACCGAAGCCAGAGCCGCCCAAGCCGTTGCCAAAAGCGCCGCCACAGCATCAGCCGCCGCCCAAGCCGCAGAACAAAGCCAACTATGGAGAGGCCGCGCCTGCGAATGTGCCCCGCGCGACCGCGGCGAACAACGCTGCCAACAGCCCCATCGCGCAAACCGGAGGAGACTTCGGTTCGCGCTTTGGCTGGTATGTGGACGTGATCAAGCGCAAGGTAGCGCAGGATTGGTATCTGCAGGAAGTGGAGCCCAGCACACCGGCAGGAGCAACCGTGTTTGTTCAATTCACGGTCGCGCGCGATGGCTCACCCAGCAGCATCTCCCTGGCCACGCCGAGCAGTTCCCCGTCGCTCAACTCCTCCTGCCTGCACGCAGTGCAACGAGTGGATACGTTCGGGCCCCTGCCCTCCGGCTATAACGAAAGCAGTTTGAATGTGCTGTACCACTGCACGTATCCAGGCGCGCGGTAAGCAGTGGCTGGATCTGGCTATTCGGCAATGGTCGGCGGAGACAGAAGTCCTTCCGGGACGGCTTGCGGCAGCGGCCACTTTCGTCCGGACGGACGTTTACGTTGTATGGACGAAAGTCAACTCCGGAATCGTCATAATGCAGAGATCGTTGCGGACCGAACTTGAGTCTTCCCTGCGTCGAAGTTTGAACGTGCTGTGGCTCTGCACTTCAGAGCTATCCAAATTGGGCAATTTGTCGACCCTGTAGGGTTGATTTTATTCGACAAACGCATCCTGTAACCGGTTTTCGGGTAATCAGGTTGTGGGGGGAGGGAGTGCCGCGCCTACCGCGCTCGGCATCATCCCCAACTATGGACCCAGCCCTTCCGGGGCTGGGCTGACGTCTAGCGGACGGCCCTACGGGCCTTGACCAACTCTTACGTCCAACATTCTATGGTTCCCAGCTAAATTGACTGCGCCAACGTCGTCGTGAACAAGAAGCAAAAGTCTGACTGCACTTATCCCAGCGCGCGGTAAGCAGTGGTTGGATCTGGCTATTCGGCAATGGCCGGCGGAGACAGAAGTCCTTCCGGACGGCTTGCGGCAGAGGCGTAGGAGCAGGCGAGTACGCGGGCAACAGGAGAGTCAATCCGGCTGCGATCAAACAAGGCAGAGCCAACAGTTCCACTACAGCCAGGCGCGTATCCTCCCCAGGCATCAAACGCTTTGCCGACAAGCACGGGGCCGAAGGCTGCTCCGAATGCGTAGGCCGTCCAGCTGCAGCCATAGAGCATCGACAAGCTTTTTAGTCCGCAGTACCGCGCAAGCAGATAAGGGGTTACGTCAATCTCACTTCCCATACCAAAGCCCAGAATTGCGGCGGAGGCGATCCCCCAGGCGGCGGTGTGCGCATGCGCCAGCATTACCAGCGCGCCGCAGACCATCAGCAGCAGGAAAAAGGACACTCGTGGCGCAAAAAATCGATCCAGCAAATAGCCGGTAACCAGGCGCCCGGCAACGCCGGCTGCGCCCAGGACCGAAAGTGCGGCGGCGCCGCTCCCGGCGCCATAACCCACCAGAATGGCGGACAAATGGGCAATAGCTCCGTTCGCACTGAAGGCGTAAAGCAGAACGCTCGCGAATAACACCCAGATCACACGGCTGCGCATGGCTTGGCCGAAAGACATTCCGGTATCGGCGTGATGTGGATGACCCGCTCCAGCGGGAGGCCGCTCCTGCACAAACACCGCGGTGAGAGGAAAGCCCACCACCAGCGCGGTCACGCCCAGTGCCAGGTAAGCCGAACGCCAACCGTAGTTCACGATCATGTGATGGGCAAGAATCGGCAGCAGGATGGAACCAACGCCACCGCCCGTCAACATGAGAGCAAATGCCAGGCCGCGCTTGCTGGAAAACCAGGTCGAAACCGTTCGCGAGTACGCCAGCTGCGCCGTTGCGTTGCCCACCACGCCGAGCAGCAGGTAAACCGCGTAGAAGTGAATCAGCCGCGAGGTCAGCAGGCTAAGCGATGCCAGGCCGAGGGAGAAAATCACAATGGCGGGCAGGATGATCCTCCGCGGAGGAAACCTATCCAGCAGATGACCGATGCCGGGTGAGCAGACGGCAATCGTCATGGCAGTGATCCCGAAGGCCATGGAGATTCCTTCGCGCTTCCACCCGAACGCTTCATGCAACGGCGTAAGAAAGAGGCTGAAGGTATACGGCACCACGGCCGCAAAGCTGACCATGACGCCGAAAAATGCGGCCAGCACAACGCGCCAGCCGGGATAGCTCAGGCGACTCTCGCGGTCTCCACTTTGCGATGGGACCGTATCAATCACGGACGTAGCCTTTCTCCGCAATGCTGACCGCATGATGCCAATGGCAAGCGGGTGTTGAAGTCGTAGTCACGTCAGGCTCCTTAAAAAATGAGTTTGAGCGCGAATTGGGTAAGCCGCGGTGGACTGGACTGTAAAATTTTGCCGAAGTTGGCAGAAGCAAGATCGGCGACCGGCACGGCAAGGTTCGTATGGTTGAGGACGTTAAACGATTCGGCGCGGAACTGAGCATGAAATGACTCGGTCAGCACAAAGGTTTTCATGGCCGAGGCGTCGATATCGGCAAAGCCGGGTCCGCGCGCAATGTTCCGTCCGGCATTTCCAAATTGACCCGCCTGTGTGGTGGGATTCAGGCGCTGAAACACATCGCGGCTGATCCACTCGTTCACCTTGTGCGGCCCATGAGTGGGGTCTCCAATCACATTCGGGCGGCTCGCGAAGTAACCGGAGATGGGTGGCGAACTCGCCTGCAGCGATACGTTGGTGCTGTCGTACACCGTGAACGGAGCGGCGGTATTGGCGATGGCAATTCCATTCAGCTGCCAGCCATCGAGCAGCCAATGAGTCATGCCGCGGCTGTTCCGGGCAAAGGGAATCTCCCACATCCCGCTGGCCACAAACCGGTTCCTGGCATCGAAGATGGAGGGTCCGTGCTCCGCTTTGAGATCAAAGGGATTTTGCGCCAGATCGTTTTCTCCGCTCAACGCCTTCGCCGAGGCGCCCTGCAGATTCATGGATGAGAGATAGTCGAGGGTCTTGGAAAACCAGTAGGAGACGTTGAGGCCAAGCCCGTGCTCGAACTGCCGATCGAGGCTAAACTGCGCCGCATGATAAGTGGAGTTCTGACCGTAAGTCAGCTCAGCGATGGTAGTAAAGTCGCACGGCCCACCGTTAGCTGCGCAATTAGCGTAGATGCGCCGGCGGTCCGCGTTCTGAGAGGTCGCTCCCGGACCATACACGGCTGGGTTGGCTTCGATGTTGCGGGGAAGATGGGTTCCCTTGGTTCCTACGTAGCGCAGTTCAAAGACGTACTTGGAGGGTAACTGCTGCTGCACGGAAAGGTTCCAGTCCTGCGCGTTGGAGGGCCGTGCCTTGTTGTCCATGCCAAAGACGGTAGACGGTTTCACAAACGTGTTGGCTGCGGGAGGCGTTCGCCCGGTGTACGGGGCCTGAAACACCAGGCCTGCGCCGGATATCTGCACAAACTGCGCGATATGGCAGCGAACTGATCGGCGCCTGCGCGGTCACGTTCATGCCGTTTGAAAAGGGATCGTAGAAGATGCCGTAGGCCCCGCGCAGCACCGTCCCACCTGTGCCGTAGGGCATCCAGGCAAAACCAACCCGGGGCTGGAAACCTTTGTAATAGCTGGGGGCGATGCCTTTGCTTACCCCTTTATCTCCGGGGTAAAGCAATCCACGCGGCGCATTGGGCACCACGGTAGACTGCTGGCCGGGAACGAATGCATTGAGGCGATTTTGCGTCTCGGTGTTTGGATTGATCATGTCGTAACGCAATCCGAGGTTCAGGGTCAGGCGCGCGTTTCACGCGCCACTCATCCTGGGCAAACACTGCCGTGCCCCAGTTGCGCACGTTGCGGTTGAAGCTGCCGAGACCTTGATAGAACAGTACCGGCGCGCCAAGCAGCAGGTTGGCGAAGGCGTCGTTGGTGGGAAAGGAAGAGGCGAAAACAAAGAACCCGTTCGGGGCTATGGACTGGAACAAATTCAACTGGTTGAGGGTATATTCCGCGCCGAACTTGAGCGAATGAGCACCGTGCCCCAGGGAAAGATTGTCGCCCAGGGCGTAGGTATTTTGTGCCGAGGTCCGTGGGCCGGTGATGGCGCCTCCTACTGGCGAATACCCGCTCAGGTTGAAGAACGGTGGCCCCTGGCCGATCGCCGACGCCGGCTGGTAATCAAATCCCAGCACGCTCGGCGGAGTCTTGTTTAAGCGCTGATCGAAGAGAAACTGATAGCGGAAGAAGGAGAGCTCCACCGAGTTACTCATGTTGGGCGAGAACGAGTGCACATTGGAAAGCACGGCTGAATGTGCGGTGAAATCGTCGCGTGTGGGATAACCGGGAAGATCGGTGCCGCGCACCGACACGGGGTTGACGTTGTATCCCTGGAACCATGAGTAACGCAGGAAATATTGGTTGCTGTCGGACTGGTTCAGGTCGAGCCGAATCCCGGTCTGATCGTCGTCATTCTGTCCCACCAGGGTGCTGGTATAAACCGAGGGACTCGTGTTGCCCACGGGATACAGCCCGGCTACGTTCTTGCCCACCGGATTGATCGCTTGCGGCGGCAATTGATTGTTTGGGAAAGGCTTGCCACCCGCGGCATAGTTGATCAGCGGGGTGCCCAGGCCGGAAAAGTCGCCATTATGCTCAGCCGCGGTCGGCACAGAAGCAGCCTGTGTAATTCCCTGCCGGTTGCGAAAGCCCTCGTAGTAGCCGAAGTAAAACAGTTTGTCTTTGCGCAGTGGGCCGCCGGCCGCTGCGCCGAATTGATTCTGCTTCAGCGGCTCGACCCTTCGGGCAAAATAGTTCCGGGTATCAAACACGTCATTGCGGAAGAATTCGTATATCGTGCCGTGGAACCTGTTTCCGCCACTGCGCGTCACCACGCTGGTGATCGACCCCATGTTGCCGCCGTATTCGGCTGAGGCGGTGTTGCTCAGGATGCGAAATTCTGCAATCGCGTCGATGGGGATGCGCCAGGCAAAGCCGCCGTCCATGCGATCGACGTTCTGCGCGCCGTCGAGCAGAAAGTTGTTCGCCTCCGGGCGTTGTCCATTGACAACGTACGACTGTCCCGCACGCAACGAGCCGCCCTCGGTGAGCAACCCGGCATTGATGGGTGCGACGCCGGTCTGCAGGAGTCCCAGTTGCGAAAAGTTACGGCCATTTAAGGGTAAGTCCAGTACTTCTTTCTCCGTCACCGTTTTGCCCAGGGCGTTGGTGGTGGTATCCAATCCGCTGTCAACACCGTGAACGATGATGGATTCCGATACCGAGGCCGGCACCAGCGAAGCGTCAATGCGCACAGTCTGGCTGACCTCGAGAGAGAACGAGGTCGCGCTGAAGCGGGAGAAGCCGTTGGCTCCGACCGTCAGGGTATATCGCCCGACGGGCAACACATCAAAATGAAACATACCGTCACTGCGCGTGGTCTGCATTGCTTGCGCGTTGGTGGCGACGTTTTCTGCGGTGACGGATGCGCCCAGGATCGGCGCGCCGGTTCCATCGGTGACCCGGCCTTCAATGCCACCGATCGGCGCCTGCGCTGGGAGCACGCTGGGGAAGAGGGCCAAAGATAACAGCGTGAGTAACACTTGAACGGACGCGCCGATGCGACGTTTGCACTTGCCGATAAGTTTCACGTATAGCCTCGAAAAGTACTGCAGTCAGGGACAGATTGCAGCTTAGAGACTTATCGTGAGCCTGTCGTCCATCGAGAGGTTGTGTCTGGGGTCAGCCGAATGATGGAGGCCAATCATTACCTTGCAAGGTACCGGCTCATACCCGGAGATTGTTTTTGAGCTTCTTCGCCGCACCTTAATTCCGCTCAGACCCAACCGCGGGAACTGATCGGCTCCGCGCAGGTATCCGTTCGGCTACCGTTGCTCCGCTTTCATCCACGCGGCCCAAGCGCATCTTGTTGCAAATATGGGATCGTCCATGAGCATCCCCCAACCTGTGCGTTTGGCCCGCAGCATGCAATAGGTCAGTACGTCAGGGCAAATTTAAAGCTGAGCCGCTGAGAATTTGAGAGACAAATTCAGTCTGGGCTCCACTGCAAGGAACCCCAAGGAGGATGTCATGAAATGCAACTCGATCTCGAATTCATCGCTCTTAGTTCTGTCGCTCCTGCTCACGGTCACCGGAGCCCACGCTCAATCCGCAGCTCGAGCCAACGTGCCCTTCGCCTTCAAGGTGGGAACGAAGCAGATGCCGGCCGGAACCTACACCGTACGGAACGAAATCGGCTCCAACATCGTCATGGTCCGCAACCTCCAGACCGGCAGATCCGCGATGGCAATGGCCCGCCGGGAATCTCCCGCCAAAAAGACGGACAAGCTGATCTTCCATCGTTACGGCAGCCAGTACTTCCTGACCGCGATCCTGGGAGGCAAGGGGAGCCAGGGGATGGTCATCCCCACCACCAGCCAGGAGAAGGAGCTTCAGGTCGCCCATGCGGCGGCGGACAGCGCCAACAATGTGGAGATCGCGAGTAAGTAATCAGCGCATAACATCGCCGGCGTTATAGGCGAGCGGATGGAATTGCTGCAGAGGTGTCACGTCACAGCACTTGTTTCTGATATCTCGTGCGCAGCGTTGTACCCGGACGGCCACGAAAACCCGCGGGGCCTTTCCTGGGTTCAATTCCATCTCTCTAATGGCGACTCTTCTCATGACGTTTCATCCATTCGTTCGGGGGGATGAATGGATGAAGTGGAACGAGGAGAGTCGTTGTTAGTTCCCGCTTCAACGGGAATTAGCAGGAACCAGCTTCCACCGTCTGTTCATTTGTGTGCTGCCTCTTGCGATAACAGGCCGTACACATCCACCTCGTGCTTTGCTCCCACATAGACATGCCCGTTTGCGACGATAGGAATATTGAACCGAAGGGCCGGCCCGGCGCGGTCGCGAGATGGATTCTGCTCACTCGACGTAGAGCAATCGGGAAATGTCGAGGGCATCGAAGGCAAACAACACCGCACTTGTGTCATCGGCATTCCATGCCCTCGAGTGCAACACCCAGAGCACACCATCCCGCAAACCGTTCGCCGAAACAGTCGGGGTTGCCGAGATAGCCGGGAAATGGGAACCGCTTGCCGCTTTGAGCGAGAGCCTTCCCTCCTGCACGGAGAATTGACGGAGGGCATCGTGGTCGCTGTTGCTCAGCACGTAAAGGTTATGGTTCCAGTAGGCCATGGAACCAAAGACGCCGCCACCGGAGGTGGGAATGGTTTGCACTGCGTGGCTGTCCTTGTTTGGCCGGTAATGACCCATGTGGTCGCGGTCGATCAGGTAGATCGTCCCGCCTTTGCCGGCAATCATGACCAGGTCTGGGTGCGGTCCCGGCTGGGGTGGCAGTAATCACCGGCCCCCCCGAACCCAGATCCTTATCCTCAGTATTCAATTTGCCGGCGTTGAACGGCGCGAAATAGTCATGGGGCTTGAGACTTAGGCCATCCAGTTTCAGCAGACTGTCTCCATAATCACGCCCACCACTTGCGGCATCGAACTGTCCATTTCCAGTGGCTAGAAACAGATTGCCCTTCTTGTCGGCTGCGGGTCCTGTGTCGCTGGCCCAAAAGCCGCTGTCATCTCCATCCCGAGAAGCATTGAAGATGGCCTTCTGTTTGAGTGTGTGCGCGTCGTAGGCCATCACCCAGCCATGGTAAGGTCCAACATCGCAGGAAGACGCCCAGGTAAGATAGACCGATCCATTTGCAAGCAGCAGCGAGGCACGAGGATTCTCGCGCAACGGATCGAATTCCACTTTCCCCAACTGGCTACCGGCTCCCTTGCCATCGATCGTGGCCTTGATATCGACCGGACCATCAAACTTTTCGAGCCCGGTTGTCACTGAGAGTGCATGCAGACGCTGCCTGTAATGAGTGCCAGGCAAGCGTGTCGACTCCTTGGTCCGTGCCAAGACGTAGAGCGTTCCTGTTTCCACATCGATTACGGGAGTCGACGTAATTCCGATTTCCGGTGCGATGAAGGGGCATTCGACGTCATCTTCAGGAACCGTGGTGGCGCCCTTGCTGAGAAAGTTTACCCGCCAGAGCGGCGCAGAGGGGTGGCCGTAGGCATCGAAGGCATATACGCTGTCGTGCTCGGTCGCAATGAACAATACATCGTGCCGGCCCTTGCCAGGTATGTCCAATCCGGCGAGGAAAAGCGGTTGCGCGGAGATGTCTCCGTCCACTTTCAATGTAAATATCTTTCCAAAGTGGCGAACATTCACATTGCGCGGGGTCAGAATTGTTTCGTGCCGGTTGACGCCGCTGCGCGCATTGTCATACTGCGACGTAGTCACACTCTGCGCTTCTGTGCGCAATCCCATCAGCAAAACCGCGATCGGGATAAATAACCCTGCGATGGATTTAGAAGCATTCACCAAATTGGCCGCCTGCTATTCGAGCCGAAGCGCAGTCATGGGGTCGACGCGGGTTGCCCGCTGGGCCGGAATCCAGGCTGCGAAGAGGGCGACCGCGCTGAGAAGCAACGGTGTGACGATGAACGCGATGGGGTCCCATGCTTTCACACCAAAGAGGAAGCTGGCCAGGAAGCGAGTAAGCCACAGCGCTCCGCCGATGCCGAGAACCACGCCGGCGCCGGCCAGGATCATGCCTTGACCGATGACCATGTTGCGGAGATTCGATGCCTGCGCCCCCAGCGCCATGCGTATGCCAAGTTCCTGTGTGCGCTGCTCAACGGAATAAGACATGACTCCATAGACGCCAATGGCGGCCATCAGCAATCCCGCTGCTCCAAAGATAGTGAGGAGCAGCATGTTGAAGCGCTGACGCGCCGTATTGCGCACCTCGACCTCGGCCATGGTACGCATATGGGCAAGCGGCAAACCCCCGCTGGCCTCACGCAGCGCAGCTTCGATGCCCGTCCGCAGGGTGTTTGGATTCACTCGGCTGCGGACGATCCACCACAGCGGTGCAACCCGGGAGTTGAGCGCGGTTTCGGCGTCCGGCATCTGTGAGATCGGAATGTACATCATGGGAGAAGGATCGCGATCGACACCTTCATCGCGCGTGTCCCCCACGACACCCACGACCTGACGCGGCGCTTCGGCAAACGCCGGGCCCGCGCCCACTCCGATCTGAATGCGGTCTCTCAGCGGATCGCTATTGGGCCAATACTGCCGAGCCATCGCCTGGTTAATGATGACCACCGGTGGGGCAGCGCCATCATCCTGCTCGGTAAACGCGCGGCCGCGCAACAAAGGAATCTCAAAGGCTGAAAAATAGCCCCAGGAGATGGAATAGAAGCCCGCTCCGCCGGTGAAGGGCGTCGCGCCCTTGGGACGTCCCAAAACGTCGAAGGTCATCCCGAAAGCGACGGTCCAACGGCAGGCAGTTGCTCGCACCCACATCGAGCACTCCCGGGAGAGCCATGAGACGCTCTTTGCCGTCGCGAACGATCTGGGCAACGGGTCCCGTCTTCTGAAAGCGGCTCCCACTCAGGGACATAGCCGCGGTGAGAACGTTGTTCGTCGTGAAACCGGGATTGACATCCTCCAGCTTCAGGAAAGTCCGGATGAGCAAAGCGGCCCCGATGACGAGCACCAGAGCAAGAGCTATCTCGCTGATGACCAGCACGGAACGGATCTTGCCGTGCCGAAGGCCCATGCCGGAACGGCTGGAATTCTCATTGAGCGAGGCGACAAGATTGGGGCGCGACGCGGAAATCGCGGGCGCGAGGCCAAACAAGATGCCGGTAAGCAGCGAGATGCCCAAGGTGAACAGCAGGACGCGGTAATCGAGTCCGACGGAGGAGCCATTTTCTCCGATGCGAGGAATATCGCCGGGGCTAATGCTCAGCAGTAAGACGTACGCCGGCGAACCCGACGGCCAAGCCCAATAGGCCGCCCACGAGGGATAATGCGAGGCTCTCCGTCAGCAGTTGGCGGATGATCTGTCCGCGCCCGGCTCCCAGAGCCGCACGCGTTGCAAGTTCGCGCTTTCGCGATTGAGGCTCGCGCAAGCAGGAGATTGGCCACATTCGCGCAGGCGATGAGAAGCACGAATCCTACGGCTCCGAGCAGAACCAGGAGTGGAAAGCGGGTATCGCCAATCAAAGACTCCTGCAGCGACACTGCCCCGAACCCGCCATGGGGTGGCAGAGAGTTGCTGCCGTAAGTGCGCCGGAACTCGTCCGCGGCGAGCGCGAGCTGCGCATTCGCGCCAGCAGCGGTGACGCCCGGCTTCAGCCGCGCAGCGACGAAGAAGTTGTGGACCATTTCTCGCGAAGTCAGGTCGAACTGAAAAGGTATCCACAGATCGGCGGGCGTGTCGGTGACGAAGTCGCGGCCGATGACGCCGACAACCAGCCACGGCTGGCCGTCCACCTGGATAGTGGAGCCGACGATTTTTGGGTTCCCGCCAAAGCGCCTCTTCCACAGACCGTAACTCAACACGGCAACGTGACCGCCATTTGGACTGTCTTCCGCGGCGGTGAACGTGCGCCCGGCAACGACGGGAGCGCCGAACAGCGCGAAGTATCCGCGGGTAACATGGACGCCGAGCACCTGCTCAGGATGATCTCCGCCCGTGAGGTTCATCCGGCTCCGCCCAAATCGTAGGCGGCCACCTGCTGGAAGATGGCGGATTGCTGCTGCCAGATGTTGTACTCGGGGATGCTCGCGACCGGAAACGGTCCTCGGTCGCTGGTGGTCACCAGTTGCACCAGAGCCTGCGGGTCGGGATAGGTCAGCGGTTTGAGCAGCACGGCATTTACCACCGAAAAGACCGCGGTATTCACGCCAATGCCGACGGCGATCACGAGCAGCGCGATGGCTGTAAACCCGGGTGTTCGGGCAAGAGCACGCACGGCGAAGCGCAGGTCGCGCCATCCATCTTCCACCATGGGGAAGGAACGATAGCGCCATACGCGCTCCCGCGTTGCGCGCGGATTTCCAAAGCGCAAGCGGGCCTGGCGGCGCGCTTCCTGCAGAGGCAGACCGCGGGCCGCGTTCGCGTCCTGCGCATGAGCCAGATGTGACTCGATTTCCTCCGCTAAATCCTCATCTTTCCTTACGCGATGCATGAAGCGGCGTATGGTCATGGCGTCACTCTCCTGCTGGTTCGATCGAGTCACCCAAAATAAGACCAATGGCGCGCGTCATCCTGCGCCAGCGGCCGGCGGCAGCGCTCAGTTCCTTCCGGCCTTTGGCCGTGAGCCGGTAAAACTTCGCCCTGCGGTTGTTCTCGCTCACGCCCCATTCCGAGGACAACCAGCCCCGGTCTTCGAGGCGATGCAGCGCGGGATAGAGCGAGCCTTGCTCCACCTCGAGCGCGTTCTCCGATGTGTGCTCGATGACCTGGGCGATGGTATGTCCATGGGCAGGACCCATCACGAGTGTGCGCAGGATCAGCATGTCCAGGGTGCCCTGCAGAATCTCGCCGGCTTCCGGGGGCTTCTTCGATACCACGTGCGCCTCCTCCACTCGAATGACTATGCAAGAAACGTTATACACCACTCGAATGACTATGGGAAGCGACACAGTGTCCAAATCAACTTTGAAGGACAGCCAACCGGGCAGGAGGACCGTCTCCGGGAAGTAATAGGAACTAGTCCCGGTAGGGCGGACCGAGGGTCAGAGTTGTCCAAATCAGCGGAGCAACTGGCTTTTTGAGGATGTAACTTGTTGATTGCTTTGACGCGCGCTTGGCGGAATAAATTCTGGTTGCATGTAGATCGTGTGCTGCCCAAATTGGCACGAGTTCTCGAGGGGTGCTGATGAACCACTTTGATCCAATCGCCCACCCGGGCTGCGCATTGTGTCGTCCCTGCGGGACTCGCTCATAAACCTCAGCCTACCCGGCACTCCCGTGCCGGGCTCCAGGTTGTACCGTCCCGTTCGACAAGCTCAGGGCAGGCTCTGCGGGACTGCAGGGGCTGAACAGGCTGCGGAAAAGTGGAACAGAGCGTCGATAAACATTTGTACCGGGTCTTCGAAGTAAATACCTGGGAACTCCCAATTTGAACGGAGCAAGGATTACCTTAAAGTTGTTGCAGGCCCGGGAAGGAATTCAGCGATGATCCAAACCTGTAAAGGCGCTCTTCGCCAATTGCAACGATCAGCCGGTTTTTCGTTCACCGTCATTCTCATCCTTGCCGTAGGCATTGGCGTCACCACCGCGATGTACAGCGTCCTGTACGCGGTCGTTCTGCAACCCTTGCCGTTCCCCCAACCCGACCGGCTCGTTGCCCTCTCGGCCAGGCCCTGGGATGACTTCTCTTTTCCCACCCTGCAGGACTGGCAACGTCGCACTCACGCTTTCCAGTCCATGGCTGCCTATGCTGGTTGGTCGCCGCACATCGAGTCCAGCGCCGGAGTCGGTCACGCCGACGCCACGCTCGTCTCCAGGAATTTCCTCAGTACCCTGGGAGCCAGCCTCGCCCTTGGCCGAGACTTCACGCAGACCGGCAATGAAGCCGATTGCCTCGATCAGGCCATCGTGACCGACGCCTACTGGCGCCGCATGGGTGGCGGCAACTCACTCACCGGGCGCACCCTCCAGCTTGATCACAAGACCTACTCTGTGATCGGTGTCCTCGCGCCTATCGAGACGGGTGGCAATCTGGACGGATCCAAAGTTCTCACACCGCTCAGCTGCGATCAGGCCAAGTCTGCTACAGATCGCGGCGAGTCGGCGTTTCGCGGGATCGGCCGTCTGCGGCCCGGCGTTTCGCTCGTGGAGGCCGCTGCGGAGCTCACCACCGCGCAAGATCAAATTCATCACGACTACCCCAACTTGTACCCCGCCGCCTACACCCCGGTACTGATGCCCTTTGCCGATCATGAGGTCGGTACCGGCACCCGCTCCGCGCTTTTCGCCACGCTTTCTGCGTGCGGCCTGCTGCTATTAATTTCCTGCGCCAACCTCACCAACCTTCTGCTGGCCCGCAACACGCGGCGCCGTGCCGAGTTCGCCATCCGCGCTACCCTCGGCGCCACGCCACGTCATCTGCTGGGGCAGCTCCTGGCCGAAAACTGCACGCTGGCCATCGCCGCCGCCAGCCTCGGCCTGCTGCTCTCGGGCCTTCTGGTCCGGGCTGCGCAGCAGGTCAAGGTGGTGCACCTCGCGCGGCTCGGTCAAGCCACCCTCAACTTTTCCGCACTGGCGTTTGCCGCTGCGACCACTCTCCTCGTCGCCATCCTGCTCACCATCCTGCCTGCGATGCGTAGTCTCTGGCCCGCTCTTCTCACCGACCTCAGCAATGGCTCGGCCCGGACCTCCGGCTCCAGGGGCCTGCGACGCGCCGGGCGGCTTCTGGTCGCCTCGCAACTCGCCCTCGCGCTCGTTCTGGTCGCCAGCGCCGGGTGGATGGTCTCTTCGGTCTTCCTCCTGCTGCATCAACCGCTCGGCTTCGACCCCGATCACCTGCTGTTTGCCAGCACCGACCTCCGCGGTCCGGTGCGAGATCCCAATTCCAACCCCGCCCAGACCATTGCCGTTCTCAACGAAACCCTGGCCAATCTCCGCGCTGTTCCAGGCATCGACGAGGTCGCGGCCGCTAACGACAAGCCTCTCGGCGGCCGTGTCAACAAGTACGACTTTTGCAGCGACCTTCACCCTGAAGCCTGCAACCAGCCGCACCTAAAGACGCCCGACGTCTTTCAAGTCACCCCCGGCTACTTTCACACGATGAGCCAGCTGCTCTATCGCGGCCGGGACTTCAACACTGCCGACGATGGCCGCAACCACGTCGCCATCGTTAACCGCGCGCTCGCAAATCAGGAATGGCCCGGGGAAAACCCCATCGGCCACCGCATCTTCTCCGGTGAACTCAATGCCTGGGCCACGGTTGTGGGCGAGGTTGGCGACGTCCACAGCTACTCGCTCGAACGCGCCCCCGTGCCCAACCTCTACCTGCCCGAAGCCGACGGCCCAGACGTGCACATGACCGTGATGATGCGGACATCCGGCGATCCCGCGGCGATGGACGAAACCATCCGCCGCCTTTTGCGCAGCAACAATCAGATCACCACGAACTACATCGAAAACATGCCCGAGCTGATGGCACACCAGGTCGCTCTGCGCCGGTTCTCGATGCAGATCGCCCTTGCCTTCGGCGCGCTTGCACTCGCTCTTGCGGTCTTCGGCACCTATGGCCTGCTCGCCTATGAGGTGTCACTTCGCGAGCGCGAAATGGGCATCCGCCTTGCCCTCGGTTCCAGCCGCGCCTCCATTGTCACCCTGCTCCTGCGGCAGGAATCAACGTGGATAGTCGGCGGCATCCTCTGCGGCCTGCTCACCGCCGCAGCAGTCGGCTTCGTGCTTCGGGCGCAGTTCTTTCACACTGGCGCCACCTCAGTTCCCGTCCTAATTACCTCTTCTTTGTTGCTCGCAGTGCCCGCTCTACTCGCGGTTGCCGTGCCCGGTCGTCGCGCCAGCCGGCTTGAACCCTCCATCACCTTGCGGCGAGAGTAGGATGTCATCGGTGAGACGCAGCGACGGTGGGAGAGCGAGACATGAATCAAGAGGCATGCTGCAACAGTGATCGGCTTAACCACTGGAAACGTCAGAAAATCGCGACAACGCTCGTGCCGCTTCTCGCGTATCTGCTGTCCACGAGCGGCGCCGTAGCTCAAACCGGGAAGCTCTCAACCGAGACGCAAGCGAAGATTGAAAGCGCCATTTCCGCTTTCATGGCTGAGAGCAAGGTGCCGGGTATCTCCGCGGCCGTTGTCCAGCATGGTGAATTCGTGTGGTCAGCGGGCTTCGGCATGGCCGATCTGGAGAACTCTGTTCCCGCGACATCACAAACGCTGTATCGCCTCGGTTCGATTTCGAAATCAATTACGGCTACTGCCGCCATGGCTCTTTGGGAACGCGGCAAGCTGGATCTGGATTCCCCGGTGCAGAAATACTGCCCGGCATTCCCCCAGAAGCCGTCGCCCATCACCACGCGACAACTGTTAGGGCATCTGGGCGGGATCCGCTACTATAACGTGCCTGAGCTTCCCTACTCCGTATCTCAGACAGACCCCGAAGTGGGCAACACGCATCACTTCGAAAATGGAATCGAAGGCGGCCTGAAGTTTTTCGCGAACGATCCGTTGGTCGCGCAGCCTGGGACACACTTCAACTATTCCACGCAAGGCTACACTCTCGCCGGATGCGCTATCGAAGGAGCATCCGGAGAGAAGTACGCGGATTACGTGCGCGAGAGTGTTCTGGTTCCGGCCGGCATGCCGCAAACGCGTCCCGACAATCGCTTCGCTATTATCCCGCTGCGCACGCGCTTCTATTCGAAAGATCAATCCGGCGCTGTGGTGAATGCGGAGTTTCTGGATGCAAGCTACAAGGTTCCCGGCGGCGGCTGGCTTTCCTCCGCACCGGACATGGCGCGATTCGAAGTGGCATTTCTCAACGATCGTCTGGTCAAGCGCCCCACGCGAGACCTCATGTGGACAGCGTCAATGCCATCGGACGGGCTCGGAAGGATGGCCTACGGGCTTGGGTGGCAACGGGGAGAGACGGATGGCGTGAAAGATGTGGGCCACGGCGGGTCGCAGCAGGGAGCCAGCACCATGATGCTGATTGCGCCGGATGCGCGGGCCGGCGTAGTTGTGCTTACAAATTCGGATGCCGTTAGCGCGTCCGGATTGGCAACCCGGGTTCTCGGGATAGTTTTGGGGCTCCCAGTACGCGAGCACAAAGAGATTGCTGTCAATTCGAAAGCGTTCGAGGGCTACGTCGGAACCTACCAGCTCGGTGACTTCAGGATGGCCATTGCGCGCGAGGGCGATCGTTTGTTCGTGCAGATAAGGGACCAGAAGACCCAGCTAGTTCCGGAGAGCGTTCGCGAATATGTTTTTAAGGGCAGTGACACTCAGATCATCTTTGTGACCGATGGCAACGGCCGGGCGAAGGAACTGATCCTGCGTGAGGGTGGGACCGATGCGTACTTGAATCGGGCCGACTAGAGAGGGCCTCTCCTAATAAGAGGAGGTCCTGTGCACTTGCGGAGCATTAGGGCCGGAGGGGATCTCATCGCGGATGAGATCCTCGGCGGTCTCCTTCGGAATTGCCGTAGACAAATCGCCCCCAGCGATTTTGCTTGAATCGAGCGACATGACGGTAGACCGGCGCATGCAATGGTCAACTTGGACGGTGCCAATTCTGTAAAACTACAAACCCGGCATCCGTGGTTGCGCTCGTATAGTTTTATTCGGGATTCGTGTGTCAGTCGTAGCTGGGCGCTCGATATGCCTAACCGTGTACACCGGCAGGATTGCCTCTTGCCGACGCAGGTCGAGGCCGATGTTGCCTAGGACGGTGAAAACGGTGGGGAGGCTTGAGAAGTTCACGTCCCCCGTGGTGTTCGGAGGCGGAGGAGGCAGCCGCATGGGGAGCCAACCTTCCGTGTTCACGGTAAACAGCCCGGTCAGCGCCGTGCGGTTCACGACTGGCAGATCCGTCCAGTTCTCTATGTAATGAGCAAGGTCGTCCATGCTTATCGCTTTTGCATTCAGGGGATGACCGAAGCCGATAACAAAGGTATGGCAACCTTCCGGAGCGGTATCGAAGACGCAGTCTTTCATGGTGATTGCTGACTTTTGTAGCTTCGGTCCACTGCTGGACACACTGAGAGCATAAACGGACATCCGCTTATTTTCGACCCCCATCAGGAGTCGGAAGTGATCGATGAGCAATTGGCGGATCATTTGTTTAATTCGGCTTTGTGCCTCAGTGTCCTTAGAATTCGCGGTGATAGCGTTCGCGGGCGCTTTCGCTTCGATGTCGTACCTCTCACCAGGGGTCCAATCTGGAAGGAGGGAGAGACGCGGCGAAGGGTTGGATGGTACGTCGTAAGCGTAGCTTACGAGTGTGATCACTGGGACCGCTTTGGCTAATAAGTCACCGTTAAGCAGAACTTGTACGCGCATGTTGCGCGGATCAGCCGAGCGAGCAGGTTTTAGGGTGACTTTTTCAAATGCCGGCGACTGAGCGGCCGCGTGCGAAGTCACGAGAAAAAGAACAACTGCATACTGGAAGACGGACCTAGTCCACCCCCATCGACAAGAATTCAGCGGCTGTGACGCACGGCTTGTTGCAGGCATTCCATTCCCCAACTGATCCGGCAATGAATCCTGGCACATGCCCGATTCTTACTTCCCCTCTTCATCCTTCGGAAGCACCAGCGCCACCAGGCCGAACTTGGTCTTCCCTGCTTCGGCGCCGTCAATGCCTACAATGCGGAACTGCTCCGGCCTTCCTGCCCGCAGCTCCATATCGCGATCGCTCCCATCCACGGTCATGCCCCCACCCTTGTGGTCACCGCACGTGAGCCCGCTCTTGGTCACAGTTAATGGGCCGACCGGCTGTCCGTGGTTGCACTCCAGGACCTGGCCATATTTCGCCAGCGGCCGCCTGTAAAACTCAAGCACTTGCTTCGGCGGGTCCGTCGTCACAAAGCTCACCGCTTGTACGTTGAAGTGAAAGCTGTTCAGCACTAACCCTAAATCCGCGGACGAGGAATCGCTGTCCTTGTCTTTGAACAGCGTCGCTCCCGGGTAAACCGGCAGCCCAATATCCTTCGCCGTCGCATGCGAATTAGCATGCACGTTCAGGTTGAAGTCAGAATTTTGCGCGAAGCACGCAAAACCAACGGCCAGGGCGATTGCCGGTATTGCCGCAAGAATAAATCGACGCATGATTCCCTCACGTGCATATACGCCCGCAAGGGTTATTAGGTTCCCACCTGGGAGGAATATGTGACGGGATACGCCAGTTTCCGCTTGGGGTCAGCGGAGGGATGACGTCTACCGACGATGGTCATTCTTCGGGCCTGTCAAGCCGCCTGTAGTTGGCTGGGATCTCGAAGAGACCGGAATCTGGCTCTGCCCGCGTAATTTGTGTGACCGTCACGGTTAGGCTCTCGCCATTGGGAAATTTGTGTTCGGCGGCCACGCTCATGCGAAGATCGTCTGAGTACCAATACTCGTCGGTCTCGAAAACATCTTTCCCGGTGTTGTCTACCAACTTCTGTGTCTCGCGGATGCCATGCACCGGAATACCCACCATACTTTGGGCGCCCAGGTCCTCCTGCTTCGCAAATTTGTATACCGGAAGTCCGTTGTGCATGGGCAAACCGTAGAAATACTCTTGCGCTAACATGCTCGGAGTCCGATCCAGGTCTCCTGTCCAGAAGGTCCTGGAGCGCGGATAGATGAGCGTGTAGATCTTGGTTTGCGGGTCGTACAACTCGATCATATTGATCGGACGTGTGCCGGTCTCCGCAATAGGCCTGAGTAACCGGGCTACTTTGTAAATGCGCCCTTGACTGTCGCGCGCAATCGCTCGGGTGGTCTTGAACTTCACGATGGTGCCGTCCGGATCGATTCGCGTTTGCTCCAATTTGTCGACAGCCGTAAACGGCGCATTGGGAATGGGTGTAACAAAGGTGCCGTTAGCCCGTGGATCGGCGGCGATTGGAGTTGCCGCGAAAAGAAATAGCGGCAACTAACAAGAGAAAGGCGATTCCGGCGACCAGCCTTCGCATCGGTAACACTCCGCAGACTTTCTGTGCCGAGTATCCTACACGCGGTCGCGCTCGATAGAAAATTTCTACCGCATCTGACTGTTTGGAAGCGTGCGCCAAAGTCGAGCCAAGGAGGAATCAGAGGGAATACAGACTTGTCCAAATTGGATTTTTAAAATGCTTCGGTTTAGGAACCGTTCTTTCCTGGCAACGATCCTCCCCTTTTGGTCATCCCGACCCGGATTTCCTGCCACGCTGCGCTGGACACGGTTGCGTGTGCGCTTTTCTCGCAAGGAAAGGCGCATGAAGTTCGCCAACGCCACCAATCTCAACAGGAGGGTTCGGCGGATGACTAGTGGGGGTTGTGGACCGGTAGGAGCGGGGACACGAATGGCGCACCGCAGATCCGCTCCACGGCACGCCGGGACAGGTCGGCTGCGCTCGGGATGACAAAAAGGAGAGGACCGTGGCAAGGAAAGGGTGGTTGCTGGAGGAAAGGGGTATTGCTGGAGGAAAGGGGTGTTGCTGAGCCGAGGCATTGTTTAAATCCACTTTGGGCAGTAGACGGAGTTTCCGTCAAGAGAGCCGATGCTCGAACCCGGGTACACGCTTATCGTATACTCCGAGGCGTAGTGCAATGCCCGCAATCCTGAGGGAAAAAAGTTCTGGATTGGATCGTTAGATGGCAGCGTGCCAACAGTAGCGATGAGCGGCCGCCTGAGCTTGAGTTTGGCCCAGCGCGAGGCGAACAGGACCCACCCGATATGCTGAATAAGATGGGATCATGGGTTGAACGGGCACCCGGGCACTGATCGCCACGTCTAACTTTCAGAACCAAAATCAACAGTTTCCCCATCCTGAAATGCAATGAAGCAATTTGGCTGCTTTCAACTCGACACCAGAAACGAATGTCTGTGGCAAAACGGCACGCGGATCGGCCTGACTCCGAAGCCGTTTGCCGTATTGCGCTATCTTGTCGAAAACCCGCAGAGGCTGGTAACCCACGATGAGTTGCTCGACAAACTGTGGCCGGAGACTTACGTACAGCCACAGGTGTTGCGCACCTATGTGCAGGAGCTGCGCAAGCTGCTGGGAGACAGTGTAGAGAGCCCGCGATTTATCCGAACTGTTCCCGGGCGCGGCTATTGGTTCCTGGCCCAGGTCGAAGAGGGCAACGGGTACGCGGCAGGCACTCCCGGGCCGCAGCCAGGGCGCATCGTAGGACGCCGGCAGGAGTTAGAGCAGCTCAACGAAATGCTGCGCCATGCCACCCAGGGCGAGCGGCAGTTGGTTTTCATTACCGGCGAGACCGGTATCGGAAAAACCGCGCTGATCGATCTGTTCTGCCGGCAACGGTGGAGTGAAGACCAGGTGCACGTCGCGCGCGGCCAGTGTGTGGAAGGGTTCGCCGGCAAGGAAGCTTATTATCCGGTGATCGAAGCCCTGGGGCAGCTCTGTTCGCACCATGAGGGCAAGAAATATGTGCACGCGATGCAGCACAAAGCCCCGAGCTGGTATGCGCAGCTAGCAGCGCTCCATAGCGATGGTCCGGTGACGGTGGCCATTCCGGTGCGCGAGCGGATGTTGAATGAGATATGCGACGCCATCGAAGCCATGTCTTCTGAGAAGACGCTGATTTTTGTGTTCGAGGACCTGCACTGGGCAGATCTCTCGACGCTGGATTTGATCTCGGCGCTGGCGCGGCGCCGCCAGGCCGCCAGGTTGTTTCTGCTGGCGTCTTACCGGCCGGCGGAGGTGAGTGCCGGCCAGCATCCCCTGAAGCGGCTAAAGCAGGATCTGGTTACCCACAAGCTGTGCGCGGATGTGTCCTTGCGTCCGCTGGAAAGGGACGCCGTACGCGAATACCTGGTCCAGGAATTGAAACAGGAGACCCTCCCCAAAGGGTTGCCCAGCTTTGTGCACCAGCATTCTGAGGGCAATCCCCTGTTCATGATTGCGATGCTGGAGCACCTGGTCGCGCAGGGTTTTCTGCGCCAGGAAGCCGGCGTCTGGCAGCTGCGGTCGGCGCTGGCGGAAATCGACATGGGGGTACCCACGGCTCTTTCCGAGATGATCGAGATGCAGATTGAGCGGCTCGACGCAGCAGATCAGCGCCTGCTTGAAGCCGCGAGTTTGATCGGCGTAATTTTCTCCTGCGTGGGCAGCCGCGGCGGCACTGGATGGCGATCTGGAGGACATCGAAGATCAGTATGAGAAGCTGACGCGCCGGCTGCATTTCCTTCATCCTGCAGGGCACGACGAATTACCGGACGGAACCCAATCGGCCTCCTACATGTTTGCCCACGGGTTATATCGCGAGGTGCTGCGGGCCAGGCAATCTCCCGCTCGCCGCGCCAAGCGGCATTTACGGGTGGCGGAGAAGCTGGAGAAGCTGTTTGCCCAGCGTGCACTGGACGTTTCCAGCGAACTGGCCATGCATTTCGAGGCGGCGGCCGAGTGGGTACGCGCGGCCCAGGCTCTCTGCACGGCGGCGGGGAGTGCCGTCCAGCGAGGGGCGCGCGATGAAGGCGTGAAACTCACCGAACGCGCGCTGCAGTTGTTGCAGAATTTAAGCGAACCCGGCCGCGCAGCCGCAGAGCGAGAGACTCGCCAACAAATTGCGGCGATGATGAACCGTTGACGATGTGATTCTCGACAAGAGTTAGACGAAAACTCGACGGCAATTTGACACCCGAGGGCATGGTGCAAGGTTAGCGTGGTTCTCGGAGGGACACCCATGCTATCGAGCCTCAGGAACCTGGTTCTTATTTCCGCCGCCCTTTCCACCACCGCAGCTTTTGCAGCCGAACAGAGAAGGGTGGAGGTGCCATTCAGCTTCGTGGCCAAAAACCATGCTTATCAAGCGGGGTCATATACGATCTCAGTGGACTGGTCGAAGTCGACGGTGACGTTAAGCCAGGTCGGGAAGCCAAGCCACCCCCTGATGTGGATCGTGATGCCCGGGCCCAACGGTCCTGATCCCTCTAAAGTCAGTTTGACCTTTGATGTCGCTGGACCGGAGCATGTGCTGCGGACAATCCGGTATGAGAAGTACATCACGCCGAACCTGGATGCACGGCCAAAGCATGCGGTTGAGAACACCACGACGATTGGCGAGTAGCTTCGACCCAAAACGATCAAGGTCGATGGGGCCCCTTTGCTCGTGATCGCAAAGGGGCCCTCTCCTTTTTTGTACACAACCAGGTAAGAAAGGGGAACGTCGTGTGCAGGTACATGGTGGTTGGTAGCGGAAACAGCAGGAGTTTTCTTTTGGATCATCAGGCGATAAAAAATGACGAGTCGAGCCGGGCCGAATACCTGCAGAGGGAAAATGCGCGCCTGCAGCGTCTGGTTGCAGAGCTATTGGTCAAGAATGAGCAATTACGCCAGCTGTATCTGGCATCATTGGCATCTTCTACACTGGGGGCAGACTCCCAGCAAATTTCTATTGGAGGTTCGTAAGATGAAAAGCACGCTTGTGGCCGTTGCACTTGCTTTCGTAGTAAGCGCGCTGCCCGCTCACACGCAGGATCAAGCCAGGAATCAGGCGCCAAAGCCGCCTGCCAGCCCCTCAAAAGTTCTATTGGATGCCTGGAATGAAATAGGGCGAAAACTCACAGCCATGGCTGAGGATTTTCCCGATGACAAATATGACTTCAAACCAACTCCCGCGCAGCGGAGCTTTGCAGAGCAGCTGCTGCATGCGGCGAACGCAAATTACTTTTTCATCAACCCTATCCTTGGGAAGAAGGTGCCTGCCGGAGATCCGAAGCGCGATCAGTTCAAGAGCAAGACCGAAGTGGCAGCCTTCGTGAAGAAGTCGTTCGCGGATGGCGCCGCGCTCATCCAGGAAAAGGGCGACGCGGGCATGAACGAGTTGTCGTTAGATCCCTTCTCCGCCAATCAACAAGTCCGCATGTCCGATCAGGCATGGGGATTCATCGAACATGGTGGAGAACACTACGGCCAGTTAGTCGTCTACTATCGGGTCGCCGGCCTGGTACCTCCCGAGTCGCGTCCAAAGAAGTAGATTAGGCCGGACAATCTTCGATCAGACTCGTTAGTCAGTTTTCTCGATCACTGCCTGGGGATGAGCAGCATATTCTGCCCAGGACCCGTCATAGAGACTGACTTGCTGTGCGCCGGCTGCTTCGAGACCGAGTGCCAGGACAGCAGCGGTGACGCCGGAGCCGCAAGTGGTGGTGATGGGCCTTTCCAGATCGACGCCCTTCTTGGCGAAGATGCTGCGGAGTTCTTCGACCGGTTTCAAGCGGCCATCTTCGACCAGTTCCGTATAGGGAATGCTGGTGGCTCCGGGCATATGGCCGGAGCTTAGGCCGGGGCGGGGCTCTGGTAACGTGCCGGCGAAGCGGCCGGCTGAGCGGGCGTCCAGAATTTGCCCGTGGGTCGCAATCATCTGCTGTACCTGCGGGAAATGCTTCACAGCGTTTTGGTCGAGCGTGGCGTGAAAGACGGCTGGGGTGCGGTGAACCGGCCCAGAGTCGGTAGGTAGACCGGCTTCCATCCAGGCGCGTAGCCCGCCATCGAGAAGGAAGACGTTTTCCGCTCCGAAGGTTTTGAGGGTCCACCACGCGCGCGGTCCGGAAAAGACCCCTTCCTGCTCGTAGATGATGATGTCCATCTCATCGCCGATCCCCAGTGCCGACATGTTGCGAGCAAAAACATCGGCCGGAGGCAACATGTGGGGCAGCGGGTTGGGACGGTCGGAAAGCTCTTCAATATCAAAAAAGATTGCCCCCGGAATATGCGCGGCGTAGTAGCGCGCTCGGGTGTCTACCGGTGGGGTGACACCGACCGGGGGAAGCGTAGCATCCAGGACGACGACACGCGGATCGTCCAGCCGGCCGGCGAGCCAGGAGGTTGTAACGAGAGAGCCCATAGACCAAGCTTAAATGGTCAGACTTTCGAGATAGGCAGCCATGGCTGCTTGCGCAGGGACGTGCCCGATGCGGTACATCATAAGGTTACGGGTGTAACGAAGATGGGTTTTCGTCATATAAACTTAAGACTGCGCAGGGCATGAGAGCAATCAAAGGAATTTCCTCCCCCCACTTCCGGCTTCTGTTCCTTCTCCTTCTGATGCTTCCCTTTGGCTGGCAGGCAGGGGCACAGGACTGGGTTCGCACGGGTACCAATCTAGGCGCGGCACGCATTCGCCTGGCCGCAGCCGACTTCAATCCCGCTTCCGCCGATCCGCAAACTCCGGCGCTGAAAACCACGTTTGACACCACGCTTTACAGCGACCTGAACAACGCCGGTATTTTCGACATGGTGTCCAAGAGCATGGCTCCGCCGCTCATGCCGGCTTCACCGCAACAGATGAACCTTGCCCAGTGGGCCGCAGCTCCTGCGAACGCAGCGTTTGTCGCTTTTGGATCACTTTCCGTGACCGGCGGCCGCCTGGCAGTGTACGGCTGGCTTTTCGACGCGAAGAATCCCGATTCGCCGCAGATTCTCGGCAAGCAGTACAACGAAGCCGGCAGCCAGGACAATGCGCGCCTGATCGCGCATCGCTTTGCTGACGAGATCATTACCCGCCTGGGTGGCGGGATCCCCGGCATCGCTGAGACCCATATTTTCTACGTTGCGCCCGGGGCGGGAACAAAGAAATCTGGCAAATGGATTACGACGGGCAGGGCGCGCACCAGGTCACCCACCTGGGCACCATTTCCCTTTCCCCGCGCGTGTCGCCGAACAACGATCGCATCGCTTTTGCTTCGCTGGGACGCCAGGGCTGGTCCATCAAGATGTATTCGCTGGTGCTGGGCCGCGCGGTCAGCTTTCCATCCATGGTGGGGACTACACTTTCCCCGGCATGGTCGAGCGATGGCGCCAAGCTTGCGTTCTCCGGTTCACGCACGGGCGATCCGGAGATTTATACCTCCGATGCGAACGGCGGCAGCGTGAAGCAGATCACCACGTTCAAGGGACCCGATGTTTCGCCTACCTGGAACCCCAAGACGAATTCGCAGATAGCCTGGTGCAGCGGCCGTACCGGATTGCCGCAGATCTACACCATGGACTCGGATGGAACCAACGTACAGCGTCTGACCGATGGCGGCTATGCCACGTCGCCCTCGTGGTCGCCGAGCGGGCAATTCCTGGCGTTTGCGTGGAACCGCAAGTATGGTCCCGGCGCACCCGGCGGCCAGGACATCTACATCATGGACATTGCCAGCAAACGCTGGACCCAGCTCACCCATGACGAGGGACGGCAGGATTTTCCTTCCTGGTCCCCGGATGGACGGCACATCGTATTTCAACGCGAAAAGGGTGGTGGATCCGAGATATGGACCATGCTTTCCGATGGCACCGAGCAACATCGGCTCACCCAAAGCAGCGGAAATTCGATGCCCAATTGGAGTTGGAAGTAACGTGACTGGCGTCCTTCGGCTCTTAGGCCGATGCAGCAGTCACCAGTCCCCGGAAAATGAACCAGACAGGAGAATAACGTGAAGACTCCGCAACACAGGCATTTCGCTTCGCTCATCGCCGTCGCTACTCTCACCTTCGCGGCTGGGTGCCACAAAAAAGCGGTGCCACCCCCACCGCCGCCCCCGCCGGCTGCTACTTCGCCCTCACCGACGGCTTCGATCACTGTGACCCCCGACAGCATCAACCCAGGCGGAAGCGCCGTGCTGGCATGGAAGACTACCGATGCTACCGAGATCTCGATTGACGGCATCGGCACGGTGAATGCCTATGGGACGCAGAACGTTTCCCCGACCGAGTCGACCACCTATCACCTGGTCGCGCGGGGTTCGGGTGGTTCCACGGACGCGACCGCGCGTCTCACGGTCAACGCGCCGGCTGCTCCTCCGCAGGCCGCCGAGACCATGAACGAGCAGATATTCGAGCAGAATGTGAAGCCGGCCTTCTTCGATTACGACAGCTATGAGATCCGTCCCGACGCCCAGACTATTCTGGCTCAGGATGCAAGCTTCCTGGCCGCGCATCCTACCCTGAAGGTGGTTATCGGCGGCTATTGCGATGACCGCGGATCGGCGGAATATAACCTCGCCCTGGGCGAGAACCGTGCGAACGCGGCCAAGCAGGCCCTGGTGAATGGGGGAGTCAGCCCAGATCGCGTCCGCACCGTGAGCTACGGCAAGGAAAAGCAATTCTGCACCCAGGCCGACGAGGCTTGCTGGCAGCAGAATCGCCGTGCCGGTTTCTCGCTTGATCAATAGTGGCGGACTAGACTTAATAGGGAGCGGTTTCGGCCGCTCCTTCAGAGTTCGTCACGGGGGAGCATCATGCGTAGACACATCATCCGCTTCACAGCCCTTGCCTTTTTTGCTTTACCGGTTGCATTGCCTCATGCATTTGCGGTTTCAAAGGAAATGGTCCAGCTGCAAACCCAGGTGCAGCAACTGCAGGACATGGTGCAGCACTTGCAGACATCGAACGACGAGCGCATGGGCGTCATCGTCAACCTGGTGCAGCAGAACACTGACAACGTGAACCGGATGATGGCTGCGGTGAACGCTTTGCAGCAGACGTTGAAAGCGGAGAACGAGCAGCGAGGTTCCGGCACCACGCAACTCTCCAGTCAGATTCAATCGCTGAACGACTCGGTTGATGAGCTGAAGACCCGCATTGCCAACCTGACCACGCAGGTGCAGTCCATTCAGGGCCAACTGCAGAATGTGAATGGAATGCCGGCGCAGCCCGGAGGTGCTCCTTCGCCAACTGGTGGGTTGCAACCAAACCACGGGTCCGGGAGGCCAGGCAGCGGCACCGCAGTTGACGCCGGCGACTCCGGCGGCTCCTCCCGTCGATCAGCTTTATCAGAGTGCTCTTCGTGACTACAACTCGGCCAAGTACAACATCGCGGTTTCTGAATTTGGGGACGTGATCCATTACTATCCGCAGGATCCGCTGGCGGGAAATGCGCAGTTTTATTTGGGTGAGATCAACTACCGGCAAGGCAAGTACGCGGCGGCGGTTAAAAATTACGATGCGGTTCTCGAACAGTACTCAGGTAATCCAAAAGCGCCAGCGGCCGAATTGCGCAAGGGACAATCGTTGATTGAGATGGGACAGAAGGATGCCGGGGTCCGTGAATTGCGGACCTTGGTGCAACGGTATCCGCAAACCCCAGAAGCGCAGGAAGGCCGCAGCAAGTTGAATGGCATGGGCGTGCGGATTTATGCCGCTAAGCCGAGTGCGTATCCTCCGACATCGCCTTAAGTGGGATCTGCGCGAATGAGGTCACGGCCTCTGACAGATCCTGAACTGTTCCTGAATACCCTGACGGGGACGGCCTTTAGGCCGTCCATTTATGGCGAGATGGTCCGGCTTCAGCCGATGTAGGGCACCATCAACAAGCGAAAGACGTGCCCTCAGGGGCTGAAGCCGTCTACAGTTTGGAAAGTTACATGGACGGGCTGAAGCTCCGTCGGAATCCTCAGATACGTGCCAAAGCCCCAGCGTGTTTTAGAGGCTGCCCGTGATCCGTCAGGAATGTGGTTGCCCTGGGGTTACATTATGCGGCCCGAACCGGCCTTACCAGCAGGATCCCAAGTCTCAAAGATCCTTGACCTCACACCCGTCCGATTTACTACGAAGCTTCCTGCGGCGCCTTACCCTCGCTGGACTGCCGTTCCGGTCCGGTGCTATCGTTGCCAACGGCGTTCGACGTCGACAGCGTTGCACCCCCTAAACACATTCCTGTCGACCGCGCCGGAGGTATTTGATGGCAACCATCCCCGTTGATTCACGACTGAATTCGAAAACTGCGGAGTTTTTCTCCCGCCAACATCGCATGCTGATCGATGGCCGATTTGTTCTGGCCGCATCCGGCAAAACCTTTCCGGTCTACAATCCGGCCACCGGCGAAGTGGTGGCAAGGGTGCCGGAAGCTGAAACGGAAGATGTGGATCGTGCAGTGATCGCCGCGCGCCGGGCCTTTGATGAGGGGCCGTGGACGCGTAAGATGTCGAACTCGGAGCGCGGACAGATGCTCTGGAAATTAGCCGATCTGCTGCAGGAGAATCTGGAAGAGTTCGCAGAGATTGAATCGCTCGACAATGGCAAACCCTTATCCGTCGCGCGGGTCGCCGATGTTCCCTTAGCCGTCGACATGTTCCGCTACATGGCCGGCTGGGCAACCAAGATCTCAGGTTCGACTCTCTCGTTTCTCCACACCAGGCGCCTTCCACTCCTACACCATGCGGGAGCCCATCGGTGTCGTCGGCCAGATCATTCCCTGGAACTTTCCGCTGTTGATGGCGGCCTGGAAGCTCGCCCCGGCCCTGGCTGCCGGCTGTACCGTCGTCCTGAAGGTCGCTGAGCAAACGCCGATGTCCGGTCTGCGGCTGGCTGAGCTGTTCGATCAGGCAGGCTTTCCGCCCGGCGTGGTCAACATCCTCACCGGCTTTGGGGAAGGCGCTGGGCGCGCCACTTGCGGCGCATCCGCTGGTGGACAAAGTCGCCTTCACTGGCTCTACGGAAGTGGGCAAGCTGATCGTGAAGGCTTCCGCCGGCAACCTGAAAAAGGTAAGCCTGGAGTTGGGCGGCAAGAGCCCGGCCATTGTCTTTCCCGATGCCGACCTGGACCGCGCCATCGCGGGCACGGCCAGCGCCATCTTCTTCAACCAGGGACAATGCTGCTGTGCCGGTTCACGGCTCTTCGTGCACGAAAGCATCTACGACAAGGTTCTGCAGGGCGTCAGCGACATCGCCGGCGGGATCAACATGGGCGCTGGTCTCGACCCGCAGACAGCGATGGGACCGCTGGTCAGCGAAGAACAATTCGACAAGGTGACCGGCTATATCGACTCCGGCGTGAAAGAGGGAGCCAGGGTGGCAGCCGGCGGTAAGAGGCATGGGGATCGAGGGTATTTCGTTCAGCCCACGGTACTGACCAATACCAAACCGAGCATGAAGGTGGTGCGCGAAGAGATCTTCGGACCGGTGGTATGCGCGGAATCATTCTCGGATGCGGATCTCGATCGCATGGCACGCGAGGCCAACGACACCACCTTTGGACTGGCCGCCAGTGTCTGGACGCGGGATCTTAGCACTGCGCACAAGATGGCGCGGCGCATCCGTTCCGGCACTGTGTGGATCAATTGCCACAACGTCTTCGACGCTTCCCTTCCCTTTGGCGGATACAAACAATCCGGCTGGGGACGTGAGATGGGCGAGGAAGTGCTTCACAACTACACCGAAGTCAAGGCTGTCACCGCGGCTCTGTAACGGAAGTACCCTCGGGGCCGGACGATCTCCGGCCCCGAGGACAACGCCGTAACAGATTTCCTCATCTTTCTAGGACGATGCCAAAACAAGAACATCCAGACAGCGATCTGCACAAGGGTGCAGTCGAAGAAGAAACCACCGTGCCCGCCACGAACGGCGAGCCGTACTTGCAAGGTCAGTTAGGTCACCGGGACGAGGATGAGTTGCTTAAGGACTCGGATACCGACTTTCCTGAACCCGGCAATAGTCCGGAGCATAGTGGAGAGCACCGCTAGGTTTTTCATCGGCGCGGTCAATGCGGCTTAGGCGGGGGAAGTCCGGAAAAGATTGAGTTCGCTTTGCCTGACGGCAAGTGATCTGCCGGTCATCTAGCCGATTTTGGTGAGTTGCCCCTGATTCAGTTCTTTCCAGTTCCGGCCGTTGTCTTCGCTGAACTCTGTGCGGAAGTGCATGACCTTGTCGGAAAGGAACTCGTCGTTGGTCAGGAACATGATGGTCTTGTCCTGGTTCTGCACCTCGGTACCGAAGCTCCAGACGTTTCCCTTGACCTGCATCGGCACTTCCCGCGGGGAATCGTCTTTATTGACGCCGAAGAACTTGTAGGTCTTGGCGGCTCTCGTCGTAGGTGTACACAGACAAGCTGTTGCTGATGCCCGTGGGGCCGTTCATCAGGTGGTCGCACAGGATAAAGCCGTGATGGGGCGACCAGGTGCAGGTCATCTCCGAAGTCATGGAGGCGGCTTCGCTGTAGGGCGTGGTCATGACCTGGGTCTGCGACTCCCAGGTGCCGACCCAGACGTCCATTTTGCTGATTTCAGGGGCAATCTTGGGGACTACCAAATGGTCGCTGCCCAGCGCCAGAGTGCTGACTGCCACGACCGACAAATATATCCCACGTAGGAAATTCTTACGCATCCTATCCCCTTGCCTGTTGCTCTGTTTGCAGAAACGAGCTGATGATACAACTTTTAGGGGATGGATGAACAACTATTGCTGCAACTAATAGTACCCAGTTGGTCCCAGGAGACGGTGTCCCCAGGTAACTTTGTGTCAAATTTACCCGGGGATCCTGCGTTTGCCTACTGATGCCTCTGCATAATCTGGTCCAGGACCTCGCGCGAGGGCCGCGTACGGGATTCCGGGAAGGGTGGCCAGGGGCTCATCGACCAGGTTCAGCATGTCGGTGAAACTGGGCTTTTTGGTATCGACGTAGAAGACGCCGGTGAGCACCTCGCCCTCCTGATGGGCTTGCATCAGGGCAGGTCACCGCGCCAATCCGGCTGGTCGGGTCATAGTCCGGGTGGAGCTTGCGCAACCGCATGTGAGAGCCGTCGTGCATTTCCACAACCGTGGTTGTCCCCGGATCGTAGTCGACCGAGATGTCTTCGAAAGAAGGCACGAAACCGACCTCGTTCACCGCTTCTTCGTGCTCCTGGACGTACTTGTAGCTCTTGGTGGAGCCCTCATGGTCGTTGAAGGTGACGCAGGGCGAGATGACGTCGAGCATCACGGTACCGCGATGGGCAATCGCCGCCTTGAGCATCGCCAGCAGCTGTTTCTTGTCCCCGGAGAAGGAACGGCCCACGAAGGTCGCGCCCAGCTCGACTGCCATCACGCAGGTATCGATGGGCGGCAGGTCGTTAATGACCCCCGTTTTCAACGTAGAACCGAGGTCGGCGGTGGCCGAGAACTGACCCTTGGTGAGGCCGTAAACGCCATTGTCCTCAATGATGTAGATCAGGGGCAGATTGCGCCGCATGAGATGAGCAAACTGGCCAAAGCCGATGGAAGCGGTATCTCCATCACCGCTGACCCCTAGGCCCATCATGGTGTGGTTGGCCATGAGAGCGCCGGTGGCTACGGAGGGCATGCGCCCGTGGACGCTGTTGAAACTGTGGGCCCGGTTCATGAAATAGGCCGGGGTTTTTGAGGAGCAGCCAATGCCGGAGAGCTTCATCAAGCGCTCGGGTTGCGACGCCCATTTCATACATGGCGTCGACTATGCGCTCGGAAATGGCGTTGTGTCCGCAGCCAGCGCAGAGCGTGGTCTTGCCGCCGCGGTAGTCCAATACCTGCAGTCCCAGACGATTCGTCTTGGGGCCCGGAGTCGCGGGCGGATTGCCTACGATTGTTGCCATTAAATTTCCTCCTGAAGGACCAGCTTGTCGGTCACGGTGCGCGCGTCGAGCGGCAAGCCGTCGAAGTAGCGGATGCTTCTCAGCCTGGTGACGTGCTCCGCGGGCAGGTCGAGCTTGAGCAAGCTGAGCATTTGCCCGTCGCGGTTCTGCTCGATCACGTATACCCGCTGGTGAGCGGCCACAAAGGCGTGCACTTCGGGGGAAAAGGGGAAGGCCCTTAGGCGCATATAGTCGGTTTCCAGGCCATATTCCTTTATGAGCTGATCGCGGCTCTCGCGCACCGCAAAATCAGAGCTGCCGTAGGCAATCAAGCCAATGTTGGACTTGCCGGTTTGCACTATTTCCGGTGCAGGCACCATGGTGCGGGCGGTCTCAAATTTCCGGGCCAGGCGCTCCATCAGGTTCTGATAGTCGTCCGGCCGCTCGGTATAGAGCGCCTTTTCATTGTGGCCGCTGCCACGGGTAAAGTAGGCAGCCTTGGGATGATCCGTTCCGGGCAGGGTGCGGTATGGAATCGCATCCCCATCGACGTCTTTGTAGCGTTCGAAGCCGCCCAGGCGGTCCAGGTCTTCCTTGGAAAGGACCTTGCCCCGCTTCAATGGCTTTTCGGGATAGACGAACGGGTCGGACATCCAGTTGTTCATGCCGATATCGAGATCGGAGAGAACGAATACCGGGGTCTGCAATTGTTCGGTGAGGTCGAAGGCCTCCATGGCGAACTGGTAGCACTCGCTGACAGACGCGGGGAGCAGCATGACGTGCTTGGTATCGCCGTGGGAGAGATAGGCGATGGAGAGCAAGTCTCCCTGCATGGTGCGGGTCGGCATTCCGGTGGAAGGACCGACGCGCTGGATATCGAAGATGACTCCGGGAAGCTCAGCGAAATAGCCCAGGCCGGCGAACTCCGCCATCAGTGAGATACCGGGACCTGAGGTCGAGGTCATGGAACGCGCACCCGCCCAGCCCGCGCCCAGCACCATACCGACCGCAGCGAGTTCGTCTTCTGCCTGCACGATGGCGAAACTGGCTTTGCCATCCGGTTCCACGCGATACTTCTTCATGAAGTCGATGAGGCTTTCGACCACCGAGGAAGAAGGCGTAATGGGATACCAGGTCACCACGGTGACGCCGGCGAACATCGCGCCCAGGGCAGCGGCGGCGTTTCCATCGATGATGATCTTGCCCTCGGTCGCATGCATGGGCTCGAGCAGCAGCGGATCCTGCTTGGTGAGAGAGCTGGCGGCGAAATCGATAGCCGGCCTTGATCGCGCCCCAATTGAGATCGGCGGCTTTCTGTTTTTTGGCGAACTGGCGCCGCACGGCCTTCTCAACTTGCGTGAGGTCCATGGAAAGCAACTGCGCCACGACACCCACGTAGATCATGTTGCGCACGAGCTTGCGCAGCTTGGCTTCAGGACAGACCGCTGCTGTGAGCTTGTCGAAAGGAACCGGATAGCAGATAACATCGTCGCGATACTGCTTGAGGTTCAGGCTCTCGTCGTAGATGGCGGCACCGCCGGCGGGCAGGGAGAGGATGTCTTCGCGCGCCGTCTCGGCATTCATCGCTACCAGCAGTTCGATCTCTCTTCTGCGTGCGACGTATCCCTGTTTGCTGGCGCGGATGGTGTACCAGGTGGGTAAGCCAGCGATATTGGATGGGAAAAGATTCTTTCCGCTGACCGGAATTCCCATACCGAATATGCTTTTGAGCAGCACCAGATTGGCAGATTGCGACCCGGACCCATTTACGGTCGCTACCTGGATGCTGAAGTCATTGATGATCCGTTTAGGAAGTTGGCGTCTGTAGTGCCGCTGAGCTACCCGCTCCGGGTGCTCCTACGGCAACGTTTCCTGTCGCCATTTGGCCGGATTCCTTCCCCGATGAATTGAGCGGCACCACCGTTGGCCAGACTTCTGTTTTTATCTCGTCTGGATCAAGAAGAAAGACCCTGATCTCCGCTCAGGACATTATAGTTCAGCGGTTTGCCCTGCTTAGCGCGCGGGTCATCTAATGGCTCTAATTTGCCACTGGGCGGAGAAATCCTGATCTAAGTCGCATTGTGACGGGCCGGAATACAATGAATCCATGCTACTTGAAGGCATTTTCGCTGCCGTAACGACGTGTTTTTATCCCGATGGGCGCCCCTATTGGCGCAAGCTGGAAGCAAATATGGATCGCTACTCGCTCACGGCGATGAGCGGGATGGTGCTGCTGGGTTCGACCGGCGAGGCGGTCATGCTGAGCGACGAGGAGTCGCGGGAAGTGTTGCGCGTGGCTCGGGATGCGACCGCGCCGGAAAAGGTTTTGCTGGCGGGTGTGGGGCGCGAAAGTGTCATTGAGACGCTGCGCCTGGCGGACTATGCTGCTGAACTCGACTATGACGCTGTCCTGGTGCGGACTCCGCATTACTACCGGAAGCAGATGCGGAACCGGGAGATGTTGACGTATTACCAGGCGGTCGCGGACCGTTCTCCGTTGCCGGTGCTTCTGTATAGCGTGCCGAATTGCACGGCTTATGACTTGCCGATCGAGGTGGTGGCCGAGTTGGCGATGCATCCGAATATTGTGGGGATGAAGGATTCGAGTGGGAATGTGGATCGGATCGCGGAGCTGGTGAAGGCGACGCGCTCGGCGAAAAAGCGAACGGTTACGGTGACGACGGTGTTTGCTGCGGTTACGTCCCGGATGCTTTCGCCCCAAGGCGGATGAGCCGGCAGCCGGCGGGCCTACGTTTGTGGCTGCGGGGCAGCTTATTTCGGGGGCAACCGCTTTGGCCGAGGCTCCGCCGCGGCCACCGCTGAAGACGCGTACCAAGGAAGTCGGATTTCAGCTGCTTTGCGGTTCGGCTCAGACGCTTTATCCGTCGCTTGAGGCGGGGGCCACGGGTGGCGTGCTGGCGCTGGCGTCGTTTGCTCCGCAGGCTTGCTGGCGAGGTCTATACGGCCTGGGCGGAGAAGGATTCCGGGCTGGCAGCAGAGAAGCAGGAGCGGATTGCCAAGGCGGGGATTGAGATTGCCGGGAAGATGGGGATTCCTGGGGTGAAGTATGCGCTCGATGTGAACGGGTACTATGGCGGGCGGCCGCGGATGCCGTTGCTGCCGCTGACCGGCGATGAGCAGCGGGTCGTGGATGAGTTGATGCAGGATATTCGTAACTGAGACGGGTTCGTTTGAGGGCAAGTAAAACTGCAGATCCCTCGCTTTGCTCGGGATGACAAATAGGAGAGGGCAGTCGCAAAAAAAGGACGGTTGCTAGAAGAGAGGGCAGCTGGCTAAATGGTCTATCTAGCCACCAACTGCTCTGTCCAGTTGGCGACGGTCCTCTCCTGCGGCCGCCCTCTCCTGTTTGTCATCCCGAGCAAAGCGAGGTGATCTGCAGTTCCGCGGACCTTTCCTGGAAATACAGGACCTCGCCTATGGCAGAACTCGTCATCCCGGCCGAAGCGTAGCGGAGTGACCTGCGGTTTTCTCACCCTTTCCTAGTGGGCCACGACTGGTTCGCGGCGCAGTTCTTGCAGGGCGTTGACGGTGATCTGGCGGCGTTGGATGGCGGCTATTCCTTCTGCCGCTGCCCTGGCCGCGGCGATGGTGGTGATGGTGGGGATCCGCTGGGTGACGGCTGCCCTGCGGATCGCTTTTTCGTCGAAGAACGTGTCCTGGCCGTGGGGCGTGTTCACGATCAGCTGAATGCGCTCTCCCTTGATCAAGTCCACGACGTTAGGCCGGCCTTCTTTTACTTTGTAGACGCGCTCCACCATCATGCCGGCCCGCTCCAGCATATCCGCAGTTCCCTGCGTCGCTACCAGATGGAAGCCCAGCTCGACATACTGCCTGGCGAGATCCACCAAGACCGCTTTGTCACGGTCATTCACGCTGAAAAAGACAGTTCCCTTCACCGGTAAAACCTGGCCGGCGGAGAGTTGCGCCTTGGCGAAGGCTTCGCCAAAGTTGTCGGCCACGCCCATGACTTCGCCGGTGGACTTCATTTCCGGACCAAGCACGGTATCGACACCGGGAAACTTGTTCCAGGGAAAGACCGGGGATTTCACGAAGAAGTGGCTGCCGGTCGCGAGATCTGTGCGCTCGGCTACCTGCTCCGGCATCAACTCACGCAAAGTGCGCCCGGTCATCAGGCGGGCTGCCATTTTCGCCAATGGCACACCTGTCGCCTTGGAGACGTAGGGGACGGTTCGGGAAGCGCGAGGATTCACCTCGATGACGAACACCTTATCCTGCTCGCCGGAGCGGCGCTGAATGGCAAACTGCAGGTTCACCAGGCCCGACGACGTTGAGAGCAAGAGCGAGTTCGCGGGTGTACTTGCGAATGGTCTCAAGGGTCGAGGGCGCGAGATCGGCGGCGGGCAGCACGCAGGAAGAATCGCCGGAGTGAATGCCCGCTTCTTCAATATGCTGCATGATCCCGGCGATCACGACGTCTCTGCCATCGCAGAGTGCATCCACGTCGACTTCGACGGCATCCTCGAGGAAGTGATCGACGAGGACAGGACGCTCCTGGGAATACTCGACGGCTTCGCCCATGTAGCGGCGTACCGCATCGGCGTCGTAGGCAATGACCATTGCCCGGCCGCCGAACACGTAGGAGGGCCGCACCAGCACCGGATAACCTACGCGGTCTGCGCCTTCCAGGGCTTCTTCGATGGTGGTGACCATGGCTCCCGGCGGCTGAGGAATGTTGAGGTCCTCGAGCAAGCGACCGAAGCGCTTGCGGTCCTCAGCGAGGTCGATGGATTCAGGAGACGTGCCCAGAATCTTAATGCCCGCCTTCTTCAGGGGGAGGGCGAGGTTCAACGGCGTCTGGCCGCCAAACTGGACGATCATCCCGATGTCGGCTCCGGAAGAGGCTTCGTGTTCATAGACGGCCAGCACATCTTCCAACGTCAGCGGTTCGAAATAAAGCCGGTCGCTGGTGTCGTAATCGGTCGAGACCGTCTCCGGATTGCAGTTGACCATGATGGTTTCGTAATCGTCTTCACTCAGAGAGAATGCGGCGTGGCAGCAGCAGTAATCGAACTCAATTCCCTGCCCGATGCGGTTCGGTCCGCTGCCCAGAATGATCACCTTGCGGCGGGGTGTGGGTGGCGCTTCATCCTCTTCGTCGTAGGTCGAATAGAGGTAGGGCGTATCGCTTTCGAATTCTGCGGCGCAGGTATCCACTTTCTTGAAGACCGGCGTGACACCGGAGGCGCCGGCGCAATTCCATCACGGCGGTCGCTCCAACGACGGTATCCATGCCCCACACTTCAGCGATGCGGGCGTCGGAGATGCCCATTCGCTTGACCTTGCGCAGAAAATCGGCCGGCATGGTTTCGAGCGAGTAATCGGCGATTTTCTGAATGACGTCGGTGACTTCTTTGATTTGATAAAGGAACCACGGATCCATGGAAGTCATCCGCGCGACTTCCCGCACCGAGAGCCCGCTGCGCAAGGCATAGCGGACGTAGTTCAGCCGCTCGGGCTGCGGGGTGACCAGGCGCTGGGTCAGGCGGCGTGGCTCGATCACTTCGGAACTGATGCGTTTGCCGGTGTCGAGCGAGCGCAGCGCTTTGATCAGCGCTTCCTTGAAGGTGCGGCCCGAGCGCCATCACTTCGCCGACCGATTTCATTTGCGGCCCAAGGTTCTCGTCGGCTCCGGGGAACTTCTCAAACTGCCACTTGGGAATTTTCACCACGACGTAGTCGATGCTGGGCTCGAAGCACGCGGGCGTTTTGCGCGTGATGTCGTTGGGAATCTCATCGAGGGTGTAGCCGACGGCCAACTTGGCGGCGATCTTGGCGATGGGGAAACCGGTCGCTTTGGAAGCCAGCGCCGAGGATCGCGAGACCCTCGGATTCATCTCGATCACCGTCATCCGCCCGTTGACGGGGTTGACGGCGAATTGGACGTTGGACCCACCAGTTTCGACGCCGATTTCGCGCATGACGCGGATGGCCGCGTCGCGCATGGATTGATATTCCCGGTCCGTCAGGGTTTGCGCCGGCGCGACGGTGATCGAGTCGCCGGTGTGGACACCCATGGGGTCCATGTTCTCGATGGAGCAAATGATGATTACGTTGTCGGCGAGATCGCGGATGACTTCGAGCTCGTATTCCTTCCAGCCTAGAACCGACTCCTCGATCAGGCACTCGTGGACAGGAGAAAGATCAAGACCGCGGCCCAGGATATCCATGAGTTCTTCGCGGTTGTAGGCGATGCCGCCGCCGGAACCGCCAAGGGTAAAGGATGGACGGACGATTACTGGGAAGCCGATCTTGGCAGCGAATTCGGAGCCGTCACGAATATTGTTTACCAGCGCGGAGCGCGGAACATCGAGGCCGATACGCGCCATGGCGTCTTTGAAGAGGAGGCGGTCTTCGGCTTTCTTGATGGCTTCGAGGCGGGCGCCGATCATTTCGATGTCGTATTTTTCGAGAATCCCGGCATCAGCAAGATCTACGGCAAGGTTCAGGGCCGTCTGCCCACCCACGGTGGGCAGCAGGGCAAATTTACCCGCGCGATGACCGTTGCTATCAGTCATCCGCTCGCACTCGCGCCGAATGATTTCCTCGGCGTACTCCGGGGTCAACGGCTCGATATAAGTGCGATCGGCGAGTTCCGGATCGGTCATGATGGTGGCCGGGTTGGAATTCACCAGCACCACTTCGTAGCCCTCAGCCTTGAGAGCCTTGCAGGCCTGGGTACCCGAGTAGTCGAATTCCGCAGACTGCCCGATCACGATCGGCCCGGAGCCAATCACGAGAATTTTGGTTATATCGTTCCTGCGTGGCATTTTTATTCTTCCGTTCGAAGGGGCCGAGCTTGAGCCCGCCGTCAGGCCAGGGGCTAATAAGTGCAACTTCATCGCTTCCATTCTTCCATCATTTTTCGGAAGTCACGAAAGAGGTAGTTGGAGTCGTGCGGGCCTGGGCTCGCCTCCGGATGGTATTGCACGCTGAAGAGCGGCATGGTGCGATGGCGCAGGCCTTCCAAGGTGTTGTCGTTCAGGTCGACGTGGGTGAGTTCGACTTCACTTTGATTGATCGAATCCGGATCTACCGCGTAGTTGTGGTTGTGGGCGGTGATCTCCACTTTGCCGCTTTGCGTTTGCTGGACCGGGTGGTTGCCGCCGTGGTGGCCAAACTTGAGTTTGTAGGTCTTGCCACCCAAAGCCAGACCGATCAACTGGTGGCCAAGACAAATGCCAAACATTGGCCTCCGCCCAACCAGCTTGCGGATGTTCTCCTGGGCGTAGGTCACCGGCTCCGGATCGCCCGGCCCGTTGGACAGAAAAATGCCGTCGGGATTCAGGGCCAACACATCCTCTGCCGAGGTTTCAGCCGGCACCACGGTGACGCGGCAGGCTTCTCGCGCCAACATGCGCAGAATGTTGTGCTTGATGCCGAAGTCGTAAGCCACCACATGAAGATCGGGCTCCGGCAACCTGAGGCTCTCGTCTCCCTGCAACAAGGGATCGCCGTCGAAATTTCGCCGGTCGTGGCAGTCCCACTGGTACAAGAGCTTTGGTGCTTACGACCTTCGCCAAGTCCGTGCCATCCATCTTGCGGATAGCGCGAGCTTTGAGGACGAGCTTATCGGGATCGGTCTCAATCGAGGAGATGACGCCGCGAAGCGAGCCATGAGTACGCAGATGGCGAACCACCGCGCGGGTGTCGATCTCAGAGATCACGGGGACGTTGAACCGTTCGAGATATTCTTCCGTCACCTGCTGGGAGCGCCAGTTGGAGCTGATGGGCGAAAACTCGCGCGTGACCAGCCCTTCAATGTAAGGACGGCTGGCTTCGTTGTCGGCGGCATTGGTGCCGTAGTTTCCGATTTGCGGGTTGGTCAGGACAACAATCTGTCCAGCGTATGAAGGATCGGTGAAAATTTCCTGGTAGCCTGTCAGGGCGGTATTGAAAACCACTTCGCCAAAACATTCTCGTTTGGCGCCATAGCTCTCACCGCGGAAGATGCGCCCGTCTTCGAGCGCGAGGATTGCCTGCATGGCTTCTCCGTCGAGTGGATTCAGTCAAGTTTAACAGGTATTAGCGGAGAATCAGTGGATGATTCCCATGTCTACCGCAGGCCAGTAGACAAAGGCAGCTTTGCCGTAGATCAGGTCGCGCGAGACCGGTCCGAAATCGCGGCTGTCGCTCGAAATGGAGCGATGATCGCCCATAACAAAATACTCGCCGGGAGGAATGATCATTGCATCCTGGGAGCGGCTGTCGTGAAACCTTCTCGGCACGTACGGTTCAGGAAGCAGCCGGCCGTTGATGTAGGTGCGGCCATCATCGATACGCAGCTCGTCGCCCGGCTCCGCGATGACGCGTTTGATATAGCTTTTCTGGGGATCGCGCGGGTAATGAAAAACCACCACGTCGCCGCGATGGATGCTGGCAAAGTGGTAGAGGAATTTATTGATGAACAGGCGGTCCTGGTCCCCCAGGCGAGGCAACATGCTGGTGCCTTCCACTCGCACTGGCTGATAAAGAAAAGTGATGATGAAGAAGGAGACCGCGAGCGAAAAGAGCATATCGCGACCCCAGAGCCAGAAACTGCGCCCGGGCAATTCTACCGGCGTGCGCTCGGGCGTCTTGCGGTTGGCTCCAGTCTGGCTCATCAGTCGCAACCCGGACTTCCGAATGGGCAGAGAATTCTCTGCTTCCGCTTCGGCAACGGTTGCTGTTGGTTGGCGGGCGTCATCTGCGCCTGTCCGTGGCTATCATCCAGCCCGGCGAGTTGTGATTCCTGTAAAACGAGCGGGCGTTGCAAAACCATTTCCACCGATGTGCCCGTAGGAATGACGATATCGTTGCCACGGGTGAAAAGAGTGTAAATGGTGCCCGCGGCGGCTCCGGCCAGCGAGCCATAGCCGACTCCCTTGGCAATGTTTCCGGAAGCAGCTCCGCCGATCACGCCGCCTTCGGCTCCGATCGCGGCGCCTTTGAGCACATTGCCTACGTCGCGGCCTTTGTTTCCGGCCTGCTCGACGGTGCCCTCATTGCCCTTTACCTTGGGTCCGTCGGAACCGGGCAAACTATTGAGGACTCCGGGTACCTCCACCACCTGGCCGTTGGGAAAGATCATGGTGGTGAAGTGCAGGTCAAGTTGCGCCCGCCCTTTGACTCGGCCTGGGCGCACTACCCGGTCGACGACACCCTGTACGTAGACACCGACGGGAATCATGATGCGCGCGTTGCCCACTGACGGGAAAAGAGGAAACCAGGTAAACGCCGTCTCCCTGCTGTGCGGTCTTGGTATTGATGGCGCTTTTAAGCGACAGCAGAACCTTGGTACCCGCGGGAACGGTGAAGGTCTGCGGGGCTGGCGCTACAGCGGGCTGGGGTGAGGGAGTGGTAGCGGTCTGCGCGTTCCCGGCAACGGATATGACGGCTAGCAGCGCGACTGTAGCGACCCGCCCCGAACATCCATCGCGCACTTCCTCCCAGTCTGAAAAAGCGTACCTCAGGGCCTAAAGTCCTCATCAGGGTTCAGCTCATATGGCACGGCTAAAGCCGTGCCCCTTCGAAAGCTACCGGCGAGCCTCGGTCACAAGTATAGACGGGCTGCGGAGAGGCTTGGGCGAGCACCTTTTTCGGATTTGTGTCGAAGTGGAACGCGATGAGGGCGTAGGTCGAGTAACATCGCTGATGGTTACCATGCCTCCGCCACAGCTCTCATTGCCAGCGTCCGCTTCCGCGCAACGGCGTTCAGTTCGCTGCGGCCTACTCGGTTCTGGAGCAGGCGGTTTTGGAGCAGGCTTTTCCTGGAGCGGCCTTTGGTGTCCTTTCGCAGGGGCAGGTGCTGGCGCTCGATGGGGTTGGGGGGTTCACCTACGATCAACCATCGACGCCGGTTACGGCATCTACTGTCTACGACCTGGCGAGCATCACCAAGGTGATCGCGACCACTTCCATGGCTATGCTTCTGCATCAGGATGGGGCGCTCTCCCTCGATCAACCACTGGCGCAGTTGCTTCCTGGCTTTGCCGAGGGAGAAGCTGCAGGAAGCCCGCGGCGTGAAGTGACGCTGCGTATGCTCCTCGCCCATGCGTCCGGCTTGCCGGGCTATGTGCGGCTTTTTGAGGAGCCAGGCGGCCGCGAGGAGTTGCTGGATGCCTGCCTCAAGCTTCCCCTGGAAACATCCCCTGGAAGCCAAGCGGACTACTCCGATCCTGGATTCATCCTGCTGGGACGTGCGCTCGAAATCATCGCCGGGGAAGACATGGAGAGCTTCTGCTCGCGGGAAGTTTTTGCTCCCCTGGCGATGACCAGCACCTGCTTTCGGCCGCCGGCTGATTGGCGATCGTTGATTCCGCCGACCGAGGAGGACACAACCTTCCGCCACCGTGTCATCCAGGGAGAGGTTCAGGATGAGAATTGCTTCATTCTGGGAGGCGTAGGCGGCCATGCCGGCCTTTTCTCCAATGCTCTCGATCCCTTGCTTTACGCGGAGTGCCTTCTCGGCAAGCACCCACGTTTCGCCCCGGCGACGGTCCAACTGTTTACTGCTCGTGCGGAGCTACCGCCGGGGAGTTCCCGAGCCCTGGGATGGGACACTCCTTCCCAGCCTTCCTCGTCGGGCCGCTTCTTCAGCCGTCATTCCGCGGGCCATCTTGGCTATGCGGGAACTTCGCTATGGATCGACTTTGAGCGCCAGTTGGCGGTCGTGCTGCTGACCAATCGGACCTGGCCCCACCGCAACAGCCAAGCCATTCGCACCGTCCGCCCGGCATTCCATGACGCGGTGATGGAATCACTAGGCCGGGGTAGATTGCCATAACCCAAAAGTGTTTGCGTGGATGGCACGCCACGCCCTAATTTCAGAGCAAACTTTGGTCGGATAGAGATAAAATCATTTAGTTGAGTGGGAGCAGAGTAAACCAACATGGCCACAACAAGTACTTTTCAAACGGAGACAGGGACCGGCCAGGACGCAAATATCGATCAGCCGCGCAACCTGCACGATCTAACGACGGAAAGCTCCAACGAAGCCTCGATGGGCTTCGACACCAAATCCGCACTTGAAATCGCCCGTATCATCAATCACGAAGACTCAAAGATTGCAGCGGCGGTGAAGAAGTCGCTGCCGGAGATCGCATTGGTGATCGATATGGTGGCGCGCAGTCTCCGCGATGGCGGACGCCTGATCTACGTGGGCGCCGGATCGAGTGGACGCATCGCCGGCCTTGATTCCTCGGAGTGCCCACCGACGTTTTCGACCCCTCCTCAAAGCGTTCAGTACATCATGGCCGGGGGCCCGAAAGCGCTCGCATCTGCCGTTGAAGTGAACGAGGATTCGACGGAGCTGGGGCAGCGCGATATTGCCCGCCGCCGCCCGACGCGCAAAGACGTGGTGATCGGTCTGTCTTCGAGTGGCCGCACGCCCTATGTGGTCGCCGCGGTGGAATATGCCCGGGCACGGGGAGCCAAGACAGCCGCCGTCACGTGCAATCACAACACTCCGCTTTCTGGTGCTGCGGACATCTGCATCGTGGCTGAAGTTGGACCGGAAGTTGTTTCCGGATCGACGCGCATGAAGGCCGCGACGGCGCAGAAGATGGTGCTGAACATGATCACCACCGGCGCCATGACGCGGCTTGGGTATGTCTACGACAACCTGATGGTCAACGTGCACATGCAGAACACCAAGCTGGTGGAGCGTGGCATCAGCATCCTGATGCGCGCTTGCAACATTGACCGTGAGCGGGCCGTGCTCACCATCAAGTCTGCCGGGCGCAGCGTGCCGGTCGCGTTGGTGATGCTGAAGGCCGGAGTCGATAAGCCGGAGGCTGTACGCCGTCTGGCTAAGTCGGATGGCAATGTTCGGCTGGCGATCGAAGATACAACGCTCGAGTTGTAGAAGTGAGAAACAAATAAGGAGCACCCCCGGGCTCGCATGGACAAGTTTGTGATTCGCGGCGGTAACCCGCTGCTAGGAACGATTCGGGTAAGCGGAGCCAAAAATTCCGCCCTGCCCTGCATGGCAGCCGCGATACTCACCGAAGATGAAGTGGTGCTGGAGAATATTCCCCAGGTCCGCGACATTGAGACGGAGCGGAAGCTTCTCACTTCCATGGGCGCCGAGGTCGAACTCGGCTACGGCCGGGCACAGCATCGCACCACCATCAGTTGCCGCGTCCTTTCTGACCCTACCGCCAAGTACGAGATCGTCAAGACCATGCGCGCGTCTTCGCTGGTGCTGGGT
>CAWJZH010000035.1:0-39240 GCA_963847155.1 uncultured Acidobacteriaceae bacterium | reverse complement strand
GTCGGTCGCATGGTCATCAAACTTCCTTCGCCGTCGAGTCGAGTCAGGTTTCAACGTGGTTGTCGGTCGGGTCCGATCATTACTGCGGTACTGCGGCAGTGTTGAGCAATCGCGGCGTCCACACGAAGGGGATATGATCGTGCGCTACCGACGTGTGCACGAATACCACCGCCGAGGGCGAAGCGCCCTCTCGATTTGTTGAACGGTAGCGGTAGGATAGCCTCGACGATATCCGCGCCCGCAGACGAGGGTATCAGGCCCGTCCGTGTCAAGCGCGCGTACGTGAGGCCGGGAAAGCGCTTCCCGCCAACCACAAACGGCCTGCGGAGAGTTTGAATGATGTCTGCGGCCACAGACGTTGTGCGAGGATCCGGGGTGACGAAGATCGCCATGCGACTGGCCTGGGCATGATTGCCAAGCAAGCCGCGCGCCCTCCAATGGCGACAGAAGTGCACGTAGTTGGGATTGCGTGGAGGTCCGTAGGTGCAGTCATAGAGCCAGAGGTCTGTGGGGACCGAAAGCGCGAGCGTGCTGGCAGCCGCGGGGGCGAGTGGCACGCCACCTCCAGAGTGCCCAGCTAGAAAGAGCCTGCGTATGCTTTGCCACTCTGCCCGATCAAGAAACGTGCTCCCGTTCGTACCCCGCAGGCGGCGCAGATGCTGAAAGCAATCAGTGACCGTGTCTCCAAGTTGGCGGGGGGCGACGGGGGATCCGGAGGCGCCGACCGCCCAGAATGCTCCTGTCGAAGCGACTACATCTTCCGGGACCAGCACCACGGGCCGCTGAATCGACTGCTGCGCCGCAACATCGAGCGCGTATTTCGGACCGGAGGCAACCGGTGCGCCAGGGACGAGGGAGCCATGCGGGGAGCGCGGCGCAGTCCCTGTCCTCTGGGGCACCCAATATGGAGGACGTCCCCCGGGGTGCTGGGCATCCGCCGGCACAGCGTTGTTATTTCCGTGCAGATAAACGAAGACGGACAGCGCGCTGGGACGTTGCGATGGTACGAATGTCCAAATGGCCTTGTGGTCGCAGCCTCTCTGTCGTTGCCCGGCGAGGGGCGCGAAGTCACTGAACAGAAGCGCTGTTTGTGCATTGATAGGAACATCGCCGGTGCAGATTCCGGGCCCGGAAGCTGCAGGCTGATGGAAATTTCCCAGGCCAGACGGAGTTGCAGAGGTAGAAAGGTACATCGGTCAAGCTCCTTAAAGTCCAACGTCGGCTGAGCACGGTTTGCGCACGACGAAAACGATCGCGGGCGAGCATTGCTGCGCGTCACCGAGGCTCCTGTGGTCAAGGGCATCCACTAATGAAAACCGACGACGTTCGAGCTGGTCGCGCAAGTCAGAGGAGAAAGCAGGTGCGCACAGTGATGTTCTTCGTGCCAGATAAACGCGGCCCGCGAGCGAATGCGAAGTCGCAAACAGAACCGGGACGCCTGGCGAGAGATTACTTTCGCCTGGACGTCGCGACTACCGGGAGGCGGAACTGCAGCCTGGCCAGGAGTCAGGAAATCTACGATCCAGTAGCCGCCCGGCACCAGGTTGCGCCAGATGCTATCCAGAATTTCATCAAGAGTTGCCGCCGAGTCCTCAAGATTCAAGGTGAACGAAAGCATGGTGATCAGATCCACCGGCCGGGGCAGAGTGAGTTTTCTGTAGTCGCGCATTGCGAATGTAACCGGCAATCGGCAAGTGCTGCGCACAGCAACACCAAGCATATGGGGAGAACGATCCACGGCGGTGACCGGGACACGCCACCGCCTGGCGAGGTAGCGTGCGAACAGGCCGGATCCGCACCCGAAATCTGCTGCGCTGGAAAAGCTAATCCCGTGTTTAGACACACATCGTTCGAACATGCGCTGTACCTGCACAAACTGACAGCGGCCGACGAAGCGATCATAGTGGACAGCCAACCGGCTATACGCGGGCGCGACGCTGTTGCGCATGATCACACACCGATTCCGTTCCGACCTGGGCCAGCAGGTGCTGTGCCACCGTGCAGCAGGCTGAGTGGGATGACCGTGTCGCCCACCATCCAGAAGTCCTTTGCACCCGAGCTCTTCAGCTCTACCATGGCAGCATGCACGCAGTTCGACGAGCGGCGCGCATCATCGGGAAACTTGTGATAACCGAATCCCACGGGATGCCACTCGTACCGGTCCTGAAACCAGATGTGGACGAGACCGGCCGCCCGGTTCACCTCAAAATCAAGGCGATCAATCGCGCCGAATGCAAACTGGAAGTCCTTCACATCGAAATCGGACTGGTTCACTTTGAAGTGACCAACGGCACTTGTCCGCACATGGCCCGCCAGCTTGGCGCGAACTTTGCGATCACGCCGGATCACGTCTTCCAGGTCCTCATGGAACGTGCTGCCGCTGCCCGCGATGTAATGATCGAGGTGCCGCTGCGCCAGCGGAAGCAGCCGCATCAGCGTATTGCGCACAATGCCGGCGACCTCGCGCGGAGAGAATTGCGAGCAGCTGCACTCTACTGCGAGGGCTTCCGCCGCGGAGACAGCGTTTCGGGGATCCTTGAGCACGCGGTCGCGGAGCGCGCGGCAACGAGAACCGGCGTCGCGTTGCACGTCGGCCCAGCGTCCAGTGGGAGCATGCGCGTGATTCACTCCCGGATGAAGGTGGGTGACAAATGTTGTTCCCGTTCGAACTCGGGGCTGTGGAGCTTCACTCAGGTACATCCATTTCCTCCGCAAGCAATGAATTACAGGTTCAACCGGCCATCATTCCGACCACCAGCATGCGAAGCATTTCCACTCCGCGATCATTTATCTCCCGCAGCGCTTGTTCAAGAGACATGCCCTTGTTCAGGTAGTACCTGATATCCCGATTAGTCGACTCAGTCTTCGAAAGAGGAGTGGCCTGCAGCTGAGTGCCGCTCGTGGTTACGCCGATCCAAACGAAATGACCACCCGACTCAAACCATCCGAGCCCATAAGTCTTGCGCGCTTCTCCGAACGTCATGCCGAGGAACGGGAGAAACACCTTCGAGATCCGTTCGTTATACGCGCGTATTTTTTCGTGCGCTGCGGCCGCCTCTTCCGGCGTCAGGGACAACGTTTCCACGGCCTTGCCCAGAGCGGCCCCCAACCTTGGAGTCAATTTTCCCGCTTGTTCTACTACGCCCATTCCGGAAGGTATAAGGAGGAACCATTGCGCGGCGTTACTCTTGGGAATTGGCTGAAGGGTGAAGCCCGGCGGCAGTTTGCCGTCCGTGAATAACTGCTTGAGCACGCTCTCTTCTCGGATCGGACGGACGAATTTGATCAGGAAGCGTCCGCGGTCGGTGTGCGTGATGGTCCAATCGGCTTCTGAAGGCTGCTTCGGAATTGCAGTCTTCCCCGGGGATGTCGGCCGTGCCGGGCCATCGGCAAAGTATCCGAACTGGGCCCGCGGGCTGGTGCGCACGCCGAGCCTCGAGGTTCCCGTTGCGGTAATCCGAGGCGCGCCGGCTTTCAGCCCCGGCGGATTGAATTCCCAATGCCATGGTTCGGCGCTATATGGAGTGAAGCCGAAGCGGACGGCATTGCAAACCATCCAGCGATACGCAGGTGTTGAGCGAAGCGCGGCAATATTCGCGGAATCGTTGGGAACGCCCAGGTAGAAATCGATGGCGCGACCTGAATGGTGAGGGCTGCCTCCCGGAGGAGCAACGTAGACGCGAGCAGCCTCCGGAGTGCCGTAGCGGCGGAGCGCGCGCTCCCACAGCACGGTCTGGGTGGCAACACTGCGATAGCCCGACACAATGGTCAACAGGGCGGACGGAACGCCAGCCGCTTCCGCAGCCTGCTTCAAGCGCATGTAGCCAGCATAGGCGGCATGGTGCAGACGAATGTTCGCGGAAGGGTGTCTCCGATGGGTCGCATCGACCGGAACCAGAAGCGTGGGCGCTGGCTCTACGACAGGGTGAATGCGGCGCTCATCAGCCTGGCATCGCACATGAGTCGACGGATCCTCGACTGCGATACTGCGGCCGAAACCTCCCAACCCAACGTCGTGCCGGCGAGATCCTGTCGTCTGATACATAAGTCTCCTACCGTCCGGGCCGGCCAGAGGCAACCGCCACAAACAGGTCATCCAGAATTCTGTCCATCACGGCGCGATCGCGCGTTAGCTGCGTGGACGGGCTCAGTTGGGCAAACTCGCGCAATCCTTGCTGTGTGGGTGGATCAAGGCGTCCCGAGATTTCAAAAAGGCGGCGCAACATGACAGCAAGCGCTTCCTGCACAAATGTCATATTCATCGGGCCGTCGTTGCGACGCGGCCGTCCCCGATTGGTATCGCAGTGAAAGTGGTCGCGATGGTCACTGCGGTGGTAGTCGATCACATTGCGGAACGACAGCCGCAAACAGGCGTTGATTCGGCGAAGCAGAATACGCTCACCATCCAGGTCGGCCCAATTGTGCACGATGGTCTCACGCAAAGGACTAAGGTTGCTGCCGGCCGGCCAGCGGATACCAACCAGGTCGAACGCATCTCCGTGTGAATGATTGCTCAGCTGGTTGGTGCCTCGAATACAGCGGCAATAAAGCGAGCCGGCAGTGAGCAACGCGTCCACCGGCATCGCGAAGCGCGCCATGTTGCGAACAAAAGATTCAAGCGCCGCACCTACCTGGGGCAGGAAGCGGACCTGGTGCGCACGGCGCGGCAGCGGAGACGCTGGAATCTTCAGATGGCTAAGCGGATCGATGCGGGCTTTGTCGATGTACTCGATGGGCCTGCCGCCAACCGTCGACGTACACACGAGGTTGGGAATTGCCGGGCACGGGACTGGTGTCCGGCATCGGTCGACTGCCGTGCGTGCGGGCTCAGCACAAGGGGTTTGCCCGAAGCCCGAGTATCCCGCAGCTCTTCGTAAACGCCCCGGGGCACGTCCATAGCCGGAGACTTGCGTTTCGCCGGGAGGGTCGGCTTCGTAAGTCTCTTCCAGTCCGGCATAGTCGCTGCGACATGACTTGCAGGAGCAGCCGCCGCCGCAACCGAACTGGCCGAGAGCATTCTCCGCGAAATGTATATAAGCCATCGCTCTACCCCTTGCCGCCCAGTTCGTTCCTTTATTTCGTCGGCCGAGGTCACTTCCTGGCCGCGCGACGCGTAGACTTCAAGACAGCTTTCCTCTGTACCTCGGGTACCCGTAGAGTGGATTCCTTCGCCATCGTCGCGAGGCAGCCAGGGTCTACGTCTCGCAATTCATTCCACAGAACCTTCAGCTGATGTTCCGTGAGGTGTTCGGCTTTCTCCTGTGTAGACAGGTCTACTGAGAGCGATGCAATCTGATCCCTTAGTACAGTGGAAACCTCGGCCTTGTTCGTCTGCTTAAACTCTTCAATGCGCGATTCAATCAATTGCAAGAGATCATTCAGCGCGGCCTGCTGAGTCGAGACATCGGTATCCTTGCTCTTCCATGCGTCGCGTGCGGCCACGGCCTTGGCGGGGTCGACGCCGTTCGTTGCCACGTCGGAGGAATAGGCGAGAGCCGCTGTACGGCCCAGGTCAGTGCGCTGCTGGTCGAGCAAGGTGAGTTTTTGCAGAATGAGCTGCCGGGCTCCGAATACGGCTTGGATCTGCGCGTGCACGTCGACCGGCGTCGGAACTGCGGTTGCAGCCGCAGCTGTGATTCCGGAGGTTATGAGTAACGGTGCTGCTGGCATATTATGCTCCTGTAATTCCGCTAAAGCAGTCTTCTTTCATTGCGTGGTGATTGTCTATAGTCCCTTTTGCCGCCAGAAGATTTCCCATTCCTGGAGCATGATGGAGGGGTCGTATTGTGCCGCCACGAGCATCGCCTTTGCCGATTCGAACACTTCCTCGAGACGCAAAGACCCCTTCGGCGGACGCACGCCCCAGAGTTGCTCCTCCACGGTCCTGCCCCAGAGCTGGCGCCGCCAGATGTTCAGCTCAGTGCCCAATCTGCACGACTGCGTCCAGCGCCGAACCCGAGCCGGCAACGACTCGGAACGCTGCATGTCTGCAAGCACTTGCTCGCGCGAGTATCGAATCTCCCATGGTGCGAGAAAGCAGTCCGGGATGCTCGTCTTCAGTCCGCGGGGTTTATCTTTGGTTACGGTGTCCGGGGCAGTAGCGGGCGCATCAGCAACAGTTACGGGTTCACTCGCAGAGACCGCGGCAACAGCCGCCGGAGCCTCGCCTGGAGCCGACTCCGCCGTGGGATCGGTCGCCAGCACCAAACGGACAACGCGGTCGCCGGCGCATAGAACCCCATCGCGGCGCTCCTGTTTGAGAGAGGGCGGTGGCGGCATCAGGTGGGCAAGCTTGAGACGGTCAGCAAGCGCCGCAGTCAATTGGAAGAGTTGACTGGCAACCCGCGCATCCCCGAAACATTCGCGAGCGAAAGCCTCTGGCGTGCGGGAGACAAAATTCTCATACACCTGGGCGAAGCAGGAAAGCCGGTGATTGTCGCGCAAGCGTTCAGGCTTTGAAACCTGGTCTTGCAGGAGACTTTTGAATTCACCCCAGCAGAGAATCCGCGATTCACCGGGATCGCGAAAAAACTGGTGGAACGTTTTGACAGGAGCAGGTTCGACCGCAGTGGGAGGCACGGCTCGCTGGCGAATTTCAGGCGCGGGTGTCTCGATCAATGCGCCCTCAGGGGAAGAGGCCAGATTACGCAACCGGCGAATGAAAGAGCCATTGCGTTCGTACAACTGCCCCTGTTCATCGCGGAGTATTTCTCCGTTAACGGGCCGCATAGGGTGCGTCGCGGGCTGCGCGCCTAAGCGCTGCAGCACGTCGTCAAAAGGAATATTGACGATGCCGTCGCCCAATTCTGCAGCCGCGGCCGCTCCCGGTGAGAGCGTGACTGCGCGCATTCGCTGCAGCATTGCGTTGCCGTAGAAGACGGGTGGCATAACATCGCGCGGCACGGCGATCAGATAAATACTGCCTAGGGCCTCGCAGTCGTCGGTAAAGCGGTTGATCACATGGCCACGTGGATATGATCCCGATGGGCGTTCAGCAGGCGATCGCTGATAGTTAGGCAGGGGCCCTCGCTGCGGGTCCATGGCCCAAACAGTTGCACGGGGTATCCGCGCGGTTGCGCCCAGTGACCGAAACATTGCAGCTCCTTGTATAGCCTCCAGCCCAGATTGCGGCGGGCCTGCTGCCTCCATTGCTTGATTCGTGTAGATGGGTCTGCGCACTTAGAACGCTCCTTTCCTGCCTGTGCCCACAACTCGTGCCAACGATCCAGTCCAATCCGTGCAACCTCATATATGTCAGCTGCGCGGCCTGCCTGGTGATGTCCAACAATACCGGCGCCGAAACTGATGAAGACCGGCGCCACTTCCGTGAAGCCGGCTTTCAGTGCAAAGCGCTCCAGCAGGCATTCGATTTCTGTCGCCAGATCGAAGACAACCGGGGCGTTCATCGGCGGTTTGTTCACCAGGTAGGCTCGTCCCGATCGCACCGGTCTCACCCTTCACCTCACTTTTGTTCGCCATTTCAGGTCCGGTCATTTCAATCCTTACTGAACCAGTAACGCCCACTGAGCCTGGCGCCTACGCGCTTGACCGTAAGCGCCGGGTTACCGTTGCGGCGCACCGAAAACTCGACGCGCGCCGCTTCGGGTAGCCGCAGCCGTACACCGAAGCTTCCATACCCCCACGGATTCAAAATGGATTCCATGTCCACGTAGGGATAGAAGGGTCGTCCGTTGACCAGCAAAAGCCATTGCAGACCCTTAGTCTCGACTTGCGACGGGTCGCGGGCGAACTCATCGCTGTACTGCGAAAAGAATTCCAGGACCCCGCAGTACTGGTGGTGCAGATGGAAACGCGCCAGCACCACGGCATCACTGTTTAAGGCGGGTGTATCCGCGAAGCCGCTGACGTCGAAGCATTCCGAATCCTGGGGAATACCGCAGTTGGTACAGAGCGGCCGGGGATGCAGGGTTGTCGCGTTCATCGGCGCCTCCGGGGGGTTGGCGTGTGCCTGCCCGATATGACTCGACCGGTCGGACTGTCGGCTGCGCCCAGAACTTTGTAGCCCTGCAATGAAACATAGAGTGTGCCAACAAAGTTCGAGACCTCAGTGATCTCCAGGCTGATCTTGCTGCGGGGAGTAAAAGTAATCGGCGGATAAAAATGCCTGAAGGGCCGGTCACCATTGGAGATTCCCAGGCCGGCCGTGTTCAGGATGGGCTCGCTCTGAAACGACCGGCCAGTACCCTCGTCCGTAAGGGCGTAAAGGAATTGAATCTCGCTTGTACCGGAACCGGCTAGACGAAACAGGCGGCTGACGACGCGGTCCGGCAGCGGGCCTTGCAGCAATCCCACGTGAGCCATCGTAGGGTTCAGGCGAATTCCCTGGAGCAGCACGGCATCCCCCGCAGTCCGCCCCCGCGCCAGGCCGGGATGATTTGTAAGAAGGCGGTCGGCGGCGTCCATTACTGCCGAAAGGGGGATGTCCCGCAGGGCGACGTTAGAAACAATTTCTCCCGCTTCAGGACCGAATTCCATTGACTCGATTTGCGGAATTACGCCGTAGCCGATGGAGACGGCGATGAAAGTTCCTTCCACACTGACATCCACACTCTTCCTCAGAACCTTGCCCTGGCCTTGGAGGTCGAATTGAAACGAATAGTCGAAGGGAATGGTCCGGCGTGAAGCTTCGCCGATGCTCTGGGGAGTAACCAGTGGGGATGTCATGCGGGCCGTCCTGCGCTTGCAGCACCCGCCAGTAACTTATAGCCCTGCAGCACGATGAAGAGTTCGCCGCGCCCGAAACGCTCTTCAATGGAGACGCGCAGCGTGGAGCGTGGCTCAAGATGCAGTGGCCGCGCGAGCTTTTTGAACGGGCGGTCCCCATTCGCGATACCCAGGCCGGCAATATTCTGAATGGGCTCATTCTGCAATTCGCGCCCCGTGCCGCTGTCGAAAATTGAATAACGGAAGCTGACATCTTCAGCCCGATTCAACGTTTCAAAGAGATGGTGAACCAGGGAGACAGGCAGCAAGGGATTTAGATTTCCAGTGGCGTCGACGGCAAGACGCATGAAGCCCGGCTTGATGCGGAAACCATCTCTAAGCGCAGAGGCGGGAAGATTCTTGAGTGCCACGGCTGCCAGATCGACGGTTCCGCTCGCGGGTGCGACGAAGGGCACATCACCGCCCTCGACTTGAAGTCCATAGCCAATACTGGTCGCGTAGTAACCGCCTTCGGTATTGACGGCGATCTCATCGTCGATGCGATTCATCTCACGCCCTTGCAGTTGGAATCGCGTGACGTAGTCGAAGGGAATAACTCTGCCTGCGGGCATCGCCTGAGACATATCCATATTAGCGAAGTGAGCTTGCTCCGCTTCCTGGCAAGCAGAAGTCCCGACCAGCTTGTAACCGAAGAGCACGATGAATATCGTGCCCAGAACGTCGTCGCTTCGCTCCACAACCTGCAAGCGGATGGTGGATCGCGGCAGGAAATGCACGGGTCTCGGAAACATTCGGAAGGGTCGCCGGCCATCGCTCGAGCCAAGAGAGGCGATGTTGTTCGTGGGTTGATCCTGAAACTCGCGCCCGGTCGCTGTATCCACCATGCTGAAGAGAAACTCGATGTCGACTCGTGCCTGCACCCGCTCGAATACGGGAGTTTGATTCAGAAAGTCGGCTGTGATCTGGTTCTTTGAAAAATTCTCCGTAACCACCACGCCTTCAACGCCTGACTTCGTTTCAAATACGATGGGAAGATACATGGGATGGACGCGGAACCCCTCGGCCAACACGTCGAGCGGGATTTGTCCCAGGGTTAAGTTGCCAGGCAGAAAGGGAGCTCCGCCACCGGGCAGGAACGAGCCAATACTTCTGCCGCGTTCCTGCTCGAAACCATAACTGATACCAAGAGCCACGAAGGTTGCTTCGGGACTGATGTTAATCACATCCTGCTGCACAGCCCCGGGATTCCCGGTGATAGGAAATTGGGCCGCGTAGTCAAACGGAATCACGCGGGCCTCGCCTGTTCCGGGCGCGGCGTTTCCTCCTCTAAAATTTGCCGCGCCACTGGATCGCTGATGATGGTTCGCCATTCCCTCTGTCCTTGATACGGCCGCTAGCAGTCTTACTGGACGTCGCGTGTCATGTAGCCATCAAGTACAACCCACATGAACATGGGACCGTAAATGCGCTGCAGTTCCTTCAGGGTGTCGGAATCCGGCACTTCAATCTCCACCCGAAAGTTCTGCTGCTTGTCGATGAAGATGGGTTCTGCGAACCGGAACGTGTCCTGCGGTGAAGGAGTTCCGTGCGTGGTGACACTTGAGGTTTCAGAAAAGGGACCGGCGCCGGCAGGGAAAAACCAGGTAGGCATCTGGATCATGATTTTCTCGCCCACATAAAGTGTCGCGACGGTGTTGTAGACGATTTTGCCAATCAGGTTTCCGGGGCTACTGGGATCTACTTGTTCCGTGAGCGGCTGATCTTTGTCATCGAAGTCGTTCAGGAAACCTTGCAGGTCAGAGTCGGCCAGGTCGATCGTGATACCCAGCGCAACGAGTGCTTTAATTTGCGGTTTCGACAGACCAGTCGTCGTGCCCGTGACGCGAATACTGGTCACGATGTCGTCGTCGAGATCCACTGAAGTCGATCCGTCGGTCGAATCGCGCGCTTCTGTGAGCAGCTCCACGACCCGGTCAAGTGGAATGTCAATATCGGCAACAAGCAGGCTTGGATCCGCCGGTAACACCTTTGCACCGGCGGTATTTACGTTACTACCATCCCCGTCCAGGACGTCCAGGTCGGTCTCCTCCTTGGTAACGTCGGATGGGAACACGGGCGGCAGGTCACTGATGACGACGCGCATGGCCCGCGCCTCAAACGTGTTGTAGTGGGGCAGCAGGGAGGCGGACTGGAGGTTGGTCTCCAATTTGGTCTTGCCCTGCACATTGACAAAGAACTTCAGCGTGCTCGAACTCTCGGTGTCGCGCAACTGCGATTCTTTCTCGATCAATAACGAGTCATAGAGCGGCCACTGTAGTTTTTCCCGAATACCTTGAACCATTGCCATGGAATTTCTCCGATGTTTGAATTTGAACTTCTGCTGGTTTAAAACAGCGGCCGGAATCCGTCCGGCGGGTTGGGATTATTGGGCTGTCCAGTAAAGCCCGTCACCGATGCATTCACGGTGGAAGGTGTCACGTAGCCCGAAAGATCGGCGGCTTCGTTCATCCCGGCCACGTTTGTCGGTAACAGGCAGCCTGGGTTGTAAGGTGCCGACCGAGCGCGCACATATCCCTCAAACGAGGGTGGCTCAGCGTAGCCACGATAGCCCACCATTTCTGGAGCTTCAGCGTAGTAACCGTACTCGGGCGCTTCGGCATATTCCGGCGGCTCAGCGTAGCCGGCATACTCGGGAGTTTCAGCGTAATAGCCGTACTCCGGCGGCTCAGCGTAGTAACCGTACTCGGGTGCGTCGGCATACTCCGGAGCTTCGGCGTAATAGCCGTACTCGGGCGCCTCGGCATATTCAGGCGCTTCCGCATACTGCGGCGCATAGCCGTAGGGCTGGCCATATTGTGCATATTCCGGCGCCTCGGCATATTGCGGTGCATAGCCATAGGGCTGGCCGCCTCCTGCATACTCGGGGGCTTCAGCGTAGTAGCCGTATTCCGGCGCTTCCGCGTATGCGGGGTGCACAGGCGCCGGATAATAGCCGTAGCCCGGCGGTGGGCCCGCGAATCGTGGTGCCGCGTAATTTCCGATACCCGAGGGTGGCTGCCGATAGAACCTCATGTAAGTTTCTCCTTGTGCAGAATTTGGGTCGTACGGGTTCACGATCATCACTTCATCGAATTGTTGTCGGGACGGCATATCAGCCCTCCTCCTCTGGTCAGCCAACGATCCCCTTGCGTGTTACGCGGTAACGTCCACCCAAGATATAAAGCTGTGTGCCTTCAGGATTGGCGGCGAGCGTTGCTGGGGTTTCCAGGAAGTGAACAAAGGTCCTGGGTCTTCCGCACTGGCCACGGTCCGAAGAGTAGATAAGGCCCTTCAGCTGCCCGAGCTGCACCATCACCTCCGGTCGTGTCCGGCGGCACCGAGCCCGGCGCAGCCCGAAATCTGGAAAGCTATGAAAGTCTCTGAAGAGTAACCGCGCCTGATCCATAACTTCCTCCACAGGGTCCCACAGCGTGTTCGGACTGCAGCGAACATAGCTCACCGGTACTTCCCTCCTGGTGCTTCGGACGCCTTTCTGTCTAACGACGGCGGCGACGGCCACCGTGGTGACGGCGACCTCCGTATCCACCCCCTGCACCTGGTTGCTGAGCAAGTGCCTGCTGCTGTTGCGGGCTCATGTTGGCTGCGTAAGCAGGAACCAGGCCATGCGGTCCAGGCCACACCGCACAACGCATGTAAAGCCGCTTCGGTCCAAGCCCGGTGTAGGGCAAGGGCGCATGCTGCCAACCAGCCGGGAAAGGTGAGCGCATATAAGGCTGGCCACCGGGCATCTGCGGATAGTTGGGCCTCCACGGCATCATCGCCGCCATTGCCGGAGCCGCTGCGGCCGCTGGCGCTGACTGGCCTGGGAAGATGTTGCCCAATATATTCCCTGCGGCCCCGAGAGGATTAAGCAGCGTGCTGGGATTGAGCATCGACGTCGCCGCTTGAATGGGCGCGGAGACGACATTCTTTACCGTGTTGACAATGTCATCGAAGATGCCGCCCACGGGGTTTCCGAATCCGTCGAAGACCGGTTCTCCAACTTCATAAAGGTGTTGATCGGGAACTTCGTGTAAAGCCCCGGTATACGCGTTTCGAACCAGCATCTTTTAGCCTCCTTGAAACCTGTTTGCAGTTCAGTACCACATTCCATAACCCTGAACCTGTGCCACGGCAGGACGACGTCGCCTGCGCCGGGGCTTGCGTTTTACGCGATAGATGACGCCAGGGCCAGGCGGTGGTGCGCCGGGATCCATGGGACCTGCACCACGCCTCAAGGGTGGCACGTCATCATCTCCATTCCTGCTCATATCGGGATCCCTCGCCATCCGGCGCAGCGGAAACATGGGAGTGGGAGGTGGCATTTCCGCATACACGGGTGGCGGAGGCGGCGGGCTCGCGACAACGGGAGTGGGTGCCGGCGCTGCGGGAGCAGGCGCCCCGCCCCCTTTCAACAATCCTCCAACAGCAGGCAACAGGGACGGGATGATGCTGCTGAGCATGGGCACCAGTGCGGCCAAAAATGGCAAACCGAGCGGATCACCGAAGCCATCCACTTCCTGTGCTGTATGGAAGCCCTGTATGAGATGGTCGGGAACATCGTGCACTTGTCCGCTTACTCGATTTCGCAGGAACATATCATCCCATCCTTGGTAATTTCACAAATTCGCTTCCACACAGCAGGGGGCGCCCAGCCCATGGAGTAGTGCATGGTTGCATCAATCGGAATCCAGCGGCCTCGTACATTTACTTCCGGATAAATATGGCTGTATGCGTGAACATATTGCGGTCGAAATCCAACCAGGCAAAGACGTACCGGATGTCCTGTTGCCTTTAACATGGCGCCCAGAACAATGGTCATGTCGTCGCAATCTCCAGCCTGTAGTTCGAGCATGCGGCGTGCCGTGTGAAGAAGTTCGACCTGGTAAATATCCCGCGTATAGCGGACGTTCCGTCGTACCCAATCGAACAGTGCACGCACTTCTCCCATGCGATCCTTTGCAGGAACTCCGCGCTCTCTGAATATCTCGATCGCCTTTTGCCGCACCGCAAAATCCTTGGCTCCCTCGCAAATCAATTTCGAAATCATGCGGGCGGTTTCCATGGTTCCCGGAACGCCGCGCGGCACACGATAGAGACGAATTCGAGGCAGTGGTTTGGAACTGCAGGCTTGTTGCATTCACAGGACACCCATGATGCGATCCAGCGAGATGATGATTGGAGCGCTGATTCCTTCGACCTTCACTACTGCGAACCTGCCTTGCTTTCCACCTTCAGAAATGTCCATGACCTGCCCTTGCAGCAAGTGGTCACCGTAAAGCTCAGTGAGCACCTTTTCGGCGTTAGGGATGTGAACATCGCTAATTTTGAAATGTACCCAGCGATTTCGCAGTTCCACATTGTCCTTCCGCTGTCTACGGGAGTTAGTAATGCACGCACAGTGCCAAACGAGCTAGTGTGAGAAATCAAAGGTTTGAATCAGTGCGAAGTCAACCTAGGCATTCGACCGGAAATCCTGTACCGGAAAATATTTTCCGGGGTTCGTCCTATGTGGAAGCGGATTTCCCGTTGGGCGAGGATGCGATGCCTTTGCGCAGTTTGTTATACATGCTCCGCGGAGTGATGCCGAGCATTCGGGCGGCCTGCGCCTGGTTGCCATGACAGCTCGCGAGCACAGTATGTACCAGCATGTCCTCACATTCGCCGATACACTTTTCAAGTCCAGAATCGTGGCGGCGCAGCAGGTCTTCGATAAAAGCAGCGGGGCCCGCAGAAGTGCCAGCTTCTTCTGCAGCGTGTTTTGCAGAACCGTTCACAGTACACCTTGATGATATTTCCCGCCAGAGATATGAAGGAAGGTGGGTAACTTCCAACGGCCGCAAGCCTTCTGAACTGATCAGCGCACGGCGAACGAGGTTTTCAAGTTCACGAGCGTTCCCCGGGAGGAACGCTTCTTCCAGCGCTTCGACAAACGATGGCGCAGCGGTGACCGGATGCTTGGCAGCAAGGTGCTCATGTTTCTTCAAGAAGTGCGCGACCAGGGCTGCGATGTCGCCCACCCGTTCGCGTAACGGCGGAATGTGCAGCAGGACAACGTTTAGCCTATGGTACAAGTCCTCACGAAAGCTCCCGGCTGCCACCATCGCAGGTAAATCTCGATGTGTAGCGGCGAGGACGCGAACATCGATTCGAGCCTCTCGATCTTCGCCCACACCGAGCACGGAATTCTCCTGAAGTACGCGCAGCAGTTTCGCTTGCAGGCACAAATCAAGTTCACCAATTTCATCAAGAAACAACACGCCGCGGTGAGCCGAACGAAATAGTCCCGGTCTGTCCTGTCCGGCGCCCGTGAACGATCCTTTGCGATGACCAAACAATTCGCTGTCTGACAGTTCGCGACTGATGGCGGCACAGTTCAATGGAACGAAGGGTCCATGACAGCGCTTCTCATCCTGCTTGTAAATGGCCTGCGCAAGCAATTCCTTTCCGGTGCCCGTTTCTCCGGTGATGAGCACAGGAAGGTCGCTGAATTGACTAATCCGTTTGGCTAGGCGGAAGACGTCAAGCATTACGGGACTCTGTCCGATAATTGCTAGGTGACGCATCATCTCCACAGTGGCTTCTTCTTCTTGTAATTGTAAATTCCACCGTTCGACTGCCTCCCCGACTGCCCGCGAGAGTTCGCCTGCGAAGGTTTCAGAAGAGCTGTCAAGCAGCAACGATGCACCAGCCAACAGCACCTCGCACCGTCGGCCCAGGCTGAGCGACGACGCGCCGTCCACGTAAACGGCGACTATCCAAGATGCCTTTTTGATCTCCCTCACTCGATCCAGGTCCAGATCAGTTACTGGATTGGAAATCCCGATGACACATCCGCTTGCACTGCAGCGGTTTCCATCAGGTCGCATAGACGAGGTCTCGCGCACCTCCAGGCCGGTTGAGAGGGCGAGAGTTGCAGTCAGAGCGTGAGCTCGTTTGGCGTCCGCATCTATGAGGTAGACGACACCGCGAGGTCGGCCCGGAGGACCCCGCTTACTTTGTATTTGTGCCAATGAGTGGCGCACTTTTAACTCCGAAAGGACTCAGGTGGCCGTGCTTGGTGTTCCTGAGAGGAGAAATCCATCTAGACTTCCCTCGTTCAACACACGCCTCATCCTGGTCGGCCCGGTGTGTTACGGAGTGCGTGTTTAGAAATGCATCTGAGCTATGACATCTCAAGTAGTGATTGACGGACCTATCGCGTTTCAGTCGGAATGTTCGAGGTTCATTTCTACTTGCCCCCTGCGGGCCAGGTGGCCTGAAACTCATAGATGAGGATGAGAATTTATTTCACACCCACCGGATATCTTTCCCGGTCGCGCCAAAGTTCATTTGTCTCAAACTTTGAAGTTCATGCACAAGATCGCAATCGACTGCGAAGCAGCCGTTACCGGTCACTCACGCTAACCAAAAATCAGGCCCGTAGATTAAGAAGAAACGCGAATTCGATACTCTGACTGTGTTACCGAATCTGTCAAGAGTTCTTTTTCCAAAAATCTGAAGACGGCGGTCACAAGCTTTTGTTCTCGAGACGCTTTCAATACAGCGCTCACTTGTGAAAGGTGCTTCGTCTCCGTGAAGCTTGACACCTGTTGAGTCGAGGAGAGGTTTAGCCGCAAGCGAAGCGCCCATGACCTTCAGATGAACGACGGTACCGTGGACCCATGTACCGACGCGCCTTCGGTAGAAGGCGTAGTTGGGCCTTCCTTGGAAAATGAGACGTACACAGCATCGAACCGCACTGACGAGCGACAGGCAAGTTCAAAGGTCTCACGAGCATCATGAAACTCACGCAGTTGCGTGGGATCCGTCACTTGCGACAGGGGAAGGGTATTCGGCCACTCATTGTGCATGGAGAGTCGGGTTTTGCGTAACCGCCATGTAATTGGCTGGTAAACAGTGGAAGTTACTCACAATCGCGTTTCGTGGGAACTGCGACTCAACTGACGGAAAGCGCCCTGTCCGGAAAGCAGGAGATCGAGAAGTACAGGTAGAGCGCGCCGCGCCCTTGGGGGCAGCCAGCCTGACCGTTAGCTAATTGGTGACTGTGGTTAAGTCACTACATTTTCTCTTGCTTCGAATCGATTCGCCTGGGTCGAACCAGTGAAACCGGCTGAATGCCATCTTGGCCAGAAGGACAGCGCGGTTCCGAGTTGGAGATTCTTTCCCGGAAGGTCGAGTAGCTCCAACGTGGGTCCATTGGCTCCCGAATACCATACAGCAAGACGATACAACACGCAGAACAAACCTAAACGAAACAACAGCTTAGTACATCGGATGTCGGTGCAGGACCATACACTTCCGCGCGGAAGGCGCGGCGCCTCCGACCACCTTCGTGGACGAAATGGGTGTACCCAGCCTGAGCGAGGCTACACCTCTACTCCAGGAACACTCAGAAACCCGCGAGGGTTCTGCGTTACCTTGCGCTCCGTACGAGCGGGGCGATCAATCACGTTCAGGGCAAACGGAAAACCCAGCGAGGGCGCAACCAGCTGCTGGCCGTCCGGACGAAGTGCCAAGGCAAACGGAAATGGCGCCACCGATATCCAATCGCCCACAGGCGTGACCACCCTCCCGTTAGGAATGGTCGTCGGTCTGACAGATTGGGTCTGGGGAAGCGACGATACGGGAAGCAACGAAACCGCAATCAGCAACCAGAGACCTCTCAACAAATACCTCCTAGCACTCTCAAGAGCGAGTAGTTCAAAGTGGCCACCGTCAACGGCCACTAAAAACCGGGACAAGGGCACGCCTTCAGCGTGTCCGTAGACCTCCTGGCTAGTGACCTGAACTAAAAACTCCGGTTTTCACACTTCCTTGAGCAGAACAACGAAGACTCATCTGCTTTTGCTCGTCGGTCCACCCCGATGAATCTCCTGTGCAACGAGCTCATACTGATCCGACGCAAGATAATCGACATGGGCGGCGATAGCAGCGCGCCACCGTACCCGAGCCTTATCCAGCGCCCCAAAGTTGTAATCATGAAACCAACCATTGCAACTAAGCTGTGCCTTCGTCGCCCCGTCGAGGGTATAGAAGCGAATCCAAAGACCATTCGCGTGGGCGCGCTCTACCAGCGCGCGAAGCCGGCTCGCTTTGACCGCTGTCCACTCTCCCGCGCTCGGCTGCCCGCCCGCTTCCACCACTTTCCACGGATTGTTCCACCACCGCCGGTAATTCGTCGCCTTGCCAGGATCCATCATCTCGGGCGTCGCGGACGGATCTTTGTCTTCTGTGTGAATAGCGCCGAACAGCAACACGCGATCCCCTGTTTGCAGCTGATCGTAAAACACCGTTTGCTGTTCATCTGGCTCGCCGGTCAGAACCAATATTGGTTTCACGTCCAGGGGCTGCACATCCATAGCCTCTGCGCCCTTTACCGAAGTCGTAAGCCAGGACTGGTGCTGCCGGAGCAGCGCCAACACCGCCGCCAAATGCTCCGGCTTGTTGTCTTTGAAATCGAGATTGAGGGTAATGATCGGCCAATTCCCACGGTTGCCGTCACGCAGCGCCTTCTCCACGATCGGCCGGACCCGCTCGAAGAAATACTGATCCATGGTTGGCTCGTTGCCGTATGTCGGTTCTCCATGCGTGACCACCGACCAGCTACGGCCCGTCTTCGGATCGGTATGCCACGCCAGGTCCTGCTCGATGGCCACCGGGGTCCCCACCGAAAGAGCACGGTCAATGCGATCGCCCCACCATTCAAAGTAGGGGTAGCAGTTGTGTGCATCCATGACCGTGCGCGCACCCGGATGCAACTGCTGCGCGCTGAGCGAAGAACAACAGACCAGAAGAGCCAGGGCGAACCTTCGCATCGCTTATTCCTCAGGAAAATTTATATACAGCGGACTACTGATCAACTCGCTGGCCCCTGCGTGATCGCGCACTTCCAGCCGCAGGTAATGCCGGCCCGTGCCGGCGGTGACCGTTGTTTTCAAGGTGGAGTCGACTCCGTCGAGCGGGAGAGGTGTGTTTGTGTCCTCACCATCCACCAAGAGGTGAACCACCGATCCCTCGGCCGCAACCGCATGGATACGCAAAGAAACAACTGCCCCACCACCGGCGCGTAAATTACCGCCCATTTTTGTCGACGAGCCCTGCGCATCCGCCTCAAAGTCCAACATCTTGTCCCGCGAGGCAGTCAGATCGATGAAGGTCCGTCCGGCCCGAATTCCATTCAGCATCGCCGCCACAGAAAGTTCATCCGCCTCGATCGCTGTCGTTGGCCAGCCAATGGCTCCCATGTCCCCTGGCGCAATCGTCGCGTTGTGGTTGTCGCTGCCGCCGACCGCTGCCAGGCGATGCCCTGCGCGCAACTGAGAGTCCCAGTATTTCGCGCTCGAGAACATGATCTCCCCATAATTGATAACTTCTACTGCGCTGAAAAGGCCCATATCCGTGCCGGCAGCGGGCATCCATCGGCAGCCCATGCATTCCTCGCCTTCCGGCGCTTCGGCATGGTTCACCGAAGCAATGCCGCCCTTGGCACGTGCGTCGCGCAGGATAGCATTCAGGTCAAGCCCGCCTTCGCTGATCCGCCAGTCCATGAACTGCGTCACTCCGAACACATTGAAGTGCCCATGAAAGGTAGTCATCTCGCGCCCCGGAATCAGCAGCAGATGATCGAAGAACGGTTGCAGCTCGCGCAAGTCGTCGTAATGCGAGTCAGTATTGTGATCTGTAATCGCAATAAAATCCAGGCTGCGCGCCGCCGCGGCCTGCACCGTCAGAAACACGGGGCAAGGCACCTTGCGGCCGCTTTGGCTTTGGCAGCTGCCGTCGCTATGCGCGGTATGCATATGCAGATCGCCGCGATACCACCGCCTGCCCGTCGCCAGCGGCGGCGCGGTGAAAGCCTCGTCTTCGGCGCGGGAGTTAAAGCGTATCTCCGCCTGGTAGTGTGAAACCACCTGCGGGCGCATGTTCGGAACTGCGATAATCAGCCGCCACTCTCCGGCGGGAATCGCCCCGGGAAGATACGACGGTGTGGCATCCGTCTCGCTGATGGTGAAATGGCTTTTGTTTCCTCCGCTTTCTCCACGAAAGCGTTGCGGGTCGGCGATGCCGAGATCCAGGGTAGCGCGTTCATCACGTCCCGTGTAATGGAAGTCGACGCTGATGCGATGTACTCCGGCAGGCACGGCAAAGGGTACATCGAAGTACGTCTTATTCTGCCCACCCTTAACGTCACCGGTAAGCACCAGATCCGCCGGTTTTCCCTGAGCAACGGCCCCGGTTGTCAGCCAGAGCGAGAGCAGCACAAGACAAAGACACCGAAGCTTCATGATGTCCAAATTAACTCTCCCGAATTCGTTAGCCAAATGCCAACAAATTCGGGTGCCGCATGCCTCGCGTTGATCGCGAGATGTGCGACACCCAATATTGCCGATATGGCTGCCCAGGCTTAGAAGTCTACGCGGAGGGCGAACTGCATTACCCGTGGATCCCCGGAGAGCGACGTGATTTGTGCCGCGGCTCCCGTGCTGATATCGCCGCCCGGCGCGGCAAACAGCGGGTGATTGAGAACGTTAAAGACCTCCCAGCGGAACTCGGTCCGCAGGTTTTCAGTAACCGGGAAGTCCTTGATCAGGGCAGCATCGAAGACGTCGGTGGCGGGAGAGTTGAGCGAATTGCGGCTGCCATTCCCCACGACTCCATTGCCTGCGTCGGCAAAAGCATCCGACAAGCCCGCACCAAAAGGCGCGCATCCCTTGGTGGCGCTGGCATAGAACCAGCAGGAGGGCTTATGCACGTAATGAACCTTTCCTACGACATTGGGGACCGCGGTCGCATAACCGTAGGGATCCAGCAGGCTGCTTTCGCTTCCCCACGTCGCCGTAAAGGGTATGCCGCTATAGTAGGTGTACACGCCAGACGTCCGCCAATTGCCCAAGGCCCATGACAACGGGCCAGAATTCAGCATGCTCTTGCCGCGCCCGAAAGGCAGCTCGTACACATAGCTGACGCCAACTCGTTGGGGCGTGTTGAACTCGCTGGGCCCGTACCACGCGTTTTCATTCCGCCCGTTCGGCGGACCCCCCGGATTGTTCTCCAGCTCTTCCGGTGTGTTGTCCAGGCTGCGCGAGTAGGTATAAGCGGCGCGCACGCTGAAGCCGTTTGCCATCTGGTGAGTTAGGCTTGCCTGCAGCCCGTTGTAGTTGCCGTGACCAATCGGCGTGGTGTATTCCAACTGGCCGAAGTTCGGGTACGGAATGGTCGAGGTCACCAGGTTGTTTACGATCAAAGGCTGGTTGTAGTCATAAATCAGGTTGTTGTGAGTGGATTTGGTGCCTACGTAATCCACCTCGCCCAGGAATTTGCCGCCGAAGTCACGCTGCACGCCCAGGCTCCATTGCTGGACCATGGGTTCCTTTTTCGCCGGATCCACAGCGCGAATGTGGAACTGCTGCAGTGCGCTCAGATTGATGGTCGAGGGATCAAGAAAGTTGGCAGGGAAGCCGACCGCCGGCTGAAGCACCGGCACCGTGTTGCTCGAAGGTGTCTTATTCACCAGGAACGGAGGATTCAACGCCAGCTGGTTCTCGCTTCCGATCCGCTCCAGCAGCGAGTAGTAGACTCCGTAGCCTCCGCGTACCACTGTCTTTGGATCTACGGAGTACGATATGCCGATGCGTGGGCCGAAGTTGGTGGTCGTGGGGCTCACCAGCGTCCGGTCGCCCAGCGATCCTCCAGTGGCGAAGGTCAGTGACCCGGCGCCGTTGGGGTTGAAGTTCGCGAGTTCGTTCTTGCCCGAATAAGGTGGCGTTGCGAAGTCATAGCGCAGGCCAAGATTTAGGGTGAGCTTCGGAGTCACCTTCCAATCGTCCTCGACAAAACCGGCCGCCATCCAAATCCGTTGATCCACGAACAACACATTCGTCAGCTGCGTATAAAAGGGTGCGCCAAACAGCCCGTCCGCGTAGTCCGTGATCCCCGACGGATTTCCCAGCCCGGAGAATACGCCGGAGAAAGACAGATCGCCGCGCGTGCCTGGCTCGTCCTGGAAAATATTGCGCATCGGAGCAAATACGTTCACGCCAAACTTGAAGCTGTGCGGGCCCTTGCTCCACGAAACCGTGTCATTGAACTGGTACAACATGGGCACTTGTGACTTGGGCAGAAAGTCAGGCGAACCAAGGTAAGTGTGATTGTTGAACGCCGTGAGCGATACGCCACCACCAATCGCGGGATTGCTGGGGATGCCAGGGACAAATTGTCCCGCCGTCTGCGGCAGGGTGAACGGCTGTTGCTGCCCATAGGACCGATCCCGCACCCAGCCGAAGCGGAAGTCGTTGAGCAGATTCGGTCCAAAAATGTGTGTCCACCCCAGCACAAAGCTGGAGCCAGACAAAAACTGGTTACCCCACGCCGACGTGCCGGTACCGTCCGCCAGGCCGCCGAAGTATCCGGGGATCTGCCGGGTGCGTTTGAAATAGTTGAACCGTCCGAACACCGTGTCCTTCTGCGAGGGTGTCCAGTCGCCCCGGCCATCGTAGCTGGAATTGAAATCAGTGGCTGCGCCAGTACGCGCGAAATTGTTGAATTCAGGATAAGTGGCGCCCCCCTGTTTGTCGTTCGGTTCGGGGAAAAGTGCAATCAACTTCGCCGAGGCCGAATCGATTTTTGCCGTAGGGTCGCTCTGAAAGCTGTTGTTGACCAGTGGTACGCAGTTGGTCGCCGTATACGGTGCGGAGCAGGTAGAAAGATTGTAGACCGTTGGGTATGCGGGCACCCCGGCATTTGCAGCCGCAGTCGTGCTGAAATCACCGACGCGCTCATTATCCAGCGGCACTGTCGATATACGCGAGAGCCCCTGCTTGATGCGCGTGCCCTCATAGTTGAAAAAGCCGAAGAGGCGATCCTTTTTTATCGGACCGCCGAAACTGCCACCGTATTGGTTCTGATTGTTCTCCGGTTTTACGTTCGTGGTCTGCTTGGTGAAGTAGTCGAACGAATCAAAATACTGGTTACGCACATAATAATAGGCGGCGCCGTGGATATTGTTGGAGCCGCTGCGCGTGTTCACCGACACCACACCGCCCGGCGCCCGGCCATATTCGGCAGAGTAGGGGCTGGTAATCACATTAAATTGTGCGATCACATCGACCGACGGGTGCGAAGCCTCGGTGCTCAGTTCCTGTACGTTCTCCGAAAATGTATTGTTATCGATCCCGTCCAGGAGGAAATTGTTTTGCAACGAGTGGACGCCATTCACATTGAAGTCCCCGGTGCGGCCGGCGGAGGTCGCGCCACTCTGGTTGGTGTAGCGGGCAATCTGTACCCCTGGGACCACGCGCAACAGGTCGTCCCAATTGCGCAGGTACAGCGGCGTCTCTTCGATTACGTCACTGGTCACCAACATCCCGATGGAGGCATCATCGCGTTGCAGGTCAAGCCCGGTGGCGTTGACCTCGACCGTCTGGTTCGCGGCGCCGACGGCCAGATGAAGATCCAACCGGATGCGTTCGCCCACACCGATTTTTACCTTTTCCAGAACTTGTGAAAAACCATTGGCCGCTGCGGTCAGGGTGTAATCGCCGATCGGCAGATCAGGCAGCGAGTAGGCGCCGTCGGCCAGGCTCTTGCTCGTACGGGAATAGCCTGTCTCCGCGGATGTCACGGTCAGCTCACTGCCGGCGACGGCAGCTCCGCTCGAGTCCAGAACCAGTCCGCTAAGCGATCCGGTGTTGACTTGTGCTTGCAGGCTGTTCGCCGGAAGCAGAAAACAGCACATCAGCAATCCGGTCATGATAGCCAAGCCCCGGATGGCAGCCTGCATAGACACTTGAGCTTGCCTGGCGCTAGACAGGCGAAATCTTATTTTGCGATTCACGATGGCACTCCAGAAAGGTATGCGAGATGATTACTAACTGCTCGCTACTCTACGAAACTGAATTTCCCTTCGTAAGGTGTGCGCATCACGTGTGCCCGGGGTATACACCTGGGTAGCGCGTGCGGAACCCATTCCAAATTATCGGCTTAGGGGTTTGTGAAATTTTGGCGAATCGTCTCCGCGGACTGCGGGTGAGCAGGCGAATTCACCGATCGTTAACCGGAGCCTTTTAATCTAAGCGCATTGGGCCCGCTTACTTTGGCGTATCCGCGATGAAAAAGACCGGATTGGATCAAACCGTCAGGTTCCATTTCGGCTCTAACGATGAGCCATGGCCGAATGCCTCTGGGTTGGAGGACGATCCGCGTTGGCAACTGGCGCAGCGCGTGGTCGAGAGTGCGCACTTCAGCAAGTCGCCGCGTCTTGCAAGCTTCCTTCTCTATGTCGTCGCAAAATCTCTAGCGGGCCGGCAAAGCGAGATCACCGAGCAGCAGATCGGTGTGCAGGTGTTTGGCCGGCCGCTCGGTTACCGCACCGTCGATGACAACATCGTTCGCAATTATGCGCGGCAGCTGCGAAAACGCCTCACGGAATACTTTGCCGGCGAGGGAATCGATCACGCCTTGCGTCTCGAGATTCCCCTCGGCGGTTATCTTCCATCATTTACAGATCAGAGAAAACCCGTTCTCGTCGAACGCACAGTGTTGAGTGCAATTAACTCGCCCTCGCCACCGGTAGCTGAGCCGTGGCGCACCTGGCCGCGGATGCTGGCAGGTACATGCCTGCTGATTGCGTATAGCACGGTGCTTATCTGGCTCACGTGCTTGGTGATGGCGCGCGCCGGAACTGCGCGCCATGCACCGGAACCTGGCGCCCCATTATGGGCGGCCATGCTACAAGGTCCTGGCAACACCTACATCGTGCCCGCCGACGCTGGTTTGGATCTGGTGCAGCATCTGTCGCACCAATCCATGACGTTGGCGGACTACCTGAGAGGCGGGTATCTCGATCTCCCCTTGCCTGGCGTCGACGCCCAAAGTGTGACCGACCTCCGCACACAGCAGCTCACTGGTTTTGTAAACCTTCAAATGGTCGCGACCCTGGCCCGGCTCTCGGAATACAGCCCGGGGCACGTACTTCTTCGCTTTCCGCGAGATCTGCGATTCGACGACCTCAAGAGTGCGAATGCCGTGATCATCGGGTCGGAGTGCAGCAACCCCTGGGCGGTCATGGCAGAGAGCACTGCCAATTTTCGAATCCACTGCAATTCCGGCACGCAAGGCGCCATCGTCATGAACCTCAAGCCGAATCCAGGGGAAGCCGCCACTTATACCAGCCACTGGAATGAGCCGACCCACGAGACTTACGCGGTCATCAGCTACATTCCCAATCTAAGCGGTTATGGGAAGCTCCTCCTGCTCGGAGGTCTGGATGCGGCAGCCACCCAGGCCGCGGGAGAAGCGCTCCTGCGCCAGGAGATTACGCCCATTCTCCAACGTGCCCGGCAGCCCGACGGTTCGCTCGCCCCCTTCGAGATACTGTTGCGTTCGACCAGCATTCAGGCGAACGCCATAGACACCCACATCATCGCCAGCAGAATTCACTGAGCGGTTCTCACACACACGCTCCTGAGCTCCATGCGGCGCATCCGCTTCAGCCCTTTATTTTAAAACCCGCTAGCCTCCTGCTGAACAGCTTCGGAGAACTTCTCCAACAGCTCGATCAACTCCTTAATTTTAAGCGGCTTTGAAATGTAGCTATCCATACCGGCTGCTATGCAACGCTCCCGGTCGCCCTGCATGGCGTGGGCGGTCATAGCGATAATCGGCAAGTGCATGCCGGTACCTCGTTCCCGGGCCCGGATAGCGTTAGTGGTTTCGAACCCGTCCATCTCCGGCATCTGCACGTCCATCAACACCACATCGAAGGGAGTTTGATCGAGAGCGTTCAGGGCCTGGCGCCCGTCCGCTGCCACCGTCACGTGGTGTCCCTGTTTCTCTAGTACGTGACAGGCGACCTTCTGGTTGATGGCATTGTCCTCCGCCAGCAGAATACGTAACTGTTTCTTTTCCTGTGCTAAGGGCGCAGCTGAAGCGAACTCCACGACCGGCGCGGAGACAGTCCGCCTCTTGCGCCGGGCCCGTGGCGGACCCGGTTTCCGCCACCGCGTTGACCGCGCCGAGAGCCGCGGTGAAGTGAAAGCTACTGCCTTGCCCCAGGCTACTCTCCACCCAGATCTTGCCGCTCATCAACTCCACCAGGTGCGAACAGATGCTCAGGCCCAGGCCAGTGCCTCCAAACTTGCGAGCCGTGGAGCCGTCCGCCTGAGAGAAAGCCTCGAAGATCAGCTTCTGTTTCTCCAGAGCAATGCCAACCCCGGTATCCGTCACCACGAAATGCAGCCGCAATTCAGTAGGCGTCCGGGAATCTACCCCGACACTTAGTCCCACTGTGCCGTATTCCGTGAACTTGATGGCGTTGCCGATGAGATTAACGATGATTTGCCGTAAGCGGCTCAGGTCTCCAATCATCCAGTCGGGCACCTCGGAGTCGATATTGCAGGTCAGTGCAAGCCCTTTCTGCTGAGCCCGCACGCTCAACATTCCGATGCTCGGAGCAAGGCCGTCTCGCAGCTGGAACTCGATCGACTCCAGGTCGAGCTTGCCTGCCTCGATCTTGGAGAAGTCGAGGACGTCGTTGATGACGGTGAGCAGTGAGTCGGCGGACGACTTTACCAGAACCGCATATTCCCGTTGTTCGCTGTCGAGTTCGGTCTCCAGAAGCAGGTCGGTCAGACCGAGCACGCCGTTCATGGGAGTGCGGATTTCGTGGCTCATGTTGGCCAGGAACTCGCTCTTGGCACGGCTGGCATCTTCGGCGGCGATCCGGAGTTTCGCCGCTTCCTGAAGTTGCTGGCGGATCGTGCCGGTTTGTTCCTTGACTCGCTTGCGCAGCACGAACACCCATGTCAGGACCGCCAGGATGAACATGGTCCCCGCGCCTAGCATGGCGATTGCATGCGCAGGCGTCCACCAGGAAGGACGCTTGATCACCACCACATCCTGCGGCGACCGAAGCAGGATGCGAAACGACGCAGCAATTGAAAAGCCGTCCCCTACCGTAGCGGCCCGGTCGGTGCCATCTTTCACCGAGCAGATTCCCACTATTTTGAAGGTGGTTCCTTTTTTCCAGGCGGGCAACCGCTGATCGACGGACTGTGCCGGCAGCACCGCGGAAAACACAAATTTCCCCGAGGCCAACACGATCGTCGGGTCACTTGCAGCCTGATCGTCCCCAATGAGCTGGCCCTGAATTTCGACCAACTCCGCGTCGTGATCGCCGCGCAGAGCCTGGACCGCGGTAACGGCCACAGGCGAGACCGGCTGGGAGTAACCCGCGGTCTTATAGTTAGCCCGAGTCAAGCTGGGGGTGAACGCGCCGATGATGGGAAAGCCGATTACGTCGGCCAATTCTCCCGGCCTCAGGGGGGTGGTTTGGTCGGTTTGCGCGCAAAGACCGTGGAGGTGGTCTTGAATGCAGAGCAGGCGGCCGGGCCAGGCCAACGTGACCGTCCCTCGCGTGTGGACCAAGTGGTGTGAAGCGGAATCGGGAGTGAAGCGCAGCAGGCCGCTGACTGGCGTCACCGGCAGCGCAAACGGGTGTTCGGGCGCAGGTTTCTCAACCGTGAGCTGCGCGCGATTGGGAAAGAAGAGGTGGACGCCAGTCATTTGCAGTTGGTGGTTGAACAGCGGGGCCTCGTTGCCGCGAACTTTTACCTTGGCGTCGACCAAACTGTGATAATCCACTCCCGCTTCTTTGATGGTGATGGCTGTGAGCGCGCCATCGCTCAATGCGAGATCCAGGCTGATGTTCTTTCCCGACTCCCGAACCGCCTCTACTACGCCTTCGACCTCGACCCATTGACCGTCCGACTCGCCGGTCAGTAATTCGGTCAGGCTCTTCTTCGGCGCACTCGAAGGCAAAGGGGCTTTCCCAATGACGTGCGCCTCAATACCTTTAAGGATAGGAGCGTAATCCCCTGCCGCACTTACACCCTCAACCTCCACCAGATCGCCTGCCCGAAAGGGCAGCGCAAACATCGTTCACGAAGATCGCACCCGAAGCGTCGGAAACAAAAAAGGCCGGGTGCCGCGGATCAGTATTCAGGTCGTAGTAAGTGACTACGCCAGTCAAATGTACAGGATAGTTCCGCACCGCCTCTCCGAGCGTCAGATTGTGGACGTCGTGGGCCTTGGTAAGGGTAGGTAACAGCTGCCGCACCGCGCCCTTTTCCTGGCCAGCCGCAGCCCGCCCCTGAAGCAGGCCAAGAACAATCGTCAGGACAAGAAAGCCATTGGCGCGCAGAGTCCAAGTCCTCTATTGCCTATCGGCATTTCCCCGCGGGAACGCAAGAGCTTCTGGCCCGCAATTTCGTTGGATATGTAAACTCGCGCCGGCCATCCGATCAGCCCCCGGCGAACAAAACCGCATCGGGTTGCCGATCGCGTACTCGGTCTGCCTCAAGCTGAATCATTTCGATCGCGAGTGTTCTGCAGGATTGACAGAGACAGCCTCCCGAGACTATCAATTTTCGGGGAATGCTAAAGATTTCGCCCTCGCTCATGTTGGCGTCGTTGCTGTTAGCCCGCGTCTGCTCGGCACAAAGCATCGCACCTGCGCGCGATTGGACCACGTGGGGTTACGATCAGGAACGCACAGGCTGGAATAGGGGCGAAACTTCACTGAGCAAGAGCAACGTTTCGCGGATGAGAGTGCTGTGGAACACGAAATTGAGCACACCGCCCCAGGGCATAATTCTTTCGACTCTGACAGCCCCCTTGGTCGCCGAACACGTCAAAACGCCGCAAGGTCCCAGGAATCTGCTTTTCCTGCTCGGTGCCGACGACACAATTTTCGCGCTCGACGCGGACACAGGAAAAGTTTTATGGCAAAAGACCTTCGCCAATCCGGCGAGGCCCCTATGGGCCGCTACCTGGCTCTGCTCGAACACCGTGAACGACACTCCGGTCATCGACAAATCAAGGCAAATCATTTTTCTCATCACCAGTGACGGTGAGCTGCGCGCTCTCAATTTGAGCGACGGCACCGATCGTATGAAGCCGGCCGGCATGGTCGAACCATTCGCCCGCGCCTGGAGCCTGAACCTCATCGACAACATCGTCTACACCACCAGCGGGCGAGGCTGCGGCCAGCTACCCGTAACCAGAGGTGCGAAACCTGCCGTGGTGCCGGGCAGTGTCTCGGCGATGGATGTGAGCGATCTCAAAGATCCAAAGCTGACCCGCTTCTATACCAGCGGCACCAAGTATTCCGGGCCCTGGGGGCGCGGCGGCGTCACCAAAGGTCCGAATGGCACGGTAATCGCGCAAACAGCAGACGGTTTCTACGACCCGGCAGCCGGTGATTTTGGCGAAACCGTCCTGAAGTTGAGCCCGAAGGCCGCCCGGCTGCAGGACTCATTCACACCCTCAAATTGGCAGACCTTGAATACCCAGGACCTCGACCTGGGTTCGGCCAGCTCAGATGTATTTCCTTTTCAGAACCGCACGCTCATCGCTGCTGCCGGCAAAGAAGGTTTCCTTTATCTGCTCGATGCCACCGATCTCGGTGGCCGCCCCAACCATTCCAACCCGTTGTACAAATCGCCCCAACTCGGCAATGACGCAGCCGAGGGTAAAAATCCAGGTCAGGGAATATGGGGGTCCATCACCACCTACGAGACCGCGGATGGCAAGCGCTTCCTCTACGTCCCCATGTGGGGACCGCCATCGAAAAATGCCCCAGCCTTCCCATTAAGCGCTGGCGCAGCACCTCACGGCAGCATCATGGCATTTCAGGTAGTCGCAGAGGATGGCAAGATATCGCTGCTTCCACAATGGATTTCGTCCGACATGATCGTACCCGATCCACCCGTAGTGGCGAACGGCGTATTGTTCGCCATTCAGACCGGAGAGCAGACCATCCAGAGCCCCGCCGACCTCCACGGAACTCAGGACGAAATCAATCACAACCCGCTCTCGGCCAAGTACCGGTCCACCCCGGTCAACAATCTCGTTCTCTTCGCCTTCGATGCGGAGACCGGAAAACAACTCTATGCGAGCGAAAAGATCATCCCCGATTGGGTCCATTTCAGCGAACCCGTCGTGGCTCTGGGAAAAGTCTTCGTCGTGAGCCACGACGCTCGTGTCTACGCGTTCGGACTCAAATAAATCCAAGGAAAAAACATGCGCTGCTTGAACAGGCGGGAATTTATTGGCTCGGCACTGGCGCTCGGCACCTCGTACCTGTGGGGAGCTTCCCCCAAATCCCTCGACCCCATCGATCCCTACATGCGCTTTGGGATCACAGGAGCCTTGTGGGGTGACTGGCCAAACGGCAATCTGCGCATGTCTACTGACATGCAGCAGATTATTTCTGATACGGCGCGCTTCGGGCTGCAAGGCATCGAGCCCTATGCCAGACAAGTGGGAGACTATGTAGCCAAACCGCTCGCTCTCAAGCAACTGTGTGAAGCTTCTGGAATTAGTTTGATCGACGTTGGTGATCTACCTCCAGCGCAGCTCCGGACCAGGTCGGCCTCCAATCTCCAACCAAACCCTTGGATCAGCCCTGAGGGCAACGCCGAACTCGTCGCCGCAATGGTGAATTTTGCCCACGACTTTCTCGCTCCCTGTGGCTGCGATCATTGGAAGACCAACATGGGCAGCCGCCCCGAAGGAGGCCCAAGCGACGACCAGCTCAAGACGCTCGCCAACACCCTCAACGAAATCGGCCGGCAAACTTTGGCTTTCGGCGTAAGGCTCGCGCCTCATCCTCATATCTGGGGACCCATGGAACGCGAGCGAGACATGCGCAAGGTGATGGCGCTCACGGATCCGAGTTACGTGTACCTCACCGCGGACACAGCGCACCTGACCCTGGGTGGTGGAGACGCCTTGCAGATCATCCGCGACTACTTCCCGCGCGTCGCCGAAGTGCACATGAAGGATACGTATCCGCGATATAGAGGCAATACCGCAACGCCGACCCAGGCGGAGCACACGAAGGCCAGCCTCTATCACAATCTCGGTGCGGGCGGCGTAGACTTCCCCGCCATCTTCAAGCTATTGCGCGATCGAAAGTTCAAAGGATGGGTCGTCTACGATCTCGACGCACCACGGCCAGGCGACGGTACCGGCAGCATTCAGGAAAATCTGGCCGCCAACATCAACTACCTGAGAAATGTACTCCACGTGAAACTTCCGCCACCGCCGCAACCCGCCTGACACTCGCATCTTCACGGCCGTTCCGGCCACGAGTGCCGCGGATACCGGCGCATCAGCTCGCGGCGCACTTGCGGATACAATCGCTCCCAAAATCCCGCAAGATCGGAAGTGGTTTGCACTGCCCGCTGATTGGGCGCCAGCAGGTGGACCACCACCGGTGTCTGCCCTGGGCCGATCCGCGGTGTTTCCCGCATGCCGAAAAAGTCCTGCAGGCGGGATGCAATCCATGGCGGCTTGCCGGCTTCGTAGTGCACTTTTGTCTGCCGCCCATTCGGCAATCGGATGCGCGTGGGCGCGATCTGCTCCAACCTTCGCGCAACCATTGTTTGCTCGAGCAGCGAGACCAGGTTTGCCGCCGCGTTCTTCAACTCGCTGAAGCTTCGCAGCCCCAGGCACAAGTTTTTCAGCGCTTGTGGAATGTCTGGCGGCGTGAAGCCGGCGAACTGAACCCGCGCCACGAATTCATCCACGGCCTCTCTATCGACAAAGCGATCGACGCCTGCCTCCAGCGCTTTCTGTGCCAGTAACTCGGCTGCGGCCTCTGCGTCCGGGGCCGCCCCTCGCGATTCCTGTATCACCAGCTCGTCATACAACAGCGCACTCACGGCTTCCACTCGCTCACCCAGCCGGTTCCACTCCACGCCGGATTTCTCCCGCACATGATCCGGGAATAACTCGATCAGCCACTCCGGCTCGATGCGTGCCGTCATACGGATCAACGGCAGCGGCTTATCCTTGCGATCCTCGGCATCGACGGCCACCATGAATTCGTATCGCGGGGGATCGCCCGCCACCTCCGCCGACCCGCCAGTCGAGAGCAGCACCTGGTTGCCCGCGCGCCGCCGCGCTACCCGATCCGGAAACCCCGCCAGCACAGACATCAATAGCGCGTCGTCGTTGTGCTCCGTCTGCCGGCCAGGACGAGCAATTCGGCGCAGCTGCTCAACCTGCTGTCGGGTCCGGTAATCCTGATCCGCGTCGATGGCTGCGAGGAGATCATTTTTCTCCGCGCGAGCGCCCGATCCGAGCACCGCCGCTGCCACGCAACCGTCTTCACCCACTCCGCGCTCCACAGCCGCGATGAGAATGCGCGAAAGCCGCGGATGTAGCGGATATCGCGCCAGCTGATGTACCCGCTCTTCGGTCGCTCCCAGGCGGTCGAGCAGGGCCTGAGCGCTGTACCACGCTGTCTCCGGCGGGGCATCCAACCACTCGAGATCGCTGATCCGCATTGCCCGCAGAGCAAGACAAAGCTGGGAGAGGTCGCTGCGCGTGATCTCCGGTGCATCGTGTTCCGGCCGGCGCTGATAGTCTTCCATCCCATAGAGGCGCAGCACGCGGCCGGGCGCGGTACGTCCCGCTCGCCCGGCTCTTTGCGTAGCCGAGGCCTTACTCACCCGGCCGACATGCAGCGTTGGCAATCCTGTCCATTGGGAGTAAGTCGCAATGCGCGCCAATCCGCTATCGATGACTGCGGTTACACCCTCGACCGTCACTGAGCTTTCCGCAACATTCGTAGACAGGATGACCTTGCGTTGCTCAGCAGGCATGATGGCGCGATCTTGTTCGGCGGGCGAGAGGTCGCCATGCAACGGCAGTACCAACAAATTAGCCCGCCGCGCGGCCGCCTGGCTCTCGCGCATGGCGCGCCGGATCTCCGCGGCCCCAGGCAAAAAAGCCAGCACGTCGCCCGAGGGTTGCTCGGCGATCAGCAGCTCCAGTGCATCCGCCAACTGTGCTTCGAGGCTCTTAGGGGAGTAAGGCAGATGCCGGATCGAAACCTCGAACAATCGCCCCTCTGAACGCAGGACCGGACACCCACCAAGATATTCCGCGACATGACCGGTATCGAGCGTCGCCGACATGACGATAATCCGCAGTTCCGGCCGCTCCTGCTGCAGGCGCTTGAGCAATGCCAGCGCGAGATCGCTCTCCAGGTGGCGTTCATGGAACTCATCCAGCACCACGGCCCCCACGCCCTTGAGCGTCGGATCGGAGACCAGCCGTCGCGTGAGCACCCCTTCGGTAACAAATCGCACCCGGGTACGCGAGCTGACTGCCTCCTCAAACCGAACCTGGTAACCGATCGTCTGGCCAACCGGCTCGCCTATTTCCGAGGCCACACGCCGCGCCGCCAATCGGGCAGCAATTCGCCGCGGTTCCAGGACAACCACTTCATCGCTGACAATTTCCAGCAGAGCCGGCGGGACGCGGGTCGTCTTACCCGCGCCAGGCGGTGCCTCAACGACAAGGTTAGGCGAGCGCTTGAGAGACGCAATTATCTCCGGCAGAATCGCGTCCACCGGAAGAACGGGTTTGCTGATCACCAATTTTCATCGAAACACGCCCCGTCGCGAGCGTCAACGCCGTGCCTTGCGACCACCAGTCTCAGTGACTAAACTCCTCCCCATGAAGCTCCATCAAGAAAGGGAACAACATGGCTAAGGTCGTCTCTGTCGAGGCGCGTACCGTACATATTCCTCTGCGCGTGGCGACTGCCTTTGCGCGTCGCAAAGTAACCTCACGCGATTACAGCTTGGTAAAGATCCGCACCGACGACGGGATCGAAGGCATCGGTCATTGCTACGCCGGTCACTCCGGCGGCAACGTAGTGACGACGGCAGTGCGTGAAATGCTGGCGCCCATGCTGATCGGCGTTGACCCATACGCTACAGAACTGCACTGGAAAAATATGTATCAGGAAGTGTTACTGCATGGCCGCGTCGGCTCAGTCATGCGGGCGCTCAGCATTCTTGATACCGCGCTATGGGACAGAAATGCGAGGGCGGCCAATCTGCCCTTATACAAATATCTCGGCGCTGCCTACGAGGACACCGTTCCCGCCTACGCCAGTGGCGGCTACTATCTCGACGGCAAGACGCCTGAAATGCTGGGCGAAGAGATGGCCGGCTACGTAGCCCTCGGCCTTGACGCGGTGAAGATGAAGGTAGGCCGTGGTGACCCGAGGTCGGAAGAGGCAAGGATCGCGGCCGCGCGTAAGGCCATCGGGCCGGATGTGCTCCTCATGCTGGACGCGAACAATGCCTGGTCCGATGTACCGACAGCCTTGCGCTTTATCGAGCGTTACGCGCCGTATGATCCCTATTGGGTAGAAGAGCCCTTCAACCCCGATCAGATCGACAACCACGCCAAACTGGCGGCGGCCATCAGCATTCCCGTAGCCACGGGCGAAATCGAGGCTGGACGTTGGCGTTTCAAGGAGCTGTTGGACAAGCAGGCAGCGTCCATCCTTCAACCAGATGCCCTGGTCTGTGGAGGCATCACGGAATTCCGCCGCATCACCGCTCTCGCCGACGCTTACGGTGTAACCATCTGCCCCCACTGGTTCCACGATCTGCACGCACACATGGTGGCGGCCTCGCCCAATGGCCAATTCGTCGAATACTTCCCCGACGAAAAAGTATTCAATTTTCGCGAAATTATCGACCATCAACTCACCGTGCGTAACGGCGGCCTGGCCCTCACAACCGAGCCCGGCCTGGGCTATCAATTCGACGAAAAAGCAATAGCACGCTACCAGTCAGACCCCTGGAAGTGATCGATCGCCCCCTCAAAGCAATGTCAGCGGGAAAGGGACGGGTGAAAGCGCCGCCCTCCCCTTTGTCGTCCAGAGAGGTTGTGACTTTTTCGAATTCGGGCCAAAGAGGCTGCTCGTCGACATCCCGACCGACCCAACAACCGCCCTGTCCCTTGGCAACGGGCCTCTCCGTTGAACAACTCTCTCCTTTTTGTCATCCCGACCGGAGCGAAGCGTAGGGAGGGATCTGCAGTTCACTCAACCCCAAACCAACACTTCGACAGGTCGTCACCCTCCAACCGAAGTAGAATGGCCCCATGGACTTTGGCCTCAAAGGAAAAACCGCACTGGTGTTAGCCGGCGGTGGCGGCTTGGGCCGCGCAATTGCAGAATCGTTGGCCCACGAAGGCGCCAACATCGCCGTAGCCGGCAAAGGACCCGATTCCATCGCCGCCACGCAAGCTGTCTTAGCAGCCATCGGCATCAAAAACCTGGGTTTGATATGGGACCTCTCCGACCTGACCCAGATCGACAAGAACATCTCGAAAATCGAACGCGACCTGGGACCAGTCGACATTCTCGTGAACAACACCGGCGGGCCGCCGCCCACGACCGCCAGCGGTCAGGATCCTGCCCTATGGTCCAAGCATTTTGAGGCCATGGTGCTTTCGGTCATCGCCACCACCGACCGCGTGTTGCCCAATATGCGATCCCGTCATTGGGGCCGCATTATCACCAGCGCTTCCTCGGGAGTGGCGGCGCCCATCCCCAACCTCGCCATTTCCAATGCCCTCCGTCTCTCCCTGCTCGGATGGTCCAAAACCCTGTCCCGTGAAGTCGCCAAAGACGGAATTACCGTAAATGTCGTTCTGCCCGGCCGCATCGCGACCAGCCGCATTAAATTCCTGGACGAGGCGAAAGCCAAGCGCGAAGGACGCACCCTGGAGGATGTGGAGGCCGAAAACAAAGCAAGCATCCCCGCCGGCCGCCTGGGCAAGCCGCCAGAATACGGCGACGTGGTAGCCTTTCTTTCCAGCGAACGCGCCGCTTACATCACCGGCTCCGTCGTCCGCGTGGATGGCGGCATGATCCCCTCCATCTGATCTCATTTATCAGGAGCGACCATCTGGGAACCCCGCCAGCGTTAGACGAAAAAACCACCGCCACACTTTCCTCGATAGCGACGGCGACGCTCACCACCGTGCTGTTGAAGAAAGGGTTACGCAATGTCTGGCTGCGCGGCACCAGGCCGCTTGACCCCAAGCCAGAAGCGCCTGGTCGGCCCAGCCTTCACCTTGCGTTTTGTCCCCGCGCGCGAAGATCTGGCTACGCCGGAATCCTGGAGCTCGCCCGTCTCCACTCGCGCTGCGATTGAAGCAATGCCGTCCGGCTGCATTGCCGTCGTCGACGCCATGGGCATCACCGACGCCGGCATTTTTGGAGACATCCTCTGCGCCCGCATGAAGGTGCGCGGTGTTGCCGCCCTGGTCACGGATGGGGTAGTGCGCGACTTGGCCGGCGTGCTCGACACCGGTTTGCCGGTCTGGTGTAAGGGCGCCGCCGCGCCGCCCTCGGTCGCCGGTTTGACCTTCGTAAATTGGCAGCAGCCGATTGGCTGCGGCGGGGTAGCCGTGTTTCCTGATGATGTGATCGTCGTAGACGACGACGGCGCCGTCGTCATCCCCCGTGCGCTGCTCAACGACGTGGTGGAAGCAGCAGCCGAGCAGGAAAAGCTGGAAGCATGGATTATGGGTGAGGTGAAGGCGGGAAGTTCATTGCCCGGCCTCTACCCGCCCAATGCGGAAACCAAAGCTCGCTATGAAGCTTTCCGCAACCAAAGAACCAAGGCAATGAAGTAGAGCAAATATTCAGGCTTGCTGGGGACGGTATGAAAGTAGCCCCAAACGGCGGCGAGCGAATCAATGCTGCATTAAATCCCACAAGAGCGGCTAAATCGACGTGGATTTAGCTACTCCCTTCCCGGGGATTCGATCGCTTCTACCGATCACCCAACCGTCATCCTGGGCTACTTTCGCGCCGTCCCAACGGTAGATACGAAACTGCATCAACCATGGAACGCGAAGGGTGCCCCAGCCTGCCCCGGCATGCCGTGGGGTCTCGCTTTTGAGACCTGGGATCTTCTCAGGAAAGGCCGATCGAGTCAGTCCAATGGCCGCAGCCTCTTTACCCCATTCCTAAACCCAGCAAAGCCGTTAGGGCCCGAGGTACCATCTCCAGCTTGGCCTCGGCTTTCTCATCCTGCGTTGACCCTATGCCGGAGTAGTGTTCTGAGCCCATCGAGCGTTACAGCATTTTCCATGAAAAAGCCGCCAACGCGAGGAACCGCCAAATACTTAGCCTTCCTGTAACGTTTGCTCCCCGGTTGCCACTACTCGGGCATGCAGAACCGCCCAAACCTGGCCCTGACTCGAATAGGCAAGCCGTCAGGGCGCCGTAGGCGCTGCAAAGGGCTTAGCCCTTTAAGAACAAGTCAGGTCCCCATGGTCCTCTTAGCGGGTTCACCCGGCAGTGTAAACTTGAACCCACCCGCTCTCGCCGGGGAGGAATCGCGATTGGAATTCTTTGCGTTTGACGCGTCCTACGTCGAAAGACTCCGCTCCGGGGACGCACATATCGAAGGGCACTTCGTAACTACTTCAGCGAACTGATCCGGCTGAAACTGCGCTCGCGATTAAATTCCAGAGAAGCCATAGAAGATGTCAGGCAGGAAACCTTTATGCGCGTACTGGCGTTGCTGCGCGGCGACGCAGGCTTAAGGCAGCCTGACCGCTTAGGGGCCTTTGTGAATTCTGTCTGCAACCACGTGTTGCAGGAGCACTATCGTTCCAAGAAAAGATCAGAAGCCACCATTGACGACGAAACCGAGTCCACTCTTCCCGGCCGCGAGCCAAGTGCACTCCGCTTGCTTGAGGCTAAGGACACTGAGCGCGTGGTGCGAAAAATCCTGAACGAATTGCCCGAACGGGAACGGCGTCTGCTTCAGTCGGTGCTCCTTGAAGAGCGCGACAAAGATGAGGTATGCGCAGAGTTCGGCATCAGCCGCGAGTATCTAAGAGTTTTGTTGCACCGCGCAAAGCATTCATTCAAGTCGTTCTACATAGACCACTTGGGGTTGCATCAGGGACGATGAGGCCCCTTAAACTTATGGACCATAACCAATTTACAAGTCTTAGGCCGTCGAAAAGTATCTTCTCGAAGAGATGACACCGGAGCTACGTGACGAGTTCGAAGAGCATTTCTTCGATTGTCAGGAATGCGCTCTCGATGTCCAGGCAACTGCGGCCTTCATGGCTGCCGCCAGGCAGGAATTCAAGGCAAATCCGGTGCCAAAGCCGGGAAAGGCCGCCAAAGGTAAATCGTTCTCTGCGGCGTTCTGGCCTGCGGCAGTCGTTTGGTCCGCGCTTGCCGCCTCGCTTCTCCTGGTCGCCTATCAAAACCTGTTGGTCTTTCCGCGCCTGCAAACCGAGATTGCCGAGCTGAAGACTCCCGAGGTATTGCCCGTCATTTCCCTGGTTGGGGGCAACAGTCGCGGCGGAGAAACGCCCACAGCCACCCTGGCAGCCCAGCATCCTTTCCTCTTATCTCTTGATATTCCCACCCAGGACCGGTTCACCAGTTACACCTGCCTGCTGTATTCACCTTCCGGTACTCTTGCCTGGCGGGTGGAAGTTTCTCCTCAGGCCGCAAGAGATACCGTGTCGATACGCGTACCGGCTACAGACAAGTTGCCTGGGGAATATACTCTCGCTGTTCAGGGAAACCTTGCCGGAACCTCGGTCGATCTAGGGCGCTACAAATTTGCTGTGAATGTCCACAATTAGAACTGCTGCGTAACGGGGTGCAGGATGCGTTCGGATGTCAAAAAGGCCTTTTACTTCCATGCGGATGCGAGCTCGCTCGGCGGGTTCATTGAAAAACCCTTCCAAAAGCGCATTCCCTGCTCAGGCTTCGTCCACGCTCCCTTCGGTGGGCGGTCATGTGAAGCCATCGGACTGAATCCTTCAACTCGAGGGTGTCATATCCTGTAGAGCCGGGTATACCCGAGCTCGGGAAGGCATATCGACGAAGACGGCGCAGCAACGATATCAGTTACCTCCGTCCTGGAAGGATTGAATATTCTGGAAATTCTAAAAGCCGACCGGGTCGTTGCCCAGATCACCGCCGAGTATCCGGCCGACGGCGGTTTCCCTAGAGTTTCTTTCGCTGGTTCTCACTTCGACCGACTCATGATCGGCCATACTGACGCTTCGCTCGCGCTGAACTCCGGCCTGCTGGGTCTTCCTTGCGGACCTAAAGAAAAGCGGGTGCCCATTACACAATCTCTTTTTCAGGAGACTGGTCGCCAGCAAGCTGCCAAACTAGTCAAGAGCGTTAAAGCTGAACCCGACCAGGATGAGCTCCGCTGGCTGACCGACCGCTACAGCTGGATGGATTCCGATCGGAAAGGGAAAGACGGATTCCTTCTATGTTCGTTGGTGGATGGCGTGGGTGGGGCAATCCCCGGCAGGTCCTTTGGCCACGTCTTGGAAGTTCCGGATTTTGGCAGAATCTTCCTCGGGGAAGTAATTGTCTCTCCGCCTTTGTTCCGAATTTCGATGATTCGCGCCGAGCTGGGCTGCACCGTACACGGAGGGGGCAGTGCAGGTTGCGCCGCCGTTGGCGTCCGCGGCGTTCCGCCATAGGAATAGGGGTGGTCTGGGTCTCGTTGGCAGCTGGGACCCTGACCGCTTGCCGCTCTGCACCAGCCCCTGATCCGGCAACAATCTTTGAAAACATCCGCAACGACTCTTTACACGGCAATCTCGACGTCGCGCAGCAGAAGTCAGAAAAAGCTC
>CAWJZH010000034.1:0-16886 GCA_963847155.1 uncultured Acidobacteriaceae bacterium | reverse complement strand
GAGGCCGCCTCGAAGTCTCCCGCATTCATTTCGATGATGCCAGTTTGAATCTTGTCCGCGATCCGAATGGGGCCGGAACCTGGGCTCGATCTGGTCCGGCTGCGCAAATCCCAAGCGCCCCCACCGGCCAGCGTTTTGCCGGTCGCACTCCGCGTTTCCCTTACATCGAGGCGGAAAATGCGCGCATCAATTTCAAACAAGGCAACGAGAAGAAACCGCTTTCCTTCCTGAATTCTGACCTATCCATCTCGTTGGCTCCCGGCGATAACTGGGAAGTGCACTTTCGAGCACAACCGGTGCGCACCGATCTTGATCTTGATCTCGCCGATACCGGCATACTGCGCATAGATGGCACGCTTCATCGCGCGGCCTTGCTGGGACAAATGCCCTTGAACCTCAAGGTGGAATGGAGCGGAGTTCCGCTGGGCCAGCTGAGCCGGCTCACCCTGGGCAGCGACATAGGGTGGCGCGGCGGGCTTGAGGTCGAAGCCCAGGTAAGCGGGACCGCCGAGGTGGCGCAGATCAATGCACGGCTCAAGGTCGTTGGCCTGCATCGCTCGGAGTTTTCTCCGGCGCGTCCGATGGATGTCGCGACTTCTTGCCAGGCCTTGTTTCGCAAAGAATCGAGGTCGCTCGAAGACATCTCCTGTACTTCCCCGGTTGGCGATGGAACTCTGCAGCTTACCGGCTCCATACAGGATGGGCGCACGGTACCCCAGGCCAACCTGACCCTGGGGATTGATCGCGTTCCCGCTGCAGCGGTCCTGGCCGGACTACAGGAGGTGCGCAGCAGCCTGGGCGCCGGGGTGCAGGCCGCCGGCACCCTCAATGGCGATTTCCACTACATCTCGCAAGGCGGTCGTCAGCCCCTGATTTCAGGGGAAGTGGCGCTGGCTTCCCTGGCCCTGACCCCTCCGGATGCGAGCAAGCCATTCCTGCTCGCCCCGGTCCGGATGAGATGCGACATCCCGGAGCCGGAACGCGGGGCCTCCCGCCTTGTTGTTGCAGCCGGTGAGGCTGGCGATGGGGGCTCCGGCTCCGGTAACGGTGGACGGCCGATTCACTCCCGCGGGCTTCGATCTCCATTTCAGCGGCACTACGACTCTGGCCCGGCTTCAAGCCTTCAACAAATCTTTCGGGCTGCTCGGCATGCATAGCACGCGGCCTCCCGCTGTCGGTGCTACTGCAGTTGCGCTCAGCGGCGCGGGCACCGCCGCTCTGGATCTCGACCTGCGCGGCAAATGGCTACTGCCCGTGCCCGACTCGGACAATCCGATCGCGTCCTCGACGGCAGAGGGCAGCATGACCATCAGGAATGCTGAACTCACGACCTCGTATTTGTCTCATCCTCTCCGGATTGCGTCTGCCCAGGGAATCCTCAGCCCTACCCAGATTGCATGGACCAATGCATCGATCGGTTATGGCAAGCTGGAGGCCCAAGGAACGCTGGAGTATCCGACCGTATGTACTGGCAGCACTCCATGTGCCGGGCGCTTCTCGCTGACGACGGCCGCCCTCGACCTGGGCGCGCTGCAGTACACGTTGCTGGGCAAGAGCGAAGGGGGCGAGTTGTTGCGTCAAATACTGGATCGTATCGACCGCCACCCCGTGAAATGGCCCGACTTCTCCGGCACCGTTCAGATCGGCGAACTTTCAATGGGAAAACTGGTGGTACATGACGCGGTCGGCGCCATCGACGTCAGCGGAAACCTGATCAAAATACGGTCGATGAACGGGCGCCTGGCGAATGGAATTATCCATGTTGGCGGCGTGGTGGACGCCTCGGGTGATCAGCCGGATTACCGGCTCGATGCGCAGGTGACCAACGCTGCGCCCAGCGCGCTGGCCGGCATATTCGATGAGCGTTGGGGAAGCGGCGCGGCGAACCTCTCCGCCCAATTGAGGATGTCGGGCTTCGATGCGCAAGAACTAGCCCGGTCTGCCACCGGCAGCTTGCATTGGAACTGGACCAAAGGGGGTTTGGCCGCGGAAGCTCCGCTGCCCGTTGCCGCCCAGCCTTTCGTGCACTTCGATCAATGGAGCGCCGATGCTGCCATCGCCGACAGCACCATCACCATCACTCACAGCCTGCTTGCTCGCGGCAAGGAAGCGATTCCGCTGTCGGGCACCATCTCCTTCGGTCGCGAAATCGACCTCAAGGGAGGATCAGCAGCCGACGCCGTTGCCATTACCGGCACCCTGGAACACCCCGAAGTGAAGTCCGTTCCCGAAGTGGTGGAGAACTAAGAAGACCGTAGTACGCTACGCGGCTGTCGAAAACATTTCCATGAGAGGTCCGCGGAACCGCGGATCCGTCGGGATGACAAAAGGAAAGGGCTGTTGTAAAGAGGGGCCGGTTGCTGGATGAAAGACCTGATGTGGGGCAGGACGCCTTTCCATCAACAACCGCCCTTTCCTTCGGCAACGGCCCTTTCCTTGCAACAACCCTTTCCTTTTTGTCATCCCGAGCGAAGCCGAGGGATCTGCGGTTCCGCGAACCTTTCCTGGAAATGCTTACTCCGGCGCCGGCTTCACAGTAAGTGTCTGCTTGTGAACACTGGCTTCAACTTCGGGAACGGTGCCATCATTGACGGCTACTTCCACAGGCTGCCCCTGGAGCACAAAGCGATGGCTCACCTTTGATTTAGCGGGGATCCGCAGCATCTCAGTGACCGTAGTTGTTCCGGAAGAAACAGACACCGGAACCTCCGCTTCGGCGGTCCCGCTATTAGCTACATCCACGGCGACAATATAAGAGCCGGGTACACTGGCCTTATTGGGGAAGACTCCTGCGATGGAGAGGTCAGGAAGTCCGCGATCGTGGTACACCCAGTCGTCGAAGAACCACTTCAGATCCTTGCCGCTGGCCTGTGCAAGCACCTGCTCAAAGCCGGTCCCCGCCGTATCCGACCCCGGCTGATACGCGCGTAACGCGCGTGCCAGCGCGTTGTCCCCAGCCAGGTCCCGCAACATCCAGAAAACATAAGTCGCCTTGGTACGGTAGTAGACCGGATCCCGGGCGACCAGCAAAGCCTGGTGGTCGATTCCCGTAGCGGCGCCATCGCCTGGCTCCGCCAGCGAAAGCGCTCCGCGGGTGTTGTCCATCTGCTGAATAGCAACGTCGCGGCCGCGATTTTGCTCCATCCACAGCGATCCCAGGAACGAAGGCACTCCTTCCTGCAGCCAGGCGTAGGAGGAGCGGAAATAGAGGTGCGACAGAGAATGGATCAGAGCATCGGTCAGCTTCGCTGGCTCAGTGGCCCGTATGTTGGCAAAGAGTACGTCGCCATCTTCAAACGGAGCGTCCTCCCCCTCCGGCAGATCGACGATGTTCAACTCACCCCGCGGTTCATTGCCCAGCCAGTGATTGATCAGCGGGGCCACAATGGAAGCTGCGGACAGGTATGCCTGCGCATTGGCGACATCCTCCGTCCGGGCGAAAACTTTAACCCCGTTGCCCTCGCGGGCAGTACGCGCAAGCAAAAACAAACTCGGCGAAGCCAGTCCCAGTTTCGCAGCTGGGAGCGTGCAAGTGACGATTCCAGGTACGCCGGCGGCCGCGGGTAGAGAAGCCGGTGTCACCGCCGACACTTCGCCGTCTAACACCGCCAGGTTCGGCGCTTCGCCAAAAAATTCCTCGGTCACCCGCATGGTCACCGTCGCCTGGCTTTGCCGTTGCCGCTGGGCCGCCGCTTCGGTGAAAAATTTGGCTCCGTCTCCTAAAGCCACAGGAACCGAGGCTACCGGGTACCAAGCCACGTTGCCGAATCCCCTTAACCCGACAAATTCCTCCGACACCCGGTCCCAATCCGAGGCCTCTGCAATATCAGCCGGGGTCCCGATCTGCTCCAGCCGGTTTGCGGAGAGGGCGGCGGTTCCTTCATAGGTAAGGTCGAGGGAGAGGTTTTCCCGCGGAGCCAGAGGCCGAGCCAGGGGAATGACTGCCTCTCGCAGCGCTCCAGTGTGGTCAATATCGCTGTTGACCACTTGCTGAGAGAAAGCAACCGGGGCGCCACCCACGCGGACGCCGGTCCATCGCAGGCTCGAAGAGATTTCGACCGCCAGTCGGCTCAGCGGACTACCCGAGTCGTTGCGCACCGTGACGTTCGCCCGCACCGCCATCGCGTGCTCCCTGGGCTGAAGGTGCACATCCAGATCGTAGGTGAGGAAGGTGATGGCCTCTCTTTCCGCATCCGTAGCGCGTACCTCCGCCGTAGCAGGGACTTGCTTTACCGGAGCCTCCCCGTCATCCACCGAGCGTGAAAAGATCACCGTGCCGGGATGCTCGGCAGGTACATCGGCTGGCGGAGGCATCTGCTGCGCCCCAGCGCAGGAAACCAGCCCCACCACGACGACTGCAAACCACGAAAACTTCATGAACCCAAACCCTTCTGCTTCTTAGCCCGCCCCGGTAAGGCCGCGGAGTTGCGAGCGCCTCCGTTGCGGCGCTGCCGGGCGGCCTCGTAGAGGACCACCGCGCCTGCGGCGCTGACGTTCAGCGACGCCACCCGGCCCGCCATGGGGATCCGCAACAGATGGTCGCAGGTCCGCCGAACCAGATCGTGCAGCCCTGCGCCTTCCCGGCCCAGTACCAGAACGCAGCCCACCGAGAAATCAAACTGGTCATAGTTCATGGTGCCGCGCTCGTCCAGCCCAATCACCCACAGGTTTCGCTGTTTCAGGTCCTCCAGGGTGCGCACCAGGTTCACCACCCGGGCGATTTTCACGTGCTCAGCCGCTCCTGCGGAAGCTTTGACCGCCACCGGGCTAAGCGGCGCCGACCGCCGTTCCGTGACCACCACCCCGTCTACCCCTGCCCCCTCGGCAGTACGCAGCAGCGCACCCAGGTTCTGCGGGTCTTCCACCCCGTCCAGCGCCAACAACAAACGGTTTTCCTTGGTGCCGCCGAGCAGGTCGTCCACGTCCAGGAACTGCCGCGCCCGGACGATCGCCACTACCCCCTGGTGAGCCTCGGTCCGGGCCAGCTTGGTCAGTTGGTCCCGGGTATCCAGGCGCATCTTCACCCCAGCGTCACGGCAGGCCTGGATCAGCTTCTCGAGGCGGGCATCCTGGCGCTCGCGGGCGATGCAAATGTGGTCGAACTTCCGCGTCCCGGAACGCAAAGCCTCCTCAACCGGGTGCAGGCCAAACAAAATCTCCATACTGCCAAGTTTAGACTCTGGTGCATCCCGGTGGTTTGACTGGCCTGTTTCCTATATTCTTAAAGGCACTTAAGTCGCCCCGGAGGAGCCCCGTGCTTGCCAACAAGCTCAAAAATGTAGTTACCCGGGGCGTCTTTGGCGATCCTGCTCACGTCTGTGAAGATGACATGGCTGCAGCCTCACTTAGCGTCGTGGATCAATCCTGCAGCGAAAATACTATCGTTGCCCAGGGGCTCAAGCGCCACGACCCGGAGCTGCTCGATCAGCTGATTGTCCAATATCAGCACCGCCTGCTGCGCTACCTGCTTTACCTCACGGGAAATCGGGAGACAGCCGAAGATATATTCCAGGAAACCTGGATGCGTGTGCTGAAGCGCGGTGACCAATTCAACGGCAAGTCTCGTTTTGATACATGGCTGTTCACCATCGCCCGCAACCTCGTCATTGACGTGCGCCGTAAGCGGACCATGAGCAGTCTGGAAGCGATGCGCGAAGCCGGCGAAGATGGGCGCTCTTTTGACGTGGCTGCCGACGGACCTTCTCCCTTCGAGAGGTATCAGACGAACGAGAATGGGCAGCGAGTGGCTGAAGCGATGCTGACGCTCGAGCCGTTGCATCGCGAAGTGCTCGTCCTGCGCTTCCATGAAGAGCTATCGCTCGAAGAGATTGCACAAGTCACACATTCCCCGCTGTCCACAGTAAAATCGCGGCTCTATCGCGGCCTCTCCGCCCTTAAGCCTCGCATCTGTGCAGCTGAGGCTGCCCACCGCGCGGAGGGACAAACCCGATGAATGAGGGGCAAAACGGGGTCCCGGATAAAACTCCGGGGAATGATGTCGGGCTCGCCGCTTCCTTGCTGGACGCCGACGCCACACGGCGGGTTACGCAAAAAACGCGCCGTGCCGTGCGTGACGCCGTGATTTCCACCCAGGAAAAGCGCACCCGCCAACGACGGAATCTGGGTCTCGCCATTCTCGGTTTTGTCTCCATGCTGGTGTTGCTGGGGCCGGCCATGTGGAATGGAGTAGAAGAGGTTCTGGGCGAGGAACCTCTCTTCGATTTACCCACCCAAATCACCTTTCTCATCGCCATGCTCTTCCTGGCTATGCTGGCAGCGCTCATAGCTGTCTGGAAGGAACAACATCACGTGCAGCACGATCGGCGCGGCTTTGAGACCTTTCCTCCCACTGAGAAATGACCAACCAGATACACAACGCTGAACCAGCCTCCGCTATTACGGAAGAGGTCAAGTTAATCCCGCGGTGGTCGATCGCGGCCGCTTCCCTGGCCTTTGTCTTCATGCAATACCTGTACTGGGTGATCCTGCCCGCTTACCGGCAGTCCCTCCATGTTCGTCCCATCGCTGCTCCTCTAGGCGTCCGCTTTTACTTCGCCCTCTCCTGGAGCACGCTGGCCGCCCTGTATATGCTGATGGTTGGCTATGTGAGCCGCGATGCGCCCCGCCGCAGCATGAGCACCCGCCTGTGGGTAGTGATCTGCCTGGCTTTACCCGGATGGCATTGGTTCGGTGCTTTACTTTTTGCTTCGCCAGCCTGTGGTTGCGCGCTGCCCCTCGTGTGGCACCAGCATCCACACCGAGTTCCATTTCTGCCCCCAGTGTGCCTACCAGGTCTCCGCGGCTTGCGGCAATTGCTACAGAGGTGTCCGGATCACTGATCTTTACTGCGTCTATTGTGGCCACAGCCTGGCTGCGGACAACGTACCCTCCCGCCTCCGTGCCTTCCATTCCTGATCTGCCCCGCATTGACCGGCCTTTCTTCCGCTCCCTATACTCAGGACTGGTACCAAGAGCTCCAATAGCATGCCCATCACTGCGCTAATCGTCGACGATGAACGGCTCGCGCGCGAAGAGCTCAAATACCTGCTGGACTCCGCGGGAGGAGTTGAGGTCATCGCCCAGGGCCAGAACGGCATCGAGGCGGTCCACCTGATTCGCACTCACCATCCGGATGTGGTCTTTCTGGACGTCCAGATGCCGGGACTGGATGGCTTTGCCGTGCTCAAGAAGTTACTCGAGCAGGACGACGCCGATCGCATGCCGCAAATTATTTTTGCCACGGCGTTTGATCAATATGCCGTGCGCGCCTTCGACGTGAACGCCATCGACTACTTGCTCAAGCCGTTTGATCGTGCCCGCGTACTGCAGGCACTCGAACGCGCGCGCCAGCGCTTGCAGGAAGCGCATCAGCTAGAGCACGAGCCATTGCCGGAGAACGGTACTACAGCCGAAGTCACCCCGTCGGACGCACGTCTCGACGCGTTGCTCCGCTTGATTGAACAGCAACAGGGCGGTGGACTGCGTCCGCGCAGCGGGAAGATCATCCTGCAAGCTCACAGCCGCCTCTTCCTGGTGGACCAGAAGGATATCTGCTTCGCGGCCATTGAGGAGGGCACTATCTCCGTGGTGACGCCTACTCTGGAGGGACATTCCAAGTGCCGGACGATCGAAGAGTTATTGGAGTTGCTCGACCCTTCTGTCTTTTGGAGAGCCCACCGCTCGTTCGTGGTGAACATCAATCACATCAAGGAAGTCGTGCCCTGGTTCAAGAGCAGTTATCAGCTGCGTATGGATGATCGCAAACAAACCGAAATCCCCGTCAGCCGCGCCCAGACCCGCCGCCTCCGCGAACTCTTCAAGCTCTAGAGCCGTTCACCGAGACTCGAAGGGGATCGGACGAGTGCCCCACGTTCGCTTGGGCGTACGCGGGCCGAAAACGAAGGGCAAAGCCCTACGATCATTTTTATTTTTTCTCACAATTGAAAATAGTGCGGCCGGACTGCCCACCGCAAAAATATCCCAAGTCCGCTCTCTCCAAAAGCGAATCAAACGTCTCAGTCGCATCGAGAAACGAGAAACCCACATGCCAAAAACCGTAGCCGAAGTATTCATCGAGACCTTGGTCAAAGCAGGCGTGAAAAGAGTCTACGGTGTCTCTGGGGACTCCCTCAATGGCCTCACCGACACCATCCGCAAGAACAAAAAAATCGATTGGCTCCACGTAAGGCATGAAGAAGTGGCTGCTTTCGCGGCGGGGGCCGAGGCTCACCTTACCGGTGAGATCGCTGTCTGCGCCGGCAGCTGCGGACCAGGCAATCTACATCTCATCAACGGGCTGTTCGATTGCCATCGCAGCCGCTTGCCGGTACTAGCGATTGCGGCGCAAATCCCCAGCCTGGAATTAGGCAGCGGCTACTTTCAGGAGACGCATCCGGAACATTTGTTCAAAGATTGCAGCCACTATTGCGAATTGATTTCCCAGCCGGACCAAATGCCTCGTGTCCTCGGAATCGCCATGCGCACAGCGATCGCCAGGCGTGGCGTTGCGGTCATTGTGATCCCCGGAGATGTAGCACTGCGTGAGTGTTCCGCCGGCGCGCTTTCGCTCGGCATCGAAGATTCAGCCTCCGTCATTTTTCCGTCGGAGAACGAACTGCGCCAGGCCGCCCGCATTCTTAACGGCGCTCGCAAGGTCACCATACTTGGCGGAGCGGGCTGTGCCGGTGCTCACCAGGAACTGCTAGCGGCAGCCGAGCGATTGAAATCGCCCATTGTGCACGCCATGCGCGGCAAGGAATTCATCGAATACGACAACCCGTACGACGTAGGGATGACGGGTTTGCTCGGCTTTTCCTCCGGCTACCACGCCATGATGAACTGCGATGCGCTCCTGATGCTGGGCACAGATTTTCCCTATCAGCAGTTCTACCCCAAGAGTGCAAAGATCATTCAGGTAGACCGCCTCGGGGAGCAGATTGGACGGCGCACCCCAGTGGATCTGGGCCTGGTTGGAAATGTGAAGGACACACTCGAAGTGTTGACTCCGATGCTCGAGAGCAAGGCCGATCGCGCCTATCTCGACACTTGCCTGGGTCACTATAAGAACGCCCGCGAGAGTCTGGATGAGCTCGCGGTCGGCGAGCCAGGCCGAACGCCCATTCATCCTCAATATGTGGCCAAAGTCCTTGATGAGCTGGCCGCTGAAGACGCCGTGTTTTCCTGCGACGTAGGCACACCAACTGTTTGGGCCGCGCGTTATCTGCGTATGAACGGCAAGCGCAGACTGCTCGGCTCTTTCACCCATGGCTCTATGGCGAACGCTCTTCCCCAGGCGATTGGAGTGCAGGCCAGCCACCCCGGCAGACAAGTCATTACCCTTTCAGGCGATGGAGGGCTGGCGATGCTGCTCGGTGATCTCCTGACGCTCCACCAGCTCAAGCTGCCGGTAAAGCTGGTGGTGTTCAACAACAGTTCCCTGGGTTTCGTGGAGCTGGAGATGAAGGCCGCCGGCCTGGTGGACTACGGGACAGATTTGGTCAATCCTAACTTTGCAAAATTAGCCGAGTCCGCGAGCATCCTGGGCGTCCGCGTGGAGAAGCCGGAAGAACTGCGCCCGGCGTTGAGCAACTCGCTCGCTCATGATGGCCCGGCGTTGGTCGAGGTGCTGGTAAATCGACAGGAGCTGTCGATGCCGCCGACCATTAGTCTGGATCAGGCGTTGGGCTTTAGCCTGTACATGATTCGCGCCGTGTTAAGCGGGCGCGGGGACCAAGTTATCGACTTGGCGAAAACCAATCTCCTGCGCTGAGCCACGCAGGAAGGGAGAGGGACAAACGTGACGACGCAACTCCAGGTTTCCCTCTCGGGATTCAACCTGATCAATTCGCCTCGTCTGAACAAAGGAACGGCATTCTCTGAGCAGGAACGCGATGTGTTTGACCTGCATGGATTGTTGCCACCGCATGTGGGCACCCTCGACGAACAGATCGCGCGCCGGATGCACGCCCTGGATCGACAGCCGACTCCTTTTAGCAAGTACGCTTTTCTACGCGATCTGCAGGATACCAACGAGACCCTGTTCTATGCACTGGTGGTTCGCAATGTGGAACAGATGCTGCCTCTCGTCTACACCCCAACCGTCGGCGAGGGCTGCCAGCGATTCAGTGAAATCTGGAGAAAGCCGCGAGGGCTTTTTCTCAGCTATCCAAATCAACACCGGATTTTCCAGATCCTCAATCACGCCCGCTACGACGACGTGAAATGCATCGTGGTCAGCGACGGCGAACGAATCCTCGGCCTCGGCGACCAGGGCGCAGGAGGTATGGGCATCCCTATCGGGAAGATGGCCCTCTACACCGCGCTCGGTGGCATCCCTCCGGAAAACTGTCTTCCCATCCTGCTCGATGTAGGCACCAACAACGAAGAGCGCCTCAACGATCCCATGTATATCGGTTGGCGCCACAATCGTGTACGAGGACAGGAATACGATGACTTCGTGGAGAGCTTCGTCTCCGCGGTGAAAATGCGCTGGCCGCATGTTCTGTTGCAATGGGAAGACTTCGCGGGCGCCAATGCTGCTCGGCTCCTGGCCCGTTACCGGGACCAGCTCTGCACGTTTAACGACGATATTCAAGGCACCGCGGCGATCACCACCGCTACTCTCATCTCGGCCATTAACGTAAGCGGCGTTCCGTTGGAGCAGCAAACGATCGTTGTTTTCGGCTTCGGGAGTGCGGGCTTGGGGATCACCAACCTGTTGGCCCAGTTCATTGAAGATCGTGGCCTCTCAAAAGAGGAAGCCCGAGCCCGCTTCTATGCTATCGATCAGTACGGCCTGATCACGGAAGACCGTCAGAATGTGGAGGCGGAGCAACTGCCTTACGCGCGCAAACGGCACGAAGTCCAGAGTTGGAAACAAGCCAACGGCGAGATCACGCTCCTGGACGTCGTCCGCCACGTGAAGCCGACAGTCCTCATCGGAGTGTCTGGCCAGCCGGGAACCTTTACCGAACAGGTAGTTCGTGAAATGGCGAAGTACAGCAGCCGCCCGGTCATCTTTCCGCTTTCGAACCCGATCTCATGCAGTGAAGCGAACCCGCAGGATTTGATGAACTGGACTGAGGGACGAGCGCTGATCGGCACCGGAAGTCCTTTTCCCCCCGTTGAATTTGCGGGAAAGAAAACCCCTGTCGCGCAGACCAACAACTCGTATATATTTCCGGGACTCGCCCTTGGCATCGTTGCGTCCAGGGCCCGCCTGGTCAGCGATTCGATGGTAAACGCGGCAGCGAAGGAACTCATTCGCCATTTGCCCACGCAAAGGGACAAGCAGGCGTCTCTCCTACCGCCAATTTCCCAGGCGCGCCAACTCGGCCGCTTCATCGGCGAGGCAGTGGGAAGACAAGCAATGCAAGACGGACTGGCCCAGATCCAGAGCGAGGATGCGCTCAATCACGAACTCGACGCTAATATCTGGGATCCCCAATACGTTCCCTATATTCGCAAATCATAAGTGCAATCTCGCAGCACTTGCGCGGCCGGTCTAGAAGTGAATGACGAATCCACCGGCTGGAACGATATCGTGCTGACCTTGCTGACGCAGGGCAGTACCGTAATTTGCTGCATCCACGGCGTAGTAGTCACGCAGCTCTGCTCGCAAAGAGACAGGAAAGACAAGCTGTAGTGGCGTCCTGATATCTATGCCCCCACCGAACTGCGCTGTCCCGGTATACCGGTTGATCTCGGGGTTCGGTGCGCCGTTGTTAAGGAAAGCACTTGTCTCCAGCCAGCCAAAGCCGAAACCTCCGGAAAGCCAGGGCGAAAAGCGCCGGTCAGCGAAGGCCTGCACGCGTAGCGATGGCACGACATATAACGTGGCCAGGCTGGTCGCCGTCCCAGGCTGAGCGGAGCCTCCACGGTGGCTCGGCGCAGCTGCAAACGGAATTTCAGCAAACAACACTGTGTGCTCCCCCTTTAATCTGCGTGCGTAGTCAAAAGAGAACGCTACGCTACCCCCGAGGCTAATCGGCACACCTGCCGTGGTTCTCGAATCGGGAATCTGCTCCGATCCGAGCAGAAACCCCGCCTCATTCTTCGTCGCTTGCGCAGAGGCCGAGCAGGCAATGAGCCCAACCAACAGCAGGGTAGAAAGTATATGTCTCACTCATATCCTTTTGTGGAGTCGCCAGAGCCCTTTCGGGCCGTGAATCCATCACCAATCGGTGTAGCTTCAATGCCTGTCGCTTGGGGACGGCTTCGGCAAGCAGAACCAGCCCAGTTCCGCGGCATGCGCGAAGTAGCCCTGAACCCTCGCCGCTTGCAGTTCCACCGCGAGCTTGCTGCCCTCGAACGCACGCTCGATCGCAGTAGCGATCGAATCACCGTCTCGCAGGCCGGCGAGCAGCAGAAATTCTTCGCGATCGATGCGGCGGTAATAAACGCAGTCTTCGAAGCGATGCACCGCCAGGTAAATGCCGGACCTGGTCACTTCAGGCAGCGCGATCTCCGAAGCCTGCCGGCGCCCGGACACTGCATTGCTGACGATGTCGATCTCGGGAGTCAATTTGCGGACCGCGAGTACTACTTCATCGGCGGCATACTGCAAGTCCAGTAACTGCAGATGGGGCTGCAGGCGCAGCGTGGAGTCTGCTCCCAAACCCGCAAAATCCCCCGCGCCCAATGGCGCAAGACTGGCTCCGTCGAACGCCTCTATGTACGCCCATTCCAGCCGGGCAACGTCCACTGCTAAGGCGTGCTGAGCGCCGGCGAGTTCAGGATAAGAAGCCAGCCACGCCGGCAATCGGGCTCCCATATTTCGCAGCGAAAACGAGGTGGACGGGTTCTCACGCAAGTAAGCCAACACCAGCGAGTCGAATCTCTCCTGGCCAAGAACCACATTGAGAGCGGGGAAATCTTCCGCAATCGCGGCGATCACGCGAAACCAATACTGCCGGTTGTAGATCTCGAGCCGCTCAAGTGAAGTAAGCAGGGAACTCGGCTTTATATAGCTGGCCACAGTTTCGAGGGAGGCCTGCGTCGCAAAATCGGCCGTTAGGGGACGCATCACATCCTGGGACATGCGTCGCTGCAGTTCCAGCAGCTTCATACCGGCACCTCGTGAAAGCCTGCAGAGTTCACCTCGACGAGTGCGAGCTCGCCTGGTTTCGCAAGATATCGATTGGCCTTGAGCGCCTCCGCATGAACCTCAGCGAAAGCCGGAATATTATCATCCCACTCCAACAGCGTGGCCGTCGGGCCTGTGCGCTCGATCGCACGTTCATACAATTTCCAAACCGGGTCGAGCACCGGGTGGTCGTGGGTGTCGAGCGTGTATTTCTCAAACCTTGAGTGCCCTGCGATATGTATCTGCGCCACCCGATCTACATCAACACTGTTCACATATTCCAAAGGATCGAATCCATGGTTCTGCGAGGAAACATAGATGTTGTTTACATCGAGCAGGATGCCGCAGTCGGCGGCCTGGACAACCTCATTCAGGAACTCCCACTCTGTCATCTGGGATTCGTGAAACTCCGCATAGCTGCTCACGTTCTCGACCGCAATCGGGATCTCGATAAAGTCCTGCACCTCGCGAATTCGTCGCGCGGTAATGTGCACAGCCTCAAAGGTGTACGGCAACGGAAGCAGATCATGCGTGTAGCGCCCGTCCACACTCCCCCAGCAGAGATGATCTGAGAGCCACGGGGTATGGGTGCGCCGGGTCAGTTCTTTCAGACGCTTCAGGTGCTCGCGGTCGAGCGCTTGCGCCGAGCCAAAATACATCGAAACGCCGTGCTGAACGACCCTGTATTGCTCCAGGATCCGATCGAGCATCTTGAGCGGGCGGCCACCATCGACCATATAATTTTCCGAAATGATCTCGAACCAGTCGACCACCGGCTTCTCGGAGAGGATGTGATCGTAGTGTGGAACTCGCAGTCCGATACCGATACCGTAATCGGTAAAAGCATTGAATCGGCTAGGTGGCATCATAAGCTCCGGCTATGAAAGAAGAGGGAGATTGGAGGCTCGAGCGATCACAGCCTCCAATCAACAGGGAAATTAGCTGGCCTTCGGAGGTGTGGAGCCGTCAGTGGCACAGCCGCCTTTGCCTTTGCAATCGTTCTTGCCCGCGTCTTTGCCGCCGCCCTGGCCCTTGCAGTCGTTCTTGCCTTTGCAGGAATGTTTGCCTGCTTCCGGAGCAGGCTGGTTCTGAGCTACCAGCAATACTCCGGGGTGGGTGGATGCACTGACAGCGGAGATGCTGCCCTGGGGAGCGGGTTGTGCGTTCAAGCGTGTAGTCGTACCGCCGAGCAGACCTGCAAACGCAGCAGCGACGGCGAGTGTATTTGCGGAATGGTTCTTCATGGATGAGTACCTTTCTGGGTTGGGCCCGCGCATGGCTGCGCTTGCCGTTTTTGTCTCGGGACTTGATGCGCAGGAGCGAAGACGATCGTCACCCTTCGCTCTTGCTGGTTGTTAGAACCAATAGTGCCGGCAAAGTTACAAGCAATCGCTTTTTCATTTCGAGGCCTCGCGTGGCTGCTTGCGGCCGCACACTCGCTGTAACTATTCCGCAGTGGTTGCGCTCTAACCCGCAAATGCATTCGCCAACAACGAATACACGACTGCTCAGTCTCGTAACTCATGTTGATGCCAAGAAAGAAATCCCATGAAACCTCTACTTCGTTACTACTCTCTTGCCGCAGAGAAGGTGTCTTATCTGCGGTCGCCATTTCTTCTCGCCGTGCGTCTCTACTGGGGCTGGCAATTCGTCCAGACTGGTTGGGGTAAGATGCACCACATCGGAAAGATCACCGGGTTCTTCACCAGCCTGAACATTCCATTTCCCGCCTTCAATGCCTATTTTGTTTCGGGGTTGGAATTCTTCGGCGGCCTGCTCCTCATCGTGGGCTTTGCTTCCCGCTTTACCGGCTTGCTGCTGGCATTCAATATGCTCGTCGCTTACTGGACAGCGGATCATGCGGCGCTGGTCTCCATCTTTTCCGATCCAGGAAAGTTTTATGTAGCCGATCCCTATACCTTTCTCTTCGCGTCGCTCATGGTCCTCGTCCTGGGGGCTGGTTTGTTCTCGGTAGACGCGCTGGTGGCCAAGCGTCTCGAAGTGGAGATCTAGCATTTATGAAACCGGCGACGGAGCCCAGGGACGAGGCGAAGATCATCGCCTCCATCCTTGCTGGAGATACACAGCTTTATCACCAGCTCATCCGCCCTTACGAGCGCAGCGTATACATGATGGCCCTTTCTTACATGAAGAATGAGGCTGACGCAGAGGACGTCGCGCAGGAAGCGTTTCTGAAGGCCTTTCATCATCTTGCAACCTTCCGCGCCGAGGCAAAGTTCAGCACCTGGCTCATAGGGATTGCGCTGAACGAGGCGCGCAGCCGCCTTCGTCGTGATGGCGCTCTGCGCATGGAATCGATCGACGACACGCCGTTCGAGGATGGCCGCACTTCGCCCGCAATCCTGCGCGACTGGCGCGAAGTTCCTTCCGAAGCACTCGAGCGCAAGGAGGTGCGACAGATGCTGCTGGAGGCGATTACCAACCTTCCCACCATCTATCGGGAAGTCTTCGTTCTCCGCGATGTGGAGGAGTTGAATAACGTCGAGACAGCCGAGGCCCTCAGCATCACGGTCGGAAATGTGAAAGTGCGGTTGCACCGCGCACGCCTCATGCTGCAAAAACAATTGGCGCCGTTGCTGAGAAATATGAACCCCAGGAGGAGGTGGGTCCCATGGTTTTAAACTGCAAGCTTGTGTGGGACTGCATCTCCGGGTACCTCGATGACACGCTGCCGGAGGAAATGCGAAACCGTGTGCAAAGGCACCTTGATCACTGCGAAATCTGCTCGGCCATCGTCGATTCGGCTCGCAATATCCTGATCCTGACGGCAGATGATCTGATCTTCCAATTGCCGGTCGGTTTCACTGAGCGTCTGCACGCCCGGCTAGACCAGGAAATGACCAGCTAAAGTGTGTGGTGCAGGCTGAGATGGATGTACTCTTCGACAACAATCAGAGCCAGTGTGGACACGGAGAGAACCAGTTGCGCGAACTCGGTTCTTTTCTGTTTAGGGCTCAACGGCTTCTGCCGCCATTGCGCGGCGGGCCGATTGCGAAGATGACGCACATGCATAAGAATGGCTAGATTCAGCAATGAGCCGAGGAGGGCAACCACAATCATGGGAACCCGAATCGCGTCGGCATGGAAGCGGACCATCGCTGCTCCGGCTCCCGTGCTCAACGCAAGTGCTCCGATTCCGATCGCAATCCGCAGACCGTCGATAGCCACAATGGCTCCGCAAATACTCTGAAGCAGAGCAAAGAAAAAACTGGACCACGCGATCACTCCGCGGTTACGCATCACCTCTTCAGGCAGCATGGGCGCGGCAGTCTCTGCAGATTTGATCGATTCTAGAGGAGTAGACGACATAAGTTGCTCCGGGGCACGGCTTCCGTTACCCGATCAAGTTTATACGATCGCCCCTCAAGGCGTGGCGGCACAAATCCTTGTAACCTTTTTGATCACAGCTAATCTAACCGCGCAACCCAACCCGATATCCCGCCGCTTCGTCTGTGCGGCGAAGCATTGACCCATTTAGCTCGGTTGGCGACCGCCAGCACCTATTGCTTGATCACCGTCCCATCCCGCTTCCGTATTTCTCCCCATCCACCGTTGAGGTTATTTCTTCCCGGAGTGAACGGCGCCTTGGCGGCTGCCTGCTCATCGATCTCAATACCCCATCCCGGCTTCTCACTCACCCAGATGTATCCATCTTTCAACTCCGGGCAACCATGAAAAATCTCCCGGGTGCGTTCGTTGAAGGGGGAATACTCCTGAATGCCGAAGTTATAGCTCACGATGTCCAGGGTGGCATTCGCCATATGTCCCACGGGGGACACGT
>CAWJZH010000033.1:0-45833 GCA_963847155.1 uncultured Acidobacteriaceae bacterium | reverse complement strand
GAGCAGCTTCTTGCCGATTTCAATGGCTCGCTCCCGCTGATGCTCGTTGAGCCAGTGCTTGATCTTGTTGCGGGCCCGCGAACTCTTGGCGAAGGTGAGCCAATCGCGGCTGGGGGTGTGTCCGTTCTGGGTAACGACTTCCACGATGTCGCCGTTGTGCAGCTTGGTCCGCAGCTGCGCCATTCTGCCGTTCACCTTGGCCCCGACACAGGTATTGCCCACCTCCGTGTGGATGGAATAGGCGAAATCAATCGGCGTCGCATCCTTCGGCAACACCACCACCTTGCCCTTGGGTGTGAAGGTGTAGACCTCTTCCGGGTAAAGATCGATTTTCAGTGTGGAGAGAAACTCGTTGGGATCGGACATCTCCCGCTGCCACTCGACCAGCTGCCGCACCCAGGCGAGGCGTTGCTCATCGCGCGCGCTGGTCGGCGAACCGGCAGCTTTGTATTTCCAGTGTGCCGCGATCCCTTCCTCGGCGATGCGATGCATCTCTTCGGTCCGGATCTGAACCTCGAACTGGTGCCCGCCCTCGCCCATCACCGTGGTGTGCAGCGATTGATACAGATTGGGCCGGGGCATGGCGATAAAGTCCTTGATGCGTCCCGGCACCGGGCGCCAGATGGAGTGGATCAGGCCAAAGGCTGCGTAGCAGTCCTGCACCGTCGCGGTGATCACGCGGACGGCCAGCAGGTCGTACACCTGGTCGACAGTGATCTTCTGCTTTTGCAGTTTCTGATAGATGCTGTAAAGCCGCTTGATACGCCACTCGACTCGCGCCTTGATGTTGTTTTCCCGCAGCCGCTCGTTGAGCAGGGACTCCACCGAGTTGAGAAGCTGCTCATCTTCGTCGCGGGCCGCATCCACCGCTGTCTTTACCTGGTCGTAGCCGAAGGGATCGACGTAACGGAAGGCCAGGTCTTCCAACTCGCCACGCACTTTGCCCATGCCCAGGCGATGTGCCAGGGGCGCATAGATGTCCAGCGTTTCCCGGGCAATGGATTCCTGCCGGTCGAGCGGCAGATGTTGCAGTGTCCGCATGTTGTGCAGGCGGTCCGCCATTTTGATCAGGACCACGCGCACGTCGCTGACCATCGCCAGCAGCATTTTGCGGACGTTTTCCGCCTGGCGATCTTCGCGGTTAGCGAACTGGATTTTGTCGATCTTGGTCACGCCTTCGACGATGTGCGCGACCTGCTCGCCAAATTGTTCAGTGATGTCTTCGGTGGTAACGGGGGTATCTTCGACGGCGTCGTGGAGCAGGCCGGCCGCGATCGCGGTTGCGTCCAGCTTCATCTCGGCCAGAACCTGGGCTACTTCGAGGGGGTGCAGGACGTACGGTTCGCCAGAGGCCCGCAGCTGGCCACTGTGGTGCTGGACGCAAAACTCCCACGCTTTGCGGATGACCCCGATGTCGTCGCTCGGCCGGTTCTTGCCAATCGTTGCCAGCAATTCGGCAAATTTCGCCGTCAGAATGCCTGGCTCGGCGGGAGGCTCGAGTGGCGTAGAGTGCACGGTCGCCATACCTGATTATAGGCTGCTTGGGTTACACGGGCTATGGCCGGAGTTTAGGCAGCCTCGAATAGCAAGGGAGCGTACGGCCAAATCTGCGAGATCAATTCATGCGGGTATCCCGTCTCCTAGCCGAGTGGTTCCATCAGCCACGCTGTGCGAAGATGACTTGTGGCCCGTGAACCTATCTCCGCGCCCCCCAGCCAGGCTGCGCGAGCCTTTAGCAGCGAGGGGCCAGTCGCGATTATTTCCCGCAGGGCCGCCGACCGGCTGCGTGCCGGCCACGTCTGGGTCTACCGTTCAGATATCGAGCATTTGGTGGAAATGGATGCCGGCCTGATGGCGGTGGCCGATCATCGAGGCTTCCCCCTGGGCACGGCACTTTGGAGCCCAACTTCGCAGATCGCCCTTCGCCTGGTAACCTCCGATCCCCATCTCACCCATGCCACCTGGATGGCACTCTTCGAGCAGCGTTTGCGCCAGGCGATACAGCTGCGCGCAGGCATGTTGGACGAGGGTACGGACGCCTGCCGCCTGGTCTTCAGCGAAGCAGATCAGCTTCCCGGCCTGATTGTCGACCGTTACGGTGACTTAATCCTGTTTGAGATCAACACCAAGGCGCTGGATCGGGACGACATTCGGGCGCTCATCGTTCATGTTCTACAAGCGGAACTCGCCCCGGTCACGATCGTGGAGCGGTCGGATGCTCGCATACGCGAGCTGGAGCAACTGAGCGAGCCGCCGGAGGCGCCGCTCTACTCTGCCGAGCCAATTCCTCAGCTGAGAACCATCTTCCATCTCAATGGCCTGGCATTTCACTACGACGCCAATGCCGGTCAGAAGACCGGAGCCTTTCTTGACCAGCGCCTGAACTACGCCGCCGCATCCCGCTATGCCCATGGCGAGGCGCTCGACGTCTGCACCTACCAGGGCGGTTTCGCCCTGCATCTGGCGCAATCCTGCAGCCGCGTTACAGGGATCGATGCTTCACGGGCGGCCCTCGAGGTAGCGGAAGAGAACCTTGAGGTGAATCGGCACCGCATCCAGGCCCCGGTCGAGTGGATCGAAGCCAACGCTTTCGATCTTCTTCGCGACTGGAGCACGGCGGGGAATACGTTTGACACCGTGGTATTGGATCCGCCCGCTTTTGCCAAGTCCAAACGGGCCGTTCCCGGCGCGCTGCGCGGTTACAAGGAGCTAAATCTGCGGGCTCTCAAGATGTTGCGCCCCGGGGGGACGCTGGTCACCTGCTCCTGTTCGCACTATGTTTCCTGGGACGAATTCCACGGCGTGGTGGCGGCCGCCGCGGGAGATGCGCAACGCCGGATTCGCCTGCTGGAGCGACGCGGAGCAGCGCCAGACCATCCCGTGGTTCTCACGATTCCCGAGACCGAGTATCTGAAGTGCCTGATTCTGCAGGTCGACTGAGAGAATAAAGACTGCATGGCACTTGCTTCTCATTGGCAACACGCCTGGTTGGTCATCGCATCTTTTCTCGCCGGCGCTCTGAATGCCATGGCGGGCGGCGGTTCCTTCCTGTCATTTCCCGCTCTGCTGGGTGTTGGCGTTCCGCCTATCCAGGCGAATGCAACCAATACGGTTGCCCTCTGGCCGGGCCAGTTCACCTCGATTGCCGCCTACTGGCAGGATCTGAAGGCCAACCTGCGGCTGGTGTTCCCGGTTTGTTCCGCAGCCCTGTTGGGGGGAGTGCTGGGGGCGATCGTGCTGCTTCATACCGGCCAGGCCACCTTCCTGGCGTTGGTGCCGTGGTTGTTACTGCTGGCTGCCGGTCTGTTTGCGATCAGCGGTCCGGTTTCCGCCTGGCTGCGGCGCAACCGCGCGAGTGTTTCGGGCACCCACCCCCACCTGGCGCCGCTGTGGATCGGTGTGGTGGTGGTGTGTTTTTACATCGGCTATTTTGGTGCCGGTGCGGGCTTTCTGCTGATGTCCGTCCTGGCGGTCTTCGGCATCCAGAACATCAACCAGGTCAATGCGCTGAAGGTCATCGCCACCACGACGGCCAACGGCATCGCCGTGGTCACCTTCATCGTGGAGAAGCAGATCCTGTGGAAGTACTGCCTGCTCATGATGATTGCCGCCGCGTTGGGCGGGTTTCTGGGAGCACGTTACTCGCGGGGCCTGAATCCACGGTTCATGCGCATGCTGGTGGTCGGGATCGGGCTGGGGATGGCTGCTTACTTTTTCTGGAAACAGTATGCTTAAAGAGGGTTGGTCATGAGCCACGAAGGCATTCGATTTATCAGTGAAGAAGAGGCTCAGAAGTTGGCGCAGGAGGCCGCGCATCGGGATTTGCCCAAAGAGGCGACCGAACCGGCCCGTGTCCGCGTACAGAAGACGACTGGCACAGGTATGGAGATCGACTGGAAGGACGGCCACCAAAGCAGCTGGAACTTCACCTGGCTACGCGACGCCTGCCCTTGCGCCACCTGCCACGAAGAGCGCGGAGCATCTGGCCGGAAGCCTGGGGAACCCAAGCCTCAGCCGGCAACACTGCTGCAAATGTACAAGGCGCCGGCGCGGCCGGAGTCGGTCTCCCCGGTCGGCCGCTACGCCATCAGTTTTCGCTGGAATGATGGGCACCAGAGTGGCATCTACTCCTGGGATTACCTCCGCCGCCACTGCCTTTGCGATCAGTGCCGCACCGCTGTAGAGCGGTGAGTAAAAGAGAGATGGAGTACACCTGCAGATAACAGAGGTGAACGCAGGCCCTTTCGCTCCAAGGAAAAGTTGCCTTTCTTGTGTCGGACCGAGAATGTTTCTCGATCGACCTTCTTCTCTAAAACCCAACCTAGCGGTAGTCCCACCAGGGCGTGTCCGCGCCATCCGGTTTATGGCGCTGGATGTGCTGGGCAATCTCAATGACCCGCTGCGCAGGTGTGACCGGCCCTTGCCAACAGTGCGGCTTGAGATTCCCGTACATGAATTTCGCTTCAGAATGCGGCGCAGTCGTCGTCTTCAGCCACGCATCCAGTTCCATCGTGGAGTTGTTTAGAAAATAAGTATCCGCATCGCCGGCAAAGAAATACAGGTTGTCCTTGAGCTCCGGACCAACCATAGACCAGTTGCGCTTTAAGTGCTCCAGCAGATCCCAGTGGTCGCGCCAATAAGCAACAACTTCCTTGTCAATCTTGCCGGTGGACTTGTCGAACGCAGGCTTGAAGAACCCGTCCTCTCCGACCGGACCCCACACCGCAGACCACACGTCGATCTGTTCGCCAGAACGGCCGTGGTCGCCACTGACCAGCTCATAGCGATTGCGTTGCTCCGAAGTCTGAATCGCCTGCCCGTTGGTGAAGCGGCTGTTGATCGTAGGGACCGGACGCCAGTCGTACATCTTGAAAAACGCATTTCGTCCTTGTAAAAGTTCACTCCTTCCACATCAGAAAAGGTGACCGCATCCGGACACGAACACCACGCCCCGCCGAAGAAAGTGGGATGGAAGATCTGCAAATACGCGGCGATCCAGCCCCCGGTTGACCCGCCGGAAACGACCCTGGCATATGGCTCGCTGATCACTCGGAACTGCTTTTCGATTGCTGGTATCAGCTCCTGCATCAGAGCGTCGTCGTAGGGCCCAACGTTGGGCGAATTCACTAAATACGAGTCGTCGTAGTAAGGATTGGGATGCTGCAGGGTGACAGCAATCATGCGCGGGAAGTGATCGCTCATCCACGCTTTTGAAAATTCGTTCTGGCCGTCGAAACGGTAGGGCGCTTCCAGCGAAAAATGTCCCTGAACGTAGTCAATCGGATATCGGATCGTGGTGCGGTCGTAATCGCGGGGCAAAAGCACGACCGCACCGAGATAGATCAGGCCGGCCCCAGAACTTCGACAGCAACTCGCTCTTGAACTTGATGTGTTTAACGTACTCAGTGTCCGCAGGCACCATGACCGGCGGGATCACCTGGTCGGCGATCACGCGGATGGTGCCCGGCGGCAGAGTCAATGTGCATCTTGACCGCTTTGCTGTAGAGGTTGCCGGGCGAACGTTGCCACCGCTGGCCTTCCCACTGATCGTCATGCATCCACACCGTGTGCCCATCAGCCCGGTGGAACTCGGAGTAGACGTTGACCACAGCCTGGACGTAGTAGTCCCCGGCGGGAATGTCCGACAAGTGCGCAAGAGGAGAACCGAGATCGGAATTGTCGATGGCCGCGGAGTCGCCGGGCTTAAGAGAATCGACGTCGCGGCCGAAGAAGGGAACGCCGATGCGGCTGACCTGCAACCGTGGCTCACAGGGTTCTGTCGTGGCGGCGACTGCATCGGCGGGACCGCAGTGCGCGATGTCGCGCGAGAGGATAACGAAAACCCGCCCGGTAATCGGCTCCGCGTGGGCGGCTCCAGGAAAGGAAATTTCGAATCTGAGCCCCGGTTTTGCTGAGGGTTTAGGAGCTGCGCCGTGCGCCAGGCAGGCGGTGAGCAGAAGCACGAAAAAGCTTTTCCATCTCATCGGTGAGCCGGTTATATCGCATGCCGGAATCGCAGACAACAACTTACGGAGCAGGCTGGGCTGGGGCGACATGGCTGACAGGCAGAGATTGCCACAGCCTCTGCACGCATTTGAGTGCATCGGCAGCGTTCCCCACGACCTGGATCAAGGCATAGTTTGCCGGCTTGAGAAACCCCTGGTCGACAGCCACTTGTAGAAAGCTCAGAAGGCGATCGTAATACCCGCCGATATTCACCAGCACGCAAGGTTTTGCATGGATGCCCAATTGCGCCCAGGTAAGGATTTCAAAAAACTCGTCGAGCGTACCGAAACCACCCGGCAGAGCGATAAACGCATCCGCTTCCTGGGCCATCAATGCTTTGCGCTCGTGCATGGTTTCGACCAGAACCAGCTGGCTCAGATGCTGATGCGCAACTTCGATCCCAGCGAGCGAGCGGGGAATCACGCCGATGACTTCACTGCCGTGGGCGAGCGCGGCGTCGGCCAGCGCGCCCATCAATCCCACTTGCGCCCCGCCGTATACCAGGCCCAGTCCAGCCTCCCCCAGCAAACGGCCCAAAGTGACTGCCTCCGCACGGTACGCCGGCTCTACCCCGAGGCTCGATCCACAAAATACACAAACTCTCCGCCGAACTTGCTCATCCACACTGTGCATATCCGAATTGCAACACAACTCGCGCCGGGCGATACACTGGTAGAAGAGAATTCATCGCTTCCCCATCCTCCAGAGACCAGCCATTGCAACATCTGCTTGATAAATTAAATCCGCCGCAACGCGCCGCCGTCGAATCGGTGGACGGCCCCTTGCTGATTCTCGCTGGGGCGGGCTCCGGCAAGACCCGGGTCATTACCCATCGCATTGCCTATCTCATTGAGGTGCGCAATGTTGCGCCCGATTCCATCCTCGCGGTCACGTTCACCAACAAAGCGTCGGCCGAAATGGCGGAGCGGGTCGATAAGCTGCTCGAGCACCGATCGCTGGCCAAGCCGCTGCTGGCCACCTTTCACTCCTTTTGCGTGCGCCTTCTGCGCCGCGACATCGAAGCGCTGCGCATTGGCAATGAAGGGCTTACCCGCAACTTTGTCATCTACGACGAAGCCGATCAGCAAGCCATCGTCAAGCAGGCGATGCGGCGCATGGGGCTCGACACCAAGCAGTTGACGCCGCGCACGGTTCTCTCGCGCATCTCCTACGCCAAGAACCACATGCTCGACCCGCAGGAAATTTACCTGGAGTCCACCGATCCGGTGGCCGAACGGGTCGCGCATATTTACGAGATTTATCGGAAGGAACTGCGCAAAGCCAATGCGCTGGATTTTGACGACCTTCTGCTCGAGGCGGTGCGGGTGCTGCGCTCATCGGGTGAAGTGCGGGAGCGCTACAACCGCCGCTATCGCTACCTGCTGATCGACGAGTACCAGGACACCAACCGGCCGCAATACGAATTGATGAAGTTGCTGGCCGGGACCGAGCACAACGTCTGCGTCGTGGGCGATGAAGACCAGAGCATCTACTCCTGGCGCGGCGCCGATATCCGCAACATCCTGGAATTCGAGAAGGACTTTCCTGAAGCCAAGACCATTCGCCTGGAGCAAAACTATCGTTCCACGCAAGTGATCCTCGAAGGTGCGTCCGCGGTCGTGGCTCGCAACCTGCAGCGCAAGGGCAAAAATCTTTGGACCTCGCGCGAAGGCGGAGCCCTGATCGGCTACTACGAAGCGCCCGATGGAGAAAACGAAGCGCTCTTTATTGCCGACCAGATTCAGAAGTACCTGCGCAAGGCAGGCGAAGAGCAGGAGGTGCCCCGCGCCGCGGTGCTCTACCGCACCAACTCGCAATCGCGGCTGGTGGAAGAAGCACTGCGCCGTTACGGAATCGCCTACACCATGGTGGGCGGCTTCTCCTTCTATGACCGCTCCGAGATCAAGGATCTGCTGAGTTATCTCAAGCTGGTGCAGAACCCGGATGACTCGATCGCCCTCGCCCGCGTGATCAACACACCGGCACGCGGTATCGGCAAGACCACGCTGGAAGTGCTCGACCGGTTGAGCGTGGAAACCGGCATGAGCACGTGGGCGGCGATCGGGCACGCGGTGAAAGAACAGCTGCTGCCCGCACGCGCATGCATGGCGCTCGCGAGTTTCCGCCGGTTGATCGAAGATGGCCGCGCTCTGCTCGAGCCGGGGTTTGCCGAGAAGCTTACGCAAGACGTTGCCGCCGAGCCGGAGTCGTGCGCCGCGGAAACCGCAGAACCCGAATCGGGCGAGTGGGAGGATGTCGGCTTCGACTTCGGCGATCTGGAACCGGAGCCCGCCGATGTAGACCCCGAAGAGCAAACACTCCTGAGCTTTGATGAACCGGATAAGCCTTTCCTTCCGCCGACCGACCCCGTTGCCCATGAAGGATTCCGCAAGCCCGGCGATGCGGCCACACTTCCGGAATTGATCCGCTTTCTGATCGACCGCACGGGCTACATCCGTTCGCTCGAGGAAGAAGGGACGCCTGAATCCTTCTCCCGCATTGAAAACCTGAAAGAACTTGCCAACGCTGCGCAGGACGCGCAGCAGCGGGGCGAGACTCTGTCTGAGTTCCTCGACCACGCCGCATTGGTAAGTGACACTGATCGTTACAATCCCGAGAGCCGGGTCACGTTGATGAGCCTGCATTCCGCCAAAGGCCTGGAGTTCCCCTTGGTTCTGTTGGCAGGCATGGAAGAGGGCCTCTTTCCCCATTCACGGACGCTCAATCAACCCAACGAACTCGAAGAAGAGCGGCGGCTTTGCTATGTAGGCATGACGCGAGCCATGGATGCGCTGGTGTTGACGCGAGCGCGCTATCGCCGCAGATACGGCAACGACATGCCGGAAGCGAGCATGCCCTCGCGATTCCTGGAGGAAATTCCCGCGCATCTGCTGCAGGATTTGACCCGCGGACAGCGTCCGTCCAGTGGAGCCTATGCCGCGCGTTACGGATCGAGTCGCGATCAGTGGGAATCGCCCCGCCACTACAACTACGAAGACGAGGACCAGCGCACCGTTTCACGGACGGCGCCGTCGAGCAACCGGCAGTCCGGCGGGTCGAGGCCGGCTGGTTCGTTAGACAACATCGCCCAGTTTTTCTCCTCGCGCAAAACCACGGGAAGCCGGCCGAAGCTCGAGATTCCTGTTTCTGCTGGGGCGACCGGTTTTCGCAGCGGCCAGCGCGTGCGTCATCCGAAATACGGCGAGGGAGTTGTCTTCCGCCGCGAGGGAGACGGTGATGACGCGAAGATTACGGTACAATTTGCACAATTCGGCGTGAAAAAGCTGGTGGAGAAATTCGCCCAGCTGGAAAAAGTGTAGACAAGGAAGATAATGGCCAATACCAAAAGCATTGAAGACAAGTTGGAACGGAAGAAGATCAAGCGCACGGCGCGCAAGAAAGCTGCACCCAAAGCCGCGCGTACCACACCCCGAGGTTCCAACAAGAAGAAGACCAAGAAGCTGTGTCGAGGTCAAAGCAAGCGTTAGTGCGGTAAGCGTCAGACAGAATCAGGCAGTGCAGAGGTTCTACAAAGTCCCGAAGGGGCTCATTACAGTCGTCCTTTCGGGACTTTTCTGCAATGTGGTACGTCGAGCATGGCATAGCACAAGGAGCCGAGACGCTGCGAAAGCAACTGTTCGCAACCAAATCGATCGACAAGCTGATCAGCGACTCGGAGCTCCCCGAGCACTGTCTTAAGAAAACGCTTGGCCCCTGGTCGCTGACCGCGCTGGGCATCGGTGCGGTGATCGGTTCGGGGATTTTTACCGTGATCGGCACCGCCATCGCGGGGGAGAAGTTTGATACCTCCTCCATTCTGAATACCCCGCTGCTCGATTACCTGGTGAACCACCACGCCTTGGCAGGCCGCCCGGGCGCAGGACCGGCTCTGGCTTTTTCCATCATGCTGGTGGCGATCGTCTGCGCCTTCACCGGGCTCTGCTACGCCGAGCTGGCGTCGATGATCCCCATCGCCGGCAGCGCGTACACCTACACCTATGCCACCATGGGCGAACTGGTCGCCTGGATCATCGGTTGGGATCTCATCCTCGAGTACGCCGTCAGCAACATGGCGGTATGCGTCGGCTTCGCCGCCCACATCGTTGACTTCATGGATTGGTTCGGCGTGCATCCCACCGCGCGTTGGATCTCGCCCGCCTTTCTGCCCTCAGGACTCTCCGATCTGCAGGGCAACACCATTTATCAGCCGGGCTGGCACCTCGGATTCAACTTTCCCGCATTTCTGATTGTGTTGATTTTGACCATCGTGTTGGTGCGGGGCATCCGCGAGTCCGCGGGGACCAACAACATCATGGTCCTGCTCAAGATCACCGCCATCCTGGTATTTGTTGTGGTGTGCTCGCGCTTTGTCCACCCCGGGCATTGGCATCCATTTTTCCCCAATGGCTGGTCCGGCGTGCTCACCGGCGGCAGCATCATTTTCTTCACCTACATCGGTTTCGACTCGGTTTCGACTGCGGCCGAAGAGTGCCACCGGCCGCAGCGCGATGTACCCTTCGGCATCCTGGCCACGCTGGTCGTCTGTACTGTGCTCTACGTCGGGGTCGCCGTCGTGCTCACTGGCCTGATCCCGTGGCAAACGTTGGTCGATGACGCAGCGCCGGTGGTCAACACCCTTAAGAAGCTGAGCCACAGTACGGGCTCGGCAACCCTGAATTGGGTGCGGCTGATTGTGCTTTGCGGAGCCATGATGGGGATGATCTCCTCCATCCTGGTCTTTCAGCTGGGGCAGGCCCGAGTCTGGTTTGCCATGTCTCGCGACCGTCTGTTTCCCCGCTGGTTTGGCAAAGTGCATCCGCGCTATCGCACCCCCGCTGTCGCCACCTGGGTGGCCGGCTTCCTGGTAGCCATTCCCAGCGGCCTTCTCGACATCGGAACCCTGGCCGATCTGTCCAACATCGGCACCCTTTTTGCTTTCGTGTTGGTATCGATCGGGGTGTTGATTCTGCGCTTCCGTGAGCCGGATCGGCGCCGCGGTTTCCGTGCGCCCGGCGGCATCGCGGTCCCGATCCTGAGCCTCTTTTTCTGCACCCTGCTCATGTCTGGCCTGCCGGTGATCACCTGGTTGCGCTTCTTTGCCTGGCTGGTCATCGGGCTGGTCATTTACTTTCTCTATAGCCGCAAGCACAGCGAATTTTCCTCCCTGCCATGACACGTACTGCCAGCTCGCGCCGGATCGTGGCCACCTGGTTGCGTGGACTTCCCAAAGCCGAACTCCATCTTCATCTGGAGGGCACCGTCTCCCCGGAGACCCTGGTCGAATTGAGCCAGAGGCACGATGACGATCGGATGACGCTGGCACAGGCCAGAGCGCTGTATCGCTACACCGATTTCACTGGCTTCCTGTTGGCGTTCAAAGCGGTCAGTGAACGGCTGCGCACCGCAGCTGACTACGAACTGATCACCTTTCGCATGCTGGAGCGTTTGGCGGCCCAGGGCGTGGTGCACGCCGAGGTGTATGTGTCCGTGGGCGTCGTCTACTACTGGCGGCGGATCGAGTTCGAAGCGCTCTTTCACGGGATGGAAGCAGCCCGCGTGCGTGCGGAACGCCAATTCGGGATTACCCTCTACTGGATCTTCGACGCAGTCCGTCACTTTGGCCCGGAAGAGGCGGCTCGCGTCTTTCGCAAAGCAGCAGAATTGCGGCGTGACTCGCCCAGCGTCGTGGGCATCGGGATCGGAGGAGACGAGCGGCGTACGGGCGCCGAGCCCTTCCGCGAGCTCTTCCAGGAAGCGCAGGACGCCGGCTTGCGCCTGACGGCCCATGCGGGCGAGACCATGGGACCCGAGAGCATCTGGGCGGCGCTCAATATCGGCGCGGAGCGCATCGGCCATGGCCTGTCAGCCCAACTGGATCCGGACCTGATGGAGGTATTGGCGGAACGCCAGGTGCCGATTGAGATTTGTGTTACGTCTAATCTGCGTACCGGGTGTTGTCCCAGCATCGAGGAGCACCCGGTCCGCCGTTATTTTGACGCGGGCCTCATGATTACGCTCAATTCCGATGATCCGGCCATGTTTCTCAGCGACCTTCAGGACGAATACCGGCTGGCGCATGAGGCGTTTGGCTTTACCGAGGAGCATTTGCGCGAGCTGGCGGCAAATTCGATCGAAGCCAGCTTCCTTCCCGCGGCACGAAAGGTCGCTCTCCTGCATCAAATTGAGCAGGTGAAATAGCTCTTTGGTGTCGCCCACCGTAACTACGTGAATTGTGATCAACCTGCGCTATTATTTCGGCATGAAGTACATGGATAGTAACGACATTTACGGACTACAACATTCCGGTCAAAAGCCGGAAATCTCTTCCCCCCAGGAAGAAGGCTCTGCAATGTGGATTGTTGGCTGGACTTCAGTTGCTGTTGGAATTGCTGCTGTGGGTCTCTACGTCGGTCGCGAGTTGCGTGCGCGTTATAAGTTCAATCACCGCACCCAGTACGATTTCTTCTCGCATGCCGGGGATAGTGTCTGCGCAGCAGATTACGGCACCGGAATCTAACTTTTCTCTAAGCGGACCCACGGGCCTTTGCGGTGATCCTGTTCGCCGGCCCCTGCACGCGTGAGAAGGCATTGCGCGTGGGCGATGGAACCGCAATCCCATTGCTGCCCCTGAGCAGCCCGATTTCCTGCGGAAAGGGACGCCAAAGCCTCTTGGGACGTGAGTCCTGTCGGGCGATCGGTTCGAATCTGCGGACCGCGCATCCCCCGAGCCAAGCTCCGATGCTTTGTATCAGGGCCCGACTCCAGACGGGCCGTAAATGGCCCAATAAATCCGGGCTTTTAGAGTCTGCGTGAGAACTAGTCACTGAGGGCTTTAGAGTCTGCGTGAGAATCCGAAGGAAATCGGACGGGTGCCCCAGGTCTCGATTTTGAGACCTGGGATCCTCCTAGTGAAGTCCGCTTCGGGCGCTGACCTAAACACATGCGAACCGACCTCTACAGGGAAATACTCCGCACGTACTACGGCCGTGATAGCAATTGCTGGCCACTGACGGACGTGAAGCTCCAGGGGCTAAAGACGGCCTAGACCCGTCCCGCAAACGAGTAGTTCTCCCGCAGACCTGACGACTTTCCCGGATTCCAGCCTTGGGGCAAGGCCTTCCAGGTCCAGCGGGCTAAGTCTCTTCCCAAATTTACGGCCCGAGTCCCTTACCGTACCACGGAACTGCTTGTTGACGCTGAAGGCCACTGCAACTATCGAGCGATTTGCAAGTACCGACGCGTGGAGTCGCTATATACTGCGGTTACCCGCCACAATGGAGTCAATCTGCACCCCGAGAGCGGGGCTGGGGCTACTGAGTCATGCGAGAAGAAGGAGGCAATCCTCCCGGGCACGACGCCTCAAAACCGGGCCATGGGGGCGTACGCGCCCCGGTGAAGGGTGAAAGCTCGTCCGCCAACGTTCATGTCCCCAGCGACGCCGATACCATCTTCGGCGCCCCCGGCGTCAGCCCAATCCCCAGTGACAGCCCCACCGTAGTAGGAAGCTTTTCCCAGGTCTTGTCCGGAGACTTTACCGAAGGAGGACAACATGTCCTTACTTCCGGTCACCTGCTCGCGCAACGCTACGAGATTTTGAGCCTGCTGGGCGAAGGCGGCATGGGCGCCGTTTACAAGGCGCGGGACGTCGAGCTCGGCCGCCTGGTGGCCCTCAAGGTGATCCGCCCGGACCTGGCGCGCAATCGAGCCATCCTCGACCGCTTCAAACAGGAACTGATCCTCGCCACCCAGGTCACCCACCGCAACGTCGTCCGTATCTACGACCTGGGCGAAGCGGAGGGGATAAAGTTCATCACCATGGAGTACGTCGAGGGCGAAGATCTCGCCGCCGTCATCCATCAGCGAGTCAAGCTTGCCTCCGCACGAAGCGGTCGACATCATTGAGCAGGTGTGCCGGGCGCTGGAGGCCGCGCACAGCGTCGGCGTCATCCACCGCGACCTGAAGCCGCAGAACATCATGCGGGAAAAGGGAACCGGCCGCATCCTGGTCATGGATTTTGGCCTGGCCAAGACGCTCGAAGGCAACCGCATGACCCAGACCGGCGCCATGGTCGGCACCATGGAATACATGTCGCCGGAGCAGGCGCTGGCCGGAAATCTGGACCAACGCTCCGACATCTTTTCGCTGGGACTCATCTTCTATGAGTTGCTAACCGGGCAAACGCCTTTCCGCGCGGACAGCGCATTGGCCAGCCTGATCAAACGTACCCAGGAACGGGTCGTTCCCGTCTCCGAATTCGATAAGAGCGTCCCTCCAGAGTTGAGCCAGATCGTGAGCCGATGCCTGGAGCGCGATCGTCGCCCTCAGATACCAGTCCGCGGCGGAACTGCTGGCAGACCTGGAGCTTTGGGCAGGGACCGGCAAATCGGGCATCATCGCCGCGCGTCTCAAACCCGGGCCGCGCAGGTGGGCGGACGAGAACAAGCGATTGCTGGCCGGCGCCATCGGCTTGGCTCTACTGCTGATCGCGGCTCTGACCTACTTCCTCGTGCGGCCCAGGAGTGCCTCTGTTCCCCAGGCGAAACAGGAGGCGCAAGCCGCTAAGGCAAGATCGCTGGCAATTTTGCCTTTTCGCAATTCTTCCGGTGATCCCAAGGACGACTGGATCGGCTCCAGCGTAGCTGACATGCTGAGCACCGACATTGGCCAGTCAGCCCATCTGCATACCGTGCCGACCGACCGTCTCCACCAAGTCCTTTCCGACCTCCACATCGGGCCCGAGGCTGCCGTCGATCCGGATATGCTGCGTCGCGTCGCCCAGTTCAGCAGCGCCGACGTTCTGGTCTCCGGCCAATATGCGCGTTTTGGCGATCAGATCGTGATCGATGCCACCATTCGTGACCTGGTGCACGACCAGACGATCCCGGTCAAGGCGCAGGCGCTGGTGAAAGATTTGCCCACCGCTATCGACAGCCTGGCCGACTCGGTACGCAAGAACCTTGCCCTCTCCGCCGACGTGGTCGAGGAATTGAAGGCGCAATCGTTCAAGCCAAACACCCAATCCGTCGAAGCGCTCCGCGAATATGACCAGGGTTCGGCGCTCATGCGCGCCGGCAAGTATCTCGAAGCATTGAAACACCTGCAGGCAGCGACCAATCAGGATCCCGCAGTTCGCCCTGGCATTTTCCAAGCTCGCGGATGCGCAATCGCAACTGGGTTTTCAAAGCGACGCCGAGCAATCCTCTATCCGCGCGACCGACCTTGCCAATAACCAAAATCTGCCCCTGCCGGAGAAATATCTGATTAGCGCCGGCAACGCGCGGATCATGAAGGACAACAAGAAAGCCCTCGAGGCCTACGAAAACCTCTCCAGGAGCTCGCCCGGAGACGTGGACGTCCAGTACGAGCTAGGCAATCTCTATTTGCAGAACGGCCAGTACGATAAGGCCCGCGCCGAGTTTGCCGGCATTCTGAAAACCGATCCCAAGAATATAAAGGCGCTCTGGAGTTTAGGGGTCGTTGACAATCTCACCGGCAATCCACAGGCAGCCCTTGATTCACTGACGCGCGGATCCAGTCTCGCCATTCAGGTAGACAACGAAGAGCAACATGCGTTGATGTTGCTGTCCATCGGAATCTCCTACCGCTTGCTCAATAAGCCAGAGGAAGCGCTGCGCAACTATCAGGAATCGATCGCAGTGAACGAGAAGATCGGTCAGAAGCGTGGCGTTGCCGCGGCCCTGAACGAGATCGCCGCCGTGCAATGGACGAGCGGGCATCCGGAACTAGCACTGGTCAGCTATAACAAGGCGCTCAACCTCTTGCGCGAGATCGGCATGAAAGATGAGGTGGCCAACACTCTCACCAACATGGGGTCTGCTTATTCTGACCTCGGTAAATTCGATCAGGCGCTGGATGTTTACAAACAGGCTTTGCAGATCCAGCGCGAGACCGGTGACCAAAGCTACGAATCGCGATGCCTGGACAATATCGCCGGCGTATACCTGGCCATGGGCGACACCAACAACGCCTTCACCTATTCACAGCAGGCGTTGCAATTGCGGGAAAAGCTGGGAGTCCCCGGCGATATCGCCGATACGCTGCTCGGCCTGAGCGAAGCCTATACGGCAACCGGCCAATATGATCAGGCCATGACCGTGCTGATGCGCGCGCTCGCAACTGAGCCGGCAGGTTGGAGACGGCGGCCGCATTGCGCAGGTATCCCGTCAGATCGGGCTGGTGCTTGGATATCCAGGGCCGGTTCGGCGCCGCGGTCAAGTCGCTGCAGGATGCGGTGAGCGCATTTCGGCAGCAAGGAGAGAACGGGCTGAATATGGCCGGAGGCTTGAACGACCTTGCGGGAGCCTTGGCTAAGGCAGGGAGAGGAGACGAGTCCGCGGCTAACCTCGCCGAAGCAGAAAAAATCCAGCAGACATTGAAAAACGATCCTTTCCTGGCCTCACTCCTGAACACTCGCGGCGATGTTTCATTTTTCCGCGGCGACGTTAAGAGCGCCGACAAATCCTATCGATCAGCATTGCAGCTCTTGTCCCGGTCAAGGGAAAACGAAGTCACGCTCCTATCGAAGCTGAATGTGGACAGAGTCGCGGTGGCGGAGGGCCGGTTCCAGGAGGCGATGCGTTCCTTGCAGACCTTGCTCAATCCCAAAGGCGGCATCAGCGCAAATCTGTCTTTGCAAATCCAGCTTGCCATGGCCCAGGCCGCGATTGGAATGCGGGATTACGCGCGCGCCGACTACATTCTCGAGCAGCAGCTGGCAACGGCGAAACGATCTGGAATACGCTTTGACCTGGCAAGGATCTACTACCTGTTGGGTACTTCCGCGAGACTCAGTGGCAGCGGCGATCGCGCAGCCGACTACTACCGCGAAGCAGCCCAGCTACTGGACCTCATCCGCAGCGATTCAGGCGATAGCATCTTGCACCGGACCGACTTTAAGACCATGTACGACGAGTCGAAACCCGCCGGAAAATAACCATTCACAGGCTGCGGTTCCACAGGCCTTTACTGGAGCGTGGAGTCTCCTTCTCCAACAGCATTGTTCTTCGTAACCAAGGTTGTTGCAGTGGACTGGAGGATCGCAAACTTTCCTTCAGGATTTGCGCTGCTTACGGTAGCCGTGTTCTTGATTTTTGTCCCAACAGCGGCTTGCACCTGGACAACAATGTTGAACAGCAGCGGAGTCGTAAACTTCACGGAAGGAGCGCTGCACGTCACCGTGTTGCTGGCGAACGTGCAAGCGGGCGCCGTGGAACATCTGCCGTTGATGCAAATAGGTTCAGTCTTGACAAATGTGACGCCCGCGGGAAGTGGATCAGTTATGGTTACCGAAGAAGCGGTCTGATTGCTCAGGTTGCCCACGGTAATGGTGTAAGCCAGCTGGCTATTCTGCTTCACTGCCAGGGGAGCCACTTTCAGGATAACCAGGTTCACCTGCGGGGCGGGAACCACCTGGTAATTCACCGAGGCAGACGTCTGGTTCCCCGCTGCATCCACCGCGGTTACGGTAAATGTCTGCGCGCCGGCTTTCGAAGTATCGACCGCACTCGAGAGATTGCCGGTGTTCAGCGTGGTTCCGGGTGCATAGGTGAAGGTGCCGCAGTTGACGATCCCGGACCGTTCATCGGTGCAGCTGTAGTCGGCCGTGACCTTCTGGCCGACCAGGTAGGAGTTGGCAACCCCGCCATTGGTAGAGGGCGCGGGAGACAATGTTGGCCCTGAGGCAACCTTCGGCGCAACGGTGTCCACGTTGATAGGGAAGGTGTAGAAGGATGTCGACCAACTTCCCGCGGCCTGGGTGAATTTCAGTTCTTCGGTGCCGGCACAGTCCTGGGCAAAGTAATGTACGAGGTAGGTGCCGTCTGCAGAGACGCCAATGGTTTGTGGGGCAGGCGTAAAGACTGGTGGCGGCTGCGGAACGGTACTGCCGGGCGCAGGGCAGGCAGTGTTTGGTACCGTGACGTCACCCGGTATCGGCGACCCTGGCTGAGGCACGTTGGAGGTACTGGAGATGCCGTACGTAAGACTCTGAATCGGCGCGGCAACAAAGTTATTGTTGGACGCCAGGGCAGGCGGTGTGCTCACGAAACTTACCACAGCGGTCTGCTTGTTGATCCAGTTACCGGGCTGGAGTTGAGGGCTCACCGTCAGGGTGGTCAGATCCTCAGGTACCGGGGCTACGGTAATGAATCCGGAGTTGGGACTTTGTCCCGGTCCACCGCTCCTATAGGCTCCAGGGCCCGAAAAATTTGTGAGCACATTCTGCGGGCAAAGCTGATGGGCAATGCTCGAGGAAGAATCGAAAACGCAAGTCCCTCCGCCCCATCCGTCTACCGCTTCCAGGAAACCAACCCCTTGATGGAACGTCTTGCCGTTCGTCCCGGTCACATCGGGAAGAGTAAAGCTGGGCCCGTCGAAAACTTCCAGAAAGAATTCGTTGCGTTCCTGCGAAGCCGGGCACAACGCGCCTTTTTGCGTGGGATCCGTACCTATTTGGCAGGTGAGGGTGTACAGGTTGCAGGCTGGCGAACCGTTGATCAACTGACCGTCGTGCAGCAGGCAATTCGCGGTCGCGAATGACGTGCCTTGCAGATAGTGAGTGGTGAAGGTTGTGGGGTCGATCGGTGTGTTCGCAGTCGAAGGCGCGGAACCGTCTGGGATCGATAGTGTTCCGGAATCCTTTGCCTGGGAGAGGTCGTAAGTGAACTGGATCTGCTGGTTATTCGAGGAGTTGAACGCGTAATTCTGGGTCAGTTGCTGGCCATTCGGATTGCTGCTCGGAATTGGGTTGCCCGTAATGTTGCCCGGTCCGCTGATTCCCTCGTTGGTGCAGTTCGTCACCAGGTAGAGAGTAGTGCTGGTGAGATAGCCCCCTGTGTCCACGGTGTCTATCTGAGCCTGAATCGCGCCCGGCCAGAGGTGGCTGCTGATATCGAGCGCTGGTACTCCTCCGGAACTGGCCAGACCGTCCGGATCCTGCCCAGTCAATTGGCCTTGGCTCGCTTGGGACGCGTACGTAGTGTTGAAGCAGTTCTGCTGGCCGCCATCTTCCGACGTGCCGTTTTTGCAGATGTCGACTGGAGTCGATCCTCCGACGCTGAGCGAGATGAAGTTGTCGACCAGCACATTCCCGTTGCCGTCGGGCGACGATGAAAGAACGGCATGGATGGGCGAGGCGTCGCACTTCAGGTTCAAAATCGTGCTGTTGAAGGTCTTTGCTTCCTCCCCATGGCCCGTGCCTTGGGTCAGACACCCTGACGTTCGCGGGGCTGAACAGCTGGATGGCGTTCTGACCGGAGGAGGCCGAGGCAGTGGCAGCGATGCAGACAGCCACAAGGCCCTGCAGGAAAGCTGAAATCTTCATTTGCACGCAAAACCCCTATTCCGTTCTAAGCGGTCAAACCGGGTGGGACCCGGTTCACGCTTGACGGAGAATCAAAATTCCGGACCCAGGGGGAGGAAGTGTACCGGCAGTGTTTACTGAAGCCTTACGGATTGTGCAATTCGGCAGTGCGCCTGTCAACTAAAAGTTCGCGCTCGATGGTTCTTCTTCGACTTGCAGGAGAGATTCTTCCGTCAGCTGGTCGATGCTTCGGAGCCCGGGGAACAGCACGCTCCAGATTCCGGTAATGGCGAGCGCCCCTATGCCGCCGGCGACCACGGCGCGCACCGCTCCCCACCACTGTGCGGTGACTCCACTTTCGAATTCGCCCAATTCATTCGAAGCGCCGACAAAGAGCGAATTCACCGCGCTGACCCGGCCCCGCATAGAGGCAGGCGTCGCCAATTGCAGCATGGACGAGCGGATCACGACACTGACCATATCGGAGGCCCCCACCACCATCAGTGCGGCCAGCGAGAGCAGCAAGTTCCGGGAGAGGCCAAAGGTCACAGTAGCGACCCCATAGACCGCGACCCCCAGGAACATGAGCACGCCAGGGCGGCGCAACACCGGCCGGAAAGTCAGCCAGACAGAAACCCCCAGCGCGCCGAGGGCTGGGGCGGCGCGAAGTGCGCCCAGGCCCTGTGGCCCGGTCCGGAGTAAATCGTGGGCAAAAATGGGCAGCAGCGCAGTGGCGCCGCCCAACAGGACCACGAAGAGATCCAGCGAAATCGACCCTAATAGCAGTCTCGATTTCCAGACATAGCGAAACCCTGCCAGGATCACATCCGCGGAAATGGCCCTGTGCTCCATGCGTCCCGGGCGCACATGTAGGGAACCGATCAGGAAGACAAAGCTGATGCCGGTGACCAGGGTAAAGAGAAACACAATAGGAGCCCCATACAGCCGGCCCCCATAGAGTCCCCTTTGGATCGGCAGAGTGTAGAGCAGACCTCCCACTGCCGGACCGGCAATGTTCGCGATCTGGAACACCGTCGCTCCCCAGGTGATGGCGTTTACGAAGTGTTTGGCAGATACCAGGTGGGGCAGAAGCGCCGAACTTGCCGGGCCGCTGAAGGCACGGCCGGACCCGATAAGGAACAACACGGCAAAGATAGGCCCAACTCTGTGCAGTCCACGCAAGGCAAAGATCAGCAAGGTCAGGGTACAAAGTATTTGCAGAACGTAGCAGATGAGGATGACTTCCCGGCGGTCATAACGGTCGGCGACATGTCCGGCCGGCAGCAGGAATAACAGCCCGGGCAGGAAGAGCACCAGCCCGGTATAACCCAGATCAATCGCCCGGTGGGTGATTTCATATACCTGCCAGGCCACGGCGACTGCCTGCGCCTCCGCTCCCATGATGACCATGATCCGGGCCAACTGATAGCGGCGAAAGTCTCGGTAGGCAAATGCGGCTGTACCTGTTTTCGTTGGGGCCATAGGCCTGCTTTTTTAATATTTGATCAACACGAATGGACCGCCCCTGAAAAGGATATCGCACCCTTGGAACTGGGATACGATGCAAACATGGCCTCAGGAACCCAGGCAAAGGTAGATACGGGGGACTCCCAACCCGTCGTTAACCTCGATGAAAGTGAGAAGAGCAGGCCCGAAGCCGCGCTGGACGAGCTGATTGCAGGCAACCGCCGATTTACCAGTGGCCGCACGTCCTCCCATCGGCGTGACCTCGCCTTGCTGCAACAGATGATGGAGAAGCCAGAGCCGTTTGCCGCAGTCCTATCCTGTGCCGATTCGCGAGTACCGGTCGAAGTGGTGTTTGACCAGACGATTGGGCAGCTCTTTGTCACCCGTGTCGCCGGGAAACATGGTGACCGCGGAGATCATGGCCAGTCTGGAGTATGCGGCCGCGGTTCTGGGAACACATACCATCCTGGTGATGGGCCACAGCCGGTGTGGTGCAGTAACCGCGGCCATCCAGGCCACCCACCACGGGCAAGAGGTTCCCGGGCAGATCAGCGCGCTTTTCCCGCATATCGAGCCGGCGGTGAAGCAAGCAGGCCCCGACGTGGAGGCCACTGTGCGCGCCAACGTGTTGCACCAGGCTGCCCGTTTGCGGGAATCACCGCTTTTGGCAGCCATGATCGAAGACGGCAAGTTATTGATAGCGGCCGGCTACTTCGATCTGAGAAGCGGGGAAGTGACCCTGCTGGATCAGCCCCAGGTCTAATCAAGCCAACAACTAGTTGCCGTGCAGATAGGTGGCGTATTGGGTATCCACGATGCCCAGGTTGCGCGCCAGCCCCAATTTCGCCTGGTTATGCTGGCTTGTCGTATTGATCAGGTTGCTCTCGGCATTTGCCAGGGTGGCTTGCGCCTGCACTACCGGGAGGTTGTCGTCCACCCCGGCTTGAAAACGATCGGTGGTCTGTTCCAGTTCCTTGCGCGCGAGTTCTACGTTGCTTTGTGCCACCCGCACCAACTCTGTCGCTGTTTGCACATCCAGGAGGCTATCCCGCAACTGCCGGTTGATCTGCTCTTTCAGGCTGGCCATCTGCTGCATGAGATTGGTCAGGTTGGCCGCCGCAACGCCGCTGTCCCCGCGAAACTTCGCTTCCTGGAAAATCGGCAGTTTCAACGATCCCTCGGCCACAAATGTTCCGTGGTATAGGCCCCCGGTCACACCGGTTACGCCGTAGTTACCATCAAAGTCCAGCGTTGGCAGGCGCTCCCATTTGGCTGCTTTCCGTTGCAGTTGTGCCGCCCGGATCTGTGCCTGGAGTCCCTGGTAATCCTGCCGGCTGCGGTAGGCGATTTCCTTGGCCTGATCGATATTCATGGTCGCCAGGTCGGCGTAGGGAGATGTATCCGTGAGCTGGATTTCCTGTTCCGCCGGGAGGCCAATCTCCCGGTTGAGCGCAATCTTTGCCTTTTTGAAATTCACTTCCGCCGAGATGACAGCCTGCTGCTGGGTCTGGAACTGGACCCGGGCCCGGAGTTCATCGAGATTTGCCGCCGTGCCTGCCTGATGTTCGGCGACCGCCTGATTCAGAAGCACCTGGTCAGCCTGCAGCAGGGACTGGGCGGTATCCACTAGCGCCCCCAAAGCCACCGCCTGCAGGTAGGCATTGCCCACGGTCAGCACGACCAGCCCGCGCGAAGACTGCTTGCTGAAATAGGCAGCCGCCTCGTTTTGCTTTGCCGCCCGGTAGCGATCGATGTTGGCCAAGCTGAAGAGAGTTTGGGAGTAGTTCACCATGGCGTCGGTCACATTCACCTTGACCACGCTGGGAAACGAAGAAATGTTCAGGTCAGGGAAGAGGGGAGCGACTTTCGCAAAGAGGCTGGAGGAGAATCCACGGGCTGCCAAATCGATCTGGTGCGCGCCCGAATCGGCTTGAGCTGTCACTGTCGGCAAAAGAGACTGCAGGCTCTCGAGCGATTGCGCCTTGACGCTCTGTTCCTGTTCCCGCGCCTCGATCAGCGCCAGGTTGTGCTCGATGCCCATCCCGATGGCTTCGTCGATCGTTAGGGGTTTGACGCCGTCGGTCGGTTTGACCACGGTGACGCTGCCGTAATAGGGGCTCTGCGCGGAACTCTGATTGGCCGTTTGCGCGGGCAGCATGCCGGCTGACAAAAACACTGCCACACACGCCGCCCTGAGGCTCCGCGCTGAAATCGTCATTATGGGGAATGTCTTCCTTTCCGTTCAATCCTTTAGATCGAATCGGGCGCTCCAGGTTGCCTAATTTTGGCCGCCTCGGGTCCGAACTCTTCCATCGTACTCGTCTCCGAGACACCCTTTGAAAATAGCCCGGGCGCCAAACCGATTCAGCGCCGGAACGCGGGGTGCCGTGGGGTGCTTTTGAGACCCGGGATCCTCCTAGGAAAGGGTCAATCAACTCCGTCCTAAGGTCGTACCTCATGAAAACGTGCTTTGCCTTCCTGGAGCTGGAACGGCTCTTGAGGTACAACTCCCACCCATAAGGCGCATAGGGCGCTTAAGGCGCACACTTCCACCCCGCAGTTCAAGCAGGCATCAAGGCCCGGCGCGCTCAAGCTTTCGATTGAGCGGGCCTTTAGACCAGGGGCGTGCGGGCTATGGTTGGGTTTGTTTAGGTTTGAGCACAGACAGCAACTACTCGTCGTCAGCGTGTACGTGTTTATGGGCGGCGGCAATGACTTTTTCCGCCGCCGCCCCGGGGACCACATCGTAACGGGCCATTTCCATATGGAAACTGCCCAATCCCTGCGTCAGGGAGGTCAACGTGGCGCCATAAGTGAGCATTTCGGCCATGGGAACTTCCGCCCGGATGACGGTCGTGCCCCGGCCGGCGTCCATTCCTTGGACACGGCCGCGCCGCCCGGTCAGGTCGCCCATAAGAACGCCCGTGAAACCCTCAGGCGCCTCAATTTCCACCCGCATCAGCGGCTCCAGCAGAACTGGCCTCGATTGCTCCATGCAGTTGCGGAATGCCCGCCGCCCGGCCAATCGGAACGAAAGCTCATTGGAGTCCACGTCGTGGTAGCTGCCGTCGTACAGCACAGCCCGGAAATCGACCATGGGAAAGCCGGCCAGCCAGCCTTGTGCGGCCGCTTCCTGAATGCCTTTCTCAACCGCCGGGATAAAAGTCCGGGGAATTGCCCCACCGAAGATCTCGTTGACGAACTCGAAACCTGAACCCACCGGCAGTGGCTCCAGGCGAACCCAGCAATCGCCGAACTGTCCATGACCGCCGCTCTGCTTCTTATGTCTGCCCTGGGCGTCGGCGCGGGCGCGAATTGTCTCCCGGTACGGCACCTTGGGCGCCTTGAGCGTCACTTCGGTGTGGTAGCGGCGGCGCAACTTCTGCACCACCGACTCAATATGTGGCTGCCCCGAGCCCGCCAGCAGGAATTCGTGAGTCGCATCGTCGCGATAGAAGCGAACCATCAGGTCCTCCTCCATCAGCTTGTGCACCGCCGGCGCCAGCTTGTCCTCATCGGCCCGCGTCTTCGGCTCGATGGCATAGGTGACAGCCGGCTCCGGCATGGTGACCGGGTCGAAGTAGATCTCGTGGCCGGCATCCCCCAGGGTGTCCCCGGTGAAGGTCTCGCGCAGCTTGGCGACTGCCCCTATATCACCGGCATGCAGTTCGCCAATGGGCGTTGCCGTGCGTCCCTGCATGACCGTCAGGTGAGCCAGACGCTCCGTGCTTCGGTGGGTGTAATTGTTGATCGTGGCGTCGTTTTTGACGACTCCGGAAAATACTTTGAAAAACGAAATCCTTCCCGCGAAAGGATCGGACATGGTCTTGAACACATACAGCGCCAATGGCTCACGATCGTCCACCTTGCGCAGGACCATTTCCCCAAGCGAATCGGGGCTGGAAAGAGAGCCGTCCCGGTTGTGGATGGTCTCGCCTGCTCCGTCCGATGCAGGCTTGGCCCGGCGAGCGGTTTCCAGAGCCCCTCTGGCCGCGACCGGAACCCTCTCTACCGGCGCTGGGGTGTACACCTGAAGAAAATCCAGCAGCCGGTCACTGCCCACGTTTCTCAGCCCGCTCGCAAAGAGCACGGGGAAAATACGGTCCTCGCGGATGGCCTCATGCAGGGCCACAATCAAGTGCTCTTTCGGGATGGTTCCTTCGCGGAAAAACTCTTCCATCAACTCGTCTTTGCCTTCGGCCACCAATTCCACCAGCGCCTGGTGGGCTGCCGTAGCCTCTTCGCGCAGGCGCACTGGGATCTCGGAGAGACGTCCGCAGCCGCTGCCGTCGGTTTCGTAGACGAAGGCTTCCATCGTGACCAGGTCCACCACTCCGCGGAAGGAAGGGTTTTGTCCATTGCCTTCGACAATCGGCAACTGCACCGGAACCACCTGCCGGCCGAATGCTTCGGTGAGGGCGTTGATCGTGCGTTCGCGATCCGCGCGGGGATGATCCATCTGGTTAACCACGATGGCCCGCGGCAGGTTGAACTCTTCGCCGAACTTCCAAACTCGCCGGGTCATCGCCTCTACGCCGCACGCCGCATTGACCACCAGCAAGGCTGCTTCTACCGGCAACAGAGCCGCGCGCGCCTCGTGCACGAACATGGGAAAGCCTGGTGTATCGAGAAAATTGATCTTAACGTTGTGCCACTCGGCGAATGCCAGCGCATTCTGCATGGTCGTGCGGCGCGCTACATCCTCTTCGTCGTAGGCCGTGACTGCACTGCCGTCATCCACCCGGCCCAGCCTCTCGGTCATTTTGGCGGCTTGCAGCATCGCAGAGATCAAGGTTGTCTTCCCGCAATGGGCATGACCTACCAGGGCGACGTTACGAATGTCCTGTCCTTGATAGGGTTTCAATGAACGATTCATCCGGGGTATCTCCAGTTGCAATCCGAACGTGCCAGGAAGCGCGTTGTGGAAGGCCATAGGCCTGCGAATCACAGGAGAAGTACAGCGCAGACCCAATTTTCCATGCAAACGAGCGGCCTGCTTCGTTTGCGGGAACCGAGTGTAGCACAGTGTTCCCGCTTCGTTCTTTCAACCACCGGGGGGTTGATTTTATTGCCGATCGAGGTCCTCGCGTTGTCGCCGCAGGTTCCAGACAAAGATCCCGATGCGCAACAACAGAATTACTAACAGGGCCACGGCCAGGGCTGCTGACTGCCCGTGAATCCCACGGCGCAACAGGAAACCCAATGCACCCAGGACAGCAATCACGAATACCCCGAACGTTAGCCACTCCGCCCGATTCTTCATATCACTTCCTTATACGCGACAGTCGCACGTAGATCACGATGGCCAGCCCCGCAAACACGGCCATCGCGATCATTGAGCTTAGCTGAAAGCGAAAGAGCACAGCGCCGGCTGCGGGTGGATGCGCTCCTGGTAGCCAGGCCTCCAGCAGAACAAAGACGCCAAAGCCAACCACGCCCGCTCCCACCAGACTGAGTACGATCTTAAGCGTAGCCCGCTGCATCCCCCACCGGAAGCCTGCATCATATCAGCCGCCAACCCGTTACAATTCATAGCAGTGAAGGTCAAAGGAATGATGCAGACTGTCCCCTTATCTCCGGCTACGAATTTGCAAGCACACCCGAAGCGGCTCTCCGTGGCGGCGTTCCTGCTGCTCAGCGCGCTCACTGCACCGTTTGCCGGGGCGCAGGCAACCACTGTCCATGATCCCGCAGCGCTCAAGCCACCGCCGGGCTCGAAGGTAGCCATCGTTGAATTTGAAGACATGGAGTGTCCTGACTGCGCCCGTGCGAACCCTCTGCTCAAGGACGCTGCGGCTCAGTACCACATTCCCTGGGTCCGTCATGATTTTCCATTGCCGTTTCACGCCTGGAGTTTTGACGCAGCAGTCTATGCCCGCTGGTTCGACACCAAATCGAAAAAGATGGGCGATGATTTTCGCGATGCGGTCTTTGCCAACCAGATGCAGATTGATGTGGCGGGTGAAACTTCTCCGGAGACGCCGGCGGGTCCCACAACAGCCGCGTCGGCTGCCATTCACAGCTTCGCTGAAAAATTTGCCCAGCAACACGGCTTGGCCTTGCCCTTTGTGGTCGACCCGCAAAAGAAGCTGGCAGCGGAAGTTCAGGCGGATATCGATCTAGGGAAGCGCATAGGTATAGAGCACACGCCGACCATCTGGGTGGTCACCAGCAAAACAAATGGCGTTCCCTTTGTCGAAGTAGTTGACCGCCAGCGCCTCTACCAGATCATCGACCAGGCGTTAGCCGACACCAAGGGTCCTGCCGCCCCTGTGCACCGCGGTACAGGACAGTAAAAGTATCCGGAAAAAGTTTCCAGGATAGGTCCGCGGAACTGCAGATCCCTGCACGCAGCCGGGCCAGGTCGGCGTCGCTCCTGATGGCAAAGGAAAGCGCCGCCCTCCCCTTTGTCATCTCGACCGGAGCGCAGCGTAGCGGAGAGACCTCTGTGTGGATGCCTTTTCCTGGAAATGTTTATCGACCGAGCCCTAAGTCTGGATCTTCACCAGCTGGCCCGGCGTGGTTTGTGACGTCTGGGGCGACCGCCAATGGTCGATATACGAAATCTGGTGTACGCACGATACCGTGCAATGCGGAGCGCAGCTCTTCTCCGTCAAATACTCCCGCTTCAAATCAGCTTTGGTGTATTGCGCCAGCGGAACACCGGGATACCCGCGCTGTTGCGAGCAATAATGCACCAGCCCGTCTTCGCACACATACAGGAAACGTGACCCAGCCCGGCACCGCCAGTCGTTCGGCTCAGCGTTGGCAATCGCCTCCTGAAACTTGTTGAAGCGCGAATAGTTCTTCTTGGCCATGCCGGCCATCTGGTAATAGACCCGGCGTTCCTCATCCTTCAGGGCCTTCAGCTGACCTTCCCCGTCATGAATAATCCCGATGGTGGAAGTAAACCCAAGCTGCAAAGCCCGTTTTCCAATCACCAGCGCATCTTGAGGATTCCTGATACCGCCGCCGACCACGGAGTTGATATTCACGTGAAACTCGGCATGCCGGGAGAGAAACTCCAGCTTCTTATCCAGGACCTTCAGGCTCTTCTTGGAAATCTCATCCGGCTCGATGTTGTCGATCGAGATCTGCATGTGATCAAGACCGGCACGGTTTAGCCGCTCGATCCGTTCCGGCATCAGCAGGTATCCGTTGGTGATCATGCCGGCTACGCGCCCGTGGTGGCGAATGCGGGCGACGATGCCATCCGTTTCTGGATGAGTGAGCGGCTCGCCGCCGGAGATGGTAATGATGCTCGCGCCCAGCGCCGCCAGATGGTCGATACGGCGCACCATCTCTTCCAACGGCACCGGCTTGGACACCTTGTCGTATTCGTTGCAATAAGCACAGGAGAGATTGCAGAAGCGCATGGGCACGATCTGTGCCATGACCACATGCCTGGTAGAAGCTAAAGCGTGCCCCACCACCGCCAGCTCGCGCACTTTGCGCGTCGCCGACTTGGCCCTGCCTTTCCAGGTGTGCTTTTTAAGACGTTCTTTCTGCTGCATCTCCTTAGTATTCAATCACAGGGATTCAGGAGGCGCGAGTAACCAGAAAGGAATGGGGCGAATCTTAACCTGAGCTGTAGCCCAGGGCCTCTGGATGACGCTTACTTGTCTTTCAGCTTGCCGGCGCTCATGGTCAGGACCTGTTCCTGCTTGTTGCGCATGACGGTCACCTGCACCAAATGCCCGCGGTGGTTGCGAAGGGCCTTGACCCAATCGCGATTGCTGGTCATCTGCTGCGATTCCACCTTCACCACCACATCCCCAGCCTTGAGCCCCGCTCGTGCCGCCGGGCTTTGGTAATCGACCTGCTCAACCAGCAAGCCGGTACCGCTGCTCACCCCGAAGTAGTCGGCCAATTGCGTCCGCACCGGGTTCAATTCCGCGCCCACATAGAGCCCCTTGGGCATCACCGTATCCAGGATGCCCGTGACCGCCGTGCTGGGCCGCCCTACAAAGGTTTGCGAGAACCCGGACCGTGGTGGCGGTGCTGACTCCGGAACGGTCTTGTGTTGCGGCCAGGCTTTATGTTCGAGCTCCTCCCGGTCGCAAAGTTGCACAGAGATAGTGAGGGGGGAGCCGTCACGGTTGACCAGAAAACTTACGGTCCGTCCGGAGGGCATATCCAGCAGCCGGTGTTTTAATTGATCGGCATTCTCCACCGGTTGCCCATCAAGCTGGAGAATTACGTCATGAACCTTAAGGCCAGACTTCCCCGCGGGCGCGTCGTGGTCCACGAACATCACCTCGGCGCCGTGGGCATCTTTCAAATGCAGCGCAGTGACGCGGTCGGTGTCGACTTCGTTTAGAGCGACTCCGAGGTAGCCTTGGGCGCTGTACATCAGGAAATCCGGGCCCAGTTCACCGGAAAAACTTACGGTAGTCCCGGACGCCCAACCCGGATAAGGGGTAAGAAGACCGCCCATAACTATTGCCACCAGCGAACCAAACATCGGAAAGTACTTCATCGGAGATCTCCCCAGGAATGCAAAGCCAGACTTGTTAACGGTTCAAACCAGTTCCCAAGCTACTGGATGTGAGGAGATTGATCCAATACTTCCTGGGACACGGTCCGAATGTGAGGATTGTCATCCTGCGAGGCCACCGTATGCAATACCTGTCGCACGCTGCTATCCGCCTCGACGGGATGCAGCAGTTCGATGGCGCGCGAGCGCACGGCGGCATCCGGGTCGTCCAGCAGGGCTTCCAGCACTCCGTCGCGTACACCCATATCTTCCGCGACATACGGTTTCAGGCCCTTCAAGGCGTTCAACCGGACACCGCTATCCTTGTCGTATCGCAGTGCCACCAGCAAAGCCTTACGAATCGGGCCGTCGGCGCACTGATGACCGGCCTCGCACTCACGGGCGAGAAGGTTTACCGAATTCTCGGCCACCGCGGAATTGACTTGACTCTGGGTACCCAACACCAGGAGCTCGCGTATCCGCGGGTCATCGAGAGATCCCTGGGCAGTTTCCGGGACCAGCCGATTGAAGTGCACGACTACATTTTCTGAATTTGGCTCGCGGACGATGCTGTTGACGTTGGCGATCTTGCCGGCACCCTCGACCGCCCCAGCAAGTTCTGCGACCGGCTGGTGATGACGGGCGGTGTACTGAAAGCCACCCCAGCTGCCCGCGCCAAGGCCCAGGACCAGCAGTGCGGAGGCCGCGAGCGGCGCCTGGCCGAGCACGCTGACGCCTCGAAACATGGACTGCTGGACGCGCATGAGCCAGCTGGTGCGCGGCATGGTCTCCAACGCTTCTTCGAGCCGCAACCGAGCCTGCGCAAGCAGGTTGGCCGAAGGCTCCTGGGCTGGCGCCAGCGCCATAGCTTGTTGGAGCGCTTGTACTGCTGCAAACTCCTCCTGACACCGTTTGCAGGTCGCTAGATGACCTTCCAGCGCAGGGCACTGATCGTCAGGAAGCTCTCCGTACGCAAAGAGAGCTATTCTCTGTTGAGCCAGTTCGCAGTCCATTTTTGTAACCTCGCCTCACCGAATTGCCGCCAGATTTGCTCTTAATTTTCTTGTCGCACGGAACAGCGTGTTCTTGGCGGTCTCTTCCGTGGTGTTCAACATCTCTCCGATCGTTCTCAATCGAAGTCCCTGGTAGTGCTTGAGTTCAAAAACCATGCGTTCCCGCGGGGTCAGGTGGCTCAGCGCCTCCTGAATGCGTTCTCCCAGCAGCTTGCGTTCTAATTCCCGCTCCGGATTAGCCATGGACCGATCGTCGGAAATATTGCTCAGCAGGTCCATTTCTCCGCCGCTCGAGTCCACCACCACCGACTGCTCTTCGCGGCGGGACTTGCGCCGGCGCAGATGGTCGAGGCACAGGTTGGTGACGATGCGGTAAATCCACGTGTAGAAGGAACATTCAAAGCGGAAGTTTGCCAGGTAGCGGTAAGCCTTGAGGAAGGCTTCCTGGTGAATATCCTGTGCATCCTGCTCCGAACCGGTCAGGCGCAGTGCCAGCCGCAGAACCGCCTGATCATATTGGCGCACCAAGGCTTCGAAGGCGGTACGCGAGCCTTTTTGTGCCTCGCGGATCAGCTCGGTCTCGGTGGCCCGACCCCATGCTTCGCTTGCCATGCCTGAGGAGGATTGTAACGTTCGCTTCGGAGCCCACACAGGGCTGCCGGCCTTGCCCCCAGCCTTGATTGCTCCTTGCGAATTAAAAGAAAGCGCGTCCGCCGTCATTGTCGCTCCCACGTACACACTAGACCGCTGTCCCTAGGACGAAGCAAGCGCTGTTTGGTAAGCAAGCCGGGCTCACGTTAATCTCAGCCTATGCCCTCTCCCACTCATGCTTCTGATGGCAGCCCTCGTGCCCCGGTTTCCGACGGAATTGTCGCCTACTGCGACGGAGGATCTCGCGGCAATCCGGGGCCGGCCGGCTTCGGCGTTTACATCCAGGACTCGGCCGGAAGGGTTCTCGCTGAGTTGAGCGAGTACCTGGGCGCCCGTACCAACAACTTTGCCGAGTACTCCGCGCTTCTCGCCGCCCTGGAATTTGCCATCACCAATGGGCACAGAAGCCTGAGGGTCGTCTCCGACTCGGAACTCATGGTCAAACAGATGAAAGGGCAGTACAGGGTCAACAGCCCTGAACTTCGGCCCCTCTACGAGGAAGCTCGCCGTCGCGTTTCCAAGGTCGATCACTTCCAGATTCAGCATGTTCTCCGGGAAAAAAACCGTCATGCGGACAGGTTGGCAAACCTGGCGATGGACCGAGGTATGGGCAGGGCCCCCGCAGCCAGTCCGGCTGCCGTACCCGAACCATCCCCGCCGCCCAGCAAGGCTGTCATCCTGCGTGGCTTGGTGAAAGGGGGAGTCGTACACGTCCTTGGCGGAGAACTGCCGGATGGCGTCTTCGTGAAGGTGATCCCCGAGTAACGCCACGTCCTTTGAGCTCTGTCTTAACCAAAAACGAGTGGGGCACCCATCGAGTCGTTGCAAGGAAAAGTGTCTAGCCGGCCAAGGCGGATTTGACCATTTCGCTGACCAAACGGCCATCGGCGCGTAACCCGCTGGCCTGAATTTTCGCCTGCACCGCCTTCATCACGCTGCCCATGTCCTTCGGCCCGAGGGAAGCTCCCTGCGCCCGCAAGTCCGCCACGGTCGAGGTGACCAGCTGGCGCCAGCTCCTCATCCCCGGCCGCTTTCGGCATGTACTCCTCGATCACCACGATCTCCGCCGCTTCCTTTTCCGCCAGCTCCGGCCGGTTCCCCTTGGTGAACTGCTCGATGGAATCCTTCCGCTGCTTGATCAAGGTCGTCAAAACCTGCACCGCCTGAGCATCGGTAACCGGGGACCGCTGGTCTATCTCCTTATTTTTCAATGCGGCCTTTACCATGCGCAGGGTGGAGAGGCGGTCAACCGCACGCTGCTTCATGGCCCCCACCATATCCTCGTGAATCTTCTCAACCAGGCTCATAGGCCTCCAGTCGTGTCAAAACTCCATTATAGAAATCTTTGTCGGGAGCGACTTTATTACAATGGAAGCATGATCCGGAAGACGCGCTTATTTACTCCAGGCCCCACGCCGCTACTTCCTGCAGCCCAGTTCGCAATGGCCGCAGCCGACATACACCACCGCACTCCCGAGTTTCGCGCACTGTACACCAAGGTGCTCCGCGACCTGAAGACTTTTGTCGGGACGAAGAACGATGTCATCCTGCTCGCCTCCTCTGGTACCGGGGCGATGGAAGCCTCCGTCTCGAACCTCACGTCGCCCGGAGATCGTGTGCTGGTGCTCACGGCGGGCAAGTTTGGTGAGCGCTGGGTAAGCTTGGCCAAAGCATTTGGGTGCGATGTCGACGTGGTGAGCGCGCCCTACGGCCAGACTTTCGATTTGGAAGAAGTACGCAAGGCGCTCAAGATTGAGACCCGCGCCGTATACATGCAGGCCACGGAAACCTCGACCGCAGTACGCCACGACGTGCAAGGGGTCGCGGAGGTTATGAAGCAGAGCGGCCGGGACGCGGTGCTGGTGGTGGATGCCATTACCGGCCTGGGCACCACGCACATGGATATGGATGCATGGGGCGTCGACGTGCTTATTGGCGGATCGCAGAAGTCGGTCATGATTCCGCCAGGCCTGTCTTATCTCGCGGTGAGCGATCGTGCCTGGGATCTGATGGAGATCAGCCTCAATCCTCGCTACTACTTCGATCTGCGCAAAGAGCGAAAGAACGCAGCCAAAGGCGAATCCGCTTACACGCCTGCAGTTGCGCTGATCGCCGCCCTGGGCGCAGCTCTCGACTACATCGCTGGGCAAGCCGATGGCGATCTGGCGGCAGGCCGGGCAAAACTGGTAGAGAACGCGGAGACCTGCGCCGCCATGACCCGCGCCGCGGTGGAAGCGCTGGGCCTCAAGCTCTTTGCACCTGGCTCCCCCGCTGCTGCAGCGACTGCCGTGCTGCCGCCGGCCGGTATGGACTCCGGCGCCTTTGTCAAAGAGTTGAAGACCCGTTTTGCTGCCGTCATCACCAACGGACAAGGCGAGATGAAAGGCCAGATCTTCCGCATCGCGCATCTCGGCTACTTCGACTACATGGATACCATCGCGCTCATAGGCGCGCTGGAACAGGTAGCCCACGCGTTAAAGCTTCCTGGTTTTGCTTTTGGTAAAGCCTTGACTGCTGCGCAGAATGTCTTCGCCAACAGAGCGCCCGATGAGGCGGCGCGCAAAGAGCTTGCCCTGGCAGGCGCCGCCCCCTCCCGTTAGAACCGGTCCAACCCAATGCGCGTGCTGCTGCTGTCCGCGGCGGCACGCGCGTCGCGGTTAACAAACCCCTTAGGAGCACGATGAAGATCGTATTGGCTGAGAAAGTCTCGCCCGCCACCCTGGCTGTGTTTCAAACTGAGGCTGGTTGGCAGATCGTGACCCACGATCAGATAAAGAACGGGCTGGCTGCCGAACTGGCCGGCGCCGATGCGCTGGTGGTTCGTTCCGCCGTGCAGGTGGATGAAGCCTTGCTCGAGGCGGCTCCCAAGCTGCGGGTGATCGGACGCGCCGGAGTCGGCGTCGACAATATCGACGCCGATGCATCGACCCGCCGGGGAATCGTGGTCATGAACACGCCCGGCGCCAATGCCATCGCCGTGGCTGAGCTGACCATCGGATTGATGCTGGCCCTGGCGCGTCAACTGCCCCGCGCCAACACGCTGTTGCACGCCGGCAAATGGGAAAAGAAGTCGCTCCAGGGAGCCGAGCTGCGCGGCAAGCAACTCGGCATCCTCGGTCTGGGCCGCGTAGGACTTGAAGTGGCGCGCCGAGCCAAGGCTTTCGGCATGGAGCTATTGGGGCACGATCCTTTCGTTGCGCCCGCTGTTGCCCGCGAGAATGGGGTGCGGCTCTGCTCCGTGGACGAGCTATTCCGCAGTGCTGATTTTCTTACCTTGCACGTAGGGCTTACCCCGCAGACTGCGGGCATCATCAACGCCGCAACGCTGGCAACGATGCGCAAGAATGTGCGCATCGTCAACTGCGCCCGCGGCGAGCTGATCGAGGATGCGGCCCTGGTGGCCGCACTGAAGTCCGGCCAGGTAGCCGGGGCCGCCCTTGACGTCTTCAGCCAGGAGCCCTTGAAGGACTCACCCTATTTCGGTCTGGATAATGTGATCCTGACCCCCCACATTGCCGGTTCCACGGGCGAGGCCCAGGAAGCGGTTGGGGTGCAGATCGCCCAGCAGGTCAAGGAGTATCTGAAATTCGGCGTGGTGCAGAACGCCGTCAACCTGCCCTCCATGACCTACGAGGAATATCAGGAAGTTTCCCCCTACATCCTCATGGCCGAGCGCCTGGGCGCCTTCCTCTCTCCCCTCGCCGCAGGGAATCTGGAGAGCATCCACATCTCCTATAGCGGGCGTCTGGCGCAGGGCAAGACCGAGTTGGTCCGCAACGCCGCCATACAAGGCGTGTTTGCGAACTCGGAAAATGTAAATCGCATCAACGCCCTTTCTGTGGCCGCGGAGCGTGGCATTCGGGTGCATGAAGATAAGAAGGAAGAAGGATCGGGCGGTGCGGGAACGGTGCTCAAAATTACCCTGCATACCGCCGCAGGCGACACCACCGCGAGCGCCACCGTGCTCCATGGCAGTTCGCCGCGCTTGCTCGCCTGCGACGGCATCGACATCGAAGCTCCGCTGCACGGAAACCTGCTCTTCATCCGCAACCTCGACGTGCCCGGCGTGATTGGCCGAATTGGCACCATTCTCGGCGAGCATAAAATGAATATTGCGAACTTTGCGTTAGGACGGAGCGTAAGAACGGGCCAGCACAACGCGCTCGCAGTGGTGCAGATCGATGGCCGTGTAGCCCCGTCGGTCCTGGTCGCACTGCAGTCAACGGAAGCCATCACCGAGGTTCGCCTGATCGAGCTGGCCGATCGCCAGCCGGCGCCCGCAGTTACCGAATGAAGGAAGATAAATGCCGCTATACGAATACCAGTGCAAAAAGTGCGGACACCGATTTGAACGGATCCAGTCCTTTTCTGCCCCCGATGAAAAAGAATGCCCGGTCTGCCAGGGCGAAGTGGAACGGTTGATTTCCACCCCGGCCCGCCCGCATTTCAAGGGTTCGGGTTTCTACTCCACGGACTATGCTGCCAAGCCCTCTGGCTCCTCCAAGTCGGGGGATGGAAATAGCGGCTCTGACGGCGGTTCCACTACTTCGGACAAGGGCGGATCGGATAAGGCATCAACAGACAAGCCGGCCGCGAAGACGGAAAGCGCTCCGGCTGCCGCCCCATCTACTTCCTCAAGCAAATCCGACTAATCTCAGGGCCGGAGTGGAATTCCACGAGTCTCGACCTCAAAGTGTTCATTGTGGACGGAAATGCGTCACTCATGATCTCGCATATGTAGGGTGTAAAAACTTGTCCTGCGGGAATCGTGTGAAGAACACGGCCTTCAGCTCGTGTGTGAGAACTCCATTTCCAAGCTCAGTGCCGAAGGGACGGCTGAAAATCAGAGCTGTCCAAATTAGCGGAGGGACTGGCTTTCTGAGGATGTAACTTGTTGATTGCTTTGAAGCGCGCTTGGAGGAATAAAATTCTGGTTGCATGTAGAACGTCTGCTGCCCAGATTGAATTTAAACGATGCCTCGGCTCAGCAACCGCCCTTTCCTTGCAACAACCCTCTCCTTTTTGTCATCCCCGCAGCCGAGCGAATCGGCTGTCGGAGGGACCTGCGTCCGGCTTTTCCGGCCAGAACCGTTCGCCCAGGACGAATCCGGTTGCATCTTGTCCAGGGCCGACGGCTGATAGGTTACGAAATGGAGCTTGTCGCTAAAGCGACTCAGCAGCAGTAGCGGGCAAAATCTCCGCCACGTCCACCCACTGTGTCGGATACTCACCCGTATAGCACGCAGTGCAATAGCTGATTGCCTTCGCCCCCGTCGCAAGCCTTCTCTAATCCTTCCAGCGAGAGATAGCTAAGCGAATCCGCTTCGATGTACTGCCGAATTTCTTCTACCGAAGCGTTGGCGGCGATCAACTCGCTCTTGTTCGGTGTATCGACCCCGTAATAGCAGGGAGAAATCGTCGGTGGGCAGCTAATGCGCAGATGCACTTCCTTCGCTCCCGCCGCGCGCACCATGCGCACGATCTTGCGGCTGGTAGTCCCGCGAATAATCGAATCGTCGATCAGGATAATCCGCTTACCCTCAAGCAAATTTCGCACCGGGTTCAGCTTGAGCTTTACCCCAAAATCCCGCACCCGCTGTTCCGGCTCAATGAACGTGCGCCCCACATAGTGATTGCGGATCAGCCCGAAGTTGAAAGGAATCCCACTCTCCGCCGCGTATCCCAGGGCCGCCGTAACGCCAGAGTCAGGGACCGGCACAACCAGGTCGGCATCGACCCCGCGATTCGATCGCCAGGCGCCGGCCCATCTGCTCCCGGCTCGCCTGCACCCAGCGGCCGAAGATTTTGCTGTCGGGCCGGGCAAAGTACACATGCTCGAAAATGCAGCTTGCCTGCCGTATGCCGGTCGCATACTGCACCGAAAAGACACCGTCGCGCGTCACCATCACCACTTCGCCAGGCCGCACGTCGCGCTCGTACTTGGCGCGCAACAGATCAAACGCACAAGTCTCCGAGGCGAACACCACCGTGTCGGGTCCATCGGGATTGGTGATGCGCCCCATGGAGAGCGGCCGGAAGCCATACGGGTCACGCGCAGCAAAAATGCGGTCCCGGGTCATCATCACAATCGAGAAAGCGCCCGTCACCTGGCGCAGAGAATCGCCGATCGCCTCAATGAGCGTATTCGCGTTGGAGTGTGCAATCAATTGCACAATGATCTCTGAGTCGCTGGTGGTCTGAAAGTAAGCGCCCTCCCGCTCCAGCCGGGTGCGCAGCGTGCCCAGGTTCACCAGGTTGCCGTTGTGCGCGATGGCAATCAAGCCCCGCGTCGAATCCACCCGGATCGGCTGCGCATTCAGCAGCGCCGAATCGCCGGTGGTCGAATAGCGAGTGTGTCCGATCGATAATTCGCCGGGCAATTTGGCCAGCACGTCATCGGTGAAAATGTCCGCCACCAGGCCCATGCCCTTGATGTTGTAAAGGTTGGTGTAATCGGCCGTGGCGATGCCTGCGGACTCCTGCCCGCGATGCTGCAGCGCGTACAGAGCGAGATACGCCTGCCGCGCCGCATCGGGATGGCCGTGCACCGCGACCACTCCGCACTCTTCCCTCAACTTATCCAGATGCTCGATGGCCGTACTCTCCATGCCCTAGTTTCCTACCGGCGGGTCGTTGCGTAACAGCGCCGGCAGTGCGGTGGACCACACGTTGCGCAGGCCGGAGACCTTTTCCCGGATCAGCACCCGGCTGTCGACCGCAAGCTCAAAGAGATCAGTCACGGTTTCACCCAGTGTCGCCACCATCAGACCCGGGTAGTTCGCAACCAGCTTCTCGATCTGCGCCACCGATGCTTTGGAGCAACTGAGAATGCACTGGCTGGCCGTCTCGCCAAACAGATCCCATTCCGCCGGAAGATCCGGGGCTTTGGAAAGATTGGCACGCACGCCGAACCCATGGCAAAAAGAACCTTCCGCCAAAGCGACGGCGATGCCACCGTCAGAGACATCCCGCGCGGAGTGGATCAGGCCTGCTTTGCCAGCTCAGCCAGGCAGCGATGGAGGTTGGCTTCTACCGCCAGATCCAGGCTGGGCGGAGTGCCCCACATCGTGGAGAGAACTTTTCTGGCGTACTCAGAGGACCCAAACTCCTGCATGCGCTCCTCCAGCGGAGACACCGAGCGGGAGCGATCAGCAGCACCGCATCACCGGCACGCTGAAAGTCAGCCCCGACCGCGTTGCCGATCTGATCGAGAATGCCCACAATCCCGATCACCGGGGTAGGATAAATCCCCTGGCCGCGGGTCTCGTTATACAGCGAAACATTGCCCCCCGTGATCGGCGTTCCCAGGGCAACGCACGCCGCGGAGATACCGTCGATTGCCAGCGAAAGCTGAGCCATGATCTCCGGCTTTTCCGGGTTGCCGAAATTAAGGCAGTTGGTGGCCGCGACCGGCGTCGCGCCCGTGCACGCGACTTTGCGCGCGGCCTCGGCAACGGCGTGCGAGGCTCCCAGCTGGGGATCCAGGTAGCACCAGCGTTCATTGCCATCGAGGGCCATCGACAGGCCGCGGTCAGTGCCCTTGATGCGCATCACGCCGGCCTCGCCCCCCGGGCCCTGCACCGTGTTGGTCTGCACCATCGAATCGTACTGCTCGTGGATCCAGCTCTTGGAACAGATATTCGAGGAAGCCAGCAACGCGCGCAGTTCGTCCGCATAGTTGTGGCGGCAGCTGTGCCGCTCCGCGTCTCTTCGAAGAAAGTAAGCTCATCCAGCACCTCCGGCGGCGGACTAAGCCGAACCGGCGCCTTCCACTCCCCAACCGGCCGGTGATACAGCGGAGCATCATCGGTGAGCGATTGGTTAGGAATATCCGCGACCAGTTGGCCGTGGTGGAGAATGCGCAACCTGGGTTCGGCGATCACCTCGCCCACGATCACTGCGTCGAGCCCCCACTTTTCGAAGACCCGAATCACCTCGTCTTCGCGATCCTTGTCCGCCACCAGCAGCATCCGCTCCTGGCTTTCGCTCAACATGATCTCGTAGGCAGACATGCCGGTTTCGCGTTGCGGCACGTGATCCAGTTCTACTTCGAGCCCCACGCCGCCGCGGGCGCCCATCTCGCAGGTGGAGCAGGTGAGCCCGGCGGCGCCCATATCCTGAATGCCCACGACGGCGCCGGTCCGCATCGCCTCGATGCAGGCCTCCAGCAGCAGCTTTTCCATGAAGGGGTCGCCCACCTGCACGTTGGGCCGCTTCTGTTCCGCGCCCTCTTTGAACTCTTCGCTGGCCATGGTGGCCCCGTGGATGCCGTCGCGGCCCGTCTTCGCGCCCACGTAAATCACCGGATTGCCAATACCGGCTGCCTTGGCATAAAAGATCTCATTCCGCCTGACCAGGCCCAAAGCAAAGGCGTTCACCAGGGGATTGCCGGAGTAGCAAGCTGCGAACCGAGTCTCCCCGCCCAGGTTGGGGACACCAAAGCAATTTCCGTAACCCGCTATGCCGCTGACCACTCCTTCGAGCAGCGAATGGTTCTTGTGCACGACCGCGGAGGCGGATGGGTCGCCGCCCAACTCCTCTTCACAGATGGGCCCGAACCGCAGGGAATCCATCACGGCGAGGGGCCGGGCGCCCATGGTAAAGATGTCGCGCAGGATCCCGCCGACACCAGTCGCGGCGCCCTGAAAAGGCTCGATGAACGAAGGGTGATTGTGGGACTCAATCTTGAAGGCGCAGGCCCAGCCATCGCCAACGTCGATGATGCCTGCATTCTCTCCCGGCCCCTGCACCACCCGGTCGCTGCGCGTAGGCAGCCGCTTCAAATGGACGCGAGAGGACTTATAGGAGCAGTGTTCACTCCACATCACGCTATAGATGCCCAGCTCCGTCAGCCCAGGGTCCCGCCCGAGGGCGGCAACGATCCGTTGATACTCTTCGGGTGTGATGCTGTGCTGAGCCAGAAGTTCCGGCGTGATGGGGACTGATTCCAGGTCCACGGAGAGCGACTCAGGTTTCATGCGGTTAAATCCATTGTCGCATGTTGCAGGAGTGTGACGGAGAGAAAGGACTTAACCCCAGGGTAAGAGGCCCTACTTCCCGACGCTGGATTCCGCCATGTTGAGAAACACGTTCGTCATGCTTTCGGCGCCTCCGTCGGAGCCCTGGATCAACATGATAGAGATCAGGTTATTGTTGGGATCGATCCAGCCCTGGGTCCCGAAAGCTCCACCGTGGCCGTAGCTGCCGATCGTATGCCCCGCCAACTCGCCGAGGGGGTCGGTCACCACCTCCCACGCCAGGCCATAATCGGAGCCGCGCATCCATCCCACCGGCTGAATGCCGGTGGTCTGGGGCTCCGTCATCACATGCACCGAAAATGGTGACAAATAGCGGTGGCCTTCGTAAACACCGTCGTTGAGCATCATGCGGTAGAGGTGCAGCAGGTCTTCAGCGGTGGAGTAAAGACCCCATCCGGGCGCGGGAAACACGGCACCCTGGCGATGCTTCGCTGGGTCGCCTCCCAGGATGGTGGCTGGGGAGCGCACCAGCTTCCCATCTTTATGTGCGTAGACCATGGCGATACGGTCGACTTTGTCGGCGGGCGGAAAGAAGAAGCTATCCTTCATCCCCAACGGCCGAAGCACGTGCTCCGTAATGTAATCGACATATTTCTCGCCCGAGCAGACTTCGATGATGCGGCCAAGAATTTCGATGCCGGGGCTCGAATAGCTCCACTGGGTCCCCGGTTGAAAGAGGAGGGGCCGCTTGGCGAGCGCTTTGACGACCTCTTCCAGAGGAACGCTCATCGTTTGTGCGTAGTCCTGTATGCCGGGAGGTCCGGGGTAATCCTGAATGCCCGCGGTATGGGTAAGCAGGTCGCGGATCGTAATGGCGTGGTTCGGGATCGCCAGGCGTGCGGCGTCAGGACCGACCGTAGTGGCAACTTTCAGATCGTGAAACTCAGGCAAATAGAGATCGACCGGGTCGCGCAGCGCCAGCTTACCTTCTTCGGCCAGCATCATGATGCCGATCGCAGTGACCGGCTTGGTCATCGACATAATCTGAAAAATCGTGTCTTTGCGCATGGGGTGGTCCGCTTCCATATCGGCCATGCCCGCCGCGTCGAACTCCACAATATCGCTGCCATGGGCCACAAGAGTGACCGCCCCGGCGACGGTCTGCCGGTCGATGAAAGACTTCATTCGCAGGGGGATCTGGGACAGAACTTCCTGATTCACGCCGGCAGTTTTTCGGCTGGACTGAGCAACGGCCGACGACAGCGTCGGGCCAACGGCAACAAACATCAGAAAAATCAATAGTTTTTGCACGCAGAAAAGCTTAGCTCACTTGCGCAGCGGCGCACCAAACTGAATGACTTCCTGTCACAGTGCGACGAAAACTGGATCCTGCCTCTGGATGTTCCAGACCCATTCATCCATGGACACGCGATGGGTACCCAGCCTGCCCGGCGTGCCGTGGGGTCTCGCTTTTGAGACCTGGGATCCTCCTAGGAAAGGCCATCGAGTTCGGCCCTCATTCCCAAGGCACGCACTATCCCGGGTTCGCTAACTCTTGTGGTGGTTCTGCACTGGTCGCGCACGCAGCCGTTTGGCAGCACTCAGGCTGACGGTTAGCGGCAGATTTGCGCTCGACTTGTATACGCTGCCGGTCTTGGCAGTGAACGTCCCGGCCAGGCTCAGGGTCGAAATCCCAGCCACGGCGTTGGCACTGCCCGTAAGCGTCAAGGTACGGAACAAAATCCCGGCGGACGTGATGCCAGGTGCACCCCATGAGGCTGTGATACCTTTCGGCAGTCCCGAAGCGATGCTGATAGTCGACCAGCCGGCATTGGCTACCAGGACTGTTCCTCCCAGCGGTGCAGCTGTCACCGTTACCGTTGCGGAGGAAATGGACGACATCGAGAGTGTCTGCGGGGACACCGCCAACACTACCCCCAGCGCAGGCTGCACTTGTAGCGTGACGCTCCTGCTCGAGGAAACGCCATCACCGGCAACAGTAACCACTACGGTAGCCAATGATGCTGGAGCCGTGGCAGCCGCGGTGAGCGTGAGCATCTCATTGTTGGTGCTGACACTTGCGGGGGGCGTCGCCGGGTTGGCCGACCATTTCGCACTGACGCCCGCCGGCAGGCCACTCACCGAATAGCTGATCATGCCGGTAAAGGACCCACCGGTGACCGCGGTGAGGCCCACGGTACCGGAAGTGCCCTGCACCATCGCTAACGATGAGGTAGCTGCATTCAGCGCAAGCGTAGGCAGTGGAAGCACCGTGAGAGCGTAGGTTGAAGTCTGCGTACCGGTGGTGTCCGTACCGGTGATGACAATGTTCTTTGCCCCCGATGCAATGGTCGACGCTGCCGTTATCGTCACAGTAGCTGTTGTGCCGGGGGCGATCGATGCCGGGCTGATGCTGCCCGTTAAGCCGGCCGCCGCAGTTGCCGTGAGCGAAACCTTATTCTTGGCCGCTCCGCTTTCCGTCACGCTGAGAGTAAATGTAGTCGTCCTGCCCGGGAGCAGGGTTCCCTGGGTGGCCGACGGCGTCAACACGAAGTCTATTTTCGGATGAGTGGTGCTCGCACCGCTACCCCATAAGGCCACCAGTAGCGATCCGTCCACCGATCCCAGGCCGGTGGCGAGGTTGTACGCAGCGCCACTCGCCGTGAAGCCGCTTACGCCTGGTACATTGTTGCTGCCGGAGGGCGTGGCGTGGAAAGGATTCCTGCTCGCATTGAGCAAGGCGTAGAAGGATGGATTGGCGTTGCCCTGGCCCGCTCCGCCCTTGCTTTGATCCACCAGCGCCATGACACCCGCAAGCGAGGGCGATGCCGCCGACGTGCCGGAGATTATGTAATAACCGCCGTTCTCAATGATGATGTAGCCGTCGTGGGCGGAAGCCGACACCGCGACATCGGGAACCGCCCGCATCCCATTGGCTGCTCCGATCCCGCTGACCCCCCGTTGCCACGCCGGCTGGCTAAAGTAGAGGCTTGCTCCGCCACCCGAGGCCCACAAACCCGAACCGCCCTTGGCGGCGCTCTCGTTCCAAACCTCTTCCGGAATGTAATTCAGCGCCGAACCGGAACCCGCTCCGTTGTTTGCAGCCCAATAAGCAGTTGAATTGGAACCCTCGTTGAATTCCGTTCCACCCACGCAAGTGGAGTACGGTGAACTGCATAATCCATTCACCCCGGCGCTCGATGCTGAGCTGGAGGAACCGCTGTAACACCCCGCCGCACCCGCATCCCCGGAAGACACAAAGGAAGTGATCCCCTCACTCGCCGCCTGCTGCCACAGGCCGTTATAGAAGGACAATTCAGCCGAGCCCATCTGCACTTCGCAACTTCCATAACTCGTGCTCATGACGGTAGCGATTGCATGGTTCACCACGTATTGCGCTGACAAGTCAATGCCATCTGTCGTCGACGTCGAAGCACCCACCACAAATTTAACCGTGGCCGAAGGAGCCACAGCGCCGGACCACTCGACATCCAGCGTCGATTCGTCCTGATCCCCAGCCACCAGCCCTGGATTCTTACTCACCAGAATCACCGTCGGGTTTTGGGCTGGAAGGCCGGCGGCGGCACGAAACGCAGAAACATCCGCTAAATTGATATTGCTTCGCCCAACGATCGCGATCGAGGTTCCCGCACCATTGGTCCCCGCTTTGTAAAGCGGGTTAAGGTCGTAGATAGCTGCCCAATCTGCCGGAAACAGGTAATGAGTGTTCCCGCTCGTGTACCGCGGACGTACTTCTAAGCTACTCGTGACTGGATATCCGAAACGTGGCGGAAATTATGCAGCGACAGAATTCCGCTCACCACGCCTGCCATCGCTGCGGGGATTTGCGGGTCTTGCGTATTCGCGATGTGATTCACGCCATCCACCATGAAGCGATGAATTTGCGTATGAAACGTATCCTCAACCTGTCCCGCATTGCCGGAAAATGTGATTTGCCGCCGGTTCACGGCGATTTCATTGACCGCAAACCCGTGCGCTGCCAGCCAGCCGGTAATTCTGGACAAATCCTGCAGGCTTGCCCCAAAACGGGAACCATATTCGGTCGGAGTAATCCATTGGTGGTACAAGGGCGAATGCGGATCATGCTGTGCTTCCACCAGCGTATCCAACGCTGCCTGCTGAGCCGCGGAAGGCTCGAGCTGAAGCACCATCTGTTCCAACGGCGTCTCCGCGGTCACCACTCCTTGGTCAAAGTCTCCCCGCGCCATCGGATGTACGTTCCCCTGCAAGGTCGTTACCTGCGTTTCGTCAATTCGGGCGGTGACCCGGCTGGTGGGTGCTTGTGCCAGGGCAGATGTGCCCCATCCGCAGACAACCAAAAAGGCAAAAAAAGGCGAGCAGAGTTTGACTTGCTTAGGCATTCATGTCCCTTCAGGACGGCAACCCGGATTTCGGCGTCTCTGATCTATCGGCGTGCCTGACCGCAAGGCCGGAACTTATTCGCAGGGATGGAATTACTTTAGTCCTGAGGAATCTGCGTCCTAGCGAAGGCCGGAGGAAGTTGGACGGGCGCCCCTCGCCAGATCGTACATGGGCCAAAAGAGGGGAGTAGCCCAACAATCGCCTTTGCTTTTCGATCAGCATCATCTGCGACGAAAGCTGCCGTGCAGGGAGATGACTTCGCCGCGAATGTCTCGAAAAGAGTACCTCGGCGGCTAAACAGGCTGCGGAAAATTGGAAGTTAGTCTGTCCAAATCCCGTGAAGCCGTGCCCTTCGTTCGGACAGTGAAGGCTTCCTATGCTCATGGGTCAACTGAGATATCCAATTCGGACAAGTCTGACCAACTAGCTCCGCCAGACGCCGGCTACCGCCCGCACGTGTTCCGGACCGGTGCGGCAACAGCCCCCGATCCACTGTGCGCCATTGTCTCGCCATCTCCGCGCCAGTTCGCCGAACTCCTGTATCTGTCCATCGCCCTGCCAGCACCGGTGCACCGCGTCCCACGCTTCTCCGGAATTTGGATAGACGACGATGGGTTTGTGGGTGACCTCGGCCAACTCCCGGATGAGGTTGCCAATGAGTTCGGGTGCCGTGCAATTCACACCGATCCCGATCACCTGCGGTTGTCCGTCGAGTAATCCCGCGCATGCCTGCAGAGTTTCGCCATGCGAAACGTGCCGTCCATCCCGGCAGGTAAAGCTCAAATACACCGCCAAGTCGGGATAGGGGACAAGCGCAGCCAGGATGGCCTTGGCCTCTTCGAGGGAGGGAACACTCTCGAATGCCAGGAAGTCGGCATTGGTTTCCGCGAGCACGGCAACGCGCCGGGCGTGGAATCCCACGAGGTCATCAAAGGAACAGGCGTAATTGCCGTGATACTCAGACCCGTCGTGCAGCATCGCGCCATAAGGTCCGAGTGAAGCGCCGATCCAGATCCTGCGCGGTGAACCGGCCTGGTACTCGCGCCTGACCTGATCGGCGATGGAGACTGAGGCGCGAAGCGCATTCGCCGCCGCCGCAGTGGCACTCCGGGCGTCGTACCCGATCTTCTGAAAACCTTCGGCGGAGACCTGATAGCTGGCGGTCAGCAGGCAATCGGCCCCGGCCTCGAGATAATCGCGATGCACGCCGGCGATGGCTTCGGGCGAGCTCTCCAGCACATGAGCGGACCACAGCGGACCGGAGAGGTCGAAGCCTTTTCGCTCCAGTTCGGTGGCCATGGCTCCATCGAGAACATGCAAGCCGGTGAGGTCGAGTTGGTGGAACGGTTTCATCACAGCGCGAGTCCAAGGACTCTTGACCGCAGTGTACGGCTTGCGCGGGGTGGGGGCCCTATCTTCTGGTACACTCTGTTGTAGTTCACGGGCGTTCACAAAGGCATCAGCCAGGAGCCTTTCGGCCCGTAAACGTCCTTCCAACCACAAGTTCGGGGAGTGGCTCAGCCTGGTAGAGCACCTG
>CAWJZH010000032.1:0-20982 GCA_963847155.1 uncultured Acidobacteriaceae bacterium | reverse complement strand
GACTGCCAGCACCGACATCAGCAGAAAGCCCGCGCCGGCGCCAAAATACCCGATGTAAAAACACACCACCACCACGCCGATCCACAGCGGAGCCAGGTGAGGGCGGGTGCCCGAAACACCTGCGCGGTTGCGCCGCAGCCAGGCGGAAACCGGGCCGCTGACCGCAAACAGCCCGGCAGCCAGCAGTAACAGCCACGGCACCAGACGCCAGGAAGGTGGCTTGGCCGGTATGAAGCAGCACGATCGCCCCCGCACGCCCCCCAACAGGGCTGCGGAACAAACCGGGAACACCAACCGCAGGTTGGCCTTCAGATCTTGCCAGTAAGCAGCGATGGAAGTGAACTGGCCCGGCCAAAGGGCAACCGTATTGGTGGCGTTCGCCTGAATAGGCGGAACCCCCACACCCAGCAGAGCGGGAAAGGACAGGAAGGAACCGCCGCCCGCCATGGCATTCAGGGCGCCGGCGAGAAAAGACGCGATGACCAACCAGGCGTGCTGCCAATGAGAAGCAAGTTCCATGCAGTCTCTACTTCTCTCAGTCCACCTGCAGAATCAGGCACTTCAGATACTCGGTCTCGGGAATCGTGAGCACCACAGGATGGTCCGGCGCCGCACCGCGCGCTCCAGCAGGCGAACCCGGCGTTGTGCATCTCCTGCGGCCGCCGCCACCACGCCGTGGAATTCGTCCCAGGAAACATGGTGCGAGCAGGAGCAGGTGACCAGCGTCCCCCGGCGCGCAACATCTTGAGAGCCCGCAGATTCAGCTCCTTGTAACCGCGCAGGCGCCGGGAACGGCGCGTTTGGACTTGGCAAAAGCGGGCGGATCCAGCACCACGGTGTCAAACGTATTCCCGGCCGTGCTCCAGTCGCGAAGAAGATCGAAGGCGTTGGCCTCCATCCACTCCACCGGGGCCTGGATCGGTGCCGGTTCACCTCAAGGTTTTCTTCCGCTACCTCGAGCGCCGCCCGTGAGGCATCGATTCCCGTAACCCGGCTGCAGGATTGCGCCAGATGCAGGGCGAAACCGCCCTGGTAGGTGCAGACGTCGAGCGCCTCGCCATGGGCATAGCGGGACGCGGCGGCGTAGTTCAGACGCTGGTCAAGAAAGGCTCCGGTCTTCTGCCCGGCATTGGCGTCGTAGTGAAATGCCAGCCCATTGAGATGGAAGATCGTCCTCAGCTGAGGAATTGGCTCAGCAGAGTAGAGCGGCGCCTCCGGCGGCTCGCTCAGTTGCTCCAGCTCGCGTATGCGAGCATCCGACCGCTCCACGATGGTGACCGGGGCGAGTTCCGCCTGGAGGACCTGGACGATCGAGCGCCCGAATGTCTTCCCGATCGAGCGCCTTGGTGTGGATCTCAAACAGGATTAAGTCGCCGTAGCGGTCGACAATCAGGCCGGGAAGCTGATCTGCTTCGCTGAAGACCAGGCGGCAGGCGTCGCGTACCCTCGTCCAACATGCCCTGCGCGCAGCTGTATCGCCTGGCGCAGGCGCTGCTCGAACAGTGCCATCCAGGTGGCCTGGGTGAGATGGGGATCGGAGGTCACCAGGCGAAGGGCGATCTGCGAAGTTGGGCTCCAGAGCGCCGTCCCCAGGGGGAACCCCGATGGTCGGCCACCGCCATCAGGCCCGGCATCCATTTCCACCAAGTGCTCAATATCTGAACGGTAGACCCAGACGTGGCCGGCACGCAGGCGGTCGGCTGCCCTGCGGGAAATAATCGCGACTGGCCCCTCACTGCTAAAGGCTCGCGCAGCCTGGCTGGGGGGCGCGGAGATAGGTTCTCGGGCCACAAATCATCTTCGCACAGCGCGGCTAAAGGGAAAGGCGAAGGATGGCCCATGCAAGCCGTGCTTTCCCTGAGTTGGACGGGTTCCACATAAAACAAGCTCGGGGAACTACCCTCCCTGGTTTGCCCGTGAATAGCACGGTCTTCCGAGCAGCCTATAATCAGGTATGGCGACTGTGCACTCTACGCCACTCGAGCCTCCCGCCGAGCCAGACATTCTGACGGCGAAATTTGCCGACTTGCTGGCGACGATTGGCAAGAACCGGCCGAGCGACGACATCGGCGTCATCCGCAAAGCGTGGGAGTTTTGCGTCCAGCACCACAGCGGCCAGCTCCGGGCCTCTGGCGAACCGTACGTCCTGCACCCTCTCGAAGTAGCCCAGGTTCTGGCCGAGATGAAGCTGGACTCGACCGCGATCGCGGCCGGCCTGCTCCACGACGCCGTCGAAGATACCCCCGTCACCACCGAAGACATCACCGAACAATTTGGCGAGCAGGTCGCGCACATCGTCGAAGGCGTGACCAAGATCGACAAAATCCAGTTCGCTAACCGCGAAGACCGCCAGGCGGAAAACGTCCGCAAAATGCTGCTGGCCATGGTGAGCGACGTGCGCGTGGTCCTGATCAAAATGGCGGACCGCCTGCACAACATGCGGACGCTGCAACATCTGCCGCTCGACCGGCAGGAATCCATCGCCCGGGAAACGCTGGACATCTATGCTCCCCTGGCACATCGCCTGGGCATGGGCAAAGTGCGCGGCGAGTTGGAAGACCTGGCCTTCCGCTATGTCGATCCCTTCGGCTACGACCAGGTAAAGACAGCGGTGGATGCGGCCCGCGACGAAGATGAGCAGTTTCTCAACTCGGTGGAGTCCCTGCTCAACGAGCGGCTGCGGGAAAACAACATCAAGGCGCGGGTCGAGTGGCGTATCAAGCGGCTCTACAGCATCTATCAGAAACTGCAAAAGCAGAAGATCACTGTCGACCAGGTGTACGACCTGCTGGCCGTCCGCGTGATCACCGCGACGGTGCAGGACTGCTACGCAGCCTTTGGCCTGATCCACTCCATCTGGCGCCCGGTGCCAGGACGCATCAAGGACTTTATCGCCATGCCCCGGCCCAATCTGTATCAATCGCTGCACACCACGGTGATGGGCGAGGGTGGGCACCAGTTCGAGGTTCAGATCCGGACCGAAGAGATGCATCGCATCGCCGAGGAAGGGATCGCGGCACACTGGAAATACAAAGCTGCCGGTTCGCCGACGAGCGCGCGCGATGAGCAACGCCTCGCCTGGGTACGGCAGCTGGTCGAGTGGCAGCGGGAGATGTCCGATCCCAACGAGTTTCTCTCCACACTGAAAATCGATCTTTACCCGGAAGAGGTTTACACCTTCACCCCCAAGGGCAAGGTGGTCGTGTTACCGAAGGATGCAACGCCCATTGATTTCGCCTATTCCATCCACACCGAGGTGGGTAATACCTGTGTCGGGCGCGAAAGTAAACGGCAGGATGGCGCAGCTGCGGACCAAGCTGCACAACGGCGACATCGTGGAAGTGGTTACCCAGAACGGGCACACCCCCAGCCGCGATTGGCTCACCTTCGCCAAGAGCTCGCGGGCCCGCAACAAGATCAAGCATTGGCTCAACGAGCACCAGCGTGAGCGGGCCATTGAAATCGGCAAGAAGCTGCTCGATCGGGAAGCGCGCAAGTACAAAGTGTCTCTGAGCAAGCTCACCGACACTGACTATGCCCGTGCGGCCAGCGAATGTGGCCTGGCGACAGCCAGCGACCTGATGGCGGCCATCGGGTTTCGGCAAGTACTCCTCGCGCCAGGTGCTGAACAAGCTTTCTCCGGGAGTGACCGCGCAGACCGGACTGGAAATAGAGCCGGGCAAGGACGCTCCCAAGGGCCTGATGTCGGAGGCGGTTCGGCGCGTCCATATGCACGGGTCCGATTCCTTGCAGGTGGAAGGCCAGGACGATCTGCTGGTCTACCGCGCCCGATGTTGCAATCCGATCCGTGGCGAAGAGATTGTCGGTTATGTCACCCGCGGCAAGGGCGTAGCCGTGCACGCACGAAGCTGCCCGAATGTACAGAACCTGCTCTACGAGAGCGACCGCCGAATTTCGGTGGAATGGGCCCGCGTGGCCGAAGAAAACCCCGGCCGCAAGATGACCTATCCGGTCAAGCTGACGGTATTTTGCGACGATCGCGCCGGTATGCTGAAGGAAATGACCGCCGTCATCAGCGACGACGGCACCAATATCCGCGGAGTCGATTCCAAGCCGACGGGCGACTCAGAGGCGGTGGTCGAATTTGTTCTGGAAGCCGAGGACATGCGCCACCTGACGCGCCTGGTGAGCGGCCTGCGGCGGGTGCCTGGCGTCCGCGACGTGCAACGCGCCCATAAGGTATAAAGCATGGGAAAATCAGGGCATGAATCTTCTTGGTAAGTCGGCTGTGTCTACAGAAAATGCTCCCGCGGCGATCGGCCCGTATTCCCAGGCGATCGAAATCGGGGAAATGATTTACACCTCCGGACAGGTGGGGCTGGATCCGAAGACCGGCCAAATGGTGGATGGCGGCATTCGCGAGCAAACCGTTCGCGTCCTCGAAAATCTGAAGGCCGTCCTGGCCGCAGTTCGAAGCGATCTGCAAAAGGTGGTCAAGACCACTGTCTACCTGAAGAACATGAGCGATTTTGCCGCGATGAACGAAATCTACGCCATTTATCTGGCGAAAGATGGCTGGGTTGCGCCAGCCAGATCCACGGTCGAAGTGGCCAGATTACCCAAGGATGCCCTGGTCGAGATCGAAGTGATCGCACTGCGATAGGCAGCGTCTTTAGTGAATGGGAAGCATGGAATCAGCGGGGAGCGAGATCATGGAAAAAGAGCAAGCTGCCAAGGTGGACAAGATTGAAAAGACGGACGCCGATTGGCGGGCCGCGCTGACCCCGGAACAGTATTACGTTATGCGGCAAAAGGGGACGGAGCCGGCATTCTCCGGTGCACTCTACAGGAACCACGCGGACGGAACTTACCGATGCGGAGCTTGTGGCGCTGAGTTATTCAGCTCCGACACCAAGTTCGAGTCCGGGAGTGGCTGGCCCAGCTTCTCAGTCCCGGCAAATGCGCATGCAGTGGAGCTGCATGAAGACAGAAGCTACGGGATGACACGCACCGAAGTCACGTGCGCCCGTTGCGGAGCCCACCTAGGGCATGTCTTTCCGGACGGCCCCGGGCCAGGAGGGCTTCGCTACTGCATCAATTCGTTGTCGTTGGGTTTTGACCCCAAACATACGGGGACAAAGGAATAATCAGGAGGCTTTGACGACCTTGCCTGCCTTGATGCAGCGGGTGCAAACGCGAATCCGCTTGTTGCCGCCATCGATCTCAGCCTTGACCGGACGAAGATTAACGTTCCACCGACGCTTGGAAACATTGTGCGCGTGCGAGATCTTGTTACCGAACTGCGGACCTTTGCCGCAGATTGTGCAAACCTGAGCCATGACAAACTCCAGATTACTTAAGCTTTTCGCAGGAACCGTGCGGCAGTCTAACTCTGTGCACGCACTATCGAAGAGGATGATAGTGGGCTAAAGCACAAGACAAGTACACGCAGCAAACTCGCGAACTACCAGTATAGCCGGACCCGCAGCCGGCGACAACCCAGCCCTCCTGGCTGCGGAAGGGAATGGGGGGGTATGGCATTGCAAGCGGCTGTGAATTCGCACGTCCAATTCGCAAGTCCAATTCGCAAGTTCTGGCGCTATAGAATGGCGGATCACGACTTCCTGCCCCCTCAATGCCCAAACGCGATGTAGCCGTTTCCTCCCAGCCCGACCGAGAGCCGTTCCATGCGCCGTGGTTGGTTTTCTGGGTAGCTTTCGCCGTGCGGGTGCTCTACCTCACCCTGGCCCACACCTATCGCTTCCGGTCCTATGACGACCACATGCTGTTCGGGGAGGAGATGGGGCGGGTTGCCCGGGCGCTGGCCACGGGCTACGGCTTCTCCGATCCTTTCCGGGGACATACTGGCCCGACGGCTTGGGTTGGACCGCTCTTTCCCTTACTCCTGGCCGGAGTCTTCAAACTGTTCGGCGTGTTTAGCCCCCTGTCTGCATGGGCAATTCTCACTCTGAATAGCTTGTTTTCCGCGCTGACGACGCTGACGATCTGGGAGATCGCAGCCCGCAGCTTCAACCTGAACGTGGCCAGGTGGTCGGCTTGGATCTGGACGCTCTACCCGGCAGCCATGCAGTATGCCGTCCGCTGGGTATGGGATACATCGCTCACCACGTTTCTCTTTTCCTGGGTGCTGGTGCTGGCGTTGCGGTTGCGGCAGGGCGAAACCCCAGGACGCTGGGCTAGCTTTGGGATGCTCTGGGGACTGACCGGACTGAGCAATCCCGCTCTCCTGATCTTCCTGCCGGCTTGCGGACTATGGGTTCTCGCCGGGTCGCCCAAGCGCCGGCTGAGTGGGGTCTTACTCGCCGCCGTGTTGTTCACCGCCTGCCTGGGACCCTGGACCTGGAGAAATTGGCGGGTCTTTCACCACTTCGTGCCGGCCCGAGGAAATTTCGGCGCCGAGCTGTACCTTGGCAATGGGCCAGGATCGACCGGGTTGCTGATGGAGTATGACCACCCTATCCAGGCGCCCGATCAGCTTCGGCTCTACGCCGCAATGGGCGAGATCGCCTACTCCAAAATGCGTGGTGAGCAAGCCATGACTTCGATACGCAGCAACCCGGATCGATGGGTGAAAAACACGCTCAAGCGGGTGTTCTTCTTCTGGGCCGGGGTTCCTCACCCGGTAAGCCGGACCGAGTGGGTGGAGTACGCGCGCAGTCTGAACTTCATATTCGGCAGCGTTTGCGGACTGCTCGGACTCGCGCTTGCGCTACAGCAAAAAGCCCCGGCCGCCTGGCTGTTCGCATGGGCCTTTCTGTTGTTGCCGTTGGTCTACTACGGCGTGGCCGCCCATGCCCGCTTTCGACACCCGCTGGAACCGTTAATCGTGGTGCTCGGGGTTTACCTGTTTCAATCCGCCGAGTTGACCAAAACAGGCCGGAACCGTAAACTTAGAGAGCTTGGGACCTAAGCCTTTGGTGCGGTCTGCTCACCTTCGGGTTTGAGCACAATCAGCAATCCATTATTTGCCCAGCTAGTTTTTTCCGCCGATGTGATTCGGCGTGGAGGATTTTTATGTACGCTGTGATCCGTACCGGTGGTAAGCAGTATTGCGTCTCCCCAGGCGAGGTAGTCAAGATCGAAAAACCGGCCGTCGAGCCTAACGGCGCGGTGGAATTCAACGACGTGCTGGCCTTTTCAGACGGACGGTCGCCCCTCTCGAAGCCCACAGCAGGCAAGGTGCTTGGCACAGTAGTTAGCGAGGGACGCGGGGACAAGATTCTGGTTTTCCACTTCAAGCGCAAGAAGCAGTACAAGAAGCTGCAGGGCCATCGCCAGGCCTACACCGAGGTGCGGATCAATAGCATCGAGGTAAACGGATTCAGCTATGGCAGCGAACAGGCTGCCCAGTAGGCAAATTTCTGATTGATTGAGGATTAGGCAATGGCACATAAAAAAGGCTTAGGCAGTTCCAAGAACGGTCGTGACTCTAATGCGCAGCGACTGGGCGTCAAAATCTTCGCTGGACAGGTGGTCACCGGCGGTTCCATCATCGTGCGCCAGCGCGGCACCAAGCTGAAGCCTGGCTTGAATGTCGGCCGGGGAAAAGACGATACCCTCTATGCCGAGATTGCCGGCCGCGTGAACTTCATCGACCGGGGTAAGACTGGCCGATTTGTCTCGGTAGAGCCGGTCGAGACTCCCGCAAACTAGCGCTGATCGACGCGCCTTCCTCGTAAAAAAACTCTGAACGAAGGGCACGGCTCAGCCGTGCCGCTTTTGTTTGGGAGAGATGAGGGCTTTGATGAGCCGTGCCCTTCGTTTAGGTCCGCACACGCAAAAAGGCTGTAACGGAGCATCCCGTTACAGCCTTTTTGCTTGCCTGGAAAGTTAACTAGCTACGTGGAGCGAGTTCTTGATCAGAATGCGGTCAACCACCTTTTCGACATCCTGAAGGAAGAAGTCGCTGGCCGGGACCGCCACTGGAACCCGAGGCGCGCTGTGTTCCAAGGTGGTTGCGATCTCGTTCCAACGAGCCAAGGGTGACGACGCGCTGAACGCGCTAACCCGGCGAGCTGGTTCAGGCACCAGGAAGTAAGTGGACCAGACGGCCAGGGTCAGCAGGCTGGCGCTTGTCGTAACCACGCTGACGGTCGACGTCAACATGTTGTCTCCGAAGTGCAAAAACGCTGCAGAGACGATCAAGTCACTCGCTGCCATGATGCCGAAGCCGAAACTGATTCCAAAGACCCGGCTGCGGTACGACAATCCGAGCTTGCCCGCGGCAAGCATCAGGAACAGCAGGAGGCTAAGGATGAAGACGCTCTCGCAGCGCATCGCCTGGCCCACGAGGGCAATGACAAACTTGTTGCCTTTGCCACCCGGTGCGAGCAGGGCTGCGGACGTGGCAACAAAGGAAATGCAGGCTACCCAACGAAACGATATCGTACCCAACCACTTAAGCCCAGGAAAAGGATCCATGGAGGACTGGAACAGCTCCTGGATGACCAGGAACACGACGATCGCACTCGCGACATAGCTGCACCAATAAGTGTAGAAGTAGCAGGAGTAGACGGCCTTCTCGCTCACCGTGATGAAGCGGTGCGCGTGCATCAAGAGGTGAAGGATCACTGTAGATGTCAGCCGAACCGTGACGTAAGCGAAAAGCGCGGGAAAGCGCCGATGGTCCCGAGATCTGAGCAGAGTCACCATGGCCACGACCATGAGGAGGGGCTCTGCCGTGTACAAGGTGCTAAGGGCTACGTTCATCATCACACCACCCCTTCCGAGTCTTGAGAATAGCTCGAAAAGGGATGGTGCTCAACCTAAGAAAACCTTTAAATCTGGCACTTTTGTGCTATCGGTGCCTACTTTGGGTACTGCCGGAGATAGCGTTAGTACCGCATTTCGCTCTTAGAGGCCGCAGTCGCCCGGTTTGCAGGTCGGTACTGGCATGGCGTGCGGTACGACCAGGCTGTGTTTCGCGGTCACATGATCGATAGACTTGGTGGTTACCGCACTGGCGACGAAACCGGCGAAAACGACGGAGAAGATGGATGCGTGGACAAAAAGTTTCATGACTGGTTACCTCCGGGGGGTTGGTGTTTCGTTTCTGTGTAGTAGGTGGAAACAATCAAGAGTATAGTTCGCAAAATTCGCGAGTGTGTGTTTTTAAGCACATATAGAGGTTATCTACTCTCGACCTAACTAAAGTACCCGTTGTAACTGTCCTAGAGTACCCTATATTTTGGTTACTTCAGAATCCGCCAAAAGTGTCATGTTGGTCACCTAAGTACTAGCGACCTTCGTGTTCATGAAAAAGTCTGCCCGCCCGTCGAAGCCATGTTTATGCCCTGATTTCCACCCGCCTGGCGCCCCCCTCGGGCCGTTGTCCGGACCCCAAAACGTGGTAAACTTGAAGCAGTCAAGTGCAGGCAAACCCTGCACTTTCAAGATGTTATTTCCACTCGGTCCCTTCCTACCGAGAGCCGCTTTCAAGCTTTGCTGTTCGGAGTTGCATGTCCACCAAAGAACTTCCCGTTTCCGCCACCCCTCCACACGCAGCCATGCGCGAGCCTTTGATCCCGGAGCGCACCTATACCGGCGACAACATTAAGATTTTGGAAGGCTTAGAAGCTGTTCGCCTGCGTCCCGCGATGTACATCGGGTCAACCGGCGATCAAGGTTTGCATCACCTGGTCTACGAGGTAGTGGACAATTCGGTCGATGAAGCGCTGGCTGGCTATGCCACGCATGTAGATGTAATCATCCACATCGACAACTCGATCACGGTCACAGACGACGGGCGTGGCATCCCTGTGGATGAGATGGATGTCCCCGGGGGGGAGCGGATGCCTGCCCTGCAGGTGGTGCTCACCAAACTGCACGCCGGAGGCAAGTTCGACTCTTCCAACTACAAAGTCTCAGGCGGATTGCACGGGGTGGGTGTTTCCTGCGTGAACGCGCTCAGTGAAGAGCTCGACGTCGAGGTCTGGAAAGACCTGCATACCTATGAGCAGGAGTATGCCAAAGGAATCCCGATTACCAAGCTGAAGCAGACGGGGACGACGAAGAAACGTGGAACGAAGATCCACTTTCTGCCCGATCGCTCTATTTTCACCGTGACCGAATACAACTTCGACACTCTGGCCCAAAGGCTGCGCGAACTCGCCTTCCTCAACAAGGGTCTGGAGATCAGCCTGGTCGATGAACGGACTACCGATCCCAAGACCGGTGAGGCCAAGCGGTCTGACTTCAAATACGCAGGCGGGATCGCCGAATTCATCAAGCATCTGAATCGGGGCAAGCAGGTACTGCATGACAAGCCCATCGTCATGGAATCTTCCCGTGATGGGGTTGAGCTCGATATCGCCCTGCAGTACAACGACAGCTATTCCGAGTCTGTGTTCAGCTTTGCCAACAACATCAACACGGTCGATGGCGGCACTCACCTTTCGGGCTTCCGCACCGCGCTGACGCGCACCATCAACACGGCAGGACAGCAGATGGGGCTATTTAAGGACGTCAAAGAGAATCTCTCCGGAGACGATGTCCGTGAAGGTCTGTAGCGGTCGTGAGCGTGAAACTGTCGCAGCCGCAATTTGAAGGGCAGACCAAGGGCAAGCTCAACTCCGACATCGCCGGCACGGTGCAGGCTTTCGTCAACGAACGGCTGGGCATGTTCTTCGAGCAGAATCCTCCCATTGCCAAAAGGATCATCAACAAGGCGATCGAAGCCGCGCGAGCCCGTGAGGCGGCCAGAAAAGCACGCGATCTGACCCGGCGTAAAGGCGCGCTCGATGGCGGCGGCTTGCCCGGCAAGCTGGCCGACTGCAGTGAACGCCAGCCCGACCGCTGCGAGTTGTACCTGGTCGAGGGCGAATCCGCCGGTGGTACCGCGAAACAGGGACGCGATCGTAAGTTCCAGGCAGTGCTCCCGCTCAAGGGCAAAATCCTGAACGTGGAGAAAGCCCGCTACGACAAGATGCTGGGGCACGAAGAAATTCGCGCCATGATTACGGCGCTGGGCTGCGGCATCGGCAAGGACGACTTCGACCCGGCCAAGTTGCGCTACGGCAAGATCATCCTGATGACCGACGCCGACGTGGACGGTTCACATATCCGGACCCTGCTTTTGACCTTCTTCTTCCGCCACATGGTTGACCTGATCCGGCGCGGGCACGTCTACATTGCACAACCACCGCTGTACCGCATCAAGAAGGGCAAGTTCGAGCAGTACATCAAGGACGACCGGGAATTCGTCAAAGTAATGATCAAGCGCGCCTCGGAAGGCATGGGCTTGCGCTACGGTACCGCGGGCAAGAGGCTCGAAGGCGCAGCGTTGACCAAGTTCATGGGCCAGCTCAACGATTACCTGGGCGTGTTTGAGAAGGCCAACAAGCATATGCGCAACGAGGAAGTCACGGAGTTGCTCCCCAGGTTTGAGCTGATGCGGCGCTCCGACTTCGAGGCCGAGGGAACGGTGCCGGCGAAACTCGCTAAGCTGCACGCTGAGCTGGTGAAGATGACCAAACGCTTCCAGTTCAAAGCGGTGGCGCCGCCGCGGTACGAGGAGGAACATCGCACCTGGTCGGTCAGCTTTACCGACAGCCAGGGAGCGGAGCGCCGGGTCGACTGGACCTTGGCCTCCTCTCCGGAATACCGGCAAATGATGGCAAAGTACTCCCTGATCCGGGAGGAGCTGGAACCGCCCTTCGTGATCGAGTACGCCAAGGCCACAGAAGCGGAGGAGCCGGAGGCGGATGCGCCTGCAGCGGAAACCGCGGCCGCCAAGCCAAAGAAGGCCAAGAGGGTCCCCGCAGATCCCGTGACTAAGCAATCGGCGCGTGAAGTATTCGAGCACGTGATCGAGCAGGGCAGGCGTGAATACGACGTACAGCGCTATAAAGGCTTGGGCGAGATGACCTCAACGCAGCTATGGGAAACGACCATGGACCCCGACCGCCGCACGCTGCTCTCGGTGAAGCTGGAAGATATAGCGGAGACTGAGTCTATCTTCAGCACGCTCATGGGCGAAGACGTAGAAGCGCGGCGTAAGTTCATCGAAGACAACGCGCTGGACGTCAAGAACCTGGACATCTAGGTTTCGAGTGGAGCGGCTGCTACCATCCGGCCATGGCTCTGCTCGAGGTAAACCAACTCACCAAGAACTACACGCGGCGCAGCGGATGGCGAGGTGCGAGCCAGGAAAAGTGCGTCGTGGACCGGGTCTCTTTCACCATCGCCCGAGGCGAGACCCTGGGGCTGGTAGGCGAATCGGGTTCCGGCAAAAGCACCGTGGCCCGAATGATCCTGGGCCTCATCCCGCCCTCTTCGGGAACTGTCTCTTTCGCCGGCGAAGAAGTCATCTGCGGCGCTTCCAGCGCCGGGCTGCGGACGCTCCGCCGGCGGATGCAACCGGTGTTCCAGGATCCCTTCGCGGCTCTCAACCCGCGCATGACGGTCGCCGAGATCATCGCCGAACCCTTTCGGATTCACCGCCACGATGGTTCGGAAAGGCCGAGCCGAAAATCCCCGGGAGCTTCTCGCCGAGGTAGGTCTGGACGAATCTGCCCTGCCTCGCTATCCTCATGAATTTTCCGGGGGGCAGCGCCAGCGAATCAATATCGCCCGGGCCCTTGCTCTTCGCCCCGAGCTTCTGGTGCTCGACGAGCCCGTTTCCGCCCTCGATGTCAGCGTGGGAGCTCAAATCATGAACCTGCTCCGGCACCTACAACAAACATTCCACTTGACTTACCTCTTTATCTCCCACTCCATGCCCCTGGTGCGCTACCTCGCCACCAATATCGTGGTCATGCGCTCCGGGAAGGTAGTGGAAATGGGCGCCTGCGACCAGATATGCCGTTTTCCGGGCGAGGCCTATACCAAAGCGCTTCTGGAAGCGACACCGGAGTTACCGCAGCAAATATGATGCAAACGCACTCATATTTTATGATTCATTTCATGCTATATTTGCATCCAAGGAATAGCTGGCCAACGAATTGGCCAGAATTCGGAGGAGATGTATGGCAATTACCCGTTGGGAACCCTATCGCGACCTTTTGGCTTTGCAGAATCGGATGAACAGCATTTTTCAGGACTTCTCCCGTAGCAACAACTGGGAGACAACGAGCTCGTGACTGCTGCCGGCTTTGTACCACCCGTCGACATTTATGAGGACGAGAACAAGCTGGTGCTCAAGATCGAAATCCCCGGCATGCGCCAGGAGGATCTCGATGTCCGCATGGAAAATAACACCCTGACCGTGAAGGGCGAGCGCAACTTCCAGAGAGAAGAGAAGGAAGAGAACTTCCATCGTGTCGAGCGCCGCTACGGTACTTTCTATCGCGCGTTCACTGTTCCGAACACGATCGATCCGGAAAGCATCAAGGCTGACTATGAAGCCGGAGTGCTGCGTTTAGAACTGCACAAGCGTCCGGAAAGCAAGCCCAAACAGATCAAGGTGAGTGTGGGATCGGCCAAGCAGCTGAACCAGAATCAACCGCAACCGGCAGCAGCTGAAACCGCTAAGACAGCGTAACTTTACGGGTTGAGTTCACCTCGGGGCGTGTCCTCCGGGGTGAACTCCCCAAATCTTTTTTCAGATACCTAGTTAGCAATTTCAAGATCGAAACAGGAATGACGACCGATCCGAGTGGCATCCGGGGGATGCCGCCCTTGCTTTCGCCTATAAGCGATCGAGGATGATCTGGTCATGAAGGATGACACCCAATATGGCAATCCGCTGGGATAAATTCACGTTGAAATCACAGGAGGCAATTCAGAGGGCCAGTGCACTGGCCAATGAGAATGGCCAACCCGAAGTGTTGCCAATCCATCTGCTGATGGCATTGGTAGAAGACAGAGAAGGCATTATTGTTCCGTTGCTGCAGAAGATCGGTGTGCCCACCGAGCAATTAGTCTCGAGCGCCCGCCAAGTCATCGACAAACTACCTAAGGTTTCCGGCGCAGTCTCAGAGCCCGGCATGTCTGCAAGCATGCAAAAAGTATTGAACGACGCTTCGAAAGAGGCGCAGGACTTCAAGGACGAGTACGTCTCGACCGAGCATCTGCTTTTGGCGCTGGCACAAAATAAGAAAGACCCCGCGCAAATGCTGTTGGCGTCGCTGGGCGCGACCCGGGACACGATCCTGCAGGCATTCACCTCGGTGCGCGGCAATCAAAGAGTCACCGATCAGAATCCCGAAGGCAAATACCAGGCTCTCGACCGTTATGCCAAGGACCTGACGGAGTTGGCGCGGCGGGGCAAATTGGATCCGGTCATTGGACGGGATGAAGAGATTCGCCGCGTGATCCAGGTACTTTCTCGCCGGACCAAGAACAATCCGGTGCTGATCGGGGAGCCTGGCGTGGGCAAGACCGCCATTGTGGAAGGCCTGGCGCGCCGCATCGTCTCCGGCGACGTGCCCGAGTTGCTGCGCGACAAGCGGGTGATCTCGCTTGACCTTGGCTCCATGCTGGCAGGAGCGAAGTATCGCGGTGAGTTTGAAGACCGGCTCAAGGCGGTGCTCAAAGATATTGAGGAATCGAATGGGCAGATCATCCTCTTCATCGATGAGTTGCACACGCTGGTAGGGGCAGGCGCCGCGGAAGGCGCCATCGATGCTTCGAATATGTTGAAGCCGCCGCTGGCGCGGGGCGAGTTGCGGGCCATCGGCGCCACTACGCTGGCCGAGTATCGCAAATACATCGAGAAGGACGCTGCGCTCGAGCGCCGTTTCCAGATCGTGTTTGTGGGCGAGCCCAATGTGGAAGACACGATTGCGATTCTGCGCGGTCTCAAAGAGCGGTACGAAGCTCATCACAACGTCCGCATCAAGGACTCGGCGATCGTGGCTGCGGCCACGCTTTCGCATCGCTATATCTCTGATCGTTTTCTGCCTGACAAGGCAATCGACCTGGTGGATGAGGCGGCAGCTTCGCTGGCCATCCAGATTGGCTCGGTGCCGATGGAGATTGACCAGCTGGAGCGGAGAATTATGTCGCTCGAAATCGAGCGCACCGCTCTGAAGAGGGAGACTGACCGGAACTCAAAAGAGCGGCTGGAGGCCGTGATGCGGGAACTGGCGGCGTCTGAAGGAAGAGGCCACCGGGCTGCGCGCTCGCTGGCAGACGGAGCGGGAGGCCATTACGCGGCTGACCGAGGTGAAGAAAAAGATTGAGGCGTTGCGATTCGAAATGGAAGAGCAGACGCGGCGCGGCAATCTGGAGCGCTCGGCTGCCATCCAGTATGGCGAGCTTCCCCAGTTGGAAGCGGAGCTGAAGAAGCTGGAGGCGCAGCAGGACGCGGCCACCGGCGGCCATCGCCTGCTGAAAGAGGAAGTGGACGAAGAGGACATCGCCAAGATTGTCAGCAAGTGGACCGGCATCCCGGTGGACAAGATGCTGGAAGGCGAAGTACGCAAGTTGGTCGAGATGGAAGGACGCCTGCGCGAGCGCGTGGTGGGACAGGACGAGGCGCTACAAATAGTAGCCAACGCGATTCGCCGGTCACGCGCCGGGCTGAGCGACCCCAAGCGACCCATCGGATCCTTTCTCTTTATGGGACCGACGGGCGTGGGTAAGACAGAAACTGCGCGTGCGTTGGCGGAGTTCCTGTTCGATGACGAGCAGGCCATGGTTCGTATCGACATGTCGGAGTACATGGAAAAGCATGCGGTCGCCCGGCTCATCGGCGCACCGCCGGGATACGTCGGCTACGACGAAGGCGGTCAGCTGACCGAGGCTGTACGCAGGCGACCGTACTCGCGTGATCCTGTTCGACGAAATCGAGAAGGCACACCCTGATGTCTTTAACGTCCTGTTGCAGGTGCTCGATGATGGGCGCCTGACGGATTCCAAGGGCCGCACGGTGGACTTCAAGAACACGATATTGATCATGACTTCGAACCTGGGAGCACATTTGCTGCAGTCTGAGAACCTGGACAGCGAAACGGCGTTTGAAGCGGCACGTGAGCAGGTCATGCAACTGTTGCGGCAGACTTTCCGGCCGGAGTTTCTCAACCGTATTGATGATGTGGTGATTTTCCGTCCGCTGGGCGAGGAGCAACTGGAGCACATTGTCGATCTACGACTGGGCGATCTGCGCAAGCTGCTGGAGCCGCGCAAGATCACTTTGGAATTGACCGATAGTGCGCGTCATCAGCTGCTGCTGACCGGGTATGACCGCCAGTACGGGGCTCGTCCGTTGAAGAGAGCTATCCAGCGCTTGATCCAGGATCCCCTGGCTATCAAGATTCTGGACGGCGAGGTGCTTCAAGGCGATCACATCCGCATCGATGCCGACCCATTGAAGAATCAGTTGCTGTTCGAGGTCGTAGGCAGAACTGTAGAAGCGTGATCTGTAACTATTGTTGAGATAACGACCGCAGACCCCTCCCCGAGGGGTCTGCGGTTTTCTTTCTGCTAAACCCATTCGCCTTTGCGCATCAGGGGTTCCACGCTGCCAGTGGCTGTGATGCCGTCCAAATCAATTTCACTCGATCCGATCATCCAGTCCACGTGGATCAGGCTTTCGTTCGCTCCCTTGGCGGCCAATTCTTCGGGAGTGAGCTGGTCACCATTTTTCAGGCATGTGCTGTAGGCCTGTCCCAGGGCAATGTGGCTGGCGGCGTTTTCGTCGAACAGGGTATTCAGGAATAGCAAACCGCTGCTGGCAATCGGCGAGGAGTGCGGCACCAGGGCTACTTCGCCGAGCCGGCGTGCGCCGTCATCGGTGTCGATCATTCGCTGCAGCACTTCCTGTCCTCGGGATGCCTTGGCATCGACGACGCGGCCTCCCTCAAAACGCACTGCGATCTTCTCGATGAGCGTTCCCTGGTGGGAGAGTGGCTTGGTGCTGGTCACCGTGCCTTCGACGCGATCTTTGTGTGGGGTGGTAAATACCTCTTCCGTCGGCATGTTCGGAATGCAGTAGGCGCCTGTGCCGGCTTGTGTGCCTCCACCCATCCATAGGTGATCATCTGCGAGTCCCACGCGCAGATCGGTCCCCGGCCCGCGAAAGTGGAGTGCGGCGTAGCGCTTCTCGTTCAACAGGTCCGCGCGGCGATGCAGCCCGCTGTCATGTTGCTTCCAACGCGTAATGGGATCATCCAAGTCTACGCGCGATGCGGCGAAGATCGCATCCCATAGCTTGATCATTGCATGGTCCGGTGGCAGGTCGGGAAATACCGCAGCCGCCCACGCCGGCGTGGCGGAGGCAACGATGGTCCAGTTGATGTCGTGCCGCGTAATGAGCTCGATTGCGGGACGATAGGCTTTTGAGACTGCGCGGTTGGCTCGGCCCACTTTTTCTGGATCCTCCGTTGAGAGAAGAGAGGGATTTCCGCCGGTGATCGCAAGCCGGGCAGCTCCGCTGCGGAAAGCTTGTGCCATTCCTTCAAAGAGCCATCCCGGTGCTGTATCGAAGCCCGCATCGTCGGCATAGCGATAGCGCAGGAGAGTGGACGGCTCGTCGGTGAAGAGGGTGGTCACGAGGGATGCTCCGGCTTTGTAAGCCTGCTCCGTAATTAGACGGGCCAACGGCAAAGCATCGAGTGTTGCCGTCATGACGAGTTCTTGTCCGCGCTCGAGGCCGAGGCCCACGTTCACGGCGACTTGGGCGAGACGGTCGAGTTTTTGCTCAAAGGTAAGAGATGTTTTTGGAAGCTCGGTGATGGTAGCCATGGATTCCTCAGTTCTTTCTATTATCAACCAGCCCTGTCGAAAAACATTTCCAGAAGGGGTCCGCGGAACTGCAGATCCCTCAGCTGCGCTCGGGATGACAGAAAGGGGAGGGTTGCTGAAAGGAGAGGACCGTTGCCAAGGGACAAGGGGGGTGGTGGGTAGGGTAGATTCTTTAGCCACTGCTCTTGCTTTAGCGACTGCTGCTAGCGACTGTCTCCTAGCGACGTTCTGGCTCTTCCTTGGCGGCCGCTCTTTCCTTGGCGGCCGCTCTGTTCCTTTAGCGACCGCACTTTCCTTCAGCAACGGCCCTCTCGTTGCAACAGCACTCTCCTTTTTGTCATCCCGAGCGAAGCCGAGGGATCTGCAGTTCCGCGGACCCTTCGTGGAAATGTTTTCTTCTACGGCTTTCGCGCCTGAACCACTCGAGGGATTCCCTGCAGGTCTGGCACAAAGCTGACTTCGCTCCAATCGGCGAGCAGCGCTTCCAATGCCGGCTGCTGACCGTAGCCGATCTCCATCATCAGCCATCCCTGTGGCTTGAGTGCCCGGTTTGCTTGCGGAATCAGGCGCTGGTAAATTTCCAGGCCGGTTGGTCCGGCGTACAGCGCGGAACGGGGCTCGTAATCCGCTACTTGCGGCTCCAACTTTTCTCCGTTCGCGATGTAGGGAGGGTTCGATACGACCACCTCGAATTCGGCGCTAGCGGCCTCCGCCAACAAATCGGATTGCCGCAGCGTCACCCGGTCGATGACTCCGTGCCGCTCCGTGTTGCGGCGTGCGACCTCAAGCGCTTTAGGATAGAAATCCACCGCCGTCACCTGGGATCGCGGCATGGCATAGGCAATTGCAACAGCGATTGCACCCGAACCGGTCCCTACGTCCACGATGCGTGGGTTCGCGTCACGATCGAAACGCGCCAGCACGGCTTCCACCAGATGCTCGGTTTCCGGACGCGGGATCAGGACATCCGGCGAGACTTCGAAGAGCAGGCCAAAAAACTCCTGCTCGCCAGTAAGGTACTGCACTGGTTCACTTGCCAGGCGGCGCTTGAGCAAAGTCTCAAACTGTTTTGCTTGCTGTGTTGAGAGCAGGCGCTCGGGATGCGTGAGCAAAGCTGTTGAATCGCACCCGAGCACGTGGGACAGAATCAGCTCGGCGTCGCGTCGAGGATATTGGGAAGTAGAAGCCAGTCGAGCACGGGCCGCTTGCAGGACGTCGCCGGCGGTTGCCGACACTTTACGCCACAGTGGCTGTTTCAGCCTTGAGACGCTCGGCCTGGTAATGCGCGATGAGGGCATCAATGGTCGGCTGTAGCCGGCCTTCCATCACTTCGGCCAGCTGGTGATTGGTGAGCCCGATGCGATGGTCCGTGAGCCGGTTCTGGGGAAAATTGTAAGTGCGGATCTTCTCGCTACGATCGCCGCTCCCCACTTGCTGCTTGCGCTCTTTGGCCAGCGCTTCCTGCTGCTTTTCCATCTCGACTTCATAGAGACGGGCGCGCAGTACACGCATGGCCTTCTCGCGATTCTTGATCTGCGATTTCTCATCCTGGCAGCTCACTACCGTGCTCGTAGGGAGATGCGTGATGCGCACGGCGGAATACGTGGTATTCACCGACTGCCCGCCGGGCCCGGAAGAACAAAACGTATCGATACGAATGTCCTTTGCTTCGATCTTCACATCGACCTCTTCGGCTTCGGGCAAAACCGCGACCGTGATGGCCGAGGTGTGCACACGGCCCTGGGTTTCGGTGGCGGGCACGCGCTGCACGCGATGGACTCCGCTCTCGTATTTCATCTGCGAGTAGACTCGCTTGCCTTCAATGATGGCGATCACTTCCTTCAGACCACCCACTCCCGACTCCGACTGCGAAAGGATCTCTACCTTCCACCGATGCTGCTCGGCAAAACGCGAGTACATGCGGAAAATCTCGGCCACGAAGAGCGAGGCTTCGTCTCCACCGGTGCCGGCACGGATCTCCAGGATGACGTTCTTTTCGTCATTGGGATCCTTGGGCAGGAGCATGACTTTGATCTCTTCTTCCAGGGCGGCGGCCGTGCTCTCGAAGTGCGTCAGTTCCTCCCGCGCCATAGCAGCGAGTTCAGGATCGCTCTCGTTCGAGCATGCCTTTGGCATCCGTGATTCCCTGTTGCGCTTGTTTGAGCTCGCGGTACTTGCCCACAATGGCTTCCAGGTCACGATGGGCCTTGGCGGTCTTGTGGTATTTTTGCTGGTCGGTCACCAGCTGCGGATCGGCTAATTGGCGTCCAAGGTCTTCATAACGGGTTTCAATTTGTTCTAAACGATCCAACATGATCAGGTTCCTTTCCTGGGGGCGATACGAGAAACAGGCAATCGGCGGCGGGAGCCGCTAGGAAAGAGCGTGCCGGACGGGAACCGTATTGGCGACGCGATGAACCATAACCTGATTTTATCAGGTTCCAAATGAGGTTAGTCGATGACTGCCCTGTTCTCCCAGTTTCCGGGCTCAACCAACGACTGGCCGAAACCGGCAGCAAGCTCGAGAAGCGCTCGCTCATGGCGGAGTATTTGCGTGCGCTCCCTGTCCCCGAAGCGGGGCTGGCGGCGCTGTACATGGCCGGGGTTCCCTTCCCGGAAACGGACAGGCGGACGTTGAATGTGGGCGGGGCGCTGCTCAGCCGCAGCCTGGCGCAACTATCGGGAGCCGGCCAACCCGAAATGCACGCCGCATACCTCCGCCATGGCGACCTTGGAGGCGCCGCACAGGACCTTCTCCGGGTCGAAAGGTCCCCGCACACTAACAATTGCGGATTTGGCGGCTGCTTTTGACGCAATCGCCAACGCCGGGAAGCCGGGCGCCAAACAGCACATCACGTTAGGCCTGCTCGAGCGAGCCACGCCGTTGGAAGCCAAGTATCTGATCAAAATCATCCTGGGAGACATGCGCACCGGCATCAAGGTGAGCTTGGTGGAGGAAGCGATCGCCGCAGCCTACAGCGCCCCCATCGGAGACGTCCGGCGGGCCAGGATGCTGAACGGCAATCTCCCCGAGGTCCTCGAGCTGGCGGCTACCAGCTCCCTGGCGGCTGCGCGGATGAGGCTTTTTCAACCCCTTGGGTTTCATGCTCGCCAGCCCGGTGGAGACGGTCGAAGAGGCGCTGGAGCGCTTTTCCACCGAGGTGGCGGAAGAGACCAAGTCGTCCTCGGCCGAGGCTCGGCCAGACGAACCGCTGATAAAAGAGGCGCAATTGGAGGACAAATACGACGGCGTCCGGGCGCAGATTCACTGTGGCTCGCCTGACGAACCGGGGCGGGTGGCTCTTTTTTCCCGCTCCCGGGAAGACATGACGGCCAGTTTTCCGGAGATTGTCGAGGCGTTTGCCGGTGTTCAGG
>CAWJZH010000031.1:0-51819 GCA_963847155.1 uncultured Acidobacteriaceae bacterium | reverse complement strand
CGGGCGACAATTAGAACTCCCGGGCGTCGACAAACAAAATTCCCGATCCAACGACAATTAGGCCAAGCGTACTCCGGTTCATCGGAGCGGAGGCGGATTGGTCACGGACAAGCAGGTTCGGAGGTTGTTTGCGTTGATAAAGACAGAGCAAAACCAGGAGATTGCGGCGTCCAAGGCAGGGATGGACGCCAAGACGGCGCGAAAGTATCGCCGCCATGGCGGGTTGCCCAGCGAGTTGCCGACGGCGGTACGCGGTCGGACACGGCCCGATCCGTTCATCGATGTTTGGGATGATGTGCAGAAGTTGCTTGAGGACAACGCCGGGCTTGAGGCCAAGACAGTCTTCGAGTTCTTGCAGCGACAGAATCCCGGTCGCTTTCAGGGACGGGCAGGTGCGCACGTTGCAGCGGCGGGTGAAGGTGTGGCGTGCCACCGAGGGTCCGGCCCGGGAGGTTTTCTTTGCGCAACAGCATCCTCCAGGTCGGCTGGCAGCGTCGGACTTCACGCACATGGAAGAGTTGGGCGTGACCATCCAGGGGCAGAGTTTTCCGCACCTGATCTATCACTTTGTGCTGACGTACTCGAACTGGGAGGCGGCAACGGTGTGCTTTTCCGAGAGCTTCGAGAGCCTGAGCGAAGGGTTGCAGAACGCGCTGTGGACGCTGGGTAAAGTACCGCATCGCCATCGCACCGACCGGCTTTCGACGGCGGTCAACAACATGAGCGATCCGACCGAGTTCACGGATCGCTACAAGGGTCTGATGCGTTGCTATGGACTGGAGAGCGAGAAGACGCAGGCCGGGCATGGCAACGAGAACGGCGATGTGGAGCAGCGGCACCATCGCTTCAAGCGAGCTGTGGGGCAGGAGTTGATGCTGCGCGGCAGCGTGGATTTCGCCAGCGTGGACGAGTACCGGCGTTTCCTGGCGGCGATGTTGGAGCGGTTGAACGCCGGGCGCAGGCAGCGGCTTGGCGAAGAGATGGCGGTGATGCGGGAGTTGCCGGAGCGGCGCATGGAATCGGCCAGGCGCGATCGGGTCAAGGTGGACTCGGGCAGCCTGATCTATGTGGACCGCAACGCATACTCGGTGCCGAGCCGGTTGATCGGCGAGCAGGTGGAGGCACGGTTGTTCATGGACCATGTGGAGGTCTGGTACGGGCAGAAGAAGGTCGCCGAGATGCCACGCTTACGCGGGCGGCAAAAGCATCGCGTGGATTACCGGCACATCATCGACTGGCTGGTGCGCAAGCCGGGTGCCTTCGAGCACTACCGGTACCGCGACGAGTTGTTCCCCACCAGCCGGTTCCGCATGACCTTCGACCTTCTTGAGGAGCAGCTTGGCCGGTATCAGGGTAGCAAGCAATACCTGCAGATCCTGGAGTTGGCCGCCAAGGACAGTGAGGTCAGAGTCGATGCGGCGCTGCTTGTCCTGTTGGGCCAAGGCGATGCGCCGATCAGCGCTGCGGGGATCGAGGCCATGCTGGTCGCCGAACAGAACACAAGCGTCCGCGAGGTCGAGGTGGCGGTTGTGGATCTGAGAATCTTCGATCAGTTGTTCAGTGCGCAGGAGGTGCTGCAATGAGCGCGGCCCCTCAGATCAGAACGGCGTTGACGGAGAACCTGAAAGCACTGCATCTGCCTGCGATGCGCGACTGCTTCGAGCAGGCCGCGCAACAGGCGGAGAAAGAAACACTGAGTTATGAGCAATACCTTCTTGGGTTATCGGAGCGAGAGTGCGAGTCGCGGCCGTGTAATCGCATCGCGGCACTGTTACGCGAGTCGGCGTTGCCGCGAGAGAAGACGTTGGCGAACTTCGACTTGAAGCGATTACCCGTCAAAGCTGGACGACAACTGAAGGCGCTGGTGGACGGCAGCTTCCTCGATCGGCGGGAGAACTTGCTGCTGTTCGGCAATCCTGGCGCGGGTAAGAGCCACTTGTTGTGCGCCCTGGCCCATGAACTGATCGCACAAGGACGCCGGATGAAGTACACCAGCTGCGCCATGCTGGTGCAGGATCTGCTGGTGGCCAAGCGCGACCTACGGCTGAGCAAAGAAATTAAGAAGCTGTCCCGCCATGACGGCCTGATCATCGACGAGATGGGCTATGTCCAACAAAGCCGCGAGGAGATGGAGGTGCTGTTCACCCTGCTGTCGGAGCGATACGAGCGCGGCAGCGTACTACTGACCAGCAATCTCCCCTTCTCGAAATGGGAGGGGATCTTCAAGGACCCGATGACCACGGCGGCAGCCATCGACCGGCTGGTGCACCACTCGGTCATCGTGGAGCTGAACATCCCCAGCTACCGAATGGAAGAGGCCAAGAAGAATCGCGAACCGGTGCAGGAAAGCAACGCGGCCAACTGAGCGCGGACAAACGCTTGGCGGTGAGAAATTTTCCACCCTTCCCACAGACCGGAAATCGATGTTGCCGATTTCCACATTACCACCGCCACGACGACGACGGGGACAAGCAAAAAGAAGAACAAGTTTCAACAACTATCGGGAATTATGGTTGTCGTTGAGCGGAAAGATTAGTTGACGCCAGACACGCCTGGATGCCCTGAGAGCGGCCGATGGGTTGCCGGGTAAGCTGAGGTACCTTCCAATCGCAGCGGCTTCGTGGCTGACAGCCTGGCTTCGTGGCGCCCGGCCGCTCACCGGGGCGAGACAGGTATTTGCGATTTGTAAATTGGAAACATCTCCAGGCGTCGCTGCTCCTCGGCTGAGCGCGCGCCGGCCGGAGGTAGCGCATGGTTGATGCTAGGTCTGTGTACCGGTGCGAGACTGAGACGGCATTGAGGCGGTCACTTCAAACAGACCAGCGCCTCTATACCAGTATAGGCGCACCGCGCTGGAGGGAATTTCAACCTCTACCTGCGCTCAAACGCAAATACCAGAACTTCCCGTATTTGCCCATCGGGAGCATAAAGTGTTTCGCGCGTAGTCATGGTTTTTCGATCCGGCGCCATCTTCGCATCTGTCACGTAGGCGACCTTTCCGTTGTCCTTCCCTACGATGTGACGAGTAAGCGGATCAACCTGGGTGCAGGTTTCCGTCGCTTCCGGATGCTTTTTGTCTGCGTGCTCCTCACCATCGTAGGTGCGAGTAAACTGCTCGTGACTTTCCTTGCCGTCTGCACCCACCTTGTCAATTGTCACGAGGAACGCATTTGGTCCAGTTTTTTCGACCTTCATCACGTAGCTCTTAGCGGGGGCGTTCCAAGTTGTGATTTCTCAATGTTCGCAACCCAAGTGCCGCTGTAATCTGCGGTAGAAATCCCTGCGAACAGAAACAACGATGTCAGTAACGTGAACAGTCTCATCGGATGCTCCCTCCAGCTGAGGACGGACAGATGGAACGTTTAAAGCTGTCTACGAGTGAGTGCTACACATCCTGGATCTCGGCCAGCGAGGAAGTCAAGTAGCCCCTTGTCCTCACGGCCACATTGCAGGCCGAATGTGACTACGTGCTCGGCAGTCCTACCGAAGGGGGCAATTTTGTGGCAGAAGCCCTACACGATCCTTCGAAATATGTGGGATATGGGGGTATCGAAACACGTCTCTGTGCGCGCAACTTCTATGTAAGTGATTGAGTTTATTAGAACTTTCTGGCAACACCCGGTAATAGGACAGCTGCCTCTGGAGCAGCATATCGGGGTTCGAATCCTGGCTGTCAGTTTAAGGGAAGAGGCGCACCACCAGCTGATCGCAGTTAGGATCAGTTGCATCAGATTTACACCATTTCGCGCCGACTGGTCCTCCGATGTCTACTGCGGGTTGGTGCTGGCATCGCATCTGCGACAGCAAGTCGCTGACCGCAGGATTGCGCTGTATTCATCTAGGATCGGGCTGCCCGCACAAGAGGAAAGCGGGCGGATCGTTCGTTTCCATTGAGGTGCCGGGGATCCACGGTCAAACTGCACTCTCTTCGAGCGAGAGGGCTTGTGATGCCGGCGGGGCGGGGAATTGGCCGTAATCGACCCATTGGGCTGAATATGCGCTGGAGGGGCTGACGGATCTATTTGCTACAATTCAAGGACGGGACATGGACAGATGTTCTGGGTAGGGATCACCTGCAGTATCGGCATTGATGGCAGATTTTCATGCTGTCCATGCTGTCCATTAATCACGGAATTCAGTTAGATTCCGTGGAAATGGTGGAAGCAGGAGAAAAAGTAGACAGCAAGGAAAGACAGCAAAATGTTGGACTTGCGGTAAGTCTATGAAAACAAAAAGGGGACGTAGCTCAGTTGGTTAGAGCGCTGCCCTGTCACGGCAGAGGTCGCGGGTTCGAGCCCCGTCGTCCCCGCCATACATTCCAAAAGATTTACGGAGCGTATGGACCTAAAGTGACAACGAAATCTGGGTTCGATATGGGTGCAATAAGATTTCTACCGCCCATTTTGAAAGTGTTTTTCATTCTTCATTTCACCCAGATTTGGAACCATCATCTTCACAACCTAAGAAGCCTCGCCCGGCGGCACAATCGGCAGACCCATTGCGCGCCATGCATGAAATCCACCAACCATGTCCGTCGCGCGGCTAGAGTCCAAGATCCTGCAGAGCTGCGGCCGCGAGGCTTGAGGTATAGCCTTCGGAACAGAACACGATCACCTGGAGTTCATGATCGGTCGCGACCGGCAGTCGCGCGCTGGAGGCCGGGTCGAACCGCCACTCGAGCACGTTACGTTCGACAACCAACGCGCCCGGAATACTGCCCTCGATCGCGCGCTGGCTTTCGGGACGAATATCGACGAGTATCGCCTCTGTCATGGTCACTGCCTCATAGACCTCATCCGGAGATAGCCGTCGCAGTCGGGCACGTGCCGCTGAAAGCATCTGCTCAATGCTCAAGGCACCAGTCCGGTCTACGGGTTTCCGCCTCTGCGCGCGCCGCTCCTGATTGATTGTTTCTGCCTTCACAGACGCGCGTTCGCGCGGAACCAGTCGACTCCCATCCAGCTCGTACTCGTTCATCTCGCTGAGCGGAGGCGAATATGCATGAATGCTGATGGCCGGCGCGAGGGAGACATTACGGACGTCATGCGCGTAATCGGGACCGAATGCGCGCGGCTTGCCCGGATGTATCACGCGGGTCCGCTCACCAGGACGATGCTCCTCAAGAATCCCGGTCGCTACGACGAAAGCTCCCGAGGACCCACCGTGATCGTGGAAGCCGGTGGATTGCCCGGGCAGCCAGCTGATCACCCATATGTCATAGTCCGAACCGTGATACAGCCGCTCATACCAGCGCCCTTCGGCGCGCAGCCGCACTTTATCCATCCATCCTTCAGACTTCGCGAACAGCGAAACGATATTGGCGAGCTCCTCAGGCGTTCTCAAGCCCCCGCCGGATAGGCCCTTTGCTGCTATCACTATGGTGGCCTCGTGCGTAAGTTGTTCCTCTGTTCCCATGGCATATCCCCTGGTGGGTGGCATGTGCAGCCCGTCGAGTCGGCAGATCGGCATAATCACAATCTGCCGTCTCTCCGATAACTGTTAGTTGCAATGGCTCGCGAGGCCGTGGCGCTGTCTAAGCTCCGGCACAAATGCCGGTTAGTCAACGCAGGCCAAAGTATTCGGATGAGCTTGGGAGAAGGCGTTTCAGGAATCTCTGAGAAAGTCGCGGTTCACCCAACTAAAGGTTGGTCGCAGCCACAACAACGAAGCAGGGAAATCGCCATAGTTTGACGCTACCATGGTCCGACGAATCGGGTCAATGTTTGAGCATCGATCACGAGTTACGCCCCGTGAGCATGTCGTTCTCCCCACGATTTGGTTGAGCAGCGGGACTTCGACTGAGGAGGCAAGAACGGCGACGGAACCGCTGAGGTCGGCGTCAGTGGAATCATCCCGGCAGCAATGGCGGGAACAGACAGCTTCGCAGCAGCGGAGGACTCCGAAGGACGCTGCGAGAGTGCTGCCCGAGGCCGGGTAGATCGGATGAAATACCCGACTTCAGATTGTTGATTCACACACTAGAAGGACTAACTTGAAATCCACAGGCTTAGTGTGATATAATACTAAAGGACGATTTATCTAAAACCCGCAGAGGCTATCTATGGCAATCTCACGCTCGGCAGTTGAAAGTTTCCTTCAACGTTTCTCGGCAAACAGTAACTCTAAGAACTTAGACACTGAAGTCTCGCATTTCGCGGACCTCTTCCTCGCTGCCGGTCCCCTCGGGGGAGCGCCTATAAGGGTCGAGGACTTTTCCAAAGCTTTGCCAAAACGCCGGCGGCAGTTGGAAGAAGCAGGCCTCGTAAAGACCACCCTGGCTTCCCTCGATGTGACGGCATCCACAGAGAGGCATGTCGTCGTTAACAGCACGTGGGCAATGAGCTTCGAGACGAAGAGAGAGGGGTCTGTCACTATTCCGGTCTCTTCCACCTTCATGATTGACATGGCCGGAGAAGATCCGAAGATTCTTGTCTATTTAGCCCATCAAGACATAATGCAGATCCTTCGCGATCAGGGAATGCTTGCCCCGGTCGCCTAACTTTGACGACAAACATCGTAAACGGTAGCTTACGGCAACTGAAGACTAGGGTAGGCTAAGCTCGAAGCCGTAGGCGATCCGACGCGGCGCTTGTTGTTGGAACGCCCTCGGCGCAGCGTTGGCCATCCGTAAGTGATTGTAATTAGGTGCGGCTTTAAAAGCCGCTGAGGGTACGGTCTTCGCTCTCTATTCGAACCCTTTTTCCGCAGCCTGTTTTAGTGCACGTGGGGCACGTCGTCGTTCATGGAGAAGACATCCCTCAGATTGTCTTCGTAGGGAAAGACGTGAATCATCCAGGTAAACATCTCGGGCATAAATGTGCCCCCTTCTGCCTGGCAAGCCTCCTTTGTATGGATGGAACCGAACATGCCGAATTTCGGGTGGCCGCCGAAGTATTCCTTGACCTTGTCAGCGGGGGCTTCGCAGAAGTTGGTGTGCTCATGCCAGCGCACGATGCTGAGCGGAATGCGCCGGTTCAGCTCATCTTCCGTCGCGCTCGGGCTAGCCGTGAACATGACGCCCTCCAGCTTGTAGCGCTGGGTTCGATTCTGGTAGTACAGCAACGCAGATGGTTTCGTCGGATCGAACATGCTGCCAGATAATCGTACGTTGGCATCATTGATGAAATGATACTGAGGCTGAACAACCTTCGGGTTCGCGATGACGTATCCGTCCGCCAACGCCTTCTTGTAGTCTTTATATTTCTCTATGGCTTCCCTGACCTGAGCCACCATGGCTTTTACTTTTTCTTCATCGCCCGGTTGCCTAGGGCGGGACGGCGTAATGCACATGTGATTCGTCATGCCAGCCATGCTCGCACCCATCACACTCATGCCTCCCATACTGTGTAAGTCATCGCATTCGTGTGGGGTACTGCTGGCCGGCATCCCCGGCATCGCGGGTGTGGCAGGTGTCTGCTGATCTTGTTGACGCGCGCGTCCGGCCGCTGTGCTCGGCGACACGCTCGCAAAGATCATGACCAAGAGCATAGTTCGGTAAAGGTGTGCTACACGTACTACGGTCATTCCGGATCTAGCTGTGGCTAACAACATAGGTAGTAAAGATACACTGCTCGAGCGCCATAGGTGGTCATGGCCCTACAGGCGGAAGTGGCTATGGTAGCGAGCGATTTAGAGCTTTATTCGCTTCTCAGTGCCTGCATGGGGTCGAGAGTGGATGCCCGGCGGGCGGGGAGATATGCCGCCAACGATGAGCAGAGGAAGAGCAGGAAGATAGCAGCAGTGATCACTGGGCCATCCAGCGGTTTAACCTCGTAGAGCAGGCTGGAAAGCAGCCGGGTTAATCCCACGGATGCCGCCAATCCAAACGCTGCGCCGACGGCCGTAAGCAAGAATGCCTGCCGCAGTGTTCGCAATAAGATACTCTCTCGTGTGGAACCAAGCGCCATCCGGATCGCAATTTCACGCGTGCGTTCCGAGACGGTATATGCCATGACTCCATAAATGCCGAGCAGCGAGAGCAGGAGGGCGATTCCGGCGAAGCTGGAGAGAATCACGGTGTTCAAGCGCCGCGAAGATTCTGTCGCAGCTACAATTTCATCCATCGTGTTGACGCTGGAGACAGCGAGCATTGGATCAAGCTGGTGCACGGTGCTTTTCAGCGCATTTACGAGTGCCGCTGGGTTGCCTCTAGTCCGAATGACGATGTTCAGCTCGCCTGCCACTCCGATCATTGCGGCATAAGGGCCGAGGTCGGCGGCGGCTTGGGAAAGGGGCTCATACATCTGTGGTACCGTCGCCTGGTCGCGCGCGCCCTGTTTGATATCGCCCACCACCCCAACTACCCTCATCGTGGGCATAGGCGATGCGAAATCCGCACCTACCTTGATCCCTTTTCCTATGGGGTCTTTGCCCGGGAAATACCGTTTCGCCAATGACTGGCTGATTACCGTGGCCAGCGGCGCACCCGGTTGATCGTCCGATGAGGTTAAGTAGCGGCCCCGAATCAGCGGAATACGCAGCGCATCGAAGTAGCTTCCCAGGGTAAGGTAGTTCGACGCGATGATCCAGCCTTCGCCCGGAGACTTGATATAACCTTCCGGTGCAATCAAGCGCCCCGACCTTTGGCCGACAATGGGTATATTGGACGCAAATCCAACAGACTTCACACCTGGTTCAGACTTGAGCCTTTGCTGCAGTGTCGTGAAGAACGCGTCCACTTTCTCCTGAGCCGGATAGTCGTGGCGCGGCAGAGCGACAGAGGCCGTGAGTACGTGCGAGGATTCAAACCCCGGATCCACCTCCAGCATCTTGCGAAAACTTCGCAGCAGAAGACCAGAGGAAACCAGCAAAACCACTGCTAACCCAACCTCGAGTATGACCATGCCGCTTCTTAAATAAGATCGCCGTGGACCGGCACCTGCGCTGCCCCCGTTCTCTCGAAGAGAATCCAGCACGTCTTCCTTCGTGCTTTGCATGGCCGGTGCAAGTCCGCATAGCAAGCCCGTCGCGGCTGTTAGAACCACCGCGGCCAGCAGTACGCGCCAGTTCACGGTAACCTCGGAAAGCCTGGGTAGCGAATCAGCAAGCCTGTCTGCTGCCGTCTGCACCAGAACAACCGCCAAGGCCACGCCGGCACAACCACCTAGAAAACTCAGCGCCAGGCTTTCCGTTAACAGTTGACTAAACATTGTTTTGCGGGCGGCGCCGAGCGCCAGGCGCATTCCAAACTCGCGCCTCCGTCCAGCAGCCTTTACCAAAAGCAAGTTAGCCAGGTTAGCGCAAGCAATGAGCAGGATCAGCGCTACCGAACCGAGTAGCACGCGCAGAATGGGCCGAGCGTTTTGGATGACTTCATCCCGCAGAGGAATAAAACCGGCGTGCAGCTTCAGCTTGCTCCCCGCCGGATATTGAGCCTGTATTCCTGCGGCAACACGATCCACGTCGTGTTGCGCCTGGGACATGGTGATGCCAGGTTTCAGACGGGCTACCGCACCATAGTCAAAGTTATCCCCTTCACTCTTCTTTTCTACGGGCGTGAAGCTCATTGGTACCCACAGATCTCGATGACTCAAGCGGCCTGCATCCAGGGGAAATTCGAAATTGCGCGGCATGACGCCAATGATGGTGTACGGCCTGCGGTCGAGGTCGACCGTAGTCCCCAGCACGTTCGGGTCGGAGTGAAAACGCTCTTTCCAAAGTGCGTAGCTGATTACCGTCACGGGCGAAGAGTTGTCATCTTCCCGCCGGCTAAAGGTGCGGCCCAGCATAGGCTCAATCCCAAGCAATGGAAATAAAGAAGACGTGACTCGCTCCGCCCGCGCATGGAACGGAGCCCCAGCACCGGTCAGCTCGTAAGCTGATGCGATGAAGCCTCCTACCCCGTAGAAAGCCTGGTTCTCGCGCTCAAAAATCAGCACATCCGGCGCGGACATTCGCAGTTCATGCGCATCCTGGTCGAACCGTTCGTGCAGGCTTATGAGTCTTGGAGAATCCTTGAATGGCAGCGGCCGCAGAATCACGGCCTGCACCACGGAAAACACTGCAGTGACGCCACCAATTCCGATGGCCAGCGTGAGCACAGCCGTCAAAGCAAATGCGGGCGCCTTGATGAGCTGGCGCGAAGTATAACGCAGGTTCTGAAGCAGCGTCCCCATGAGACCTCCGAACAAATAAAGGTACGGGTGAAACGATGCACTTGTTCCGCCAAACGGTATTGCATGCAGCAGTTTTAGTTCCAAAGAGATAGAGCGCCGATCGATGAGTTCGATTGCTGTCGCTGGTCGAAATTGCAAAGTACTGTCCACAGACGAACAGGACTGCCACATGCACGATTTATCCCCGGCTAATTAGCTGTACACTCTGCTAGTCACCAAGACGAGAGTGCGGTCGGTGTTCCCCATCGTTCAAAATACAATGGTCATCTGTTTGCTTCAGCCGAAACCTGAAGACTCTCACCCTAGGAAAAGCCCATGATGAAGAAGCGTTTTCTGCTCTTGGTCGCCTTGGCAGTGATCGGTGCCACGCCGATGTTTGCCGCTGGCCCTTCTTTTCAACCCGACGTCACGTTCAGCGGTTCGAGCCTTTCTGGCTGGCGCCCGATTGGCCAGGCCAGCTGGCACGCCGAGAGCGGCGAAATCACTGGCAAGCCTGAGTCGTCGAGCGGTGGATGGCTGATGCTGGACCACTCTTATCAGGACGTGGGACTGTTTGCCAACTTCAAGTGCAGCGGCGGCTGTGAGGCCGGAACGCTGTTCCGCGCGGAGAAAACCGCTGATGGGTGGAAGGGAACTTTCGTGTCGCTTACTGAGCCCGACACCCCCTCGTATAGAGTGACCCTGGATGCGCAGGGAAAGATCCTGACCCGCGACCGGCTGCGCCGCGGCGGCGGATTGATGCGCGTGGCTCCGCCTCCGAACCCGAATGCGCCTCCGTTCCCGGCCAGGCCCTCTTACGACGTGAAGCTGCCCTTCACGCGGCCCGATACCAGCCTGCGTCCGAATGAATGGAACTCGATCGAGTTCTTGTTCGACGCGAACATTGTGCGCGCGGCTTTGAATTACGGCAGCCAAACCGGTGGCGTGGCCGACGAAGGCTACGGTCCCATCGCCCTGTATGTCGGCGGGACCGGAGAGGTGCAGTTCAAGGATATTGGCTACAAGAATCTGGGAATGAAGGTTCGGAATCCCGATAAGACTTCTCCGGATTTCCGCAGGGAGCAGATCAGCGATTTCTATTATTCGATGACCACGGCGGTGGCCGACTTCAACCACGACGGCCATCAGGATATCGTTTCCGGACCCTACATCTATTATGGCCCCGACTACACCAAGAGAAGCGAGATCGCCCTCGCCGAGTCGACCAGCCCCTCCACTTCGTTCAATTCCTGGTGGTGCGAGTATGCGGATGACTTTACCTCCGATGGCTGGCCCGATGTGATCAACGTGACCTACGGGGGGCCCAATAGCGGAGTCTATCTGTACGTGAATCCAAGGGGAGAAGAGCGCCGCTGGGACGTATACAAGGTGGTCCCCACCGCTCAAAGCGAAATTGCCACCGTGGCTGATATCGATGGTAGCGGCAAGCCCGCGGTGATCTTCATGGGAGACGGCTACGTGAGCTACGCGAAGCCTGACCCCGCCAATCCCACCGGACCGTGGATTGTGCACCATGTCTCCGAGCAAGGCTACGGGACGGCGCACGGCATCGGCGTGGGCGATGTCAACGGCGACGGCCGGCTGGACATCCTGAACCCTTATGGCTGGTGGGAGCAGCCGCCGGCGGGCAGTAACCAGCCCTGGAAATATCATTCCCAGGACTTCGGCCGCAACGGCAGCGGCGGCGCCCTGATGGGCGTGTACGACGTGAACGGAGACGGCTTGAAGGACGTGGTGACGGCGCTGAATGCGCACGGATGGGGCTTGGCGTGGTTTGAGCAGAAGCGCGACGCGCAGGGCGACATTTCCTTCGTGCGTCACATGATCAGCGACGACCTCGGGACCCCGAAAGAGAATACCGGAGGGGTGGTGTTCTCTGAGCCCCATGCCGCCTACTTTGCAGATATGAATGGGGACGGGATTCCCGATTTCATCGTGGGAAAACGGTACTGGTCGCACAACGCCGACTATCTGGATCCCGATCCTTTCGGTTCCCCGGTTCTTTACTGGTATAAGACGATTCGCGATCCCAAGGCGCCGGGAGGAGCGCGCTTTGAACCTGAGCTGATCGACACACGTTCCGGCGTGGGCTCGACGGTACTGGCCACGGATCTGAACAAAGACGGCTCTATCGATATCGTCACCGGCAATAAGCTGGGGACGTTCATCTTCTGGGGCAAGAAGCAAACTGAGAAGTAAAACAGGTCCTGAACGGAGGTTTCGTACTCGCAGCCTTATCCCTCAAAACCCTCTGACACACGGGTCATTGCCTTTCAGATACGCCCGCCAACCTTGCGGCCAACGCGCTGGCCCCAGCTTTGCAGCACGTAGAATTGCAGCAGCAGTTCGTCATCCAACGGCAGCCCGGCACAGCGAATCGCCCGGATGCAAGCACACTGCAGTCCGAAGCGCTGCCATCGGTTGTGCTGCCACATTCGAGAGAGACTTTGCTTGGTGAAGCGTTTCACCACCAGCGCCTCCGGAACCCGCACAAATTCACCAACCAGGGCAAGCCGGAGCAGCCATGGCAGGTCGGCGGAACACTCTCCAGCCAGGTGCTTGCGCATGCCGCCGATTTCACGAGCAATCGAGGCACGAAACAGTCCCCGATTGGGCGCCCACCATGTGCTGTCGCGGCTCAGCACTCGGCGGCCCCGTGCGCGAGCTTCCCTGATTCCTTCGAGCAAAGTGTATTCCTGCATTTCAATAGTGCCGTCCAGATGATGCGTCTCCAAGTCGGAAAATGAAAGCGCCGCTGCCGGATTCTCTGTCAGGGCGCTGGCAAGGCGCTCCACATACCTGGGCTTCAGCAAATCGTCGTGAAATGCGAAGAAGAAATAGTCGCCCGCCGCTGCCGCAAGCAGAGCGTTCACGTTATCCACCCAACCCAGGTTCCTGGGCTGCCGCATCACACGCGTGTTTTCGCGCTGCGCTGCAAACTCCTCACAAATCTGCGCCGTATGATCTGGCGACGCGTCGTCTGAAATCAGAATATGGAGATTCGGATAGGTCTGCGCAGCAAGGGAAGCAAGCGTCTCCTGAATAAAATCCGCGGAGCGCCACGCCGGTACGAGAGCCACCACCCTTGGGAGTGACGCCGTCTTCGTCACGTGGTAAGCCCCTCATCCTCAAACCGGCCATCCGGGCGTAGTCTGCCCGCGCGTTCCGCTATGCGCTTAGCAGCCTCCAGCGCAAACAGCGGGGCTGTCGTCATTTTCCCCGGATCTACCGTGTGGTAGTTGTTTACCGATGTCACGCCAATGCGGGTGCGGTCATGCAGACCACTCCTTGCGTCATCCACATCTGTGTGGCCGACTGCCACGATAGCGCCGGCATCGAGAGCCACGATGCTGCTGTTCCCAATCCCTGGATACCATTCGTCGATATAACGGAGAGCGCACTGGCCGACTTCGCGAGCAATCTCCGCCGGCGGATTTCCGCGGCAAGGCTCGTCCCACAAACGCGGGGGCTCGATTTCACTGGTCCACCCGCGCAATCCAGTGGGGTACCAGGAAAGATAGGTGTCGCCTCCCGGCCGTATCACCACGTCGCCATAGCGTCCCACCACCATCGTCGCCGATGGACCCTGCTGCATCGCCGCAGGCACCCGGACCATCACGCGATATTTCAGCCGGTGCAGCAGCCCTTGCGGGGGCGCGATCCCCATGCCGCAGTCGAGGGCTGCCCGCCGTTCCCATGTTGCGTTCACCACCTGTTGTGCGCAAATGGAGAAAGCGCCGTTCGGCCCGTCCCCCTCAACACGAAGCCTATCTCCCTTGACTTCGGTGGAGCGTACGGTCTGGCTGCCCCGGAACTCGATCAGACGCGACGCATGCAGCGCCGAACGGATCATGCACGCAAGCTGTTCCGTATCGATGGCCAGTTCCGGGGTCGCAAACGCAGCCTGGAACCGATCGGCTGCAAACTGCGGCGGAATGGCGTCCAGTCTGCGTGCAAGAAATGGTGGTCGCGCCCCGAGATAATCCAACTCCGGATCCAACAGGAGCTGGGCTCTGTATTCCTCCTCCAATTGCGCATAGTGCTCGGCGAGTTGTTCTGGCTTCAGCACAGAATCGCGAGCAACCAGATAGGTAAACGGAGTTGAGTAAGTCAGCTTATTCGCCGCTTCGCCAATCCACCGTTCGAGCAGACTGCGAAAGCGCAACCCGCCCGTGAGCTGCAGGCGGGCGGTTTTGAACGTGGGATCGGCGGCGTAAATCAGGCCAAGGTGAATCTTGCCTTCGTTCCGAAGGCTCGCCCGGTTCATAGGCTGAGGGTCCTGGTCGAGCAGCAGCACAGGCAGCCCACGCAGGGCCAACTCCAATGCGATACAAGATCCCTGCAATCCTGCCCCGGCAATGAGAATGGGCAGCTCTCCTTGCGTCATCCATTCCCCTCGTCGTTGCAACGATTTGCTCTACCTTAGCCATGCTCGATGGCCAGACCAGTGCGGGGGACTGGTGGGCCACATATCGTTGCTCGATAGTGCAGTTCTAAGCTATTGCAAGCACAAGGGAAATTGCAATTCTCAACCGGGAATAAATTCATCGGACAGCTTCGCACCTGGAAAAGCCGCGTTCTGGGAAGCTAAGGGAAGCGCGTCTACACTATCAGTGTGACCAACCCCGCCGGAACTCCGCCAATCCGGCTCGCCCCGGGAAAGCCGGAGGACCACCACCCGCTCACCGCTCCCAGCTTCTATCTCACCGGCCGCCAGCCGCTCAGCCCCGGAGCCATCCTGCTCGCCATCGTTATCGCCGTCGGTGCGCTCTCCTTGGTCCTCTATGCCATGAGTCACGCTGGAGGTCCTGCCGGCCAGAACGACGATGACGATCCAAACCAGATCGACACCGTCGTTGTCGGCGATCCCACCGACGCTCCTGTGCCCGCCCGCCCCGGAACCCACGTCAGCCCCGTTCACCCCACCATTCTCGTTCGCCTTCCTCGCTTTGGCGCCCAGCTGGGCTTCATCCCCGACACCCCCGCCGGCCACCTCCTCTACAGCTGGCTTGCCGCCTTCAATCAGGCTAGCTACCCGGCGCTTGCTGAGGCTCTGCCCAATGTTGCTCTCGCCTCCGCGACCTCCGCACAGATGGAACTCCGGCGGCAGACCGGTGGCTTTACCCTGCTCTCTGCCAAAGAGGTACAGCCCGGCGTCCTCGTCTTCCGGCTTCGCGACGAGACCCCCTCAGCAACCGAGGCCCTCGGCACCCTCCAGGTGCGTCCAAACTCCAGCCCCGCCACGATCGCGAGCTTCAGCCTCCGCGCCGTTCCCTCAACCCGCCACGACCCCACCACCGGGACCGCTCCTCCCTCGCCTGCTGCGCCGCAATGAGTCGGCAATTGCCCGCGATCCCGACTCACTTGTCTTGTAGGAGAGATGATCTTCCATCCAAACCGCGTTCGCGGTTCCGTGACCCAGCGCGGTGTTATCAAAGATCACCCAGATCTCTTTGTTCAACGACACGTGCTTCAGCAACTGAAGCTGCTTCAGAAAAGATTGCAGCCAATTCTCGTCATATTCTGAATAGTAGGTGCGCGGAGCGCCGTGAAGACGCCAATAGAGCGGGCCCTCCCATCCTCCGGGCCGGGCGGCCAGCTTGGAACCTTTGGGGGGGTCCGCGGCTACGCGCGCAATTTCGAAGCTTCGCAGAACGCGGTCGACTGAGGCAGTAAACCAGCTAGGATGACGGGGCTCCAAAACGACCGCGCCAAGGTATAACTCTCGCAAGGTCGTGAAGAATTCCTGAGCCACACCATCGTCAAAGGCAAGTTTCGGCGGAAGTTGAACGAGCACGGGCCCTAGCTTATGGCCCAGACCACGCACCGCGTCGAAGAACTCCAGCAGAGCGCCGCCGGTGTTCACCAACTTAGCGATGTGAGTTACAGCTTTTGGCGCCTTCACAGCGAAGCGGAAGTCATCTGGCGTCGTCGCCGCCCAACGCTCCCAGGTGGCGCGCCGATGCGGCCGGTGAAAGCTCGAATTGATTTCCGCGCAGCACAGTCGGCTCGCATAGCGCTCGAGGTGGGAACGCTTGGCGCCTTCGCCAGGTCCAGAGAAGAGCGCCAGGTGCTGCTTTGGCACCGTCCAGCCTGCTGTACCAACGAAGAAGTTCATTCTCACCAGCGTACGCCCCCGTGATGCCTGCGTTCAGCAGGACAAGCCTCCTTCAATTCGGACTTGTGCTGACTCTGATTTTTGAATCACACGAGTTTGCGAAACCTAAGCCGCAGCCAGCGACATTCGTTTCTTGAGCAACTGCAACAGTGCTTTTTCCTCCTGGCGTAGTGCATGCGGGGAGTGTTCGGCCTCTTGCTCCACTCGTACTTTCACCGTTTTGATCATGGCTCCGCTTAAGTAGCCATCAAGAACAGCCGGATGCACATAACACTTCCGGCAAACTGACGGCGTATTGCCCAACCGCGTTGCGACATCCTTGATGGCCTGCACCACATTCCGCTTCGCCTCCGTTTGCGATGCAAACGCTTCAAACTCCTGCAGCATGCTGGAAGCCAGGACGGTCCCCGCCCACGTGCGAAAGTCTTTGGCGGTGAAGTCCTCGTGGGAGATTTCGCGCACATACTCGTTCACATCTGCTGAGTCGATGCTGTGGTGATTGCCGTCGGCGTCGACATACTGAAATAGCTCGTACCCCGGGATGTCCTGACAGCGCTCAATGATCTTCGCCAGCCGGCGATCATTGAAATCGATGATGTGCTTGACTCTACTCTTACCTGGAAACTTGAAGGTGACGCCAGAACCCTCAACCTGCACATGTTTGTTGCGCATAGTCGTCAAGCCGTAGGATTTATTCTCTCGCGCGTACTCCTCGTTCCCCACACGGATCAGTGTCACTTCCATCAGGCGTACGATCGCCGCCAGAATCTTCAAGCGAGGCAGTCCTGGAAGAGAAAGATCGTGGTCTACCCGCTCCCGAATCACCGGCAGCAACTCCCCGAAGATGGTCATCCGCTCGTACTTCGTTTCATCGCGAACAGAGCGCCACCGTGGATGATAGCGGCTCTGCTTGCGGCCCCGCGCATCCCGTCCTGTCACCTGGAGATGCCCTTTGGGGTTTGCGCAGATCCATACATTCTGCCAGGCAGGCGGGATCACCAGCGAACGGATGCGCGCAAGCGTTTCTTTGTCCCGCACCGGTTTACCGTCTCTGTCTATATAACGGAAGCCTCTACCACGGCGCTGCCGGCGAATGCCTGGATCAGCGTCGGTGACGTATCGAAGGCCGGCCTCCTTCGCTGAGTCCACAGGATCGGAGCTAAGAATGCTTGATTTTTTTCGTCTAGCCATGAAGCTCAGTTGGTAGTCTGATGCAAATCGCCCTCGGGTTGGTTACCGGAGCTCGCTCGGTTCGGATCGTAGACGGCTCAACGTTCATCCCATCAACTCGCGCCCGGTCCAGTTGCAGGGCGAACAATCCGGCTGACTGACGGGCAACGTCGCTTTCGCTCGGCCGCATCTCATGACTGAGGAAAAGAGAAGATCTTCATGTCACCGACGAGCGTTGTCTATCGACGCTTGCCATCTACAAGCCGCGTTGGCGGTGTGGGACTACTGCTCCACCAGTGCTTGCCTCCTCTCGACACCGCGCCCATCGATCCCACCGCCCGGCGCATCAGCCCGCATCGACCTCGCTCTCGAACAACTGCATAGCCTCGGCCTTATCAGCAGAGGAATCGCCGCCGGACGGGGACGCCCCGCAACCCTCTGGGCCAAAGTAGAGGACCCGAGAGTCGTCAGCCCCGAGGCTTACGGCGCATAGGGCGCACTCCGTGGTCATGGTTCAGCTCTCGGTAACGGACCAGCCAAGAGTAATTCGTTCAAAGGGGAGCTCTCACGGCCTTGGAAGGCTCGCCCCTTCTTCGGCCGTGATCGAGTCAGATGCGGACGTCGTATTCCGCAGCGGCCAAAAGGCCTCCATCGACGATGTGATTGATGCCGGTAACACCGGCCGAATCGTCTGATACCAGGTAGAGAGCGGCGCGGGCCAAATCCTCGGGCGTGAGGATACTCCCTAGCGGAACACGAGAAATGCGGTTTCGAATATTTGCCTCACCTGCGGGACCATCTCCAAGATGTTCTCGAAGCATGGCCGTATCTGTAATGCCCGGGCACAAGCAGTTCACGCGGATGTGATCTCTGCCGTAGTCCAACGCAAGCGTCTTGGTGAGCAGGGCAATGCCCCCCTTGGAGGCAATGTACGCCGGCGTGTTGAGCTGGCCCACCATACTCCCAATCGAACCTGTATTGAGAATCGCCCCGCCGCCGATCCGGCGGAAATGCGGGACCACATGCTTGATCGCGAAGAATGCCCCTTTTAGGTTGATCGACATAACGCGGTCCCACTCCGCTTCGGTGGTTTCTTCGAGCGGCTTTACCAGCACAACTCCAGCGTTGTTGAACAAAATGTCGATCTGGCCCCAGCGGGTGGCAGTATCCTCGACCATTCCTGCAATCTCTGCTTCCTTGAGAGACGTCGGTGCGGTGGAAAAATGATGTGCATCCCTCGGCGCGAATTGCCTTTACCGTCTCGTCGCCGCGCACCTGGTCGACGTCGACAACAACTACCTTCGCACCTTCACGGGCAAAGGCAATCGCGCTTGCACGGCCGATGCCGCTGGCCGCGCCCGTGACGATCGCCACTTTTCCGCGGAGTTTCACGCAGCGGCTTCCAGAACGCCTGGCAGCAAGATGGTCTCGCTTAGGCTGTCGACTTCGTTGCCATGCTCCCAGTCAATCCACATGTCTTCGATAGCGCACCAGCCGATCAGGCTGACAAACTTGTAAGTCTGGTCCGGTTCACCATGCTCCAATCGCTGCGAGATCTGAACCAAAGGGGGACCTGGCTGGCTCTCTTCAGGCCAAACATCGGCTGACTGCTTCCTCATTCCATTCAACCCCAGCACCCACAATATCCTGTGGAATTGCCATACCGTTCTCTATCCTGAGCGGCTCGGACAGGATCATGTTCCACCAGTCGGCATATTCCAGCCAGTGGGCGGTGGCTGTCACACACAGAAGTTGCGCACTTATTTCTGGCCAAAGATGGTTGGAGACTGGCACTCCCTGGATCTCCGCCAGGGCTGCTGCGCGAAGCCATCCGGTGACGCCACCTATCTTCATAACATCCAGCATGACGTAGTCCGTCGCATGTGCGTTGAGGGCATGCCTCAGGTCCTGCGTGCCCCACCAGTTCTCACCGCATTGGATAGGAACCTTTACCTCACGCGCAATCAACGCATGTCCTTCATAGTCGTGCGCCAGTGTCGGCTCTTCCACCCAGGTCAATCCTAGGTCATCGAGTACACGCAGGCGCTCCACCGCTTCGGTGGGCGTCAGGCATTGGTTGTAATCGACCATGATCGCAACATCGTCCCCAACAGCCGCTCGGATAGCTCCTATGACCTCAAGATCCTGCTTAAGATCCGGATACCCGATCTTTGCCTTAATCCCCTTGAAACCGCGCCGAGCCCAGTCTTCCGCAACTCTGGCGCAACCAGTTGCGCCGTCGTAGCCAACCGCTCCGTAAGCCCGCAATGGCCTCTCCATTCCACCCAGCAGTCGCGTCAACGACGTATTGTGGCTACGAGCGAGTGCGTCCCAAAGTGCCATGTCTATGGCCGCCAGAGCCATACCGACCAGACCTTGAGTACCCAGCAACCGGAATCGGCGAGCAAGTTTATGTTCGAGGTCGCGTGGCGCGAGCCTTTCCCCCTTCAACAACGCTTCGAGGCTTCGAATCAGACCTGCCGTCGGCTCAAGCGCGGCTGCCGTGTACGTGAAGACTATGCTGTGCCCTGCGATCCCCCTGTCCGTAATCAGATCAGTCAACACCAACGGCGATTCGGTGATGATGCCGCTCGCGGTTGCGTGCGGTTCGCGCATTGGCACTCGCACGGTCCGCACGCGAAGCTCTCGAACCGACGGCCACTCATAGGTCATCATGGTCGCAATTCTATCGCGTCAAATTCTCTGTAAGTGGCCAACAGTCGCCCGTAGACGGAAAGCCATTACGATCGAGACTTAGCCCTTTCGTCCCCAAATCAATGGATCAATCGTTGATTTTCCCGCTACACTGGTGAAGCCCGTGGCCCAAGCGTCGTTGTTTCGCTTCTCGAGGTGGAAAGCCGCTACCCTCGCCATTCTTGTGGTAGCCGTGCTTTCGGTGTGGCCGGTCACCTCTCTCTTCCGGAGGAACCCACACAATACCGTGGAATTCAGCCGGGACATCCGTCCCATCCTGAACCAGAATTGCGTTGCCTGCCACGGAGGGGTACGCCAGAAAAACGGTGTTTCCTTCATATTCCGCGAGGATGCCCTGGGGACGGGTAAGTCGGGAAGGCCCACCATTGTGCCGGGCAACCCCGATGCCTCAGAGTTTATGGCGCGCCTGACTTCAACGGATCCCGAGGCGCGCATGCCTTATCACGCACCGCCGCTGCTGCCTCAGCAGATCGCCCTGCTTCGCCGATGGATTAAGGAGGGAGCCAAGTGGGAAGATTATTGGGCGTTCGTGCCCCCGGCGCAACAGCCGCTACCCCAGGCAAAGCATCCTGAATGGGCCCGCCAACCCATGGACCGCTTTGTTCTGGCGCGGTTGGATAAGGAAGGGCTCGCGCCTGCTGCCGAATCCAATAAGGCCGCCCTTTTGAGGCGAGTGTCTTTCGACCTTACCGGTTTGCCGCCCACCCCTGGGGAAGAAGCCGCCTTCCTGGCGGACTCCTCCCCGCAGGCCTACGAAAAACAGGTGGATCGCTTGCTGGCCTCGCCCCACTTTGGCGAACGCTGGGCTTCCATGTGGCTGGATCTGGCTCGCTATGCGGATACCAAAGGCTACGAGGCGGACCGCGATCGTCCAGGCGTCTGGCCCTATCGTGATTGGGTGATCGATGCCATCAATCGCAACCTACCCTACGACCAGTTCGTGATCAAACAGCTGGCCGGCGATTTAGAGCCCCATGCTACCTTCGAGGACCGGATTGCCACTTCGTTTCACCGTCAGACTCCCAACAACGACGAAGGCGGCACCGACGACGAGGAATTCCGCATGGTGGCGGTGATGGACCGCGTGGCCACAACCTGGTCGGTACTGAACGGCCTCACCATGAATTGTGTGCAATGCCACTCCCATCCCTACGATCCCATTCGCCACACCGACTATTACAAGTCGATGGCGTTCTTCAATACCCAGCGCGATGCGGACCTCGCGGATGACTCTCCGACGCTGAGGGTTCCAAAAGAAAAAGGCCGCTACGCGGAAGCGGCACAGATACAGGAACAGATGGCCGGCCTGCTGCAGCCGATGGAGGCCTCCGACCGCCAGTTCGAAGCCAGGGCGCAATGGAAACCGCTGCTGATCCAAAACGCCGCGGCCAACGAGGTCTTGGCCCTGGAACCGATGCTTCCGGAAATGGAGAGTAAGCTGGCCGGGTTGCAAAGAGACCCAAAGCTCGCTCCGAACAAAAAAGCAGAGGAGTTGAAAACTCTTCGCAAATCCATCGTTGACACCAGGCTACGGCTTGCACATGCCAAGGCCGCCGGCGGTCCCGCGAAAACCTTCACCCTCCACGATGGCGAGGCGCTGGCGAACCCAGACACCCCACCCGAATCTTTTTATGAGCTCACTGCGAACGCCAACCTCCCCGTTCTGACGGCGATTCGCATCGAAGTGCCACCGCTCAACCTGGAAACGGCGCGGCACACACCGGAGAACGGCTTCATCGTGGATAAAGTGCAGGCCTGGGTAATTTCGCCGGCAGGGGAAAAACGCAGAATCACCGTCCGCTGTTTCATTCAGGATTCGCCAAGGAATCAGCAAGCCGCATTGTTCCCTGATCCGGACCCTGACGAACCGGGCCAAAAAGCAAAAGATCCGGACCCCAGCGCATTTGCCGCTCTTCCTAAACTTTTTCGTACCCGCTGGATCGTGGCTGTTCTCGCCGAGCCGCTGCACTTGACTGAGGGGGGCCGCATCCAGGTCGACCTGAAGCAGGAAAAGCTCATTGACTCCAAGCCCGCACTCATCCAGCGCGTGCGGCTCGCTGCAAGCGGCGACGCAGTCTGGACGTCCTTGAGCCAGGACCCTGCCCGCGCCCGGAATCTCGCCCGCCTGCACGAGCTCAATCAGCAGCTGTCCAAAATCCCCACGGTCGCCGTCCCGGTGATGGTGGAGGAGCAACCCTACGAGCGAAGGTCCACGCTCGAGTTTGAGCGCGGTAATTTTCTAACCAAGATCGGTCCGGATCTCCCGCCGGATGTACCTCGGATTTTCCCCAAGCTGCCGGAGGGAGCGCCGCGCAACCGGCTCACCCTCGCAAAGTGGTTCTTTTCCCCTGGGCAACCACTCACCGCCCGCGTCGCGGTCAACCGCTACTGGGAAGAGATGTTTGGAACAGGCATCGTCGAGACCCTCGAAAACTTTGGCAGCGTAGGCGAAGAGCCCAGCCATCGCGAACTTCTGGATTGGCTTGCTCTCCACTATCAGAACGATCTCCACTGGGATACCAAGGCGCTGCTGCGTGAACTGGTGACGAGTGCCACTTACCGTCAGAGCGCGGCCACAACTCCGGCTCTTCAGGCGAAAGATCCTCGCAATCGCCTGCTGGCTCATGGTCCCCAACTGCGGCTGAACGCAGAGATGGTACGCGATCAGGCCTTGTTGGCCAGCGGCCTGCTGAATTTGACTATGGGAGGCCCCCCGGTCATGCCTCCCCAGCCGGCTGGGATTTGGAATTCCGTGTATAACGACTCCAAGTGGACGGACGCATCCGGACCTGACCGGTATCGCCGGGCCATCTATACCTTTGTGAAGCGCACCGCCGGTTATCCGAGTTCGCTCATCTTCGATGCTTCCGATCGCGATACCAGCCTTCCACGACGCATAGCGACCAACACCCCGTTACAGGCCCTGGTGACTCTGAACGACCCCGTGTATGAGGAAGCCGCCAGCGCGCTGGCGCGCCGGGTAATCAAAGACACCGCCGAGCAGATCGCCGGTACCTCGAGCGCCGGCGCTATTCTGGATACCCGGCTTGCTTACGAAGCCCGCCTGGTCTTATCTCGCGATCCGACCGCCGCCGAGCTGGTAGTGCTGCGCAGGTTCTATCAGGATGCTCTTGCCCTGCACAATCGGCCGGCCGTGGTCAAAGCAAACCTGAATTTGTCTCAAACATTGTTAGACAAGAGAGTTTCCAGGGGAGATCTGGACGGCCTTACGGCAGTGGCCAGCGTCCTGTTCAATCTTGATGCCGCGCTGGTGAGGTGATCGTCATGTCAGATTCTGCAAACGGTGCAACCAACCATCCGTCGTCTATACCTCCGGGAACCTTCCATCGGGAAGAGCGCTTCGCGTTGCTGCAAGCGCAAACTCGCCGTCACTTTCTGCGTAGCTTTACTGCGGGAGTGGGCTCCATGTTTCTGGGCACATTAGGTTCGCCCTTTGTTTCTCCGGTAGCAGCGGCGGAACGCGGCATCGATGGCAGTCCGCGGCTCGAGTTCACCCGCGATCCTTCTCATCCTCTCTCTGTTTTGCCGCCACAATTTGCCGGCCGAGCCAAGCGGATTATTTACCTGCATATGGCCGGCGCACCGAGCCAATTGGAGCTTTTCGATCACAAGCCCGATCTGACCAGGCTCGACGGTCAACAATGTCCCGCCTCGTTTTTGGCGGGCAAACGCTTTGCGTTTATCAGCGGCGTCCCCAAGCTCCTGGGAGCGCAATACCCATTCCACCAGGCAGGAAAAAGCGGTCAATGGATATCGGACCGCCTGCCACACCTGGAAAAGCATATTGACGACCTTTGCCTGATCAAGTCGATGCGCACCGACCAATTCAACCACGCGCCGGCACAGTTACTGGTACAAACGGGCAATGCTCGCCTGGGCTATCCCTCCATGGGTTCCTGGGTGGTCTATGGGCTGGGTACGGAGAACCAGAATCTCCCCGGTTTCATTGTGCTGGTTTCTGGCGGCAACCAGCCGGATGGCGGCAAGCAGCTTTGGGGTTCTGGCTTTTTACCCAGCGTATATCAGGGGGTGCAGTGCCGTTCCCACGGCGAGCCTGTGCTCTATCTGGAAAATCCCTCGGATGTGAGCCGGCCTTTGCGCCGCCGCATGCTCGATGCGGTGGACGAAATCAACCGCCAGGCCTACGCGGAGTTCGGCAATCCCGAAACCGTGACCCGCATCGCGCAATACGAGATGGCGTTCCGCATGCAAATGGATGCGACCGACGCCATGGATATTCACAAGGAGTCCGCAGCTGTGCTGGCCGCTTACGGCGCGAATCCCGCCGAGTCCAGTTTCGCCAACAATTGTGTCGTGGCGCGCCGTCTGGCCGAACGCGGTGTACGCTTTATTCAGCTCTATCATTGGGGGTGGGACGACCACGGCACCTCCGCTAAAGATTCCCTGAATATCGGCTTCGCCGACCGCTGCCGCGAAACCGATCAGCCCATCGCGGCCCTGCTCACCGATCTGAAGCAACGGGGTATGCTCGAGGACACGCTGGTCGTATGGGGTGGGGAATTCGGGCGCACCTCCATGCGGGAAAATCGCAACGGACAGGTGATGCAATTCATCGGCCGAGACCACAATCCCGGCGCCTTTACCATTTGGATGGCCGGGGGCGGCATCAAGCCCGGGATGTGTTACGGAGAGACCGACGCCATGGGCTACGAGATCGCGAAGGATCCGGTGGAGGTGCGCGACCTGCATGCGACCATCCTTTACGCATTGGGTTTCGATCATCACAAGCTCAACTATTCCTTCCAGGGCTTGGAGCAGAAGCTCACAAGCGTAAAGCCGGCGCGCGTGGTGGCGGAGGTTTTAGCGTGATTCCGATTACCGGCGCGCTCCGTGATCGAGGCCACATGGCTGCATGACAGGTCCGGTTCGCCGGGCGCCGTTGCGGCTGCGCCTTGGCCTTCTCGCGCTCGCGATGATTCTGCTGCTCTCCGCGTTGCTCATCCTCTTTCCCCCGGATGGACTCGAGCGCGCCTCCTGGGCCCAATTTATCGGCCGCTTTCATCTGCTGACCGTGCACTTTCCCATTGCCCTCATCCTCCTCGTGCCTGTATTGGAATGGGCCGGACGAAACCCCCGCTTCTCCCATCTGCGCTCCTCAGTCGATTTCTTGTGGCCGCTGGCCATGTTGAGCAGCTTGGCGGCGGCCACCCTGGGATGGTGCCTGGCACGGAGCGGCGCATATTCAGGTCGGCTGGTGACCCAGCACATGTGGGGAGGAGTATCCGTTGCAGCCGCCTGCTGGCTCTGCTGGATGTTGCGAGGATACTTCCACGGTCCGCGACTCGCTTACCCGTTAGCCTTGCTGGCTACGGTTGGGCTTGTTTCGTGGACGGGCTATCGTGGCGGCCAGCTTTCGCAAGGTGAAAATCACCTGACCGAACACATGCCGGTCGCGCTACGAAAATTGATTGGCCTCTCGTCTGGCTCCGTTCTACCCCGTTCGAATCCTGCCTATTTCTACGGGGCGCATGTGGAGCCCATCTTCATTACCCACTGCGACTCCTGCCATGGTCCGGATAAGCAAAAAAACCGCCTGCGGCTGGACACTTATGAAGCACTGATGCGGGGAGGGAGGCATGGCCCCCCGATCAAAGCAGGGAACGCGAAAGGCAGCGAGCTATTTCGCCGCGTTACGCTCTCGCCTTCAGACGACGATGCCATGCCTCCCCAGGGGAAGCGCCCGCTGGCGGCGAATGAAATCAAGCTGCTCGAACTATGGATCGACGCCGGCGCTTCATCCACTCTCCCAGCCAATGCGATCAAGGACGCGCCTACGAACGAAGTCCCGGTAATTGCCGAGGTAACCTTCCCGGAGATCGATCCAGCCGCGGTTACGCAATCCCGCGCTCCTCTCGCCCAGGAGGTTAGCCAACTGAAGCAACGCTTTCCGGGCGTTCTGGAGTACGAGTCGCGGAGCTCGGCCAATCTGGCGTTGGACGCGTCTGCTCTCGGACCCCGGTTTGGAGACGAGGATCTGGCTGTACTAAAACCACTCTGCGCTCAAATTGTGACCGCCGACCTTTCCCGCACAGCGATCACTGACCATTCCGCTGCTTTGTTAGCTGCGATGAAACACGCGCGGGTCCTGCGCTTGACCGAAACGAAAATTACGGATGCCACTGTTTCGACCTTGAGTGGCCTGGATCAACTCGAGTCTCTGGATCTTTATGGCACCGCTGTGACTCCGGCCTCCTTGAAGGTTGTGGAGAGCCTGCCGAAACTGCGGCATCTCTACGCCGGAGCAACAAAAATTCCGCCAGACAACTCAGTGCCTGACGGTTTGAAAGGCAAACTGGTGTTCTAAGCCAAAGCCGCTAGTTCATAACAAATGTGTACAACTTGTCGCCCGCGCCGACCACGAGGTACTGGCGTCCGTCGAGTTCGTAAGTGATGGCCCCATTCGATAGCGGAGTGCCAAGGCCCGCATGCCAAAGCGGCTCACCGGTCGTGGCATTCAGCGCGACCAGGTTGTTACTGGGATCGCCGGCAAACACCAGGTTGCCCGCGGTGCTCAGCAGCCCGCCTTCCACTCCCGGCGTCTCCCATTTGTGGCTCCACTTGATCTTTCCCGTGCGGTAGTCCAACGCCTCCAACATCGATTCATCCCATGTGCCCAGATCATGACCGCCCCAGCCTTCGGGTCTGCTGCTGTCGTCAAAAATGTAGTAAATGGCAAACGAGCGGGTGGCGTTGACATAAAACAATCCAGTAGCTGGGCTGTACGTCGGAGGAGGCCAATTGACCCCGCCTCCCACATTCGGCGAAACCAGCGTCCCGGCAATCTGCGGCTCCTTTGCGGGATCTGCAATCGGTTGCCCCTTGGCATCCAGGCCTTTGGTCCAATTGGTTTTTATAAAGGGCGCGCTTACGTAATTCTTTCCCGTCTCGCGATCCAGCACAAAAAACCAACCATTGCGGCTTGCCTGCGCCAACAGCTTGCGCGGCTTGCCCTCGATCTCGCCATCAAACAGAACCGGGGTTTCCACTGCATCCCAGTCGTGCGTGTCGTGTGGAGAAGGCTGAAAATACCATGCCATTTTGCCGCTATCCGCATTGAGCGCCACGATGGATTCCGTGAACAGATTCGCGCCCTCGCGCGTCTTGGCCGCCATCACCGGTTGCGGATTCCCAGTCCCCACGTACAGCAAGTTCAAATCCGCATCGTAGGTCGGGGATATCCACGTCATGCCGCCGCCGTGCGCCATCGCCTCGGCATTGGGCCACGTTTCCGAACCGGGTTCGCCTGGCTTCGGAACCACCGACCAACGCCACTGTAAGGCGCCCGTCTCTGGATCGTGCGCCTCGAGAAAACCAGGCCGGTCCAGATCGTCCCCGCTCACTCCTGTAATGATGTGGTTCTTCACTACCAGCGGCGCTACTGAGGCGTAATACATCTGATCCAGATCGCAAATCGGCTGACTCCAGCGCAATTTGCCATCAGCCAGATTCAGGGAAACCAGGTTGCAATCCGGCGTCTCAAAGTAGAGCCAATTTCCAGAAATGCCGACCCCCCGGTTCCCCAGGTGAATGCCGCCCTTTGAGATCCACGTATACGCCCACAGTTCCCGGCCCGTCCGTGCGTCCAGGGCCCATACCTTATCCGGCGACGTGATATACATCAACCCGTTCACCACCAGCGGAGTGCCCGCCAGGCGCCCGCCCGGAGCAGCGCTGTTCCTCGGCAGCTGATACATCCACGCCAGGCTCAGCGCCTTCACATTCTGATCGTTGATCTTGGTCAGGGTGCTGAAACGCCGGCCGGAGTAATCTCCGTTGTACGTCGGCCACGAATCGATCGGCGGCTGCGACAATACTGAAGGGTCCAGCCCACCATTCTGGTTTGGCTCGGGGCCCAGGCTCCAGGCGGACAAGGGGGCCAGTGCAAGCAGAGCCAGCAAAATTGCGGTAGGAAACTTCATTGCACGGTCACCAGGTAGGCCACTATGTCGTGTATGTCTTTGTCGGTGTATTGGTCGAGAAGCGCCACGTGCGCGGCGTAGGGATCATGCTTTTCCACCTTGACTCCAGGCCCGCGAACGAAGCTGCGATACTTGCCCGACCCGTCGATCAGGGCCACGTTGAAATCGTCCAGCTCTGTCGGCACCCCGGTAACGCTTTCGCCGGATGCAGTAGTCACCGTAACCGTCAGCGGTTTGCGTGGCGTGGAAGGCCCGGCGCGGGCAACCGCGCGGTTCTGTGGAAACACTACCTTCAACTGCAAACTGGGAGGATCATATTTGCGGCCGATGTGCGCCAGGTCCCCGGTGGTGGAGTGGCAGTGGCTGCATCCTCCTGCCCCGTTGAAGAAGGTCTTGCCTGCCTGGGCGTCGCCCACGAGGATGTTCAGCACATTGTTATACGGTCCGGTCCGCAAAGTGTCGCCGACCTGCTGGTGCAGAAAATGAGACAAGTCCTTGATCTGGTCCTGCGTCAGCACGACCGGTTTCCCCGCCGGATGGCCCTGTGCGAGATAAGTTCCGATCGTGCTTCCGTAGCGGTCATGGAGAACCACTACGGACCGCACCAGGTCGGCGCCGCGCTCGCCTCCGCGTGCCCGTGTTCCATGACAGGTGATGCATTGCGCGATGTACACCGTCTTACCTCGTGCCGCTGCATCTTCGTCGACGACCTGCTTATCGTCTGCCCCTACCTGGTCTATCAAGCTCTTTTTGCGCGGCGGGGCGGCCTTGGCAGTTGCCGGCCCTCCGCCGCCCTGCTTGCCGGGTGGCAAAGTTTTGCCAAGATATTCGACCACCTGGTCGAACTCTTCGTCCGAGATCTTAGCCCCCCGGCCGATCATGTTCGACACCACGCCGCTCCATTGTTCCCGAGTCATGCCTCGTCCCAAAAACATCTGGACGGAATGACACGAGGAGCAGATGCGTTGCACAGTTTCGCGGTTGGGCCCGTCGGGTAACTGCGAAACCGGCGCCTGCCCGAGGGCAAACAAGGAAGTAAAGCCCGCCAAAACCAGGGCACAAGTACGTATGAATCTCATGCAGTGACATATTTTATCAGCCCCGGGTTCCAGTTTATTGACCTTCCCGGGCGCTTAAGAGTGTGTGTGAACTCTGTTCTCAGCCAAGGATAAAGCCGTTCTCTCGAAGTCACCGGGCTTCGGCTTTGTATCAGGGCACGACTTTAGTCGGGCCGCTCAGACAGGGCATATGAGGGCTTTAGCCCCTGAAGTACGACTCCATCAAACCGGCACACTCTGTTTCGACCGGTAGAGCCTTCAAATCTGCGATCCTTCTTCCAGTTCTCACACACCCACTTAAGCCTTCTTAGGCATCTCCCCGGAGAGTATCAGTCCAAACCGCCGGCGCATTTCTTTCAGATAGGGTCCGTCTCCCGGATCCAGCTCCACGGTTGCCGTACCTTGATAGCCAATGTCGCGAAGCGCCTCATACACCGCTGTCCAATCGATGTCGCCTTCGCCCAGAGGCACCCAAGCCGCGATCGAGTTGTCTGTGCCCGGCTGGTGCTTGAACGAGAAGTCCTTGATATGTAACTTGACGATGCGCTTCCCCAGAGTTCGAATCCAATCCTGCGGGTAGCCGTAGAGAACCACATTGCCCACATCAAAATAGGCGCGGATATGCGGCGAATTGTACTCGTCGATGTAACGGGCAAACTCCAGCGGGCTTAGCAGAAACTTGTTCCACACTTCCTCGAGTGCGAGCGTCACATTCAACTCCTCGGCTAAGGGAATAAGCTTGCGAATCGCCACCTGCGACCGCTCATAAGCCTCTTTGTACGTGGTCTGCGGGTTCACCACCGCAGGCACCAGAAGCACCGTGGAAGCTCCCCATAAATGCGCGTTGCGAATCGAGACCCGCGCACCGTCCAGGCTCTTTTCCACCACTGCCGGATCGGCTGACGAAAAAGGATAAGCCCAATGGTCCATGTTCATGACTGAATGGATCGGCAGCCCAACCTTCTCTGCCGCTGCCTTCATCTGTTCCGCGTCCCCCTGGTCGCGCGTGGTGGGACACTCGATCCGTGCGAAACCGCAATCCTTGGCCAGTTGGAACCGCTCCAGGATCGATATCTTCGTCGGCAGCATGTTGTACTCGACCGCCATTTCGATGGGTAAGCGCGTTGCGGCCTCGGCGCGCACCCTGGACATCACAGTCACAGCGGCGGCGGTTTGCAGGAATTTTCGACGATCCATATTGGTCCCTCAGATAGTCGCACCTGAAAACGGTGCAGGCAAATACTTTGTTTTCCGCACCGCCCACAAGATACGCACTAGATGGCTCAGCAAGCAAACGCATCAGGCGCTCCCCGGCCGGCGAGCGATATTGCAGCCCCCTTGGGAGTCCACAAGCTCAACGTGGATGAAAGCGGGGATCGAGGCGGTCGCGCAAGCCATCCCCCAGCAGGTTTAACCCCAGGGCAGTTACCGTGATCGCAGCCCCCGGATAGAACGTGAGATAGGTTGCGACCCCCAGAAAGTTGCGGCCCTGCGCCATCATGGCGCCCCACTCCGCCAGCGGAGGCTGAGCACCGAGGCCGAGAAAGCTGAGCCCGGACGCCGTCAACACTACATCGCCGGCGGTTAGCGTGGCCTGAATCAAAATCGGAACCGCCGCATTTCTCAGAATGTGGTGGTAGAGGATGCGCCACGGACCCGCTCCCAGGGCGCGGGCAGCCTCAATGTATTCCATCCGTTTCAACGACAGAGTCAAATTGCGGGCAAGCCTGGTGTAGACCGGAATCGCAAAAATGGAGATAGCCACCAGGCTATCGAAAAGACCGGGCCCCAGAATCGCAACGATAAGGATCGCCAGCACGATTCCGGGGAATGCGTAGAGCAGATCAATGAACCATAAGATAACTTGATCGGTAAGACCACCCATGTAGCCGGAGATCATACCCAGCGGCACCCCGATCGCCAGCGCCATGCTGACACTGACGAGGATTTCCAGCTGCGAAAGACGCGCTCCGTAGAGGACTCGAGAGAACATATCGCGGCCGTACTCATCGGTGCCAAATAGATGGGTGAAGCTCGGTGGGTGAAACGTAATCGAGAGGTTCTGTGCGTAAGGATCATAGGGCGCAAGCAGGGGAGCCAGCAGCCCGGCCATAAGCAGAACCAGCACGATGGATGCGCCCAGCACTAGATTCCGGTATCGCAGCAAAGAAGGGATGCCGGCCCGCCAAGCCTGATATCGGGAAACACTCGAACGTGTCAAAGCGAATTCAATCAAAACGAATCCTCGGATCGATCATGCCGATAAACACATCCACAGCGAAATTGACTGCAATCACCAGCGTGACCGTGAGCAGCGTAATACCCTGGATGGTGGCGTAATCGCGATAGCGAACTGCGTCGACCATCAGCCGGCCAAGACCGGGCCAGTTAAATACCGTTTCCGTGATGACAGCGCCCCCCAGCAGGGAAGCGAAATTCATACCAACGATGGTGACGATTGGGATCAGAGCATTCCTCAGAGCATGTTGTACGTAGACTCTTGTGGTGGTGAGCCCTTTGGCCCGGGCTGTCCGGATGTAGTCCTGGTGAATGATTTCGAGCATGCTTCCCCGGCACATTCTGGCGATCACGGCTCCCGGCAGCAGGGCTAAAGTAATCGCGGGCAGAATGTAGCTCTTCCAACTGTTCGCCCCCAGCAGCGGCACCCAGGCGAGTTTAACCGCGAACAGATTCATGGCCATCAGCGCCAACCAGAAGTTCGCAATCGAAGCCCCGGAGATCGCCGCGACCATAACCAAATGATCGAGTTTACGCCCGCTGTAGATCGCCGCCAGAATCCCTGCTGTGATGCCCACGCCCACTGCTAGCGAGTAACTCACCGTGGCAAGAGCCAGTGTGTAAGGAAAACGGTCGGCGATTTCCTGGGCCACGGGCTTGTGAGAACGGATAGAAATTCCCAAATCCCCGTGCAATGCATCGCGAAGGAATATCTCGTATTGCAAAGCGAAGGGCTTATCCAGGCCAAGCCTGGTGCGCGCGGCATTCACTGCCTTTTGGTCGGCCTGTATGCCCGCCATAAGGCGGGCCGGATCTCCTGGGAGCAGCCGAACCGCCCAAAAGATAAGAAACGAAGCGACCAGCAGGATCAGCGGCACAGCCAGAATCTTTCGTAGCCAGTAATTTCTCACGCGTGCAATTCCTCACCAGAGAGTAACGAGGGGTGCCCCAGCCTGCCCCGGCGTGCCGTGGGGTGTCGCTTTTGAGACCTGGGATCCTCGCAACCAATGCTCCATGGACACCCATGATGTAACCAAAGGGTAGCAACTACTAAGGACCCGGCGGCACAGATGCGTCGAACGCGACGCGGCCTCCCGGTAGCAGGCGGACGGGAATGGGAACCGAACCGAGATGTTGTGCGGCGATGTCCCGTGCGTAGTAGAGCAGTACATGCGGGGCGTCGTCAGAGATCGTTTGTTGTGCCTCACGATAAAGCGCCTTGCGCTTTTCTACATTGAGTTCGGCCGCTGCGCTTTCCAGCAGCACGTCGAGGTGCGGGTTGGCGTAGAAACCGAGGTTGGCGCCCGCCGGAGACCATTCGCTGCTGCGATAAAGCGGATTCAACTGGTAGTCAGGATCGGTGTTGTCAGAGGCCCACGAAGCAAAGACGCAATCAATACCTTGCTGCGCCTTCTGCTTGGGAGAGCCGAAAATCGCTTGCGAGAAAACCCCGTTTTCCATCTGATCGATTTCGAGCTCCACATGAATCTTCGCCCACATCCCCTGTAAGGCTTCCACCAACTGAGCATCGGCCTCCTGCACGGCAATCTTGATCGCAAAACCATTCCCATAGCCTGCTTTCGCCAGCAGCGCCCTGGCCCGCTCCGGATCGTAAGGGTATCCGCGTGTCCGCGGATCGTAGGCGAAATCGGCTGGGGCCAGAGGAGAATTCGCAGGGGTCCCGAAGCCGCGTAATTGTGTCCTCACCAGGGCTTCGCGGTCGGTTGCGTAGTTCAAAGCCTGCCGTACGCGGATGTCGTCCAGGGGCTTGCTCTTGGTGTTGAGCGCCACCCAGAAGACTCTGGCTTCTTCTCCCGTGATGGCCTTGACTTTGCGATTGCGCGAAAGGGCTTCAGCAAAGATAGGCGGCAATGGGTTGACGATATCGGCCGCACCCGCCAGCACAGACATATTCATCAGAACCGGCTCATTGGTCCAGATCCACTTCAGTTGCTTAACCGTCGGAAGAGATCCCCAGTATTGCTGGTTTCGCTCTTCCAGAACGTATTCGCCGGTCTTCCACTCCACGAACCGGTAAGGCCCGGTGCCTACTGCCTGGCGCGCGAGCTTACCTTGTTTCTCCGCCCGTGAGCTGACAATCGGAGTCACTGCCAGCACCCTGGGAAAGGAAGCGTATGAGCTTGCGAGTGTGAACACGACAGTGTTTGGCCCGTTTGCGATGACACGCTTGACGATAGCGCGCACCCTGCTGGCTGCCGCCAGGCCGCGATCAGGATCGAGCAGCCGGTTGAACGAATCCACCACCGCTTGCGCATCGAATGGAGTGTCGTCGTGAAAGCGTACGCCTTTGCGCAACTCGATTGTCCATTTGGTTCCCGAGGTGTCTACGCTCCACCTGGTGGCCAGGCTGGGCACAACCTCGAGGTTCTGATCGAACCGCACCAGGCATTCGTACATTGGATCCAGAACGTCCATCGTAAGGCTTGCCGTGTGGTCAGCCGGATCCATGGTGAGCGGCGCCTCTAACTGCATGATGGTGATCCGGCTTTCCGGGGGAGGAGGAGGCCCGCATCCCACCACGCCACACAGCAGAATCGCGCTGGTGAGAGCCATCCACCACGTGCCCGCTAAGGACGAGAATTCCGCAAGGTTGGGCAAAGGTTACAAGCTTCTCCCGGTGCGCGATGCGTTGTTGTTTCGTCCTACGCTTCTATCGGTTCCAGGACCACCGCCCGTCCGGATTCCGCCGATTCACGCGCTGCGGCAACCACGCGCATCACATGGAGCACTTCCTCCCGCGTGACCAGAAAATGCGCACCGCTGGCCAGCGAGTCCTGGAAATGCTGCAGCTGGGCAACGTAAGGATCGGTGTCCGGAAGATCCGCAAACGGCAACGGGCCGCCGGGAACGATTTGCAACCTTTCACCCGAGCCGGCTATGTCGATCGTGGTCCGCAGTCCGGCCGGAGAAGCGACCCACCCACCCTCAATCTTGCTGATGGCGCCTCCAGCGTGTTCCAGGGTGATGTAACCATACTGCGATCGCCCTTCGCCTTCGCGTCTGGCAGTCACGGTTGTCACTTCGCCGGCCAGCCACATTGCATAGTCAATATCATGAATCATCAGATCGCAGAGCACGCCACCGGAGAGGCGATCGTCCAGAAACCAGGAGTCTTTCGGCGGAGGAGGTGAAACCACACGCTTGAGCGTGATCTCTTTCACCTGCCCCAGCTCGCCCTTGCGTACCTTTTCCCAAACCGCCCGGTACACCGGGAAGAAACGCACCACCATTGCAATAAAGATTCGTACTTGCGCGGCATCACAATCGCGGAAGACCGCCTCTCCCTCGCTCGGGAGAAGCGCCAGGGGCTTCTCACAGACGATGTGCCGCCCCGCCTGGGCCGCCTGCTTGAGCGTTGCCGGATGAAGAAAGGTCGGGAGGCAATTGTCCGCAATCTCTACCTTGCTTAACAATTCGTCGACTGAGTCGTAGACCGGACAGCCATAAGCTGCGGCGGCCGCGCGGCCGCGGTCCAAATCGCGGGCGTAAACACCAGCGATTTCAGCGCCCAGTTTGCGCCACGAATCCAGATGCTGCTTTCCCATCGCGCCCGCGCCCAGAATGCCGACTCGCAATCCAGCCCTAATTAGATTCATTAGTTGGATCCATTTCGCGCTGCCTCCACCGTGGTCCGGACCGTCCATGGGTCGGTTACCGTTCTTTGATATTCATGGTCCTGAGCCGTCCCTCCCATCGCTACGTCAGGATTGCGATGAGTCATTCCGCTAGGTTCCGTCTTGTGGGCGGCAAAGTGCAACTCGCAGAGCCCGGTTTCTCGGCACACCTGTCCGATGTTGGCAGCGCGCAGGGAACCGCAAGGCATAATGATCATGCGCCCGTTCGCCAACTGGCCAAACCGTTTGAGATTCTCCAGGCCCTCAATCGCGGTCGCCCGTTGTCCGCTGGTCAATAGGCGGTCGACGCCCAGCCTGATCAACACTTCGATCGCGTGGGCTGGATCCCGCACCATATCGAACGCCCGGTGAAAAGTGAAACTCATCGGTCTCGCCAGCCGCAGCAACTCTGCTGTTCGCTCTGCATCCACTTCGCCTTTGGCCGTAAGGCATCCGCTCACTACTCCGGGGACGCCGAGTTCCTTCAGCGCAATTACATCCTCGCGCATGCTGGCGAACTCCAGTTCGGAATAGAGAAAATCGCCGCCTCGCGGACGCACGATGACGAAGACCGGAATCCGTGCCCGCCGCAGAGCTTCGCGCACGATTCCTATGCTCGGCGTAATCCCGCCCTCAAGCACACTCGCGCACAGCTCGACCCGATCGGCGCCGTTGTCCTGAGCCACCAGCAAGCCATCCACTCCTTCTATCGAAACCTCGAGCACGGGACGCTTCATTGTGTCTCCCGCGGCGATCGGGCGGAGACAATGGTGGAAGGTTGCCAGCTAAACGAGCGGTCAAAAGGAAACGTTGGCGGCCGGAGCTGGTTCTTGGGGAGCTTGTCAAGATCCTGAAGAATCGAGCCGCCGGAGAGAGCCATCAGGTTGGGATTGGCAAGGGGCGCAAGCTCCGGCGACAAATACCCCGATTTGACCACCAGAAGTCTAAAACCGGGAATGTGCAGTTGCAGGCGGGTGAAGTCGCTGATGTTATGAAAGGGCCGGCGAGCCGCCGTGAGAACAACCGTCACGTCCTCTATCTTCACCACCGCCTGACGCTGTCGCGGATCGTCGGTGGGCAGCAGGAAGAGAATTTCCGCCTCTACCTCAATCGGGCGGCTCCCCGCAGGATCGAGCGAAGCGCCGATGCGCAACCTGAGCCTGCTGCCTGGCGCCTGCTGGTAGCAACGCTCTGTGGCAGGGAGATCTGCGATTCCGGCAACCAGCGCATTCGCAAAATTCCGGCTCAACAAGCCTTCCAGCACTTCGGCTCTGTCTCCTACTCCACCGCCGGTGGGATTGTCACCGGAATCAGCCAGAATCACAGGCCGGGTCGCGCTCGCTTGTGCCCGGTCCGGAAGTTGGTCCAGAAGTTGGTCCAGAAGTTCCGCAATGCTGCCCACCGGAACCCCAAACTGAAAGTCCTCACGAGCATCCCAGAAACTCTGGGCCAGCTGCATCGCTTGCTCCTCCAGTACCGGCCGGTCGGTTCCGGTCAGCACGACGCTTGCCGTGGCACGAGGCTCATCCGCCCACACATAGCCCACCAGCAGGGAAGCGTCCAATACTCCGGGGTTTGCGTTTCTCAGCGGCAACTGTGCGTAGAGATCTTTCGCGGGTTGGTCCTCGGTGCTGGTTCTCTCGCCGGGTAGAAGCACAGGCACCGGCGCCCAGACCAGTGTGGGCTGAATCCGTCCGGGTCGCGCAGTGCAACAGCATCGCGCACGCTCGCTGCATCGTCTCCTGGACATCGATATGCGGCGCAGTCCGGTACGCCGAGAGCATGTCTATGTTGTCAATAATGCGGCGGCTCAGGTTCCCGTGCAGATCGTAGCTTGCGCTTATCAGGCATTTCGCGCCCACCACCTCGCGCGCGGCTGAGATCCAGTCGCCCTCTGCGTCTTGCATGCCTTCAACATACATCGCGCCGTGCATCGGCAGGTAGAGACCGTCGAGCGGAAGCAGTTCCTTCAGTGAGTGTATAAACTCGGCCTTGAACGCATCATAGGTGGCCCGCTCCACCGGACCCCCGGGAACCGCCCTGGCATAAAACGTAGGCAAAAAGCGATGCCGGTAAGAGCCGAGAAATGCAAAGTGCGGCGCGGAGGATAATTTCTCGCCGGAAAGTACCGTGAAGTCTTCGGTACGGGTCCGGATCCGGCTGTAGGTGCTGCATTCGATATGGATGCCTCCGAAGGCAAACCGCATTCGCTCTCCCGATCTCTACCTTTTGCGAGGGTATCCTCAGTCTTTGCATGACTTCTCGAGCAAAGATGACTATACTTCACATACTGAATTATACCGGTTCGTTATTGGCGTTTAACCCTGCCTTCGAGGTCTGTTTAAGCAAAACGCGTCGCGGGTAAGTGATTCGCCGTGTGCCCAACCTGAGTTCTTTTCAATCTTTCTTTCTTGCTCCTGAACGGAAGAGCGAAGGGATAGGTATTGCTGTGTGGTCCCCAGGCCGGAAAGGGGTTGCTTAACCGGTCGTTTGAGCTCTGAGCTGCCGCTTTTGCTGGACAGCATTGGTTCCAAGGAGATGTATGAGGGCCACGATCGGTGTGGACATCGGTGCGACCAAGATTGCATGCGGTGTATTGAAAGAGGAGCAGTTTCTCAGTAAAACGACGATTCCGACGCCCCAAGAGGGTTGGCGTAGTGTCCTGGATTCGATCGTGAATACGATCAGGATTCTGCAGAAATCGCATCCCGGCGTAACCGAGGTCGGGGTCGGGGTACCCGGAATGCACGATCGCTCGCACACCGAGGTGCTCTTTGCTGCGAACATTCTCGGCTTTACCAACGTCCCCATAGTCGACTATCTGGGCGAGCGTCTCGCTTGTCCGGTTGCGCTTGAGAATGACGCCAACGCGGCGGGTCTTGCCGAGGCCATTCTCGGCGCCGCCCGGTACGCCTCCTCGACCATGTTCATCACCATTTCCACTGGTATTGGCGGGTGCATCATTGCCGATGGTCAGTTATGGCGCGGCTTTCATGGCATCGCGGGTGAGATTGGTCACGTTACCCGGATACCCGATGGGCCCATGCCTCCCAGTGGCGTTGCCGGGGCCCTGGAGGCGGTCGCCAGCGGGACTGCCATCGAACGCGATGCCACGTTCGTTTTTCGCAAGCCAACTTCCACCGCGGAGGTCTTCCGCTTGGCTCAGGACGGTGATCGAAAAGCCGAGCAGATCGTGCATACCGCCATGCGCTATCTGGGGATGGCGATTGCCGATGTGCAGAAGTTGCTCGATCCGGAAATCTTTGTCATTGGCGGCGGGGTCGCCTCCGTCGGTGAGTACTTCTACGGCCACGTGCAGAACTACGCCCGCGAGTTTGCCCGGGGATTTTCCGATGTCACCATCGTGCCCGCGCACTTCGGAGTGGATGCCGGCGTAATCGGGGCAGCCATTGCCGCGAGGCAGATGGTGGCGAAGGGGCATTCCGAATCTCTGGTTTAAACGGATTTTTACCATCTTCAGGGTAGGCCGGAGATTTATTCCCGGCCTGGAGCTTCTACATTTGCCCCGGCATTGCAGGATTGCTGATTAAGGCAGGATCATACGCACAGGGTCCGGTACGAGGTGCATTCCTTTAGAGCCCCGGAGTTGCGACAGCTGTGTGTCGCGCTAAGTCCCGCAGGGACGACCTGATAATAGCCCAGTACGGTTCGGCGCATACAAGTTGCACAGAATGAGAACGAAAGTCCAGCGCCGAACCAGTGCTGGGTACAAGCGGCAGGAAGACCAGTCCCGAAGGGACGGCTGATTCTCATGCTCATAGCCAATTGCATCGACTCTTCAAGCAGATGGCGGAGTACGGCGCCGGGCTCGGCGTCAAAGTCGTCAAGGACCGGAGGGCCGGCCGCTAAACTGATACCCCAGCCCTCCCGGGCTGGGCTGACGTTTGGCGGTCGGCCCTCGGGGCCTTGCCGACGCGGTAGCGAGAGTAAATTCCCAGCCGTCTCTCCGTTCAACAAGTTCCGACGGCAGGCAGGGCAGGCTCTGCGGGACTCAATCATGTTTCATGACGTACCTGGGCCTAGCGTCCTGGGCTAAGCCCGTTCGTGCGCCTCGCAAACGATTCCTCTCAAGGCCGTGTGGCTTTCGCCTCAGGAAGAGCGAACGCAACGTAAGCGCCTGGAATCGGAGCTTGAGACGCCGGATGTCCCGCAACACTGTGCGTGTAGGTCGTAGCTTGGGCCGCCGCGCAGAACACAACATACTCGCGCCCTTGTACCTCGTAGACCGCTGGCATTCCCTCGAGCGCGGCATCCACCTCCGCTTCCCAGAGCACCTTGCCAGTGTCGGAGTCAATCGCACGCACCTTGCGGTCGCGCGTCCCGGTAAAAATCAAACCTCCTGCGGTGACCACCGGGCTTACCTTGGGAAACTGTGAGCCGGTAGTGCGTGAAGCCCTTGGCGGCCAATTCGGGAACAACGCCCAAGGGAATCTGCCAACGAATGGTTCCTGCGTTTAAGTCATAAGCTGTCAACGTAGTCCAGGGAGGCGCAATGACTGGTAACCCACTGCGAGCGAACATGAACCCAAAGCTGCTCCTGTAGTGCGCACTGATAGGATCCACCGCGGCCGGCGCGGCGGTCTTAGCTGGAGCAGATACCGGCGCAAGGTCCGGATGCTTGAGATACGCTAATAGGGAAGTGATGTCTCCGGCCGATAACCCGGAAAACGCTGGCATCTGCCCTTGCCCATGCTGCACGATGCTCTCAATCTGCTCATCAGATAACTTCGCTCCAACATCTACCAGGGAGGGAGTCGCCGGTGGGTTTCCCTCCCGATTTGTCCCGTGGCATAGGCTGCAGTTCGCACCAAAGATCGAACTCCCTTCCTCTTCCGGCGATCCGCCCTGCGCGGCATTACTTGCTAACTCGAGCTTGAGCATAGCGGGGAGATCTTTAGAAACCACATATAGGTTGCCATTGGATGGATTCACCGCGGTTCCACCCCAGTTAGCGCCGCCGTTGTTTCCCGGCATCTCAACCGTATTGTTCACGCCGGGCGGGGTGAATAGACCCTCGTTGTGCGCGCTCAGCATCTCGCGTACCAATCGATCGCGCTCTGCAGGCTCTAGAAATGGGCTCAAATCCTTCACCGTAAAGGACTGTCGGGCAAACGGGGGAGGCTTTGAAGGAAAAGGTTGGGTCGGCCAGGTTTCTTCTCCCGGCATGTCCGACTTGAGAACAGGCCGCTCTTCAATCGGCCACAGGGGCTCGCCCGTCTCACGGTTGAAGACCCACAGAAATCCAACCTTGGCCGCCTGCGCCACCACATCGACCTTTTTGCCATTGTGCAGAACCGTTGTCAGCATGGGCGTCGAGTCGTTGTCGTAGTCCCATATGTCATGGTGGACCATCTGGTAATACCAGATCAGCTTGCCCGTCCGCGCATTCAGCGCCAGCAGGCAATCACCATACAAGTTCTTTCCCGGTCGATTGGCGCCGTAGAAATTGTACTTAGGGCTCGCCGTCGGGACGTAGACGATGCCGCGCTTTACGTCCAGTGCCATGCTGCTCCAATCGTTGGCTCCTCCAATCGACTTCCACGCGTCTTTCGGCCAGGTATCGTAACCAGGTTCCCCCGCGTGAGGAACCGTATGAAAGCTCCACGCCAGGCGGCCCGTGCGCACATCATACGCGCGAATATCACCCGGACCAGAGTTGTATTCCTCATTCGTGGCGGAGCCCAGAATAAGTAAGTCCTCAAAGACACGGCCGGGATTGTATGACTGGACCAGCGTCAGGCTTTTGGGGTCACGTCCGAGTCCGGCCCGCAGGTCTACTATGCCATTGGCGCCGAACTGCTGGATCGACTTGCCCGTGCGGGCATCCAATTCTTGCAGTTCGTTGCGAACTGAAAAAATCAGTCGCCGATCGGATCGATCGGCATTCTCCCAATAGTCAATCCCGCGATTGGTGATGAGCGTTGTGTTCGGGTCTGTGGAATGGGTCCAGATTTCCTTGCCTGTCGCGGCATCCAGCGCCACGATCGCATTGTTTTTTGCCAGCACATACATCGTTCCGTCAATCACCAGCGGGTTGAACGCATACCTCCGGTCATCTCCTATCCGGTAAGTCCACGCTATCTGCAGCTTCTCCACATTGGAACGATCGATCCGGTGCAACGCGGAAAACTGCGAGCCGTCTGGCGAACCTCCATAGCTCTTCCACGTAGTGTGGATGTCCGCGGTGCCGGCTTTCCCCGCCTGGTGTTGGGCTGAGGCCAACAGCGACAGAGCCCCCATGAAACCCAATACCGTCAGGACCCACGGCTTCAGGAAAAGCCGGATATCTCGTCGCTCGGAACTCAATGCCGCCATGGTCAGTCCTGCAATGTCTTGAGGTAGGTGACGCTCTCTTTCAGGCTATCAGCATCGAGACGGAGGACCGGTGTGTAAACTTGGTGTATACCACAGCAAACGTTCGTAGACAGGAGCGATGCGAGCTAAATTTGGGTTGATAGCTGCTTCCGTCGGAATGTTGCTGAGCCTGTCCTTGCTGGGTTTGGCTCAGCAGCCTGCAGCGGAAGTGCCGGCCCAGCGGCCTCCTGGAGGGTTTATCCCCGGAGCCGTAAGGCCGCCGATTGATCCGGCTGTCGTGGCCCGAGGCAAGACACTCTACGGAATCAACTGCCAGGGCTGCCACGGGCAGGATTTGCGGGGCGGGGACCTGGGCGGTCCCAATCTGCTGCGCTCTCAGGTGGCGTTAAGCGACCAGGATGGCGAACTGATCGTGCCCATCATTCAAGGCGCGCGCCAGTCGATGGGCATGCCGCGGATAGAAGTGAGCCTCGACGATTCGAAAACCGTCGCAGCATATGTCCGCAGCGTGATCGCGACCATCGGCGTCGCGGGGGTTCCTCCAGAGGCCCAGAAGCCTCTCACCATCGTGACCGGCAACGCGGCCGAGGGTGAGGCCTACTTCAACCGGAAATGTAAGACCTGTCACTCTCCGCAGGGTGACCTGCAGGGCATCGCCTCCAGAGTCAATAATCCCAAGGCACTCCAGAACCTATGGCTCGCCGGTACTGTGCGCGGCGCGGCCAACAAAGGCGCAATTGCCACCGTCACGGTCACGCTTGTTTCCGGTGCGATGGTAGAAGGTCAGCTGGTTCACATCGACGACTTTCTCGTCACCTTGAAGCAGTCCGACGGAACAACACGCTCATTCCGGCGAAACGGTAATTTGCCCAAGGTCCTTGTTCACGATCCGCTGCAGGCACATAAGGAACTGCTTCCGGTTTATACCGATAAGGATATCCATGACCTGACGGCATATCTGGTGACCTTGAAATGAACCCGAAGAACATTCTGCCGCTTTTTTTCTTTCTGCTTTCCACGGTTGCGGCCCTCGGGCAGGGCGCAGGAGTAACGCCTCAAGACTTACTCCTGCCGCTGAAAGACTCCTGGCCCACTTACAACGGAGACTACACCGGCAAGCGTTACAGCTTGCTGACTCAGGTCAACCGTTCGAATGTCAAGAATCTAACCCTTGGATGGATGACACAATTGACCGAGGGCGCAGAGAATCCTGCACCGGCATCCCAAGATAGGGAAGGTGGCTCTCAAAAACCGCCCGTGATCGTCGGCGGCGAAGGTCCGGGAAATATCATCATTCGCGGCGGTTCGATCAAGGGGTCGGCTCTGGTAGTAGACGGAGTGTTGTATGTGACCATGCCGGACAATGGATGGGCCATCGATGCCCGCGATGGACATGAGCTCTGGCATTACTACTGGAAGACCAGGGGCGGAACCCATATCGGAAATCGGGGTTTCGGGATGTGGCATAACTACCTCTACATGGAGACGCCGGACGATTACCTCGTCTCGCTGGATGCAAAGACAGGCAAAGAGCGTTGGCATAAGACCATAGCCGATGTAGAGCAGGGCTACTTTTCCACGCCGGCTCCGATTGTTATCGGCAACCACGTCCTGGTGGGCGTGGGCAATGACATCGACTCACCAGGCTTCCTGCAATCCTTCGACCCGGAAACCGGCGACCTGCAGTGGAGGCACTATACCGTTCCGATGCAGAAGGGTGACCCCGGTCTTGACACCTGGGCCAGTCTCGACGCGGCTCGGCATGGTGGCGCGCAAACCTGGATGGCCGGAGCCTACGATCCTGAGACCAACCTGTATATCTTTGGCACCGGCAACCCCACTCCCGCCTATACGACCGGTACCCGCGGCGACCAGGACAATCTCTTTACCTGCTCCTTGGTCGCCATCAACGTAGACAACGGTAAGATGGCCTGGTACTACCAGACCTCGCCCCACGACATGCACGACTACGATTCTGCGCAGGTGCCGGTGCTGTTCGATGGCATGTTTCAGGGCAAAATGCGAAAGATGGTGCTCACGGCCGCGCGAAACGGCTATTACTTTACACTCGATCGTGTCACCGGGGAACGCCTGGTGAGCAGCAAGTACGGCTTGCTGACCAACTGGGCCAATCGCTTCAGTGCGAACGGCGAGCCGGTGCGTGATCCCTCCAAAGACCCTACCGTCCCCGGCTCGCTGGTTTCGCCCAGCTCCAGTGGCACGGTCAATTGGGAGCCGCCCGCCTTCTCCCCGTCTACCGGACTTCTGTATGTTCCGGAAAACAACACTTATTCGATCTTCTATCTCACTGACACCGATCCTCGCGGCTCGATGGGGCTTGGCGGCAGAGAGGAGGCCCACATAGGTTCAGGAGGAGACTATCTGACAGCGATCGACTATAGGACGGGCAAAGCAAAATGGAGACATCGCTATGAAGGCGCGCAGGGCGGTGGTGGGGGGATACTGGCAACCGCGGGCGGCCTCGTCTTCGCTGGAGACGGCTCCGGCAGCCTGGTTTCGCATGACGCGGCCACCGGAGTTCCTCTATGGAACACACGCATCGGCGAGGTTACCAATGCGCCCCAGACTTACCTATTAGATGGTCATCAGTATGTTATCTGTGCAACCGGTGATAGGCTTTGGTCGTTCTTGCTTTACTAGCAGGTTCGGGGCGTAGATGCGGGTTGGAATGTACCGGCTAGCCCGTACATTTCCCCGGCAAACTCTTCAGGGCTTCCATCGCTCACAAACCACTGCGGTAAACGAACAAACAAATCGACTGCCGGTAGTGAGATCTCAATGGGTGAGTGACGGGCACCCGGGCTTTGTCGCATACCGGGCTGTGAGATAGACAGGCTAGTGGTTTTTCGCAGAGATCATGCTGCATTCAGGACTATTCATGGTCACGCTGAAACAGTTGGAGACACTCAACATCATGCTGGCCGCAGAAGGATCCCCACGCCCGGGCTTTGCGAGCGCTCTAGTTCTCTATGTAGTATACTATTATCATCGTGAGCATCATGCGTCCATTGCGATGTCCTGACTCCCTTTTGCTCTCATGTCGCACGCTCGACCTGCGATTCGTCACTCGCGCACCCAGATAGACTTTGGTCCAGTCTCACACTATGACTAAGCTCGCGAACCACGACCGCAGTTTCATCCGCATGATGATGGTTCTACGATGGATCCCGCGGCCGGTTCTCATTGGGCTGGCTGCGTTGGCCCTTGGCCTTGGCGTCAACACCGCAATTTTCACTCGGGGCTACTTCGAGTTCCTGGCGCCATACCCTGATTCCGACCGGCTGGTCATTTTACGACCAGAAATGCTGGGTAGTCAGGAAGGTGTCATGAGTGATGACTTTATCGAGTGGAAGGAGAAAACTACGGTTTTTCAAGACTTGGGGGCGGCGACGGAAGGAGCCTTGAGCGTCATCTCTCCAGAAGGTGTCATAAACACAACCGCAAGCGTCGTGACACCTGGCTTTTACCAGATGATGGGCGATCGCTTTTCTCTAGGCCATGACTTCATTCTCGACGATGCTTTGCCTGGTAAGAATCAAGTTGTGATCATCACCCACTCCATGTGGAAGCAGCTGGGGGCCAATGTTGCCCTTATCGGAGCGATCCTCTCCATCGATGGCCGACCCTATACTGTGGCGGGAGTGCTCGCTCCGGGACCACGCGATGATGGCGCGCCAGTTTCTGTACCGCTCGTCGTTATGCCCGGCAGAGCAAATCAACCCGATCTACGGATGAACGTTATCGGGCGCCTCAAGCCAGGAGTTAGTATCCGCGAGGCCCAGGCTGAGTTAGATACAATTGCTGCTCGTATTCCGCACAGCCTGTCCAACAGCGATCGGACCTGGAGCGTTTCCGTCGAGCCCCTTCGAGGCGCCTTGCTCTCCAGTGATCATAAACTAGCGAGCTGGCTCTTCCTGGGAGGGATAGCCTGCTTCCTTTTGCTGGAGAGTGTGAGTGTAGTCAATCTTATTCAATTGTCTTCGGATGCACGGTACCGGCCCCCCCGGTGACCCCAGAACGGATGCTAAGGTCCCAAAACGGGGGACCAGGAGCAGGAGGGGAACCGCCCTGAGTTCTTCCTGAAAGCGCACTTCATGACGAAGGTCTCCTACGAAAAGTCGCGTTTATTTTGTATCGAGCTCTTCCAGCAGTAACCCCCGTCGGTAATCTCCTGATGAGGTACCCTAAGATTCCTTGACCTCAGGTTGGACATCCATTATCTATCTAATTGATCGTCGGGCACTTTAAAGTAAGGATTCGAAGGTGCGTGACTAGACGAGCCTTCGAAGTCGTCTTGAGCACCGGAGACGACGACCGCGCAAGGTCGAGTTTAACTGGCGTCTCATTGATTCAGGCTGCTGAGAAATTCAAACCGGCCCGATTGTCACACGTTGCTGCTCGTTTTGTACGAGTGCCAAAGTAAAGTAGCTGAAAGGCATCGCTCAGACCACAACCTAGTTTCAAGGAATATCGCCGAGTCTGACCCGCGGTCTTTGGCGCAGGAGTGATTGAGGTGTCGCTGAATACTGCAAAGCTGACCTTTCCTCTCGCCTTAAGACCGCCCACCGCCCGAACTTCCCTGGTGGGTGCTCGATGAGATCACCTCATTCAACAGCGATCGTTGCAACTAGCAAAGGCTCAACGGAAGAAGCGGCACATGTCGAGATAGGCCCGGCCATGAGAGTGATCGAAGAGCTACCTTCGCAAGAGGTGTCCGCGCAGGACGGCAGAATGAGTCTGCTGTGCGCGCAAAAGCAGCTCTATGTCGGGCAAAAACTCGATCCGGAAAGCCGGGCTTTCAATGCCGGCGGATACGTCGTCATCAAAGGGCCATTGGACGTAGAGATATTTCAGGAGGCATCTGCTGCCTGCATAGCGGAAACAGAAGCACTACACCTGCGCTTTTTTTCCGACGCCGATGGACCGTACCAGGTCTTAGGCCCGCTCGTGAGCGCACCCTTGAAGATTATCGACAAGTCCGCGGACCCTGACCCATTTGCCGCGGCCATGACGTGGATGCAGCAGGAGCTTAAGCGGGAACTGAGCCTGGAAAGCGGACGCGCTTTCTCCTGGTCGCTCCTGCGGCTCGCGCCCGAACATTTCATCTTCTGCACCATTTACCATCACATCGTCGTCGATGGATTGAGTAGCGTTCTCTTGGTTCGCCGGGTCCGCCAACTCTACCAGGCAATCAAAACTGGGACGGCGTCGAAACCGATCACCCCCGTTTCTCTGGCAAGCCTCGTCGAGTCTGAGCACGTATACCGTTCGTCCGATAGTTTTATCGAGGACAGACAATACTGGATGGAGCAACTTGCCGGCCGCCCCAATCTGGTGTCCCTCTCAAGAAGTAGCAACCGGGTACGTACTTGGGAATCCCACTGCGAGAGCGTTTGGTTGCCGGCCGAAGCAGTAGATGGTCTCGTTAACCTTGCTGTGGAGTTGAAGACGAGCCTGCCGAGATTGCTCATGGCGGCCGTCGGCATCGCGGTGAACCGGTTGACCGGGTCATTGGATTTCCTGCTCGGCATGGTAGTCACAGGTCGAGGCGGCCGCTTCCGCAGCATTCCTGCCAACCTGACCCACGTCTTGCCGCTACGCCTTCAGTTGTCTGAGGATATGTGTCTTCGTGACGCTGTTCTGCTCGCGTCATCGAAGATGGAAGGAGCAAATAACCACAAGCTTTACCAGGTAGAAGACATACGGAGTGATTTGGGCTTGAACCGGAGTCATCCCGGACTGTTCGGCGTGGAAGTAAACATCATGCCATTCTTTTTTAACGACCAGGAGTTCGGTCTGGGTTGGGCGCTCCACAGCCTTTCCCTCGGGCCTGTGGAAGATCTATGCATTTCCATCCGCGATCGAAGTGACGATGGCCGCTCGCGAATCGACTTCAACGGAAATAAAGACCGTTACGACAAAGCAGACCTGGCAGATATCTCCTTCCGTTTCGAGAAACTGCTGTTGAGTGTTGCCGCTGCCAGACCGGAAACCAGGCTGAGCGACATCTCCATCATCGACGTCGATGAGCGTGAACAGGTGGTTAAGGCGTTCAATCAATCAGCAGCAAGCTATTCACCCCAGTGCTTGCCCGACCTTTTTGAGGCCCAGGTGGATCGTACACCGCATACGAAAGCGGTGACCTTCGACGGCAAGGAACTTACCTACGGAGATCTCGACGCCGCTGCGAACCGGGTGGCACGCCAGCTGATTGCCCGTTCCGTTGGAACGGAAGACATTGTTGCGCTTCTGCTGCCTCGTGGCATTGATCTGGTTGTCACCATGATCGGCATCATCAAGGCTGGAGCAGCCTACCTCCCTCTTGACAGCGACCATCCTTCTGCGAGGTTGCTCTTTATGCTGCGGGACAGCGGGGCGGCGCTCCTGGTGACGACTACCGCTATTTGCCGCACGCTTACCCTCCCGTCCTCTCTCCCGTGTCTCCTGCTGGACGATGAACAGGAACAGCGTGAAATCGCAAACCGGGCGCCGGGCCGTATCACTCAGCCAGAAAGGCTGCGTCCACTGCAGGTAAGCAGTCTGTTGTATGTGATCTATACGTCAGGTTCGACTGGCGAGCCCAAAGGTGTGGCCATCGAACACCGAAGCTTCAGCATTCAGATGAAGAAGATGGTCCGCAGGATCCCGATGCGGATGGACGAAACCATTCTTGGGATAACAACCATCACCTTCGACCCTGCCGCCTTCGAAATATTTCTCCCCTTCTTACAAGGGGCTAGCTTGACCCTCTTTGGCCGTCAGGAAAGCCGCGATCCGGTCTTTATTGCCTCCACCGTAGCCACACTCGGCGCTTGCGTTCTCCAGGCCACGCCGACCTTCTGGCGAGCTTTGCTTCAAAGTGGGATACCGCGAACCGTCAGAGCCCTGGTCGGTGGCGAGGGGCTCTCGTCAGATCTGGTACCGCAACTGTTAGAGTTTCCGGAAGCCATCAACCTCTATGGGCCTACCGAAACAACGGTAGACTCTTCGTTTCACCGCCTCGTCCCCGAAGATACTGAAAGAAGCGCCATTGTCACGATCGGCAGACCACTCGAGGACGAACAGTTCTACATTCTCGACGCAAGTCTTAACCTCGTCCCGACCGGTGCCACGGGCGAACTCTACATAGCGGGCAGTGGCCTTGCTCGTGGCTACTTGAACCGGCCGAATCTGAACCAGGAGCGCTTTGTGGAGTGCCCATTCGGTGAACCCGGCTCATTGATGTATCGGACGGGAGATCTCGCGCAGTGGCGCAAAAATGGTGAAGTGGATTTCCTTGGGCGTGTCGACCAGCAAGTAAAGATCCGGGGCATTCGCATTGAGCTCGGAGAGGTCGAGGCGACGCTCCTGCGCAACATCCCCGCGATCAAAGAGTGCGCCGTGGTCGCGCATCATCTTCGCGGTCATGCGCAACTCATCGCTTACTTCACGATGTATGCTGGTTTCCCGATCCCGCCCCCTTCCCGGCTACGTGAAGATGTTTCCCGGTTTCTGCCCGACGCCATGGTGCCGCATATTTTCATGCATCTGGAAAAAATGCCGCTTACGTTCAATGGCAAAGTGGATAGACGGACCCTCCCGGGGCCAGAGTCGCGTTCCGATCCGGCAAACTTTCAACCGCCCGAGACGGTCGAGGAATCTATTATCTGCGCAGTCTTTGCTGAGCTCACCGCTGCCGACCTTGTGAGCCGTGATGACGATTTCTTTCAATTAGGTGGCAACTCGCTCGCCGCAGTCCTCTGCGTATACAGGCTGCAGCGCGAACTTCATCAGGAAGTCACCCTACGCCAATTATTCGACGCCCCAAGTCCAGAACGTCTGGCCCGCTTGATCTCCAAAAAGGCGCAACATTCTTTGGTGCGCGCTTCAGCCGATTCCAACCGGCCTCTTATCTTTTTGCTGCCGGGTTTGGGCGGGGACGAACCCGGGCTGATAAGGTTTCGCATCCTATGCGACGCCTCAGCACGGCTTGTCATGCTGGATTATCCGGGGTGGAAGTTCATCACCGAGGAAAAATATGGCATCGACACTCTGGTGAGACATGTGATCCGACAGATTCAGAGTCAGGCGCCGGAGGGCCCGGTCTGGCTCATGGGCTATTCCTTTGGTGCCTACTGCTCCTACGCCGTTGCCATGGAACTCTCGAGACTTGGACGCGAGGTTGCTTTTGTAGGCTTGTTGGACCCAAGTGCCCCAACGGAGTTGCCAAAGGAGATTGCACCCATCCCGGTAAGTTGGCGTTTCTTCCATACTGTCCGGCGTCAGATTCGCGCGATACGCGACGGTATGGCTGCCCGCGTATCTGCATTGGTCGTTGTGCGCGTGCTGAATTCCCGGGTGGGAAAACCAATCCTGGCACTTGCGCGCCGAATGCGGAACCCGCGGCCTTCTTCGCGCTTTGCTTATTATCTGAATTACTACCTCAATACTTCGAGGCGTCTGGCAGCCATGAAGCATTGGTATAAATCGGTGGAGAAGGAGAGTTTACCGCTTTCCGCACCGACCTTTCTCTTTCGCTCCGAAGATCACTCCCATGATCAACCTGAAGACTTGGGTTGGGGTCGCCACTTCCAGTCCGTATCAACCATCAAACTGACCGGCTTACACTACACCATTTTCGATCCGCCCCATCTGGAGTCCCTGTGCGATGAAACGGGTAAAGCAATCGCATCGATTGCTTCCAGCGCCAAACTTTCTCCCTGGGCGTGACTCGCGCAGCGATTCTCGCCTGGAAATCCAACTGCCTGTTCAGTAGCCTCTCAGTCAGCGCCCGATCGAGCTCTCCCCAAGAGCGGCAAATGGAACAAACCAAGGGTGGGCAGAGGTTTTTGTCGATAACGGATGATATCGTTGAGCTCACCGGCGCCGAAGTTCATGAGTGAGTCATCGGGAATTTGGCTCGTCCTGATCAGTCAGTGATCGTAGCCTGTACGGGCCCGAGGGAGAGACGAGCATGATTCTTGCGCTGATGCCGATCATCGCGCTGCAGTTGAGCGCGGCGGCGCCTGTGAATGTGAACATGGCCGCGCGCATTCTGCCCGCCGCCACCACGCTGGGAAGTGCGGTCCAGCCGTTTGTGAAAATACCCGCGGGTAAGCTCGCATTGGTGCATGTGCGGGTGATCGATGGGACGGGGACAGCCGCACAGCAGGACCGTACGCTGCTTCTCGACGGCGGTAAGATCGCGGGCATTGTGCCGGCCGGCGATGCCCTCCCGGCCGGTTATCGCGTCATCGATGCTAGCGGCAAGAGTGTGATTCCCGGCATCGTTGGCATGCACGATCATCAGTACTATATTGCGGCGCCCAATCTGACCTCCGACGGCAAGCACGACCAACCGTTGCTGGTACCCCAAATGACCTTCAGCTCGCCGCGCATGTATCTGGCAGGGGGCGTGACGACCCTGCGCACGACCGGCAGCGTCGAGCCTTATACCGATCTCAACACCAGGCAGTTGATCGACGATGGCACGATGCCCGGGCCGCACATGGACGTGACCGGGCCCTACCTTGAAGGCGCCGGATCCCCGTTCATCCAGATGCACCCGCTGAAGGATGCCGCCGAAGCAACGCGGACTGTTGATTACTGGGCCGATCAGGGTGTGACCTCGTTCAAGGCGTATATGAACATTACCCGCGCTGAGCTCAAGGCGGCGATCGAAGCAGCGCATGCGCGGGGGCTCAAGGTGACGGGTCACCTCTGCTCGGTGACGTATCCCGAGGCGGCGATGCTGGGGATCGATGATCTTGAGCATGGTTTCTTTGTGAACACCCAGCTCGACCCGGGCAAGACTCCGGATGTTTGCCCTAAGAGCTACGGCGATCCGACGCTTGCCGCGATGACGCCCGGCAGTGCTGCGGGCGCGGCGCTGATCAAGCTGTTGGTCGACCGCCATGTTGCCGTTACTTCGACGCTGCCCGTTTTTGAGGACGATTCCCCAACCAACGGGATCCTGCCGCAACGCCAGCTCGACCTGCTGAGCGCCGAGGCGCGCACCGACTATCTGTATCTCCACGCACTGGAAAGCCGGCGCAGCGTCTCGAGAAAGGCAGAAGGAGCAAAGTTATGGGCGAACGAACTGGCGATGGAACGCGCCTTCGTGTCGGCGGGCGGAATGCTGCTTGCCGGCCCTGATCCGACCGGTGATGGGCGGGTGCTGCCGGGGTTCGGCGACCAGCGAGAGATCGAATTGCTGGTCGAGGCCGGCTTCTCGCCGATCGAGGCGATCCGCATCGGCACTCTGAATGGCGCGACGTATCTGGGGTTGGCAGACCGGATCGGTTCGATCGAGGTGGGCAAGGATGCGGATCTGGTGCTTGTCACCGGTGACCCGTCCAAGCAGATTGCCGATATCGAGGTGGTTGAGACAGTGTTTAAGGATGGTGTCGGCTATGATCCCGCGGCGCTCCTGGCTTCGGTGCGTGGACATTATGGGCAGTACTAACTGGAAGC
>CAWJZH010000030.1:0-369659 GCA_963847155.1 uncultured Acidobacteriaceae bacterium | reverse complement strand
CCACCTTCAGGCCGGAGAACCGGAAGCCGCTCTGCCAGCCGCCGGGCGGAACGGAATCCGATACGGCCACGGCGCGGGTTCCCGGAAGCCGCCGCAACGCCGCCTCAAGTCCAAGGTAGAAACCCATCACCTTCTGATCCGCGTTGTAACGCCACCAGGGTAGTGCTACCCTCACGGTCAACACGCCTCCGGTCTGCATTCCCAGATCCTGCCGCTCGATGTTCGCGAAACTGCGCAGCAACAACACCGCCCCGGAAAGCAGAACAATACTGACCGCGATCTGCGCTGTCACCAGGCTGCGCCGCACAAAGGCATGACTGCGCAACGAGGACGTCTTCGCGTTCAGCATCTCCAGACGCGGCCTCTCCAGCACCGAGGCGAGCCCGAAGATCACTCCGCACACGCAACTGAGCAGCGCCGCAAAGGCCGCGATGCGCAGGTCGAGATGCGCTTTGCCGATAAACGCGATTCCGGTGGGCGCCAGCTTGACGAAGATCACCAGCAAACCACCCGCAGCGAGAAGCCCTGTCAGCCCTCCCGCGCTCGAAAGCAGCAGCGCTTCCGTGAGCGCCTGCCGGACCAGCCGGCCCCGGCTTGCTCCGATCGCCGTGCGCACAGCGATCTCCCGTCGCTGCGCGGCTCCTCGCGCCATCATCAGGCTGGCGACGTTGGCGCAGGCAATCAACAGCACCGCAAGCACGAATCCAAGCAGAACCCATGCCACAGTCTGCGCATCCTCAGTCTCACGATCGCGCAGCGACCGAATGCTGAGGCGGACTACTTTGCTTGCTCCCGGTGGGAACCAGCTCAGATCCGACTGGAAGAGCGGCTGCATTTCTGCGTACGCCTGCGCGATGCTCACGCCCGGCTTGAGCCGCGCAAACAAGCGCATGGGATTCCCAAATCCACCATTGACTTTCGTCTGGGTGGATGGATGAAGGCCAGGGGCTGCACGATGTCGGCCGTTTCCAACGTGGGGAATTGAAAATCTTTGGGGAGGACTCCGATCACGCGGACAAGCTTGCCATCGACGTTGATCATGCGGCCGAGGATAGATGGATCGCCGTTGTAGTGGCCCTGCCACAGGCTATGGGAAATGATCGCGACCCGAGGGACGTCGGGACTATCTTCTTCCGGCGAGAAGTTTCGGCCCAGGACAGGAGCGATCCCCAACAAGGGCAGGAGTCCCGCCTGAAACGAAACACACCCGAGTTCTGCCGGGTTGTTTTCGATCAGGTCGCAATTGTGGACGCCGGTGTCGGCCCGCGATAGCAGTAAAAGGCTTCTGACTATCCCGCCACTCCACAAAGGAGCGTCCCATGAGGAACTCCTGGTGCTCCAACGATTGCACCAGGCCCACGGATACGAGCCGACCCGCATCCGCATACGGCAGAGGCCGAAACAGTACGCGATCCACAACACTGAACACCGCGGTGGTGGTTCCAATACCGAGCGCGAGAGTCAGCAGGATGCTGATGGCGAACACCGGATTGCGGTGAAAACCACGAAAGGCGTACCGAATATCCTGAAGGGCTGCCTCCATCCACTACCTCTCCCCTATGTAGCATTCGTCATTGCCTATTGTCAAGAGATCTCAGAACACGCCCGTGAATCGCCCGAATCGCAAATCTCAACTACTGGCAACAGGCCATAACCGGTCAATCGCTTCCCATTCTGAGTGTGTGTTCGCAAGGGCCAAATAATGCTTTATAGTTTGCTCCAAGCTGTAGGTGGTCTCACTCTCGCAAGACGCGCCGCAAACTCTTCCCAGTCTAGAAGCGAAGAGCTTTCAAGCGGACGACGGTGAGTGACTGCCTTTCTGAGCAATGCTGGAGTTTTAAGGTTTTTATCCTTAAGTTTTGCTGGAATATGCTGCTGAAGTAAATAACAGTACAAGTCCGCTGCCTGAAGGTGGACGGCTTCCAATCCGGTTGGCAGTGATAGGGTTCCTAGGGCATTTGTATAAAACGGCATTGGTTCACTGTAAGTCTTAATGAGGGCGTAAAGATCCTTTGTGTACCCACTGAACTGCTTATTTAAATCAAAGAAAAAGTGGGCTCTCTGTCCAACCTCACATTGCCTAGCGACCTTTGCTAGGCAATCCTGAAACGGAAGGAAATATGCTTTACCTGGGCACCCACTACTGGTAAATCTATTCCTCTTGAAAGAGTACTCGGCACCAGTGAGGTACTTTCGCTGCTCCAAGCTTCAAACGTTTCCAGTCATCCATGACCACTGCGGAGCCAACGGGATGGAGCTTGTTTGCGATGATTGTTTCGAGCAGATCTTCAATAAAATACCTTCGCCTGGTCGAACTCCAGCCACGATATTCGGAGCCTTCGGGTGCAGGCCCAAAAAACACCTTCGCGTGAAACTCTTTTATTCCCTTATGTCGAAGAATTTTCTTCCACGAGGACTCATACTTTTTCCAGCTTGATCGTTCGGCATAGTAACCCGCCACGATGCACACTGGTGCTCCATCGTGAATTCCTGATTCGTCGAAATAGCCCTCTAGAATCACTATTACCTTGGAATGTCCATTCCTGGGATGTACACGAGATTCTAGTATCGAAGTTTGACTCCAGCGATTCAATTCTTCTCGGACTTCGAGAACTGCCGCCGGTTCATGATCTCGGTTCGCTGGGAAGATGGAGTTGGCGCTGCCCAGTTTGTGATTCGGACAAAGTTACCTATCTCGCAAATGCCAAGGTCTGTCGCTGATTTGGCAATCACCCAAAACAGAAATTATCGCTGAAGGTTGGAACCAGGGAACTGGGTGGCCTTAACTCAGCTTTCTTACCTCTGGCTAAGCTTTCCCGCCGCGACTCTCTGATTGAACTCCGCTGACTGGTTCCGGGGTACGCTCAGCGACTCCCAGCGGTCATGCCCGAGATGTTTCGCGAGCATGACAATTTGCCCTACGTGATGCGCGTAATGCGCCACCTGACGGTTCACGGCCTGCATCACCGTGTGTGCTTCGCCGCGGATCGTCACCGTGCGTCCGAGATCCGAATCTGAAAGCGGCTCCAGCGCTCGAAACAGACGTGTCCACCCGTCTTCCCATATGTCCAATAGCGCTTTGCGTGTCGCGGGTGGATCCACGAATTCACTATCTCGATCGCGGTCCGGCTTCTCCCCGTCTGTCGTCAGGAAATCGGTCCAGCGGGACCGCATATTGCCCGCCATGTGTTTCACTATGATCCCGATCGAGTTCATCTCTTCATCCAGCATGACGAAGAGTTGTTCATCTGTAACCTGCTCCATGGCGCGTTCGGCAAGTTTCTTGTAATACCGAAACAGTGTCAGAGAGTCCTCGAGATAAGACGTAGTGAATCGCAGCGCCATGCGTTAGTCTATTCCTGAACGGATTGTCGCCTATCCGGACAGAACCGCATTTTTGGGGATTACTTCCGGATTGGCGGTCATACGTCCGGAACTATACCAAGGCCACAGAGGGCTCTCGTCGCTTTGAATGGCGCCATCGCAGCTTTAAGAGGCGTAGGACTTTCCTGAGCCAAGCCCGAGTCGGCCGTCAAAAGCAAAGACATGCCGAAAAGAAAGCACATGCTTGGATTGCTACGCAGTCCTCTACGAGCAGGCGTCTTAGCTCTGTCGCGTAGCCAAATTGCGCCCAGTTTTTCTGCAAGACTAGCGGCGGTTGCTCCACCATGGCGGAGCCTCGGTTCGCCAATCCATGTCACAGCTAAATACCTAAAGATCCTGATTTGTCCGGTCTCTCGTTCTCTCCACCCGCGTGAATTTCATCTTTGCTTTCTCAATATCCTCTAAGGTGAGTTTTCCGGATCGGATCATATGCTCCACAACGGGTCGAGCGCATCCGCCGAAAAGCGCTACTACGTCGTCGACTAATCTGCGCTCCGCGATGCTTCGGGAGATTAAAGGCTCGAAAATATGGCAATTCCCGAGCTTCTTGACACGGCGAACAAACCCTTTCCCTTCTAGCCGATAAACAGTGGTTTGTACCGTCGTGTAAGCAGGTCTATCTTTATCCGGAAAAGCTTCCTGCATCTGACGAATCGAGGACATCTCTAGCTTCCAAAGTGTCTTCATGATCTGGAGTTCGAGTTTTGTCAATCTCGGAATTGCCATCGCATTTACTATTTGCGTATGCGTATCACATATTGCTGTGTGTAATACTACTATAGTAGTAGTAGTTGCGATGGAGGTATTTCGGACCGATAGCGCCGGATTCCAATGGATAAATGCCGGAACAAGCGGTGGGTGGAACCAGGTGTCGAAGCGGTCGCGCTATGAATAAAACCAATCATGCTCTATGGCGCCGCTTCCGCCGGCAAGCTCCCTTGGGCTCCATCCTTGGACGCTGAGAGACTCCAAAGTGGACTACGGAACGGAAATGGTGAACATAGACTTCCTGTTTCGATTGTTGGCGACTTGGGCCCATATGCAGTGAGGTATAGCGCCAAAAGGGTCACATGTTGGCAAAAATCCAGCCTGTGCTCCGCGGGAGAATATAGAATGCAGGACCTCGAGTTTCCTTGGCTAGAGCGGCTGGGACAAGACTTTCGTTATTCGCTGCGGCAGATACGTAGGTCGCCTACGTTCGCGGCGATGGTGATCGGCACTCTGGCTCTGGGGATTGGGGCTGCGGCGGCGATGTTCACGATAGTGGATCGTGTGCTTCTGCGTCCGGTGCCATATAGAGATCCAGGCGGGCTGGTGGTGATCAGCGAAAGCGACGGCAGGGGAACGGTGGCCTGGCTTGCGCCGTGGCTGGACATCGAAGAGTGGATAAAGCAGAGCCGGTCGTTCGAGCAGATTGCCTTCTCAGCGGGAATGTTTGGACGGAATTATCTAGAGGGAAAGACCGCCGCGCTGAAAATACAGGGTGAGCAGATCAGCTCCAATCTCTTTGAGGTGTTGGGCGTGCAACCCGCGCTCGGGCGCGGCTTCATCCCGGAAACTCAGGGCTCCATCGCCGGCAAAAATGCCGGGACGATCGTACTCAGCGATGCGGTTTGGGAAGAGGCGTTCGGGCGCGATCCCAGAATTCTGGGCCAGGAAGTGAAGATCAATAGTGATTCGTACACCGTTGTCGGGGTAATGCCCCCTGGCTTCCGTTATCCGGAGGGCTCCGCTATGGCCGGGGAGGTGTGGACCGCGATTCAGTTGATGGAGAAGGATAAAGATTCGCGATCGACGAATTACCAAGTGATAGGTCGCCTGCGGGAAGGTGTCAGCGTGAAGACCGCCAGCGCAGAAATGTCACTTATACAAAAGCGGGTCGCTGCTGGGTACACGGATCCCAATGTTCGCAAGAGTCGCAGTGCGATATCGATCGAGAAATATGGGAATTGGCTGGTGGACGCCGACCTACGGAAGGCGCTGCTAGCGTTGTCGGCGGCGGCCGGCGTGCTGTGGTTAATAGCTAGCGTGAATGTGACGAATTTGCTGCTGGCGCGGAGCATGGCCCGGCAGCGGGAGATTGCGATGCGCGGGGCGCTCGGCGCGAGCCGCTGGCGGGTCGTGCAGCAGATGATGATTGAGGGCTTGGTGCTCAGTGGAGGGGCGGCACTTCTGGGATTCGCCGGGGCTCTCCTCGCGGTGAGGTTGTTGGCGCACGAATTGAGCCAGCATTTGCCGGTAGCCGCACCGGCGAGACCCGACGGATTGATCCTGCTGGTACTGTTGGCCGTGACCGTCGTCTCGGCGGCGCTGTCGACGGCCTGGCCGACCCTGCTGGCAGTACACGCTCCCATTGAGCCGGCCCTGAAGCAGGGAGGGATGCAGACAGGGATGGGAAGGCGGCATCATCGACTCCGCAGCGCATTGGTAACGGCCGAAGTGGCGATGTCACTGATGCTGCTGGCGGCGTGCGGCCTCCTTCTGAAAACCATCTACACTCTGCGTCACGTACCGTTGGGTTACCGCACGGATCACATCATCGTTGCCGATCTGAATATTCCTGCGTTTCGATTCGCCGGCCGAAACATGACGCAAGCGCTGTTCGAGCCGCTGCTCGAGCGGGTGCAGCACTTGCACGGAGCGGAGAGCGCCGGATTGGTGAGCGAAGTTCCGCTGAGCCAGATGCCTGCGGTCAAGCTGCAGATGCAGTTGAATGGATATTCAATTGTTGCGTTTATAAAAGCGGTGAGCCCCGAGATCCAACAAGTTTTCGGGTTCCGGATGGCGGCGGGACGTTTTTTTGGTACCGAGGATACGGCAACGTCACAACCAGTTGTGGTGGTGAATCAGACGTTTGCACGGTTGTACGCGCCGGACAAGCACGATCCAGCGGCAATTCTGGGAACAAAGCTGCTAGACCTAAAACGAAATGAGCCCATGCAAGTTGTGGGCATTCTGGGTGACGAGCGGCAGAGCCGGGTGGCCGATCCTGCTTTGCCGGAGGTGGAAGTTGCGATTCCGCAGCTCACGCCCGATGCCATTTTCTACATGGCGATGGACGGCACCACGATGGACGTGACGGTGCGTACGGAGCGTCCGACGGTGGAGGTGATCCCAGAACTGCGGGACATTCTGCGAAGGGCGAGCCCGGAGTTCCAGAACGTCACGATCACGACGATGGACCAGATCGTGGAGGATTCCTATGGAAGCCAGCAACTAGCGGCGCACCTGCTGGAGATCTTCGGTGGATCGGCGTTGCTCTTGTGCGTCGCGGGATTATACGGACTGTTGGCGTATGTTGTGACCCAGCGGACGCGTGAGTTGGGCGTGCGCGTCGCGCTAGGTGCACGCCGTAGTGATTTGCTGTGGCTGGTGATGCGACAGGCCGGCGCAATGCTGCTCACGGGCGTGGCCGTGGGGGCTGCCCTGGCGCTCGCCGCAGGGAGAGTGATGCGCGGATTTCTATACGGCGTAAGCGCACATGACGTTTGGGCACTCGGGGGAGCAGCGTCCTTATTGCTGGCGAGTGGTCTAATGGCGGCGTACCTTCCGGCGCAGCGCGCGGCAGATGTGGATCCGGTGGAGGCACTTCGATCAGAGTGACAACAATGTTGCTTTAGGTGCTTAAGGGTTGAGCGTTCGGTTAGATCGATCCTTAGTTGTGGCGTACAGATATCCGGGCACAGCGAAAGATGAAGCTGCCTTTATTTGCAAGTTCCGGCGTTTAGCAGCAAATCCAAAGGAGTTCACTTCTCCGTATGGTCGGCATTTCGCACAGTGAAACCACGGGTAGGCGGTAATGCAACCTGGGCTCAGAAATACTCACCTGGGGGCTCGATGAGTGCCTCGGCGAGTTTCCCGTCACGTTGGAGCATGGGTCATCTAGATGCGGATCGCCAGAAACGCCTGAACCACTTGGAGGGAAAAACGCCTCCGAGGGTCGGCAACCGGCGAGAAAGGCCTATAGTTTTGCCGTTTTCAAGTCTGAAGGGGAAATTCCGGTTTATGGGCCTGTCGGTCATTGTGGCGTCTATGACCGCTGTTCTCCCCGTAGCTCCCGGAGGTACTTCGATAGTGAATTCCCGGGATGGTCTGACCTACCAATGGATACCGCCCGGGAGCTACTTCACGGGCTGCCTGCCGGAAGACACCAAATGCTATGGCCTCGAACGGCACCGGGAGAAAATCATCGTTGCCAACGGCTTTTGGATCGGCCGCACCGAGGTGACACAGGCGGCATACATGCGGGTCATGAGTGCTGATCCCTCCTACTACAAAGGCGCGGATCTTCCGGCGGACCGGGTCGGCTGGACGGATGCGACGACCTACTGCACCCGAATCGGCATGCGGCTGCCCACCGAGTCGGAGTGGGAATATGCTGCTTACGGAGGAACTGCAGAACTGCCGAAGGGGCCGCTGGTATCCCTAGCGTGGTACGACTCAAACAGCAACGACAGTACTCATCCCGTGGCCACAAAGCTGCCCAACGGCTATGGACTGTCGGACATGTTAGGAAATGTCTGGGAGTGGGTCCAGGACGCCGGTAAAGAGCCCGGAGAGCACATCCTGAAGGGCGGTTCTTTCTATAACACTTCGCGGGATGTGCGAGTCTCAGGTCGGCTCAGCGCGCCACCCGACCTTCGCCACCGCGATATTGGCTTCCGTTGCGCCTCATCAGTATGGCCCCAGGAGAGATCGGGAAGCGGCAGCGTGCCGCACCCATGAGGACACTGCTTTTGTCGATGCTGAATCGGGCCGGTATTGCGTAGCCACAACCACGCGACCGCGGCCCGCGCTTCAACTGGTGCGAATCCCAATGCGCTCATTGCTCATTGAGCCGTTCCGCTGCCTACCCAGTTCCAGTCGTATGGTCGCCCACCCGGACATTACACCGGTTTTGGGGTAACTTCCGGGTGGGCGGTGACCCGACCGGAACCGAACTCTGAACACCGTGAGACGCTCATTTCCATCTCATCTTGCTGTTCAGTTAGACGTCCTGCCCTGGCAAAGGAAATGCTTCAAGGCAACTCCCGGCCTGTTATCGTTGCCACGGTCTTCCATTCTGGTTTTGAAGGGATTTGAGTGCGATACCGTCTTGCTCTCCTTCTGCTTGCCCTGGCTGTTCCCGCCGCCGCGCAGGATCGCGGAGCCGATATGCGGACCGCCTTTGTCCGCGTCCAGCATTTGAAACACGGCATCAACGCTTCGGAGTGGTTCGCCCAACATGCCAGCGACTACTCTGCGGCATTCACCGGCCGCTATACCGATGAGGCGGATATCGCGCTGATGGCCAAGCTCGGATTCGACAATGTCCGACTCAGTATCGACCCGGTGCCGCTGGAGCAGTCGATGAACCATTGGGGAAGTTCGAACGGAGACTTTTTGAACCGTCTCGATCGAGCGGTCGACGCCATGCTGGCCAACGGCCTCGCCGTCCAGATCGACATCCACCCCGAAGAGCCCTACAAGCAGGCGGTGAAGAACGACAACGAAGGCGTGGAGCGATTCTTCATGTTATGGCGCCGGCTGGCCGCCCACTACTCCAACCGCGATCCCGAGAAAGTCTTCTTCGAGGTCATGAACGAGCCCGAGGTCCACGATCCCTACCGCTGGGCGGGTATCCAGGCCGCGGCTGCGGAGGCCATTCGCGAAGTCGCTCCCAAACACACCATCATCGCCACTGGCCCCAACTGGTCCGACATCATCGACCTGCTGACGCAGCACCCCCTGCCCGACGGCAACGTCATCTATAATTTCCACTTCTACGAGCCGAACCAGTTCACGCATCAGGGCGCAAGCTGGAGCAATCCCTACCTGATCTATACCCACGGCATCGCTTACCCGGCCGACGAATCCTCGATGAACGAAGTGCTCAAGCAGGTTCCGGATTTCGCCGACCGGTTCGCGCTGGAGCGCTACTGGCTCGACCACTGGGACGCGCACCGCATCCGGCTGGAGATCGATGCGGCCGCCGCCTGGGGTAAGACCTACAACGTGCCGTTGATTTGCAATGAATTCGGTGCGTATCGTCGGGTGACCGATCCGGCGTCGCGCATGAACTGGATCCACGACGTCCGCACCGCCCTCGAAGCCGACTCGATCGGCTGGAGCATGTGGGACTACCGCGGTGGCTTCGGCGTGGTGTGGAAGGAAGACGGCCAGCCCACGAAGGTGGATGACAAGGTGGTGGAGGCGTTGGGGTTGAAGAGAAGATAGCGGAGTTGGGCCGATGACCGTTCGATTTTGTACCAATCTTTGATGGAGATCTGCGCCTGTGCAGACAAACTGCCGTTGCCATCAGCATAGGGCTTGTTTCCAGGTGTTCTCCAATACTATTGGAGTTCGCTGACTCACCTCGAAGCTTCAGGGGCGTTGCTATCTGAGGCTCCTCGTTCATGCTATGGTTGCGGCCGAGGAGGGTTCCGACGGCACGCCCGCGCTGCTCAAGGCGATCACAGTGTAGACGTGCTTCACGCCGGCCTTGGCTGACGTATCCACGTGCACCATCTGGGGAAGAGGCGCGATCGGCGTATCGTGAAACGACAAGCCCTGGAAGAGCGGGCGCCCATACACCGATTCTGGCGGTTGTGTTGGGATCCTTGCGATTCCGTGCCCATCCCGAAGCACGATAAAACCGCCGAGCCCGCTGACTATGTCCACCTCGGCGTCCCATTTAATCTCATTGCCGTGATTGGTGTCGGCCCTCACCTGCACATTGACGGGAGCAGGGGGAGTGCTTGTATCGGCTACGGTTCCACTCCTGACATATTCCATCCAGATCTTTGCGACGTGCGCGTTTGGCAGCCATACAGCTTTTTTGGGATCACCCTTAAATTCTGCCGCAGACACGGCTGTGCCGCCGAAAGGAATTGCCAGCCATGCGGAACTCAAGTCAACGGGTTTCAGAATCTTGCTCCATTCCGATAAACGCATTTGCAGGCAGGCCTCAAAAAACGGGATCGCCAGATACCGGGAGTCCCCGCAATAATGGGCTGTACGGGGATCGGGAGCGAGCCCAATGGGAGCTCCCTGCGCTCGATACTCTTCGAAGGTAGCTATAGAGCCGTCCCAGGGACGATTTCCTCTTTCTCCGACGCCAAAGTTGACCATCGTGGGGATCTCATAGGTTCCTGGCGTGACTGTTGGCTGGATGAACTCATTCCTGGAACGAAACATCGCCGCAGTACCGGAGCGGAGAAAGGCGGCAAGCACTCGGTCGGGATGGAGCATGCTCATTACATTGGCCCATATCCCTCCCCCCGAATGTCCCCAGAGGCACCAAGGAACGGAAGCGATTTCGGCATGGCCGGATGTCGTCGCAAATTCCTCGAGAGCCCGAAAGAAGACACGGTCTGAACCTTGTCTCGGGTCGAACCACAGTTCTGCGCCTCCGGGAGTCAGATCAATCGCATCATTGAGCACGCGGTAGGAGGGTCCAAGAAGAACGCAGTCCCACTTCTTGGCCAAAGCCTGCCAGTGCAAATCGTACGCAGAGGTCGCTCCGGCCTGAGCCGCAGGAATACTCGCTCCATGTTGATGAACGATCACTGCTCGCACAGTCTGGATACCATCAGGGATCCAAAGAGTGTACGTGACGCCAAGCTGCAACTCTCCCGCAGTTGTTGAGGGTGGATAAACGATGTGCAGGTAACGGCCTGCACCGCTGGACGGAGTAAAAGGTCCCCATCCGTCCTGAACGCGTGGTATCTCGTCGCCAGGGCGTGCCCGCTCGTGAGATTGAGCCTGACCAAAAACCGCCGCGGATAAAAAGGATGAAGAGGCGAAGCCAGCGCCAAATCCGGCCGCCCCTTTCACAAATTGGCGCCGAGCCGGAGACTCCAAGGCAGGAAAAGTCTGAGAAGTTTCGTTCCCGCCTTCGCTAATCTTGTTCATGATCCCATCCTTCAGACAGATTTCTCCAGCAACACGCCGCGCGACAAAGTTGAAGAGGGATGGCACGTTGACCGGGCGGGCGAAGGCCGGCGGATTGAACACCCCTTGACCGAGACGCATTCTCGAAGGCTGTACCACTTCCGCTGATTTTCATATATAAAATACCCTGTGCGCCTATGAGAGCCAGAGCGGACCCTACGTTAATCCATAAACTTTTGTCAAGAACTTCTTTGCATGCATGCTATTTCAACGTTTGGTGGGCTGTAGCGGTCCGGGTGGCAAACGGACCAATGCTGCAGTAAGTTCGTTGACACTAACCAGCACTATTGGCATTTACGGTCACGCAGGCCTGGATTCGACAATCTATGAAGACAAAGGCGCCCAAGGATTCCAGCCGGTACCCGACTCCAGCTCTTGAGAAAGGCTTGGATATATTGGAGCTGTTTGCTGGCGAGCCGTCGGGACTCACAAAAAGCGACGTTGCACGCAAGCTCGGCCGCACCATTTCAGAGATCTTTCGCATGCTGGTGTGCCTCGAAGAACGTGGTTACATTGCGCAGACCCTGGGCAGCGAACGTTACCATCTCACCCTACACCTGTTTAGGCTCGCGCAAGAGTTCCCACCGATCAAACGCATGACTATGCAAGCCTTGCCGATTATGCAGCAAGTTGCTCACGAGCTCAGTCAATCTTGTCATTTGGGCGTGCTCAACGGGGCCCAGATCGTCATAATCGCGCAGGTAGATTCCCCCGTGAGCCCGGGTTTCTACGTTAAGGCTGGCGCAGTTGTGGATCTTATGCGCGCTGCTACCGGTCACGTCATCTTGGCACATCAGACACATGAAGCTCGGGCACGTACCATACAGACTTGGTGCAAACGGAACAAGACTGAGGCACCGCGTGATCTGAATTCGCATCTTACCGCCATCAAGGAGCAAGGCTATGAAGAGAAGGAAAGTTACCAGGTGGAGGGAATCATCAATGTTAGCTTTCCAATATTGGACGAACATGGGCATGCGGTTGCCGCGTTAACGGTCCCCTACATCCGCCGCATTGGCGAAAAATCTACCGCGGCAATTGTGCGCCAAACCTTGAAACGGGCGAGTTCTCAGCTTTCACAGGAAATTGGGGGAATCTTACGAGAACGGCCAAAATTAGACGCTCCAGCCCGTCGATTCGCACAGGCTTCGGCCGATCCACAAAATGTTCGACTCAGCGCACCTGCCAAATGAGTTTTATTGACAAAGTGAATGTTTCGGGAATAGAAATTATGATTCTGGAGAGCCGTTACGTAAAAGTATGTGATCGACGGGCAGTCTGATGGCCAGACCGCGTCAGCGGAAAGAAATGTCGATTTTTCATTGTCGAGGGCCGCAACTCCTGGCCCTCTGAAGGAGAATTGATCCGTTTGAGCGATCCTAAAATCACGAATGTGCGCGTCCTCGATCTCCGATTTCCGACTTCACGCCACCAGATTGGCTCGGACGCGGTCAATACAGACCCCGATTACTCGGCCGCATACTGCATTCTGGAAACGGATGTGGGTATCGATGGATATGGCCTCGCCTTCACGTTGGGCCACGGAACCGAATTATGCGTGCTCGCGCTTGAGTATCTCGCGCAATTTGTCCGAGGTCGTATGTTATCTTCGCTGACAGACGACACAGTCGCCTTTTCCAGACAGCTTACGCAAGACAGCCAATTCCGCTGGCTTGGGCCAGAAAAAGGTGTGATCCATTTGGCTGCTGCAGCCCTCATCAATGCAGTATGGGACCTTTATGCGCGAAAAGAAGGCAAGCCGCTCTGGAAACTATTGGCGGATTTTGAACCCGAGCAGATTGTCCGTTCGATTGATTTTCAATATATCGATGATGCCATTACTCCAGGTGAGGTCCTTGATCAACTAAGGAGGCGCAGCGCATCTCAAGCCGAACGTTCAAAGAAGCTTGAACAGCATGGGTATCCTGCATACACGACATCCGCAGGGTGGTTCGGCTTTAGTGACGAAAAGATTCGGCGTCTCTGCCGAGAATCTCTCAGCCAGGGATGGACACACTTCAAGTTAAAAGTCGGTGGCAACCCGACCGACGATCTTCGCCGTGGCCGGCTGATACGCGGAGAAATCGGCCCCCATAACAAGTTAATGATGGATGCGAACCAGAAGTGGGGGGTGATCGAGGCAATTCAGCGCACGAAAGAATTGGCTGAACTAGATCCTTGGTGGATGGAGGAACCCACCAGCCCTGACGACATTTTGGGCCACGCTCGCATTCGCCGAGAGGTTTCTCCCGTTCGCATCGCGACGGGAGAGCATTGCCACAATCGAGTCATGTTCAAGCAATTCATGCAGGCGGGCGCAATGGATGTCTGTCAGATTGACAGTTGCAGGGTTGCGGGCGTGAACGAAAATCTTGCCGTATTGTTGATGGCCGATAAATTCAACATCCCGGTCTGCCCCCACGCGGGCGGAGTCGGCTTGTGCGAATGCGTTCAGCACCTTGCGATCTTTGACTATCTGTGTGTATCAGCGTCGCTCGAAAACCGGGTAACTGAATTTGTAGATCATTTGCATGAACATTTTGTTGATCCCACTCGGATAGTAAACGGCCACTATCTGCTGCCTGAAAACCCTGGATATAGCACCGAGATACTTCCGGAGACCTTGATCGCGTACCAGTACCCCAACGGTCCAGTGTGGAATGATCACCGGATTTCAGTTGTAACGTAGAATTCCCGCATTTGGAAGGCCTCAACGTGATAACCCGACCTGCTCCACGGGGCCGGAGGCATCCGTTTGCCGCTCGGCCTACCGGCCACTCAGTGGGCTCAGTTCACTGCGTCCCTGGCTCATCACTCTCTTGAACGCCGGCACTCCCCATAGCTGACGAAAGCAGAGAACTGGCTTTTTTCAGGACGCGCTTCACCGTGGCCGGATTGGTTTGATCGCCGATTCTTTGCAGGAATGGAACGCTGAGAGCAGCGATGGCGTAGCCACGATCATCAAGGATAGGAAACGAAATGTTGATCACGCCCTCCACCTCGTAGCTCGCTCTTTCCTCATATCCACGCCGGTTGATCTCAGCCAGATGCCCGTCAAAATCGCGTGGAGGGCGCGTTTTGTGTTGCTTGCACCAAAGCTGAATCGCCCGAGAGGCGGCTTCGGGAGCTTGATGTGCCAGAATCACATGCCCCGTTGCGGAACGCATGAGATCGCCAATCCCCCCAGCCTTTACATAAAATCCAGTACTGAGTGGTGAATCGACCTGGGCGATAATAACTACATAGTGACCGTCAAGCACGCCCAGGTGGCTGGACTGGTTAAGTTGATGCGCAACCTGCTGCATGATAGGCAGCGCTTCGGAAATCAACCGTTTGGTTGGAGGATGTTCTTGCGCCAGTTCAAACAGACGCAAAGTCAAGCGGTAACTTTCGCCATCGTCTGACTGGGAAATATAACCGCGCTCTTCCAGGCACGACATCATCCGAAAAATCTCAGACATCGTACGGCCGAGCTTGCGGGCGACATCGCTCTTCGTGAGTCCATTTGGTTCGCGGGCAAATAGCTCTAGGATGTCTAGGCCCTTCTCGAGGGCGGGAGTCGGATATCTTGGGGTAGGTCTTTTGGGCTTCATGCTCATGCTTGTTGGGTCTCAGGTCCTTGGCATCCGCGTCGAGGATTGAAGCATGACACCAAAAAACAGCACCTACCCGCGCACGGCAGTGGTCTCCAATCATATAGGCCTAAAAGCAGGCTTGGATATGCCTGCGTTCCCGCCGTGCCCCTCAAAGAAGTCCGGAGCGACCCCAATTTGCCAGATGGGGGCAACCGCCTGTTCCACGCAGAGCCTTGAGCGTGTATTTGTTCCGAAAATAGCGATGTTCACTCTATCGATCACGTGGATCCCTGAGAAAAAAATCACACACGCCCTGGCGACCGCCCTCTCTTTCCTTTAGCGGATTTCACAATAAAAATGCTTGACAACCGTCGCACGCGGATTCTATAAGGGTCCAGTTTGATATGTAAACATGTCGTTTTATCTATAAAAGATATCAGCTGGCGTGTTTGCGGCCATGAACGGCCGTCTTATTCGGTTGAACATCGGCCTGTTAACCGGCGCCGTCGTAGCGACCCGCCGGCGATTCGTCAAAGGGTTACTCAGAAATCAGTGAGCTCGGCATTCGTCACTATCGTTCAAAAGCATTGAGTTCCGCGGGCGATCATCTTTCGGGAGGTCAACAGTGAACGGCCAAATCCTAACAATCGATTCCATCCGCAATGGCGGAGATACCAGACCCTTGACGAAGAGGGCCGGCTTTGTCTTCGCCCTTATCCTCACCCTAATTGGTTTGAGTGCCGGCACACCACTACTGGCGCAGTACGATTCGGCACAAATCAACGGAACCGTACGTGACCAAAGCGGCGCCCTGATACCTAACGCAACAGTGCAGGTTCAGAATCGCGACACGGGATTGGTTCGGCAAACCGTAACCAATTCCGCCGGCATCTACGTCCTGAGTCAGATACCCCCCGGGTCCTATACCATTACTGCCAGTTCACCAGGGTTCTCATCGGCCTCGCGCACCGAGGCCGAACTCGTCGTAAGCCAAAGCGCTACCTTTGACTTTTCGCTGAAGCCTGGATCGTCGATCGAAACGATTGCAGTTTCCTCACAAACAGTAACGTTGGATACGTCGTCGTCTTCCGTTGGGGCGACGTTGGAGTCCAAAGCCGTCACTGACCTGCCCCTTTCGGGGAGAAACATCAGCAATCTGCTGACACTCCAAACAGGCGTAACCCCCATCAACAACGACCAGACCGGTGGTCGCACGAACGCCATCGGCACCCTCGTCTCGCCGTCAATCCAGGGCCAGAACAACCGCAGTAACGTATACCTCCTGGATGGCGTGAACAACAATGAAGCAGTTTCCGGCAGCGAAATCATCACAGTCATTCCCGATGACGTTCAGGAAATGAAAGTGTTGACCCACACTGACTCCGCTCAATTCGGAGGTGGATTGGGTGGCACCATCAATGTCGTCACAAAATCCGGTACCAATCGGTTTCACGGAGGTGCCTGGGAGTTCTGGCGCAGCAGTCGATTCTTCGACGCCACGAGCGACCCGAGTGGAGTCTTGCAGGACTTGCATCAAAACCAGTTTGGCGCGGCTATCGGCGGGCCAGTGTTGTTGCCCCACTATAACGGCAAGGATCGCACGTTCTTCTATGGAAGCTATGAAGGCTTCAGGCAGACAATCGGATCCGTAAAGCAACAGTTGGTTCCCACTGCGGCGCAGTTGAGTGGGGATTTCAGCGGTTTGCTGGCCAACAAGGGAATCCAGCTCTATAACCCCTTCACCGCCAACCGGGCTCCTTTCCTGAACAATCAAATTCCTTCCAACATGATCGACCAGAACATGGTTGGTTTAGCGAAGGCAATATTTCCGGCCCCAAACGGCAGTTATCAGGGCGGCGTCTTCAACTATCAAATCTCGGTTCCGAGTACCCACACCTCTGACCAGTACGACATCCGTGGAGACGAATATCTGACCAAAAAGGATTTGGTGTGGGCACACTTTCTGCGGCAGAATAACCCGATTGGATCTTATGGAGGGTTCCCGAACCTTGCGACCGTTACCAGCTTTACCGCGCACAACTTCGGTGCGCAGTGGGTCCACACCTTTGGCCCAACTTCCATCCTCACTGTGGGAGTTGGCCAAAACATTGGCACGCAATTTAACAACACTACATACCACGGCGACGGCAATTCGATTGCCTCTGCCGCCGGCTTCGCACAGAGCTTTGCCTGCGCTTACCCTTATGGCCGCAAAGGATGTTATATCCCCAACATAAGCCTTGGCTCTTATATCAGCGGCGGCGAAGGTAGTGAGTCAGCGGGCGGCCTCTCTGGGATTTGGGAATACAAGGCAGACTATCAACGGACATTCGGGCGGCATACTTTCTACGTTGGGGGTAACATCGACACCAACAACCTCGGTAGGACAGCAGGAGGCGGTTCCACGCTTACTTTTGCGCCTTTTGAAACTTCCAATGGCTCTACCGGCGGCGATGAGTTGGCTTCCTTTCTGTTGAGTGTGCCCGACGGCGCCAGGCGGAACAGCACGAACTATTGGGAATCCGGAGGTTGGGAGGATGGTATCTATGGCCAGGACCAGTGGAAAATTCGCGACAATCTGACCATCAACGTCGGCCTACGCTATGATGTGTCAATCATACCCGTGACAAATAACATCTTGGGTAATTACTACGACATCTTCGACTTCGTCCATGGCGTAGATATCATCCAGAAGACACCGCCGCCGTGCAGTACAACACAGTTCGCACCCTGCCTGCCCGGCGGAACTCTGCCCGACCACGTAGTCGTTTCCAGCCAACCTGGCAAGCTCTTTTTTCCTGATTGGAGCAACATCCAGCCAAGGATCGGCATTTCCTACTCCTTGCATCCAGGTACGGTTTTGCATGGCGGCTATGGTCGCACATACGATAACTGGGCGGCTGTCGAACAATCCGCCCAGAATGAGAACGCCTGGCTCATTGGAAGCGGCGCCCTGGTGACAAACCTGAACACGCAGCCCGGGCTGACTCCATCGACCGTCATCACGGCCGAGAACCCTCTGGCAGCTTTCGGCGGTAGTTACCCCGCTCCTACTCCGTTCCAATCCCTTGGGTGGAGCACCGCTCCGCAGTTCAAAAATGCCTATTCGGATCAATGGACGTTCGGCGTTCAGCAGCAGGTCGCCGGCGCTGGCGTCTGGACCATCAATTATGTCGGTTCCAGGGGCCGGAACCTGGATTATGCTCCAGTCGCAAACACTGCAAAAATCCCCGGCCCTGGTCCTGTCAGCCCGCGCACCCCGTTCGCTTACATGCCACAGTCCTTTTTTGATCAACCGATAGGACAACTCGATTACAACGCCCTGGAAACCTCATTGCAGGGTAGAAGCCGCGTGACCGGCCTGAGCTATCTGGTTTCTTACACGTGGTCGAAAGGGCTCAACTACGGAACGGATGGATGGTATGGAATTGGTACCACCAGCATTCAGAATCCCTACGACTTCAAGGCCGATCGCAGTGTGACCGGCTATGACCTGCCGCATGTGTTTACCGTTGGCTGGGTGTGGGCGGTTCCCATCGGAAAGGGTGGTTTCTCGACTGGCAACCGGATATCGGATTACGTGCTAGGCAATTGGCAGATTACGGGAATTGCCACGTTGGACTCCGGCCGCCCCTACACTGTCGAAGACGCGGGCGACATTGCCAACACAGGCAATTTTAACTTTGTCGGCGCAGGTTACGAACGCCCGAATCAAGTAGGCAATCCCAAGCCTCAACAGCAAACCAAGAGCCAATGGATTAATCCCTCTGCCTTTGTTGCGCCGGCTCAGTATACGTTCGGGAATACCCCGAGAAATTCGCTGCGTACCGAGCCCTACAAGAACCTTGACGCTTCACTCTTCAGGGAGTTCCCAGTGTCCGAGGCAATAAAGTTTCAACTGCGGTTGGACGCGTTCAATTCTTTCAACCATCCCGTTTGGGGTGTCCCGAATAACTGCCAGAATTGCCAGAACTTTGGTGTGGTCACCTCTACGGTCAACAGTGCCCGTCAAATGCAATTGTCGGGGAAAATCGTCTTCTAGGAAACGACGTCTGAACTCCATTTCACATGAAGAGCAGAGTCTTCAAGTGCTCCACAGTCGAGGACAGTCAATAGGTGCATGCATTGGCCTTTACTTTCCCTTGGCCGGCTTGATCCTCGCTTTATGTTCGGCCTCTCTATTACGCTCCCAAGAGACACCCCAACAGAAGGATCACCTGTCATCCAGTCCGGAGCTGCAACGGGGGATTGCCTTGGCCCAGAAAGGGGATTTCAAAAAAGCCGAGGAGGCGTTTGAGCAGGCGGTAATTCTCCATCCACGCGACGCTCGAGCTCTCACTGCTCTTGGTCAAGCGCAAGAACAGTTAGGAAAGTTGCCGGAATCGATCGAGACATTCCGCAAGGTGATTGAGCTTGATCCGCGCTCGGCAGATGCCCATGAAAATCTTGGCATAGCACTGGCCGATCGGTCCGACCTTGCGGCTGCACTCAAAGAGAGCTCTGTCGCAATTCGACTAGCGCCGAGTTCGGCGCCCGCACATTTTCTGCGAGGTCGCCTCTTAGGCGATCTAGGAAAGCACGAAGAAGCGAGGGACGAGTTTCGCAAGGCGCTGGACATTGCTCCAGACTATGCCCAGGCCCTATACTGCTGGGCTGCATTGGAAGGTGATGAGCATAACACGGTGGTACAGGGGAATTTACTCAAGCGGTACCTCAAATTGCGTCCAGACCAGGCAACGGCATTTGATCAGCTCGGCCATGTACTGGAACAGGAGCACCGGGAATCGGAGGCCGTAGATGCTTGGAGGCGGGCTATCGCGCTCAACCCGCAATATTCCGAAGCGGCTTATTCCCTTGCGCGTGCACTCAGACAGACCGATCCGGTCGAATCCAAGCGGCTCATGTTGCGCGTTCAAGAGTTGGAAGGCGACCAGCGAACTATCGATCAAGTAAGTCAGCTGGGAAATCAGGGCAACGCGAAAATGTACGAAGCAAACTATAAGGGCGCCATAGACGACCTGCGGAATGCAATCGTTCTGTGCGGCAGGTGCAGACTCTCGGGTGCCCTGGAGAAAAATCTTGGGTTGGCATACTGCCATGGGGGTCAACTAGACGCATGCGAGCGAGAACTGAAGATCTCAGAGACCCTAATCCCGGATGATTCGAGTGTTAAGGCCGCCCTGCAAATTGTTGAACAACAGCGGAGGCAAGCTCTGACCAACTCCCAATAGGACGGCGCTATTCCAATTTCGATCCAAATGCCCGGTATCTCCACGAATTCGCTGCCAATGCTGTCAGCCCCGAACATAGGGCGGGATGGAACAATCCTGCCGGCGACACATCCGTTGCGTTTCTCATTCCCTTGCCGGAATCCAGAAGGAGTAACGATCATGAACAGTTCAAGAAGACAGTTTCTTGAAACCGGGGCGAAGCTCTGCGCAGCGGCCATCGTTTGGACTGCCAATGCCAAGGCAGCGGATGTGTACGTCCCTTTCCAGGGCGAGAAAACCACTTGGCACGAAGGGTTCGACCGCTATGACTTCATGATGGATGATGCCACTGGGTTGATCACTCCTATGACCGCTCCGGCGAGCGAGGTGACGAGCTTCGGAATCGACGTGAGTTTAAAGGACGGCAAGCGCCGTTGCGTCGTAGTCGTCCCCAAAATGGCGGCGGTCGGCAATCCGTGGTCATGGCGAGGCTGCTATTGGGACCACCAGCCTCAAACCGAAGTCGAGCTACTGGGACGCGGTTTTCACATCGCCTATGTCGCGCCCGACACGGGCAGACAGGGCAAAGCGTGGGACGTGTGGTACAAGTTCCTGACGGAAAACCACGGCCTGGCGAAGAAAGCGGCCTTCATCGGGATGAGCAAGGGCGGAGTCAATGCGTTCAACTGGGGTGTCGTCAACCCCGACAAGGTGGCATGTATCTATGCGGACAATCCGGCGGTCTTTGACGAAGATTTCGCCAGGATCCCGGAGTTGGCCAAGCATGACATACCCTTGCTGCACGTCGTCGGCACAGAGGATTTTGTGCTACGGCACACGATGACAGTGGAGAAGATTTATCACCAGTGGGGCGGCTCAATCACTGTGATCATGAAGGAAGGCGTTGCGCATCATCCACACAGCCTCATCGACCCGGCGCCAATCGCAGATTGGATCGAGCAGCACATGAATCCGGTCGAGGCGAACCGGCCGGCGTTCGCCGATTCAACCTACACCAGGACACATTACTACAGCCTTGAAAATTCCTACCTCTACCTAAAGAAGGAGGATACCTACGCGACGGTGCGCGGACCGGGATACGTTCCCTCGTACGATCGCTATACCGGTCCGGGGACAGGTATCTTCCACGTGGATTACATGTCGATCGTCGTGCCGCAGAAGCCGGCGCCGGGCAAGCTCTGGGTGTTCCATCCGAGCTTTCTCGAGCGCGACTCGGCGGTGGCTATGGCGCTACTGGCCAATGGTTACTACATCGTGTTGCCGCCAATCTCGGGGACGGGGGCCGTCCAAAAGGAGTGGGACGAGGTCTATAACCGGATGGTCGACAATGGCTTTGCGAAGAAGGTCGTGATGGAGGGGACCGGGGCAAAGGCGGGCGAGTCGTACGCGTGGGCGATCGCGAACCCGGACAAGGTCTCGGTGATTTACGCGCGGAATCCGCTCATGCGCAGCCTGATGTCGAAGACGCCGCCGATCGACAACCTGGCGCCGCTGGCCAAGGCCGCGGTCCCGATTCTGCACGACTGCGGGAGTCTCGACCCCTGGCTGAAGGACCAGACACGGGTGGTAGAGAAGCGGTACAAGGAACTCGGCGGCAACATCACGGTGCTGGTGGCCGAGGGTGAGGGTCACTTCCCATTGTCGCGCAAGGATCCGAAGCCGGTGGTGGATTTCATCCTGAGCCACCCGCGGTAGGTGCATTACTCAACCCGCAACGATGCTTAATGGACACAACAAATGAGGAAAAATGAAATGAAGAAGAGTATCGTTCTTGCCGCTCTGGCGATTGGCGGGGGACTCACGATCGGCTCAATGCACGCACAGGCGCCCGAGCGAGATGGGCAGGTGCTTGCCGCCGAGCGTGTCGAAACGTGGCGATAGGCAGATCGGTTCGTCGGCATTGAACCTCCTCGGTTTCAGAGTCGGCTTTTCCGCCGGCGCGTTCGGGCCGATCTCCTTCTCGGAGGCGGCGGCAAAAGCCGATGCGCTCGGCACGGGGTTCCTGGAAGCTTCGAGCTCCCAGAAAGTCAGTTCTGAGATTCCCAAAAGTCTGGACTACAATCTGTCGCCGGATGAAGTAACGGCAGTAAAGAACAGGCTGGCCGAGCTTCGCCTCCGATTAGTAGCCTACCGCGCGGGCGAGATCCCCGCCGACGCAAGCTCCCGCCGGCGGCTGTTTGCGTTCGCAAAGGCCGTGGGTATCGAAACGATCGTGACTTCTGCCGAACCTGCGGCCTTGCCCGATCTCGACAAGCTTGCGGGTGAATACGAAGTCAATGTGGCTGTCGAGGGTGCGAATCCGAAAAATCTCATGAGCTCGCTCGATGGCCTAAGCAGCCGGATCGGAGTGAGTGTGGACACCGGTGCCTGGGCTCAGGCGGGTAGCAAGCCCACCGACGCGCTGAGGCTGGTCAACGATCGGCTGCTCAGCTTGGGCTTGCATGACGACGGCGCCGCAATGGAGCAGCATCTCCTCGAATTGGCCAAGCTAAATCCACCGCTGCCTCCTCCGCCGGTAACATGCGGCGACTGTGCCGGTCCGCGAGTTCCGGTCAGGCCCCTGTTTGTCACAATCGACGCAAGCGGCCCCGCGGCCGAAGCTTTTGAAAAAGCGGCTCGGCCCGCGGAAGGATATCAAGTCGTCCAAATATCCAAAAAGACACCAATCAGCGATGGGCGACCCGGTTCACCGTCTGCGGGGTCCCCAAGCGTAACCGATGGGGGGATTCCTACGCTGGACCGGTGGATGATTCGGGATGCTGCTCCGCGCCAGGCGCTCGCCAAACCGAAGAAGGCGAGAAAGTTGTTAATCATCGATCTCTGCCCGCAGGGAGGCTTCTACCACCGGACTATTCCATACGCCAACTTTGCGCTCGAGTTGATGGCCAAGAACACCGGCGCCTTCGAACCAATCTTCAACAATGACCTGGACAATCTGAAATATCCCAGGATTAAGGAATACGACGCCGTTTTCCTAAACAGCGTTGTCGGTCCGGTATTCAGCGCCCCGGACGTCATCAATGGATTGATCCGCTACGTCCGCGAAGGAGGTGGACTCGCCGCGATCCACGGCTCGACGTTTGCATCTCCCGACGTCCCTGAATATGGAGAGCTGCTGGGCGCAACCTCCGCACCGCATCGCGCCTTTGAGTCGGCGATGCTTAAGATCGACGATCCAAACAGCCCGCTCACCAAACAGTTTGAAGGCCACGATGTAGCCTACGTGGACGAGTTGTACCATTTCCCTCCGAGCGGACCATATTCGCGGGAGAAGCTCCACGTGCTCATGAGCATCGACCTCGCCAAATCGGGGCCCCCGCCGCCGGCGTTGGCAGTCCGGCCCGACGATGATTATGGACTCGTCTGGATCAGAAGCTACGGCAATGGTCGGGTCTTCAACTGCGCTCTGGGTCACACGGTGTTGCTGTTCGGCACTCCGCAGATGGCGCAGATGGTTTTTGCCGGAATCCAGTTTGTTCTTGGCGATCTGGAAGCCGACACAACCCCTAGCGCGACAAAATCGAGCAAGCCGTAACCATTCTGTAAAGGAAGAATAAACCAGTGTCCAGTTATGGAAGACGTACTCACCCGGTGACTCCTCTCGAGCCAGCCCAGCCCGGAAGTTTTAAACAAACAAAAAATGATTCACAGATTCCCGGTGCCGATAAGCTCGGTTTAGGAGATGTCAAATCAATGTACCGCTGCTACCTCGTCGCGTTTGCAGCTCTATTGCTCGCTCCATTTACTCGACCGGCTGCTCTCCAGCTAGCGCGCGAGCAGATCGACAGCACAGCTATTCACAGTGTTAACGTCCGAACGGATGACCGCACGATATTAATGGGCACAGACGCTGTTCGCCAAGGTGGTATCAAGCCCACCGACCTGGGACCTGGGAAGACCGGCTGGATTGAATCGTGGTCAAGGAACAACGAGTCACTTACTTGGACTGCATACCTAACAAGGGCAGGGAAATATAAGGTTTCTGCCATTCTTGAGAGTACCGGGGAAGGTTGTGCGGTGGAGGTGTCGGTTGATTCTAAGAGATTAGATGCGTCGTGTGGCAAGAGAAAATGGAATAGAGTGACGATGGGCGCGGTTCAACTCGCGACTGGCTCTAGGACAATCCTATTTCGGTCGACTGGATTGAAACCCCTCGGTAAGTTCTTCTCATTAGAACTTGTCACGCCCCAGGCCGAGGCGAGCCTTGCTCGATTGGGTCAGCAGCAGGCATCTAGCACGGACTGGATGGTGGCGGCTAAGTACGGATTAATGTTCCATTGGACCAGCCAGACGAAACCAAAGAGCGGAGCTCCCAAACCATACTGCGAAGCGGTGCGCGACTTTGACGTAGATCGCTTCGCAGATATGGTTTCGCAAATGGGCGCCGGCTTTGTGGTGTTCACCACCTCACATGCAGGTTTCTACTTTCCAGGGCCAAACCCGGTTATCGATGCTATTCTTCCTGGCCGCACCTGCCCAAGAGATCTGGTTGCAGACCTTGCAAAGGCACTCCGAAGGCACAATATCAAGCTTGAGTTATATTTCCACCCCGGACACGATGACAACGAGTGGTGGCAGCGCACACATTTCAATGAAAACAAGACTGCTTACTTTGACCTTTGGTGCAAGATCATCAGCCAGACCGGCAGGCAGTACGGCGATTTACTCGCAGGCTTCTGGTTTGATGATGCCGCTTTCACCTATTACCCCTTCAATGCACCATGGCAAAAGATGACCGCCGCAGCCAAAACTGGGGACGCTAACCGGGTGATCACATACAACAGTTGGACTTTGCCCAAACTAAATAACTTCTACGAAGTCTTTGCCGGCGAGAACACATTTTCGACAGAGATGATTACCGGTGATAACTACCTTCCTGTAGGCGGAACCGGACGATTCACAGGTGGTCCCCAACAGGGCCTACAATCGGAGATCACAGCCATCATCAATGGGGAGTGGGGTCATTTCAAGACAGATGCGCCTATAGATCCTCCGCAGTTTTCAACCGATGTCATGGTCGAGAAAATAAAAGAGTCGATGGGGCGCAGGAATGTTCCCTTGCTGGACGTTGAGGTCTATCAGGACGGGACAATCTCACCGGAGACGTTTCAGACGTTTCAGACCATACGCCGCCTGATTGGTTGACATGCCGCTTACAAGAAAGATAATCGCGTCCCACTGCACCGTGACTTTGCGCTCTCTCCAGCCCGGCGGCACTCCGTAGATAAGCCGCTTTCACTTCGACGCAACAATCCAGATGAACCGATGAACCGAACGCGCGTACGCTCGCCATAGTCGTAGTAGCGGAAACGGCTCCAACGGAAGCGGCTGCAAGAAGGGCAGACGGGCTTCTTTTCGGCGAACATCGCCGCCCCTGCCGCTTGGTACGGCCGTGGATGCGCTTACCGGCCCAGCGCTCTTCCCAGTCATCCAGGTACGCCTGCGCGGGCAGAAGTCAAAAAACATGTACTCCTTCTGAACTGTCTATACGCATTTTCGAAAGAGATGTGTGTGCTGCACTGAGTTGTGCGACGGGAATTCGAGGTGACGAGCAAGAAACGTAGTCTACGCCAGCTTCACCGAAGAACGCGATCGATGCAGGATCGCCGCCATGTTCGCCGCAGACGCCAATCTTGATCTCCGGATTGCCTGTTCTGCATTTGCTGACTGCCCATTTGATCAGCGAGCCAACACCGACGCGGTCTATCGTAAGGAACGGATTCTCCGTCAGAATCCCAAGCTCAAGGTAATTGTCCAGGTATTTGTGAGCGTCATCGCGTGAGAATCCAAACGTCATCTGGGTAAGGTCATTCGTACCGAATGAAACAAAATCGATTTCCCGTGCGATCTGTTCGGCGCAAACGGCTGCGCGTGGTAGCTCAATCATGACCCCTACACGGTAGGCAATGCGCCGACCCTGGTGGGAGAAGACGTTCGTCGCGGTCTCGTCGATAAGCTTCCGCAGATAACGAACTTCTTCGACGCATGCAATGAGCGGAATCATGATCTCCGGCAGGACTGGGATGCCTTCCGCATTGACCCTGAGTGCCGCCTGCAAGATCGCTTTGACCTGCATGACCAGTATTTCCGGGTGGATGACCCCGAGGCGGCATCCGCGTAGGCCCATCATGGGATTGGATTCGCTCAACTGCTGCACACGTGCCAAAAGTTCTTCGAGCCGGAGCACGGTTTGTTCGTCGGCTTCTTGCCGGCGCGCTTTCACCAACTCCTCCCTGACAGCCATTTCTGTCGGTAGGAATTCATGGAGCGGTGGGTCTATGAGCCTGATGGTGACCGGCAAGCCTGGCATGGCGCGGAACAGATCCTCGAAGTCTCCTTGCTGAAAGCCAAGCAGAAACGTGAGAGCCTGCTCACGGGCCTGCAAAGTCGACGCGAGAATCATCGACCGAATATGGGGAAGTCGATCGTTGGCGAAAAACATATGTTCTGTTCGGCATAGTCCAATTCCGACTGCGTTGGCATCATGGGCACGTTCTGCATCTTGGGGCACGTCCGCATTGGCGCGAACCACAATGTCCCCAAATTGTCGCGCCCATGTGAGCAATTTCGTCAGGAATGGATTGTCGAACGATTCGCTGGCACGCAGCCTCAACTGTCCGAGGAAAACACGTCCTGTCGCGCCATCCAGGGAAATCCACTCGCCCTCTCTTAGGGTATGCTCACCGATTCTTAAGATACCCGCGATCTCATCTGCAACCAGGCCGCTCGCGCCCGTGATACAGCATTTACCCATTCCACGGGCAACCACAGCAGCATGGCTGGTAGCGCCGCCGTGCGCGGTAAGAAAGCCGATCGCTGCATCCATGCCATGGATGTCATCGGCATTCGTTTCCTGCCGCACCAGAATGACCGGCACTTGTTTGCATTTGCCTGCGAGTTCAACCGCACGATCAGCAGTCAATGCTAACTGACCAACAGCTGAACCCGGAGAGGCGGGCACTCCCTGGGCAATCGGCTTCGGGCACTCATTTCTCAAATCCAACTGTTGCGACATTATTTCCTCGAGATCAGCCGGATTGACACGCTGAAGCGCGTCCATCCGTGAAATCAATCCTTCCTCTGACATCTCGACTGCGGAGCGGAGCCTGGCCAAGGCACTTCGTTTGGCGGTTCTGGTCTGGAGAAGATAGAGTTGTCCACTTTGTACCGTGAACTCAAAATCCTGCACGTCCCGATAGTGTGCTTCGAGCTGAGAGGTCGCCGCCACCAGCAACGCATAGACCCCAGGCATCGTTCGCTCCAATTCTGCGATCGGCATCGGCGTGCGTATACCCGCCACGATATCCTCTCCCTGAGCATTGGGCAGGAATTCGGCAAACATGGCCTTCTCTCCAGTCGAAGGATTACGAGTAAAACCGACTCCCGTACCACTGTTAGGCCCATAGTTACCAAAGACCATCGCTTGCACGGTAACCGCTGTGCCACAATCTTGCGGGATGCCATGGATGCGCCGGTAATGCCGTGCCCGGTCATTATTCCAGGACTGAAATACAGCGTGTACGGCTTGCCGCAATTGGCTGCGGGGATCCATCGGAAATGGTTTTCCGGAAACCTGTTCGATCAATTTAAGGAAAGAGGCGACGGTTCGACGAAGGGCCGCTTCGGAGTTGGTCGAGGACTCCAGAAGCGCCGTTGCGACTTCCTCTGCCCGGTCAAACGCTTGTCGGGGTATCTGTAAAACTACGGAACCGAACATATGCAACAAACGTCGGTACGAGTCAAGAGCGAATACCGGGTTCTGATGTTTGGTGGACAAACCATTAAGATTCGAGTCATTCAGGCCCACGTTCAGGATCGTGTCCATCATACCGGGCATGGAGACGGCCGCTCCGGACCGGACACTTAATAGCAGCGGGTCGCTCACGCTGCCCAGCCGTTGTGCCTGTTCCAGTTCGAGCCAGCTAAGGGCCACCTCGATCTCTTCATCGAGCGCTTCTGGCACAGCACCATGCTCGAGGTAGTATCGGCAGGCATCTGTAGATATTGTGAAACCAGGAGGCACGGGAAGTCCGAGCTTTGTCATCTCCGCCAACGCCGCCCCTTTTCCACCAAGCACCTCGCGCATGGACTCATCGCCTTCGGCTTGCGCCTGGCCAAAACGGTAGATAAAACGCGGTCTTGCTTGTTGCGAATCCATTGATTTCTCCGTCAGGTGATTGCAATTTGGACTGGCTACGAAATTCTGTATTGAGTAGACCGTGTAGCAACCCCGCAAGCAACTGTACTGGTTCGAAATGGTCGCTCGCCCGATTTGCCCGACTTCTCAACACGAAGCAAAAGATGATCTTTTGCGAGGAGAAACACAGTATTGAAGAAGCAGGCAGTCGAGTCGAGATTACAGTTGGCTCAACAGAGGTGAGGGTAAGCTTGCTCTGCAACAAGTGAGTCGTATCCGTCGGTACAGCAACTGACAAGAAGCTCCGCAGCCAGACGGAACTTAGAAGCCACAAAATCGGCACCACCCATCCTGGCTTCAATGCTGGCTAGAACGTCACGGATGATGCACTCGATCAGGTACCTACTAACCCGGCGGCCACATGTAAGACGAGCGGAATGGCGAAGCCACTGCCAAAGCTGAGCGCGGCTCAACTCCGTCGAAGACATGTTCTTGACGTCGGACGCCAGAATTGTAGGCCCATGCCCAGCGAGCCAGCCCTCAAGATAGATGATCGCGGACTCGACGTTCTCTTTTAGCGCCGCCATGGTAATTTGCCCAACGGAGGGCGACATCAGATCAGAAATGGTTATGTGACAGTGCGCTGAGCCTCGCCGATTTGCCGGCCGGCGAGTTCGGTTTTGATCAAGCGCCGAGAGTGCTCTGGGAAGAAGCGCCGCGTCTGCGATACAGATCCCGTCAAATCCCAGGTCGATGGCGCCTCTCATCGCGAGAGACACTCTCGATTTCTCTGCTTCAGAACAAGCTCTTACCCCGAGGTGCTGCGGAAATGAGCTGATCGCAGCGATTTCGCATTTGTGGCAGGTGTGAATTAGCAATTCCTGGTAAGCATGCATAAATGGTTGACTTAGTGTGATGTCTCGGAGTTGCGGCAGAAGAGACTCGCTCCTGCAACGGAAGCTGCGAACGAAGCTGGATAGATAATTGAGGGGGGAGCACTCCAGGGCAGTCACATATTCGCGAAGCTCAAAGATGATTCCTTCCATGTCTGAGGCAGCCGAAAGTGTATCTACCGCCACTATGACATTGTTAGACCCATGCGGAATATTCAGCCACTCTTCCGCGAAACGGAGAATCTCGCTCCACAAACGCGCTTCATGGCGGCTTTCAAGCTTGGAGACTGCAAAGTGAACGGTTGCCGACTGGGTTGATTGAGTATGGACGCTATTAAAAATGCTTAGCCCAAAATCAAACAGGGAAGCTGACATCGGGATTCCATCTACCAGATGATGCTTTTCCTCGAGACGCCAGTTCCGCGGTCGTACAAAGATAGGGGGAGGTGCGTAATCTATCTCTGTTACTGCAGCAGCGGTAGTGGTACAAAGTGCGCTACGTAAATCGGTATGGCACTGAAGACAATTTTGCCAGGTGGGCGACAGGAAATCATCGAAGTCGGCAATCACGAGGTTCGCCCCCGAGTGCATGCCCCGTCTAAAAAGGCCACTGTCCGGCGGACCCGCGAGTATTACCCCGGCCAACGCGGGATCTGAGGCAGACCGCCTCGTCGCCAAACCGCGCTCACACACCGGCTCCGCCTCGTAGTGAAGTTCCGGGAGACGCCCCATATCAAATTGATGCTGGCGGCGGTCGCGCTCTGCCAGGAGCTCTCGCCGGCCAGGTGAGAAATAGCGCTGCAGCGCACACAAGAAATGAGTCGCCGCGGGGTTCAGTATTTGTTCACTGCTGCCTGGCTGGCAGGTGTCATGGTCGACACACGTCATCGGAGATGCCTCCTCAAGGTACAGCCTATGATTAGCCGGCGTGCCCGAATGGCACAAGAATGATCCGTCCGAATCGGACGAGTGTCCGATCATGCCTCTTGATCAAGGAAGTGAGCACCTTGCGTTAATGGCGACGAACGGCGAAGACATGATGACAGACTTCGTGCGACATCAAGCGCGATACTTGGACTGAGCGAAGATAAAGGTCGACCGCTTCGGATTAGGCGCATAGAATGTCTTAGACCTATGCTGTCTGTTCACTTCCTTGGCCAATTGGACGACGCACTTAAGGAACGTCGCATTGCAGACGGGCTTCGCCTGTTGGAACATGCTGGTGTCGACTGGGCGAACCCCGACATCGAGCATGGCGGGGCTGCCATCGCTTTGCGGACAGCTCAATGGCTGGATGTTGGCTACCGCGACCGAAAAAGGATGCTGGCGCTTATGGCACGATTTTCGCCTTCGCTGAGGGCCAGAATGCCCTTTCGCGATTACCTGGAACTGCGCCTAGCGGAAGCCTTTCACGCTCTGATGAATGAAGACGCCGATACCGCAATCGAGCTGCTGGAGTTCGTCCTCAAAGCAGAAAGGGAATTGGGCGATGAAAACCTCATTATTTTGGGGAATTTCTGGAAAGGAAGAGCCCATCGCAAGAAGGGCGAGTACGCAAAGGCCTTCGATCATGTCGTGGAAGCACGACGTCGAGCAGAGACCATGCGAGCAGTGAAGCTGGCCGCTGTTATAGAGGTGCAGGAGGCGTGGCTGATTTTTCAGAAAGGGGACCCCAAAAAAGCTCTGGAGCTTTACAGCCATTCAGAAGCGGAGCTTAAGCACACGGACGACGCGATATCGCTAGGGAATATTGAGTCGGCCCGCGGCCGCATCATACGCAGAACGGGTGAATACACTCTTGCTCTGGAACACTACGAGCGGGGCATCGCGATCTACTCTCGTCATGATGTTCACCATCGTAACCTCGCGCGAACTCTCGTCAACGCCGCATATGTCAAGCGGCTACTGGCGCTTCACCTGCGAAAGCGCATTGAATCGAAGACCGACCGCCCAACCCGGGCGACGCCCTCGAACGGAACGGAGAGCCGAACTTATCATGAACGCTATGGAGCGATATGTCGTGATGCGTTGGCACAGCTTGATCGGGCCGGTCAGATCTATCGTCTCCATGAACACCACGGTGGAGCAGGTTCTGTTCTGGTAAATGCCGGTCAATTGCACCTGGATATGGGAGAAATTGATCGAGCACTAGCTGAGGCATTGAAAGCCTATGCGCTGGGCCTGGAGAAACATGACCACATCCTGATGGCGCGTTCACGCATTCTCGAGGCTTTTGCGGAGAATGCACGGGTAGACGAGCAACTCGGAGAGGACGGAGACACGGCTGTCTATGCCAATGCCGCCCAACGTTATGCCGAGGAAGCAATCGCTCTGGCCATGCACACGCAAAATAGGCGTCTGTTAGCGGGCGCTTACATCGCGCGCGGAATGACTGCAGCCAACGATTTCTTCAGGGAGTGGGACGAGGCAAAACAATGCGCGTCTAAAGCTGCGGCTTTGTTGCGATCCGAGGATCGCGATCACTTGTGGGAAGAACTGATTGCCCTCAATGCACACATATTGCGTTCCTCCGGCATCAACGAGACGCTCCGTGCCTGGTCGGAGGGAATGACCGGAGAGAAGACCTTTCAGCAGGTTGCCGAGGAATTTGCTGAAATCGTCATACCTAAGGTGTGGGCCAGGGAGGGTCGAAAAGTGTCGCGGGTCGCAACCCGGTTGGCCATCTCTCCAAAGAAGGTCCGGCGTATTTTGCGAAATTCCGGGCTGTTGGAGTAAAGCGAGGTGAATGACATCCCCACGCGGGCGTTCGGGACCTCTCCCCGCGGGTGCGCGTCTGACTCGGCGCGAACTCTGGAAGGGATCAAAATCACCGGCGGCCTTCGGCATAGGTGGCGGGGGCGGATTAGTTCCTTCTGGGGTTGTGATCGAGCGCACGGATTCTCTTCTGCTCGCCGTCACGCTACACGAGTGGCTCGATATCGCTGTCGACAGCGGTGGAACCTATCTGATGTGGGCTGCGTTGGCGTGCATTCCGCTTTGGCTTTGGCTCATCTGGACGTGGCCGGAAGGAGCCAGTGTCCACATGCGCACATCGACAAGGGAAGCACAAGAGATAAAGCAAATCGTCGTGGTCCGCGAGTAACGCGGTAGCGTCAGCTAAGAGTTCTGGGAGGATGGTCGCCAACCCTTCCCCTACAAAAGATCATGGAAGTGTAGGCCGTCGTTGAGAGTCGTTCACGTAATCGCGGTTAACTTGATAAGCACTCGAGAACGTTCGGCGGGCATTCTTGACGAGGTCCCGCTCTCGACTGTCCACACCGGACCTGTACCGCCCAATTCACTTCGGTACGACGAGAGCGCCGTCCGTGATAAGTTTGGAATCCACTATGGCGATCTCGACCCGGCGGTTGGCAGCACGCGCCTGTTCGCTGTCGCCCGGAACGCGAGGGTCGGATTTGCCAAAACCCTTGGCGCTCGTGATTGTCGTCGCGGGAATTCCGGTCTGCACCAGGAAGTCGCGGACAGCTTCGGCGCGACGCTGTGAGAGTTGCAAGTTGTACGTCTGCGTGCCGATGTCGTCCGTATATCCGTAGACAGCAATCGAATGTCCCTTAAGCGTCATCAGGATCCCGGCGATGCGATTAAGGATGTCGCGATATTCCGGCTTAATGGTTGCCTTATCAAAGTCGAAGCGAATCGACTTGCTATCCAGCGTCATCACCAGGCCCATGGCGGTGCGATGCGTTTCGGCGATTTCCCCGAGAGCCTGTTGCAGTTGTGCAAGTTCCGCTTCGCGCTCTTGTCGATATTTCTCAGCCTGCTGTGTGGCTTCGGCTGCCTTTTGCTGCTCGGCGGCGGCCTGCTCCCGCGCAAGTTGCTCCTGCGCCTCCGAGTTCGATTGATACTGTTTCGCCAAGTCACGCTGTTGAGCGGCTGCCTGCGCGTTCGCAGCGGCTTGCGAAGCTTGCTGAGCCAAGGTCTGCGATTGCTCCTGCGCGCGCTCGATCAGCCGGCGGAAATCTTCCGTCTGCTGGCTGAGCCGCGCCACCTCGCGCTCCAGGCGACGGACCGAGGTTAGATAAACAAACCCAAGAACCAAGCTAAGCGCGATCGCGATCACTCCCAGAGCCAGCGCTAGCTTCCCGTGAGAGTTGGCAGGTGCATCCCCAAGTCCACGCTCGTCCGGCTGCAGCGCCTGGCCTGAAGAATCCATGATCAGAAATCTTAGCGTGGAGTTGTAGATTGAGGCAAAACGAGATAGGCTCCCAGATTGTCGCCAACCGTTCCCTGACCGGGATTTACCTTACGGCCGGCGGTTGTAAGAAGCTCTGTCTCATCTACTTTGTCCGATCGTATTCCATCCGACCCACCCTCGGTTCCTGCGCCATGCTACTACCACCCAGAAACTGGCGCGGCGTTAACGACTGGGCTCGATCCCGATTCGATCATTGACCGCCGATCGAATCCTCTGCTTGCAACCTAGGTAGCGTTCCGTCGTCTGAATGGAAACATGCCCCAGAAGGAACTGGATCTGTTCCAACTCCCCTCCCGAAGCGTGGCAGAGGCGGGCGCAGGTGCGACGCAGGTCGTGGGGCGCCAATTTCTCCAATCCGATCCGTTTTGCCGAATCCTTCACGATGTGCCAGACGGCTTTCTCGGTCATGCCTTCACCCAGGATCCGCCCCATCTTCGTCACTCGCCGGAAGATCTTACCTCGGCCTATCTCCGCAGCATTCAACCAGACTCGCAGCTCTTAAATTACCCAACCGGGGACAGGAATCGTGCGAACATGTCCCGCCTTGCCCTTCAGATCGACAATAGCCCAGTGTTCCTCCCGTTGTTCCAGATGTTCGATTCTGAGATCAACGGCTTCGTGGCGACGCAGACCGCAGGCAAGCAACAGCGCAAGAAGTGCACGGTCTCGCTTGCCCTTGAGTTTTTTATAGTCCGGGGCTTGCCATAGCGCGAAGCTCTGCTCAACGGTCAGCCAGTTGCCCAAGCGCACGCCGAGATTTCTGACGCCTTTAACTCGGCGAATCCCAGCGGCTAGGTCGGAGCTCAGCAGACCGGAGTCAGCGGCCTCATAGGCGAGGCGCCGAACGGCGCCTAGGCGTAGATTGATCGTTCCGGGGGCAAGCAGGCGGGCTTCTAAGTAGCTGCGATAGCGGAGAACCACCGTTCTGTTCAGGGCCAGTCGCGGTTCAGAACAGTACCAATCGACGAACTCGTCGATCGCATGGCTATATCCGCGCTGGCCATCGGCACTGCTCAGGCTGTTCAACACTGCCGTCTTTGAAAATTCAAGATCCGGCAAACGCAAACGGGTTTTGGGGTGCTTCCGCTGTTTCGTGCGACGCGACTGTTGCTTCATCGGCCTGTGGCCTCCTCGCCATTGGCCGATCATGCTCCTTTCCCAACGTTACTTCCTGTTTGGCGGTGACTCGCCCGGAACCGCGTAATGCATCCCAAAAGTTCTCGATGAGCGCATTGGCGATTTCGCGTAAAGCGAGACTCGAGCTTAGCAAAGAATTCAACATTCAAGCCATGTGTCAGTTGAAACCCGGCACCACCCGCGCATTCGGTGGTCCTCTTGACGCGAATTCTTGCGATCCATTACTGTCGTTCTAGCGCGAAGGGCGCATCCAGTCCGCGGAAAGGGCCGTGCCCACCTTAGGTGTCTACAATTGACGAATCTTCTTTCAGCCTGATCTGTGCGGACATTCCAGGCGCCGCGTGAAAGGAGTTTCGTATGCCCGACCATATCCTCCCTGACCACCCCAGCGTCGAACAATATAAGAAGCAGGCCAAAGAACTTCTCAGTGCCGCTACCGCTGGCGAGTCAGCCGCGTTGGCGCGCCTGGGCAAACACCATCCGCGCCTCCACAATCTTGCTCGTGACCGGCCACATGCCATCACTTTAGCCGATGCCCAGTTCGTGCTCGCGCGTGAACACGGCTACGAGTCGTGGCCTGTGTTTGCAAAGCATATCGAGACGCTGCGGATCATTCGCTCGGTTGAAGATCTCGCCGATCCCTTGAACACTTTCATTGAAGTTGCCTGCGTCGATCGTCATGGTTGGCACGGTTCCGGCACCTTGGAGCATGCCGACTTGATTCTTGCCCGTTATCCGGACGTCGCCACCGGCAGCATCTACAGCGCTGCGGTGCTCGCGGATGAGACTGCTGTCAAGAGCTGGCTTGCGCGCGACGCTTCCCTCGCAACGGCTGCCGGTGGCCCGCACAATTGGGATGCTCTCACCTACCTCTGCTTCTCGCGCTATCTTCGCATCGACAAAGCCCGGTCTGAGGCGTTTGTCTCAACCGCTCGAACCCTGCTCGAAGCCGGCGCAAATCCCAACACTGGCTGGATCGAATACATTGACGATCCTCCGCGACCAATCCATGAATCCGTGATCTACGGCGCCGCCGGGCTCGCGCAAAATCCCGGCCTGACAACGCTGTTGCTCGATCGCGGTGCGGACCCCAACGACGAGGAGACGGCTTATCACGTGTCTGAAACCTACGACAACACCGTTGTCGAGATTCTCGTTCGCTCCGGCCGCTTCAACAAAGTCAGCCTCACCACGGTCGCCGTTCGCAAGTGTGACTGGCACGACGATAAAGGCCTGGAGCTTGCCCTTGACCACGGAGCCGACCCTAACTATCTCACGCCCTGGAAATACTCACTTCTGCAACATGCGATTCGTCGAGATAACGGTTTAGTGATGATCGATGCGATCCTCAACCGCAAGGCCGACCCCTATCTACGGAATAACGACGACGGCCGCAACGCCATCCAGATGGCCGCTTACCATGGGCGCGCCGACATCCTGGGCTCGCTTGAACGGCGCGGTTTCGACATCGGGCTTGAGGACTTCGATGTCTTGGTCGCCGCCGCGGCTCGTGCCGACCTTGAGACTGCGCGCAGCCTCGCTACCAGCCAACCGCAGTTCCTGGAGCAGCTTCTCTCCATCGGTGGATCACTTCTCGCCCGGTTCGCCGGCGCAAACAACGACGCAGGTGTCCGCTGCCTGCTGGCCCTCGGCGTCTCTGCTGCTGCGCTCTGGCTGGAGGGCGATCCCTACTGGGAACTATCCCGGAACTCGACCGCACTCCATGTTGCTGCGTGGCGCGCTCATCACGACGTCGTCCGCACGCTCATCGCCGCCGACTCTCCCGTCAACGCCCTCGACGCCCGCAACCGCACTGCGCTTCAGCTCGCTGTACGAGCCTGCACCAACTCGTATTGGAAGTACCGCCGCAAGCCCGACTCGGTTGCTGCACTGCTCGCGGCGGGAGCTGCCACCGTCGGCATCGATCGTCCCACAGGCTATGACGCCATCGATGATCTCCTGCGTCTTCAATGAGAGCTTTACCGGAGGACCAATAGAACTGTCTTGGAAAACAGATCTCCCCTGTTGACAACAGGCAAATGCACTCACCGAGGGGCTGCGTCCATTCATATTTGGAGTTCTGGTTGGATTGTCGCCAACCCGGACATTACCGCTATAGGGGCGGGGTTACTTCCGAATTGGCGGTGACTCGGGAGTAAAGCTCTCCAAGTCATCTGTCCGACGAACCGACGATACGGACATGTCGTTGACTTTCTCCTCTTACCTGTTTACTCTATGCCTGATGTGAATATGCCTTATGGAAAACAAGGAAAACACGTCACGCGATTTATTTCCCGGCGCTTTGGAGATGATGATTCTCGAATCGCTGCGCCGACAGCCAGCTCACGGGTATGCATTGGTCCAGCACATCCAGCAACGCTCGAACAACCTACTCCAGATCGACGAGGGATCCCTGTATCCGGCCCTCCAGCGGCTGCTGAAAGCGAAGCTGGTCAAAGGCGAGTGGACCATCTCGTCGTCAACGAGCCGGCGCGTGCGCGTCTACGAGATCACGAAAACCGGCTTGCGTCACCTCGAGCGAGAGGTCTGCCGTTTCGAACGCATGTTGGAAGGCGTTCAGATGGTACTAGGGCCCGCAAAAAGCGCCCAGAATGCCTAGGAGGTCGCCTTGATGAGCTGGTCGGAACGAGTCTTTCGCCGCCGGAAACTCAATGATGAGTTGAGCGAAGAACTGCAAGGACACATCGAAGAGAAAACCGAGCAGTTGATGCGTCTCGAGGATCTCTCTCACTCTGAGGCTCGCCAGGCGGTTCTTCGCGCATTCGGAAATCCAGTTCTCATCGCGACTCGGAGCAGCGAGGTTTGGCAATGGCCCAGGCTCGAATCGTTTCTGGCCGACACAAGGCTTGCCTTTCGACGATTGGCAAAGGCGCCAGGTTTCGCCGCCACAGTTCTACTTACTCTGGCCATCGGCATCGGCACCAACACAGCAGTATTCAGTGTTGTGGATGGTGTGCTTTTGAAGCCGCTTCCCTACCCGAATTCAGACCGGCTGGTCTCGCTGTGGCTGCAGGCCCCCGGGGCTGGCATCGCTGACTTCGCGGCAGGGCTGATGATGTCACCGTCGATGTATTTAGTATTCTCAGAACACAACCAAAGTTTTCAATCGATGGGCATCTGGTCGCCGCGGACGGCAAATGTCACCGGATTGGCCCGGCCCGAGGAAGTTCACACCATCCTTGTGAGCGATGGCGTGCTCCAGACACTGGGTGTTCCCCCAGCGATCGGGCGATGGTTTTCCCAGGCAGACCAGGAGCCTCGCGGTGCAAAGACCATCATCCTCAGCTACGGCTATTGGCAGCGTCGGTTTGCCGGTGATCGTAGTGTGATTGGCCGGACCATCCAGGTGGATTCGCAGGCGCGCGAGATTGTAGGCGTGATGCCGCGTGGATTCCGGGTCGTCGATCGGGATTTCGATGTCTTTGTACCCCTTGCTCCGGATCGCACTATCCAGGATGGCCCTCCGTTTGCCTTTTACGGTATCGCCCGGCTCAAGCCGGGGATAACGATTGATCAGGCAGACGCTGATATTACGAGGCTGGTGCCGCTTTGGATGGGTTCCTGGCCTTACGGACATTATTTCGCGGTATGGCGCATCACGCCAAACTTCCGTTCGCTAAAGAAGCAGGTGATCGGCCAGGTGGGCAGCGTGCTATGGGTAGTGATGGCCACGGTCGGTCTGGTTATGCTCCTCGCCTCTGTGAACGTTGCCAACCTGCTTCTGGTGCGGGCTGATTCGCGGCAGCAGGAACTCTCGATCCGCGCGGCGCTAGGTGCCGGGCGCGCCCGCATCGCCCGCGAGTTGCTGACAGAGAGCATTCTTATGGGCGTTCTGGGCGGTGTGTTTTCAATTGCCGTTGCGTATGGAGGGCTGGGATTGCTGAAGACGCTAGGACCGGAAGAGCTGCCGCGTCTAAGCGAAGTATCCCTTGATGGCCGTTCGCTTCTATTCACGTTGTTTCTCTCTGTGTTTTCCGCCCTGCTCTTTGGCTCGATTCCGGCGATCAAATATGCCTGCGTAAAGGCGTCCGATGCGCTTTCGCGTTCGAGTCGCACGGCCAGCAGTAGCCGCTCGCGGAATCGTTCCCGCAATCTGCTTGTCGTGGCTCAGGTAGCAATGGCGCTGGTGCTGTTGGTCAGTGCTGCGCTGATGATCCGAACCTTCATGGCGCTGCTAAGAGTGAATCCGGGCTTCAGCGATCCAGCTCACGTGCAGACGATGCGGACTGCGATTCCATCTTCGATGGTGCCGGATGAACAGATGGTGGCTCGGATTCAGAACAATCTTGTCGATCGCCTGGCGGCTATTCCTGATGTCGCTGCAGTCGGCTTCGCTGCTTCGGTGCCGCTGGACGGAATCGACGCCAACTGGAACCAGTTTCAAGTGGAGGGCAAAGACTACGATGTCACCAAACCGCAGATGCGGCTTTATGACTATGTTTCTCCCGGATACTTCAATGCCATGGGCATTCACCTGGTTGCGGGTCGCGACTTCAACTGGACCGATAATTACAGCCTGCGGCACAAGGTGATCGTGTCTGAGACTTTTGCCCGTCAGACTTGGGGCTCGGCGGCGAACGCGATCGGCAGGCATGCTCACCAGTCCAACCGCAACCCTTGGGGCGAGGTGATCGGCGTCGTTGAGGATGTTCACCAGCACGGCGTGGACGAAAAGGCGCCGATCATCATCTATTGGCCGGTCTTGATGTACATCCCCTATATCGATAAGCCAACCATCGGCGCCCAGCGAAGTGTCACGTTCGCCATTCACAGCAGGCGCGCGGGAAGCGAAAATTTTCTCAGTCAGGTTCGGGAGGCGGTCAGTTCTGTGAACCCGAACCTTCCGGTTGCAGGCGTTCGTACGATGGGGGAAGTGTATGGGCAGTCCCTTGCACGGCAGTCGTTCACGCTAGTGATGCTGGGAATCGCCGGGTCGATGGCTTTCGCCTTGGGCGTCATTGGCATCTATGGTGTAATTTCCTACGCGATCTTGCAGCGCACGCGAGAGATCGGAATTCGCATGGCGCTGGGGGCGCAGAGAAGGACGGTCAAGTGGATGTTCGTCCGGTCCGCACTGACCCTCACAGGCGGGGGCATCGCTATCGGCCTCGTGGCGTCTGCTCTGATCGTGCAGCTTATGAAGACGTTGCTCTTCGGCATCCATCCACTTGATCCCATCAGCTTTACTGGCGTTCCCTTTGTCCTGGTGTCGGCTGCGACGCTGGCAAGCTATCTCCCGGCTGCGCGTGCTGCCGCAGTCAACCCGGTCGACGCGCTCAAAACAGAGTAATCACGACTGGTCACTTGAAGTTAGGCAATTTGGTCTCGGGGACGGGATCCAGCGAACACCTGCTGGCGCGATAAGTCAATTGAAGAGAACGTACAGGCCAATGCACTCAATGAAGTATCAGACGAACCCGTCTGCAGCAAGTGGACGTATAACCGCATTATCCCAGATAACACCAACATCACTCAACTCCCGAGTTGTGGCCTAACCAAAAGTCACCCGTTGAGCAACACGTCAAGCAATTGTGTACTGCGGGGTTACTGACGGGTGGCCGGTGACTCGCCCACAATCCCGACCAACAATCGCTCATTCACCGGAACTGCGCATACTAGGGCACGCTTGCTGTTGTAACTACAGCATCAAAGTGCGACGCCTGTTCATGTCAGTGAAAGTTTTTTGCCAACATAATCTCGTAATCTTCCGACTCAGGCCGGCTGTATAACAAGGACCTTCCATCAGGAGCCAAGGCCAGCCCAACTCCAGGTTTGTCCACATCATGAATGCGGGTTCTCCTGCGCGTGGCGAAGTCGAAAAATTCGATCGTTGCCTTTTGGGCATCTGCCTCGTTGACGAAATATATCCCGCCGGACGCAAGCGCCCAGTTAAACCACCCGACCGGCTGATCCAAAATGTGCTCTTCGTCTCCTCCGTTCAAGGCCATTTTCCATATTCCTGGCCGTCCTTTGGAGTAATAAAGTGAGCGGCCATCTTCGGCCTCGGTCGCATATATACCACCGTTTTTCGTTACCCGTACCGGTGTGCCCCCTTGAAAAGGCACTTTCCATAATTGGTAAGGTCCCTTCTCATGGCTGGAATAGAAATAAATCCACTTTCCATCACGCGACCAATTCGGCGCGCCGTTATCTGCATTAGGAAAAGTAAGCAGCCGACGAGGGCGGCCGTCCGGTATCTCGAGCACGTAAACGTCATAATAATGTTGCGACTGAAACTCAAATGCAATGCGGTGTCCGTCCGGCGACCACCGAGCTGTGCCCGCAGTACCGTGCAGTGAAGTCAATTGTGCGCAATTGGATCCGTCACTCCTGCAATACCAGATATCCGAAAATCCCAGACGATCAGACTCAAACACAACCTTGTTCCCGTCAGGAGAAAAACTGGGCCGAAAATTGATCATCGATCTGGCCTCTATAATCTGGGTTGGATGACCCGACGAATGTATTTTATCTGTGAGTTCGATCCGCCAGATGCCGGCGCTTAGATTGGCATGTTCGTATGCCAAGAGGTTTCCTTTTCTCGAAACAGACGGGTCATACGCTATTGCGCTCACACCGGCAACAGGCCGAGGCGGGCCGCCAGTTGCGGGAACCCTCCATAAATTCATCGGCCCACCACGATTCGACGAGAAGACGATCTCAGCGCCATCCTCAGTCCACGCAGGAGATCCACCCCAGGCATTATCGAAAGTAAGCCTTTGCACCGTGCCCCCGGTGACCGGAACGACAAACGTATCTTTCCCGTTCCCGCCGAGACTCCCTCGCTCGAATGCCACTTTCGAACTGTCAGGGGAAAAAGCGGGCTGACAGTCGTAGTCCCGGCGGGCCGGCGAGGTCAGCGGCGTTACAGTCAGATCATCCAGAGACAGCAACGCAATCCGAAGGGTATACCCATTGACCCATGGTTCCGCGAAGGCCAACCATTTCCCATCAGGCGACCAATCCAGGTGAGCGAACATGCCGCGTAATCCGGACTCCAGCATCTGGGAATCGCCCAGGTCCGCGGTGTACAAGGTCTTCTCGGCACCCCCCAGTGCAAAAACCACGTTTATACTGAATCCCTTTTCCAGCCAACGTATAAACGCGATTTGTCGATTGTCCGGCGACCATGCTGGACAGCAGACGCCTGATTTCATCGTCAACCGCAGTGGCTTGTCGCCCCCAATCAGCGTGGTATAGATCGCTCGATCCTCTCCCTCGTAGTCTTCAAACGCGACCTGATTGCCGTCAGGCGAGAATGCAGGAGAGCCTTGCGCCCCATGCGGAGCCACCAAAGGAACTATCTCAATCGAGGACGATTGTGATTGCAACGGACCTCGAGTAAGCCGCCACGCAGACAGACTGAGCAGCAGACTTGCAGCTGTAACGCCAAGCAACGCCCACCACCACTGCACCCGGGTTTTTCGACCAACTGCCGCAATTGCTGGGCCGATGTTTAATGCTGAGCGTACCCGGGAGTGTGCCTTCGAGGAAGCCTGCTCGAGCAGAGCTGGTTTCCTTGGCTCCCATACATCTTCGAGCGGGTTAGGTTCTGCCCGAGAGGTCCAATGGGGAGGGAGAGGTCGACAGTCACGCAAAGGGAACTCATCCTGGGGAGGTGAGACCCCGACCTCGGGCGGCACATCCTGGATTGTCTTGAGTGTGCTCTTCAGATCTACAAGCACCTCGGCAGCTGTCTGATACCGCAAAGAACGATCCTTTTCCAGAGCTTTGCCAATAATCTCTTCGAGCTTAGCCGGCAATTCGGGATTTACTTCTCTCACCGGAGGCAGTCTCAAATGAAGTATGGCATCCTGCACAGTGGCTGCCGTATCTCCGTTGAACGCGCGCTGCCCAGTGGCCATCTCGAAAAGTATTAAACCGAAGGAAAACAGATCGGTGCGGAAATCAAGCCCTTCGCCGCGCACCTGCTCGGGTGACATGTAGCCGGCCGTTCCCATGGCAATGCCAGTCTGGCTAAGGCGGTGCTCAAATGAGGGCTCCCGCCTGAACGCTGGCTGAGAACGTATATCCCCACAATCCTCGGTAGAGGCGTATGGGATATCTGCTTCGGTCTTCGCAATCTTTGCCAGCCCAAAATCCAGTATTTTGACTTGTCCGCGTATCGTCACGAAAATATTGGCAGGCTTGATATCACGATGAATGATGCCCTTCTGGTGAGCGGCGTCCAAGCCATCCGCTATCTGGCTACCAATTTCGAGGAGCCGCTCAGGCGGTAGATGGGAACGAGCTTCACCGAAAGATGAGCCATAGCGGGAAATAAGCTCGCGCAGGGTCTCGCCCTCAAGCAGTTCCATAACAATAAAGGGTTGGGTTCCGTGCTCCTCCACTCCATAAATGGTGCAGATGTTGGGATGGTTTAGCGACGATGCGGTTTGCGCCTCGCGCTCGAAGCGTCGAAGAGTCGCAGAGTCTGTTCGGAGTTCTTCAGGCAGGAATTTCAGCGCGACAGGACGGTTAAGTTTGAGGTCCTCGGCTTTGTAAACGAGCCCCATTCCGCCGCCGCCCAGCAAGGTCAGAACACGATAGTGCGACACTCTCTGGCCGTCAAGAGCACCAGCTCCTGGTTTCTTCGCAGGAGGCACTTGGGTTATGGCTCCCGTAAAGAGAACCGGAACCAGCATTCTGTAGCCTCTCCGCGCCACGGTCCCGATAAAACGGGGCGCGTCCGCCGAATCCCCTAAGGCTGAGCGGAGCTTCATGATGGCCGCATTGATGCTGCGATCGAACTCGACTACCGTGTCGTTTGGCCAGAGTCTCTTTCGTATCTCCTCACGTGAAACCATTTGGCCCTGGCGAAGAAGGAGCATTCGCAAAATCTGGAATTGCTGCTCCGGAAGCCGAACTTTTCTCTTATTCCTTTGCAGCTCTCCGGCCGCAAGGTCGAGTTCGAAAGCCTCGAACCGAGCAATGTTCTGCGAACGCGTGTCAGGCATGGGCGTCAGCCAGGGTCGAAGTTCGAGGATCATACTACTCGATCGTTGAATATCAATCACTTACTTAATCGCTCAAAAATCGCTCTGAAATCACCTCCAGACAATTGCCCCAAAACTGGCAGATCGGCCAAAGTCACGGCACCGTTCGGTTGCCCGATCAAGCAGCACTGGCAGCCGGCAGTTTCGGAGGAGATGATGACACGATTTTTGAGGCGCAAATGGATCCTAATCATGTTCTTCCAATTCATTTGCGTGGAGATAGCGGCGGCAGCGTCGCAGGATCCCAGACTGCTATCGCTGGCTCCCCCAGGTGCGCAGATTGTCGCGGGCATCAGCGCGCCACCGGTCCAAGGCCAGCCGGACAACTTTGTTCTGATGACCCATAGCAACACGGTCGACTTGGAGGACTTCTTTGCGCTGACGGGCGCCGACAGCACCCGCATCATTCATCAAATCGTCTTCGTGGCAGTGGCCGCCCAGGGGCAGTTGAATGAGCACTCCCTTCTGGCTAGCGGTCACTTTGACCAGCCAAGGGTCTTCCAATCAGCGACCGATGGTGGAGCGCTTGTAAAGCGCTATCGTGGCGTTCCAATCCTAGAAATCCCACCGTTTGCTCGCGAACGGGGCATGTTCAATGACGTCCGTTGGCTGGCTATTCTCGATTCAAGTGTCCTGGTTTTCGGCAGCATCGCCAACACGCGGCTGGAACTCGACCGATATATCGAGCACAGCCAGATAGACGAGTCCCTGCTTCGTCGGCTGGCCGGCCTTCGCAGCAAAGATCAAACGTGGTGTGTATTGTCAGTGCCTATTCAAACATCCTTGTCGCGCGCCTCGGAACAGGAAACATATTGGGCTCTGGCCGAGCTTAATCCTGACTTGGCGGAGCTTTCCCAGGTTGCAGACGAGTTTGAATTTGGCCTGCACTATGGCAGGCAGGTTGAATTTGAATACAAAGTGGTGCGGCGTTCACTTCAAGGCGATCGGTCAAGCCGAGTATCGTACTTGCCAGCTTCGGCTAAGCCAACAAATAGTGCTTTCCTGCTGCCGGATATGAACTTGGCCAAAGACGCCCACATCCTTCATGGCGTAGTTCAGCTTTCGGTATCCCGATACAAGGAGTGGTTGTCGCAAATCAGACGACGAGGGGTCCGGCTCCCTTAGGTTCCACCTGTGTCCCATCCTGGTAGGAGTTTCGTGGACAGAGCATTTCGTGGACATCCATGATAGGTAATCGTCAAGGGAAAACGGAGATTTCCCTTGACTCAATGGAATGGATTTCCCCAAGCGGTGTGGGAATTGTGGTTCAGAGCTGTTCTCGATCCTTCGCGTCGCCAACACAGTAGCAGCGTGGCCAGACGTCCATTCGCGGGAACGTAAACCAGCCAGCCTCAAAACAGACCGTAGGGTGTATTGGGAGAGTGAGCTCCGGTCGTGTTGTCGCCCACCCAGAAATAACTCAAGAGTAAACACTTGAGACCGAGACGGCCGCCCTCTCCCAAGTATAGATACCGAAAATGCCCTAGCATCCAGGAAGGAGTAAGTCTGCAGAAGTGGGCAACAAATATTGGCGCGGTCGATACCATTCTGAGCTGGTCCGCCATGTGCCTAAGGTGAAGATCATTGTCCAGTTGTTGCAGAACGACCAGATCAATCCAGTTGAACTCGATCGCCGGGGGGTCGAGGGATCATCCCTCGTCCCATCTCAGCCGACCTGCTGGTGAAATGCGTACGCAGGATCGCCGCAGGAGAAATCTGGATAGACAACGAGTTTATCAATTCGGTAATCGAAGCTTACAGATCCCAGAAGGATGCGCTGACCAACCTGCGAACCCAGCCGCGTCTATCACCCAAGGAGCTGGCTGTCATCACCTACGTCACGCAAGGCATGCGCAACAAGGAGATCGACGTTCAGCTCGGTACCAGCGAGCAGGTAATCAAGAACTATCTCCGCAAGATTTACGACAAGCTTGGGGTCTCGGATCGAGTGGAGCTTGCGCTCTATTGGCTAAAACGTCAGGTGCCCAAGAAAGGTCGTTGACGGCCGCCCCACGTCATTCCGGATGGAACTCAGATCCTATGGCTTGATGGATTTCCCCTTCCCGACGAAATGTCGGCCGGGCCTAAGCGGCTTGCGAATCGTCCCGGGCAACGGGCTCGATGCCAAGAACACGGCACTCAGGATTCTCTACTTCGGTGGTCAGTATTGCCCGATCAGCCGTGGCAGAGCTGAGATAGAAGCGCTTCAGAGGTGCTTTGCGGATGCAATTCACCCCACGCTCGCGGCAAATGACACAGTAAGTGATCATAAGACCTCCTGAAACATTATCAAGCCCACCACCCCTGGTTCCAATGGTTGGTGTGTAACGCTCACGATCATGGGTAAGGGTGAGTGGTTACCGGAAATCGTTACTGTTCGGCGGGACGATGTCCCGTACCCATTTAGAACGAGCTGGGAGACTCCACTTGATCCATCCGCAGGGCATTGATGGGCTGTTTCAGCTGCTATCTCGTCCGCTATCCTGGTGTCCAAAACCCCAATTTCGCCAACAGGTCCTTTGGGTGCACGGGCTTTGGCAACACATCGAAATCGTGACCCCCTCCCCCGCACCGTTGTCAGAAGGTCGGATGTGGCCGCCCGGCCGGAGAAGAGAAGAACCCGGCACGCGGGAAATCGGTCTTTTATCTCCACCGCTAGATCGATGCCGCTCATTCCGGGCATAACGACATCAGTGATTAAGCAATCCGGGTTGCCGAGCTCACAGGCCAATAGTGCAGACTCAGCGTCGTAAACCGACGACGCCACGTATCCGCTGTTGTTGAGAATGGTGGCAAGCGAATCGGCAATAATTCTCTCATCGTCGACCACGAAAATTCTTTTGTTCATCACTTTCCTTCATTCTCTAGCGCGCCGGGAGGGCGGATCGATCATACAGCCTCTTCGAGGGCCTGCCACATCCTTAAGGCACGTTGATAACCAACATCTCCGGGCATTTTTGTTCTGAAACGCCCAGTTTAACGAACCGCGTGTTAGTTCGAATGCAACCATCCGTATACAGGGCTGTCCAAATGCACACGGTTGGATACAACTATGTCAGCATCCGACGATCGGTTTTACTGACCGTTCTACGTGTACACCATCTTGAGACTGATCTTGTGAAGAAATAACGAGCTTGCAAATCAATTGCAAAATTCGAAACCTCGGTAGCGCCTTGTACACCTGGCAATTACTTTTGTGTGCCCGACTAAGAGCAACCTTCGTTGAGGTCCGCGTGCTCTTAATGCGCTGAGACTGGGAGCGGGTGATTCTAGTCAGGTGGCGAGAGTCCCTAAACGGGGGGCGAAGGACTCTCGCTACCAACTCCATCCGGCCGCATTCTGCAAGTCAGGTGCAAAGGAGGCGGAGAGAACAATTCGAGGAACCACCGTAGGGCATACTGACGTAGACATCAAAGGTGAGAGTGCCACCAATCTGCATAAGGCACGCGTGCGATTCCCGATGCAGGCCCTGAGGGACGCCCTCGCAACCAACGGTTCCCACCTCTGAAGTGCTTCCAACCTATGGCCGTAGCGAACGAAGCGATTCCGGACGTGAGGAAATGAGTCTTAAGATGGTTGATCCCATGCTCCTTTATGTGCCGATAGCGGCTATCGTCATTGCTTTCGTGACCTTGAAAACGGCTCGCGGAAGAAATGTAGAGACCGGGTCTAGTCGCCTCAAATTGAGGAAATTCCAGGCATTCCTGAAGGGTCGAAAGTTTTAGCCCTTCTTGGAAATTGCAGTGCTGGTTGACGTCCTTCTTGCCAGCAAATGTCGCGCCAATGTCGAATTCCTTAAACGCATCCCATCCGGTCATGGCGTACCCGAGGAAACCCTTCTGCGGCATTTACACCTACCCCGTGGCGCAATATGGCGATAGCCGTTTCTGGTATTTCCGCTTTAAACTGTTCCGTTTTTCGTTTTGATCGCAAGACCGGAGGTCCACAAATGACTGCCACGAAAGGAAGTTACTCCCAGTTCTTTTATCGCCGAAATGCCGATAGGACGATTGATACTATTTGCGGGTTCTGCTTTCTAACCGTTGCCTCAGCCGAGAATGAAGCGGACCTTCATGCGCCAGAATCGGTTCATCAATGCAATCAGGAGGATATCCTAGTCGATTCGAGGCATACTCCGTTATGGCAAGGGAGCAGCCATTCGCAGTAGAGCATTCCTGCTCTGTCCGACGATTTGCTGGGGCTACGCTTGCCGATCCCTTCGATGCTGACGCTTAGCAGCGCACGGCCCTCGAAAGCATAGCAATCAGGGATTCCTGCCGCGCTTGAAAACTTTGATTGGAGCCGGTCCGTCACCATCCAGGCGGAAGGCCGATCACCTACATCGCGTGCTTCAGCTGATCTTGTGGATTGGCACTCTTTCGAACCGTCACCTTTGAAGGCGAATCTGTCTTCAAGGCCCTCCGTTTGCTCGGTGACGATCTTTGAAGTCTTGGCCAGGGATGGGGCAAGAGGGCAGGTCGCCTTCACCAGCGCGGTGCAGCGCCGCCAGGGCCGCCAGGGCCGCCAGGGCCGCTTTGAGCATGCACATCCGGTACGATTTTTCTACACGAGGTCGGCGAGCTTCCCGCAGAGACCCAGATTGCATTGCTGCGAACTGCGAATACTGCAGGAGCGGCAGTTCGAACGAGCGGGGGTACCCTTTCTCATCCGATAACATCAGCGTCGCCCGTTAGTCGGGAGTGGCTTGGTTTGACAAGACCTCACTAACGCAAGCGATTACGTCTATGCCGGTCGGAGAAGCTCGGTTCGAAAGCTTGGGGCTAGCGCTTCGGCCTTTGCCCTGAATTTCGCTTCTGCGGTTTTGTCCAGCTTGGGTGGAGGCATTGTGCGAGTCGCGACGGGAATGCCAATCTTCATAAAGAACTCTTCCTGGCCGGCAGGAGAGCAGGTGCAAAGTAGTCTCGCCGGCGCCGCTGAAGAGTTTCGAAACAGATGTGGAGCGTTCGATGGAATGTTGATTGTTTCTCCAGAGCGGACAGTCTGCTTGACGCCACGAAAAGTGAACTCCAGTTCGCCCACAAGAACGGTGAATGTCTCTTCGAAGTCATGGCGATGAGGAGGTGGGCCTCCTCCCGGTGGGATGTGCATATCGATGAGGCAGAAACGGCCCGCAGTGTCTCTCCCGGTAAGAAGGATAGTGTAGGTATCTCCAAGGATCCCGATGTGAGGAAGCTTTCCGTCAGTTTCTGGCTGAGCAATTGTAAGGCTGCGTTTCAGGTCGTCTGCAGGGATCGGCAAATTGGTATGCGCGGACTGAACTGATTTACGAGGCATCGTACAACTCTTTGTAGCTGACCTGGTTATTCGTGCGAGGGAGAAGATGACTGATGCGTGCGCCCCCCATCACGGGTCTAATACCTAGTAGCCAGCGAATAAACCTGGCCGCGCTGACAGTGACGAGAGTCCCTTCACCCCTCGGGACTCTCGTCTGCAGTCTGGAATCACCCGCTTCTAGTCTCAATGGATTTAAGACAGAGAAACCTGAACGAGGGTTGCCTGAAACCGAAACTCTCCCGACTGGCAACCCTACGGCAGCCGAGTCTAATCCGACTATCAATAGTTTCATTGGGACGGCCCCAATCGACTCGGGACTTCTTTTTGACTGCCACTATGGCTTCGTCGAAGGCTTTGGCCAGGGAATCACTTTAGCCGGTCGCCTAAGGGGATCTCCAAACTGCTGCAAAATTTCCAGCAGTGCGAACACTGTCACTTCATTGCGCTCGTCTGTTAATTTCGGTGGCTCCATGCAGCCAACTCCCCGGCTAGGCTCTCCGCTGATGGCCGTTCAATCGTTGTGCCACTAACGAGAGCAATTTAGACGGCATGGTGAGGCCGTCGAGGACCAGTACTTCCGCGCCATCAGAGAAGTTAATGATTCGGCGCAAATCAAAATCGCTCACCGTCGAGACTACCAACAAACTTCTGGCTGCGGAGCACGATTTCGGCTAGTTGTGGCGTTGCCGACGCAGCGTCGTACCCTGAATATTTCAGAACGGCGCAACGGCTTTCAAGAACGAACAAGTCAAGGTCGACGCAGAGAATTTTAGCCGGTCCAAAGTCCATGTCAGCGACCTGGTTTTGGGGTTGAAGGGATCCTCGAGTCTAACGATCAAAATGCAGAAAGCTCTCACGCCATATCACGCCACGAGTCCGGGCCTTGCCCGCTCGCGGCCAACTACGTATGTCCAATTCCTTCGCCGGACCCCCTAACCATAGGACGATGCTGGCGGAATTTGGCGCCGCCGGTCGCTGATACGCGTGGCATCCTACCGACATGCACCTGACGCCGGCACTCTGGCTCATTTCCTTATCGGCCGCTTGTTCAGTCTGGCTTCGCGCTCGTATCAGGTAAACGCGCGCATCTTTGGAGATGGCGTCGAAACTCTTGGGCCGGCGTTACCGGCCCCAGGTTTTGCGGGCAGAGGCTACTTCCGCCTCTTCGTTGGAGCGATAATCTCCGGTTCCGTTTGTGCTGCGTCCTCGTCATCGCTCGCGCCGTCTGCGGGATCGTCCGCAACGTCGACTTTCGAGAGCCGCTTCATACTTGTTGCGTGTATCTCGGCGATGCTGTGCTTGAAAGTAACGCCCTCGACCTCCTCCGAGGCCTCGCGATACTTGATTTTCCCTTCAAGGGTGATGAGCTGCCCCTTCTGAAGCTTCTTGGCGAAGCTGGAGAGATTGCTCCAGGCGTACACGCGATGCCACTCAGCGCGGTTTTCGTAATCGCCCTTTTCGTTCTTCCAGCTCTCGCTGGTCGCCAGACTGAAAACGACGTATTCCTTGTTGTTCTGTGCGGTTTTGACTTCTGCATTCTTTCCGAGACGACCGATGAAGATGACTTTGTTGAACATTGTCTTTAGCTCCGTATTTGGGTTTGTCCACTGGATGCGGTACATGCTTGCCCGGAGGGTGTGCCGACGCGACCCACTCCCAAGGCGACTAGAAACGATTCGTGGAAGGGGACCCGAGCTTGTCTCGGGGGAGGAGTCCACGCCTGGAAGGCGCGGCGTGAATCTTGGCAGGAGAGCGTGCGTCCGAAGGGCGGGGGTGTTGTTAGCGCGGCACGCTGAACGTAGCCAGAAAGGCAAACGGAAATGGAGTTCACTATTCAACTCCTTCATATATCCGTTGCCTTGGATTTGCAGAAGTCGTACAGAACAAGAGGATGTTTGACGACCTGGCCGACCCTTTTGATTTCGGCTTCAAGTTCGATACTCTGAAGCATCTGTCCGCTGCGTATATGGATTTCTTGGTCCTGCTTGCCGCCCAGATGGACGCGAACCGGAATTACGACTCTTATACAGCCAGCGGAAACACGAAGATCGCCCACGCTTTGGGTAACCATGATTGGCGGCAACGCTGGGAGAGTTCGAACCTGCAACGAAGTAGGTTCCCAGCGTTCCTTGCAGAAGAGTTCTCCAAAAGCATGACAGCGATTGGCTTTCTGCCTAGGAAAGTTCACGACATGAAGCTCGTAAAGACTTACGACAACAACATGGCTTTGTACTATCTCGCGCTGTTCTCAAAGCACCAGAGAGCCTACGAGTTCTGGAAAGACGTGTTGAAATATGGAACAGATCAGCGGGCACTCTGGGACTAGCCTATGTCGACGAAATCGAAAATTGAGTGGACCGACGCTACGTGGAATCCGATCCGCGGCTGCACAAAGATAAGCCCCGGCTGCAAGCACTGTTACGCGGAGCGCTTCGCGGAGCGATTTAGGGGGGTCCCGAGCCATCCGTTCGAGCAAGGATTCGACCTGCGCCTGGTGCCCGGGAAGCTAGCTGAGCCGCTGCGGTGGAGCGAGCCTCGAATGATTTTTGTCAATTCAATGAGCGACCTCTTTCAAGATGCAGTCCCGGTCAGCTTCATTTTGAAGGTTGCAGCTACCATGAGGTTCGCCGACTGGCACACATATCAGGTCCTGACGAAACGCTCCAAGCGGATGAGGGAAGTCCTTTCAGGACCGTTGCGGGAGTGTGCGGGGCAAAAGCACATATGGTGGGGTGTATCGGTTGAGGATAAGAAGTACGGCATCCCACGGATTGGCGATTTGCAGAGAGCGCCAGCCTCAGTACGGTTCCTTTCTGTGGAACCGCTCCTTGAAGACCTTGGGGAGATCCCGCTGGAAGGCATTTCCTGGGTGATCGTCGGGGGCGAAAGTGGGCCCGGCGCGAGGCCTATGAAGGAAGAGTGGGTAATTTCAGTCAAAGAGCAGTGCGCCGTTGCGGGCGTGCCGTTCTTTTTCAAGCAGTGGGGCGGGGTTCATAAGAAAACGCACGGCAGATCCCTTAGAGGCCGAACCTATGATGGATTCCCCACGCGCATCAGGAATCCTGTCTTGCCCGCTCTAGTCCGGCAGCAACAGGCGAACACCATTGATGCTTCTTCGCTGGTGCAGCCTTTGCTCACACCGCGTCAACCATGACGAGAGCGGTCGCAGACCTGACGACTTCCTTGAAGGTCATGTTCCTGAAGAGGCTGATGGTCATCCTTCATGCGCAGTCGGTGAGACTTGATGTCGGTGCCGCTAACTGTCTTCGGCTGTTAAAAGTGGATGAATGACCTGCACAAAAGATATTGCGTCTGTCCCAGCTCCGAGCGTGATGCGATACTCCTGGCCGCGGCGAGGATGGAACACCAGGGCTGGACGGAAGCACGCAATGCAGGTGCCGGAGGAGTAGCGGACGCTCTGATAGACAATCCCATTTGAGCCTGTGTACAAAAGCGCGTTAGCCAGTACCTGCGATGCCCCGTAGCATTGTGGGATGGGTCCGGGCTGGAGACAGGCTTGTGACTCGTTGGAATCAAGATAATGAAATTGACCGGAGAAATCAGCGAGGAAGTCTTGATAGTCAAAAACGTACTGGCCAGTCATTCGCGCATCTTCGAGGAAGCGTCTTTTGTGAAACGCCACCTCTGCGACTGAGGTTTCAAGTTCCACGCCAGCGTACCAGGCACCGCGCTGCGGCCCGTGAAATCGGCCGCCGTGCGGACCGTGGTGGGTAAACGCCGCGTTGATGATGTGGGCTTCAGGAACACCATACAGTAATTCGCCCGGACCGATGGCGCTGTTGCCACCGTGTTCCGCGATTGCACGTTCGTTTGTTGCGGCATCCAACTCGCTCAAATCCGTGACGACTTCCGCTGGAAGTGACAGCGTTTCAAGAACGCTCTCACCACTGTACTTCGTCGGAATCAACCTATGAGTGCCAGCACGTTCAAACAGATCAAGGTGAGCCAATCAACCGCCGCCCCTGGCCGCATCGACCAAGCTGCGGACCTGCTGCAATCCTGGTATTCCCGCTCGAACCATGTAGTCGAGGGGAGGCCGGCCACCGAACAAGAAATTGTCGTTTGGAAGGATCACCCAGTCATCGGCCAACTTCTCGGGCAAAAGAATATGCAGGGCCTTATAGATGCCGATCACATAAGAGATTCGGGTCAGTTCGTCTTGGCGCAGAGTTCCTGAAGCCGTTTTTAGCTTGTAGACGGTCGACCGAGGCATTCCCCCGAGCAAGTCGCCCGCCCTCTCGATCGGCAAGTGCCACTTGTCCGTGATTGCGAAGAATCCATCAATGGCCGATTGACTCAAACGTTCCCGGGTCTCGAGACGGCTGAGATCCGGTGAGGCGTCGAATTTATAGCCTGGTGCCGTGTACGTCGGCTGAGTAGCCATTTCTTAAATCCCCCGACCAGTACATTTTCTCAAAATGGACAAAATTTGTCTACTGGTAGAATCCTACGACTTCCGCTCAATCTTAAAACCTATGGAACCCATTGATCGTCGGATGGCTGCATCTGGCGCAGCGAGCTGACTATCCCGAGGTTTTGCGGACACTTGCGGAGCATTTAAGCTGTTCGTTAAGGTTGCTAGGATTCGTTCCGATGCATTCTGATTCTCAGCAGTGCCTTAATGTTGTGAGTTGATACTTTCACGGCGATAACACGGGTTCAAATCCCGTCGGGGACGCCAAATGGAATCAACAACTTACATCGGATTTCGCCTTCCATTCGAGGTTCAAAAGAGACACCGTTCGGCGCCCCTTGTGCACCCTCGAATGGAACATTCTCTACGACCTTTCCAATCAAGAAGAGTGCGGTGGCAATTCAACGTCAGTCCGCCCAACCTGCGAAGGGAAGACCAGCGATAAAACGGCCGCTTGAGCTTCATGCTTGGCTGGCGTCACTGCTTGCGTATAGACGTTGACTGTCGAACGCACGGAGGAATGTCTCATCAGTTCCTGCATGACTTTGAATTCAGCGCCGACACTTCGCAAAAGAGTTGAGAATGTGTGGCGGAACGTGTGCCAACCGATCCTTTTCTCGATGCCGATCCTTTCTGCGGCTGGTCTCACGTACTTCCGCAATATTGCTTGCCCCCACAGAGGCTTTCGTCCGCGATGTTGGCGCGAGGCGAAAACCCAGTCTTCAGGCTTGCCGTAAAAGCAGGTTTCCCTCCAGAGCGTGAGCGCCTCCGCCAGGATGGGATGGAGGGGCACCGGTTTCTGCGACGCCTCGGTCTTGCATTTACCCACGACACCGTAGGCGATTGCTCGTGTTACATTCATCGTGCCGTGAGCGAAATCAATGTCCTCCCACTTGAGAGCGAACAATTCGCTCTGTCGCAAGCCGGTCGACGCTGCCAGGAGAACCAGGGTTCTCTCTCGAAGCGCGAGACTATCTAGAAGTGATTTGATCTCAGCAGGCGTGAGGACGTTCGGAGCCTTCCGCCTCTTCGCGCTTTGTCGGACCAGGCTAATGGGGTTACGGTCGAAAAAGTCGTGTCGCCAGGCATGATTGAAAAGGACAGACATTAGGTTTCGAATCTTGGCGCAGGTGCTTCTGGCCAGCGGCAGGCTGCGGAGCCAAGCCTCCACATCCACCGTTCGCACCTCGGCGAGCTCATAGTCTTTCCACCGAGGGACGATCCATTTGTTCAAATAGAAGATGTAGTTTCTTCTTGTCGAATAACTGCGCCATACGTCATTCTGAGCCAGCTCGCGATGTTGGAAGTGCTCGCAAAGCTCCGCGACCGTCATGGCCGGTGCTGGCCGAAAATCGAGGGAACTTGGTTTTGCAATGATTCGTGCCGCTAACTGCTGAGCCGCCGTAGCGTCGGAATATTGCTCGATTGTTCCGATCACTCGTTTCCGATAGACACGCCTCCCATCTCCGCCTTTTTCTGACCACCTGAATAGCCAAGCATCTGGACCATTCTTTCGCTTTGCCTGTACTAGGCTTCCTCGTTGCATTTATAAACCTCCCGAACCGCAGTCGCGGTCCGGAAAATTCTCTCTGCTTGAAGTGTCTGTCCGCCAATGGAAAAAGGAAACAGGGAACTGAGTCCTCCTGTCCGCTCCCTGGGAGTGTCGCTTTGCGCGAGCGATAGCCAGCGCAAAAATGCGCAATTTCCAGTCGGAGAAACGGTTAGCTTTCTAAAAGCGGGGCCCCCGTTGGAGAAATAAATGTTCCGAGAGCCATTGCGTCCTGAGCACTGCAAGAATCGCTTGCTTGGGCATTGGACTCAGACCCTTGACAGACATTCGTTTGGGCTCATTTGAATCGTGTCATTCGCAAGTACGACTTGGACATGATTTACATCTGCGGTCCCGGCCACGGGGAGCCAGCTGTGATCTCAAACTGCCGAGCTGGCCGAAGACCTCATCGATCTGGTCAGGGCGTACCTCAAGTCGCGGTCACGCCGCTGTCAGCTCCGTATTGTGTGCCGCGTCCTTGGGCTTAGACGATCTCTCAAACCAATCGTAGAGTGTCGGCAGCAAAAATAGAGTCAGCAAAGTTGAACTGATGAGGCCGCCAATCACAACTGTCGCCAGAGGCCGCTGCACCTCGGCTCCAGTTGAAGTGGAAATGGCCATGGGAACAAACCCGAGACTGGCGACAAGTGCTGTCATCAGTACCGGCCGCAAACGGCGGCCTGATCCTTGCAGGACCGCATGGCGGAGCGATGCGCCCTCGTCTCTCAATTGGTTGATGGAACTCACGAGCACCACACCGTTGAGCACCGCGACCCCCAACAGGGCGATGAAGCCTACCGATGCGGAGAGATTCAGATTGAGATGGAATATCCATAGAGCGGCAATTCCACCCACCAGTGCGAATGGCACGTTGACCAGGATCAGCATGGCGTGTCTGATGGAATGGAACGTCATATAGAGCAGGCCGCATACGATCGCTAGTGCCAGCGGGACCACCAACAGGAGCCGCCGCATTGCGCGTTGCTGGTTCTCAAATTGACCGCCGTAAGTAATTGCGTAGCCGGCAGGCAATTTCACATTGTTATCCACTTTCTGTTGGACTTCCGCAACAAAACTTCCCAGGTCGCGGCCTCTCACATTCGACATGACGACCATGCGCCGCTGTCCTTGTTCGCGATTGATCTTCTCGGCGCCGCGCGTCACGTCCACGTCCGCGACCTGCCCCAGTGTCACCACTCCTCCACCTGGGGCATGCAAGGGAATCTCTCGCATGGATGCGAAGTCGGAGCGATATTGATCAGGCAAGCGTAGCGCTATCGTGTAACGGCGTTGGCCGTCGATTACTTCAGAGATCATGGCTCCTGAACCACCCGCCTCCACTGCCTGTTGCACGTCAGCCACATTCAACCCGTAGCGTGCCAGTGCGTCTCTACGAATCTTTACACTCACTTCCGCAACGCCGGAGTTGATTTCCATTTGCGCGTCTGCAGCACCGCGTACGGCATCTACCTGTCGGAGCACCTGTTGCCCGAACGAGTCGAGCTGCTGGAAATCATCTCCGAAGATCTTGACCGCCAGGTCCGCTTTCACGCCCGACACTGTCTCGTCGAGCCGCATGGCCATCGGCTGGGTAAAGTCGTAGCTGATGCCGGGAATCTGCGCCAGCGCTTTGTCCATGGCATTGATGAGTTCGTCTTTGGAGTGAAACCTTTTCCACTTCCGAGTTGGCGCGAGGGAAACATAGACATCGCCTTCGTTGATGCCCATGGCCTCCGTGGCAAAGTCGGGGCGGCCGATCTTGGTCGTAACATCCTCAATCTCCGGAAAGGCACGGAGCGTCTTCTCCACCCGCTTCGAGATCTCGATGGAGTCGGTCAGCGAGATGCCTGGGAGCTTGCGTGTCTCAACCAGGATGGACCCTTCATCGAGACTGGGCATGAACTCCGTGCCGATAAATGCCAGTGAAGCCAGCGAGGCGATCATGACGACGATCATTGCGGAGATAACGGCGGCGCGGTGGCGAATCACCCAGGACAGGCCCGTGATGTAACGATGGCTCAGTCGCTCCATCCAGGGCTGGTCCGACCCCTTTTTCTTCCCCCGAAGTACCTTGCGAAATACGAATGAGCACAGCACGGGAATGACGGTGAGGGCCAGCAGCAGGGAGCCGAGCAGCGCGGTGCAGACCGTGATGGCCATGGGGCGGAACATGCGTCCTTCCAGCCCCTGCAAAAAGAGGATAGGAAGATAGACGGCGATGATAATGCCGACGCCAAATGCCATGGGCCGAGCGACCTCGAGGCCGGCAGTGGCAATCGAAGTCAGCGGTTCTTCCTCTTCTCCATGTTGCTGCATTCGATGCACCGAGTTTTCGATCATCACCACAGCGCCATCGACAATCATGCCGAAATCAATAGCGCCCAGGCTCATCAGGTTGGCGCTGATGCCAAAGAATTTCATCCCCAGGAAGCTGAAGAGAAGAGAGAGTGGAATGATCGAAGCCGTTACCAGTGCGGCGCGGAAGCTGCCAAGAAACAGCAGCAAAACCACGGTGACCAGGATGAACCCTTCAAAGAGATTGTGCTCAACCGTGTGAATGGTCCCGTCAATGACCGTCGATTGATCGTAGAAGGGCTTGAGCGTGACGCCCGCAGGAAGATGGAGGCTGGCGATTTTTTGCTTGACCAGTTCGATGACATGTTTGCCGTTCTCGCCTTTCAGCATGATGACCATGCCCGAGATGGTCTCGCCATTCCGCAGTACAGCGCCCTGGCGGGGTGCTGGCCCAATCATCACTTGCGCGACATCATGCAGCATGACGGGCGTGCCCTGATTGGCAAGCAGGACAATGTTGCCGATGTCGTCGACGCTGTTGGTCCTGCCAAGGCCGCGCAAGGTGTACTGTTCATACGCGTGCTCGATGTATCCGCCACCGAAGTTGGTATTGTTCTCGGCGACTCGCGTGGCAACGTCCTTGAGCGTCAGTCCATACTGCTGCAGCAGATCCGGATCCACCTTGATCTGATATTGCCTGGTCTCGCCGCCCCAGGTATTTACATCACTCACTCCAGGGATCGTTCGCAACTGCGGCTTGATCTCCCACTCCTGCACATCCTTCAGTTCCATGGGCGAGAGGCCGCTTCCTGTAAGCGTGTATTGATAGAGCTCTCCAAAGGCCGTCGATGGCGGACTGAGGACAGGCTGTATCCCCGTGGGAAGCGAAGTTGCCACCTGTTGCAGCCGCTCGTTCACCAACTGGCGCGCGAAATAGGCGGGCACATTGTCGTCGAAGACCACCGTCACCATCGATAGGCCTAGCTTGGAGAGGGAGCGCACCTCCTGTTGCTTCGGCATTCCCATCAAGGTGCGCTCAATGGGATAAGTGACAAGCTGTTCAACTTCCGTGGGAGCCATCGACGGCGCTTCGGTTACGATAACAACCTGATTGTTCGTCAGGTCTGGGAAGGCATCGACAGGTATGGTGTAAACCACCCAGCATCCTGCCGCGATTAGCACCAGAACACCAAGCAGTACGGCCCAGCGATGTGCAAGCGAGAAAGTGAGAATCCTTGCGAACATGTCGGATCAGTCTCCTTGCATGGAAGCTTTGAGGAGTTGAGATTTCAGCAGAAAGCTGCCCTGGGTCACCACTTCTTCACCTGGGTGCACGCCTTCAGCGAGAGAAACTTTGCCGTTTATCCCACTGCCAAGACGCACCGGGCGCGGCGTGAAGCGGTCAGATGCCCTGCGAACAAAGACCACATCCTGGCCGTTCACCTGCTGCACGGCCTCCGGCGCAATCAAGATGCGCTGATGTGTTTCACCGGCAGCGATCTCTGCTGTTGCCAGCATCTCGGGGCGCATAATCCCCCCGGTGTGTTCTATGTCGATGCGCACCTGAAGACGACGCGTTGTCGGGTCGAACGCCTGGCCGAGATTGCTGATCCGTCCGGCGAATCGTTGCCCCGTGATCCCTGGAAGCGTGACCCATGCGCTTTGGCCAACCTTCAGCTGAGTCAGGAGTTCCTGGCCGACGGAGGCGAGCATCCACAAGTGCTTCGGGTCTCCGAGAACGAACAGGTCGGTGGCTGGCGCCACAGTCGTGCCCGGAGTCACGTTCTTCTGCAGAACGTATCCGCTCGCTGGTGCGACAATCGGGATCAGTTCTGCGGTTTCGTCGTTTGCGTTTGCCGGCAGGTCAGCGGGAATGCCGAGGTTTTCCTCCAGGTGCGTTTTGCTGCGGACGACATCGGTCTGGCCATTCTCAAGGGCTGTTTTCGCATTCACCAATTCCTGCCGCGCCTGCTCTGTCTGTTCGACCGATGCGGCGCGGAGAGCGTAAAGACGCTGCATGCGGTCGAAGTTGATTTGCGCTAAAGACTCCGCGGACTGCAGGCGGCTTTTCTCAGCAACGGCCATTGCGTACGCAGCCCGGGCCTCATGCACGTCGTGGCTGTGCATGCGCGCCAAAACTTCGCCCTTGTGTACGTAGTCGCCCAGATTGGCGTAGACGCGCTCAATGCGTCCGGTTGTCAGCACGCCTACTTGCCAGCTCTCGTTGTCGGGCAACACAATCTTTCCAGGGAACCGCAACACGTCCGGTTCCTCCTGGACAGCGAGCGTAGTGGTGGCGATGGCTCCCTGCTGTTCCGCGACGGGAAGTACGATCTCCGCTCCGTCCGCTGCGGTCTTCGCTGCTGTCGAGGCATTGGCTTGAGCATTCGCCTCACTTGCTGCAGCCGAACTGCGGCACCCACTCGTCAAGCTCGCGATCGCGACAACCGACGCAAGCATCACAATTGCCCGCGCGCTCTGTATCCATCTGTACCGCTCTACCTGACCTCGTGACCTCACAAAAGTCTTGATGTTCATGGTTCCAGTCCTTCTGCGTATTCCAGTGAAAGCACGCTCTGGTGGTAATTGCCGAGCGCCTCCACCCATGCGCTTTGTGTGTCCACGCGTAACCTCTCCGCATCCAGTAGCCGGAGCAGATCGGTACCGCCTTCGCGATATGCCGCGCGTGAGATATTTGCAATATCGACCGCCTGGTCGAGGAGAGGCCGATAACGATCCGTGACCGATCGCTTCCACGTCTCGTATGACATGCGAGCCAGGGCGAGATCACTCGCACTCTGTTGTTCGACAGCAGAGAGGGTAGACCTGTTGGCTTCGACCTCGAATCGCGCTGCGGCTACGGCTGCCCGATTGCGGTCAAAGATGGGCAGGTTCATCTGAAAGCCGGCAATCATCGTATTGAAGCCAGCTGTGCGCTTGTATCCGAAAAGTGCATCGACGTCGGGCCGCCCTTGAGCCTTCTGCGTCCTGAGATTCGCGCGGGCCGTATCGATGGCCTGCTGAGCCAGCTTGACCTCAATACGGTCGTTCTGTGGACTGTCCGCGGAATCCGGATTCTTCGGCTCGCTCAATAACTCAAAAGACTCGCTCAGACGCCAGTTCTCGGCCGTGGCCAAACCCATCTCACGGGCAAGCCTCTGCTTTGCCTCGGCTTCCGCCAACCTGCTCGACTCGGTATTCGCTTCGGCGCGAGCCTCTTCCAGGCGCACGCGCAGGAGATCGGCTTCGGCAATCTTTCCCTCGTTGAAACGCTTCTCGTTGTAGTCGAGAATTTCGCGATAGTACCCCACACTCTGCTCCGCCAGAAGCCGCAAATACTGAAGGCGCAGGGTATCCCAGTAGGTTTGACCTACGCGAAGTTCGATAGACCTCTTCTGTTGCTCGAATGTGAGTTGGGAGCGGTTGACAGCGCTGTCGGCTGTGGCAATGCGTGCTCCCCGTCTTCCCGAGACCTCGAGGACCTGGGTCGCGTAGGCATACGTATCGACGCCCTGGGTAAAGTCCACACCAGGCCGCAGATTTTCCGACTGATAAAAAAGCCTGGGGTTAGGAATCAATCCGGCCTGGCGGCGCAGTTGGGCAGTGGATGCCTCAACCTGCGCCGCCGCCTGCAGCTCCGGCCGCTTGTTAATGGCCGACGTAATCGCGTCGCGAAGAGAAAGCGCCTGTACTGGTGGATCTTCCGCGAAGCCGCAGGGCGAGACGAGAACCAACGCAGCAAGTACTGCAGTCATTGGAACGAACGTTCTGGATATTGTTTGCTTCATTTGCCTGACCTAGATATTTGCAACTGAAGGGCCAAACAAATCATGTGCCGGCGACTGAAATAACAGGCCAATAACGACAGCAGCGCTTCCAATGGTGGGCTAAAATTCAAATCCGCGTCCAAAATCTTGAACAACGTCGCGCCCTACAGTCCATATTTGGAGAGTTTATAGCTGAGATCGCTCTTGGAAAGACCAAGCCTGCGTGCCGCTTCCGTCTTCGATCCGTTGGTCTTCGTCAGCGTCTGCTCAATGATCCTTCGCTCCCAGGACGCGAGCGCGCTGCGCAAGTGAAACTCTTCGGGCAGCGACCCTCCATTAAATAGGGGAAGACCGGATTCTGCTTCTGTTTCAGGCTGTAGAACTTCCGGTAAATCAAACCAGAGTATCTCCGGGCTGCTGGTCAAAATGCAGGCGCGCTCCAGTAGGTTGCGGAGTTCCCGCACATTACCAGGAAAGCTGTAGGACATTAGCTGCTGGAGAGCATCGGGGTGAAGCGCGCGTCTTGTCGTCTTCAGGTCGCTGATGATCTCGTGCAACAGGTACTCGGCGATCTCAGGAATATCTGTGATTCTCTCGCGCAGCGGCGGGACCTGGATAGGCACTATGGCTAGCCGATAGTAGAGGTCTTGCCGGAAATTTCCGTCCTGCACTTCCTTCCTCAGATCGCGATGCGTTGCGGCTAGTACGCGAACATCCACATCCCGCGCGATCGTAGAACCGACGCGGGTAATCTTTCCTTCCGCCAGGACACGCAGGAGCTTAGCCTGCGCCGCAGCGGACATCTCTCCCGCCTCATCCAGAAATAGCGTTCCCTGGTGTGCTGCTTCAAAGAGCCCCTGCCGGACTCTGTCAGCTCCGGTGAACGCACCTCGCTCATGGCCAAAGAGTTCGCTCTCCAGGAGCGTTTCGGAAAATGCTGCGCAGTTTACGCTGATCAGGGGTTTATTCGCGCGCGCACTCCTGCGGTGGATTGCTCGTGCGACCAGTTCCTTGCCTGTGCCGGTCTCTCCGGTTATCAGCACCGTCGCTTCGGTAGGCCCCACTCGGGAGATCAGTTCGCGTAACCTGGCGACAGCGACACTGCTGCCCCGAATCTCCGATTGCCCCTCAAGCCGGTCGACGGTATCGCGCAACAGATGGTTCTCGCGCTGCAAGGAGGCCCAGTCCGCCGCACGATGAACAACCGCTCGCAGGTTGTCTGAAGAGAATGGCTTGGTCAGGAAGTCGAACGCGCCGCTGCGCATTGCCTCGACCGCGAGCTCTACCGTCCCATAGGCAGTGAGCACCACGACTGCGGTAGAGGGTTCCGACTGCTGGATTGCCTTGAGAACCTCGGAGCCTTCGCCATCAGGCAACTTTTGGTCGAGCAGGACGACTTCAAAGCCATTGCCATGGACTGCCTGCAACCCTTCTTTGACGGTTGCCGCCTCTACCAGCACGTGCCCGTCCTGGCGAAGGTTTGCGGAAAGCACCTTCCGCATATTGGATTCATCTTCAACGATGAGAACGCGGGCCATGCTAAAACTCCCTCAAAGTGTGCGGTTGCGCCATCTCTTCTCTGTTTGTGGACGGAAGTGTGATTGCAAAGACGATGTGGTCGGTCTCGTTCCGTTCCAGTTGCAGTTCGCCGTGGTGCCTATCCACAATGCTTCTCGCGATCGCAAGACCGAGACCGGTACCACCTTCTTTCGCAGTAAAGAACGGCTCAAAAATCTGGCTTGCGACACGCGCTGGAATCGCAGGACCCGCATTTTCAATCCTGATCCGAAGCGTACCTTCAGACTGCGTGACGGCAATTAGAATGAGCGCATTTGGCGGCGAGGCTTCAATGGCGTTGCGCATCAAATTCAGTAGTGCCTGCTGCAACTGGCCCTCATTTCCATAAATGCGACAGGTATCGTACATCCCGGACTCAATTTGTATGTTCTTTTGAATAGCCTGCAGTTGCACGATGGAGACGATGTAGCCAACCAGAGCCGTGGCATCAAGCTGTTGAAAAGGCACGCTTCTCGGCTGGGCGTACGAGAGAAAATCGGTGGTAAGTTTCTCCAGTCGCTTCGCTTCCAGCCCCGCGATCCGCGACATCTCTTCCCGCTCGCCGGGGGCAAAAGATGGAGAGGCAGAAGTCTCCAGCGCGCTGGAGATGATGGCGACAGGGTTTCTAATTTCATGAGCGACAGCGCTGGCCAGCCGTCCTACCGCTGCTAGTTTCTCTTCTTCAATGAGCTTGCTGCGCGTCGCTTCCAGATCGTCGAGCCGCCGGCGAAGCTGCTCTTCGCGATCACGCAGCATATGTACCAAGAGCCAAACCAGGTATCCGACGATAAAGTACACCAGCACTAAGGTGCTCGACTCGAGTATTTCACCGCTTTCAAATGGCGGAGTAAAGTCAGCGGCATACGCGACCCAGAAAAGGGAGACCGCCGATGCTGCCGTAGCGATGAATAATGTTGTCCCAAGTGAGAAGTAGATTGCCGCCTCCAGGATTGGCAGAATCAGCATCCCGAAGTAATGCGTATCCGGCTGACGCGTCAGCACGGCGAGCAGGAGCGCGAGTACCAGGGTCCAGGCAATCGATGGGACCGCAAACCGCCGGCTCTTCGACTCGTCTTTCATCACAATGCGTTCTGCGAAAAAAATCTCAAGCAGGCGAAGACCGCTGGCAAACGCAACCAGAAAGAAGACCGAAGGAGGCGGCAAAGTCAGGAACGCTGTAAAAAGAAGCTGCGCCGCGAAGAAGATCAGGAGGACGGTCAAATAAACCGAGCCAATGATCGAGCGATTAACAATGCGGTCAGCAAGTGAAAAGCGGTGGCTCATTCAATCTGTTCTCGTAATCCTATAGCATCTCGATGGCCACTCTCCTGCGTTCATATAAACGCAACTTATCGCATCCATTGGCGCTTTGGATTTCAAAAAATTGAACTGCCGGTTGAAAACCTTGAACCGCGCAACGAGCGAGTGACGTGTGCCACACCCGTATCCTCAACAATTCTTGACCGTTTAAGAATGGCCCTTAGCTTGCCATTTGACTTTGCAGGAGTCAATAAATCCCCGCTATGAACAAGTATGTTGTGGAATTCATCGGAACCTTTTTCCTCGTGCTCACCATCGGGTGTACGGTCATCAATGGTGGTAGCGGCGTCATCCCGCCGCTCGCCATCGGCTCGGCCCTCATGGTGATGATTTTTGCCGGAGGGCATATCTCCGGCGGTCATTACAACCCCGCCGTCACTCTGGGAGTCTGGCTGCGCGGAAGGTGCGAAGCCAAAGATGTAGCGCCGTACATGATTTTTCAGATCATGGGGTCGGCGCTGGCGGCTTTGGTGGTCAAGTTTTTAAAGGGAGGGGCGGTTGTTGCACCGGCTCATCCGGCGACTATTCCCGCGCTTCTCGCAGAATTTCTTTTCACCTTTGCACTCGTCTACGTCGTGCTGAATGTCGCTACTGCGAAAGGTACAGCCGGCAATTATTTTTATGGGCTGGCGATCGGATTCACGGTGCTGGTGGGGGCGTTTTCCGTCGGCAGTATTTCCGGCGGAGTCTTCAACCCAGCGGTTGCCGCGGGGATCTCCGTTATGGGGCTTTCCTCCTGGTCGAATATCTGGATTTACCTGGTAGCTGATTTTGCCGGCGGCGCGGTAGCGGCCGGTGTCTTCAACGCAGTGAATCCAGCCGAGCGTCGAGATGTCGATCTGTCCAATTCAAGAAAACAACCCAAAAAGCAAACCTCAGCTGCAAACTCCTAATCGAGATTGTCGTCGGGAACCGGCAAACGTCATCACATGTCTGTACGTAACCCCAGACCCACGCTTATCGGTCGGACTTCTAGTCAACCGCCATAGCCAAAAATAGCCCAGCGATCACTAACTGTTTCATCTCGTTTTCCCTCTATCTGTATGATTGGTCCGGCGTTAGCAAACTTTTCAGACCATCCCTTGAAAGGAGACGCCTTCTCGTTGAAGGAGATGCTCCAAATTCGGCATTCTCGCGTCACAGTTCACGATCACTTCGTCCTCTATACCTGTGAGCAGGCTAGGGGACGTAGCACGAGGCTTGTTATGCTTGATACTGTTGGTGGGTCTAAGTTGAACCTCGAATCAGCAGAGAGCTTCTTCCAATCGGGATCAGCGGAAAACTTTTCCCAATCTGCCTCAAGCGATGGCATATCAGGAAAGCTGAGCATATAGGTAAGATTCGGCAGGTTCGGTCCGACCAGTGTATCGGCGTAAAAAACTCCCGTAGCGCCGGCCTTAGCGAAAAAGCCGAACTCGCCGTTATGAAACATCTCCACCTTTCGAACGTGATCCATGTTGGTCGGCGACTGATACTGGCGAAGTTGATAGATGAGTTTTCCCTTGGTTGCGGCGGAGGCTGGCGGAGTGACCTTGGGATATCCTGGGAACGCCCGCAATAGGGAACTCTCTATGCGAATGTAGGGCGGGGTGGCGGCGGGAGCATCCCAGAACGGCGCAGCCGCCTTCATAAAGACATCGTCCTTCGCCAACTCAAGGTCAGCTGTAACTAATGTCTCCAGCCTCGAACTCGGCATCAGCAGGTAATAAGATGGGCTATCTGGTCCGAGATAAACAGAGAACGCGCCGACTGGCGTAATGCCGAGCCGGTTCAGTGCCGGAATTAAAGCACCGGCAAAAAAAGCAGTGGTGAGCTTTACGCCCGGCCCACTCGCCAGATGGTACCGGCGCAGATCCATGTACTCCGGCTCAGATTTGTCCGCAGGAGAGCCTACCTGAGCAGGTAAATCAGCAGCAGTAGCAAGCGAGAGGGCAGAAGCAGCGAGAGAGCCAGAAAGAAAATTGCGACGATCCATTAAGTCTCCTTGGGTTTAGATAACTTTAGTCCGAACAATTTCGTGGTCACCACATACAGCGTTCGTCGCCCGGCTTTGAGCAAGAATGGGCGTCCAGAGAGGCTGCGGCTACGATGGCGGCAAACTGCATTCTCTGTTTCGCTATTCGTTCTAGTTGGCCGTTAATAACTGTACTGTACTGTACAGTACAACGTGAGGCATTTGATTGCAACTCTATAGAGCCCACAATTCAGTAAGGTGTGAAGAAGTACGTCGCATAAAATGTTGCTGGTACAGGGGATTCAAGCGGCGGATTGCATGAAATATTTTTGCATGCATTCAGGACGGAGAAACGGAGAGATGAATGCCTAACAAGCGGTCGCGAGGAGAAGTTCGAAACAGCAAGCTTCAAAAAGTCGCGGCGGACTTGTTTCTAAAGCGCGGCTATGAGGGTGTCACCATCGACAAGGTCGTCGAGCTGGCAGGCGGCTCGAAGAGTACGGTTTATAGCGAATTCGGTGGGAAGTGTGGGCTGTTTATCAGTAGTATCGAGAACCTGTGCCGCGAAGCGAATGAACCGCTCACGAAGATTGACTACACAGGATTGAATCTTGAAGCGAGCCTGAAGAAACTCTCTTTTCAGATCCTGAAGCTCATCACCGCGAAACGGTCCGTGGAACTTCATCGTCTCGCAGTCGGCGAGGCCGTGAACTGTCCTGAAGTAGGTGAGGCATGGTATAAGCACGGTCCGGCCAAGACAGCTTCGTTCATACGATCTCTCTTGGAAAGTCGTCGCGAAGAGCTACGAAAGACAACGATTCCAATTGACCGGATCGCGGTGATCCTTCACGACTCATTAACGGGAGACATCCTCTACCGTCGGTTGGCAGGAGTCGGTAAGCATGAAAACCATGCCGAGCTTGAGCGAATGGCTTGCGCCGCAGTCGATCTCATTTTCGGGACCGCTCGTAGCGATGTGCATTAAGGGCTCTCAGCCACGTCATGGCGAACTCGCCGGCGGGGCAAACAGAACGTTGAATCGTCAATTCACGTCGAACTAGGAATTGTTGATCTTGACAGCGGTGAGCTAAATTTCCTGCCGAAAGGTGCTAAGTATGGCCAAGCTTGTACCAATCACCATACTCGCCGAGCCAATTGGCAGTATCCTAAGGCTCGCTGAACTTGCCGACAGCGGCGACTGTTCCGCGTAGCAGTCGGATGGAGTCAAATGGCTGCCGTCAACTTGATTGGCTCGTACAACTACGCGCTCGTGGCGCTTTCGGTATTGATTGCCATGTTTGCGTCGTACGCCGCTCTTGATCTCGCAGGTCGCATAACGGCCACGGGCGGTTGGACTCGCGCGGTTTGGCTGCTGGGCGGGGCCGGCGCGATGGGGACTGGCATTTGGTCCATGCACTACATTGGAATGCTGGCGTTCGTCCTGCCCGTTCCCGTGGCCTACCATTGGCCGACCGTTCTGCTGTCACTGCTTGCGGCCATTCTCGCTTCGGTCGTTGCCCTGGGCGTGGTGAGCCGACAGAAAATGGGTGCCTCCCGGGCGGTCGCTGGAAGTGTCCTGATGGGTGCGGGTATTGCGAGTATGCATTACATCGGCATGGCTGCGATGCGTTTACCGGCGATATGCCAATTTAATTCCTTCCTCGTCGTCATGTCCGTCGTGTTTGCGGTTCTGATGTCTTTCGCAGCGCTATGGATTACCTTTCATTTCCGGGATGAGAAAAAGGGGATCGGCTGGGAAAAGTTGGCCGGAGCCGTCGTGATGGGTGCCGCAATCCCGGTCATGCATTACATCGGTATGGCCGCCGCCAGTTTCACGCCCTCGGGCACACCGGCCGACCTGTCTCACGCGGTGAGCATCTCCACACTTGGCACCGCCGGAATTGCCGCCGTCACTTTTGTCGTCCTCGGGCTGGCCTTATTGACGTCCTGGCTGGATAGGCGATTCGCTGCCCAGACCTTGGAACTACAGGAAGAGAAGCTGCAGCGCACCGAAGCGTACTTGGCGGAGGCGCAGAGACTCACGCACACAGGGAGTTGGGCCTGGCGGGTAGCGGGAAGGGACGCCTTGCATCTATCCGAGGAATGGTACCGCATTTATGGCTTCGATTCAGAAAATGGCCCGCCCGCTTTTGAACAACTTCTGCAGCGTACTCATCCGGAGGATCGAGCCAAGTGGAAAGAGGCAATCGACCGGGCAATCGACCGGAAGTCCGATTATGAGGTGGAATTCCGAATCCTTCTTCCGGACTCCGCAACCAAATACATTCACACCGTTGGCCATCCTGTTTTGAACGCATCCGGAGATTTAGTGCAATTTGTGGGTAGCTCGACGGATATCACCGAGCGCAAGCGGGCAGAGCAGGCCACCCGTCTGCTGGCTGCGATTGTGGAATCGTCGCACGATGCAATTGTGAGCAAAAGTCTGAATGGCGTCATTACCAGTTGGAATAAGGGCGCAGAACGGCTGTTCGGCTATGCTGCGGAAGAAGCGGTTGGCCAGAATATTACCCTGATAATTCCTCCTGAGCGTCGTGACGAAGAAAGAATGATTCTTGAGCAGCTCACACGAGGCGAGCGGGTCGACCACTTCGAGACGGTGCGGATGCGCAAGGATGGCAGCCTGCTCGACGTTTCTCTGACGATTTCCCCGATGAAAGATGTCTCAGGCTGCGTGGTTGGGGCCTCGAAACTAGCGCGGGACATAACCGAACAAAAACGCGCCGAAGAAGCGCTGCGTCAGGCGCAGACGGATCTCGCGCACGCCAGCAGGCTGACCACCATGGGAGAGTTCACTGCCTCTCTGGCGCACGAAGTGAAACAACCGATCGCCGCAATAGTCACAGACGCCAATACCTGCGTGCGATGGATTGCGCGCGATCAACCTGATCTGACAGAGGCGCGCGAGGCCGCGTGGAGAATTGTCAAAGGCGCAAAGCGTGCCTCGGAAATTATCAACCGGGTCGGCCTGCTGTTCAAGAAGGGCACTCCGCAACGGGAGTTGGTTGACGTAAACGAAGTTGCTCGAGAGATGATCGTCCTGCTGGGAGACGAGGCATCGCGGCACTCCATATCAATTCGAACAGAGCTGGCGGAAGATCTTCCCCATGTCAGAGGAGATCGCGTGCAATTGCAGCAGGTGCTGATGAACCTCATCGTGAATGGCGTCGAGGCGATGTACGACGTGGATGGGCCGCGTGAGCTGACCATCAAGTCGCAGCCCGCCGAAAACAATGAACTACTGCTGTCGGTCAGCGATAACGGCATGGGACTGCCCCGGCAGCAGGCAGATGAGATCTTTAACGCCTTCTTTACCACCAAGACTCACGGCACCGGCATGGGACTTCGTATCAGCCGCTCGATTGTCGAATCACATGGTGGCCGCTTGTGGGCTGCCGACAACTCTCCCCGCGGCGCAAGTTTTTGTTTCACCCTACCCACCAAAGCCGAAGCAGATGAATGACAAACGAAGTCGCCCTCCGCAATGTTCGTGATTCATGAGGTTGCCGCTCTGTCTCATGAAAATGTCGACAGGTGTCGAAAGTTCGACAGCCGTCGCGGGTCGGCTTGTTCATTCGGGAGATCGGAGTCTCCCTGGGTTTTCAACCAGTTTCCAGCTGCCAACTGTTTAGAAAATGTCAGGCGGTGAGCTTCTTCATCCTGGGCAATGGAAATTGTCCGGATATCCCTCTCGATCGAACACGGAGATCACAGGAAGAAATCCTCTGATGATTTCGCGAATTCAAGTTGGCCCTATAAGTGCTCTCATTCATGTCAGAACCGATAGCTGATCGGGCGGTAAGCCTGATGAAGGACGAGGAACTCTAGCTCCCATCCATTTATCAACCATGGCCGCAGGAGTAACCAATGCCGGTACAACACCAACACCCATCGATCCACAGCAACCAATACAGCGCGGATTCGGCCTGTGGGCACTGTGACGGTGTCATTCGTCACGAACCCTGGTGCATGACACAAAACGACAGTGTTCAGTATGCATATCAGGCCGTCTCGGATCCAGGTCATTTGAGCCCGGGAGACCACCTCATCTTGCATGCGTTAGGTGCGGCGTGGACCGCAACAAGAATTCTGACCAAACTGCGCCACTAACCAGATGGTGACGGCAAGCAACATCCAGGAGTAGCCACTTATGACACCCCAGAGACTGTTTACTAGCAGACGCACATCTCGAAGGCAAGCGGGCTCCGAGCGGCGGCGAGTGGGAGCCCTAGCCTTGGAACTGGCTCTGGCCTACTAGTGTCCGGCTCTGACTAGTGTCGGCTGGTGTCGGGATTCGGACTCCAGCCTTCGGATGCATTTCAATCGTCCTGAAACAGTCGCGAGAGAAAGGGCCTCAATTCAACAAGATCGCGGGATATTTCGTTTGTGGCCGCCTCTGGCATTGTGAATGCACTTGAGCTATTGAGGAGCAAAGTCAATCTTTAATCCTTCCGGAGGACACAATGCGTTCTGAGCTAGTCTTTGGCGCAATGACATACGTTTCAAACCGCTTCCTGCTTACCAGGCTTGCCTCCAGGGCAACCCGCAGCTTCCACCGGCCGAATACTCGCATAGAGGACACGGCGAATGAAGTATTTGAACGCTTCGCTCATGCCAACCCATTAGCGGGTCTGTCCTATGCCGGCAACCTGCAGTCGTTCCCCTGCGCTACGCAGGCTGAAACCAATTCATGCTACGAAGAGCTGGAACAATCCGTGGCTTGAAACCAAAGAGGCGAAATATGCTGCACCCAATGGATTTCGTTGACGAAAAAGCGACACCATATCCGACTGTGACTGACTTCTTTACGACCTTTAATGAAGAGATGCACAGTCTGTACCTGCTCTCGTTCCTGCTAACCGCAGACCCTGATAAAGCCGAGGAATGTCTTGTTGCCGCGATGGGAGAATGTGTGGAGGGTATCGGTGTTCCCATGGATTGGGCGCGTTCATGGAGTCGGGGAGCGGTTCTAAAACATGCGATTCGGATGATCCAGCCTGCACCGGAGCACACGGACTGCGTATCGTTCATCAGTCTCAAGAGGTCGGCAGCGCCGGCAGAAAACAACCCCTTCGCCACGATCCTTTTACTGGATACCTTCGAGCGCTTTGTCTTCGTCATGGCGATTCTGGAAGGGCAATCCGATGAAGAATGCGCGATTCTTTTACGCTGCTCGCGCCGCGAGGTCATGATCGCCCGCGTGCTGGCACTTAAGCGTCAGTCAACCACGGATGCTCTAGCCGGGGAAATCTTGCAGTGCTGACGGATTGCGATCCGCTTCTTCACAGATGAGGGTAGGCCCCGCGGGTCGACTTCAATATCCTGAGCTGCATGGCCATCTCAGCAGTTCCCTCCTGCTTTTCCACGTGTTCACTCGTATCTCTTCTAGCGACGCATCACACGGCGCATTGCCATCAAGATGGATGTGTCGACAGTCAGCCGGACTGTGTCGGGATGTCGACTGAAACTTCTGAGGGTCTTTCACGCACGCCGCAGCGCTGCGGAATAACACTACAGGATTCAGATACATCGCAGGATAGTTCAGCAGCAGCGGCTCTGGCATTGCAATTGCTCTTTGGTTATCGAGAAGCGGTCCAACAAACAACAAACAAGCAGCGAGGAGATAACGCGATGGCGACGCAGGTAACCGCACTCAATAAACGCACAATCCAAATGGGATTCATTGGCCTCGGACTTATGGGAAGCCGGCTTACGCGACGTTTGCACTCAGCAGGCTGGAAGGTTCGCGCCTGGAACCGTAGTTGCGGGCCGGCAGATGTGCTGCGGCGGGAGGGTGTAGTGATTGCCTCATCACTGGCGGAACTCGTCGTTGATTCGGATGTGGTTCTATCGTCCTTGGCCAATGACGAGGCAGTTTACTCCGTGTATCTCGCTAAGGGTGGCGTCTTTTCTGCGGCAAAGCGAGGAACCATCATTCTTGAAATGAGTACCATCTCGCCCGAACTATCGCGTCTTCTACATCGCCAGGCATGCACCCTCGGCATTCGCTTCCTCGATATGGCTATCTCCGGATCAACGCCCGCGGTCGAGGCAGGGACGATCACACTGCTCGCTGGTGGCGACCGCAAGACCTTCGAGCAATGTGCTCCGATTTACGAGTCCATTGCTAAGCAGTGGTTCTTGATGGGACCTGGTTCCTCAGGCGTTCTCATGAAACTGGTCGTCAACCTTCTACTGGGTCTGGATATGCAAGCGATCGCGGAAGCAGTTTCGCTGGGAGAGCACCTTAAGATCGATCGCAACCTTATGCTCGATGTCCTATCAAAGACAGCGGTCATACCTCCGGCGTTTGTGGGGAAATTCCAGAAAATAAAGAACGGCGACTACTCCCCGGAATTCCCCTTGCGCCTAATGAGCAAAGACATGGATCTGGCTATGAATGCCGCAAGAAGCTCCGGTGCTGTTTTGCCTGCGGCAACTGCTGCCCAGTCCGTACTTGCCTCCAATATCTCCGCAAATGGAGATCTGGATTTGGCCGCGATAACGCCGTTTGTCATCGCTCAAAGAGCAAACGGCTAGGTTGCCGGTTCACGGATCGGTTGAAATAACACGTCACAGGAATCGCTGCCCTGATGAGATAGCGCCAGGAGGAGGTCTCTTCACATGTGGATTGTCAAAGTTGCACTCGACCGCCCCTACACGTTCATCATCCTGGCGCTGCTCATACTCCTGCTCAGTCCGGTCATTATCCTGCGTACGCCGGTGGACATTTTCCCGAATATCAATATCCCGGTAATTGCTATTTCCTGGACCTACACAGGGTTGAACCCAGAAGAGTTTGAGGGTCGGATCACCCTGCCCTATGAGAAGGTTCTCACCACGCTCGTCGACAACATTAATCATATTGAGTCCACAACCTACAACGGCGTGGACGTCGTCAAGGTCTACCTTCAGCCTGGGGCAAGTCTCGACACGGCGAATGCCCAGGTCACGGCGGCATCGCAGTTTATTCTCAGGCAACTTCCCCAAGGGGCTCAGCCGCCAGAGATCATCAACTTCAGTGCTTCGAGTGTGCCTATTTTGCAGCTTGGGATCTCGGGGAAGGGACTCAACGAGCAGCAGCTGAACGACTATAGTTCGAACTTCATTCGTCCGCAACTCATCACCGTGCCGGGCGCCGTCATTCCTTCTCCCTACGGCGGCAAACAGCGTCAGATCATGATCAACCTGGACCAGCGCTTAATGCAGGCCAAGGGTATCTCCCCGAGCGATGTCCTGGGAGCACTGACGGCGCAAAGCGCGGTACTGCCCTCAGGTACGGCGAAGATCGGGCAAAGCGAATACGACATTCTCAACAATGTAGCTCCACGCACGATTGAGGAACTGAACAACGTGCCCATCAAGCAGGTAGACGGAGCCATGATCTACGTGCGCGATGTTTCTACCGTGGCCGATGGCTTTCAGGTGCAGACCAACATCGTTCGCCAGGATGGGCATCGGGGTGTGCTTATTTCCATTCTCAAGGCGGGCAACGCTTCGACCCTGAATGTCGTCAAGGGTGTGCGTGCCATGTTGCCGTTCATCTCGACCATCGTCCCGTCGCAACTCAGGATGACCCCGCTTTCAGATCAATCGATTTTCGTTCGTGGGGCAGTTACCGGAGTGATCCGCGAAACCGTAATCGCCGCGGCTCTGACGGCACTCATGATCCTGCTCTTCCTCGGAAGCTGGCGAAGCACGATCATCATCGCCATTTCGATCCCATTGTCGATTCTCAGCTCAGTGATCATTCTGAGCTTGCTGGGAGAGACGATCAACACCATGACACTCGGCGGCCTGGCTTTGGCTGTTGGCATCCTGGTCGACGATGCCACGGTTACGATTGAGAATATTGAGCGGTTTCGCGAGGAGGGGCACGGTCAACGTGAGGCGATCCTGGATGGCGCGGCCCAAATTGCGGTGCCGGCCCTGGTCTCGACACTTTGCATCTGTATTGTCTTCCTGCCGATGTTTTTCCTTAACGGCGTCGCCCGCTATTTGTTTGTTCCCCTCGCGGAAGCGGTGGTTTTCGCCATGCTTTCTTCCTACATCCTCTCGCGCACTCTTGTACCCACTCTGGCAATGTATTTGTTGCGCGGTCAGGATCATGGCGCCTCCAGGAATGTCTTTAGTCGCTTTCAGCGTGGATTTGAGCGTGGGTTTGAACGCGTTCGCCAGGGCTATCATTTATTGCTGACCAGGTTTGTTTTTAGTCGTCGTATTTTTGTACCGCTCTTCCTTTTGGTCTGCCTTTCGGCATTCATAGTCGTGCCGTGGCTGGGCCAGGATTTCTTTCCCAGCACAGATGGCGGCAACTTTATTTTGCATGTCCGCGGGAAGACGGGGCTGCGGATCGAGGAGACAGCCCGCCTTAGTGACCTGGTCGAGCAATCCATCCGGCAAAAGATACCAGCCAATGAGCTCGATAACATCCTCGACAATATCGGCCTGCCCTACAGCGGTATGAACACCATGCATCTCACCTCCGGAATAATCGGGGCGAACGATGCGGATGTCATGGTGACACTCAAGCAGCGTCACCACCCCACCGCGAATTATGTCCGTGATCTACGCGCCCGGTTGCCGAGGGAGTTCCCCAGTGCGACTTTCTATTTTCTCCCCGCGGATATCACAACACAGATTTTGAACTTCGGGCTCCCAGCTCCGATTGATGTCCAATTCCGCGGAAATGACATCAGAGAGAGCGCAAAGCTTGCTGCCGACCTCACAGCGCAGCTGCGCCAGGTTGCGGGTCTGGTCGACCTTCGTGTGGAGCAACCAATGGACTATCCGACATACCAGGTCAATATCGATCGGACCAAAGCCGAGCAGGCCGGATATGCCGCGCGCGATGTCGGCCAAAGCATGCTCAATACTCTGAGCGGCAGCTTCCAGATTACGCCAATGTTCTTTTTGAACTGGAACAACGGCGTGAACTATCAGATGGCGGCGCAAACACCGCAATACAGGATGCAATCCACACAGGATCTGCAAAATATCCCGATCGATATACCCGGCTACAGGAATCCAGAAATCCTGGCAGATATGGCGTCCATTCACCGCGGAGACGAGATGGCCATCGTCTCCGAGTACAACATGCGCCGCATCATCGATATCTACGGCGCGGTGCAGGGGCGCGACCTGGGAGGAGTGAGCAGGGATGTCGAGCGGATTGTGAATGCTTTTAAAACCCACCTGCCAAGGGGAACTTCCATCGCGATTCTGGGGCAGGTAGACACGATGCGCAGCTCCTACATTGCTCTTCTTGGTGGCCTGGCCTTTTCGATCGTGCTGGTGTACATGCTGATCGTGGTCAACTTCCAGTCATGGCTTGACCCCTTCATTATCATTACTGCCTTGCCTGCGGCGCTGGCCGGCATTGTCTTGTTTCTTTTCTATACCCACACCACACTCAGCGTTCCCGCTCTCATGGGAGCCATCATGTGCATGGGGGTGGCTACGGCAAATAGTATTCTCGTCGTGTCCTTTGCCAAGATCCGCCTCGCCGAGCATCAGGATGCTGTGCTTGCCGCGATCGAGGCGGGAGTCACTCGTTTCCGCCCTGTCTGCATGACAGCGTTGGCCATGATTATTGGCATGATTCCCATGGCCCTCGGCCTCGGGGATGGCGGGGAACAGAATGCGCCGCTGGGACGCGCCGTGATCGGCGGCCTTATGTTTGGCACCGTCGCAACGCTTGTCTTTGTGCCGTCAGTATTTGCTCTCTTACACGGAGGCAAGTCCGGAGGCGAACAACCGGTTGCCGCGAAAAGCGAGATTGAGCCACTACACGCCTGAAAAGGAGCAAAGCCTTATGGAAACCCTCGAACCAGGAAAGAAAACGGAAACCAATCCCGAGAGTGCGTCCGCTCCCGATGTGAACAGGCGTGGCTTTGGTCACGTAGCAATCAATTCCGCCGTATTGATCGCTATTTTAGGCGGCTTACTCACTTTGCAGGATGGCCACGCCAGATCGGTCGCGACAGCCACACTGACGCAGGAAACACAAAGGGCTGCCATTCTATCGGTAGATGTCGTTCACCCCTCCCTGGGCACTGCGTCATCCGAGGTTATTCTGCCAGCCGGTGTTCAGGGCTTTATCGATAGTCCCGTCTACGCACGGACCAGCGGCTATCTCCTTCACTGGTTTGCCGATATCGGGACACATGTGAAGAAGGGTGAGTTACTCGCCGAGATCCAAACTCCCGAGCTCGATCAACAAGTGCAACAAGCCGAGTCTGACCTCGCAACTGCGCAGGCGAACTCTCAGTTGGCGGAGATAACGGCTGCGCGGTGGCAGAAGCTGCTGCAAAAGAACGCCGTCTCACATCAAGAGACCGATCAGGCTACGAGCAATTTAAATGCCAGGCGGGCCACGGTATCCGCACAGGCGGCGAACCTCCGGCGTCTGCAGCAATTACAGGGATTCGAGAAAATCTATGCCCCCTTTGATGGCGTTATCACTGCCAGGAACACTGATATCGGTGATCTGATTCAGGCGGGAGAAAATACTACTCAACAAGAGCTGTTTCACCTCAGTGCCATCGATCGGCTGCGTATATTCGTTCCCGTGCCCGAGGTCTATCAAAGCGTTCTGAAGTCCGTAAGGAAGATTAGTATTTCATCCGACGCTTACCCCAGGGAGCACTTCACGGGGACGATCGCAAGGAGCTCCAACGCTATCGATCCCCTTTCGCGCACGCTGAGAGTCGAGGTCGACATCGACAACCCGAATGCGCTGCTGCTTCCAGGCGCCTATGTGTTTGTGCATTTGCCATTGCCTGCCGATTTTCAGTCGCTGACCATTCCTTCGAACGCGCTGCTCTTCCGCAAAGAAGGCTTGCGTGTGGGCGTGGTTCGTGATGGACGCGTCCAACTTGTCCCCATCAATATCGGCCATGACTATGGAGACACGGTCGAGGTCACGGCTGGGCTTACGCGTACGGATCAGGTCGTGCTCAATCCCTCAGATTCGCTGGTGAGTGGTACTCGCGTTGAGATAGATCCCAACGCCAGGACGGCGGCGACCGAATGAGACGGGTCCATAGCCTTCCTCTTCCCATTGCCTCATTAGCACTCATGCTGCTGAGCGGTTGCATGGTAGGTCCGAAATATAGCCGGCCTTCCGCTCCAATGGCTCCCGCCTTTAAAGAATCTCCCCCCGCTTCCTTCAGGGAAGATGATGGCTGGAAAGTGAGTCAGCCAAGCGACTCCCAGCTCAAAGGCAACTGGTGGGAGCTGTTTGGAGATCCCCAACTGAACGCGTTGGAAGCAAGGGTGGAAGCAGCCAATCAGACGCTAAAGATCGCGGATGCAAACTTTCGTGCCGCGCGCGCGGATATCGGCTTCTACCGGGCTTCAGAAGCGCCCACAATCGGGGTTGCTCCGGGCATAGCTGCGGTTCGTGACTCTGCGAACCAACCCTACCTCTCCAAAACCATCGTCAACAATGGCACCGGGAATTTTACCTTGCCGCTGGAACTCGATTATGAGATCGACCTCTGGGGGCGCATCCGGCGGCAGGTGACCGCAGCCCGCGAACAGGCGCAGGCTAGTGCCGCGGATCTGGCCAATACGCGGTTGAGTCTGCACGCCGAGGTTGCCATCGACTACATGGAAGTGCGGAGTGCTGACGCGCAGATCAAATTGCTGAAGGATACGGTCAAAGCATATACAGATGCCGTCAATCTAACCAGGGATCGCTACGAGGGTGGTGTCTCACCGCTGTCCGATCTTAGCCAGGCGCGCACACAACTCGACACTGCACGCGTCCTTGAGACAGACATCTCGGTGACACGTGCGCAGTACGAACATGCTATAGCGATCCTGATCGGTGTGCCGCCGGCGCAGTTCACGTTGGCCCCCACGCCGCTGAACCTCTCTCCCCCAAAGATGCCGGACATTCCGGGTACCTTACCTTCTCAGCTATTGGAGAGAAGGCCCGACATTGCCGCGAGCGAGAGACAGATGGCTGCTGCAAATGAGCAAATTGGCATCGCACAAGCGGCCTTTTATCCCACGCTCAGCTTGAGCGCCGTGGCAGGCCTGCAGGGCACCTCCGCGTTGAACTGGTTCAGCTGGCCCAGTCGTTTCTGGGCAGTCGGTCCCACTTTCTCAGAGACCCTGTTCGACGCAGGGCGCCGCCGCTCTGTGCGAACGATGGCTTCAGCGCATTACGATGCCACCGTTGCCGGCTATCGGCAAACGACACTCACGGCGTTCCAACAGGTAGAGGACAATCTCGCGGCCTTGCGCATTCTGGAAGTAGAAGCCCAGCAACAACACCAGTCGACGGACTCCGCGGAGCAGTCACTGGACCTCTCGCAAACCCGTTACGAAGGGGGCGCCGACACCTATCTGCAGGTAATCACATGGCAGACCGCTGCCTTGAACAATGAACGGAATGATATCGACATCATGCGCCGCCGTATGGAGGCAAGCGTAGTCCTCATCAAAGCGTTGGGCGGAGGATGGGACACCACGCAACTACCCTGATTCCGAGCTGGTAGATAGCTGTTACCGGATGCGCTTGCGGCGCAAATCCTCCACCGTGTTCAGGGGTTAGCAAACTGATGTACGCTGCTGTTCACCCCGTCACTCTTGCCGGTGGCCTGCATCGAGTCAACGGTGTAGTAGTACGTAGTCTGCGGCCGGAGTCCGTTCACGAGCACCCGAAAAACCGTATAGGAATGGTTCTGGTTCAGCCGAATATGGGATTTCGCCATTTGGCTCAAGTGCTCTGGATCAGTACCGTAGTGCACAACACCAAAATGCTCATCCGAGCCCCCGGGATTGTTGCTTGTCCACCGGATAATGGCCGCGTTATCCCTGACGGATTCAAGCGCTGGTCCTTCGGTGATAAGGACGCGTGGGGCCGGCTTGGCCGGTGGAAGTACCTTAGGCTGATAAGCATCCTGAGCCGGGGTGGATGTTGAGAAGAGCGCGCCGCTGGCCACAACCACCATCGCCAATGGCAGACGGAGTCTATGCAAGTCAAGAGCTCTCACTGCGGACCTCGAAAGTAACTGTCTGATTGACCTGTATCAAAAAACCGGGGCAAGGGCCACCCGGAAGTAGCCATATGCCCCGATTTAAACTGCGGTGCGTCGACGTCCATCTCCAACGGGGCGGTTCAGTTGCTGTGAAGCCGCTTTGCCAGAGAAGGAATGATGGTGTTATTGCCTTGTGTGGAAGCATTCCCACCCGACATGCAAGCCCCCGTATAGGTGCCGATGTCGGGATAAGGTGTTGTATAACCGTCGTTGAGAGTTTGCAGGAAGATGACGATTTGGTTTTCCTCCTGATCCGTCAAGCCGAGGCTTCCGACTGTCATGTCCTTGTTTTGCGGTACTTCAGGTTCCGGCCAGCAGTTTACTTTTTCAACGGTTCCTGCCGGGCAGTTGCCGGACTCCACCGGGAACGGATAGACGTCGCGCGTGTTGTAGAAATGGACCAGTTGTTTCAGGCTCTTGATGTAGCCGTTGTGAAAAAATTCTTTCTGGAAATAGGGGCCGGGGGCCTCTGTGGTTGGGCACTGTGGAGGAGTGAGCGCGACATCACGCACCGTAGACGTCTGCATCTGGCCGTCGGTGGTTGACGCAAATCGTCTCCAGCTCGAGTTTGGGCTGGGCGCTGAGCCGAAGCCGCTTCTCAGGAAAGTTCCCAGCCCGTAATCGGTGTAGGCATAGCCTTCCGGGTTAGGGGTAAATCCAAAGGAATCCGGCGTGGTCTCATAATAAAACGAATCCCTTGGATTTTTGGGGAGTCCCAGATTCGCCGAGCCAAAGCACGTGAATACGGGCGTTGTGTTTGCTGCTACACCCGTGTCTTCGGCGTTTGGAGCAGTCCCGTCGGGTGGTTGTGGGGTTGGGGCGGTAGACCTTCCGTCCAGATGGCATGAGTTGCAATTCCCTTTGCCCCGAAACAGGTTGTATCCAGCCTGCTCATCGGGAGTCAAGGTGTATGTGCCCTTAAGGAAGGCATCAAACTTCGAGGTGAAGGGGCTGACCGCCAAGCTGTGTTCGTATGCGTTCAGGGACTGTGCCCAGTGATCATAATCCGTATTGGAGCGTGTGCGGTCGGAGGGACTGAGCGCCACTGGTGTTGCGCTCCCGCCCAGCGACGCCGCTCCATTAGGAGTGGCGCAGATTTTCGCAGTGTTGGATGGCCAGTTGATGTCGAAGGAACCAGCGCCCCATATCTCCTCAAAGAGAGGTCTGTACGCGGCCAGCGAAAGTTTGTACGTGATGCAGGCAGTGTCTGGGTTGCCCATTTCCAAAGGATCAACCGGAGGAAACTGCGACTGTTCAGCGGATGGGTTCCTGATCAAATATCCTGTTGCGCGTGAATCCCAGAAATTCCCGCCGAAGAAAGCGCCCTGAACTGCATCGTACTCCAACGTAGGGAAGTAGCTCGCATACGTATATCTCTGCGCCGTCCGCTTGCCGGCCCGAAAGTGGACCGATCCGGGATACGCGATCATGGTCAAATTCACCGACGGAATCGGCCCGCTAAAGGCGACATACGGCATGTGGCAAGACGCGCAAGCACTATTTTCATTGGGTGAGATGTTCTTGTCGAAATTCATCAGCTTGCCGAGGACTTCTACCGCGGCCTGTCCGTTGTTCTGAATGATTGGTGGGTTACCGGCCAAAGTCAGAGGCGGTAAGGCTTGCCATTGGCCAATAGCCTCAGTTTCGATGAAATTAATTTCTCGTAGAACCCGTGCCAACTCGGTATCTATATTGGACGGGAGAATTCCAGGGGGGTACGGGTTGTAGACGGTTGATTGGCCGTGCACTGTGTGAAGAGAGAGCGACATGACGCACGCGATTGTGGCGCACGCCACCGCGACTACCAGCAATACTTTCCGTGTCATGAGGAACCCCGCGAACTGTTAGGGTTCGGGTAGGGCGCATGGCTCGCGCCGGCAAGACGCGGTCGTGCTATAACGGCCTTTATTTACCCGAACAGGATCGGGAAGCGCGTTGCTATTTCCTTAAAAGCGCCGGGTCAAAAACGGTCCACAGGAAAACGTGCGGGATCGCAGAGACGACTCGGGGGAGAGCACCGCTTAAACGTATTGAGAGTTACTCCGTTGGTTGGAATAAGTCAAGGAACGTTATGTAATTTTTTTGCGCATTCACTGAATAAACAAAGCTGTTCTTGTAACCAAATAAGGCACGTTTTATCCATTCTTTTTCCTTCTTTTCGACTCCGGCAGCCCGGAGCGGCGTCCAATATGGCCGCGAATGTCAAACCCGAAGTGGCTCGGCTAGCTTACGACGGGTGATCGTCGCCCCGGGTGAAGTGGCGGCTAACAATAGCTTTGATGATCAGAGACGATCTGTCGCAGCAATGGGACCGAATCCCACGTCGAAGTTGATCCGCCACTTCCCTTCGCATCATCTCGCCGGGAGCCTTAACCGCGGAGGCTCGCGGCCGGAACGCTTACCTCAGACAACTCGTCGTATGCCGCCTGGGGAAGTTCAAGGCTTGCAGCAGCGATGTTCTCTTCCAGGTGTTTGATCGACGAGGTTCCGGGAATTGGCAGAATCACCTTGGACCTCTTGAGCAACCACGCCAAAGCGACCTGCAGGGGGCTCGCATCGAGATCCTCGGCGACCTTCTTTACGGCATCATGCGCCTCTTGCGCTTGGCCAAGCGGAGCCCACGGAAGAAACGCGATGTTGTGATGCTCGCAGTAGTCGACAATGAAATCGGACTCCCGGTCGGCAAAGCTGTACCGGTTCTGCACCGAAACGATAGGCACAATCCTGCGCGCGCGCTCAACGTGCTCCCGGGTCACGTTTGAGAGTCCGACGTGCCGAATCTTACCCTGTTCGCGGAGCGTGGCCAGTGCTTCCACTGAGGCCTCGAACGAAACTGCGTTGTCCGGAGCGTGGAGTTGATATACATCGATGGTATTCAGACGCAAGCGTTTGAGGCTGCCTTCTAACGCTTCCGCGAGATGTTTGCGGCCGGCATTATGAGTCCACTGCCCGGGACCGGGACGCTCCCATCCACCTTTGGTGGCGATTACCAGACCCGATGGGTAGGGATAAAGCGCTTCTGCAATCAACGCTTCCGACACAGCCGGACCATAGGAATCAGCTGTGTCGATGAGGTTCACGTCGAGGTCGACCGCGCGCCGCAACGTTGCAAGTGCGGCGTCCTTGTCATCGGGAGGTCCCCAAATGCCGGGACCCGTAATCCGCATTGCTCCGTAGCCAAGGCGATTGACGGTGAGGTCGCCACCTATTGAGAACGTACCTGCGGCGGCTGCAGAATGAACTTGCTCGTTAATCATTGAAATGCTCCTTTTCCAGCTTTCTCGATACAAATTGGCTTTGTCGACCAAAACTAGTTTGTAAAGATGTTGTGATCCTGGTCATAACGCTGTTGCCTCTTTCGTGCTCGACTCGCAGCCTCATTAGCGATGCGGTCTACCCCTGCTTCCTTGCCGGTTGTGGCGCCGTCAGTGTTATCTTTTCTCGGTATGTCTGGTGTATCAGTTTGGTTAGGCATTGTTTTTCTCCTCGCGAGTGGGAGAGCATTTCGCATGCCACGGCTGGTGCAAAAGGGAATCGTCTGCGATGTAATTGAATCCAAACGGCATTATTCTGTGGATCGCTTTGTTTGTGTGAACAGCAACAGGAGCGCATGTCGAAATCCAGACAGACCCCGCCCATTGATCGACACACCCCTCCTGCCGTGCAACAAGTGCGTTTCCTCATTGCCGCTGGATGAGCGTGTCGAAATACGGACGCACCGAGGCCTCTGGGCGACATCCAGAAATTCCAATTATCTTGGCCCCCGTACGCACAACCGCTCTTTGCACATTGCAGCCTCAATGAAAGCAAGCCAGTTACGTGGGGACCCGCGGCTCGACTAAGAGTCGCTTAAGAGTGGCAGTGCAAATGCCCTTTGACAGGCGGACGCATTTGAACATGCGTGTCTATGAGATTCACAACTCTAAAGGGGCTTACAAGATGGAAACTCAAACATTTACGTTCGCAAGTTCTCCCTTCGTACCGGTCGCGATTGGTTTTTTTGGCTTGGGAACAGGCTACTTCATCTGGGGCGGCCAGGCCTTATTTGGTTTTCCCAAGACCAGTCCCGAGGTTAACCGCACCTTGGGCTTATGGGGTTTCTGGATGCCTGGCTTCATGCAGTTTCTCACGGGCATTTATCTGTTGACCGGGTTGACGTGGTTCTACGTATTCAGCAAAGCGGCTCCTTTATATATGGCTGCCCTCGCTTTCACTGCTTACGGCATTCACTGGTTCGCAATGGCCCACCGGCGATATATCGATTCCAGTGCCCAAACGGATGGGTGGATGGCCATAGCATTCCTGTTCCTCAGCATTCTTGGCCTGGACGTTTTTCGGCGTGCCGGAGACATCCCGGTGATGATCGTTTTTGTCGGTCTGACCCTGATCTACGCCACGGAAATTCCTACTCGCTTGTTCTCCTGGAACCGAGGTGCTCGCGTCATAGGGCTGTTCCAGTTCATTACGGGTATCTGGCTGATGTATTGCACTTACGCTATGACCGTAGACCTGGCGTTGGGCGCCAAAGCCTGGATTTAGAGGTTTGCGGCGCCGCGCCTATCGGGGCGGATGTCGGTTTTACTTATTCCCTTCTAGAGAACAAGCCCATACCAGTGCGGCATACGTGCATGACGGCTTTCAGCCGCGGCGGCGCATTCTGTACCAACTGCTGCTTCGGGGCGACGACAAGAAAACTAAATGAAAAAGCCGCTCTGCACGAAGGGCACGCGTTCAGCCGTGTCCCCATGGGCCTGCCGCTCACCCAGGTGATGAGAACCACGGCGAGAGGTGTTTTTCGACTGTGCCACATTGATTCGGATGGTGAGGGCTTCAGTCAGATGGGAAAAAGGCTCTTGACGAAGGGCACGGCTTTAGCCGTGCCGAAAAAACAGCCCGATGAGGGCTTTAGAGCCTGCGTGAGAACTCGAACCTTTTGAAGGGTACGGCCTTTAGGCCGTACTTTTGACAGTCAAGATAAATCGGCTTTAGCCGCTGAGGGCTGCTTGCGCGAGTACAAGAGGTGCCCTCAGGGCTTTTAGCCCCTGAGGTTCCCTGAGGTACGGTTTTGCCCTACATGTCCTGAAAAGCGTACCTCAGCGGCTAAAAGCCGATTCGTGTTGCGGAAATTTACGGCACGGCTAAACCAAACCCGTGCCCTTCGTTGAGGCCGTTCGCCGTCATTTAGCCGTGCCCTTCGTGTAGCCGTTTCTCCACGAGCCTGCGGCTCACCCAAGGTCAGTGAGGTCGTTTTCGACTGTGCCGTAAACAGCCTATGCGCTTGACGGCCTTAGCCGCTGAGGTACGCTTTTCGAGACATACAGGGCGAAGTCCTCTCTGTCCGCAGCTGCGTTCGCCACAGGCGTTGTTGGAGATAAGAGGACACCATACCTATTGGCCCATCGGGGAACCGTCGCAGTCTTTCCCAAGGCAGAAACGATCCGTTTAGGCGTACGAGTGTCATAAGTGTCAACCTCTGTCGAGATTTCAACCGACACGTCCAATGGTTTTCACAATCAGGAGACCCTCGGCAGAAGTAGTCCTCTTGATTCAGCTATATCGCGGAATATTTCATTCGGGCCATTTGTGGCATTGCGAATGCACTAGGCCAATTCAAGCGGTTACTTTCGGAGCGTGAGCATATGAAGCGATTCCATGGAAACAGAGCCCTCGCAATGCTGCTCTTCCTATTCGTTTCGGTCGAGATGTTAAGGGCAGCACCCCCAGATCCGATGCTTCTTTCCCTCGTTCCTCCTGGAAGCCAGGTTGTGGCAGGAGTAAGTAATCGAACGCCTGCAGGCCAGCCTGAAAGCTTTCTCTTGATGAGCCGCAACAATGTAATTGATCGTCGCGACTTCATCTCCCTTGCTGCGGTGGATGATTCCATGATCATTCACCAGATGATCTTCGCCGCCGGAGGCAGTGATCCCAGCAGATCGGGAGAGCACAGTGCTCTGATGAGCGGGCATTTCGACCAGGCGCGCATGTTTAAGGCTGCAGTCGAGAACGGAGCGACCGTCGCCGAATATAGAGGTTTTCGAGTGTTGGTGCAGCAACCGTTTGAACGTGAGCTCGGCAAGTTCAAGGATGTGCGCTGGCTAGCAGTGATCGACTCCAGCGTGGCACTTTTCGGAACCAGGTTCAGTGTCCAACAGGAACTGGAGAGGTACTTGGCCAGGAGTAGAGTAGATCCTTCGCTAATGCAGAAGCTTGCTCGGCTGCGCCGCGATAATGCCACTTGGTCTGTCATAGAAATGGTTAAATCTAACAACGAGATAGAGCACGCGTTCGGTTCACTCGATCCTAAGCTGGCCAGCCTGATCCACGATGGAAATTCATTCCAATTTGGGGTTCGCTACGGTAAGAAGGTTGAACTTGAGTACGAAGTCACAGTACCTTCAAGCGCGTCTCCACAAGCGAGCCCAACTTTTTCCATGCAGTCCTTGGTTGCAGGAAGCCGCGAAGCAGTTTCGCTATTAGCTCCTCTGGACCTGACCGAGGATCGGGCTTCTGTGCGCGGCATAGTGAAGGTTGAGATGAATCGGTATGCGGCATGGCTGGCGGAGTGCGCTCGAAGCGCCTCCCAATGAAAGGGGCAAATAGCCGATACGGAAGTCCAGGGGAGCGCCCGATACTTGTCCACAGAAGTGTCGAAATCCTGACGCTCTTTCAACAGGTCGCAGCTCACAAAACAAAGCCCTCAATCAGTTGTCGCGATCTCGGCTGGAACGCTCCTTGGCACGCCAAGTGCAATATGTTCCTCGTAGATTGCCGAAAATCATCGGGTGTGGGTCTCTATCAATTAAACGTTACTAAAGAGAAGGTGGCCGAATGAATGCAGTTGTATCATCAGCCGATAATTCTGTTATCAGAGGCAGCCTGAACGCGATGAGCGATGCGTTGTTAGTTTCGGCTGCGAAGTCTGGGGATACTATTGCCTTTGTTGAACTCAGCAGACGCCACCACGCTATGGTTCTGCGTAAGACTTATCGCATCGTCCAGAACTGGCAAGATGCAGAGGATGTCCTTCAGGAGGCTTTCATGAAGGCCTTCATTCACCTGAAGAATTTCGAGGAGAGATGCAAGTTCTCTTCATGGCTCACACGGATCGCGATCAATTCCGCACTCATGCTTTTGCGGAAGAAGCGTGGTCATATTGAGATTTCGACCGATGCTCTCGACGATGAGTCCGGAATTTTGTACCGGGAACCCCAGGATCTTGCTGAAAATCCTGAAAGCCACTGCGCACGGCGAGAGCGGGAACGGCTGCTTATGGCAGCAATTCACCGGCTACCGCCGTTGCTCCGGGATGTTGTTCAGATGAGCCATGGAGAAGAACGCTCGATGGAAGAGATTGCACAATTTCTGGGTATCTCCGTGCCCGCGACTAAGTCGAGGCTCGCACGTGCGAGAACGGTGTTGCGCATGTCACTGCTCTCAGGTGAGTGGTAGATGGTTCTGTCCGAAAGAAACAGAGACTACCCCGACTGAAAGAGCATCGAACTCTGTATGGAAGGCACTCTACAAGCCCAACGTGAAGCCGGTTGCGCTTCTCTCGATATCCCTATCAAGAGGGTGACCGGACTGAGTCTCCAGTCGGCGCACGACACGCTCGCTGTTGAGGAGCCGCTGGAGATCCAGCTGGGTTATGGTGCCGCCGGTGCAAGAGTGGTAAAGTCCATCTCCGTAACCATGCGCACTCCGGGGGATGATGGTTCGCTCGCTGCGGGCTTCTTGATGACCGAGGGCGTCGTGCGAGATGCCAACGACATTGAAAATATCGCGGGCGGGGAGGTGAGCTTTCCAGAGAAAATGGAGCGAGTCGTTGCAAGGCCAGGCACTCTCCCGTATCAACCGAAGAGGAATGTCGTCCGCGTGGATTTGGCGCCTGACGTAGTCTTCAACCTTGCAACGCTGGAGCGCAACTTCTATACCACGTCGAGCTGCGGCATCTGTGGTAAGGCGTCTCTGCTCGCGTTGCAAACGGTGTGCCCGCCGCGCACAACAAACACTTTTTTCATCAGCGCCGCGACTCTCTACGCGCTCCCGGAGCGCCTGCTGAGAGCTCAGGGTCTCTTCAACCGGACTGGCAGTCTTCACGGCGCAGGCCTTTTCGACTCCCAAGGCAAGTTGCTGGCCGTTCACGAGGATGTAGGACGCCACAATGCGGTAGACAAGCTTATTGGCGCAGAGTTTCTTGCGGACCGCACCCCATTGCGCAATACTTTGCTCCTACTCTCGGGGCGAGCCAGCTTCGAACTTTTGCAGAAAGCTCTCATGGGTGGAGTTGCAATGGTGGCCTCTGTCGGCGCGCCCTCGAGCCTCGCCGTACAAGTGGCAAAAGACTTCAACATCTCACTCGTTGGATTTTTGCGCCCAACCCATTTCAACATCTATCACGGCGAGGAACACATACTAGGCTATGAACCGGCCATCAAGGAAGGCGAAGCATGAAATTACGCATTAAAGGAAATTCGCTGCGATTGCGGGTATCGCGTTCTGAACTCACACGGTTCTTGAGCCCGAGCCGCATTGAGGAAACGATTCATTTTGGCCCGGGACCCGAAGCAAAGCTTATCTATGCACTGGAGTCTGCTCCTCTCAACTCCGAAGCAACCGTATGCTACAGTCCGCAGGAACTCACGGTGACTATTTCGGAAGAGCAAGCGCGAATATGGAGTGAGGCCGGAGAGGTTGGGATTTACACGACAGTAGACATTGGCGCCCAGGGTTTGCTTGAAGTCATCATTGAAAAGGATTTCGCCTGTATCGATCGCAGTGACGAGGACAACACAGATACATTTGTGAATCCGAATGTCGCCGCGGTTTGCTGAGAGCGCTCTCCGAGCTCACTTGCTATACAGTCGTCTGCTTGCTTCGAAGGAAACTCCGAAACCTCACAAGGAGAAGTTATGGAACGCAGAGATTTCATCAAGTCAGCTGTCGCTTCGGCAGTGACCGCCGGTGCGACGCTAAGTGATTCGGGGCAGGCGCAAAGCTCGGCCCGCACCAGCAACCCGGTCTCGCGTCCAATGTCGCCAGACATGCAGTACCGCGACCTGGGGCGCACCGGGGAGAAGGTTTCGGTGATAGGGTTAGGCGGCTATCACCTTGGTAGACAGACGGATCCAGCGGAAAGTGTGCGCCTGGTCCGAACCGCGATCGATCGCGGCATTACCTTCATGGACAACTGTTGGGACTACAACGACGGGATTAGTGAAGTCCGCATGGGCCAGGCGCTACGCGACGGCTATCGCAGCAAGGTTTTCCTGATGACCAAGATGGATGGCCGAACCAAAACGGCTTACAACCTTCAACTGGAGCAGTCTCTCGGGCGATTGCAGACCGATACCATCGATCTGGTCCAGTTCCACGAGGTCATTCGGATGGAAGATCCGGACCGCATCTTTGCACCCGGCGGAGCACTTGAAGCTGCGATTGCCGCACGTGAAGCGGGCAAAATTCGCTACATCGGGTTTACCGGTCATAAGGATCCAGCGGTACATCTCAGGATGCTTGCGACCGCTCAGAATCGGGGCTTCCATTTCGACACGGTACAGATGCCGATAAATGTCATGGATGCGCATTTTCGATCGTTTGCCAAAGAAGTTATGCCAGTCGCAATCCAGCAGGGGATCGGGGTGCTCGCGATGAAGACCTTTGGCGACCATTTCATTCTTGACAGCAAGACGATTGAGCCTGTCGAAGCCCTGCACTACTCGTTGACCCAGCCGGTCTCAGTGGTTATTACGGGGATCGACTCGATGCCGGTGATGGAACAAGCGTTGACCGCTGTGAAGACCTTCCAGCCCATGACGCAGCAGCAGATCACCTCCTTACTCGACCGGACCCGCAATGCGGCAGCCGATGGCCGCTACGAACTATTCAAAACAACGGCCCACTTCGACGGCACGGCGGCAAACCCGAAGTGGCTCGGCTAGTGAATACTTTGGTGTAAGCAGCGGGGAGTCGCACCGCTCAGAGTATTGAGGCTTACTTCTCGCGCGACCTTCTGCCCTGGTAAACTGGCGGGCCAACAATAGCTTTGGCCAACAATAGCTCTGATGCATCAGATGAATCCCACCTCAAAGCTGGCCCGCCGGCTCTCAGATGCCGTATGAGTCGAAATACCGCCTCAGTCCGCCGCATTGCCGACACGCTGGAGTTCGCCAACGCTCTCTCTTAAGCGATCAATTGTCCACTTCAGACGATGAAGTATATGGAGAGAAAACCAGTTAGACGCTGCGCGCAGCTGGCTAATAAACCTATCAGGAATGGCATAACACTTGCTTCACAAAGGAAAGAAGCATTCGGCATGAGTGCGACCCAAATCGAAGGAGATCTAATGAATAGCTTAGGAAAACTAGTTGTGAGGATGGGATTGCTATCCCTGCTGTGCGCAATGCCGTTGGCGGCGCAGATTGAGAATGGCGTGGTCTTCAAGACCACATTTCCGTTTTACGCAGGCAACGCTAAGATGCCGGCTGGTTCCTACAGTATTAGTCCGTCAGATATCGATTCATCTGTGCTGCAGATCCGGAGTATCGATGGCACGCACTCTGCGTTCGTTGATTTCGTACCGACACATGCTGAGCAGCCTCACTCCCAAACTGACGTCACCTTTCACAAATACGGAGACACCGACTATCTGAACCGGGTTTGGATGAACGGCCAGAGTTTCGGGATGAAGGTTGAGGCTACGAAAGCAGAAACCAGGGCCGCCACGAACGCTGGCGTTGTGGAACATTCAGTAGTGGCCAGCAATCGCTAGAGAATACACCTAAAAGGGGACGACATAATGAAGGAAGTTGAAGAAACCAGGATCGGCACCGATCCCGTAGCCGCAGATGAGATCGGGCAGAGTGGCGCAAATCATAAGCCAGGCACAGAGGGGTTTTCGAGAAGGGATTTTCTCGGAGTCACCTCGACAGCCCTTGCCGCAGCAGCGTTGACTGGACTTACTGCGCACGCGCAGGCGATCCAAGATACACGCAACGCGGAGAAGGATCATTCTGTAAGCGATCCTGGAGAGGAAAATAGACTTCTGCTGGACGAGAACCCAGATTCAAACCTGCCCCCGCCGACGGATCATGGCGATATCGGTCCGATCTGGTATTCCTTCGATTTGGTCCACAAACGGGTGCAGGACGGTGGGTGGACGCACGAGGTGAACTCGTTTGTGTTGCCCACATCAAAGGATCTGACCGGCGTAAACATGCGGCTCACCGCCGGCAGTTTCCGCGAATTGCACTGGCACACCGCCGATGAGTGGGCCATCATGCTATACGGCAACGCCCGCGTCACTGTTATGAATCCCGATGGCACGATGTTCATCGACGACGTGAGCAAGGGCGATCTGTGGCTGTTCCCGGCAGGCTACCCGCATTCCATTCAGGGGCTTCAGCCGGATGGTTGCCAGTTTCTGCTGGTGTTCGATCAAGGGGACTTCTCGGAAGACGGCACCTTCCTTTTCTCCGAGATGATTTCGCATACGCCCCACAGGGTGTTAGCGAACAATTTCGGTATCGACAAGGGTGTCGCCGCGAAACTGGTAAAAGAAGAGTCGCTTTACATCTTCCCGGCAGACCTTCCGCTATCTCTCGCGCAGGACAAGGCATCGATCGGAGGACTGAGCGTGGCATCTCCTTTCCAGTACACGTTCAAACTGTCCAAGATGCCCCCCACCAAAGAAACCCCCGGAGGCGAAGTTCGCATCGTGGACTCGCGCAACTTCCCGGTGACGAAGAACATCGCCGCCGCACAGGTTACTCTCAAGCCCGGAGCCCTGCGCGAATTGCACTGGCATCCCAATGCAAGCGAGTGGCAGTTCTGGCTCTCCGGCAAAGCACGCATGGGCGTCATCGCGAACGAGGGAAGAGCCCGCACCATGGACTTCAATGCCAACGACGTTGGCTTTGTTCCCAGGGCTGCCGCCCATTACATCGAAAACACTGGCAACACCGATTGCACCTTTTTGGAAATGTTCAAGGCCGATCAGTTTGTCGACGTCTCCGTGAATAACTGGATCAGGCGTTTGCCCCCGGAAGCGGTGACTGCCCACATGAATATCGACAAGCATCAAATCGCGAGGATTCCCTCGGAAAAGGAGTTGGTCATCGCAGGATAACGCGCCCTGAAGCTTTCACGGGCCTGGGGAATTTGTTCGGCATTTGGTTCACTTAGAGACCTCGGACCTCAGCTCCAACCTAAGGGTGCATGATTCTCGGGTTTCGGTTCGCCTCGCCCGCGCTGGCTCGCACTCACGATTCCAAGGAAGTGGCCGAAGCAACGAGATTTTAGGTAAGTGCTTCCGTCCATCAAGGTGACGTATGCTTCACAGCAATAGCGCTCTATGGAACGGAACAATTCTTTCTGATCGAATCGTCTGTGGTGCAGGGGTTTCGACGCTAACCTACCTGCTGATGCTGGCCCTCTTCGTCGGCGCAAGCACTGCTCGAGGACAGGTCAGTGCTCAAGGGGCTTCTGACCCAGACGAGGCTCACGAGGCCTCCGACTCAACTACGGGCACCCAGGCCAGTTACAGATCCGACCTAACTGCCGGCCACGAGCCGCCAAGCTGGTTGTTTCCACTTACCGAGCTCGACACGCGTCTGCCGAGTTGGATCCGCATCGGCGGCCAATACCGGAATCGGCTCGAGGGTCCGATTGGTATAGGCTTTACGGGAACCAATGATTCTTACCTGCTGGACCGCTTGCGCGTGCGTGCGATCATTCAGCCCAAGCCCTGGCTGAGTTTCCACGGTGAACTACAGGATGCACGTATCTTTTTCAATCACCACACTCTCAATGGCAACCCCTATGAAGATAGTTGGACGCTCTGGGAAGCTTATCCTCAGATTGGCAGCTCCACAGAAGGTTGGGTGGATGTTCTAGCGGGTCGCCAAGTCCTGCTATTTGGAGACGAACGCGTCATCGGGCCCTCCAACTGGACCAACGTCACCCGTACTTTCAACGTCGCGCGACTTGACTTTCATCACCTTGGGTACAAAGTGAGCGCATTCTCCTCGTCGGTCGTGCCCGGCGAGAATACTGACTTACACAACGCGCTCCCGGGCAACAACCTGCACGGAATCTACGGAAGCTTTCAGAATATCGTTCCCAAGGCCGACTTCGAGCCCTATGTTCTCTGGCGCGTTGCACCCGCGAACTCTGAGCTTGTAGAAGAGGTCGGTCATGGGCACCTCAATGAAGTCACACTCGGCCTCCACTGGAAGGGTAAGCTTCCCTCCGGCTTCGACTACGATAACGAATTTGACGGCCAGAAGGGTTCACTCGGCAAATATTCCATCGGCGCCTGGGCAGGCTATGCCAGCCTCGGCAAAACCTTTCGGAAGGCGCCCGCATCGCCGCGAACGTTCCTGGAGCTCAACTACGCCTCTGGAACCAAGAATCCGGCGGGACGTGAGTGGAATACCTTTGACCAGCTCTATCCTTCGAATCATGACAAATATGGCTTCGTCGATCTGATCGGCCGCCGGAATCTTATGCAGTACCGAGCCGGCATTGAAGAAGTACCCGCTAAGAAATGGAGACTCAAACAGCAATTCGCAGGGTTCTGGCTGGCCACAGCGGATGACAATCTCTATAACGGGGCTGGCGCGATTGCCGTTCACGCGCATCCCGGCGCGAGCCGGCACATCGGCAACGAACTCGACCTCGTCGCTGAATACACATTGAATAAAGGACTTAACTTTGGCTTTGGTTACGGTCGCATGTTCGCCGGACCATTTCTCAGGACCACGACGGCAGGCCACGATTACCAATACCCGTACGCGTACTTCGAATACAACTTTACAAAGTCCGGCTTTCATTTCCCGATCAGCACGAACCAACCTAACTATTGGTAAGGTTCGACTGATCTATCAAGCAGCTGGACCGGCCAGCCGCGGCAGAGGAGACTCTGAAGAGGAGACATCCATAGAGCACACTCAGGACCTCGAAGAAAGCCATATGTGCAATGGCAAAGCTGATCATACCAATAGCGTTCAGGTGACCAGAGCCTGCAATTCCTTCGCCGGTCAACGGAAGCACGACAAATGCGTTAAAGAGCCAAACGGCGGTGCCATAGAGCAAACCCTTAACCAAGGGATGGCCGTAGAGTCTCTGGTCAAGAATGTAGGCGTAAAAGATGGCCATGAATAATCCTGTGATGACATGGAATCCATTCTGGAACCACGCAGAGGAAACGGGGAGTATTGGCCATTGATTGGTCTGAGCCACGAGGTGAAGCAATGGGGCCAGATGGCGGACGGTCTTTTCGAACAGATGAAGTAATCCACCATGCGCCGTGGTAATGCCGGCGGCGCTCGCACTGCCCAATAACGCCATGTTGGCGCCGCTTGCGACCGCGCCGGACAGGAGAGCAGCATATAAGCGAACCCGCGAAGTTCTTCTCTCTCCGTTTTGCATTGCCCTATCGGTCATCATTGCTGGGAGGACTAAGAGGTATTTCTAGAATCATGGCTGTGCGCTCCAGCCCCATTTTCGGAATATCTGTGCGCCTTGTGTCATCCCTTAGACAGAACGAAGTTCGTATTTTGTGGGCCAGGATAGTGTCTGCACCTAATAGTTCTTGTATGCCTGGTTGAATTTGGGCCGCGGCATGGTATGGATGTAGGCGGAGACATCATAGGCCTGCTGTGGCGTAAGAGTTCCCGGATGGTTTTGGGGCATGTTGTGGATAACGAACGCCGCCATTTTTGCGGTGCCGTTCAGGCCGGCTCCATCGTTGAACGAGTCAGGCCCCCACACCGCCGGCAGCACAGGGGGAACTCCTGCTCCATCGCTACCGTGGCACCCGGCACATTGCGAAGCATAGACGGACTTACCGTTCGCAGGGTCTCCTGTAAGAGCGGGCACCTTTACTAAACCGCGGCCCTTGTAGGCTTTGCCTTTCACCCCATCCTTCGAGAGCCAGTTGATATAGGCCACCACCGCTTGCATCTCTGTGCTGTCCTCAGGCAACGGGCGTCCGGCTTCGCTGCGAGTGAAACATTCCTGAATCCGGTTTTGAAGCGTAATGACATGCCCCGCCCTTTTGTTGAACATAGGAAACAACCCGGAAAGATCAATCATGGGCGCAGCATAGGCGGCGGTGCCGCTTTGAAGGTGGCAGTCGTTGCAGGCAAGCTTGTTTCCCACGTAGCCGCTCGCATATTTCGGAGTCTCATCAAAGATCAACTTTCCCTGATGAATCAGTTCCGCCTGTTGCCTGCTCGTGACAGCCGCTTGCTGCGGATTTGCAATTGGCGCTCTGGCTGCCTGGATGGAACGACCCGAACAGCCGGAAACCATCAAGCAAATAAGCACGAACGCCGTTCCGGCAATGGCCAACAATAAATTCGCACGTCGCGTACCGCACATAGTGATCCCCTGTTCCTATTTGGAAGACTCTTCGACCGGACGGAAGCCGTACTGTCGATAGATAGTCTGTGCCTGCGGGCTTTTCAGAAAAGCCAACCACTGTGCTGCAATCGCCGGATGCGGAGCATCCTGCATCACTCCTCCTGCATAGGTCGCGGTGGTGTTGAGGTCTGCAGGGATCACAATGCCTTTGATCGGATTTCCGATACTCTCCTGAAAGCGCACCTCGGATGCCCAGGTAACCCCGGCATCAACCTGCCCGCTCATGATGCGCATCGGCGTCTGCCGATGATGAATCTCGGTCAGGACGGTCTTTCCGTCCTTCACCTTGTCCTGGTAGACAGCCTGGTAGAGCGAGTCACCTCCAGCCTTGCGTAGCGAATCTGAGATCTGTTTAGCGACACCTTCCCACGCCGGGTTAGGCATCGATAGCGCGACATCTGGCCGGCCCAGGTCCTTCAATGACTGGATATTCTTTGGGTTGGCGGCGGGAATCATGATCTCAAGGTCATTGGTTGCATACTGAACGATCCCCTTTACCTGATTCGCCTGTTCCATCTGCGTCAACACCCGGGCTCCAGCCTCGTACACATCCGGCTTGACCTGGAGCGTCAGATTACCGAGGGTAATGGTGTCGTTTGCGGCAATCTGTTTCCGCAGGATGCCCGGGGGCAGCGTCTCGTAGAAAACGTGTCCCTCGAGCTCTGGGTGCTGTTGTTCAAATGCAGCAATCAGCTGTGGGAGGACAAAGAATTGATTGCCGCCGATAAAGATCACCAGCTTTGCGCCGAACGGGTTTCCGTGGATATCTGGAATGTTGTCGATGTCGGAGACGTGGAAGGCGTAACCTTTCTCTGTAGCCGGATCGTTGGCTCCCTTGCTCCAGGGTGGCGTGGTTTGGGCAAACGCGATGATCGCTGAGAACATGGCCAAAGCCAAGAGGGTAAATTTTAGTAGGACTTTCATTGAAGTTGACCTTTCCCTTGAGTTAGAGCGTGATATAGCTGTAACGGCCTTCAGCCTGCATCAGTGCGATCGCGGAGACCATCGAGGCGTTCACCAGGATGTGGGGTTGCGTGTGAACCAGCATGTCCTTGACGATCTCTTCCGGAGACTGCGACAGCTTGTTGCGCTTGACAAGAGCACGCGCCTGCTCTTCAGTGGCGGTGTGGCAGCTCATAAACTGCACACCTCTCGCCTGCAGCGCTTCTATGCTTGCGTCCTGAAAGAGCGAGTTGGGATCATCCGGATCCTTGGAGACCGACTCCTTCTGAACGCCGTTCTTGCTGCAGTAGAAGATATTCCGAACCGCAGGTTTATTCGTCGCGGGATCGATAACCTTGAGCCATTCGCCGATCTGGTACTTGCTCCAGACGTAATCGTCATAGTTGAGCATGTTGGCAGGACCATGGAGTGCGGCCGTGATCTTGATTTGTTCGGTAGGAACGCCGTAGCCGAAATGGAGTCCATTGAGAGAGTTTTTGATATTGCTCAGGAACTTTCCGTCGCCGATCTGGACGATGTCCCACACCTGCTTTATGCGTGCAGGGTTGTGCACAATCTTTTCAAACTCAGCCATCTTCCAGTCCGAGGCATTCCAGACGAGTTGTGCCTCGGCAGGCTCAGACATGCCACTGAAAAAGCCAAGCGCTGTCATGCCGGCAGCGACGCTTGATACAAATGATCTACGGGTTACGTTCTTCATCTCTACTCTCCTGTGATTCGGTTGGGCTAGTTGGTAATTGATCCTGGTGCGATCGGATTCCCAGGTTTTCGAGGAATTTGTATTTCGGATATTCAGCACGCTCCCGGAACTCGCGAGAACGTCTCCTCCAAATCAGGAACAGGATCAAGACGAACGTGATGATTCCTATCAGCCACGCGGTCATGGCATGTCCTCCATCCGCGCCGATCTTGCTGCGATCGTCTTCGCAGAATCGCCAGCTGGTCCTTGATATAAGGAGCGCATATAGTAGGTGACCGCCTGGATTTCCTGTGGCGTCAGCAGAGGCCATGCAGGCATACCGCTGCCTGGAACGCCGTTGTGAATCACGTCGGAAGCCCCGGGATAGGACAGCTTGATCTGTTGGAAATTGGCAGGTCGAGGCAGATACACTCGGGCGGCAGGACCGTCTCCGGCACCGTTCTCTCCGTGGCAGAGAGTGCAGTGTGTATCGAAGATGCGCTGTCCGGCGAGCAACAAAGTGTCCTGTGTCGCCCATTGCTCTCCAGGCCGCAATTCAGGTGTGTTAGCCAGTGAAAGCACGTAGTCGCCGACCGCTTTGAACTCTGCCCCTGGCAATTCGTTCCAGGCCGGCATCGCTGTGCGCGGTACACCATGCTGGAGGGCATTCCAGACGACGGCAGGGGGTATATGGAAACCAACCAGGTTGAAAGCAACAGGACGGAGTGCGCGGCCGCCAGGAGAGTGGCCGCTACCATCTGTACCGTGGCAGCCGGCACAATTCGCCACGAAGACAGCTTTGCCTTCCTCCAGATCGCTCGGCATTTGTGAGTCTTGTGTAAGGCCGGTAAGGGTGGCCGGCGCCGTAGCAGATGGAGTGGAGGACGATGACTCCATCGCGGGTCGGCCGAGGACATTGAGATACGCAATCAGATCGCGTGCGTCTCCTGTCGGCCTATCAGGATCCCCCTTGAAGAGCCACCGGTAACTCGGCATCATCGAGTCGGGGACGACATATCTCGGGTTGTAGAGATGCACTAACTGCCAATCCTTGGGTCTCTTCGCAGCTTCGCGTGCCAGATCGGGTCCGATGCGGCGGGTTCCCCACATCTGGGGGTATTGATTTTGTGTCTCCCATGCTTCCGTAGGCCGGCCGAAGCGCCACTCATCCGCAGACGTAAAACGCACCTGCTGGGAGTGACAGTACGCACAGCCGTCTCTTCCGTAGATATATTGCCCGTGCTTCTCCTGCGCGGTCAGCGTCAGAGTCCGTTGCGCATTCGCGGGCGTGGTGCGCACGATTGTCTCGTGCAGCCGGATGGCAGGATAAACACCAAGAGCAAGAAAAGAGACGAGGAAGAAGAGCAGCCCCGCTCCGAAGGTCGTGCCGTATGCGGTTGCGATCCAATGGTCAGTACGGAACCTGCTGGGTGCCTGGATTAGGTGTACGGACTCGACTCTCGACGGTACTGTCGCCCCGTTGCGCTCTCCGGTAAAGAAACTGATGCCATAGATAATGAATCCGGCCAGCAGGACACATCCATCGAGCGAGCGGAAGACCCAATAGGGCTGTGAAGCACGCACCGACTCGATCCAGGGAAGACGCTGTTGCCATAGACTCCCTTGAACAAGGCCTGCGCCAGTCAGATCCACAACCATCAACGCCAGACCGATCACCAGCAGCCAATAAGACCAGGCGAGAGCACGTCTGCTCGAACGCACGCCGGGCAATCGTTGCCAGATGTGCGATAGAGCCCCCATGGCGGCGAACGAAGCGAAGCCGATCATTGCCAAATGCGAATGCCCGATCACCCAGTCCGTGAAATGGACAAAGCGATTGAAAGACATAACGGCCATCACAGAACCCTGGATACTAACCACCAGGTAGAGCACGACGCTTGTCCAGATGAAGCGGAGTGGAATATCCCGTTGAACATTGCCTCCGGTCGCGAGTTCGATGGACAGCAACAAGTTGGTGACGACGATGATGACGTCGATACCCTGATAGATGGAGGCTACTTCGGAGACCTGCTGTGCACTCATGGGCAGCGAGGAGTACACGTAGTGGTGAATTCCGTTCAACGGATAGACAAGAAAAAGCAGCCAAAAACCAATCATGGAGTAGAAGTGGCTGTAGATGGGTTTTCTCGTCACGGCAGGTATCACGAAGTAGGCCATTGCCGTGGCGAAAGGGGTCACAAAGACTCCGACCGCATCATGAATCCACAACCCGCTGAATGCCGCGCCCATTGCTCCGGGCAGAAGTCTGGGAAGGATATTCCCCACTGGGTACGCAAGCGCCGTGAACGTTATGCCGCCGAGCAGATACCACCCGGCTACATAGAGTTCAGAAGCTCCGCATTTCCAGAAGGGCACTCCGAACTGAACAAGCAGCAGAACGAAACACAGTTCAATCACCGCGGCAATCACTAATGGGAACTCTGCCCACTCGAGCGGCTGGCTGATGCCGGCCAGCGTCAGAGTCCAGCCTCCAAGCACAGCTCCCACGTTCCACAAGGCGAAGATCCACCAGCCAAGACGAAGGCTGGTGAAGCTGCGTCTCGTCAGGAACGGCAGAGCATAGTAGAGGAATGCGATGAATGCATTTCCAAGCCATGCATACAGGATGCCCTGCGTGTGGTCGTACCGAAGCCTGCCCCACGTGTCCCAACCGTGTCCGCTCAGGAACTCCGGTATGTGGAACTTGATAGATACCATCAAGCCGAACAGGGCGGAGAGCACCAGGCCGATGAACGCCGCACACACATGCGCGCGGATGAGCTTGTTCCCGAGCGGAGTTGTCTGAGTTTCGATCATGACCGAACCGATCCTTCATACAGAGCGGGTGACAGGTGCGGGCAGGGCAAAGCTTCGCTTGTGGCTTTGGCCGGGCTGAAGCAAAACAGCACAAGAGCAGACAGAAGGACACTGACGACCGCGAGCGCAGCGATAAAGATACGTTGCTTGATAGTGATGCTCTCTCTTTGGGTATTTGTGGTCGACATTGGTCGTCTCCTTTCGCGTGATCGCGGCTTCTATTTACGAGCATTGTTCAGTCAGGCGCTCTAGTCCAAGCAGAAATTCTTATGCGTGATAAGTCGACGGCGCGATACGTGAGAGGTTGCGTCAATTCCTCGACGAACGCCTTCGATTACCTCAGGTGCATGCCACGTGCCATTCGCGAGTTGCATCGACTCGCAGTTTTCGCTCTATTCGCCATGTTGATCTCGCGGTTGCAAGATTGCTCTCCGAAATTCGACACGTGTGTCGAACGGTCGACAGAGTGCATCGACAACGTGCTGCTTACCTCTCGCGCCGTGCCTCGAGTGGAAGGCGAACAGAGAATAGGAGGCTGTGGTCGTAGGTGTGATACCTGGTTGCGGCGATCTGCATCCCCACTCCAAATGTGAGTCCCATATTTCGATTCACCGGGATTCGCCCAACGAATAATCCAGGCGTCAGAAAGGTCTGCTTCTTACCGTCGGAAGGCCCTCCCTTGTAGCCCGTCGCGTTCACTTCGAGCTCAGGCCATAGCATCTTGCCGAGCCGATACTGAAAAGCGGTGTTGAAGGTATATGGTTGACCGGTGAGGTAGGTGTCGCTCGCGGGAATTTGAATCCCGATTGTGCTTTGCACATTGAATGGTCCCCATCCCTTTTCACCCAATACCGTAGGGGTGAGTGTTCCGCTGTGCTGGCCATTTTGGTAACTCCCTGTCGGGACACTTACGCCGGTGGCAACGGAGATAGCAAAGTCCTTATGCTGGATATTGCTGACTAGCCAGGCGATACTTAAAGCCGAATTGAGTATCTCCAAAGCCGTTTTTGACATGCGTGTTGTTGTGAAACTCATAAGGCGTCGTCGCGAACGTAAGCTGAAGCGTTCCAAACGGAACGAACTGGATGCCTCGATTGCTGCCGGCTGTAACGAGCGGGATTCCATTCGTTGGAATTTTCCGCGAGACGTCATAGATCACCGCCTCCTCGAGGTTCGCGGATGCAGTGATTAACGGGGTCACCCAATCCGGTTGTTTCGCGCGGGTAGTACTGGCGCGTTCCAGCCAACGGGGAGAGCCGTCGTCCTGTCCGAAAGCAGCGCTCCCCGCGACAAGCCCGATCATCTTGATCCGGAGTGACAAACGGAGCGTGCCTACCCCGAGGAGCCGAAGGTGCCGGGCGCCATAGGCAGTGGCAGCACCCAGCGCTTCCAGCGGGCGCGTGATCGACTTGGGGGATACCGTCATAAAGGGCCTGCTCGCGCATTCGCGGTTTGGCGGGGGAGAGCGGATAGACCGCTCTCCCCCGCATTTCAGTTAGAAGACGTCCGCAGTTGATTGATCTTGTAGTCGTTCTCGACGTTGACTCTACGGACCACTGTCAACCCGTCGCTCCCGAGCAGGAACGTTGTTCCGGTATCCCCGTTTACAACCTGGTGTTTGACGTCCTTCACCGTTGTGAGCAGCTGGGGATCAGAAGGAGACGAGATATCCATCACCTGGTAGTCGCGAGGGACAGCTCGGACGTAGTTGTATGGCTCGTCGATCATCAAGAATGCCCGTTCGCCGAGGGCCTGGGTAGAACCGGACTCGGATAAGCCCGAGATGACCTTCACCGTCGGCCTTTTCGCAGCATGCAGATCGAGGACGGCGACACCCTTGCCATCACGGTACCTTATCAGTTCTGCGCGACCCCCCAGCAGACGAACAAAGTCGAAGGGTCCAGGTGACGTCAATGCAGTAGACGAGACAAACCTGATCTTGCTCGGGTCACTGACGTCAAAAGTAGTAAGGCGACCGCCTTGCTGTTGTTCGATGTAGAGGTAAGTGCATCCATCATTATCAGAGTAGAGGAAGGCCGAATTTCCCGGAGTTTGCGCCGCCTCTGGCAGATCCTTGGGTTGAAGAACTATGATCTCGTTCGACTTGGAACGCACTTCGGCGTGGATGGGACTCACGCCGATCAGGACCAGCAATGTAGACATTGCGAATGCGGCCACGGGGGCTGAGAATACTGCTTTCATGAGAGTCTCCTCGATTCATTTGCAACTTCTGGTGAGTGACCTGCGCCTGCATAAAGAGGTTCCATCCGCAAAGCCCTACAGCTAGGTGTCGCAGTTCCACCTTCCCTGTGCGCTCTGCGTGGGAGTGAACAGCAGGTTCTCTGTTACTCCCCGGAATCTGTCCTACGTGACGGTATAAAGTGCAATCGCAATAACGGATGCGATTAGGAAGAGCACTATTGAAATGGAAATCCCAAAGAATTGCCGTGCTGGTACCCTAGGACGAGGGAGCGATTGAGGCTGCCTCGTCCTTACCTGAAGCATTTCAATTGCCGCTCTGTACAGCGAGATCAATTTGGTGTTCCTGCTCCACCCGAAGCCGGCGAACCACAGTGACTCCGTCGTTATTGAGAAGAAAGAGCGTGCCCGTATCCGCCTTTGTGAGGCACTGCTTTACGACCGGAATCGACGCAAGCAGCGTGGGCTGCGAAGGATTCGATGTGTCGAGTACCTTGTAGTTCCGCGGATCGCTGGTTGCCTTCCGCACCACATCATTGGATGTGAGCAACAAACCTGTCTCTCCGAGTGCCTCCCAAGAGTCTGCCTGGTCCAATGTTGGCCCTTCAGCAAGGACTGGGTGTTTGCACTTTTTGAAACTAAGCAGTGCAATTCCGGAACCATCCCGATAGCGAATGAGCGCCCCTCTGCCTCCAACATCCTGCACGAAGTCAAAAGCTGCCTTGGTTGCAAGTTGTGTTTTAGTGACAGCCTTGATCCTGGCAGGGTCGGTTACATCGAGAGCGGACAGTTCGTGGCCGCCTTGCCCTTCGACGTAGAGAAGGGTTCTCCCATCTCCGGTATCGTATAGATACATCGCTTCGCCGGCATTCTCAGCCAATACAGGCAATTGTGAAGGAGACTCTACAACGATGGTTTTCGAGTGTGGTATTGTCGCGGCCCCAGCACTTACAGCGGTTGTTGCTAATGCTGCTGCCATCAGAAGTGTGTTGATCACTGGTTTCATGGTATTGCTCCTCTACTGTCATTAGTTTCCGTCTACAGATGGGAGCGCGTCCAAGTAGAAATCCTTATTCCCTATTAGGGGCGGCATGCTCGCCAACTAAGTCAAGACTTGAACCGAACCATGTGCTTTGGCTGGCTCCAAGTGAGGTGCCATCCCTGGCGGGTGTTAATGAAAAAGGCAATGCGGGTTCGCAAAGTGTCAGTATGTCGACAGCTAAATGTCAGCGCGTCGGACCGGGGTGCGGAGTTGCAACCAGCGAATCGCCGGTGCGAATACGGGAGTGGAAGTTGAATACCAGAAGCGTCAGAATTCCAAACGCCATCGCAAACAGGGCCAGAGGCGCGCCATAGGGGTGAACTTCTGTGAGCGAGAAGCGGAGCAGAATAATAGAAACCACGAAGGCGGCAATTGCGAAACACCATTTCGTATCTCCCAGACACCACCAATGACAAAATCAGGATGAGAACATCGGTGAAGATCATGACCGTAAATACATCGTTATAGAAAAAGGCCTTCGGCTCCGGGGTGATGCAATGCCCTGCCATGAGAGACCGATAGGTATGCACAACGACGATTCCAAGGTTATAAACAGCCATAGAAAGCAGAAGTACGGTTAGGCCAGTCGCAACAAGTTTCTTTTGCGCAATGAATGTTTTCGATCCGGCTGACAACTCCGCGGTTCCCGCAGGCCTCACTCGCTTGAGTGCCACATACTGAAATATGGCGACCAGAAGGAACATTAGCAGGCCAGAGCACATATCCAGGAACAGAGGCAACGCTTGACGAACCTGTTCGTGATGCCAGCCGGCGTCGCTCGCAGCGGCAATGTCTTTGAAAACATCTCGAATGAAAATCAGCGATACAACCTCAAACTGGTTGGCGATCGACTGGGTGGTGGAGGCAGGGAGTGCCGCAATCAGGGTCAAGACTTCATAGAACAGGATGAAGCTGAATGGAGTAGCGATTGCCGACAGGTAGTTTCGCCCTACGGCCGAGATGATAAGGGGCGGATGGGAGTGAGTTCGGGAAACAAACACCATTGCCAGATGAAGCGCGAAACCGGCAATGCTTACTTTGATGGCCAGTCTCTTGAGCAGGGCCTTGTTGTGTTCCGAAAACATCTGATCGTGAGCCCGGATCAGGATCAGCCAGAGCCGGGGGAGTTGGAAAGACTGATGATGGTCCAAACCGGTCTGCGTAGTTGCCATGGCTGCGCTGATCCCACCTGGGAGTTGTTTGCCCTGATTCGACCAATCCAAAGGTGGCGAGACACGCAGCGCCGCCCGTTGCCACCCACCCTGGGTTTACCGGCAACCTATCTCGCATACAACGCCCGTTTTCAGACTTACTTAGCCTTACTTTTCTATTTGCTGCTTGTTCAGGGCGGCGCCAAAGAGATTAAGCAACCCCACTGCCGTCGCCAGACCGCGGCGTGCGTCCTTCGATGTTGCCTGCTTTCCGAGCGCCAGGAGCGATGGGGTGTCCTTGCCTGCTCCTGCGACCACTGCATGCAACGCATCCGCGTCGATCGAGTTAAGCAGGTTGCTGAAGACCAGTCCTATGCGAAGCGCCGTCACCATCTCCTTCGAGGAGACGACATCCACCACATGCTCGACGACCGTGTCGCCTGCACTCAACAGGCCATTTAGTAAGTCAAGCAAGCCCTTTTCATGCAGCCGTTGCAGCAGGTCATATGTGGCCAGCACAGCCTCTGCGTGTTCGATTGGAGCCTGCTCAACCCTGCGAATCAAGTCCTCGCGCCAGTCGACCGGTATGAACTCACGAAAATCAACGGCTACTGCCATTGGATGACGCCCCTTTCTGCGACTGAATTTGAACAAGCTTTTCCGTGCCCGGCATGTGATAGTCCTTCCGCCTCCACTTACGCTCCACTTCGACGCCCATCTGAGGTGTTGGCTTGCCTGAAAAGCGAAAGTTCAGGGGCTTCAAAGGATTCGTGCCTTTTTCCGGCAAAAGTTTGATGCGCACCGCGGTCTCTTTAAACGCGGGAGTATTGGTATCACGGTCCGCATGCGAGCCGGTCAGGATATTGACCGGTCCCTCCCGCGAAAACAGCGGCAGATACACTTCCTTACCGAATACTCGACCGGTCACAAGTACCTTGATGACCAGCGAGCCGTGGCGGCTGGTGACGCGCACCCATCGTCCGGACTCGATGCCACGCTCCTTTGCCAGGTCCTCCGAGATTTCAAGGTAGCGCTCCGGAGTTTCCTCGCGAATCCCGTCAATCCGATAAGTCATGTTGCCCTCATGGAAGTGCTCCAGTATGCGACCGTTGTTCAGGAAGAGATCGAAGTCATCATCCAAAGCCTCCTCGGGCTCGCGAAACGAAACCGGATAAAACCGCGCCTTATTGTCCGGGAAAGGAAATCCGTCCAAGTACAGGATGGGCTGGTCGGAACCATCCTTGGCTATCGGCCACTGCAGCGTCTTGTAGCCTTCCAGCCTTGCGAAGCTCGCACCTTCAATGAGGGGCGTTAACGGTGCCATCTCGGCCATAATCTCGGAGGGATGCCGATAGCTCCAGTTCGCGCCCATTCGGTTGGCAAGCTCCATCGTGATCCTCCAATCGGCCCTGTGCATCTCCTAACTCTGGCAGAGCCTGATACAGGCGTTGAACGCGCCGCTCTGTATTGGTAAATGTGCCGTCCTTTTCGAGGGCCGGAACACCGGGCAGAACCACGTCAGCATAGCGGCAGGTTTCGGAGAAAAAGATATCCTGCACCACAAACAGATCCAGCTTCGCGAAGGCGGCTCCGACAAAGTTTGCATTCGAGTCGGCGTGAGATCATGTCCTCTCCCGCCAGATACATCGCGCGCAGCTTTCCTTCATGGATCGCGTCCACCATCTGGTGGTTATCCAAGCCCCGTTCCGGAGAAAGCGCTACACCCCATCCCTTCTCGAATTTCTCGCGAATGGCCGGGTCGGTCACACTCTGATAGCCCGGATAGCTGTTTGGCATCGCTCCCATGTCGCTGGCGCCCTGCACGTTGTTGTGCCCGCGTAGCGGATAGGCTCCGCAGCCAGGACGCATATAGTTTCCGGTAACCAGCAGCAGGTTAGAGATAGCTGTCGATCCATCGGATGCGCGTGGTGTGCTGCGTAATGCCCATCGCCCAGAGAACGCACATCGTATCCGCAGTGGCAATCTCCCTGGCGACCCGCTCCAGGATTTCAATGGGCACCCCGCAAGTCTTGGCCGCATACTCCATGGTGAATGGCGCAAGGCTCTTGCGGAACTCGTCCTGGCCGTTGACCCACTTGTCGAGAAACGCCTGCTTGGCGTGGCCATGGTCGAACATGTAGCGGCTCATCGCAGATATCCAGACCAAATCCGTACCGGGCCGCGGGCGGAAGTGGATGTCCGCACGACGCGACATCTCGTGTTCGCGCGGGTCGGCAACGATCAATCTCTGGCCGAAGAGCTTATGTGCGCGCTTGACACGCGTCGCCAGCACAGGGTGGCTCTCCGCGGTGTTGCTGCCGACGATCAGTACCAGCGCCGACTTCGCGATATCTTCAAACGACCCTGAATCGCCGCCATAGCCCACAGTCCGGAAGAGGCCCATGGTCGCAGGTGATTGGCAGTAGCGGGAGCAGTTGTCGACATTATTGGTTCCAATTACCGCACGAGCGAATTTCTGCATAACATAGACTTCCTCGTTCGTGGTCTTTGACGAGGCGATGATCGCAATCGAATCCGGGCCATACTGCTGCTTGATCGCGCCAGCTTCGTTGCCACCAGACTCAGCGCCTCTTCCCAACTCGCCTCGCGGAAGTTGCTGCCTTCGCGAATCAGCGGCTTTTGCAGGCGGTCCTTATGGTTCACATAATCCCACCCGAACTTGCCTTTGACACAGGTGGAAATCTGGTTGGCGTGGCCATGCAACGGTTCAATCTTGAGGATTTTGCGGTCCTTGGTCCAGACATCATAGCTACAGCCGACGCCGCAGTAGGTACAGACCGTCTTCGTTTTCTTGATGCGCTCCTCGCGCATCTTCGCCTCGGTCTGCGAGACCTGCATAATCGCCCCGTAGCCCATCTCCGGCTCAATCGCCTTGACCACATCGATCATCTTGTTCAGAGATTCTTTCGGCATGCCGCTGAGAAAGCCGGCTTCGCCAAGCATGGACTTTTCCATCAGGGCATTGCAGGGGCAAACGGTGATGCAGTGGCCGCAGGAAACGCAGCTTGATCCGCCGATCTCGTGACCGCCATCCCACAGTACGCGCGGGTGCTCCAGTTCCCACCCAATCGACAGAGTCTCATTGACCTGCACCGTCTGGCATGCCTGAACACATTGGCCGCACAGAATGCATTGACTGGGATCGTAACGATAGAACGGATTGGACATGTCCACTTCGTACGGCTTGGGCTTGAAGGGATGCTCCTGGTGTTGAACATTCAAGCCAACGCGTCGTGTTGTGGACCCGTGCAGTTTTCGTTGTTGTTGTCGCAGACCGTGCAATAGAGCATGTGATTGCCGAGGATCACATCGATAGGCTTCCGCGCGGGCATCCTTTGCGCGCTTCGACTCGGTCACTACCTTCATGTCCGCACCAACTTGGGTTCCGCATGAGCGGACAAGCTGCCCATCGATCTCAACGATACAGGTGTCGCAGGTCTGAATGGGTCCCATGAGGGGCGAGTGATAGCAGATATGGGGAATTTCCTTATGCCGGAGTATCGCTTCGACCAGAAGCTCACCTTGGTTTGCAGCGACGGCCGTTCCATCGAGAAAGATCTCAACCTGTGGCTGCTTACCTGGCTCGCCGGCTTTAACTACATTTGTCAGATCCATCACACTCATTTTGTTCCTCGCTAAGTCGTCATTTTGTTGGGAGGGAAGTCGATCCCGCCGCGGAATTCCAGCGCGCTCCGGTTCTCACGCAGTTACCGATGGGAAAGCCTCCCTAATGTAGTGGGATATCTTCATTGTTAGCTTTAAAGGTTTGCATCATGTACCAAATCGAAGGAAACAACACCAGAAGTCCAGCGAGTGTTGCACCAATCAGTGCCCATAGAACTGGCGGTGCTGCCGCTGCTTCGGAGACGGTCATTTCTCCTTGCAGGAAGAAGGGGAACTGCGAGAGTCCCCAACCCCAAAGGATTAGGCCAACCTGGAGCATCGCCGCGATCCTGGCTACCTTGTACTTCCTCTTCAGCAAAGCGACAAAGGCACCGCTGGCGTAAGCTGCCGTTGCGCCCTGCACGATCCAGACAAGTGATGGCCGTAGCAGGCCCGCGTAAATATCGGGAGCCCCCGTTCTTGCTGCAAGGAACGTACCTAGCGCCATAAGTGCCACGATGACCCCGGAAACCAGCGCTTTGCGGCGAAAGTCCTCCTGTAGCGCAGGATCCCGCGCCTCTACCGTCAGGTAAACCGCGGCGAGAAATATAAACAGCGAGAGCGCAAAGAGACCGACCATCAAAGGGAACGTCCCCAGCCACGGAGCTAAAAAGCCATTCACCGAGACACCCTCTCTTACCAACACGCGCCCCGAAGACATTGCGCCTACCACCACTCCCAGACAGATGGGCGTGACAGTACTGGCGATCGCGAAGATCAAGCCCCAGCGCCTCTGGGTTCGGTAGTCGCCCGTATGGTAGGCGCGAAAGACGAAGGACGAACCACGCATGACGATGCCGATGATTAAGACGGTCAGCGGGATGTTCAACGCCGTCGTAATTGCGGCGAATGCCGCAGGGAATCCCGCAAAGAGCAGTACGACCACCAGAACCAGCCAGACGTGGTTTGCTTCACAGACCGGAGTGATTGCATTGGAGATCAATTCTCTTTGCTCCTGCCTGCGCGGCCCACTGGACAGCAGGTCCCATACTCCGCCGCCGTAATCCGCGCCGCCGAGGAGCACATACAGGGTCAGAGAACCCATCAGGATGAGCGCAAGCAACATCTCAGGGGCGTGCATGGATGAGCACCTCACTTCCGGCAACGGCCTGAATCTCTGCTTCGCTGGGGCTGGCAATCACGTGTTTGCTCATGAGCCACACCACAACCGCCGCCAGAATCAGGTAGAGGCCGGTGAACAGAACCATAGGAGTGATCAGGCCCGGCATCGTCGTCACCGCGTCGGAGGTTCTCATGATGTGGTAGATGATCCAGGGTTGGCGGCCTACCTCCGTGACCACCCACCCGGACTCCAGCGCCACAAACCCCAGCGGACTGCAGAGCACCAGCAATTGCAGAAAGCGGGGACTCTCTATCAGGGGCCCGCGCTTCCAAGCCAGCAACGCGGCAAAGAGGCTGACGCAGATCAGCAGCGTCCCGACTCCCACCATGATCTGAAAGGCGATGTGCACCACCAGCACATTCGGCCACTCATCACGCGGAGTCTTATCCAATCCCTCCACGGTTGCGTGCGCGGAATGAAAAGCCAGCAGGCTAAGACCATCGGGAATTTCGATGGAATATTTCGTCTGCCTGGTACGCACATCCGGCAGGCCGCCGATGTGCAAGGGCGCTCCGCTACGCGTGTCGAAGTCCCCTTCCATCGCAGCCAGTTTGGTGGGCAGGTTCCTTGCCGTCATTCTGGCTAAGGCATCTCCGCTCACCGCCTGCAAGACTGCTGCCGAACCTCCTACCAGCAGGGCAATGGCGATCGCACGCTGGTGGAAACGGTTTGAACGGTTGCGAAGCGCCAGTAGCGCATGAATGCCGGCAGTGGCAAAGCCCGCCGCGCAGTAGGACGCCAGGATCATGTGGATTGCCTGCGGCAATCCCGCCGGATTTCTAAGCGCCTGCCACACATTGATATCGGTGAGCTGCCCGTTCACCAGGCGAAAGCCGGTGGGCGTATTCATCCATCCATTCGCCAGGCAGACGAACATTGCGGAGGCCACACCGCTCACTGCCACGATTGCGCCCGCCAGAAGATGAATCCCGGGAGAGACTCTCCTCCAGCCATAGAGATAAATCCCAAGGAAGATGGCCTCGGTGAAGAAGGCAAAGCCTTCCAGCGAAAACGGCATACCGATTGCCGCACCGGCAAACCCCATAAAACGCCGCCACAACAAACCAAGTTCAAACGACAGAACTGTGCCGGAAACAGCGCCTATGGCGAACAGGATCGCTGTGCCCTTCGCCCACCGTTTGGCCACGCACAGATATGCCGCATCGTGCGTCCTTAACCATAGGCCTTTCGCGATCACCATCATGAGAGGCAATGCCACCCCGATGGCGGCAAAAATTATATGAAAAACCAGGGACATTGCCATTTGCGAGCGAGCAGCAAAGATATCGCTCATTGAAAGTTCCTCATGTGAGTCGCCCTACCCGGGATGCCTACTCCAATTGTCGATGTCACGAATTTTCCAAATAGGCCCGATTCATACGATATGGACCATCTACGCAATGCTGTCTGCTACAGAGACTGCAATTGAAGAGCCAAACAACTCTGTTTGCCTGGCGTGACTGTTTCCTGCGTCTTAAGACCAACCGATGAGAGGGTGCGACGAGTGGACGTCACACACCTGTCGGTATTCCGACTCCATTGCGATGTGGTGTTGCCTTAGAATGCTGGGAGCGGCTGTCGAACGAAGCGCACGGCTTCAGCCGCGCCGTAAATGGTCTGCGCGCTTGACGGCTTTAGCCGCTGAGGTACGCTTTTCAAGACACATGGGGCGATGGGCCGCTGAAAACCCCCTTTCGGGGGTATTCTGACAGCGAATGAGCACGTCTGAACTCCCGGACAGAAGTGACAAACACTGTGATTTCAATCGACCATCAGGGAACGATCAAGCCGGCGGTTCTTTTGCGCCTGGCCGTCCGCTGCCCCCTTGTCGCGCTTTTGGGTGCTGCCACATTGGGGATGGCCCAAGACGGAGCGGGTCGCCTCGGTGATCGGCCCGTTACTCCCGGAGTGGTGCAGGCGCATGTGGAGCCTCGCACAATCACACTGCCTGTGGTCGACGGGAAGGATCTCCGTTTCACACGACTCTCCACCGACCAAGGTTTGTCGCAAACGAAGGTATCCCAGATCGTGCAGGACGATCAGGGATTCATGTGGTTTGGCACGCAATATGGGCTGAATCGGTACGACGGCTATAACTTCAAATTGTTCGTTCACGATCCAAGAAATCCCAACGGCCTCAGCGGGGTGTACACAAGCGCGCTCTTCAAGGCTCGCGATGGCGTGCTCTGGGTCGGAAGCGATCAATTTCTCAATAAATTCGATCGTGCGACTGAGACGTTTAAACGATACCCGGTTCCGTTCGTCACCCACATCACTCAGGACAGCGCCGGAACATTGTGGTTAGCGACTGTCAAGGGCCTCTACAGCTTAGATCCGGTAACGGGAACCATCCGGCAGTATTCTCACAATCCGAATGATCCTTCGAGCTTGAGTAATAACAATGTCAAATTGAGCGGCGAAGATAAGGAAGGGAGGTTTTGGGTTGCGACGACTGGACACCTGGACGAATTCGACCGCAGAACGGGCAAGGTCACGCGTGATATTCCAATGCCTGACCTTCCGCTGGGGTTCGGATTCTACGAGGATCGCTTCGGCGTATTCTGGATCTTCCACGACTCCCCTAACCCCTTATCAGTGTTTGACCGGAAGACGAACACGCTAACCAACTATTCGTTTCACGAATCGCCGTATGCCACAGCCTTGACCGTCATCATGGCAATGACTGAAGACCGGAACGGCACTCTGTGGCTCGCAACCCATGGTGCTGGTTTGCTCAAGTTCGACCGCGAGCACCGAAGATTCATTCGTTACCGCAATAACGCTGCTGATCCCGACAGCCTGCCCCAGAACGATGTCGAGAAACTTTTCACGGATCGGGAAGGGAGCGTCTGGGTTTGCCTGGGTAGGATGGGGGTAGCCCATTTTTCGACGAACCCCCTGCCGTTTAAAAGAATTCCCCATCTCGGCAGTGCGGAAGGCATGGCTGAGCCCTTCGTCGGCGCCTTATACCAGGATGATCACGGAATCCTCTGGATTGGTACCCCCGAAGCACTCAACGCTATCAACCGCAAGACCGGGTACTCCACTGCCTACCGCCGGACGGCCGGACCAGCAGCCAACACCGACGTGATCACGATTCGCGAAGACCGTTCCGGCAATCTCTGGGCTGGGACCTATAACCACGGGCTGCTCCGTCTTGACCGGAGGACGGGACAATTCCAGACGTACCGTCACAATCCGGCCGATCCATACAGCCTGAGCAACGACGTCGTGACCCGTCTTCTCGTCGATCATAACGGAACGCTCTGGGTCGCCACCAACGATGGTCTGAATCGTTTCGATCCGGCCACCGGACGCTTCACAGTTTATAAGCCTGACCCGCAGAGAAGAATCGTCGACTATCTCGAACTGGTCGAGGACCGGAACGGGGCACTTTGGCTTGGCACCGACTCCTCAGGTCTCCATCGTTTCGATCCGGCCACGGGTCAGTTCACCACCTACGCACACGACATGGATCGTCCCGGGACCCTGAGCAACAACCGGGTGAACTCGGTGCACTTTGATCGCTCGGGCACTATGTGGGTAGGTACCGAAAACGGACTGGACAAGTTTGACTCCACGACGGGTACGTTCACCCCTTATACGCAACGCGATGGCCTGCCTGGCAATGCAGTGGGCTGCATCCTCGAAGATGACCACGGCAACCTGTGGATGAGTACCAATAATGGGATAGCGAGATTCGATCCCCAGAGCTTGGCGGTCAAGAGTTACTCGACTGCGGAGGGACTGCCGGGCCCGGACTTGACCGGCTGGGGCGCGTGCTACAAGAATCGAAGTGGAGAGATGTTCTTCGGGGGCTTTAACGGAGCCACTGTCTTCCATCCCGACAGCGTCGCGGACCCTTCGGACACCCCGCCAGTCGTTCTCACGGAATTTCGCCTGTCGGGCAGTCCGGTTGACATCGGACGCGGTTCGCCGCTGACCAAATCCATTACCTATACCAACCGGTTGACCCTCTCTCATGAGCAACGCATTTTTTCGTTAGCATTCTCCGCCCTCAGCTACTTGAGCCCCGGCACAAACCGGTACCGCTACAAACTCGAAGGATTGGACGAGACATGGCACGAGGTCGGAAGTGACGAGCGTCTGGCTACCTACACCACCCTGCCGGCCGGTCTATACACGTTTCGCGCACAAGGCGCGACCAGCCGAGGTGTCTGGGGCGAGCCAGGCGCGTCCGTGGTGATCGAAATTCTTCCCCCGTGGTGGAGCACATGGTGGTTTCGTCTGCTCTGTGCGGCCGTTTCCGTAACCTTGCTCGGGGGATTTTATCGATGGCGCATTCAACAGCTCCGGAGCCAGGAAAAACATCTGCGAGACGTTGTGGAAACAATTCCCGCGATGGCGTTCTCTGCCCGGCCTGACGGGTCGACTGAATTTGTAAATCGACCTTGGCTGGACTACACAGGGTTATCGGAGAAAGCCAACCTCGGCAATGGTTGGCAGCTCATAATTCACCCCGGCGACTTGGAGGAGCACCTGAGCAAGTGGCGAGCGTCGCTGGCTACCGGCGCGCCTTTCGAGAATGAAGCACGCCAGCGCGATGCCAACGGCGAATATCGTTGGTTTCTCGTCCGTGCTGTGCCCTTGCGCGACCAGCACGGAAATGTTCTCAAGTGGTATGGAACCTTGACCGACATTGAAGATCGCAAACGTGCAGAGCAGGAACGAGAGAGATTTCGCCGGCTACAGGCAGATCTGGCGCATGAGAATCGGGTCAGCATGATGGGAGAGCTGGCCGCCTCCCTATCTCACGAGCTAAGGCAGCCCATCACTGCGGCAATCACAGACGCCACAACCTGCTTGCGGTGGCTTACGCGCGACCAGCCCGATGTGCAAGAGGCACGCGAAGCAACCATGAGAATCATGAAAGACGGTAACCGTGCGGCCGAGATAATCGACCGTTTGCGATCTTTTTATATGAAAGGCGCTCCACCGGAACGCGAATTGATCGATGTCAACGAACTAGTCCGTGAAATGCTTGTCCTACTGCGTAGCGAGGCCGACCGCTACTCAATTTCCTTGCGCACTGACCTTGCCGCGGATCTTCCCAAAGTCATGGCAGATCGCGTGCAATTGCAGCAGGTGCTGATGAACCTTATGATCAACGGCATCGAAGCGATGAAGGAGGTGGACGGGACGCGCGAACTAACCATCAAGTCGCAGCGAGCGGAAAAAGAGCAACTTCTGGTGTCCGTCAGCGATACCGGTGTGGGGCTTCCACCGCAACAGACGGACAAGTCTTTAATGCGTTCTTTACCACCAAGGCTCACGGCACCGGCATGGGACTTCGAATCAGCCGCTCCATCATCGAATCACATGGCGGCCGCTTGTGGGCTGCCGATAACTCTCCGCGCGGCGCAGACTTTTTTTTCACTCTACCCGCTCACGCCCGAGGCACCTGAATGACGATCACAGATGACCCCACGGTATTCGTCATCGATGACGACGATTTGGTTCGTGCGGCCATTCAGGGCCTGCTAAAGTCGGTGGGCTTGCAGTCCGAGACTTTCGGGACGACGCAAGAGTTCTTGCGCAGTAAGCGCCCGGACGGGCCAAGTTGCCTTGTTCTGGACGTGAGACTCCCTGGAGTCAACGGTCTGGATTTTCAGCGGCAGTTGGCTGAAGCCGGCATCCGATTCCCATCATCTTCATCACTGGTCATGGAGATATTCCCATGACGGTGAAGGCCATGAAATCCGGTGCGGTGGAGTTTCTCACTAAGCCTTTCCGGGACGAGGACCTGCTGGATGCGATCTACCAGGCTTTGGATCGCGACCGGGTAACGCGCCAACAGCAGAATGAGCTTGCCGAATTGCGAAAACGCTATGAGTCGCTGACAGCGCGTGAGCGCCAGGTGATGGGTCTGGTGGTCTCAGGCATGCTCAATAAGCAAATTGCTTTTGAGCTCGGGACCAGCGAAATCACGGTGAAGATCCATCGGGGGCACGTGATGCGGAAGATGCAGGCCGAATCACTGGCAGAATTGGTCCGAATGGCGGCGAAGCTTGAGCTTTGGCCTGTCAATTGACAATCAGCTTGGGCTGGAACAGCGATCCGAAATTCCACCAGTCTGGCAACTCTGTAGCCACATGGATGGTGAGGGCTTCAGTCAGATGGAAAAAGGCTCTTGACGATGGCACGGCTTTAGCCGTGCCGTAAGCGACGCTTACGGCTTCAGCCGCTGAGGTACGCTTTTCGAGAGCTACAGGAGCAAAATCATCCCTTTCGCGTCTAAGTTTTTCTTCAACGCAACTCGAGAACGTGTTGCCATTTAGGCGGCAGCCGATCGGGCGCGGCTGATAGCGCAGCTTACATACCAAAGTATAATTGCGCGCGTTTGGCTTTGCTGGTAGCTTTCTCTCATGGCAGTTCAGGAGAAGACCAAAATGGTTGCGATTGTTGATGATGATGATTTGATGCGCTGCGCGTTGCAGGGCCTGCTGAAAGCGGTCGGCTTGCCGGCGCAAGCGTTTGCGTCGGCGGAGGAATTTCTGAAGTCCGGCCAACAGCACCAGACTGCGTGCCTGATCGCGGATATCCGCATGCCGGGAATGTCCGGTCTGGAATTGCAGGCCCAGCTGAACGCCGAGCATTGCAGGATTCCGACCATCTTCATCACCGCGCATGGCGACGCAAAAATGCGGATGCAGGCGTTGAGAGCAGGCGCAGTGGAGTTCCTGGCAAAACCATTCGACGATGAAGCCCTGCTCGAGAGTGTTCGAGCGGCTCTGGAAAGTTGAGCCCGATAAGAGAACTCGTGCAACGCGGCAGACAGGAGGTCTCTGTGGCAGCTTTCGCAAGATCCGGAGTCCAGTGACCAGGTTCCTAATCGCGCGCAGATTCGAGCAGATCATAGGCAACAGCCCTGCTCTGGAAGCGGTGCTCGAACAAGTCGAACGCGTCGCGCCGACGGATTCCACCGTTCTTATCCAGGGAGAAACAGGCACGGGCAAAGAGCTGATCGCGCGCGCTATTCACAACCTCAGCTCGCGATGCGGACGCCCATTCGTAAAGTTGAATTGCGCTGCCATTCCATTCGATCTGCTGGAAAGCGAGCTTTTTGGGCACGAGAACGGCGCTTTCACCGGAGCCATAGCGCAAAAGATTGGTCGTTTTGAACTGGCCGACAAAGGCACGCTCTTCCTGGACGAAGTGGGCGATATTCCGCCGGCATTGCAGCCCAAACTGCTGCGTGTACTGCAGGAACAGGAGTTCGAACGCCTGGGCAGCACTCGGACTCACCAGGTGGACGTTCGGCTGGTGGCTGCGACTAACCGAAATCTGACGGAGATGGTGAAGCGCAGCGAATTTCGCAGCGACCTCTACTACCGTCTGAATGTATTTCCCGTCCTGCTGCCGCCCTTGCGGGCGCGCAGCGAAGACATTCCAGCGCTGGTGACGCATTTTGTCGAGATTTTTGGCCGCCGGATGGGTAAGCAAATCGAACACATTCCTCCGGAAACGCTGTCTGCGCTCAGCTCATACCAGTGGCCGGGAAACATCCGCGAGTTGCAGAACCTGATCGAACGTGCCGTGATCCTTTCAAACGATGGCGTGCTTCCCAATCCTTTGCCGGCCGCAGGCACTGAGAGTGTCACCGTATCTCCCGCGGCAACCACTTTGAAAGACTCCGAACGCGCTCTGATTCTGAACACGCTTGAGGCGGCTGGCTGGGTGATCGGCGGCCCGAAAGGCGCAGCCGCCAAACTTGGCCTGAAGCGCACTACGCTGATCTGCAAGATGCAGAAGCTGGGGATTTGCAGGCCTGTGCTCGAAGGCGATTTGGATCTGGCGGAATCCAGGCGGCGGGTCCCGGCGTCGGTGCCGCAAATACAGTAGCAGCGATCGGAGTAAGCTCGATGCGAACTCTGTTCGGCCTAACATTGTCCTGCATACTTTTGCGTTCTCTGCTCTTTGCCCAAGTGCAGCAGGCGTATGTAGATCCTCACACCATCATCCTGCCGGTGGTCGACGGGAAGGATATCCGTTTCTCGCGACTCTCCACGGACGAAGGCTTATCGCAAACGAGGGTATTACAGATCGTGCAGGACGATCAGGGCTTCATGTGGTTTGGTTCACAGTATGGGCTGAACCGGTACGATGGCTACAAGTTCAAAGTGTTTAAGCACGAGCCTGGCAACCCCAACAGCTTGAGCGGGGTATTCATTTCTTCCCTGTTCAAAGACCGTTCCGGCTCGCTGTGGATTGGATGCGATGAGTTCCTGGATAAATTCGATCCGGTGACCGAGACCTTTACTCACTACCGCCTCAATACTACAGGTGCGCAAGGTGAAACAGTTCCCGTCACCCACATCAGCCAGGACCGCATGGGTATCTTGTGGCTGTCAACCCTCAGGGGCCTATACAGATTCGATCTCTCGACCGGAGCGATCATTCGCTATCGTCACGATCCGAACGACCCCTTTAGCTTGAGCAGCGACGAGATCAAAGCAACCGGCGAAGATAAAACGGGCACGTTTTGGGTCGGCACCAGCGAAGGGCTTGATAGGTTCGATCGGGATACAGGGAAGGTCACCCTGCACGCTCCGTTGCATGAACGTGGCGAGATGTCATTCTATGAGGACCGCTCCGGCGTGTTCTGGATCGTCCATGTGACGGGAGGCGGGTTGGCGGTCTTCGATCGAAAGACGAATACCCTCACTCATTATTCGTTCCATAAGGGTCATCTTTCTGATGCGCTCCCGACTGGGGTGCGGGCGATACTCGAAGACCGGGACGGGACTCTTTGGTTTGGGACGATGGGCGATGGCCTTCTCAAACTCGACCGGAAGGCGGGGAAATTCGTCCGCTACCGTAATGATCCTGCGAACCCGGAGAGTCTCGGCGAAGACGATTTGGCTGCATTGTCTCAGGATCGTGAAGGAAACATTTGGGTGGGCCTAAACATGATGGCGCCCAACCGCTTTGCCACTCGACCGCCGCTCTTTGAGAAATTCAAGCACGAACCCGGCAACCCCAACAGCCTGAGCGGGACCATGGTGAATGGCATCTATGAGGACCGACAAGGAACCCTTTGGATCAGCGCGATTAACGCGCTCAACCACGTCGACCGGAAAACCGGGCAATACACCTTCTACCGGACCGAAGCACCAGGAGTCAGTCCGCGCCCGAATGCGATCATCCAAGATCGATCCGGTTTCCTTTGGGTTGGTAGCGACGGCCATGGATTGACCCGTTTCGACCCTAAGACCGGACTGTTCAAAACCTTCCGCCACAGCCCAACGGGTCGATTTAGTTTGAGCAACAATATTGTGAATCGGCTGCTCATCGATCATGCCGGTACGCTGTGGGCCACCACGTTTGATGGTTTCGATCGTTTTGATCCCGCGACTTCTCACTTCACCGTGTACAAGCCCGACCAGCAAAGCAGTTCCCAGATAGATATCGAGATCAAGGAGGACCGTCAGGGAGCGTTATGGGTTGGCACGCATTCTTCGGGTCTACAACGCTTCGATCCAACCACCGGGCAGTTCATCGTTTACAAGCACGACGCAAATGACCCAACGAGTCTGAGCAACAACCGCGTAAACTCCGTGCTCTTCGATCACTCAGGCACCATGTGGGTTGGCAGTCAAGACGGGCTGGGCAAATTCGATGCCAGGACAGGCAGATTCAAGACCTACTACGAGCAGGATGGTCTTTCTGGAAATGTGGTGAGCTGCATCCTTGAGGACGAGCGCGGCGCTCTATGGATGAGCACAAACAACGGGCTGTCGGTATTCGATCCCTCAAAGCAAACATTTAAAAACTACTCCGCCGCTGACGGCCTTCCCGGCGCTGATTTAACCGGTTGGGGCGCTTGCTTCAAGAGCGCAAGTGGCGAGATGTTTTTTGGGGGATTCAGTGGAGGCTTAGCATTTCATCCGGACAAGGTCGTGGACAATCCGTACGTGCCCCCGGTCGTTCTCACTGATTTCCGGCTTTTCGACCGCAGCGTGACGGTTGGAGCTGATTCCCCGCTCCGTAAGTCCATCGGCTACACCAGTGCCCTCAATCTTTCTCATTACAAGAACGTCTTCTCGTTGGAGTTCTCCGCCCTCAGCTATTCCAATCCGGCGAGCAACCGATATCGTTACAAGCTCGACGGATTAGATCGCCAATGGCACGACGTGGGCAGCAACCAACGCTTGGTGACTTACACTACCCTACCCGCGGCGATGTATAGCTTCCGTGTGCAGGGCGCAACCAGCCGGGGTGTTTGGAGCGAGCCAGGCTTGGAATTAGCTGTCGAGATCCTTCCGCCGTGGTGGAGTACATGGTGGTTTCGGGTGGCGTGCGGGGTGGCTTTTCTGGCATTGCTCTGGACCCTTTATCAACTCCGCCTCCGTCGACTGGCGTGGGAGTTCAATATGACCCTGGAAGCTCGGGTCAGCGAGCGGACCCGCATCGCGCGGGACCTGCACGATACCTTGCTGCAAAGTTTTCACGGATTGATGTTTGAATTTCAGGCGGCTCGCAACATGCTTCCCCGGCGCCCCGAAAAAGCAATGGAAGTTCTCGATAGCGCGATCGTTGGGACGGAGGAGGCAATCGCCCAGAGCCGGGATGCTATTCAGGATATTCGTTCGGAGCCCGCCGCTCAGAGCGATCTGGCACAATTGCTAACGGCCACCGGTCAGGAACTGGCGAGCTCGCAGAACGCGAACCGCGATTCGCCGATTTTCCGCGTGATTGTGGAGGGCGAGCGACAAGCCCTCGCTCCGATCCTCCAGGACGAAGTCTGCCGCATCGGCCGCGAGGTGCTACGAAATGCGTTCCAGCACGCACGTGCACACCTGATCGAGGCCGAGATTCGATACGACGATCACCTGCTTCGCTTGCGGATCCGCGATGATGGACAGGGTATTGACCCGAAAGTCCAGAAGGAAGGACGCCGCCCCGGACATTGGGGGTTGCCGGGCGTCCGTGAACGCGCCCAGCGAATCGGAGCCCAAGTGGACTTTTGGAGCGAAGCGGGAGTGGGCACGGAAGTTCAATTAACTGTTCCCGCGGCTGTTGCGTACCAAAGATCGGCTGAAAGCAGCGGGTTCAGGGTATTCCAGAAGGCGAGAAGCCATGACCATCGATCCTAGACTGATTCGGATCCTTACTGTCGACGACCATCCTCTGCTCCGCAAGGGGATCGCAGCACTGGTGAACGCTGAACCTGACATGGAGTTGGTTGCCGAAGCGTGCAACGGACAGGAAGCCATCGAACAATTCCGATTGCACCGTCTGGATGTAACGTTGATGGATCTGCAGATGCCGAATTTGAACGGCATCGAAGCCATCAGCTGCATTCACAGGGAATTCCCTAGTGCCCGAATCATTGTCCTCACAACGTACACAGGCGACGTTCAAGTAGTGCGCGCTCTTAGAGCGGGTGCGCGGGGTTATGTGTTGAAGGGACACGTGCACCGGGAACTACTGGAGACCGTTCGTGCCGTGCATGCTGGCCAAAAGCGAATACCTCAGGAAATTGCTGCCGAGCTGGCTGACCATGCAACAGATGACAATTTAACGCTACGCGAAATAGATGTACTTCGGCTAATTGCGGCCGGGAATGCCAACAAACAGATTGCCGATCAGCTCTCGATCGGCGAAGCGACCGTTAAGAGCCACGTGACGAACATACTCTCCAAGCTTGGCGCTAACGACCGGGCCCACGCCGTTACGATTGGGCTAAAGCGTGGAATTATCGAGCTGCACGCCCCACCGAAAGTAGGATAGCCGGACCCTACTTTCACCTGTTTCATCCTGTTGCGGATCCCTTTACGGTGCTAGAGGGGTGTATTTGCAACGTCTGTTCTCAACGTTCGCCGGCGGTTGGCCCGGCATAGGACTTCTGCTCCAGCGGCTACTAACCGCCACTGCGCTGCTTTACTATGGAATCCCGCACTTTGCGCCGCAGGTTACGCCAATTCTCCCGCAAATGATTGCAGCCGGTGCGGGAATACCTCTCCTCGTTGGTTTGTGGACCCCGATGGCTGGAGCGCTCGTGGCCATCGTTGAGGTCTGGATCGCTTTCTCGCGTCCTGCCAGTCCATTCATCCCCATCATGTTGGCGACCCTCGGCGCCACTTTGGCAATGATCGGGCCTGGAGCCTGGTCCATCGACGCGCGTCTTTTCGGCAGAAAGCATATCGAAACGCTGGGACGTTAGAAGGATTTTTATCCCCCCGAAAGTGGTGGTCGCCGGGTCTCACGATGTATTGAGCCTACAACCCCACCATTTGGGGTTGTTGGCAGAGCGAAGCTGGTTCACACTCAGGTTGAAAGTTAAAGGACTCACACCATGAGCGCAAGCCCCCGTAGCATCGTTGCTGCCTGAAGTGGCGGTGGTGAAGGTCGAAGGTACAGCGTACGACGAAGGGAGTAACGTATGTCGGCACAAACAAGCTGGGCAAGCGAGGCACTCATAGCCAACCATGGTGCATCCTTTGAAATGAAAGATGCGGAATCGCGGCACGTTGCGTTCGACAGGAGCAAATACACAGTCAGCGGCTTGCCCAAGGTCACCAGCGACAGCTTCGGGCAGGTCATCGGCAAAAGTCCGGCGCTGCAAGCGGTGCTCGAACAAGTAAAACGGGTAGCGCCTACCGATTGTACTGTACTTATTCAAGGAGAAACCGGCACCGGCAAGGAGCTGATCGCGCAAGCGATTCACGACACTGGCTCGAGGCGCGGACGTCCCTTCGTAAAGGTAAACTGCGCTGCCATCCCGCTGGATCTGCTGGAGAGCGAGCTTTTTGGCCATGAGAAAGGGGCGTTCACCGGGGCCATCGCGCAAAGGATGGGCCGTTTCCAGCTGGCCGACACGGGCACTCTATTCCTGGATGAGGTAGGGGATATTCCGAGGGCCCTACAGCCCAAGCTTCTGCGCGTATTGCAGGAACAGGAGTTCGAGCCCTTGGGGAGCACTCGGACTCACCGGGTGGACATTCGGCTAGTCGCCGCGACCAACCGTGATCTGACAGAGATGGTGAACCGTGGCGCATTTCGCAGTGACCTCTACTACCGTCTCAACGTCTTTCCTCTCATGCTGCCACCGTTACGGGCGCGCCGCGAAGACATTCCAACCCTGGTGACGCACTTTGTCGAGACTCTCGGGCGCCGGTTGGGCAAGCGCATCGAACACATTCCCCCGGAAACGTTGGCTGCACTCAGCTCGTATGACTGGCCGGGTAATATCCGCGAACTGCAGAACCTGATTGAACGCGCCGTGATCCTTTCCAACTTTGGCGTGCTTCCCAATCCGTTGCGAGCCACTGGAACTTCGACTGTCGCCGTCTCTCCCGCGGCAGCTACACTCAGAGACTCAGAACGCGCTCTGATTCACAACACACTGGAAGCAACCGCCTGGGTGATCGGAGGCGCGAACGGCGCAGCGGCCAAACTTGGCCTGAAGCGCACTACGCTGATCTGCAAGATGCAGAAATTAGGGATTTGCAGGCCTGATCTACAAAGCTGCCCGATCTGATGGAACCAGCGCGGGGGCCCGCCTGGGCTCACCGCAATTGCAGTCACCGCGAGAGATGAACTGCAGCGGATGTTCCGCTCAAGGAAGTTGAGTAAGTCATTTCCTCAACTGTCGCGCGATGATAAATGTCGATAACGACAATCGTGATGTCGTCTTCCTGCCCCGCCCGCGTCCCATTGCGCGACCAGGCGAGCACTTCTTTCAGAAGAAGATCGACGAATTGCTCTGCTCTCAATTCTTGCCTTTCCTTGATGAAGGTGCCAAGTGCCGCATTACCAAATGACTCTCCGGCGGCATTCTCCGCTTCCAGGAGTCCATCTGTGTAGACCAGAAGCCGGTCTCCCACCTCAAAGGAAAATTCGCTGTCGGCGTATGCCTCCTTCGGTCGCACACCGAGCAGAAGCCCGGTTTCTCCGAGCACTTCCAATGACTGCTTGCCGCGCCGCCATAACAACGGTGGTGGATGTGCTGCGGCCGAATACCGTCCGACTCCACTGACAGTATCCAGGCATAGATACACTGCCGTCGCGTACTGTTCGCGGGCTTCATCACAAAGTATGGCGTTAAGTCCAGCGATAACCATCGCCGGCTCGCTTTCGTGCCCGCACCGTCTCGATATCGCCATCTTAACCATCGCAGCAACCAGCGCTGCTGGCACTCCATGTCCCACGACATCAGCCACGAACACGGCTAGGCAATCTGGCGAAGCCGGCGGGAAGTCATAGAGATCGCCGGCCACAGCTGTCATGGGCGCGTAACGCACGGCGATTCGGACGTTCTCCAGCAAAGGAAATTTGGAGGGAAGAATCGCCTCCTGAATTCTTGTCGCCGCCCGCATTTCATCGGTAAGCGAGAGCAGTCGTTTGTCATCTGCAAGCACCCGTTGCGCGGTGACATACGACAGGCAGACGACGAGGCCCAGAAACCCGTATGGTTCAACCCCCACCCGCCAATGGCCAAGCTCCGTCCGAAGCACGCGGTCGATGGAAAATGTACAAAAGAACGCAAGTAGTCCTGCAAAGAGGACTCGACGGTTCGGCACCGGTGGTGGCTCGTATCCGGTGAAATAGCCCATAGCCAGTACAAGGGGCACCATGATCATCAGCGCGCTCCCGGGAAACAAGATCCATTCGAGAGGACTCCGACCCTCGACACCGCTCAACAGTGCCACTGCCAGTACGCAATAGCTCCAGAGCAGCCATCGCAGTGATGAACGCCATCCACGACCGTAGAACTCCTCAAAGAGCAGGAGACCGGGAACGATCGTCGACAACGCAATCAGCCGCTCTACATAAACTCCGAAATTCTGTGGTTCCCCGAAGCCCAGACGAAATACCGAATTCCTGACAATCAGGACCAGCCCGTAAAGAATGGAGAAGAGACCAAACCAGAGCAGGAACTTCTCCCGGTGCCGCAGCCGAATGGAATAGACAGTAACCGCAGCTGCGCCCAGCGCCACGATGACGGTGCTGGCAATCAGGTGGGTTATAGCGGCACGCACATGCAGCTCCTTAAAAAACTTTCAGCGAGAGTGAAGGAGGACGTGCTCAGCCACCCTCCACCCTCATTTGCCCCGGCAAGCGATAACCGCTCAGTGTGTTGGAGGAAAGTGCTTGAACAAGTCGGCCATATCTTTGGCCAGGCTTTTGGCATTCTTCTCGGAGTTATTGCCGAGATCGGCGCTTTCCTTGCCACGCCAAAGAAGCTGCTTTGTCTGAGAATCGAAGACATCGACGACTGTTGTGCCGACTTTTGTATTCTCAGTGGTGGTCGTAGACATGCCCATGCCGCCGCCGCCAAACCCTCCACGGCCACGCCACCCCCAACCTCCTCCGAGTCCGTCATAGAACGTCTCCATGGTGGGTTGTTCCTGAGTAGACCGGAATGCAGTAATGCTTGCATTCCCATTGGACTCAACTTTTGTCCAGCCTTTTGCGGCAAGTTGGGCGTCAACATCCTGCTGCACACGCTGCGTCCATAGGGAGTCGCCAGCCTGTACCTTGAGCCAGGAATAGGTCTTGTATTGAGAAAAGTTTGCTGAGTGATCGTAGTCTGTTGAGATGCTTACTGCGAAGAGGCTAAGACTGTTGCAGAGCAACAACCCGAATAGAGCGAGAGCGTAGGGTTTCTTCATGATGTACTCCTCCTGCTCTCTCCAGATGCATGTCGCATGCCATCGCTCGCGTCTCACAACTCCTTTGAATCTGCAACTTACCCAACGCTTTGGTGGTGCGGGTTGTCGCTGGGCCGACACTTAGGGTCGGAGACGAAAGCTATCTCGAATGAGGTAGTCAAATGTCACTCCGGATGCCAAAGCTGGAATCCCGCTTGCAGGGTGCGGTTGGAGAAATTCAACATGGATGAGGTATCTCTTCGCCAATGAAGGGAAGGGCACGGAATTGAGTCCTCCTGCTCACCCCTGTGGGGATTATCGCTTTGCGCAGGCAATGACGTAGGTGGTTGCGCTCGATCCGGTGAAAAACAAGGTCCAGGATGCGGCTTGATCCAGTCGCTGCCTTCTCTGTGTTCTCATCGCGCCGGTACCCCTTCTACTAGGGCCGGTTCCCTCCCGGCAACGCCCGCTCCATACCGGCGACGGCCGTTGAGACAATCGCTGACCATTCGAGATCCCGCCCATTCGATAGGACTGCTTATTCCTGGGTCCGGTGTTCAGCTGATCCGGCATCGTTTATCTTGGATTTAGCAAGGACTCAATGAGAGTAGATCGGACATGACCCGACGCAGGCGCGGGCAACGCGCACTTGAGAGTTGTCCTTGATAGGTGTGCTATCCAAAGATATGGTGAGACCGAATTCACCCGAGTTGGAGAAGCGAGTTCGTCGCGCTGCGGAGGCCGCTCTGGCCCGTCAGCAATATGTCAGCGCAATCGACGTGCTTTGTGGGATGGGGCTATTGGCGCCTGTTCGCGTCGATGATTGGCGGAAAGGTCGGTTAGATTTCCTGGAGCGGATGATTCAAGGGAATCTCCACAAGATTTCCTCGTCCATGGCGATCTTCCGCCGCTGGGCAGCAGAGAAGGGACTCAAGCCCAGTGAAACCGGTTACGTGCGTCACACACGGGGCCGGGCCGTGGCCTTGCAATTCTCCAAGAGCGGCGATCCGAAGATCGAGAAGAGCTACAGCACGCACTATGTTTCGCCAGCGCTCAGTGAGCAGAAACTGCAAAAGCTTCAGGAGAAACTCGAACGGGCTCCGCAGCCGGTCGTATTCCAGATCCTGCGCGACAGCGAATGCTCGGAATGCGGCGCGGAGATTGAGCAGGGTTCCTTGCTCTCAAAAGAGGGCGAGCAGGCACTTTGCCTGTCTTGTTCACACTTCGACGACCTCGAATATCTTCCGTCGGGCAACACGGCGCTGACGCGACGAGCTTCGAAGTACAGTAGACGAGTGGCCGTGGTGGTTCGTTTCAGCCGGTCGCGGGGGCGCTACGAGAGGCAGGGCATCCTCGTTGAAAGAATCGCACTGGAGAAAGCTGAGCGGGAGTGCGTGGAGGACGCCGATGAACGCGCGGCGGCGCGGGTGCGTGCGGCTGAACGCCGGCGCGAGCAGGATCGAGAATTGATTGTTCGGATGGTGAAGGAGATCGGAAAGCTGTTTCCTGGCTGTCCACCTCGAGAAGTGGTTGCCATCGCCGAACACACAGCCGTCAGAGAAAGCGGCCGCGTCGGCCGTTCGGAGGCGGGCCGGAATCTGGGGGAACGCGCGTTGACTCTGGCGGTTGCCGCCGCGGTTCGCCACAACCACACTGAATACGACAAGCTGCTGGCCAGTGGAGTGGATCGCGAAGCGGCTCGCGAGCGAATCACCGGAGAGGTAGAGGAAATACTTGCGGCGTGGCGAAAGTACTTCCGCTAGGGTTTACCCCTTGCGTGCCCACTGCGTGCGCGCCCTATCGAGGTAGGACGGTTCCACTCTTGCTCTTTTGCCTGCGACGATTGCTTCGTAGCCGGGCAGGAAACCGGATTTGCGGTGATGCTCCCGGCGGATCTCGATCACCAGACCATTTCGGCAAAAAGAGACGTGGGCCAGCAGCAAGCCTAAGGAGCGTGTCAGCCAAGGGCATTGGGACCAGGACGCAGGCATCCAGGACTACGGGACGAGCACTCTTCACTCGTCCGTGCCGCCTTTGGGGAATACATTCCGCTCGTACAAGCCGGCTTCGAACGCATCGCGTGCCAGGAGGTCCAGCGCAGCAAGACGCTCCATGTCGCGTTTCTTGGCGAATTCCAAGACATCACGAAGATAAACACGGCGCTGGTTGCCAACTCGATGATGGGACATCAAACCGCTTTCAAGCTGCTTGATGAAGAATGGACGCGACATTCCGAGAATGTCGGCAGCCCTTTGGGTCGTAATCGCCTGATTATCCGGAATCAGCGTGACGGTCTGGCCGTGGGACATGAACTCCACTGCCGTTCTGAGGACTTCGACCACAGTACCCGGAAGTTCGATCCGTTCACCTGCAGGGCTGATCAGGGCAGGAACGCCTCGGCGCAACAGCTTCTCCAAGTCCTGCACTTGTTGTTGCTCGGACTTCGGGAGGGGGATCGTTTTCTTCGGTGCAATGGCCATAATACCCCTAAACTAGCACATACTCGAAATATTCGCAATACGCGCAATAGTCAGGAAGGGCGCGCTCAGGTGCCCAGCGCGCGCAAAACAGGCGCCATCAGCCGAATGATGTCTCGGACATTTGCGGAGCAGTTGAGCTGTTCGTTAAAGTTGCTGGGATTCGTTCCGATGCATTCTGATTCTCAGCAGTGCCTTAATGTTGCGAGTTGATAGGGGTCTTTCACGGCGATAACACGGGTTCAAATCCCGTCGGGGACGCCAAACTCTAACAACTGCTTATTGCACCTTTTTCGGCGCAAAACCTGCGAAGAGAAGACGAGCGATAAAACCGCTGCCTGAACTCCCTGCTTGGCCGGCGTCACTTGAGAGTTGTCCTTGAAAGGTATGCTATCCAAGATATGGTGAGACCGAATTCACCTGAGTTGGAGAAGCGAGTTCATCGCGCTGCGGAAGCAGCTCTGGCCCGTCAGCAATATGTCAGCGCAATCGACGTGCTGTGTGGGATCGGGCTATTGGCCCCTGTTCGCGTCGATGATTGGCGGAAAGGGCGGATAGATTTCCTGGAGCGGGTGATTCAAGGGAATCTCCACAAGATTTCCGCCTCCATGGCGATCTTCCGCCACTGGGCAACTGAGAAGGGGCTCAAGCCACGGGAAACCGGTTACGTGCGTCACACGCGGGGCGGGACCGTGGCCTTGCAATTCTCTATGAGCGGCGATCCGAACATCGAGAAGAGCTACAGCACGCACTATGTTTCGCCAGCGCTCGGTGAGCAGAAACTGCAAAAGCTTCAGGAGAAACTCGAACGGCCTCCCCAGCCGGTCGTATTCCAGATCCTGCGCGACAGCGAATGCTCGGAATGCGGCGCGGAGATTGAGCAGGGTTCCTTGCTCTCAAAAGAAGGCGAGCAGGTACTTTGCCTGTCTTGTTCACACTTCGACGACCTCGAATATCTTCCGTCGGGCGACACGGCGCTGACGCGACGAGCTTCGAAGTACAGTGGCCGAGTGGCTGTGGTGGTTCGTTTCAGCCGGTCGCGGGGGCGCTACGAGAGGCAGGGCATCCTCGTTGAAAGAATCGCACTGGAGAAAGCTGAGCGGGAATGCGTGGAGGACGCCGATGAACGCGCGGCGGTACGGGTGCGTGCGGCTGAACGCCGGCGCGAGCAGGATCGAGAATTGGTTGTTCGGATGGTGAAGGAGATCGGAAAGCTGTTTCCTGGCTGTCCACCTCGAGAAGTGATTGCCGTCGCCGAACACACAGCCGTCAGAGGAAGCGGCCGTGTCGGCCGTTCGGAGGCGGGCAGGAATCTGGGGGAACGCGCGTTGACTCTGGCGGTTGCCGCTGCGGTTCGCCACAACCACACTGAATACGACAAGCTGCTGGCCCGTGGAGTGGATCGCGAAGCCGCTCGCGAGCGAATCACCGGAGAGATAGAGGAAATACTTGCGGCGTGGCGAAAGTAATGCCGTTAGGATCTAGTCTTGCGTGCCATCGCGGGAATCAAATCTTCATAGTCCTCGATCCATGCTTCTGGAAAATGTTGCGAATCGAATATGAAGAAGCAAGCCAAATCTAAAACGGTTGTCCACGAGTTGAAGCCTGGCCAGCCGCTGACTGCCCGCCACGCGCGGGAAATTCGGGCGCTCGCTGCAATGCCCGAAGACGAGATCGACACTTCGGACATTCCCGAACTCCCGCCGGGAGCATGGAAGAAAGCGGTCCGAGGCAAGTGGTATCGCCCTGTGAAGCAAGCTGTATCCATTCGTTTGGACGCGGATGTATTGGCATGGCTGAGCGCCAAGGGAGACGGTTATCAGACGAAAGTGAACGGCCTTCTCCGAAAGCAGATGCTGGAGGAAATCAGCAAGTAGGAAGGGAGGACGCCGGGGGCACGGTGAGTCCGCATAGCCCCCGGGTACAGGCGTCTGAGGGGTCCAATAATCGTTCCTAGCGATCCCAGAAGTGCCGTGAAGCCAGCCGGCAGTAGTGGTGATTGAACCGGTGGCGATTGATCTACAGGGAAACGTCGCCCGTTCATGGTTGAGCCAGACGAATTTGCTTTATAAACTTCTGAGTTTCCGACCACCAGGGAGCCTTGTCATCCCAGGTCTGCCTTCCGGTGCAACACCAGATCACAATCCCATCCGCATATTTGTGCGCAGTTTCCAGTTGCGCGCGCCAGAAGTCACCCGGCATAAAAGTGTTGGCCAGAGTCCCGCCTGCCTCGTATTGCGGCCATAGGAAAACGTACACAGGTTTTCCGCCGGCATACCGGCGCGCTTCCCGAATCTCCGCGATCGCATACTTTGCCCACCCGGCGCGATCGTCATAGAAGGTATAGAGAGAAGGGAAAAGCACATCCGACAATTGTGCGATCGGTGCGAGAGCGTCATTTCTTGCCTGCCACGATTTATAGCGAGCGCTGCCTTCTTCCTGAATGGAATCCCAATAGTCGCGCAGCGGAGGGAATCCATAGAATCCAACCTTCATCGAAGGTACGGAGTTTTGAACCAACGGATAACCGTCTGCAGTTTGGTGATGCTGGCAGCGACTGTTGCTGGATCTCCTGCAAGCGGCCATTGCTCGATGTCGATAACGACGATGTTCGAGGATTGAGCCGCCAGCTGCGCAAATGCGTTCACCCGGTTCCGATCCGGCAGGTTCGTTTGCGCGGATTGTTCTTTTGAATCCCACATGTATGCCGGGTAGACCACCGGTATTCGCTTCAGGCCGTACTGCGACAGATCGGGTTCTTGCGCGAACTTGGTAGCATCAAACACGGGAAATGGATGTTCGAGGCTCACGGCTTGGCCCTGCACACTTATCCAGGCCAATGACCACACGGTAAACAGTAGGAAGCGGCGCATACGATCTCCACGGGGGACTATAAGAACTCTTCGGCGGGTGCGAGTCCAACGTGAGGAGATCCTTTGCAGAGTGTTTAGTGGATGGCGCCCTCGCCGATTCGCCTTCATCCGGAGAATCAATTCATCCCTCCTCTTTCCCTATTTCTTGCCCGCGAAGATACACCCCTACTTCCGTCTTGCCCGCGTGTTCCGCCCAGTCAGCCGGTGTGCCGTGCCACAGAACATCCTTCAAATCGACTCTGGCCCCTCTTTCAACGAGCAGGCGAACCAGTTTGTCGTGGCCGGCCAACGCGGCCTGATGAATCGGTGTCGAATGGGAATGGAATCCAATCGGGTTGTACCGGTTTGGATCTTCGCCCGCATCAAGCAAAGATCGAACGATCTCAACGTGGCCAAACTGTGATGCCAAGGCGAACGCCCGGTGGCGGTCCACATCGCCGGCACCTGGGAGCAATGGAAGTACGGCCTCGGTCTTTCCCAATGCGGCCGCCACAGGAAGATTTGTCTCGGCGCCTCGGCTGATCAAAGCGTTCACTGCTTCAAATTCGCCGTGCGCGGCCGCCGTCTCGATCGCCATGTTCGGGTCGGCTCCGCGGTCGCACAGGAGATCGATCAATGGAAGTTGCACCCGGCACTCGCGCGGCACACTGCCTGAGCAGATGAGTCCTAATGCGTCGTTCAATGCTGATCGTTCCGCCCCGGCTTCGAGGATGACCTCGGTGACCGCGACGATGTTGCCGGGCAATGTGCCATGGCGAATCGGATTTTCGGCTACGAACTCCAGCAGGGTTGGATTGCGAAAGTAATTTCCACCTTCGAATAAGACACGCTGGCGTACCAGGTCAGGGTGATGCTTCAAGTGAGCGCGCAAACCTGCTGTATCGCCCGCATCGAGAAGATCGACGGCGCGACGAATAAGAGGATTTGCTATTCGTTCATGATGGGGCAGGCGCAACGAATCGGAGAGCGCTGGCTTCTCAACATGTTCTTTAAGGCGCGCCCAGCTTCTAAATCCATACTCGCGGGCAAGTGTGAGCTGCGCACTGCCCAGGCTGAAGCCGGCGGAAAAAATTTCAGCATCTGAGGCAGTCGTGAAGTCTGGATGAAATTCTCTGATCCGTTGAGCCACCTCCGGATTGCGGGCGGCGTGCCCCTTCAGTAGATCTTTCGCTTGATACTTCAAGTGGTTCAGGTTGGGATTTGACGGAAGGCTTCTTACCGGCATAACGAACTTCCTTTCCTATGCCCAGGTCCGCATTTCGAGGGCAGAAAGTCAGTTCGCGAGACGAATTGTTTCGTTCAGGTGGACTTCTGTCCTTTCCGCGGACCGGATGCGCCCTTGTGCGCTACGACGAAGTTACCACGCGCTGGCCCCCCGCCGAGAGCAAAGGCCGGAGGAAATCGGACGGGTGCCCCTCGCCAAACCTGCCCGCCTGTCCCGGCCAGCCGTGGAGTGTGCCCTGGGGCGTACAGGGGACGACATCCTCCGGCAAGGAAATTCATGAAGACATATCGCCTCATGCCTTACTCCCCGCCACGTTCTCCGAACGGGTCCGTACCGCGGCCCACCGGAAGCGCAGCAAACACGCCGAGGCCACGAACAAAATCGCCGCCATCATGCGCAAGTGCATCACGACGGGCATCGCAATACTGGCCCCCGTCCACAAAGTCAGATACGCCGCAATGCACATCGGACATTTCGGCAGCAGAACCAGCAGAGCCCCGGAGCCCACACATCCGCTGGTACCTTGCCACCACCCGTGTTGCGGCCGCCGGCCCGTCTGGACCTTGCAGCACTTCATCATCCCCGGCTTGCGGTCACGATTACAGATCATGGAGAACATGCCACACCCCTGAAATTATGTTGAAAGTCTTGTGAGGCGCCAGAGCCACAGCATCGCTCACCGGGCAGGGTACTCGTCGTGGCGGCGCCACCACAGCCCCGTCTCATTCCGGCCCCTGGGGGCACGGTCGAGCCACACATACATGCCAAACAGGGGATCCACGCCGCGCGCATAAGCGGAATAGGTGTGGTAAATGACGCCGTCTTCCAACACAAACGCGCTCATGCCGGGTCGATCGCGGTGGAACGTCGCCGTATCGGTGCCGCACGTGGCCGCGAACTGGTTCTCCGCTTGCTCGCCGCCACCCTCCTGCTCGGGGCGCAACACAAACGCTTTCTCTCGCCGATAGTTGTATGCGATGTCTCCCTCTTTCTGCTGCTTCTCGGTAAACGAGACGCTGAAGTCGTTGTTGAAGTCGCTGGGGAAGGAAGACGCCCACGGGAACGTCCACCCCATTCGCTGCTTGTACGCCTGCAGCTTGGCAAGAGGAGCCCGTGAAACCGCCGAGAATGCGACATCGTGGTTCTCCAGGTGGACCACAATGCCGTTGAAGCTGTCCGCAATCGACGAGCACGACGGACACCCCGCTTTGTAGTCGGGCCCGAACATGAAGTGGTAGACCAGCAGCTGCGACCGCCCTTTGAACAGGTCTGCCAACGAGGCGCTTCCTTTCTCCGTGTCGAATCGATACTCCTTATGAATCGCCACCCACGGCAGCTCCTGCCGCCGCTGTGCCAACGCATCGCTGCGATGTGTCAGCTCCTTTTCCTCCTGAAGCAGTGCGAGCCGCGCTGCCAGCCATTCTTCGCGTGTACCTGTTTTGTGTGTCGTCATCGTCTTTCTCCCTTATCGAATGTCTTCGTTCGTAGCACCTGGTCGTGAGTGCTCATGGGATATATTTAGCACCGGGTAGCGAGAGGGTGGGAGTGACAAGTGTGGCGGGATTCTGATGGATTCAATGATCACAGCTGCAGCCCGTGCGCTCGCGGCGGGTGATCCCCTCGGCGCACTGAAGCGAGTCTCCCTCCGCAGCGATCCGCCTGCGCTCGCGCTCCGAGGAATTGCCATGGCGCAGCTCGGCGATCTCCCACGCGCGAAGGCTCTACTTCGAAGTGCGGCGCGCGCCTTCGGGCCGAAAGAGGCAATTGCCCGCGCGAGATGTGTCGTCGCTGAGGCTGAAATCGCGCTCGCCTCGCGCGACCTGGGCTGGCCCGCGAAAATGCTCGACGCAGCCCGCAAAACGCTCGAAGAGCACGGTGACCGCTTGAATGCGGCCCATGCCGGGCATCTCGAGATCCGGCGCCTACTCCTTGTCGGGCGATTGAACGAAGCAGAGCGGGCGCTCGCTCAGCTCGATCCGGAACCCTTCCCGCCCGCGTGGAGAGCCGCTCATGAACTCGCGGTGGCTGGCCTGGCGATACGCCGTCTCAGAACGCAGGACGCACGCGCTGCGCTGGTGCGGGCTGAACACGCCGCGCGTCACGCGCGCATCCCCGCCCTGGCGGCAGAAGTGGAGAGTGCATCTGTCCTCCTGAACACCCCGGCAGCACGCCTGATCGCGCGCGGCGAGGAACGGCTCCTCCTGCTTGAAGAGGTGGAAGCGTTGCTGGCATCAAAATCGCTCGTCGTGGACGCGTGCCGTCATGTCGTGCGTAGCGCACGCACGGTCATTTTCATCACTGGACGTCCGGTGTTGTTCGCGCTCGCCCGCGCACTGGGAGAAGCATGGCCCGGCGATGTGCCAAGAGACCTGCTCCTCGCCCGGGCATTTGGAGCCAGGCTCGTGGACGAATCGCATCGCGCGCGGTTGCGTGTCGAGATCGGGCGTCTGCGCCGGCTGCTTCAACCGTTGGCCGGCATCACCGCAACCAGCCGGGGATTTGCACTCTCCCCTCGCGGCGCTCGCGAGGTCGCGGTGCTGGCGTGGCCTGTGGATGAGGAGCACGCTCCCGTGCTTGCCTTTCTCGCCGACGGTGAGTCATGGTCGAGTTCGGCTTTGGCGCTCGCCCTCGGAACGAGCCAGCGCACGGTGCAACGCGCGCTCGACTCTCTTGCCCAGGCGGGAAAGGTCCAGTCGTTTGGTTACGCCCGTGCTCGCCGTTGGCTGACGCCGCCATTACCGGGATTCACCACGACTTTGTTGCTGCCCGCTGCGCTTCCCGGCGACTAGGATGGATGCATGAATCGATCAGCAGCCGAAATCGTCCGCGAGTACGGTCCATTTCCAGGGATCGACCGCGTAGGTGGAGTTACGTATGACGGCCAGAACGTCTGGTTCGCGTCCGGAGACAAGCTGAACGCTTTCGATCCTGCGAGTGGAAAGCAGTTGCGCGTGATCGAAGTTGCGGCGCACGCCGGAACCGCCTTTGATGGTAAGCATCTTTATCAGCTGGCCGAGGATCGCATCCACAAGATAGATCCCCAGACCGGCAGTGTCGTCGCTACGATACCCGCTCCTGGGGGCGGTTGCGACTCCGGACTCGCCTGGGCCGAAGGGACACTCTGGGTGGGCCAGTATCGCGAGCGAAAGATCCATCAGGTCGATCCCGAAACCGGTGCCATCCTTCGCACCATCGAGTCCAACCGCTTCGTCACCGGAGTTACCTGGGTCGAAGGAGAACTCTGGCACGCCACCTGGGAGGGTGACGAGAGCGACTTGAGGCGAATCGACCCGCAGACCGGAGAAGTTTTTGAGAAGCTCGATTTGCCCCACGGGGTTGGGGTTTCGGGCCTTGAGTCCAATGGCGCCGACCAGTTCTTCTGCGGAGACGGAAGAACCGGGAAGGTGAGGGCAGTCCGGCGTCCCCGGCGACCTACTTCCTGAATCTGCGGTGCGACTACCTCCATACCGCCGGATCAGCTATTTCCACTCGTCACCGGAGGTCTGACCCTCATCAACAGAGACTGTCTCCATATCCAGGCGCTCGAAGGTCAGGTTGACGGAGTAGCTACCCGCCGGCAAGGTCCGATGCCGAATGCCCCGAACGACAGTGAATACCTGGCCCGGTCCCAATTGAATCCGTTGATTTTCCAGCTCCAGAATCAGGACTCCCTCTACACCCAGAAACACCTCATCTGAGTTAGGGTGAAAATGCCAGGAATACTCTTTTTCCATGCGGCTCATCCGCACAACATGGTCATTGAATTTGTTCAGAACCACATTCTCGTATTCGCCGGACAATTCTTTTGCCCGCTGCACTAGATCGATCATCTGCGTCACGTCGTACATATCTGCCTCGCGATCTTGGATGCTAAACCATGGAATATAGAGAGAGCCGTGCGGTAGGGGCGCAGCACCATAAGCGCTAACTTAATGGGGATGTTTTTTCTTCAAAGCTCCCAAGCACTCTGTCACGCGGTCAATCTGTGAGGCGCTTCGCCCAGGATGACGATTTTGTGGGAGCTTTGAAGAAAAAACATCCTCAAAAAACATCCTAATAAGTTAGCGCTTATAGGGCGCGCCGCTCCGAAGATAACAGCCGTAAGTCGCCCGCCCACGTACGGTTCGGTTTATTCGCAGCGTAGCGCGACCATTGGATCGACCCTCACGGCTCTCACTGCCGGAACCAGGCTGGCCAGCACAGAGACAGCGACCAGAAAGCTGGAAATTCCTGCGAACGTCCAGGGATCGTAGAACCGTACGCCGTAGAGAAAATCGCTGGTCGCCGGGGACGCGAGGGTGCTGTGCAACAGAGCCGACACGGCGGCGCCACACCCCAGCCCTAGGATCATTCCAGCCGCCACGGGCCTTAGCCCCGATAGGGCCACACTCCTCACCACGTCGCCCGAGCGCGCACCCAGAGCCATCTGGATGCCGATTTCCCTTGTCCTCTGGCTGACCACATAGGTCATCACGCCATAGATTCCCACGCCCGCGAGCGCTACTGCCAGCAATGCAAGGCCGCCGGCGAACATGGCCATCACTCGCGCCAGCGTTCGCTGAGGATGAACAAGCATCGTCTCCGCGTTCCAAAGTGACAGGTCAGGCACGAGGCTTCCGTCAAAACGGCTCACGGCTTTCCACGCCGCCGCGAGCGCGGCCTGCTGGTTTGCTCCGACGTTCAAAAGAATGGGATAAGTCGTTGTGGGGTCAGGAGCAAGATACACGTGGGCCGGATCAATGCGCGTGAGGTTTGTGAAGCGCACATCTTTAGCCACGCCGACAACTTCGAAGTCCGTCAGTCTCCCGGTGAAGTGCAGATCGAGCTGAAAATGCCTGCCGAGCGGTTCCTCTCCCGGCCAGAAGAGTCGCGCTGCAGCTGCACTGATCACAGCAACGTGTGCGCCAGTCGCTGACTCTTGCTTCGTGAAATCACGTCCGCGCAGCAGCGGGATACCCAGCGTCCTCAGGTAGTTTTGAGAAGCATAGCTGGCTAGTGTCCTCCGGCGCGCCGTGTCCTCCAACGCCCGATTCGTCTTCACCAGGATCGGCGGCGTCCACGTGCCCATCATCGGCCCGCCCCCGTAGCCAACGCTCGCCACCTCGGGTACGTCTTCCAGGCCCCTCACGATTCGCTGAAACCGCGCTACCGATTTCACAGCATTGTCGCCATAGTCCCCGAGCAGCAGGAAGACCTGACGTGTATCGAATCCAGGATCGGCGGTCCGCGACTGCATAAGGCCGCGCACCAGTAGACCGGAACAAGTGAGCAAGAGCATAGATACGGCGACCTGCCCGCAGATCAGCAAACTGCGTAAGTGCGACCGCCCAAGCAGATGGCCGAATGACGTACTTTCATCCCGCAGCGATGTGGCCAGCTCTGGTTTTGTGAACTGCAGCGCCGGCCACAAGCCAAACGCAGCTCCGGCAATCACGGAGATCGCAAACGCATAAGCGGCGACGCGCATGTCGGGATTTAGATTGAGGCTAAGAGCGAAACCGCTCCCGAGCTGTGCTGTCAGCATTTGTGCCACCGCAACCCGGAGCAGCTTGCCGGCAACCACCGACATAGCCAAGCCGGTAACTCCTCCGCCAAGTGAGAGCAGAATGCTTTCAGTGATCAGCTGCCGTATCACTCGCGCGCGGCTCGCTCCGAGCGCCAGACGCAGGCTGATCTCCCGGTGTCGCACCGCGCCACGAGCCAGCAGCATATTGGAAATGTTGGCGCAGGCCGCAAAAAGAACCATGGCTACAATCAGCATCAAGACAGCGACGCCTGCCTCGAATCGCGGATCTTCGGTATTTCCGAAAAACGCTGTGTGCTGCAGCGTAACCGTGCGTGTCGGTTCGCGCGTTACGTAGGTGGCGGAGAATTGTCGGATGAGCGACGCAGTTTCAGCTTCGGCTTGCTTGAGTCCAACCTCGGGCCTCAGCCTGCCGAGAATCTGGAAGCGGTAGTCCGCCGGCTGGTGCAGCCAGTCCTCGCCGGGAATGAGCTGCGGCTGCATCGATGCGGGAGCCCAAAAATCTGGTATCTGAGGCAGCAGTGCTGTCCCGGTGAACTCCTGGGGAGCGACGCCGATGATCGAATACGCGGTGCCGTTGATCCTTATCACCGATCCCGCAGTATCTGGACTACCGTGAAACGCACGTCGCCAGAATGAGTAGCTGAGCACGACAACGGGGCTACGACCAGGAACGCGGTCCTCATCTGGCCCGAAGGTGCGGCCCAATCCCGCCTCTACTCCGAAGCTTCTGAAGTAGTTGTCGGAAACCATCTGTCCCTGGAGAGCTTTCAATTGCGCTCCCCCTTGATCTCCAGGTAGTTGCGCAAGTACCCGGACAGGCCAGCTGGTGGCCACCACGTCCGAGAAGGTGTCCTGATGCTCGCGACAATAGAGATACTCGGGCCAGGAGAACCCATACTGCACGTCGCCAAGCCACCGGTGGGTGAACCAGCGCTCCAGCCGCACCACCCGTCCTGCGTCGGCGATGGGCAGCGGCTTGAGAGCAACAGCGTCGTAGGCCGTGAATAGTGTGGTGTTCACGCCAATGCCCACTGCCAAAGTAGCAACAGCCACCAGCGTAAATCCCGGATTGCGGCCGAATGTTCGGCACGCATGACGTAAGTCCTGCAGCGTTTGTTCCAGCCAGAGAATCCCGCGCTGATCGCGGTGTGCTTGTTTCACCTGCTCCACTCCGCCGAGCGCTTGCAGAGCCGCCCTGTGGGCTTCCTCAGGCGACATTCCGCGCCGCTCGTACTCCTCTTCCAGCATCGCGACATGCAGAGCAATCTCCCGCTCCAGTTGCTTATCTATGCTCTGGGAGCGCCGCAGGTTCCGAATCTTCGCGATCGTTTGTATAAGGAATCGTCGCATCATGGTTCCTCCGTCAGCAGCTTGTCCATCACTCCTGCCATTTGGCGCCGCTCTGCTTTTCCTGTTCCAGACCCTTTATTGATGCCTGCAAAACTAATGTCCGAGTCAGTCTGTTTCGAGCCAATTTAAAAAGTGCTTTGTATCAGGGCACGACTTCAGTCGGGCCGTAAAAGTCGCAAATGACGAGGGCTTTAGCCCCTGCGGCTCTTTTCCCTCTCGATTCGGCTTCGGGGAACGTTCGGCAGTTCAACCTGACAGAAGGACATTACCTATGCAATTCAATGGCCCAGCCTTGGTCACGGCATAGCACCTCGCCTCCAGGTCGCTATCATCGTCCTCTTCACTCGACGTCCAAGTGAATAAAATCATGATTAGCCCGAAATCACTTGGATGTCAAGTGGAGAAGCCCACACTGCAAAAATAAGCACTGACCCGCGTTGCCTTACTCGGAGCCGGGCTTTTCTCGGCAATGCAGCCCCACGAGGCGACAAATGTCGAACAACAAATTCGTGCCTTGGTAGTCATTCGCCTCAGGTCTCCGAATAAGACGAGCGGACGCCTTATCTCATCAGGGAAGCGGTATTGTCGTCAGCGCAGACGAATTCCTTCAGGACCTTCAAAAGCACTCCTTCGAGGATTCGCTTGAAATGTTGGATACGCAGTTTTCGTCAGCTAGGGGAGGCGGCCATTTTCAGTTACGTCTTTCAGCGCGTCAGGCACGATGTCTAAGAGATGCCTCGGCTCAGCAACCTGCCTTTCGTCCAGCAACCGCTCTTTCCTCCAGCAACCGCTCTTTCCTCCACAACCGCTGTTGCCTCCAGCAGTCTTTCCTTGAACTACCTCTCCTTGTTTGTCATCCCGAGCGCAGCCGAGCGGATCTGCGGTGCGCCATTCGTGTGCCCCACTCCTACCGGTCCACAACCTCCACTTCTCATCCCTGTGGTGTCCGAAGGATCCGGTAGGTGATTTCTCATTGCTTTGGCTCTCACCGTGTCCCTGGCGAGCACATTCGGTCAACAGGGCGCAGGTCTATCGCACTTGCCCAGTCCTTCTTCCACTCAGAAAAAGGAACCGTCCAAGCGCCCTTCCGCTTCTGCCTTGGAGTACATTGGACGCGGAGGCCATCACTCGCGGGCATGAGCATTTTGCTACAAGATGTGCGCCACGCTCTTCGTGCTCTCGCCGCCGCGCCCGCATTCACCGTAGCGGCCGTACTCTCATTGGCCATCGGAATCGGCGCGAATACCGCAATCTTCAGTATCGTCGATGGGCTGTTGCTTCGTGCACTTCCCTACCAGGATGCTGAACGGCTAGTCATCCTTTGGAACCGCTCACCTGGTCTGAACATAACGGAAGATTGGTTTTCCACCGCACAATACTTCGACATCAGGAACGGCCATCATGGCTTTGAGCAGGTGGCGATAGCCATCGGTGACAACTACAATCTTACCGGCCGGGGTGAACCAGAGCGCGTCGGGACGATCCGGGTCTCGTCGAGTTTGCTGCCCATGCTCGGGCAGCACGCAGCTCTCGGGCGATTATTTGTTCCCGATGAAGACCTGCCAGGCCGCACGGCCACCGCCGTGCTCAGCTACGGAACATGGACGAGGCGCTTTGGTTCCGATCCCGGCGTTCTTGGCAGGAAAATCATTCTGAACGGCGTGCCGTATGAAATTGCCGGTGTCATGCCGCGCTCGTTTTCGTTGCCTCGCGAAGTGATGCCGACATTGGACGGCGCGGAGCAGGCTGAGATATTGCTGCCCCTTCCTCTCCCAGCCGGCGCCGCCCAGAATCGCGACCACGAAGACTACAACATCCTTGGCAAGCTGAAGCCAGGCGTTTCCGTGCAACAGGCACAGGCCGAAATGGATACCATTACGGCGCGCCTGCGGCATGAATTTCCCGAAGTGTATCCGCCCAACGGCGGCCTGACGTTCGGTATCGTGCCGCTCCTCGAGCAAGTGGTAGGTAACGTTCGGCGCACGTTGTACCTGTTGCTCGGGGCGGTTGGTTTTGTCCTGCTGATCGCATGCGTGAACCTGGCCAACCTGCAACTGTCGCGCGGGGTTGCGCGCCAAAAGGAAATGGCGGTGCGCGCAGCACTGGGGGCAACCCGAGCGCGGATAGTTCGCCAGCTGCTGACCGAAAGCGTGTCGCTTGCGTTCGCGGGTGGCGCATCGGGCATCGCTCTGGCATTTCTTGCCTTGCACTGGGTGCGGCTACTTGGTCCGCAGACCGTACCCAGAGTGAACGATATCGGCATCGGCCTGGCCCCTCTCGCGTTCACGTTCATCATTTGTATTTTGTCGGCGATTCTGTTTGGACTGGCGCCGGCGCTGCGGGCTTCTCGGCTCGACGTGCAAACCACACTGCGCGACACGAGCCGCACTTCGGCCGGCGTCAGCGCGATTTGGGGTCGAGGAAACAATCTTCGCCGCTCGCTGGTGATCGCCGAGATTGCCCTCTGCGCGATGATGCTGATTGGCGCCGGCCTGCTCATCCGCAGTTTTGTTCGCGTACGCGACGTAAATCCCGGCTTCAATCCCCGCAATGTCCTCACCCTTGAACTGACCATGGCAAGCGAGCGATACAAAGACAAGGAGGCCGTTCTCGCTGACTATCGTGAGCTTTGGCAGCGGCTGGAAAACTTGCCGAGTGTCACCTCGGCAGGGGCCGTCACATCGCTGCCGTTGAGCCAGATGTTTGCCTGGGGGCCTATCACCGTCGAGGGACGGATACCGCCGCCCGGGCGAGAAGTTCATCAATGCCGATGTCCGCATGGTCAGCGGACACTATTTCCAGGCAATGGAAATACCCGTGCGCGAGGGCCGGTTATTCAATGACTATGATGTCGCCAACAAACCCCGCGTGGCGATTGTCGATGACTACATGGCGCAACAACTCTGGCCAAACCAGGACCCGATTGGCAAGCGCTTGCATATCGGGGGTATCAGTGAGACCAGCTCTCCCTGGATCACTGTTGTTGGCGTAGTTGGCCGGGTGAAGCAATACAACTTGGACTCGGACTCGCGCATAGCGTTTTACCTTCCTCAAACCCAATACGTAACCCGCGCCATGAACGTCGTTATGCGGAGCAGCAACGACCCGGCGACTCTGGCTGGCGCAGTAAAACAACAGATTCACGAACTCAATCCTGATCTTCCCCTCTACAACGTGAGCACGATGCAGCAGCGCTTCGATAGTTCTCTGGCCCGCCGTCGTTTCACCATGCTAATGCTCGGAATATTCGCAGCAATTTCTCTTGGGCTCGCGTTGATTGGAATTTATGGGCTCATCGCTTATCTGGTCGGCCAGGGCAACCGCGAAGTGGGCATCCGGCTGGCGCTTGGCGCTACACGGCAGAACATCGTGACCCTTATTGTTCGCGGCGGGATGTTCCTGGCCTTTTGCGGAGTAAGTATCGGCATCTGTGGTGCGCTGGTCGTCAGCCGCTTGATGCGCTCGCTGCTTTTCGGGATTGGAGTCACCGATACTGTGACGTTTGTCGCCGTTCCCGCTCTTCTCGTTTGTATAGCTTTTCTCGCCAGCTATATCCCGGCCCGGCGAGCTTCCCGCATGGATCCCGGCACATCATTGCGCTGCGAATAGGAAAGTGCTGTCGGCGTCGTCTTTACCACCACATCTGCCGTCATTTACCCGTGCCGTGCCATCGCCAGGTCCACAATCTCCTCGATCATTTGGGTATAGGAGAGGCCGGACTTCTTCGCAGCCATGAAAAACTCCTGCCCGCTTGAGAGCCATGGGTTGGGATTCGCTTCGATCACATAAACTTCGCCCTTGCTCGATATGCGCATGTCGATGCGCCCATAATCGCGAAGTTTAACCGCGCGATAAGCCTTGATCGCGGTTTCGGTGAGCTTAATTTCCGTCTCCTCATCAAGGTCTTCGGCGATCGCCGATTTCGTCAGCTTATATGCTTCCGTATCTTTCTCGAATTTCACCTCCTGGCTGGCGATCCTGGGCATGCCCTTTGGAAGCTTCGAAAGATCAAGTTCCACCAGCGGAAGTGCGCGTGCGTTCTCGTCATTGCCGAGGACGGCAGCGTAGATCTCGCGTCCATCGATATATTCTTCGATCAACGCAGGAGAATCGAATTCCGTCTGTACATACGAAAGGCGCTCCATCAACTCCTTCACGCTGGTAACTACGGCAGCGGCATCGATGCCGATGGACCCATCTTCAGAGGTGGGTTTCACGATCAGTGGAAACGAGATGTCATGCGCGTGGTCGATGGTGCCCCGATAGGCTGTCGCAAAGTAGGGCGATTGGATCCCGTGAAAAGCGAACATCTTCTTGGCGATCGATTTGTCCTGGGCAAGAATGTTCCCCCGCGGGCCCGCGCCGGTGTAAGGGATATCCAGCATATCCAGAAATGCGCTGACCTGCATCTCCTTGGTGTTATCCCCCGCATACGATTCCGTGAGGTTGAAAATGAGATCGGCCCCACATTTGGCGAGTCCGAGCAGTGATTGCGATCGGCCGTTGAGAACATGGTACGACGGTTCGTGGCCGAGCTTCCCCAAAGCCTCGAAGATCTCTTCGCGGTCGTGCTTTACCAGCTTCTTCTTGCGTGCCTTTTGTCCCTTGCGCTTGCGCGGAGCAGGAACTTCTTCTTCCGGCACTTCGGCGGGTTCTTCTTCCCACAAGTCGTACAGCACGGTGATTTTCAACTTCGTTCCATTCATGCGACCTCCAATCGGAGTGACCAATCTCAACAGGAAATCCGGGACCCGCCTCAGGGACGAAACTTCCCGCGGATCAGGTAATTCATCGAGAGTGCGGTTGTGTATACCGTGAACTCAGTAAGGTACTCGGACTCGCGTCGAGTCTCGACACGCAGGCCCAGGTCCTCAACACGCTTGCAGATGTCTTCCACCAGTCGCTTGACGATCGGGCGTTGCACGCCGCTCCAATACGCGACCTTGTCGATAATCGGCTTCCGATGCTCGCGCAGCATTTCCTGGGCAGGCCGCACACCCTTATGTCGTTTGGGAGATACATTGAAGATGTCCGCCAGGTCGGCATCCAGCGCGAGTTCCTCCACCGGAATCTCCTCCGGCAGGCTCAAACGATAGAACTCGCCGACCGTCGACTCCATCTCATCGACCGTGATGTCGGTGCGGCCGCGACGCCGGATGGGCTCGACATTGCTGAGTTTGCGCGCCATGCTATCGACGTATTGCAGCTTCTCGAGCGCACCCCAGCCTTCATAGTGCTTTTGCCATTGCGAGCGAGGCGTCAGCCAGACCGCAAACGTTTCCGCAAAATCTTCATCCGGATGCTTCTGCGCGTACCACCCCGCCATATGGCGAACGAACTTTCGCGAGAACGGTATGGGGCGGTAGTTATCGCGATATGCGCGGCGAAACGGACCGAAGAGACCGCGCCACTCAGCCGTCTTGTAGAGCTGGTACGCGTAGTTGAATGCATGTCCGGCCTCGTGACGCATGTACATCATGATCTCGCGAGCGTCTTCCAGGTCGTTCATCTCGCGCTCAAGCTGTGCCAGGTCCGGGTTTGCCAGATAAAAGGGAACGCCGATGAGGGGCTCGCCGGAGGGACATCCCCATTCGTCGGTAAGGTAACAAGGCGGACGGAATTTGTGGATGCCCTTGGCTTCCAGTTCGCGATAGAGCTGCTGAACGAATCGTTCGATCGGAGAGCCCTCGAGTTTGAGCCCGAGTTCGCGAATGGGCTTGGCGAGGATCTCCTGGAATTCCGTTCGGGTTTGCTCGAAATTGCGCACGGGGCTATTCAGAGTTCTACACCACGGAACCGGATTTGGCACGGCAAGGCGTATCGCTTATGCACATAGTGTTGTGGGCACCGTCTGATTCTGGAATATCAATCTTATATTCCCTGCCGCGGCACGCAAGGAGCGCGGGCTGAGGTTGCAGGTTACGTCGAACGCAGCTAAATTGGGTGCGAGAGTTTGAGCTGTCCAGGAAAGGACCCCTCCCCATGGAATCTGCTTCTGCACTCATCGACAAGAAGATCAAAGAGCTTGGGGACTGGCGCGGGAAGACGCTTGCGAAAGTACGCGAGATCATCCACGAAGCAGACCCTGAGATCGTCGAAGAATGGAAGTGGATGGGGACTCCCGTCTGGTCGCACGGCGGCATCATCTGCACCGGAGAGACCTACAAGAACGTCGTCAAGATGACCTTTGCCAAGGGAGCTGCGTTGAAGGACCCTTCCCGTCTATTCAACTCCAGCCTGGAGGGGAATGTCCGGCGCGCCATCGATATCCATGAAGGGGAAAAGCTCGATGAGGCGGCCCTGAAGAATCTGATCCGGGCTGCAGTGGCGCTCAATCTCGAGGGCAAGAGCAAACCAAAGCCCCGGCGACCGGGCAGCAAGCAGCCCGGCTAGCTTCATCGCAGGTCCTCCCGTAGGGAAGCGCTTCCCGGGGCAGCAAAAAGTAATGCCCTACCAGTGTGACCTGGTAGGGCGAAGGTAATGCATCGTTAGAGTGATACAGCGCGGGAAGTAACATCGAAAAGCCTGGACGAGAGAAACCTGGGCAGATCCAATTTGATTCAGTTGCTGCAAACAACAAGTAAAGCTACTGCTGGATTACAGCGATTCCCTTTGTTTCCTCATCGAGCCCATCCCCCGAAGGGATCGCTGAAGGTTTGGAGAATCGCTGCTTGAAAAGAGCATACCGTTTCCATAGGAATTCACCATGCGCCTTGGGTAGCAACAGCCTGGATTGTAGTTGTAGCCGCCGCGCATCGCTGGTGTATGCCACGTTCGCTAGACGGAGCGCGACTAGGCCGGGCCGCTTTTGACGGCAACGAGGGCCCACCTGCATAGGCGGTTGGGCAACTCTGAGAATGGTCCCGTTTCAACGTCGCGGGTCGCTTCAGCGCATCCACGTTCCCCACGGTGCGATCTCCTGAAAATCAATTACAAGCCCGAACTCGAACTAAATTCTTTCACACTAAGTTAAAAGCAGTAATCCTGAGTCTTTCCCGAAGCGCATCGGTAGCGGGTAACCAGCTCCTGCGCCGCCGCCGGCCATTCTGGATAGGCGAAGGAGAAACCGGCGTTTAGAAGTCTGCCGGGGATGACCTGACGGCTTTTGAGAACGAGTTCGGATTCGGTGCGCAACACGAAACTGCCGATTTCAATCATCCATGCAGGAGCAGCAACGCCAACCGGTTGTCGCCAGGAAGCACGAAGCGCGCGCATGAACTCGCGATTTCTCAGCGGATTGGGGGAGCATATATTCACCGGACCTGTCAGCGCCTCATTTGCGATCAGGAACTCAACGGCGCGGACGAAGTCGGCTTCGTGAATCCAGGAGACATATTGAGCCCCGGATCCTTGCGCTCCCCCGAGTCCGCCGCGCACCAAGTTGGAGAGAATTTCGAGGACGCCGCCTTTGCCCGCAATAAAGGTGATGGAGCTGCGCATTGCGATCTTGCGGGTGTTTCGCGTTCGCCCCGCAAAGAAAGCTGCCTCCCAATCCTTTGCGATCTTGATGGAAAAATTCCATGTATCGGGAGCGCCTGGTTCGTTGCCGCCGAGTTCTCCGGTCATCTCGTCCATGGGGCGATCGAGTGCGTGGCGATAGATAGTGGCGGTGCTCGCGTTAAGCCACAGTCGCGGCGGCTGTTGGAGCGTTGCCATGACATCGTTGAGTAGCCGGGTCGAAACAATGCGCGAGTCGTACATCTGGCGCCGATTCTCCGTGTGGTAGCGGCAGTTCACGCTGCGTCCCGTCAGGTTGATGCAGATGTCGCTCTGCTCCAGCGCAGCCGTCCAAGGGCCAACAGTTTGAGCGTCCCAGCAAATCACTTGCCATGGAGCCGGCTTCGGGCTGCGGCTCAGCACGGTAACGGTGTGGCCCTGTTGGTGGAAGTGCCGCGCAAGGATGCTGCCAATCTGTCCGCTGCCGCCGGGGATCACAATCTTCATGGGGCCCGCTCCTTCCCGTATGCCGTTAGATAGCGTCGCCAGCCGTCTGATTCAGCGAGCTGTTTGATAACCGCATTGCGTTCTCGGTTCAGTGCCATCATGTAGCGGCGCAGAAAGAGCGCCTCGGCCATTGGCCCGACGATTGGGAGCGGAGCCGCCATGGTGAAAAAGTCCTTCAACTCAGTAACTCCGGAAGGCAAACTGCGGAACCGATGGTCGGCCTGCATGGAGCGGAAAATACCTTTGACCATGGTGACCTGGAAATAAGTGGGAGGTTCCACAGCGGTGGCCTCACTGGTCAGGTCGTGCCAGAACCCGAAGTGTTTGGCGCGCCAGGTGACCCGCTGCCCGAGGCCGACCAGTCCAGTAGTAACTCCACCCGTGGCCATGGCTTGTTCGTTACCATGGACATTCCCAAGCAGATGAACTTCGACGCTACGAGAGAGGTCAAACACTCGGTCGATCGGCGCGGCGATGAGCGTGGTCTCTTCAAAACGGATCATGTGCGGTGTTTCCCATAGATGACTTCAAGCAATTCTCCGGCGAGGCGGTGGATCGGACGCAGGAACGGCATCCCGGCTAGCTTCAGGCTGATCAGGATCATCTTCAGAGTCTTGTCGAAAAGGATCTGGGTGCGCGTTTGTCTGGGTGAATGGTCGTATACCCAGAAGAGAAGCAGACCCATTTGATAGAGCCAGAGTAAGCGGGGCAGATACGGTTGAATGTTAGAGGGCAGCTTGACCTTGGAGTCTTCCACGGCACGCTGGAAAAACGCGATGTCTTGCTCGCGGATGGCGGCGGTCTCCGTACTGAAGGGGGATAGCGCGTGAGTGGGATCGGCGTGACCGGAAAGAGCGCCGAGCAATGCTCGATTGGGCAAGAAATATTCGAATTTGTAGGCGATGATGCCGCGAAGGCGAGTCTCTAACGTCTTCTCTTCTGTGAGTATCGTGCCCAGCGATGGAGCCATTTCTTGCTGGGCACGCTGGTAGAAGGCCATGACAATGGCGTCCTTGGAGTCAAAATAGTAGTAGGCAGCGCCCACGGCTACGCCGGCAGCCCTGGCGATCTCGCGCATGGTGGACTTCTCGAATCCGTGCTCGCGGAAAATAGCAAGCGCGGATTCAAGAATGCGCGCGCGCGTAGCCTCCGACTTGGGCATGGCCGGCTTCTTCTCGGTTTGGGTAGGCGTTGGCATCAGGCGTGGAGAGCGTGGGCTGAGTTCTTGCGCATTCTTGATAGCACCAGGATGTTGAAAAAGTGCATCCCGCCGAGAATCAGTAGAACAACGCCGAGCTTGGTGCTTTCCAGTTCGATGACCTCGCGCAGCGTTCTGAGTGGGTCTTGTGTTTTCAGTGCCAAAGCAATATATCCAACGTTGATGAGGTAGAAGCCGACCACGAGCAAACGGTTAACGGAATCCGCAAGCTCAGCGTTACCGTGGAAGGCCTCAATCAGAAACACGCGTCCGCTATTTCGGAGAGTGCGGGCAACCCAGACCGTTAGGGCAATGCTGATGGCGAGGTAGCTGAAGTAGCAGGCGATCACATACATGGTTGACTCCTCCAGACCAGAATGTTGAACATGTTCAATTTAAGCCCGAAGCCGCTGGTTTGGCAAGGTATTTTTGAACGTGTTCATTAATTTTTCAGAATACCGCCTCATGCCGCACCCGAAGCAGCTGAACCGTCCGGAAGACAAGTGTATTTCAAGCTCCCCGACAAAGCCGTCATCCTGAGAGCGTGTGACTTTTTGATTTCGTGCGGCGGGGTCAATCTCACCTATGAAGTCAAGGCTCCTGCACCACTCTCAGCCCCCTGGACGGGTGCCCCATGGCCCCGAATTTCCTGTTGGGGTCCAATGGGTTCCACAAACTTCACGCGCCTTTCCTTAAAGAAAGGCGCACACGCGGCCGTATCCAGGGCAGCTTGCAGGAAATTCGGGGTGTTTGCGCCGGTATATCCGGCGCACTACATGGGTTGAACCAGATGGGCGAAGCCCTTCCGCTGTTCTCGTTCATCTGCATCGAAACCGTTGGCTGCGGGTTGGGAGAGCAATAAACGGCAGGCAGCCTTCCACCACTGACAAAACCGTCATCCTGAGCGAAGCGCTTCGCAGATCTATCGTAAACAGAGGGCTTTGAGGCGCGTAGTCGAAGGACCCCGGCGATGCCTGTGGCAGATGCTCTTGGGAGCTTTCCGGCCGCAAACCACAACGGACGATAAAAAACAGAGTACAAGCGTAGCCAAGCGGAGTAGAGGGAACTGCTCTTTTCCCCCTTACTCCGATTCTTCATCAGTAACGTTTTCTCTGCGACAGTCCACTCGTTTATGAGAGTGACACGGGGTTGGCAGTCGCGATGTCCGGGATCACACTCGAGTTTCGCCAGATTGTCGAGGCCGATCAAATGTTCATGGTGCTTACTTCCACCAGCACACCGCCAGGAGCGTCACAATAAAAACCGTAGGCTGGCGGTCCGCCGCGCTGCAGCTTCGCAGGCTTGGGCGCCGTGTACTTACGAGCGATCAAGGCTTCGTGCATCAGGTCCACCGCATGCTGCGTGGGCTGAAGAAAGCCAACGTGAAAAAGTTCGGGATAGCCCTGTGCCGGTGTCATGTGCTTATCGAACATCAGCGTCAGCACAAAGCCTTCGGAATTCCGCAGCACCGCTAGTTTATCGCCGCGTTCGTTCAGTATCTGAAAACCGAAAACCGAGCTGAAGAACTCCTTGAGTTCCGGAACATCATAGGTGGTGAGGTTTGTGTGGTTGAGCGTTGCCATCGCGATCTCCATTTACAGAATGTTCCGTCGCATGGCGGCCAGGGCTACTCCGCAACGCACCACGCGACAGGCAGCAGTGCCGCAGCACTACCACTGTCGCCGTGGGTTCCTCCTCCGCTTTTATGCTGGAGTTGACTTGGCTGCGGAATGGCATCCGCAGCGAGCCGTGCTTACCAATCCGGCTCCGCGTTTTTCGGCATTTTTAGGATGGTGTCCGTTCTTCATCGGTCGCAAATTTTTCTGCGCAGGGTCGGCAACGGTACGGTGACTCCCCGGCGGCAAAGGCGGTTACTTGAGTCGAGGCAGATTTAGCAAACTACTAGCCGGATTGGGGAGCTTTTCCATGTGATTGAACGTCAATCAAGGAAGTTTCCAGTCCTTTCCGGTTATTACCTCTCAACTGGAGATTGGGTCGAATTCTGCCTCGGGGATAGGATTATTGAGCAGCCAAAGTACCCACGAAAAAGATAAGCCTGTGACCCTCCGCACTTTGGCGAGCCGCCTTGGCCTATCGTTGACGGCGGTATCGATCGTAGTAAACAACGCACCGGCGGCGAAGGCAATCCCCTCTGCCACCAGGGAGCGGATACTGGCAGTTGCCCACGAATTGCACTATCGGCCCAATTACCTGGCGCGTTCCCTACGCAACAAGCGCAGCATGTCCATCGGCGTCCTGGTCCCCGAAATCAGCGAAGGTTACTTTACCCAGGTGATGAATGGCGTCGAAGAGCACCTGTTAGCAGCAGAGCATTTCTGCCTGCTGGCTGCACATCACTGGCTGCCGGTGCTGCTTGAAGAACATCCCAAGATGCTTTTGGAACGGTCCGTGGATGGTCTCTTACTGATAAATACACCGACGCCTGCCAGAGTAGACGTTCCGATCGTCTCCGTTTCAGGACATCAAGCGGAGCCGGGGGTAACGAATATCCAACTGAACCATAAGAGAGCGGCTCTTCTCGCGCTCAGACATCTGGCCAGTTTGGGACACCGTCGAATTACTTTCATGAAAGGTCAAGCGGAGACGGTCGACACCGAGTTCCGTTGGCGACGGATCATGGAGGTTGCCCACACTTTAGGCGTAGAAATTCATGAGGAGCTTCTGATAAGACCAATTGAAAATAGTTGGTCACCGGCTTTGGGCTATGAACCGATGAAGGCCCTGCTGTCGCATACCAGGGACTTCACTGCGCTCTTCGCATTCAATGATATTGCCGCCATCGGCGCCATTCGGGCTCTTCATGAAGCTGGCATCCGAGTACCGCAAGACGTATCCGTTGTTGGCTTTGATGACGTCGGCAGCGCACCATTCCGAACACCAAGCTTGACGACCATTCGCCAACCCCTCCGTGAAATGGGAAAAGTAGCCGCGGAATCCCTGCTCAAGCGCATCAGCAATCCGAAGGCCGAGTATCCTGGCCGAGTCTTGATGCAGCCGGAACTGGTGATACGGGAATCCACCGCGAGAGCCTCTTCCCAGCGCCCCCGCGGGCCGAAGCACCGGAGAAGACCTTAAAGCTCGCATTCCCACCTGAACTACCCCCATGCGGAAAGCAGTCATTACCGGGCCGCAACTCTTCTTGGCGCGGCTGAGCAAGTGAAATGCGAGCATCGTGGGCCCGAAAGGCGGCATTTCGTCCGGACAATAGCGGTCGGACATATGGCTTCCGCCGCCAACCACAGTGTCGTAATTCTCGCCACTGCTGTCGGTATTCAGACTCGACCGTTCGGGCTCTTTTAAACCATTCCGAAATCTTCTCGAAACGGGCCTGATTTCAACAAGTTGGCGCCCCGTCCGCCTTTAGGGCTTTGGCCCTGTGGATGCATTTGTAGCTACCAAGCGATCGAGGGAGTAAGTCAATCTTCAATGTTCCGGAGGGACACAATGCGGTCTGACCTGGTCTTTGGCGCAATGAAATACGTTCCAAACCGATTCCTGCTTACCGGGCTCGCCTCAAAAGCAGTCCGGAGTTTCCACAACCCAAACACTCGCATACAGGACACGACCAACGACGTGTTTGAACGCTTCAAGCATGTCAATCCCTTGGCAGGTGCGCCTCGTGCGGGCAACGTGCAGTCGTTCCCATGCACCGCGCAAGGTGAAACTCATTCAGTTGTCCAAGAGCGGGAGCAATCCGTGGCTTGAGAGGGTGAACTATGCTGGAACCAATGCAATTCGGTAACGAGCGAGCAATACCATACCCAACTGTGACCGACTTCGTCGAGGCCTTTAACGATGAGGTGCACAGCCTGTACCTGCTCTCGTTTTTGCTGACCGCAAACCATGATAAAGCCGAGCAATGTCTTGTCCCCGCGATAGGGGAATGCATGGAGAGGATCGATGTCTTCATGGATTGCGCGCGTTCAGGGACTCGGCGAGCGGTCATGGAACACGCGATTCGAATGATCCGGCCCGCACCCGGGCACAACGGCTACGCGTCGCTCAACAGTCTCGAAAGAGAGAGCAGCCCCTTTGCTGCAATCCTTTTACTGGACGCCTTCGACCGGTTCGTGTTCGTCCTGTCAATTCTTGAAGGGCAGTCCGACCAGGAATGCGCCACACTCTTGCGGTGCTCGCGCCGCGATGTCATGATAGCCCGCGTGCTGGCGCTCACTTGTCTGGCAAGCACCGATCCTGCTTACGCTCAAGCCGGCGCGTCCATTCGGGAGGAGATAGCTTAATGACCACGCCGACAAACACACTCGATAAACGCAAAGTCCAGCTCGGATTCATCGGTCTGGGACTTATGGGAAGCCGGCTAACGCAACGTCTGCATTCATCTCGCTGGAACGTTCAAGCATGGAACCGTAGTCCCGGGCCGGCTGACGTGCTGAGGCGGGAAGGTGTAGCGATTGCCCCATCATTGCCGGAGCTCGTCCTTGGTTCGGATGTGATTCTTTCTTCCTTGGCCAATGATGAGGCGGTCCACTCTGTGTACTTTGCTAAGGGTGGCGTCTTTTCTGCGGCAAAGCCAGGAACCATCATTCTTGAAATGAGCACCATTTCGCCGGACCTATCGCGCCTTCTTCATAGGCAGGCTTGCACCCAGGGCTTGAAATTTCTCGATCTGGCTGTCTCCGGATCAACGCCGGCCGTCGAAGCAGGCGCCATCACCTTGCTTGCGGGCGGCGACCAGAGGACCTTCGATCAATGCATTCCGATTTACCAGTCTATTGCTAAACAGTGGTTCCTGATGGGACCTGGTTCTTCAGGCATTCTCATGAAACTAGTCGTCAATCTTCTCCTGGGTCTAGATATGCAGGCAATCGCAGAAGCAGTTTCCCTGGGAGAGCACCTCAAACTCGATCGCAACATTATGCTCGATGTCTTATCCAGAACCGCGGTGATACCTCCGGCGTTTGTGGGCAAATTCCAAAAGATAAAGAATGGCGACTACTCTCCGGAATTTCCCTTGCGGCTGATGAGCAAAGACATGGATCTGGTTATGAATGCTGCAAGGAGTTCGGGTGCTGTTTTGCCCGCAACGACCGCCGCCCAATCCGTCCTCGCTTCCAACCTCTCCGCAAATGGAGACCTTGATCTGGCCGCGATAACGCCGTTTGTCGTCGCTCAACGAACGAACGGGTAGTTGCCGGTCTATCGACTTGTTAGATTACAGGTCACGACATCAACATCCCGGTAGCGGCGACCCTGCGTGCTGGGACACTCAACAACTCTTTGGTAAAACAAAATCATGGATAAAAAGAAGCTCGGCAACTCTGACCTGGAACTGACACCCATCGGGTTCGGTTCATGGGCCGTCGGTGGTGGCGACTGGCAATTTTCCTGGGGACCACAGGACGATAACGACTCCATCGCCGCGATTCATAAGGCACTGGATCTAGGCATCAACTGGATTGACACCGCGGCCGTGTATGGCCTGGGACACTCCGAGGAGGTCGTCGCACGCGCACTCAAGACGACTTCTCACCATCCCTATATCTTCACCAAATGCGGCCTGGTATGGGATGAGAAGCGCGAAGTCTCCAATAGCCTCAAGCACATTCGCCGCGAAGCAGAAGACAGCCTTCGCCGCCTCGCAGTGGATGCCATCGATCTCTACCAGGTGCACTGGCCCAAACCGGATGAAGAGATCGAAGAGGCTTGGGGCGTGATGGCCGGACTGCAAAAGGAGGGCAAGGTTCGTTGGATTGGGGTCTCGAACTTCAGCGTGGAACAGATGGAGCGCGCCATGAAGATTGCCCCCGTTACCGCCAACCAGCCTCCCTACTCCATGTTGAATCGCGCAGTGGAATCGACGATCCTGCCATTCTGCGAGAAGAACAACATCGGCGTTATCAACTATGCCCCCATGCATTCTGGTCTATTGACCGGGGCCATGAGCAAGCAGCGTGTTGCCAATTTTCCCAGCGACGATTTTCGCCGGAATGCGAAGAACTACCAGGAACCTCTCCTATCGCGGAACCTGGCTGTCGCGGACTTCCTCGGGAAAATAGGCCACCGCCACGGTGTGAGTGCAGGCGTTGTAGCCATTGCGTGGACCTTACATCATTCTGCAATCACCGCAGCCATCGTAGGCGGGCGAAACGCAAAGCAAGTCGAGGGCGTGATACCTGCGGCGACCTTCCAGTTATCGGGGGAGGAGTTTTCCGAAATTCAGAACTATCTTTCCCAGTACGTGCCCTAACCATGCCCCATTTCCATCGACGTTGCGGAAAACTGCATTGTCTGAAGGGCACGGCCATAGGCCGTACAATGGAGTCTGTGCATTTGTCCCGGCATTGCCCCACGGCTCGCCGGGGCGTAGCGGGACGGCTGAATCAAGGCAGGATCACACGCACAGGACTCGGTACGAGGTGCATTCCTTTCCAGCCCGGAGTCGCGACAGCTGTTTGCAGCGCAAAGTCCCGCAGGGACGACCTGATAATAGCCCAGTACGGTTCGGCGCATACAAGTTGCTCTACAATGAGAACGAAGTGTCCAGCGCCGAACCAGTGCTGGGTACCATGGGCCAGGAAGACCAAGGCCCGTAAGGGACGGCTGATTCTCATGCCTCATAACCACGATCTTGCCTCGGCAGAGGAACTCAGAAAATTTTTGATGGCACACGCCATCATGCCATGATTCAGCCGTCCCTTGCGGGACTGGTCCAGACACTCTTCGCCACCCAGCACTGCGTGCTGAAGGGTACGGCCTTCAGGCCGTACATGACTGCTGTCTATTGGATCCGGCTTTAGCCGCTGAGGGCTGCTCTCTTCTTAAAAACCATCATTCTTCCGCAGCCTGCTGAGCCCCGGGCACTGTTCACCAGAATTGTCTTCAGACAGGCATTTCGCCATTGTTCGTCGTCAGGACAGGGCGATCACCCGTTTGCAGTTGCGGACGGAGATACCGCCATAATGCGAAACCAAGGACGAAAGGAAAGAAGGGGCTAAGGTAGGAGGCTCCTACTATTCCGCAAAGTTCACCCGCGCGCGCAAGCAAACCGTCCGTCTTAGGGATCCTCGCCGAACGGGAAGCAAAAATAGCCATGGTTCTCCAGTGTCGCCACAAAACAAACGAACGTCGCAGCATCAGGTCTGCTGCGCGCGAAAAGGGTGAAGCGAACGCCGCACGTCTCCATCAAAATAGACGGGAAAGCATGCGATTAGTTGTCGCCGGCCGTACAATCGCGCGGGCTAAAGAAGATATGTGCTCAGGATGGTTACTGACTATCTTTGGGGTCGTAGGTTATCTTTCGTTCAACGCGTTGTTATGCGGGTCACGTAAGAGACAACCATCATGAATTCCGGCGTGAGTCATCGCTATGATCGCTAAATCTCTTCCAACGCAAGGTTCCGCGTGCGCGGCCCCATAAAGCCAATCACTGCCATCACGATCAGCATCGCTGCTGCAATGAAAACGAACACCCCAGTCGTGTCGAACCTCTTTAGTACCGCAGCAATCAGAAACGAAGTGAAAATTGCCGAAAAGCGGCTCCAGGAATAGACAAAGCCCACCGCGCTCGACCGGATGCTTGTCGGAAAAAGCTCCGTTTGGTAAGCATGGAAGCTGTAAGACATAATGTTGCTTGCCAACGTTAGCCCGACACCCATGGCGATAAGCAACATCCCACTCGAAACCTGACTGAATGCCAGGCCGCAAACCACGATGGCTGCTGCAGTCGCGACGATTACGCTCTTGCGTTCAAATTTGTCGCCGATGACCAAGCCAATCAGTGGCCCCACCGGTGCCGCAATCGCAATAATCGATGAATAGAGCAGGCTCGTTGGGAGCGTGATGCCTTGCTTGACGAGCAGCGTCGGCACCCAGTTGGCGAAGCCGTAGAAGCCAACCGTTTGGCACACGTTAAAAATGACCATCATCCATGTGCGCTTTCCATACGGTGTCTTCCAAATGTCGAAGAACGTGTGACCGGATCCCACTGGCTGAGGCTGAGGAGCAGGTGAGGGAAGCGGCCGTCCCAACTCTTTCGTGACCGTCTCTTCCAACTTCGATATCACACGATCGGCTTCCGCGAGCCGGCCTTTCTGCGCCAGCCATCGCGGGCTTTCGGGCAACGCGCGACGAATGAACCACACGAACAGAGCTCCATGCGCCCCAATGATCACAACCCAACGCCACCCATCAAGGCCCAGGGGTTTGTACGGTACCAGCAGGTATGACAAGACCGCTACCACAGGCACAGCCATAAAACCAACCGCCTGCTCGCAAGCAAAAGCGCGTCCGCGGATATGCTTGGGCACCAGTTCGGAGATATACGTCCCGATGGTTACGAGTTCCACCCCAATGCCGAGCCCAGCCATGAAACGCCAGAAGTTCAGGCCTGCTGCCGTGCCCTGAAACGCCATGACCAGGTTTGCGGCCGTGTAGAAAAGCAGGGAATACGTAAAGATCGCACGACGGCCAAAACGGTCAGCGAGAAACCCGCAACAGATCGTGCCTACGAAGAGCCCTGAGAACAAAGAAGCAAGGAAAGCCGCCACTCCCTTCATGCCAAAGAGGCCTGCCGTCGTGGTTGTCAGAATGCCGCTCTTCACCAGTCCCGGCGCTATGTATCCCGAATAAAGCAAATCGTATAGTTCAAAAAAGAAGCCGAGACTCAGCAGAACCACGAACTTCCATATCGTTCGCGTGGCGGGAATCCGGTCCAGTCGCGCGGAAATCGTACCTGCCGATAGAGGTAAGGGTCCCGCGGAGATCTGCGTACTTTCCAGGCTTGCCATTGATATAGTCTCCCTATGCTGGCTCTACTTCCTGGGCTTCGTCTCAGATCTTACGCGGGTCGGACAAACGCGACTGATACAAGGCAGTATTTCTACCGCAGCCTATGCCTCCTCGTGATGCTCGCATATGGACAAGCCGTCTGTATGCATGGACAATCCGCATCCGTCGCGGCTCAATCTGACCCCGCGACGAAGGCTCCGGCCGATGTAAAGCCGGGCAGTATCACCTACGAGGACGTCCCCTATCCATATCCAGTAACGTATCTGCCGCTGACGCTCTACGGCCAGGATGTGCGCATGGCGTATATGGACATTCAACCCGCAGTCCACCCCAACGGCCGGACCGTCGTTCTGCTCCATGGAATGAACTTTGGAGGCTTCTACTTTGGCGGACCTATTGAGGCCCTGCGTAAGGCAGGTTTTCGCGTTGTCGTGCCCGACCAGATCGGATTCGGCCGCTCCTCGAAACCCATCATCCCTTACAACTTTCACGATATGGCCATGAACACGCGCACGCTACTGCACTCGCTTGGCATAGAGAAGGCCGCGATCGTGGGACACTCCATGGGCGGTATGCTGGCAGCCCGGTTCGCCGCTTCTTATCCCGATATGACGGAGCGCGCCGTACTCTACGACCCCATCGGCCTGACCGATGTACGTTGGAGCCAACCGTGGCACAGCGCGGAAGACGCCTACAAAGCTACCATGGCGCGAAGCCAGGATCAGGTCTGGCAAGCCGCGTATGCCAATATCCAACGTTACTTTCCGGATGCCTGGAAACCGGAATACGAGCAGTACGTACGCATTTTGTACGCCCCAACACTCAGCGGCGACTGGCCACGGCTAGCCATGGTGCGCTCCATCTATCAGCAGATCACCTATCTGGATCCGGTCGTCGATGACTGGGCGCACATCAAGGTAAAAACGCTGGTTTTAGGTGGAGAGAGAGACGGCCAGAACTTTCCCGAGCTGGCCAAACACATCGCCGATACCATTCCCGGTGCCGAACTGGTGATCATCCCAAATGTCGGTCACGTCCCTCACCTTCAAGTTCCCGACATCTTCAACCGCGAGTTGCTAAGGTTTCTCGCACCATAAACGCTTTGTTGACGCGTTACCGATATGTGGCCATTTTATGCGAACGGCTCTTCAAATGCTCCATTGATCATGATCTAAACTATTGACAATCCAGTGGATGCAAATAAGCTACGTTCAGGGCTATGCGGATCGATCATGCGCTCAATCCACAAACGTTTTGGCGTCATCAGCGGCTTCTTAATACTTCTCGTCCTGCTGGCATTCAACACTGCCGTTCTTAGACATCAACTTGCCGTCCAAGTGGGGAATCAGGAGTGGTTCAGTCGTAGCCGGCGAGTGGGGCAGGAGCTAAGGAATACCGAATCTCTCGTCAAGGACGCTGAGACTGGTCAGCGCGGCTACCTTTATACCGGAAAAGCCGATTATCTCGCACCCTACCACCTTGCTGCCTCCCAGATTGATTCCCACCTGCAAAACCTTAACGCTGAGATTGGTGACAGCCCGGCACAGCAAACCGAGGCGGCCAACCTTCGTATTCTGGTTCACCAAAAGCTCGACGAGTTGGCACAGACGATCTCACTCTTTCAATCAGGAGATCCGGACGGAGCCAAAGCATTGGTCGTCTCTGACCAGGGCTTCCACATTATGGAAAGCATTCGCTCGTTGATTAAACAGATGGAGCAGGAAGAAACATCAGTCGGCGAGTTGCGGAGAACGGCCTACCAAAAAAGCATTCGGATCACGGTCACCTGTATTTATGCAGCCAGCGGGATCGCTGCGTTGGGAATCATCTTCTTGGCATTCTCCGTCCTTCGGGAAATGGAGACGCGCGAGAGAGACGCTGCCTCTCTACGCCAGAGCGAAGAATGGTTCAGGGTGACCCTGTCCTCAATCGGTGACGGTGTCATCGCCACGGACGACCAGGGCCGGGTTTCGTTCTTGAACCCTATTGCGGAACGGCTTACGGGCACAAGTCTGGAAGAGGCCCGGGGGAAGAAGGTCGGTGAGGTATTTCCTATCTTCAGTGAAGCCACGAACAACCCGGTAGAAAACCCGGTGGACAAGGTGTTGGCCTTGGGCTCCGCAGTTGGGCTCGCCAATCACACCGTGTTGCGGCATCATGACGGTCATCTTTTGCCTATTGAAGATACTGCCGCACCCATCACAGATGACTCGGGCAGGTTGATCGGGGTAGTTTTGGTTTTCCATGACGCTTCTCGCGAAAGAAGCTTCCAGGACGTGTTGCGTCGCACCGAGAAACTCGCGGCGGCGGCCCGCTTGGCGGCCACCGTCTCCCATGAAATCAATAATCCACTGGAAGCGATCGGCAACCTTATATTTCTTGCCCGAACCAACCCAGATGCGCCCCAGAAGGTCGTTGCCCACCTGCAACTTGCTGAACAGGAACTGGCGCGGGTATCGCACATCACTCGGCAGACACTCGGCTTTTATCGCGAGTCAACTGCGCCCACCTCCGTCCACATTCCGACCCTCGTAGAATCTGTGCTCACGCTCTATTCGAACAAGCTGCAGATCAAGCAAATTCAGGTTCAACTCGCCCTCGAAGCCTGCCCTCCTATCACCGGTTTAGCGGGTGAGATACAGCAGTTAGTATCGAACATCATCTCCAACGCCATCGATGCTGTTCCCATCAAGGGAACGCTGAAGATCGACGCATCCCCCGTAAAGTTCGCCGGCGGCCAATCAATCCGGCTAAAGGTTGAAGACGATGGTCCTGGAATTGCTCCGGAGAACCTCAAACGAATCTTTGAGCCATTCTTTACTACCAAAAAAGACGTGGGGACTGGACTTGGGTTATGGGTGTGTAAAGAAATCGCCGAACGGCACGGGGGGAGCGTACAAGTCGAGTCGAAGAATGAAAATGGCGCGAAGGGTGCCATCTTTACTGTTCTTTTGCCCGATTCAGAAAGCACCGGCATTGATTAGCCCCGGCGGATTTGATCCGATACCAACCTCTTCGGTTCTGGACGGGTGCCCCATGTTCGCCCAACCTGCCCCGGCGTGCCGTGGGGCGTACATGGGCCGAAAATGAATTCTTCGAATGCGTTCACTCCACAAGCAACGATCCTTGCTTGTCTGGCAGATAATGAATCCGAGAAGACGCTGTCTTTTGCATCTCCAACTCACCACAACCTCGACACCTACAACCTCGGCAATTGCGTCGTATCCCATCCACCGCCGATGGCCTTGACCAGCAGGACACTGGCATCCATTCGCCGCCGTTGAATATCGATATCATTGCGCTGATTTGTCAAAAGCACCGTCTGCGCAGTAATCACCTGCAAATAGTTGTCTACACCGCCTACATATCGATTCGTAAACAGCTGAAGCGTGTCCGCGGCAGATGCCGTAGCCTGCTGTTGTTGCTGCGCCTCCGTTTCCAGAATGCGCAATGCGGCAAGATTGTCTTCTACCTCCTGGAAGGCGCGTCAACGTCGTTTGCCGGTAGGCTGCTACCGTCCCGTCATAGTTCGCATTTGCTGATTCAGAGGTAGCGCGCCGTCGTCCCGCGTCAAATAGGGTTTCTGACAACTGTGGTCCCACCGCCCACATCCTGCTCGGCCAGTTCAACCAATTCGTTATCGACGTGCCTGTAAATCCTCCCGTGGCGCCAATGAACAGAGAAGGAAAGTAAGCAGCCCGAGCAATGCCTATCTGATCGTTTGCTTCTGCAACCCGACGCTCGCCAGCCGCGATGTCGGGCCGCCGCTCCAGCAGGCTCGTAGGCAGGCCGACCGGTATGGATGGAAGGTTTAGCGGAGTGTGTGGCGCAGCAGCCAGGTTGAACTCCGCCGGAGGCTCGCCAATCAGGGTAGCAATGGCGTGCTCGAACTGAGCCCGGGTTACAGTAATGTCCGTATCCGCCACCATCGCTGCATCCAGCTGTGTCTTCGCCTGGGCTACATCCGATCTCGGAGCAGCCCCACCCTCAAAACGATTCTGCGTCAGCTGCACCGCATCGCTATAAGCCTTCACAGTGTCGTCCAGAAGTTGCTTTTGGGCATCAGCGCTCCGCAGTTCGAAGTAGTCAGAGGCCAACTCAGCATGCAAACTGAGATTGGCAGTCTGCAAATCTGCGGCAGTAGCCTGTGCTTCTTCGCGCGACGCACTCACCGTACGGCGAACTCTTCCCCACAAGTCAACCTCGTACGACAAATCAAAAGGCAAGGTGAAAGCGCCCGTGCCATTGTTCGCCAGCGACGTTGGAAAGTACGGCTGATTCGCAGAGAATCGCTCATTGACAATCCCCGGCGATGTAGAAATGGTCGGAAACTCCGCCGACCGGTTAAAGCGAATCATCGAGCGCGCCTGGCGGAATCGCGCCTCGGCCACCTTTAGATTCTGGTTAGATTGGGTCACCTTTTCTTCCAGCTCATTGAGCTGCGGATCCCCGAAGATCTCCCACCACTTCCCACGAAGAGCCTGATCCCCGGGCTGAGCCGGTTTCCAGCCATCGCTCTCCTTGAACGACTGCGGAGGCTGCTCCTTGAATCCCGGCGCCATGGGGACGGATGGCTTAACGTATTTCGGCCCAACCATACATCCACCGAGAAATAGACTGAAAACGCCTACTGCAAAAGCGAGACCCCGCTTCACTTTGTCCCTCCAGCTGCTGGCGTATTGACCTGCACCGAGCTCCCACTCGTCAGCGAATCCGACGGATTCACGATGACCTGGTCTGTCGGCTGGAGCCCCGCGACCACCTCGACCGTAGCCCCAAAGTCGCGGCCGATCTTGATCGGAGTCAGCTCGGCGTGACCATTACGCACCACACCCACGCGCAATCCCTCTGACCGGAAAAGCAAAGTGTTAGCTGGGATCGTCAGCGATGCAGCGGAAGCCTGCGCGGATTGCGGGCGCTTCAGATGCACGAAGGCATAGGCTCCGGTCTTGATGCGGCCTTGTGCATTGTTGACGTCGACCTCAACATTCAGCGTCCGCGTAGCGGAGTCAATCGAATCGGAATCGCGAACGATTGTGCCCTCGAATGTCTCGCCCGGGAATTCATCCAGGGTCAGCGTGGCCTTGGCTCCAGTTTGTGCGGCCAGCGAATCGACCTCCGGCACCGCCACGTAGACGCGTAGCTTGTTGACCGCCGCCATGTGGAACAGTTCCTGTGGCACTCCGCCCGCTCCGGCATTGATCAGTGCGCCGATGTCCGTATTCCTCGCCGTGATCACGCCGGCGAAGGGCGCATAAACCTTCTCGAAAGACTGCAACTGCTCCAGCCGGTGAACGTTGGCCGTCATCGAGTCGACCGATGCCTTCCGCGCGCTAAGATCGCTCACTGCTTGATCGGTCTCCTGCTTGGAAACGGAGTTCGTCTTGAGCAGGTTTTGCCACCGCGCCGCGGTGATCTCTGCCAGTTGCTCGTTTGCCTGGGAGTTCTTCAGGTCCGCGCGTGCCTGGTCCAGTTGTTGATCCACTTCCGGGGTATCAATGTCTGCCAGTAGCTGCCCCTGTTTCACATGGGTTCCAATATCTACATACCAATGTTTGAGATATCCATTGGTGCGCGCATAAATAGGCGTGTCGTTGAACGCCTGAGCATTGCCCGGCAACACGATCTCCTGGGACAAACCAGCCGAGCTCGGCTCAACTACATTGACGATAGGGACTGCGGCCCGCTCAGTACTGGCGCCCAGACTGTTCTCCGCTTGGGCGCGTTCATGTATGCCGGAGTAGATGACAATCCCAAGCACAAGCACGATAGCTGCCAAACCGAACAGCAACCATGGGGACGACGGCTTCGATGCTACTGGCGGCATCTGCTCCACATCGGTTTGGGAAAGTTCGGCTGGCGGGTTCTCAATGCTGCTCATGTCATATCTCCATTCGTGCACATGCCACTACGCGTGAATTGGTTCGTTTCTTCGATCTGCAACCGCTTGAGCGTCCGATGAGGTACGCCGTCCGTGCAGCAAGGCAAAGACTGAAGGGACAAAGACCAGTGTGGCGACCGTGGCACAGAGCAGACCGCCAATGACTGCCCGGCCTAACGGCGCATTTTGCTCCCCGCCATCGCCCAGCCCAAGCGCCATAGGGATCATGCCGATGATCATGGCCAAAGCAGTCATGATGACCGGGCGGAAGCGTGTGGCCCCGGCTTCGATCGCAGCCGTGATCGAATCGCCGTGATGAAGCAGCCTCTCCTTGGCGAAAGCCACCACGAGAATACTGTTGGACGTGGCCACGCCCATGCACATGATGGCTCCCATAAGAGCCGGAACACTCAGCGTGGTGTGGGTGATGAACAGAAACAAAACGATACCCGCCAACGCCGCGGGCAGCGCAGTGATGATGATGAACGGATCAAGCCACGACTGAAAATTCACCACGATCAGCAGGTACACCAGGACGATCGCAAAGCCCAACCCACCGATCAGGCCGATATAAGAAGTACGCATCGTCCCGTACTGACCGCGGACCGTCACAAAGCTTCCGCGCGGAAGCGTCTTGCGATTGGCGTCGACGATTCGCGTGACTTCCCGGCCAACGGCGCCGAGATCCCGGCCTTGCACCGAAGCATAGATATCGACTACCCGGCGGATGTTGTAGTGGTTAATGGAAGCCAGCTCACTGGTGCGCTGAATCGAAGCAACATTAGCAAGAATTGCCGGCCGTTTCTGATTCGGGCCGCTGATAGGAATGTTCCGCAGATCCTGCCCCGACTGAATATCGTATTGCGGCGTTTGCGTGACCAGGTTGTAATTTACGCCGTTCTTCGGATTGAGATAGAACATGGGTGTCACCTGGAAGCTGCCGCTGAGAGAGATCAAGAGGCTGTTGGCAATGTCGCGTTCCGTAAATCCGCCCTGCGCTGCCTTCGTGCGGTCGACCACCACGTGAAATTTTGGATAGTCGGCCTGCTGTTGAATACGCAGATCCGTAATACCGCGGACATGCCTCAACTCTGTAAGCATCTTGTCCGCGATGCGGGCATTCCCCGCGATATCCGCCCCGTCGATCTGAACGTCGATGGGGGCCGGGAGACCAAAGTTAAGCGTCTGGGTGACGATATCAGCCGGAAGAAAATAAAACGTACTTCCCGGGAATTCGCTGGGCAGCCGCTCGCGAAGCCTGCGCACGTAGTCTGCAGTCGGGTGATGCTTCTCTTTCAGCGAGACCAGTATGTCCACGTCCGCCGCGCCGGTTAGCCCCGAGTTGTTGTAGATGTAGTTGATGTTGCTGAAAGGCAGGCCGATGTTATCGAGAACGTTGTCCACCTCGGCCGGCGGAATCATCTGCCGGATGCTGGTCTCCACCAGGTCAGCTAAACGAGCCGTCTCCTCGATGCGCGTCCCTGTCTTGGCACGAACATGCAGAATGAACTGCCCGCTATCGGTATTCGGGAAGAAGTCCTGGCCGAGAAACGGGATGAGAACGAAAGCGCTGACGCAGACCGCCAGAAAGCCCGGAACAAACACCTTCCGCAACGAAACCAGCCAGGTAAGCAACGACGCATAGGCAATGCGAACACGTTCAAAGATCCGCTCGAAGCCCCGCTGGAAAATCGCAAACGGGCTCCGCGACTGCGGACCACCGTGCTGCTTGGCCTTCAACAGGTACATGGCCAACGTAGGCACCAGCGTTCGCGACAGGATGTACGACGCCAACATGGCAAAGATCACGGCCTCAGCCAGTGGAACAAAGAGATACCGGGCAACGCCGCTGAGAAAGAACATGGGAAGAAAGACGATGCAGATGCACAATGTTGAAACCAATGCAGGGACAGCGATCTGCGCGGCTCCATCCAGAATCCCATCGTGCAATTCGGAGCCCTCTTCCAGGTGCCGCTCGATATTCTCGATGGTGACGGTCGCGTCGTCGACGAGAATGCCGACCGCGAGCGCAAGTCCGCCCAGGGTCATGATGTTGATCGTCTGGTGCAGGAAACTAAGAACGATGACCGAGCTCAGGATCGAAAGCGGAATCGAGATAGCAATGATGACCGTGCTTCGCCAGCTGCCGAGGAAAATGAGGATCATCAGGCCGGTAAGGGCGGCAGCGATAATGGCTTCACGGATGACTCCATTGATGGAAGCCCGAACAAAGATCGACTGGTCCGAGAGTGGCTGGATCTTGAGGTTGGGAGGGAGGGTCTGCGCGACCCGCGGCAGGATCTGGCGCACGCCCTTAACCACATCGATTGTCGAAGCATCTCCAGCCTTGAGTACAGTCACCAACACGCCGCGACTTCCGTCCTGGCGAACGATGTTCGTTTGTGGCGCGAATCCATCACTCACGGTGGCCACATCCCGAAGGTAGATAGTGGAAGTCCCAACCGTCTTGATGGGCAGATCGTTCAGTTCCTGGACAGTTTTCACATCCGCGTTCAGGTCGACGTCATATTCGAACTGACCCATCTTGACTGTGCCGCCCGGCAGTATAAGATTTTGCGTTCCCAGCACAGTGAGCACATCGTTGGGCGAAAGTCCCTTCGCCTGTAGCAAACCCTGGTTCAAATTGACCATTACCTGGCGTTGCTTTCCACCAAAGGGAAAGGGAACTGACGCCCCCGGAACCGTCACCAACTGGGTGCGCAGGAAGTTCAAGGCAATGTCGTTGAGTTGCGGCTCGGTGAGATTCTTTCCCGAGAGGCCGAGCTGCAGAATGGGAACCGTGGAGGCGCTGTAATTAAGAATAAGCGGCGGGAGAGAACCCGGAGGCAATTGGCGCAGAATGGTCTGAGAGACTGCAGTAACCTGCGCATTCGCCCGATCGATACTGGCAGTCGGCTGCAGGAAAACCTTGACGATCGCTGTTCCATTTACCGTCGTGGATTCAATATGCTCGATATTGTCGACCGTTGTCGTCAGGACGCGCTCATAGACTGTGGTGATGCGCCCTTCCGTCTCTTCCGGGCTAAGGCCGGTGTACGTCCAGGCAACAGCGATCACGGGGATATTGATGTTGGGAAAGATATCCGTGGGTGTTCTGAAAATGATGACCGGGCTCAGGATAAGAATGAGCAGCGCCAAAACGATAAACGTATAAGGCCGGTTCAAGGCAATTCTGACAATCCACATTCTTTTCCCTCGACAACTACACCCGAAAGGTTCAACCGTCAGCTCAAATGATCACTATTCGATACTAGACGTATAGTATTGTAGTATCTACACCTATCAGATGTTGTGGGTCGAGGAAGGGTGCATACTTTGTTGAGTTGTTTTGGGCGTTAAGGATCTATGACTGAATCGAAAAGCCGCGGTCGCCAGCGCAGCAGCGAATCGGAAGAGGCTATTCTCACCGCCACCCTTCAGCTTCTGAAGGAAAAGCCATTACGCGAAATCACCATCGAGGCCATCGCCCGCAAGGCAGGTGTCGGCAAAATGACCATTTACAAGTGGTGGCCGAGCAAGACTTATGTCGCTTTAGACGCATTCAAGAAAACCATAAACAAGATGATCGTCGCCCCTGATACGGGCGATACGGAGAGAGATCTTGCTGAACTGCTTCGCTCCTCCATGAGCTCCTACTCCACTGCAACCGGACGTATCTTCGGTCAATTCCTGGCCGAATGCCAAACGGACCCCGAATTCGCAGTATTATTTCGCGAGCGATTCATGAAACCTCGCCGGGAAGCGACCCGCGAAATCTTGAATCGTGGCGTCAAGCGCGGAGAGATCGACCAAAACCTCGATCCGGAAAGGATCATCGATCTGATCTTTGGCCCCATGGTCTTTCGCTTGATGGCCGGTCACGGACCCCTCAACAAAACCGAAGCCGACGCGATGATCTCCATAGTGCTTCGCGGCATTGGCTGCAAGCCCACAGTCACCAAGCGAACCTCTAACCCCAAACCCGTCCTGATGGGATCGATTTAAATCAAAATCCACTCCAAGCCTTCGCACATCCTATGTTTAGCAGCCACTCCGAACCAGGAGGGCCAAGCAGGAAGAGGAAGAGGCATGGTGAGGATACGGATGGTTCTGATTTGTTTCTTGTGCCTGGCCGGTGCGGTGAGCCGGGCGCAGACGCAACAGCCGTCGCCTCCGGCCCAGTCAACCGCAGATACAAACACCGAAAACAGCGAGGAGCCTGATGCTCCAGTAACGCAATCTGCGACGGTGGAAAAAGGCAACGTGGAGTCCGGGACAAATACCGCTTGGGACATGTTGAGAACTGCCGTCTCTGAATCGAAACCCCAGGTCCAGCAGGCGAGAATCGACGCAATCACCGCTCTCGGCACTTTAAGCGACTTCGAGCAGGCGCAGAAGTTACTGCGTGATACAGCACAGAATTCCGATCGCTATCTGCGTTTCGCGGTCGTGGCGGCGATGAGCGCCAGCAAGGCCAAGACCTTCATCCCAGACCTGAAAGCCGCGCTCAAAGATAATGCGCCAGAGGTAAGTTTTGCCGCGGCAGTCGGCTTATGGAAGATGAATGACCGCAGTGGCGAGAGCATCCTGTATGCCGTGTTGGCGGGAGATCGAAAAGTAAAGCAGGGAGCTGTCGGTTCTGGCCTGCATCAGGCCGATCAGGACCTGCACAGCCCCTCGAAGCTGGCAGAAATTGGCGCGGAGCAAGGCGCCTATGCGTTCCTGGGTCCTCTCGGCTTTGGCGTGGACGCATTCAGAATGATGCACAAGGGAAACAACGCAAACTCTCCCCGCGTGCTGACCGCCACTTTGCTGGCGGATGACAAATCCAAAGCGACCATGCAGCAGTATCTGGACGCACTCCTTGATCACGATTCCTTTGTTAGGGCAGCCGCCGCGCGAGAGTTGGGCGACTATCGAGGCAAGGAGGTAACGGACGCGCTGCAAGGCGCCTTCGACGACCCGAAGCCGGTAGTACGGCTCATGGCCGCCGCCTCCTACATCCGCGCAAGCCAACCCGCGACCACCAGGCAAAAACCGCACAACCGAAGCGGAATGACCACCAGGACTTCGACCGAGAACCGCCGCTAGGCCTCCGTGCGCACCCCGGCTCCGTGAGGCAGTGTCTTACTTGCCAAGAGCATACGAGCTACATGTCACAAACTGTCATATAGCTGTAACAAGATTGCTATATTCCCTTCTTTAAGGCCATAGATCGCTGGCTAACCTGGGAAGGACAAAGCATGCAAGGTTTTCTAGAAGCTCTGCGAACTCAGCGATGGGACGACCATCGCTACTATCACCACAGCCGCATCAATCAATCGCTTCACCTGGTGAGTGCCCTCAGCTTTCTAACCGCGTACGGTTTGATCTTCAAAAATCCGGCAGCCTCGGCGCTGATCGGCTGGCTGGTGGCGATGGTCAGCCGGCAGGCAGGCCATTTCTTCTTCGAACCCAAAGGTTACGATCAGGTAAATCATGCCACCCACGAGCACAAGGAGGACATCAAGGTTGGCTATAACCTCCGGCGCAAGATTGTGCTGTTGACCATCTGGGCCCTGTCGCCGGCTTTGTTGTGGTGGGAGCCGACGCTGTTCGGGATTTTTCCGGCGCACGCCGATCGTGCCACTTTCGTACAGCACGTCGGGCAGATCTGGTTGGTTGTCGGCTTCGGCGCGCTGCTGTTCCGCACCGTGCAACTGTTCTTCATCAGGGATGTCCGGACCGGCCTGGTCTGGATGACGAAAATCCTGACTGATCCCTTTCACGACTTCATGCTTTACTATCGAGCGCCGCTGTACCTGCTGGGGGGCCAGTTGATCGATCCGATGGACGATGTGACCGAGCCCGAAACATTTCTAACAGTACGCGACGCCTAATCTGTTTGGTGGTGAGCGCATCGTCCGCCCACCACCAACCATCCTGCTGCATTTGCCGCGCCGCCGCGACGAATCGGTCGGCGACTACGGCAAAGTCCGCATCCGTGTAATCCAGGCTGAAGATGAGACGGCCCGTTCCTACCCAGCTCAGCGCCAGGTTTTCGGCGCGCAGATAGTACTGAAACATCCAGTGGTAGCGCGACGGCTGCAGATAGCAGACCGTCCATACCGACGACAAGTTCGCGACCCTGACTTGCACGCCGGCCTCGCGAAGGCGCTCATTGAGCTGGGCCGCCCGCCCGTTCCACACCGCATCGAGATCGCGATAGCAAGCCAGGATCTCGGGCGTGTCCAGGCGCTCAAGGAACTCGGCCATCGCCCCCATGACATACGGATGGGAATTGAACGTGCCGCGCGCGAAGCAAACGTCCGCCGGCCGGTCCTCACGAAACCGCTTCATCAAATCGCCACGGCCGCATACCACCCCGATCGGCAGTCCGCCGGCCACGGTTTTGCCGTAGGTCACCATATCGGCGCGGACCCCGAAATACTCCTGGACGCCGCCGCGAGCCAGTCGAAAACCGAGAAAGACCTCGTCGAAAATCAACACGATGCCGCGTTCTGAACACACGCGGCGCAGACGCTGCAGCCAGTCGGTATAGGCTGCGCGATCAAAGGCGGCTTTTGGGCCGCTGTCCACCAGCGTAGAGTCAGCAGGCGCCCCGGCGTTCGGGTGCAGCGCCTGCAGCGGGTTCACCAGCACACAGGCGATGTCGCCGCGGCTGCGCAGCACGCGCAGGCTTTGCTCGTCCATATCCTTGAGCGTGAGCGTGTCGCGCTCTTTCACCGGGTTGCCGACCCCGGGTTGCACCTCCCCCCACCAACCGTGATAGGCGCCGCAGAAGCGCACCAGGTACCGGCGTCTCGTATGGTAGCGGGCAAGACGCACGGCCTGCATCACGGCTTCAGTGCCGGACATGTGGAAGGAAATTTCGTCGAGTCCGGAGATCGCGCGCAGCCGATGCACATTGTCGGCGGTCACTGGATGGTAAGCGCCCAGCACCGGGCCCAGGTCGCGCACCCGCGCGCTACCGCGTTCTATGCATTCCTTGTAGAAGTCGTAACCAAATACATTCACGCCGTAAGAGCCGGTCAGGTCGTAGCGCTCGTTGCCATCCAGATCGGTCGTAGTCCGCCCGTTGGAAGAAACCACGAACGATCCAGTGTTCAAGTGCTGGCGGACGAAGCGGCTGAACTGGAACGGCACGCGATAGCGCGCCGTGAATTGTAGATCCGAAATTTCGTCCTGAACTTCGGCGGTTTGTCGCACCGTGCGAACAAAGCGCTCCCTATAGAGCTCGGTCAAGCGCCGGAAAGCCGCCCGCCGCTGTTCGCCAATATGTGCCGGGGCGTCGTCGGCGCGGAAAAACCGTTCATCGTCATACTCGTAGTAGGGCACCAGTCGCGCGAGCCGGCGTGCCCACCGCGCGTGACCGGCGAGCGAACGGTGCTTAGCGCGAGAGAGCTGCAACCTCAACCACACCCAGCGGCCCAGCAGCACCACCAGGCCAAACCCGAAGATCCCCCAGCAGACGGCGCCTGTCACACGAACCCTCCGTGTGGCCACACTATTACAGGACAATGACAACGAGATGAACGTATGTTACCCGGCTGGTTCTTACCGCCATTATGACCTCGAGTTCAAGGCAAAAAATCAAGGCTACGAAGAGTTTCAAGGCTAAAAGACGATGGGTGCCCCAGGTCTCGCGTTTGAGACCTGGGATCCTCCTAGGAAATTCCTATTTAGTCCCGTGACATAACCACAGGTGAAAACAAAAGACCATTAACGCTGAATAAAAGTACCGTCGTGTAACTCAGCCATCGCCTGCCGCAACTGCTCCTGCGTATTCATCACGATCGGTCCATACCAAGCGACGGGTTCCTCAATCGGCCTCCCCGACACCAACAAAAACCGTATGCCTTCGTCCCCAGCCTGCACCACAATCTCGTCTCCCCGGTCAAAAAGAACCAGCGAATGATTACGCGCATCATAGACCGGAGGCGCATCGGGCTTTGCGGTTTGCTCAGTGAGGACTGCCCGCGGACGGGAAGCCTCACGGAATGTGCCTGCCCCGGCAAACACATAAGCGAAGGCGTTGCGTGTCGTCTCCACTTTCAGCCGCTTCCGCTGCCCTGGGGCGACCGAGATATCGAGATAGTTAGGATCAGCGGCCACACCCTCGACCGGTCCTCTCTTGCCCCAGAAGTCACCGCAGATAACACGCACATGAGTGCCGTCATCATCGGTGATTTCAGGGATCGCACTCGCGGGGATGTCCTGGTAACGCGGATCTGTCATCTTCAATGACGAAGGCAGGTTTGCCCACAGTTGAAAACCGTGCATCCGGCCTTGCCGATCCCCCTTCGGCATCTCCTGGTGGAGAATACCCCTACCCGCAGTCATCCACTGCACATCGCCGGCGGTCATTTCTCCTCGATTGCCCAGGCTGTCTCCATGCTCGACGGACCCGGCAAGCACGTAAGTGATGGTCTCGATCCCGCGGTGAGGATGCCATGGGAACCCCGCCAGGTAATCTGCCGGATTCTCATTGCGAAAGTCGTCCAGCAGCAGGAAAGGATCGAACTCCTTGGTCTTGCCGAAACCAAACGCGCGTTGCAGCTTTACCCCGGCTCCCTCGATGGTGGGTTTTGTTTCAATGATCTGTTTCACTGGGCGAAGTGACATAAGATTCCCTTTCTACCGCCAGGAAGACGCGGCTTGTAGCGTTTGCCTGGCGGTCCAGAAAAATTCAAGCCTTGATGAACTGCACGTCGAGCGTGATGGTCACCTCGTCACCGACCAGAAGGCCGCCGCTCTCGAGCGCTGCATTCCAGGTCAGGCCGAAGTCTTTGCGGCTGATTTTGGTGGTCGCCGATACCCCAACCCGAGTATTACCCCAGGGATCCTTCGCCGGCGGAGTGGGCCCTTCTGCGGAAAAGACTACCTTGCGCGTGACGTCCCGAATGGTCAGGTCTCCTTCAATCGCCAATTCTCCATCCCTCACCAGGCTTATGCCCGTGGACTTGAACGACAGAGAGGGGAACTTCTCCGCGTCGAAGAAGTCGGCGCTCTTCAGGTGTGCATCCCGCTGCGCGTCTCGTGTTTCCAGTGAGGCAGCCTCTATCAGGGCCTCGACGCGGGAGCGGTTCAGGTCAGATTCGTCCAGGGTCAACGTACCCGTGACTTTGGCAAATTGCCCTTTTACGTTGGAGATCATCATGTGCTTGACTTTGAACTCGGCAGTGGAATGAGCCGGATCAATGTTCCAGGTTGTGGTTGCAGTGGTGGGTTGTGCAGTAGTTGTGCTCATGGTGGGGTATCCTTTCCTTTCCCTTGCTTAGATGTGTTAAGACGATAATCGTTGCAACAAATATTGGCCACGAAAAAATCAACCAACCTTAGCCCGGGATAGCTGCAGCAATTCGGTCAATTCCCGGAGCCGGTTCCGTCCCAGGTGCCCTAGTTGCTTACGATGGGTTGTCTGTACCGGTTCATCAAGCGAGCCCAGGAGCTTGAGTCCGGCCGTCGTTATCCGAGCCGTCACTGTGCGCCGGTCCTTGATCTCCCGGGAGCGTGAAATCAACCCTCGCTTTTCCAGCCGGTCAAGAAGCCGAGTGATGTCAGGATCCCTCGTAATCATCCGATTCGCGATCTCACCACAGGGAAGCCCTTCGGGCGAGCCCCGCAGGATGCGCAACACGTTGTACTGGGTCGAGGAAAGATCCGCAGTCTTGAGAACCGCGATCAGGCCTCGCGAAAGCATATCCGTCGCCCGCAGCAGGTCAAGAAAAGCAGCCTCCTCCGGATGGGAGGAGACGCGCGGCCGGTCCAACTGGGTGGCTTCTTTCACATTTTCAATGATATTCGTTACAACGACTACTGTCAAGACAGACGGTTGGCAGGCGGGTACACAGCGTCAAACAGTGACGCTGTTACTTGCTTTCCCTTGTGGCTGGAGTCTTGTTCTCGAACAGGAACAGTCCGCTTTTTCCTCCTACTGCGAAGTCCAGGTTTCCGTCCCCGTTGATGTCCGCGACGGCGATTTCGATGCCTCCCCCGGTGCGGCCGCCGTAATCGATCACGTGCCGGACCCAGTCGACGTTATGCGTCTTCGGGTCGAGAATGCGCTCGTACCAGTAAACTCCCAGCGGCTCGCGCTCTCCCGGGTCGTGCCCGTTGTGGGCCATGTACCGCTTGCCGGTGAGCAGGCCGAAGTTTCCGCTCTTCCGGAAATCTACCAGCATCACGGCGTGCCCTTGTGACCAGCTGTCATCGATCATGTGTTTCACCCACTTGCCATCGCTGGTGTGCTCGAGCCAGAACAGTCCGTAGCTGTGGGCCATGGAGGAGATCACATCCGGCCGGCCGTCTCCGTTTACGTCGCGCACGTAGAGGAAGCCGAGCAAGTCTTCGAAGTTCCAGTCGGGATGAAAAGTCCAGTTCTTCTGCCGTGGATCGGCGGGCGCCTCCAGCCAGCCTTTCGGGGTGAGGATGTCATTGCGGCCGTCGCCGTTGACATCACCCGCACCGATGCCGTGACCGTAGCTGCGGTCGCTGACGACGTGCTCCACGATCCCCCCGTGTCCATCCTTCTCGTACCAGGCCAGGGGGCGATTGTCTCCGAATTGCGGCAGGATCTCTTCGGCTTTGCCGTCGTTGTTGAGGTCCACAAGAAACGAAAATTCGATGGAGGAGCCGGTGGCGATGGGGTGCTCTTTCCACATCTCACCAGTCTTCCCGGGATTACGCCACCATGCCAGCTTCTTACTAAACCAGCCGGAGGTGACGAGGTCCACGTAACCGTCGCCATCCACATCGAGGGCTAGGGTGGAGAGATCGTCGACGTAGTAGTTGGTGTAGTCGATCTGGCGGAAGCGGTGTTTGGTCCAGTGCGGCGCTTCATACCAGTATTCGCCGGACACCAGGTCGAGCTTGCCATCGCGGTTGATGTCGGCGAAGACCGCGGTTTCTGAGGCTCCCAGATCAATGGTGTGTTTTTCAAAGGGGATATCCTCGGGCCGGCTGGCAGAGCGGACGGGGGCGGTGGCGCACAAAACGAGCAGGGCGCAGGCGGCGGCGATGGTGACGATGGATTGTTTTTGCATTTCGGGTTTCTCCGCTTTCGGCGCCTACCGCGGTGATGTGCAGCAGGCGATCAAGATTTATCACAGGACGATTTGCACGTCGCCCGAGTAGGATGGCGGGATGGTTTTTGCCCTCAAGCGCTATCAGGACGTGGGGGACCTTCATTTCGTAACTTTTAGTTGCAGCCGGCGGCGTGGTTATCTGCGAGCGCCGGTCGATCGGGATCTGTTTGAGGATGGGTTAAACCGTGTCCGGCGCAGGTATGAGTTTGAGGTGGTGGGGTACGTGATTATGCCGGAGCATGTTCATTTATTGGTGAGTGAACCGCAAATCAAATCTCTGGGTGTAGCTCTGCAAGCGTTAAAGCTCTCGGTTGCGCGAAGAAGTCAACATGGGCAATTCTGGCAGGCGCGGTATTACGATTTCAATGTTTACTCCGATGACAAGCGATTTGAGAAACTCGACTATATGCACTGGAATCCGGTGAAACGCGGCTTGGTGGAGAGGATGGAAGATTGGCGGTGGTCGAGTTACCCGTTCTACCGCTCCGGTCAGCAGGGGCGGGTATTTATCCATTCGGGATGGGTGAAGGAATACAAGCCGGACTAAATTGACCTTTACTAGAACGCAATGAACCGGCCGAAATGAGAGCATAGGAAAAAAGCGATGGGTGCCCCAGGTCTCGCGTTTGAGACCTGGGATCCTCCTAGTAAAGGCTAATTCAGTCCCTTTTTGTTACCCCAGGTTTGAACTACGCCAGCCGGGTTTACAATTTCTGCTATATCACTGCGGGATAGGAGCTCGCCTATGCCGGTCGAACTGAAAATCAACAACGTCGTCAAAACCGTGGATGTGGAACCTGACACTCCGCTTCTTTGGGTGCTCCGCGACACCCTCAACCTGCACGGCACCAAGTACGGTTGCGGCATGGGCTTATGCGGCGCTTGTACCGTCATGGTCGCAGGCCAGGCCGTTCGCTCCTGCTTGACGCAGGTTTCCAGCGTCGTCGGCAAGCCGGTTACTACGATCGAAGGCCTATCCCCCGACGGAACGCACCCCGTCCAGATGGCCTGGAAAAAACTTGATGTACCCCAATGCGGGTACTGCCAGGCGGGGCAGATCATGTCGGCAACCGCGCTCCTCTCCCGCACGCCGCACCCGACCGACGCGGATATCGACGCCGCCATGAGCGGTAATCTCTGCCGTTGCGGAACGTACCCCCGCATCCGCCAGGCGATCCACGAAGCCGCAACGCTCCAAAAAGCCTAGGAGAAGGAGAAATCCCATGAACCTGAACCGCCGCTCCTTTCTCAAAGTTTCCGCCCTCACCACGGGCGCACTCACCCTCCGCCTCTACATTCCGCAAGCCCACGCCCAGGCGCCGCAGAAGCAAGATCTGAAGCCCACCGCCTTCATCAAAATCGCCCCTGACGGCACCGTCACCATCAAAGCTCGGGGACCTGAAATGGGTCAGGGCATCAAGACCGAGCTCCCCATGCTCATTGCCGAAGAGCTCGACGTTGATTGGAAGAACGTGCGCGTCGAACAAGCCGACCTCGATGAGGCCACCTACGGCAGCCAATCCGCTGGGGGAAGCACGTCCACTCCCAAATCCTGGGACCCGCTCCGCCGCGTAGGAGCCGCCGGCCGCCAGATGCTCGTGGCCGCGGCCGCCATCACCTGGGCAGTCCCCGCGTCTGAATGCACCACCGATGCCGGCTGTGTCCTGCACCAGGCCACCGGCAAGAAAGCCACCTACGGGGAACTGGCCGCCAAAGCCGCCGCCCTCCCTTGCCCGGTCCTCGACAGTGTCACCCTCAAAAACCCCAAAGACTACCGCATCATTGGCAAGTCCCAAACCGGCGTCGACACCCCCAAAATCGTCACCGGCAAGCCGCTCTTCGGCATCGATGTCTCGCTGCCCGGCATGCTTTACGCCTCGATCGAGAAGTGCCCCGTCTTTGCCGGCAAAGTCAAAACTGCCAACCTCGACCAGATCAAGCAAATGCCGGGAATTCGCCAGGTCCTGGTCATCGATGGAACCATCAAGCCCGCTGCCTACACCGCACCCGAGCCAGGCATGGAGCCCGGCGTCGCCATCGTGGCCGACTCCTGGTGGCATGCCCAGAAAGCGCGCAAAGCCCTCAAAGTCGAGTGGGACTTTGGCCCGGCCGAGGCGCAAAGCAGCGACAACTTCCAGAAGCAGGCCGAAGCCCTTCTCGCGGCCGCGCCCGTCACCACCGTCCGCACCTATGGCGACATCGACGCAGCCCTGAAAAGCTCCGCCAAAGTCGTGGAGGCGACCTACACCTTCCCCTTCATCGCCCACGCCACACTGGAGCCGATGAACACCACCGCCCAATGGACAGGCGGCAAATTAGAAATGTGGGTTCCCAGCCAGAACCCTGGTTCGGGCAGCGCCCTGGTCGCGAAGTCGCTGGGCATACCCGAGACCGACATCACCGTGCACCTTACCCGCGTCGGCGGGGGCTTTGGCCGCCGCCTCATGAACGACTACATGGTGGAGGCGGCCTGGCTCGCCCAGCATGTGCAGGCGCCCGTCAAGCTCCTGTGGTCGCGCGAAGACGACACCACTCACGACGCCTACCGGGCCGGGGGCTTCGCCGGACTGAAGGCCGGCCTGGATGCGCAGGGCAAGCTGGTCGCCTGGCGCCATCACCTGGTCACCTATGGCGACGGCGGCAAGCTCGCGCCGGGCGCGAACATTAGCAGTGACGAATTCCCCTCCGGCCTGGCGCCGCACTACGCGCTCTACACCTCGGCCATTCCGCTGATGCTGCGCACCGGCTATCTGCGCGCGCCGGGCAACAACGCCTATGCGTTTGTCGGCCAGTCTTTCCTCGACGAGCTGGCCGTAGCCGCCGGCCGCGATCCGCTGGAGTTTCAACTGGAGATCCTGAGCAACAAGATGGTGCCGGTGCCTGGTGAGGAGAACAAGCCGAAGGGTCCGCGCGACCTGAACCCCGAGCGCATGAAGGGAGTGCTGCAGTTGGTAGCGGAGAAATCCAACTGGGCGAATCGCAAGAAGGAACCCGGGCGGGCCATGGGCATCGCCGGCTACTTCTGTCACCTGGGCTATTTTGCCGAAGTGGCGGACGTCAGCGTAGACAAGGACAACAAGATCAAGGTGAACCATGTCTGGGCCGCGGGTGATGTAGGCAGCGAGATCATCAATCCGCAAGCCGCCGAGAGCATGGGCTTTGGCGGAGTGGTGGAGGGCATGAGCCACATGCAGCAGGAGATCACGCTCGCCGGCGGCAAGGTGCAGCAGACGAACTTCCATCAGCATCCCGCTGATGCGGATGAACCAGGTTCCGCCGATCGAAGTGTTCTGGATCAAGTCAAATTTCTCGCCGACGGGCTTGGGCGAGCCCACGCTGCCGCCGATTTTGCCGGCGGTGGGGAATGCTGTGTTTGCCGCAACGGGGAAGAGGATTCGGACTTTGCCGTTACAGAAGAGTGGGTTTAGCTGGGCGTAAGGGGCAGTAAGCCCGTTGTATTGACTTGTGATTGGCTTCGGCGTCCAATGGTATTGGAGAACTAACAAATGCGGCAACTGAATCGAGTGGGCAAGGTGGTCAGAGTCACAAGGCAAGGACTCGCTTACCTATCGACGGGTTCGGGAAGCGAACGCCGTGACTTTCCGTTCACCTTCGACAAGATCCGCAAATACCGTGGTCAGGAAGCCAGGGAAATCGGTCTGCGCAAAGGCGTGGAGGTTCGATTTTCAGAGAAGGACGGGTTAGTGGAATCTGTGGAGATTGGCTGACCGCCGCAACCTTCTTCTCTTTTCATGCCGCAAAAAGTCCTTCTCCCTTCGGCGGAGCCAATTCCAGGGGCCGCGTGGATTCCTCCAGGGCCCATACCGGGGGCCCTCAGAGCCTTTGGGAAGTATCCCAATTTAGATGAGTGGCGTCCGGCCGATCTTCTCCTTGTTGCTTCCATTAACCTCGACTCTACTGCCAGGCAAATCGTAAGCGCGCAGAAACGCGGAGGTTACGCTGCTGAGGACTCTCAATGGCATCACGCGGCGGTGTATATCGGTGAAGGATACGTGATGGAAGCTACGCTTCATGGCGTCCGCTACGCACCCATCTACCCCTATCTAGGGGGTCACGGTCTTCGCCTTCGGCGGCCCATAGATTTAAGTGATGATGACCGCTGGAGGATCGCGATCCAGGCCTGCGTACGTTCGAACGAACGATATGCGGTGCCGGCCATCCTGCGGTTGTTTCGGCTTTCCTTTGGAGGTTATTGGAAACGGCACCGCGGATTTCCTCTCGCACATGCTAAGTCCGTCATTTGCTCTCAGCTCTATGCGGATGCCTATAGCAGAGTGACAGGACGTTTGGTGACGCCTCCCCTAGCTGGGATTCCGACACCGGCAGCGCTGAGTGCGAGTGCAGCCTTCAAGGACGTAGATCTCACCTGGGCGAGCATTCCACATTGAGGGCACGCTGGCCTACTTTCTCCCTCCATCGCTCCGTTCACAAATCTGCATCGTCCCTGGTGTATGCTCGTAGCTCGTAAATCTATGGAATGGGTCGGTCGCGACAGCGTCCGTTAAGAGTCGAGGCATCGTTAACGTCAATCCCTTATAGAGAAATTGCATTTGCTCTACCGACGGCTGCCGATCGGCTCGCACGAACGCCTTCGCCAATTCGCGAAAAACTCCGTCCACGGTCCCATCATGAATGTAGGGATCGGTTCCATTCAGGTCCGAAAGCGACTTCTGAATCCGCCAATTGACCGATTCAAACAAGAACCAGGTGTGATTCTTGCGATCGCGGTTTGCGTGTAGAACCGAAAGCCCGAGCTCAAATGGCATATTGAATCGAGGCGTGGGGGCGGCGTAGTATCCAATTCCACCCGCGACATATCGTGAATAGAGTATCGGCAGCTCTCGACGAGGGAGATGATGCGATCCAGCCGCCTCGTGCCGCCCTGAAGCTCCAACGTAGCGCGTGGAATCAAGCCGAAGGCGCAGATTCCGCATACATAAGCTAGAAAAGGCGCAGCAAAGGTGGAGTCGTACGGAACGTTCAAAAAAACGAAATCGTCTGAATTACTTGCTGGCCGTTTTGCGGAGGGCGGCTTTGCCATTGTTTCGTATCGAACTCGATCCGGCCTTCTCAAGGGAGTTCCCGAGCGCCGACTCACGAGCCCAGCGGATCAACTGGGACCTACGGGCTTTGGAGACGCCGAGAACATCCGCCGACCGCTCGGGCGTAGCAAAGGGGGTTGTAATCTCCTGTGCGGCCATAGCTAAGGATTGCAGAAGCCCTAAAGCAGCACAACCGCATGGGACAGTGTCTGACGCGGATCGATGGGTTAAAAGACTTCTAGTTAGTTCGAGAGCACGTGGACCGGGAGAAATGAGAGAATGCTGAGGCAGCATTCCACGCAACCGGCAATGCGGATGCTGCAAGGACTCCAAGGATGATCAGCAGCAAACTCCGGCTCTTTTTACCCATCGTTATGGTCGCGCTCATCTGCGGTGGAACGTGCTCCGCGCAGACAACCTCCTGGAAGGACTATCTCGGCGGCCCCGCTGCTTCGCACTATTCGCCTCTGAAGCAGATCAATCCCGGCAACGTGAACAAGCTGGACGTCGCCTGGACTTATCCCACCGGGGATGACGTGATCTACACCTTCAGCCCGCTGGTGGTCGATAACATCGCCTACTTCGCGGCGAAGCAGGGTTCGCTGGTAGCCGTGGACGCGTCGACCGGCAAAGAATTGTGGGTCCATCCCTTTCCCACCGCGAACGGTATGCCTTCCCGCTTTGGCGGGATTGCGGGCATGCGCGGCGCGCAACTACTGGGAGAGCAAAGATCGCACCGATCGCCGCCTGTTCGTGACTTCGGGCGGCTTCGTGCATGCCATCGATGCGCGGACAGGCAAGCTGGTGGACTCCTTCGCCGATCACGGAAAACTCGACCTGAAGACGGGCCTCGACCGCGGCAGACCGGCCGCTGGGATCGAGGACCCCAGGCCGCATCTTTGAGAACATCCTGATTCTGGGCAGTGCGACGGGAGAGGGATACCTGGCGCCTCCGGGAGACATTCGCGCCTTCGATGTGGTCACCGGCAAGCTGTTGTGGGTATTCCATACCATCCCTCGTCCGGGCGAGTTCGGCTACGATACGTGGCCCAAGGATGCCTACAAATACATGGGCGGCGTGGATGTGTGGGGCGAAATCACGCGTCGATGAGAAGCGCGGCATCGCGTATTTCCCGGTAGCCTCCGCGAAGTACGAACTCTATGGCGGCGATCGCCCAGGCAATAATCTTTACGCCGATTGTCTGCTGGCGCTGGACGCCCGCACGGGCAAGTACCTCTGGCATTACCAGACCGTTCACCACGATGTGTGGGACTACGATCCCAACGCCGCCCCCCAACTGGTGACGGTGAAGCACGACGGCAAGACCGTGGATGCGGTGGCGCTCGCCTCGAAGAACGGCTTCCTCTTTGTCTTCGACCGGGTCACGGGAAAGCCGCTGTGGCCGATCGAGGAACGTCCGGTTCCGGCCGAGCGATGTGCCGGGGGAAGTGTCCGCGAAGACGCAGCCTTTCCCCACCGTCCCGCCTCCGTTTGCGCGCCAGGGGATGACGGTGAAAGACATGTACGACGGGCTTCATGAAGCCGGAGGAAAAAGTCTGGTGGAAAGACCGTCTCACCAAAGCGAGGACTGGTTTCTATACACCACCGGCGGTCGGGATCGATACGATCAACCTTCCCAGCGTGAACGGCGGCGCCTTGTTCTTCTAGACTGGCGCGGATGCGACCAACGGTACGGTTTACGTTGTATCGAAAGACATGCCGTCCATCGTCAAGCTGGTGCCGGCCGGAGAATCCACGGCCGCGAATGCGGGCGAATTGATTCCGGCTCGCCCCGCGCAAGCGTGCTGGGGCGAGAAGACCAGGCTTTCCCACGCAAGAGGAAATGGGACGCGCCGTCTATGAACAGACCTGCCAGGTTTGTCACGGCCCGGAACTGAAGGGAGATCGCGGGCCTGCACTCGACACGGTGGTAAGCCGGCTGGGTGCGGACGCGACCCGCAACATGATTACCAATGGCCGAGGGGGCATGCCGGCGTTCTCATCACTGCCGGCGCAATCGATGAACGAGCTGATGGCGTTTCTCGACGCAAGCCCGACCTGGCGCCTGTGGGTTCGGCGCCTTCGGCTGCGATGCAGGCCATGGTCCGGTCGTATGCGGAACCCGATTACCCGGAGGATGTTGATGCGCCTCCCTCGCGTTATAAGACCGGGTTATGGAAACGAACGCTATGTGATTAACCCGCCCTGGAGCACCATCACCGCTTACGATCTGAATACCGGCAAAATCAAATGGCAGACTCCTTATGGCGATCTTCCCCAAGCCGGCCCCAGCGACAAGATGCGAGGCAATGCGTATCCCAAGAGCGGGTTTGTGGTCACAGCCGGAGGACTGGTGTTGTTTGCCGGCAACGACTCAAAACTCTACGGGCTGGACAGTGCCACGGGCAAGTTGATCTTCAGCAAAGATCTGCCCAACGGATCGCAGGGCGTGCCCGCGGTGTATGAAGTGAACGGGCGGGAATATGTTCTGCTTGCCGTGAGCGGCGGTGCCTCGCCGTACCCGGAAGGCGCCGACATGCCGCCCGGCGGTGTGATGCCTCCGCAGACGTGGAAGGGTTATATGGCATTTGCCCTTCCGGCGGGTGGGAAATAGGGTAGCCCCGGCTAAGAAAAGCGTTCCGGCACTTACCCTGAATTCCGCACCGGTATAAGCTGTTACCAGAGTTAGAAGACGATTTCGGCAGGAAGCAGATTCTCGCGTCTCCGCTCCCTGGCCGGCAGTTTCCGGTAGTTTCGGCCTACACGCGAGCGAAGGGCAGTGTCATCACTGTCCGGTGTCTCACTCGATCCCCGTCACAAATCCATGCTTGTTGGCAGATGCTCTTCGGAGCTTTCGGCCGCAAACTACAACGACCGTCGCGATCGGAGTAGAGGGAACTGCTCTTTTCCCCTTACTCCGATTCTTTCATTCAGTAACGTTTTCTCTGCGACACTCCACCAGCCTGCAGCAACTAGAGCGAGAAATGACACGGCAAAGATCGCTATAGTCACAAGGCCCGGAGGGCCGACCGCCAAACGTCAGCCCAGCCCGGAAGGGCTGGGAAATCGATCCGAAGATGATCCGAGCGCCGGAGGTGCGGCACTAGACCGATCGTCCGCTGCAGCACCCAAAAGAACTAAAACAGCCAAAAAGCATCAAATTTTATCGAATTTTACAAAAAACGCCGGAATGGACATCCTGGTTCTGGGCAGTGCGACGGGAGAGGGATACCTGGCTCCGCCGGGAGACATTCGCGCCTCCGATGTGGTCAGCGGCAAGCTGTTGTGGGTATTCCCTACCATCCCGCCTCCGCGCTGAGGGCGCAAGTCAGCGAATCTTCTTACTCAAACCCTCATCCAAAAAAAAATGAGCGGAGTACGCCAGTTCGTCTACCGCCCGGCCGGCAATCTGCGCCGTTACGTGCGCGAAATTTTGTGGGTCCGCTCGGAGCGGCCCCGCCTCCAAATGCTCCTTCCGGAAACCACGCTCACGCTCGTGTTACGACAGTCCGGCCAAGTATCGCTGCATAGCGAGGATCTTCCTTGCGCCATTGTGTCCGGTCTGCAGCAACGAACCCGCCTCGTTGAGCACACGGCGCACTCCTCACTCATTGTCGTTCGCTTTACTGAGGTGGGGGCGCCGGCCATCCTGCAGGATCGTGTCGACCTCCTTTACAATCGAACGCTCCCACTCGAGGACGTTCTGCCCCGGCAGCGGATCGAGCACATCCAGAACGTCCTGGCAGATGAACATTCGATACAGCGGCAGTTCCTTGCGGTGGAACACTTTCTCTCGAGCCGGATTCAACCCCAAAACGGAGCCGCCATTTCTCCTCAAATCGAGGCCGCGGTTGACCTCATCCGCCGCTCCGATGGCCGCGCTTCCGTTGCCTCCATCGCCCGCCATGCCGCCATGAGCCAGAGTGCGTTGGGAAGACACTTCCGCGCTGCCGTGGGCGCCACTCCCAAAACCGTCAGCCGCGTGGCCCGTCTGCAACATATCTGCCGGTTGTGGGACGCCGGCAAAACCCTCACTGAAATTGCGTTTGCCGCCGGCTACTCCGACCAACCCCACATGGTGCACGATTTCCGTCTCTTCACGGGAGCCTCGCCCGAGACCTTCTTCCGTGAGGCCACTCCGCGCAATCTGCCGACTTTTTACAAGTAGCCGCTGCCTTACCCTCGCTAAGTTCTAAACAGGAGAAGAATCTCAGGGTCCTTGGCTCAACGGGGGCGAACCGTCAGCGTTCGCCTCTTCGATGGTTCTCTGCCGGATGCTTCCTCCTCAAAGCATTGCCCAGATGGCCGCTCGACAGGAGAAACCGATGAAACACTATGCCCTCATTTTCCATGCCACCCGCACACTCACTCCCGAAGAACAACAGCAGCGCGCGATCGATATCGCAGGTTGGGTGAAAAAAGTCACCGATATAGGCGTCACTCTGGACCCTAGAAATTTCGGAGACACGCTGGCGGCCTTCGCCCTGGAAGACAACAAGATCGTCTCCGGCAACGGATCGAGCGGCCCAAAACCAGCGACCATCGTCTATTTCGACTCCCCCAGCAGCGAGCAGGCCGTGGCCATAGGGCGCATCCACCCTGGACTGCAGTATGGAGCCACGGTCGAGGTGCGGGAGTGGACCTCTCCGCGCGAGTTAGCCCTCGCGGAGGCACGATGAAACTGGTTGTCCTCGGCGCCACCGGGGGAACTGGAATCGAGATCGTTCGCCAGGCCATCGCGCAGGGGCATGAAGTGACGGCCTTTGTCCGCTCAACTGAGCTCCTCAAACCATTGGCCGCACAGATTACCGTGAAGCAAGGCGATCTGCTGAACACTGCCTCTCTGGCCGATGCCATCCAGGGTCACGCTGCGGTGCTCTCGGGATTCGGTCCCCGGGTACCCATCGCAAAGGGGGACGCGCACTTGCTCCGCGATTTCGCCACCGCCCTGACGGCGGCAATGCAGCGAACCGGTGTCAAGCGCGTCCTGGTGATCTCCACGGCTTTCCTTTTTAAAGATGCGATCCTGCCCCCGGCCTATCTCTTCGGCCGCTTGTTTTTCCCGGGCGTGGTGGCCGACGCCTCCGCGATGGAGCGGATCTTCGCAGCAAGCGGCCTCGACTGGACCATCCTGCGTCCGCCTCAGCTAACAGACAAGCCGCACACCGGAAGGTACCGCGTGCGCGAGGCCCATCTGCCACCATTCGGTTTCAAGATCTCGCGTGCCGATGTAGCAGATTGTTTTCTTAAGACCGTCGCTAACCCGGCCTCCAGCAGGAAGGTTCTAGGAGTGAGTCACTGAGCAGAGGTGCCGTCATTCACACTTTCTCCGATCAGAATGAGAGGCCGTTCCTTACCCAAATAGTGCATTGCCGCACCTTGGAGGCCGCTCTAAACTCGCTCTATGGAACATCGGGTGGTTGTCAAAGCTGGTCGTATCGTCTGCATCGCGTGCCTGGAGCCCGTAGGCATTTGGAATAACTGCCGCACCGCTCGTTGTCCCAAGAATCCAGCGACCCAAAAAGGTCCACGGTTGGTGTAGGCGGGAGCAAATCCGGCGACAGGTTAGGTTTGACTACTGTTGGCGATTAATGACGCGACTCTTTGGCACTTTTCTTCTCCTCTGACACAATAAGCGGACCATGTCATCTGATCGCAATGCTCGCGCGCTTGCCGGATTGCGCATAGCTGTCGGCGTGCTTTTCCTGATCTTTGCCGAATACAAGGTATTCGGCTCGGAGTTCACTCGCGGAGACGGCTTCCGGTTATGGATCAACCGTTTTCTTGCCGAGGGTACGTATCCGTTTACGGCGCCCATGTTGAGAGACCTCGTACTACCTCACGCGAAGTTTTTTGCATTTCTGGTAGCGTACGGAGAACTTGCGATTGGATTGGCGCTTGTGCTTGGGGTCCTGGTTCGTACGGCCAGCGTGTTTGGTTTGACTTATATGCTGGCGCTCCTGTTCTCGTCTAACTATCCAGGCGCACACGCTGCATTGTGGCAGTATTTTGGAGCGTCCCTCGATCATTCCGTTCTGCTCCTGTGTTTCGCCACCTTTGCATTTAGCAACTCAGACCAGGTATTCGCTCTGCGACGGGCAAAACTGGCACGACTACGGCTATGCCCTGAACTGGTGTCGAATACCATTCCTAAGGGTGAATGAGGTAGAAGCTGGTATTGGTCGAGAGTATACCGATTTCCCCACGGTGCTTATGGTTCGGAGCAAACCCGGGAACCTTCAGCCCTTGTCGGTGTCGCGGCGACATTCACTGCAGCTTTTCGCATGTTGCTGCATGACGTAGGCCATCTGCGCTTGCCCGATCTGAAGCTTTGCAGACCGCGACTGGCGTCTTTCAGACCTGGTGAGAATTGTTTCAGAACGGCGCTCGGCATATTTCGAACAGCTCGCTTCAAGTTCCTTCATTTGCAGACAAGGCATCTAAGTTCTCCAGGAAAGCAGTAAAGCTATGCTGCGATTTTACTAGCTGGGGTCTTGGCGGCTATACCCGCTACAACCAACGTGCGCATGGCGAGTAACACAATTTCTGTAACTTTTGGAGCAGACTCCCGGAAACGTTAATGACGACCCTTATTTCCCAACTCCAGAGCAGCCGTTACCGCGATGAATAGCAACCGCCCTTCCTCCAGCAACTGCCCTTTCTCGCGGCAACCGCCCTTTCCTTGCAACGACCCTCTCCTATTTGTCATCCCGAGCGAAGCCGAGCGGATCTGCGGTGCGCCATTCGTGCGCCCCGCTCCTACCGGTCCACAACCTCACTAGTCATCCACCGAACCCTCCTATTGAGATTGGCGCTGGCGAACCTCTTGCGCCTTTCCTTACCAGGAAAGCGCACACGCAACCGTGTCCAGCGCAGCGTGGCAGGGAATCCGGGTCGGGATGACAAAAAGGAGAGGATCGTTGCAAGGAAGGGGTGGTTCCTAAACCGAGGCATTCTAAAAATCTAATTTGGACACGTCTTAAGCCAGGATCGTTAAGCATTCGCCGTCTCAGTCTCCGCGATCGGTAGCCTGACGCGAAATTCAGTCCGGCCGGGGTGCGATTCGAAGTCGATCGTGCCGTCGTTGTGACGCGTCAGGCGGCGTGCGATGTCTAGCCCGAGGCCGGTTCCGTGCCCCAGGGGTTTGGTGGTGAAAAAGGGATCGAAGATGCAGTCGCAAAGCTCCGCCGGAATGCCCGGCCCGTCATCGCGGATACGTACCACCACGGTTTCGTTTTCGCGGATCGCCAGCAGGTCTATGCGGCCTCCATGGTCCACCGCGTCCAGGGCATTGTCGATCAGGTTTCCCCACACCTGGCTCAATTCGGCGGCAAAGCCTCGTACCTTTGGTAGTTCCGGCTCCAACTCCAGGGTAACGGTCACCGATTTCTCACGCGCCTTCGAGGTAAGCACCGTTACTGTATTGGCCAGGCTCGGACCCAGATCCACCGGCTCGGCCGCGTTCGCCTGGTCCATGTGGGTAAATCCCTTCACTGCGTATACCAGGCTGGAGATGCGCATGGCGGAGCCCTGAATCATCGAAGTGAGGCTGCGCATCGCACAAGCCGCCGCAGCCCAACGAACCACCGTGTTCAAGGCCGGCCCCTCCACCGCGGCAGCCAGCCGGTCCAGTGCCGCCAGGGTCACGTCGGTGTCGGCGAGCAGGTTTGCGTTCGCCGTGTCCAGTCCATGGCCGGCAAGCCACGCCTCCATCTCCTCTTCGCGATCACACTGCTCCAGAGAGGACCGGGCCTCGCGGCTGTGTTTCTCGATGCACGACTTGTGAAAAGCATCGACCGCGGCAATCTGCTGTATCGCTCAGAGCCGCCAGCGCGAGACAGCGTGCAGCCTGCTCGGTGTCTTCGAGGCGATCCTCGAGCATGCCTACGCCGCGTTCCATGGCAGCAACTGGATTGTTGAGTTCGTGGGCCAGGCCCGCGGAGAGTTTACCCAGCGAGATCATCTTTTCGTTTTGCAGATCGCTGGAAGTAAACAGCCGGGCGCGATCGAGCATGGCATGGACCAGCGTCGCGGTGACTTCGGAACACTCCCGCGTCATCGCTTTAAGGCGGCCGCGGGGGATCGCGAACAGTTCGGTTGGTTCCAGGGCGAGCACATTTCCCGGCGGAGTGACCAGGCGAGAATAGGGCAATACGCCCGTGACGTCGCCTGCATGCCACTCAATGGCTTTGTTCGGCCCGGATCCGCGATCGACGAACAAAGCCAGCCGTCCGGAAAGAACGACGTAAAGAGCCTCCACCGGGTGATCCTTCTGACTCAACACATCGCAGGCATTCAGCCGGCGCATGGAGCCGTGGGCTATCAACCATTGCAGCTCCGCGCGGGGCGCTGCGCCCAGGGTCCTATGTTCTGCCAGCCGATCGATGAGGTCTTGTGCCATCATCGGCTCACTTTCTCCAAAGCGGGGGCGGACGAATCTTTAACACGATATCAGAAGGGATTGGCTCTGGTTTTGGTGGAGGGATGAATGCAACCACGGTGCCGTGCGGCTGCATCAGCGGTCCGACGCGAGGTCCGCATCCACGCACGTTTTCGGCCGAAGCACAGGGTTACACCGCGCCACGGCATTGCCGGGCAACTCTACCTTATAGCCGGAGGCGGCCTGCTCCGACGCGGGATAATCCGTGCTGATGATCTGTGCACCGCTGGCCAGCACCTCATCCCGCCGAGCCGTGTTGTTGGTTCGTGCCTCTTTCGTGTCTGAATCAGCCCTGGCGCGGACCAGATACCCTTGCCGCACCAATGCCTTGATCGCCTCCGCCGGTGCATCGTTCTGTTCGATAAACGCAGCATCCGCGTCTCCCGCATCGGCATTGGTGAACAAAATGCGGCCCTTCAGAGACGGATGCCCCTGCAGGTAGACAGGCCCCATGTTCATCTGGTCCATCAGGAAGACGACCTTGCCGCGCGCTTGCTGCAGCGTGGGCCAGTGATCCGCGCGCACTGCCTGGTTCAAGGTCGCATAGCTGCCGCGAACATCATCAGGGGTGATCATCTCTCCGGCGTGAAAGACCGAGGCGATCTCACCGTCCAGCGCATCGAAAATTGCCGGCGTGAACGGCTCCGGCGTCACCGTGGGGAAGTCCACATGCAGAGCGCCCTGCTTGGTCTCGACGAGTATGAAAACCGGCAAGTGATTCGGATGCGCCTTCGACCAGGCGCGCACCTCCGCCAGGCATGCCGTAAACGGCTCGCACGCACTGCGATAATCAACATCCTGCACGTGCATCACCTTGAAGCCAGGCTTTTCCATCAGGTGCTGGGGATCAAACGGAGGATCTGCCGGCAATCCCGCCTGAGCAATCAGCTTCTCCCCATAGGGATGTGCATACAATCCGCCCTTCGTATCAGCGAAGATGTCGATTTCAATCTGGCGCACGCCGCCATCGAGTTGTGCGGTTAAAGAGGGATGCCGGTAGTCAAGCTCGGCGAAGATCTTGGGGTTCTTTTGCTGCCACAACTTCGCGGCGCTGGGCGCAAACCCGGAATGGTAACTGTTGTGGGTGCCAATCATCTGGATTTGATTCATGCGCACACCGCCATCGCCTTGAGCCAAATCGCCGCCGCAGAAGGCTGTCATGGCAACGAGGGCAATCGTGTGAGAGAACGGCGTCACGAGCCGTTTCGTGGACGAGCGGAAAGGGAACACGTTGGATCCTCTCTATCCTTAGTATCACGAATTGGGCACTCGAATATCCAACAGCGAGGATTCGCTCCATAGACGGAATCCTTGTGCGACCGGACCCTCTCGACAAGGTTGCATTTGATCCACTCAAAAGAGGCATGGGAACAGAACTCAATCTGGGGATTTCAAGATTACGGGTTTCGTCGACACTAAGAAGCTGTCGGATCTTGTTGGCAACTCCCTCGGATTGGAGGGGAAGGAAAATGCCGGAAAGAATCAATCAGGATCGTCGACGCTTTATTCGAGCGGCGGCCTTTCACGCCCGCGATCTTCACCTGGTGATGGGACCTTCAGCGCAAGGCAAGCCAGTGAGGTTTCGCACGCTGATTGACGGCCAGGAGCCAGGCAGTGCTCACGGAGAGGACGTGGATGGTCAAGGCATCGGCACGATCATCAAGCCACGGCTATACCAATTCATTCGGCAGCCGAATCCGATCGTCGAGCGAAGGTTTGAGATCGGGTTTCTGGATCCAGGCGTGGAGGTATTTGACTTCACATTCGGCTGATGGCAAAAGATGCGATTAAGGTGAACACACAGGAGGAAAGAGCATGGCAAATATTAAGCATGAAGCGAACGCCGCGAAAGTCGACCTGAAGCTCGAGGCCGTCGTCATCCCTGTCTCGGATGTTGACCGCTCGAAGCAGTTCTACGGCGGTCTCGGGTGGAGGCTGGATGCGGACTTCGCCTTTGATAACGGCTTTCGGGTAGTCCAGTTCACGCCGCCCGGTTCGGGATGCTCAATCCAGTTCGGCAAGAACATCACCGCGGCGGCCCCCGGCTCGGCCCACGGTCTCTACCTGGTCGTCTCCAACATCGAGGCAGCGCGCGACGAGCTGGTTGCGTGCGGTGTCGACGTCAGCGAAGTGTTCCACGCCGGGACGCCGGGCTCTCAGCTGAACCCCAACGACACCCGAGGTCGGGTTGCCGGGCCCGCGGCTGATCACGGCAGTTACCGCTCCTTCGCCACGTTCACTGATCCGGATGGAAACGGGTGGCTGTTGCAGGAGATCACGGCGCGGCTGCCGGGGCGAGGACTCAGCACAGACGTTGCGACTCTGACCGAGCTTCTGCGGGAAACAGAGAATCGCCATGGTCAATATGAGCCGACCGCGCCCAAGCATCACTGGTCTGACTGGTACGCCGCCTACATCGTCGCGCGCGAGAACGGGAGCACTCCCGACGAAGCGGCCAAGGGTGCCGTTCTCCATATAGAAGGCGCGCTCGACCGTGCGTGAGGCTAGAGGCCAGCCCGCATTTCACACAGACACTGGGTATAGACGAATCACTGCCGGTAGTGAGATCTCAATGCGTAAGAGTGACGGGTGCCCCATATCTGCCAAAACCGGGCAGACATGGAGCACCCGGGCTTTGTCGGGCTAACTTGTTTCGGTTTTTTCTTTATCGCCCCACAAAACCGTGATCCTGAGAGCCTGTGACTTTTTGATTGCGTGCGGCGGAGTCAATCTCACCTATGAAGTCAAGGCTCCTGTACCACTCTCAGCCCCCCGGACGGGTGCCCCATGTTTGCGCCGGTATATCCGGCGCACTACATGGGTTGAACGAGATGGGCGAAGCCCTTCCGCTGTTCTCGTTCATCTGCATCGAAACCGTTGGCTGCGGGTTGGGAGAGCAATAAACGGCCAGCAGCCTTCCACCCCTGCCAAAACCGTCGTCCTGCCTGCCCCGGCATGCCGTGGGAGCGAAGCGCGTCATCGGGCTATCGGATACAGCGAGGTCCTTCGACTACGCGCCCAAGATTTGTGTCACGCGGCAAATCTTTGATGCGCTTCGCTCCCACGGCACGCCGGGGCAGGCAGGATGACGGTTTTGTGGGGGGATGAAGAAAAAACCATAAAGCCGCCCATTCCGCTAATTTGGACAGGTCTGGTGAGAAATCGCCGCTAGCGCGGAGATGGAGACAGGATGTCGCGACTGTCCTGCGTTCAACCTTTTCCACTTTAGTCGGTTTCAATCTTCACAATTTGCTCACGCAGGGCCGAGGCTTTGGCAAGAAGCGTATCGGCCTTCTGCCGGGCAGCATCGTACTGCGGATGATTTTTGAGGATCTTCGAAATGTTCAACGCCTGCCTGCCTTGTTGCTCGGCTAAAGTTTCTTCCCGTCTTAGCCGTTCGAGGGTTAACGAATCCGTCACAGCCATCTAGTTTCCCTTTCTGCGGTAATCATTGCGTATCCAGACGATGCGGTATGAGCGACTTTGCAGTCTCGATTGCAGTCTCGATTGCTGGATCGGCTGCGAAGGGGAAAGGGTGACCGATGATTCCTTTGGTCCGAGGCACCATAGTAAGGTGACATCTCCACGCCGGAACAGAACACGGGCGAGATTGGGTGCAGAATGAGCCTCGTTCCTCCCGTCGCCTCAGGCCGAATTTGCAGTACAAAACGTGCCGCCGCCGGTTCCCCGGGGAATTGGGAAGAATGGTGCGGATTATCTCCGCATGCGATGATGACCGCATGCATTGGCAAGGTGAGTTGTTAAACATCCACGTTGCGCCGAAAGCGTCGGAGCCCATGGTCGCGCTCTCCCAGGCGCGCCTGCTCACCGGCATTGGGCTGGAAGGCGACCGTTATGCGACGAGGCTCGGCAGCTATTCGAAGAAGCACCACATCGATCGCCAGGCAACGCTGATAGAAGTTGAGGTACTGGAAGCGCTTGCGCGCGACCGCGACATCCACCTTGCGCCTCATGAGCATCGGCGGAACATGACCACGCGCGGAGTGCCGCTCAACCATCTTGTGGGGCAATACTTTCGTATCGGCGACTGCGTCTTGTACGGAGGGCGGCTCAACGTGCCGTGTCTTTATCTCGAAAATCTACTCGCCAAAAGAGTCTTCAAGGCACTCCTGAACCGTTCGGGTCTTAATTGCAGAGTTGTTGTTGGAGGAATGATCCGCACCCACGATCGCATCGAATGGTGCGATCCGGCCACGGTCGATGCCTCTATCCGTTTGGCAAACGAAGCCATTCCGCTGCAACGCCCGCCGGAAGTATGAGTTGAACACGGCTTTATGGCGCGGAGTCGAAGAGCCTGTCCTGAGCGAAGCCGAAGGAACCCCGCCCTGCCTGGAGCGATCTGCGGTTCCGCGAACCTCTCCTGAAAACGCAGAAGCTATGCTCAAAGGGAATTCATGTCGCGTACCCGGCCCCCTTCGACTGAAACCTCTAAAACGTCAACTTATCCTTCTTGGCATCCCACTTCTTACCGTCCACATCGGGAACCTTTTTCAAATCATCGATACTTTTGAAATCCCCATTCTTCTTCCGGTAATCAACCACCGCCGCACCCTCCGTATCCGTCAACCCCACGCCACTAGCCAACTGTGCAGGAGTAGCCTTGTTCACATTGACCGACCCCGAATTGGCCGGAAAATTCTTCACCAGATAATCTAGAATTTCCGTGAACTCATCATCTGAGGCGACCGCTCCAAACCCTGCCATCTTGGTGATGGTGGCTTCCCAACCCGCCCGGTCCTGGCCATTCGCGATCACATTGTCGGGGGAATGACACTTGCTGCAAACCCGAACCAGCGTATCCTTACCCGCGCCTGCAGGAAGCTCGGGATACTGTTCCTTCTGTGTCGCCGGCTGCTGCCCAAAAGACTGCATGAGCATCATGGAAAAGGCGCAAACACCAATCGCCCACGCCGAAATCATCGTCAATTCTGTTGCCAGCCGTTTCACCATCGCTCCTTGACCCCAGTATATTCCGCACACCTTGACGCTTTGCGCCTGGTTATCTCCGCTGCGCCCACCATGGTGGTGGTGGTGTTATCTCCACCCTTTGGCACGAAGACGATCGGAAAAGAAGTGCCTCAGCGGCTGCGGAAAATCTAACACCTTTGAAGGGTACGAGCTTCAGCCCGTACTTTAGGATTCAATTTGAAATGGCTTTAGCCACTGAGGGCTGCTGAATCCGGAAGGAAAGATGCCCTCAACTAAATCAGGGTCTAACTCGAAGCGGCCGAAACGGTAGCGAGTCATTCTTGCCGGCACTCCGGGCCTCCTTCTCCTCGTGCTCAAACCGCATAGTGCTGATTAAACGCCATTGTATTCAGTGATCGGACCGTTGCAAGTGACTCTAGAACAAAGAGTTTTCCGTTGATGCATACTTAAGTGCCGCTTCTGTTGACCATTCCGCGTTTATCCCTCAAAGTCGCTGAGAATTCCGGGCAAAACCTCGCGAAATGAGAGTAATGTTCGGCGTACCGGTACCAGATAGCAACACAGGGGGTTAAGTGATGGCGAAGTTTTGTGGTCAATGTGGTTCGTTCTTGAATGATACGGCGTTGTTCTGCGGAGGCTGCGGCACAAAGGTCCCGGTCGCGGCCGCTACGCCAGTGGTAGCGCCGCCGCCCTTTACCCAGCAACCGCCGTCAACATCCGCTCCGTCGCCCGCGGCGTACACGCCGGTGGCTTCCGCTTTCACGCCGGTAGGACCATCCGTAAATGCGGTGACGCCCTCAGATGCAGAGACCGTCGCGTTTGCCCCGCTGGCCTTCGACCCGATTCCACCGCCGCCCGCAACGCCACCGCCGTCTGCGCCGCCCGCTGAGTTCGCGCCTGTGCCTGGTTTCGCCCCGATTCCCGCCGCCTATAATCCCGCGCCACCGAGCTACACTCCTCCCGCGCCCCCGCCATCGGCACAGCCTGCGGACTTCGCGCCTGTCCCGGGTTTCGCCCCGGTTCCCGCGGCCTACACCCCACCGGCATCGAGCTACACCCCTTCAACGCCCCCGCCATCGGCGCCGCCCGCGGACTTCGCGCCCGTTCCCGGTTACACGCCAACCCCAGCTGCCTACACTCCTCCCGTAGCCAGCTATACGCCGCCAGCCGCAAGCTACTCATCAGCGCCCGCTGCCTATACGCCCGCGACTGCTTACCCTGCAAAAAAATCGAACACCCTGATCAAAGTCCTGATCGCATTCGTCTTGATCCTTTTTGTCGGAGGAGCCTTGGCCGTCGGTGGACTCTGGTACGCGGCGCAAAAAATCAAGGCCAAGGTGCACGACTTGAAGGCACAGGTGTTGGCTGGAGAGGCTCCGTCAACGTCCGGCGGGCTACTGAGTAATTTCCACCAGCGACGAGAGCCCGGGCGGTTTCAAGGGCGACCCCTGCCGCTTCCTGAGCAAAGCCGAAGTAAGCCAGGCCCTCGGGTTAACCATCATCCGCACCGAGGCCAATGGCGGTGGCTGCAGTTACATCGCCAAGGGCGACCCGGCGGACGTGACTGCGAAGCACTTGTCTTCGATGTTAGGCGGTATGGGAGCGGACGCAAAGACCCAGCAGATGGCACAGAAATTTGCCGGCAGCCTTTTTTCGCAGCAGGAAGCGACCGATAAATCCCTCGCAGCAGAGGCAGCTACCGGGGAGATCCCGGTGCTGGGGGTGAGCTTCACCGCCGGCCATGCCACCCTGGAAATGAAGGCGAACCGCGCCGCGTTCCAGCATATTGGAGGCGGTGCTAGCGGAGACCTGACCGGTATTGGCGACGAAGCCTACGTGGCTGCTGGGGGCATGCTCATGGTCCGCAAAGGCAATACCATGGTTCGCTTCATGTACACCAGTTGCCCCTGCAACACAGACAACATCAAGCCGCTGGCGCAAATGGTGGTCAGTCGGCTATGAGCAGCGCGCTCGCGGCAAAGCAGGCGGGGACATAATGTTCACCCGCCGGGATCGTAGAAGATGAGCTATTGCACGAAGTGCGGCGCACCGCGTGTGGTGGGGGGTGCCTATTGCACCGTTTGTGGCGCCCCCCAACCCCCTGTGAATGCGGCTGCTCCGCCAGTCAGTCCGCCACCGTCACCCCCTGCGGCCTTCGTGCCGGTCAGCCAGCCGGTCCCCTTGCCTCCAGTAACCGCTCGCACAGGAAACGGTCTGCGCAACTTTCTGATCGTTGCGTTCGTGATGCTGGTCATCGTTGTCGGGCTTGGCATCGCCGGCGCCATTTATGCCGTGCGTGTAGCAAAGGAGAAGGCAGAGGCAGCCCTCCATAACATCACCCAGTCAGTCTCGAAACCTGCTTCCAGCCCAGGCGCCAACAAACCGGGGACGCCTGCGCAGAACGATGGCAACGATGTATCAGGAATATTGGGTAACCTGAGCAATCTGCTCGGCGCTGGAACTCCGGCTGGCGACGGGATTCCCGTCATCTCGGCGGACGATCCGATGACCCCGTGTGCCGCCGCTCCTCCGCTTCCTGCGCAGACCACGGCAAAGATCCCATTGCAGGCGGGCACGGTCGTCACCACCGCCTGGGGCCTGAAGAACGGCGACGTGGAAGACCGTGAATCTGTTAGCTCCACCGATGCAAGCTCCATTTTGTTGCACTCGGACGAATCGAAATGGAAAGACGACGATGGTCACGACCGGCACGCTGACGCCAGCATGCCGATCGTGTGCAACGCAGATATTGTCTCGTCCGACACTTACATGACGGTCGAAGGCACACGATTACCGCGCATCCTTCACGGTGTCACCCGGCTCAGGCTGTCGAGTAAGACCTTTGACGAGGTCAGGTCCACCGGCAAAACCAATCTTCGCTATCTCGACACCTGGGACACACAGGCCGGCAAGAAGGCGACGTATGAGGGCGGTCTGCTCACCCGGGTCGAGCCGCAAGACGTTCCTTACCCCATGATCGTCAACGATCAACGGGTCAACCTGCCGGCCATCCATCTGGCGGGCATCATGGCCTCTGTAGGAAAAGATCCAAGGCCAAAAGAATGGCTCCCCACGCACAGCGAAGCGGACGTTTATGTGATCGACGACCCCTTGGACCCCCTCGTCCTGCTGTGGAAGTTGAAAGACCCCGTGCTTCACTACGGCAAGTTCAGGGTCGAGACCGTCAAAATCGACTACACGGTTCCGAAGCCGGTAAATCTGGTGGAGAAACAACTCACTGAACAGAAACGCGCCGTCACCTACGGCATCTACTTCGACTTCAACAAAGACACCATCAAGCCTGAGTCTGAGCCTGTACTGAAGGAGATTGTGCAGGCGATGACAGACAACCCGGACTGGAAGTTGACGGTGGAAGGCCACACCGACAACATCGGGGGTGACACCTACAACCTGGACCTTTCCAAACGTCGCGCCGCCGCAGTGAAGGAGGCCCTGGTCACGCGTTTCCACATAGCCCCGGATCGCCTTGCCAATGATGGCTACGGTGCCTCGCGGCCCGTAGAGACTAACGACACCCTCGAAGGGCGTGCCCGCAACCGGCGCGTGGAGCTTACCCGTGAGTAAAGATTCGAGCCGTCGTCCCTTCCCTGCCATCCCGAGAGCTTGTGACCTTGATTTCGTACGAAACGATTGCTGTTGATGGAGAGGCAGGTGTTGGGAAAAGGCGTCCCGCCACCTTTGACACAAGCCCTCTCCTGAGACAAAGCCTTTTCCTCTAGCGACCGCCCTCTCCTCCAGCGACCGCCCTCTCCTCCAGCGACCGCCCTCTCCTCCAGCGACCGCCTTTTCCTCCAGCAACCGCCTTTTCCTTACAACAACCCTCTCCTTTTTGTCATCCCGAGCGAAGCCGAGGGATCTGCGGTGCGCCACTCGCGTGCCCCGCCTCTACCGGCCACAACCTCCACCGAATCCATGGCCGATTACAACAAGGTGGAATATCACCGCGCCCCAGCCGAGGTAAAGCAGAATCTAAGCAGGTATGGTCTCGGGAATTTCCGTAGGCATCAACTCCATGGTATTTGCCGCCAGCCAGCGGCTCATGGCGGGTGTGCGCGCCTTCAGCTTACGTCGCTCAGGGGACCATCGATTGCCCATAACGGTGTTAAGCCGCACCCCCATTTGCGCCAGCCAACCTTCAACATGAGTATCGGCTACACCATGCCAAGGCTGCTCGCAAATGTAATCAACACTGTACTGGGATGGTTCGGGCGTAAAACCCATTCAGTCCGAGCGGAAGCATCATAGCGCTTCCGAAAACGAAAACCTTGATCGAGCACACAGATGAGATATCAGCCGGTTGTTCAGGGCAGGGTTTGCCGTAGGGGTGTTGCTCTTAGCCGCGTTAAGTCATAATGACTGTATTGAACCTCCGACGCCTGTTTCGTGATCCCCTTTTCCTGCTGGCTTTGGCTGCCGGGCTCATCGCTTTCGTGGTCCAATCCGGAGAGCTGGGCTCCGCCGACACCACTCATCGCCTGCAAACCGCCCACGCCTGGTGGACCTCCCAGCCGGAAGTGTTTCCCAACGAATTCCCGGAATTCGGCGTGCACGGCCGCGGAGGAAAGCTGCAGAGCTGGTACAGCATGGGCCAGTCGCTGATCTTGTTGCCGCCGGATATCGTCGCCACTTACATCGCGCGCCTCCCCATCTTCGCTGCCTACGATGACACCGATCCCAGCGTCCGCGACATCATCGTCAGCTACACCATCAACATCCTCGTGACCGTGCTGACCGCGCTCATCTGTTTTCGCTTCCTGCGGCAATTGCAGTTCGAGGTGACCCAGTCCGTCGTGGGCGTTCTGGCTCTTCTCGTCGCCACCACCCATCTCCATTACACCCAGAACATGATGGAGAACAACTACATCTTCCTGTTGTCCCTGACCGGCTTCTCCTATCAATACGAGTGGTTGCGCACCGGCAACCGCCGTGCCCTGTTGATTGGCTCAGCAGCATTCGGCCTGAACCTGCTCACCCGCCTCCCCACGGGCTTGGATCTATTGTCGGGAGCGCTCTTCCTGCTGTTGATCCTCTGGTTCGAAGGCGCACAGGGGCCGCGCTCTTTGGGATCGCTGCAAGACCTACATCGCGACCGCTCTGCCGGTTTATCTGTTTTTCGGAGTGCTCGATCGCCTCTATCAAATCTACCGCTTTGGATTTGGATCAGTGTTTGTTACCTATGTCACGGTGATTGCCCGTGAAACCAAGATGCGCAATCCTTCGCTGCCTCCCAACTATCCTTTCGAAACTCCCTGGCACGTAGGCTTCTTCGGCGCGCTCTTCGCACCGGAGAAATCGATCTTCCTCTTCGATCCTCTGATCCTGCTGATGATTCTTCTCTGCATCGTCGCCTGGAAGCGCTTCAGTCCGGCCGTGAAGGCGTATGCGGTGATGAGCTGTCCGCTGCTCTTGGTGTACATGAGCTTTTACGCTCGCTATACGGTCTGGAGTGGAGACTCCGCCTGGGGCGATCGCTACGTTTCAACAGCGGTGGAAATGGCCTCGTTCCTCGCGGTTCCTCTGCTGCTGCGTCATCGGGATCAGCTGCCCAGGCCCGTGTGGATCATAGGTTGGGCTAATATTCATCGCCGCCATATTCGTGCAACTGGTGTCGTTGGCCTTCTGGCTATCGCTCGAGCTCTACCAGATGGAGACGCTCGGCCATCCGACCTTCGTCATTGCCTTGCGCGTCAAGAACATCATCGCCTTCGCATTAGGGAAGATGGACGCCTGGGGTCTCAACAACCACGCGATGACCGAAGACCCTGGGACTACGCGCACATCACCGAGTGGAATTTTCTGCCCTTCGTTTTGCGGCGAGTCGGAGTAGCGCCCGCGTGGGTAGTCAACTTCGCGCTCGCCGTGTGGTATGCGGGACTCGCCGCCTTGGCCGCAACTCTATGGCAGCTTCGCAGAGTCCTGAGCCGATTGCCTCAGGGCACTTCGCTTGCGTCCTGAAGCATTTCCCAACGCTGTAACGCGATGGGCACGTTGCCATTGTTCCAGACAAAATCGTTGAACTGCAGCATGGAAAAGTCTTTGCCCTGCATCCGGCGGGCATCGGAGAGAAGCTGCGTGATCTGCAGCTTGCCGATCTGGTACGAAATCCCTTGCCCCGGCGTGCTCGAGAACATAGCCGCCTCACCGAGCGCAGTGGCCCTATCCATGGGAACCGTGCGCGCCAGGTAATCCGCGCCCTGCTGCAGCGTGAATTCTCCCAGCGCCAGCTTCACATCGACCTCGACCCGCAAGCGCGCGAAGACGCATGAAGCTGTAAATGGTTTCCCGGGTATGCGGATTGTCGTCGAAAAAGCCGGCCTGCAACATCATCTCTTCCGCATAGAAGCCCAGGCCTTCATTCGCGCCGGAGTCGTAGTAATGGCGGCGGATCGGATCGGGATTGTGCCATCCGAGGCAGAGCTGGAAGTAGTGTCCCGGCACGCCCTCATGAACGAGGATGGGCCGCGGATCGTGTGCGGTGGAGAGGTTGAAGAAGCCCAGGTCCGGTCCCGGAACACGAATGTAGCTGGTTCCATTCTGATCGAGACGCGAAGGCCCGGTAAGGTCGTCGGTGACGCCCAGGTCTTGCAGCGGTTCCAGGTAGTCCGGCAACAGCAGATTGCGGTAATGCTGCATCCACGCCGGCACGCTGAGAATCTTCTGCTCCACCAGGAACCCGCGGACCTTCTCCTCGGCCGCCCGCTCTGCCTCTATCTGGGCCTCCGCACTTGGAAAGAAAGGTGCAGGCGAAGCGCCGGCAAGGCGAGTCTGCTGATAGGCCTCAAAGGCAACCGAACGGCTCCACTCCTGCTGGCTCATAGCTAACAACTGTTCCGGCGTGTAGGGCAGCAGCGCGACCTTGCGCAGAAAGAAAATGTAGTTGTCGCGGCCGATGGCCGTATCTTTGCGAGCGTCAGGCAATTTGGTCGTAAGCCACGCGCGATATTGAACCAGAGCCGTCACCGCCGCAGGCAAAGCTTGTTGCAGTGCCTGGTTGTTGGCCTCGCTGAACTGCGGTGCCAGTCCTTTCGCCATCTTTTCTGATCGCTCGTCGACCCGGTCCAGTGCATCGATCGCCAGTTGAACAAAGGGTTGCCGTAGATCGGTCAGGTTCTCCTGAGCCGCCTGAAGCGTAGCTCGGTATCTGCTTAACGCGAGCAACGATCTCCGCCTGCCGCGCTTCCGCGAACGGTGGCGGCGGCAACAGGAGCAGGTAAACCGAGCCCAGCGTTTGATCGACATAAAACTGAGGGTTGCGTTTCCAGCTCTGTTCGATAGCCAGTTCCCACCGCACCCGGGCGATCGCTGAGCCGAGCAGTCGGTAATCCACCTGGTCATGGATGGGCGTTGCGGGCGCGGGAGCCACAGCCTTCCATCGCCCCTCGAAAACCTCGAGGTCCTGCATCCGCAGCTGGATGGTATGCGGCGACCAATCAACCACCAATCCGGCAGGCCGCTCGATACGGGGGATGTCATCATCGCTGAACGGCTGTTCCTGTGCTCGCCACTGCCAGAAGCTGTCGCTCAGCTCGGTAACACTGTCAGCGCGCACCAAAACCGGATAGGCAACCAGCAAAGACAAAACCGCCACATACCGCAAAACGTTCAATGGCATTTCCTCGGTAGAGAGACAGTGTATCCGACCCTTCAAGGCGCATAGGGCGCTTAAGGCGCACACTTCCACCCAAAGGGCGCATAAGGCGCTTAAGGCGCGCACTTCCACCCCAGGTCGCCCCACCTGTCGTCATACCCAGACCCGTAGGAAATCGGACGGGTGCCCCACGTTCGCCAAAGCGTACGTGGGCCGAAAACGATGGGCGCAGCCCACAACCGCGTTTCACTCAATCGGCAGCAAATCAAAACGAGCGCGGTTTGACACGTATCCCGCTCCTCCCTTAGCGTTTTCTACACATGGAAACCCTCAAGGGAAGAACTGCACTCGTCACCGGCGCATCACGTGGCCTGGGCGCGGCAACTGCTCTGGAACTAGCCGCAAGAGGCGCAAAAGTCGCCGTCAACTACTTCGCCAAGCGTGATCGAGCCGAGCAACTCTGCGAACAAATCAAAAAGCAGGGAGGGGAAGCCACCCCCTACTACGCCGATGTCCGCCTGGAAGCCGACATCGTCAAAATGATCCAGGCCATCAACCAGACCTACAACCACATCGATATCGCAGTGATGAACGCCACCGGCCCGCAGCCCTTCCTGACCATCGAAGAGCAAACCTGGGAGCGATACCTCGACCAACTGGATTTCTTCGTGAAATCCCCACTGCTGATCCTGCGCCAGATCGTCGCCGGCATGAAGAGCCGGCGGCTACGGCAGAATCATCCAAATCGGCAGTGAAGTCTTCGAACTGGGCAACCCCATGTTCGCCAACTATGTGGCCGCCAAAGGCGCGCAGTTAGGGCAAACCCGGTCCTGGGCCCGCGAACTGGCGCCATCCGGGATCACCGTAAATCTCGTCGCGCCAGGCTGGATCCCGACCGAGCGCCATCTGCACTCTGCCCAGACAGAAATGGACGCCTATACCGAAAAAGTGCCCATGAAGCACATGGGCACGCCAGAAGATGTGGCCAACACCGTAGCCTTCCTGGCCAGCGACTCCGGCAGATTCATCACCGGACAAAAGATCTCCGTAAACGGCGGCAACACTCTGGAATAAGGTCAGCCCATCGTACGGAGGGTAGGACTAACCTTTAACGTAGCTTCCGTCGCCGCCTGAACCTCGGCGACGGAAACCCCAGGTGCAATCTCATCGAGTACCAGCCCTTCCGGGGTAACGCTGATCCAGGCCATCTCCGTCGCAATCGAGTCAACCACCCCCACCCCGGTCAAAGGCAGCCGGCAAGCATTCAAAATCTTAGGCCGCCCATCTCGCGTAGTGTGCTCCATAGCAACGATCACCCGCTGCGCACTCGCCACCAGGTCCATCGCGCCTCCCATGCCCTTCACCATCTTGCCCGGAATAATCCAGTTCGCGAGACTACCCTTGGCATCGACCTCCATAGCCCCCAGGATGCTGAGGTTAATGTGTCCGCCACGGATCATGGCAAACGCGTCCGCGCTTGAAAAGAACGATGTACCGGGCAAAACCGAAACCGTCTCCTTGCCCGCATTGATAAGGTCGGGATCCACCTCTTCTTCCAACGGATAGGGCCCAATCCCCAGCATGCCATTTTCCGACTGCAGCACCACCTCCACCCCGGGAGGAACGTGGTTGGCGACCAGCGTGGGCATGCCAATCCCGAGGTTGACGTAAAACCCGTCGCGCAGCTCCTTGGCTACACGCTTCACGATGCGATTGCGCTTCTCAATCTCCTGCATGGGGCCTCCTCACCGTCCGCCGCTCGATCCGCTTCTCGCACGAGGTGCATTGGAAGATGCGTTTCACATAAACACCCGGGGTCACGATCGTGTCGGGATCCAGTGTTCCGGGCTCCACCAGCTCCTCCACTTCGGCAATGGTGATGCGGGCAGCCGTGGCCATCATGGGATTGAAATTGCGCGCCGTCCTACGGTAGATCAGGTTGCCCTCCCGATCTCCCTTCCACGCCTTTACCAGCGCGAAGTCCGCCTTCAGCGCCATCTCCAGCAAATACCTGCGTCCGTCGAAGGTCCGCTCCTCCTTGCCCTCCGCGACCAGTGTGCCCACCCCGGCCGGCGTGTAGAAGGCGGGAATGCCCGCTCCACCGGCACGAATCCGCTCTGCCAAAGTCCCCTGTGGAATCAGCGAGACCTTCAGCGTGCCGGCAATCACCAGCTTTTCCAACAGTGCGTTCTCGCCCACATAGCTGCCGGTATGGGAAGCGACCATACCAGCCTCCAGCATGAGTCCAAGGCCGAATCCATCCACGCCCATGTTGTTGGAAATGGTATGAAGACCGGTGACCCCAAGTTTCACCAGGGCAGCAATCGAGTTCTCAGGAATCCCGCAAAGCCCGAATCCCCCCAACATCACGGTCGCGCCCGAAGGGATATCCGCAACAGCAGCATCAGGGCTCGAAAATACTTTATTCATAGCAAAGCGAGTCTACCCACTCCCTCACACCAAAGCCAAGTGATGCCGGGACCATTTAGCATCTAGTTTGGGAAGGGAACCACGTGGCCACTGAAAGCTTCCGCTCTGCTGTGCAGCAGGAGCATCCATTGCTGGTGATCGGCGCCATCAACGCCTTTACTGCGCGCATGGCGCAGGCCACCGGCTTTCGCGCACTTTACCTCTCGGGCGGAGGAGTCGCCGCCAACTCACTCGGCATGCCCGACCTCGGCATCAGCACCATGGAAGATGTGCTGGTCGATGTGCGCCGCATTACCGAGGTCACGCGCCTGCCATTGCTGGTCGACATCGATACCGGCTGGGGAGGCGCCTTCAACATTGCCCGCACCATCCGCTCCATGCAGCGCGAAGGGGCCGCTGCCGTGCACATGGAAGACCAGGTAGGCAGCAAACGCTGCGGTCACCGGCCGGGCAAGGAGCTGGTGCCCGCGGCCGAGATGGTCGATCGCATCAAGGCTGCCGTCGATGCCCGCACCGATCCGGAATTCGTCATCATGGCGCGAACCGACGCCCTGGCCGGTGAGGGACTCGCCGCCGCGCTCGATCGCAGTGCCGCCTACGTGGCAGCCGGCGCCGACATGATCTTCGCCGAAGCCGTCACCGACCTGCGCCATGTATACCCGCTTCAAAGAGACGGTGGGCGTGCCCATCCTGGCCAACATCACAGAGTTCGGAAAAACTCCGCTCTACACCGCCCAGGAGCTGGCCGCCGTCGGCGTCGACATCGTCCTCTATTGTTGCGCTGCCTACCGCGCCATGAATGCCGCCGCCCTCAGGGTGTACCATGCCATCCGGAGCGAAGGTACGCAGAGAGATGTGCTCGACCTCATGCAGACCCGCGCCGAACTGTACGAATTCCTCGGCTATGACGCCTACGAGCAAAAGCTCGACCAGCTCTTTGCGGCCGCCAAACAAAGTTAATCCTGGGAGAGATCATGGCCATTACGACTGACCAGCCTGCCGCTTTCAAACCAAAGAAATCCGTAGCCCTCTCCGGCACCCCTGCCGGGAACACAGCCTTGTGCACCGTCGGTCGAACCGGCAACGATCTGCACTACCGCGGTTATGACATCGCGGACCTCGCCGCGCATTGCGAGTTCGAAGAGGTGGCCTACCTGCTGCTGCGCGGCAAGCTGCCGAATGCGACCGAGCTCGCTGCGTACAAACAGAAGCTGACCCGCCTGCGCGGCCTGCCCGCCAATGTGTACGAGGTGCTGGAGCAGCTTCCCGCCGCCACTCATCCGATGGATGTTCTGCGCACCGGCGTCTCCGCCCTGGGCTGCACGCTTCCCGAGAAAGACGACCACAATCCCGCGGGAGCCATCGAGTGTGCCGATGTGCTGCTCGCGACCATCGGGTCCATGCTCCTCTACTGGTACCACTACAGCCGCAACGGGCAAAGCATCGATGTCGACTCGGGAGAAGACACGCTTGCCGGGCACTTTCTCTTCCTGCTCCATGGCGAGCCACCGAGCAAACAGTGGATTCGCGCCATGCAGGTGTCCCTGGTTCTTTACGCCGAGCATGAGTTCAACGCTTCCACCTTCACCGCCCGTGTCATCGCCGGGACCGGCTCGGACATTTACTCCTGCATCACCGGCGCGATCGGCGCGCTCCGCGGGCCCAAGCACGGTGGAGCCAATGAAGTCGCGCTCGAAATTCAGCAGCGCTACACCTCCCCTGATGAGGCGGAGCGCGACATTCGCGCGCGCCTGGAAAAGAAAGAAGTGGTCATCGGCTTCGGACATCCGGTCTACACCGTCAGCGATCCGCGCAACGCTATCATCAAGAACGTCGCCCGCGAACTGGCCGAATCTACCGGCGACTTCGCCATGTACCGTGTCGCCGAGCGGTTGGAAGCCGTCATGTGGGAGGCCAAGCGCATGTTCCCCAACCTGGATTGGTTCAGCGCCGTTTCCTATTACCTGATGGGCATTCCCACCGCGATGTTCACCCCGCTCTTTGTGCTGGCGCGTACTTCCGGGTGGAGCGCTCATATCCTCGAGCAGCGCGCCGACGGCAAAATCATTCGTCCCGCAGCCAACTACACCGGGCCTGACGACTTGCCGTTCGTCCCTCTTGAAAAACGAGCCTAAAAGGAATCTGAATGTCTCTCCATGCCAGCGGGGAACGCCCGCCTTACGACCAGGTCCTCGTCGACATTGCCGATTATGTCTGCAACTACACCATCGAGAGTGAACTGGCCTACACCACCGCGCGCAATTGCCTGATCGATACGCTGGGCTGCGGCCTGGAGGCGCTTGAATATCCGGCCTGCACGAAACTGCTGGGCCCGATTGTACCCGGGACCATCGTGCCCAACGGCGCCAAGGTCCCCGGCACCGCCTACCAGCTCGACCCGGTGCAGGCCGCCTTCAACATTGGCGCCATGATTCGCTGGCTCGACTTCAACGACACCTGGCTGGCAGCCGAGTGGGGCCACCCGTCGGATAACCTTGGCGGCATTCTCGCCGTTGCCGATTGGCTCTCCCGCAGCAGCAAAGCCACGCTCACCATGCGCGACGTGCTGACGGCGATGATCAAGGCCCACGAGATACAGGGCTGCCTGGCGCTCGAAAATTCTTTCAACAAGGTGGGCCTCGATCATGTTGTCCTGGTGAAGGTGGCCTCAACCGCGGTGGTCGCGCACATGCTCGGCCTAAGCCGCGAGCAGATCCTCGACGCCGTATCGCTGGCGTGGGTCGATGGGCAAAGCCTGCGGACGTATCGCCACGCGCCTAATACGGGATCGCGCAAGAGCTGGGCTGCCGGAGACGCGACCAGCCGTGCCGTTCGTCTCGCCCTGATGGTCAAGGCCGGAGAGATGGGTTATCCCTCCGTGCTCACAACCAAGACCTGGGGATTTTACGACGTTCTCTTTCGCGGCCGCCCGTTCGGTTTCCAGCGGTCCTACGGCTCCTACGTCATGGAGAACGTGCTCTTCAAAATCAGCTATCCCGCCGAGTTTCACGCCCAGACCGCGGTAGAAGCCGCCATGGCGCTACGCCCAAAAATGCTGGCAGCCGGTAAGTCCGCGGACGACATCAGCTCCATCCAGCTTCGTACGCACGAAGCCTGCCTGCGCATCATCGACAAGAAGGGGCCGCTGAACAACCCCGCCGACCGTGACCACTGCGTGCAGTACATGGTGGCCGTCCCCCTCCTCTTCGGTCACCTGACCGCCGCCGATTACGAGGACTCATTTGCCGCGGACCCGCGCATCGACGCGCTGCGCGAGAAGATGCAATGCACTGAGGAGCGAACCTTCACCGCCGACTACCATGATCCGGAGAAGCGCTCCATTGCCAACTCCCTCACCCTCACTTTCAGCGACGGAACCACGCTCACGGAAACGGTCGAGTACCCTCTAGGTCACCGTCGCCGCAGAAGCGAGGGCATTCCTCTCTTGGAAGACAAATTCCGCACCAACCTGGCGCGGCGATTTGACCAGCCAAAGCAGAAGGCAATCCTGGAAGCCTCGCTCAACCAGCAAACACTCGAGCGCATGCCAGTGCAAGACTACGTAGATCTCTACGCACTATAAGCGTCATACAAGCTCAAAGGAAATGGACGGGTGCCCCTCGCCCCAGCGTACGTGGGCCGATAGGGGCGTAGCCCTAAGCGCTAACTTATTGGGATGACGATTTTGTGGGAGTTTTGAAGAAAAAACATCCCCATTTAAGTTAGCGCTTATGGGACGTAGCCCCCACGACCGCTTTCCACGCGTTACCCCGGCAACAAATCCCGGGTGGGCCACTGCGCTCAACCAGAGGTGCTTGGCTCACTATCAACTCTCGGGCGCTATATCTGTGGCCCACCCGGGATCTGTTGCCGGGATAACGCCCCGCAGGGACGCAAACACCCTCTATAATCCGCCCATGCCTTTCAGTCCCCGTCTAAGCCGGCGAGATTTCGTCAAGGGAATGCTGGCCACACCCCTCGCAGCCGCCTACTCATCGTATGCCGCCGCCCTGCCGCCGATGAAGATCACCCGCGTCGAGACGGTCTACTGGAAGTCGCGCAACGACGCCCCCTTCTGGCCTCATTGGACATGGCTGAAGATCGATACCGACGCCGGCGTCTCCGGTATTGGAGAAACCTACCCACGTAACCCCGTGGAAGCCGCCATGGTCCACAACGTAGCGCCTTCGCTGATCGGCCGCGACCCTCGCGACATCGAACGCATCTGGGCCGACCTCTACCGGACATTTGATTTCCAGATCGCCGGAGGCACCGAAATGCGTGTGCTGAGCGCGCTGGATCTCGCCCTATGGGACCTGTTAGGAAAATCGCTGAACGCGCCGGTATACCGGCTGATCGGCGGCAAAGCAAACCCCCAGGTTCGCCTCTACAACACCTGCTTCGACTACAAATACGATTTCAATAAAGAGCCGGAAAAGATCATGCGCGAGCTGATCGATACCCGCGGCATCAAGGCCATCAAGATCTGGCCCTTCGATGGCGCTGCTTTACGCAACAAAAACGAGTACATTACCTGGCACGACATTGACGAGGCACTCATCCCGGTAAAAAAGCTTCGCGATACCTTCGGCGACGAGATCGAAATCGCCATCGAGTTCCACGCACAGTGGAACCTGACCTCCGCCATTCGCATCGCCCATGCCCTCGAACCCTACAAGCCGATGTGGCTCGAAGATATGCTGATGCCCGGCAACTTCGACCAATATCACCAGCTCGCGGCAGCAACCTCTTTGCCGCTCACCGTCGGGGAACGCATGGCCGGCAAGATGCAGTTCGAGCGGCTCCTGGAATCGCGCACGCCCAAATATGTGATGTTCGACGTCACCTGGTGCGGCGGCCTGACCGAAGCCCGCAAGATCGCTGCTCTGGCCGATGCCCAGGAGCTGCCCATCGCACCCCACACAGCAGGCGGGCCACTCCTGTTCTATGCCTCCACCCATCTCACCACGGCATCGCCAAACGTGTGGATCCAGGAAAGCTGCCAGAGATTCTACGAACGCGACTGGCCACAGATGCTGGAAAGCCCCATCGCTCCGAAAGATGGTTTTATCCAGGTTCCCGAGGAAAGTGGCTTCGGCATGCGGATCAAACCCGAAGCCTGGAACCATCCCGCTTCCATTCACGCCGTCACCGAACATTAGAAAATTAGCGCTAAGGAGTACTTCATGAAAACACCTGCACTCTCGGACCTGACTGGCCGTGTTGGCTATCAGTTGCTATTCCATTCGATAATCCATGTAAAGTAGCCGAAAATTACCTGCCTAAGGAGAAGCATGCACCGAGCCCGCGCTGCGTTCCTCGTCTTCAGCCTTACCAGTACATTGACTGCCCAGCAGACTGCCGGCGTGGTCGCCGGTTTCACAGCGCAGAGCTCGCCGGCCGAAGTCAACTGGGAGCAACGTTTCAAATCGATGCCCGATCCTCAACGCATGCGGGCCAACATGGAGCGGCTCAGCGCGCATCCTCATCATGTCGGTTCGCCATACGACAAGGAGAATGCCGAGTGGATTCTGGCCCAGTACAAGCAGTGGGGATGGGATGCCCACATCGAGGAATTTCAAGTTCTCTTTCCTACTCCAAAATTGCGCCTGCTGGAGATGGTCGCACCTTCGAAGTTCACCGCAAAACTGGAGGAGCCGGCAGTAGCCGTTGATCCCACTACCAAACAAAAAGACGAGCAGCTGCCCACCTATAACGCCTACTCACCCGATGGCGACGTGACCGCGCCGTTGGTCTACGTGAACTATGGCCTGGTCGCTGATTACGAAGAACTTGCCCGTCACGGCGTCTCCGTCAAGGGAGCTATCGTGATTGCGCGCTATGGACAATCCTGGCGAGGCATCAAGCCCAAGCTCGCGGCCGAGCACGGAGCCATTGGGTGCATCATCTATTCCGATCCAGCGGAAGACGGCTACACCCAGCAGCTCCCATTTCCTAAAGGGCCGATGCGTCCCGCGGAAGGCGCGCAGCGAGGGAGCGTGTTGGACGCTCCGCTCTATCCCGGCGACCCGCTCACTCCAGGAGTAGCCGCAACCAAAGAGGCCAAGCGGCTCAAGCGGGAGGATGCTCAGTCCCTGGCCAAGATTCCCGTCCTCCCCATCTCCTACGCTGACGCGCAGCCGCTGCTCTCGGCCCTCGAGGGTCCGGTCGCGCCCGCGAGTTGGCGCGGAGCTCTGCCTCTCACCTATCGCATCGGTCCAGGGCCCGCCAAGGTCCATTTGCAGCTCGCCTTCAATTGGGACCTGAAACCCGTGTACAACGTGATCGCGACCATGCGCGGCGCGGAGGAGCCCGACTTGTGGGTGCTGCGCGGCAACCACCACGATGGTTGGGTGAACGGCGCCGGCGATCCCGTTTCCGGCCAGGTGGCATTACTGGAGGAAGCGCAGGCGCTGGGGGAACTGGCAAAGCAGGGCTGGAAGCCGAAGCGCACCATCATCTATGCCTCGTGGGATGGCGAAGAGCCTATGCTCCTCGGTTCCACCGAGTGGGTCGAGGCACACGCAGATGAGTTACGGCAGCATGCCGCGGTTTACATCAACACGGACGGTAACGAGCGAGGCTATCTAAACGTTGACGGCTCCCATGCGCTGCAGTCCTTGATGAATGGCGTGGCCAGAGATGTGGAAGACCCTGAATCCAAAGTCTCCGTCTTCAAACGTCAGCGGGCTCACGTGCTGTTGCAGGGAACTCCCAAGCAGCAAACGGACGCAAGGAGCGGCGGCGATCTGGATATCGGCCCACTGGGTTCTGGTTCAGACTTTAGTGGGTTTGTCGACCATGTAGGGATTGCGACCGTCAATCTCGGATATGAGGGAGAAGATCCCTCCGGCAACTACCATTCCATCTACGACGACTTTTATTGGTACTCGCATTTCTCCGACTATGACTTCGTCTATGGCCGTGCCCTCGCGCAGACTGCGGGGTTAACCGTGCTGCGCATGGCGGACGCCGACATCATGCCCTACAACTTCGAGGGCCTCTCTCACACCGTGGCGCAGTACATCGATGAGGTCAAGGCACTGCTGGAGACTCGTCGCAAGGAAGCAGAGGACATCAAGCGTAATTTAGCGGACGGTGTATATGAGGCTGCAAACGATCCCCGCAACCCTACCGTGGCGCCGCCGGCCAGAGAGATTCCGCCCTATTTGAACTTCGCGCCGCTCGACAACGCGGCCGCCGCTTTGCACCAGGCTGCCGCGCACTACAGCGAGGCCCTCACGGCGGTCCAGGGCAAGTCTGTCGCGCCGGACCGTCTGCAGACAATCAATCAGCAGTTGGCGCAGGCGGAGAGAAAGCTGACCAGCGAACAAGGCCTGCCGCGCCGGCCATGGATGCATCACCTGCTCTATGCTCCCGGTTGGTATACGGGCTATAGCGCCAAGACCATGCCTGGGGTAAGAGAAGCCATCGAGGAGGGCCGCTACACAGAAGCAGAGGAACAAGCCGTGCTCGTGGCCCGCGCGTTGCAGGATGAGGCGGCATGGATTGAGCAAATAACGAAAGAACTCAACAACTGAGAGGCTGGGGCTTATAGTAATGGATCGATGGAAATCACGGAGAATCGGAATGGTGTGTCAACCTAAGAACCCTTGGAAACTGTTCGTGAAAGCGTTGCTGTTAGCGCTGTTGACCTCACAGGCTTATGCGCAAACGAAAGTCCACTATGAACCGACCTTGGCGTCGCTGAATCAACATCCGCTTCCGCAATGGTATGCCGATGCCAAGCTGGGGATCTTCATCCACTGGGGCCTGTACTCGGTGCCGGGGTGGGCTCCGTTGTCGCACCCAGAACATGACTTCCGCAATATCGACTACATCAAGAACAACCCCTATGCCGAGTGGTACTACAACGTGATGCGCATCGACGGCTCACCCACCCAGGCCTACCACAAAGAGCATTATGGGGCTAACTACGACTATTACAATTTCGCCCCGGTCTTCGACCAGGAGAGCATGAAGTGGAAGCCGGAGCAATGGGCCGGCATCTTCCGCGATGCGGGCGCCAAGTACGTAGTACTCACGACCAAGCATCATGAAGGCTTTACCCTGTGGCCCAGCGCCACGCCGAACCCGACCCTACCCAAAGACCGGCAGCATGCCACCCGGGACATCGTGGGCGAGCTTACCAGCGCTGTCGAAAAAGATGGCATGCGCATGGGCCTTTACTACTCAGGCGGATACGACTGGACATTTGTCCCCGGTCCCATCCGCGTGCCCGCCGACTACCAGACGGTGAAACCGCAAAGCGCCGCCTACGGAAAATACGCCGACGCGCAGATTCGCGAGCTCATCGTGCGCTACCATCCAGCGGTTCTGTGGAACGACATTGATTGGCCCAAGTCCGGTCATCCGCTCGCCATCATGGCCGACTACTACAACACCGTGCCGGATGGCGTCGTCGATGACCGGTTCGGTGTCAAGCATTCCGACTTCACCTCGCCCGAATATCAGAAGGTCGATGAAATTCGGGCCACCAAGTGGGAAGAGTGCCGTGGCCTTGGCCGGTCGTTCGGCTACAATCGCGCCGAAGGCGAGGCGGAAACCATTGCCCCCGATGCATTGATCTATCTGCTTGCCGATATCGTAAGCAAGAACGGCAATCTGCTGCTGGATGTCGGTCCCGAGGCGGATGGAACCATTCCGCCGGTGCAGATGAATCGGCTGCGCGCGCTGGGCGCGTGGCTACACCAGAACGGTGACGCTATTTATGGAACGCGGCCCTGGAGGCGTGCCGTCGGCGAAAGCAAAGAAGGCATCAGCGTGCGCTTCACGCGCAAGAACGCCAACCTCTACGCCATTCTGCTCGGTACTCCGAAGCAACCTGAAGTGACCCTGGTGAACGTTGCGGCCAAGCCTGGAACGGCGCTGCACCTTCTGGGCTATGCTCAACCGCTCAAGTGGAGCGCAGAAGGACAAAACCTGAAAGTCGAGCTGCCCGCATCGCTTCCCGGCCATTATGCTTATGTGCTCCAGCTGCAGGCGACCTCGATGCCCTAGGTTCTGAGCCCTCGGTCGTGATTCAGATCAGTTGTTTTTCGGCCATCACCTTGCGCACGTAGGTCAGGTCCCTGCGCATGGCGGCGATCACTTCTTCTTTGGGAATGGTCAGCGTCTTTTTTCCGTTCTCAGCGCCACCCAGCCCGGGATACTCAAAGTGCAATTGGACCGGGCCTGAGAAGCGGCCGCCGGCCTTGACCAGGCCAAAGAATCCGTCGAAGTTCACCATGCCCTGGCCGGTGGGGCACCAGTGCGGTACCCAGGCGTCGGCGATACCCAGCGACTTATCGTAAGGATCCGTGTGCGCGCTCTTTCCCGTGTTTTGCTTCCATAGGAAGTCCTTAAGAGCAATCCCCCTCATCTGGTTCATGACCAGGCGAGAGCTGTCGATCCAGCCGCCATAGCCGCCTTCGACCGTGGCATGGCCGATATCGTAATTCACGCCCACCCATCGTGGATCAAGACCCTGGAAGAGATGCCAAAGATCCCAAACGGGAGCTCCGACGAGTCCGGGTCCGGAATGGGTGTGATACATACCGCAGATCTGGTGTTTTTCGTTCAGTTCCGCAAGCGCCTTCACCTGCGGCCTGTATTCCTCAAGCCGCTCTGCAATCCCCTTGTTTGGGGGATAGGTGAGCCATCCCCAGCGGTAGTAGTGGATCCCCAGTTGGCTGGCTGTCTTCAGGACAGCGTCGGCGTGCGGCGTGTCGACACTCATGATGTCGCTGGTGATCATCGGTACTTGCAGGCCTGCGCGGTGGACCGCCTCAACGGCTGCGGGAAGGTCCTTCTCCACCCGCTCGGGCAGAACGTGACCTTCGGCGCGAACCGTGATGTCAACACCATCAAAGCCGATATCTCTGGCGATCGAGGCCGCATCGCTGACGCTGGTCCACTGCAGGTGTTTGGAGAAGACACAAATCTTCAGCTTTCCTGGATCAGAAGCCGTGGTCTCGGCGGCAGATGAACTCTCGGGGCTTTCGCTGGCAAATGCCTGCCAGGCGCTGGACATAGCAGCTCCCAACAGCAGCGTGCGCCGCGACATCGTACCTTGTGACAATTCGTTGGTCATTGGTTGTCATCCTATCTGCAGAAATTTAAGGAGATGGCAGGCCGAAGCATAAGAATACCGAGCCGGCCGCTACCGCGACGAATTGTTTGCCATCCACGGCAAACGTCATGGGCGAGGCTTTCATGCCGACGTTGGTGTTAAAGTGCCACAGCGTATTTCCATTGCGCTCATCGACAGCTACGAAAGCCCCGTTCGGGTCGCCATAGAAGACGATTCCGCCGGCGGTCCCCAGCACACCGGACCAGGTTTTCAAAATGACCGGTCCCCGCTGCGCAATCTCCCATGCTACATCGCCGGTGTCGATATTGATGGCGCGCATGTAGCGTTCGGCTGGTGTTTCGGGATGGGCAGATGCCTTCGGCTGCTCGAGTTCATGGCACGCCTCCAAGGTCATCAAATAGTAGAGCCGGGTTGCGTGGCTGAAGGCCGTAGAGCTCCAGTTGGCCGCGTTGTCCGGACAGCCCTTTTCTCGATCCGAAGCTGTCGTCGGAGGGACCGCAAGCTTCGGCCGTCCGTCGGCGCCGATGCCGGTAGCCCAGTTCACTCGATGCAGGAATGTCTTGGTGAGCAGCAACTCGCCGTTGGTCCGGTCCAATACATAGAAGAACCCGTTCCGGTCCGCATGCAACAGCAGCTTTCTTGGCTTGCCGTGATATTCAGTATCCACCAGGACCGGCGGCTCCTCAGCGTCCCTGTCTGCTGTATCGTGCGGCGTGAACTGGAAGTACCATTTCACTACGCCGGTCTTGGGATTCAGGGCGAGTATGCAATCGGTGAAGAGATTGTCACCGGGGCGGTTGCGATCATCGCGATCGGGCCAGGGATTGCCCGTGGCCCAGTAAAGCGTATCCGTCTCTTGATCGTAGGTTCCGGTAAGCCAGGTAGAACCCCCGGCGAGCAGCGGCGGTTCTTTGCCCCAAGTTTCTATGCCGGGGTCGCCGGCCTTTGCCGGCAGCGTCCAGTGCCGCCAAAGCAGCTCACCGGTCGAAGCCTTGTAGCACGCGATAAACCCGCGCATGCCCCAATCTCCTCCGGAGACGCCTGCAATGACCGTGTCATTCACGATCAGCGGGGACACGGTCGACCCGTAATGCTCTTTCTCTTCCGGCATCACCACGTCCCATACCAGGCTGCCGGTCAGTCGATTCAGGGCGAGCAGATGGGCGTTATCGGTAACCATGAAGATCTTGTCGTCGAGGATCGCAACCCCGCGATTGGTGCCGACCGAAGCATCGCCCACCAGGCCCGGGGTCGGTGGCCGCGAATACTTCCAGATCTGGGCTCCGGTCAGCGCGTTGAGCGCATAGGCCTGGTTATTGCCCGAGACGTACATGATGCCGTCCGCAACGATGGGCGTCGACTCCAGGCCGAAATGGGGCATGGGGAAGATCCACTTGAGAACCAGGTCCTTTACGTTGGCTGCGTTGATTTGTGTCAGGCTACTGTATCGGTTGCCATCCACCTTGCCGTTGTAAGTAGGCCAGTCACCCGGCCGCGGGGTTAGGATCCTCGAAAAATCGATATCCTGCGCGTGAGAGCTATTTTGAGTATTGGCCTCCTTCAAGGGGCCGGGCTCAATCCCTGTCAATTGGCTGAGATAAGCAGTAAGGTTCTGGACCTGGTCGGGAGCGCCGTTCACCGGCTTCATCAGCGAACGATTCTCGTCGACGAGCTTCACGATGTCGGTTGTCTGCAGCAGGTGAAGTGTCCCATCCATGCCCTGCAACTGCAATTCGAAATTTGTACGTCCCCGGGCGAAGCCTTGCAGAGTTTTTCCATCCTGGAGCGTGACGGTAACCAGATCGTAGCCGGGAGTGATGTTTTGGCCTGGACGGAGTAGAGCGGTCTGCATCTCCTCCACCGTCATCCTGCTGCCCACGTCCGATAGATCCGGCCCCGTGGAGGATCCTCGGCCGTGAACCATGTGGCAGCTGCTGCAATTACCTTCACCCCAGAAGAATCTGTCTCCCGCAGCCGCGTCGCCGGGGACGATGGTCTGAGACGCCGGAGAGTTGAGGGAATGAATGTAGGCCGTAAGGGCATCGATCTGCTGTGGAGGCAGGGTTCCGAAGGCAGGCATGCCTCCGGAGGGAATGCCTGTCTTGATGAGATTGCGTAGTTGATCCACCGTGCGCCTGCGCACATCCGGGTTGCCGGTTAGCCGGGGGGCACGATCGGTTCCCAGGGTATCGGCTCCATGGCACCCGGAGCAGCTGCTCCCATACAATGTTTTCCCATCGTGAATCAATAGCGATGAGGCGGACTGTGGCGTCTGGCACCAGCGAAAGCGCAGGCAGAAGGAGAGCGATCAGAGGAAGGAAGCGACCATTGCGCGAGTTATGCGAGATCCCATGGTCCCCGGAATTTACCGTCACTGATGCGAATCCCCCTGGCTCCCTCATTCCGCGGCCCTGATGCGGAAAGCAGTTGACGAGAACGGAAGCGATGATATATCAGTTCCAACATGCCGCGCAATAAAGAACGGAAGTCATGAAACGGACATCCCAGGTCGAACGCATACCTTATGCGCTGCCACAGGGCACGAACGCTCTCTGGGCGTGTCCCGTAGCCGCTGGGTGATGCTGGCATTCGCCTTTGTTGCAACGGTCATCAACTACCTCGACCGGCAGACGCTGTCCGTCATGGCGCCGGTGTTGCTTGAGCGCTTCAAGATTTCAGCCACCACCTACAGCCACATCATTTTTGCTTTCATGCTGGCCTACACGGTGATGAATGGGGTCTCGGGCCCACTGCTTGATCGGCTCGGAACCAAGGTCGGCTACGCACTCACGATTGCCTGGTGGTCGGCGGCCGAGATTCTTCACGCATTTTCCGGTGGTGCGATCAGCCTGGGTGTATTCCGTTTCCTTCTCGGCGTGGGCGAAGCAGGGAACTACCCTGCAGGGGTCAAGGTCATCGGAGAGTGGTTCCCGCCTCAGGAGCGATCTTTAGCATCGGGAATCTTCAATAGCGGCGCGGCCGTAGGAGCCATGCTGGCGCCTCCCTTGTTGGCGTGGACGGTTCTGGAGATGGGATGGCAGGCGTCTTTCGTGATTGTGGGCGTTTTGGGGTTCGTCTGGTTAGCCGCGTGGTGGATTTTTTATCGCACTCCTCCGGTCAATCCCGCGGAACCAGAAATCCCCCCACCTCCTGTGTGGGCTCTTGCGAAGACGCGGTTTGTTTGGCAGTTCACCTTGTCCAAAGTTTTTGCCGATCCAGTCTGGTACTTCTACACCTTCTGGTTTCCTCAGTATTTGAAAGTCGGCCATGGGTTCACCATGAAAGAGATTGGTCAAACAGCCTGGATCCCGTTTTTTACCGGAGGCATCGGAAACCTCGCCGGCGGCTTTCTATGCAGTGGGCTGCTGCGGTTTGGCCTGGCTCCGCAGATTGCCCGGCGGGTTGGCGTTCTCTTCTTCTCTGCTCTGATGGTAGCGGCTGTGCCGGCGGCCATGGTCCATAGTTCGGCGCTTGCGATAGCGCTCATATCCACAGCGACGTTTGGCTACTGCGGGGCCCTGGCAAATGTTCTTGCCATTCCTCGGGACTTGTTCCCCAAAAATGCCGTGGCTTCTATCTGGGGCCTGGCAAGTATGGGGTCAGGCTTCGGCGGGATGTTCTTCAGCCTGGTGACTGGATGGCTGGTTGACCACTATTCGTTCAAGCCGGCATTCGTGCTGTTCGGACTTACGCCCATCATTGCTGCATGCCTTATCTGGTGGCTGCCTCGCACCATTGCCCCTGATATGCGCGCGCGGGCCTGAGTCAGAGAAGATAAATTTTGATATATCAGAGTTCTGGAATTCTATGCAGAAGAAGAGATTCGATGGTACCATCGGGACGTTTACACAAACACACATCAAGCTCCGAATCCAGTTCCAATAGCGAGGCTGGCTTGAAAAAACCTGCGCTAGTATCTAACCGCCTTAGGCATCCGGGTGAGTCGCTGGCGGGAAGAGCGTACCAACAGATACGCGACGAAATTCTGAGAGGTGACCTGGCGATTGGCGATGTACTGTCGCGGAGAAAGCTGGCTGACCGGCTTAACATGAGCTTCCTGCCCATCACAGAAGCCATGCAACGCCTGGAAGTAGAGGGCCTGGTCGAGAGCAGGCCGCGCATCGGGACACGCGTCCGCATACCCACGGAGCAGGACATTCGCAACAGTTATGTCATTCGCGAAGCTCTTGAATCACAGGCCGCGAGGCTTTGTGCCGAACACGTCACTGCGGCGGATAAGAAACAACTTCTTACCAGCGCCAAACATCTGGATAACCTGCACAAGGTTTCAGGACCAGAAGCCGAGGATTCCAGATTTCTGTTTTCTGTACACACTTACCATATGCAGTTCCACATGAGGATTGCCGAACTAGGGCAGTGCCCAGGGCTGACCAGCGCGATTGAAAAGGCGCAAGTGTTGGTATTCAACTGGCTTTACGATACGGCTGCGGATAACAATAAAACCCCGGCAAAGTTTCATGCGACTTTGGCGGAGGCGTTGTGTTCAGGAGATCCACTGGCTGCTGATAGCGCCATGCGGGCGCATATTCGCAATGGACTCGACCGGGTGCTGGAGCGGCTCGCCAACGCTGAGCACGGCAACAGCTGGCGGCTTAAGAGCGCCAGAAGCTAAGGAAGAGCCAACCGATCAGGCATTCAAGCTTTGAATTTTAAACGTCCAGGCATGCTGGCAGGGCCGAGCCGCTTCGCTTTGAAGTTGCTCGGGGATGGCGATCGTCAGGCCCTGGGCTGAATCGTATTTCCACTTCAATGGTTCGGGCACGCCCAGCATGTAGATATTGGATCCTGGTTTCGGCTTGACCGAAGTCACCAGCAGCTGTTTGCCCGGCCACGCGAGCGTGTGGGCGTAAGCAGTACGCCTGTCTTTGGATCGAGTGTAGCGAATGTTTTCGCCTTCCGACCAAAGCGATCCGTCGCGCGCACGGGTCGCATAAATGCCTTCGCCATTGACTTTTAGCCAATCGCCCGTGCCTTTCAGTTGCCGCGCGGCTTCCGGATGAAATTGACCGTGCGCGCTGGGGCCAACACCGACCATAAAGCCACCACCCTTGGCCACCGAATCGACAAGGTTCTGGACGATCCAGTTCGTACCCTTGTGTTTGGCCGGATCAGGTTCGTAGGAGAAGTCCGAGCCAAGCGGATAGATCACCAACCACGGAACCTCAGAAGTGACATGCCCCGAGGGAACGACGCGCTCCGGCGTGTAGTAATCCCCATAGTTGCCGATGCCGCGGTTGCGCAGCATCACGTTGGGCTGGAGCTCTCGCAGCTTGAGAATGGTTTCCCGCATTTGCGGCCATACTTTCGGTCCCCAGTGAATGTCGAGGCACAACATGTCGATGGTTCCGTAGTTCGTAAGTAACTCGGTAAGCTGCTGGCGATGACGGCTGGACCATGCGGTCCACCTCCATCGGCGTCGGGTCGGGCACCATCACATATCTGTTCCCGAGACGCACTTTTCGCTTGGCCCAGAACTCTTCCACGGAGCCATCGGAAGCGCGCCACCCGTAGAGTTCAGGGGAATCAGGAACCTGGAGCGGGTCCTCGCCATAGGGCCGAAAATCCGCGTCGTACCAATCGGGGTGCGAAAAATATAAATCGATCTTGATATCGCGTTTGTGCGCGGCGTCGCAGAGTTCCTTGATGATATCGCGGCGAAAGGGCGTTTCCATAATGCTGTAGGCGAGGTCGCAAGCCTTCGATCTTAGGGCCACCCGGCGCAGCCCAGTTAACTCTTTGCCGCACGCGGGTTTTGCTATCAAACATGGAGAAGCCCTCGTGATGTTTGCTGGTGAACGCAAACATCTTCAGGCCGCTTTCAGAAAACAGGTTCATCCATTCATTGGCATCGAACCCGGCAGGATTCCATGTTTTGTAGAGCTCGTTGTATGCGGCTCTGTCTTCGAACGACATATTCAGGAAGGGCCATGACTCGGCGCCCCTGTGCCAGATGGAATAGATGCCCCAGTGGAGACGTATGCCAAACTTCATGTCTCGAAACGCCTCGTAGGCGCTGGCGGGAGCCCAGTGATATTCCGGGACAGGCTGGGCTTCCACGTACCATTCGTTTTTGATGATGTCCGGCGGAAACCGATGATCGAGGGAAGTGGGGTCCGCATGCAATCGGGACCTGGAGGCCAGGGCTAAAGCAGCGCTAGAAAGCAGGAAGTCTCTTCGGTTCATCGTCATGTCAGCCGCCGATCCTGGTTAATTCCGGTGCAAGTGTTAGGATAGGAGTCATTTTCAATTCGATTGTTGATATATCAGTCAATGCGAGGTTGTCAAGGTCGAATTAATTTCGGCCCGTGCCCCTTTATTTCCTCGCGGGAGGCGGGCGGCGACCCGGAGTAAGGCCTGCCCGTTGAACCTTTGTTGTTCTTTGCTTTTTGCACTCCATGCTGCGGCTGCGGTTGCTGGTATTGCAGTAACTCGCTTCCGGCCTACCCTGCAAATATGCTTAAAAATGGTCTTGACAGACGCAATTATGCTCCTCTACTGTCCTACTGCTATATCAAATGTTGTCGGTAGCGATAGATTGTTGTTCTTTCAGGAGAAACCAAATGTCACATAGGAAGGCGGCAAGCTCGGGCGTCCGTTTACTTCGTCCTTTCATGAGATTCGCGCTGGGCTGGCTCCTACTGGCCTGTTTCGCGGTCACTCTGGCTGGGCAAACTACGAGTGCTACGGTTGTGGGCACGCTTACCGATTCTTCCGGTGCCCGGATCGCCGGCGGGGCGGTACTGCTGAAGGATCTAGCCACCGGTATTGAGCACAGCGCCACGACAGACTCCAATGGAGAGTACGTCGTTCCTGACCTGAAAGCCGCTCACTATTCCGTTACGTTTTCCATGACCGGGTTTCGGCCCTTTGTGATGTCGGATATCGAGTTGCTGGTCGCGCAGCGGGCGACTCTCGACGCCACACTTCAAGTAGGAGAGGCCACACAGGTGGTGACCGTGGATACGGTCGCGCCCATGGTGGACACCACCGTCTCTGAGGTCGGCCAGGTAGTGAACACGATCACGATTGAACATGTCCCATTGAACGGACGTAGCTTCTGGCAATTAACGAACCAGGTACCGGGTGTGACCTACACGCCGGGAGGCCAGAATACGAATACCGGGGGAAGCACCATTCGTTCCAGTGTGGTGGCCGTCAACGTTAACGGCGGACCACCCGACCAGACCGGCTGGATGCTGGATGGCGCCTTCATCACCGAGATGCAGTCTGGCGGCACGATGATCCAGCCTGACATCGATGCCTTGCAGGAGTTCAAGGTGGAGGGAGCGATGCTCCCTGCTGAATTTGGCCTTACCGCGAACATGGTGAATGTAACGACCAAGAGCGGGACGAACCAGTTCCACGGCACGGTATTCGAATTCCTTCGCAACTCGGCCCTGGATGCAAAAGGGTTCTTCTATGTTCAACCGGCCGGATCCAATCAAACCAAAGAACCTTTGCGCCGTAATCAATATGGTTTTACCTTCGGCGGACCGATCGTCAGGAACAAAGTTTTCTTCTTCACCGACTATGAGCGGACAGGGCTTCTCGAAGGCCTCGATTTCAGCAATGTAGTGCCCACGACGCCAGAGCGGACGGGCAACTTCTCAGACCTGTTATCGCTGGCGAAGCCACAAATCATCAAAGACCCGCTCACCGGCAAACCTTTTCCGGGAAACATCATTCCTGCTGCCCGTCTCGCCGCCAACCCTCCCGGGGCCTTCTTTGCCGCTTACATGCCGCTACCCAACCAGGTGCGCGGAACCACGTCATATAACACTGTGGCGCCCTCGATGATACAGGCCCTGCAGCGTGGCGATGGCCGAGTGGATTGGCAGATCAACACCAGGAATCAGATGTTCGGCCGCTATTCCATCAACGATAACCAGGAAACAGATCCCAACCAGTTCACAACGCTGGGCGCTCAGCCCCTTGAGAGCCGGGGCCAGAACGCGACTGCCGTCTTGACTCACATCTGGAGCCCGAGATGGCTTTCTGAAGCACGCGTGTCTTATTACCGGAGCATCTTCCACTTCAACGGGATACTCCAAGGTACCAACTTTAATCAGAATGCAGGTGTGCAAGGTTTCGATGACACGACTTCCATTTTCGGTTTTCCAGAAATCCTGCTGACCAACTATGCGACTTATCTCGGCTCGCCTTCCAACCAACTGCCGAAATCGAATCAGCACAGAAACCTCCAATTCGGTTTAAGCAGCAGCTATTCGCACGGCAATCACAGCATCAAGTTTGGGGGTGAGCTCTATCACGAGCGCGCGGGCTTCATCAACGGCTCCAACTCGACGGGCGTGTTTACGTTTACCGGCATTTATTCGGGCAACGCATTTGCTGACTTCCTGCTTGGCATTCCTGACAACGTCACCCGTGATTATTACAAGCAGCTGAACGGAGATTTTGGCTACTTCATGAGCATGTACGTGCAGGATGCCTATCGGCTTACGCAACGGTTGACGTTGAACGTGGGTTTTCGCCTGGAGCGGAACACGTTCTACCAAGGCATTAATGGCGGCAAGAGCGCGTTTGATCCGGCAACCCAAAAAGTCGTGGTTCCGTCCAACCTCAACCCAAACGCGCAGCTCCTGACACCACAGTTGTTGAACCTGTTCTCCGACCGGCTGGAGTACACGGACAATCTGAAACTGCCTTGGTCGATTCAGCCGGCCGAGTGGGACTATGTGCCGCGGTTTGGTATCGCGTGGCGGCCGCCCGACCTGGCAAAGATGACCAGCGTGATCCGTGCCGGTTACGGATTGTTCCAGCTGTACACCGACATCGGCAATATCAACAATGAATTTGCGACCATACCTTTTATTGCGGCGGCCACTGTATTGAATGATCGGCCACCCGCCATGCCTACGCGCAATTGGAGCAATTTCTTTGAAGGCCAACCCAATGTGTTGCCCAATCCCCATCCCAGGCCAGCCTTGCTCGTTCGGGTTTGTGGCGAACACCTGCGCCACTCCAAATGTCTGGAATGGTCCTCTCTCGTGGCGAAACCAATACGTGCAGCAGTGGACAGCCACCTTTCAAACCCAGCTCGCCTCGCGGGTATCGCTCGACATAACTTACCTGGGTACGAAGACGACTCATTTGCAAACTTCTCTGAGCGCCAACGATCCGGCTCCCGGGCCTGGCGCGGTGCAGGGACGACGGCCCTTACCTCAGTGGGGCGTGAGAACGGCGGATAACAACAATGGATGGGCGAACTACAACGCGCTCCAGGTAAAGCTGGAGACGCGATCCTGGCACGATTTAACCTTGCTCGGTGCGTACGCATATTCCAAGTGCATGGACAGCAGTATCAGTGGAACGCTGTACTTCTTCGTCCGGCAGAGGGCCGTTTGTAATTACGATTTTCCGCAGGTGTTCAGCCCCAGCTTCAATTACGTGCTGCCGCTCGGCGCCGGCAAAGCGTTCCTGAACCAAGGAGGCTGGGTCAACCAGGTTGCCGGCGGATGGGAGGTGGCGGGGATCTGGACTTTGCGGAGTGGTGCGCCTTTCACGCCTACGATCAGCAACGACCAGGCCAATACCGGCGTTTCCAATCAGTGGCCCAACCTGATCGGAAAGCCAAAGATCGTGCATAGCCCGAATTGCTGGTTCTACACGACAGCCAATGCAAGCTGCGGCTCCTTGAGTCCCGGTACACAGCCTGCCTATGCCGTTCCCACCCAATACACGTACGGGACTCCGCTCAGGAATACGTTGCGCGCCGACAACCTGAACGAACTCGACTTCACGTTGCTGAAGACGTTTTCCCTGGGCGAGTCGCGGAGGCTCGAGTTGCGCGGGGAATTTTTCAACCTGGCGAATCACCCTACGTTCGCCGCGCCTTCCACCAGTATTACCTCGGGATCGGGCGCGCAGGTGAGCGCGACCTTGAATAGCTCGCGCGTGGTCCAGTTGGGAGCGAAGTTCATGTTCTGACCGCCGGACGGCAATGGGGACGGCGGGGACGCGGGCTTCGGTAGACTAGTAGCGGAGTCCAAATAAGAGAACAACGGAGCGGTAGAAACGATGCCTGTTTCCATCAGCGGCCAGGTGGCCGTCATTGTGGGTGCGTCCAGCGGTATTGGCCGGGCGGCCGCAGTACTTTTCGCGCGCGAGGGTTCGAAGGTTGTGGCAGCGGCGAGGCGGGAGGACCGCCTGCAGTCTCTGAAAGAGGAGCTAGCGAAGGAACAACTCACGATTACGGTTAGACGTGCCGATGCCTCGGACCCGGACGATATGCAGCAGCTGGCACAGGAGACTCTCAAGCAGTTTGGCAAGATCGATATTCTGGTCGTCGCGAGCGGCATCAATACGCCGGATCGCTCCATGAAACGGCTGACTCCCGAAATATGGAATTCGCTGGTGAGCGTGAATCTCGATGGAGCGTTTTATGCGACGCACGCCATTCTGCCTTCCATGCGGGATGCCGGCGCCGGCCATCTGATTTACATTTCTTCGATCAGTGGGGTCCAGGCAGATGTATCGGGCGCAGCCTATCAAGCGTCCAAACGCGGGGTTGTTGGTCTGGCCCACGCGATTCGCATGGAAGAGAAGCAAAACGGCATAAGAACGTGCGTGATATGTCCTGGCCTGGTCAATACCGAGTTGTTGGAAAAAAGGCCGGTCAAACCGTCACCTGAGGAATTGGCGAAGGCGTTACAGGCCGAAGATGTTGCGGAGACCATTTTGCACGTTGCGAAATTACCGCCGCGGGCTTCTATCCCGGAGCTCATCCTGCTTCCGGCGACGCAGTAACTCTGATGAGAAAAGGTACGAATGAATTTAAAGGGAAAAGTCTGCTTAGTCACCGGGGGGTCCAGCGGTATCGGGGCTGCCACTGCTGTCACACTGGCATGTAAGGGCGCTCACATCGCTGTGGTTGCAAGGAAGCCTGTTCCGTTGCCGGACGATCTGCTTGCGGCTGTCGATGCGCATGGGGCCAAAGCGATGTTTGTGGAGGCTGACGTCGCGGATGCTGAGGCCTGCCGGAAATGCGTAGAGCAGGTAGTGCAGGACTTCGGCCGTCTCGATGTTCTTGTGCACTCGGCCGGCGGACCGGCGCCGGGTGGGTTTTACGCGGTGAGCGATGAGAGCTGGATGAACGCGTTTGCGGTGCATGTGCATTCGGTTTTCTGGATGTCGCGGGCGGCGGCGCCGCATATTGCCAAGCAGGGCGGGGGCGCGATTATTCTGCTGGGATCCGCGGCGGGACTCCGCGGGTGCTTGGGCGCATTCGCTTATGGGGTGGTGAAGGGTGCGTTGCCGCAGTTCGCTCGTGTTCTGGGCCGTGAACTTGCCGAGCAGCGGATTCGGGTGAATTGCGTTTCTCCTGGGGTTATTCGTACTCCGTTCCATGATGGTCTTTCTCCGGAACAGGCTAAGAACAATGTTGAGAATCGAATTCCGTTACATATGGAAGGGAAGCCTGAGGATGTTGCGGCGTTGATCACGATGCTGGTGGAGAATGATTTCATCACCGGGGAGAACATGGTGATTGATGGTGGGATGACGATGCGGATTGTGTAGGTCTGCTCTCTCGGGCAATCGCAAGAACCGCAGATCTCTCGACTCTGCTTCCCCGGATTTCCTGTCAAATTCAGTGGCCGGGTACGCTCAGCCGAAAACATCTCCACGGGAGATCCGCTGAACTGCAGATCCCTCCGCTGCGCTTCGCTCCGGTCGGGATGACAAATAGGAGAGGGTTGCTGAAAGGAGAGGACCGTTGCCAAGGGACAGGGCGGTTGTTGGAGCGGTGGGAACCTTAACTGCGGCCTTTGTGCGAAATCAAAGAAGTCAAAAGCCCTCCTCAATGACAACGATCGCTGGACCGGAGCGTAACGAAGTGAAGCGATCTGCGGTTTACTCTTCGTGCCTTCTCAGCTGTGCGTGGTGTAACCCATACCTGCCAGCACGCCGCGCATGTAGGCGAAGCTGCTGGTGACTCCGGGCATTGGGTCATCTCCGTGAACCTCGTATTCCAAATCGACGAAGCCGTCATACTTCATCGCGATTAGAGCTTCGAAGATCTGCCGCACAGGCATTTTGCCGTCGCCTACCGCGACCTGACTATCCTTAGCCTGAAAGTCCGTCAAGTCTTTCATATGCACGTCGAACAGCCGAGGGCCTACTTGTTTGATCGCCTCGACCACATCGGTACCGGCTCGCACAGTGTGTCCCACGTCGATGCAGCAGCCCATGCGCGGGTCCATGCTGCTCACGGCCTTCAGTACATCCAGGGGAGAATGCCACAACTTGTCCTCGGGGCCGTGATTGTGGATGGCGAAGCGAATGTCGTACTCCTTCACGAACTTCTCGATACGCGGAAGAGTATTGGGCGTGGGGTCTCCGGCGACAATCACCTTGATACCGGCTCGCTTGCAGTACTCGAACTTGCTGCGGATGTCGTCGTCCTCGTCCTTGGGGAAGTAGATAGCTCCCGCGGCGTGGAGCTGAATGCCGGCCGCATGATAGTCCTCGAGCGCTTTTGCCTCCGCTGCGGGGTCCATCGGGAGATGGTCTTTGACGTCCTTGACATTCAGCGCAAACACGTTGAGCTGCTTCATGTAGCCAATCAACTGCGCGCGATCGAAATTGCGGAAGGTATAGCTGCACAGGCCTAGACGGACCGGAGAGGGTGCGTCATGGGATTGTGCTACTGCCGGTAACCCACTCGAGGTAGCGTAGGCTGCTGCGGCGAGTGCGCCGGTGCGGACGAAGGTGCGACGGGACAGGGTCATTTCGATAGAGTTGTTCATTTAGATGTGCGGAGCCCAGCCCTTCTCATATTCACGTCCCCATCCTTTCATGGCTTGGGGGTCGCCCAGGATCTTGCCATCCTTTGTGTCCAGTGCTAACTCCCGGTTGACTTCCCAGGCGATGTTCGAAAGCTGCAGTATGGTCACGGATACGTTTCCGACGGCAATAGGAGCGGTCAATTTCTCTCCACTGCGGATGCCTGCGATGAAGTTTTTAAAATGAGCGTCGGTCATGGAATCCGCCCCGCGAAGATCAGAAGACGAGGTGTTCTTTCCCGTCTTGAATTCGCTGGTCTTCTTTCCATTGAGGTCGTAGATTTCGTAGCCATCGCGATCGACAACCACTGTGCCCGTCGTCCCCATGATGGCCGCACCGCGATCGCGGTTGTAGAACTTCATGCCCTGGCAACTCTTGCCTTCCCAGGAAATCATTTTGTCCTTGTAGTCGAAACTGGTAACCAGCGTGTCATAGAACTGCCAGTCGTCCTGGAACTGGTATCGGCCACCCGTCGAAGTAACCCGCTGGGGATAGTCCACGTCGAGCGCCCAGCGGCAAACATCGACCTCGTGGGTTCCGTTGTTAAGGGCTTCGCCGGTGCCATAGATCCTGAACCAGTGCCAGTTGTAGGGCTGCACATTGTCGGTGTACGGCCTGCGGGGCGCGGGCCCTTGCCACAGATCCCAATCAAGCTGGGCCGGTATGGGGGCCGGCTTGCCCGTCCCAATCGTCTTGCGGGTATTGGAGTACCAGGCCTTCGCGTAATAAGCGCGGCCGATCAGTCCGCTGTGGATCTTGTCGACGATTTCGATGGTGTGGGGCGACGAGCGCTGCTGGGTTCCCATCTGCACTACCTTGCCGTATTTCTTCTGCGCCTCAACCAGCAGCGCTCCCTCGGCGGGGTTGTGGCTGCAGGGCTTCTCAACATAAACGTGCTTGCCCGCTTGAAGCCCGGCAATGGCCATCGGAGTATGCCAGTGGTCGGGGCTGGCAATGCTGATGGCATCCACATCTTTTTGCTCCAGGATTTTGCGGAAGTCCTTCTGGGTTGCGGGCGCCTCCCCCATCGCCTGTTTGGTTTCGGCGGCAAACTTATCCATCGTCTTGCTGTCCACATCGCACACGTGGGTGATACAGGCGCTGTCCTTATTAGCCTGCAGTGCCGACAGGTGGGCATACCCGCGGCTGTTGAGCCCGATTACCGCAAAATTCAGGCGGCCGTTGGAGCCGAGAATCTGAGCGTAGCTTTTCGCGTTGGCCCGGATCGCCAAGCCGGCGGCTCCCACCGCAAGCGCATCAAGAAACTCACGACGATTGACCATTAGTTCCCCCTTGAAATTCGATCGCCCAGCAAGCTGGAATCGGCGTCTGCAACACTATACCTGCGTCTTGATGGTTTCTACCGGACGGGGTCTGGTCCGGGGTTTGGCCGGAGCGCCTAGGTTGGCAGCAAATATCTTTAAGTGAATAAGTTACAAGCACGGCTGAGAGCGGGCGCTCGTCCGCCATAGCGGGACAAAACCGCCGCGTTGACAGTTGTTGTGAGCGAAGACTAGCGTTATCGGTTCGACCCCCCAACGTCGCCGATTGTACGGAGACCTGCTACTTGGCCCCGATAATATTCGCGTTCCGGCCCGCGCATTTCCGCACGGCGCCGTCTGTGGTGATCGCGGTGGCCCTGTTCGCGGCAGTCGCAGGATGCCAAAGCAGGCCTACCACCTCGTCTCAATCGCGCGAACATCTTGACTTCAACCAGGATGTGCAGCCGATTCTGGCCAGCAACTGTTTCAGTTGTCACGGCCCTGACCCGGAAATGCGCAAGGCCAACCTTCGGCTTGACCTGGAAGAGTCTGCCTTCAAGAAGCGTCCCGGGAAACCCGACGCGATCGTACCCGGACACCCGGAGTCGAGCGAATTAGTCCGCCGCATCGCATCGAAGGATCCCCATTACCTGATGCCGCAATCTCCGTTGGGCGAAGCGAAGCCGATGAAGCCCGAGGAGGTCGCGATTCTGAAGCAATGGGTGGCCGAGGGTGCCCACTACAGGCCGCACTGGGCATTTGAAAAGCCGGTAAGGGCAGCAGTGCCGCAAGCACAAACTTCAGGTTGGGCCAAAACACCCATCGACGCGTTCATTCTTCGGCGGCTGGCTAAGGAGGGTCTGCGGCCCTCGCCCGAGGCGGACAAACGCACGCTTATCCGCCGGGTCACTCTCGACCTGACCGGCCTGCTACCGACGCTCGCAGAGGTCAACCAGTTCGTCCAGGACTCTTCGCCCCAGGCTTACGAGCATCTGGTTGACCGGCTGCTGGCGAGTCCGGCTTTTGGCGAACAGAGGGCGCGTTATTGGCTGGACTATGCCCGCTATGCCGATACCTATGGGTTGCACTTTGACAATAGCCGTTACATTTGGGCGTATCGCGACTACCTGATCGAGGCGTTCAATACCAACAAGCCATTCGACCAGTTCGCCAAAGAGCAAATTGCGGGCGATCTACTGCCTCCGCGTAACCTCGATCAAATCATCGCCAGCGGATACGTGCGGTCCGGCGTGAGCAGCAATGAAGGCGGCACGATTCCCGAGGAGCTGCGCGTCAACATCGCCCGGGAGCGCACAGAGGCGTATGGGGCCGCATTCCTGGGCCTGACGGTAGGGTGTGCCGTTTGCCATGACCACAAATATGACCCGACGACGCAGAAAGACTTTTACCAGCTGAGCGCTTTCTTCAACAACATCAATGAACAACCCTTCAACGGCGATAAGCCGAATTGGGCGCCAGTGGTCCACATTCCAAAACCGCAGAACCTTGCGGCCTACAACACGTTGTTGGGGAAACGCGCAGAAATCCAGCGGCAGTTGGACGCATTGCGGTTACAGGACCGGGTTCTGATTCAGCGGTGGGTCGAATCAAAGCAGAATCCAGCGCAGCCGGTCGCTACGGATAAGCTCCTGCTTCGCCTGCGCCTGGATGAAGGCGGCGGCGACGTGCTGAAGAATAGCGCGCCCAACGCCAGCCCTAAAGTGTTTCCTCTGGGAAAGTTCAAACCGCAGTGGGGGGAAACCACCTGGTTGTGGCCGGACTTCCGCATGGACACCAGCACGCGAGTGGAGATGGGACAGATCGGGGACTTCGAAGGGGACCAACCTTTTTCCAGCGGCGGCTGGTTCATGCTCCGCTCCGCGCCAAATTTCACTTCGTCGAAAGTGTCGGGTGCGCTGATCTCGAAGATGGATTCCACCCAGCACGACCGCGGATGGGTCCTGGCCGCGGAAAACGGCATGATCAGTGTGATGCTGGCCGACCAGGCGCCGAAGGAACAACCGGCACCTGACAAGCCCAAGAAGGGCCAGAAAAAAGTCGAGGCGCCCAAGCCGCCGAAGGTAAAGATCCCGAAAGACACCACGCCCATGGTGGCCATCAAGGTCAAAACGGTGACGGCTCTGCCCACCAATGGCCAGTGGGATCACCTCTTCTTTACCTACGATGGATCCGGCCGGGCAGCGGGCGTCAAGCTCTACGTGAACGGTGCTCCGGTTGCTACGAAAGTAATTGCCGACACGCTAGCCCGGAAGAGCATGCGCACGTCCGTGCCTCTGCAGCTGGGGCGGAAGTCTCCTGATGAGCAGCCGGCTCGTGACACGCGCTACCAGGATCTCCGTCTCTATGCGCGGGCATTGACGGAGGAAGAAGCGAAGAGACTTCCCTTCGAAGACTACGTGGCGGAAATTACCAGCAGGCCCGCGAGCCAGTGGAACCGTGATCAATGGCATGCGGTGACGGAGTTTTACTTCGCCAATGTGGATGAGCCGGCGAAGGCGATGGAAAGCCAAATTCAAAAGATGGATGCCGAACTCGACAAGCTTTCCGAGGGCGGCGATGTTTCGTTGGTCGCACAAGAACGGCAGGCGGTGGCCTACGCGGATATTCTCACCCGCGGGATCTACACCGCGCGCAAAGAACGAGTGGAGGCGAACACACCGCATTTTTTACCCGCTCTGCCTGCGGGGGAGCCGCACAATCGGCTGGCGCTGGCTAAGTGGACCGTCAGCCCGGAAAATCCTTTGACCGCGCGGGTCACTGTCAATCGCATGTGGAACGAGCTGTTCGGGGCCGGCCTGGTGGAGACTACTGAGGACTTCGGCATCATGGGCCAGCGCCCGTCGCATCCCGAGCTGCTCGACTGGCTGGCGGTGGAATTCCGCGAGAGCGGCTGGGACATGAAGCACATGTACAAGCTCATGGTCATGTCCGCCGCCTACCGGCAGAGCGCAAAATCAAGCCCTGACCAGTTGGCCCGGGATCCGAAAAACCTTCTGCTGGCCCACGGCCCGCGTTTCCGCATGGATGCCGAGATGCTTCGCGACATCGCTCTGCAGTCCAGTGGGCTCCTGGTAAACAAGGTCGGCGGCCCGAGCGTAAAGCCCTATCAGCCCGGCAATGTGTGGGAGTCAGTGGGTTATCCCACCAGCGATACCACCAAATACAAGCAGGACCATGGGGACGCGCTCTACCGGCGCAGCCTCTACACCTATTGGAAGCGCATGGCGATGCAGCCGAATATGGATGCCTTTGATGCTCCGACGCGCGACACTGCCTGCACCCGCCGCCAGCGCACTGACACGCCGCTCCAGGCATTGGTAACCATGAATGATCCCCAATGGGTGGAGGCCTCGCGCGCGCTTGCTGAGCGATTGATCAGGCAGGGGGGCAAGCAGCCGGAGCAGCGCATTCAATATCTCAGTGAGCTGGTGCTTTCCCACGACCCATCGCCGCAAATGGCCTTGGTGTTGCAGCAATCGCTCAACCAGATGGAGAAACACTATGCGACCGACGCCACTGCAGCGCGCGACCTGGTTGCGGTGGGCGAAAAGCCTCGCGATGCCGCGATTCCTCCGCCGGAACTCGCCGCTTGGACGATGGTGGTGAGCGAAGTGCTGAACCTTGATGAGGCCTTGAACAAGTAATAGCGTAAGGAGAAATACCGTGAAGCAACATCCGCTATGCACCGATCCTGACAACGGTCCAACCATCATGGACCTCCCCATTGCGGAAGGTATGAAGGCAGAATGGGCCGAGCTTGAGACGCGGCGGCACTTTCTGGGTAGAGCGGGAAAAGTGCTCGGTTGGGCGGCACTGGCGAGCCTGGGGGGCGAGCGAATGTTTACCGGAGATGCGCACGCGGCAAATGTTGCGCCCTCGCCGGAAAGCCTCCGGCTTCCCCAGTTTGCTCCTAAAGCGAAGCGAGCCATCTACCTTTTCATGTCAGGTGGGCCTCCGCAGATGGACCTGCTGGATTACAAACCAAACCTGGCCCAGCTTTACGACAAGGACATTCCAGACTCCGTGCGCGGGGCGCAGCAGCTCACCGGTATGACCGCGGGGCAGGCGCGCTTTCCTATTGCGCCGTCTCACTGGGCATTCAAGCAGTACGGTAAGTCAGGGACCTGGGTCAGCGACTTGCTCCCTTATACCGCCCGCATGGTGGATGACCTGACCATCATCCGCTCCACCAATACCGACGCCATCAACCACGAGCCGGCGATCATGCTGCTGAACACGGGCAATATGAATGCCGGTAAACCGTGTCTTGGCGCGTGGCTCTCCTACGGATTGGGCAGCATGAACGATAACCTGCCCACGTTTATGGTGCTGCTGAGCAAGCTGAACACCAAGGAAAATAATCAGCCGGTTTCCTCGCGGCTTTGGAGCAGTGGTTTTCTTTCCTCGGAATACGCGGGAGTTGGCCTGCGTTCCGCAGGCGATCCCGTGCTGTACCTGAGCGATCCCAAGGGGGTGGATCGCGATGTTCGCCGCAAGATGCTCGATGCGGTCAACCAGATCAATCGCCAGACTTATCAGGAGCTGGGCGATCCGGAAACGAACTCGCGCATTTCTGAGTACGAGATGGCGTACCGCATGCAAGCATCGGTGCCGGAACTGACCGACATGAGCCGTGAGCCCCAGTCCACCTGGGATCTTTATGGCCCAGACGCCAAAGAACCCGGAACCTATGCCTACAACTGCCTGATGGCGCGGCGCATGGCGGAGCGGGGAGTGCGGTTCACCCAGATCTATAAGCGCGGGTGGGATGTGCACGCGAACGTGACCGGGTTATTGCCCGTCCTCTGCCAGGAAACGGACCGCGCCACCTATGCGCTGGTTACCGATCTGAAGCAGCGTGGTCTGCTGGACGATACCCTGGTCATCTGGGGAGGCGAATTTGGCCGCACGGTCTACAGCCAGGGCGGCCTGACTCCAGACAACTACGGCCGTGACCACCATCCTCGTTGCTTTACTACCTGGATGACAGGCGGCGGCGTAAGACCGGGAATCAGCTATGGCGAGACGGATGAGTACAGCTACAACGTGATTAAAGACCCGGTACCGGTTCGGGACTTCAACGCGACCCTGCTGCATTGCCTGGGAATCGACCACAACAAGCTCACGTACAAGTTTCAGGGACTGGATCAAAAGTTGACGGGTACCACTCCTGCGAGCGTCGTCACCCGTCTGCTTGCATGAGGATTCGATTCCGAAGCCCGGGTGTCAAGGTGATCTGGGCCGCGTCTTTGCTGGTGAGTATCGGCTTGCTGCTACTGCCGTTCATGTTTCGGCTGGATGGAAAGCCGCATGCGGACTGGCAGCAGTTCCTGGGCAGGTTCCATCCCATGGTCGTGCATTTGCCCATTGGTTTGATCCTGCTCGTTCCCTTGCTCGAGCTCGCGGGGAGAGTTCGCCCTGCCTTGCTTGAGGCGGCGATGTTCGTTCTTTCGTTGAGCCTGCTTAGTTGTCTGCTGGCATTGACCCTGGGATATCTGCTCGCGTACGGCAGCGGGGATGCAGGGGCGGGCGTTTCGCGCCACATGTGGGGTGCAATCGCGCTCACCATTGCTGTGTTGGGCTGTGTGCTGGTTCGGGGTCCGGCTGGCGGCGCGCGCGGATTCTATCCCTATCTGCTGGCTTCCGTAATGCTACTGCTGGCATGGACAGCTCACCAGGGGGGCTCGCTCACCCACGGGGATAAGTATCTGACGGAGTATCTTCCCACGCCGTTGAAGCGTTTAGGCGGCATGGGCACAGTGCAGGCGAAAGCTTTTGATTTCCCCGATTCCTTTTATGCCCGCCACCTCTATCCGATTTTCGATGCCAACTGCCTCGTCTGCCATGGACCGCAAAAGGTCAAGGGCGGCCTGCGCATGGATACCTACGACCGGTTGATGCGAGGCGGCAAAGAAGGCGCCGTCATCATTCCCGGAAAGCCTGAGAGGAGCATCTTGTTGGAGCGCATCACGCTGCCGCCCGACCACAAGAAGTTCATGCCGTCAGAAGGGAAGCCACCTCTGAAGCCGGAGGAAATCGCATGGATCCGGGCATGGATTCAGCAGGGAGCGTCGGAGGAGGTGAAATCCCTCGCCGGCATCGACGTGCCTGAGCCATTCAGGGAAGAGCCCGTGCCGCAGGTGGGCGACTACAGCACATTGATGGGCGAAATAACCCAAACAGCAAAGTCGGCGGGGGTTACACTTGTGCCGGTATCAAAGAACCTGGGAGATGGTCTCATCTTGAACACCGTGAATGCCGGCCCGAAATTTGGCGACGCCCAACTCGCCGGCCTGGTGCGTTTTGCCCCCTACATCGTAGAGGCAGAGCTGGGACGTACCTCGGTCACCGATGGCTCCTTTGCCACGCTGGGGAAGTTCAGTCATCTGCGAGCACTGCATCTGGAAGAAACATCCGTGACCGGAGCGGGTCTCAAGAATCTGGCACAGTTGCCGCAGTTGACTTACCTCAACCTGAGTGGGACCCAGGTGACGCAGGCCTGCGATTGCTCCACTGACCGTCGATGAAGAATCTTCGTCATCTTTATCTCTACAACACGCCGGCACAGCCGGCATCGGCTGCGAGCGCAAACACCATGAACCGCCGTGAATTTTGCGCGATCACCGGAGTCGCGGCGTTGGGGAGCATCCTGGGCCCCGAAGCACACGCGGATACAAAATTGGAGGAGCGTTCCTTGGACTCACCACAGCTTCAGACTGGCAATGGCGAATGGACTTACCGCGTAGTTTCGGACTGGGGACAATTGCCGGCAGGAAAAATGTTTGGCGGGACCCACGGCGGGATCGCCACCGACAAAGCCGGGCTTCTTTATGTCAGCACGCAGAGTACGACCGGCGTGCTGGTGTACGACCGCGACGGCAAGCTGCTCAAAACGATTGCCAACGAATATCCGGAGGTTCATTCGCTGACGTACGCGAACGAGAACAATGACGAGTATTTCTACGTCACGGTGCAGAAGGGAACGCCTAAGGAGAACTGGCTGTTTGTCAAAATGAAGACGGATGGAACGGTGGTGCAGAAGATCACTGCTCCGCCCGAAGCAGGATTTCATACGCCGAACGAATGGCGCCTGACCGCCGCGGTACCAGGGCCTGATGGTTCCATCTTCATTGCCAATGGATATGGCGATTCGCGCATCTTCAAGTTCGATAAGGGCGGAAACTACCGCGCTGCTTATTCCGGGAAGGGCCAGGCGGATGGGTTATGCAATTGCAGCCATGGCCTGGCAGTCGACACGCGTTACGATCAGCCACTGTTGCTGGTATGCGACCGGGAAAACCGCCGCCTGAGCCACTACGATTTCGACGGCAAGTTCGTGGGCAATGTGACGTTCCATCTGCGTCGTCCGTGCCAGGTGAGTTTCTGGGGCGATTACGCGGTGGTCTCTGAGTTGGAGGGGCGGGTCACTGTGCTCGATAAAGACAATGTGCCGGTCGCTTTCCTGGGTGACAATCCGCACAAGGACCAGTGGGCGAACTACAAATTGCTTCCCGGCGATATTGCTTCCACAAACTTCAGCGCGGCCCACGGCTGCCACATCGATCAGGATGCCAATATTTACGTGTCTGACTGGAATGTATCCGGACGCGTTACCAAGCTGGTGCGGACAAAGGCGTAATCTGGCGGCACAATTATCGCGCCAATTTGATCCGCCCACCCCATCCACATCTGCAGCATCGATCGCTCACGAGCCCGTCAGCGAAGGTTCGTCACGCTTGAGATCTCACTACCGGCAGCGATTCGTTTATTCGTAACCAATGGTCTGTGAGAAATGCGGTGTATTGAGATTGGCTGTTAATTGTTCTGCGATCCGTATACCCGGAAGCGTATCCAGTAGGTTCCGTTATCCCAATTGATGCGGTTGCCGTCGGGCTGACCGTTCCCCCAATTGTGTTCCATTCCACTTGGATGCCAGGGTGCGTTTTCCGTTGATCAGTCCGCTTGCGTTGTCGCCCGATTCGTTGCTCAGCTGAAGATTGCTGCCACGCTGCCGGATGGAGCAGGACTTCGACCGATCCCCCTGGGCATACCAGGTCCCATTCAGGTTCAGGCGATGATGTCCGCCTCCCCCGCCGCCAGAGTTGCACCTTGCCCAGAAGGTGCCGTTCGACCAGTTGATTTGGCTGCCGTCCGGGCTGAGGGTGCCGGTGGTGAATTGCCATCCTGGGGCGACAATCCCTGTTTGACCCTGAAACTGCCCGGGGGAGGTATCACCATTTTCATTGGTTAACGTGAGAAAAGCTCCGTTGCTGCTGATCGAGGCATGTTTCGTAGGATCTCCCTGCGCACACCATGCTCCGGTGAAGGCAGTGGACTGCGACTGGTTTGGCCGGAACTGGGCGAGAGTATCCTTCGCCGTGAGGCTCATCGCGGTAACCAAGAAGAACGTCACAAAATCGACGACTTTGGCATGAATCACGGGTCTTCTCCTCTGCGCGGGAAACCGAAAATGCCATGTTGATGATCGCGAGGTAACCAGAGTACAGGAAATCTGAGTGTCTACTTCCAGGACAACGTGCGATCGTGCGCATCTTAAGTGAGAGGGTGGACAAACAGGCATCGCGCGCTACCAGATCAGGCGCCGGAAGTCTAAATCAGTACCGCCCATCAAGAGTTCGCCTCAATGGGGCAGGACTATTAACATAGTGAAAGAAGGTTCACCTGAAATCCCCCGGTAAAAAGGACGGTGTGCAATGACTCTCAAACCGACGGACATGCTGGAAATTCAATCGGCAATCGACGAGTACGAGAGGAAGTTTCCGCGCCGCCCAGCCCCCTCAGCAGAGGTGGCGCTGGCATGGCGGCTGGGCAAGAAAGAATGGGCGAGGCGGCAGGCAGCGCAGCGGGATGCGCAGAGCGTTCCCGGCGTTCAATCCAGTGCCGAGGAGGCGCCTGATGCCGTATTTGCGGAGCAGGAGTGCGGCAAGTTTGCGTGGGCCTGGGACCAGCTCCGGCTGCGGTGGCTTACCGGGTCTCCTGGAGATAGTGACCCGAAAAGCTTCGAGTCCCCTTGGATCAAGAAAGCATTGATGGTTGGCTGGTGGGGGGCGGTTGCGGTCATGGTCGCCTCAGTCTTTTTCTTTGGCGCGATTGTTGGCGGTTTCAAGTGAATGCCGGGCAGGTTCTTCGGCGATCGGGCTAGCGCGCTTGTCCTCGCCGGAACCCTGCTTGGCGTCCTATATGCACAGCGCCCCTTTCGTGAATATCCTTCCGTCGAATACGGCGGTTCCTTGCCCTTGCCCCGCGACTGGAACCGGCCGGCCGAGTGGGTCTTTGCCCGGTTGATGTACCCTCCTGGCCCTCTCGACGGCTACCGGGGCAGATTTGATGGTGACTGGCGCCAGGGGCTTTCTCTTTGGACCCAGGATTATCCGCGCGCGGATCGTGCCTTCGCGCAGGCGGTCAGGCGCTTGACCCGGGTCGATGCAAGATCGGTAGAACAGCCTGTCAACCTGGACGATGGCGATGAGATTTACAACTGGCCCTGGCTCTACGCCGTTCAGGTTGGGGAATGGGGGCTGACGGAGGCCCAGGCGAAAAAGCTTCGGGACTATCTGCTCCGGGGTGGGTTTTTCATGGCCGACGATTTCCACGGATCCGAGGAGCAGGCGTATTTCGAAAAGACCATGAAGATGGTCTTTCCAGAACGCCCAATCGTGGATATTCCGAACGACGACCCAATCTTCCACACCGTCTTTGATCTGAACGATCGATACCGCATCACCGGGGCCGAACACCTGGACACGGGTTATAAGAAAGATGGCAGGGTCGCGCGCTGGCAGGGCATCTACGACGATAAAGGCCGCGTCATGGTGGCCATCTCTTTGAATTCGGACATTGGCGATTCGTGGGAGTGGTCCGACACTCCGCGGTACCCGCTGAACTTTTCTGACCTGGGAATCCGCATTGGCGTGAATTACGTGGTCTACGCCATGACCCACTGAATGACCGGTTTGTGCACGAGCCGCCTCTGCGAGACTGATTGGGAACCGCTCGTTTTCGCCCTCTAAAGTTGCCTGCCCACGGGCCCGGGTCATTACTACACGGGTTTAGGTCATTACTACATGGGGTTACTACAATTTTGCCCTACTGTTACTCAAGAACCATAGCTTATTTCCACAAAACCGCTATGCTCATTCTCAAGCGGCGATTCTCCGCGGAACATTTCATCGATTCTTTCGGGGGAGGGATTCGATGAAGTGGAACGAGGAGAGTTGCCGTTAGTCTTTTGGATAACATATTTATATTCTGCAATTTATCTCTGGCTTCGCTGTTCTGATTCCACCTGCCGGTTGAATTCCATCGATTGATTCCTGGGCACGCTCAGCGATTTCCATCGCGGGCCGGCGAAATGCCTTGCCAGCAGGACGATTTGTCCCACATGAAGCCCATAGTGCGCTACCTGGCGGTTGATAGCCTGCATGACCGAGTGGGGCTTCCCGCGTATGGTGACCAGGCGTACCAGATCCGCCTTCGAAAGTAACCCCAGAGCGTCAAAGGGCGCCCCCACCCGTCTTCCCAGGTTTCCAGGAGGGCCTGGCGGGTTGGGGGTGGGTCGAAGAATTCCACATCACGGTTACGGTCCGGCTCTTCCCCATCCGTAGTCAGGAAATCAGTCCAGCGGGAGCGCATGTTGCCCGAGAGGTGCTTGACGATCACCGCAATCGAGTTGGTTTCTGGATCGAGAGGGGTAAAAAGCTGCTCCTCGGTGACCTGTTCCATCCCCCGTTCGGCTAGCCTCTTCGATTGACGGAACAGGTCCAGAGCATCTTCCAGATACGAGGTTGTGAAGTGGAGTGCCATGCCATTAGTCCAGTCGGAATTGGTTTGTCTCCATCGCCGAGGTCGCGGTCATTCGCACTCACAATCCGCGCGCGTAAATCGTCCTCCACCTCCACGGTGAATGGTTTTCCCAAAGCAATCCGGCCGCACTTACCGACCGGATCGCGCAAGTCGACCTGCAGGCTTCGGTAGGCAACCACATCACAGAGAAGGCCAAGCGCGCCTTCCCAGCGTGGGAGTCACGTGCCGCTGTACACCACCACCGCGCTCTGATTTTCTCTTCCCCACTTAGCGTAGAGACGGATCTACTCCGATCCAACGATAGCCTTATTTGAAACGCACCTGTTATTGTGCGGTCAAGATAAGGCCGTCCTGTTTCTGGAGGACTCACGGGATCACAGTACATGTCATCGATGGATAACCCGTTAGTTGTAGATGAAAATACCTCGGATTGCTACGTCCTTTATTCATTATTAAGGAGCGGGGAGTCCACGATGAGCGAGCCTTCTCGTTAACACTTTTCAGATTTTTCCATTAATATTTCCTAGCAGGCAATTTGTTTGCGGAACTAATCTTTTGAGTGGGTTCGATTTTGCAGCCGGTTGCTTGAGTTTTGTCGGAATGCCAATCGAAATTTCAGGACAACTTATGCCGTCGCTGGTTCAGGAGTCATTATGAAGAAAAGCGAGGACCGCAACGCGGTCGCTGGTGCTAACGGCACTCCCTCGAGAACCCTGAAGAACAGCGAAAAGAATGGGAGCATCGCGGTCGCTGAGCCTGCCGACGCCCACCTTGATGTAATCCTGGCCCAACTGCAGGCTGTGCGCGATGGAAACTTCTCCGTGCGGCTCCCTGGTTCGTGGATCGGATTGCCGGGAAAAATAGCTGATACGTTTAACGAGATTGTTGCCGCCAACCAACAGATGGCCAAGGAACTCAGGCGGGTCGGCCAGGTCGTAGGCAAAGAGGGCAGAACCAGGGAGCGCACGCGGTTCTACGAGTCGAGAGGCGCGTGGGGCGAAATGGAAGTTTCGGTGAATACGTTGGTGGAGGATCTCCTCCGGCCGACGACGGAAGTCACCCGCGCCATCGCCGCAGTCGCCCAGGGCAACCTGGCACAAACCGTACGACTGGACGTTGATGGGCGGCCGCTGGAAGGAGAATTCTTTCGCTCTGCCGAGATCGTGAACACCATGATCCAGCAGCTCAGCGTGTTCACTTCGGAAGTGACGCGTGTCGCGCGAGAGGTGGGCACCGACGGCAAACTGGGCGGCCAGGCACAGGTGCCGGGCGTCGCCGGTACGTGGAAGGACCTGACGGACTCGGTCAATTCGATGGCCAGCAACTTGACCGGGCAGGTGCGCAATATTGCCGAAGTGGCTACCGCCGTTGCCAGCGGCGATCTTTCGCGCAAGATTACGGTCGACGTCCGCGGCGAAATCCTGCAGCTCAAAGAAGCGATCAACACCATGGTGGACCAGCTGCGTTCCTTTGCGTCGGAGGTGACGCGTGTGGCGCGCGAAGTGGGTACGGATGGCAAACTGGGCGGCCAGGCCGTCGTACCCGGAGTCGCCGGTACCTGGAAGGATCTCACCGACTCTGTTAATGCCATGGCCGGCAACCTGACGGCCCAGGTTCGAAATATCGCCGAAGTGACCACTGCGGTGGCCCGCGGAGATTTATCGCGCAAGATCACCGTCGACGTGAAGGGCGAAATTCTCGAGCTGAAAGACACCATCAACACCATGGTGGATCAATTGAATGCTTTTGCCGGTGAAGTCACACGCGTGGCGCGCGAAGTCGGCACCGAAGGCAAGTTAGGCGGCCAGGCACAGGTGCCGGGCGTAGGTGGCACCTGGAAAGATCTCACCGACAATGTGAATTTCATGGCCAGCAATCTGACCGGCCAGGTACGCAACATCGCAGAAGTGGCTACAGCGATCGCAAGTGGCGATCTTTCCAGCAAGATTACGGTCGACGTGCGCGGGGAAATCCTGCAGCTGAAGGAAACCCTCAACACCATGGTGGACCAGCTGAACCGTTTCGCTGGTGAAGTGACCCGCGTAGCCCGCGAGGTGGGCAGCGAAGGCCGACTGGGCGGTCAGGCGAACGTGCCCGGCGTGGCCGGCACCTGGAAGGATCTTACCGACTCCGTCAACTCCATGGCCGGCAACCTGACCGGCCAGGTACGCAACATTGCAGAGGTGACCACTGCCGTAGCCCGCGGCGATTTGTCGCGCAAGATTACCGTCGATGTGAAGGGCGAAATTCTCGAGCTCAAGAACACCATCAACACCATGGTGGACCAGCTCAACGGCTTCGCCGGCGAGGTTACGCGCGTGGCGCGTGAGGTCGGCACAGAAGGTAAGTTGGGCGGCCAGGCGCAGGTGCTCGGCGTCGCCGGTACCTGGAAGGATCTCACCGACAACGTGAACTTCATGGCCAGCAACCTGACTGGCCAGGTGCGCAACATCGCCGAAGTGGCGACTGCCGTAGCCCGCGGCGATTTGTCGCGCAAGATCACCGTCGATGTGAAGGGCGAAATTCTCGAGCTGAAAGAAACGCATCAACACCATGGTGGATCAGCTGCGATCCTTCGCTTCCGAAGTCACCCGCGTAGCCCGCGAAGTCGGTACGGACGGAAAGCTTGGCGGCCAGGCACAAGTTCCCGGCGTGGGTGGCACGTGGAAAGATCTCACCGATTCGGTCAATTCGATGGCCAGCAACCTGACTGGCCAGGTGCGTAACATCGCGGAAGTCTCCACCGCCATCGCCAGCGGCGATCTCTCCAAAAAAATTACCGTGAACGTCAGCGGAGAGATTCTCCTGCTGAAAGAGACCATCAACACCATGGTGGATCAGCTGAACGCCTTCGCCGGAGAAGTGACCCGCGTAGCGCGCGAAGTGGGCAGCGAAGGGCGGCTGGGTGGGCAGGCTAACGTTCCCGGTGTCGCCGGCACGTGGAAGGATCTTACGGATTCTGTCAATTCGATGGCCGGAAATCTGACTGGCCAGGTGCGCAACATTGCTGAGGTGACGACCGCGGTCGCACGCGGCGATCTATCACGCAAGATCACGGTGGATGTGCGCGGTGAAATTCTGGAGCTGAAAAACACCATCAACACGATGGTGGATCAGCTCAATGCCTTTGCCGGTGAAGTCACGCGTGTGGCACGCGAGGTAGGTACCGAAGGCAAGTTAGGCGGCCAGGCGCAGGTACCGGGCGTGGGCGGCACCTGGAAGGATCTTACAGACAACGTAAATTTCATGGCCAGCAACCTGACCGGCCAGGTGCGCAACATCGCTGAAGTGGCGACGGCCATTGCCAACGGCGATCTTTCCAAGAAAATTACGGTCGACGTCCGCGGGGAGATCCTGCAGCTCAAGGAAACCCTCAACACCATGGTGGAACAGCTGCGCTCGTTTGCCGCGGAAGTTACGCGCGTGGCTCGCGAAGTGGGTAGCGAGGGAAGGCTGGGTGGCCAGGCCAATGTGCAGGGCGTGGCCGGTACCTGGAAGGATCTTACCGACTCGGTAAACGCGATGGCCGGCAATTTGACCGGGCAGGTGCGCAACATTGCGGAAGTAACGACCGCCGTAGCTCGCGGCGATTTGTCGCGCAAGATTACCGTGGATGTAAAAGGCGAAATCCTGGAGCTGAAGAACACCATCAACACCATGGTTGATCAGCTCAACGCATTTGCTGCAGAAGTGACCCGTGTGGCGCGCGAGGTGGGCACAGACGGCAAGCTGGGCGGGCAGGCGGAGGTTCCCGGTGTGGCCGGCACCTGGAAGGATCTTACCGACAATGTGAACGTGATGGCCGCCAACCTTACCGAGCAGGTACGCGGCATCGTTAAAGTAGTCACCGCGGTTGCGAACGGAGTGCTGACCCAGAAGTTGACGGTGAATGCCAAGGGCGAGGTCGCTGCGCTGGCCGAGACCATCAACAACATGACCGACACGCTGGCAACCTTTGCCGACCAGGTAACCACGGTAGCCCGCGAAGTCGGCGTCGAAGGCCGGCTGGGCGGCCAGGCGAACGTGCCGGGCGCCGCAGGTACGTGGAAAGATCTCACCGGCAATGTGAATCTTCTGGCCGATAACCTGACCAACCAGGTGCGCGCCATTGCCGAAGTTGCCACCGCAGTGACCAAGGGCGACTTGACCCGTTCTATCCAGGTGGAGGCTAGCGGCGAGGTCGCGGAGTTGAAAGACAACATCAACACCATGATCAACAACCTGCGCCTGACCACGGAGAGGAACACCGAGCAGGACTGGCTCAAGACAAACCTCGCGCGTTTCACCGGCATGCTGCAAGGCCAGCGCGATTTGTCGACCGTAGGACGGACTCTGCTCTCGGAACTGGCGCTCCTGGTGAACGCGCAGCAAGGTGTTATCTACCAGATGCACAATGAGGAAGAGGCCATGGTCCCGCTCTCCGCTTTCGCGGATGACGGAGACAATGTGCACCTGCGAAGGTTGCGGATCGGCGAAGGACTGGTGGGGCAGTGCGCCAAGGAAAAACGGCGGATGGTCATCACCGATGTGCCGTCAAACACCATCACCATCCGGTCCGGCCTGTTTGAGGCGACCCCGCGAAACGTGATTGTGCTTCCTGTTCTGTTTGAGGATCGGGTGAAGGCGGTCATTGAGTTGGCCTCGCTCGGTACATTCACCGCCTCGCAACTCGCATTCCTCGAACAATTGACCACCAGCATCGGTATCGTGCTCAACAGCATTGAGGCCACCATGCAGACCGAAGGTCTGCTCAAGCAATCGCAGCAATTGGCAACCGAATTGCAGACCCAACAGAAGGAGTTGCAGCAGACGAACGAACAGCTGGCACAGAAGGCGCAGCAGCTGGCCGAACAAAATGTTGAGGTGGAACGCAAGAACCAGGAAATTGAGCAGGCACGCGGCGCGCTGGAGGGCAAGGCCAAGGAGTTGGCGCTTACCTCCAAATACAAGTCAGAGTTCCTGGCGAACATGTCTCACGAACTGCGCACGCCCCTGAATAGCATCCTGGTCCTGGGGCAACAGCTAAGCGACAATCCGGGAGGTAATCTTACCCCGAAGCAGGTAGAATTTGCCCGCACCATCCATGGGGCTGGAACGGATCTGCTCAACCTGATCAGCGATATCCTCGACCTATCCAAGATCGAATCCGGCACCGTTTCGGTGGAGGCGGAGGAAGTTGCATTCGCGGGGCTGGTGGAGTCCATTGGACGGCCCTTCCGCCACGAGGCTGAAAACCGGCGGCTCGGCTTCGATGTAACTACCGACCCGCATCTGCCTCGTAGTTTTGTGACCGACTCCAAGCGCCTGCAACAGGTGCTCAAGAATCTATTGTCCAATGCGTTCAAATTCACCGAGCATGGGAGTGTTCGTCTTTCAGTATCGATCTCGGCGTGCAGGATGGACTGAGGACCACCCGATCCTCAGCCGGGCTTCGGTGATCTCCTTCGAGGTGGCCGATACTGGAATCGGGATACCCTACGAGAAGCAACGAATTATCTTCGAGGCCTTTCAACAGGCAGATGCCGGCACCAGCCGCAAGTACGGCGGCACCGGGCTTGGGTTAGCCATCAGCCGTGAGCTGGCCAGTTTGCTGGGCGGCGAGATTCGACTTGCGCAGCGTACCCGGGAAGGGGAGTATGTTCACCCTCTACCTGCCGCAAACCTACGTGGGTCCGTCTGCATCCACGGTTGCTACATTAGAAGCGAAAGCCTCACCCTCGGGCGCGAGCACCGCAATTACTGAGCGCGAGCGTCCTCGAATTCCCGGGCGAACGGATTGCCGACGATCGCGAAAATCTCCAGCCCGGCGACGCGGTTCTCCTTATCATCGAAGACGACCCGCACTACGCGCGGCTGCTGTGCGACTTGTCCCGCGACAGCGGCTTCAAAGTGTTGCTGGCCATGCGTGGCGCGGAGGGCCTTGCCCTCGCCCGCGAATTTCACCCCACCGCCATATCCCTGGATGTCTTCCTTCCTGACATGTTGGGCTGGACCGTGCTCAACCACTTGAAGCAGGATCCGGAGACCCGTCATATTCCGGTACAGATACTCACGGTGGATGAGGATCGCCGGCACGGCCTGGCGCGTGGAGCCTTCGCCTCCGTCATGAAACCGGCCACCGCGGAAGAAATAGACGCGGCGTTTATCAGAATCAAGGAATACGCGGCGCTCCAACGCAAGCGGCTCTTGATCGTGGAAGACAACCCTGCCGAGCAACTGAGCATTCGGGAGTTGCTCGGCTATGACGACATTGATGTCACCGTGGTCACCAGCGGCGGCGAAGCATTAGAAGTGCTGGCGCGAGCATCCGTTCGACTGTGTGGTGCTTGACCTCCGTCTCCCGGATATGTCCGGTTTCCAGGTCCTGGAGCGGCTTCGCGAAACCCCGGAGCTGCGCGAAGTTCCGGTCGTCGTGTTCACCGGGAAAGAATTGTCTCCCGCGGAAGATGCCCAGCTGCGAACCCTGGCCCGCAGCGTGGTGGTCAAAGGAGTCGAGTCGCCGGAGCGGCTACTGGACGAAACGGCCTTATTCCTCCATCGGGTGATCGCCAATCTGCCGACGGAAAAGCAGAATATGCTCGACCGGCTGCATCGCTCCGATGAAGCGCTCATCGGCAAGAAGGTGTTGGTGGTCGATGATGACGTGCGCAACATCTTTGCCCTCAGTAGTGTGCTGGAGCGCCGCGGAATGACGGTCTTGACCGCGGGAACCGGCCGCGAAGCCATTGCCATTCTCGAGTCCACTCCTGATATGGCGATTGTATTGATGGACATCATGATGCCGGAGATGGATGGATACGAAACCATGCAGGTAATGCGGCAGAACGGATTGTTCCGGCGGCTGCCGATTATTGCACTCACGGCCAAAGCAATGAAGGGTGACCGCGAAAAGTGTCTGGAAGCGGGTGCTTCCGAGTATTTGGCAAAGCCTGTCAATACCGAGCAATTGCTGTCTGCCTTGCGCATCTGGCTGCATAGATAGCAACCGCAGCGCAGCGGTCCGGGTTTTCCGGGGAGAGCACGAACGATGGAATCGAAGGTCAACATCCTGATGGTGGACGATCAGCCGGGAAAGCTGTTGACCTACGAGGCTATCCTGGGCGAGCTTGGTGAAAATCTGATCAAGGCGTCCTCCGGAAGAGAAGCGCTCGATTACCTCCTGAAGATGGACATCGCCGTCGTGCTGATGGATGTGAGCATGCCGGAGCTGGATGGATTTCAGCTCGCGGATATGATTCGGCAACACCCACGGTTTCAGAAAATCGCGATCATCTTCATCTCTGCCGTACACCTTACCGATCTGGATAGACTGCAAGGCTATCAGCGCGGGGCCATGGATTATATCTCCGTTCCGGTAGTCCCCGAACTCCTGCGGGCTAAAGTCAGTGTGTTCGCGGAGTTGCACCGAAAGGCACGCGAGTTGGAGCTGTTGAATCGTGAATTGGAACAGCGTGTCTTCGAAAGAACGGCGGAATTGAGAGAGAGCGAGAAGCAATTACGACAGCGCGCAGACCTGCTCGACCTCGCTACCGAAGCCATTATGGTGCGCGACATGGATGGCGTTCTTCAGTTCTGGAATTCCGGCGCAGAAGCACTCTACGGTTGGAACCGGAGCGAGGTTTTGGGCAGAAATGTTCACCAGATACTACGCACGAAACTTCCCAGCGCTGCTGAAGAAATTGAGTCTGTGATCGTGGAAGGGGGAAGATGGGAAGGGAACCTGGTTCAGTGTACGAAGGACGGCCGCGAAGTGGTGGTGGCCAGCCGCCAGGTTCTACAGCATGACGGCGGCGGAGTCCGGCCAGCCATCCTGGAAATCAACCGGGACATCACGGCCCAATTGCTGGCCGAAGATGCTCTGCGCAAGGCGGAGAAGCTGGCTGCGATGGGAAGGGTCGCCGGAATTATCGCCCATGAAATTAACAATCCCCTGGAGGCGATCCGGAATGTCTTTTACTTGCTACAACATCATCCGTCGTTGGACGAAACTGCCCGCATGTACACCGGCATTGCCGACGAGGAGTTGACGAGGGTCGCGCACATCACCCGGCAGACACTCAGTTTTTACCGTGAATCGAAGGAGGCCGTTCCGGTTTCCATCGCGGAGATCCTCGATGACATCCTCTCGCTTCAGTCGCGCCTGTTGGAACGCAATGGGATTGTCCTTGAGAAGGCGTACAGCAGCGACCGGCCGGTGATAGGGTTCCCGGGTGAGTTGAAGCAGGTATTTCTCAACCTGATTGGTAACGCGATCCAGGCTATGCCTGAAGGCGGACGGTTACGCATTCGAGTGAGCGATGCTATGCAAAACGGTCTACACCGCGAAGGAGTGCGCGTTGTTATTTCCGACACGGGTTCGGGCATTCGTCCCGAAGACGCGAAGCAGCTATTTGAGCCATTCTTTACCACCAAGTCAACCAAGGGCACCGGCTTAGGTCTTTGGATCAGCAAGGGAATCGTGCAGAAGTATCACGGCATCATTCGATTTCGAAGTTTGCATTTCATACGCGGACACATCACGGCGTTCTCGGTATTCATTCCCAAGTCTGCACCCCCGCAGATGTCTGAATCACGCGTCCTGTCCAGCGCGTCAGTAAGCTAGCGGCACCGGCAGAGATTCAAAGGAGCCTGGATGTGCAAAAAAGAAATCATCTTATGTGTCGACGACGAAGAGAATCAGCTGGCCGTCCGGAAGCTCGTGCTTGAAAGCAAAGGCTACGAGGTGTTGACCGCAGCCTCGGGCCGGCAAGCGTTAGATATCCTTGCTCAGCACCAGGTCGATCTTGTCTTGTCGGACCACCTGATGCCCGGCTTGACCGGAGCGGAGCTTGCACGCCAAATCAAAGCGCAGAAGCCCGAACTGCCGGTGATTTTGATTTCCGCCGTAAACGAGATACCGGCCGATGCCGCCTATGCGGATCTCTTCATGAGCAAGCTGGATGGTCCCATGGCCATGTGCGAAAACATCGCTGCGATGCTGGCTCGAGCCCGGGACGGATCTTGGAATGGGTCGCGAAACGGATCATCCACCGGATAGCGCGCGAAGTCAGGAGTGCTTCTTATATACTCGGGTCGCGACGATGCTGGCTTGGGGTGAATCTGACCCGAAGCTGCGGGTCTCGATCAAAATTTCAAAGGGATTAAAAGAGCCATCCGCATTTCTGAACTGCCCGAGAAGCGGCCCCATCACGCTTCTGTTGAAAAGAGTATCCACTGCCGCCTGGGTTCCGGCCATCGTCAGTCCTTCTACCAGCAGTACCCATCCAGTGTTGTTGAGATTGGGAACAAGCCCGATGACCGCATAGGTCCGGTGCGAGGGCCCAGTCGCATCATTTTCGTAGATGGGGAGTTCTCCCCCTTGAGGGTGCCGGTTCACGATGTGTGAGGCGTTGGGATGGGGCTCATAGTAGAACTCGAAATTGAGGGCTTTCTCGAAGAGCTCCGCCCATGGGTTGGAAAAGCTGGATCCCAACAGAATGGCATTTGCATCTTTGAGATCCTGCATGCGGAGTTCGCGCGCGTAGCGGACGTGGGAATGACCCGAGTCTGCCTGCGGAAGTCGCGATAGCCTCAGCACAGCATTCAGGTCGGTGACATTCGTATACCGCTGCGCGTCCAGGTCCTTCATGTTCTGCGCGTCGATGTGGTAAGGGCTGGTGAGAGATAGGTAGTCCCGGGCAATGTATTCCGACAAGGGGACAAGATGCCCCGTCAGGTTCTGAATCATGACGATTCCGTCATCGGACGGCACGATCAAGGTTTCGTGGTTATTGTCGAAGAGTTGAGTCCACAGTGGATCCGGCTCCGGGGGTTGGTAAGCAAAATGCCGCACCATCCACCAGGCCACGCACGCCAGGCCGGCTGCCAGAAGCAGAAACGCCAGATGCCGCTTCCGCTTCGGTTCGGGCTGAAGTGGCGCAAAATGGCGTTCAGGAACCGCGACTGTTTCCAGAGGTTCATCGTCGTTATCCTGCTCCGGCGCGCGAAGCCATCCCGGAAAATGATGAGAAGTAAAGAGAGGAACATATTTCCCGCGCGGGATACTGACTCTGAGCTCCTTCGTCTTTTCCCTCCTCCTGAAAGTATTGCTCCAGCCGATGGCGGAGCTGGCGGGCATAATTCCGTACGATGTTGTCCTCGCCGGCGCTGTAACCAGGCCGGCGGCCAAATACACGAACCCCAATCTGGTGTTCGCTGATTTCATTGGTCCTTCCTGTAATCTCGCGTTCACATACATAGAGCAGGAAGCGGGAAAGCAGCGCCGATTTGGCGAAGCTACGGCTCGCGGTAATGCGCTGAGCAAGTTGCCAGCGCGGGTCTGCATTCAGGTCCAGGACGGATTTCCACGGAGAACGGACAGCTCGCCGGCGCTCGTCGGACTCGTTCGTCTGCCTCGAAGTGTGGAGTTGAGAGATCGCCGTGACTCATTCCGTTCACCCCCGGCAGGTTAGCAGATTCATGTAAATAAAAGCTAAACATCGGAGACAGGGAATTGCTGTGAGGAAAACTGCCCTGCGGGGTAGAGGAAAAAGCCGGACCGGGTGCTGGCTATTCGGGTCTCCGTTACGGGAATCAGAGAAGCTGCTGCGCGGCCCTTCTAGGCGTACCGGCTCTCATGCTTTGTATCAGTGCCTGACTTTAGCCGGGCCGCGAAGGTTGGGAAAAAATTGGGCTTTAGCCCCTGCAGCTCTACGGATTCAGCTGTTACAGGTCCACTAGTTAGGGTGGATCGAGACTCCGCCATTTACCGTCTCGAACTGCAGCGTCGCGCCGCCCTGGCCTATGTTGGTGTCGATGTGATTGCGGATCTTGCCCTGAATGGTGATCGGAAAGCCCACCGAGATGCCGCCGTTCACTGTTTGCGCTACCAGGTGGGCGGAATAATTCTCCGGAGCCTTCACCGAAATTCCGCCGTTCGTCGATTTCGCAAAGAGCCCGTTTCCCCGCCACTGAGTCCCGTCGAGCTTTACATGCAAGCCGCCATTTACGGTTCTCGCGTGGACGTCTCCGCCAAGATCGTCGAGGGTCAGACCGCCGTTGGTCGTATCCGCGTTAATTACGCCATCAACGTTCGTAAGCTCGATGCCACCGTTTTGGGTGTGAAGCTGTGCGGCGACGCGACGTGGTACGCGCAGGCGGTAGTTGACCGACCAGTTGCCATGGGACCAGCCAAACATGCGTGGTCCTTCAGCGTGGATGGTGCCCGTGGTAACGATCTTTATTTCCCGTTCAATCGACTCTGCTTTTTCGCGGCTTGCATCCTGCACAATGACCCGCGCCTCTAACGCCATATCCCGCCGTTCCTCGCCAATCACTTCAATGCCGCCATTCTCTCCCGACAGACTCACCTGCCCGTCGACAACAGGTAGTGTGGTGCTTCGCAGTTCACAAACACGCTCCTGATGGCCAGAGAACCAGTTGTTGTTTGTGTTGCCTTCATCGCCAGTGCACGGTGTTGTCGTGAAAGTCTGGGCAAGAAGGCTGGCTGAGAAGAGCAGGGCTAACAAAGCATCCGGTAATGAACTTGCGCATCGCTATCTCCTGCAAAAAACAAGGCCCGAAGCTGGATACGCAAGGCAGGGCTATTAGGTTCCCGAAAGTGGGTAAACGAATACGACGAAATCGATGTCTGGGGTGAGATCTGAAAGCGTAACGAGTGAGGGGTGCCCCACATCTGCCAAAACCGGGCAGATTTGGGGCACCCGAGTTTTGTCGCAGACCGGGCCGCGAGAAGCCCGGGCTAGCAGCAGTGTTGCCCGCCCGCCGCGCTGCTAGTTGCCGTCGTGGAAGATGATGCCGAGTGTGTGGCGTTGTCCCGAGCGCAGACGGCTGACCCCGTGCCGCAGATTGACACGGTAGAAGCCCCGCGTTCCTTGAACCGGGCGATGATGCACGGCGAAGGCTACGCCATCACCCTGGCGCAGCGGCACTACTTCCGGTCGCGATTGCATGCGCGGACGCTGTTCCGTGAGCACAAATTCACCGCCGGTGAAATCTCCTTCCGGTTCAGAAAGAAGGAATGCCACCTGGATTGGAAAGACATGCTCTCCATAAAGATCCTGGTGAAGGCAGTTGTAATCGCCCGCCCCGTACTGCAGAAGCAGGGGAGTGGGACGACGCTGCCCCGCATCGTGGCATCGTTGCACGAAGTCGCTGTGTTCCTCCGGATAGCGAACGTCGATGCCCATCGTGAGGTTCCATTGGTTGGCGACTGGCGCAAGCCGGCGATAAAGCGCGGTGCGAAGCCCCTGAACAATTTCCGGCAATGGATAGCTGAAGTACTTGTACTCGCCGCGCCCGAAACCGTGTCTCGCCATGACAACACGGCTGCGAAACAAAGCATCGTCCGGATACAGGCTGGCCAGCGCACGGCATTCTTTCGCAGAAAGAACGCTGGAGAGTATCGCGCTTCCTTGTTCGTCCAGATCTTTCCTTACCCGGTGCCAATCGAGAGCCTCTGCAAGTGCAACAGCGGGTTGCGCTGCCCCTGGATTGAATCGCTCATCACACGTCATTGCGAGTTCCTTAAATGAGGCTTTCATGCGTGCGCCTCCCTTGCGAGAAGCGCACGTTTCCTTTCAATTCCCCAGCGATAGCCGGAGAGGGAGCCATCGTTTCTGATCACTCGGTGGCAAGGGATAGCAACGGCCAGCGCATTCGCGCCGCATGCCTTGGCCACGGCGCGGACCGCTCCAGGCACGCCGATCTGCCTGGCAACCTCGCTATAGGATGCTGTGGATCCAGCAGGTATCCTCTTTACCGCGTCCCAAACGAGCTGCTGGAAGGCCGTCCCGCGCGCGTCGAGAGGCAGGTCCAGTCCGGCGCCTGGGTTCTCGATAAGGCCGGCCACCTGCGCGACTAACTCCTCGCGACCCTGCTCGTCAATCAGATTAGCCTTGGGAAACCGGGTCCGAAGATCTTGCGCCAGCCGCGCTGGGTCTTCGCCGATCAGGATGGAACAGACCCCGCGTTCACTCTGGGCCACAAGAATAGACCCGAGTGAGGAGTCACCCATGGTGAAGAAGATAGTCGGGTTCGTAGTTTCGTTGAGCTCATCGTTTGTGTTCGACCTGGTCATATTGAATTCCTTTCCAATGCTCGTTAAGTCGAGAGTAACCAGCTGCAGATTGCGCAGCACTCCGCTTCTTGCCATTGAATTTCAATCAGGAAGAAAATCCATGAGGGCCAACCCTTGCCTTCCTCGATGGGACGGTATCAAGAAACGCCTTCGTCGTTTAGCAGCTACTATGAACGGTATGTTAACGACGAACTATCCCAGTCTTTTCAGGCGGGAAATTCCTGACCACTGCCGTGCACGCCTAGCTGGCACAGAAGGCCATGCTTCCTAATTCGACCTTGAACGTGACCCTCTGGAAGAAACATCTCGGGCACATACCCGATTCGATTTGGGAGCACCTTGAGATGGAGACCCTGGTGCTGGCCGAAAATGACCTGAGCGAAATACCGCCCGGGATCGCCAATCTAAAGCATCTGCGCATGCTTGACCTGGGCCACAATGTTTTGACGAAGCTACCGGAGGAACTAGGGGATCTGCATGGGCTGCGGGATTTTCTTTATCTGCATGATAATCGCCTGGCTGCTCTTCCGGCTTCCCTCAGTCGTTTGAAGACGCTACGCTACCTGAACATCAGCGCCAACACCTTCCAGGATTTTCCCCACGCCGTTTGCGGGATGGAGAGTCTCATTGAGCTCAGGGCCACGGATAATCAGTTGACAGGCCTTCCCAGCTGCATCGCAAATTTAGCGCAACTACGAGAGCTCCATCTACGCAACAATCAACTGGGCACCCTGCCGGAGTCGATCCGGGCCTTATCTCAGCTTCGTCAGATAGACCTCCGCGGTAATCCATTTACGTCCCTCCCTCGCGTGCTCGCCGATCTCCCTAGACTGGAAAAACTGGATCTGCGTTGGATCAGCAGTCTGGAATTCCCGCGTTGGATCAACGATCTTGAGGCGAGAGGATGTGCGGTGTACAGATAATCAGGCGAGTAGACACTCAGGGCTCTTGTGTCCTCACGACGCGTAGACATATTCGGATGTGTTGCTGTCGGACGGGCCGGCCGAGGAAAATGGCCGGAACCGTGTGGGCGGGTAAATTTGCGGCAGACTCAGATAAATATCGTGTAAGTTACTGATTATAATGGAGAAGATGATCCGAATTTCGGATTCGGCGGGCGTTCCCTGTGACCAAAATCGCTTTGCAAGTAACCCAGTGTAACCCTCTTCGTACCGTCCACGAGACGAAACTGCACTCGATCGGCAAGTCCCCCAAGACATAAAATAAGGTCATTGAAGAAACGATGCGAGAAGGCGTGCCACTACACTGGCAGAGTCTGGAGAACCGTCCATCAGTTACTGGGACGCTCATCGTCACGGTGTGCGTTCCTGGAAAAGTCGCTTTGTGGCTCTTAGATGTCGTAGTCTTTGAATAGTATCCCGCTGAAACCAGGCAATGTATGGGCTGATTCGATGAATTACCGGCCCAGGGAAAAGAGTGTGTGTGCAGACATTGATCCGTCAAAATCGTGATCTTCGTATCGACTTTTTCCGTGGCTTTGCGCTTTGGTGCATGCTCATTGATCACATGATCAAGAGCTGGCTGCGAGTGATCACGTTAAAAGAATACGGATTTTGCGATGGCGCCGAGTTGTTCGTTCTGCTGTCTGGCGTTTCGGCCGGCATCGTCTATCACCGGGTAATGGTGCGTGACGGTCTGGGCGCAGCATGGCTCAAAATTGCGCGCCGCATCGTCGCCATTTATCGAACGCATCTGATCCTGTTCATGTTGTTCGTCGCCGAAGTCGGCCTCCTGGTTGCCTGGCTGAACCCGCCTTCATTCCTGGAGTTTCTCACCCTGGATAAGTTCAGCGCCCACCCCTTTCGCACCATCTGGAACGCTGTCCTGTTGGGTAACGGCGAGCCTAAATTTTTCGATATTCTTCCGCTGTACATCGTTTTGCTGTCCCTGCTCGTCTTAGCCCTCCCGCTGATTCGCTGGCCGCGCTTGCTATTGGGTGGTTCGGTTTTACTCTATGTCGCAACCCGTGTCTTCTCCCTCAATTTGGGCCACTGGACGGATACCTGGTTTTTTAATCCGTTAGCCTGGCAGGTCATCTTCATGGTCGGAGTGACCTCACCTTATATCCTGAAGGTCAGAGACTATTGGCGCGGCTGGGATTGGTTGGCGGTTCTGTTCTCACTTTTCAGCTTGTTTGAGTCGCACGCGAAGTACCTGAACGGCCACGTACCAGCCGCCCTGCTGATTCATTTCGAAGTGGATAAGCCGGCGGTCCATCCGTTCAGGCTCCTGGCCCTTGTTTCGCTCGGATGGTTGGCATGGCGATACATCCCGGCAACCGCGAATTGGCTTCGATCCCGCTGGGCGGGACCACTGGTTCTCCTCGGCCAACACTCGCTGGGAGTCTTCGCATCGAGCATCCTCATTTCAGTTTTTGGCGAGGCGATTCTGTTTACACGTCCGGGATGGATCTCACAGATTTTGGTTCAGGGGCTGGGCACTGTAGCGCTGGTGGGGGTGGGTGCGTTTGCCGCCTGGAACAGCCATACGAACCGGCCCGACGGTCGCACCACGACTATTTCGGAGACAGTGAGCGCGGTGCAGAAATCTCCTCTGCTGGTGGCCGAGAGGCAGGAAACTGTGACAAATTTCAATATTGCCCGAGCAGACGCGCTCTAGCTTGAGTCTCCATCCTGTCCTCTCTCGTTCTCGACATTGAAATCGTCAGAGTGACGGATCGCCACCGTGATGGTCCCGCTTCTTGGCACCGCGCGGATCACGCGGGGCACAGGAACGACATACTGTCTGGTGGTGCGGATGGCTGGCATTTTGATCGTGAGGAAGTGGTTCGTGCCGGCGGAGTAGGGTAGAAATCGTACCCACTGCGGCTGGGAAGCGTATTTCCGGGGAACAGCAAAGACTCCAATAGTTACCCTCTTCGGGTTACATCGGGACTGCGCCTTCCTTCGGGAAGTAGGACATGGAAGGGCCGGGCATCGTACAGTGATTGTGAGCGACTATTGCCCTGGAGCAAGCCGGTATGTCCTGAATAGAGGGGAAGGAACTCGAGCAAGTATCGACCGGACTGCCATTGTACCGATCACGATATCTGATCCTGAAAGCAGTTGGGTTCGCCCGGCATCGGGATCTACCACATGTGCCATTTGCCGCCTTTCGGTCCGTGAAGGCGGCATGCCCTAAAATTGCGGCAATTATGATGGAAGTCTCATTGCGAGCGGCATATACTTGCTGAGCTACTTACCCTTTAACAGGCCAATTGAATGAAACCAGATGAAAATGAGGGGCAAAACTCTACTTTAGGCTGGAAACTGGATGAATCTGCTCACACTCACAACGCAGTCCTATAGCCGATCGTACCAGTACCTGAAGCATGGTCCAGGCCATTTTCTGATGTATGCTTTTGGCCGGTTTCGTGTCGTGCGCTCATTCGTGGTTTGGGCGTATAGCCTAAGGAACACGAAGCAGTCGGCAGGCGCCCGGCCGACGCTTATTCAGGATGTGGACGTCGATGAAGCGGCTCGCGCGATATATCAGGATGGGTTCTTCCCAGGCTTGCATCTTCGTAAAGATGTCGTCGAACAGTTGCTGACTTTTTCGTCGATGGCGACCTGTTATGCCGACGGAAATCCTGATCTTCCCTTTCGCTATGGTGAGAAGGAAATCGTAGAGCGGCAGTCTGGGCGCATTCTCAAACTCGGCAAGTTTCTCCACGCTTTCTCTGCTTCCCCTGTTTTGCAGGCTCTTGCTTCCGATCCCCAGCTGCGGGCCATTGCTCGAAAGTATCTTCGTAAGGAACCTGTGCTGGTGAGCGCGCGAATGTGGTGGAGTTTTTCCGGTCCGACCGATGCCCAACAGCAAATGAGAGATGGTCAGGGCTTTCATTACGACCTCGATGGATATCGCGCGTTGGCGTTCTTCTTTTATCTTACCGACGTGGGTCCAACGAACGGACCGCACGTATATGTACGCGGAAGTCACACGAAGAAGCTGCTGCGGCATATCGTTTCAATTTATAAAGGTCGCAATGACGCTGAGATCGAAAGCGTCTACGGGCTTGAGCGCCAGGTTGTCTGTTGTGGCCCCGCGGGAAGTGGATTTGCTGAAGACATATTTGGTTTTCATAAGGGCCAGCACCCCCAGAGCGGCGACCGGCTCATCGTTCAGCTACGTTTCGGGCTCCGTGACTACGGCACGGGACACAACGATTAGTCAGGCTCCAGGGTTTTTAAACGAGAAAGCCCATCATTCAGATATTCGGAGAGGCGCCCCTGTTCGCCCGATTTCCGGACGTCGGATTTTAACCAAACGCTCGCTCGCGCCTAGTTTTTCTAAATGCGAACACCGCACAGACCGCTCATGATGGCAAGGGAGACCAACCCGCTTACGGCGAGTCCGACGATCCACACCCGATTGGCTACCGTGACAGTCATGTCGTGCGCGATGGCGACACCGCGGAGCCCCGAGCCAAGGTGCGCCAGGATAAAAAAGACACCGAATGCATAGTGAGGAACAAGGCGAATGTTCCACGCATCGTGGATGAGGCCCGCCGGCGCCCCCGAAGCCCAGGCCCAGCCCGTATCGATCTTGTGCACGGCCCGTGCGGAAACCAGGGCCGAATTCAGGTGGGTGACGATGAACGCCGCCAGGTAGATGCCGGATCCGATTTGAAAAACGCGGTAGACATCGCCCGGCACCCTACTCCAGCGCCACGCAAGGCGTGCGCCACTGATCACCTGGAACAACATCAAACCCACAAGGACGGGTTCAACCAAGGGTGATCGATAAACCTGTCGCCCCACTCTCATCGCCGACGTGTGAAGGTCGGGTCCAACCAGGCCGAGGAGATGGTTGGAGAGATGAAACAAGACAAAACTGACTACGAGAGCCGCGGCAACCCCGTGCGCGACCCGTAATTTGGAAATAGGCCGAGGGGCCGCCAGGTCAGGAACTGACTCGCTCCCGAGCAAGACATAGACACACACCGCCAACCAACCAACGAGCCACACAAGCTCGTCATTGACATGTAAGTGCAGAAGTCCCGGAGCCACTCCTGTCAGCACGAAAAACGGGGGCACCCCAATGGTGATGTAGGCCAACCGCCGAGCGCGCAATTCGAACCACGATGGACGAGCGTTAGTCAGTCGAAACGCGGAAGCCAGGCCAAAGAGCGGCACCGCCATCGCGGCCAACAAGCAAAGCACCGCCCCAGCTATCCGCGCAGTCGATAGTGAACCGGCCGGCTCAGAGACGCCGAGATGAAACCCATCGAGCAAGAACGGGTAGGACATTGCTGCGGCCGCCGGGGCCAGACTGCGGAGTCTACCAACGATCGTGGAGTGTGCCAATCTGGGCCTGCTGGATTCAGGAGTGATTCGTCTTGAAAGATCTGTTGACATCTCGTTAAACGATAACCGAATCCGGATGGGCCGTGGTGACGTTTCCTGCAACGCTGGCTTGTCTTTGATCTGCCTGCCGGCGGCTTCCGGCAGACTCGACGTATATCCAGCACGCTCCAATTGCGGTCAGGTTGTACACCGCCCCGCCCCACGCTATCTGGCTGTGCGGTTGCGTGAAGACGGGATGTATTTCGCCCATAGCCTCAAACAAGAACAACATCAGCACCCCACCTCGGAGGGGGACTTCCAAAAGATCAGCTACCATGAATTGCCATGTTCTTGCCCGACCCTGAGTTCGCCAGAAGTGAAGTATTGCGAGTCTTCAACCATGCTCAGGTCTACCTGTTCCTGGGAGCGGCCATCATAACTGTGGGCCTCCTCGCAGCCTCGTTCTCTTTCCTGCGGCGCCGCTTCGATCCACTGCTCCTTTGGTTTTCCTTGTTCGCAATACTTTATGGCGTCCGCCTCGAAATGAACTATCAGCTTCTCTGGGCGCTGGGCCTCCAGCCCGATAGTTTCAGACGAATTGTCATCGCGACTGATTTCCTCGTCCCGATACCAGCATTCTTCTTCTTTGAGACCATGAACCTGACGGGGAAGGTGGTGCGGGTGGTCGCCATGATCGTATGCCCTGTTGCCTTCTGTCTGGCCGCGGCCACACTCATGTTTGGCCCTCACGACATCTTCCGCACCGTGAACAACTCCATCGTGATCGCGGCACTCGTAGTGATTGCAATCACGCTCGCGCGCTTTGGAGGCGGGTCTCCTGATCTCACTCTCATTCGCCGGGGCCTCTTCTTTTTCATCTTTTGCGCGCTCTATGACAACATCAGCGGGATGTTCGGCCGCCACTACTACAACATCGAGCCATTCAGCTTCATCGTTCTCATTGCCTCGCTGGGCGTCGTCGCCGGGCGCCGCACCCTTGTCAACGAGGAAAAACTCGCAGTCATTCAAAAAGAGCTCGAAATCGCGCGCCAAATCCAGCTATCTATCCTCCCCTCAACCTTCCCTCAGTTCGGCAGTTTTCGTATCGCCGCACGCTATCTTCCGATGACCTCAGTTGCAGGCGACTTGTATGATTTTTTTGTGGCCAGCGATCGCGAAGCAGGCCTGCTGATCGCCGATGTTTCCGGACACGGCGTTCCCGCTGCGCTCATCGCGTCCATGGTCAAGCTGGCAGCGGCTTCTCAGCGCGTCAACGCCGATAATCCGGCGAATGTTCTTGATGGCATGAACAGCACCCTCTGCGGTAACACTCAGGGTCAGTTTGTTACCGCCGGATATGTCTACATTAACGCGTCCACCTGCGAATTGCGTTACTCGGCTGCCGCTCATCCGCCCATGCTTCTTCTACGCAACAACGAGATCACTCAAATCGCCGAGAATGGCCTTATGCTCGGAGCATTCAACTTCGCCACCTATGCCACTCTCACCCATCCCATGCAAATCGGAGATCGCATCGTCCTCTATACGGACGGTATGCTCGAAGCGATGAACAACGACCAGGAGGAATTTGGCCCCGCTCGTCTTTCCGCTTTGATCTGCGACACCGGTAGACTGTCCGCGATGGATGCTGCCGACCGCATGATCTCCTCTATCCAAAAATGGTCCCTCACGCAAACCGATGACCTTACAGTCCTAATATGTGACTTCACTGCTCAAAGTGAGTCGTAGATATGGCTCAGGACTCGATCGGCCAGCCCAACGACGGATATACCCGCAGCCGCATGATCAGCGAATATCCTCTCTCAGCACGCACGCTTTCTGCTCGCCCGTGAAGAAGCAGAGAAGATCATCACCGGGATGAAAGAACAGATCACCAAGACCTGGCCAACACCTGGGAAGAGACCGTGCTTGCAAGTGGCGCTTAGCAGCGTGATGTGGACGCGATCCGTTCTGCGTTCGTCTATCCCGGCTTTTCGCACTAACGACGGCTGGTCGTGTAAGGCCAGAGCACGCGTCTCTCCACGGGGCTTTGCGCACCTATCACCTCGCTGTCTCTAAAAGAGCTGATGAGGTGGCCTCCAGATCGTCAAAGTCACAAAAATTCATAGTACGTCAAGAAACACATGCAGAGTCCCGCGTAGTCGTGCATGGACGATTAGTGGCGACTCCACCGAAGGGTTGAATTAGCTACCCATCGACAGGTGCAGGACAATCTCTCAACGAACCATTACTGTTCATCCATGCCGGCAGAGTACTTTCTTCCCCTGAGTATGAGCGGACTTCTGCTTGCTGGCGTTCCCGGCCAGAATCCTGTAATTCACGGAGCCTTCGCGATGCGGTACGTCCTCTGGCGCACAGGTCGCAGCGACCCATCGCAACACGGTGCCGCGCGAACGAACGGCGTCACGCTGTTTGTCGCGCCAAATCTTCCTGGAGACTCGAAAACCACATGAACATCGTTCGCAATGTGTCGGCATTTGTAGTGCTTGCCTGCCTCAATTCCTCTGCGCAGCAGATCACGGGGAACCTTCGCGGAGCAGTGACAGACCCGAGCGGCGCTGTCATTTTGGGCGCCGAGGTAACAGCACAGCAGGCGGAAACGGCCCTGTCGCGCACGACGACCACCGATCGCAACGGTAACTACGTTCTTCTGGAACTTCCAATCGGACACTACCGCCTGCATGTCGCAGCAAAAGGCTTTGAGGAATACGTGCAGGATGGCATCACGCTCAACGTGAACGAGACGGCTTCGGTATCGCCACGCCTTGCGGTCGGATCGGAAAAGCAACAGGTGCTGGTGCGCGCGGATGCCGAGTTGATTGAGCCAACCGTGACCAGCATGGGCAAGGTTGTAGAGCAACGTGAATTGGAGGACCTGCCGCTCAACGGACGCAACTTCTCGCAGCTTGGCTTGTTGCAGCCCGGGGTGGTTCCCTTGACCCCTGGGATAGCCGAAGCGGGCGGATCGCTCCGCAATGGACAGGCGTATGCGGTCAATGGCCAGCGACCCGAATCCAACAACTTTCTCATCGACGGTGCGAACAACTTCAATGGCGTCGACGGCGGATTCGTCCTCAAGCCGCCGGTGGACGCGATCAGCGAGTTCCGCATCATCACGCACAACGCGAATGCCGAGTTCGGAGACGCGCTGGGATCGACGACCAACATCATCACGCGCTCGGGCACGAACCAGGTTCACGGGACGTTGTGGGAGTTCCTGCGCAACGACGCATTGGACGCCAACAATTATTTCGCGCAGACCAAGGAACCGCTGAAGCAAAACCAGTTTGGCGCCGCGGCAGGTGGGCCGATCAAAAAGGATAAGACGTTCATTTTCGGCTTCTATGAAGGTTTTCGTAATCGCCAGGGCGAGACAACGCTTACCACGGTGCCCTCTCTCAAGCAGCGCACCGGCGACTTCTCTGAACTGTGCCCGGAGGGCTTCACGCAAGGCTTCTGCAACAATCCGGCGCACCAGCTTTTCAACGTCTTCGCCAATGCACCGTACCCCAATAACCAGGTGCCGCAGGCTCAGCTCAACCCGGTTTCACAAAACCTGCTGGGCTTCTTCCCGCTTCCTAACGCTGGGACGAATCTGTTCTCCACAACCCAAACCCTAAGCAATAATACCGATCAGTTCGGCATCAAGGTCGACCACTACCTCGATCCGCGCGACACGCTGAACTTCTATTACATGTTCAACCAACTCTCCCAGGTCGATCCGCTATCGCCGGGGGGCGCCAGTGTGCCCGGCTTCCCCGTAGGTGAAGACCAGCGCGCGCAGGATTTTGTCGCCCAGGAAACACACACCTTTTCTCCCGCCGTCATCGCTGTGGCGCGATTCTCGTTCCTGCGTAACAAATTCCTCTTCGGCGAACATGAGAACCATCAGTCGCCCTCAGACCTTGGCTTTAAATACACGCCAAGTCTCGATATCGCTGCTGGACCGCCATTCGTTCAGGTAAACGGCTATACCAGCGTGGGTGATCCGATCACCGGCCCGCGTAACACCTACGAAAATGTGTACGATTTCTCCGCATCGCTGAGCTGGGTCCGCGGCAAGCACGAGCTGAAAGTCGGTGGCGGCTACCAGCGTCAGGAGATCAACGTGCTGCAAGGGATTGCGACCAACGGCTTCTTCGTATTCGTGCCGTTCCCGGTAACGGACGCGTTCGCCAGCTTTCTCACCGGGCAGCCGGTCGTCTTCCTGCAAGGTATCGGCGATTTCTCGCGCGGTATTCGCGGCAACAATGGGAACGCGTACTTGCAGGATACGTATAAGGTCACGTCCCATCTCACCATCAACGCCGGACTGCGTTACGAATTGCCCCAACCGTATACCGAAATTCATAACCGGATGTCGTTGTTTGAGCCGGGGAAGCAGTCCCGGATTTTACCAAATGCGCCGGCGGGATTGCTTTATCCGGGCGATGCCGGTGTGCCCGCGGGTTTGATCCCCACAGATAGGAAGGCCTTTGCCCCGCGCCTTGGCGTCGCGTGGGACCCGGACGGTCACGGCAAGTCACTGGTAACCGCGGCGTACGGTATTTTCTATGAGCCCTATTACACCGGTCAGGGCGGGCCTTTGCAGTCGCCGATCAGTGCGCCGCCCTACCTGGGAACGCCGCAAGTGAGCTTGCCCAACTTCGCCGATCCGTTCAACGGCAAGCCTCCGGCCCCAGGCACGTTCTCCACCCCGCTCACGAACCTGACTCTGTCCCCGTCGTTGACACTCCCTTACACCCAGGATTGGGACTTGAATTTCCAACACTCGTTCGGATCCGATTTGCTGTTTGAGATGGGATACGTCGGTACCAAGGGCACCCGTCTGCCGCGCTTTATCGAAGCTAACCCAGCGGTATTCGTTCCCGGATATGTGGACGGCCAGCCGATTTCGAATTCCAGCAATGCCGATCAACGGCGGCTCTATTCCGGCTGCACGCTCGCCGATTCGCCGGGCAGTTGCCAGTTTTCATCGACCGGCGAGATCGCGGGCATCGCCAACTCGGCATACAACGCGATGGAAGTGTCGATGCGAAAGCGGTTCAGCCAGGGGCTGTCCTTTCTCGCATCGTACACGTGGTCGAAGACGATCGACGATGTTTCATCGTTCAACATCACCGGATCGGCGTCGAAGCCAGTCGCAGGTGAAAATGATCTCGCGCAGGATCCGTTCAATCTCGGAGCGGAGCGTGGGCTCTCCTTGTTCGATGCACGCAACCGGTTCGTTGGCAGCTATGTATGGGCCCTTCCGTTCTGGACTCAGGGGCAGAACTGGTACCAGTGGGCGCTCGGTGGATGGCAGTTGGATGGCATTGCCACGCTGATGAGCGGCACGCCGTTCACCGTCTTCGACTCGAACGATGTTGCGGCGCAAGGCACCGCGCCGGAGATCACTGGATTCTCCTCGCAGCGGCCCAATATCAACGGCAACCCCAACAACGGACCGCGCTCGGTTGGCACTTGGCTCAACGCCGGCGCTTTCCAGCGGCTTGATCCCACAGCCAACGCGGGCCAGTTTGGCACCGAGGGCCGCAATGTGAATGTCGGTCCGGGCTATGCCGACTGGGACTTCGCCGCGCTTAAAAACTTCAAGCTGACAGAATCGAAACAGTTACAGTTCCGCGCGGAGCTGTTTGACATCCTGAACCGCACGAATTTCCGCTTGCCCGATAGTGACATCAGTTCGCCGACCTTCAACCATATTCTTGCGGCAGAGGCTCCGCGACAGGTGCAGTTTGCGTTGAAGTTCATGTTCTAGCAGGCGACGATCCTGATCGCCGATACATTCAATAGCGATAGACCAGGCTGATGCCCCACACCAACTGGTTGCGCGCCTTACCCTTGTTGTAGCCGCGCTTGTCCCACGAATGGTCAAAGCGGAGATCGGACTGCACCAGGAACGTGCTGCCGAAGTAGCGGTTCAGATATAGCGTGTTCTCCGTGTACTTCGTGGCTGTGCCGGTGCGTTGGCCCTTCTTGTCATTCAACAGGTCGGAGCGGAAGCCTACCGTAAGCGATGAGTTGATTTCGCGGTTCAGATAGTTCACCACGGCGTACTCCGGTGCGAAACAGCGGAGCTGTCCTAGGGCGCAGACTGCGCCGAGAGTACCGTTTTCCGGGGGAACAGGGTTCGCGACGTTGCCTGCGACGTTCGGCACGCCGCGCTCGTACATCCACCAGCCTTCGGTTGCCATATGCCACTTCGCGTTGAACTTGTGTGCCCAGATCAGGTCATACTGCTGCACATTGTCATAAGCGTACTTACCGTCATTGATGCCGTTGGCACAGGCGTAGAGATTGTCTTGATTCGTGGCGGATGAATAATTCAGGCAGGCAATGAGCGAGGGTTTGTGGCCGCTCGACCAAGGAGCAACGTCGTGGCCTGCCGACATGCCGAGCTGCACCAGCCACTGCTTTTTCAGCTTCAGCGTAGCCACCACGCCTGTATCCGTAACGGGCTCGACCGCGTAAACGAGCGAGCGCGTCATGGTGTAGTTGAAGGGCGCCAGCGGCGAATCGAGTCCTGGCAGCGTGAGAAAGCGGCCGACGCGGATATTCAGGCCGTCCTTTACCGGGAAGTACAGGTCGGCATACTCCATCAGTGGGTCATAGCCGTAAGTCCGGTTAGACACGAGTAGCTGCTGGCTGAGATAACCCTTGGTGGTGGTGAAGCGGTAGTCGACGCCGTAGTACAAGGCAGTGATGTGGAAGCCCCAGTCGAAGTGCGTGGTTTGCACCGTGTCCGGCAGGCGTTCGACAAACGTGACGGCCTGATGCAGCCGCGCGGTGTCGGGCGCCGACGCAAAGATGAGCGGATAGTTGTCGTCGCTGCTGGTGCTCTGATTGTAGGTTCCCTTTGCCCAGCCGTAGAGCTTTGTGCGGTGGTTCTCCAGCTTGAGCGCCGTCATCAGCGGATACACGGTGGTATCCGGTACGCCGATGGTGGGCGACCCACCGTAGCTCCAATCGCCTGAGGGATAGGGCGGGCTTTCGAGCGGCGAATCGAACGCTCGCCGCTGGGGTGTGGAGCCGGCAGGGAGCTTGCCGCGCCAATCCGCAGCGTAGAAGCGGGCCAGGCGTTCGAGGAAGTTGCCGCGGATCACAGTTTGTACTCCGCTGGAACTACCGTTGGGAGCGCTACGCGGCTCCTTCGAGTCAGAGAGGACTTGAGGCTGTTGCATTTGTTGCTGGGCATGCGCCCCACGCACCCCAGGCATAGCGACGCTGGCCAGGGCTAGAGCCCCGCCATACAGCGTCCGGGACCTGCCAGATGTCATTCTTGTTTAATCCTTCGAGTGAGAAAATCATCTCTGCAGCAAAACGACAGCCAGTCTACACTGCGTCTGCCCCGAAAAGGAAGCGTGCTCTGAAGAGTTGCTGCCGGGCTCGCAAAAACCGCGAGCTTCCCACATTCCCACAGCCTCGGCGACGACTTGGGATTCCATTTTTCTCCAAGCTCGTTTAACTTCAACTTAAAATGTTACCGACATGCCCGGTACTTTCTGTTACCGACATGCCCGTTCGCAGAAGGCTGAGAAAAGATTGGGCTTTAGAGTCTGCGTGAGAACTACTCTTTTGAAGGGTGCTGGCTTCAGCCCGTACATTAAGCACCCAGCCCAGGACGGGTTATAAGGCCGTGCATTCAACATCAACCTGGACGGGCTTTAAAAGCCCGTCGTCAATGGCCGAGGTCGAGTACGATATGCACCGGCCCCAGCGTGTACGTACGTGCGGAGTACCGGTGTGGTGGATCCCTGTAGAGGTGAGCGCTTGTTTCATGCATGTGGCTGCCCTAGGGTTACATTATGCGGCCCGAACCGGACTTCACTAGGAGGATCCCAGGTCTCAAAATCGAGACCCCACGGCAAGCCGGGGCGGGGCTGGGCACCCGTCCGATTTCCTTCGGATTCTCACGGAGACTCTAAATCCCTCATCGACTAATTCTCACGCAGACTCTTTAGTCCCTGCAGCTCTACCGATTCAGACAGTGTTTAGACCAGGGGGAATTCATCCCTGGAACCATAGAGGCGCCAAAGGTGGGGTTGCTGGAAACAGGTTCCCACACGATTTATCAACAACTGAGACAATCGAATTTCATTGAATGAGTGCGAGCGCGTTTGGCAGTAAGCAGGAGCCGCTTGTTTGTAGGGAGCGACTCTGTTTGATACGGTGAATTCCATGGATCGATCGAATGGATACGAAGCCGTCTCGGAAGAATTTCTAGCGCGTCGCGGCAATAGTAAGACTCGGTCTATTGCAATCGGCGTGAAGGAAGTGCGAAGGTGGGCGAAAACACTGCCGCGCGGCAGCAGTGTTATTGATCTGGGCTGCGGCCCCGGCTTTCCTATCACGGTAGTACTGGTCGAAGAAGGACTTCAAGCCTTCGGTGTGGATGCAGCACCATCCTTTGTTGCGGCATTTCAACGCAACCTGCCCGGCATACCCATCGTTTGCGGATCCGTTCTAGAGTCGAGATGTTTTGATCGAACCTTCGATGCCGTCTTGTCAATTGGGCTGATGTTCCTTCTCAAGGTTGAAGACCAGCATCGCCTGATCCAGAGATTCGCCGAGATACTGGTGCCGGGCGGGCGTCTCCTATTCACCTCACCGGCCAAACCTGCCGTTTGGAACGATGCAATGACAGGGGTGGAATCAATCTCCCTAGGGGCGGACGAGTACAAGCGGCTGCTCGGAACGGCCGGTATCTCGGTCGTAGAGGAGTACGAGGACGTAGGCGAAAACCATTATTTCGACGCCTTCAAGGCAAAATAATACAAGAGAGTCTCCTCTCGAAGTCGGCTTATAAAGATGCGGGACCGACTTCAGGAGCAGGTCTCAGCACACTTCAAATCGCGCCATCTCTCAGCCGCGGCAAACAAAACCTGCCACAAGAAATGTAGATTGAGCCGGAGGTAGTCCAAATGACCAAGGCACTGATTTTTGCGCCGGCCGGCTAAGATGAACGACGCTCTTTTTGCATCGTGGTTCTCTGCATTTGGTCCGGGAACTACACTCGGGCAAGATCAATAAACGCTCGCGCCGGGTCCGTGTGGATCAGCTTCACCCGCACCACGTCGCCCACATCGAGCCCATTCTCTCCCTCGACCACGCGCCCTTCAAACGGAGGCTCGATTACTCGCGCATAAACGCCCTTGTCGCTTGAGCCCGTAACCACGGCCTTGAAGTCTTCGCCCACGTGGCCGCTCATCGCAACCGCTGCCACGCGCTTCTGCATCCTGCGTTCAATCTTCCGCAATGCTTTATCTGCCTCGTTGCAGTGCTGCGCGATCGCCGTCAACTCCCCATCCGTATAGGGTGGAGGCGCATCATCGATCATCGCGTGCAGGATACGCTGAGTTACCAGGTCCGGAAACCTGCGGTTCGGCGCAGTCGAGTGAGTATAGTCGCGCGCCGCCAAACCAAAGTGCCCCGTCGGATCATCATCGGCGCGCATCAGCGTGTACTCACCCGGCCCCATTAGCTTGATCACCGCCAGCGCCAGGTCCGGATAATGATCCGGATCACTCTCCCGTTGCGTCTGCAGGAATTTATTCAACTCCACTGAGTCCGGCTGCTCCGGCAGAGTCCCTCCCTTTAGCTGCGCCAGGGCGACGATGCGATTCCAACGCGCCGGCGTTTTCACCACACGTTGCAATCCGCTGCGTCCGCCCTTGCGCAGCGCACGGGCCATCACGCCATTCGCCGCTACCATCAGGTCTTCGATCAGGTGCATCGCGCGATTCTGTGTCACTTCGTGCACGCTCGCAATGTGACCATCCATGAACACCGGCTCTGCTTCCGCCTTGTGAAAGTCCAAGGCTCCTGCCGCGATCCTCGTGCGATGCAGTGCCTGGGTGGCTTCATCCTGCAACCTAAGCTGCTGTGCAAGCCAATCCGCAGGCAGGCTGTCATTACCATTCATCCTGGTCAAGGCAGCTTCATCACTGTCATGTTCGCGGGCGCTGTCAGAGCGTAGATGCACGACGTTCTTCGTGTCGTTTCCGCCCGCGTCAAGCCACGGTCCCACGCGTGAATATGCCAATTGCGCGCGATTCCTCACCCACGACCGCGAAACCGTTTCGTCCAGCAATTCTCCATTCGAAGCCACAGTAAAGGTCATTATGATCGCCAGGCGATCCTCGTTTTCATTCAAGGATGTCAGCCCCGCCGAAAGCTCTACTGGCAGCATCGGAAAGTTCTTCACCGCCGTATAGATCGTCTGCGTCTGATTCTGCGCATACTCGTCGATCGGCGACCCCTTCTCGACCGCTGCGGCGACGTCACCAATCGCTATGTGGAGGCGAATCCCCGTCGGCACACGCTCCGCCACCTCAATCTGATCGAGATCCTTCGAGGTGTCGTTGTCCACCGACGACCAGCCCAGGCCCCGCAGATCCGCCGTGCTCTTAGCATCACGCCATCGCGCGATGCCTCGCTCAATCTCTAAGACCTGCTCCTGCACCTCGCGACCAAATTTCGGCTGGAACCCGGCGTTTTGCAGCTCCTCTACGGCCGCTTGTGCCAGGTCGAACCCACGCGAGCCAGGCTCGGCATGATGCAACTTCCCGTAAGGGCGCAAATGGCCGCTTTCGGATCGATGGTCCGCTTTGCTTTGCCCATGCTGCTCACGATCGAGCGCCTCACTGTGCCCCTGCGTTTGTTGCTTGCCATGCTCCATGCGGTGAAGATCCTAACGCCTCTCTGACATCTCCGGCAGACTACCATGCTCCTTGCATCTCTCGTAAATACGATGGTCTGCACCAGGCGATACACCCGTGCTTCTGCCGCAATACGTTAGAGAATGGAATCAAGAGTGCCCAGCCTTCCGCTTCCAACTCTGCTGGAGGAAAGGGCGGATGCTAAACCGAGGCATTTTAAAAATCGAATTTGGACACGTCTGTTTTCAATCAGTCCTGTGTGCGGGCGAGAGCGATTCCCCCGGGTTGCCAGAAATGGGCTGCAACTCATATTGGACGAGCCGGTAAAGGGGGGCTCTGGCGGCACCGAGACGATCCTGCATCCAGGTGATTCCCGCTTGCAATGCCGCGGCCTCTGCTTTCCAGAAGTCGCCGGTGCCCCCGGTTAGATAGAAGGGCAGGCAGATGTGGAGATGCCGCAGAAACCCCAGCATGAGGCGGGTCGTGTAGTGGGAAAGAAGGCTATCCGTTGCATAGCCCTTTTCTGAGGCGCGTATAACGGCCGCGGCGAGCAGTGCTTCACGAACGGCATGTCCGGCTCCCTCACCGCAGAGTGGATCAAAGGTCATGGCGGCCGATCCGCATGCAAGCCAATTCGGACCAGACAGCTCGGATAGTATTTGTGGAAAGGCCGGAAAGTAGTGCGCCGGCGAAGTAACCGCAGTCAAGTTCGATATCTGCCTGGCGATCAAACGGCTCTGTTCGATCAGACCGCCGGGAGAATAGCCAACACTGATAAGGGCACCGCGCCGGTCGCCGGAGGGGAGCAGAAAGAGCCAGCCGTCGGGCAGAGATTCAATCCAACAGCAGTGGTCCGCAGCCTGCGGGGTGAGCTCAACCATGGCCGTCGCCGCCAGCCTGGAGCCAAATTGCCAGGACTTCGGTAAAGAATCGGTGTTCTGTATCGATGCAATCGTCCACACTGCGTTGGTGTTTCCGGTAGACGAGGAAGCGGGGTCGGGAATCGCTCGCCGCCACAAATCGGTCAGTAATTCCTGTTCAGAGACGACTACGCCACGATGTGGCAGCTCAACTGGCTGCGCTTCCAGGCCCCAGGACACCATCCGTGTGCGAATCCGCGGTGCGTGTTGAAAGAGGTCTGACGAATGGAAGGTCTGACGTAATAATGACTGTGTCTGCTCGTTTAACAGAAGCCGGGCGGGTCGAGGGCGGCTGGATCTCTGCACGCGGGGGGCGCTACCCTGCCGCGAAAGCAGATAGGCGGAGCAACACGCTGCCAGACCATCTCCGAGTATGTCGACTTGTCCGGCCATGCATTATCTTAGCCTGTGCCAGGCATAGCTGGGTGTATATGCGGGAAGCACGAGACTCTAAAAGCCACAGTCTCTCCTAATGACACAGGGAGTGCGGACGGTCGGTTTGGTGCCGCGCCTACGGCGCTCAGATCCTCTTTGGGAATCGATTTCCCAGCCCTTCGGGCTGGGCTGACGTTTGGTGGTCGGCCCTCCGGGCCTTGCAGCTATGACGATGTTTGCAGTGTCATTTCTCCCTCAACTTGCCGCAAGCAAGTCAGCTGCTCGGGATGACAAAGGAGGGGCAATGGCTCATAAAGACTGGTTGCTGAACCGAGGCATTGCTGAAATCTAATTTGGACGGCAGACGATCTACATGCAACCCGAATTTATTCTGCCAAGCGCGCTTCAAGAGAATCAACAGGTACATCGTCAAAAAAAGCTCCACTATTTGGACAGCTCTGATCTACATAGACCGATCTACATATCTGAGGCAGGCCCGTCTTGTTCTCCGGAGCTTGGTTTATCCCAGCTAAGTGAGCGAGGCATTTTATAAAATTCGATAAAATTTGGCGTTTTTATGGCTTCAGCGTCGCCGCCCAGAGAGCAGTCCATTGGGGGCCCAGGACAGCTTGATGGGGTTGACTGGGTGCAGGTCGGCGTCAAAGGTGATGCCGTTTGCGGTGGGAACGCTGTTCTGGGGTTGGGCCTTGATAAATGGATTGAGAGGGCTGGTCGGATTCGGGTCGAAGTCGGGGAACGACCAGCTGTTAGCTGATTTCTGGGCCGGCTCAGGTTTGGGCTCCCGATTGGCGGCCCCACGGCGCGCCGGGGCAGGCTGCGGTGCGGCGGATTGGGTTTTGGTCACGTCAACGGGGTCGCGTGGCTCCTCACTTGCGGGTTCGTGCTGCTGTTTGTTGAGCCAATTGTCTGGTTCGACGGGTGGGGTCGCGGGTCTGTTTGCGGATGAGGGAAAGCGGCGGTCGGGAACCATTCCTTCGATGGCTACGATCATGGAAAGAGCCTTGATCTGGCCGGCGATGGTGCCCCGGGTCGCTTCGTGGCTGAGAGTGGCCAGTTCCCAGAGCCGGGTCAGGATCTGGTCGCGCCCGAGGTTCAGCTTGCGCAGCCCCTCCGCTTCCTGGTCCACCAGCTTTTCATTAACGGCAGCACGGTGCTCGTGCATGTAGGCGCGGACGCGGGGCTTGGCTTTGGTATAGGCGGCGGTTTCGGGGTTGAGGCCGACGGCTTCTGCGGCGCGACGGTCATTCATGGTTCCGGACATGATCAGGCGAGCAAAGGCGATTTCCTGGTCGGTGATGGGATCGGTGATCGTGTTTTTGGGCATAGTTGTCTCGTTTCTCTGTTTGCTGGAGATCGGGATGGAGTTATTGGCTGCGCTCTTTGTGGCACAAAGATAGAGAGCCGCAGCTGGGCACTGATGACTGGTGTTGGTTATTTTTTGACGGGGATAGGGTGTGGCACCGGATAGTGGTGAAACTATCCTTCGCTCACGCGTAAGGCCGAAACTACCGGCAACTGCCGGACAGGGCGCGGTTGCGTGAGGAACCGTCGCCTGCCGATATCGTCTACTTTAAGAGATACAGCGTTTTCGAGTTATGTGTAAGTGGCCCGATGAATTATTTTCGGCACAGGAGTACCACGCCGAAGGTTACCCCAGCGAGATGGTGGGTTTCCGTCGTCCAAGCCATTGTGGATGGCCAGGACGGGCGGGTTGGTGGTCTCGTAAAAGATCTCGCAATCGCCACCATCGCGTCCTCTCGCGCGATCCCGCCCAGGTAAGCATGCAGTCGATCCCGCATCTGTTCCCGGATTGCCGGTTGTCGTCCGCTGGTGCCGAAGACCAGGTGAACCAGACAAGATGCGTGACTATGAGGCAGGAGAATCAGCCGTCCCTTATGGGACTGGTCTTCCTGGCCCGTTGTACCCAGCACTGGTTCGGCGCTGGACCTTCGTTCTCATCCTGTGCAACTTGTATGCGCCGAACCGTACTGGGCTATTATCAGGTCGTCCCCATTCGACAAGCTCAGGGCAGGCTCTGCGGGACTTTGCGCTGCAAACAGCGTTCGCGACTCCGGGGAAACCATGTGCGTGTGACCCTGCTTTGATCTTAACGGCAGCTAAGCTAGCGCCTTGTGGATGGGTACATGAAGCATATTTGACATATTCCCATATGGGAATTTAATTTAGGAACACAAATCGAAAGGAAAACCCCATGCCCATCGCAGAATCCTTGCTCGCAGAATTTGAAGCCCAGGCGCCCGTCACGCGGAAGTTCCTCGAGCGCCTTCCTAACGACAAACTGACCTGGACGCCTCACCCTAAGTCCTTGACCGCTGGGCAACTGGCATACCACCTCGCCTTCGTGCCCGGAGGCGTCGTCCGCGGCGCACAGAAGAGCCAGATCCCGCCGCCAGACTTCCTATTTCCCCAACCGGCAACCGTGCAGGAGGTCCTTGACACCTTGGACCAGAGCATCGCCACTGTTCGCGAGGTCCTGCCGGGCTTCGATGACGCCGCCATGAACGCAACCTGGCGCATCGTCGCCGGGGATCAGGAGATCGCGGCTATGCCGCGCATCGCCTTCCTGCGCAATATCATGCTCAACCACTGGTACCAGCACCGCGGCCAGTTCTGCGTCTACCTGCGCCTGCTCGACGTTCCTGTCCCGTCAAGCTGGGGCCCTAGCGCCGACGAGCGCTCGGTACTCCGGCTGGAACCTCAGCCGGCGTAATGCCGGTGCCACCCCCATCGCGATGAAAATCGCGCGATGGGGGTGTGGAATGGAGAAATAACGCGAGCCAATTCTGCCTGCGTGCTAACGCGATCATGCAACACGCGAGAATGTGTCCGCACCCGCAGCGTTCACTGGTCCATTTAGCCGTCCAAGTGGACTGGATTTGTAAACACTGGCACGAAGGTTCTCAGGATTAATCCGATGCAAGTCGAGGAGCTGACTTGTCTATCGGTACAGATTTGCTGGGGTGAACTCCGGAAGCAGGACGAGCAGATCGTAACCGTAAATGAGGTGCTGCCATTCGCTGGAGATTGCGAATTGTCGAAATCGAAGCGTACGCAAGTCGAGAACTAAGCTCGTAGCTTCGCCGCTTGCAGTGACCGGGAGCATATCGATTAGCGGTTTGAGCCATGCGTACTCGGGGTCGTCCGTAAGCATGAACCGCTCCGTCTTCGTCGGCCTTCCGTATCCTCCAAGGCTGGCGAGCGTACCTTTTGCTGCGAGCACCTGAATATGAAGAGAAGCAAGGTGTTCGACTGACGCAAGCTCAGCAACGTAATTGCCCAGATCCAGTTGGTGAATGTCATTGAAGCCCTTCCACATGTGATAGTCGCCAAACTTAAAAAGAATGCGCGGGGCGGGCGAGGACTTTTGCAGTGCACGGTAGTTCTGGAGGAAATGCTGCTTCAGTAAACTCGCGCGTTCCGAATTGCTCTCCGGCGAATTTGCTCCGTTTAGCCGATAGATGTGCCTCGATTCAGTAATCTCACGCATGATTTGTTGGCTCTTCCGGGTTCCATCGATAGCCAACGCTTTCTCTAGGTCGGCGATATCGTCGTCGCTCGAACTTTCAAGAAAGAGTTGCGTCATATCGCCAGTGGACCGAGCTTTCGCTTCCGCCTGCTTATCTTTTGCAAGAGCAAGCCGGATCGCAGCCTCCGACTTTGGCCCGTTAGATTCCTGCTCCATTTGCTGCAACAGCACCGAAGCCGCTCCAAGGAACTCTTGATCGAGCCCCCATAAGGGGATGCCCTCTTTTTTCCCGGAGGCTATGCATTTCGCAGCGAGATCGTTTTCCTGTTCGTCGTCGAGGAACGCCATATTCGCCGGGTGCGCACGTTCCCGTCCCTGCATGGCGGCCTTCCTGTCAGGATTCTTCAGTACGCTCTGAACGTAGGCTGCGGCGTATGGCCCAGCCTCAACTGCATACGCGTCGGGGTGCATAGCCTTGCATACCGCCGCCGCCAGTTGTGGCGTTTCCCGGCTGAAGTGGCTCTCCCCAAGGAGGACGAATGATGCGTGTTCGACCGCCTCAGTCATCATCTTGCCTCCAGTGTCGGCAAGATCGCCTTGTGGCGTCACTCTGACCGGCAGAGTGGCAGCCTTCAGGGCGTCTGCCAGGCTCTCGCCTACTGGCGGCACACTCCTGTTCTGGCATAGACCATTCGATGCAAATGCAAGGAAAAGAAGCCACGTGATTCTCATAAGGTTTAATTTGCCACAGAATGCTCATGCCTTGGCGAAGATAAGTAACGACAAACGCTCTTACCATTACTGATAGGCTTCGGAGGGGTGACCATGGCCGGCGAAGCCCATTTTGATCTCGTGGCGGCACACAAGCACTTCTCGGCGTGGTGCTTCAATCGCGCCTGGGATCTGATCGAAAAGCCCGGTCGCACCGAGGCGGAGGACCGATTGATGGAGGTTCTTAGCCCTGCCTCGATCTTTCATTTCCTCAACCGTGGATGGTCCACGCGAACTCTATTCCAATCCGAGGTCACACAATGAAGAGGAAGTCCAAAATCATCATCGGCTGTTCGGTCGTGGTTGGTGTTCTACTCGTCGCGCTGTTCCTTGCAAGGAAACAGTTTGTCGGCGGCGCGGGTAGCCCCACCGTCGAAGGCTCTCGCGCTGTTACGGACGGCGGCGTCAAGGCTTCTGGATGGGAAGGAAAGGTTGATGCCGCCGAGGAGAAGGCAGGCATGACCATCCGTGATGCAAGGCTTGTTCAAGAAGGCGGTGCGCTTCATATCACGACGGGCCCTGCCACCACTTACTGGATGTCCAATGCGACAGCCTCTGGAGATTTCACCGTCAAGGCGACATTCAACGAGCCGAAGTACATGAATTTGAACTCCCATGCGCATCCTTACGGCGTCTTTATCGGAGGGAACGATATGGGAACTTCCGGCCAAAGCGAGCTGTACTGTGCTGCCTTTGGAAATGGGAAATTCATCGTACGCGGCTTCGGGCCAGCGCCGTTCAGGATGAATGGATTGCTGGGTGATCACAACGATGCTGTCCATAAGGCACCGGGACGAGGCCTGCCGGTGACTCAAGATATCGCTCTCTCGGTCAAAGGGGATAAGGTGGCGTGCTCGATCAATGGATCGGTGGTCGCCATCTACGACAAAGCTGCGCTCACAGGCGCCGGCAAGTTGAAATCGACCGATGGCTATTACGGCCTTCGTTTTGCACACAACACGGATGTCTTAGTCAATGGCTTGGCGATGTCAAAGAATTAGCAAAGGGGACCACAACGAAGATGGCCCTAAGGTGATGATGATCCGGGACGGTCCAGATAGCATCTCTGGCGCTCTGAGGCTGTGGACGACTTTCTCCATTCATTCTCCTCATGTTGTCGGCCAGTACGCACGCTTGAGACGGCCCTAAATACTTTCCCACGGGTTTCATATCTGAGCAAAAAGAGGCATTCACGCTGGCATGCCAGGCGCGCGTTCGTTGACCCAGCTCCTGAGTACTGTCGCCTTACGTAATTTTAGATCGGCTCGGCTCCAATGCAATTTTCGCAGCCTGGATTCGTTTTTGCTCCACCTGCTCATACTGGGCTTCGGCTCGGACCGCGAGCTGTCTGAAGTCATATCCGCTTAGCCGGGTATCCCCTACCGTCGCAACATCCAGAGCTTGCCACATGCCCAACTTGCCGCGCACACCCAACGCCAGAAATTCCAGTGCCTCGAATGTGCCGAACGCTCCACCCGAGCCCTGCCCCAACTTGAGCCGAGTAATTTTCTCTGCAAGCCAACCGCTGAACTCCTTTAACGGATTAGAACCGCTGCCAACTTTTTCCGCCAGGCGCTGCAGCGTATCGCGGTCCGCTTGAACCTCCTTCAGGAGATATGCTGCGAACTCCTTTAGGGACTGATCTTCGTGGCCGTCTCGCATCGCTTCCAATAGATCAATGGCAGCCTTGGCGCCACCGAGATGGTCGTGCAAATACGTTGACAGTGGATCACTCATACAGGACCTTCCTTTAGTGAGGCTTAGATGCGCTTTAGGCTATCGAGGTACTTACACAACCAAAAAGTCCCACCATCAACGGAGAAGGAATAAGGTAGCGGAACCGAATACTGCGGCTCCTACCGTTAGCCATAAAACGTAATCTCCCGGATGCCCGCTTTGCAGCGCACGCAGGGTGGTGAGCGGGCCTTCGAGAAACGCGCCGATTCGCAAAAATCGTGCAAGCCTCCCGCGAAACACCGACGTGCAAGCCAGGGAGAGCGCGAGGAATACCGCCAAAGTTCCGCGTAGGGCCGCCCCCGGAATTTCATTGCGCCAGGATCCGGGCGGGGTGAGTGAAATGGAATGCCCGGTATAGACCGTGCGCACGTAAGCTGCCTGGTCGTACACGCGCGCTGCCGCATCACGCACCCAATACTCCCAGTTCGGAATGAAGGTCAGGGCCATTGCGAAAACAATACAGACGAGAGGCGGAACGAAATGGTACCAAAACACCTTTTGCTCTTCGGCCTGCGTCTCCGGCAGTTCATCCACTTGCGCACTGTGGTCTGTGATGGGCGCGTCGCCCCAGCCGGCGAAGGTGTGCATGCCCACCCTGAAGACAGCAGCACCCGTCATCACCCCGGCAAACATAAACAGCCAGGACAGCCCATGGATGCCCGCTTGTTCTGCGGCGCTCGACATGCCCGCATCCCCGAGCATGGTGCTGAAGCCAGGCCCCGCTGCCAGGCCAATGCCGCCGAGGAACCACAGCGCTGCAGTCCACCGTAGTGGACGCCCTTTGCCAAAAAGGGCCCGTTCGCTCACCGAGCGCAAGCGATGAAGCATAATGCCGCTGACAAAAAACAGTGAAGATTTAATGAAGGCGTGTGCTACCAGGTAAATGAGCATGGCAGCGATCGCCAGCGGGCCCTGGATCGCGAATATCACCAGCATCAGACCTGCGTGGCAGACGGTAGAGAAGGCCAACAGACGTTTCAGGTGGTGTTCGGCGTAACACATAACCCCACCGAGCAAAATCGTGGCCCCGCCGAAAGCAAACAGAATAGAGCGTAGATGGGTCTCACCCGCCGCGAAGGTCTGCTGAAAGATGACCGATTTGAGCCGAACGACCGCGTATAGTCCAAGCTCCACCATGAGTCCCGAGAAGAGGACACACACCGGTGTCGGTGCGACCGCATGAGCATCCGGCAGCCAGAAGTGGAACGGAGCAATCGCTGCCTTGATGAAGAAGCCGCACGTCAACAGGGTAAAGGCGAAGAGAACAAGAGGGTCGTGGCGGCTGCCGAGTGCCAGCCCAATCTGGGCCATGTTCAACGCCCCGGTCACCGCATACAGCAAGGCAATCCCGGTGAGCCCCAGGAAAGCCGCAACCGTATTAGTTACAGCAAAATTGAAGGAACCCTGGAGAGGCGCAGGCTCGTGCGTCTTCAGGCCGCATAAGGCGAATGCCGCCGTGCTCATCAGCTCGAAAAACACAAACATGTTGAACAGATCGCCGGTGAGCACGAAGCCATTCATGGCGGCCAGGAAGACCAGCATCAGCGGGTGAAAGTGGTTCGCCCCCGCATCGACAAAGCGCCAGGAAAAAATCAGCGCAAGAAACACAAGCAGCCCAGCCAGCGAGCTAAGTCCCGCGGCAACCGGGTCGACGACGAATGTAATCCCAAGCACGGTCGAACCGCGGGGATACCAATTCCCGAACCAATAAACCTCAGTATGCTGCATGGCGTGGCTGAGCAGCAGAAGCGAGCAGATGAGTGTACCTGCGGCAACGGCGATACAGAGGCTGTCTGCCCCGGCCCGGCTTAACCATTTACGCAGGGCCGCCAGCAGCCCCGCGCCGAGCAGGGGTAAGGCGACGGGCAACGCTGGAAATGGGCTGGTCATGCTTATCCGCGCATAGTGCGTAAATCCGAAGGAGAGACGCATCCGCTCTTCTCATAGGCTTTTACAACCATCGCCAACAAGAGGGCCACGACCACCGCCTCAACGACTACGTCCGTGAGCATCAGGGCCTGCACGACTGGATCGACCGTAAGCGCGCCCGGGGCTATATCCGCAAAGATCGGGGCCGCACCGCCTACGCGATAACCAATGGCCAGCAAAAGAACGTAAGTGGAACTCTGAAGGATGGCAAGACAGATTACGGAATGAATCAGGTGCCGGCTGGTGACCAGACCGTAGAGCCCACAAAAGAAGAGCCATGCCGCGACGAAATACGGTAGCGAATGCAGGATATGAGGCATATTTCTAATCCACGGGTATCTCGCCCGTGACAATTTCTTCCAGGTAGGTGTAGATAACCAGCAGAAAAGCAGCCGTTACCTCGAAACCCACGCACGCACTGATGAGCGCGATATTCCCGGCGGAGAAAATATCGCCGGTTGTTCCCAGCGGCAGGATGTTGGTCAGAAGGGGCAGGCCAAGGAATAGCGGAACGATCCCGATGACGGCATAGGAGGCAGCTCCAATGGCCTCCACCACTTCCACAGCAACATGAGACGTGGTGCGTTCGAAAGCTTCCGTGTTGTCGGCGAGATAGATCAGAAGCGCAGCGGTAGCAAGTATCACGCCTCCCTGGAACCCGCCGCCGGGAGTGAGCTGCCCATGCAGCCCGATGTAGAAGCCGAAAATAGTGGTAATGAGTACGGCCGGCGTGAGGGCCGCGCGCACTGCTTCACTCAACGGTGGGCGATCTTCCACGTTATTGACGGCGGAGGTGGGCACATCCTTCTCCCTCCGCAGCAACATGGTCACCCCGATTGCTGCGGTAAACAGGATGAACTCCTCGCCCAGGGTATCGAACCCGCGGTAATCGTAGTTGATGGCGTTGACCGTGTCGGTGGCATGGCGCTCATAGACCGCGAGTCTGGTGATCATATCTCCATAGGGCCCGCGATATTGTCCCCACGGCGGCAGGTTGAGAGCCGCATAGCCGTAGAGCGCCAGAAAGACAGGTCCAGCGACAAGAAAGATGCCAAGGCGAAGACGGTCAGTCATCTTCTCCGTCCTTTTGTCTGCTGAGTTTGCGAAACTTCATCCGGGATAGAGCAAGCATGATCATGAGCGGCAAAGCCACCGCGCCCACTGTGATTTGTGAGAGCGCGACATCTGGAGCCTGAAAGAAAAAGAACATCAAGGCGGTTAGCAGGCCGTAAAAGCTTAACGCGATCACCTGCTCGGTGACGTTCTGCGTACGCACGACCGCAAATCCTGCAATCGCAAGCAGGATCAGAATGCCGGCTCCGCACCAGATCATTGTTTTTTCCCGGCGCGCACAAACTCGATTGGATCGCCGTCGCGCGGTTGCCAGTGGCCAAGTTCACGGGCGCGAAAGGCGCGCGCCGTAGCATGGGCCACGACTGAGTTGATCGCCAGCAGAACAAGGCATATGAGTAGAGTCTTCCATCCCGCTGTGCCCTTTCCGGTTTGCAGAAAGACCGCGGCCGTCAGGAAAATGGTGGCTCCCCAAACTGGCAACGCGAGATAGTGGAGCGCTTGGATCGGCTCGCGCATGCGCCACATTCCGAGCACCCCAAGCCAGCAGGAGATCATGAGAGATCCCAACAACACGTCCAGGAGCGCGGTCACAGATGCTTCCCCAGAAACCGGGCAAACACCAACCCACCGCCGAACGACATGATCGCCAGCGCGAGAGGCAGGTCGATGAATGGGATGCGGCCTGTGCCAACCGTGAACAGGACCATGGCGAGCGTAATGATCACGCTGGTCATTTCCAGGCCCACGAGCCGGCGCTCGGGCGAACCGCGAAGGCACATGTCTGCGCAGGGCACGAGTGTGGCGGACACGACCACTCCCGCAAGCAGCCAGATATTCACGACCGGGCTCCCAGGGCCTGCGCCATTTTGGGCATACTGGCGCGTTCAAGCTGGTGAAACAGCATCCTGCGCGACTGCGAATCGATGCCGAGAACAATGCAATTAGGAGTCGACGTCAGGTAGATCGTGGCCAGAACCTCGCGGCCCAGAATTGCAGGGTCGCGTTTGGCGGATTCAAATCCGCAGACCCGGTAGTAGGAGCCGGCTGGCCGCAGATGCAAAAGATCGCTGAAGAGAACGCGGGTAACCACCCAGGTGTCGCACACCATATACCAGGGGATTCGCCAGCATTGTACGAGATCCTTCCATTCAATCCGGAGGGTGGTTTGCGAGGACTCGTGGACCGCCTTCAAATAAAGCGTAGCGAGTACAACTACCCCGGCGCCAACGATCATTTCGTGCAGGCGCGTTCCCGCGACCAGCCAAACCCAAACTAACCCGAGACCAGATGCAACGAGTGCGGTTGCACCGGGAGACGAGCTTCGATTCTTCGTAACAACGTGGGAAGCACGAGCCATGGTCACGTTCCCTATCTAATGTGATCGAGGACCTGTGGGAAAATCTTTCGACAGATTACCAATGATGTACTCCGCGGGACTTCCTCCCTTACAGGGAGGATGCCCGAACCCGCTAGCGCTCGAGTTGTCTTTCCAGTCGATGATCATGTTGTCGTTGTGATCGGGGCTCGGCCCCATAGGAACAGCATCCAGATGAAGGTCGTGACGAACCTTCCATGCAATCACATGATCGGTGCACGATGTGTCTCCGCTTAAGCCGAGGCCTCCCACGATTTTCCCCTGTGGGCTATAAAGTGCCAGGCCGCCGCCAAATACTATGATGCCGCCGACTGCCTTGCCGACCATGGGATCGTTAGGGGTTCCAAAGCTAACGGCGTCTCCGAAAACGGCATTGGGATTGGGAGGAGCGCTGGTCGCCAGGCTATAGAGGCTTTGGCCGGGTTGAGCAGCTGCGAAGACATTAGCCGTAGAGAGCGCGTAATTGTTGCCGCTGAGTCCGTTCGCGGTATTTGCCTTTTCCGCGGAGATGAGGCGGCTGCCAGGCCATTGATCCCCGCGCGTTGTCCCGCTGAAAACGATGGCACAAACAATGCCATCACGGTTCACCACGGCAGCCCACTCCTGGTTTCCCAATCCACCGTTCTTCTCGCTTCCTTGCTTGACGATCGACTGCAAAACGTTGCGCAGCCGGGTCGAATCCGGGACAGCCGAACAATCCGGCTTAGACTGCGCGAAGGATGGCAGGGTAAAGCAACCTGCGACCACGCAGCATGGCCCGAGTCGGGAAAGGAACCGGAAAAAGTTGTTTGCCACTGGAGTGCTCCTTTGTGTATGTACTCAGTCACTGCAACTGACGAAGATAGGCGACAAGACCCTGGAGCTGCCGTCCATCGAACTGTGTAAGATCGGGCATCTGCGCCTCGGGTTTAAAGGATTGTGCGTGGGTTATCCAGGCCTCAAGATAAGCATCGTTGTTGGGTATGGTGTTCGCCGCCAGGTATTGCCGGCTGCCCACGTGGGTTAGATCCGGCCCGACTCTTCCCCCGGAGGTCGTACCGCGAACCTGGTGACAAAGAGAACATGGTCCTGCGACGAAGGTCTGTTCCCCGTCGCGGGCAATCGCTGTTGCGGGGTCCGTGGCCGGCTTAACCTGCTGTTGCGTCCAGGCGGCATATTCATCTGCGGGCTGTGCCACACCAACAGGCGCATATGCGCTGCTGCGCGCCACAAAATTCAGCGCACTGCCCGGGAAAACTGCCCACGCGGCTGGCCTCCAACCGTACGAAATTCATATGGCCGGCAAACCGGCGTTGAGGTTTCGGCGATCGGTTTGGGCGGCTCGCATCTCGACCAAGCCACGGTGGAGGAAGACACGGCGATCCGTCTCATTCACGAAGCGTTCGATCGCGGCATCAACTTCCTCGACAATTCCTGGGATTACAACGAGGGGCGCAGTGAGGAACGAGTGGGCAACGCCTTGGCGCAGGGTGGTTACAGGCAGAAAGCTTTTGTCATGACAAAGATCGATGGCCGCACAAAAGAGATCGCGGCCGACCAGATCAATGATTCACTCAAGCGGCTCAAAGTCGATCACATCGGCCTGCTGCAGCACCATGAAGTGATTCGCTACGACGACCCAGATCGAATCTTCCAGGAAGGTGGATCGATGGAAGCGGTCGTTGCTGCCAAACAGGCAGGGAAGATACGTTTCATTGGTTTCACCGGGCACAAGGATCCACACATTCACCTCTACATGATGGAAGTGGCGCAAAAGCACGGCTTCCACTTCGATACCGTGCAGATGCCTATCAACATCATGGATGCCCATTTTCGTAGCTTCTCTCAGTTCGTCGTGCCGCAGGCGGTCAAGCAACAGATTGGGGTTTTGGGAATGAAGTGTTTCGGCAGCGGTGTCATTCTGAAGAGCGGCGTGGTTGAGCCGATGGATTGCCTTCACTATTCGTTGAATCTTCCCATATCTGTGCTAATCACCGGGATTAATACTACTGAGGTGCTGAACCAGGCCTTCACTGCGGTGAAATCCTTTCAACCGATGGACGAAACCCGGGTTGCTGCTCTCATCTCCAAAACCCAGGATGTGGCTATTAACGGAAAGTACGAGCTCCTCAAGACCACGGCTCACTTTGACACGACGGCTCGGCATCCTGACTGGCTCGGTTCTGATAGCCCCGCCGTGCAGCAACTCGCACCGCAGCTGCCAGGGTGAAGTCCTGCTGCTCATCACGTGATAAGAATCTGCTACTGAAACATACAACACAAACACGCGTTGATCTCTTCCAACAGATCGGCACTATCGCGCGTAGATCAAACTCGAGGTTTATCCATGGGACTCTTAACCAGAAATGACTTTCCGAGCCTGCAGGCTCTCTACACCGCACAACTTCGCTATCTTCTTTCGGCAGAGAACCAAATATTGAAGGGGCTTGCGGACATGATTGAGCATGCGGATGATGAACAGCTCAAGCAAGCGTTTCGATCGCACCGCGAGGAAACCGAGGTTCACGTTTCAAGGCTAGAGGAACTGATCGGTGATATAGATAACGACGTAGACGACAAGAAAGATCCCGTTCTGACCGCCATTGCCGCATCCGGCAAGAACATCACCAAAGAAACAGATTCAGGTCCGATCCGCGACGCTGGTTTGATCGCTACCGCTCAGAAAATCGAGCATTACGAGATAGCCTCTTACGGAAGCGCTCGTGACTGGGCAACGCACCTTGGATTGACCGACCATGCTTCAACCCTTCAGGTCACATTGGAGGAAGAAAAGCATGCTGATGCTCTTCTTTCGCAAATCGCCCAGCGCACCAACCGAGATGCTTCTACAGTAGCCGCCTAACCATCATTCAATCCGGTCCGTCCCTTATTATTAAGGGCGGACCGGACCGCCCATAACCCGCAAACCCCCGCCTTGCACATCAACCACATCCCAGCGCGTCTCCGTGCCCCGGCGCATAAACTCGAGCGACAGCCGGCTAGACCCAATCCGCAAGTCCTCGATCCGCAGCCGGTGCACAAACGGAGGCAAATGCGGCTGGTCGATCACCAACTCTCCTGCCTGTGCCCGAGGCCGCAGACCGAGCAGTCCCGTGAGCAATAGGAATGGCGCGCCCGAGGCCCAGGCCTGTGGCGAGCACGAAACCGGGTAGTGCACCGGCTCGCCACTCAGTTGCCGCCCGATGCCGCACATCAGCTCAGGCAGCCGGTACTTACGGTAGTGGAGAGCGGCGTCGTACAACGCCTGGAACAATACGCAAGCCTCCTGCCGCAAGCCGTAGCGGGCCATGCCATAACCAATGATCGAAGTATCGTGCGGCCAAACAGACCCGCAGTGGTAGCTCATCGGGTTGTAGTATTGCTCCGCGGAAGAAAGCGTGCGAACCCCCCATCCAGAAAATAGTTCTTTGCTCATGAGTTTTGCGGTCACCTGGCGTCCGCGTTCTGCGCTAATCGCGCCCGAAAACAACAAGTGTCCCGGGTTCGACCCGTCTACCCGCAGCGCACTCTTATCCTTGTCCAGCGCCATCGCGTAGTAATGCCGATCCTCCAGCCAGAATCGCTGTTCGAGCAGATCGCGCAGCTCCGCCGATCGCTTTGCCGCGTCGGCTGCGAGCGCGGGTTCACCCATGGTTGTAAGCAACTCCGCGGCGCCCGCGAGACCGCGCACAGCGTAGCCCTGCACCTCCACCAACGCGATCGGGGGCTGCGCGATGCGCCCATCACTGTGGCGGTTCGCGTCCGCGGAGTCCTTCCACCCTTGGTTGAACAGACCTTTCGGATTGCGCCGGCAGTACTCGATCAGGCCATCGCCATCCAGGTCGCCATATTGCAGCACCCAGCGCGTCGCGGCCTTCAGGGCATCCTTCAAGGCAAGCAACAGCGCCAGGTCCGCAGTCCAACAAAAATACTCATGCAGCAGGATCAGGAATAACGGCGTGGCATCGACTGACCCATACGACCGGCCAAACGCCACCTCGTTGGTAGCAGTCATTTCTCCCGAGCGCCGCTCATGCAGAATCTTCCCTGGATCTTCATCCCGCTCATCATTGGAGACCGTGCCCTGGTAGCTGGCGAGCACACGCAGAGTGTCCCGCGCCAGGTCCGGATCAAGCAGCAGTGTCTGGTAGCTGCTGATGAGGGAGTCTCGGCCGAACAAAGCCGCGAACCATGGTACGCCCGCCGCCAACGCCACCCCTTGGCTCTCGCGGATGCGTAGCGCGAAGAAGTCCTCTACCGAGGTTTGAAGCAGGGAGTCAAAAATCTTGTTATCCGAATGGACGCGAGCGTATTGGGCCTTCCACTCCGTATGGCGTGTGTGGCATCGGTGCCGCTCCTCTTCGCGGGCTGCAACTGGATCCTCCTCAACAAGCCTGGAAACACCCTTGTCATGGAGAGGGGTCACCGCCATCGCCACCGTGACCGTCAGACAGATCTCCCCGTGCGGGGGAAGGTCCAGTTCCCATCGCGCGCAAGCCCCCTCCAGCACCTGGGGCTTTGGCGTAAACCCAATCTCGGTGAATCGGATCCGCTCGTCCAATCCCTCGTAGCGGAAGCGGACCCGGGCACTCTCCACCAGCGGCCGAGCGTACCGCCCACTCTTGCCCCGCAGTAGTCCCCGCACCTGAAAGATGTCCATGAAGTCGGCAGAGAAAAGCAGTTCAACCGTCAGCTTCACGTTGGTGTGATGGAAATTGTGAAACGTCACCGTGTCAAATAGCCGGTCCCGCCCCAACAGGAATTCCCGATCGACAAAAATCGTGTTGATGGGCAGGTCCAGGTCGGTACCCGGCACCGTGCCGCCGCGCACCGTCAGACCAACCCGCGCGAGATCGGCGCCTGTGTTGTTGCAGGACAGCAGTGCCGGCGCCTGCCCATTGGTGCGTAGCTCGTAGTGACTTAGAAAGCGAGTGTCCTGAAAGAAGAGGCCTATGCTCGGCGACCCCGGCGGTACCAAGGCGCCGTCCTCTGTAGCCGCAAAAAAAGTGGACCCATGGACAAGCGCCAGTAGACCGGACGAACCAAGCGGCGGCTCCGGGTAGACGACCTTGGGCTCCGGCGGCGGATCCATATAAGTGGCCGGAAACCTAACGGGTGTGGAATTGTTCACGCAGCTTCCTCGTCGCGCTCGACCGGCGAGAGCCTGCCGCCGAGTATGCTCATGTAAAGCTGGTGGTACTGGCGCGCCATGGCCATCGCCGAGAAATGCCTTTCTGCATAGTTCCGAATGGCCCGCGCATCAAAGCGGTCTTCTCTCATAGCGCGCACGGCATCTTCTACATTCTGGCAGATCGAGCCGGAGATCCCGTCGGCTACTATCTCTTCCACCGCGCCTCCAGGGAACGCGATGACCGGTGTGCCGCAAGCCATCGCTTCGACCATTACCAGGCCAAAAGGCTCATCCCACTCGATGGGGAACAACAGCGCGGTCGCTCGGCTCAGCAGATCGTTTTTCATGGAAAAGTCCGCCTCGCCCAGAAACTCAACATTCCGTCCATCCACGTGAGGGCGTACCTGCGCGTCGTAATAGCCCTGGAAAATCGGCTGCACCTCTCCCGCAATCTTCAACGGCATACCCAACTGCTTGGCGATCTCAATTGCATGGTGCGTTCCCTTGATGGGGCAGATCCGCCCCAGAAAGCACAGGTAGGGTTCTTTCTCCGCGTTAAAGCGGTAGCGCGAGAGATCAAGTCCGTGGTGAATCACCTTGGAGGCTATCGTCGGATGCAGGGCTGCCTGGTGATGGCTAATAGAGACGTAAGTAACCGTCTTATACCGCTCGTATAACTCGGTGATTGCGGGTTCGGAAGAATGATGCAGGGTACAAACGAACGGCAGCAGGCTTAGGCGGGAGAACGGAACCGCGAGCGCATTGCCCACGTGCACCAGGTCACACCCCTCCGCGGCATCCTTGAGCGACCAGGAGATATGGTCGAGCTCCTTCGTCAAGCCCGACATCTCTGAGGGGAGTGGCCAGTCCTGCTTGGGATAAAGCCAGCGTACGTCGGCTCTCACTGTAGACTCGCCGTTCGCGTACACACTCACATGCACATTCAGGCGCCGGAGGCTCTCCGCAAGATTGGCAACAAACAACTCTGTTCCGCCATACCGGGTGGGTGGAACCGGGATAAAGGGCGACGCAAGCAGGCCGATACGCATAGATACTCCGACTTCCGGAAATCCGCTCTTGGCCAATATAGATGCGCCTGAGAACCCAAAAGGTCGGCTGGAAAATTCCTGAGCGGCTCTTTACTTTGCAACCCCGTTTGGATAGGGGCCCAAGCACAGTTTTCGAGCCCGCGTCTCCACTCCGGCAAAGTGTCAGCTTCTCCAACGCGTCATCGATTTTTGCATCATAGTTATCATGCCGATCGAACTTGAGAGGCTCGAAAAGCCGATCCACAAGCTGAGAAATAACTTAAAGCATTGGCCGTCAGACCCATCCGTTGAAATGGTGCACAAGCTCCGCACCCAGACTCGGCGCCTGGAGGCGACCTTGAATTCGTTCATGCTTGAGCAGGAGCCGGAAATGAGGCGCCTGTTAAAGGCCATGAAGCCGATCCGTAAAGCGGCAGGCGCGGTGCGCGATATGGACGTGTTGGTCGCGGACGCACTCACGTTGCCCAATGCCGCTAAAAGCGAATCAATCGTTCGCCTGGTGGAGCATTTGGGCAGCTTGCGCGATAAAAGCGCCGGCAAACTGCGGGAGATCATAGCCGTTCATCGTAAGGAGGCACGCCGCGATCTGAAGCAATGCATCCGGTTAGTGCGGCGCGGGTTCTCAAGCAAAAAGTCACAGAACACGCCGGCGCCGCCCGCGGTGGCGGTCGGTGTCGCCACCAACCTCGCCACGAGCCTGCGTCGGTGGCCGCGGCTGAATCAAGACAACATTCATGAGTTTCGCAAACAGGCGAAGAAGCTGCGCTACATCCTGCAAATGGGTGAGAGCCCAGGCGCGTCCTCCAATCGAGCTCCAGATGCAGCCTGGCTCGACTCCCTTGGTAAAGTTAAAGACCAAATCGGGGATTGGCATGACTGGAGTGAGCTCGAACGGATCGCTCACGAAGTACTTGATAAGAAAGAAGACGGAGCAACGCTCAAGCAGATTGCAGAAACCGTGAATGACAGGTTTGAGCAGGCGGTGACTACAGCCAACAAAATGCGGGCGCGCTATCTCTCTGGCGGCGCCGCAGGCAAGCGAGGCCAGATAAACGATTCCGTGGTCAAAACGGCAGCGAGGCTTGCAGGATGAAATCGGGAGGAGAAGAGAAGCCGCTCAATGCAGCGGGCGCCGAGGACGCACCTGTCGTCCCGGTAGTCATAGAGACACCGCGCGGAAGCCGCAACAAATATAAGCTGGATGAAAAGAGCGGCCGTTTCAAGCTCTCCAAGATCATGCCTGAGGGCATGGTCTTTCCCTTCGACTTTGGCTTCTTTCCCGGGACGCGCGCTGAAGATGGTGATCCCCTCGATGTGCTGGTACTTTGCGAGGAGCCGACCTTTCCCGGCTGCCAAATCGATTGCCGGCTCGCGGGTGTGCTGCTGGCGCGCCAGGTAGACAAGGGCGATACGCAAGGCAAGCGCAATGATCGCATCGTCGGGATCGCTCAGGCCTCGGTACTCTTCGCCGACGTTAAGGAACTGGCGGATCTGCCCTCTGTTCTGCTGCAGCAAATCGAAGATTTCTTTGTCAACTACCAAAAGGTGCGTGAGGTTGAAGTGACACCACTGGGCCGCAAAGGACCGGAATCGGCAAAGCGCATACTTGAGGAAGCCGCATCTTAGCCCGCTTCCCCCTCCGTTTGTCTCTGCCAATTTGCACAAGGAATCCGTCTCGCCGCGCGTCCCTGGAAGCCTGAGGCTCCGTGCCGTCAAGCTATCCGTTGAGTCCTCGTCCGGGATTTCAACGTAGTTGGTGCTTTCTCAGTCTTAGCCCGCCGACGTTTTCGCCTCCCTTGCATCCAAATCATTTCAGAGTGTCGGGCATGAAAGAATCTTCCCATGGTCATCCTCACGGCTCCCTCCTTGACCGAATCACCAAAAAGGGGTGCTACTAGCGGCTTCGTCCGGGTGCGTGGCGCGCGAGAGCACAACCTGAAGAACGTTGATCTTGAAATTCCACGCGACGCCCTGGTGGTCTTTACGGGTGTCTCCGGATCCGGCAAGTCTTCACTGGCCTTTGGCACCCTCTATGCTGAGGCTCAGCGACGTTATCTTGAATCCGTCTCGCCTTATGCAAGACGTTTATTTCACCAGATGGCGGTGCCTGAAGTAGATTCCATCGAGGGTTTACCCCCCGCGGTGGCACTCCAGCAACAACGCGGTTCGCCTACCACTCGGTCGTCTGTGGGTAGCGTAACCACGCTCTCAAACCTGCTTCGGATGCTGTACTCACGCGCGGGAGACTACCCGCCACACCAAACCCTTCTGTATGCCGAATCCTTTTCGGCGAATACGCCGGAAGGGGCTTGCCCTAAGTGTCATGGCCTGGGCCGGATCTACGAGGTAACAGAACAGTCTATGGTTCCCGACGATTCGCTCACGATCCGGGAACGGGCCATTGCGGCGTGGCCAACCGCGTGGCAGGGACAGAACCAGCGCGACATTCTCACGTCGCTGGGCTACGACGTCGATCGTCCGTGGCGGGAACTTCCGAAGAAGGACCGCGACTGGATACTGTTTACCGACGAGCAACCTGTAGTACCGGTCTACGCCGGGTTTACACCAGCGGAGACGCGGGCGGCGGTCCGGCGCAAGATGGAGCCGAGTTACCAGGGCACATTTACCAGTGCCAAGCGCCACGTGCTTCACACCTTTGCCACGACCCACAGCCCGTTGATGAAGAAGCGGGTCTCGCAATACATGCTGAGCACGGAGTGTCCGGTGTGCCACGGAAAGCGCCTGCGGCCGGAGTCACTGTCGGTGAAATTTGCGGGCTTCGATATAGCCGATATTTCCCGCATCCCATTGAAACAGTTGGCGGCCATTCTGCTGCCTTTTGCTAACAAATCCGCAGCCAGCACGGCAAAGGGCCCAGCTGAACATCCTGAGAAGCGCATCGTGGTGCAGCGCATCGCCGCCGACCTGGTTGCCCGGTTGAGAGTCCTGCTGGATCTCGGGCTGGGATATCTTACGATTGAGCGCAGCACACCCACACTTTCGCCGGGGGAGCTGCAACGGTTACGCCTCGCTACCCAGGTCCACTCAAATTTGTTTGGGGTGGTCTATGTACTCGATGAGCCCTCCGCGGGCTTGCATCCCGCAGACACCGAAGCGCTGCTGGTGGCGTTTGAGCGGCTGCGTGCGGCAGGCAATTCACTTTTCGTCGTGGAGCATGATCTCGACGTGATTCGTCACGCAGACTGGATCGTCGACGTTGGTCCGGGCCCCGGGGAACAGGGCGGCCAAATACTCTACAGCGGCCCTCCACAGGGTTTGGAGCAGGTAGAGCCGTCGCAGACCCGACGCTATCTATTCGGGCATGAGACTGTCAGCCGCAGGGCGCCACGCGAACCCAGAGGGTGGCTAAAGCTGAAAGGCGTTACCCGCAACAATCTCAACCAGGTGGATGTTGCGTTTCCTCTGGGCGTCTTCACGACGGTCACGGGCGTTTCGGGTTCAGGCAAGTCCAGCCTGGTAAGCCAGGCGCTGGTCGAACTGGTGGCGCAGCACCTTGGTGACCCACTTCTCGACGGTGAAGAAGAAGTGGAAGCCCTCGAGGCGGAGCCTTTAACGGTCACAGGGGGAAAGATCGTAGGCGGAATGGAGGGCATCAAGCGGTTGGTGCGAGTCGACCAGACTCCCATCGGGCGAACGCCGCGCTCCAATCTGGCTACTTATACGGGCTTGTTCGACCATGTGCGCGCGCTCTTCGCCGAAACCAGGATGGCGCGTGCGCGACATTATGACGCCGGCCGATTTTCTTTTAACGTCGCCAAAGGCCGATGCCCGACATGCAAAGGCGAAGGCTTCGTATGCGTGGAGCTGCTTTTCTTACCCAGTGTCTATGCGCCGTGCCAGACCTGCCAGGGAACCCGCTACAATCCCAAAACTCTCGAGATACAGTTTCGCGGGAAGAATATCGCCGACGTGCTGGCGCTCACGGTTGATGCCGCCTGGGAGTTTTTTGCGGACGAGCAACAGTTGCGTCGTTCTATCGAAGTGCTCCGGGAAGTCGGCCTCGGCTACCTGCGGCTAGGGCAACCTGCCACCGAACTTTCCGGCGGCGAGGCACAGCGGATCAAACTGGCTACCGAGCTACAGCGAGTCCAGCGAGGAGCGACACTTTACGTTCTCGATGAGCCGACGACCGGTCTTCACGCAGCCGATGTAGACAAGCTGATGGCGCAGCTCGATGCGTTGGTAGCCTCGGGAAATACGGTAATTGTCGTTGAGCATGACATGCGCGTGGTTGCCGGGAGCGACTGGGTTATGGATATCGGCCCAAACGCCGGGGACGAGGGCGGACGGGTGGTCGCTTCCGGGACCCCCGCCGAAATAGCTGCCACTCCAGCGAGCCGAACAGCTCCTTACCTGATGCCATTCCTGGCATGATGCTTTCGCCGGCATCCTGAGTAGACGCTCTTTCGCAGAATGCGATTCCATTTGCCCTCAGACGCTTGTCGTGCTCGCGCTTGGCTCCTGGTTGTAGCGCTGAATCAGCCCGGTTCCGAGTTCTTCGATGACCGAAGGAAGCGAGCCGCGAAACGCTTTGCCGGCGGTTGACTGATCGGCCTGCCAAAAGTCTGCTTCGCCCTCATTAGGTGGGCTGGGCAACGAGGCATTTGCGAGCGAAAGCAAGGTCGCAGTTAGCTCGGGAGCGACGTTGGAAAGGCGCGCGGCGATGATCGCCTGCAGGCCAATCGAGATCTCTGCCGAGCCCGCGGCCAAAGCGCGTACGATTTTTCTAGCGGCGCTGGTGGCGTCGGTTGCGGTTCCGGGTAATGTGGCGGCGGTGCCAAACCAGCGATACTCCTGCTCCTGATTGCCGGTAAAGCGTGCCTGGATGTGGGAGCCGGTGCGCATGATGCCAGGGGAAACGGTGGTAACCCGGATTCCTTTACCGGCAAGTTCTGCCCGCAGGCCTTGCGACCAGCCAGTGATGGCGAACTTGCTCGCCACGTAAGGCAACAGATGAGGGAAGGCAACTTTGCCTCCGATGGAGCCGATGTTGACGATCGCTCCCTCGCCTCTCTCCAGCATCTGCGGCAACACCGCCAGGGTCGCATGCAGAGCACCGAAGAAGTTGACGTTCATGGCTTCGTGGAAGCTATCCAGGGTCTGACTCTCCAACGGACCGACCATAATGATGCCGGCATTGTTGACCAGGACGTCGATCCCGCCAAAATGCGCGCAGGCCGCCGCGACCATCTCTCGCACTGTCGACTCCACGCTAAGGTCGCAGGGGTACACCCACACATCTGCCGGCGCCGCACAGCCGCTCGCCAGCAAGCCGCGCTCTCGCGCGTCTCCAGTTCGTCCGCGTGACGCGCGGTAAGCGCGAGCCGGGCACCCGAAAAAGCCAGCTCACGCGCGATAGCGTAGCCGAGTCCTCGCGACCCGCCAGTCACCAGCACGACCTTGCCCTTCAACTCTTGCATTGCCTTTGATACCCGCTGCTCACGCACTATCGCATACGTCAGGCCGGCCATACCCAAAAGCGCAGCCGACCACCCTGCCGGACCCAGACGAATCTTCGCATAGGAATCTTGGCATCGATGCGCGATCCGGCATGGTAACCGTAGGAGCGCCGCGGACTAATTTGCGCTTTGCAGGGGTGAGGAGATGGTTTCCAGCGACTTGCCGGCCGCTTCTACTCCAATGAAGTGCTCACAAACGGCGCCGGCCAGCATGAGCAGCGCGCCTAGAAGATAGCCCATGCCTACGTGGGTGCGGGAGTGGCTGGCGATGAGAAAGCCAAACAGGAGCGGCGCTCCTACCCCACCCACCAGCGTTCCCATTGAGTAGAAGACGGCGATGGCAAAGGCGCGAATTTCGAGGGGAAAGATTTCGCTCACTGTCAGATAAGCGGCACTGGCAGCAGAAGACGCAACGAAGAATATCAGGGTGAAGCAGATGCCAAGTCCGCGTGGACCTAACATTCCGTGGGCAAAAGGGTAAATGGTTCCAAGGAGCAACAGCCCGGCAGCCCCATAGGTTGCGGTGATCATCGGCTTGCGGCCGATCTTGTCAAAAAGCGGGCCGAGGACCATCGGTCCTAGAAAGCTGCCGACTGCGAAAGGCAATAAGTACCTGGGAAGGTCGTTGTTGTTGACGTGAAAGAAGGTCTTCACCACCAGCGCGTAGGTGAAGAAGACAGCGTTGAAAAAGAACGCCTGCCCGACCATTAGGGTGAGAGCCAGAAAGGATCGCTGACGATTATCGCCCATCATGTTACGGAAAATTTCTTTGAGGGGCGTGTGATCGCGAACGGTAATCTTGAGCTTCTCTCCTTGAGGCGCCGGCAAGCTGCCCGCGTTCCCTCTGGAAACCTTGTCTTCGATGTCGCTTACGACCTTGTTCGCCTGCTCATCGTAGCCGCGAAGCATCAGCCAGCGTGGGCTTTCGGGAACATAAAGGCGAAGTATCAATACAGCGGCGCCGAGACTGCCGCCGACTCCGAAGGCGTATCGCCAGCTATGCGCAGCGACAAGCCGTGGCCATGAAGGAGGAACATGGCTGCGAGAGCACCGAGCGTTGCGCCCACCCAGAAGGTTCCATTGACGACCAGGTCAACGGTGCCGCGCACTTTGCCGGGTATCAGTTCGTCCACGGCCGAGTTGATGGCGGAGTACTCTCCGCCAATTCCACAGCCCGTAAAGAATCGGAAAATGGAGAAGCTCAGATAATTCCAGGAAAAGGCACTCGCGATGGTAGCAAGTGAGTAAGTGGCGAGTGTAACCAGAAAAAGCTTTTTGCGACCCAGACGGTCAGTCAAGTAACCGAAGAGTATTGCGCCCAGGACCGCGCCGGCAAGATAAAACGTCGCTGCCGAGGTGACCTGTGGATCGGTGAGAGAAAGCCCGTCCTTGCTCTCAAGCACGCCTGAGAGGGAACCGACGAGAGTGACCTCGAGCCCATCCAGCAGCCATGACGTACCAAGTGCCGTAATGATGCGAGTGTGCCAGCGGCTCCAGGGAAGCCGATCGAGCCGAGCGGGTACATCGGTCTCGACAATCTGGTTTTCCCCGGTACGCTTCTCGCCGTTTTTTCCTGCTCACTTACCTTAGGCATCGTCTTCGTTCTTTATGATGCTAATCGCGCCGTTGCGTTCAAAAATCCCGTACGCGACGTCGTGGGTGAAGCATTGATCTAAGCGTTGAGTGCGTCACCTTTACATCCCGCATGGCCACATTCACACATCAATTCTGTCGTTCCTTTTGCGGCCTCGCAACGAGGGCTGCAATAGCCCTGACCTTTTTCCAGGGTGCAACTACATGACGGGTGTGGACACTTCTTTGCATCAGCCATACTGGATCCTCATTTCAATAGGTAGTTACCGCAAACAGTGGGATGCAGCAACATAGTTGAACGTTAGCTGTCGCTCACCAAGTATCGGATTGGTGCTCTTCGTCCCCACGCGATATGCTCGCTGGCAGGCCCGATCTTATCAAGCCGTAGATTCCATTTCGGTACAGCTGCTCCCGCGATCAAACCCCGACGAGCGAACTGGCGTCTAAGTTTATGTCCAGTTGAGAGGACATTCTTTTTTGGAGACAGAGATGACCGACGCATCGGATGTGCTGGTAGAGCGCCTCCTCGCATGGGGTGTTGACACTGTGTTTGGCTTGCCAGGCGATGGCATCAATGGAGTCTTCGAGGCTCTCCGAAAACAAAAGGATCGTATCAGGTTTATTCATGTCCGGCACGAGGAGGCCGCCGCCTTTATGGCGTGCGCTTATGCGAAGTTCACTGGACGACTTGGAGTATGTATCGCAACCTCCGGTCCGGGGGGCATTCATCTTCTGAATGGCCTTTATGACGCGAAGATGGACCACGCACCGGTTTTGGCGATAACAGGCTTGCAGCACAGTGACCTGATTGGCACTTTCACCCAGCAGGATGTCGCGCTGGACAAGCTTTTTATGGATGTCGCTGTTTATAACGAGCGGATCATGAGTGGCGCCCATATAGAAAGCGTGGCTGATCTGGCTATTCGCACGGCGCTTGCCTCGCGAGGTGTAGCTCACATTACCATTCCGGTCGATGTACAGGTTCAGGAAATCAAGAAGGGCCGCTCAGAGCGAAATCCCATTCACCACACATCCGAGGTTCCAGCCTATTTCGATCAGGTTCCAGCACGGATGGAACTCGAACATGCCGCAGATATCCTGAATCGGGGGAAGAAGATTGCCATTCTAGCCGGGCAAGGAGCACTGCACGCTACCAAGGAATTGGAAGAGATTGCAGAGACTCTTGGTGCGCCGATCATCAAAGCGCTCCTGGGTAAGGCTGCGGTTCCGGACGACAGCCCGTATACGACCGGCGGTATTGGCCTTCTTGGCACAGAGCCGTCTCAGGACGCCATTGAAGGTTGCGATACGCTTCTCATGGTGGGAACGTCCTTCCCGTATATCGAATTCCTTCCCGAGCCCGGATCGATCAAATGTATACAGATAGACATCGATCCGCAGCGTATTAGTCTTCGCCATCCTGCCGACGTAGGTCTTGTGGGTGATGCGAAGAATACTCTCCGAGCGCTGCTTGATCATCTTCAAAAGCACGACAAGAGCTTCCTCGAGAAGGCGCAGAAGGCGAAGCTAGATTGGCAGAAATTGATGGAGGAGCGCGGAACCCGCCCGGATAAGCCTATGAAGCCCCAGGTGGTGGGCTGGGAACTAGGAAAGCGCATTCCTCCCAACGCAATCGTTACTTCGGACTCGGGGACGATTACGACGTGGTGGGCTCGGTACGTACCCGCATTGCGTGGACAGAAACACAGCTGTTCCGGAAATCTTGCAACCATGGCCTGTGGCTTACCCTATGCCATTGCGGCAGCGGTTGCATATCCCGACCGGCCGGTCTACTGCATCATTGGCGATGGCGGGTTGAGCATGCTGTTGGGAGAATTAATCACGGTCGCAGCCTACAAGCTCAACATCAAGATCATTGTGATTAAGAACAACACCCTGGGACAGATCAAGTGGGAGCAGATGGTCTTCCTGGGAAATCCAGAGTATGCCTGTGACCTATATCCTGCGGACTTTGTGACCATCGCGCGGGGCGCCGGAATTGAGGCAATCCAGATCGATGACCCGTCGACCTGCGGCGCTCAACTCGACAGTGTTGTTGGGCGGCAAGGGCCGGTTCTCATTGAAGCTGTTGTGGATGAATTCACACCTCCAATGCCCGCGAAGATCAAGGCATCTCAGGCGCTCAAACTCGCGGAGGCCTTGGCTCGTGGGGAGCCGAACCGCATGAAGATCGTGTTGACCAATGCCCATGACACTGTGCGGGAGCTTGTATAAACGAGGCAAATAGGGGCCCTTCGTAACCATGGAGCTGTCGGACATACGGGTAGAGAAGGTAGACGTTTCCGCCTACACTACAACCACTGGGCAACGCTCGGCGTCCTCGGCGAGATTCTGCCCTGGGAGGACAACCGGGTTGAACTGTCAGAGTATAAAGACCAATTTGGACTACCGGTTGCAAAGGTCACCTTCAATCTTTACGACAATGACAAGAAGTTAATTGAGTTTGGGAAAAACAAGGTGATGGTTCGGCGAACCCGGGCCTCACGATACAGGCCCTCGCAGCACGGACCGCGGACTATCTGATCCAGCAGGGCGACGCTATTTTCTTCTGCAATCGCCGAGATCTAACTGAGCCCGGCATCCGTTACGATCTCTCCCCGCCCTTTACCAAGTTCAAGGGAAATCCGCGCATCGCCTAACGAGCGAGCAGCTTCTTCGCGCCGATCGCGGCACCTACAACCCCGCACCCCAAAACGACCCAACCACGGTGCTTCGATACTTGTGCCTCAAGGCTGAACGGTCGCGACCTCTTATCAAAGGGCCCGTGGGCTCCGAGCGTAGTTGGTACTGGATGCCACACATTATCTGGCCGATCAGGGGAGTCGAGCTCTTTGCGCTGCTGTGCTTTGTAACCCGTCTTTCCAAGATAGAAATCCAATATACCTGGAATGAATTTCTGCCCTAAGATTGCTTTGACCGTGGACCCGCCTACCCAGTACTCGCGCCTGGGTGACGATGCGAGCGCGGCATGCAAGACCACTCTTGCACCTACTTCCGGGTTATAGATGGGAGGGACTGGCTGCGGCAAACGAGGCAGCCTGCTCTTCACCCACGTGAACTGTGGTGTATTCATCGCCGGCATGTGAACCACAATCGCTTTCACCTCGCTGTTGTCGTGATAGAGTTCACAGCGCAACGAGTCCGTGAATCCTACGATGGCGTGCTTGGTCGCACAATACGCAGCCTGTAGGGGTATGCTCCGCACGGCAAGAGCCGAGCCGACCTGAATAATGCGGCCGCGGTTCCGCGGGAGCATTCGCCGCAGCGCCGCAAGGGTGCCGTGAACGTAGCCAAGGTAGTTGACCTCGGTGACGCGCCGGAACTCGGCTGCCTCCATCTCTTTGATTGGCGAAAACACTGAGACCATGGCGTTGTTGACCCACACGTCGATAGGCCCGAGCCGCTCTTCAAACGAGGCAGCAGCAGCTTCGACCGCCTGGTCGTCACTCACGTCCGCCGCGTAGGTAGCTGCCGTTCCTCCCAGGCTCTCAACCTCTGCCGCAGTCGCTTCGAGGGCTGCAAGGTCGCGGGATATCAGTCCCACCCGGGCGTTTGCCTTCCCAAACTCGCGGGCCATCGCTCGTCCAAGGCCAGCTGAAGCCCCTGTAATCACTACATTCAGGGTTGGTTCCATCTCCGCCCTCCATGTCCATGACGTACAGCGGATTAGATGCAGGCGCGGCGGGCAACACGATTTGAGACGGCATCGGGGGTCCTGATGATCAGTGTTTTCATCCCCGTACGCTAGACGCATTCCGATATGGTGCGCATTGCGAAGTGTCTTGAAAGCCGCGTCGCCGTACAGATGGAGTGTTGTGGAGGCGCTAAGCGTCTCGGTGGAGACCGCAATTGCGACGATCGCTATTGCTGGCTGCGAGACGCGGCATTCACACTAGAATTTTTTATTTTCTGCCGGAAGCTCGGGCATGGCAGGAATGGTTTCTTCAGGTCGTAGGGAGCGATGTACTCCGGATGCACATCATGTATGGTTTTAGGGGAGAACGACGATAGCAACCTGGGCGGCGTTCCTCCCGATGTGTGCTTCCAAAAAACCTATCCTGCTAGTGCTTTTCCTTTTCCGCCATTACCGCGAACCAGGGCGTTCCGGGTTCGCGGTATGGCGAATGGCCTAACTAGCGTGAGGCATTTTCTTCCAGAGGTTTCGCCATCTTCTCGTGCATGGCGCCCTTCATCGCACCGGGCACTACGTTTGCCAACTTGCCTTCCAACTTGGTTTTGATCGAGGCCGCATACACATGGTCTTCGCCGGCAAGCAGCGCGTCGATACCTTGGCGAGCGACGTCGTCCGGCTGGCTCTCCGACTTACCTTTGGAACCGACCTCGGTCTCGTCCATTCCAGCCCTACGGAAGAAGTCTGTGTCCGTAGGGCCGGGTTGCAGCGCAGTAATGGATATTCCCGAGTCGCGTAGCTCGTAGCGCAGACTGTGGGCAAAGGAGAGAACAAACGCCTTGGTGGCGGCGTAAACCGCTTCTCGGGGTGCGACCATCTCGCCGGCGATCGAGGCGGTGAATAGAATCTTCCCCTCACCCTGGCGCGTCATGTGCTGAACGACATGTTTTGCCAGATGCACAGTCCCGGCGCAATTGAGCTCCACCATATTCAGTTCAGCATCGAGATCGGTCTCAACAAACAATCCTCCTACGCCAACGCCTGCATTGATACATGCGATGTCTAACCTTCTTCCCAGGGCCGTCACCTGTTCCCATAGGCTTTCAACCCCTTCGCGGCTTGCGAGGTCAGCCTGCACCGCAACAACTTCAACCTTTGAAACCTGAAGTTGCTGCGCTGTTGTCTGTAAACGGTCCCCTGCCGAGCAGACGACGAGATCATATCCGCGTTTGGCCAGATCAGTCGCCAGTGAAAACCCAATGCCGCTCGATGCTCCAGTAACCAGCGCCAATTTGTTCGCCATGACATTTACCTCTCAGAAAGTTACGCGAAGCGGCGGGGATGCGGGAAGGCGATGACCGTTCCTGCATCCCAACTGACACGAGTCTCGCTGTCTTCTCAGGCAGCTTGCTTCGCCGTCGAGTTCACCTGCTTCGAGATCGAGGTTAACTTCTTGTCAGCCTCTTTTTCTTCCGCAAGCGTCTCTTCAAGTAATGAGGCCACTTCCGAAAGGCCGAGGGTATTTGCGAAATCGCGTGCCGATCCATAACCGGCCATCTCGTAGTGCTCAACCCGTTGGGAGGCTGCGATGAGGGCGGCATCACGAACCGTGCCTTCGTCCGTCTCCTCCAACACCTCGGAGCCTTCCTCCAGAACGCCCTTCATCCCCACACATGTTTTGCCAGTCAGCTTCTTCCCGACCAGTTCGGCGATCTTTTCCAGACGGTCGACCTGGCCTTTTGTTTCCTCGAGATGGCTCAGGAGGGCATCCTGTAACTCAGGTGTGGAAGCGGCTTTCGCCAGCTTCGGAAGTGCCTTTACGATCTGCTTTTCGGCAGAGTAGAGGTCCTTCAATTCGTCTATCAATAATTCCTGCATCGTCTCAACACTCATGACTCCTCCATAGTTGTAAACGGATCTTCGTCGACAAGACGTCGCGGACGGTCGCCTGCGGACTAGACATAGGGATGACTTCTGTTCGGGATGCGTTGCTTAGTCTTTCCTATCGGCACGTGGAAAGGCGCACCCATCGACGCCCGAGGTGCCCAGGTGCCCTCTCAGCTGTGAGGCCGCTTTGGGAGGTCAGACTGCATCACACGTTGCAGCACGCGAAAACGCCGAGGAGCGAAAGCCACATGAACGAAATGAATGAAAAGCACCGAGAGGCGGAGGGGCATGTTACGGAGGAACTGGCGAATCAGGCTAAGCAGGAGCCTGGGAGCGCCGCGGAGGCCGAGTCGAAAGAAAGGCGGGCTCAAGCGGAGAAGGAACTTCAAGACGCCAAGTAGAGAGACCCGCGCCCATCCACTGTGTTGCCGATCATCGCGGGTTTCTACGGTTGTTGGCTAAGCATACTTCCCGAAATTCAGCTTAGCTAGCGGTACCCTGGGTTCATGCGGATCGAGCCGGTGACGATGCGGCTGGCCATTCATTCACGGCAGTATTTTTACCGACTATCGGAGCATTTGAGCGCCATATTGCGCCTATTGGGGTTAGGTATGCTGCGTCTTTGAGCCTGCATTCTTAACCGCTGCGTCATCCCAGACCGTCCGACTGGCCGCATTGTTGGGTGTCAGATAGCTATCCTCTTGGTCTCAGAGACTATAGATATTGAAGTCGTAGAAAATGACTACGTCGCAGACGGAGCTTATCGTCAAAACCTCTGGTTCCAAAGGCAACGTTTCGATTGAGCCTTCCCTCTTACTGTTCGCGGTTAGGAAAAAGAACATGAAACGTTTCTGGTTGCAATCCATAGGAGGCGCCGCACTCGCCATGTTCTTGGCTGGTGGGGCAGTACAAGCGCAAGACACGACGTCGTCAGATAAGACTTTTGTGAAGAATGCAATCCAGGGGAGCTTGGCGGAAGTAAATTTCGCGAAGTTGGCGTTGCAAAAAAGTCAGGACAAGAACGTGCGGGAATTTGCTACAAAAATGATCCACGACCACGAGATGCTGATTTCGGAGATGAAACCGCTGGCGAAAGAGATGGGAGTAAAGGTGCCTACCGGTCCTCCGGTATCAGATCACGCGAAATATATGGAATTGAAAATGAAGTCCGGTACCGACTTTGATCGGGCTTACGTGGAAGCGATGGTCAAGGATCACCACGATGATTTATCGGCGTTTCTCGACGAGCAGAATAAGACGAGTAATCCACAGCTGAAAGCAGCTGTCCAGAAGGGCGAGTCGGTCATCCGGGAACATACAGAGATGATTGACAAGATTGCACACATGGGTGGCATCGAAACGCCTCCCATGCCCTCGAAAGCCTAGAACCTAGGCGGAAACTGATCGAGGAGCGGCGGACAGGGATACTGAATATCTGCCGCTTTTCTGTCGGATCGCGCGCGATTCGTCTCAGGCGTGATCACGTCCAGGAGTCGGTCCAATGGCTCCCACATCCCCCGCACCGGCCATGCTCATAGGCACTATCTAGTATCTACAAGACGATCGCGCCACTGACAACACGCCCATCACAAGATTGGAAACGGGTCTTCGCTGAGGCGAGCCCTGGCCGCTCTAATCGTTGAGTAGCTGCTGAAGCAATTCAAATATTTGCTGGGCCTGCCTTTCATATAGGATCATATCTTGCTTGTTCATTGCCTTCTCGAGCAATTGCTGTTGCGCGCGCAATAAAAGCCATAAGTCGGATTCTTCGCTAATTTGGAACGTCGGTCCGTCATCGAGAAGTGTTTGTTTGCTGTTGCCCAAGCTGAACATGACGATTCCGATCTGGCATTCCTAGCGACTCTGCGGGAGAAGTGTTTTCGAAACACGCGTTCGATCGCTCTTACTCAATAAAGTCGCTCTTCCGTGCCGCGAATTGCTGGTCCGCTTCTAATTTGCTATCCTGACGAACTCGAACAGCATCTGCTCTGTTTTCTTAGATTCGATCTGTCAGGCGGGGGTTGGTCCAGTGAAAAAGGGAAGAAATTGCTGGGTCTAGGTTTCGAAAAAACCCGGAGGGAAACGCAGTGTCTCTCTTGCGTCGTCATGCAGTCAAAGCCAAGAGGAATTGTGCTGGTTCCTGGGCATTCTGGTGAGTGTTGAGTGGGTTCGCCCTCGTATGTTTAGACGCCGCGGAGGGAAGATCGAATAGCGGCGGACGCGGATTCCAAATAGTGTCTCTCGCGAAGGGGCTCGCCAGCCTTCGCGTTTCAAATGAACCGCCGCTTGTAAGGCGTCTTCCGCACTATCGCCGGGAGCGCGCACCTTGTCAGGTGGCCGCCTAATCGGGTTGTCGGCGGGCCACATCTTCCTTGTTGCGATTCGATTCAGGCGCAACAGTCGATGAAACTCAAGCCACGCGCACGAGTTGCGCGGTGTTGTGGCGCGATATGGCGTGAGCGCTTCTGCATCTTGATGGTTAGACTACACAGGCGTTCAAGCGATAATCAGGACACGTTTACAGTGGATACCCGATCGAACTTCGGAGCAGCCAAGATTCTTTGCGTCGAGCTAGACGCGGCCGTTCTTGAAAGCCGGTGCGCGGTACTGAAGTATTCAGGCTACGACGCTGCGTCCGCGTCGCCCCAACTAGCCGACATCTTGCTCCGCAGTCAAAAAGTCGATCTGATAATCGTCTCAAGGCTGCGGGATTCTGATTTGCACCGAATCGTTAACTTATCTGACGGTGCGGAGGTACTCGTTCTCGACGGGATCACCATGCCCTCTGAATTGCTCTCTTTGGTGGCACAACGATTGAACCGCCATCAGCGGAGAGCTTAACCGTGGAGTTTGACTGCATGCGACTGTGCATACAGAGCGGGGCAACGCAGGAAAAATATAACAACGACTTTTGACATGGCTAGGGTCTGCCGGAGTGCGTCACGATCATCAGAGGGACCGCTGCAACTGCGGCCGCGATAATCAGCAGAAGGAAAATGATGCCGGCGATACTGTTGGCTCTGGTGTTCACGTATCGGCCCATGATCCCTTTGTCCGCGGCCACACGCAGGATTGGATAGTAGGTCAGCGGCATGATGACCATGCCGAAGATGATGGAGTAATTGATGAGGTCGAGAGGACGAATGCCAGTCAATTCTATGGCCAGACCGAAGACAAATGTGGCGAGCCATGTGGCGTGGAACACGGGCGCTGAGCGGAAAGGCAGGTTCTTGCCCCAGCGCCAGTTGAAGAACTGGCAGAGATTGTAGCCGCTCGAAAGCGCCGTTTCGACCGCAGCACCGCTGATGCACGCCAAAGCTCCGAGAAGTGAAACGATGAGACCTTTTTGTGCGAAAGGAAAGGCGCCTGCCCAAACAGCCGTGCTTAAGAGATTTGGAAAGATATGGCGCGGCAGGAAGATCAGCGCGCCCAGCAATAATAAGGCGACCGTGAGGAGCGACCCCAGCACTGAGCCGAACGAGGCGACCATGAAATTCTCGCCGAGGTCTTTCGGTCTTCAGTCTTCCTCAATGGCTCCCGAAGAATAGAAGTGCACCTCGTACGCCATCAGCATTGCGCTGAAGATTCCCACTGCGAAATAGGCATAGAGAAGGCCCTGGCCCGGCCTGGAACGTCTCATCGTGGGTTGCAGGCCCTCTGCAACCTGGTGCCAGTCCGGATGCAGGGTCACTGCCGCCAGCGCAAACACGACCATCAGAATGCCGGATAGACCGAAGATACGTTCGATCGATTGGAAGCGGCATAGCATAACCAGTCCTGCCAGGAGTAAGGTGCTTCCGATCATAACGAGCCGCTCCGGCCAGGCAGTAAGGAGATGTAGAACGATGGCGACACCGGCTAACTCCGCTGCGCAGGTGATGAGGTTGACAAGGTTTGAAGCGATTAACGTTACCAGGCCGAGGCGCCTTCCCAAACAGTCGCGCACCACGGAAAAGACTGGCTCGTGCGCGACGACCGCGACCCTGCCGCACATCTCCATGTACACGATGATCGCGATAGTCCCAATCGCAATGGCCCAAAGCAGACGATATCCGAAGAGCGCCCCTGCCTGAGTGGTGAACACGATCTGCCCGAGGTCGACGAAGCCGCCGAGGGCAGTCATGATCCCCAGCGTGACGCCGAGCAAGCTTTTCATTGCGAACCCTTCGCTTCTTCCATTGCTTTGCCGATTTCCGTGAGTTGGCGCATGGAGTGGAAGCGTGCGTTCGCGTCAGAAGGACTCCGTCCCATCAGGGCGAGCTGCTCGGACAGCGCTCCAAACTGCAAACGAGCGTCATGGAGAGTCTGTGTATCCTCGGGCGCAGAAACAGCCTGCTGGAGTTCTTTCTCCGTGCGATTGGCTTCAGCAGCCAGATAGTGAAAATGACCCTTTGAAAAGGACTGTAACGTGCGGCCTTCCTCCGAATACTGCAGATAGAGACGAGCCTCCGAGGCCAGCGAAATGCCACTGCTAAGATCGGACTGTAACTCGCTGCGGCCGATCCTTCGTTGACTGGCGCAGGAAGTCATTAACACAAACCCGAGAAGCGAAACAGCTCGTATGCTGGTTAATCGATTCACGTCCGATTGGATGCCGTTTCCAGACAGATGTGACCGATCTTGTTCCCTACAGCGGCGCGATTCTTGTCGACCGGCCGCGTCCAGAGCTTTGAAGAGCCGGCCGGGAGTCAGTGAATAAGGGGTTGAATGAGGAAGTGAGCCAAGGCCCAGCCGGCGGCGCCAATGAGAGCTGCACCGGGGAAGGTCAGGACCCAGGCCACGACGATGCGCTCTCCGCAGATCCAGCGAACGGCATGCCAGCCGCGAGTGGCGCCGACGCCAGAGACGGCTCCTCCGATGGCGTGTGTGGTGGAGATGGGGACCTTGGCCAGAGTGGCCAAACCGATGGAGATGGCGGCGGCAAGCTCGGCGGAGAAGCCTTCAACGGGACGGAGGTGGGGAGTGATGCGAGAGCCGATGGTCTGGACGATGCGCCATCCGCCGGCCATGGTTCCAATGGCCATCGCGGCGTGGCAGCTGAGGATAATCCACCAGGCGATCTCGTGCTCTCCGAAGAGCCCTTGAAAGCCCTGATGGCTGGCTTTGCTCCACCGTTCGTGGCCCGCGGCGGCGAGGAGGGCGACGATGATCCCCATCGTCTTCTGGGCGTCGTTGGTGCCGTGACCGAGGGAGTAAAGGCCGGCGGAGATGAGCTGAAGATGGCGGAAGCGGCTCTCGGTTTTGTATCGCTCGGAGTGGCGGGTGAGCCACGCGATGGCGGTCATGATGAGCCAGCCGAAGATGAAGCCGACAAGAGGCGAGATGACCAGGAAGGCGATGACAGGAATCCAGCCTTTGATGAGAATGGCGCTGAACCCGGCACGAGCGATGGCGGCGCCAGCGTATCCACTGATGATGGCGTGCGAGGAACTGGTGGGCAGCGCCATGAGCCAGGTGATGATATCCCAGACGATGGCCCCGATAAGCCCTCCGCAGATGACGTAGACGTCGACGGCCTTGGGGTCGATGAGCTTGTTGGAGATGGTCCCAGCGACGCCTGTTCCGAAGAAGAAAGCGGCAACGAAGTTGAAGAAGGCAGCCCAAAGAACGGCCTGTAAAGGAGACAAGACGCGGGTGGTGACGACGGTAGCAACCGAGTTCGCAGCGTCGTGAAAGCCGTTGAAGAAGTCGAAGATGAGCGCCACGGCGATGAGGATGTAGGCAAAGTACAGGGTCTGCATGGGGAACCTTAACCGTTTTTGAGCAGGACGCGCACAAGTGTTTCAGTGGCCTCTTCGCAGCGTTCAATGGCGTCTTCGAGGAGGTCGTGCATCTCCTTTTTCTTGAGAACATCCAGGGGATCGGGAGTGCCGGAGAAGAGATCACCAAGGAAGGTCTCGCGGTCACGCTTGACCAGTTCCATGGTGGAGGAGACGGCATCGAGCGAGGGCTTGAGGTCCTTGAGTTTTTTCTGGTCCCGCAGGCTGTGGATGATGCCCCTCAGCTCTTCGGAGATGCTGGAGAGGTTTTTGGCCTGTCCAGTGAGAGTGGGGTGCAGATCCTTGAGCTTGTAGAGACGGAAGCGCTGGGAAAGCTCGGAGATGCGATCGACGACCCCGTACATCTCGGTGATGAGGGAGAGGATGTCGTCGCGATCGAGTGGAGTGATGAAAGCCTGATCGAGGCGGAGGAGCGATTCACTGAAGAGCTTGCGGGCCTCAACACGATCCCGTTCGATGTTGTTGAGCTGGCCGTCGAAGTTGGGGAAGCTGGTGACGATCGCGTTCCAATTGACGGGAGGTATCCACGACTCGGTCTGCGAGTTGCTCCAGCTCGTCGTAAAATTTTTCGTCTTTGGGAAGAAGATTAAACATAACGGCTCCGTTGAAGTAGGATGGGAGCTCGCGTTACAGTTCCATGAATAGTCAGATTTTCAGCGCAGGAGGATAGCGTTTAGGGTGCCGGCTGGTGACGGATAAGAATTTCGGACTTGGCCTCCATCGCGGTGCTTGTTGGACCCTTTCCGCCGGCATCAAATTTTGAAATACCGGCATGGATGATCTCAACGGCATCTCGAGAAAGCAATCTAATGTGAGGTTGCGCCGCGTGGATTGAGATGAGCGAGGAAATGGTGAGAACGGAAGGAAAGCTTATCACTGCCAATCAGAATACTCACGGTGGATCTCCGCGTCGTCTCGCAGCGCTCTCTCTCGCCCTTGCAGGATCGCTCTGGGGAACCGGCTTTCTTTTCGCTAAGATGGCGTTTCAGGAAATGTCTGTCACCGAGAATGTGACATTCAGACTGCTCATTGCCTCGGTCGCGCTCCTGCCCGTGCTCGTTCGGACTTGGCAACCGTTTCGGGGACGAGATCTATGGGTTCTCCTGCTTTCCAGTATGGTCGGAGTGCCGGTCCAATTCCTAATCCAATTCAAGGGCCTGGAGATGACGACGGTTTCTCACGCATCTCTCGTAATCGCAAGCTTTCCCATGCTCTTGGCGGGGGGCTCCGCAATTTTTTTACGCGAGCGCCTTGGCATGATCGAGTGGAGCGTTCTTGTCCTCTCCGCTTTCGGAGCTGTTCTGATCGCGATATCAAACACCCGTTCAGACCGCGGACCACATCCTACCTTAAACGGCGACTTACTGGTCCTGCTTTCAGTGATAGCGGGAGTGGTGATGACTCTCGCAACTAAGAACCTGGTAAAGGATCGTGATTCCTCCAACGTTACGGCGGCGACTCTAATAGTGGGTACGGGGATCCTCTTGATTTATGCTGAACTTTGGAGGCCGCTCCGATTCCACTTCACTCCCAAGATCTGGGCAGCGGTCGGCGCGCAAGGCATCTTCGCGACCGCAGGTGCCTACCTGCTGTGGAACTGGGGCTTGGCTAAGTTGCCTGCCTCGCGCTCGGGCGTATTTCTAAATCTGGAACCCGTTGTCGGGACATGTCTGGGCTTATTGATTCTGCATGAGACCCTCGGGTTAACAGCTCTCGTTGGGGGGATAATCACCATCGGATCAGCGATCTTCTTCAGTCTGCGTCCCGGGGAAAGTTGATAGGTACTGCGCTCTATCGGGAATGAAGAACTTTAACCAAGCTCATACTGCCCAAGACTTTTTGATAACCGACAATGGTCATCGCCAGAGCATCTCGAGCTTTTGTTTGGTGGGCCTGATCGGATCGAACCGATGACCTCTTCCATGCCATAGACCCAAATTTAGGCTTTCACAACTTAGAACAAACGGATCAAGGCCGCCGCGCACCTGGTAGATCACGCTCAATACGGCTTGCCGCCTCAACTCCCAAAACACGGTAGCCTTCAGCCGTGAAATGGACATTGCGTGGCTGTTGAAGTGTCGTAAGTGAGGGATTAACCACGCTCCAGAGGTCATCGATCTCCGCCCCCATTTCCCGCGCGACTTCAATGGCCGCTGAGTTGTACCGAATCTCGTCCCCCTGAACGCGCCCGGTGGCGCCGCTGGGCACTGGAGTTATTGTGGCAAAGATGAGCTTGGCGCCTGTTCCTTTCAGCGTTGCGACGATCCTCCTCAGGTTCGCCTGGTATTGCTTGATCGAAGCAACCTGCATGCCTTTGTCCGGCGTGACATACCGTCCCTCGGCGTCCAGATATTTCAGATCGTGAAGCCCGAAATTGAAGTAGACGACGTCCCAGTGCTTCTCTCCTATCCATTGATGAATATGTTGGACGCCGAATTCAGTTGGCCCGCAGTTCACGTCGGGATGCTGAACGTTGGCCTTACCGGCGAGCAACTTCCGCACCTCCCACGTGTAGCCCATTGAGATTGAGTCACCCACGATCAAGACGCGGGGAAGATGTGGATCCTCTGGAACCTGCACCAAAGCCGGATCGGGAGGTTCGGTATTCACACTGACTGTGAGCTGCACGGCAACGGCTTTTTGCTGGGCCGAGAATGGCCCGATCAGAATCGCGATCACACAGGCGATCTTCATGACAGCGCGATAACTTGGTTGTGAAGACAAAGCGCTCGAATTTCTCCCGGGCATACCGATCGCCCTCAAAGTGCTCAATTCACAGGATGACTGTCCATCGCACGCTATCAAGCTCCGAACAAGGCGACAGTTTTTCAGCTTCTTCATCAAGCGCTCGTGTACTTGATCTCCCGGTATGGTATCCGGCCGGATATCACTTCAACAAACGGCTTGCCGTTTTTGACGCCCACCGTTCCGAAACCGGTGGCGGTAGACAGAAAGCAGCGGAAATCCCCTTTGATTGCCGGCGCGAGATACAAGATGCTCTCCACCGCGTCGAAGCGTGCTCCGCTGTGGGCTTGGAGGAGAGCATACGAGGACATGGCCCGCGCATACCAGTGGCCTGCCTCTACTTCATCGAACGGATTCCGAACGCGCCCGTCATAGCGGCGGCGGCATGCTCGAACAATCTCCAAACCCTCATCGGTCTTTCCCAAAGCAATCAGGTGCGAAGCTACCTGGTACTCGACTCCTGTCCAGACTTCGTCCGCGTAGATCATTGCCAGTATCGGTCTGCCGCCACGAGGCCAGGTGCACAACAGCAATCCCGATTCGTCGCCGCATGCGTAGTAAGGGCGCCGGGTGTTCGCGTTTCCGACGAGATCCTTCTTCAGGTTATGACGGTGAACCGCGAGAAGATGACTTTCGACTTTGTGCGAGTCAAACACTTCGCCTACGCCACACACAAAACAAAGCCATGCTCCGAAAGCGCCGTCAGACAGACAACCTTGGCCGTATTGATACGGTGGACCCTCCTTTGCCGCCATTTCCAGGAACTCGGGATAGGTGGGCGAGTCATCATCTTCCCGCGGGTACTGGGCCCGCAAGTTCTGCCACTGTGTCTTTTGAAAAAAGTATTCGCCATTGAAGAGTTGTTCCTCCAGCTGGTGGGTACTCTTATTTAAAAGAGTGGTATAGGGTTCGATGTTGTCGCCTAAGGACTGTCCCATCAGCGCAGCCGCTCTCAATGCGCCGATGTATAGACTGGTGCACATACTGTCAGCGCCCCAGAACTCAATGTCATACGTGTTGATATGCGGTTCCTCGATCACACCGCGTTGCTCAGGATCCCAGGTCCTGATGCAATAATCCAGGCTTGCGCGGATCTTCGGCCACCAATGGCGAAGCCACGCCGTATCCCCACTGATTCGCCAGTCGCGATAGAACTTAATGATTCCGCCAAGCTGTCCGTCCGCCGCATCAGGAAGCGCATGTTCCTCTTCCAACGGCCGGATCGGGAGCGCGGCTCGACAGAATTGATGGCCTTCGTGGTTTTGGGTTGGCCCAAACTCGGTTTCACGTAAACTACGCTCCAGTTCCGGGAAGAGATGGGCGACTGCCTGGGAGTAGTTCCAGACGTGCGTGGATGAACCATAACAAGTTCCCTGGGTCTCTCGACTGCCCTCCCATCCCCACAGGCGGCCATCTTTCTGCCGAAGAACAGTGGGTGACTTCAGGATCGAGAGGTTGGCCGCAACCGCTTCCATGACCTCAGGGGCCAGCGTCGTATCGTATAAGGCGCGGGAAAATTTTTCAGACGCCTGGCGCAACGTCTGATAGTTGCCTTGCCAATAATCCATCAGGTTTTCAACGCTGGAAAAGCGCCCGGCGTACCACGGCTGATACGTTCCTGCGACAGGCGTACAGCTCACTGCAGTACAGCTCACTACATTACTATCGGTGGGAAGATCCGCAGGCTTAAAGAGATTTGATTTTGGAGCATACCAGGCGATGCGAACCGAAACGGTCTTTACCTCTTCTGGCGCCACAGAGAAAGGAACGAATAGCGACGCGCCGGGCGACGAGCCGTCTTCCAGGGCGGCCCGTGAGTAGCAGGCTCCTGACTCAACGTCTCTCCAAACCATCTGCAAGGAATCGACTCCGCGCATCCATGCGAGATTGGTTTTAGCTTTTGGGTCGTCGACCCAAACGGCCAAAGACGCATCGTCCCACGGTTGATCCTCGGCCCCAGGACCCCACAGGAGGAATCCATTGGCTGTCGACCGAATTCGGGCAGAAGGCTTCCTTTTGCCGAACGAATCCCCATACGCCGCCAGGAAATTCTGAGAGTGGAAAGAAAACACCGCCTCGACGGACCCGGAGGTTCGATTGTGGAAACGGTATTCGAGGCCAGCAACCGGCAAACTGGAATTGTCCGCGTCGCCGGGCGAGAACGGGCTCCACCCCGTGAGTTCCACCTCCAGTGGCACATCGGCCTCCTCCAGGCGAACAGTCCCAAATGGAAATCGGGTCTCGAACGTAGCTTGTCGAAATCGTGGAAGCCCCCAGCAAGCGCCGGGATAGGTGCCTTCTGCGCCGGGGAGAAATGGCCGTAGCTTCCAGGTGGGTACCGGCCCCTCCAGAACACGGGCTATTGGCCGCGCTCCTTTGATGGATAGGGCAGAAAAAATCTTGGGCTCGCTGACCAAGTCAGGCCGGTTACGCAAGGAGAATTTTGAAAGCGCGCCTGTCCCTTCCAGGCAGATCATTCCGGCCCCAATACCACCCATGGGAAACGCAACCTGGTTTACATAGTCGCCATGATAGATACTGTTGAACGCCCGGACCCTCCTATCGGATGTGGTCGTTTGTTCTTTCCTGGCACCGCCCGCAGGCCCATCTCCTTGTGTCGTTTGTACCTTAGCCGTTACCGTGGATTCGGAGGACACAGTATCGACGGTAGATGCTGCGATAATCCCACCGGCTCCTAATAAGATGTCTCTTCGCGTGATTGACATGCTTGGCGCCCCCTGGACGCAGGTTGGTCGGGTTGAAGCTGATGGGGCCGCCAGAACCAGTCTCTGATAGGTCTATCCGTTGACGAATGCTCATTGTTTCGCAGGATGGATCCTAAACGGTTGAGTCACCTGGTTTCCTGCAGCGACGGAGCAAGGGTCATCAGGGTTCAATCTGAGCTGCCGGCAAAGATAGTAACTGAGCAGCTGCGGGCCCATCATCTCGTAGGGAGTGCGAAGAGCGTCATCTGTTCGCGGAGCGATCGAAGGGATGACGTCGTCAAACAAATCTTTGGAGTCGGCTGGATCTGCGATTCCGACCAGGTATCCCATTTTCTTTGTACGAAGCTCGTGGATCAAATCCCGTTCGTACAAGCATCGCACCGGGTCACTGGAAAGCAAACACAAAACAAGGGTGTCTGATTTTATGAACGACATTAGACCATGCCTGAGCCCAAGATAAGTGTCGATGACAACCTGAAAATGGCAGTCGGTCATTTCGAGCGCCATCAATCCTGCGTCAGCCGCCCAGCCCTGCAAGGGAGAGGAGGACAAAACTACGATTCGTTTGCTGGTACGGGCTGCCACGCGTTGGCAAACACGTTCAACTTCAGGGAGCAAGGTAGATGCCCTGGAACTGAGCTCATCGACATCCGCACTGATGGGGTCCGGTTGAGCGAGTGTAAGACCCGCAAGTACCAGGCTTGAAAACGCAATAGTCGGTACAAAACCACGGCCGTTGGTGCGCGGATCGAGATCAATCAATCCATCGATCGAGGAACGGCTCACAGCTCCATTCACATCGCAGACGATCGCTAACTGAAGTATGGCCGGTCTGAGGGCGCGAACATGCTCGACAAGGGCTCCGGTTTCAGGGCTGTTGCCGGAACGTGTCAAAAATATCAAGACGCTCACCTCGGCAAGGTAACGCTCTGTATCTATCAGAAGGTCCGTGGTGGAGACGGCAACCGCGCGCGGCCATGCGGTCGCGATCGCACTCGCTGCGTGAAACGACGTGCCTGCCCCAGTCAGCACTACCCGCGCTCCACGAAGCAACTCAGACAGATGCAACTTGCCGGATGCGGCACGAACCCTTTGCACTGTGGTTGGCCAAAGGGCTGGTTGCCGAAGAACTTCCTGCATGGTGTACGACTGAGCGTCGGGAACACTGCTCATCGATGGTCCATTGATAGATTGAGACATCCGAACTCCGCTAATACATCCATACTGGTTTTAGTAACACCTGCGAGTACATAAGACATTTACTTACCGCAAGAATCGCCGGTCCAGACCCCAAGACGACCGATGCCGATGCCCGCAGCCGCAAGTGCCCACAAGCGTGGGGCATGTTGCGGCCCTTGGGCTGAAGAGCACTCGAATAGAAGTACGATCAGAATCAGACTTCTTTTAAGACGAATCCCCAACAACCCATGGCGACAATATTCAGCAACGCGGCCAGATAGAAATACCCACCTATGTTCCCGGTCAGGCGAAACAAGTGCGGAAACAAGATCGCACTGCCGAAGGAGCTAAGCGACCCCATCATATTCATGGCGCCGGACAGAGTCCCAACGTGTCTTCCGCCGATATCGGCACAAACCGTCCAACTGGGGCTTAGGGTGAGATCGACACCGAAGATGGCCACGGCAAAGATGAGCACGAAACCCGTGGCCGAAGGAACGGAAGCTGCCGCTAATAGAGACACGCATGCAAGTCCGAATCCAACCATCGCCGGTAGCCTGCGCGACCACTTCCAGTGCCCTTTACGATAGATGGCATCCACCGTGGTTCCACTAGCCCAATTCGCCACGGCGCCGCACAAAAGCGGGATGGCCGCGTACAGGCCGGCTTTGGTGCCGCTGAATCCATAGCGAGTTTCCAGATAAGGCAACAGCCAACTGAAGCAGATGAAGAAGGTGAACTGCGAGGCGAAATATTGAAACAGGATGATGTAAACGCTTGGTGAGCGTATCAAAGCACGGCCATCAAAAACTTCCCCAACCAGGCGGGCACAGGGCAGACCTGTGCGCAGATCTTCCGGGATGATGATCTCCGTCTGCTTGTCGTCTAGCTAGTCCTTTATTGCCGGCGAATGAACTGCTGGGGTTGGCTGATCGCGGAACCACCAGAACCACAGGACCGACCACAGGATGCCGGCGACCCCCAGCAACATGAAACTGAAACGCCACCCTACGCTGAGAATGCAGAACGACATCGCTGACAATCCAAAAGCCGCGCCCAGGCGGGAACCGGTGTTCAGTAAACCGAGGGCCAAGCCTCTTTCCTGCATCGGCAGCCAATTGAAGATGGCTCGCGCAGCACCAGGGAATGCTCCTGCCTCGGCCAGACCAAACAAAAAACGAACGAGGAGCAGGACAGCCGTGCCTCTTACCAAACCCGTTGCCGCGGTGAGAACCGACCAGAGCAGTACGATCGACGCAAGCGTCGTCCGGGGGCCGAAGCGATCAGCCAGCCAGCCAGAAGGCACCATCATGAGCGTGTACCCAAGGGCAAAGACGCCGAATACCCAGCCAAACATGGCGTCCGTAAGGCCGAGGTCCGCTGAAATGGGGCTTTTAGCCGCGGAGATACAAACGCGATCGACGATGGTAAGGAACGAGAGGGAGCATAGGCAGGCTACTACATAGTGGCGGGCCCGGGAGGATCTGACGGAACTATTCGAGGTGCGGGTACACGAAACAGGCGCAACGTTGCTGTACTGGAGGAGAGCGACATTTTCTGCGCCTGGGGGCATCCAACCTATGTAATCGATTGCTTCACTATTGTCAAGATTCCTTGGATATATGAGGGCCGGGTCGTATTCCGACAGATTTTGCGCAGTTTAATGGGTTTGCTTACTGCAATCGATTACACTAATCAACAATGCCCCGCCTCGAGTCTCCTCAAGTCGAATGCGTTCTTCCCGCGGCGGCACTCCTCGGCGAATCTCCCGTCTGGTGTCCCGTAGACCAGGTTCTCTATTGGGTAGATATCAAGCGCCCAGCAATCCACCTCTTCCAGCCAGTCACGGGTCACTCGAAGACCTGGGCCATGAAGGAAGAGGTCACGGCCATTGGTCTACGTCAAGGCGGTGGCGCGATCGTTTCGCTTCGTTCCAGTCTCGCTACTTTCGATTTCCTCAGGGGTGAGCTCAGTAAACTGCCCGGCGAGATTCTCTGCCACCCGGACATGCGGTTTAACGATGGCCGGTGCGATCGTCGTGGCCGATTCTGGGTTGGGAGCCTTCATGAAGCAAGGCAACCTGAAACCGCCTCGCTGTACCGTTTGGATCCAGACGGACGCCGTACTGAAATGGTTACAGGCATCACTGTATCGAACGGAATCGCCTGGAGTCTGGACAATCGCGTGATGTACTTCGCCGATTCATGGGCGCGCACTATTTTTAGTTTCGATTTCGATCTGGATAGCGGTAGCCTGCACAATCAGCGAATTTTTGTGCGCTTGCCTGAAGGGGCCGGAGTTCCGGATGGCGCCACAGTCGACGCAGAAGGATTTTTGTGGAGCGCCACCTTCGATGGCGGTTGTGTGACCCGCTATGCGCCTGACGGGCGCACGGATCGAGTGATCAAGGTGCCTGTGCAGCGCCCCACGAGCTGCATTTTTGGCGGAGAAGACTTAAGCATTCTCTATGTCACCTCCGCCTCCATGGGCCTAACGGAACGACAACGCATCGAGGCGCCTTTGGCCGGTGGGCTATTCGCGGTCGATGCCGGTGTTCGGGGGCTGCCCGAACCCCGGTTCGCAGGTTGATGGGACAGGCTGGAGTGCACACATGCACGAAATGAATGGTTACGTAATCGTCTCCGCCGAGTCGCTCACCCGTTTCTGTACCCTGGTCTTAGTGAAACTTGAGGTTCCTCCGGAGCAGGCTACTGCGATCGCCCGCAACTTGATCGCAGGCGGACCTGGAGGGGGTCGCGTCCCACGGTGTCGTGCGTCTCCCGATCTATGTCGAGCGGTTACGAGCCGGTGTTGTCAACCCGCGCCCGAATGTCCGCGTTGTTTCTGAGACCGCGACGACAGCCGTGGTGGATGGAGACAATGGCATGGGTCAGTGGGTTGGTATGCGCGCGATGCAAACGGCGATTGATAAGAGTTTGTCCGGAGGCTGTGCTTTTGTGTCGGTGCGAAATAGCAACCATTTTGGCGCGGCCGCCTATTACTCTCGAATGGCAGTTGTCCACGACATGATCGGATTAAGCTTCACCATTGGCGGTATCAATCATATGACCCCATGGGGAGGGGCCGAAGCCATCCTCGGCAACAATCCCTTCTCTATTGCCCTCCCGGCGGGGGAGGAGCGCCCTATCGTTCTCGATATGGCTTGTAGCGTGGCGGCCCGGGGCAAGATTATTGTCGCAGCCAAAGACGGTACACCGATTCCTGACGATTGGGCGAGCGGTCCTGATGGTCAGCCGACGACGGATCCTGTCGAGGCGCTCAAGGGTTTCGTGTTGCCTGTGGGTGGGCCCAAAGGATACGCTCTCACCCTGATGATTGGGCTCCTGAGTACGATGCTGAGCGGAGCTGCCTTTGGAAGCGAAGTGACAAACATGTACGAGGATCTTGAAAGATTCCAGAATATAGGTCACCTTTTCGGAGTCCTCCCCATAGCCTGCTTCGAACCTTTGGAAATCTATAAAACACGCGTCGATAAGGCTATCCGTGAGATACGCAGCGTTCCGCGCGCCCACGGTGTGGAGAGAATCTACCTGCCCGGCGAACGTGAGCAGATTCTGGCGGAGGACCAAGCTAGATCCGGTATTCCTATCAAGTCCACCGTCTGGGGCGAGTTGCTGGAAGTCGGCAGTCTGTTGGGCGTGACGATGCAGGGTTAGATCGAAGAAGCGTGGAATAAGGCAATCGATTCATGCAGTAAGACAACGAGGTAGTCTGGGCGCAGGGATTGAACGCGGGGAGCGACCAAACTCGACAATAAATTGAGTAATCGTTTACGATGACCTTTGTGGAAAAGGAAGCCGGAGCACCTCCCGCTGTGGCCGCACCGACCGTAAAGGAAGTCGCCGAGCTGGCCGGCGTCTCTACCGCCACGGTCTCGAGAGTATTGTCCAACGCAGGCGGAGTGCGCAAGGAGCTCATCCGTCGTGTTCGTAGCGCCGCCCATAAGCTCGGATACCAACCCAACTCAGCCGCTCGTAATCTGCGTGCCCGAACGACGCGAACTCTCGGTATGGTATTTCCAGACATTGAGAATCCGTTCTACGCCAGCGTGATTGCCGGGGCAGAAGAGATGCTGCAGAACGCCGGGTATTCCTTGCTGCTGGCAAATTATGGCGAGGACCCTAAGCGCGAGCAAATTCAGCTGGCCACGCTGCGCGCGGAACGAGTCGCGGGTATTCTGTTTGCTGCCAGTTGCAAGCCCTCCGTCGACTATCAGTTCAGCCTGGATGCCGGCATAGCTCTTGTTGCGGTGGCCCGTGTGCCCGCCGGATTGAACGTTGACCTCGTCACGGTATCGAATCAGGAAGGCGCACGGCACGCGATCGAGCATCTTCTAAGCCTGGGACACCGGCGGATCGGTTTTGTCGATGGCCCAATCTCACTCAGTACGACCCGCGACCGGAAGTCGGGCTATGAACAGGCCCTTCGCGAAGCGGGAGTGCCGGTAGTGAGTGAGCTGATGATATGTGCGGACTTCTCCCAGCACACGGGGGGGTACGACGCCGTGTCGAAGTTATTGAGTGTTCCAAAGAGACCTACCGCGATCCTGGTGGTCAGTAACAACATGGCTCTAGGGGTTCTCCAGGGGCTTCAAGACCGGGGAATCCAGGTTCCCACGGACATGGCGGTCGTGGGGTTTGGCGACACGCCCTCGGCAGCATTACTCCGCTCGCCGTTGACGGTCGTGGCGCAGCCCGCACGCGAGATTGGCACGACAAGTGCACGATTATTGTTGGAGCGTTTGCAGTACCCAAACCGCCCGCGACGTTCCATTGTTCTGGACACACAGCTGATCGTGCGTGAGTCCTGCGGTGCTAATTCACCGAGCGCTCGTCAGGTTCACGGAGCTCGAGAACGGTCCCAGGGTGACGTTTCCGCCAAGAAAGAACGAAATCTAGTAACGCGGCGATGAACAGGGCGCGCCTGCCGTTTATCTCTGGAGTTGGCTTAACCCAAGACCTGTGACTTACCGAATGAACATGTCACTGTCCTGAATCTATGAGCGATCTTACTTAGCTGATGCTTAATCAGGGATGATGCCTCGTGCTCTCCCGTCTCACGACAGGCCCTCAGATAAGTGATAGGCTCTGTTCAATCAAATGCCTGGTATCGATAAAAGGATCGACATCGGAGTCAGATTCCATTGAGTAATAACCGCGATATCCCGCAGTCCTGGCGATGCCGAAGAGCTCCGGCAATGAGACGGCTTGGTGCTTGCCATTGATGAATTCCGCATCTTTGACGTGCGCGACATTCCAGGCGTAAGCGAACATTCCTTTCACATTCTGAGCGTTAAAGCGCTCATCGCCGCCCATCAGCCCGTTGCCAAAATCGGGAAGAGCCCTCAGATAGGGCGTGCGGGCTAGCTGAATCGCGGCTACGGTTCGTTCGGCGGACGCCAGGTCCGGGTCATCATTCTCAAGATTCACAACAATGTTACGCGTGGCTGCGTAATCAAGGGTGGGCCTGAGGGCTCGCACTGCCTGGTGCAGATTTTCAATATCGGAGCACTTTGGGATCCATACGCGTATGCTGGGAGATCCAAGCAGCAACGCAATATCGATCCAACGCCTGTAGCTCGCGTTGCCGGCATTTCGTTTGCCTTCGTCGTCGCTACAAAGCTCTACATGCTCGTCAACCGGGATGTTCACGGTCCGCACTCCAGCAGCATCGAAGGCCGCTCGAAGTTTCAGAATCTCGCTGTGCTCGGTTGAGGGAAAGTGGGCGTCCTGCGGTTCGATTCCCCGCACACCGAATTCCTTAGCAACATAGTGCGCAAACGCGGCGAGATCCATGCCGGGTTTTGCAGAGTCACGATGCCGATTATGAGGCGCGACAATCGAGGCCCGGAAAGGGTAGCTTGCAACAGCAATGCGCGCTTTAGGGGCCGTCGGGAAGCTGGCGCGCGGACCGTTAGCCGCTGCTCCCAAAGCAGTATTCGCTGAGCAAAGAAGCGCTGCCCTGACGAAATCACGCCGGGTCAATGCGGTCATGTGCTTCACCACCAGAGTGAAAATCAGCCTCCAGGTTGAGAGCGAGGCTTATCAGCAGTGCTGACAACCGTCGTGCTTTGCCGCCAGCTTTGATTGAGGCACATCGTTGGCGGGGTTCTCGTCAAAAAAACCATTCGGCTTCAGCAGAAAACCGATATAGGCCGTGGGCATCACCGGATAGTCTTCGGGACGCGGAATGTGAGTGTGCCCGAAGGTGTACCAGAAGACAACGTCGGTATTCGCAACTGGGCGATCAGCTTCGGTCCATTTCACCAGACCGTCTCCTCCGCTGCTTTGATTCGGGTAGTCTCCGGCCGCGTACCTCTCATCTTCCTGATAGGGTGTGACCCATACATGATGATTCACGAACCCTGCCCGTCTGCGCCACCAGGCATTCGGCGATGCAAAGGGAAATGCATTGTCGCCGGGGAGAAATTTGTAGCCGACAGGCGCACCCACTGCATTTCTTACGGAAGGGTTAATGATCTTCCACGATCTCCCTGTCTCGAGATTCAGGTTAGCCATGGCCTGTTTCTCACTCTGCAGATCTTTGGCCTGAAGACGGAATGCATTTTCATATGGGTTCGATTCATCGAGCGGATCTGCCACAACATCGAGTTGTTGCACGGTGTTCTGGATGCCGTCGATACCAAAGTCCAGGCGCACATTGAAGAAGTGTTGATGGTTAGGCGCATAGAGCAAAGGTGCAATCATGGCTCCGTGAACGGGCGCCTCTCCGTCATGCACAGCTCCAAGCGAAAGTATGCCCGTCAGCTTGATTTCAAACTGTATATTGCCATCCTGGTAAAAGTACCAAAAGAAACCATACTCATAATTCTCGACCGTGGATATGGAAGATACGACCAGACGCCGTGAGCGCCGAACCTCGGGGGCATTCGGCAACCGGCGATCCGTATGTTTCCAAAGAATGCCGTAATCTTCTTCATGAATGCAGATGGCGTTGGGGATAGTAAACTCACGTCCGCGGCTGTCGCAAAGATGCGCATCAAGATACTGGATACTGCCGACACAATCGCAGCCCAGCCGCAAACTATTCGCGCACATACCCATGCCATACTCGCCGACATCGAAGGCATTTTTGCGGGCTTGCGTCGGGCGAGGATCTCCATAGGGGACGACCATCTCAGTGAGCGAACCGCGATAGAGAACCGGGCGCTTCCGCCCCTTGTCCGTATAGCGCACGTGGTGAATCGTAAGACCTTCTCGGGCGTTAAAACCAATGACGAGATCCCAGTTCTGCCACGCAGTATGGTTTCCGTCCAATGTGAAACCCGGGCCGTCGGGCTGTGCAATGACCAGAGGCTTAATATCCGTTCGATGGTGAGTCACCTTTTCGGCCGAATAGTTTCCCGGGTTCGGTGGCAACGGCCACTTGCCATATTCCTCCACGCGGATGACCTTCATCAGATTCAGATCCACCACCGGACGAAGTCCTTCAATCGGCCGGGCGTATCCGTTGTCCATAGGATCCCGGCGAAGAAAACAGAGAGGCCGTGTCAGCCGCCGAGTGCGCTCCTCTTCCGATCCGTAGTTGCCCGCGCTCCAGATGTCGACCATTACCAGAGACGTATCGCTCACATCATAGTGCTTCTCCAGCGCAGCCTTGAATTCCTCGCTGGCCAGGACAGCCCGTTCACACTCCACCTGTTCGTCAATCGAGAGCGTTGGTTGCACGCCCTCTGGGGCAGCTTCGATATTCACTACCTCATTCGAGGTTAGATTCAACGTAGCTGTCGATGCAGCGTTCGTTGCGTTGTCAAACAGAACAGCAATAGCTGTGCGCTCTGGAACCTCACCGTTTGGCCAGGCATAGACGAGGGCTTTGGCTGGCTCTTTCAACATGATACTGATGATTCGCGTCATCCTCGTGAAAGATGGCTGCGCCTGCAGCAATTGCACAGCAGCTTGAATTTCAGGCGCACTCAAGGGCTCTAAGGGATGGGTCGACATACTAGAAGCTCCTTTATCACTATGTTTGAATCACTCAGTATTGATTCGCGACGCCCCGAACGCGTCGTACCGACGGCCGGCGTCGTGCGCCGAGGGCGATATTCAATGTTGCAAAGGAGAAGTTTCCAGCCTCCAGCTCGGCCGTGGCCACTTCGACTCCCTAGGTGACATCTGGAAAGAAAGGGGTCGGATCTTTCAGAGAAGATTAAGCCGGCCAGATTACTCTTGCCACGAGCCAATCGGCGAGAGTGAGCGTTGACATAGTATTGTCGAGCAACACGTGAGCCTCCCAACTCATTACAACTCCCCACGGCGAAACCTCTACTCTGCCCCTTCTCAAGGGGCGAGAAAGTAGACAGTCGATCAGCGCAACAGACGAACTTTAGGCCTGAATAGGTGCAGCAGATAACTGTAATCGCTTTCTTTTCACAGCCGAATTCTCTTTGACCATGAAGCTGGAATCGGTCCCGCATTTGCCCTAGTGTAATTGAAAATCCTGGTGATATCGATTTCATTATTTTAGATACCACGCGACAGAAATGGGAGCCTCGTTCGTCCATTGAACTTCCAAATACATCGCCGACTCTCGGGCCGCGACCAGTTTCGCTGCCGATTACGATCAAAGTGGGTTCAGGCTCAGTAACAGTGACGCCTGGCAACGAGGGGAACACCATCACTCTGAAATTCGAGAAGCCACCGGAAATAACTGGCCAGTTTCCAATGCGCTTCCTGGCCAAGGTGGCGGCGCACGGATCAAATAGCGCGAACCAGCCCTTGCCGAGTGGCACGCGTGTTGCGAACCAGCAGGAGAACAAGAATCATTCCCAGGAATGGCACCAGGCCCGCAATAATGATGATCGTATCGAATGAATGCGTGGCCAACGCCCTGATTCGCGTCAGAAAAATACCCGATGAATTTGAACGCGATGATGGTCCCGATCCCTGCTCCGGTTCCGCTCAGGCCGCTCACAGAAGCTACCGAATCGCTCTTGAACAAATCGGACGGCAGTACATTGGCAATTGTCGAAAAGGAAGCATATGAAAATGTTGCCAGTGCGAAAAGCAGCGTAATCGTACCCAGATTCACTGTGAAAATCGTGGGAATGAGCAGCATCACGCCGGTTCCACCGAAGACGACAATCGCCTTACGCGCAGCGCCCAGCGACCATCCGCGCTTGATAAGGTATCCGGAAGCCAACCCACCGAAGAAGTTGCCCAGGTCAGCGGCAATAAACGGAATCCACACGGCGATCAAACCGCTCTTCAGCGAAATCCCCTTGGCCACCAGATAGATGGGAAACCAGTCAGTAATAAAGAACCAGACCGGATCGGTAAAGGACTTTGCGATGACCGTTCCCCAGGTTTGCGGCAACTTCAGAAGATGACGCCAACGCAGGCCGCTGTCCAATGTCGTTTCAGTTAAGTCCACTGGTGTCGGCCAGAATCATCTCGACGCTCGGTTAAGCTGATTCTCGGGTGGTCCGCAGGAAGGTAATAGACACGGCGCCAAATCAGCAGCCACAGAAGGCCCAGCATACCCGGCAGGACAAACGCCGGTCGCCATCCCCAGCGAAAATACACCCCAAAGACCAGAAACGGAGCGATCGCTCCCCCGATCGAGGATCCACTATCGAAGAGAGCAGTCGCCGTTCCCCGCTCGCTCTTGGGAAACCATTCAGACACTGCCTTGGTCGCGCCCGGCCAATTCGCCGATTCGCCCGCCCCCAGGAGAAATCGAAACGCCGCAAAACTGTAGAGACCCGTGGCCAGTGACGTTGCAATGGAAACGATCGAGTACCACAACACCGAGATGGTTAGGCCCCGTTTGGTGCCGATACGATCGATCATCCTTCCGCAGACAGTCTGACCGATCGAGTAAGAGACACGAAACCCAATCAACAGATTGGCATAATCTGTATTTCCCCAATGGAAGTCATGCTTCAGGTAAGGAGCGAGCAGCGAGAGTGTTTGCCGATCGATATAGTTGATGACCGTGGAAGCGAACAGTAAACCGCCAATCCACCAACGGAGATTGCGTATTGGCCGTGTGTTGTATACACCGTTTTGTGATGCAGCCGTCACTGACATTCCGCTCCTGTACGACTATCAGGAGCGGCCGCAACGCGTCTCCCCAAAAGACAGGTCGCTCACGTCTCAGAAATAAAATTTGGCGCCGAACTGAATTTGTCGCTGCGCGAGTACGGTGGACGTAATGACAGCGGTTGAACCTGGGCCATCGTCAATATAGTTGTCAGGCAAAGCAAAGGAGGCGTGGTTAAAGGCGTTAAAGGTTTCCGCGCGAATCTCCAGGTGTCCCTTGTCGGCGATATTGAAGACCTTACGAAGCGCCAGATCGGCAGCCACTTCCCCGGGCCCAATCAGACTATTTTTCTCGGCGTTGCCGAAGGTGTAAGGCTGGGGGAGCGGGAAGCAATCGACATTGAACCAATTGTTGATGTTCCGCTTGCCGGCAGGGAGGTTGCCATCGCAAACCTGATCGGAGCGAAGTGCTCCGAAGGACCCCGTATTCGAAGGATCATAGCCGATCCATGGAGACATGTAGAAACCGGTGTGCATGGTAAAGATTCCACCAAAATGCCAGCCACCGAATACCAGATCTTCCGCCGTGTTTGCGCCCAGGAGCTTGTGGCCCCGGCCGAGCGGGAGCAGATAGTCAAAGCTGGTTACCCAGCGAAACTTCTGGTCGAAGTCAGACCGCCCGCGTTCGTTAGAGGTGTCCCAACTGTTCTGAGGCGTAGGCGAGGAGCAGCAGATCTCAGGAAAGTCGTTCACCGATTTGCTCCAGGTGAAGGCGCTCAGGAAATTTAATCCGTAGGACAACCGCTTCTCAACTTTAACGTCGAGGCCGTTATAGCTGGAATTGCCTATGTTTTCCATGGCGTTGAAGCCTGAGTACTGCGGCATGGGACGCCGCGACTGAATGTCGCCGGGCCCTGGGACTTTAACCTGGTTGCGATCGAGCACGGATTGCAGGTGAGTCGATTTTGAGCCGACGTAGGCAATCTCAAGCAGCACGTTGCCGGGAAATTGTTGCTGAATATTCATGTTCCACTCGTCGAGGGCCGCAGAGTGTAAGCGCGTATTGTAGCCACTGGCGGAAACCGTTACGGCCTCACCTGTGATTTTGTCCAGATCGAACTCGAGCGGCGGAAAGCCACCCGACACGGTGAGGTTGGTTACCGAGCCGTCGGTGAGGAAGTTCGACTGATCGACAAACGGCGCGTTATAGGCAAGCTGAAATGGATCGCTGGTGCGGACTTCCTGAGCACTGAAGAAGCGGCCATATCCGGCCCGGACAGCCGTGTTTTTGAGCGCGGCCCACGAGAAACCGACTCGGGGAGCGAAATTAAGATGGTCGACCTTGACCAGCCCCCGCGTAGCGCCGTTGACTCCCGCAGGAATCAGTTTCTCGGAGGCATAGTCGAAGTTGCTTTGATGGTTCGATGTCTCATAGATGGGGGTCACGTAGTCATAGCGCAGACCTAAGTTGAGCGCGAACCGGGGCGAGACCTTAAAGTCATCCTGAACAAAGCCGCCATACGTATTCTGCCGGTTATTTAACTTGATCGCGTTGGAGAGATCCGCTTGCACCGGGAGACCGAGTAACATGTCAGCGAGTGAGGCTCCGGTTCCATCTCCCGAGCCTGGTGAATCGGCAGTAAATGCCCCGGTCATCCTGAATCTGCCACGAGGATCCGCCTGCTGCAGGATGGAAAAGAAGCTGCGGTGAAATTGCACGCCGGTTTTGATGGTGTGTCTTCCGCGAACGATGCTCAGGGTATCGCCGTATTGAATTTCCATACTGACGCTGTCCACCGGATAAAAGCCCGGCATGCCGATACGTGCATAACCAGTGATCTGGTAGAGAGGCAAGCCATTAATCCTGGGGTCATTGGGCATACCAGGAACTAGGTACTCCGCCGAGGGGTAGTGCAGACCATAGAAAGGAACGCCGTTTTGCATAGGTTTCCCGGCTAAACCCGACGCGGGCGTCGTTGACCATGGTCGGACTGAACGTGTAAGTATGTCCGAGGGCAAGGCCATGCGTTTGGTCCGTGTCGAGACCCTGGCCGCCCCTGCTGCCATCCGCCAAGCCGGGTAAGGGAGTCGCCTGCGACGCATTGCCCTGGCTCTGGGAGTAGCGCGCAAACACCAACTGATTTTGTGAGAGCGTGTAGTCGACGCGCACGTCCCCCTGATCGATCTGATTCTTGGATGGATCCACTTGAACGTAATTGTTACCGCCTGTTGCACCAGGCACGTTGGGCGCAGGAAAAAGCTTGGCCGTGTTATGGGCAATCGTATCGAACCGGGAAGCCGGAATGATATTGCCCGGGAATGGCTCGCGAGAAATGACGTTGCCACTCGCGTCCAGAACGGTGGTTGCAGGATCATAAATCGTGTTGCCGTAGTTGCTGAAGTCGCCATCGATCTCGGCAGGCTGAGGAACAGAAGAGAAGTCAATCGAAGAGGTTGAAACGCGAGATCCCTGATAGTCAACAAAATAGAAAAGCTTGTTGCGCAGGATTGGGCCGCCTATGGTTCCGCCAAATTGGTGCTGACTGTAAGGAGCTTTGGCCGAACCTGGTTGCTCGAAGTACTGACGGGCGTCCAACACGGAATTGCGGGCGAATTCGAAGGCTGATCCGTGAAGGCGGTTGGCGCCGGACTTGATGGTTGCATTGATGACCGCGCCACCACTGCGACCGAACTCAGCCGAATAGTTGCTGGTCTCGACCCTGAACTCCGCAATCGCATCGACGTTCGTCTTGAGAACGTTGCCGCCGTTGTCATTGGAGTTGTTATCAACTCCGTCGAGAACAAAATTGTTGAGCATTCCGCGGGTGCCGTTCACCGCGAAGCTACCGCCTGCGTTGCCATTGCTGGCGGTACTGGTCCCAGTCAGTGAACTGCCTTCTTTGATCTTGATGACTCCGCTCGTAAGACTGACTAACTGCGTATAGTCCCGGCCGTTCAGGGGAAGATCCTGGATTTGCTGGCTGGCAATGACCTGGCCCAGCTCCGAGGAATCCAATTGCAGCATGGGCGGGGCCGAGTCGACGACGACTTGTTCATGGACCGAGCCTACCTGCAATGCGAAATCAACCCGAAGCCGGTCCTGAACCTGGAGCACAACGCCATTGCGGGTTTCGGTCTTGAAACCCTGGCTTTCCGCGGTCACGGAATAGTTCCCGATACGCAGCGGGGTGACGACGTAAGAGCCTGAGGCATTGCTCTTGACGACGGTTCTTGTATTCGTCCCAGTATCGGTAACCGTAACCATCGCTCCGGCGACAGCTGCCCCGGTCGCGTCCGCGACGGTACCGAGGATGGTTGCCGTGTCCGTCTGGCTATAGAGGCCGACGGGAAACGCCACGAGGGCAAGCATCAGCCAGACAAATCTGTATGAGTTCCTCTTCGTTGATTCAAGTCTGCCGTGAGCGTTCGAAGCTGAACAGCCAGTAACATACAAGAAGGCGCGCCGTACTTCCTGAGAAATCTGCTTAGCCACTTTCGTCTCCTGTTTTCTGCAATCCGGGAAAGGTACCTGGCCCACCGCTTTTACCCATCACTGCCGAGCTACGCCCTTGCCGCTGGCTCGTGATCCAAAATGCTTTCAGTCCTGGGGTCCCAATAGAGCTTTTTCGCTTCCCAATAGGCACGCGCTGCCATGATGCAAGCCACTGAGTGCGCATAGCCCGCCTGAACAGGCGCCGAAGGCTGCTCGCCGCTGGCGTAGCGCATCCAACCAATTGGTCATGTGCGAAAGATCTTCGTCCACAGTGTTCGCCGGCCCCTTTCCTCCGTCTCCGGGCAGGGACAGCCAGCTTTCTTGGCGTACGACGGTGGGATCATCTTCGAAATTGCCTTTTTCTTCTACGCATAGCCACCGGGGAGTTCCTTCGGTTCCGAAGTTCATCAGAGTAGCCTTCTTCCCCATGAGGCGGATGAAGCTGGGCGCATCATTTCCAAAACTGGTGGAGTAACTGACTAAGAATCCTGCTGGATATTCCAGCAGCGCCTGAAACGTGTCGGGGTTCTCTCGTCCATCCTTCCAGGCAAACACGCCTCCATGGGCTACCACCGATCGGGGGAAGTGATCGTCCATAAACCAATGGACCATGTCAATCCCGTGGCTCATCCACTGATCCGGGATACCGCTCGAGTAATCTCGGTAGAGCCTGTATTCAAAGTAGAGCTGAGGATCGAACGGCCGATAAGGCTTAGTCATCAGCCACCTGCGCCAATCGATGTCTTCTTCGCGAATCTGCTTTACTTCCGGGCGGCCACGCCAGCGAGGGCCGTGATAGTTCCATACAACTTCCACCTTGCTGACATCACCGCAAACTCCGGACCGAAACAGCTTATTCGCGGCAATTTGATAGGGTTCGCTACGCCGTTGCGTGCCCACCTGTACGATGAGCTTTCTCTCGAGTACGGCATCGCGCGCCGCCTTAGCCTCTTCCAGAACATTCCCCATCGGCTTCTCAACGTAAGCATGTTTACCGGCCTCCGCGGCCATCTTTAGCATCGGCGAATGCTGGTGCTCAGGGGTCGAAATGATGACGGCGTCTACTTCTTTCCTGCTAAGGAGTTCCTCGATGTATTGCGACGAGTGAAGTTGGCGGCCGTAGGTCTGCTTGGCGGTGGTTGTCGCGCGCTCAAGGTTCACTTTCCAGAGATCGCAAATGCTCACGACCTCGACGTTCCTGGAATCTTTAAGCTGCGACAGAATGTATTCGAGCCCGCGCCCGCGGTTTCCGACACCAACATGGCCAAGCAGGATACGGTCGTTTGCCCCGATGACGCGGCCGTAAGAAAGGGCCGTCTGCGTGGCACTGGCTTGGGTTCTTGCTTCTCCGAGCAGGGCAGTCCCCAGGGCCACGGTGGCTGAGCGATCCAGAAACGCCCGTCGCGTCATTTTCTTGCCGGCTTGCCCCAGGGATTCTTGCACTAGCCCGGACCTCCGTTGTCTTGCCGGTTTCTCCGCCGCCGCGAAGAGCGCAAGGCACGTTTTAAAGGAGTGTAATCGATTTCAATAAATGTTCACATAAAAATAGCATTCAACCAGAGAATGACATAGAAATATTCCTAAAATAGGGGGATCCATTTTGGCGTGCTACCAGCAATCGATTACATAAGGTAGTTGGCAAGGGATCCAATCACCCTGGCCCTCGATCCATTGTCCGATTTGCTGATCTGCAGCTTACGTGCTCAGCGTTCGAGGCCCAGATGAACTCTCACTCAACTGGCCTTGTTTCGAGAAATATTAATCATTTGATGAAATATTGCAAGAAATTATTGAAACAATCTAAGATGGTTTGTCATGAGCGGCCATCCGGAATAGGAGTTTCCGTAATTATGTCGTTATTTTTGAATAACTTAATAGTTTAATCGCTCTTGAAGGCTACACCGGCCCTGTTCGTTGATCCATCCACCGCTGGGCTCAACGGATCGGTTCCGTGAAATGTTTCTCGTTGTGTTTGTAATTCCGTCTTTGTCAGAAATGCGCCTTTTATCAGAAACAAACGTGAGGACGACCAATGCCCAGTAACGTCAGAGTCAGGGATTTAGCTCGAATCGCCGGGGTAAGTCCAGCCACGGTCTCTCGCGTTCTTACCGGTAGAGCCCGGGTCAGTCCCGAAGTACAGGCGCGCGTAAGAAACGCCGCGACCGAAGCTGGATTCAAGATCGAAGATGCCAGCCGCACCAAGCTCATCGCCTTTCTCCTGGGTAACCGCGACCTGCTGCATCCCTTTCACTCGCGAGTTCTGGTCGGGGCCGAAGCGTTTTGCTCCGCAAACAACTACTCCATACTTTTTCTTCCTTTTCACTATCGTTCGGACGTTCCCTGGCAGGAACTCCATCTGCCAAAGATCCTGCAACGCCGTGATCAGATCAGCGGGTTCGTCGTCGCTGGTACAAACTCTCAAAATTTGTTCGATCTCTTAGCGAGCAAACAAATTCCATTTTCGGTGTTGGGAAACAATGTACTGGACGACTGGAAATCGAACGAATACGACACCGTATGGTTTGATGATGAACAGGGCGCCTATGAAATGACGCGCCATCTGCAGTCGATTGGACATCAGGACATTTGGTTTGTCGGGAACTGCAAATTCACCTGGTTCGCCAGATTGTACAAAGGATATCGTCGTGCTATGGAGGAGGCTGCGCTGCCTCCGCGCATGTCGGGATTCGATTGCGCTCAGGAGGAGAGTGTCGGTTATCTCGGAGCCAAATCCATATTCACAAGCGGAGAATCGGCGACTGCGATCTTTGCCGGCACGGATGCTTGCGCCCAGGGTGTCTACAAGGCGCTGCGCGATCTTAACGTTCGGGTTCCTGAAGAGGTAACCGTAGTGGGCTGCGATGACGTTGACGCTGTCAAACTCTATCCCCCACTTACCACGATTCGAGTTTTTGGCGAACAGGTGGGTGCGCATCTTTCCGAACTGGTGCTCAATCGTATCGCTCAGCCAGGAGCACCTGCACAACAACATACGATTCCAACCCAGCTCATCAAGCGGGAGTCTTCCGGGCCACCCTTGAAGTTTGCCGGCCGGACGTTGGGATGGAGCGACTCCTCACGAAGCAATTCTTGAGGAGGCTTCGCTCGAGTTGTGCGACGCACCATATTTTTAACAGATAGGGGCACACATTATGAATTACGGAAAGACCCAAGTGCTGCTTTGCGAAGACGAAACTGATCTGGGGGCCAGAGCCGCGCGAACAGTGGCGCGCCAAATGCAACAGTTGTTGGCGTCAAAAGAGGAGATACGCATGATTTTTGCGGCGGGCGAGAGCCAGGGCCAATTCCTGGACGCCCTTAGCCGCGAACTCAATATCGATTGGACCCGGGTCGTCTGCTTCAACATGGACGACTTTTGGGATCCGCGCATGCCGGAGGAGTTTACCTGCGGCTATCAAACGCGAAAGCAGCTCTACGACCGAGTCGTTCCCCGAGCATTCCATCTCGTACAGTTCAATGCTATCGATCCTCATCAGGAGGCAAAGCGCTTCGAGTCTCTGCTGCGTTCGGCAGGGAAGATCGACGTCCTTTGCCAGGGGATCGGCACTTCCGGTCACCTCGCACTGAACGAACCAAACGACACAGACTTCAACGATTCTTCCTGGGTCCGCTTGGTTGATATCGCGGAGCAATCCAAACGTCAGCTTCTTGACGATCCCAATTTCAAGAATCTCGGGTACATCCCGGAGAAGGGAATTACGATGACCATCCCGGCGTTGCTGCAAGCAGACCACGTCTATACGATGGTTCCCCTGGCGCTCAAGCGGGATATCCTGACAAAGCTCTTTCAGACATCGGAGCCGAGCGCGACTCTGCCTGCTTCCATTCTCAGGATGGTTGAGGGAACGCTTTTCATCGACAAGAATTCGTGCCCGCCTGAGTCCTTGCCTGCAGAACTGTTTGCCCTGACATAAAAGGTCAGTTAGATCCAACGAGTTCAGCATTCCTTACAACAGGCGCGATCGCACTGTAGTGCGAAACCGCCTGCCATCGGGCGATTCAAATAATACTGCCCCGGCAGCCTGTCCCGCTCTTTGCTATTAACATCGCTAAGGCGACAAGATCTAAGGCGACAAGACAAAGATGACGATTCACATTGGCCTGATTGGCGGTGGCAACATTACCGAGACGCATGCAAAAGCGGCCCGTGCGATCTCTGGTGTTGAGATCGCGGCATTCTACGGAACCAACACAGAGAAGATCGCCGGTCTTTGCCGCGAATATGGCGGCATGCCATATCAGGATTTCGAGGCATTCCTGGCCCATCGCCCGATGGATATGGTCTTGATTGGCAGTCCTTCCGGCCTTCATGGCGCGCAGGGCATTGCGGCTGCACGACGCGGCCTGCACGTACTTACTGAGAAGCCAATCGAAATCGGCACCGAACGCGCGGATGCGCTGATTGAGGCTGCGGAGCACTGCGGTGTGAAACTTGGAGTGATGTTCCAGGATCGAGTGAAACCCGGAATCCGCCGGCTCCGGGAATGGATTTGTGACGGCGTAATTGGCAGACCGCTGCTGGTCGATGCTCGCGTGAAATGGTATCGTGCGCCAGAGTACTACGACGGTTCGCGTTGGCGCGGCACGCTCGCCCTGGACGGTGGTGGTGCTTTGATTAACCAGGCTGTGCACACCGCGGATTTGCTCTTGTGGCTGCTCGGCGACGTGGTTCGTGTGCAGTCACGAACGGCAACGACACTCCACAAGATTGAAGCCGAAGATACCGCGGTCGCCATTCTTGAGTTTGCGAATGGTGCGCTGGGGACTTTCCATGCGACGACTGCCGCATATCCGGGATATCCCCGCCGAATCGAGATCACCGGAACTGAGGGCACTGTGACTCTTGAGCATGATCGCATTCTGTCAGCGCACCTGCGCAATGTCCCAGCCGATATAGGTACTAGCATCGCGACGGATGAAAATCAAAGTGCATCATCCGCAGTAGTAAACGACTTTCGCGGTCATCAAGCGCTGATAGAGGACTTTATTCGTGCGATCGAGCTTAATGTAGAGCCCATCTGCGATGGGCGGCAAGGCAGGCGAAGTATCGCTCTGGTCGAGGCGATCTACCAGGCGGCGCACGATGGCGGTGCAACGTTTGTGTCTATGAAATAACCCGACACCGCACGCCCAAATCCACTCCGATGAAAAAGACTCCAATAGTCCTCCCACCACAGTCAGGCGACGTGGAACGCTAACGACCGTATGACTTCGACGTCAAGGCCCGGTACGAAATTAGAACCTTGCCATTTCTGGAAAGAGTGTCCACAGGGCTCTGATCGCGATCCATAAATGTTACTGTTATGGTTCCGATTATTGCTTTACCTTCGGTGCGTCTATGATGGCGTTTAACACACCGGGCAACAAGTTTTCTTCACCCCAGTTTTGGGGTGCGTAGCCCAACCTGGCCACGACCAGGTCAAGCGAAGGCACGACGTAAAGTCGACTCGCAGTAAAACCTCTGAAGGCGAAAGCATCCCTCGGCGCGGTTGGCCAGAGAACCCCATCTGTATTGACCCAGAAGGTGTATCCGTAGCTGGGATTCATTTGCTGGGAACTCTTTGTAGCCGACTCGATCCACCACTGCGGAATGATCTGCTTGTCCTGCCATTTTCCGTTATGCGCCATCAAGTAGCCCAACCGCGCAAAGTCCCGAGCGGAGAATCGCAGGCCGCTATGCGGGTTTGTATGGGGTCCAATATGGCCGCCCACACCACCTTGCCAGTCCCAGCCGACATTCTGAATGCCAATTGGATCGAAGACCCGCTCTTTCATGAAATCGGAAAGTTCACGTCCAGTCGCGTGGTAGAAAAAGAGCGACAGGTGAGCGAAGCCAGCGTCAGAGTATTCCCAGGCAGTCCCCGGCTCGCTAGTCAACTTGGATGCCGATTTCCCAAACCGGTTGGGCTGCTTGCCCAGAGCGATTTCGAGATCACCGCCTCCGGGCGGCGCGCTAAGGCCAATCAGCCCGTGGTCCTCGCCCGGGATTCCCGACGTCATGGAGAGAACATGCCGCAGTTTGATTTTCCTTTTCTCAGGATCGCTGAGCGGAAATCCTTCCGGAACAAAATCATAAATCGGAGTGTCAAGATCGATCTGAACGTCGTTCAAAAGTTTGTGGTGCCTGCTGTCGTCCAGGAGCAAACCGAAGGCGATGCCCGTTGAAGACTTTGTGCACGACCAACCATCAAACGTCGTGGTCGGCATCGTAGGAACGCCATACCACTCAGCAATGAGGTAACCGTGCCGGATGATCACAATCTGCCACGGTCCTGCGAATAGCTGCAGAAATTTCTCCCGGATCAGATCCAGCTTTTCCGGATCCATCCCCCCCAAAGATCGCACCTCTTCGGCAGTCTTGCACATCCGCCATCCGCCGGCCGACTCCGGAGGCGGCGCGTATGTGTCAGAGGCGAACAAGCCGGGGGTAAGCGTACTGGCAAGAATGGCCAAACTTACTAATTTCGATTTCATTACACTCTCCTGCATTCACGTACCTAGTCGGACGATCGTGCTCAACCCGGTTACAGCCATAGAGCGCCATATGAACTTGGCGCCTGCCACATCACGGCACAGGATCATGAGTTCTCCGTCGTCATGGATTCTCCGCAACTTCGCGACCCTCTTCGCCGCTTCCACTGACAACGATCAACTGTGCACCTCGTCGAAGAACTCCCGGGTTGCGCCACTCGCACCACTGCATATAGGCGATTCCTATCATGACTATGGCCAGGAAAAGATACGGAGTGAGCGTGTAGGGCCACGCGGGAACCGGGTAGACGGTAACAAAGAGGACCGGCAAGAGGGCTAGCGTCGCCATCGATGGAACGAATACATGGCGCCAAAGAGTGAAATGGGCCCGCTGCTCGCGGTGCACATATCGCGTCAAAGCGAGGTTCGCCATGATATACAGCGTGATGACCGCAAACGTGACAATCGTTCCAAGGAAGTTGAAAATAAATTCAGGGCGTAATACCAGGCCAACCACCAGGATTGCGGCCATTCCCGTAATCTGTGCCACCCCGATCGCAACCGTTGGTGTGAGATGGATGGGATGGATATGCGCGAAGGCGGCGGGGAGGACGCCGGAGCGACCCATCGTGTACATCACACGCGACGCGGAGTTCGTGGACGCGATACCGACCGCAACACCGCAGTTTGTTAAAGCCAGGACGACGAACCACCAGCCATTGCCCCAAAGGGAATGGCCAATAACATAATACGGATTGGAATCAGTAGCGAATGATGCCATGCGGCCAGTGCCCCAACCGATTGCGCTCGCATACGACATAAAGATATAGAAGATACCGATACTGAATAGCGAGAGCATGACGGCCCGGCCGATAGACTTGTCAGGCAGACGAGCTTCTTGAGCGAGCGGGGCCGGAGCTTCAAAACCCGCAAGCGCCAGGATGGAGAAAATCATGCCCCCCAGAATGCCCTCAAAGTGATGAGGCGACGACGCGGGCAGCAGTGGCGCAAGGTAGGATGAACCGTGGCCGGGATGAATCAGAAATGTGATCCCAAGCGCCAGCATGATGAGTAATTCGAGAACGCCCAGCATCGTCGTGACGCGCGTTGAAAGCTGAATACCTCGGTGAGTGAGCGCCCAAATCAGTGCCGTCGTGGCCGATGCAATCATCCACCATGGAACATTCAGGTGGAACTCCTCTTTCAATGTGTCTGAGAGGAGATAGCCAAGAAAGCCTACTGCTGCCGCGGCGCCCAATACCCCGTAGATGAGATAGTTCAACGCCGCTAAGAAGCCTACGCGGCTCCCAAGTCCGCGAGTGGCAAAGGCATAGTAGCCGCCACTTGAAGGCACGTACTTCGAGAACTGGAAAACGGTGCCGGCGACCAAACTACAAACAATCGTGCTGAGCACAAATGAAAGGGGCATGACGGGACCAGCCCGAAGCGCGATGCCCGGAAAGATGAATACGACACTCGTTGCTGGACCGATGTGGGTGACAGCATGAAATAGAAGCTCTGGCAGGCCGAGCGAATCGCGCCGCAGTTGGGGTTTGGCATTGGACTTGGCGGTCGTAGCAGGCACCTTGAGATATCCTTCGAGAACCCATAAGAGCTACAAAGCTTGCCCGCGTGAGTTGCGCACCCCACTGTCCAATTTCTGGTTTGCGGTCTTTAGTAAGAACTTGGAGCACCACTCTCCCAGTCCTGAGATGCCCTTGCATATCTGTAATCGATTGCTGGATGAGTGTCAAGGCATCGTCTGCCCGCGATGTTGACCTCCATTTAGCCGGACGTGGAAAATTGATATCGATTACATTAATGGCCCCGTTTTCGCTCAATTGAAGCTTCTTCAGCGTCAAGGTTTTTCCCCAGCCCTGGGACATCAGTTCTGGGAATGTGAGACGTTGACAGCAGGAGCTCTCCACTGCGAAGTCTTCCACTCGAACTCCGCCCGGACTATCTAAGCCCAACCGGGCTTTTCCAAGCTCCTTTCGGATCGTACTCGGCAAGCCGCTATCTGATCATCTAATCGAGGCACTTCGACTCGTCGTCATTTTTGAGCAATCCGGTGCGTCAATGCAGCGAATTGTCCACAGATTTGGTATAGCGCGACGCACTCCAGGCGGAGGTTAAAAGCCGGATGGTCGATGTTCTTCCGGAACGGTCGAGGAAATCGTAGAAAGTGTTGCGGAGGGTGGATCGTGAGAACCAGCGTATCGCATTTTCGCGCCGATCCGCTAAGTTATTGATTCTATGGTGGACCTGACCGGGATCGAACCGGTGACCTCTTCCATGCCATGGAAGCGCGCTCCCAGCTGCGCCACAGGCCCACAAAGGCAACGACATCCTTTATTCTGGCGGAGCATGCCTAATCCGTCAAACGCTCCACTGGTGGTGACCGCCGCCTCACCATTGTCATCGGGAGAAAGAATGAACCTAACCTCCCGGTCATCCAAGATCGCCGTCTTAACCCTGCTCGTGTTGAGCGGTGCCTGCGTGGGCGCCGACGTTGCCCGCGGCCAGGCCGCACCGGCAGCTCCGCCCTCGGGCGCCGGATTTCCGATCGCAAGCCTGCGGCCGGCGCTCGCGAATGTTCAGAACACCATCGCCAATCTCAATGTCGGCCATTGGAAGGTGCCGGCCGAGACTCGCGCCGCGGTACAGCAGGATATCGGCTCCATGCAGCGGGACCTCAATGCCACTCTACCCGGACTGGTGGCTCAGGCAGAGGCAAATCCGGCGGCACTTTCACCGGCTTTTGCCGTTTTTCGAAATCTGGACGCCCTGTATGACGTACTGCTCCGGGTCACGGAGACGGCAGCACTTTCTGGCTCCGGCTCCGACGCCGGCAGCTTGGAGGACGCGCGCGCCGGCCTTGAGGACGGGCGGGGCAAGCTCGGCACCTGGTTGCTTCACTCGATAAGTGCACAGGACGCGCAAGTCGTCCACTTGCAGACCGCATTAGCCGCCCGGCCTGCAGCGGCGCCCGCCGCCGCGCCCAACAAGATTGTGATTGATGACGGCCCTGAAAACGCGAAGCCGCGCAAGAAGAAACCGGCCCCCACCCCGGCACCTCAGTAATCTCTTTTGCGGACTAATTTGTCGGTCCCGCGGTGTCTAAAGTAAAGAGGATCGGAATACCGACGCGGTCGGGGTGCCCCTGCCGCCGCGCGCGCTCCCGGGCGCGCATTTCGGAGACGGAAGTGGACGCTTCCTGTTATGTTATGGAGAACTTTTGCATGCAGGCAGGCATAGCTTTGGGAAATATCGCCACCGTCCTCAGTGTCCCGTCGGAAGAAGCTGGAATTGTCTCTGAACTGAAGTCAGGTTCCGAGGAAGCCTTCAACTGGCTGATCGCCAAGTATCACCAGCCCATTTACAGCCTGATTGCACGCACCATTCCCGACCCGGCGGACGCCGCCGACCTCACCCAGGACGTCTTCATCAAGATTTACCGCGGGATCCACGGCTTCAACGGCGACTCCAGCCTACGGACCTGGATCTATCGCATCGCCCTGCGGGAGGCCAGCAACCAACGCCGATGGTGGGGCCGCCACAAGCGGCAGGAAGTCACCATCGAGACCGAGTTTGGGGAAACCAACGATGGCCAACCCTTGTGCCTTAAAGACACCCTTGTCGACGGGCATGAATCTCCCTTCGACCGGGCCGCCCACGAAGAAGTGCGCGCCAGGGTCGAGGAGGAGTTACGCCAGATTCCCGAGCCGTTCCATGCGGTCGTGGTGTTGCGCGATATCGAGGGCTTCTCCTATGAAGAGGTAGCGGAGATTCTGGGCGTGAATCTCGGCACCGTGAAGTCGCGTCTAATGCGTGGCCGTGCTTTTTTGAAAGCTCGGCTGGCGGGTTTTGCAGAAGCGGCGGCAAAACGCCCGAGTTCCGGTTTTCACCCGATGGAGACGCTCACCATGAGCGTGAAGGGGGCCAAGTGAGTAAGTGCGCGCATCTCCGCGAGCAGTTCTCGGCATACCTGGATGGTGCAGTAACAGGCGCAGTGATGCACGAGATCGCGGCGCATCTTGAAGTCTGCTCCGGTTGTTCGGTTGAATTTGCGCAATGGCGGAATGCGCAATCGCTCGTAAGTTCCATCGGGCGGGCGAAAGCTCCGGAAAATCTGGGTCTTCGCCTGCGCGTAGCCTTATCGCAGCAAATGGCGAACACGACTGAGGAGAAATTCGCTCGCGAGAAGGTCCGCTGGCAAAACACCTTGTTGCCTCTGATGTGGCGGGTTACAGGCGGCTTCGCCAGCACGGTGGCGATGCTCGGCGGGGTTGCCCTGCTCATCGGAATGTTTGCGCCAGAGCCACTGTTGGCTCGTGACGAACCCCTTGGCATGGCCTCCAGCCCTCGTTTCCTTTACACCTCACCGGAGCCTGCTGAAGGTGTAGCCGACAGTAACAACCCGGTTGTGGTTCAGGCTTTCGTCAACGGCGAAGGCCGGGTTTACGACTACATAATCGTCTCCGGCAACGCCGACAATATGACCCGTTCCCAACTGAAAGATACCTTGCTCTTCAGTGTATTTGCGCCCGCGCGGGTGTTTGGACAGCCCGTACCGGGCACGGTATTGCTTTCCTTTTCCGGCGTTTCGGTTCGCGGCTAGCTGAAGGAACCACGGAGCACCTTCCCATCCCCGGTTTGACCCCCCAACGTGCCAATGCATAGACTTGGAGTGGGTCAATCGCCGCAAATATGCAGTGTCATGGCAAGCCGCTCGATGTTTCATCCTGGGTCTTTACTTCGTCCCGGAAAAAGGTTTTTGCCGGCATCATCACCTTCCTCATCCTGACCAGTGTGCCCGGAGCGCGCGCGCAGGCCTCTTCTAGTTCACAAGCCCCGGCCGGCACACCTGCGACCCCTAAATCCCCGGCATTGGTGGACACGACGGGTCCTGACATCAGCTTGCAAAATAGCGAGGCGCTGTTCGATTTTGCAGCGGCGCTGAATGTCTGCGGATATGATCAAGGGCTCGCGACCGCCGATCCGGTCCGGCAGCAGGTGCGGGATCAGATCAACCAGGCGCTCCAGGGCTCAGCGGACGCGCGGGACGCGCACGAACAGCTTTGTACGTTCATCACTCAACACCGGCTTTCCGACGCCGGATCGGATCTGGCGCAATACATTTCGCTGGCCCTCTACGTCACGCCACCGCCGGAGTTGACGCCCAGTGCCGAAGGCGCAGACATGCCCCCCGATGCCAGCGGTGTCGAAAACATACTGCCGCTGCTGCGCCGGTTTAGCCAACTTGCCGATCTGCATCTCATCTGGGTCCACGTTCGCCCGCAATATGACAAGCAATTGGCAGAGCTCCACGACTCGCTATCCAAGATGGTTGACGATACGGGCATCTACCTTAAGACGCCCGTTGGCACCACTGTTGGACGGCGATTCCTGGTGGTGGTTGAACCGCTGCTCGATTCCGCACAGACCAATGCCCGAGTCTACGGAGCGGATTATGTGGTGGTCGCCTCGCCCGTCAATGGAACCATCCACATGCGCGAGGTTCGCCACGCTTACCTTCACTACCAGATCGAGCCACTCATCTACGCTCGCGCTACGGTCCTGGACAGGCTTCTGCCCTTTTTGAAGACGGTGAAGGATGCGCCCCTCGACTACACCTACCGCAGCGACATTGTGGCCCTGGTGGTCGAGTGCATGATTCGAGCGGTCGAGGCCCGGACCATGGATACCGGCGTCACCATTTACAAAATTGCCCCCGACACCCGGCGCAGCGATCTGGAAGCGGCCACCCACCAGCACAACGCTTCCGTCGAGGCAGCCGAAGCCGTCCGCCGTCGCGCCGTGGACCAATCCATGGCAGACGGCTATGTGCTCACGGAATACTTCTATGACGCCTTCGCCGCCTTCGAAAAACAGCCACAGAGCTTTAAGGAAAGCATTGGTGAGATGGTCTACGGCATGGATGTGAGCCAGCAACTGAGCCGGGTGAAGCACATCACGTTTAACCAGCAGGCCTCCTCCGACGTAGTCCACCGTTCGCCGCGAGAGCTCAGGGGCCTCGACCTGGCAGAGATGAAATTAATGAAGGGTGACACGGATGGCGCCGCCGTACTGGCGCAACAGTCGGTCACCGACAAGTCGGGTGATCCGGCAAGAGCAAACTTCATCCTGGCGCGGGTGGCCATCATGCATCGCGATGTGCCGGCTGCTCAGCATGACTTCGAAGAAACGATCCGCCTTTCCAAGGATCCCAGAACGCTGGCCTGGTCCCACATTTACCTGGGGCGGATCTACGATATTCAGGATGAGCGCGACCAGGCGGTCAACGAGTATCGTGCCGCACTTACTGTCCGGGACGGCCAGGCGGATACCCGGCTGGCGGCAGAGAAGGGCCTGAAACAACCATATGCAGTACCCCAGCAAGTACATACTGAGCCGGCGAACGGCGAGGATGCGGCTCCAGACACCCAACCCCATTGACGCCTTCTGCCCCTATCGTGTTATCGGCCCGCGCTCTCTCACGCTAATGCAATAGAGTAGGAGACAGGGCAACCACCTTCATGTCACAACCGGCTCTCAACACGCTTCAGGCAGCACTGGGTCACACCTTCCGCGAGCAGCAACTGCTGGTGAAGGCGCTGACCCATAGTTCGCTTGCTTACGAGCAGACCCTCGAAGGCCGTCAGGCGGAGGGCAGCAATGCCTTGCGCGAAGAGGACAATGAACAACTGGAATTTCTCGGGGATGCAGTTCTAGGACTGGTGGTCGCGGAAATCCTCTTCCGCCGGTTTCCCGATCTTCATGAAGGCGAGTGGACGCGCCTCCGAGCCAGCATGGTGAGCCGCCGCCACCTGGCGCAGGTGGCGTCGGTGCTCGATCTGGGCCGTTATCTGCGGCTAGGCCGGGGAGAGGAACGTGGCGGTGGACGGAAGAAGTCCACCCTGCTCGCGAACTGTGTCGAGGCCATTATTGCCGCGCTGTACCTGGACGGTGGTCTGACCCCGGTAGAAGCTTTTGTCAACGAGCACGTGGTCGCGCCCTACGTGAATGACTTACGCCAGGCGCTGGACCACGGCATCTCACTCGGTGATCACAAAACGGCTCTCCAGGAGCTGCTGCAGGCAAAGAAAACCGGGCCGCCCGATTATGTGCTGAAAGCGGAGAGCGGGCCCGATCACCGCAAGCGCTTCCTGGTGGAGGTAAGAGTGGCGCAGGGAAGCGGCCCCAGGGCAATCGCCCGCGGTGTCGGTACCACCAAGAAACGCGCCGAGCAGGAAGCTGCCCGTAGAGCGTTTGAGAAGCTCCGCAAGCAGGGTGCTGCGGCAGAACCAGTGGTGGAAGGTAACGGTTCTTGACCAGGCAACCATCAGCAGAGTTCTTCCGTGTGTCGACGGAAGAACCAGTAGCCACCGCTGCCGCAGCGCCTGCAATCACGCGTCCGGTAGTGCACGACAGTCATGCGCACCTGGTATTTCCTAACCTGCTGGACACCTTCCGGTCCCTGTTATCGATTATCGTCATCGCCATTTTCGTGCTTACTTTCGTCGTGCAGCCCTTTCGCATCCCCTCCGAATCGATGGAGCGGACTCTGTTGGTAGGCGACTTTTTACTGGTCAACAAGGCGGTTTATGGGGTGCCGGGACACTGGCGCTGGCTGCTGCCCTATGAGCAGGTCAAGCGCGGTGACGTGATCGTCTTCCATTTCCCGCTCGATCCGTCCGATCACGTGGTGAAGCGTGTCGTGGGTGTTCCTGGCGACCGCATACGTCTGCAGAATGGCGTGGTATGTATCAACGGGCAGAAGCAGAGTGAACCGTTCGCCATTTTTGAGGGCGCGTATCAGGATAACTTTCGCGATCAGTTTCCCGCCAAGCTCTACACCGACCCGGGAGTGGACACACACTGGTGGATGCAAATGCGACACGACGTCCAAAATGGGGAACTGATAGTGCCCCCGGGTGAATATTTCGTGCTCGGCGACAATCGCAACCACAGCCGCGACAGCCGCTACTGGGGTTTTGTTCCCCGCGCCAATGTCGTGGGACTGCCTTTCTTCATTTACTTCTCCCTGCACGAGCCCTCGGCTACGGATGCCAACACGCTTCCGGATGATAAACTCGGACACGAGAAGAGCCCGCTCGACACCGTGATGGACTTCGCACGGTGGAGCCGGATGTTCAAGGTCATTCACTGAGCAAAGCTCGAGAGCAGGACATTTGGCCATCAGCATGGAAGCCACGGAAACCGAGATCAAGACCGAACAGGCAAGGGAAGAGACGCCGCTGGAAGCGTTCGCTTCCATCTGCACGGTGCTGGTCATCGGACTTTTCGCACTGACCTTTATTTTTCAGAACTTTGAAATTCCGTCCTCCTCGATGGAGAAGACCCTGCTGGTCGGCGACCACGTGCTGGTGGATCGAGTCACGCTGGCGCCTCGTACCGCGTGGGCACCTTTTGTCTACTACCGCGATGTCCGTCGTGGCGACATCATCGTCTTCTTCAAGCCGGGCGAACCCGACCTGTACCTGGTAAAGCGGGTGATCGGCATACCCGGTGACCGAATCCACTTGCGTAACGGCGTGGTCTTTCTCAACGGACAGCCACAGCACGAGCCGCAGGCGGCCATGCCTGACTACGGCAACTACTTTCCCTACCGGGATGACTTTCCCGCCGTGCCTCCATCGCAGGCGGGTTCAGACGTCACCGCACCCTGGGCCGCCGATCTTCCCAATTACATCCAGGGCGAAGATCTGGTGGTTCCTGCCGGCCGCTACTTTGCCATGGGAGATAACCGCACCGTCAGCCTTGACGGCCGTTACTGGGGCTTTGTGCCCCGAGCCAATATCGTTGGCCGTCCCTTGTTCGTCTACTGGTCTTTTATCGAGCCCGACAACCAGTACGAAAAAGAGGGATTGGGAGAAAAGCTTTCGTTCTATACCCACGTAATCCTGCACTTCTTCGACCAGACCCGCTGGCGCCGAACGTTGCACCTGGTCCGTTAGGATGGGTGGCGAAGAAAAACGTCCTTCGCCCCGGCGATGGATTGTCCTGGCAGTTCTTTTGCTGGCCGTGGTGGCGTTTGTGTTACCGCCCCTGGTCAACATCAGCCGGTACCAGCACAGAATTGCCAATGCCATCGGCCGCAGCCTTGGCCGGCCGGTTCATATCTCTTCCGTCAAGCTGCGCTTGCTGCCGCTGCCTGGCTTTGAGTTTTCAGGCTTTTCCGTCGAAGAAGATCCTCACTTCGGCTCCGAGCCCATTCTTCACTCCGCCAGCGTCGTCGCGTATCTGCGCCTCTTGTCGTTGTGGCGAGGCCGCCTCGAAGTCTCCCGCATTCATTTCGATGATGCCAGTTTGAATCTTGTCCGCGATCCGAATGGAGCCTGGAACCTGGGCTCGATTCTGGTCCAGGCTGCGCAAATCCCAAACGCCCCCACCGGCCAGCGTTTTGCCGGCCGCACTCCGCGTTTCCCTTACATCGAGGCGGAAAATGCGCGCATCAATTTCAAACAAGGAAACGAGAAGAAACCGCTTTCCTTCCTGAATTCTGACCTATCCATCTCGTTGGCTCCCGGCGATAACTGGGAAGTGCACTTTCGCGCACAACCGGTGCGCACCGATCTCGATCTTGATCTCGCCGATACCGGCATATTGCGCATCGATGGCACGCTGCATCGCGCGGCCTTGCTGGGACAAATGCCGTTGAACCTCAAGGTGGAATGGAGCGGAGTTCCGCTGGGCCAGTTGAGCCGGCTCACCCTGGGCAGCGACATAGGGTGGCGCGGCGGGCTTGAGGTCGAAGCCCAGGTAAGCGGGACCGCCGAGGTGGCGCAGATCAATGCGCGCCTCAAGGTCGCCGGCCTGCATCGCTCGGAGTTCTCTCCGGCGCGTCCGATGGATGTCGCGACTTCTTGCCAGGCCTTGTTTCGCAAAGAATCGAGATCGCTGGAAGACATCTCCTGTACTTCCCCGGTTGGCGATGGAGCGCTGCAGCTTACCGGCTCCATACAGGATGGGCGCACCGTACCCGAGGCCAACCTCACCCTGGGGATTGATCGCGTTCCCGCTGCAGCGGTCCTGGCCGGACTGCAGGAAGTGCGCAGCAGCCTGGGCGCCGGGGTGCAGGCCGCCGGCACCCTCAATGGCGATTTCCACTACACCTCGCAAGGCGGCCGTCAGCCCCTGATTTCAGGGGAAGTGGCGCTGGCTTCCCTGGCCCTGACCCCTCCGGATGCGAGCAAGCCATTCCTGCTCGCCCCGGTGCGGATGAGATGCGACATCCCGGAGCCGGGGAACGCCGGGCCTCCCGCCTTGTTGTTGCAGCCGGTGAGGCTGGCGATGGGGGCTCCGGCTCCGGTAACGGTGGACGGCCGATTCACTCCCGCGGGATTCGATCTCCATTTCAGCGGCACTACTAGCTCTGGCCCGGCTGCAGGCCTTCAACAAGTCTTTCGGGCTGCTCGGCGTGCATAGTACGCGGCCTCCCGCTGTGGGTGCGACTGCAGTTGCGCTCAGCGGCGCGGGCACCGCGGTTCTGGATCTTAACCTGCGCGGCAAATGGCTACTGCCGGTGCCGGACTCGGATAATCCGATCGCGTCCTCGACGGCAGAGGGCAGCATGACCATCAGGAATGCTGAACTCACGACCTCGTATTTGTCTCATCCTCTCCGGATTGCGTCTGCCCAGGGAATCCTCAGCCCTACCCAGATTGCATGGACCAATGCATCGATCGGTTATGGCAAGCTGGAGGCCCAGGGAACGCTGGAGTATCCGACCGTATGTACTGGCAGCACTCCATGTGCCGGGCGCTTCTCGCTGACGACGGCCGCCCTCGACCTGGGCGCGCTGCAGTCCACGTTGCTGGGCAGCAGCGAAGGCGGCGAGCTGTTGCGTCAGATACTGGATCGTATCGACCGCCACCCCGTGAAATGGCCCGACTTCTCCGGCACCGTCCAGATCGGCGAACTTTCAATGGGAAAGCTGGTGGTACATGACGCGGTCGGCGCCATCGACGTCAGCGGAAACCTGATCAAAATACGGTCGATGAACGGCCGCCTGGCGAATGGAACTATCCATGTTGCCGGCGTGGTGGATGCCTCGGGTGATCAGCCGGATTACCGGCTCGATGCGCAGGTGACCAACGCTGCGCCCAGCGCGCTGGCCGGCATATTCGACGAGCGTTGGGGAAGCGGCGTGGCGAACCTCTCCGCCCAATTGAGGATGTCGGGCTTCGATGCGCAGGAACTAGCCCGGTCTGCCACCGGCAGCTTTGCATTGGAACTGGACCAAAGGGGGCTTGGCCGCGGAAGCTCCGCTGCCCGTTGCCGCCCAGCCTTTCGTGCACTTCGATCAATGGAGCGCCGATGCTGCCATCGCCGACAGCACCATCACCATCACTCACAGCCTGCTTGCTCGCGGCAAGGAAGCGATTCCGCTGTCGGGCACCATCTCCTTCGAGTCGCGAAATCGACCTGAAGGGAGGATCAGCAGCCGACGCCGTTGCGATTACCGGCACGCTGGAACACCCCGAAGTGAAGTCCGTGCCCGAAGTAGTGGAGAACTGAGAAGCAGCTCACGCTTCGGCTACGCTGCTCTCGAAAACATTTCCATGAAGGCCCGTACGACGAGGTCACTCCGCTACGCTTCGCTCCGGTCGGGATGACAAGGGGGAGGGTCTGCTTCCATCTGAGACCGGTTGCAGCTGGAGCGAAAGCGTAGGTGAGGATCTGCAGTTCGACGACCCTTCGCGGAAATGTTCTTCGACTGAGCGACCCGGATCTGCATTTCGTTCGACCTGCAACTGACCTCAGTATGGAAGCAAAACCTCTCCTCCTTGTCATCCCGACCGGAGCGAAGCTTAGCGGAGGGACCTGCGGTCCTAGCGAACCATTCCTGGAAATGTTCTTTCCGAGCCCGCTACTCCGGAGCCGGCTTCACAGTAAGTGTCTGCTTGTGAACACTGGCTTCAACTTCGGGAACCGTGCCATCATTGACCGCTACTTCCACAGGCTGCCCCTGGAGCACAAAGCGATGGCTCACCTTTGATTTAGCGGGGATCCGCAGCATCTCAGTGACCGTAGTTGTGCCGGAAGAAACAGACACCGGAACCTGCGCTTCGGCGGTCCCGCTATTAGCTACATCCACGGCGACAATATAAGAGCCGGGCACGCTGGCCTTATTGGGGAAGACTCCTGCGATGGAGAGGTCAGGAAGTCCGCGATCGTGGTACACCCAGTCGTCGAAGAACCACTTCAGATCCTTGCCGCTGGCCTGTGCAAGCACCTGCTCAAAGCCGGTCCCCGCCGTATCTGACCCCGGCTGATAGGCGCGCAACGCGCGTGCCAGCGCGTTGTCCCCAGCCAGGTCCCGCAACATCCAGAAAACATAAGTCGCCTTGGTACGGTAGTAGACCGGATCCCGGGCGACCAGCAAAGCCTGGTGGTCCATTCCCGCAGCCGCGCCATCGCCTGGCTCCGCCAGCGAAAGCGCTCCGCGGGTGTTGTCCATCTGCTGAATGGCAACGTCGCGGCCGCGATTTTGCTCCATCCACAGCGATCCCATGAACGAAGGCACTCCTTCCTGCAGCCAGGCGTAGGAGGAGCGGAAATAGAGGTGCGACAGAGAATGGATCAGAGCATCGGTCAGCTTCGCCTGGCTCCGTGGCCCGCACGTTGGCAAAGAGTACGTCGCCATCTTCAAACGGAGCGTCCTCCCGCTCCGGCAGATCGACGATGTTCAACTCACCCCGGGGTTCATTGCCCAGCCAGTGATTGATCAGCGGGGCCACCATGGAAGCTGCGGACAGGTATGCCTGCGCATTGGCGACATCCTCCGTCCGGGCGAAAACTTTAACCCCGTTGCCCTCGCGGGCAGTACGCGCGAGCAAAAACAAACTCGGCGAAGCCAATCCCAGTTTCGCAGGTGGGAGCGTGCAAGTGACGATTCCAGGTACGCCGGCGGCCGCGGGTAGAGAAGCCGGAGTCACCGCCAACATTTCGCCATCCAACACCGCCAGGTTGGGCGCTTCGCCAAAAAACTCCTCGGTCACGCGCATGGTCACCGTCGCCTGGCTTTGCCGTTGCCGCTCGGCCGCCGCTTCGGTGAAAAATTTGGCTCCGTCTCCTAGAGCCACCGGAACCGAGGCTACCGGGTACCAAGCCACGTTGCCGAATCCCCTTAACCCGACAAATTCCTCCGACACCCGGTCCCAATCGGAGGCCTCCGCGATATCAGCCGGGGTCCCGATCTGCTCCAACCGGGTCGCGGAGAGGGCGGCGGTCCCTTCATAGGTAAGGTCGAGGGATAGGCTCTGTTGCGGACCCAGAGGCCGAGCCAGGGGAATGACCGCCTCCCGCAGCGCTCCAGTGTGGTCGATATCGCTGTTGACCACTTGCTGAGAGAAAGCAGCCGGGCCCCCACCCACGCGGACGCCAGTCCATCGCAGGCTGGAAGAGATTTGCAGGGCCAGCCGGTTCAGAGGACTGCCGAGTCGTTGCGCACCACGATGCGCGCCCGCACCGCCATCGCGTGCTCCCTGGGCTGCAAGTGAACATCCAGATCGTAGGTGAGGAAGGTGATCGCCTGTCTTTCCGCATCGGTCGCGTGAGCCTCCGCCGTCGGAGCGGCCGGCTTTACCGGGGCGGCGCACCGTCCTCCACCGAGCGAGAAAAAATCACCTTGCCGGGATGCTCGGCAGGTACTTCGGCCGGCGGAGGCGCCTGCTGCGCCCCAGCGCAGGTAACCAGCCCGACAGCGACGGCTGCAAACCACAAATACTTCATGAACCCAAACCCTTCTGCTTCTTAGCCCGCGCCGGCGACGCCGCGGAGTTGTGTCCGCCGTTGCGGCGCTGCCGTGCGGCCTCGTAGAGCACCACGGCGCCGGCGGCGCTGACGTTCAGCGACGCCACCCGGCCCGCCATGGGGATGCGCAACAGGTGGTCGCAGGTCCGCCGGACCAGGTCGTGCAGACCCTGCGCCCTCCCGCCCCAGCACCAGCACGCAGCCCACCGAAAAATCGAACTGGTCATAGTTCATGGTGCCGCGCTCGTCCAGGCCGATCATCCACAGGTTTCGCTGCTTCAGCTCCTCCAGGGTGCGCACCAGGTTGACCACCCGGGCGATTTTCACGTGCTCGGCCGCGCCTGCCGAAGCTTTGACCGCCACCGGGCTAAGCGGAGCCGACCGCCGTTCCGTGACCACCACCCCGTCTACGCCGGCCCCCTCGGCGGTACGCAGCAGCGCGCCCAGGTTCTGCGGGTCTTCCACCCCATCCAGCGCCAGCAGCAATCGGTTTTGCTTGGTGTCCCGGAGCAGGTCGTCCACGTCCAGGAACTGCCGCGCCCGGACAATCGCGACTACGCCCTGGTGGGCCTCCGTCCTGGCCAGCTTGGTCAGCTGGTCACGGGTATCCAGGCGCATCTTCACCCCGGCGTCCCGGCAGGCCTGGATCAGCTTCTCCAGGCGCACGTCCTGGCGCTCGCGGGCAATGCAAATGTGGTCGAATTTCCGCGTCCCGGAACGCAAAGCCTCCTCGACTGGGTGCAGGCCGAACAAAATCTCCATACTGCCAAGTTTAGACTCTGCTGCATCCCAGTGGCTTGACTGGCCTGTTTCCTATATCCTTATAGCCACGTAAGCCGTCCGGAGGAGCCCGTGCTTGCCAACAAGCTCAAAAATGTAGTTACCCGGGGCGTCTTTGGCGATCCTGCTCCACGTCTCTGAGGATGATATGGCTGCAGCCTCGCTCAGCGTCGTGGACCAATCCTGTAACGAAAACACTCTCGTTGCCCAGGGACTCAAGCGCCACGATCCGGAACTGCTCGACCAGCTGATTGTCCAGTATCAGCACCGCCTGCTGCGCTACCTGCTTTACCTCACGGGAAACCGGGAGACGGCCGAAGATATTTTCCAGGAAACCTGGATGCGCGTGCTGAAGCGCGGCGACCAATTCAACGGCAAGTCTCGTTTTGATACCTGGCTGTTCACCATCGCCCGCAACCTTGTGATTGATGTGCGCCGCAAGCGCACCATGAGCAGTCTGGAAGCGATGCGCGAAGCCGGCGAAGACGGGCGCTCTTTTGATGTGGCTGCCGACGGACCTTCTCCCTTTGAGATGTATCAGACCAACGAGAATGGGCAGCGAGTGGCCGAAGCTCTGCTGACGCTCGAGCCGCTGCATCGTGAAGTGCTCGTCCTTCGCTTCCATGAGGAGCTATCGCTCGAAGAGATTGCACAAGTCACTCACTCCCCGCTGTCCACAGTAAAGTCGCGGCTCTATCGCGGTCTTTCGGCCCTCAAGCCTCGCATCTGCGCAGCCGAAGCTGCCCGCGCGGAGGGACAAACGCGATGAATGAGGGGCAAAAAGGGTTCCCGGATCAAATTCCTGGGTTGATGTGGCGCGCTCTGCTTCCTTGCTGGAGGGCGACGCCGCTCGCCAGGTTACGCAAAAAACGCGCCGGGCCGTGCGTGACGCAGTGATCTCTACCCAGGAAAAGCGCATCCGCCACCGACGGAATCTGGGTCTTGCCATTCTCGGTTTTGTTTCCATGCTGGTATTGCTTGGGCCGGCCATCTGGAATGGACTCGAAGAGCTTTTGGGCGAGGAACCTCTCTTTGATTTACCCACCCAAATCACCTTTCTCATCGCCATGCTCTTCCTGGCTATGCTGGCAGCGCTCATCGCTGTCTGGAAGGAACAACATCACGTGCAGCACGATCGGCGCGGCTTTGAGACCTTTCCTCCGATTGAGAAATGACCAACCAGATACACAACGCGGAAGCAGAGTCCTCCATAACGGAAGAGGTCAAGCTGATCCCGCGGTGGTCGATCGCGGTGGCTTCCCTGGCCTTTGTCTTCATGCAGTATCTGTTATGGGTGATCCTGCCTGCCTACCGGCAGTCCCTCCATATGCGTCCCGTCGCGGCTCCTCTCGGCGTTCGCTTCTACTTTGCCCTCTCCTGGGGCACGCTGGCCGCCTTGTATGTGCTGATGGTTGGTTACGTAAGCCGCGACGCGCCCCGCCGCGGCATGAGCACGCGCCTGTGGGTCGTGATCTGCCTGGCGATGCAGGGTGGCATCGGATTGGTGCTTTATTTTCTGCTTCGCCAGCCCGTAGTGGCGCGTTGCCCCTCCTGTGGCACCAGCATCCACACCGAGTTCCATTTTTGCCCCCAGTGCGCCTACCAGGTCTCCGCGGCTTGCGGCAATTGCTACCGGGGCGTCCGCATTACTGACCTCTACTGCGTCTATTGCGGCCACAGCCTGGCTGCGGATAACGTACCCTCCCGCCTCCGTGCCTTCCATTCCTGAGCCGCCCCGCATTGACCGGCCTTTCTTCCGCTCCCTATACTGAAAATTGGGACCAAGAGCTCCAATAACATGCCCATGACTGCGCTGATCGTCGACGATGAACGGCTTGCGCGCGAAGAGCTCAAATACCTGCTGGACTCCGCGGGAGGGGTTGAGGTCATCGCCCAGGGCCAGAATGGCATCGAGGCGGTCCACCTGATTCGCACGCACCATCCGGACGTGGTGTTTCTGGACGTTCAGATGCCAGGACTGGATGGCTTTGCCGTGCTCAAGAAGTTGCTCGAGCAGGAAGACGCCGATCGCATGCCGCAGATTATCTTTGCTACAGCGTTTGATCAATATGCGGTGCGTGCCTTCGACGTGAACGCCATCGACTATCTGCTCAAGCCGTTTGATCGTGCGCGCGTACTGCAGGCGCTGGAACGCGCGCGCCAGCGCTTGCAGGAAGCGCATCAACTGGAGCATGAGCCGTTGCCGGAAAACGGTACTGCGGCCGAAGTCACCTCGTCGGACGCACGTCTCGATGCGCTGCTCCGCCTGATCGAACAGCAACAGGGCGGTGGGCTGCGTCCGCGCAGCGGCAAAATCGTCCTTCAAGCTCACAGCCGCCTCTTCCTGGTCGACCAGAAGGATATCTGCTTCGCGGCGATTGAGGAGGGCACCATCTCCGTGGTGACCCCTACCCTGGAAGGGCACTCCAAGTGCCGGACGATTGAAGAGTTGCTGGAGTTGCTCGACCCTTCCGTTTTTTGGAGAGCCCACCGCTCGTTCGTGGTGAACATCAACCACATCAAGGAAGTCGTGCCCTGGTTCAAGAGCAGTTATCAGCTGCGCATGGACGATCGCAAGCAAACCGAGATCCCCGTCAGCCGCGCACAGACCCGCCGCCTTCGGGAACTCTTCAAGCTCTAGAACCCGCTGAAAAGCGCGCTTTTTTTGAAGGGTACGGCCTTTCGGCCGTACATAAAAACTGTAGAATCAATGCGGCTTTAGCCGCTGAGGGCCGCGATTTCGCTGGATACCGCCTTTTTCAGCAGCCTGCTGGAACCTGGCGCGGTACCTCCCAACCGTAAACATGCGGCCACCATGCCCGCCCAAAAAAGACCGTCCGTCCTCTCGAAATACGAATCAAACTCCTCAGCTGCATCGAGAAATGAGACACCCATATGCCAAAAACCGTAGCTGAAGTATTCATCGAGACCTTAGTTAACGCGGGCGTGAAAAGAGTCTACGGCGTTTCTGGCGACTCCCTCAATGGCCTCACCGACACCATCCGCAAGAACAAAAAGATTGACTGGCTCCACGTAAGGCATGAGGAAGTGGCTGCTTTTGCCGCGGGCGCCGAGGCTCACCTTACCGGTGAGATCGCCGTCTGCGCCGGAAGCTGCGGACCAGGCAACCTCCATCTCATCAACGGTCTCTTCGATTGCCATCGAAGCCGCGTGCCGGTCCTTGCCATTGCGGCGCAAATCCCCAGCCAGGAATTAGGCAGCGGCTACTTTCAGGAAACCCATCCGCGAACATCTGTTCAAAGATTGCAGTCACTATTGCGAATTGGTTTCCCAGCCGGACCAGATGCCCCGTGTCCTCGGAATCGCCATGCGTACAGCAATCGCCAGGCGTGGCGTCGCAGTCATTGTGATCCCTGGAGATGTGGCGCTGCGTGAGTGTTCCGCGAACGCGCTTTCGCTCGGCATCGAAGATGCAGCATCCGTCATGTTTCCGTCGGAGAACGAACTGCGTAAGGCCGCCGGCATTCTTAACGGCGCTCGCAAGGTCACCATCATTGGCGGCGCCGGTTGTGCCGGTGCTCACCAGGAACTCCTGGCGGTGGCCGAGCGCTTGAAAGCGCCGATTGTGCACGCCATGCGCGGCAAGGAATTCATCGAGTATGACAACCCGTACGATGTAGGCATGACGGGTTTGCTCGGCTTTTCCTCCGGCTACCACGCCATGATGAACTGCGATGCGCTCCTCATGTTGGGGACCGATTTTCCCTATCAGCAGTTCTATCCGAAGAGTGCAAAGATCATTCAGGTAGATCGCCTCGGGGAGCAGATTGGACGGCGCACCCCGGTGAATCTAGGCCTGGTTGGAAATGTGAAGGACACACTCGAAGTGTTGACTCCACTGCTCGAGAGCAAGGCCGATCGCACCTATCTCGACACCTGCCTGGGGCACTATAAGAACGCGCGCAAGAGCCTCGATGATCTCGCGGTCGGAGAGCCAGGCCGAACGCCCATTCATCCTCAATATGTAGCCAAAATCCTCGATGAGCTGGCCGCGGACGACGCGGTGTTTTCCTGCGACGTAGGCACGCCAACCGTTTGGGCCGCGCGCTATCTGCATATGAACGGCAAGCGCAGACTGCTCGGCTCTTTCACCCATGGCTCCATGGCAAACGCGCTTCCCCAGGCGATCGGAGTGCAAGCCACCTATCCCGGCAGACAAGTCATTACTCTTTCAGGGGATGGAGGGCTGGCAATGCTGCTCGGCGATCTGCTGACACTCCACCAGCTCAAGCTGCCGGTAAAGGTGGTCGTGTTTAATAACAGTTCCCTGGGTTTCGTGGAGCTCGAGATGAAGGCCGCCGGCCTGGTCGACTACGGAACAGATCTGGTCAATCCTAACTTTGCAAAACTAGCCGAGTCCGCCAACATCCTGGGCATCCGTGTGGAGAAGCCGGAGGAACTACGGCCGGCTTTGAGCAACGCGCTCGCTCATGATGGTCCGGCCCTCGTGGAGGTGCTGGTAAACCGGCAAGAGCTGTCGATGCCGCCGACCATCAGTCTCGACCAGGCACTGGGCTTCAGCCTCTACATGATTCGCGCCGTGTTAAGCGGGCGCGGCGACGAAGTCATCGACCTGGCGAAAACCAATCTTTTGCGCTGAGGCACGCACCAAGGGAGAGAAATAAACGTGACCATGCCACTCCAGGTTTCGCTCTCGGGATTCGACTTGATCAACTCGCCTCGTCTTAACAAGGGAACAGCCTTCTCCCAGCAGGAACGCGATGTTTTTGATCTGCATGGATTGCTGCCCCCTCATGTAGGCACGCTGGACGAGCAGATCACCCGCCGCATGCTCGCCTTGGATAGGCAGCCGACTCCATTTAGCAAGTACTCTTTTCTACGCGACTTGCAGGATACGAACGAAACCCTGTTTTATGCCCTGGTGGTTCGCAACGTGGAACGGATGCTGCCTCTTGTCTATACCCCCACCGTGGGCGAGGGATGCCAGCGATTCAGTGAGATATGGAGAAAGCCGCGAGGGCTTTTTCTTAGCTATCCGGATCAACATCGGATTTCCCAGATCCTCAATCATGCCCGCTACGATGACGTGAAATGCATCGTGGTCAGCGACGGCGAGCGAATCCTTGGCCTCGGCGACCAGGGCGCAGGAGGTATGGGTATCCCTATCGGGAAAATGGCCCTCTACACCGCGCTCGGCGGCATCCATCCGGAGAGCTGTCTTCCCATACTGCTCGATGTAGGCACCAATAACGAGGAACGCCTCCGCGACCCCATCTATATCGGTTGGCGCAACCAGCGCATACGAGGACAGGAATACGACGACTTCGTGGAGACCTTCGTTTCCGCCGTGAAAACACGCTGGCCGCACGTTCTATTGCAATGGGAAGACTTTGCCGGCGCGAACGCAGCCAGACTTCTGGCCCGTTACCGCAACCAGCTCTGCACCTTTAACGACGATATTCAAGGCACCGCGGCCGTTGCCACCGCAACTCTCATCTCGGCGATCAACGTAACCGGCGTTCCTTTGGAACAGCAAACGATCGTTGTTTTCGGCTTCGGAAGCGCGGGCCTGGGGATCGCCAACCTGTTGGCTCAGTTCATGGAGGATCGTGGCCTCTCCGAAGCGGAAGCGCGAGCCCGCTTCTATGCCATCGATCAGTACGGCCTGATCACCGAAGACCGTCAAAACGTGGAGCCGGAGCAACTGCCTTACGCGCGCCGCGGCACGAAGTCCAGAGTTGGAAACAGCCTAACGGCGAAATCACGCTCCTGGACATCGTTCGCAATGTGCGGCCGACGGTCCTCATCGGAGTGTCTGGCCAGCCGGGCACCTTCACCGAACAGGTCGTTCGCGAAATGGCGAACTACACCACCCGGCCGGTCATTTTTCCGCTCTCCAACCCAACCTCATGCAGCGAAGCGATTCCCCAGGACTTGATGAACTGGACCGAGGGACGGGCGCTGATCGGTACCGGAAGCCCGTTTCCCCCGGTTGAATTTGCGGGAAGAAAACGCCGGTCGCGCAAACCAACAACTCGTACATATTTCCTGGACTCGCCCTTGGCATCGTTGCCTCCAGGGCTCGCCTGGTCACCGATTCGATGGTGAAGGCGGCAGCGAAGGAACTGATTCGCCATTTGCCCACGCAGAAGGACCAGCAGGCGCCTCTGCTGCCGCCAATCTCTCAGGCGCGCCAACTCAGCCGCTTCATCGGCGAGGCAGTGGGGAAACAAGCAATTCAAGACGGTCTGGCCCAGATCCAGAGCGAGGCGCTCGATCGCGAACTCGACGCCAACATCTGGGAGCCACAATATGTTCCCTATGAACGCAAACCATAGGGAACGTATGGGAGAGGGGCTCCAGAGTACGCGTGAGAACCGGGATTTCCAAACCCAGTCCCGTAGGGACGGCTGAACTTAGCCCAGGACGCTAGTCCTGGGTACATCATGCAACATGATTGAGTCCCGCAGGGACGACTGAAGATTGTCCAGGATTGTGTTGTAGGGCCCATTTCCAGTCGTCCCTACGGGACTTTTCGTCTCTCGGATCTCTGCCCAGGACTACGTCCTGGGCTAAGTTCAGCCAGTCTTGTCCAAATTAGATTTTTCGGTTGCCGAATTTGGACAGCACCTGAAAGGCTGGGGACGAGACAATCGAACGAAGGGCACGGGTTCAGCCATGCCGTAATTGGGTGCGCGCTTGACGGCTTTAGCCGCTGAGGTACGCTTTTTTATCATTTCTCACGCGCAGTCGCTTGGAAAGGGCAGCAAAAGCGTACCTGAGGGCTTCTTAAAGCCCTCAGGAGTGTGAGTGCGGTGTGGCACGGCTGAACCCGTGCCCTTCGTTCATCCATCCCACTCGAAACTTGTTAGGGCTTCGGAAAGCGCGCATCAACAGCAGCAACCTGATCTTGTTCGCCTACGCTCCCTCGAAAGCGATCAACAACTTACATCGCCAAAAAACAAGTTCGTCCGCTAATTTGGACAGCTTTGAAGTTCAGCCGTCTCTGCGGGACGCATGTTGCAGCCAATTGGTTCTCACGCAGACTCTCCAGCCCGCAGCGGTTCAATCCTGGCCATTAGTTCACTTTCGCTGCGACCGCACGCACTCTGGTCGAGTTCTTTCAGCTGGATCGTCCAGCTAAGAGGTACCTTCACTCGCGGGAAACAAACCTTCGACGTGCAGGCCTGATACTCCAGGCTGCCAGTGACATGCGATAGCAGGATCCTTTGCGAAGATGGCTAGAGTCTCCTTGTTGACCGTCGCGGCTACAGAAGTGTCCAGAGTCGTTTTGCTGGTATACACCGGCTCGGTTTCGTTCGATTCAGGAAAGTGCATCATTTCCGGTTTCGGATACTCCGTCGGTCGAACCGTGTAAAGACGCGAAGGATCGAGGGTGAGCGACGCTACGATGTAGTGGTCCTTTTCCGCGCCGCGAGCATAAACATGCGTATCTGGATCCGGAGCAATTGTCACCACAAGCCGCACCAGCTCACCCGGCGTTACTTCTCGATCAGACTGCATGGTGGTCAGCACGACATGCGGCGAAGGCAGACTTCTCACAGGCTGCGGAAGAGCGACATCTCCGAAAATATTCTGGTAAACGTTATTCGCCGTCAGCCTGTTGATGTATCCGTCCTCAAAAAATCTCTTTTGAATGACTCCCTGTTTGTCGATCAGATAGTAGCCCGGAACCGGAATGCCTGCCTCTGCTCCGGTAGCCTCCACGTTGCGGATGCCGAATGTATCAATGAGCTTTGATCCTGAATCGGAAAGCAGCGGGTAGGTGATAGATTTGCGTCGCGAGAACTCAGCCAGCACGGCCTGCGAGTCATAGCTAACGCCCGCCACGTTGATTCCTTTCGCCGCAAACTCTTTCTGCGCATGCTCCAGATCGACAAGTTGACCTTTGCAAAAAGGGCACCAATCGGCAGAACGAAAGAACAGGAGAAGCAGCCCATTCCGGCCAGCCAGCGTCTAAATGTCTGCCGTTTGCCGGCCTGGTCAGACAGCGCAATCTCCGGAGCTTTGACCCCGGGCTGCAGGCCAATAATGTGTTGGCCTTGCGCTCCGGCCGAAAGGGAGAAGGCGAGTCCGCATACAAGAGCCGGAAGCCATGATGGCGAGGCTTAAATTTCATTGAATCCTCCAAGAGCGTTTACCACGTACTGTCGAATGAGAGCCTGGGCAAGAGAATAAGTTACAGCAGCCAGAGATTTAAATGGAGGGCCGGGTTAGAAGTGGATGACGAATCCCCCGGCTGGAACGATATCGTGCTGACCCTGCTGACGCAGAGCCGTGCCGTAATTCGCTGCATTTACGGCGTAGTAGTCACGCAGTTCTGCTCGCAAAGAAATAGGAAAGAGAAGGCGTAGAGGCGTCCTGATATCCACACCGCCACCGAACTGTGCCGTCCCGGTATTCCGGTTGATTTCCGGGTTGGGTGCGCCGTTGTTGAGAAGAGCACTTGTCTCCAGCCAGCCGAAGCCGAAACCTCCGGAAAGCCAGGGCGAAAAGCGCCGGTCAGCGAAGGCTTGCACTCGTAGAGACGGAACGACATATAACGTGGCCAGGCTGGTTGCCGTCCCAGGTTGAGCGGAGCTTCCATGGTGGCTCGGCGCCGCGGCAAACGGAATTTCAGCAAGCAACACAGTCTGCTCGCCCGCAATTTGCGCGCGTAGTCAAAAGAGAAGGCCACACTGCCCCCGAAGCTAAGGGGCACGCCTGCCGTAGTTGTGGACCCGGGAATCTGCTCCGACCCGAGCAGAAACCCTGCCTCGTTCTTCGTCTCTTGAGCAATCGCCGAGGAGGCAATAAGCCCGGCCAATAACAGGGTAGAAATTATATTTCTCACGAACGTCCTTCCTCGTGCCGGCTGCTCTTCTGGGAGCAGAACCAGCCCAGTTCTGCGGCATGCGCGAAGTACTCCTGAACCCTCGCCGCTTGCAGCTCCACGGCAAGCTTGCTGCCCTCGAATGCACGCTCGATCGCGGTCGCGATCGAATCACCATCCCGCAGGTCGGCGAGCAGCAGGAACTCTTCGCGATCGATGCGGCGGTAATAAACGCAGTCTTCGAAGCGATGCACCGCCAGATAGATACCGGACCTGGCCACTTCGGGCAGCGCTATGTCCGAAGCCTGCCGGCGTCCGGAAACTGCATTGCTGACGATGTCGATCTCAGGAGTCGATTTGCGGACCGCGAGCACCACCTCATCGACGGCATATTGCAAGTCTAGTAACTGCAGATGCGGCTGGAGGCGCAGCGTGGAGTCTGCTCCCAAGCCCGCAAAATCCTCCGCACCCAATGGCGCGAGACTGGCTCCGTCGAACGCCTCTATATACGCCCATTCCAGGCGGGCAACGTCGACCGCCAGGGCGTGTTGAGAGCCCAGCAAATTCAGGATACGAAGCCAGCCACGCCGGCAGTCTGGCTCCCAGATTGCGCAGCGAAAACGAAGTGGACGGATTCTCACGCAGGTAAGCCAACACCAGCGAGTCGAATCTCTCCTGCGCCCAGAACCACCTGGAGGGCGGGGAAGTCTTCCGCAACCGCGGCGATTACGCGAAACCAATACTGCCGGTTGTAGATCTCGAGCCGCTCAAATGAGGTAAGCAGGGGATCAGGCTTTATATAGCTGGCCAGGGCTTCGGCAGACTCCTGCATTGCTGAAATCGGCAGTCAGCGGACGCATCACGTCCTGCGGACATGCGTCGCTGCAGTTCCAGGAGCTTCATGCCGGCACCTCGTGAAGCCCTGCAGCGTTCGTCTCGGCGAGTTCGATCTGGCCATTCTTTCGCAAGATATCGATTGGCCTTGAGCGCTTCCGCATGAACCTCGGCGAAAGACGGGATGTTGTCATCCCACTCCAGCAGCGTGGCCGTGGGGCCCGTGCGTTCGATCGCACGCGCGTACAGTTTCCAAACCGGGTCGAGCACCGGATGGTCGTGGGTGTCGAGCGTGTACTTCTCGAACCTGGAGTGGCCGGCGATGTGTATCTGCGCCACGCGGTCGACGTCAACACTGTTCACATATGCCAAGGGATCGAATCCATGGTTTTGCGAGGAGACGTAGATGTTGTTCACGTCGAGCAGAATGCCGCAGTCGGCGGCTCGACGACCTCGTTCAGGAACTCCCACTCTGTCATCTGGGACTCGTGAAACTCCGCATAGCTGCTGACGTTTTCGACGGCGATCGGGATCTCGAGGAAGTCCTGTACTTCGCGAATTCGTCGCGCGGTGGTGTGCACGGCTTCGAAGGTGTACGGCAGCGGAAGCAGATCGTGCGTGTATCGTCCGTCCACGCTTCCCCAGCACAGGTGATCGGAGAGCCAGGGAGTTTGGGTGCGCCGGGTGAGTTCTTTGAGGCGCTTCAGGTGCTCGCGATCGAGCGCTTGCGCCGAGCCGAAATACATCGATACGCCGTGCTGAACGACGCTGTATTGCTCCAGAATCTGGTCGAGCATCTTGAGCGGGCGGCCGCCATCGACCATATAGTTTTCCGAAATGATCTCGAACCAGTCGACGACCGGCTTTTCGGAGAGGATGTGATCGTAGTGCGGAACCCGCAGTCCGATACCGACGCCGTAATCGGTAAAAGCATTGAATCGGTTGGCTGGCATCATAAGCTCCGGTTGCTGAAAGAAGAGGGAGATTGGAGGCTCGAGCGATCACAAGCCTCCAACGACAGGGGAATTAGCTGGCCTTCGGAGGTGTGGAGCCGTCGGTGGCGCAGCCGCCCTTGCCTTTGCAATCGTTCTTGCCTGCGTCTTTGCCGCCGCCCTGGCCCTTGCAATCGTTCTTGCCTTTGCAGGAGTGCTTGCCCGCTTCCGGAGCAGGCTGGTTCTGAGCAACCAGCAATCGCCGGGGTGGGCGGATGCAGTGACAGCGGAGTTGCTGCCCGGGGGCGGGTTGTGCGTTCAAGCGTGCAGTCGTACCGCCGAGCAGACCTGCAAACGCAGCGGCGAGAGCGAGAGTATTTGCGGAATGGTTCTTCATGGATGGATACCTTTCTGGGTTAGGCCTGCGCACGGGTGCGCTTGCCGTTTTGTCTCGGGACTTGATGCGCAGGAGCGAAGATGATCGTCACCCTTCGCTCTTGCCGGCTGTTAGAACCAATAGCGCCGGCAAAGTTACAAAGCAATCGCATTTTTCATTTCGAGCCTCGCCGGGCGCTTGCGGACGGCACTACTCGCTGTAACTATTCCGCTGGCGATTGCGCTCTAACCCCGCAAATGCATTCGCCAACAACGAATGCACGCCTGCTCAGTCTTGATAATTCATGTTGACGGCGAAGAAAGAGATCCCATGAAACTCCTGCTCCGTTACTACTCTCTTGCCGCAGAGAAGATGTCCTATCTGCGGTCGCCGTTCTTGCTCGCCGTGCGCCTCTACTGGGGCTGGCAATTCGTCCAGACCGGTTGGGGTAAGATGCACCACATCGGAAAGATCACCGGCTTCTTCACCAGCCTGAACATTCCATTTCCCGCCTTCAATGCCTACTTTGTTTCCGGGTTGGAATTCTTCGGCGGCCTGCTCCTCATCGTGGGCTTTGCTTCCCGTTTTACCGGCCTGCTGCTGGCATTCAATATGCTCGTCGCTTACTGGACAGCGGATCATGCGGCGCTGGTCTCCATCTTTTCCGATCCAGGAAAGTTTTATGTAGCCGATCCCTATACCTTTCTCTTCGCGTCGCTCATGGTGCTCATTCTGGGAGCTGGCTTGTTCTCGGTAGACGCGCTGGTGGCCAAGCGTCTCGAAGTGCAGGTCTAGCATTTATGAAACCGGCGACGGAACCCAGGGATGAGGCGCAGATAATCGCCGCCATCCTGGCTGGAGATACGCAGCTCTATCATCAACTTATCCGCCCTTACGAGCGCAGCGTATACATGATGGCCCTTTCTTACATGAAGAATGAGGCCGACGCCGAGGATGTCGCACAGGAAGCGTTTCTGAAGGCCTTTCACCATCTGGCGACCTTCCGCGCCGAGGCAAAGTTCAGTACCTGGCTCATAGGGATTGCGCTGAATGAGGCGCGCAGCCGCCTTGCGGCGCGATGGCGCTTTGCGCATGGAATCGATCGATGACACTCCGTTCGAAGATGGCCATATTTCGCCCGCAATCCTGCGCGACTGGCGGGAAGTTCCTTCCGAAGCACTGGAGCGCAAGGAGGTGCGACAGATGCTGCAGAAGGCGATTACCAACCTTCCCACCATCTACCGCGAAGTCTTTATCCTGCGCGATGTGGAGGAGTTGAATAACGTTGAGACAGCCGAGGCCCTCAGCATCACGGTCGGAAACGTGAAGGTGCGATTGCACCGCGCACGCCTCATGCTGCAAAAACAGCTGGCGCCGTTGCTGCGAAATATGAACCCAAGGAGGAGGTGGGTCCCATGGTTTTAAACTGCAAACATGTGTGGGACTGCATCTCCGGCTACCTGGACGACACTCTGCCGGAGGAAATGCGAAACCGCGTGCAAAGGCATCTCGATCACTGCGAAATCTGTTCCGCCATCCTGGATTCGGCTCGCAACATCCTGATTCTGACGGCAGATGATCTGATCTTTCAGTTGCCGGTTGGTTTCAGCTGAGCGTCTGCACGCGCGGCTTGATCAGGAAATGACCAGCTAAAGCGAGTGGTGCAGGCTGAGATGGATGTACTCTTCGACAACGATCAGAACCAGTGTGGCCACGGAGAGAACCAGTTGCGCGACCTCGGTTCGCTTCTGTTTTGGGCTCAACGGCTTCTGCCGCCATTGCGCGGCGGGCCGATTACGAAGATGACGAACATGCATAAGAATGGCAAGATTCAGCAGTGAGCCAAGCAGGGCGAGCACAATCATGGGAACCCGAATCGCGTCGGTATGGAAACGGACCATCGCTGCTCCGGCTCCCGTGCTCAACGCAAGTGCTCCGATTCCGATCGCAATCCGCAGACCGTTGATAGCCACAATGGCTCCACAAATACTCTGGAGCAGAGCAAAGAAAAAGCTGGACCACGCGATCACTCCGCGGTTACGCACCAGCTCTTCAGGCAGCATGGGCGCAACTGTCTCAGCGATTTGATCGGTTCAAGAGGAGTAGACGGCATAGGCGCTCCGGGGTACGGCTTCCGTTACCCGATCAAGTTTATACGATCGCCCCTCCCAGGCGTGGAGCGGCCCAAATCCTTGTAACCTTTTTGATCGCAGTAATCTAACCGCGCGACCCAACCCGATATCCCGCCGCTTCTTCTAGTGCGGCGAAGCATTGAACCATGCGCTCAGGTTGGCAGCCACCAGATCCTATTGCTTAATCACCGTGCCATCACGCTTCCGTATTTCTCCCCATCCACCGTTGAGGTTATTTCTTCCTGGAGTGAACGGAGCCTTGGCAGCTGCCTGCTCATCAATCTCGATACCCCATCCCGGCTTCTCACTCACCCAGATGTATCCATCTTTCAACTCCGGACAACCATGAAAAATCTCCCGGGTGCGTTCGTTGAAGGGGGAATACTCCTGAATGCCGAAGTTATAGCTCACGATATCCAGCGTGGCATTGGCCATATGCCCCACAGGTGAAACGTCGCCCGGACCGTGCCAGGCAGTTTTCACTCCATACTGTTCCCCAAGAATCGCGATCTTGCGCGCCGGGGTAAAGCCGCCCGCCTGCGAGACGTGCACCCGGATGTAGTCGATGAGCCGGCCTTCGATCAGCGGCTGCCATTCGTGCGGGCTATTGAAGAGCTCGCCCATCGCAATCGGAGTCGCGCAATTTTGACGGATCTGTTGGAAGTAACCCAGGTCCTCAGGCGAAAGCGGATCTTCCAGAAAGAACATGTGGAACTTTTCCGCTTCCTTGCAAAACTGCACTGCCTGGTTTGGCGTCAGGCGCTCATGCATGTCGTGCAGCAACTCCACTTCCTCCCCCAGTTCCTGTCTGCAGACTTCCAGCAGCTTGAGCGCGCGGCGGAAATCATAAGCCGGCTCGTAGAGCGGTTGGTCGTGCAGCGCCTTGAGTTTGGTGTCGTCGTTATGCCGGGACCCATAGCCCGACATTCCGGGAATACCAACCTGCACCCGAACATTGCGGAAGCCTTGAGCCATAAAGCCTTTCGCGCTCTCAACCACGGCCTGATAGTCAGGACCATCCGCATGCGTATAGGCATCGACGGCCTCCCGGCATTTGCCGCCGGCAAGCTGATACACAGGCATACCCGCCTGCCGGCCCTTGATATCCCACAGCGCCTGATCCACGCCGCTGAGCGCATTGTTCAGCACCGGACCGTTTTTCCAATAGGAACTGTCGTAGCAAGACTGCCAGATATCTTCGATCCGGTCTGTGGTCTTACCCATAAGAAACGGCTTCAGATACTTTTCCACGGCGGGCTTGACCAGGTCAGCGCGCTGGGTAAACGTGGCGCAACCGTAGCCGTAAAGTCCATCCTGATCGGTGGTGATTTTCACCACCGTGAGCCGTGTGCCCGCGGGCTCGCACTCGATCACGCTAATATCCTTGATGCGGGGCGTTGCCATGCCGCGCGTGGCGCGCGCAACCTGCTCCTGCGATCGCAAAAGAGGCGAAGCAGCACCAAGCACGCCCGCACTCCCGATGGACTTCAACAATGTACGACGGTTCATTGACATCCTTTCATCCCCACCACTGTTCGCCTGCAGCCAGATGAGCTTTCACTACGTCCGGGTTCAACTCCGCGCCGAGCCCCGGCTTTCCGGTAACGCTGACGTGCCCATCCTTGATATACGGACCATCCAGAAGAAGCAACTGGTCCATCCAACCACCCTGGCCGGTGATCGTTTCGCAAGCGATGTAGTCCCGAATCGATGCGGCCCACTGGCAATTAGCCCAGGTGTGCAACTGGCTTCCGGTGTTGTGCGTGGCCATCGGCAATCCAAAGGTATCCGCCATATCCGCGATGCGCTTTGTTTCCAGAAATCCGCCGCTGTTGCGCAGGTCCGGATTCAATATGTCACATCCCTGGTAGATGATGAAGTCCTTGAACCCTGCCCGCCGTTCCAGGTTCTCGCCGGTACAGATGGGAACACGAGAACTCGCGCACAACCTCTTCCATGAGTCGGAGTAGTCCACCGGCAGCGGGTCTTCCAGCCACAACGGCTTGATGGGGGCAACCGCGTCCGCCAACTGAATCGAAGTCCGCAGGTCGTACTCCCAGTGACAGTGAACCATGAGGTCGTGGTCCCAGCCGATGGCCTCACGGCAGTTCTCAAACCCCTGGGCGATATCCATCAGTTCTTTGGTGGTAAGAACGCGATTGCCCAGGTCGCGGGCGCTATCTGTCGCCGTGTCTGTATGGCGGAAACCGATCTTGTGCGCGGTAAAGCCGCTGGGGTCCGCCTTGATCTTTGCCGCCCACTCGCGGCACGACGCTTTGTCCAGCATGTCGCGAGGCGATGCGTGGTCGTACACCCTGACCTTGTCGCGAAACCTTCCTCCCAGCAGCGTCGTTGCCGGCACTCCCAGGGTCTTTCCCGCCAGGTCCCAAAGCGCCATCTCGATGCCGCTGGCCGCGCGCATGAGGGAGTGCGCCGACCCATCTGTGCGCGTGCCCGAAAGCTCAGGACCGCCAATCCCCATGAAGGTATAAATCGCATCGATCTCCAACGGGTTCTTGCCCACCAGGAGCGGCTTGAGCGCCTGGATCTGTTCCTTGACCCCGATGCTCGGCAGGCCGTACGCCTCGGCGATCCCGTAGTGTCCGTTGTCCGCGACTGACCTTGACCAGGACATAGGTGCGAGGACCGGTCAGGGTCATGGTTTGGATATCGGTGATTTTTGGCGCTACTGTTGCCGCAGCGGCGAGCGCCAGAAAGTCCGCTGATCCATGCCGCGCCGCCGAGAACGCAGCACCGCCGGCAGTCTTGAGAAAGTCACGCCGCGACCAGCCGCTCACCTCATACACCATGCATCCTCAATCTCCGGCAACCAACTCTTGCTGCTGTGCCAAAAGCTCTTGTACCACCGGCGCCATAAACTCTTTTGCTCTGTGAGAAAGTTCCGTAATGAACGGAGGAATAGGCCCGGTGCGGGCAATGCCGGCCAGCTCCAGTGCATGATGCAGAACACGTGCGGGTCCCCATGCATCGCGCAGGTCTTCAAGGTCCAGGAAACGGGAACGGATGCGGTCGGCTTCCGCGTAGTCGCCTGCGCCGACAAGCGGAGAAAACCGCCGCGCTCAACGTGGGAGCCAGGCAACCGGAGCCGGTCGTGAATCCAGGCAAGCCCCATTGGCGGAGATGGATCACGGCGGGGCGCTCGCCGATTCCGCTGATGACCCTGCGCCGATCCACCCGCTTGATCAGTTCGTCGAGATATTGGTCGTGGCGCCGGATCTGTACGGACCACAGCATATTTGATCGCGACGCAAATGCCCTCATCGACCAGCCTGGCGACCACATCGAGACCCGCCATTCGATCGGCGCCCATGTTGGTTTCGTCTTTGAGGTAGAGCATCAGGCGAACATTGGCCGCCTCGGCAAACTCACGCAGGCCTCTTTCCAGACCGGCCGCATCGCGCGGATCTGCGCAGGGAAGCGTCATGACACAGGGGAAGGCAAAGCGGCGCAACAATTTGGCCTGGTCCATCAACCGTCCATAAGACGGACCCGCGCTCGGAATGAGCCAGAGCCCATCCCTGCTTGATCTCTGATTGCCACTCCAGCAGTTGCTCATATTCATCCAGCGTCAAATGGTAGAGGAAAGCATTGCCGCCATAGATCAAGCGTGTGACCCCGCCGTTTGCGATGGAGCGCACGATCTCGCGAATTCTGCTCGAAATCAATGGCTCGGGCGGTCCCCGGCTTCCGCGCAAGCGGCGGCACAGCGAATACACCCTCCAGTGAATCTGGTGTCATGAGATGCTCCTTTCCTTTGCTCGTCGGCGTTACCACATAGTGGGACGGGACTTGGCGGCCCATCTAACTTTCGTCCGGTTACCGGCCAGAATTCTTGCATGGCGATCACCGCTTGGAATACTATCCGCCTGCAACAAAGAGTCAATGATAGATCAACCTCAAACGGGGGTGTTTGTGAATAGGCTAGGAAAGCAATCGGTCTTGATTCTGGCGTCCGTTCTGTTAACCGCCGTAAGCGCAACCATCGTGGCCCAGAATCAGGCCGCAAAGCCGAAGCGCATCAACCAGGCCATCGAGCTCCTGGCAGAAGGCCAGCCTATCTACTACACCGGCTCGCACTCCGGAACCACCGGCACCTACGAGCAGGGAATGAAAGACGCTCAAACCTATGCCGACTACATCAGCTACGACATGGAGCACGCTCCCTTCGATGTAAAGGGCCTACAGGAGTACATGCGCGGGCTGGCGCCGGCGGCCCGGACAGAAGCGGTCATCGCACCCCGGCGGTGATTGTCAACGTGCCGGTAAACGGCATGGATGCGGCGGCGGTGCACGCCAACGCCTGGATGTTCAACCAGGTGCTTGCCACTGGCGTTCACGGCGTTATGCTCACCCACGCCGATGATCCCGGCGCCATTCGGGCCTTTGTCGAAGCCGTGCGCTTTCCCATCCACCAGCAGGGCGTCGGAGTCGACGGACTGCCCGAGGGCCGCCGCGGGGTTCACGGCGTAGCCACCGCGGCCCAGATCTGGGGAGTCTCCCAGGAGGAGTACGAAGAAAAAGCAGATCCCTGGCCGCTCAATCCCAACGGCGAACTCCTGCTGGGCGTGAAAGAAGAGGACAAATATGCCCTGGCCAATGTCGACGAGAACCTGAAAGTGCCTGGCATCGGCATGGCGGAATGGGGCCCCGGCGATATGGCGATGTCTCTCGGCGTCCGCGCCCAGGGCGAGGCCGCGGTCCAGGATCCGAAAATGGTCGCCGCACGCAGTAAGGTCCTCGCTGCCTGCAAGGCCAACCATATCTTCTTTCTCAACTCGTTCAGTGCCAAAGATGTTGTCGACATGATCAAGGAAGGCGTCATGGTGGGTCCGGCCAGCCCGGAAACCGCTGCCATCGGCCGCAAATACACCAACCGACCGCAGCCTTTCTGATGGAAACCAAATGAGTGCGCGGCAACGTCAAGATACTCACGCCGTTACTCGCAAGTTGGCGAGCCATCCGCGAAATAGTTTAGTGTTCGAGGCAGGAGACTCTCATGAAAAAGGTACTCGCGGCTGCGGTAATCGTCTGGACAGTGGTGGGCGCGTCGACTGCCTTCTCCCAGGTAAAGATGACCAGGGATCAGATGATGTTCTACACCTCCGATTGGAAAGGCGACCGCTTTCCCGATGGGCGTCCCAAGGTGCCGGACGATCTACTCAAGCGGGCCACAGACTGCACCATCGAGGACATTTGGGGCTTTCTGCGACAGAAGGGATACGCCAACCAATTTGAAGGTAACTGGGAAGCCCTGCACATCGAGAAACCCTTTGCCGGCCGAGCGCTCACCGCGCAATACATGCCCACCCGGGCGGACATGGCCAAAGCCATTGCTGCAGAGGGCAAGGCCGAGGGACGCGTCAGTGGAAACAACAGCTGGCCGATCAATGAATTGCAGATTGGCGACGTGTATGTTGCCGACGGCTTCGGCAAAGTCATTGAAGGTACTCTGATTGGCTCCAATCTCGGCAACGGCATTGCCGCCCACACCCATACCGGTTTCATTTTCTACGGTGGCATCAGGGACCAGGAAGAGAATCGGGAAATTCCAAACTTCAACGGCTTCTACAAAGGCTACGATCCCTCCGCCTGGGCGCAAATGGAATTGACCGCGATCAACGCGCCCATCCGTATCGGGCGAGCCGTGGTGTTGCCGGGAGATGTTGTCCTGGCAAAAACGGACGGAGTGATCTTCATCCCTGCAATCCTGGCCGAGGATGCAATCAGCCACGCGGAATTCACCAGCCTTGAAGACGACTACAACTTCGAACTCAACAAACAAGGCAAAAACGGCGCGGAGTTTGAAGGTGGTTGGACCCCGGAGAAATATCAAGGCCTCGCCAAATATATCGATGCCCATCCCGAGAAGCTAAAGATGCCGCGTTCGGAATTCGACGCGCTCATGGCCGAAAGGCTCAAGCGCCGCCAGGCGAATTAGTGCAAAGAGTATGAGAGGAACCATGAGAACGATTGCGAGTTGCTGTTTGCTTCTGGGAGTGTTGAGCGCGGCGAGTGGCATTGCCTGCGCGCAGGGTGCACCCAACAAGCTCACTCCGAAGGAGTCGGCCGGCGGCTGGAAGCTGCTCTTCGATGGCAAGACCCTCGATGGATGGCAGCCTTACAGCACGTCGAAGCCGCCCGCGACCGGCGATTGGAGCGTGGCCGACGGCGCGATCCTTTGTCCAGGCACGAGTCCCGGATGGTTGGCCGCCGGCGGCACGTATTCCAATTTCGAACTCAAGCTGCAGTTTCGCGGCGGCCGAGAAAGTGAATAGCGGCGTCTTCATTCGTGCTACGAAAGACGGCGCTCCGAACAAGACTGGTTACGAAGTACAAATCTGGGACTACCAGCCCGCCGGCTACAACACCGGCAGCCTGGTCGATTCTCTGAAGGCCGCTCCCGTGAAGATCCTGCCTGACCAGTGGAACAACTACGACATTAAGGCGGAGGGCGACCACTACGTGATCACTCTCAACGGAAAGACACTCCTTGACGATCACGATGGGAAACACACCGAAGGCCTGGTCGGACTCCAGTGCCAACCAGGAAACAGGATTGAGTTCAGAAACGTAAAGTTGCTCCCTCTGCAGAAGTAACTTGCCCTTTGGCGAAGGACTCCGCTCGCCTGCCCAACCTTGGCCGGACATTCTCTGAATGATATGGTGTTCGAGGCAGGAGACACCTATGAAGAAACTAATTGCAGCTGCTGTGATGGCCTGGACCGTGTTGGGGGCTTCCGTCGCCTTCTCACAGGTGAAGATGACGAAGGAACAGATGATGTTCTATACATCGGACTGGAAAGGCGATCGTTACCCTGACGGCCGTCCCAAGGTGCCGGACGAGTTGCTGAAGCGTGCTCTGGATGTGTCGATCGAAGATGTATGGGATTACCTGCGCGGAGAGGGCTACCACAACCAGTTTGAGGGTGGCTGGCAGGCGCTGCACATTGAGAAAGCCTTTCGCCGGGCGCGCGCTGACAGCGCAATACATGCCCATTCGTCCGGACATGGCGAAGGCGATTACGGCGGAAGGTAAGGCCGAAGGGCGCGTCAGCGGAAACAACAGCTGGCCGATTAATGAACTGCAGTTGGGCGATGTCTATGTTGCCGATGGCTTTGGAAAGATCATTGACGGCACGCTGATCGGCTCTAATCTGGGCAACGGAATTGCCGCGCATACGCACACAGGTTTTATTTTTGACGGCGGGATTCGAGACCAGGAGGAGAATCGCGAGATCCCTAATTTCAATGGCTTCTATAGTGGATACGACCCTTCATTCTGGGAGGAGATGACGCTGACGGCGATCAACTCACCGATCCGGATCGGTCGTGCCGTCGTGCTACCGGGGGACCTGGTGCTGGCCAAGACGGATGGCGTCATCTTCATTCCGGCGATTCTGGCTGAAGCAGCAGTCAGCATGCCGAGTTCACTAACCTGAAGGACGTTCAATTTCGAGCTCAATCGCAAGGGAAGAACGGCGCCGAGTTCGAAGGCGGTTGGACAGCCGGCCAAATTCCAGGGCCTTGCCAAATACATCGATGCGCATCCTGACAAGCTGAAGATGCCGCGTTCCGAGTTCGATCAGCTCCTGTCGGATGCGATCAAGCGAGGCGGGGACCAGTAGAGCGGCGGCGGTCAGGGCGTTCTTTGAATTTTGCCGCAGGCCAAAGAGAGAAAGAGACATGGAGTGCCCCGGCTACGCCGGTCCAAACACCCCTTGGTTCGGAGTCTGTGACTTTTTGTCAATGGAAAAGGCCTACCCGTCCCACAACCGCCGTGTCCGTGCAAACGCTTTTCGACTGAGCGAGCCGGATCTGCAGTTCGCTTAACCTGCAACCACTCTCTATCCAACCGTTACCCTCCCCTTGTCATCCCGACCGGAGCGGAGGGACCTGCGGTTCTACGGACCTTTCGTGGAAATGTTTTTCGCCATCCCAGCTGGGAGTGCCAACCTTCCCAATGGTCATCCCGACAGTTCGCGGGCGATTTTGGACACCCAAACAGATGTTTTCAAAACCTCCACAAAGCCGTCGTCCTGAGAGCCTGTGACTTTTTATCAATGGAAGGCCTCCCGCCCCACAGCCGGCTTGTCCCCCGGTAACTGTTCTCTCCCTGAAACCACCCTCTCCTATCTGTCATCCCGAGCGCAGCGAGGGACCTGCAGTGTGCCCTTCGGTCGACCCACATTTACCGTTCGTCGCCACAACCCCCACCACAAAACCGTCGTCCTGCCTGCCCCGGCGTGCCGTGGGAGCGAAGCGCCTCCCAGATCTGTCGCATAACGAGGGTCTATGGCGCGAGGTCGAAGGACCTCGGCGATGCTTGTTGGCAGATGCTGTTCGGAGCTTTCCGGCCACAAACGGTTGAAAACATCCTAAAATTCCTTCCACTCCGTGCCCCGTTCCAGCATGATCGACGCCTGGAACATAGCCCGCGCGTAGGCGATGTCATACACCATCCCGGTATATCCGCCACCGCCGGGATATTGATTGCGAATGCCGACCGCCTTGTCGTAATCCAGTGCCCGCTCGTGTTCGGGATAGATCAGGCGGGTGTACTTTACCTTGATCAACTCCCGCATCACGGCCAGCATATTGTTTTCGCCCATGTCAATAAACGTCTCGGTGTAATCATTGTGCGGCGTTCTCACCACGGGGTTGCGATAGTGCACGTGATTGATACGGTCCCGGGTACCAAAGTATTTGCATACCTCGACCGGGTCGACTTCCATCTCGCGTGACACACCGCATTCGTACGTAATACCGTTCGACGGGCTGTTGACCACGGTGATCAACTTCTTCCAGCCTTCGAGAGAAGCCATGATTTGCCCCGATCCTCGTGTGACTGCGATGGGTGGGTCATTGGGATGGAGTGCCAGACGTACGTTCGATTGCTCGCACGTAGGAATGACCGCCTGCAAAAAGTAGGTAATGTTCTTCCACAGCTCCTCGTTGCTGTGTACCCCCTCGTCGGGAACAGTGGGCAGGTCTCTTTACCTTGTTGATGTTGAACGCGGTATAACCTGCTCCGCCACGGCCTTCTTCCAGGTAGTATCCCTCGATGGCCCGATGCGCATACCAGTTGTACTCGACGACCGGCAGACCCACCTTGCCTGCGGCCCGAATCGAAGTCTTGAAATCTTCAATCTCCTTATCGCGCGCGGCTCCCGCTCGGCCATAGATACAATTGTTGAAGCCTGCGATCATCATGTTGCCCACCGCCAGGCCGCCCGTCTTGAGCTTGTCGACGACGCCCTGTAGGTCCGACTCCTGCCACGGCATCTTGGGGCCACCCATCAAAACGTTGTTGACCCCAATCTGTTTGACCTGCCGCATGGACTCATCGGTAATCGCGTGGACATTGAGCGGCGCGCAGATCTTGGGCGTGCTGGGCCCCTCCTGCGGCATTCCGGGTCCATGGGGGCCCTTGTATTCGGTTCCATCCGCGGCGGCAGCAGGCAATACCGCGGCAGCCGGTAAAGCGGCCGACAGAGCCGCCGTGGTACAAATTCCCTTCATCAATGTTCGTCTCGAAAAGTCAGAACTCATGGGTAGTCTCCTCTTGGTGGGCATTGCCGAGTGCCTGGCTGTCCCTGCTTGAGAACAACTCACAAAGGCAGCGGCACGACGCATCCACTTTACATCGTTTCCGCAGCCGCACTACGTGCGAATACGCGGCAGTTGAAAATGCTGGACTGCCACTGCAGCAGACGCCCGGGTAACAGGGTAAGTTTCGCGTCGCGCAACAACCGGGCAAATATTTTGCCTTCCGTGGCGCCTGCAAATCCCACCGGCGGCAGCGACGCGGCATCCTGTAGAATCATGCGGACACCGGTAGTGAAACGTTTCTGCGGCTGAAAGGCCGGCCCGGTTCAGTCTTTCAGCTTGAGGTCAACCACCAGATGGGGAAGTGCAAGGTAGTAACCGCGTTCGCTTTAACATGGGGCCTTGGTATCGCCGGATTATCGACCGCGTATGGACAGCAGGATTGGCCGGCCTACGGGGGACACGACGGTACACACCACTCCAGCTTGTCGCAAATCAATCGTGACAACGTCAAGAACCTCGTCGTCGCTTGGAAGTACGATACCGGCGAAAAGGGCGGCATCGAAGCTAACCCCATTATCGTTGGCAAGGTTCTCTATGCCACGACACCGCGCCGCAGCGTGGTCGCGCTGGATGCAGCAACCGGCAAGCTGATTTGGAAGTTCGATTTTGGCCTCCCCGGCTTTGTGCTTACCCGAGGCGTCTCTTATTGGACCGATGGACACCAAAGCCGCATTCTCGCCGGCGCCCGCAACTATCTCTACGCACTCGATGCAGCCACCGGCAAGGTGATTCCCAGCTTTGGAGAGAACGGGAGAATCGACTTACGCAAGGGATTGCGCGAACCATTTGAAGAACAGTCGGTCGCGTTGACCACGCCGGGCAGCATTTACAAGGATCTGATCATCGTCGGCGGCTCGAACCCTGAAACCCATCCGGCGCCCCCTGGAGATATTCGCGCATTCGATGTTCGCACTGGTGCCTTGCGCTGGACCTTCCACACCATCCCCCGGCCCGGAGAATTCGGCTATGACACCTGGCCGAAAGACGCGTGGAAAGATGCGGGTGCAGCCAATAACTGGACTGGCATGACCGTTGATCAGAAGCGCGGCGTTGTCTATGTGCCCACCGGTTCCGCGGTCTTTGATTTTTATGGTGGCGATCGCGTCGGCAATGATCTCTTTGCCGATTCGCTGATCGCTCTCGACGCCGCGACTGGCAAGCGCATCTGGCACTTTCAGGGTGTGCATCATGACTTATGGGATCGCGACTTTCCTGCTCCGCCGGCGATGTTGACGGTTACCCGCGACGGCAAACGAGTCGATGCCATCGCGCAAACAACCAAGTCTGGCCTGCTCTACGTCTTTGATCGTTCCACTGGGAGACCTCTCTTTCCGATCAAAGAAATTCCCGTTCCCAAGAGCAGTGTTCCCGGCGAGGTCACTTCGCCCACACAGCCCTATCCAACTTTGCCTGAGCCTTACACCCACCAGAGCACCAGCATTGATACATTGACCAACCGCACGCCGGAAGCACACGCCTGGGCAGTGAAGCAGTTCAATACCATGATCGGTGGTGGTCAGTTTATTCCGCCCAGCGTCGATAAGCTCACCATCGATATGCCAGGGTTTGCCGGGGGAGGAGAATGGGGTGGGGTCGCTGTCGATCCCTCCGCGGGAGTGCTCTATGTGAACGCGAACGACACTGCGTGGCTGGTAGGTCTGACCGTCCCGCCTCCTGCAGGGAGCGTAGGCGAGAAGGTCTATCAGAACCAATGCAGCGGTTGTCACGGCATCAATCGCGCCGGATCTCCACCGGCAATTCCCTCGTTGCGGGGTATCGAGGGAATCCTCACCGACAAGGAGATTGCCGCCACCATTCGTGGGGGCAAAGGTCGCATGCCCCCCTTCACCAGTCTGAGCGATGACCAAGTGCAGGCAGTGATCCGCTATTTGACCAAGGCTCCACAACAACAGCAGGCGCCACCGCCCAAGGCCGCTCATGGTGCTGCCCCTTCCGGTGATCACGTCGCCGCTGAGGCTGCAGGTGGAAAAACGACCGATGACATGCCTTATAAGACCATTGGTTTTCGCCGGTTCACCGATCCTGAGGGATATCCCGCCACGGCGCCGCCCTGGGGAACCTTGAGCGCCATCGACCTGAACACGGGTAAGTACTTATGGAAAATTCCCTTTGGAACTTATCCCGAACTTGTAGCCAAAGGAATGTCGGACACCGGGTCGGATAACTACGGGGGACCTGTAGTTACGGATGGTGGTTTGCTCTTTATTGGTGCCAGCGTCTTCGATCAGAAATTCCATGCCTACGACAAAACCACAGGAAAGCTGCTCTGGGAGACGGAACTCCCTTTCTCCGGTCTTGCCACGCCAGCGACCTACATGGTGAACGGAAAGCAATACGTGGTGATCGCCGCCGGCGGGGGCCAATCCAGCAGAAAACCCTCAGGCGGAGTTTATGTAGCGTTCGCGCTACCCTGAGCCGGAGCTTTCCGGCCACAAACGACGGTGTGCTGTCCTACGCCGATTCCAGCGCAGCAGAAGAAGCAAGAATATGTATTGCTGCAAGTTTCAACGGGCACCCACAGTCTGATTACTGTGTCCTTCCGGCTGTGTTAAAACGCGAAGGTGATCCACGGACCACGATACCCCTTCCCCTCCGCTCGTTCCCTGGCAATTTGCAGGCTCGCCCCTTCTCGACCGGAGGGGAAGGGGATGGCCTGAACTACGCGGCCGTAGATGTCAGCCATTCAAAACGGCCCCTCTCAATGTTTTTTTTCACGGAGTTCAACACTTTCCCCTGGGAATCTGTATCTAAACTAGTGCGTTCGCTCACGCTGAGGAAACCTAGTGCGCATAGTGCGCACATTTGAGCCATTTCTCCGGACCCATTCGCCCCGTAAGCTCAGGACATCGAGAAGAAAACCAGAGCTATCGTAAGGCGTTTCATTGTTGTGGGAACCTTCATTGGATCGAACACATCTTGACCCGCATTCGGGTATGCTCTCAAGTTGGCCGGGACAAAAGTGCCTCCGACCAGCCTAATGCGGCCGGAAAGTCTTCCCCGTCTCGAGCAGAGTTTTCAATCGAGAGAATTCGCGGCCACCCATCTGCATTCTGAGCATATGCCGGGTCGTCCTCCGCCCAGTCATCGTTGGTTACCACAACCTTCACCGCCTCTGATTCCGGAGTCAGCTCCACCTTCACTCTCGACATCACTGCCCCGTCGCCCATGCCGGACTTGTACTCAAAGAGCTTCGGCGGCTCCGCTCGCAGCACCTGACCCGTCACATACCGCATCGGTTGCCCATCTTTGCCTGGCCCTGACCAGGTCATCGCTCCGCCAGGCTTCAGGTCCACCTCAAAGTCCGCGCCCATGAAAATCTTCTGATTCGCCTCCTTCGAAACGAACCCATCCCAGACCTTCTCCACGGGGGCGGCGATGTAGTACGTGAAAATCAGTGGGGCCTTAGTCATATCAATCCTCCATGCACTGCTCGAACGTCATTTCGCACCTGCCAAAGGACGTTTCGTGGACAGACTGCAGCGTGTCGAGGATAGATTTTGCAAGTTGCTGACGCTAAACGGTGAAAAATCCATCTCCGACACACACTGCGGGACGGACACTTTCGACGAACCGTCCCGTTGTCTATCATTCCACGCCCCTCAAGTTCCGAGCAAAGCCATCATAGCGAGTCGGCCAACCTCATACCAACCGCCGTTCATCCTTACACGAAGCTGCAGCGTGCAGACAAGTTCCTGATATGGTTTTCTTGCTATGGGACGGCCTTTGTAGGATCTACCGTTGATGTGCCACACCATTTGACCCCCGGCGTGGGAATGACCCGGCGCTTCATCCTGGATTGCGATGGCGATCGTTCGACCTACCTGTCGTCACTGCGGGAAAACACTGAACTTTACGGAGTGTCTGTGATCGGTTACTGCCTGATGTCCAATCACGTCCATCTGTTTGTGGTTCCGCTTACGGCGAGGCGGACTGACGCAGGCGCAGAAGCAGACGCACGGAAGATACGCTACCTACTGGAGCACGGTTCATCGAAGATTTAGTAGAAGATTAGTGACCAGACGGGACTGGCACTTTCGGCAGGAGACGTCGCGACCTTGTTCTCTGAGTGCCAAAGTGTCAGTCCCGTCTGGCCACGATCTCCTGGCCACGATCTCCTTGGCCACGATCTCCTGGCGCGTTTACCGGGACTCATTCCTTCGCGGCCTACACGGAATCTGAGAGAGCCTATAGCTAAAAAGGGCGCATGTCAGCGCTCGCATCGGATTACAAAATTGTCATTCTCGTGTAATGCCGGCGTCCCTTCCACGCCTGTAGATTTGGCCTGGCGTGGTTTGCTGCTGCGCCCTGCAATCGAAGAGAAAGCATCATCCCTGTTTCATATGTAGTTCTCGGGCTCAACATCCCAGCATGTCGGAGGGCAAGCTGGGGCCGCTTCAGGAAACGGAACGCATACGGCGTACGTTCAGAAAAATACTCTCTGCACCTCAATGACCTACGCGGGTCGAACGTCGACGATGACTCTGCACAGTAAGAACTGCAAGTGATTGCTTCGACGCACCAACGCCCCGCATACCATCCATGAATTTCCGTTTCCTGAAGCGACCTCAAGTTGCATGGCCGATTCCACGTCGCACGAGGAAAAACCGAAAGAGGAGAACGATTTATGTCCGCGAAAACTTCTCGCAATCATTCTCGGATTAACCCACTGCCTCTGCTCGCCGGTCTGCTGGCGACCAGGCTAAGCGTTCCGGCGCTCCTGGGTCAGTCCGTACCGTTCCCGACCTACGTCCCCGGCCCGCAGCCGGACGGCTCCTACGTCGTCAGCGATGGCAACATCATCACCCCCGCCGGCACCCAAGTGAATCTCGGCATACGCGTCCGCGCGAAAGCCATGGCGCCTGAATGCCACTGGCAATCACACCGCCGCTGTCCTTACGATGGGTACATCGGCGGCCAATGGCAACGGAGCCGTCGAGGTATTCAACACCCAGACCGGCGCCGTCCTGCAGAGCTACAACACGTTAGGCAATACGGACTCGAGCGGCAGCCACGTCGGCATTACTTATACGCCGGATGGTAAGTACCTGCTGTTCAGCCAGGACAGCAGCTACGTTGCCAT
>CAWJZH010000029.1:0-59638 GCA_963847155.1 uncultured Acidobacteriaceae bacterium | reverse complement strand
CGGATGTTTACTCGCGGTTTTATCTCCCCTACTTCCTCATTTTTTAGCTGACACTCTGGACGCTGTGGCGGAACCTCTTGTGTGCTCGATGGGCCGATGATTCCACATCAACTTTTAACTTGAACCGGGTTGACATGTGCTTAGTTATGTTGATATCAACGATGGGTCGGCCGGACGTCGATATTTGTTGCGTCCTGCAACCAGGAGAACACTCGCAATGTTTACGCCAAAAGGAAAATTCGGCTGGTACGAACTCATGACCAGCGACACCAAAGCCGCGGGCAAATTCTACTCTGACGTTGTCGGTTGGAGCACCAAGGAAATGCCTGGCGCAGATGGCGCCCCATACACCACCTTCAACATTGGCGACGCCGGCATGGCCGGCATGTTGAATATCCCAGGCCACGTTGCGTGGATTGGCTATATCTCGGTCGATGACGTGGATGCTCACATCGAAAAGATTGTCGAAGCCGGCGGCAAGCTCTGGAAACCCGCGACCGACGTTCCCGGCATCCTTCGGTTCGCCGTCATGTCCGACCCTCAGGGCGCTGCTATCGTGGTCTTTACTCCCAACCCCGCCATGCCTTCTCCGCCACGCCCGGCGCCACCGACCCCGGGTACCATCGGTTGGCACGAACTCTACACAGCGGACCTCGAAGGCGGTTTCGGCTTCTATAACAAGCTCTTCGGTTGGACCAAGGTCAGCGATATGGATATGGGACCAATGGGCATCTATCGCATCTTCGATGAAGGCGAACACAAGCAAATGGGCGACGGCGGCATGATGACCAAACCTCCCCAGGTTCCCGTCTCATGCTGGAATTTCTATTTCAACGTCGACTCCATCGGTGCGGCTATCGAACGTGTCAAGGCCGGGGGCGGCAAGATCTTGAATGGTCCAATGCAAGTTCCGGGCGGTAGCTGGATCATTAACGGCCAGGATCCTCAGGGAGCCATGTTCTCTCTCGTTAGCAACAAGGAATAGGAGCACCTGACCATCCCCGCCCAACGAGACTGGAAATGCGCCTTGTCTCTGATGCCAGCGGCGAGTACACCCGCGCTTATGTCAACCCGGACGACGCGGAGGTTCCCGGATTCAGTGTCTTCACTCCAGGGCAATTCGGCGGCGGCGAACCACTAGCAAAGTCGCATCATCGGACGCTGGATGAGTGCCTCGGAATTGACCTAGATCGTGGAGCACAGAGTCAGCCATGGCGGATGCCTCATGCGCGAATCGCTCTCGTAGGAGGCGGGCCAACCTGTCTTCATGATAGTCTTCGCCCGAAGCATTCTCGGCTTCCGTAATGCCATCGGAGTAGAGGACGATACTTTCACCATCGGCCGGAGCATACTGCGCCACTGTGTATTCGGCGCCGGGGAACAGACCCAGCGGCAGTCCGCTCGAGCCCACCGTCTCGGTTCCATGATTGAGAAGAAGAATCGGCGGGCAATGTCCCGCATTGCAAATCTCAACGCCCGCCGCGGTCGTCCGCCCGCACACCAGGGTTGCGTAGTGGGCCGGCCCGGTGCTCTCGCAGAACAACCGGTTGGCGCGTAAAACCACTTCCGCCAACGTCAAATCCATCGATAGCAAACTGCGAAAGATCGCGCTCAGGTGCATCATCAGCAACGATGCCGCCACCCCTTTGCCGGCCACATCGCCCACGGCGAAAAAGAGGGACTGGGCGCCACGCGAAGCGTCCCCCAGGGTAATCACTTCGCAGTAATCCCCACCCACCGCACCCAGCGGTTCGTAGCGATACTGTGTTTCCCATCTTCCCAGGACAAGACCCCTCGGCGGCAAGAGCTGGAATTGAATTTCCGTCGCCAGATCGAGGTCTTTCTGATGGTCTGCCCGTTCGGAGTCGTTGAGGTGATCGAGACAGAATCTGCACAGAGGATTGCGTTCCAGCCGGTCCGTCTCTATCGGATCGTGACATGTCTCGCACACGCCATAGTTTCCGACTTCGATCTTTTTGAGAGCGGCATCCACCTCAGCGAGGAGGTTATTGAGATAGCCATGTGAAACCGATCCCGAAGCGGCCTGCAGGCGGGCCCGTCGTTCGAGAAGCTGAGGCCGGATGGTGTAAGCAGTCGTCGCCATAGTGAAACCCACAGCTAAAGATGGTAGCAGTTAATCGTTCAGATGCTGCAGGGCGGGGCCAGGCTTCGGAATAATCCAAGCCCGGTGCCCCAGGCCTCGCCGGTTAAAGTCTACTTCTTTTTGAGCACGGCGCTGCTGCTTTCGTCCGAGTTGATCACGGCCATGAGCTTGCTCATGTCCGCTGATTTTTCCGGGGGAAGATCGAGTTCCCGCACCACGAACTCACGGGAGTAGTGCAGAACATTGCCAGTGGCCTTGACGTCGCTCTTGTAAGTCGCAAAACCAACATCCAGGTCCACGGGCGCGGGCAAGTCGTCGACCACATAATCTGCCGGCAGCGCGACGTCGATGCTGTCGCGCCAGGTACCCGTCTCCCCCAGGTCGATGGGATATACGCGCGGCTTGTCATTGTATGGCCTTGCCTCGCGGCCCAACACGCGAGGGCGAACCAGCAGCAGATCTCCACTCGATTGTCCATATCCACTGGCAGTGAGCGAGTATTCGAGCACCACGCTCTTGTTCATCTCGCGAGCATTTTGCGCGCTATTCGCGTCGAGAGTGAAACTGGAGAAATCCCGCTGCAGACGCCGCTCGATATCTTCATGCTGCTGCTTCTCCCCCTCTTCGTTGTAGAGTTGGCGATAGTGCCGGGCGGCTTCGCCGGAGCGTGTCTCGGTGACGGTTCCCTTCAGTGTGCCGTCCCCGTTCAGCGCGAAGGAGGCAGTACGCACCAGCGTATCGGCATCGGGTGCAAGCGTGGGCAGCTTGATGACCTGGCTGTCGTTGCCCGCAACCAGAATTCCGTAGCCGCCCTGCAAATGGAAGCCTAGCAAGCCGATCGGGGTATAGGTATCGGTGGGATCGAAGATCAGATAGCGCTTGCCGCTGCGTGCAGTCACCACAGCGCGCAGTTCGGGGTCGCTATAGCCGGCGGGCATTTCGATGGCGGCGATGGCATGATTGCCCTCAATCGAGGGAAGCGCCGGATCGATGAAGCCGCGATGCGTATCCACCAGCACCCACGTGGCGCGGACGCCCACTGCGTTCAGCATGGCGATCAGGAGTGTGGCTTTGTCCTTGCAGTCGCCATAGCGATACTTGAAGACGTCGGCAGCTGGATGCGGCTGCAACCCACCGATGCCGATTTCTATGCCCACGTAGCGAATCTCGCGCTGCATAAAACCGGCAACGCCCTGGATCCTGGCTTTGAAATCGGCCGCACCGCCGACCTCACGGGACTTAGCGGCGATTTCCTGGGGAGCTTCGGTGCGGTTCGACGCCAGCGTGTCGTACCAATTGCCAATCTCCGTCCAACGCTGATCGCCAACCGGCAGATTTGCGGCAGAGTAGTGGACTACCATGCGGGCAGCCAAGGCGGAGGGCGAGGGGGCCATAGGCACATCGGTCAGATCGATGCCGGGAATATCGTTCAGTTCCCAGCGCCAATGGTTGGGGGCAATCTCGCTGCCCGCAAGCGGCGCATGGTGCAGCCACGCTTCATAGTGATTCCAGTTGGGGGGTAGATCGACTTCGAGTATCCAGCGCGCGCCGGGGATGTCTCGTTGAAAGCTCCAGGTTTCCTCCTGCGCTCCGTAAGTAGCTACGTGGCGCTGGACCTCGTATGCGATGATTCCACCCGGGTCCGCTCCGGGTGGCGTCACCGTCCTGGCGCGAAGATCATCGTAGAGGATGCCCCATTGTCCCAGAGCCTCGTCGTGGACCTCCTGGTCCTTGACGATGAACTGGTGACCGTCGGGGCCAATACTCCAGGCATGAAAGAAATCGAGCTTTTCATCCTTGGAGTACCCGGCAACAATTTCTGCATATTGCCGGCCCCGCGGACGCAGGATCTTAACCACTCGCCGCTCCCGCTCTGTGGCCCGTCCATCAGGTGCTACGGTGACCAAGCGGTCATCGAGCAGTACCACCGCCCCAACCGTTGACGGGTAGGAAGGAAGGGTGGTTCCCGCGGCTCGGACGATCCAATCAGGAAAAGCATTCGCAGCGAGGGCCGTGTGCGGCACCGTAGCAACCAGGCAAAGCAGAAGCGGAGCAAATGGCGAACCGGGGAAAAGCTTCATTGAGCGTTGCCCGCCGGTGCGGGGGCCGCTGTCGATGCGGCCTGTTTGAAGTCCAGCACGGCCGGCTCTTTGTCTTTGGCGTTTACCTTTTGATAGAAGTCTTTTAGCTGCGAGTACTCCTCTGGCCTGTATATGGCATTGGCCATGACGAATACGCGCAAGCTCTTCACTTCGCCGGGGTCGCGGGTAAATTTGGCCCGGTAAAGGGCGTTTTGCGGAAAGGTGAACTCTGCATCCTTGGGAAGACTCTCGATGTCAAACGCTGCGGGCAGCTTGATCGACACTGTGTCCTGTGCGGCTAAGGGATAATCGAGATCGATCGGCATCGTCCTCTTATCCAGAGCGAAGAGCGGATGGCTGGTGGCTTCAAAAAAGGTGGCGGGCAGGAAGACGCGTTTTGCAGTTGACGTACCCATGGATCCTGTCACTTTGAGGATGCACATTAAAGTCGAGTTCAATTCGGTCAGTCCGAGAAAATGCTGAACCTTGACGTCGATGCCCGGCGGCACCTCCCGTTGCACCATCTGTTCGAATTGGTCCTTGAGTGCGTCTTCATCGTTGCTCAGCGCAAACTCACGCCAGCGCAGCGCGCCATTGCCTGTGAGACTAATGCGAATGGTGCCGCTCACCTTGCCATCGGGTTGTATCTCGAGATACGCATTGCGGATCTGGCTGCTCGACTGGTAACCAGGAACAGGCGTGGAGAATAGCCCCGCGCCTTTATCCAGCTGGCGAATTCCCTGGCTTATCGTGTGCTTCCAATGGAGTTGGCCATACTCGGCGTAACGTTCGCCGGGATCAAAAAACTGGTCCTTGCCATCCACCTGCACGATGGCGATATCGTCGTCGAGTTGACGCATGTCAAGATAATCAGCCAGGAATAGATTGTGGTCACGGTTAGTGACGATCCCAACATATGCCTTGATACCGGCAGCGCGGGCGAGCCCGACAAACAGTTGTGTCAACTCATCCCGGTTGCCCCGCTTCTGTTCCCAAACGTCTGCGGCGGTCTTTACTGTGATTCCCTGTGCCTTGTCTTCTGCCCCGGTATGCTCGCGGGTAAAGCTCGTGTTTTCCAGCTTCATCACTGCGGCGTAAATTTTCTTCAGCTTTTGTTCCGGCGTATCCGCCGGAGCTACGATCTGGTTCGCGATTGCAGAAAGCTTGCCTTGGTCGATAAACCGGTCCACATTTTTCGACCAGTATTTCCCTTCGTTGACCCAGTATTCGTCCGCGGTCCTGGCGATGGTGTAGTAGAAGAGGGCCCGGAAGGAGTAGTTGTGGCTGGGCGGCATGAGCTCTTCCTCAGGAAATGCTGGAATCTTCTCAACGTCGAGGCTATAGAATTGTCCGGCTGGAGAGTAGGAGACGGAGGCGCCCTGGGGCAGAAAGGCGGCGTAAGCCACGTGGCCCTGCATCACGCCACCATGGCCATCCTGGAGAACGCGATCGCTGGGATTGAATTGAAAGTGAGCTTTCCGTATGTAGAGAGGACCTTGCAAATACCAGCGGGGCGAAACGACTACGTTGCTTTCGTAGCTCAACACGTAGCGGTACTCGAGGATGCTTCCTACCTGAACATCGGGCAGGGTAAAGACGGTGGCCTTGTACTTCTCTTTGCCGCCTTTATCGAGCACCTTTTGGTATGGTTTCCCGGAGAAGGGAATCACAGTACCATCGCTGTGAATGGTGCGGCCTTCCACGCCGAAGATTTTGAATTGAGCTCCCTCGTACGAGATCTCCTGGTCGGCGTACTCCTTACCTTTCTCCGTGAGCACTTTGAGGCGAACATAGATTATGTGAGCGTGCAGTTTGTCATCCGCGCGTTCGTCACGCAACAGATAGATAGCCGCCGCACTTGGAGCGGCCGGCTCGGCGGTCATTTGTAATTCTTCCGGGGTCGGCTTGACCCAGGAATCCGCAAAGGCGTTGGCCGCGGAGGAGGCCACGATTGAGATTACGACGGCAGGCAGAAAAGGGCGCAAGGCAGCAAGCACAAAAGGGTCCTCCGGCACGAAACCGTAAACGCAGCAGTCTTTTGACCGCTGGGAGGGGGATAGTCATTCGTTTAGTTCTTGTACGATGAAACGGGCTGATTTACAAGCAGATTTTTCGAGTTACCTTGGTTTCGGGCATTACTTGCAATATAAGGGCTCAGAGCTTGAAAGGGTTACACCTCAGACATCGATGTGATCCTCTGGATGTTGGGACATGTGGCATTTCGCAATCTATAAGAGCCAGGTCTAAGCAGTTAGTAGAGGGTGACTAACCGGTTTGAGATACGTCCGCTTATTCTATTGGACTGTAACAGCTGAATCGGTAGAGCCTCAGGGGCTAAAGCCCAACTCTTTCTCAGCCCTTTGCGGCCCGACTAAAGTCAGGCCCTGATACAAAGCATGAGAGCCGCGACCCCTCGAAGGGCCGTGCATTCAATATCAACCTGGATGGGCTTCAAGCCCGTCGTCAATGGCCGAGGTCGAGTACGATATGCACCGGCCCCAGCGTTACGTACGTGCGGACTACCGATGTGGTGGATCCCTGTAGAGGTGGGCGCTTGTTTCTTGCATGTGGTTGCCCTCGGGTTACATTATGGGGCCCGAACCGGACTCTACTAGGAGGATCCCAGGTCTCAAAATCGAGACCCCACGGCAAGCCGGGGCGGGGCTGGGCACCCGTCCGATTTCCTTCGGATTCTCACGCAGACTTTAAGGGCCCAATTCTTTCTCAGCCCTTTGCGGCCCGACTAAAAGTCTTCGAGCTGGCGCAGATGCTAAACTTCGAGCGAGGACGACAAGGCATGCGCAGCAAGAGTGTTTTGGATGACAAGCGTTCAAGCGAGACAGCGACAGAAGGATTCGCGTCGACCTGCAGCGTTCTGGTGATGGGACTTTTTGCGCTGACCTTTGTGTTTCAGAACTTCGTGATCCCGTCATCTTCGATGGCAAGCACTCTTCTCGTGGGCGATCATGTGGTAGTCGAACGCGAGACACTGGCGCCAGCCGCTAAGTGGGCGCCTTTCATGCACTATCGCGAGGTGCACCGTGGTGATGTTGTCGTCTTTTACAAACCAATCGAAGAACGCAATGGCGAGCACATATATTTGGTCAAGCGTGTTATCGGAATTCCCGGCGACCACATCCATCTTAGGAACGGCATCGTTTATCTCAACGGGGTAGTGCAGGACGAACCTCAAGCAGCCAAGCCCACCCGTGCAAACTACGATCCCTACGTTGACGATTTCCCGTCCGTGGATCCATCAACCGAGCCTGGCGTTACGCCCGAATGGTCCGTACTACTCGCCCAGGCACATGCAGGGTGAGGACCTGGTCGTCCCTCCCAGCCATTATTTTGTGATGGGGGATAATCGCACAAATAGTAGGGACAGCCGCTTCTGGGGGTTTGTGCCGCGGGAAAACATTTTAGGGCGCCCCCTGTTCGTCTATTGGTCCATTGCGATACCCGAATCCGGCAGGGAAGAGGTCCCGCTTAAAGATCAAGCGAGCTCGACCCTGCATGAGTTCATTCATTTCTTTGATGAGACCCGCTGGAAGAGGACATTCCACCCGATTCGATGATGTGTACGGCCGTTCTTGTTTGCAGCCATGTGACCTAAGATTTGAAATCCAGGTGACGGTAACTCAGAGGAACGCTTCTTCGTACCGTCCATTGGGTGAAACAGCGCTGGACCCGACATGTCCATACAACTTAAGATCGGTACATCGAAGAAACGGTGGGAGAGAGTATGCAACTTCTGGGGCATTGCGTGGTGAATATGTCGTTTGGCTATTTGATGCTAATCGCCTCGGTCCGCATCGTCCAGGAAGTAACGACCCTTGGCTCTTTGGTGTCTAAGAGGTTAAGGTAGCCTCCGTCGGAACTGTTTGAGCCGCTGCCTGCGCGTGTTTGGAAAAAGCATTCTGCACCGCCCCCGCAATCGCGATCTCGCTCTGTCTGAAAAACGGGAAAGTTCCGCTGGGTGGAAGTGTGCGCCTTAAGCGCCTTATGCGCCATATGGGTCAGCCTCTGGGGTGTCGGCGCCGGTTTCCGGGTTTTGCACTTTGACCCAGAGGGTTGCGGACCGTCCTCGCCCGGCGGTGCTACCCCGGTTGATGAGGCCGAGGCCCAGTAGTTGTTCGAGAGCGAGGTCGATTCGCTCTTTGCTTAGGTGGCGATGAAAGAGAGCCCGGATTTGAACTCTGCTTAGTCCTTCGGGGTTGACGTCAAGGGCGTGGCTGATGCGCTGGGCAGTGGGATCGATGGGGGCGGTGTCGAACAGGAGGCGGGCGCTGGCGTGGCAGTAGTCCCATACGGCCAGGGCGGCCTCGAGATGGCATGCATCGATGAGCGGGCTGCGGTCAAGGGCGGCATAGATAGCGCTGAGGCGGAGGACCTGGGCTTCGGCACGGCTGGTGGCGGCGCCGTATGCGTCCTGGCGACCCTGGCTCAAGGCATCATAGCGATCGTTCCACAGCTCGCTTGCGGCCGGCGTGCGCGAGAAGAGAAGTTCGTTTTGGCTCTGCACCCAATCGAGAGTAAGGCGTAACTCGCGGGCCACGGCGGATTGCTGTTCGCGGGGAAGGCTGCCACCGTTGGGCAGGGATTTGCTGCGCCGTACGTTGGTCCACAGACAACGGTTGGCAAAGCCGTTGTGGGATTCGATGTGGCTGAGGTGATGGGCTAACTCGCCTTGCGTGACGTGACCCACGATGCTGATATGCGCAGCAGTGGCCTGGATGTAGCGATGGCCGTCATGAGCGCACAGGTCGCCACCGTCCCAGGCGCAGCGGAGCAGGGGAGAGAGCTGGCCCGTCTCGCGGCCGAGCACGTGGATGACGGATGCGAATTCTTCAGAGAGCAGGAAGAGCCGGCGATCGGTGGCGGGTTGTTGATCGCGTAGCGCGTGAAGGATGGTGCTGGGTGTGGGGCGGGCGGTGGTGACGCAGCGCGAGGACCAGAGTGGGTCGGCTTCGGCGAAGAGGCTGGAGATCTGGCGCCAGCTGGTCCCTTTGCGGGCCTTGCTCGATTCGCCGACGAGAATGACGAAGAGGTTGAGGCCGTGACGCGTGTCACCGACGCGGCAGTGCGGGGCTGGGCCGACGAGATTGCCGAAGGCAGCCAGGAACTGGAGGAGGACGGCGGCGGGATCGGCCTCGGTATGCGGGGCAAGTGTACGGACGAGGAAACCGGCAAGACCGTGGAAGGCCGCGCCGTCCAGTGCAGGGGGTGGGGGCGCGGAGGGTCGGGGTGGAAGGACCACCGCTGGCTCAGACTCTTCTTCGGCGTGGGGTTCCTGGAGTTCGTCGTCTTCTTGCGGCTCCTCTTGCGTAAGCGGGACCTCCTCCGGAACGTAAGTGTCGCCGGTGTCAAGCTCGTTGGGTGTAGCGAGTGCTTGCGCGGCCTGCTGGCGGGCGTGGTAAGCAAGCAGCTCTCTACGCCGTTGTTGCAAGGGGGCGAGTGTCGGCAGCGTGCGGGAAGGGTTGAATGGGTTTTGTTCGAGTGCCATGGTATGAAACTCCTACGGTTCTGATTAAGAGAAAAGCAACTGGGATTTGGCAACGTTGCCAAATAAGTCCTTTGTTTCACGAAGGTGCTCAAGGTGCTCAAGTAATTAATTTGAGCATCTTGCCTCGTCGACCGGTGAGTGCTAACCCTCCGAAGGGGGCAAGGTTTCGCGTGAGGTATGAGGTCAAGCGCTGCATCAAGTTGCGCATTAGTCATCCGCTACGTGAAGTTCTGTGCGAGGTGTGACAGCCTTTAGATGCGGATTTGCTGAATTATCCTGCAAACTAAATTTCGCGCAGACAGTTATTTTTGGTCGATTGGGTTCGATATCTGAGATGACGTTATCCTTCCTCGCTTCTTTCGTCCATGGTGCTTGCTAAAAAGATGAGGAAGCAGGGGAGGTTAACTGAAAGTAAACACCTAACAGGTGCTTCCGGGGTAGATACGAGATTGCAAGTATTACGAGATTTGCTAGCCGGACTTAAGAATCACGATCAGGCGAATTACAGCGAAGATATGTGTTTAAGTAACTCTGGTTATGAATCTGGTTGTGAGTTATGAATCGGCATCCGCCAGCAATGCGGACGCATATGCCCGAGCAATGCTGCCGGCATCGGCCCGGTGCTCACTGATGCACCATGGGCCGACTGAGCCCGATTCACACCTGCCTGTGGATTATTTTCGCCTTTTATTCGCCTATACTGTAGTTCATGTTCCAGGGACCCGAGAGCTCGAAACGCGTGGTGGTTCACTGTAAAGGTTGCGGCGAGAATATCCCGGCGCCCGTGGAGACGATGCCTTCGCAGCCCGTCTCTACCAGGTGTCCGCTCTGCCATGAGCATCGGCGCTACCTGCCGTCGGAGGTGTTCCTCGGCCGGCTCTCGCACCTGATGATCCGGAAGCCGGTGCGCTCGGCAGATGGGCGGGTGGGATGATGACGCCACGGTTCAAAGGAAAGCCCAACTTCGACTTCTCTCAGCCTTGCCCACTTTGCGGCTACAAGATTCAGCCGAACGAATTGATGCGCCTGGCGTCGCACATCATCCAGTGCCCGAAGTGCGGCGGCGTATTCGACGAGATGGGGGGCCGGAAACCCATCAGCACATCTTGAGGGTGGCGCTCCCCACAGCCGGCATACATGGGTCCCATGCCAAGCAAGCGGGTATTGCATAAGCAAGCCGCGAGTTTCATCGCGACGAAGGATTGTCTTCCCGTTTCCAAACTGCCCGATGGTGCTGAATGGACTTATGAAACCTTATGTGGCGCGCGCCACATAAGATTTCTTCTGGGCGGTGAACGTTGTGTGGCGCTGGCTTTGCTACGCGGCCACGTCCAATTTTGTAGAAAACCGGCCACATAATTTGCAACGGGGGCTCAGATTTTCCAAATGATAGAGGACATTATCGTACGAGAATCCAAGCAAAAAAGCGGCAGCGAACTTACGTAAAACAAGACTTGGCAGGCGTTTGGAGTTTTGTTCCGGTTAGCTACCGAAGACCCGTTCCGGGTGCTGGCGCGTGTACCTGATCCATGCCGCGTAAATGATTGACTTGCCCGGCCCCTGACTATCGAGCGCCCATGCTCTCCGGTCTAATTCGTCAGCCACTTTCTGCAGGCCCTTTCGCTCGATAAACTCGTGTGGATCAGCGTCAGCTTGTGTCCACTCGGCTACGAGGGGGAGCATCAGCTCCTTCGCTTCGTGGAAGCATAGGGCGAGTTCTTGCAGTCCAAGCTCTTGAAGTCCGGCTTCAGTTTCGGCCACCAGATGCGATTCGCCGAAGTTGCCGAAGTGCCACGTAATGCTGTCCAAGGTGAGGCTGATGTCCAGACAGTGAGTCGCCGCCATGGCCCTCAGACCCGGGGGAAGAGCCGTGAGACCAGCCGCAAAACTGCCGTCGGCGCTGTATGGATCGCCAACAGCGCGAGCGGTCAGAAGCGCCTCAATCTCGGTCATCAATCCAGCGTCATCCTTTTGCAACGCCGGAAAACCTTGACGGTCGAAAGCTTTGTCCATCCGTAGAGTGTATAGGCGCGCCAGTTCAGTTTTGTGGGCCATGGGTCACAAAAGAATTAAGGACAAGAATTCAGGACAGACGGGGCAGACCCTAAAGCAATCGACCGGGTGTAAACGCTGGTGGAGTTAGGTCACTTCCGTCCGATGTGGACCCCAAACTTGAGACACTGAAAAAGGTACAGCTTGGAAATGGCCCTATTGGAGGCACGCTACGCCGGTCCTGCTGACAGATACGATTTCGTTAGGGTCATTTCCGTCTGTCCTGGATGGATCCTGTCCTGGATGGATCGTCCTGGATGGATCTGGATGGATCCTGGATGGATCAACCCGTTGTACCAGCGGGCGGCAGCATGGGACTCCGCCGCGTTCTTCTCAACATAGAGGATTTCGAGATCGCGGGCCGCGCGCGCGGCGAATTCAACGCGGTATGCCATGCTTGCGACGAATATCGTCAAATGCCGCTCTCGCCGGACGGGTACGACCATGCGCAACATCGTCCAAGCCTTGGCGTATGCCTTCCCCGGGTTCGGCGCTTGCGGCAATGTCTAGCAGGCGCTGATAGGCCTCCGCATCCTGCACTATTGCGGCTGCCTTCCCCTTGATCGTTAGCACCACCGGCCGCTTGCTCTTCTTTAACTGCTTCAGGAAGTCGGCAGAGCGGCGGCGGAAGGTCGTGAGCGATTGAATGTCTTTCGTGATATCAAGCATCGATGATCCCATATTCTCGCACCTTATTAGGTGCTGACAGAACACACCTTCTCGGTAAAGCAAAAGACCCTGCCCTCCGCTCGGGCTGCCGGAGAGCCCTTGCTCTGGGCTGATACGGTGACAGATTGCCTATTGCAGCAGGTTCAACTAAGCAAGTTCCGGGTCCGTCTGACCAAAAATCTTCGGCGGCTGTTGAGCGTGCCGTATCGCCGGTGTCGGTTTCCTCCTTGACATTGCTATAACACGTGTTATAGAAAATAAAACACGTGTTGGAGGATTGATGCCCGACCCGAAATTATCAAAGCTCGAACTACAGATCATGGAAACTCTTTGGACTCGCGGAGAGGCGTCCATTCGCGAGATTCAGGAGAGCTTTCCTGAAAAGTCCAGGCCGTCCTATGGAACCATCCAGATGACGATCAACCGGATGGAAGAGAAAAAGATCGTGCACCGCACAAGGAAGGTTGGCAACTTCCATCTCTTTAAGCCGCTCATCTCCCGAGATGCAGCTCAACTGAGATTGATCGATGAACTCGTCGCGATGTTCGGCGGACGCTCCCAGTTGGTCATGATGCATCTTGTCAGGTCCGGGAAGCTGAAGCTTGAGGACGTGAAAGAGGCAGAGCGGGAACTCAAGAGACTCGAGCGAAAGGGCAAATCGCTATGACCCCCTCATCTCTTTCGCCGATATGGGCGGGTGGGGTACGTGCGTTGTGCAATCACCTGTGGCAGTCCACACTTTTCCTTTGCATCGTCGCGTTGCTCGCACTCCTGCTGCGGAAGAACCAGGCGCGGATACGCTACTGGCTGTGGATGGCAGCATCGGCCAAGTTCCTGATTCCTTTCTCGCTGTTGATCAGCCTGGGAAGCCATTTGCCCTGGTCCAACCATGCGGTGGCGCCGAAGACCACTGCCTACGTCGCAATTGAAGAGATGAGCCAGCCATTCCTGGAAGGGACGGCCCTCAACACACCGATTGCCATTCCCACTGCACAGCCGACCGCTTCCCGCGTTCCGATTCGTATTCTTCCGACCATGCTCACAGTGGTCTGGTCGATTGGCTTCCTGGCGATGCTGAGCTTTTGGTGTGTGCAGTGGCGGCGAATCTCTAAATTAGTGCGATCGGCAAGGCCGTTGATCGAGGGACGCGTGGTTGATCTCCTGCGCAAAGCGGAGCGGTTAGCAGGATTGCCGAGGTCGGTCCCGCTGTTGCCTTCAGACGACTCAATGGAACCGGGAGTCTTTGGGATCATCCGCCCCGTCTTGCTGTGGCCGAAGGGAATTGCGCGTCATATGGACGACGCGCATCTGGAATCCGTTCTCGCGCACGAGGTATGCCACGTACAGCGGCGGGACAATCTAACCTCTGCGATGCACATGTTGGTTGAGGCGATGTTTTGGTTCCATCCGATGGTGTGGTGGATGGAGAGGCGGCTGGTGGAGGAGCGCGAGCGTGCCTGCGATGAAGCCGTTTGCACTCGGCAATCGAGGCGGCAGCCCGTGCGTATGCAGAAAGCATTCTGAATGTCTGCAAGTTCTATGTGGAAGTCTCCGCTGCGTGCGTCTCCGGCGTAACGGGATCGGAGCTGAAGCAGGCGGATCGCGCGGATCCTCTCCGGGCAGGCGCGCGGAAACTCGACCTGCGGCGAAAAGCGCGCTTGGCCTGGCGGGCGTGCTGGCGCTGGGTGTGCCGCTGGCGCTAGGCGTTGTTCACGGCAGCACGGGCGACGCAGCCCGCGCAAGCAGGCGGGAACCAAAGTACAGCATCGCAGGGACGTGGCAGGGCACGGGGCACGCGCCGGCGGCCACGATCTGCGCATGGTGCTGAAGATCGCGAAGGATGAGAAGGGCGGGCTGAGTGCGACGCTCTACAGCCTCGACCAGAGCGAGCCGCCGACGGTCCGGCAGTTTGGTCAGTTTTCGAGAAGGAAACCTGCGTTTCGTGTATGATTTTCCGAGGCTGACGTATGAGGGGAATTTGTCGGCGGACGGGAATTCGATCAGCGGGACCATGACCCAGAATGGCTCCTTGCGCTGGCATTGCAGCGCGCGAAGCCGGAGACGGAATGGGCGACTCCTGGTCCGCCACGCGGGCTTGTGCCGATGGCTCCGGATGCGAAGCCCGGTGTGGAGGTGGCAACTATCAAGCCGCCCCAGCCGGGAACTAAATTGTTCATGCTTACCGTGCAAGGAGAGAATCTGGTGGTTAAGAACCTCCCGCTCACCTTTTTGATGAAGTTCGCCTATCCTGACCCGGCCTATCGTGGGCCTCACGGGTTGGATGGACACGGACAAATGGGACATCGAGGTGAAGTCAGATACGCCGGGGACGCTCTAGCCTTGACCAGGATAGACGATATATGCAAAAGCTGCTGGCGGAGCGCTTCGCTCTGAAGGTTCACGAGGAGAAGCGGGAGATGCCGGCCTACACTCTGAGCGTGGGCAAGGACGTGCCGAAGGTGACGAAGAGCGTGGACGCGTCGTTAAAGCCGAGCCTTACCTTGCACCCTTCGGGGATGCTGCGCGCGCAAAGCGCCACGATGGACGACTTCGCGCGCTTGCTGCAAAACAACGTTCTCGGCCAGCAGGTGGTAGACGAGACGGGCCTGACGGGGAAGTGGGATTTCGCGCTGCAGTGGACACCGGACGAAACGCAGTTTGCGGGGATGAGGGGGAACGCGCCGCCGGCGGCGGATGACGCGAACGCTCCGCCGCCGCTGTTCACTGCCATACAGGAGCAGCTAGGGCTGAAGCTGGAAGGGCAGAAAGCGGACGTAAAGGTGCTGGTGGTTGATCACGCGGATCATCCGTCGCCGAATTAATAAGCGGCGCCGATTCCTATGAAACGGGATTGTCCGTAAGTTTATCTCCGCGAGCTTATTCAGTTGGCGACCAAATCGCCGAACCATTCATCGAGACACTTTCGCGGGTCATTCTGCATGACTTCGCGAGTTGCGGGGAGGATGACCGCCCACCCGGAAGTTACCCCAAAACGGTGTAATGTCCGAGTCGGCGACAATCCGCTCATGACCAAAGAGGAAGGCTCCGTCCAATTGGCGGACGCGGCGTGGACCCTCCTTGTTGCCTTTGTAAAGTCTCATTTTTGGTTAACTTCCCTCACCCAGGCGGGTCTGGCAGGCAAGTTACTGGTAATCCCGTTTTTAGGGAACTCGTGCTCATCACCGACGGCAAACTACTTTTGAAGTGCTGGGATCAGCCGCTGTATGACTTCACCTTTGTCGTCAAGGAACGTCAGGCTCGGCTTCCCATCTGCAGTGACTTGCATCACGATGCGCTTTCTTGCCGTCCGCGCCCATCAGAGAAACACTGGCAGTACCGTCGTCAGTTCTCCCTATCCAACTCGCCGGTCGCGGTGGCTTCCGTTGTATTCGCTGACATCAAGCCCCGCGAAACGATCATCCTTATCGTCCACACCAGCGAGTTGGACAATCTGACTGGCCCCGTACTTGTCGAACGATAGGCTTCCGCCAGATTCGACTACCTCACCCTTTTCATTGCGATGCCCACCAAATATCAATCCGCCGTTTTCGGAGCCCTCGTTGTTGTAAAACAGCATCCCGGCCTGTGGTCGGTCCGATGGTGATGATTCCTTGCCTTTTACAATCACCCCAGGCAGTCTGTCATGGTTGGAAATCACCATTCTCAAGGTGCCGTTGGGTTCGACGATGTCGATACGCTGGACCTTGAGTTCGTCAAATGCCTGCGGGCTTTGGATTTTTGCTCCCATCCGCATCACCATGGCAATCGCGGTACTCAACGTAAAAGAGTACGCCATCAGCAAATGCTGGCTGTTGATCTTCATCGGCTTCCCTTTAAACTAGATGGGCTGTGAGCCCTGAAAAGAACTCAGGCGAAATATACTCTTCTGCGCGGCTTGCTTTGCCGCCATGAACGGCCCTTTTCCGAAAAGTCTCTAGTCTGCAAGCTTTCCGCCGAAGCGGTTCCGGAAGGGGCAAGTTATCGTAAATCCCGTTTTCAAGGAACGTCTTGCCGCCGATTTTAGATCACCGCCCGGCGGTTACGGGGCAGAGCCCGTACACTCAAAACAAGAATGCCGTGCTATAAAAGCTTCGGTTGTACATCTTCGATAAATGGACATTTTTGGGTGGAGATAATCGGCCTGCTGATCACGATGTTTCTGCTGGTGGCCGCAGCGTTCGTTGTGGGGAGCATATGTGCTGGCGTCGTAGGCTTTTTGCTCAAGACACGCAACCGACCGTGGTGCAAAGCCTCACTCGTGGCAGGCTTATTTCCCCCAAGTGCAACGGCGTATATCCTGGCGTGCGTGATCCTGTCCTCGATGGTTTCCGGTTTTTTGGGGACACCCGATTTTGCCTTCGGTGATATCAGCCAGAGATTGCCAAACGGGTACACCATCGAAGCGTTGGGCAAGATGCCCAATGTGGGCACATCCAAAAGGCTGGGAATTCTCTGATACAAGTAGCCTGGGTTAGCAGTTTGCAGGTCCATGGTCCCAATATTCTCGGCAAGTATGATTACACCTATTTTCCGCGAAACCCCACAGAAGCTGAGAGAAACTACTTCGCGCTCGATACACGCACCGGGGGCATCGTGAACTTTGCTTCTGAGACTTGAGCTCGAAAACTACGCGAAAGCAAAAGTCCACCTACGCCAACGCCAGATTTAGGGGCGCTCAGACGATACAAAAGCGTTTCGCAACGACAGTCCTCTTCCTGATCGCCGTATTTCCTCCCCTAGTAACTGCGCTGTGGCCAATCTATCGTCTCGTCTTTTTGCTGAGGTCTGGTCGGGAGCCGAGACTCACCTCGAATTTTTAGTGAACGAGAAACATGAGGACTGTGTGAATGGGTATCCCGTTTTCATGGGCAAGCGGGGATTATCCTGCGTGCCACCTGTAAAGTCGTGTTTTCGGTAAGTTCCCCGGCTCGGGCGGGTTTGGTGGGCAATTTACCGATAACCCCGTTTTTCGACAGCATCCCGCAAGGACTAGCATTGCTGCATGAATCCGTTCTGGGTTGAAACAGGCACCAAGAAGCCCGCGTGAGCCATCGTTCCGCGACCTCGTGGGAACGACTGGCTAGCAGGATGAACTGAGCCAGATGAAGGCGGCTGGAGTGGATGTCCTCGTTTCTATGCTCCAACCCGCTGAAGCTGCCGAACTCGGCCTTTCAGCAGAGGCAGAGCTTTGTGCGGCCGGAGGCATCGAGTTTCGATCTTTCCCTATTCCAGATCGAGAGACGCCGCCATCAACTGCGGCCTTCGCCAAGTTTTTGAAGGAGTTGCAGGCTCAAGTTCATGCGGGGCGCAGCGTGGCAGTCCATTGTAGAGCCTCAATCGGACGTTCATCTTTGCTTTTAGCGGCTCTGCTGACCGCCGAAGGGCTAACACCTGATGACGCCTTCAAACGGCTTACCTCGGCGCGAGGCGTACAGGTTCCAGATACCCCAGACCAAATCCTATGGGTCGAACGCTTCGCGGCCCGTCAAGTTCCTTGAAGATCGGGTTTCGGTAAAGGCCCCGACCATTCCATTAAGCTCCCCCGCAGCCGGGGCACAGATCAGATCGACTACCTATAACCAGTTTTTGAGGAACTTCGCATCGCCTGGGCAGGACGCGAAGTTGCCTCTTTCGTTCACATCCTTCGCGATCTTAACCACTGGCGGATCTTTGACAGATGCTCGAATACCCTAGCGCTCGGCGTGGAGTAGAGATAAAGTGCCCAAGCAGCTACAGCGATGAACAACGGGATTTGCCACCAATGCATATCCGGGATCATATCTCCAGCGACGCCCGGAGTTTAGCCAAAACCCCGTTTTTCGGGAACCTAGTCCAAGTCACTGGTTCTGGAACTAAACCTCAGCCTCGGCCTCTGAAAAGGTCACTTCTATTTAACGCTGACATTGCTCTTGTCGCTAACCTTGTAAAAATCCAACGTCAGATCGACTTTGGCTGTGGCTTTATCTTTCGCCGGTGCAAATGTGAATCCGTATGCCTTTAATGCCGGGTCTACCGAAATCTTGTGATTCAAACTATTGATCGCCATCTGATCAAATATGTCTCCTGACTTCATCCCGAGCAGTTCACGAGCTTCGCCTCTTTGCTTCAGCATTGAGGTTGTAGAATCGTGAGACTTGTGCAGATAGTAGAGCGGCCCGGTGACTACTCCGAGGTGATAGGAGACCTCCGCATGGGCTCGATCCAGCATGGGCGGCCCATTGATCTCAACGTCGGCGTCAGCCATAGTGCCAATCGAGCGCCCGCAGCTCCCCGGCTAATCGTCCGAAAGGGCCTACGCCTGCGATGTCTCCTGCCTTTCTTCCGAAAAGCGGCGAAAGATCACGTCCCTTCACGAGTGGGCCGCCGTCGGCGGTAATTGAAGATATTCGGTACTGGGGTCCGGATTTAATCGACACCAGTAGATTCACCAGATAGCGATCACTCGTTCGGCGAGGCGGGTCATGATTGATGTCAACCTGGCCATCTAGGTACCCTTTTGCCTCGGACTGCTTCTTCAATTTGGGAGCGGACAATCCAATCCTGGCCGCCAGAATACTCACGTCCCTCTCTCCGCCGCAGGCTTTCATTCAACTAGGGAGAGATGCGGGCCAGACGAAATAATCCCCAATCTTCAGCGTGAGATAGGAAAATGTTTCGTCTGAGCCCCATCTCTACTCTATCTGCCTCTTCTACTCCAACCGCTGGCGCCAGATTCAAAACAAGTTGAGTTGCGTCGGTTTAGTCGCTCCCCTGCGGGAAGGCTTGTCATCGAAGACCGTTCTCCCTCCAATCGAGGAAGAGATCGCGCGCTCGTGCGCAAGCGCACGGTCGAAGTCCGCAAGCGGCTCGCGTTTCGCTTCTACCCGGCGGGTCAAGCGATCCAGACGCCGAAAACCTTCGAGTTTTTCTGTATTCCCGAGCTGGGCCGCATCGAGCGATCGTCGCAGGATGGCGAGCGACTCGTCGTAGGTTTTGAGCGGCACGGGAAAGGGATGTCCGTCTTTCCCGCCGTGCGCGAAGGAGAAACGCGCCGGATCGGAGAAGCGGCTAGGCGCGCCATGCACCACCTCGGCGATCAGGGCGAGCGATTGCAGCGTGCGCGGTCCGAGACCCTCGACGAGAAGCAGAGAGGCAAAGTCGCGCAGCTCCTGCTCATGCGCGACGGCCAGCACTGCCCCCAATCGCTTCAGATCGATATCCTCACTGCGAACATCATGGTGCGTCGGCATAACCAGCTTGCGGGCATCATTCAAGGCGTTCGTGATCGGACCTTTAGCGATGGTGAGTAAGGCATCTTGTGCTTTCCCCGCGCGCGCATCCACCAGGTTGAGAATCTCGCCTTGCGGCTTGCCCACGATCGCCGTGTGCGGGTCGGAGACGAAATCGCGCACAGCCGGCGAGTGCCAGTGATAGCGCCGTGCCAGATAATTCCCGGGGTTCATCCCTTGCTGGACGATCGCCCATTCCCCTGATCTCGTGATCGCGAAGGAATGGAGGTAAAGCTGAAAGCCGTCGGCTACGGCGTTATTGTCGACGCGCGCCGTGAGCCGGCTGGTGCGCGCCAGCGCATCGCCGTCCAGCCCTGTCTTGAAGGAAAAAGCGCGCAGCTCGTCCGGTGTGCGCACGGAGTGCCGCCCGCGACCGCCGCAGAACCACAGGCCAAGCTCCGCGAAACGTGGATTCATGCCGCGCTTCAGCGCGCCCAATACCGAAGTGGTAATGCCGGAGGAGTGCCAGTCCATGCCCATGACCGCACCGTATGCCTGAAACCAGAATGGATCGCTTAGCCGGGCGAGAAATTCCGATTGCCCGTAGTTGAGGATGATCTGCTCGGCGATGGCAGTCCCAAGCTCGGTCATCCGCTGCGCAAGCCATGGAGGCACATGTCCGCCGTGGAGCGGAAGATCGGCTGTGCCCGAGCGTTTCACTGAATTCAATTCCTCACTATCTTCCATTTTCGCTATTTATTCGCTTAGAAGCAAATCGCGGGCAGACGCTGATTCGAGCTCTACTTCATCGGAAAGGCTCCCCATGGCGCGCGAAAAGATCGCAACCGAGCTCGATCCAATTGCCGGTACCGCGGCGAGGAAATCGTCCATGTGGTGGACGCCTTTTATGCCTCGGTCGAGCAGAGAGACGATCCGGACCTGAGAGGCCATCTGGTCGTTGTCGCATGCCATCTTCGTGTCGCCCGACTTCACGCGTTACAAGGCTGTCTCGCTTGCGGTCCGCGCGAGGAGAATGCTGCGGCAGGATACCTATTCACTATCAATGGTGTTGGCTAGGGTAATAGGTCCTGTCGCCGCATTTCGTCCCTCGATACCTATTCCCTCTGTTTTCCATGTGAAATGGTCGCAGAAAAGAGCGAGAAACCTCAGAGCCTGAAGGCCGAATGAGTTTGCCGTATTTACGTACGGGCTGAAGCCCGTACTACCCTCGTGTGAATCACATCGAAGCATTGCGAACTCAGGAAAACCTGGCCAGCTACCCAAATGGGGGGTGAGGCCTGTTCTTCTTGCAATTAGACTCGCAGGGGGACGTATAGCGCCCACTGAAGGATTTTCTGACGATGGACAACCAACCAGGCCCTGAACCGCAAAACGACGCGCAAAACAACCAGGCGCTTTTCCCCACTCTCACCGCGGCTCAACTGCAGCGGATCGCTGCTTGTGGCAGCACGCGCAACGTCGACGCTGGGACAACTGTAGTCGAGCAGGGGGATGCGACCATGCCGTTTATCGTCGTCCTTTCTGGCGAATTAGAAATCGTGCGGCCCGCCGCAGGCGGCGAGGAGTTCGTCGCCGTGCACAAAGCCGGGAACTTCTTCGGCGATATCGTCATGCTCTCCGGGCGGCGGAGCATGGTCGTCGCACGGATGCGCGTCGCCGGTGAGCTAATTGAGATGCAGCGCGAAGCCTTGCAGCAGCTGGTGCAGACTGACAGCGAGCTGGGCGAGATTCTCACCCGCACTTTCATCCTGCGCCGGGTGGAACTGATCGCGCGCGGCTGGGGCGATGTCGTGCTGCTTGGCTCGGATAACTCGGCAGCCACCTTGCGGCTCAAAGGTTTTCTTACGCGCAACGGTTACCCCTTCACCTATGCCGACTTCGAAACAAACGAAACGGTGCAGGAGCTGACCCACCAGTTTCAGCTCAGTGCGGAAGATATCCCGGTCATGATCTGTCGGGGCAAGTGGGTTCTGAAGAACCCCAGCAACCAGGAGGTGTGTGATTGCATAGGGCTCAATGAGGGCATCGATACCACCACGGTGCGCGATGTCATCGTGGTCGGGGCCGGACCGGCGGGCCTTCCTCTGCCGTCTATGCAGCTTCTGAAGGACTGAATGTGCTTGTGGTGGAGACGAATTTTCCCGGCGGCCAGGCGGGTTCCAGCTCGAAAATTGAAAACTACCTGGGCTTTCCCACGGGCATTTCCGGCCAAGAGCTGGCGGGCAGGGCCTACACGCAGGCGCAGAAATTCGGCGCGCAATTGATGGTGGCGCGCCCGGCCGTGCGGCTTATGTGCGCGCAGCAGCCCTTTTCCCTTGAGATTGAAGGTGGGGGCACATTGCTCACACGTTCCGTGGTGATCGCCACCGGGGCTCAATATCGCAAGCTGCCGCTCGAAAACCTGTCTCAGTTTGAAGGCAATGGCATTTACTACGGGGCAACGTTCGTTGAGGCCCAGCTCTGCCAGGGGGAAGAGGTCATCGTGGTGGGCGGCGGCAACTCCGCGGGCCAGGCGGCCATTTTTCTAGCTCAGATTGCCAGTCACGTACACATCCTGATCCGTGGTGCACACCTTGAAGATACGATGTCGAACTACCTGGTCCGCCGCATCGCGCAAAGCCCCGCGATCACGCTTCATAACCGCACCGAGATCATTCAACTCGAAGGCAATGGACACCTAGGCTCTATTCGCTGGCGCAATAACCAAAGCAGCGAAGAAGAGCAACACCCCATTCGCCACGCGTTCCTGATGACCGGCGCAAGCCCGAACACCGCGTGGCTGAACGGGTGTGTTTCGCTCGATGACAAAGAATTTATACGGACGGGCGTCGATCTGACCCCGGAGCAGTTGCAGGCCGCTAACTGGCCGCTTACCAGGGCGCCGCTCTTGTTTGAGACATCATTGCCGGGAGTCTTCGCCGTGGGCGACGTGCGTTCCAACAACGTAAAGCGCGTGGCCTCGGCGGTAGGCGAAGGCTCCATCGCCATCAGCCTGGTCCACAAAGTTCTGCAGGGACTGTGAGTTTCGGGGACAGGCCAGCTCAACCCCCATCCGAAATGCACTTCAATTCCCAACTTGGGTATTTCGAGCGCCTCTACTTAGTCGACGTGATACTTATTCCCCTCGCTCTTGGAGTTTCGGGGGATAGGTATGCTGTCGACACATCTCCGTCCCGCGGTCAAGGGCGGCATGATAGAGGTGCCGCCGCTAACCTCTGCCGTCAGTCTTAGCGCGTGGGCTATCGAAGTATCCGACTACGGCGCGTGTACCCCGCTCACTTTCGGGTCGCCAGGACACTGCAAAGTCGGCGCGTCAAGAGAAACTTCTTCCCATTGCTTATGACCTGCCTGGAGTACCAATCGGAACGGCTTTGTCTGTAGCGTGCGTGGCTGATCCGCCAATACATAATCAATCCACCAGGTAATGTCGGCGCACGTCGTTGCTGCTGGCGGCTTGAGTGTGATTATATTGTTCGGCGTGCAGGTGAGGCTCTCTCCGCTGCCGCCTGCTATGAGGTGAATGCGAGCTAGGTCGTGCCCAAACGCTGTCCTTGGAAGCGTCATCCCATTGTCCAGGTGCATCGTCGGCGCGTAGCAGCTGAATTTTACGAGCCGGATGTCCGTGGCGCTGTTGTTCTTCAGGGTTATCTCAGGCGAGCTCAAGGATTCTTCCGAAGGACGCGCCGGTGTAGGTCGAAGATTCCTGTATACGTCGTCCCGCTCCGCAGCAAAGGCGCGAGCGAAGATCAGGTCGGAAACCACGCCGAAAAATAAAATTAGCACTAACCAGAAAGCTGCGAAGACGATCGACGTCGTGCCCTTAACGAGTCGTTCGCGATCGGCCTCTATCCCCGCCTTCCAAACCGCGAAGTCTGCTATTCGCGGTCGCTGATGTGGGCCCTTCGAGAATAACTCGTTGCAGGCTGCGATCCCAATGAACCTAGTTACCTTCCACAGCGAGAATTGCGCCCAGATAGCCCCTGACACGCTGGCTAACAGCAGTAGCCACACGCTGGTGGTGAAGCCCGAGAGAAGCAATGGCAGCAGAAAGGGTATAACGCGTCCCGCTAGCCCCCCTGCGGAGGGCAAATGGAGTTCGGGCTGCCGAAGCGGAGCGAGCTTCCACGTAGACACTACTGGTCTCTTAGGCTTTGCCATAAGCGCCATTTTACGTACGAATAACTGGCCTGCCTTCCGCATTAATGTAGAAAGCCCTTGAAAGCCGTTGAGAGGCGGGACGTACACCCGGAAACCCGTTGACGGAGAGCACCTGACTACGAATCAGCGGAAACTTGCCTCCTGCACTGACGTGCTGCACTATGGACACCGTGCCGATGGTTTGTATCGGCCCATACAAACGGAGTGCTATGAAGATTTCCCGGCTGATACGCCTTTCGATATTGTTCATGAGCAGTTCCGTATTTGCGCTGGCCGGCGGGGCTCCTGCGCCGTTCCCTCCGTACCTGAGCGACGGGTTCGACTACGCTACGTTTGCCCGCTTCGATGCGGCCATGCCGCCCAAGACTGTCATTTACCAATCCAACGGCTTTATGGCGCTACAGGAGAGAGGATTTGGCGGGCAGAAGATCATTATTCCCGTGGCCGGATCCACGATTCCCTCCAATAGCAGCGATCGCCTGGTGGCGCTGGAGATCGACCCTCCTGTCTTCGTCGACGCGTCCCGGCGAACCTACAGCATGGCCGACAGCCCGGCAAAACGCAGCATGACCTATTTTGCGGACCGCACGGTGTATCGGGTAGCGTTCGATGGCGGACCCGAGGTATCGCTGACTGTCTATCCCGTCTACGGCAAACCCGACGCAGTGCTTCGCATCAAGATCGTCCAGTCGCGAGACCCAATGCTTGTGCGTCTGCACAGTGGGGAAGATGGTTTTCAGGTCCTCCCCAACAGCAATCCTGGCGTGGTCAGTTACGGCGCCCATCCTTGGCCCTATCGGTTGTTGATGGCTGCCCGCCCCCAGGCAACGATCCACGACGGAAGCTTCGACTGGAGCCTGCGCACCGGAGCCGAGGCCGCGCTCCTGATCTCCCTCGACGGAACGGAGAAGGAAGCCGAAGCCGCTCTCGCAGAGCTGAGCGCCTCACCCGACCTCTACGACCAGGCGACCCATCGAGACTGGAACCAGTATCTGGCGTCCGCACCCTTGGTTGCGCCCGCCGGCCCGGTTACGTTCACCATCGGGACAACTGGAAAGCAAGAGAGCATAGCGCCGGAGGAACTGGTTCGCAGCGAGCTTTGGTTCTGGCGAGGGCTTCTCAATACGACGTGCCAGGCCCGCTATGTGCCGGCTAGTCCTCTCATGATCGCGGACTGGAATGTGTTCATGGGTATGTGGAGCAACGATGGGATTGCGGAGGCGCAGGCCATGGCCGCAACCGGTCGAAAAGATCTTGCGCGCGGGGCGATTCTGAACTGGTTCCGCTACTCCGTGAACGCTCAGGGCGACGGAACGTCCGCGTGGACGATCTTTCCCTCGGGAGGAAACACGTTTGCGGCGAAGGGCCCTGAAAGGGACACGCAGGGCGTTCCGGTGCAAGGCTCCCTGGTCGGCGAATATGTCCGCCTCACCGGCGATACCACCATCCTGCATGAAAAGCCTGGGGGTGTTGCTGGAGACCGCACCGTGTGGCAGGCATTGTTGGCCTATCAGCGCAATCTGGCGCAGGTGCGCGACCCGAACCACGATCATCTGATCGACTGGCTGCACATCTATGAGACCGGGTGGGACGACAAGAACTCGCCATTCGTCGATCTCAAGGAGCCGACCAGCGCCATCAACGAGCAGGCCGATCACCTCTGGAGCCTGCAGGAGATGATCTACCTGTCGAAAATTCAGGGCGAAGACCCGGCTCCGTGGGAACAGGAGTATGCTGCGGCACTGAAAGCTGTGCGCGAGAAGCTATGGGACACAGCTACGGAGCGCTATTGGGATCTCGATACCAAGACGGGGAAACTCTGGACTCAGGGAGAAAACCTGGATGCCTACTATTTCCTCTACTTCGAGACCGATCCAGCTCGTATTGCGGCCATGATGCGGCGGTTGGACGACCCTGCGAAATTCAACGGCGCTCTCTTGCCCACGTTGGCGTTCGACACGCCCAAGTGGGGAGGTTATTGGCGCGGTCCCGCATGGCCGAGAATATTCGGATATGTCGGCATGGCTTTGACCCGATCCGGAAATGCCCGGGAAGGATTTGCGTGGCTCGCGCGAGCGATCAATTCCAACCTTGGTCCGCTGCTTCCGGAGAATGTCGATCCCCGGGCCTATCCTCCGGGAGAACATGCGATCGGCTCGGTACGCATCATGGGTTATGACGCGATGGACACGCTGGTTCTTCCGGATGTCGCTGGTTTGCGGACGTGGGGCGGTGAGGATCTGACGGTGGCTCCGAATGCTGCGCTGGGGAAGGTGTATATCCGCGGACAGCAGTGGATGGGGGATCGTTATGACGCGTTGTTCGAGCCTGGTCACGCAAGCCAGATCTGGCGCAATGGAGTGGAGCTTCCTGCCCTGGATGCGCACCGCGTCTGGCGTGCATACAAAAGAGGAGAGACTGTCGTCTTTCAAGCACAGCCGGAATGACTCCTATGACATGGCAGACTCAGCCATTGGAGCCCGTTTTGAACGGAGGTGCACTTTTCCAGAACCGGACTCTATCCCTTCGCAAAGCCGCCAGTAACCAATAACTCAGTTCCGGGGATATAAGCCAGGAGATAACGGGAGATACGGGGCTACCGCAGACTATGCCCTAAAAGGAGCTTCGGTAAATTACCAGCCGGAGGGCACAGCCCTCCACCTTTTATGCATCCTCAGTCGTTATCAGGAGCGATGGCCGCACCCTTGTAAGTTAGAAAGAAATTGGCGTCCTTCTCTGCCGGAATCGTCTGGTAGGTGCGGGGTTCAGGAAGAATGAAGAAGTTTCTCAAGTCAGTCGTTGCGCGCCGGTCGGCGAAGCCGAGCTGGCCTTCCGGTATATGGTTTATACCCTCGATCATGCGCAGTATGCTGCCGAAGTCGTGTGGAACGTTGTTAATGTAGCCGGCCGGAGTATAGGCCGACACGACAATCAGCGGAACGCGGAAGCCAAGCTGATAGTCGCCCTGGCAGTCGAGCGAGGTACAGGGCAATTTCGACTCATATGGGGCCGGACGGTGATCCGACCACCCTCCCCAGTCGTCCCAGGTCACGATGATGACGGTATTTTCCCAATACTTTTGACCAGCATCCCTTGTACCCGCGCCGCACTTCGGATTGTTGCCGATTGCATTGATCACCGTCGCGGCCCACGAGGGTCCATAGAGATCGCTCAGCCCGGCATGATCAGACCACGCGCCGTTGGGGATCACCCAGTTCACATTGGCAAGGTTGCAGTTGGCGATGTCGCGCAGAATGTCAGTACCTAAATTCGCCGTATCGACATGGGCATGCCACTCCTTGCCACTGCAGTAAAGCTCCGAGTTGGGATCACCGTTTGGATGGACGTAAGCAGGTTCACAGATGGATCGGATGGAGTCGGGCGCCGTCCAGATGGAACCCGGCGAAGGAGCATAGTACTTCCAGGAGATGGCATGCGGATCGAGTACGTCTGCCATACTCTGGTGGTCGTAGCAAAAGGCGCCCACCGGATTTAGCGGGTAAGAAAGGGAGATGTTAGTCACCGGACACTCCTGGACCGAATTAGCGGCGAAGAGCTCGCAACCGGAAAACGCATGCCCGCCCGGTGCGGGGAGAATCAGACGGCTGGTCGCACCCTGCGGGGCCAAGCACCCGGCATCTTCAGTGTAGGTCCGGTTATCGAAATTCTCCGACACGAAAACAGACAACTGATCCGCCAGTGCAGAAGGGGACGAGGTACCCCCAAAGATGAACTGATGCGCAGGGTAGCTTGGACCCTGGTTGGTCTGGTACATGGCGTTGGCCCACCCGTATTGTCTGGCCAGACTAAGGTAGGGATCAATCCGACCGCCGCGTGACCCATCGCTATTGATGATGGGATAGTTCTGGACATAGCCATAGGAAGAACCTGCCGGTGAGGATGTTTTCCAGGCGCCATCATTGCGGCATGCCAGGGTCACAGGATCCGGGTCACACATGTTCACAAAGCCAGTGTGAGAGTGATCCGGGTCGACACTGCCTGACAGGGGCAGGGGCTTCAGTGTCACGGGCACAGGAGTTCCATGCTGGTTGGAGAGGCCACACGGAGAAATGTCATAGCAACTCGACGTGACTTCGGCCGGCGTACAGGCTTGGAGCGGATGTGCAGTCTTCGGCAAAGTGCAAGCCGGGGTTAGGAAATGGAAGAGGTTATCCGGGGTTCGGTTTTCCTGGAAGATGATGACGACGTTCTTGATCTGCGGAGGAAACTGAGCAAAAGCGGCGGCGGAGGCAATCAGAGAGAGAAGAGCTGGCAAGTATTTCAAGCGGTGACTCCTTGAACTCTGGAGAGCTCTTTCGCAAAGCCATGCTAGGGAACGGCGATGACCCCGCGCAGCGCCGGGTTGTCGCGATTCATTGGAGCGCCAAACCCTGAAAAGAGTTGCCGCGCTCAATGAATTGACGTTTCGCGCATTTCCTCCTTTCTCCAATCGCGTAGATTGCGCCAGAAGTTGCTTGGGCTTCCGCACGAGATTGGGAACGGCACCGGAGCGGCGTTTGATCGCCCTTAACAGCCAAACCGGAAGATCGAGTTGCCGTCTGCTCGCCAGCGACCGTTTAAAATTAGCGATCTAATAGTAGGGCGGCCGAATGAAACTAGTAATTTGTGTGACATTGAAGGGAGAGACGAAGTAACCATCATCCCGAACAGTCTCAGCTTCGTGCCACGAATGGTGTTTATTTCGTCTGTTCAATGCCCGCGGCCGGAAAGCTCCCAAGAGCATCTGCCAGCGAGCATCGCCGGGGTTCCTTCGGCTTCGCGCCTCAAAGCTCTCTGTTTGCGATAGGTCTGCGAAGCGCTTCGCTCAGGATGACGTCTTTGTCGCGGGTTTAAATACAGCTCGCTGGATATGCAGACACACGAAAAGATCGAAAAAGTCACAGGCTCTCAGGATGACGGCTTTGTCGGGAGGCTTGAAATACATCTGGTTGGATGCAGAAAACACGAAAAACATGAAAAAGTGACAGGCCACTGGGATGACAATTCTGTTTGCGTGGTAATGACTTCTCTGCGACAGGCTACTAGGCCGCCGAATCCAGAATGGTTGTCCACCGGCGAAGAAGGGCTTTGAGTGAACTGACCTCTGATATTCGAAGTGATCACCAGGACGAATAAAGTCTACACGGACAGGACTCGAAAGTCGGGGTTATTTCCGGATTGGCGACGACCATCCACGAGTTACTTCGAAATCGATGCACTTACTTTAACGTCTTTTGTCACCAATCCAATAGCGAGGACCGGGACCGAGTCGGCTGGCCCGATCACCAGGGTTGGCAAGTTGACAGTCCTGTAGTGACAAGCAGCCGCAACCAATGCATCGCGTGAGGCCCGCCCGAAGGCGCTCGAGCTCAGCAATCCGCTCATCAATACGCTTTGTCCAACTCGCAGAGATTTTCGCCCAATCCGTGCGTTCTGGCACGCGGTTCTCCGGTAACTTCGCCAGTTCGGCGCCGACCTCTTCGAGCGTCAGACCCATTCGCTGAGCGAAGACAATGAATGCAATCCGCCGAAGAACCGCCCTTGGATACCGGCGGTGACCTGAGCCCGCTCGTTCTGACTTGACCAAGCCTCGCTCTTCATAGAACCGGAGCGCCGACGCGGCAACGCCACTTCGACGCGCAACCTCGGAGATTGTAAGCAGGCCGGACATAAGGGAAACACTAACAGGATTTGCGCTTGACTTCAAGTTAACTTTAACTTGTAGTCTGAAGATGTGTCAGATCACAACGCCTTTTCGGCAGGAAGAACTCTCATGAATATCCATCAGAAAGCTGTCGACTCTATTCCGTCTCTGCTCGTCCCGGCAGACGATCATCCGTTCAACCCGTTCCCCCGTAGTCGAATCGCTGTGACCGGCGGCACTTCCGGCCTTGGCCTGGCCCTCGTCCGCGAACTGCTGAATCGCGGCGCGGAGGTCGCGCTCGTCGCGCGTGGCCAGGACAGGGTGAAACGTGTCGTGCAGGAGCTGCCGGGCGCACACGGCATTGTCGGTGACGTGTCCCGGAAGGAAGATACACACCCCATTGCGATGCAGATTGTGGGTGCGCTTGGAGGACTTGATGTTCTCATCAACAACGCATCGGACCTGGGGCCGGCGCCGTTGAAGCTATTGGCCGATACGGAGTGTGAAGACTTTGAGCGCGCACTGGCGACGAACGTCCTCGGCCCTTTTCGGCTGACGAAGGCGCTGCTTGGCTCGCTGGCTGCGTCCGCGCGAGAGGGCCGCGGAGCGGTAGTGGTAAATGTGTCGAGCGATGCCGCGGCGAACGCTTACCAGCGCTGGGGCGCTTATGGCGCGAGCAAGGCAGCACTCCTTCATATGAGCCGCATCTGGGACGAAGAACTCCGTTTGGAGGGAGTCCGCGTTCTCTCAATTGATCCAGGCGATATGGACACACCCTTGCACGCTGCTGCGGTGCCGGATGCGGACCGCTCAACGTTGAAGCGCCCGGAAGTGGCAGCCCGCGAACTCGCTGACGCGGTCGCTGCCGTGCTGTCGCGGCGTGCTTCGGATTTGGACTCGGATTCTGAGGCGATAGCACAAGAGGCAATTGGATGATTGCCGCCAATCTTCCAGTCCAGCGCCCGTCCCACGCGAAGGTACTGATCGTTGACCGTCGAGGTCATATCAAGCATCAGGCCCGGTCCGAGTTCGTGAACCTATTGCGTTTCGGCGATGTGGTGGTTGCGAATGACGCTGCTACCTTGCCAGCGAGTCTTTTCGGACAGCATAGCCGCACCGGCCGCCAGATCGAAGTACGTCTTGCGGGCCGTGACTCACTCGATGAGGTCGGGCAGTTTTCTGCTGTCGTCTTCGGGGAGGGTGACTTCCGCACGCGCACCGAGAGTCGGTCTAAACCCCCAGCCTTGATTCCCGGCGACCGACTGGAGTTAGGGCGGCTACGGGCGACTGTCGCACGATTGCTGAATCATCCGCGCTTGATTTTGTTGCAATTCGAGGGCTCGCCACAGGAGATCTGGGAGGGGCTGGCCCGGCACGGGCGACCTGTCCAATATGCACACCTTCCGACCCCACTTGCCATTTGGGACACTTGGACATCAATAGCGGGTCCACCAGTCGCCTTCGAACCGCCTTCAGCTGGATTTGTTCTTGACTGGAGCATGCTCGCATCCATGAGCGCACGGAAAATCCGGTTCGGAACAATCACGCATGCAGCTGGGCTTTCTTCGACCGGCGATCCGGAACTGGATGCGCTCCTGCCTTTCGCTGAGCCGTACCGGATTCCCCGATCAACTGCGTTGATGATCAAGCAGGCTCAGGCGTCACACGGACGCATCATTGCCATCGGTACTACGGTTGTCCGGGCACTGGAGCATACGGCTGCAATGTTTGGCGGCGCCGTGCCATCCGGCGAGCGGTTGGCGACCCAGAGACTCGGCGCCTCCAGCAAGCTGTGTATCGTCGATGCAATTCTCTCCGGCACCCACGAGCGGGGCACCAGTCATTACGAGCTGCTGCGCGCCTTCGTCGATGATGAAACACTGGGCCGCATTGACCAGGAACTGAATGCTCGCGACTATCGCACCCACGAGTTTGGTGATTCAGTGTTTATCGAAAGAGCCGCCAACCGAACGTGCCACTCAGCGCAGCGATCTGCGCCGCATGACAGCATGTGTCACCTTAGCACTCCGTCAGCTTCCACGAAATAGTGCGCTTAGGCGGATTGGTCCTGAGTGACGGGCAAACAGGACAGAACTGCAAGGCTGGACGTGGGGAACCAATCCTGCATTATTTCCGGATGGGCGACAATCCGCCCAAGGACCTCAAGAGAGATGGAGCCGTTCTCTCAGTGGAGAGGGGACCAAGAGTGTATCTTGTATGTCGCAGATTTGTGGTCGCGCTTGTATGTCCGATCAGGCGCAAATGGATCATGCGTCAATTCATATGGCGGGTGGATGACCGGCTACTCGGAACTAATCCATCTGGACGAAACCCGAGATGTCGTTCGTCAGCTCTCTCCGCCTACTAGTCAATTACATCGTAAATTCTGATCGCCGCCGGGTTCTCTCCCACCTGCCGCACGGCCAGGAAAAGACGACTCAGTTCGGGCACGAATAGGCTTGTGCGTGCGCCTTTCACAGTGTCGAGCTGGGAAAGCTTGCTATAGTGGTCGGCATCCTGCTGCTGATACACAGCAATCGCTCCATCGCCGCCCGACACGTAAATGCGTTTGCGCTTTTGATCGTAGAACACATCGTCGGAATCGCCCACGGTCGGAAGTTTCGCCACCACCGTCCCAGACTTGGTATTAACCGCCAGCAGCACGGCGGGTTTGCGGCAAACGATGAAAAGCCGCCCGTCCGTCTCGTCTAGGGCCATGGGAAAGTTCGATTGGGCATCGTCGGTTGTCCAACTCCCCACTACGGCAGCTTTAGTCCGGTCAATCACGGCTACTTTTTTAGAATCGGGCAGGTTTACAAACATCCGGGGACCGTTTTTCTCGAGTTGAAACGACTCAGGATGGGCATCGACTTTTATATCCGCGACCTTGTTGCCTTCGGAGTCAAAGGTAGCAATGCCGCCACTGCCGTACCCCACAAATATGCGCTGTGTGGCGGCATCTCTGCGGATATTGTCGGCATCGGCACCAAGCTCGATGGATCGTAGCGGCTGAAATGTCAGCGCATTTAAGATTCGGACCTTACCATCACTCGCGTTGGCGACCCAGAGACGTTTCTTTTCGGGCTGGTAGATCACGCCTTGCGGCTCAGACAGCCCCGTAATTGTTTGTATTACCTTGGCGCTCTTAACGTCGATGACCTCGACTGTGTTGTTGCCAAGCGCGGCCACAAAGAGACGGTCGTTGTCCGCATCAAATGCGAGGTGGTCTATACGTCCCTTTACATCCGGCAGGGGAATAGTTTTTTCCAGACGCAGGGGCGAATTGGATTGCGCGTGGGAAAGCGCAACTCCAACGATCAGAGTAGCGATTGCAGATGCGTGTCGGGTTTTTCCGTAAGAAATCATCGTTGTTTACTTCCCATTTCTCGAATTGGTGGCGTTGTCTGGTCAAGCTGCGCTGTCAGCCCTATTCCTGTCAACCTGAAAGAATGTAAACTCCAGGATGCCTTGCTTCCTCAAGGCAAACTTGTTGGCTTCGTGATGCGAAGCATCGGACTGTTCCTTCCGGTCGAAGCCGCCTGGACTCAAAACCGCCAAGTGGACGTTCAAACCGGCTTTTCGGAAACTTGCCTGCCCTGCTGGCCAGATTGGGAGCAAGTTACCGAAACCCCGTTTTGCAGGAACTGGCGAATTGCTGATGATAAGCCGACTTTTCGTCAGTAATCACAACTACGCCGTCTTCAATCAACAGTCTCCCGGCAGTTTCCCGACAGCTCTTCTGGACTTGACATTGAAAATTCCGTAAAATCTCCTGTTGTTTTCCAAAAGGAACCATGGCATGCTTCCTGTAGGGAACCTAAAGGTTGGTCGCTCCATGAAGGAAAGACCCGACGTTTTGCAGGGAACGGTTGCGCTGATGGTCCTCAAAACCCTCGATGTTCTGGGTCTGCAGCACGGCTACGGCACCCCGAATCCCCCTTTGAGGTCAGTGATGCCACCAGGGTTCATGCGGCCTTCATTAAAGAAGGCCGCACAAGAGGCCGTCGAGGGAAAGCACGTAAGGGGGATTCGCGGTGCCGCCCGACGCATTGAGCAGATCAGCGGAGATATTCTGGCCCTAAACCAGGGCACGCTCTATCGCCTTACCGTGACGGGCCGGAAACAGCTGCAAACGGAGACCCGCGATCGGAATCAGACCGCGGCTATCATCGCGCGCTTCTTTGAGGTCAAAGCCGAGGACCTGCCATGAGATTCCTGCGCCGCTTTTTCATTCGCCTCTCGAACTTCAGCACCGGAAGGCGCGCCGACCAGCGCCTCCGTGAAGAGATGGCCGAACATGTGGCCTTGCAGACTGAGGAGAATCTGCGCGCCGGCATGCCTCCCGTCGAGGCGCGCCGGCAGGCCGCACTGAAGCTTGGCGCGGCCCAGGCCATACGCGAGCAACACCACGCCGAGCAGGGTCTTCCGCTTGCAGAGAATTTCCTCTTCGATCTCCGCTACGCTCTTCGAATGCTGTACCGGTCTCCCGGATTTTCGCTGATCGCCATCGCCACCATGGCCCTCGGCGTCGGAGCCACCACCGCCATCTACAGCGTCATCGATGCAACCCTGCTGCATCCTTTGCCCTACCCCAAACCCAGCGAACTGGTGCGAATGGAAGCCAACCTTCCCGGCGTGGGCGCGCACGACGTCGGCTTCTCCATCCCTGAGTTGAGAGATCTTCAGAACTCGGGAATCTTCCAATATGTGTCCCTTTGCTTTTTCGGCACCGACACTCTTACCGGCAGCGGCCAGCCCACGCGCCTCGCCGGAAAGTCGGTCTCACCGGGCTACTTCGCGGTGCTCGGCGTCCACGCGCAGCTGGGGCGTACCTTCGATCCGCACGACGCCACACCCGGCTTCAACAACGAAGTGGTCATCAGCGATGGGCTCTGGAAGCGCGCACTTGGCGCCGACCCGCACATTGTCGGCAAGACTCTTCGCATTGACAACGATCCCTCTCTTGTTGTCGGCGTCATGCCCGCCGGCTTTCGCGACCAGGGCCAAACCAACGAGCAGGTCAGTACCGAATTGTGGGCGGCGACCGGATTTTACCCCGACCCCTCCTCGCCGCCGTTGCGCGGCTCGCGTACCCCCTACGAGACCATCGCGCGCCTTCAGCCTGGTCTCTCGCCTGAGGCCGCGCAGGGGCACCTCGATGCCCTGGTTGCATCGTTGAAGAAGCAATATCCGGCGGATTATCCGTCGCAAGGCGCGTGGACCATCCACCTCACTCCCCTGGCCGAGACGCTTGTCGGGAACGTTCGCCAATCGCTCATCCTGCTCTTTGGCGCGGTGGGCCTGGTCCTGCTGATCAGCTGCGTCAACGTCGCCAATCTGCTGCTTGCTCGCGCCAGCGCGCGAGGACGCGAGATGGCGGTTCGCCAGGCATTGGGAGCCGCAAGAATGCGCCTCATTCGTCAGCTCCTCACCGAGAGCTTGCTGCTCTTCGTGCTTGGCGGCATCACCGGTTTCGCGGTTCTCTTTTGCGCCCGGAAATTCCTGCTGCGATTTGTTCCCGAAAGCCTGCCGCGCCTCAATGACATATCCATCAGCTGGGGCGTGCTGGCGTTTGCCATCGTCGTCTCTGTCGCCGCCGGAACCATCTTCGGGCTTGCCCCCGCGTGGCTCACAGGCCGCCTGGATTTGACCACGACGCTCCGGCAGGAAGGTCGTGGCTCCAACGGTTCCCGGCGGCGCTCGCGCTCGCGCCATGTTCTGGTGATTGGTGAATTAGCCCTCTCCCTGGTGCTGATGGTCGCCGCTGGCCTTCTGCTGCGCAGCTTCTGGGACTTGTTCAATGTGCAACTCGGCTTCAATCCCACTCGAGTCATGGCAATCGAGAGCTCGCTGCCGAATCCTAACGATCCCAGTACCGACATTTATCGAACTGCCACGCAGGAAGCCGTGTTGCTGCGCGAAGTTCTGCGCCGCAACCGGACGATTCCGGGCGTGGAAGAAACCGCCGTCAGCGATCGGCAGGCGATTCCCCTCGGCCATGGCCAGAACGATCGAAGAATGATTCCATTGGTTCGCGAAGGCGAGGAAGGGAAAAGCAGCCAGCCTCCGCTGATTGATACGTCGATCGTCTCACCGGAATATTTCCACGTGCTCGGCATGACTCTGGCGCATGGACGCCTCTTCGTCGACCAGGACCTCGAAGCTACGCCCTTGGTCGCAGTCATCAACCAGGCCGCGGCCCGCACCTACTGGCCCGGCAAAGATGGGAAGGGCGAGGATCCGGTCGGCAAGCGAGTCCGTATGTTGGGCCGTTTGGGCCGTGCCAGGCCGGACTCGACCACCATCGTCGGCGTCATTGCCGATGCACGCACAGAATCGCTCGCGGACGCCGGCATTCCGCAGATGTACCTCGACATCTACCAGCGCCCCGCGAAGTTTCTTGCGTTCTACCTGCGTGGACAGGTTGATCCCGCCGCCATCTCCGCGCAGGTGCGCACACAAATCCAGGCCATCGATCCGGAGCTTCCCGTCTTCCACGCGGAGACCTTGAACGACATTCTCTCCTCTTCGCTCTCTGTGCGGCGGTTCTCCATGGAAATGGTGGCGCTGTTTGCCGCAACTGCCTTGCTGCTCGCGGGCCTGGGAATCTATGGAACCATCTCCTTTCTGGTCAATGAGCAATCGCGGGAGATCGCCATTCGCCTCGCGCTGGGCGCGCAAAGGCGCAATATCCTCACGATGGTTTTGCGCCAGGGCTTCACTCTGGCCGCCGCCGGCGCAGGCGCAGGCCTGGTTGGCGCGCTTATTGTTTCTCACCTCATGGCCGGCCTGCTTTACGGTGTCTCGCCCTACGATCTTTCCACCTTCGCAGGCGTAACCGCCGTGCTCACGGCGGTCGCCATCGCCGCCAGTTACGTCCCTGCGCTGCGCGCCATGCGCCTCGATCCGATCACTACGCTCCACTCCGAATGACCTTTGGCACTGCTCGAGACGCTGGGACGGAGTTTCTCGCGGGCGCTGTCGTTCCTCTGAAAGATGGGGTGGCGCGCGCCATGTCGATGATGGGATCTTCGTTGGCGGATAGCCTCCGCATGACGACGGAGAACCCGGGACGGTTTGTCGGCGGTCTGGGTGTGTTGAGAGTCGGTTCTCCAGCCGATTTGGTGCGATTCACCATTGAGCGTGAAGGCGCTGCGCTCAGAATCGCATCAGTAATCGTCAAGGGACAAGAATGGCAGTAGGACTGTTCAACCTGCCAATTCAGGCGTTACCTTGGCGAGTGCTTCCAGTGCCGCTGTATCTCTCTTGCCGTTGGGTGTACTCGGCAGAAACTCCAAAGGCCAGAATTTCTCCGGGATCATGTATTTGGGCAGATATCCGGCCAGGTGGGAGACAAGGTCGGAGAGCGTGATCTTCAGGTTGGGCTCGGCCACGAAAAAAGCATAGAGCCGTTTTTGATTGCTGGGACCGACGACGCCTGCGACGGCAACATCGACAATGCCCGGAAGCCGGCGGACGGCGCTTTCTATCTCCTGCACTTCTATTCTGAAGCCATTTATTTTTACCTGATGATCGATGCGACCATGAAACTCCAGATTTCCCTGATCGTTCCAACGTCCCAGGTCGCCGGTCCGGTACACCCGGGTACTCCGCGATGAAAAGGAGTGAAGCTCAATAAAGTGTTCACGTGTCAATTGGGGATCATTCACGTAGCCTCGAGCTACGCCAGCCCCGCCTATGCAGATTTCACCCACCTCGCCGGCAGGCTGTGGCCGCGCTTCCGCATCGAGAATGTAGATCTCGGTATTTGCAATTGGCTGCCCGATGGTTACTGGGCCGTCGCTCAACGAGAGCCTCTCGGTTGTGGACCAGATAGTTGTTTCGGTTGGTCCATACATATTCCACACCGAAACAGCTCGAGTGATTAGCTTGTTTGCCAGCTCGCGGTCGAGCCGATCTCCGCCACAAAGGATGGTGAGGTCAGGGGAACCGGCCCAGCCGGACTCAACCAGAATTCGCCAGGTGATCGGAGTCGCCTGCATGACCGTGGGCTTCTTGTGGTGGATGATGGCGGCGAGAACCCGGCCGATTCTCGCTTGTTCCTCCGATACCATTATCACCTTGCCCCCGAAACACAACGGCGAAAGGAGCTCAAGTGCCGCGATGTCAAAACAAACCGTGGTAAGCGCGAGCCAGCTGGTGTGGTTACTAAGACCGATGCGTTCAGCGACGTCGGTAAAGATATTTGTGAGTGCGCCGTGTGTGACAGCAACTCCTTTGGGGCTGCCTGTAGTTCCCGAGGTGTAAATAACGTAGGCTACGTCCGCCGGTTCTGGAGCGTGGAGTACATCGCCGGCATCATCCTCGGTTGCCATTGCCGGCCGGCGATCCATCACCCAGACGGGCGATGAAACTTCGGGAAGATTGTTGCGAATGTTGAAGGAGTGGTGGTTCGCCTGCTCGATTACACTTCGCGAATCATACATAACCTGCATACCCTACTTAAACTATTGATTTTGCGGACATAACGAACAATGCAGGTTTCCGTTCACCTGGATGGAATCTTTTCCTAGGTAGGCAATGGCAACCTCGTGGAGAAGGGTTTTAGTCGCATTATCCATAACTAATCCCTTACCGCCCTGTCCTAGACGACGAGTGAAAAGTCCCAGCTTCTTCAATTTGTGTCCTACCGCTTCCGGCGTAAACAGCAACTTCTCACCGTGGGCCTGCTGCAGAAGATTCACTTCCGAGGCGATCTCCCGAACAAAGACCTGGTCCTTCCCCTTGTGGCAAAGAGCGAGAGCGGCTTCGATCGCAACCGCCTCCAGGCTTTCTGAGCGGTCGGCCAACTGCTGACCGGCGAGCGGCTTCAGCAACGAAACGAGTTCAGCCTGGAGGGCCGGTGCGTCGATAATGCAGTTTCCTAGAGCATTCGCAATGGCAGAGGCCTCATGGGAGAGACAGGTTGCATCGAAGTCCAGACGGCGAACCCTCGCCAGGTTTGCAAGACGATATTGCAACAGCTTGTTTTGGAAACGGAGGGTCGTCTCTTCCGACAAGGGGCTTGCATTATGGGACTCGACCTTAGAGATGGGGATGGCGTTGAGATGTATGCAATGCCGCAGAGCCCATTCCGTCTGGAGGTTCCCGCCCACAAAGATTGCTTTCGGCCCGAAGTAATCTAGTTCGTTACGCTCACTCGCTATTACCGTGTATCCCTGAGTTGTGGAATGTCCCAGAAGAGCGGCCATTCTTTTGCTCAGATTTGGCTCTGAAATGAGCAAAGTGGGGTTCAAAAGCCAATTAACGGCGTTTAAGTTCGCGGTGTTCATTCCAGCCGTGGGCAAAGGGTGGTAGCAGAATGACCTCAGAGTCCGCAGGACAACCTCTCCCTCAAAGGGTGATGCGGTAATCACGAGGCAAGGTGCGAGCCAAAGCGCTTCCTGGCACCATGTCGAAAAAATCCAGAATGTGAGGAGGGCGCTCGCCCTCTCCGCAAGTCCGGTACGCTCAGCGATTGTCTTCTTTATCCGGATGAAAAGTTCAACGGTTGTACCGTAGGGCTCTGGCCGGGTGGGAAGTGGTAGCCCCGCCATGGGATCGCGCATTTTCCGGGAACGAGCGAGTAGCTCTTTAACCCTATCTTCATCCTGGGCTTCAATAAGGTACCGGTAGGTCTTGTATTCTGCCCTGTCCTTGTCATTTCTAGTCAGTTCTGGAATACCAGCTACCGTCAAAGTCGCATTGGTCGTTGGAGTCTCCGAATCTTGGGCTGAACATGCTTGCTTATCAGTGGTTAACTCTTCATGCGACCTCGCGTTTTCGCCAGGGGTCACGCCAAATTTGTCCAGCAAAAGGTTCTTCATCTTTTTCCTCGAATAGCAGTGAGATAGTGAATTGAAAATCATAGAGCTGGGCTCCCTGTTTCCGACTCACGTAGAGGAGGTCAATAGTCAGATTGTGCTCCAAGTTCGATTTTGAGAAAATTTTGCGCGCTGATCGCTAAATCGGAGCGAGCCGTCTGGCCCGTTCTCCACCGCCGGCATTGGGTGACGGAAATTAACGGCGGCTGAGAGGTACAGTTTGACCTGAGGCGCGGGGATAGGAGCTGTGGGTTAGAGATTCCCGAAAGGCGGGTGGGTCGTCGGAGCAAGACTCAGAGTCTCTAAGCATTAGAGTCTGATGCAAAGCTCACTTAGACTCAGAGCATCCAATTCCCAGATAATCCGAGTCAACTCGAATCCTGACAATCAGAGACTCCTACGGTCGTTGAGGCCTGAAGGCAGCGAGAAAAGTCCACTATCAGAGACTCATCCTATCAGAGACAAGATTCTTGAAGTACTCCGCATCCAGCCGTTCCAACTCCTCTTGGGTCGGAGCAGAGGTATTGGCCCCGGTTTCGAGCAGGGAAGTCGTAAATAGTCGAACTTACGGTCGAGAGCGAGGCCGGGATGGATCAGCTTTTCTGCCAGTTCCTCGAGGGTCTTAAACTCGACTTCCAGGCGCGAAGTGCTCCCGAACGTGATCAAGACACCCGGGGGTAAGCCCCTGGACAACCTTGCTTCGCATCTCCTGCGTGGGCGGCCACAGAAAGAAAAGGCACCGGGTGGCCGAGGCAGGGAAATGTCCGCCGTGATGAGGGTTCCGGGTCAAATTCCCGCCTTCGAGTCCCTGGCCGGCGTCGTGGATCTGTTCTTCGAGCCAGGTTGTCAGGGCGGAAGCGGTCGATTCTCCAGCTACCGCGGACCATTTTCGGTTCAAGCTGCTTCATCAGGAGCAACGCCGCGCGGCGCTTGACCCGGAATAGGCTTCAAACCGCTATACTCCATGCGGCACGGATGCCGCACAGTAACCATTTATTACTGTTGATAATGCCTATTACCAGTAGTAAAGTGAATGCTGATACGAAATTGCGGTTTTCTCGGTTTTTGGAGCTTTCGTCCATGTCCCACGCCTCCCGCTCCGCCCATATCGCCGACCTGATCGACGACTTGGCCGATCTTTACCTGGCCCAGGTCGCCGATCTGCGCGAGTTTTCCCAGGCCACGGAGGCCGGGGAAGGCACCCTGCATCTCGAAGATGCCCTCCGCCACCGGGAAATCCGCCGGACTGACCTCTACCGGCAGTTCGAACAGGCCGCCTTCTCCCCGCCCCCTATTCCGGTGGTCGCCCTCAACGAGCTCGATCTGCCCGAGGACAACTGATGTTCCCCTCCTGCTGGTGCGCCTCCGACAACCTCTCTGTCCCAGCCGAGCAAACGTATCTCCTATATAAGGAGGTGCCCGAGCTCCCTCGCCAGCCTTGGCAGTACCATCCGGTCGACCGTCCGCAACTCCTTCACCTTGGACTTGGCGGCACGACCCGAAACCTGCCGGCGGCCAAAAGTGGGGTCTCCTCGTGAATCCGACAGCCCTGATCCCGGTGAAGCAGCCTGGCGATCTGCGGGCAGGACCGAGTCGGGCAGCTGGTCCAACGGGTACTGGACGGCGTGACCTCGGACGAAACCCGTCGCGCGTACGGCCATGCACTGGAGATGTTCCTCGCGTTTTGCGACCGGGAAGGGAATCCGACGCTCTCGGCCGAGCTGGTCGCGAGCTACCGGGTCTCGCTGGTCGGGGAAGGGAAGTCGTCCTCCACGGTGGGGGTCCACTTGGCGGCCATCAAAGCTCTGACCCGGGCGGCGGTCAAGGCTGGGTTGATGCGGGCAGAAACTGCCGCTTCCATCAACGATGTGAAGGGCGCGCCCCGGCGTGGCAATCGCATCGGCAACTGGCTCACCCGGGAGCAGGCGCAGGAACTGCTTTCGCTGCCCGACCGGGAGAGCCTCAAGGGCAAACGCGACTATGCCATCCTGGCTCTCCTCCTCGGCTGTGGGCTGCGCCGGACGGAGCTGGTTTCCGAAGTGAAGGTCGGCGCCATCGCCCAGCGCGAGAACCGCTGGGTGCTGGTCGACATCTCAGGAAAGGGAAATCGGGTTCGTTCGGTTGCTGTCCCTGCCTGGGTCAAAGCGGCGATCGACGCCTGGACCACCGCGGCCGGCATTACCGAGGGCAAGATCTTTCGCGCGGTGCGCAAGGGCGGCAAAGTCTGGGGCGAGGATCTCACGCCAGGTGCTGTGCTGCAGATCGTGCAGCAGTACGCGCGCGCAATGGGTCTCGAGAAATTGGCCCCGCATGACATGCGCCGGACCTGCGCCAAGCTCTGCCGCAAGCGGGGCGGCGACCTCGAGCAAATAAAATTTTTGCTGGGGCATGCATCGATTCAGACGACCGAGCGGTATCTGGGAGCTGAGCAGGACTTCATCTCTGCCGTGAATGACAACCTGGGATTGGAAAGGTAGACATGTCAGGTAGGGTTCCAGATCTCCAGTCTCGGAGTCAGCCAGGCCCTTCTGTTTCCCAAGGCTCGTCGGCCGCGCACCTAACACACTGGCAGTGTTGGGCTTCAACAACGAACACTTGGTTACCGCGTCATCAAGGGCGAACTGCCTCTGCAGTCGCCACGCGCAGAGATCGATGCCGAACTGAAGATCGTTACCAATCGTATCCTTACCTTGATTGGAGGCTTGTCGGAATGAGCTTGAAGCTTGTGAAACACGCCGCTGAGTTCGCGGAGATTCTCAGGATCATCCACGCCGGCCGCGCCAGGGCATTTGAGGCCGTCAATGTCGCGCTGATCGATACGTACTGGGCGGTCTCGGAGCCTACCTGTCACGCAAGGTTTCAGAGGCAGGATGGGGCCAATTCTACAACCTGAGGAAGATGGAGCGACACCCAGGAAGCGGGAGCGACACTGAGCGCCTTCATTCACGAGCGTTTGGCGCGGTTTTCGCTCCGCCACTCCACCCCCAGCGACACCGAATGACACCCCCCGACACAGGCATGGGTGCCCCAGTTACGACACAAAGTACGACACAAATCGGGCGCTACACCGGCGGAGCGCTCCGAGACCCCGATTAAGGGGGTGGGGGTACCTCGGACCACGCCCTGCCAAAATCGTGGCCCCGCATGGCGACTTTTTAAATTTTCATTTTTTCTATTTTTGTGGCTGGTTTTACCTGTTCCAAAAAGCTCCAGGAATTCCGATTCGCAAATGCCACATTTTGCGAGCGGAAAGACTGACTCATCCAAGGTTCCAAAAGCAAATGGTTCTGGCACATCTTATGTGTAATCAGCCCCTTCCTCAACCGGGCGGACATCTTGCGCAGACACGCAACGGACGCTCTATAGATTCAAATCCGGTGATAACACCTTCGTCCTGACGCCAGACCGTGAATCTATGTACGCTGCTGTGGCTGTTCGCTAGACCTGGCGTGTGCCCGCCTTCAATCGCAAGGGGGTTCCGAACTTATAGTCTTCAGCAGCTTCTTGATTACGAGGTCTACCGCTTGATCTGTACGCCTGTCATTGTCGATTTTGGCGATGGAGTGCATTACGGTTGTATGGTGCTTTCCGCCAAAATGGGTCCCGATCTCCGCGAGAGAAGCATCAGTAACCTGTTTGGCCAAATACATCGCCATCTGCCGCGGCACAGTAACCGTATGTATCTTGGAACTCTGCTTGAGTTCCTCAACGCGCAACCCGAATAGGCGGGCAACCTGCTGCTGGATAGCCTCGATCTTGCCCGCGCGGATCTCTGCACGAGCTAGCGAAGACAATATAGCTTCCACCATCCGGCAAGAGTACACCTGGCAACATAAAGTTATCACTCGCCGGAAGATTAAATATCTTTCATCTCTAACCCTTCCGGCATGGTGGCATTGAAAGGGACGTTTAGCGACCGGGACTAATTTGGACGGCCGAGACCCCTCAAGGCTGCCTGTTCGATTACGTGTTCAGCCCTGATGACGGCGGCTTCAACTAAATCTTCCAGGCAGTGACTAGATACATGCGCGTGTCGGAGGCCATTGATTTCTACGTGCCAGTCTTCGCACCGTTCATCTAGCCAGAGCCTGATCCTGATTTCCTCCATGTTGAAAAAGCCTCCCCTTACCCAGCCGTCGCCTTTGGATGAGAGTATCCAACCAAGCTGAAAACCTTACTGTGGGGAAGGTTAAAAATACTTCATGACAGGGCTCCGCTTTGCTGTCTTCACGGTTCTGACTATAGTGACTGCGAAGGCGAGAGGCTTCCGATGCGCCAGACCAAGCGTGCCGCGATGTACGTCCGCATGTCCACAGAGCACCAGCAGTACTCAATCATCAACCAGGCGGATGCTATCGAGCGATATGCCGCTGAGCACAAGCTCACGATAGTCAAACGTTTTGAGGACTCAGGCAAGAGCGGAGTCACGCTTGCCGGGCGGCCCGCGCTTCAACAGTTGCTGTTAGAAGTCATCTCCATGAAGGCAGATTTCGGCCATGTCCTCGTGTACGACGTGAGCCGCTGGGGGCGCTTTCAGGACGCAGACGAGAGCGCCTACTACGAGTACACGTGCAAGAAGGCAGACATCAGCCTCCACTACTGTGTTGAGCAGTTCCTGAACGACGGTGGCGCTTATTCAGCATTACTCAAGGCCCTCAAGCGAACTATGGCGGGGGAATACAGCCGTGAGCTGTCCGTCAAGGTGTATGCGGCGCAGGCACGGTTTGCAGAGATGGGGTTCCATCAGGGCGGCTCGCCAGGATATGGCTTCAAACGCCTCCTTGTCGATGAGCAAGGAAATACCAAAGGCTGGTTGCAACCAGGGGAGCGCAAGAGTCTGCAATCCGATCGGATATTGCTCGTCCCTGGCCCTAAGAAAGATATTGCAGTCGTCCGGCAGATTTTCAAATGGTTCACGGTCGAACACCGTTCTGAGGGTGCAATCGCAACTCTTCTCAACAGGCGCAGGATCAAACCTGAGCACTGTATGCGTTGGCCGGAGCAGACTGTATGGACTCGGCAACGCGTGCACCAGATCCTCACATGCCCCAGGTACATCGGAACGACGGTCTACAACCGTACAAGCAGCAAGCTCAATGGGAAGATTGTGCCCAACCCAGTCGAGCAGTGGGTTTGTCGAGAAGGGGCGTTCGCGCCGATGGTTGACGCCCAGACTTACCATAAGGCGCAGAAGATCGCCGAGGAGCGTTTAGTCGTTCTGAGCAACTACCAGGTGCTCGACCAGCTAAGCTCACTGTTGAAACGAGAAGGAAGGCTCTCAACGACGATCATTAACAAGGACAGAGGAACACCTTGCGTGGACGCGATCTTGCGACGATTTAAGAGTTTGTCTGCGGTATACGAACTCATCGGTTACAGGGTCAAGAGAGACAATCAGGGGATCGCGGAGCGGCGCAAGGAGCGCCTCAAGGCGAAGGGAACCCAATCTCTCGGAGATGGGATACTCGACGCCGTTGTGTCCGGCAAACTTGAGAAAACCTTCACCCTGAGCCGGCTCAGGGTCGCTTGCCCTGGGTGGTCTGACGCTACCTATGGAACATTCTCTGCAGGATGTGCGATTAGTAACCGGACAACCCCGATTGGGCTAATTCGAGTAGGACGGGGAAGATACAGGGTAGTGATGTCAGCTCATGAACCGAGCGCTTTTCCGCCACAATCAGAGCGCACTCAACAACCTGCGAGGAAATATGATCGCGGAAACCGTTCACCTCGACAGATCAATCGTTCGCCCCGTTAAGCTACGGCGATCGATGATGTAGCTCAACGTGTTCCTTCCTTGGGGCCTCGTACGTAACTAGTTCCGGGGAAGCTTTCATCCGTGGCCCGGAACGGAAGCGTTCAATTAACTCTTGAGGCCAGCGCGGGTTCATGCAGGGCCGCTCAATCAACCGAAAGTAAATCGCACCGATAGCTATTGCCGCAGGCGGGACCAAGATAAGCGAGATAGCAAGCCAGATAAAAAAATGGAGATGGAACCGAACCAGCAGGAGCTGAAGCATCAATATTGCGGTTCGGTGAGTCAAGTAAATGCTGTAGCACATCCCACCGATGGTACTGACAAAAGGATTCCGGAGAAATCGTGGAATGAAGACACCTTTGAATGCCCCCACGAAGACAATCGGCAGAACAACCGGCCCCACAAACTCAAACGTGCGCGGCTGCAACCAGAACATGAAAACCCACAACGGAACTGAGATGAGATCCCACCACAAAGTACGGGGAATTCGGTCCCAACCATCCACGTACAGATCGGCAACCAGCAGCCCAACGAGGAAAAATTGCAGGAAAGCGAGTATCGAAAGGTTGAAAGCACCCACGACTTGGGCACCACTCCATCCCGGAAGAAAGGCATGCTGCAGAGGGGCAGCGCTTACGATTGCACAGATGAGCAAAGTTCTTCGTAGCCACGCGCTCGGGATCTTGTCGATCAAGGTAAGTAGCGGTGCCAGACAATAGAACTGCACCTCGATTTCAAGGGTCCAGCTCACGGCCTCTATTTTGCTGGCTATCGCAAAAACAATATTATGAAGGTAAAAAATGCTGACGATCAAATGGACCAATATGAAGCGAGCTTGCTGACTGCCGGTGGCCAGCAGGAGAACGGCACGGAATACAAGCATGAGGATATACGGAGGTTCCAGGCGCGTGACCCGCCGCAAAAAATACGAGCCGAGCCCCACTTTTTGGCCCGCTTGCAAACGCTGTCGGGCAAACGGCCAAGCGAGGATAAAGCCACTTATCGCGAAAAATAGCTGAACCCCATAGCCGCCGTGACCCAGGAATCGTAGAAGACCGTGTGGATTGTTTGGATCTACCGGAAGAGGCGCAGTTTGGGTCGCAGTCGCGCCGAGTGAGATCCCTCTCATAATCCGATTTAGCAACTCCGTGTAACTGTGGAGAAGGACAACCGAAATAATCGCAATGAATCTCAGCCCGTCGACTTCAGGGATAAAAGTCCCGTTTTTGGTGATGCGCCGAAAGGAATTCAACGTCAATGTCCGCAAGCCCTCTCCATTCGGGAAACATGCCGGTTCGCCTTTCATGACGCGGCAAGTCGACGAGATCTATTTAATCTCAATAACTTCCTCAACGCAGATCTTCAAGGCCCCCGTACTCAAGACCATCAATAATAGGAGCCCGGGCGAATTCCTCCACCACGCAATCCGATGCAACTTTGTGACCCGCTGAACCGTACGCGGCCAGAGGATATGGGTTATCTTGTGTTCTAGAGTACGGACCCAAAAAAGGAGTGACGAAGACGGGCAGAAGTGAACAAGCTTCAGTGGCGCACGCCCCGCAAATTTCAGGTCACAAGTCTGGTGAAAGGAAATTTTGCAAGATTTCAAATCATCCAATGTTTATTTACCTCATTGCTTCGGCCATCATCATTGCCATTGTGACCGTTAGGACAACCCGGGTAAAAACCTCCGGGGCGAAGGACCAAATTTTCATGGTCAGCAGATTAAAGGCGTTCCTCAAAGGGCAAAAACTCTAAGGTTTTCGATCAAGCCTAAAAAATACGAGGTCCACGCCACATGTCCGCAGACCTCGTGGAGGCGAGGAGAATAGAGCCTTTTCTCGGCCACGCCGCTCGACCTCAAGACGCTAGCCGTCCAGTTTTATTCCAAAGTCCGTTTGACCCTTGGAGAGGGTACGCGATCCATGGTCTCGATGGTGCGAGAATAACCCGCCAGATGCTTTGCCAGAAGCGCCGAGAGCTTGAACAAGAAAAGCGAGACGTTGACGAACTGCTGGAAAAGTATGCGCCTGGTAACAGAGAATTTGAGCATTGGATCGCTGAAAGCGAGAACTAAGCAGCCGGCTAGATGTCCACAAAGCGTACTGCGTCTTTGCCGGGAGGAACTGTGAGCAGGCGTGGTGACCACTACCCTCAGATCCTTCTTCACTGCAACGCGCGGCCCCGAAGGGCAGAGCGGCCAGGCGTATGAGCCGCGGCATCAGCTTTTTAGGGACGGCCTTGGCTTCGGCTGGGCTTCAACGTCTCCTATAGCCCCTAGGTTCAACGGGCCTTAGGATATAACGTTGACATCGGGATAAGGAACTAGGCCGGAGACCTGTTTTCAGGTACTCAGGATTTTGTCTGTCGTCTCGCCCGCACTGGTGAGTGCGGACGAAACAACGTGTTCAGACGACTAAGCGAGGTTTGCATCGGTCGCAGGACTGCTGCTGGTGGTGATTGCGCCATTAACTCCTGACGGAAAGAATCCTCCGCTGGTGGCATTTGCTTTATTGCCGAACGCTAGGTATAGAACCTGACCGGGCGTTCTAGTCGCAGGAAGGCCGTTCATCTTATTGATCGAGAAAACCTGCTGCTGATTGCCGCTGGGCGGCGGGAGGAGATCGGCTCTATCGATTGCTGACGTTCCAAAGTTCAGGTAAGAGATCAGGGTGCGGACGCCGGAGACATGCTCGGCCTCCGTGGCAAGTATGCGGGCCGCGGTCGTGATGATGGCGGGAGTGGTAAGAAGACCAGCGGCGCCGGCATAGGCAGAAACCCCAATGTCTTCAAAGATTCGGCTAAGCTTTAAAAACTCGACATCCGAGCCCAAGCCAAACCCAAGAGCGTTCAAATTGATATTTGGCCGGGCTATCGCCTGTGAGCCCAGGGCGGAACGAAGAAGCGCCACGTGGGCCCGTTCGTCCCCTCCGATCTCAGCTGCCAACTCTGATGACAAGTTAGTAGTGACGTTGCCGTTAAAGTAGACCTTCTTGCCGTTCGTGGTGATTCCGCCTTCGGCGGGATTGGAGCCGTTTGCTTCTCCTGTGATCCCAAAGCCAAATTTTTCGATGCCATGTCCATAAACAGCGTAGGTGTAGAACTCTGCCTCAAGATACTCAAGGTTCAGCGCAAACTTCAGAACTTCGACTTCGATGCTGGTTTGTGCTTCGGCAGTGCTAAATCCCGCCATGGATAGTGCGCTGACGCCTGCGGTGGCGGCAGCAATTGTCTTTAAGAAGCTGCGTCGATTTGGTGACGCGGAGACTACTTCGTCGATTAGGTTTTGTGGCATGGTTCCCCCATTAACAACGTTGAGCTCTCGTGACGGTTGAATCCCTTCTGCTCAGGCGAATTTGAGCGCCACATGTGGCGGTCGGAGCGTGAAGGGCAGTACATCGGAGCGATGTTTGCTTATTGTCGGATCTTTCTTTTTCGCACGGGCCTAAGGGCCCTGAAAAAATCGGTTTCCTTACGTTACGATTGACTGCAAGAGGCCGGATTCATAGTTTCAAATGAATGTTCAGAAGATTCGTTTGCTTTGCGAGCAACCAACTGGACCGTGAGATGCGAACTCGGCAGCGTGATTTTATTAGCCTTGATGATCCCTTTCGTACCTTCAAATTGTTCACCGATCAGCGATGGCGCGATCAAACTTTTCTCAAAAGGCATCGCGGGCTGACCAAGGCCTCGATATCGGATGAATCTGGTGTCAGGTCAACAGGGATCGGACAAGTTCCGGATGAACGACATTTCGACATTTCAGAAGGGTTGGTAAGACTAGCAGGTGCGAGGGGTATCGCAAGTCTCTCGAAAGGATGACAAGGTGAAACTTGCCAAAACGCAACTTTTCGTCGAGATCTTCAGGCGCGCAATCAGGAAATCATAACCGCGCGATGCGGGCGAGCGGCGAGGGCCTAGATCTGATCCAACTGTCAGAATTCGCGACGCATCCATGGTGCGTGAGTTCCTGGAACAGAATCCCCGCGTTCATTTCCACTTCAGCCTACTTACTCCTCATGGCTGAACCAGGTCGAACTCTAGGTTTGCCAGAGTCGAGAGGCACGAATAGTCGTCTTTCAGGAGTCAGGCCCACTTTTTGCCCTTGGCTTGAATATTTGCGCAAAGCAGGCATTGCCGCTTATGGGCCTCTGCGCGCTCCCTGGCTGAGGCTTTGAGTAAGGTCGCACGCCGGCGGAGCTGGGTTGCGTGGATGCTTAGAGACGGTGTCTGGACGGTATCACGCCATTCGCAAGCAGCTTCGATGTAAGCTGCCCACAACTTTTCGTATTCCGGGCACTGCATACAATGATTTGATGCAGAACCGACCAGCAGCCTGAGAACGTGCCCCCAAAAGGCTTCTCAGGACAGGCAAAAGTCAAACCACGGTCGCCCTACCCACTCCTAGTTTTGAGGTTTAGGCATGCCGGGACAACTCTGCTTGTGTAGATTAATCGGCATCTTGGCGGCATCTCTCTCGTTCTGGGCCTTATGCTTGGCCTCTGAAGTTACGCGAACGGACGGGTCAACGGACTCACTCTTATTTGACGCCAACTCAGCGTGCTCCAAGCGTCGAAGAGCCGCTACATAATGCTGAAGGAGTCGCGAGTATTCAGGGCACGCCACCTGCACTCTGATGCTTTTCAAACTGACGTCGGTTGATCGAACTTCAGCGTGTGGACAAAAACGAACCCCGATCTTTACCGGCACTGGGGTCGATTATTGCCTCAGGGATCGGGGCGTCTTTTTTCCACATCTGATTGGCCCGGCTGTCCTAGAGGGTGCCAGGGATTCCGCCTACGAACTGGAAGCCTCATAGTTACCTTTGGGTCTTCATTTGAAGACAACCTCGCTCGATGCTCACGTGTCTTAATTCCCTGAGACTGGAAGCGGGTGATTCCAGACTGCCAGATGACGAGGGTCCCGAACTGGGGGGTGAAGGGCCCTCGTCACGGCTGGTGTGATCCACCAGGTCGGCTCGGCGTCCTAGTTTGCTCGTTGCGACACCGTGCTCAGCCGAGAATTTCTGCGCCCTCAGGGAGACGATGGGAAGAGCCGGACGGGAGCGGGCACTGGCAAACTTCACCTGGGACAGGATGGCCGAGACGATGCTCACGCGCTACAAGGAGCTTTCTGGAGTTGGTTCTTCCCTTACGGCTGAGGCGTCGCGGGCGCCGGTGTGGAATATGCGGGCCGCTAATATGGCGCCGTAGCGACACCTGGAATTGGCGCGGTCGTCCGGGGAGTTGGAGCCGGAAGTCCGTGGTTGCATGGGAGACTTTCGTGATCCAGGCCAAGTCACTTGTGACACTGGTTACGAATAGTCGATTCCGTCTAAGAAAGGTTTAGCCGCACTCGTCTTCCTCCGTTACGGTTCTCCTCTCAAACGATAAACTGGACATTCATATCCCTCGCGTATTTATGATTTTTTAGCAGTACCTTATGGACGCATTACACAGGTTCCTTCTTCGACCTACCCGCCAGGTGTTCGGTGCGATACTGCCTCCGGACATCGTTGCTCACGCGTCACATAAATACGTAAGACATCGTTATCTGGACCTTCTCGACAAACACCTGAGTCCAGAGTGGGTAGATCGTACCTTGAGCGACGGCCCCGCAATGTCGACCCGCCTGCGTCTGCTTACGCGGTCTCTCGATCGAGAGTCGTTTGCAGCGGCGTATTCCGACGATCAGTTTTTCTACGAGTCCTATCGACAGGTCTTCCACTTCTTCGAGATCCTCATGGCGCACGGCTTCAATTTGCGCACTTGTGGCTCGATCCTCGATTTCGGTTGTGGTTCGGCTCGGATACTCAGGCTTTATCGGTATATGAGCGGTGTGCGTCTTGTCGGAACGGATGCAAATCCTGAATGCATATCGTGGTGCCGGGAACATGTGCCGGGATGCGAGTTCCACATCAACGACCTGGAGCCTCCCTTTCAGTTTGCCCAGGGAAATGACTTCGATTTAATCATTTCTCTTTCCGTCTTCACACACATTCCACTCGAACAGCAAATCGTCTGGCTGCAGGAGATGAAGCGCGCGCTCAAGCCAAGAGGTTTTCTGCTTTGCACGGTCGTGGGTACCTCGCACATCGATGCGCAATTAGGAGTGAACGGACGCCGCATCATTCAGGAAAAGGGTGAGATTACGTTGGGCAAGGACGATCCAGGCGTGTCCCTTTCGACGCAGGCTGGTGGTTCAGCCTACGATGTCTTTCAGCGCAGAGACCGGGTCATTGAAGTATTCGGCAGTGTGCTCCGGCTAAGGGATTACATCCCAAGCAGCAGATCACCGATCGGGCAGGACTTGCTTGTGCTGCAGAATGCCTGACGAAAGACCGGCATTCCTCTCCAGAGGATCTACTAGCGGAGACCAAGGCAAAAGTCACAATCTAAATCAAAAGGCTAGTCTGCGTCCGCCCCACTGGAGTCACGCGGAATCAGGCCGACACCAACCCCGGCACTAGGTCCGACCGACCGACCAGTGGCCCGATAAACACCCAAGCCCTACTCACTACGTTTCCCGGACCACCTTCGAAGGATCTTTACCTTCCCTGACTGCCGAGGCTAGAGACAGCATCGCGGCCGCACATCGTAAGAGATGGGCAAAGGCAAGGAGAGGCTGAGTGCCGCGGGCAACCTCCTACCAGGCGGGCCAATCCAAAATTTCTAGACGTGGACACAGCTCCGCGCGGTTTGGCTCTCATCGGGCCATGGTCGCCATCGGCCTTGGCTCGTTTTTTATGTATCAAAGCTTGACGGCCGTGTCGTGGTCCCAAGCTCTACCCCAGCTTCTAAAGGAACATGACAATGATTGAAGGGCACAGGTACGTGATCTACGCTTAGGACGGCCCTGGCTTTGGCTGGGGCCTCTTTTTGCTAGGCCAAGAAATCACCTTGGCTGGGCGCTTCATTGGGTCCGCGAAGCGTTGCAAAATGTTTACGAGGTGGCGCACCGTCGCTTTGATTCGCTCATCATCCGTGGGATCTGGTGGTTTCATGCGTCCCGGTCTCGGCTCTCCACTGGCGATTCAATCGTTGTGCTACCAAAGCGAGCAATTCAGACGGCATCGTGAACCCGTCGAGCACCAAGACGTCCGCGCCCTCACATATATCCATCACTCTGTGCAATTCAGGATCACTCAGCGACGAGATTACAAGCAGGTCGAACTTTTCTTTGCGGAATGCGATCTCAGCCAAATCGCGCGGGGGGGGGCGCCGACGTAGCGTCATAGCCGGAAGCTTTCAAGACGGCGCACCGGCTTTCAAGAAGGGGTATGTCCATTTCGACGCAGAGAATTTTAGGCGACATTGTGGTGTGTAGTCTAATGACATCAGACCCAAACGTGGTCACGTCATATCGCGTCAAAGTCCATTGGCTAACACGTCGGCCTATTGCGCCCACAGGTGCGCTTCACAGTCTGGCATGGCTTGCCTGGAAAAAGAGCGTCTCCAACAACTCTATGACGCCGCGATTCGGCGTTGGTGCGCGGTTGAATCGTTCGACCCATCGACGTACCTGACATTGGAGGTCACTCGGGGGGCGCTCCGTGACCTCAAGGCTAAGGCACGCTTAGCCATGCATTGACAGAATTGCCTGAAGTGTCGCGCCCCCTAGTATGGCGAGCACCTGACTACCGCATGTCGCCCCGTCAATGCGAGTCCAACCATATCCCAGCAATCGCATCATTCAGACCATAGCCCCGGAAATTCGTTCGGGGTGACAAAACGTCTAACGGACAGAGGATTTTTATTTGCGGCCACAGAACCGACCGGGCGCAGAATATCGCACCACCGCCGACGAATCAGAGTGTTAGCGTGGCGCTCGTCCTCAGATGACATACGCCGCGAGTTGCTCGAAGTTGCTGAGCGTTACGAGCGCTTGGCTGACCGCGTTGAAGACCTCAGCAACCGCCGCCGCACGGCATAGACCTGCGGAGTGGCACCAGGTCAGTCAAATCGCCCCAAAGCAAGGTTCTGAGGTTCCGTTTGTCGGCTGCTCCGCCGCTGTCACGCTGGTGTCGGCGCCTATTTCGACCAAGGGCACGGCCAGGGCGGAATGATTGTGGCCAGTTGAGCGCATAATGGGGCATGAGCGCTAGGCAAATTATTTGCAACCTAGATTTTTGCACGATGCAGAGAGCAACGGCTCGTCTCGAAGCTTCGAACATTGAACTCGCGAGAGTCGACGCAGGCTTTGTCTGTGAAGTGTGCCAGCGCTTCTATACGCCGACCGAGGGCTATCGGTGGGTCGAAAACGGCAACACACAGCGGGCGAAACGGCTGTGTGGCTATGACGTGTGCGGAGCGAAAGGGCTGAACATGGCGCTCACCGTCGATGAGAATGGACAAAGAGCGTGGGAGTGCCCCGGCTGCGGAACTACAGAGACGTTCTTGGCCGGTCAGTCGCCATCGGCGAGGTAGTTGCTGGCACGACGCAGAAAATCGAGTTCGACCTGAAGCTCTGAGATCACCATGTCAAACCCTTCGAGCTTGATTCGCTGGAGTGCTGCCATCCGTTTTTCGACTCGGTGTTGAAGGCGTTGGAGAACTTCGAGTGGAGTGAGCCGACGCGTTGGTCGGTTTGTTGCGGCTGGTGGCTTTCTGGGTGGCGTTGGTTTCGGCGGCATCCGGGTCAGGATACCAGAGTTTTCGCCTTATGTTCGCCTATGGATCGGCGGGCAATCGTTGCCGCTCCCTTGGCACTCATCGCTGTCAAGATTGCCGCCACAACAGCCGCGAACACGACACTGGCCAGGGTATACAGTGCCGCAAACACACTCAACGCTTCGATCACTTCGCCGGGCATGGTTCAGGCGGTGAGTGGAGTGCGGCTGAGTAGGAACCGTTCAGCAGAGAGCCATGCTTCGGCTTCGGTGTCGAAAGGTGCTTCCGGGTCCTCTAAGTGGCCGGCATCAAATGCCAGAGCTTGGTCGCTATCACCCGAGATATACCACCATCCGCCGTCCAGTTGTTGTGCCTTGGCAGTTGGATCGATTCGCTTGCAAGCGGCTTCGGATGGGGTCATCGGGAGAGGCTCCTGTCGTTGAACGTAGTGGATGGCGGTGGATGTCAGAGTGTAGCCGGCCGAGAGTGTGGCGCATAGATTACGGCTGAGTGCGTGGAAGTCACGTGAATGGGCGCGACTGTGCGCAGTGTGCACGACTAGATTGCGTATTGTGCACCTGCTGACTTCCGTCAAAGCACCCTTACCTGACAGACCAAATCATCACAATCTGATACCCATCAGCCACTACGCTTAATTAACTAGTTGATGACGTGACGCATTCGATCAAAATTGAACGCGTTCAAATGGGGTGGGGGATATGCGACCGCAACTCTCCAACAATGGAGTCTTCAGCTGGCAAACGTGGAGAGAATTCTCGAGACTTGAGTCGCGGTCCACTGTCCGCCGCGGGGTGCGGCTTCAGAGTGCTCATTCAGGTAGGCAGCGATCTCCCGAAGCGACGTGGCGCCGTGCTCCCGCGCTTCCTGAATGGTCGGCATTATGTCGGCTGCGTGCTTCTGTGACTGCGCCAACCGGACCGCGGCCGATGTTGCAACGCCCTTCGGTGACTGCGCCGCAATGATGCCGGCTCGGTCGCCACCCAATTGCACTCCGCGGGCTTTAGCAGCCTGTAGGGCGCCCTTTGTGCGGGCGGATATCATCAGGGCTTCATGCTCGGCAACGGCGGCCAGGATGTGCACTGTAAGGCGATTGGCGGTCGGAAAATCCACAGCTACGAAATCAACTTTCGCTTCCATCAAGTTCGAGATGAAATTTACGTTGCGCGAGAGGCGATCAAGTTTGGCGATTATCAGTGTGGCTTTACGTGTGCGGCACAAGCGAAGTGCTTCAGCCAGCTTCGGACGATCAATGCGCTTGCCTGACTCGACCTCAGTGAGTTCTGCAATCAGCGACCAGCTACCGCCATTGAGATAGGACCGGACTGATTCTTGCTGAGCTTCGAGACCCAAACCTGACGCGCCCTGTTTTGCAGTGCTGCAGCGGTAGTAAGCGACGTATCTGGCGTTGGCAGGGGTCATAACATGAGCCTCATTGTTCGTTGAGACAAATGTAACAGGCTGACTGCGGCTGCGTCTACATTACTTTGGTGACGGACCGCTGCGGGATTGTGTTTGATTTCCGCCAAACGTATGAACCTTTTTGGGCAGCGTGATTCAGGCTGGCCGCGCATGGCCGCGAATCATTCTGAAACGGCTTCGCGAAGATTAATGAGTGGGCCGCAGTGAGGAATGGCCCAGAGCCAAATGGCCGGAATCGGCATCGCATTTCGAGGCAGATGTCGGCCGAGGTTGGCTGGCCATTCGTAGAAGAGAGCCCCCCTAAAAATTTGACGGCACCCCCGCCTTCACCTCTGGAGACGTTCGGACGAAAACGCCATGCGACATCGATCAAGCCGCTCCAAAAATTTTATAAAATTCCAGTCCGGCCTGATACTCTCCGCTCGACACCGAAGTGAGCGTCAACTGCATGCAGATACTTCACTGCCTCCGCGATACAATCGGCCGAAATAAGAAATGGCATCTGGCTGGCCTGAAGGAGGCGCATGAGCGACAGTGAACAGAAACCGCTAACCCCGAAGGATGGCTGCGCAGAGTGCCAGGAGCTTCGCGCCTGGGTAGAGTCCGCGCACCAGTCCAAGTCTTACATGACCAGCAGTGCGAGTGGATATCGGCCAGAGAAATCACGCTCTGCGCAGTATAAGAACGTCCGCGACCAAACGGAAAGCGCTGACAACCAGGCGCGCCTTGCTCGCGCAAGATTGCGGATGCATGAGATAGAAAGGCATGAAGGGGTTACGGAATCGACCAGTCGCGAGTTTATGGAGTGTATGAACATAGACATACGAAAAGGCAGAGATAGAGCCTGAAGCAGTCCACCTCTAATTCTCCAGCCGCGGTCGCGGAAAATTTAATCGTTCTGCACGCCAACGCCACTTCTATAAGCTTTTTGCCCGCCGTTTAATGATTTCGGATGGCAGAGCCTCACTCAACGACAGTCAGCGGCCGGCCGCAGCGAGGCCCGATGTGGTGCCCTCAAAAGGTTCTGGCGTTCAATCGTCAGACAGCGTAGAAGGTACAGATGCTATGAAATCGTTCATCACTTGGACACTGCTTACGGTTTGGCTTTCCCAGGCTCATGCAACTTCCATCGTTGCGCTGGTCCAGACAAATCGCATTCTCATTGCCGCAGATAGCCGGGCTTCGGGTGAAATCCCTGATGAAAAAGTGCGCGAGAAGACATGCAAGATTACTGTGATGAAGGATGGCGCATTTGCGATTGACGGTCTTCCACGTGTTCGAGATACGGTTGACAATTCCATAGTGTGGGATGCGCCGGCTCTGGGCAGAGAGGCGTACGCGAACCACTACGGGAACATACTCGACGCCGCGAATGAAGGGCAGATCGTGCGGTAAGATTTTGGACATCATCCCTTCCGACGGCACAAGCGATTCGCGAGCAACTAAAGGGTCACGGCATCGTCTTGATCGATTATGTTGTGGCAGGATTCTTTCACAATAGACCGGGACTAGTAGTCGCAAAAGTTGGAATTAATCCCGCTGCGGCGCCACCAACGAGGCCGCAAAAGGTAGTAAGCAGTGCGTTCCTACCACGGACTGAACCCTATTCATCTAACGAGGTTACGAATGAGCTGATCGCGGGTCAGACCCAACGCGCAAAAGCAACGTTTGCCGCGTGGAGGCTACAGCTTCCAAAAATCAAGAAGTCTGATCGGAATCGGCGGATCATCGAATATCTGATTCAACAGACGGCCCTATATGACAAAACCGTGAACGGTACCGTCAACGTTTTAGAGATCAACGCGAATCAGAAACCTGTTTGGCTGCAACATCCAACCTGCCCGTAAAAGGTTCACAGGGAGTGGGAGTTAGCGGCTGTCAACCACGGTCGTCCTGCTCCCTCCGGTTTGTGAGATTTAGGCACACTGGACAACTATGCTTGTGACGATTAAGCATCATCTTGGCTCCATCTCTCTCGTTCTGCGCCTTACGCTTGACCTCCGCAGCCAAGAACTTTGCCGATGTGTCAACAAATCCTTTCCTGTTTGAGGCCGCCTCGATCTGCTCCAAGCGTCGAAGCGCCGCTACATAATGCTGGAGAAGTCGCACGTATTCGGGGCAGGGCACATGCACTTTGATGCCCTTTGAACTGACGTCGTTTGGATCGACCGTCAGGCTACGAACAAAAAGAACCCCGATCTTGTGGGACCGGGGTCGATTTGATTCCCTGATGAGATAGACGCGTTCTTTTTTTCGTCGTCTGGAAGATTTGATTGACCCGGCCGTCTGCAGGTTGCCAAGCGGGACTTAGTCCTGTAGACATATTCGCCTTTCGTTCGCCTATACTCGCCTCATGTCCCTCTACGACCGGCCGAGCCACGTAAGCGTCGTTTCAAGGCCGTCTTGAAAGGCGGCGTAATTTAGTGAGGGGCTCAAGTGTCCATCTATTTTTAAGCGGACACTTGAGATGCTGCGATATGGGTTGGAAGCTCTGAGGCCAAGTTCCAGGGTAGGAGTTCGTGGATTCTGTTGACCGGATGATCGGCGATGCGCTCTAGGACATGGCGTAGATAGAGTTCCGGGTCGAGATCGTTGAGTTTCGCTGAACCGAGCAAGCTGTAAATCGCCGCGGCACGTTCGCCGCCTGCATCTGATCCGGCAAAGAGATAGTTCTTGCGTCCCAGAGCGACCACGCGCAGTGCCCGCTCAGCTGCTGAGTTGTCTATTTCGATGGAGCCGTCGTCGAGGTAACGGCCAAGCGCACGCCAGCGGGACAGCGCGTAGCGGATGGCCGCCGCGGTGTCAGACTTGCGCGAGAGGCCCGCGAGAGTCTTGTGGAACCAGAGATGCAGATCATCCATCAGAGGACGCGCTCGTGTCTGACGGATCTCACAACGCAGGCTGGCCGCCTGGCCACGAATCTCACGTTCTATGTCGTAGAGCTTTCCGATACGTTGGATGGCCTCGCTGGCAGTGGCTGAGCCGTGGGCTACATGGATGTCGTAGAACTTACGCCGCGCATGAGCCCAGCATGCGGCTTCCACGATCCTGCCGCCTTCGTAGAGATGATGGAACCCAGCGTAGGCATCGGCCTGCAGGACACCGGCAAAATGGCTCAGATGCTGCTTCGGATGTTCTCCCTTGCGATCTTCCGAGTAGGTGAACCACACGGCCGGCGGCACATCACTGCCCGCCGGTCGATCGTCGCGCACATAGGTCCACAGCCGCCCGGTCTTGGTCTTACCTGTGCCGGGAGCCAACACCGGAACGGGCGTGTCATCCGCGTGTAGCTTCGAAGCCGCGAGCACGTGCTTGCGCAGCTGATCGACCAAAGGCGAGAGTAAATAGCTGGCAGCTCCGACCCAGTCGGCCAACGTCGAGCGATCCAGGTCAACGCCTTCGCGAGCGTAAATCTCTGACTGGCGATACAAGGGAAGATGATCTGCATACTTGGACACCAGAACATGGGCCAACAAGCCGGGTCCGGCAAGTCCACGGTCGATCGGCCTGCCCGGCGCCGGGGCCTGCACAATCGCGTCGCAGCTGGTGCAGCACATCTTGGGACGTACGTGGCGGATGACCTTGAAGCTGGCCGGGATATATTCCAACATTTCGGAGACATCCTCACCCAGCTTCGACAACTGACCACCGCACGCTGTGCAGGCTTCTTCAGCAGGCATATGTGTGTGGGTTTCGCGTGGTAGATGCTCAGGCAGTGGACGACGCTGCCGTTTTCGCCGAGGGCTGCTGCTGGTCGGCGCCGCCGCTGGAGGACGCGCGGCCTCACCGGTCTCCAACTCTTCCAGCTTTAACTCCAGCTGCTCGACCTCGCGGGCGATCTTTTCGCTCTTGGTACCGAACATCATGCGCCGAAGCTTGGCGATGATCAGCTTCAGGTGTTCGATCTCACTGTTGCGAGTAAGCAGCTTCTCTTGCTGCGTCAGAACCAGAGCTTCGAGCGCCTCTCGATCGAGTCGGCTCAGGTCAACAACACTGGCATGCGCATCAGCCATGGCACGGAGTATGCCATAGTTACATCGCAGTCATAGATCAAATATCTCCGCTCATCCTGCCGACTGTGGTTCCCACGTCCTCTGCGGCTGACGCCAGTCAATGCCTTCCAAAAGCATCGATAACTGTGCACGCGTCAACGACACTGTTCCGCTCGTTGCCTGTGGCCAGATGAAGCGTCCTCGCTCTAATCTCTTCTGAAAAAGACAAAGGCCATCGCCATCGAACCACAGCAACTTGATCAAATCGCCACGCTTGCCGCGGAACACGAAAACATGGCCCGAGAACGGTGCCTGCTCAAGAACTGTCTCAACGATCGACGAGAGCCCCTGAAAGCCGCGACGCAGATCCGTGAACCCGGCGGCAATCCAGATCCTTGTCCCTGACTTCAGCTCGATCACCGCAATAGGCTCCCCAGAACTGTTCGCACAAGTTCGGGATCAACGCCGGCCTCTACACTGATCACTGCTCGACCTGGCAGCTCGATATGGATCGATCCTGAGCGAGCTGTGACAGGGGCAATCCCAGGCAACGTGACACTGTTCGGCTCTGCCGT
>CAWJZH010000028.1:0-618297 GCA_963847155.1 uncultured Acidobacteriaceae bacterium | reverse complement strand
GGGCAGACAGGGCTTCGGCGATATGGCGGACCGTCCACGGCTCCGGCCCAGCCAGAACCTCGAAAAGGCCGATATCGTTCGCGTGAAGGTCCGCATAGACGCTTCCGGCCAGCAGGCCGGGCTCGAGGCGGAAATTGCGCATGAGCGCGGAAATGCACTCATGCAAGGTCAGGGCCTGTCGATCCTCGACGGCGCCACGTGCAGATGAGCAGCTTCTTCATTGATGTCTCAATCGCTCCCATTCAGGATACGTGATCCCGCCAAGCCAGCGCTTCCGGTTGGGGCAAGGAGGAAGAATTGACGACATCGTTCCGAGGATCGTATATTACGAATATCGGAATATTACAGGAGGAATAGTTATGCGGCTCTCTGGGAATGTAAGCCTGCTTTCGACCGTCGCCGTCACTCTGCTAGCGGGGGCTGCCTGGGGTGCCGTTCCCTCTGCCTGCACTCCGCCGTCCTCCTTTAAGGACATCCCGCATCCGGCGATTGTGCCAATCGACCAGCTCGTCTCCCATACCGAAGAGGTGATTGTGAACCGCCCCCTGGACGAGGTCCTGGCAGAAGCGAAGCGAACAACTCTCAATCAAGCGATCCGCAAAAGTGACTCGCTGCCTGGCGTCTCCGGAACCTATGAACTAACCAGCGGGGGTTTTGGTAAGCCCGGATCGCGCAGGCTTGTTTGCTTAACGGATGGCTCCACCACCGAGGAAGAAGTACTCGATAACGATCGGGACAAGAACTCAGCCCAGTTTCGTTACGTGGTCTGGAACTACACGACCGAAAAGGCGCGCCCAATTCTATACGGTGTCGGCCATTTTGTCCGGACCGACTTGGGCAACGGGCGCACGCAAGTGCGTTGGACCTACTCTTTCCAATTGAATCGGCGGAGATTTCCGGGCTACCTAGGATCTTTTGGCGACTTTCTATTCCGTGTCGGCTTCCTCGATCGGGAATATGCACAGATGATGAGGAACACACTCGGCAAGGAATGAGCATGGGATCCTCTGCAGACGTGTTACATCACCGGCCAAAGATTGCAGTCTCGAAACGTGCATAATCGCCGAGTCACTCATTGAGCGCGGCTGGCCGAGAAATCTTCGTCTCCCACAATTCCGGCCGGGTCACCGCCTACTCGGAAGTTACTAAGGTGGCCTGTCGCAGAGAAGTCATTACCACGCAAACAAAATTGTAATCCCGCCTGCCCCGGCGTGCCGTGGGAGCAGCTGACTCGCTAAGGCGAGTCGGAGGAGAAGTTACAAAGCTTGTGCCCTTTGCCTAATCGAAGGGTGAAACCGATGGGTGCCCCAGCATGCCCCGGCTAGCCGTGGGGTCTCGCGTTTGAGACCTGGGATCCCTCAAACCAATTCCTACTGGAAACACCCACCCTCCTCTTTGTCATTAGGAGCAACTGACATGCGTACGACAAGTTGAGGGAGAAATGACACGGCAAAAAATCGGTGTAGAGGCAAGGCCCGGAGGGCCGATTGCCAAACGTCAGCCCAGCCCGGAAGGGCTGGGAAATCGATCCCGAAGTAGATCCGAGCGCCGGAGGCGCGGCACTAAACCGATCGCACGCTACCTCTTTGTCATTAGGAGTGGCCTGTGACTTCTTCGTGTTTTTCGTGTTTTCTGCATACCCAACCAGCTGTATTTCAGCCCCCCGACAAACTGGACGAATAACCGGCCGTTCGGACACATCGAAGCGGCAATCGGCGAGTTCGGCAGCAGGTTGCCGTAATGCCTACCTGAACGGACATGTGGCTGGGGTTTTCGTCAGTAACCAGTAGAAAAACACGACCAGCGTTGTCACGACTATTCGTAGGAATTCAGGGGTGCCAACGCGAATCCTCACCGGGCGTTGGATAATGAGTTCCGGGGTGAAAGCGCGTTGATAAACGAAAAGCACAGCATGCCTACCAACGAAGATTCATTGAACCGCGGCCTGCGAGAACGCCACATTCGCCTTATGGCATTAGGCTCGACGATCGGTGTCGGTTTATTCCTCGGCTCCGCCAGCGCGATCAAGCTCGCCGGGCCCGCGATCCTGCTCTCCTATGTACTAGGCGGAATCGCGATCTTCATCATTATGCGCGCTCTCGGCGAAATGGCCGTACATCAGCCGGTTGCGGGCTCCTTTAGCCGCTATGCGCAAGACCATCTTGGGCCCCTGCCGGGTTATCTGACCGGTTGGAACTACTGGTTCATGTGGGTGGTCACCTGTGTCGCGGAAATCACCGCGGTCGGTATCTATATGGGCGTTTGGTTTCCATCTGTGCCGCAATGGATCTGGGCACTGATGGCGCTCGTAGCGATGAGCGCCGTCAATCTGGCAGCTGTCAAAGCCTACGGCGAATTCGAATTCTGGTTTGCCATGATTAAAGTGGTCACGATTGTGGTGATGATTGTGGCCGGCGCCTGCATGATTGTGTTCGGCTTGGGCAATCACGGTGTCGCTACAGGCGTCAGCAATCTCTGGAAACATGGCGGGTTTTTCCCCAACGGCGGCTTTGGCATGCTGATGGCCTTGCAGATGGTGATGTTTGCATATCTTGGCGTGGAGATGATCGGAGTGACCGCCGGCGAAGCGACCAACCCCAGAAAGTCGATTCCCCATGCGATCAACTCCGTCTTCTGGCGCATCCTCATCTTCTATGTGGGCGCCCTCTTCGTGATCCTGGCGATCTATCCGTGGAACGAGATCGGTACGAATGGCAGCCCATTCGTCATGACGTTCCAACGGCTAGGCATCAAATCTGCGGCAGGGATTATCAATTTCGTGGTGCTCACCGCCGCCCTGTCTTCGTGCAATGGAGGTATCTATAGCACGGGGCGTATGCTATATAACCTCGCAAAACAAGGGCAGGCGCCGAGGCTCTTTCAAAACACTTCACCAGGCGGTGTGCCTCGCCGGGCGATTCAGGTATCCAGTATCGCCTTGCTGTTTGGGGTATTGCTCAACTATCTGGTGCCGGCAAAGGTCTTTGTGTGGGTCACGTCGATTGCAACCTTTGCCGCCATCTGGACCTGGACCGTCATACTACTGTCGCAAATGAAATTCCGCAAAAGCCTGAGCGTGACAGAACGCGATCGGCTGGCTTTCCGCATGCCTTTCTATCCCTACAGTTCGTGGCTCGCATTAGCTTTCCTGGCGCTCGTCATCGGATTGATGGCCTATTTCCCGGATACCCAGGTAGCTTTGCTCGTCGGCCCACTGTGGCTAGTGCTGCTGACAGGGCTTTTCTATGCGTTCAGGCTCAATACCACTCGCACCCGGAGTTCCATTTCCGCCGAGCCTTCATTTCCTCACGGTTCATCGGATGGGGCGCCTTAGACCGCAAGAGTCTGAAAGTCGCATGTTCGGTGACTCGCCGTTTGGACCGATAGGGAAAACAAACCCTGCGAGGCCCTCTTCCCCGTCAATCAACGAGAAACCCTGCGATCCCCAACCAAACGACTGAAAAACTTCTGTCCGGATAGCCGGCTATTCGGCCAGAGTGACGAGAAGCGCTCCCCAAGCGAGCGGTTTTGTAAAAAGGCTGACCAGCAAGATGAGGGCCAGAAGAAGATTGCTGCATTATCCTATGACCGTCGATGACGTGGCAAAGACAGTTCAACTCCGGAAGTTTCGACCCGCAGATGCCTTGGTCTCTGAATTGATACGTGTGACTATAAAGCGGTCAAATGCTTTGCATTATCCGCCGGAACGACTGCTTCCATTGATCGACTGTTTCAGCCCAGAAAGTGAGATCCTGAACCAAGAGCGGTTTTGTATCTTAGCCCGAGGGGTAGACCAGATGCGGGAAAGCTAGCTCGTGTTGCAAGACTCGATCCGAAGATCCTCAGACCAATCGCTCATCGGACCGTTGCGCAGCAAGATGCACTGACTCTGATCCGAACCCGCAGTTTGATCGTCCACCTACGAACGGCGGCGGTGGACGGCACCCGTAGATTGCACAGACCGGGCATATCAGAGCGCTTGCATGCCAAGTTCGTCTCAGGGCGAAACCAATAGGAACAAGGGGATGGGTAGCACTATAACCGCGGAGGGCGGCCAAAAACCCTGGAACCGATGAGCCGGTGGCCGCAGTTGGCTGGTTACTGCACGGTGATGGTCAGATTCGCAAACGTCGTCACGTTTGCCTTCGATGCATCGGTTGCGGTCACACGGAAAGTGTAGCTACCTGGCGTGGTTGCCGGAGTGCTGCTTGGCGGAGTACCCGAGCTCGGACTTCCACCACCGCCGCAGCCGATGATCGCGACTCCGCAGACCGCGAGCAGTAGGGCTGTCTTTCGCCGCCGCAGGGAAGGCGCCGCGAATAAGAGCGCGAACACGAGAATGCCTCCGCCTCCCCACTGATTGAGAGCGCTGCCGCTGGAAGCCTTGGTGGTGTTCACGGTCACGATCGTCGTGACGTTGCCGTTGGCCGCGACCGTGACGCTGGCCGGGTTGACATTGCACGTAGGGACACTCTGCGCCCCAGCCGGAGAAGAAGTCAACGCGCAGCTCACATGCAGAGTTCCGGAGTACGTGCTGCCAGCCGAGAACGTGGCGGTCGTGGTGGCAGCGCTTCCCGGCGCGACCGGCGGCGGTATTGCCAGTGTGACCACGAGCGGGACTACGTTGATGGTCGTGGTCCCACTCGCCGCGGCGTAGTTGCTGTCACCCGAGTAGCTTGCCGTCAACGTGTTCGTCGCGGCAGTCAAAGCGCCAGCCGGGACAGTGAAGCTCGCTCCGCCACTGGCGAGCGGTTGTTGGCTGCTATAGGAGCCGCTCGCGAGCGTCACTGTGCCGGTCGGTGTCATCTGGCCGCCGCCTCCAGTGACCGAAGCGGCGACGGTGATGGCCTGCTGGTTCGTGATGGCGGCGGCCGACGGAGTGAGCGTCACGGTCGCAACTGCGGCGCCGGTGGGAGTCGTCACCGTCACCGTTGCCGTTTGGCTGGCCACGGCGTACGTGCCGGCGCTCGCATTATCAGGCTCATAGATCGCGGTGAGCGTGTTGGCTCCAACCGGGAGCGAGCCCGCGGCGAGGCTGAAGGTAATCGTTCCATTGGCGAGGTTCTGTTGGGCGCTGTAGTTGCCACTGGCCAACGTCACTAATCCGGTGGGTGTGGGATTTCCAGCTCCTCCATTCACAGCCACGATCACAGACAATGTCTGGCCCGTCGTAATGCTGGTTGCTGAGGGAGTGACGGTGATGGTCGGCGCAACAAATGCATGGGCCGGGCTGAATACTTCGCGAACACGATAGTTGTTCCGGTCAGCAAGGTAGAGATTCCCGGAAGCATCGAAGGCAATACCTTGCGGAAAGCTAATTTCAGCGATCGTGGCGGCGTCTCCATCGCCGCTGTAGCCGAAGTAGCCGTTGCCGACGACTCTCGAAATTAACCCGGTTGCGGCCGAGACTTCGCGGATCGCGGCGGGATCTGAGAGATACAGGTTGCCCGTCGCATCCACTGCCAGGCCCTGCGGGTTGATCTCGGCCTTCAGCGCCGAACCGCCATCCCCGCTGCTGCCAGGATTGCCGTAACCAGCGACTGTGCTGATGAGCCCGGTACTCATCGTTACTTTGCGAACCAATCCTAAGGCGGGTACGGCAATGTAGAGGTTGCCGCTGCTGTCGAGTGCAAGCGCCTGCGGTTGGCCCAGACTCGCGCTGGTCGCCGGGCCGCCATCGCCGGTGGACCCGATGTTTCCATTTCCGGCCACGGTGGTGATCACCCCACTGCTGGCGGTAACGAAGCGGACTCGGCTGTCGCCGTTGTCGGCGATATACAAATTGCCGGCGCTATCCACCGCCAGGCCGTTAGGGAAGCTGAGTTGCGCGGAGGTCGCCGGGCCACCGTCACCAACATCCTGGGTACTGCCATGCTGACCGCCGCCGGCATAGACTGTGATCAAGCCGGTTCCAGCCGCCACTTTGCGTACGACATTGTTGTTGGTATCTGCGATGTAAAGGTTGCCGCCGCCGTCCACTGCCAACCCGGCCGGAGCATTGAGTTGAGCGTTGGCCTGCAGTCCGTTGTTGTTGCCAGTACCTGGCGGGCCAACTCCTGCTACTACGGAGACCTGGCCACTCTTCGCTGTTACTTCCCACACCACGTTATTGCCGGCATCCGCGAAGAATAGATTTCCGGAGCGATCGAATGCGATGCCGGTAAGCGAGCCAAACTGGGCGCTGCCCGGGCTGCCTCCACCGCTATAGAACCCTGACACGCCGTCCCCAACCGCGGTTGCGATGATCTCGGCCGGCTGCGCCGCGATGGTGTACGCAGCGGTGACAGGCTGGCTGGCGGTGTATCCCGGCGCAACCGCGATGGCCCCGACGGTAACTCCGCCGGTTACGTTGATGGGGCCAAGGTATCCCTGACCGGCGGTGCTCGGTGTCGATCCGTCCAACGTGACATAGATGGCGGCTCCCGGCGTGCTGTCAGAAACAGTCACTGTTTGCGGGCCGCTATAGGTGCCTGATGGAACGCTGAACACCGGTGTAGCGGTCTGTGCCGAGGGAGGCAAGCTCGAAACCCGAACCTCGCGTACCCGGCTGGCTTCCGCGTCAACGACGTACAAATCCCCGGCGGCATCGACGGTCACGCCTTCGGGGAAGCAGAATCCGGTGCTTTTTGCGGGGCCACCGTCTCCGCCGAGCGAGTTGCATCCGGCGCCGTTTCCCGCCACGGTGGATATGATGCCGCTGGTCGCGGTGACCATCCGGATGACGCGATTATTTCCGTCAGAAATGTAGAGGTTGCCGACGCTGTCGAGTGCAACGCCCACCGGTCCAGACAACTCAGCGCTGGTTGCCGGGCCGCCATCGCCGGTGTAACCACCGTTCCCATAAGTTCCTGCGCCGAAGCCGTTCCCTGCGACTCTAGTAATGATTCCAGTGTTTGCGTTGACCTTGCGGATGACGTTGTTGTACGTGTCGGCGATGTATAAGTTGCCGGCGCTGTCCGTCGCCACCGCGGAAGGGAATGCAAGCGCCGCTGCTGTTGCCGGTCCACCATCGCCGCTGTAACCAAATTGTTGACTACCCGCCACAGTCGTAATGACACCGGTCTGCGTGGTAACTTTCCGGATGCTGCCCGATCCGTCGGCAATGTAGAGATTGCCGGCGGTGTCGGTGGCTAATCCTCTCGGGTACGAAACTTCTGCGGCGGTTGCCGGTCCCCCATCTCCGCTGAAGCCCGCCGTTCCGTTCCCGGCGATAGTGGTCATGATGCCCGTGGCCATCACCACCTTGCGAACCACGTTGTTTCCATAGTCACCGATATATAGGTTTCCAGCGTTGTCAAACGCCAAACCAAGCGGGAAAGAAAGCTGCGCGCTGTTGGCGGGGCCGTTGTCCCCGCTGTAACCGCTGATGCCGTTCCCCGCGAAGGTAGTGATTACTCCTGTGGCGGCTGTCACTTTGCGAACAACGTTGTTCGTCGTATCGGTAAAGTAGAGATTGCCGGAGGCGTCAAGAACGCTGGCGTAGGGTTGGTTCACTTGCGCCCCGGTTGCCAGGCCGCCATCCCCGCTGTAACCTTCGCTGCCATTACCGGCGATCGTGTAGATGAACGATGCGTGGGTAGAGCCGATCAAGTATTGCGCGCTCGCCGGAGCGCTGACGTCGTACCCGTTGACAAGCGCGATCGCAGCCACCGTTTCAGAAGAGCTCACGGTAATTGCGCCCGTATATTTTGCCGAGGACACGGTAGGCACCGAGCCATTCGTTGTGTAGTAGATCGTGGCGCCCGCGACGGAATCAGTGATCGCCACTGTTTGTGCACCTGGATAGCTGCCGCCGGCGGGCGAGAGAACCGGAGCGGGCAGTGTAGGCAGGTTCAGGTAGTACGTCGCGTAGGTTGCCGAGCTTTGCTGGTAGCCGGTTTCCGTGGCATAGGTATTGAGCGTTTCCACTCCGCCCTCGGCTAGCTGGATGGGACCCATGTAAGGCACGAAGCCGTTGGAGCTCACGGTTCCGGAGAGCGAGTAGAAGATTGATGCTCCCGGCACAATTTCGCTGAGCGTGACGGTTTGCGCGGAGGAGTAAGTGCCTGCGTTCAGCGAGATCTTCACCGGCGCCAGAGTCGCGTTCAGGGTAATGGGGAGCGAAATCGTCGAACGATAGATCGTATCGCCCGGGTAACTGGCAACGACATTGTGCGTGCCAGCGCCGACAGGTGTAATGCCGTTGACGGTTGCACTTGCCGTCTGGGTGGGTTCGGTCAACAGGATCGACGCCGTGGCCTGGTAGTTGGTAAGCATCGCCAGATCGGGGACACCGTCTTCATTAAAGTCGGCAGCAACGATCGAGGAGGGGCCGATGAAGACCTGGCTGACCACGGGCGTGGTGGTGACTGCCTTGAAGGTCCCGTCCCCATCCCCGAGGTAGAGGTCGATCAGGTTGAAGTAATTATCGAGGCCAGCAAGGTCCAGCTTGCCGTCATGGTTGAAGTCTCCCGCGACCAGACTAAGACCCGCGCCGATTACGGGACTTCCTGTCGCTTGGGTAAAAGTTCCGTCACCTTTACCGAGATAGATGTCTACTCCCGATGAATAGCCAAACGCCAGATCAGCCTTACCGTCCTGATTGAAATCGCCGACCACGATGGAAGTAGCAAAGCGCTGAGTGGCGAGCGTTGTGGCGACTGTGGTGAACGTTCCATCTCCTTTGCCAAGGAAGACGCTGGCGCCGCCTGGGTCGAAAAACTGGGTTGCGACCAGGTCCGGGATTCCGTCACCGTTAAAATCTCCGGTTGCGACCGGGTTGAAATCCAAACCGGGCTGAAGGATCGATCCCGGCCCGTTGAAAGTTCCATCGCCTTTCCCAAGCAGGATAGTCACGCCGCCTTGTTGGATGTAATCGCCGGCAGCAGCCAAATCTATCTTGCCGTCTCCATTGAAGTCGGCTGCAATCAACGAGCCGGTGACGCCATCGCCCCCTTGTGAGACCAGATTGATGGGCACGGTCGCCGGGGCGGAAAAGGTTCCATCCCCGTTGCCGAGGAGGGTCGTGAGGGTTTCGTTGGGGACGCCGGACCAACTTAAGAACGCGAGGTCGGTTTTGCCATCCCCATTAAAATCGGCGGCGACCAGGGGATAGTTAATGGCACTGATGACGGTCGATTGTGTGGTGGGGCCCGCGGTGAAGGTTCCATCGCCCTTACCGAACAGGATGGTGATGGCGGCAGCCGCACTGTTGGAGCCGGAAAGCAAGGCAAGATCCGGTATACCATCCCCGTTGAAGTCGCCGGTCACTTGAGATGCCGGGCTCTTGCTGATTGCGGGGGTTTGGGAAATGAGCCAGCCCAGCCCGGCAGTGGCCGGACCGAGCGGCGCGCTTGCCAACGAGATATTCCCGAAGCTTGTATCGAGGAACGAGATGGTCCCGGTGGGTGCAGCGGCTCCTCCGTACCCAATGACAGTGGCAGTGAGGGTTTCGTATCCCAAGGGCCCGCTATCGGTAATCGTAGCTGTATCGGTATACACGGGTTTCGGGGCGGGGCCCACGGTCAGCGTCGACGCTGCGGAGGCGCTGCTCATGCCGTAGCCGTCTTCGACGAAGACGGCCTTATAGCTATGGGTACCAGCTCCGGGCACGAACAGAAAGGTTGCTGTGCCGCTGTTTGTCAGTGTGACCGTGCCGAGCAAATGTATATCCGTACACTCGCTTGCGGATGCATCGCAGAAATTCACCTGGCCTGTACTTACCGGGGAAGCGCCCGCTGCTACTGTCGCGGTGAGCGCTACCACGGTGCCCGGGACGACGTTTGTTACCGGACTACCGCCTGAACTTACGGTCAATGTTGTGGCCGTCGCCGGCAGCACACCCCAAAAGGGAAGCGTGCTCGAAACGCTGGCGGTGTAGTTGCCGTCACCGCTGTAACTGGCGTCCACCACATGCTGGCCAACGCCCATCAAGCTTAGGTTGGCCGATGCCGTGGCGGTTTCCGTTGGCTCCGTGATGTAGACCACGAGTGGCCCACCGTCGTCGTCGCCAATCACCAGGTCAGATCTGCCATCGCCGTCGATGTCTCCCACCGCGCAGGAAAAGGCGAAGTAAGGGGTGGAAGGTAGAGATTTCGAGAACGCGGTCCATGAGCCGCTCCCGTTTGAGAGGAAAGCAGTCAGGGTACCGGAAGTATCGTCGGTTAATGCCAGGTCGGGAAGGCCATCCGCGTTGAAGTCACCCACCTTGATGGAAGCAATGAAATTGGAAACCACAACTGGTCCTGCCGGCCCGGGCGTAAACGTGCCATCCCCAATACCGGTCAGGATCGTCACCGAGTCGCCTATTCCGCCGGCGCCGCGGACTCCCACGGCAAGGTCCGGTTTGCCGTCTCCGTTGAAATCAGCGGCCGCAATGGGCGAGCCCCGGCTTCCGGAATGCACGCTGGTGGCCGCGCCAAAGGTCCCGTCTCCATTGCCCAGCAGGATCGAGACAGAATCATCGTAGAGGTCCGGGATAGCCAGATCGATCTTGCCGTCCTGGTTGAAATCTCCCAATGCAATTCCGTAAGGGCTGGCGCCCGCCACCGGGCTATTGGGCGTGGCGGTAAACGTACCGTCCCCATTGCCCAAGAGAATAGTCACCGAGGTCGATTGAATGCTGACGACTACCAGGTCAGGGATGCCATCCCTGTTAAAGTCTCCGACCGCCTCGTGTGTTGAACCCACAGCGACCGCGGAACTGGAAGCGACGAGATTGAAAGTTCCGTCTCCGTTGCCCAGGAAGACGGTCTCGGTGTTGGAGTCGCCATCCACTACGGCCAGGTCTTGAATTCCGTCACTGTTGAAGTCCGCCACCACCATGGAATTGAGGGCATAGGCGTCGAAGTTGAGCGAAGGAGCCATGGTGTACGAGCCGTTGGCATTTCCCAGGAAAATGACCAGCGGCTGTTGGGGAGGCCCGGCAATTGCGGCCACATCGGGAATCCCGTCACCGTTGAAGTCGCCGAGTGCCTCAGTCAAAGCCTGCCTCGGCGCGACCAGCGTCTGCGGCTTTGGCCAATCGACTCCCGGCACGGCTGGTCCCAGCGCCGGGTTCGCGAGCACTGCATTTCCGTTGGAGGTATCCAGGAAGGAGACGGTCCCTGTTGGCGATAGGGTCCCGCCTGATTCCGTCACCGTCGCGGTCAACGCGTAGTTGCCCCAGCTCCCGGTCTCGGCGAGGGTGGTCGTGGTCGCGAGCGTGCCGATTGTGTCCGTAACCGACAGGGTTGACGCGCTGGAAGAACTCCCGGCATACCTGTTGGTTCCGGCAAAGACCGCTTTGTAGCTACGATTGCCGATTCCAGGCCGGAGCCTGAGCAGGGCGGTTCCTGCACCTGTGAGTTGTGCCGTACCTAATAAATGGATGTCGGTGCAGTTACTCGCCGACGCGTCGCAAAAGTTTATCTGGCCTGGCGTTACCGCGGTTACCCCCGCGTTCACGGTAGCGGTCAACGTGACCACGCTGCCGACGGGCACCGTCATCACCGCGCCCCCGCCAGAAGTAACTGTCATGGTGGTGGTGGTCGGCGTGGGCGCGGCGGCATAAACAGTCTGACCGCCTATACCGAACGTGGCCGCGAGTGCAAGGCAACGCAACGCCCGCGTCCATAGAGGTCCAAGTGAGGCCCTATTCATACAGGAGAACGACTCCGTCAACCGCGAGCTCCAGCGCTGTTTGGTCCCTTTGACTAGAGACGTGATCCCTTGCGGACGTTCGTTCTCCGCCGTTTCGCAGCCCATTTGCTGTTAGTGCGGGAAAAGTCTAACACACAGATACGAATGCCGAGAGCAACATCTTTGTTGCGATAGCACGGAAGTAGTAGCGAACAGGAGGCTCGGCCGAGGCCATGTGGTTGGACCGTTGGGTGGACGGAAATCCACGAGCATTTCTTTTTCGGGATGGCCAAATGAAAGACTATTCCGATGTGTTGCCGGGCTGACAAGCTGTGGGGACACGGCATCTAGGGAGTCTCGGGACAGGACGTACTGCACCCCAAAAGTGAGACACGAGAGCGGGAGTCTCGGGGAGTCTCGGGACAGGAGTCTCGGGACAGGAGTCTCGGGACAGACGAAATTACCCCTGATTACTTGGATTCGGCTGGACCGTCACATAATCTGGGGGTTTATTTCGTCTGCCCCGAAAGGTCAAGTGGCTGGCTGCGCGTTCCGCTGAGCTGTTGCCTGTGCCTTACTTCCATGTTGTCTTCACACTGCCGCATGAACTATCCGCACTGGTGCTCCAGAACAAGCGACTGCTCTACGACTTACTCTTCCGCACCAGTGCCGCGACCATGCTTGAAGTGGCGCGGGACCCGAAGCATCTCGGAGCCGACATCGGTCTACTCAGTGTGCTTCACACCTGGGGACAGAACCTGCAACATCACCCTCATGTCCATTGCATCGTTCCTGCTGGCGGGCTGACCAGCGATCGCTCCGAATGGATCGCCTCCTCTTCCCGCTTCTTCCTGCCTGTCCGTGTTCTGAGCCGCGTTTTTCGCGGCAAGTTCGCTGCTGGGCTTGAGCTGCTCTTTGATCAAGGCAGGCTCCAGTTCCATGGCTCGCTGGTAGGCCTCGCGCAGCGGGACGGCTTCCGCCGTTTCCTCCATCAGCTCTTCCATCAAGACTGGGTCGTGTACGCTAAGCCTCCGTTCGGTGGGCCAGAACACGTCCTCCACTATCTGGCTCGTTACACTCACCGCGTTGCCATCTCCAACCATCGTCTCGTCGCCTTCCACGAAGATCGCGTCTCCTTTCGCTGGAAGGACTACGCTCATGGCGGCAAGCAGAAGCTCATGACGCTCGCTCGAGACGAGTTCCTGCGACGCTTCTTACTTCATGTTCTGCCCAAAGGGCTGGTGCGCATCCGTCACTTCGGGTTATTCGCTAACCGCAGACGAACGGCTATGCTCGCACTCTGCCGCTCACTGCTCGGTGCGCCGGTTGCTTCCGCTCTCCATCTCTCGACCCAGCAACTCTGCCCTCTTTGCTCAGGTGCTATGGTCCTGGTGGAACGGCTGACAGCCTTTCAACTCGATCTCCGCTCTACGCCGGTTCGCTCCGCACAGCCACTCCCTTCGGACAGCTCGTGACCTGATGACTGACAAGACTTCGATAAACGCCCGCACTCGCCGTGTTCCCGCACGCAACGCCGCTCTACGCTCGTTTAGCTCCCGCACCCCGTCAAACAGGCCCACCACGGCTCCCACCAGCACCTCGCTTCACTGCCATACCCGGCTGCTATCCCGCCGCTCTTTGCACTCCTCACGAAAAACATCCACCAACCCAGCAAATCGCAATCCAAATCCCATAGATCCGCCCGCATCCACCGCGCCAGCGGCTCACTTCAAACGGCTCTATCGTAACTGCCCCGCCCTACCCGCAACGACACTGACACCCGCTCGGGCAGTCACGATAGAGTCCTAACGTTTCACGGGCAATTGCTAAAGTATCAATCGATCCGGGTTGACAGCGACCTGGGCGTTCGCCGCAGTTCACCTACGTTTGCCCAAAAATATCCAACTCCATTTCCCTGATCAGTCGAAACAAAGTAGTCATCACAACGAACCACATGGGCGTTCGCCGCTGACTTAGCTCTCGAATCGCCATTTGGCCACCAACTTGGACCAGAACCAACGGGAGTTTCCTACCCCGGCACCTTGCAATCGCATTGCAGGCGATGGAGAACCCGCATTGAGTGCAAACCGTCCGTGCACTTTGTTGGAGTCCAAATCGGGAGAAACTCGGGGCCACCATGTGTTTGGCAATGCGTTCAGTAAATGCGATACAGCCTTCGCCGCCCGGCAATGAATAGCTCACCATGATCGCCGGCCGCCGGGGCGGTGCAGAACGCATCGTTTTCGATCAAGAGAACGCGGTCACGCTGACCGCCGGCTTCGTAGGCGACAAGCTCCGATCCGGTGGCTACCAGCAACCGGCCGTCCGACGTGACAGCCGCGCCGGCAATGCCCGATACTTCCTGCTTCTGCCAGCGCTGCCTTCCAGCGGATCGACCGCCATCAGTCTATCCGCTCCAATGACGTAAACCGTATGATCGAGGGCCACTACCGGCGGGGCGATGGGCTGCAGATCTTCCGGCAGCGAGACATTCACCACCCTTTCCCCCTCCGGCGTTATCACCCAGAGTGCCAGCCCACTGCCGCTCTTCACAATCAGGTAGCAGCGAGAAAGTTCGTCCATGCTGAGCCAGACAGGCTGGAATGTCCCGGTGAATTCACGCTCCAGTTGCAGGTTCCCATTCGCCAGACTCAGGCTGTCCTCAGTAGCCAGCGCCAGAGTGTCCTGGTGCATGGCCGCCAATAGCAGGACCGTCTTTCGTTTCAGGTATTCAGTTTGCTCGGCAGACTTCAACCGCCCCGATTCGCTGCTTTCCATAGGCCGGCTGAGATCCTGAATCTCAATCACCGACTGGTTCGCCGGAACTTTGGAGTGATTTGGCCGCGGGCGCTCGACCGAGAGGATGATCATTTGCGTCCCCCGCCGGTCAATGAAATTGCGGCGAAATTCGTTTCCAAAAAAAGGGGTGAGAAAGTACCGCTGCTTTCCATCCTCGAGCGAGTAGGCGCCCACATAGCCGGTATCCGTGGGTGCGTAGAGCAGGCGCTCCCGCGCATCGAGGGTAACGTCTCCGTCGCTCCCATAGCCCTGGTGGATCATCTGCCCGGAGCTGTCGAATAACAGCCAGCCCTCCCGGGTTTGGACGACCACATGGCCGTCTGCCGCCAGGACTGCCTGCGGAGTCGTATGGCTGGGTAGATCGGACGACCACCTGGGATGATCCGCAGCTCTCTCTAAGGGAAAACCAAGGCGCGAATTACGCTCCGAGTTGCCGAATTGGTGGTGGTTCCCCGTCGCCGCGTGTTCCCGGCCGGAGGGAAGGGGAAGCGCGCGGCCGTCGCGAATCGCGATGGAATGGGCGGCGGGCCGGCGTACGTCCTGCGGTGATGAGTGGTAGAAATCCACGGTCATGTTTTTCTCCTGGCCGCATGCCGGCCCGGCAAGCGCCCCGAATCCCGCAAGCCACAGGCTAATCAGGAAGCTTAAAGATTTGCGCATCCGGCATCACCTGTTGAGCGATGGGCAGAAAGTTGGCGCCGATTTTCAGCGCAGCGTCGCTCAGCGGCGCTCCTACCATGGCAGCAAAAAAACGCGGAAAATCATCTGTCAGGTCCAGGTCCTTCTGGTTGAAAGTCACGTTACCTGCCCCGCCGGGGTTGGCCCCGAACCCGCTGGCGCCGGAGTGAGTGACGTTCACGTTGAAATGCGTAGGTCCGAAACCTGTCTCTGTGCTTGCTACCGAGTCATCGTAGGGCTGATTGGGGTTGTCCAGGCCGTTGTGGTAGTCCGCATCGCGCGAATCGTTGACGACCAGGAGGCGGGGGACGAAAGCAAAGCGCACTTTTGTGAATGCCGTCCCGTTGGCCGAGCCGGTCAAAAAGAATTTCACGTTCAATCGATTCTGGATTGCGCTAACGATCTTGGAAGCATAATTTCTCAGGTCGTCGTGAACTGTCTCATGTGCCCCCTTCTTATCGAAAAACGTCAGCTTCATGCGCACATTTACCGAGAGAAAGCCATCGAAAGGTCCCGAACTCAAAATCTTGGCGCTGTACTTGTCTTTGCCCAACGCGTACAACCAGCAGTCGTAGAATCCTGCGCCCGATCGGACGTTCGGTTTCATCGCCATCGGGGTGGTCACAAAACTCTGCCTGGGCGCCTGCGGATGATGAGGCAAGCTGTACTTGAAACCGTCGTAGCTCACCATCAGCGGCTGCGAGTAGATGGTGCGCACCCACTCCGCCGCATGCCAGAAGTGGCGGTTACGAACCTCAAGGTTGGCCTGCATCATCGACCCATCATCGGCCCGGTACGGCCCCCCTGGAATGTAATCTCGATAGCCCGGCTGGAAGTAAGAGCAGTCGAAAGAGCTCTCGAGGTACTCGTCCGACATGCTGTCCCCATGACCTGATTCGTGGGCCAGGGTGAAGGAGTTGCTGCTGTCAGGAACATTTTCGTTTGCCTGGAGTTTCCCCTTCCCGAGGCTGCTGCCCATACTGGCGCGAATTTTCTTGAAAACGTCGACCGTGTATTGTGTCTCTTGATTCACGAACGTGGCCGTGAGCGGCTGCGGAAAGCTCTGCGCAAACCAGATCACGGCAATGCGCAAGGGCCCTCCATCCACGGGCACGAGCGTCACTCCACCTTTGTTGAAATCCGAGTCCGGTCCGTTCCAACGCTTCATCAGCCTCTCCATACCCGTATCGACCCATGCCTGCTGCGCACCGGGTGGAATGCTGTCTGGCTGGAAGTTGAAATTAAGCCGCAGGTAATGCAGATTCACGCCGACTTCCGTCCCGGAGTCGACATCGCAACAACGCAGAATTGCCTGGTCCATGCGGCCTATTGTTCCTTGCCCCGGAACATGATTCTGATCGAAATTGATGGCGACTGCGGTCATCGTGCGGTCGCCGGCGGGAGGGGCGTCCGCGACCGAGCCTCCGACAAATCCGGGGCCGCCTCTGGTCCCTCCGTCCTCCCACATCACCCCAGCGCGCGCCCCGACCACACCATCGCTCGAGTCGTCCGTGCGCCGATCGAATACATCATGGAGGTTTCCCCGGCACACGATCAGCCGTACCCAGTCCGGATAATCCGCCAGGTAATTCTTGTCCGCTACCACTGCGGGGATCTGCGACACGCCCTTCAAGCTCCCATCGGGGCGGAATAACCCCGCGGCGATTCCCTGATGAATCTTGTTGGAGAAGATCGCCACCCGGTCGTCCTTCGGAACCCACTTAATCGGCTTCCGGTTCTTATCGGTGAGCACGACGTCGTCCAGCGAGAAGATGATGGGTTGGGCGTCGCTGGTGCCCTTGGCAGCCAGGTTTTCAAAGGTGTCCGCTTGCGCGCCCAGTTTGGCCCGGTAGGCACGCGACTTCCACAGCAAGGGCAGATCGTAGAGCTTCAACCGGTTGACACTCGGGGTATCGACATCGCTCTTCTTGATCGTCCCCGGGGATCCGCTTTCGTCCACAGTCAGCGCAAGAGCCTGTCCTGATTGGGCGAAGAGCCGCTTGGGGCGGGAGTCCAACTGCACCATCACATCCGCATCCGGGCGGTTGCGGTCTCTCTTGATCCAGGGCAGGCACTGATTCTTGTTTCCGTCCGTCGTCCAATTGCTCCGCGTGTCCGTGATCGCGGCTGGTTTACTGGCCGACTCGAAGCCTTCGACAATCATGGGAGGGCACGAAACCTGCTTCAGGGCTGAGCGATCGAAGTATACCCAACGTAAATACTGCCAGTGGGGGTTGAGGACCATCTTCACCGGCGAGTCGATGGTGCCCAGTTCCGCTGCAAGATCGTCGATGCCTTGGAAGCTGCCGTTGGCGAACAGGGGCGATTGCACGTTCACCCAGTCGGAATTCTGCGTGGACCATTGCTCAGGAACCTGGAAGAAACGAAAGCCCTGTTTGACCGCATCGTCCAAGCCGTCATTGCCCAGCAACTTGTCTTGCGGGGCGGCTCCGGAGCCGGGCGCCGCGCTGGCAAAGTACAGGCGGCTGTTGGAGTCGAACTGCAGGGAGAAGCCGCCGGGTGGGCGATCCACCACCATCCGCACTTTCCCGTTGTCGCCCACCCTCGACCTGCGCGCAGTGCCGTCTTTCGCCACGGCGGTAACGGGGAAGCCCTTGGGGAACGGTCGCTCCGCTCCCATGGGATCGAGGTAGACCAACTGCAGCCGCACCCGCAGCCGCTGAAGAACGGTAAGGGTAGAGGACTCGCAAGGCGACTGCACAGCGAGCCGGTGATAGAACCTGCACTCGAAGGTGTTCTTGTCGGTCGCGAATTCGCGGCGGTTCTGCTGATTTGCGCGGCGCTTCTGGTGGTCGACAAACAGCCGCTTGGTGCACGCTCCTATTCCCTGGGTCGCCGCCGGACAGGGCCAGCGTTTGCCAACGATGACCAGGGTTGGAGCAAACAGGAAAGCGACGACGCGGCGATTGGGGGCGTTCTCATTATCCCGTTCGGCCTTCTTTTTCGCCTGCTGGAACTGCTGATTTTCGATCGCCGAGAAGCGCCGCACAGCATTGAATTCCCCGCAGCCCTGCACGTCGCCGCGCAGGTTCGCATCGCTGCCGCGGGCCAGAAAGTCGGTGGACTTGAGGCTTAGCTTGGGTCCGCAAAGAAGATTCATGTAGGCCAGATAGAGATCTTTGCGATCGTCTCCGGCCGATTTGGCGTTCAGGCGAACGGCGTCGGCCGGGTCGCGACCCACCGTGGTCAGCATCGTTTCCAGGCTGGATTGGCCCCACTTGTCGCCGGCGCATTTGGGGTCGCCATGGAACAGCTCTTCCCACAAATCGGCATCGCGCAGCAAAATGCCGTAAATCGCACGCGCACGCCGGCCGCTCAATACTTTGTTGTAATCGTCCTGCCCCGCTGGGTCGGCATGTCCAAACAACGAGAGCGTAGCGCCGGGATGGTCCTCGCGTGTCTCTTGCAGCAATCGCAATTCGCGGGCGGCGCCGGGTTTGACAAAACTCGAATCGAACTCGAACCGCGTATCATCCAGGCGCCAGCAAGCGACGGGGCGGATCCATTCCTCGATCGTGTTGAATTGCCTGGAGGTCGACGGCCCTACAAGAATATCCGGAAAGGCAAAAACCGGGTGTGCGGCCGCATCGCCTCCGATTTCGTCAGCCGGATCGAGGGCATCGAGCTGATCGTCGGTGAGCTCATCCTGAGGTGCCGGGGGTGTCGTGGGCTCCGTATCCGTGCGTGCCTTGGTATCAGGCGGATCACCCATTGATGGTTACCTCAGCAGCCGTGGATCTCTTTGAGCTTGGTCTGCGTCTTCGGACCGCAGACGCCATCTACAGATAAGCTGTGGTCGCACTGGAACTCCTCCACTGCCGTGCGAAGCTCGTCTTCATCGATATCCGCACCCTCGCCGAAATAGTATCCAAGATTTGCCAGTCGCGCGCGTTGCCCGGTCTTTTCCGTTTCCGGGTCCAGGTCTCCAATTTTCAAAAAATATACCTGCCCGCGAACACGAACTTCTCCGCCCTCGGCATCCGGCGAGATCTCCTTCTCGATGCGGCCGTCTGCGTCGGTAGTCAAGGTCTCCTTCTTTGAGTCGAAGATGTCGTCGACCAGGAGGAGACACTGCTCGTTGGGGATTGGATCGCTGTTGGCGTCCCGAACGACCACCGCGAGCCGCAGCTTTTTATTGTCTACGATGAATGTGTGCAGCTGGCCGGTAGGACGGGTTACGCTTTTCTGTTGAAAGTCAGGGATGAAGATCAGGTCGCCTGGCAATAAGACATTGGGGTTAGGCCTGAGATCGCGTAGATCGGAGTTGTTGGGGTGATTCCATATTGTGTCGGGATTTCTAAAGCCAGATTGGCGAGCGATCCGGAATAAGTGCTCGCCTTGCTTGACCTCATGTACCATCCTGTCGCCTCGACTGGATTTGCGCTGCGCACCTAGGGTTCGTCGCGGACATTATAAGCGAGGCTGCAGGCTTCCGCACCTTTGTTTCGACCAGCACCTCTGCCACCGCTGCCGATCCCAGGTTGAACGTGGGTTTAGTCGTCAGGGTTTAGTCCGTAATTCCATCCGTCCCGCAAATGCCCGTCAGCGCTTCTGGTCACAATCGCATAACGGATTCCCTGAAGCCGTATTTAAATCCGGATTCGTACTCAACCCCATGATCTTCAGCACGAACGCTTGCTCGTGCTCATGGCTATCAGGCATTGCGACCGTGACGCCTCCACCTCCTTGGGTGAAGTGCAATGGTCCACCGCCGAGCAGCGTCACCGACCTGACTTCGCCGGCCGGTCCACCGCGGGGGAGCGAATGAATCACCACCTCGCCTCCAGCGCGCTTGCCCATGACGGTCGCGTAGAGATCTTGGTTTTTCACCGTGAAGTAGATAGGATCGCCATCCTTCTCCTGAAACTTCGTCCAGGCGTGGGTATCGTAAATAGCCTCGCCATTCACCTCTAACCATTTGCCCACGGAGAGAAGCGTATCCTGCTGATCCTGGGGAATCGTTCCATCCGCCTTGGGCGAAACATTGAGAAGCAACGTCCCATTTTTGCTGACCGTATCCACCAACCATCCGATCACCGTATCCGCGGAGTTGGCTTTCATCCCTTCAATGTATCCCCAGCTCGATCCGATGGGCCGATCGACTACCCACGATCCCGCGCGAATACCATCAGGCGGCGCACCCTCAAAATCGATAATGGATGCAATCGTTTTTGTATTCGTCCCCGAAGGCGCGAACGCCGCCTTCTTGGTCGTGAAGGAAACCTCCTTGCCCCAACTCCTAGCGCGGTTGTAGTAGTACGCGGCAATCTCGAGCTTTAGGGGATCGAGATACCTCTGGTCCACACCATTATCGAAATAGATGAGATCCGGCTGATACTTATCGATCAATTCAACATTGCGTTCGTACCAGTTCACGAGAAACCGTTCCATCGCTGCGTCGCTGCGGTCGGCGTAGTTGTAAAAATCCGCCCACTTGGGATCGTAGAGATCGGACTGTTCCGCCTTCATCTTCTCGGCGAGCTCGCGAGGAGGATTGATAAACTGGAAATTCTCGATTCCGTGGTTAGCCACCCCCAGCTTCATCCCCTGTTTTCGTACGGCAGCGGCAAGTTCGCCGATCACATCGCGTTTCGGACCCATCTGCACGGAATTGAACGGCGTCACCTTGCTGTCCCACATCGCAAAGTTCTCGTGGTGCTGCGCGCCAGGCATCACGTATCGCGCGCCGGATTTTCTGAACAACTCTGCCCACGCGTCGGCGTCGAAATGCTCCGCTTTGAACATGGGGATAAAGTCCTTGTAGCCGAACTTTTCGGGTGGACCGAAGTGCTCCGTGTGCCAGGCGCGCACGCTTCGCGGACCGCTGTTAAAATCAGTGGCCATGTCGTTCCCGAAGATCACCTTCAGAACGCTGTCATTTCCTCCGGCATAGAGAAACTTCTCGTACCATTCGCTGCCATGCGCCGGCACAGAAAAGATGCCGAAGTGCATAAAGATGCCAAATTTCGCACCTTGGAACCAGGCTGGAACCGTGTAGGTATCTTTCAGCGAATCCCACGTCGGCCGCACCGGCCCGCCTGCCATGGGAGTGGGAATCTCTTTGACAGCCTTCTCCACCACGCGTTGACTGGTCTCGGGAGCCATATCGAAGCCGAAGCTATTCCCGGCCTCCCCAGCAGTCTGCGCAAAGAGCGCCGAAGGGCTGCACAGCAGTGCGGCACTGAGTAGCGGCCACGCCAGCACCGTGAACGTTTGCGTTTGCCTTCTGGTTAAACGAAATCCAATCATTTGCGAGTTTTCCGTTCTAAGAACAATACCGGTTGAGAGTCGTGGACAGGGAAAAACCTTCGCCTATTCGAAAATCAGCCCAAGACGCTAATCCGTATAAACGGCGCTTGCCACCCTACGGCGCCGGCTGATGCAGATATGGAGTCTTTCATAAACCGGGGATGACTACTTAGTTATTTTTGAACGAGAGGGAGTAATCGCGAGTTTACTACCCGCTCTTCCACATGATTATTTCCCAGGATCATGGACGGCGGCTCCCGGTCGTATTACTGTTGGCCATAAGACAAGATTTCTTATGCCAAAACGGTCGCATGGACGCAACCGTCCTCACCCAATTCCTGCACCGAGCGCACCCCGGGCCTTCCAGTCCGGAGCCTTCCAGTCTGGAGCAAGCGATGATCCCACAGCAAGCCCCGATGAACGATGCATTCTCGCCTAAGACGCCATCACCTTCGTCCGCGGATGCAGACGCAACCGTGACCGGCATCGCAACCCTGCGCCGAGCCAAATTCGATATCGGCGTTCGCAGCTCCAAAAAGGAAAATCAGGTGCTTGGTGGTGGACTTTGCTCCCGCTGGACGATTAGTCCGCGCCGGTCAACGAGGCAAGATGCTCAAATTAATTACTTGAGCACCTTGAGCATCTTCATGAAACAAACGACTTATTTGGCAACGTTGCCAAATCCCAATCTGAAAGCAAATGAATGTCACTACCTTTGAAAGTGGTTGCCGAACTAATAGATCCTGTGATGGCATCCTTTGAGCACTGCCGCTAAGGGAGCCAAGACGATGCCACCGCGGGGGAGTGGTCGGCATGGCTACTCACGCGGCCGCGGAAAGACGTGAAATCCTCAACGCGGACGCCAAGGATTTTGCCACGAGATTCTGAAGACTTTGTCCGAAGAAAGCGACGGACCGAAAACTTGGGAAGGAGACTCATAACAGGCTGGGTATATGGAGGCCTTCTGTACGGGAGACTCCTTCTGCTGTTCAAACCCATCCCCGGGCGTGGCCGCTGGTCTATTAGCGATCTTCCTGCGTTTCACCGGCAATCGAGTGCATCGTTACCAGAAAAATGATGACGGCCACTCGGGGGCTATTTGTGAACCTGCCGCGTGGCCAGGTAAAGCAGTCGCAATCCCAACAAAACAAAAGACTTCCTTTGTTACCCGGAATTTAAAAGGATTTACCTCTTGCCTGAGCGGGTGATATCGACTTACTTTAGGTGCTACTCCCCCTATTAAAATCCATCCCCTCTTAAGATTCACTCATAGGAGACAACCCATCATGGCGGCTGATCTCAGGAACCGCTTCATCCGAGGCCTGTGTGTTGCAGTGGCGGTGCTCGGCATGCATTCCGTAGACGTCTTTGCCCAGGACAGCCAGGGCACGAACCTGGACGAAGCGCTGACAAAACTTGACCGGTACGTGCAGGATGCAATGGCGAAGACAAAGGTCCCGGGAGTTTCTGTCGCGGTTGTCTACCGTGACCAGGTCGTATTCCTGAAAGGCTATGGTGTCAGGAAGGCTGGCGAGCCAGGCCGCGTCAATCCCGATACCGTTTTCCAATTGGCCTCCTTCTCAAAGCCGATCGCATCCACCGTAGTAGCAGCGGTCGTTGGTCACGGCGACGTGAGTTGGGATAGCCGGGTCATCTCGCTGGATCCCACCTTTCGACTGTCAAATCCGGAGATTACTGAGAAGGTCACGGTGCGCGATTTTCTATCCCATCGCAGCACCCTTCCTGAGGCCTCCGGAGACGCCCTGGAAGCCCTGGGTTATACCCGCCCCGAGACGCTCGCCAAGCTGCGTCTGTTGCCTCTCGAGGGCGTTTTCCGGAAGACTTACCAATACAGCAACTTTGGGATAACCGAAGGCGCACTTGCAGCAACCCGGCATCTGGGCACATGGGAAGATGTCGCCGAAGATTTGCTTTACAGCAAGCTGGGAATGACCCGCACGAGTTCCCGGTTTAGCGATTATTTCAATCGCTCTAACCGTGCCACGCTCCATTATCTATACCCGGATGGCGTCTTCCGCGCCCGCTATCTGCGCGAAGCCGATGCGGAGTCGCCTGCCGGCGGGGTAAGCTCCAGCGCGCGCGATCTGGCGAAATGGCTGCGCCTTCAGCTTGCCGACGGTGTCTTCGATGGACAACAAATTGTCGATAGTGCAGCTCTGAACGAGACCCGCAAGCCACAGGTTTGCCGCAATCCGGAGGAGAGTTCGCCTACCGGTCCCAAGTGCCCCGGCAATTCATATTACGGATTAGGCTGGAACGTGGATTACCGCTCTTCCGGCGAGAAGCAGCTTTCCCACAGTGGCGCGTTTCTGCTCGGGGCGGCGACCGCCGTCTACATGATTCCCAGCAAGCAGATCGGTATCCTGGCACTGACAAACGGGGCTCCCGTGGGATTACCAGAAGCGATCGATCTCAACTTCTTGGACGATTTTGAGTTTGGGGCTCCAACGAAAGACTACCTTTCGATCCTCGAAGCGGACTTTGTCGCCTTACGCAACAGCGTGCTTAAACGGTCGACGAATTACGGCACGGAAAAACCGCCCAGAAACCCATCGCCTGGTGCCCCACCGTCGTCCTTAGTGGGCACTTATCAAAATCCTTACTTCGGCAAGCTCGAGATTGAACTAGAGCAAGGAAGGCTTATCCTGCGTCTCCCTTCCTTAGGCACCTATTACGAGCTTAGCCACTGGGATGGAAATACATATACCTACTACATCGCAGACGAAGTCTCCGGGGCAGCGCGGCGTGGCATTGAGTTTTGCGGCAATGGTCAGCAGATCAAAGTGCAGAATCTTGCCTTTGAGTACAGTGACGAATTCAACAGAGTCGGGCAGTGACGCAGCAAAGTCTCATTCCGTGCGCAACGCCTGCAACGGCTCAATGCGTGATGCTCGTCGCGCCGGAACGTACGCGGCAACCAGCGCGACCGCGCAGAGTAGCAAACTCACGCCCGAGAAAACCGCCGGGTTCGTCGGCGTTGTGCCAAATAGCAGGGACTCGATCCACTTACTGAACGCGAAAGAACCGACCGTCCCCAGTGCCACCCCGGCGAGAGCGAGGAGCAGCGTCCTGGTGAGAACCCCTCGCCGCACCCGCGAGGCGCTCGCTCCCAACGCCATACGTATACCAATTTCCTTGGTGCGCTGATTCACCGAATAAGAAATCAGCGCGTAAATCCCGAGCGACGCCAGCAAAAGTGCGAAACCCGCAAATCCTGACAGCAGCATCACCAGAAAACGCCGTGGCGACACTGCTTTGTCGACCAATCCCTGAAGCGTTTGAAACTCGGTGACGGGGAGATTTGGATCCAGGGGCCGTAGCACCGTTCGGATGCCTGCCGCCAGGCTATCGGGCGGGAGTGACGTGCGCACGATAAGCTTCATCGCCGCGTAATCCCCGGTTTGTCGCATCGGCAGATACAATTCAGACCCGCCCAATCTCTCGGGACCTCCGTGATGGACATCCGCAACCACACCGACAATGCGCCGTCCCCCGTCCTGCGTCATCATTTGTCCGACCGCGTCCTGCCCGGGCCACAGAGTGCGCGCCAACGTCTCATTCACCATCGCCACGGGTTCACTCGACGCCCGATCGCTCTCCGTGAACGCCCTCCCCGACTTCAACGCGATTCCCAGGGCCTCGAAATATCCGTCGCTCACCACGCGAATGAAGGCCTCCGGATGATGGTCCTTATCGTAAACCTGTCCTTTGCCCGATACTTGCCAACCTCTGTCCCCGTCCATGGGCAGAACATCGCTGATCCCGGCTGCCGTAACGCCGGGGATTGACCGGGCGCGATGCAGAACATCGTCGATAAATGAGTCCTGCTGCGCGGGGCTCGAGATCCGAACGCCCGGATCGATCCTCAACGCGGCTGCGTGCTCCGGTTGAAACCCTAGATTGACGTCCAGCACGCGCACAAAACTTTGCATCAGCAGAGCCGCGCCCACCAGCAGCACGCAGGCGAGGGCGAATTGTGAGACCACCAGTCCGTCGCGAAACCAGCTATGCCGGACGTTGCCGCTCGACTCGCGGCCCGCGTCTTGCAGACTCTCACGCAGTTTGAACACCGGGACCTGCAGCGCGGGCGCCAAGCCAAAGAGCACGCCGGAAGCGACCGCCGCCAACAAGGTGAAGGCCAGCGTGCTTCCATCGACCCGCACGCTTTCCAGAAGAGGAAGGTTGAACGCATGCAGATGCGCCAGCCCACGCGTGCCGGCCACGGCGAGAAGAAGGCCCAGCGCGGCGCCGCAACAGGAGAGGACTACGCTCTCGGTGAGCACCTGTCGCAGCAGCCGAGATCGCCCAGCTCCCAGCGCCGCCCGGATCGCCATTTCCTTCTGTCGCGTCCCCATGCGTGCCATTTGCAGATGAGAAAGATTGGCGCAGACAATCAACATGACTACACCCACGGCGCACATCAGCACCAGAAGGGCCGGACGCACTTGCCCGCTCACGTGCTGTTCCAGCGGAACCAGCCTGGGCCGGATCGGATTCCGGTCAGGGTGTTGGCTCACGAGTTGTTTCCCCAGGACAGTGAACTCAGCCTGAGCACTCTCCACGCTAGCCCCGGGCTTTAACCTGCCGACGACGGACATCGTGTTTCCGGCGGGCTTCGTTGGGTCCATAAGCGGCCAGGGAATAAAAACATCGATCGGAGTGCCCGGGGCAAAGACACTCGCGAAGTCGAACGACGCGGGCAGGACGCCCGTGACGATCACCGGATGATTGTTCAACGTCAGCGTCTGTCCCACCACCTTCGGATCCGAAGCAAATCGCCTGCGCCAAAAACTGTCGCTCAACAGCATGGCGGGCGGAGCGGAATACTTGCCTTGGCATTCCTCCCTGGTAAACAAACGTCCGATTGCGGGTTGCACTCCCAGCAAGGTGAAGAAGTTCCCGGTAACCGGAACACTCGTCAGACGCTCCGGCTCACCGGTCCCTGTCAATTCCTGGTCGCCCGCGTTGTAGACGCCGGCCCAACCGGCCAGATCGGAGAACGACTGATTCTGCTCGCGGAGGTCTGAAAAATGTTCGGCTTGGGTGCTGTAGTTTTCCGCGTTGGAAATCCATACCAACTGGCCCGGGTCGCGAAAGGGAAGCGGACGTAACAGCAGGGCATTGACCACGCTGAATACGGTCGAGGCGCCGCCGATACCGAGCCCGACAATGAGAATCGCAAGCACAGTGGAACCCGCATTGCGACACATGCCGCGGTATGCATACTTCAGATCGCCGGCGAGGGATTCGAGCCAGCTCCAGGACCAGGTTGCATGAGTTTGCTCGCGGATCAGCGTGGGATTGCCAAAAGCGCGCAGAGCCGCATACCGTGCCTCTTCCGATGACAGGCCACGTTCCCGCTGTTCTTCTTCTTCCAATGCGAGATCAGATTGCAGCTCTCGTTCCAGATCCGCATTTCTTTTCGTGATCCGCCACCATCGCATTTCAGCTCTCCTCCGTTGCGGGCCACATCACACGAGCGACCGCTTCCGCCATCTGCTTCCATTCCGACTCTTCGACCACAAGCTGTTTTCTACCCTTCTCGGTTAACCGGTAGTACTTGAACTCCCGATTGCGGTCGGGCGCCATCTCCCACCTGGAGGCGACCCATCTTCTACGCTCCAGCCGATGCAATGCCGGATAAAGCGATCCGTGCTGCATCTGAAGAAAGTCGTTTGTGGTTCGCTGAATATGCTTGCCGATCTGATGGCCGTGAGCTTGCCCGTACAACAGCGTGCGCAAGATGAGCATGTCCAGTGTGCCCTGCAAAAGTTTCGCCCGTTGTCGTTCCTTCTTTGCCATGGAAGACGTTCAACCCTCAATGGCAAATGATAGTAGACATTCGACCATGGATTGTCAAAGGTGCCGGCGGAGCTGATTTAAATATCAGGCGTTTGTGGGATCTACCTCAGGCCTTAAACAAGTCTCTGTCCTGATCACCAATCCACCCAGGGTCGGTTGGCGATTTGGAAATATTAAGACTCAGTCTCCAACCGTGGCCATTGGGCGCAATGCATCCAGGTGCGTCTCCATCAGTCTTGCAATCTGCTGGACCGAATGGCTTTCCATGATGTGGTCATGATGTCCCTCAACCCAGTGAACTGTGGGCTCAAACCCAGCCCATGGGTGCCATCCAAAGTCTTTTTTGTCGTAGCGGATGTAGCCCAGGTGGTCTACGTGATGAAGCAAGGCAAGTTCGCGGAATAAATGGAGCTTCACGGGAACGATAGGCCGAGGGTCGTAAGCGAATCCGACCTGCACATGCGCCTGTTCGAGTGGGGTCTTCCACAACCGCGCGTCAGGAACGGCTCCCTGTGCAAGCAAGAGCCGTGCGGCGCGGCGAAACGGAGCGCTAAGTTTCTCGTCCGGTTTAGCCCGTCCATCCCTGAAAACTCTCCACGCCCGTGCCGGTCCCCATCGCAGCAGATGCAAAAGACGATCTGCGCGCGATCTGCGCGAGAGCGGGGGCGCCGTACCGATCAGACCTACGTAGGGTGGCGGCGTGCCAGCCAGCGTGAGTTGCCTCGCGGCCTCAAACGCCAGCAATCCACCCCAGGAGTAACCGACCATTGCGGGGGACTCGATCAGGCCAAACCGCCGCAGCGCGGCCAAACCATCCGCAACCATCTCCTCCACTGACAGGGCTAAATCGGCATCATGGGTGACCGATGGCGAGATCACCCCGAAAATCGGGCGATCGCCCAGCTGGTTCGTAAAATTCTGATAGGTCTCCAGGTCCCCTGAAAGCGAGTGCCAGCATACCAGAGGAATACCGCTACCACGGCGCAATTGCACCACTGTGCTGCATGCCGGATCGGTGCTGGATGCCGGATTGCTGGTCAGCCGCATCAGCCCGCTGAGGGTCGGCTCAGCCAGAAAGTGTGCGATGGGAACTCGTACTTTGGTCAGTGCCTCGATCTCGAGCAGGAGGTTGATGGCCGCAAGCGAGTCACCGCCGAGATTCCAGAAGGTCTCTTCGCCCGAGGTGCCTTGTGCCTCAGGAAGCAGGCGTTTCCAAATGTCTGGAACCGTATGAGACTTGCCCGCACGCGTGCTCCGATCGGGAACGCGCCTGAGTTCCGTCAGAGCACGTCGATCGACTTTACCGCCCGCCGTTCGCGGAAGGCGCTCGCAGAACTCAATCGTTTTCGGCCGGATACCCGGTGGAAGACATTCGGCCAGCATGGCATGAAGCGCACCTTCCATGTCCCCGGTTGAGTTCACCTCTTTCGCGAGAACCACACACACCACGAGGCCGGTCACTTCCTGCTCCTGATAGCTGGGTAAGCAGACCGCCTCCTCAACGCGGTGATCGCTCTTAAGCACGGCTTCAATCTCTTCCGGTTCCACTCTTTGGCCAAGTACCTGAAGTTGATAATCGATGCGCCCGTGAAATTCGAACTCGCCCGCCTCATTCACCCTGGCCCGATCTCCCGTGCGATAGGTGCGAAGGTGCGTGTTGGACAGATCCACAGCAAACTTCTCGGCAGTCAGCGCCGGTTGCCCACGGTATCCACGGGAAATCTGTTTTCCCCCAAGAATGAGTTCGCCCATCTGGCCAGGTGCAACGGGCTGACCTTTCTCATCTGCAATCGACGCCGTCACGCCCTGGATCGGCCGGCCTATCGTCGGGCGGCCCGGGCCTGGCTCCACGACCCCCCAAAGACTATCCACTGTGTTTTCCGTGGGTCCATACGTGTTGATCAAGCGAAAGGGCAACCCGGCAGGTGGCCGAGTGTGAAGCACATCACCGCCCGTCAACAGGCTATGCAGTGCGATGTTGCGAGGCCATTGCATCCTGAGCAGCCGTTCTGCAATCGGAGTTGTGACGAAAGCGCAGGTGCTCGCCGTTCCTACCAGCCAGTCCATCAGTTCTTGAAGGTGCAGAAGAATCCGCGGCGGGGGAACGATCAACGTACCCCCCGCCGCCAGAACTGGCCAGATATCGGCCACAGAAGCATCAAAGACCGGATTCGCAAGCATCGTCATCCGGTCGGATCTCTGCATGGGCAGCGCAGTCAGGTAATGTTCGATAAGGTTCGCAAGCGCGCCATGTGTAATCTCAACCGCCTTCGGTTTCCCCGTGGATCCCGAAGTGAAAATGCGATAGGCACAATCGTCAGGGAAAACCTGCGGCAGAAGAACCGTCGCGTATTCCGGCAAGGCGATTTCGTCGATCAGCAAAAATGGGATGCCAAGACCATCCAGCTGATCTTTATGTTCGTTGTCCGTGACGATATGCTTTACGCCTGCTTCGGCCACCTCAACACTAAGCCGCCGCGCAGGGGATCCCGGGGCGAGGGGAACATAGGCTGCGCCTGCACGCATCGCGGCCAAAGCGCCCACTACAAAATCCACGCCTGCCGGCAACAACACGCCTACCCCATCTTCCTTTTGCAATCCAACAGCCACCAGGTGCCGCGCCAATCGATCAGCACGATCTCGCAGATCGCCCCGCGTCGTGGTTCTGCCGTCTTCCTCCATGGCAGGCGAGCCGGGATCGGTGTACGCCTGTGCCGCAACCATGGTGAGCACCGTCTTGCCGGGGAGAGAAGAGGGCGCCGCGGCATCCCTTTCGCTGCCCATGGCGCCCACGACCGCGTGGGCAAGAGCATGCGCATCACAGAAATGAACCCGATCATCCACGCCCAAAGCAATCGTCCCGGGTGGCAGCGGATCCATCGGACCATAACGATAGACACGCACGCGAACTGCGGATAACCAGTCTGCCGCTTTGTGCAATTCCGGACGTCGATGAGCAATGTCCCTTAGCAGTGCAGGCATCGTGCGAAGCAGGTCTTCCCCAGCCCCTTCCCCGGTTGTGATTGGAATCCACCTCTGCGTAAGCCCATAGGCAGCCTCTTTACATTCGACGGCAATCAGCGTCTCGGCTCCCAACACTTCTTTCACCGCCAGCAGGAACTCCTCCCGGCTGCCGTTGCATGCGATGGACTCCTGCGTTGCTTTATTTGGCAATGATGGTGCGGGTATCGCCTGCGGATGAAGCAGCCTGGCAATCCAGCGGGATTCGCTCAAAATGGCACGACGATGGATCGCGCCTGCTTCCGCAAGCTGGGCTTCTTCCAGCAACGGGAGCACCATGCCAACGCTCAGTCCCTCTGTGCTGGAAAGAGTGAGTCGTAGAGCGCCGTCGCCGCATGCCACAGTCGCGGTATCTCCGTCGCATCCCGTGACCGTCCCCGGAAACGAAGCCTCACTTGTCGCCGGCGCTGCCGACCAGACAAATCTCGCAGGCCCCCCCGCGACCGCAAAGGCCGCGCTGCCGAAGTCGTTGACCGTGTTTCCCCAGTCGCAGGCGCGAACCATTCTCAGGATGCGCTGCCTGGGCCAGCGCCAATCGATAAGCCCGCCCCCAGGCAGCGTGTCACTCCTTTTGAAGTAACTGCGTCCGGTTCGATCCTGGGATCGTCCTTCGAGACGGCCCTCTTCGATGCAGCCAAGTATCTCCTCGAAGCTTTCCAAAGCTGCGATGGTACAGCGAAGGTTCAAGCTGGCTGTGGTCTCTTCCGGCTCCATTGGGAAGCATCGCTGAGTAAGAACCAGGCCGGTATCGATTTGCGGATCGATGTGGTGCCACGTAATCCCGTGCGAGCTCTCACCGTTGAATACGGCCCAGGCTGTGGCGCGCAAGCCCGCATATGCGGGCAATGGGGCATTGTGGTAGTTGATCGATGCAATCCGTGCCAGAGCAAGCGTCTCCGCGCGAAGCACGTACCCGTTGTAGATACTAAGCAGCACGTCGAACGCGAGACCCGCGAGAAACCCGGCAGGATCGACCGGCTTCACACAAACCGGAACACCCGTTCGGACCATCGCCTCCCCTTCGGCCTCCGAGCAGGCAACAATGCCCACGATCTCGTGGCCGTTCCGGCGAAGCCGTTCGATCGCAGCTGCGAGCGCAAGACCTTCCCCGAGAACAACGAACCGCAGCTTGCCTGCTTTGCCAATTTGATCGCGATGGAGGGTATCGGTCGGACGGCGGTGTTCCCGAGCTAAGAGAGGATGGTGAGGCCATGGCTGTTCGATTGCCGGCGAACGGGGTCGTTGCGGGATGTTACCACCAGAATCGAACATACCGGACATCAAATAAATACCTCAAACGTTGTGCCTCGCGGAGCAGTTTTGGGGCTGATTTAGTAACCCCACCAGGACTGACCGCCGAAGCCAGAAGGGAGGAACGCAAGAACCCTAAGAAAACGAGAGCTACTCAAAGGGATGACTTCAATAGCCGCGCGAGTCTGGTTGATCAAGCGCCGTTTTGGCGCGGCCTACCAACCGTCCGGCCGCCGCGAGGGGCTGTTTCGGAGATTCACAACGCAAACCTCGGGGATGTGGAGGTATTCTGGTCCGGCAGTGAGTTGGGGCGACTGCGAACGAGGTGAAGCTTGAGAACTGGGAGAGCAATTCTGCCGGGTTTCCTCCTTTACCTTTTGGCTTTCGTTCATGCGCACAACGCTGCTGGTCAACTTGAAACCTCGCCAGTTCCAGTGCAGGCCACCGTATCGTCTGAGCCAGTTATGATGCTGGCGAACGCGCCCGCGGAGGGCCTTATCCATCTCGATGTAACTGCAGCCGACCGCGTGGGCAAGCCATTTTCGGGGCTTGCTGCCAAGGATTTTACGCTGTTGGACAACGGCGTGCCGCAGAAGATCATTTCGTTCGAACCATCCAACAAAGCCACCGATGAAAATGACCGGCTTACTGAAGTGCTGCTGGTTCTCGATGAGGTCACTCTTTCGCCTGTCCAGTTTGGAGTGGTGAAGAAGGCATTGATAACCTTCCTGCGGCAGGATGGCGGGCATCTCGCTCAACCCGCATCCGTCTACTGGTTCACCAATGCCGGACTGTACGCATCGGCGAATCCTACGACCGACGGCAACGCTCTAGCTGAGGATGTTGCTCACCACCGCTCTCCCCGCGAGCTCTGGAAGGTTCATCGTGGCCTGCTCAGGACGGAAGAATCAGAAAGGATCGCACTATGGAAAGGAGCGCTGCAAACGGTCTACTCCATCGCCATCGAGCGCAGAAACAAACCGGGAAGGAAGGTTTTAGTGTGGCTGAGCTTCGGGTGGTCCCTTCACGGAATACTACTGGAACACCTCGACGCTGCTTTTGAATGGCTGGTGGAGCTTTCCGCACGAATACGCGAGGCCCGGCTGGTCATCTACCAGGTCTGGCCTGATCCGCTGATTTTCAACTTCGACGACACGGCTAACCTGGCCGACGTTCGTACACTACAGGAGCTGAAGGAGTCGCCTCCAGGAGAGGCGCACTTACATTTTGCTCTTCCAGTGTTGGCACGCCAGAGCGGTGGACTTGTCCTGGACAAATCGGACATGGTGCGCGCTTTTAAAGATTGCGTGGAGGATGCGGGCGAGTTCTACACCGTGTCATTCGATCCGCCGCATGCGGCTCAACCAGACGAGTATCACAACCTCAAAGTGGAGATCAACGCGCCAGGATTATCTGCGCGCACGAACAGTGGCTATTACAATCAGCCGGTTTTCTACGACCAGCCTCGCGTCCCTGCCAGGCGAGTGACCGTTCACGAACTGGAGCAGATACTGGATGCGGCCAACAAGGAGCATGACGGCGAGTTGGCAAAGCAACTTGCCGGTCTGCAACTGACTGAGCGTATGAGCAGCAGCCGGCTTTCAGTGTGGAGGGATCGTCTGCGCGGCAAAAAGTCGATTGCGGCACTGGTAGCTCTGGCTGATGAGTCTGCTTTTTTGGATCCTCCGGCAGCGGAGATACTCTCTGATCCGGCCCCCGATCTAGACACGCAGCGCAAGATGATGTCGAGAACGGTGAAATATTTGAAGGAAGTGATTCCTAAACTGCCCGACTTTTTCGCAATACGCACCACAGACCAGTATGAGCAACCGTCGCCCCAAAAAGGAGATACCTGGAAGACCGCGCTCGCCGATCAGTCGCTACGCGAAGCGGTGACCGAGAAAGCGGCTCTTCGCTATCGCAACGGCAAGGAGGAACAGAATGCAGAGCCGAAGAAAGGCAGCGCGAGCGCCAGGAAAAAGGACCTCAATTTCATCGGTGTTTTCGGGCCGATTCTTGGCTCGGTGCTGGTAGATGCCACGCGCGGGGACAGCAAGCTGATCTGGAGCCGTTGGGTACAGGGCGAACAGGGAAGGGAAGCGGTCTTTCGCTACATCGTGCGCGCCGAGAACCCTCACTATAACGTTGTGCACTGTTGCCTGGTAGGTGGGAACAGCTTTCGAACGTCGCCCAGATACCTCGGAGAATTGGCAATTGATCCAGAAACGGGAGCGATTCTTCGACTGACGATGGAGTCCGAACCGGGATGGATTCTTGAAAACCTGAATCCGGTGCTGCCGGTAAAAGGCGCAGCGATGATGGTCGAATATGGGCCCGTCGAGATCGGTGGAAAGAAATATATCTGTCCTCGCCGCAGCGTCGTCATCATGCGCGCCCGGACCGTGAGCACCCTGACCTTTTGGGATCAGACCTTTGATATCTATGCGCCCTATGAGACGCTGTTGAACGACATCACGTATAACGATTACCACAAGTTCGGATCGGAGGCTCGCATGCTTCCAGGGTTCGACGTGGTGGAGGACCCAACGCCTTCCCCCGGTCAGGTTTCGACCAAGCCGCCGCCAGTCCCCTGAGGTATGCAACTGCGTAATTACCGAATACCGTCCTTGGTCTCGAGATATTCATCCACCGCGACTCGTCCGGAATCAGCCCCCAAGGCAATGTTCAGAAATGACAAAACTCTGACTTTTTGCTGACATCTGTGTCGGTCGACCGGTTCAGGCTTCTTGGGCAGGAGGCTTTCCCCTATGAAAGACATATGGAGAGGCATGAAGAACACAGTCAATCGCCGTTCGTTTGTTAAGAACGGACTAACAGCAGCAGGCGTCGGACTTCTTACCCAGAGCCCATTGGTCCAGGCGCAAGAGGAAGGTGAGCAGAGCGGCGGTCATATCACTCGGGGAGATGCAGCTCTGCTCCGGTTCGCGGCGGCAGCCGAGATTATTGAGACCGACTTCTGGGTTCAGTACAACGAACTCGGAGGTATTCCAGATAGTGAAATCCCCGGCGGAAGTGGAAATCCAGCTTATACTGCGGCCCTTGCAATGCTGGACGCGGATATGGCCCAGTATGTCCACGACAATACTGATGATGAAAATACCCATCAGAACTTCCTCAACGCGTACCTGGCTTCAAAAGGGGCAGAGACAGTAAGTCTGGAGCCATTTCGCACCCTGCAGGGCAGCACGGCGACAGGTTCCAGCGGAAAACTACGGATAACAAATTTGATGCAACTCACTCTGGATACCAGTTGGTTTACCCGCTATCGTAGCGCTCAATAATCCTGACCTCGACCCGACGTTCACTTTTCCCCAGGCTATCCCAACCCTGGCCACAGGGAAGCACACTGCGATCCCCAGGACCGACAACGACACCAGCGACCCGAATTTCCTTCAGGCCATTGCGAACACCGCTGGGTTCCACTTCCCGACAATCGAGCAAGGTGGCAACAGTCTGTATCCAGCGATGGCGCAGAGAGCAAGCAGCGTTGAAGTCTTGAGGATTTTGATCAGCATTGGGCCCACGGAAACCATGCATTTTCAAACCTGGGCGGATAAGGCGGGCAATGCGCCTCCCCTGACTGCCGTGGATCCTGTGACAAAAGTATCGGTTACGTTTCCTGATCTGAATTCTCCACCGTTTGGCGGGCCGGAATTCCAAACCAACCTGATCATGCCTGAGCCGTGTGCATTCCTGAGCCGCAAGCTCCCACGATGCTCAGTCATTCGCCCCACGGAAACAAAGGGGATTGCCATGGGTGTGGTCAATTTCCTGACCGCAATGGGCCTCTTTCTCGGTCAGCCGCCGGCCTTCGATGCATTCTTGCGCGGCCTGGCGCGGGACGCAGATCAGGCCAGGAGAGAACGATAGGGTGTCTTGCTCTTATGCGCCGGCGGGGACACCTCCCCGCCGCCGGCATTTTGCCTGTTGTGCCAGGAGATCCTTGACTGTTGAGCGGATAGGCCAGATGCATCCATCGAACTGACGCGAGTACCGTCATCCGCGCCTGCGGAATCAATCAGTTCCTCGCCGGTATCCGATCGGATACCAACCAATAGAAGTCTCCGAGTACTCCTCGAAATCCGAGACGCTGTGTCCCCGGTATGCCATTGGAAACAAAGAATTGGGTGGGCGAGTTGGAATTGCCGGTCATGGAACATGTTTTTGGCATTGCGCTTGCAATACTGCCGGTGTAACCGCCAGCGCCGAAAGAATCTGATGCGGGGCTGGCTCCAGGCTTTCACGGTGACCATCAATTCCGTGGGGAGAGCGAACATGAATACCCAGAGCCAACGCATATTAAGCCACCAGCCCCTTTCCAGGAACAGACGCCGGGCGCACACTTCCAAACCGCATTCCCCTATACCCGTGCCCGTATCCACGCCTGAGAAATCCATATGGTCTTTCCTCAAGGGCTTGTACGCGCTACCGGAAAAGCTATCTCTACCTGTCGGAATGTTGGTAGCGATCCTGGTCCTGGGTATCTGGTTAGCCTTCGGATTCTTTCTAGGGAAAGTTTCTCAGCAATACATGGTGACCGTTCAGCCGTTTGAGATCTCTCCGGCGATCGCCAACCACGTTTCAATATCGGGCAAAAACGCGGCCGACATCGTCGTGGATACTTTTAATGACGCGGCAACCCATGCCTCTCAATTCCACGGAACCGAATACTACAGATATGACCGAGCCGGGTCCCAGCCTGTAGCCCTGCACCAGGCGATAAAGATTCCGGTTCAGACCTCCTATGACATCCAGTTGAGCGGCATATCGCTCGATAGCCTCATACGTCTCTACAACGGGAGAAGATATCAACAGTGGATCATTAGCGGAGACGTTCTTTCTGTCTCCTCATGGTCTTATCGGCAGGATACGGCTCAATCAGGGCGATACCGCAAAATTCTGGGAGACGCGCTGCATCCCCCGATGCTACCCCGGCCGAGCTTATCCGGCAGGCTACGTGCATGATGCTCAACAGCGTAAATCCCTGAGCTACTGGGGCAATCCTATCTGCAGCAAGGCAGATATGAAGAAGCCGCCAGGGTCTTCCGTCAATGGGAGATCGACGATCCTCGGAATTCGAAGCCAAGCTCTTACCTAAGTCTCGCTTACGGGTACCAAGACAAAGACCAGGAAGCGAGCAGCCTTGCCAACTGGTCCAAAAATATCGCGGATCATGAAAAGAAGAGTGGTTTTGGAAACCCCCTCGAGGCTCTCCGTTCAGGGAACGTACTCACTTCCGGCTTTGCCGGGGCGGCGAAAGTCGTCCTGGCGGCCAGCGACGTTTCCGGCTCTCCTGACTTATCGCCATCTGAGAATAGGGAGAAATTGGATAGCCTGCAGCAAGCAGAAGTCAAATTAAGGCGTCTCTCCGAAAGCGACCCTTCCAATGTCGACTACCGGATTCGAGCGAGCAAGAATCCTGGATAGCGAGGCACTGATCGAGTCGGATTTGAATCCAAACTCCCCACTGCCCTACAAATGGATGCAACAAGCCATCGATAGCCTCGATGAAGCGATTCAAAGCGTGCCGGAGAATGGCGGCCTGCACGAGCAGCGCGCTATCTTTTTGATGCACCTCGTGGACATGATGAAGAAGCACGGCATAGAAGCACCATTGATCTCCGCAAAGGAAACGGAAGAAGTGGCGGAGTACACCAGGGCCCTGGAAATGCGGCCCACCGAACCTTCGCCCTTATGGGGAGCTATATATGCGCAGCTTGATCTGGGCAAAGGCGAAGATGCCGTCGATTTGGCCAGAGTCATCACCCTCCTGCAACCTGACTCCAAGGCTGCGGTCACCGCCTACATCGTTGCGCTTGAGGGAGCCATGAGCGTCTCAGGAAAACAACCGGAAAGAGAAAAGGAAGTGGAAGTCCGCCTGAAGCAGCTTCTTCAATCAAAGATTGAGCAAACTCAACTCCAAGCGCTTTGGTCGTGCCTTTGAGAAAAACAATTACCAGGAAGGTCTCGACCTGGTAGCTGCCGAAGGAAAACGGCGCTTTCCCGCGGATTCTACTTTTAATCAGGGACACGGCGAAGCAATAAACGTCCACATCTAAAAAAGGTTCATGGCCCTACCTGGATTGGTGCCGCGATCTTGGTCGAGATCAACGTCGAGGCAGTTCCTTGTCGGACCTGGTCCTGAGCCGTTCCTTTCGGCAACGCCGATGAACTGCATCTGAGTTTGCTTTCAACAACTCATTCGCTGCGCAGAGCGCGCATTGGATCGATCGATGCCGCTTGGTGAGCGGGCACAAGCGTTGCCAATAGGCCGACACCTGCGAGAATCACGACCGCAAAACCCAGTGCCCAAATATCCATACGTCCAGTACCGTACAGAAGCTTGCGTGCGAAATAGCTGGTACCGAGCGCGAGCCCTAACGCCGGGAATCAGCCCGGCAACCATGATCTTGCAGAGTCTGGCCGAGAAACAGCGCCCGCACCTGCGAGCGCGTAGCCCCCATGCCATGCGAACACCGATCTCAGACGTTCTTCTTGCCACCCGAAAAGAGAACAACCCATAGAATCCAAGGGCTGCCAAGTGCCAGGGTCAGTGCGCCAAAAATGCTGGTCAGCCGGGCGAGCAGCGCCTCCGTGGAAAGACCATCGTCAAACTCCAAATCCAGCGGCACAATCTCCGTCACCGGCAGAGCCGGGGCGAGCTTATACAGGCTCTCGCGAATTTCGGCGGGCAGGCTCGACAACGGCCCACGCACCCGCACCTCGACCGATGAAACCGGCGCCGGACGTTGATCGATAGGAAAATAGGCGACCGGAGGCGCCTCCGAACGCAAACCATCCACCCGCGCGTCGGCAACCACGCCTACCACGAGAAATTGATGATCTCCTGGCGGCGCGCTGTAGCCAACCCAATGGCCGAGCGGGCTCTCATCGCCGAAGAGCTTTCGCGCATAAGAGCGGCTGAGGATCGCGACTTGCTGTGATCGTTCATTATCCTCTTTGCTAAAGTCCCGGCCTTGCAGAAGCGGAATGCCAAGGGTGCGGAAATAGCCCACTCCTACGCGATCCTCCTCTCCATGCAACTGTGATTCCGCAATCTCGGGCCTTCCAAATACGTGCACCGCCGTATTCCAGCCGCAGTGGGGAATCGTGCACATATGCACCGCGACATCGCGAACCATGGGTAACGCTTGCAGCTGTTGGATCACCGTGTCATAAAACGAGGGCAAATTATTCTGATGTTCGGCAAAGCCGGTGTTTCTCATATCCAAATGGACAGTGAGCACGTGGTCGCGGTCCATGCCCGCATCCACGCGGCTGAGATTGCGCAGGGTCTGCGCAAAGAGCACTGCGGCGCGAAAGCAACAGCAACGAAAAACTCACCTGGCTGGCCAGCAGCAGATTCGACCATCGACGCCCCGCTTTGCTTTGACCCGAAAGCTGACCGACCCTCGCCTTCGACGCCGTGGAGAAACTCTTGCGTGTCATCTGCCATGCGGGCAACAAGCCAAAACCCGCCAAGGCGCCCAGCAGCAGGGCTGTGCCCAGCAAAGCTGCTGCGGCTCCGATCTGGGGATCGATGGGGATGGCTTGCCCCCGGCCGGACGCCCAGTGCAAAAGTAGCGAACTTGCCGCCCGCCCGGTGGCGAACGCAAGCACTCCACCCATGCCGGCGAGCACCACAGTTTCAATCGCCACCTGGCGAAGGACTCTCGTCCGGCTGGCTCCCAGTGCAATCCGTGTGGCGATCTCTATCTCGCGTTGCTGCAGCCGCGCCATTTGCAGGTTAGCCAGGTTCAGGCATCCCACCAGAAGAATAACTACAGCCATCGCCATCAGGATGATCAGGGGCCGGGAGTACCTTTCCGCCAGCGAACCCTCCCCATTCTCGGCCGATATCAACTTTACCTGCGAGCGGAGGATGCGTATGCGATCCCGCGGGTCTTTGGACGCGCCGGCAATCAGTGACAAGTCGGGTGCAAGAGCCGACGTCCAGTGCGCCGGCGCCGCGGGCTTCACGCCATCGGGAGTCCGGCTCAGTACCCACAACCAAAAAAAGCTCGCCTGGTGTAGATGCGACCGGTCCAGGTTGACATACCCGGGACCCAGCGAGTCGAACCAGGTACCGAAACGGTCTGTCGCTTCTGCGGCGAGAGGAAGCCAAAGGTCAGGAGCCTGTCCACGAACCACTCCGCTGAAGTCTTTTGGTGCAACCCCGACGATCACGATGGGAACTCCATTGAAAGTCGACCGCTTACCAAGCACCGGCTGATTCTGCCGCAAAGTGTTGCTTGAAGTAGCCATAGCGCAGGATCACCGGCCACTCCGACTGTTCTCGCTGGTCATCGCCATCGAGGAAGAACCGGCCGGCAGACGGCGACAGCCCCAGCACGCTGAAAAAATTGTCGGAAACAAGTTGGAATTCGACGCGGCTTGTCGCCCCAGCTGCATCCTGCAGAACTCCAATGCCAAACCCCGAGCGTGCAAATACCGGAGCGTTCCCCAGCGTGGCCTGCCGGAGACGCCGGTAAGCAGGGAAAGAAAAGAACCATTCCCCGTCGAACGGCGATTGCACTGCGTGCAACGAGTAAAGTTCCGCCGGCTGCTTCACCGGCAGATGCGCAAACAGCACTCCATAGAGCAGCTGAAAAATTGCGAGATTGGCGCCGATACCGATGGCCAAGGTAAGTATCGTGGTGGCTGCAAAGCCGGGCGATTTGCGCAATTGCCGAAATGCATAGCGTGTATCGTCCCAAACGCTGCCAAGAACCACGGCCGCATCGGCGAACACGACATCCTCTTTGGTCACCGTGGGGTTTCCGAAACGCGCCAGCGCATCGCGCCGCGCATGCTCGGGAGACATCCCGTGGGCAAGATTGTCCTCAGTCCGCATCTCGATATGCGACTGTAGTTCGCTCTCGATCTCCCGATCCAAGCGTGGTTCGGGAGAACAAATTCGATATCCGGCCAAAAAGTGACATCAATTTGTTCATGCGTAGCGGAGGATCGCGCGAACACCTTTTACCAGGTGCTCGAAATTTTTCTCAGCTTCCTGTAATTGCTTCCTGCCCGCGGCGGTCAGCTTGTAGTACTTGGCCTTCCGGTTCGTTTCTGTCGTAGCCCACTCTGATGCGACCCATCGGTTCTGCTCCATGCGGTGCAGGGCCGGGTATAAAGAACCTTCCTCCACGCGCAGCAATTCATCGGAAGCTCTCTGAATGTGCAAAACGATCCCGTAGCCGTGCATTCTCCCGGTTTGAGCAAGGGTCTTGAGAACCAGAAGGTCCAGGGCTCCTTGCAAATCGTTCTTCGCCATCTTCGGTGAACCCCTAAACAACTTGGCATAGATGACTCTATACCGGACATGCTGAACTTTCAAGATAAGGATTGCCGGGGCGGAAACCCGGAATACAAAGGGGAGGTTGATGTTTCCAGGAGGGTTCGGTGGATGACTAGTGGAGGTTGTGGCCGGTAGGAGCGGGGCACACGAATGGCGCACCGCAGATCCGCTCGGCTGCGCTCCCCCGGATTTCCTGTTGAGATTGGTGGCGTTGGCGAACTTCATGCGCCTTTCCTTACGAGAAAGGCGCACACGCAACAGTGTCCAGCGTAGCGTGGCAGGAAATCCGGGTCGGGATGACAAAAAGGAGAAGATCGTGGCAAGGAAAGGGGCGGTTGCTGAACCGAGGCATTGGACACGGCTTACTGAACCTAACCCAGGACGCAGTCCTGGGTTAACCCCTGCAGTCCCGCAGGGACGGTACAACCTGGAGCCCGGCACGGGAGTGCCAGGTAGGCTGAAGTTTAGGTACGAGTCCCGCAGGGACGGCACAATGCGCAGCCCGGGTGGGCGATTGGCTTAAAGTCGTTGATCAGCACCCCTCGAGAACTCGTGCCATTTAGACGGCAGCCGATCCATAAGCAATCGAGACGGGCTGCGGTGGTTGAAAAGCTCGGAAAAGCATGGGCGGATAAGCAGCGCCGGGGTCCTTCGACTCCGCGCCACTAGGCACTGTGGCACGCGATTCCTCGGTGAAGCGCTCCGCTCAGGATGACGATTTGTGGTGACTTATGGGACTAGCCCCTGGGCTGGGTTCAGTCGTCCGTTCGGGACTTTGAGACGGCCTTTTCACGTGGACTAGGCGCCTGAGATGAGTCTTTCCATGGGTCTTGGCGAACTCACCCGCGGAAGAGACTTCTCCGCTAGTTTTGCTCGGGAATAGGTCCGACGCAGGAAGGTTCCTTTTGATCGGCAGTCTGCCTGGTCAAGCGCTTGGCGATTTGTTCGAAGTGCCGCCTGAGGTAAGTGTGCAACGTTTCCTCGGGCTTGATCGCGGCCATTTCAGGTACCTCAGGTTTCAGGAATTGTAGAAGTTGGAGGTGCTCAGGTTGCTTTGCAGATACTTACAGCGATTCCCCGGGCGGCATCACCGAATCTATCCCCCGAAAGAATCGATGAATGTGTTCCTGGAGAATCGCCGCTTGTTCATGAGCATACGGGTTATGGCGCATTCCGCCATACGCCTTGCGTGGATCGTGTTGTTGCGCAGTTGTACCCACGATGGCCATTCCAAGTGAAGCCAATCACTTTTGGGGGATGGGACCGTCTGTCCGCCATCATGGGCGCTTGTCCACTACTACCTGGCCCTCCTTCATCACCCACCGTACGTTGTCAATCACCACCTTGATGTCGCTCAGCGGGTCCCCCTCGACCGCAACCAGATCAGCGAAGTATCCAGGAGCGATGGCTCCCAGTTGGCCCGACATTCCGAGGAGGGCCGCCCCATTCGTTGTAGCCGCTTGCAATGCCTCCGCTGGAGTCATGCCTGCCTTCACAAACCACCCAAGCTCGCGAGTGTTCTGCCCGAACATACTGAACACCGCATCGGAACCCATGGCGAACTTTACCCCGCTCTTATGCGCGCGCCGGGCTGTCTCCAGATTTTTCTCGATGTACGCATTCAGCCCCGCGACTATCTTGTCGTCGTACTTGAATTCCTCTCGCGCATCGACGTAATAGCGGTTGTGATCAATGGTAGGGACATAAAAAGTACCGCGCTTCACCATTTCGGCCAACACGTCATCCGGGATATCGATGGCATGTTCCAGGGAATCGGTTCCGGCGGAAACCGCGTCGCGAGCGCCGTCCGGACCATAGGAGTGGGTCGCAACACGCCTTCCGAACTTGTGCGCCGCCTCGACGGCCGCCTTCATTTCGTCGCTGGTGAAGGTCTGGTATCCGCTCACATCCTTGTCACTTCCAGTTGAGCCGTACACCTTGATGACATCCACTCCAGCAGCAACCTGTTCGCGAACCGCCTTTAGGACTTCAGGCACACCGTCGGCCTGGCCGCATTGAGGCTGCATCTCCGGCTTGAAGGGTTCACTGGTCACCGTGAGCCCGCAGCCCGCCACGAACATGCGAGGTCCAACCATGGCTCCGCGGTTGATCAAATCACGCATCACGATGTCGTCGTAGTGGTCGGAGCCAAGGTCACGCACGGTGGTGACGCCTGCTTCCAGCGTTTTGCGGGCGTTCTCCTGTGCCATGTAAACCAGGAAAGCAGAACGTTGCTTTGCGTATTGCTCAAAAGGAGGCGTTCCTGCCTTGGGATCCGACCAGTACGTCATATGAGTGTGGACGTCGATCAAGCCGGGCACGCCCGTGTACTGATGAAGATCAATGACCTTCGCATCTGCAGGGATTGCGGCGCCGGATGTGAGCACTTTCTCAACTCTGCCATTCCGCACCAGCACGACGGCATCCGTCCAGGTCTTGCCGTGGCCATCGATCAGCCGTCCAAAGCGGACCGCGCTCGCAGTGTCCAGCGCAGAAACATCACAGCAACAGAGAGCGATGAGCAGAGAGACAGCAAGCCTTATCCGCATGGAACCTCGTCACGTTCGAAAACTGCCGTCAATATAGCAGTTCATGGACATCGGCCGGGACTGCAAGCTCAGATCGCCTCCGTGAAAGTCGCAATGCCACAATGCCAGGGTCGATTCCAGTTGTTCCATCACGCGAGCATGGAAGATTCGACCCACGATGCAACCGTTTGTACGGTGAATCAATCAAAAAGCTACGACGGCCGGTTAGGGGTTGGGTCTCCGCAAGGAGATTTACAAAAAGGGCCGACCACAGGAGGCCCCGTCTATGAAACTGTCCCGGCTGCTCGGTCCGTTTCTCTTCTTATTTGCTCCGCTGTGCCTTCACGCTCAACTTGGCCTATACGGGGCTTTCACCGCTCAGAACCTGGGCGAGCCGAATAACAACGGGTACGACCTCTACGGGGGCACGTTTGGCGGGTATCTTGCAAGCGGGCGCTTGGCAATATTGAGCGTGGGTATCGACCTTCGCGGCTCATTTGCCAGGAGCAACGGGGCCTCCTTCGACACCGGCTCGATCGGGCCTCGTATCGCCTTGAATACGCACATCCTCCCGATCCATCCGTATGTCGAGGGCACGATTGGATTGGGGCACGTAGACTTTACCGGGGCCTCGCCCGGTAGTGCGACCAAGTTCGAGTACCAGGTATTGGGTGGCCTCGACTTCACCATCCTGCCCCGCATCGATTGGCGGGTGGCGGAGTACAGTTATGGGGCCTTGTCCACGATCAACAACTACAACTATCGTCCGAAGTCCCTCAGCACCGGGCTTGTGCTTAGGCTGCCGCGTGTCCTCCCGTTGCCGTGACGCTACCTGATACTTCCACTGCGGCAAATTAAACCGCAAGACCTTACGGGGATGCTTTGCAGGAAAAGCTCGAGGCATCGTCGATACTGCCGCTGCCTTTGTAGCGAGCGGTCTGGGGATAAGGGCAAACAGGGCGCGTGCGATCAACCTTACCCGCCGTGGAATGTGCCGCGATGATCTGCGCCGGAGCTTTGCCATGCTCCACCCACTGTTCTATCAGGCCAATTTCATCGAAGGTGTCAGGACCTTCCCCACCTGAGCAGTGTCCCATCCCGGGGAACATGAAGAGCCGGGCCCAGTCCGAACCGGGTGCTGCATCGGCGCTGTCTTTGATGGCGGATTTGTAGAATTCAATGCTCGAACCCGGGGCGACTTGTTGATCGGCCCAACCGTGATAGAGAAGCAGCTTGCCACCATGCTTCGCAAATGGCCCGAGATGGGTGTCCAACTCGTCGACGTCTTTGTCGACAGTGTTCGCCCTTGCAGCGTCGCGTTCCAGATCGAAGGTTCGCCAATCCCAATCGGGCTTTTGGTAAACAACGTAACGGAACTCATCGAGGAAGAGCTCAGCGGGTTGCGGGCCGCCTGCAAGGCGAGCCCATCTGAGTTCCGTGCCCGGCTCAAGGCGTGGAAAAAACACATCGCCTTTCGCGTCGGTCGCGGGACTCATGATCGTTTTCGCGGTTTGCACCTGGCGTGGCGTCAGGCAGTCCGGACCGTCGGATGCCTTGCACACCAGGGCTTTCAAGTCGACACGGCAGCTCTCCGGGTCGCCGATCAGTCCATCTTTCAGGCCGTCATCGGCGTCACAGGCGTCCAGAACAGCGCGGTGAATCATAGGATACTTTTCGGGCGGGATGTAGGCGGCCGGATCCTTGAAGGTTTGTGTCGCGAGCCACAGAGCCCAGGCATTGCGCCGGACATTCGCGGGGTCGCCGGCAACAATGCCATCGAACTCGTCGGGATATCGAAAAGCCTGCAGCAGTCCTTCGCGTCCACCGCCGGAGCAACCGTCCCAATAGGAATAGCGTGCATCGCGGCCATAGAACACCTTGATGAGGGTCTTGGCTTCGACGGTCATTTCATGTTCTGCCCGGTAGGCGAAATCGACGAACTTCTGCGGATGACCCATGATAAAGCTGGCGCTCCGGCCGGTATGCCCGTCATCCGTAGCACTGGTAGCGTAGCCGCGGCGGAGCGCCGCAGCCATATTCTGATAGGCTATCGAGCCTCCCCAGCCGCCGCTGCCTACTGCGAGAAACTTCCCGTTCCATGTGGCCGTAGGAAGCCAAACCTCGGCGTGAATGTCCGAATCCGAGGATGGTTTGAGCGTGACGGTGATCCGGCAAAAGGCAGGCAGGTTATCCAGGGCGGCGGTGCCGTCGCTGGGCGTAAAGGTGCCAGTCTCGATTTCGGTGGCGAGGGTAATGGAGACGGTCGAAGACGCGTGCTTCAAGAGACTGTTGCAGGGCTGCTGCGCCTGAACTGCAGACGTCGCGAAAGCCGCTGCTACAGCGATCAAGAGGAATACTCGGCGATCCGTCATCATCGAAACTATATATGAGGAACGCGGCCTTTGGCCGCCAGGCCCGATGCACGAGGCTGATGTATCGCCTCGCCCCAAACGAAACTCTGTGCAAGTCGTTTGGGTTGAAACCAGGGAAACAGACAGCATCGTATATCGGGCCTCGCATGCCTGTGGCGCGCTTGACTTGGCCACCTGCACCTGACCGCCAGTAAGGCGATCAGAGTGCGCTTATTGACCGCCTACAGTGTGCTGCCCGGCGTTAACCGCGGCTGCAGCCGCTGCTTCGACCTTGGTAAAATCAGCCTTCATGCCATAGGTCTGACCTTCAATCCACAGTCGATCCAGATAGTCTGTATCTCCATATTTATCGAAGCTGACAGCAGTGTTGGGATGAGGTTGGAGAGACCGCGTAGGGGTGAAGTCAACAAAGATTGACCGGGAGTTGTCGAGGTTTTGAATCCGCAATATATCGTCGCCCATATCGGGCTGGAACACCCTGTAATTGCCGGCCGGTAATTTAGCATCACCTGCATAAAAGGGAAAAGAAGTCTTGAAGTCAACACTGTTGTCGATCTGGGCCGCGAGCGGCATCACCGACAAGAGCGATAGAAATCCGATACGCATGACCAACTTGCCAACGCTATTCATAATATTTCTCCATGATTAAATTGGCGCCGGCCAAGGCAGGCGCCGCTGTTCTTAAAAGCACATGGAATGCCACGCTCGCGGCCCCCGGTGAATTCCTTTACCTATGCCGGCTAACCGGCTTTGGTTCTAATACTTCGCGGTGTGTCCGAGGGTCGGGCGCGTTCTGGACAAGCGGAGGGTTGAAGGGCTGTGTGTCGGCACTTCGTCAATTGAGTGACGGCATTCCGATGTTGTTAAGGAACTGGCTGCCTCGACGAATGGCCACAACTGCCTGGCCGATGTGTCGGTGACAGCAGCGCTAGTTAGTCGATATGCAGACGCGTCCCATCCGGACTTGCCCGCCGGGTCGGCTGCACAAACTCCGATGAATTGCTCATGTTGAGCGCGTAAGTACGATAGAAGCTTCGCTTACACCTGCTGCTGGGTATGGCCAAACTAAATTCGAAGTGATGCCTACCTGATTGCTTCAGATCGTGGGGAAGGCTTTCGCCGGCCAAGGTGAATGCCCGATCGAGATAATCGGAGAGACAAACAATGGTCCGTTGTGGTTTGCGGCCGGAAAGCTCCCAAGAGCATCTGCCAACAAGCATCGCGGGGGTCCTTCGACTCCGCGCCATAAAGCCCTCTGTTTGCGATAGACCCGCGAAGCGCTTCGCTCCCACGGCATGCCGGGGCAGGCAGGATGACGGCTTTGTCGGTGGGCTTGAAATACACCGGTAGGATGCAGGAAACACGAAAAGTCGCAGGCCACGGGATGACAATTCTGTTTTGCGTGGTAATGACTTCTCTGCGACACGCTACTAGTTTGCGAGATGCCCGAGTTTTCCGGGCGTCACCACTCTAATGCTTTGTATCAGGGCAGGCTCTGCGGGACTGGTCGTCCTTTCAAATCCAACCCAGGACTAACGTCCTGGGCTATTTTCAGCCGTCCCCATTCGACAAGCTCAGGGCAGGCTCTGCGGAACTGATTTTGGAAATGGAGTGGCGTTCCCGCGGCGGTTGCTGGTTTCTGCCCTGTCTGATCCGATACGATCGATACTTGCAGTGTGTATCGGAGTGATCCGTCGATGATCAAGGTTTCTACGCTGCGCGGTTATGCAGTGGCTGTGATCGCCTGTGGGTTGGCGCTGCTCATCGCGCGTCCGCTCAAGGCCGAATCCTCCTCCTTCGTGCTTGCTGTTATCGTCAGCAGCCTTTATGGTGGCAGAGGCCCTGGCCTTTTGGCAGTTGGGCTCTCCGCGATCACCTTCGACCTTTTCTTCCTTCCATCCCCTCTCACGCTATCGAGTGCACCGTCATCCTATTTGCGGTTCGCCGTTTTCCTCGTGGTGGCCTTCACTGCCAGCCAATTGATCGAAACCAAGAGGCGCAGCGAGGAAGCCTTGCGCGCCATTCAAGCGCGTCTTTCCCGGGCAACCCGGTTTGCCACCGTGGCCGAGCTGGCCGCATCGATTGCTCATGAAGTCAGTCAACCCCTTAGCGCGGTGGTAGCGAACGGCCAGGCATGCATACAATGGCTAGCCGCAGAGCCGCCGAATGTGGCCCACGCGCAAGCGGCCGCGGAGAGGATCATCCGCAATGGTAATGATGCCGCCGAGGTGGTGCGGCACATACGCGCACTGTTTCGAAAGACCGCTCTTGAAAAAGTCGACTTGGACATCAATGATGTAATCGCTGAAGTGCTCCGCCTGATTCTGAAAGAGACGGCCGAAAAGCGAATCGCCGTCGAAACCGACCTGGAGAAGAGGCTTCCTTCCGTACCAGGGGATCGGGTGCAGCTGCAGCAGGTGATCTTCAATTTGGTCCTCAATGGAATCGAAGCGATGGAAACGGTTGTCGATGTTCCCAGGAAGCTTTTCATCTGTTCCAGGTTGCAGGGTTCTGACGCCATCGTGGTCGAGGTCCGGGATTATGGCACCGGCCTGGCGGATTCGGAAAAAGTGTACGAGGCTTTCTATACTACGAAAGAGAAGGGGATGGGCATGGGGTTGTCGATCTGCCGTTCGATCGTGGAAGCACACGGAGGACGTCTCGGCACCATGCCGTCTCAAGGTCCGGGAACGACATTCTTCTTCACCTTGCCTCTTCGAGCGGATGTACCCACATGAAACGCGACAGCGCTATTTGTCTACGTTCTGGATGATGATCAACGGGTACGCGAGGCGCTCTCCAGTCTTCTGCTGTCTTCCGGGCTACGTGTCGAGGTTTTTGCCTCCGCCGCAGAATACCTGGTTTTCAAAAGACCCGATTGTCCGTCGTGCCTGGTTTTGGATCTGGAACTGCCGGGCATGAGCGGCCTGGAACTGCAGCGGGAGATCGCCGGGCCCGATGCACCGCCCATTGTCTTCGTCACCGGACACGGGGATGTTCCGTCATCCGTGCGTGCAATGAAGGCTGGGGCGGTCGAGTTTCTTCTCAAACCGTTTGATACTCAGGAACTCCTGAAGGCAATCAACTCCGCGATTGCCCAGGATCGTGAAGCGCGGGTGACACAAGCAGAAATCGCGGACCTACGCAGGCGTTATGGGCTTCTGACCCCTCGTGAGCGCGAGGTATTACCGTTTGTCGTAGCGGGACTGCTGAATAAACAGACTGCCGGTGAACTCGGCACCAGCGAAATCACCATCCAGGTTCACCGCGGACAGATCATGCGCAAGATGGCTGCCTCATCGCTGGCGGAGTTGGTCAAAATGGCCGGTAAACTCGGCATTTCCTGACCACCAGCGGTCTTATATAAAGACATAATAGCGGCGCGGCAATCTTCCGCCTACGATTGGATTGTGGACGAAAGGTCCACTGTCCTCATGGCCGACTTAGCAAAACCAATCGTAGCGGTTGTCGATGACGATCCCAGGGTTCGGGAATCTCTGGAGAGCCTTATTGCATCCGCCGGGCTCACGGCGCGCGTGTTTTCCCAAGCGGGAGACTTCCTTCGTGGAGGGCATCTGGCAGCGGCCGGCTGCTTGATTACAGATGTCCGTATGTCGGGGATGGACGGCGTCGCTCTACAACGCCAGGTTCGCAGCCTGCGCCCCGAGCTGCCGGTCATTTTCATCACCGCTCATCACGACGATGAAGTAGAACGAACAGCTCTCGCCGAGGGCGCCGCATGTTTTCTTCGCAAACCATTTGACGCCGGAGAATTGCTTCGAGCCACCAAAGCGGCTTTGAGCAAAACCTCAACGAAACACTTGGAAAGCACCACCGAAAGGTAAATCATGGGTAACCCGGACTTGATCGGCTCCAGTGAAAAATTCCAGGCTGTGCTTGACGATGTGTCAATTGCCCTGGAGTGTGAGTGCGAGCGGCTGAAGTTGTTGGTTGGTGAGTTGTTGTTGCAGAATCATCAACTGCGTTGCGAGGTCACCCGCCTGCTCGATGCTTCCTTCGCGGAGGCCATCTGGAAGCGAGCGGCTGCTTGATTACAGATGTCCGCATGTTTCCTTCATAAACCGTTTGACGCCGGAGAATTGCGTCGAACCACCAGAGTAGTTTTGAGCAAAACCTCAACGAAAGAGTTTGAAAAGCACCACAGAAAGGTAAAATCATGGCTAATCCAGACTTGATCGGCTCCAGCGAAAAATTCCAGGCTGTGCTTGACGATGTGCGCGTCGTGGCTCGGGCTGACTGCTCCGTTTTGCTTCAAGGGGAGACAGGGACAGGCAAGGAAGTGATCGCTCACGCGATTCATGATTCCAGTCCTCGGCAAACAGGACCGTTCGTGAGCCTGAACTGCGCAGCCATCCCGGCGGCGTTGCTGGAAAGCGAACTCTTCGGTCATGAAAAAGGAGCATTCACCGGCGCCATCATGCAAACTACCGGCCGTTTTCAAGCTGCGCATGGTGGAACATTGTTTCTGGACGAAATTGGGGATCTTCCCCTGGAACTTCAGCCCAAACTCTTGCGAGTACTCCAGGATCAGCAATACGAGCGCCTGGGCAGCACCCGCACGTTGCACGCTGATGTCCGAATTATCGCGGCCACCAACCAGGACCTTAGCCGCATGGTGGAGCAGAAAACCTTCCGCGCCGATCTCTATTATCGGCTGAGCGTCTTTCCTATAAGTCTTCCGCCGTTGCGCGAACGTAGAGAAGACATCCCGTCGCTGGTCCATTACTTTGTGCGGAGATTTTCGCGCCAAATGAGCAAGCCAATCGATCAGGTTCCAGAAGGTGTGATGGAGATCCTGCAAACGCACCATTGGCCCGGCAACATACGCGAGTTGCAGAATTTCATTGAGCGCTCCTCGATTGTGACCGAAGGCCGGGTATTGTCACCGCGGATCAGCGAGCTCAACCTCCTTATGCATTCAGCTGTCCCGGGTCCGGTCCAAACGCTGTTCGATGCGGAGCGCGCACACATCCTGGGAATCCTAAAGGAAACCAACTGGACGGTCGGCGGACCTGACGGTGCCGCGGCCCGGCTCGGTGTTCCCCGGACCACCCTTATCGGGCGCATGCAAAAGCTGGGAATCTCGAGCAGGCCCGGCGGCCTTCGCCTGGCCTCGAGCAGGAATGCGTCCGAACTGCTGGCCAGCTAAACGTGTTCGGATCTGCGGCCATAAAGGCTTACTTAAAAAGTATCTTCGCCATCATGCCCTTGTCTTCATGGCTCAGCAAATGACAGTGGAAGAGCGATACTCCCCGGATGATCGGGTCGGTGAAGTCCATCATCAGATCCACGCTTCCTTCGACTGGAACATTCACTGTATCCAACCACTCTGGCTGGGAGAGGCGCCGCCCGTTCTCGGCATAGGTCAGAAAGTGAACCTGATGGATGTGAAAGGGGTGGACCTCGTGCGTGTCATTCACCACCCGCCAATGGTGGAAGGCGCCTATGGATACGCTCGTCATCGGAGGATCCGACGGACCATATTTCTTGCCGTTGATGTAGAACCCCTTTTTGTCCTCCGTGAAAGTAACCACAAAGTCGGAAGGGCTGTTTTCGATCCGGGTTATCGCCGCCGACGGCACAGGCTTGTACAACGGAGCCGGCGGCCGGGGCGACTTAGGAGAGATTTCGTGATCGCTTTGCGCCACGTCGACCAGGTCGGCGAGCACCATGGCAGGATTGGGGTCTCCATCCGAACCTGTGTCGAAGCAACGTGTTCGTAACGATGCTTTGGCTCCGGCGCCTGGCCCGGTGACAATCGCTTCTACCCGCCCCGCGGGCGGCACCAGGATGTGCCTGGCCATTTCGACACGCCGCTTTGGATCATGAAAGGAAAGCGGCATGCCATCCAGCGCAACAATCTCGAGCTGCTCCCCGTCCACTTCCAAATCTGCGTAGAGGTCCGGGGAAGCGTTCACAATCCGCCAAAATTGACGTTCTCCCGGGGCGATGGGCATCCCCGGTCGCAGCGCGCCGTTTACCGTGAATAGATGTTCCGGTGCGTCCGTGGAAGTGCCGCACCCGGTGGCAGGAATATCAACGGTGTGCCTGAGTTCCGGGCCGGCTGGGTCAGTCTCCTCAATGAGCCGGTCGCGCAACACCAGAACGCGCTCCCGCATACCACGGACCTCCGGAACATAGCGCTCCATACCCTCAATCACAATCGCTCCCGACATGCCATCAAGATCCTGCTGATAGCTTTCTCCATGAGGATGGGTGTGATACCAATACAGCCCTGGCGCTTGATCCTGCGGAATATCTACCGTGTAGTGAAGCGTTTGCCCCGGCATTGCCATCATCGTGATCACGTCATCCTGGGGCGCGTCGGGCGACACATGCAGACCATGGAAGTGCAGGTTCGTCATGTTCATGCACGGTCCGTCTACGCAATGTTCCCGGGAGTGCGTCGACATTGAGTTTATGTATGTCAGGCGTATAAGGTTCCCCGGCTTGACCCGAATCAATGGCGCGTCTTCCCGCCCATCGAAGGAGAAGGCGGCCTTGCCTGTGCGGGGATCATTGACAGCCGTCAGGACTAAGGGAGAGCGGGTTGATGGCGGCTCGGCGAGCAACACCTGCTTTGGCGTTGATTGTGCCCCCATCTGAATGCAGCAGAGCAGGCCGACGCAGGCCAAATACCCAGACACGTTCGGATGTTTTGACATCGAGCGATGAGCCATCATGGTGTCTTTGTTCCCTCCCATCCGCCTCCGAGGGCCTTGATGAGCACGACGGAAGCGACCAACTGTTGCCCACTGATTTGCGCCGCGGCGCGCTCGTCACTGAGCTCAGTCTCCTGCGCGAAAACTACGTCGAGATACCCGACCAACCCGGCTTTGTAGCGCTGCATGGCAATCTCCTCCGCTCGCGTTGCATCTTGCACGGCACTCGCCTGGGACTGTGATTCACCTCCGAGATAACGCAACGAGGCCAATTGGTCTTCGACTTCCTGGTATGCCACCAGGACTGTCTTTTCGTACTGTGCTAGAGACTGTCGATACACGGCCTGCGCCTGGTCCACACCGGCTCGCAACCTGCCTCCAGTGAAAATTGGCGCCACGGCGGAAGCACCCAGGGACGCCAACGTGTTCTGCCAATTCAGCAGACTCACCGCATTCGTGCTCTCATATCCCACCAGGCCGGTCAGGGACAGTTGCGGAAAATATGCGGCCTTCGCCACTCCGATCTGCGCGGTTGCGGCCGCGACATTTCGATCAGCTTCGGCGATATCAGGTCTTCGCTCCAACAAGTCCGAGGGCAGCCCGCTCGGGATGACCGGTGGCGCTGGATTGAGCGGTTGGTCGGATAAGGAGAAACCTTCGACCGTGCGACCTAATAATACCGCGATGGCATGTTCAAGTAGTGCCCGCTGATTTTCGAGCGCCTGCTTCTGGGTCAGTGTCTGGTCGAGCAGCGTCTTAGCCTGCTCCACCTCCAGTTCGCTGTTCAAGCCTTTTTTATAGCGGTCAGTGGTCAGGGAAAGGGCTCGGGTGAAATCGGCAAGGGTCGTGTCCACGATCTTCAGTTCCTGATCGGTCTCGCGCAGTTGGTAATAAGCGATTGCCACCGAGGCCTCCACCGACAGCCGGACAAATCTTAGATCAGCCACGGTCGCTTCCTGTGTCGCGCGGGCTGACTGGACCGAGCGGCGTATGCGGCCCCACGCATCGAGCTCATAGTTGGCAAAAAGCGGCAGCTGAATGTCGGTGTAAGTGGCTGCGTGGCCATTCGTATTGCCGTTGTTTGGACGGTTCTGCGCCTCGCGAGTGCGAGACACGTTGGGCGCAGCACCGATCGTAGGCAGCAGAAAGGAATGAACCGCCTTGGTCGTGGCCGTCGCCTCATCTACATGCGCAATGGCGATCTTTATGTCCTGGTTTGCTGCGTCGGCTTGTACTTCTAAGCCATCGAGCGTCGGGTCATGAAAGACTTTCCACCAATCGCTGTAGCCGATTGCATTCTGACCGGCTGGCGGCGGCTCCGTCGGTTCCTGAAAAGCCGGGGGCACGGGCGCGGCCGGCTTATGGTAGTTAGGCCCGACCATGCATCCGGAAAGTAGCAAAGCAAGGGTGCTGATCGCGGCCGGCACGGGGAGTTGATAGCGAAGTTGACACAATCCATATTTGAACATTGTCGTTCTCCTAGCTCTTCTTTTCGCCGGGACTGGGCTGAATGGAGACCTTCATTCCGCTCACCAGGTAATCAGGGGGACTGGAAATGATGGATTCGCTTCCATCGATACCCTTTGTGACCTCGATCGTATCGCCGAAGTCCCTCCCCAGGGCTACCTTGCGGAGTTCAATCTGGCTCTTTTGGTTGACGATGGCCACCTCTGGGCCGGCAGCCTGATAGAGAACGGCTCCGCCCGGGATCACCAGGGACCGCACCGGAACAGGAACGTGCAGGTGTACCTCCGCATAGGCGCCTGGCATCAATTGCGACTTGGGGTTAGGGACATCGATTTCCACCAGGAGGGTGTGTGAAGTAATCGCAATGGAGTGACTATTGCGGATCACTGCTCCCTCAAACTGCTGGTTAGCAAGTCCGCTCACTTCCAGTGTTGCCTTCTGGCCGTCGGCGATCTGCTCGCTATAAGTCTCCGGGACCGTGACGAATGTGCGGATAACGTCGATCTTCGCCATGCGGAACAACTCGAAACCGGTGCCGCCGTTACCTGCGTTAACGAGGTTGCCGATATCCGTGTTGCGTTGTGTGATGATGCCGTTAAACGGTGCTGTCACTCGTTCAAAGCCCTGCATCTGCGCAAGCCGGTCAACATTGGCGCTTGCTGCCTGAACATTCGCCTTCTGCGCAGCAAGGTTCTGGTTGTTCTGGTCAACGTCCTGCTGTGATACGGCGTCCGTCTTGATGAGCTCCTGGTATCGAGCGGCGGTAACCCCAGCGAGAGTCAGATTGGCTTGCGTCTGAGCGAGAGCGGCTCGGGCCTGATTCAACTCCTGGTCGACTTCAGGGGAATCAATCAGGGCAAGCAATTGTCCCTGACGCACGTGTGTGCCGATATCCGCGTACCAGTGGTTAACGTAACCATTGGTACGCGCGTAAATGGGCGAGTCTGAATAGGCCTGCAAGGTCGCAGGCAAGGCAAGATCCGTCACCGGAGCACCCTGCTGCGCGTGAATCACGGATACTTGTTCAGCTTCGAGTGATTGCGTCGCCGCAGTGACCTTCTTAGTACTCTGTGCGCGCAAGAAGAATGTGATCGCACCCGATACGCAGAGCACGAGTGGGATCACGAGAAACCACTTCACTCTGTTTGGGGTGGTACAGCTGCAACTGGTCGCTCGCGGAGATTGAGATTCATGTGTCATAGGCACCTCATGCTTCATGGGCCACCTCAGTAGGAGAGATGGACGGTTTGGTATTTTTCCGAATGACGGCGAAGATGATCGGGACGAAAAAGAGCGTAGCAACGGTGGCGAAAAGAAGCCCGCCGATGACTGCCCGGCCTAGCGGTGCGTTCTGCTCTCCGCCGTCCCCAAGTCCAAGAGCCATGGGGATCATCCCGATGATCATGGCCAGGGCCGTCATCATGACCGGCCGCAGGCGAGTGGCGCCGGCCTCTAGCGCGGCCTTGAAGGAGTCTCTGCTTTCCGCAAAGTGCTCGTTGGCAAACGTGATCACGAGCACACTGTTCGAGGTTGCGACACCGATGCTCATAATCGTTCCCATTAGCGCCGGGACGCTGAGGGACGTTCGCGTGAGAAACAGTATCCAGCAAATACCGGCCAAGGCTCCGGGAAGCGCGGTAATGATGATGAACGCCTCAGTCCAGGACTGAAAATTGACCACCAGCAGCAGGTACACCAGCGCGACGGCAAAGCCCAGACCGGCGAACAACCCGACAAAGGATGAGTGCATGGTCGCAACCTGGCCGCGGGTAACTAGAGTGCTGCCGCGGGGCAGGTGTTTTCGCGCCTCGGCGGTAATTCGCTGCACGCCACTCGCGACCCCTCCCAAGTCGCGGCCCTGCACGCTGGCGTAGATATCGATAACCGGCCGGACGTTATAGTGGCTGACATCGGCCGGTTCGCTCACCCGAGTCATGCTGGCAAGGTTCTCGAAAAGCTGAGGCGACGTCGCGGCCGGGGAGTTGACCGGTATGTTGTTCACTGCATCGATCGAGTTGATCTTGTATTGCGGCGTTTGCACCGCAATGTTGTAGGAGACGCCATTCTTGGGGTTGAGCCAGAAGTTTGGCGTCGTTTGGAAGCTGGAGCTCAGCGAAATGAGCACGTTGTTCGCAACATCGCGCTCGGTGAGCCCAACCTGCTGGATTCGTACGCGGTTGACGTCATATTGCAGACGCGGCTGGTCCAGCTGCTGCTGAATATGCACGTCGACTGCGCCGGGGACAGTGCGCATTTTCTCCGCAATCTGCGAGGCGATGTTGAAGTTATCGGCTACATCCTGCCCTACGATCTGAATATCGATAGGAGCCGGAACTCCGAAGTTGAGCGTTTGGGCAACAATGTCGGCCGGCTCAAAGAAGTACGAAAGGCCGGTAATGTGCCGCGGAAGTTGCTCTCGCAGCCGGGCAACGTAGTCGGCTGTCGGATGGTGGTTGGGCTGAAGGGATACCAGAATGTCCGCATCTCCATTGCCGATCGTTCCTGTGTTGTTGTACGAGAGATTGATGCCGCTGGTGGGCACTCCGATGTTATCCAGGATTCCGGCAAGCTCATTCGCGGGTATCTGGGTGCGAATGTAGCGATCGACCTCGTCTATGTCACGAGCTGTTTCCTCAATGCGCGTCCCGGTCTTTGCCCGTACGTGAAGCAGAAACTGTCCCGCATCCACGGTGGGGAAAAAGTCCTGTCCAAGCCACGGTACTAAGACGAGACTAGATAAGCAGAAGAGGAGAAAACAACTCAAGAAGATTCTGCGGTGCTCAAGGCATTGGCCAAGCAGAGAGGTGTAGTTCGCGCGTAGTGACTCGAAAGCGTGCTCAAACCGTTCGTGAATGCGGGCAAAGCGTCCCATGGGTTTTCCGGTTACTGGATGCCGGTGTTCCTCAACTTCTTTAGGCAGCAGAAACATAACCAGGGTAGGAATAATCGTCCGCGAAAAAAAGTAGGAGGCAAAGAGCGCGAAGACCACGGCCTCGGCAAGTGGCACAAACAGGTACCGCGCTACGCCGGAGAGAAAGAACATAGGGACAAATACGATACTGATACAAACCGTGGAGACGAATGCCGGCATGGCGATTTCCTGGGCGCCATCGAGTATGGCTTGTCGCAAGTCCTTGCCCATAGCAACGTTGCGCTGCATATTCTCGATTTCCACGGTCGCGTCGTCCACCAGAACCCCGACAGCGAGCGCCAAGCCGCCAAGCGTCATGATGTTGATGGTCTCTCCCAACACACTAAGAAGCAGAAGAGATGTGAGGATCGACAACGGGATGGAGATGCAAATGATCAGCGTGCTCCGCCAGCTCCCGAGAAACACCAGGATCATGATGGAAGTAAGTGCCGCAGCGATCACGCCCTCGCGAACGACTCCGTTCAGGGAAGCCTTCACAAAGACGGACTGATCGGCAAGCGGCCGTATCAGCAACTCCGGGGGCAGGGTGGCCGCGATGGCCGGAAGAGCAGCGCGGATGCCGGAAACGATGGCCAATGTGGAAGCGCTGCCGGCCTTCTCCACCGTTAACAGCGCGCCCCTCTGTCCGTCCTGGCGAACAATGTTCTGCTGTACGGCATACCCGTCTCGCACGTGCGCAACGTCATGGACAAAGATGGTGCCGTTGTTCACGGTCTTTACCGGGAGATTATTTAACTGCTGGACCGTGACCGGCGTTCCGTTCAATCCGACGTTATATTCGACCTTCCCAATCTTCGCGGTACCGGATGGCAGGATGACATTTTGCGCATTGACCGCATTCACCACGTCCAGAGGCGACATGCCCTCCGATTTGAGCCGCGCCGAATCGATGTCCACCATAATCTGGCGCACTTTGCCGCCATAGGGCAGAGGAACAGCGGCGCCCGGGATCGTCGCCAGCTGAGGGCGAATGAAATTAGCGCCCATATCGTTCAGCTGCTGCTCGGAAAGCCCTTTGCCACTCAATCCCAACTGAAGAATTGGTACAGTGGAGGCGCTGTAGCGGATGACCAGCGGTGGGGTAATACCCGGCGGAAGCTGCTTCATCGTGGCCTGTGCCTCCGCATCCACTTCCGCGATCGCTCCCTCTACGTTTGCTTGTGGTTGCAGATAGACCTTGATCACGGCTACGCCGTTCAAAGATTGCGACTCGATATGATCGACGTCACCGACGGTCGTGGTGAGAGCCCGCTCATAGATCGAGGTGATGCGAGTCTCCATCTCCTGCGGAACAAGACCGGTATAGGTCCAGATGATGCTGACCACCGGTATGTTGATTTGGAGGAAAGATGTCGACAGGCGTGCGCAGCAGCATCACCGGCGCGATTAGAAACAGCAACAGTGCCAGCACGACAAAGGTGTAAGGTCGATTGAGGGCGAGTTTGACAATCCACATAGCAATCCCTTTTGCAACCCCTTTCCCGCGAGGGTGGAATCCCGCGCTCGGGCTACATAACCTGAGTAAGCACGCTGTGTGCCATCTCCGAACCGCTTTAGAATCAGTCATGGTATCGGCCGCAACCTTACAATTGCTGTCTCCGGCCAGACATCTACCGACATGTAAAGACGACTGCTGGTCACAGCAGTTGGCCACTTTGGACTGCACATGAAGCCTTCACTTATGAGGCGGGGCAAGACAGTCGAACGAAGGGCACGGGTTCAGCCGTCCCTTCGGGACTCATCTTGCAACCGTTAGGTTCTCACACACACACTTTAGCCCCTGAGGTACGCTTTTGTAGAGATCCAGGGCGAGCCGTCTCTTTCCGCGGCTGAGTTCGTTTCAGCAAGTCAGAAGGAACGCTCGTGAACCAGTACAAAGTGAATGCCATCGACGATCTCAGGTTGCTGGACGCGACCGTCATCCTTTCACTGAACAATGAGCATGCCAAGGAAACATCGGCTCTCGATCACGCCGGCCTTACCACGCTGCTCGACATGGCTTTTTACGCCCGTGGTGTAGATCGGGGTGCGACTGCGTTTTTGATCGCGCTCGACCATAACGCCGCGTATGAAAACCCTAATTTCGCGTGGTTCAAGGCGTCTGGAAAATCATTTGTTTACATCGATCGCATCATCGTTTCGAGTTCTGCGCGAGGTCAGGGGATCGGCAAGCTTCTTTATGGCGACCTTTTTGCCATGGCGAAACAAGCCGGGCAATATCGAGTGGTCTGTGAGGTGAATATCGAGCCGCCCAACCCAGTTTCCGAGACCTTCCATGTAGCAATGGGCTTCGACGCAGTTGGACAGGCCACTATTCACAACGGAGCCAAAACCGTGCGCTACTTTGAAAGGACGCTACTTTAGAAGATCCGATCCGCCTGACAGCCGTCCACCGTCATGGGTGCAGCGCCTCGCCTTTCAGGAAGGCTGCGATATGTTCGTTGAGAAATTTCTCGTCTGCCGGACTTGCTCCTGCCCCGGCCGGATGCCCCCAAAGCGAAGGGATCGGCTCCAGGGTGCAGTGGGGGATAAACGGCGCTTCATAGCGGGCGTCGGTCACAGGGAAGTACAGGTCTGTCGCTGACGGCATGTAGAGCACCTGCGCCTTGATCGATCTCAGCGCTTTCTGCACATCTCCACCGAAGCCGGCTGTCCCTCCCACATCATGCTGTTCCCACGTGTGCATCTGCAGAATGAGATTGTTCGCATCGGCGCCGGGAATGAAATTTGTTTTGTAATGATCTACGACCTGCGCAAAAGTAGTTCCGGCAGGCTCCTCGGACTTCCATAGTTCCTGGCGCCACCACTCCTGAGAAAATAGCCACGCAGTCCATACCAGGGAAAATGCCTGGATGCCCTTCACGGGTTCTTCTTTATAGTCGCCACCTTTGAAAGCCTCGTCCGTGGTGAGCGCGGTGATTTCACTCTCCAGGCGCACGATACCGTGGCCGTAGGTCTTGGCCGTGCCTGAGGTAGCCACGACGCGATCCATGTAATCGGGATACGAAACTGCCCATTGAAAGGCCTGCTGCGCGCCCATCGAAAACCCGATCACGGCTTGGAGATGCCGTACCCCCAGTTCCTGGGTCAACAACTGATGCACTGCTTCCACGTTGTCGCGGATAGTCGTCACCGGAAAGCGGGGACCGTGGTAGGGCTCCGGCGTATTGCTGGGAGACGATGAGCGCCCATTGCCAAACAGCTCCGAGGTAATCAGAAACTGCCGTCCGGGGTCGAGTGCCTTTCCTGGTCCGATGAGAAAATCATAACCACGCATATCCGCCATGTAGTGTGACGGCAGAAGAACGGCGTTGTCTCCAGCCGCGTTCAGGTGTCCGTAAGTGCCGTAGACGATCTTCGCTTCGGGCAACGTGACCCCACTCTCGGTATGAAAGTTGTGGATCACGAATGTGTGCTCCGTCGGCTCAAGCTTCGCAGGCGTCGTCTGCGAATACGCAGCGAAAGAGCAGGACACTACAAAAATCCAGGCAAAAGATTTCACGACTGGTCGTCTCCAGGCGGTAACGCCGGTTAGGGCAACGCAGGAAAAAGTGGCGGATCCTTGCGCTGCCGCGTGGTCTGCTCAAAATCATAAGCGTAACGGATGAGCGTCGACTCGCTGAACGCCGGCCCGAGAAACGTCAGTCCCGCCGGCAGCATGCCGTGGGTAAAGCCCATAGGAACGGTGATCGCGGGAAACCCGGTCTGGGGTGAGAGCACCTGGCTGTTATCGCCCGCGGGACTGGTGACGTCTCCAACTTTACGCGGTGGATTGCTCCAGGTGGGATACACGATGGCATCAAGATGATCCGTGGCCATGGCCTTGAGCACGCGCGTTGCGAAACTCAATCTTTGGCGGATCGTGGTAAACGTCGGGGCAGGGTGTTCGCCGGTCATCGGCCTTCGGCGGAGCGACAGCACCGCGGATCTCGTCTTCGATGTAGGGAAGGTACAGACCTGATTCCACGATGGAAGCCAGGTCGTGATAAGGCGCGTTGGGATGCTTCGCCAGGTAGGCATTCAGGTCGGCCTGGAAGTCTCCACAGTCCAGCTTCTTCTCCATCGCATCGTAATCCGGAATGGAAAATGGATCGACCAGCACCGCGCCTTCCTGCTGCAACGATTGCAGCGCGGTCTCGGTGACTGATTTCACCTCGGGGTCCGTTTTTACGTCGTTGAAATACTGGCGAAAGACGCCGATCCGTGCGCCGCGCAGACCATGACGGTCGAGAAAACGGCTGTAGTCGATCGGGGGACGATTGGCATCGAGTTGAGTCACTGGATCGGCGGGGTCCGGTCCAGCGACCACGGTCAGCAGGGCAGCGGCATCGGCCACGGTGCGTGCCATCGGGCCGCCTACATCGTTATGCGCGAACAGGGGAATGATGCCGGAGCGGCTGGTCAGCCCAATGGTCGGGCGAATGCCCACCAGGTCATTGTGGGAGGATGGGCCACGGATGGAGTTGCCGGTGTCGGTGCCCAGGCCAGACTCTCCCAGGCTGGCCGCAACCCCCGCTGCCGTGCCGCCGCTCGATCCGGCGGGAACGCGCGTCAGATCGTAAGGATTGCGCGTGATGCCGGCGATGGAGCTTGCCGTCAGATATGGGCTGAATGCCCACTCCGCCATATTGGTTTTTGCCAGCACGATGGCGCCGGCAGCCCGCAATCGCGCCACCATGGTGGCGTCGTGGGCGGGCACGAAGCCGCGCATGGCAAGCGATCCGCCGGTAGTTTGCAGGCCCTGGGTATCATAGTTGTCTTTGATCAACACGGCGATTCCACCCAGCGGAGGCTAGCGTATGGGTGGCGGCAAAGTTACGATCGCAGGCATCGGCCTCGGCCAAAGCGTCGGGGTTGATGACCACGATGGCATTGAGCCGCAATCCGTCGATCGGCGTCTGATCGTAGGCACGGATACGCGCCAGGTAGGCAGACACCACCGCCTGGCAGGTGGTGCGCCCTTCACGAATAGCCTTCTGGGTTTCCACAATGGTCGTGCCGGCCACGTTGAAGCTGCCATCCGCAGTTTGCGCGTGGGTAAATGAGCCATGGGCGGCAAGTGAGAGCAGACAGAGGGTTCGTAAAATGCGCTGCATCTTGGTCTTAGGATAGAGATAGCACAACGCCGACATCCTCTGGCGGCGAGATGGAATGTTCTCTCACTTTCGGCCCCGACGAGCACAGAATGTGCCCGGCACTCTCTTCACACCCGCTAGCGAGAAGGGACCGTTGGCCGGCACTGAAAAGGGCAGCTCAAGACTAGCAACGCGGTCAGCCCATATTCAGCCCGGCAGCATGGGCGGCGAGTTGCAAAAAGTAGTTGCCACGTTTTGTATGCCTGTGATACACACATGACGCGAAATTCGCGCATTTTCGAGCCCCGTGAATGAGCAGTCCACGGTCCCCTTAATGTCGTTGGAGGGCCGGGATGGATATAGCAACATCGACCCTGTTGCGTAGGCTACCCCCCGTAGCCACGAGGGCCGTGGTTTAACTGCAAGCAACTAGATCTGCCAAGAACGAAGAGGTTCTCTGATGAAAAATCCGTATCGAACCGCCACTACCGTTGCGGTCGTTTGCCTTATGGCGCTGGGAATGATGACTCCCGGCGCGAGCGCCTGGGGAGAAACCCCCGGCTTTCACAACCCTACACCGTTGGTCGATGACATCTCACCCACTGCAGCCCGGTTGGGTGGCGGCGGATTCATCCTCACAGTAAGAGGCGCCGGTTTTCGCCCAGGCGCCGAAATCGGTTGGCAAGTAGGCGCCACGACCCGGCGCTTGGCCGCGTTTGTCTGTAGCCCTTCAGAAATTGTCACCTGGGTTCCGTATTCCCTGGTCGCCAAGGCGGCAACAGCCACCGTAACTGTTATCAATCCCGACGCGCCGCCCCTGGTCGGCAAGTCCAACCCGGTTTTTCTTCCTATCACCATACCTACAGCCGGCCTGGCTTTCACGGAGAAGAACATAGTCCTGGGAGAGGGGCCGAATTCCATCGTCACCGCCGACTTTAACGAGGACGGCAAGGCAGATCTCGCGGTTAGCGAGCCTTGTGGCACCGATACCCAATGCAATACCTATCACGGCAACGTGGCTATTCTTCTCGGTAAGGGCGACGGGACGTTCCATGCCGCCCCCTCCCCGGCAGTGGACCAATATCCTGGCGCACTCGCGGTCGGCGATTTCAACGGCGATGGCAAACCGGACATCGCTGTGCTCACTTACGTGGGAGCGACCGTTGTCATCCTGCTCGGTCACGGCGATGGCACGTTCACTGCTGCGCCTCTTACCCCCACGGTAGGCGGCAACCCCAACTCGATTGCGGCCGGCGACTTGAATGGGGATGGAAAGCTGGATCTTGTTGTTAGCAGCTACAACACCTTGTCCGTCCTGCTGGGGAAAGGGGATGGCAGTTTCTCCGCTATCGCTCCACCGGCGGTAGGGAGCCAGCCGGGTGGCGTGTTTCTGGTCGACCTGAACCGGGACGGCAAGTTAGACATCGTCCTGGGTAATGGCACCAGCCCCTATGTTTCCATCCTGCTGGGCCACGGGAATGGGACGTTCAGCGCACCGACTTCGCCGGCTGCGCCTACCGGTCCCTTCGCCGTGATGGATGTGAATCGCGATGGTAAGTTAGATCTCGCCTTTGCAGAAGGCAATGCCCCCGGGTTCGCCCAGACCACCATCTCTGTCCTGCTGGGCGCGGGGAATGGCCAATTCACGGCCGGACCACCTTCACCAGTTGTGGACAACGGCCTTACCGGGGGGCTCCTGGCAGACCTAAACGGGGACGGCAAGCTTGACTACGCCGCCCAGGGCGGCTATCCCCACGATGTTTATGAGTTCTTTTTGGGAGACGGACACGGAACCTTCAACCTGACAACCACATTCGACGTCAGCAACAACGGGAGCGGTCCACTCGTCGCCGCGGATTTTAACGGGGATGGCCGGCTCGACCTGGCCACCATCAACGAAATGAACACCGGCACGGTCTCCATACTTTTGCAGGTGCCGGCGCCTTAACCTCAATCGCTGCAGACAGCACCAACACCAAGGGCGCGGCTTCGGCTGCGCCCCTGGTTTTCCCCTCGGGGTTTCATAGTTCACCCGCTCGCCTGAACAAAGTGCGACCAAGTACACTTGATCACATCTCTTTGTGTGTGTGATTAACCCACTGCGAGCAAACATTCCCAGGGTGCTCTTCCGCCCGGGGTTGGGGCCACTTCTCTAGTGGGCGCATCCTTGCCATTTCTCGCGCGCATCTTCAGAGCGTTTCGCTACCGCGACTTCCGCCTCATGTGGTTTGGGGCCTGCGCCTCCACGATCGGTACATTCGTACAACAATTTGCCCAAAGCTGGCTGGTCTACGATATGACCAAAGACCCCTTCTACCTGGGCCTCGATCTCTTCCTGGGCCAGCTGCCCATCATCATGTTTTCTCTGTTCGGCGGGGTTTTCGCCGATCGCCTGGACAGACGGAAAATGTTGCTGACCTCCCAGTACATCCAGATGGCATGCGCTTTCTTGTTGGCACTTTTGTTCTTTACCCATGTCGTCCAGGTTTGGCACATCCTGGCTCTCTCGTTCATCGTGGGAGTCGGCCAATCTTTTGGCGGGCCGGCATATTCGGCGCTGCTGCCGACCCTGGTCGGTCCCGAGGACCTGGCCAACGCCATTGCCATGAACTCGATCCAGTTCAACCTGGCACGCATTCTGGGCCCGACCATCGGCGGGGCTACCTACGCCCTGCTCGGCGCCACCTGGTGTTTCACCCTGAACGGCGTTTCTTACCTGGCGGTGATCGCGTCGCTGTTCATGATTCACGTTAAATTTGTGCCGGCGAAATCGCGCGAGCCGGTGATGCACAGCATGGCAGAGGGCATTCGATTTATTCGATGTCGCGACGGAATGACTCCGCTGGTCGTATTAGCGTTCTGCACCACATTATTTGGTTTTTCGCTCACTGGCTTCCTGCCCGTCTTCGTACAGACCATTTTTCACAAGGGCCCCGAGACCTACACCCTGCTGCTGGTTTTCTCCGGAGCAGGATCGATTTGTGGCGCACTCATCGTGGCGGCAATGGAAAAGTTCAAGGGGCAGCAGCGGCTCACGGTGCTGATCTTGACCTTTCTGGGATTCGCCATCGCTGCCTTTGCCATGTCCAAATGGCTTCCCCTGTCCTGCCTGCTGATTTTCTTCACCGGGGTTGCCGTCATGGCCTCTGCCTCGCTCATGTTGTCGCTGGTACAGCTCATTACCACCGACGCGATGCGAGGACGAGTCATGAGTGTCTACAACCTGGCGTTTCGCGCCGGAATACCCCTGGGTAGCCTGGGGCTGGGAAAGCTCATCCCTGTCTTCGGGGTCTCAAAGGCCCTGGCCGGAGCCGGTTTCATGCTGGTAGCAGTGTCTCTTTATTTCCTGCTCGCCAAGGGAGAAGTCAACACCAACGACCCACTCAACATTCCGGCCTAGGAATCAGTTGTAGGAACCTACCCCTACGAACCTGCAAAAACAGGCGCGTTCAGCAGCGTAACGGATTCTTCTCCCACCGCCACCCGCGTCAGCGTCAGCACCGTGACGTCATCTTCCTGTCCGAACGCGACCGCTTCTTCAGAGGCTTGGGATGCACTCGGTCTGGTCCCGAAGAGAACCTCCAGCCGTTCAAATCCGTACAGTTCGCCAGACTGGTTGCGCGCTTCCAGCAGGCCATCGGTGTAGAGGGAAAAATGATCGCCTTCGCGCAACTGGACTGGGACCTGCTGGTAACTGGCGCCCAAATCGAGCCCGAGTGGGAGAGCCCCGGGCAGATCCAGCTCGCGTCGGTTCAAAAATGGAGCCGGATGGCCGGCGCTGGCAACGATGCAGCTTCCATCAGGATTCAACAGCACCGCGATGCAGGTAGCGAAACCACCCTGCAATCGCCCATGCAGCCGTTGATTGATCTCGGAAAGCATCTGGGCCGGCTGGGGTGCGAATTTGGCCAGGGTCCGGATGGCGCCCACGATGAGCGACACAGTCATGGCCGCTTGTAGTCCTTTGCCGCTCACGTCGCCTAGCACGATGAGGGTTGAGCCCTGCAGTGCACCCTCCAGGGGGATGATCTGGAAGAAATCGCCGCCAACTTCCTGCGCCGGACGATAAGCGCTGGTTAACGTAAAGCCGGGGATGGCGGGAAGGGTTTCCGGAACCAGGATCTGCTGCAGTTCGCGAGCGTTCTGGAATTCCCGCTCCAGGTTCGTCTGCCGTTGCCGATTGGCTATCGAATAGCGAATGACTGCGTAGACGATGGAGAGAAAGAGCAGGGTTCGCAGCAGAATCTGGACGCTGAAACTGTTCCCGAACAAGGTGAATACCGGCTGCTGCATTCGTGGCCCAAGGGTCCAGTGGGTGAATCGAATGCCCTGGTCGACAATGTTTCCCAATGAGTACCAGGTGCCGCTCAACAGAGCGAAGATCGCTACCAGCCAGCGCGCGGAATCGAGCTGTTGACGCTGCCGGATGGCGTAGATGACGAGCAGAATCGGGACCAATTCCAGCGGAAGGATGAAAGCGGTAAGGATGGCGTCTGCAATCTGAATGGGAACCGCAGTTATATTGAAGCGGAAGGCAAACCCCAGGGCACCGTCAAGAAACCCGACCAGTACGCCCACGTAAGCCGCGATCCGTAACGGCGCATGAGTTTCGTGTTCGCATCGAGCTGCAGAAGATAGATCAACAGGAACCATTGGCAAACCTCTCTCAAGCCGATCCCGGTCTGAATGAACCAGGTCAGCCAGATACCGGAAACAGGAAGGCGCAGACCACCCAGTACCAATTCCAGAACCGGCATGAACGTGTAGGCGGCCATCCAGAACAGCAGCCACTGCTTGCGGTCTCGGAGCCAGGCAATGAAGCTGAGGATGGATGCCAATCCGTAGAGCGACGTAAGGCCGAAGAGGAACTGCCGGCTGCGTAGCCAATGAAAATCCAGGGCCTCTTTTTTGGTCCCGATCGCCTCCGGGCTGCCGGCCAAAGGCAATCTTTCGAAGCCGCCGGCGCTCCCGTCATCGACGGACATCGATGGAAGTTTGAAGACTCGCACCGCGAGCACTCCGCTGCGGGCTGGGCCGAGCCCATAGATCTGTGCCGGTATACCAAACTGCGAGTCCAGGCGGGGAGGGAAGCTGCCCAGTTGGCCAACGGGGGCACCGTTCCAGAAGAGTTCGTAAACATCGTCGATGGCGGGAATCAGCAGGGTCACATCGGGCGATGCTCCGGGTGCCGGGGAAACGTTCAGCTGGCGGCGATACCAGGCATAGCCGGTGTAGCCGGGATGCCCTTGCGTTCCCCAGGGGGCGTCGGCGGTCAGCTGCTCCCAGCCGTTCTGGCCGGTCGAATCGTTGATCCCGGGAGTCGCCCAGGTGGGGTCATCGCCCAGATGGAATTGCCACGGACCATCGAGCGGCGCAACGCCTTTGCCCAGACCTTCGATGGTGAGCACCGCCGGAGGTGTGCCGGTAGCGGAAGATGTAAGAACTGCGGCCTGAATCTGTGGCTGGGGGGAGACGATGGCCGCGACGGCAACCAGCAGCAAGCGCTCTCAGCCGGGAGAGCAACGTTCGTCTCGTAAGCATGGAATGCAGTCTACCCTGCCGCGCATCGTTACTCAATAGAGCAAACTTTCAGCGGGTCTTCAAGGTTTCGCTTTGGGCGGGTAGGTTTCTTCGAAGATGACGCTCTCCAGGGACGCCCGCCGTTCCCATCCAACACGCTCAAGCTCCGGTTCGTTACCGAAGTTATCTACGTACCCCAGGCAGAGGTAGGCCACCGGCTCAATGTGGGCGGGGATGCCGAGCACGGACCGAAGTGCGTCGGGCTCCAGGATGCTGACCCAGCCGACGCCAACCCCCTCCGCTCGCGCAGCAAGCCACAGATTTTGTATCGCGCAGACGGTCGAGTAGACCGCGGTCTGAGGCATGGTCTGCCGCCCAAGACCGTGTCCCTGTGCGCTCTCCGCGTCGCACAGGATGCAGAGATTTTGCGGCGCCTCCAGGATGCCTTCGAGCTTCAAATCCGCGTATTGATCGTGGCGCGCGCCTTCATACTTCTTCAGCGCCTGCTGGTTGGCCTGTTGAAACACAGCATGGATGCGTCGCCGGACTTCGAGTGAGCGAATCACCACGAAGCGCGAGGGCTGCATCAGTCCAACCGACGGCGCATCATGCGCTGCCCTCAGCAGCCGGGTTAGCAGCGCATCGGGCAGTGGTTCCGGCAGAAAACCGCGGCGTACGTCACGGCGCGCGCGGATCACGCGGTAAATTGCGTTTCGCTCCGCTTCATCGAAAGCCGGCAAAACGGCCGGCATTTGGGGCTTCTGGCTCATTCGCGGGGTCGCAACGTGGGCAATCTGCTCATCGTATCTATTCTGCGCTTCCTTTGCGAAAATGCGTGACCATCTCGTATTCAAAGAGCGCCGGATCATGTTCATAGGGTCCGGTTGTTCCGGTGAAGGTGAAACCGCATCGCTCATAGAAACGAATCGCGGCCAGATTGTTGCTGGTCACCATCAGGTATAGCTCGGCGACGCTGAGCTCGCGCGCCCACAATTTAACGGCATCCATGAGCATGGTCCCGAGGCCGCTCCTGCGATGCGTTGGAGCGACCCACATCGAAGCAACCCAAACCCTTGGCGGATCTTTCTTGTCGGAATAACCGGCAATGATGCCGCACGGGGCGCCCGCATCCATGCCGAGATAGCAAACGCCGCCCGGGCCATTCCAGCTATCGACTCGCCGGAGCCAGTCGCCGTCGGAGAACAGAGACTCCTTCGCATAGGTGCTTCCAAAAGCAGTGGGACTATCTTTGAGGGCTCGCAGCCGGACGGTTTTGTATTCTTGCACCATCCGCGGCGAGAGCGGTTCGACAGTAGGCATGATCAAAATATTCTACGGTTGATTTGCCTGAGCCTGGATTGCCACGTGCGCCTCACTCGCCGTTTGCTTCCTCGACGAACTTTATTTCCGCAGGCGTCATCAAGTGCCGGAACGTGTCGGGTGGAAGAATCTTTGCGTTGTATCTCGCCGCGATCGCGGGCAGATTCTTCTTTCAGTTCGGCCAGCTTCTCCGGATCCGGCGGAGGAGGGGCCGTCGTGCGGGTCGCTACGCGCGGACCCATCTCCAGGAATTGCCGCTCCAGCCCAGCCGGCGAAACGATGCAGAAAAGCCGCGCCGGCGCCTTACTCAGGTTCAGAAAACAATGCGGCGCCCAACCTGGAACATTCACCGCCGCTCCAGCCGTGGCGAGTGTGCGCTCATCCTGGCAAAAAACGGCTACCTCGCCTTCGACCACATAGAAAGTCTCCTCGCACTCGTGGGCGTGCGGCACCGGACCACCGCCGGGCGGAATGTGCATGTCGATGAACGAGAGCTTCTCGTCAGTGTCAGAGCCTGAAAAAACGATTGAGTAAGTGTCGGCGCCGATCGAAACATTCGTGCGTTCCGTAGGCAGAGAAACTGCCAGCTTGCGCGTAGTCGTAGGTGTGGACGCTGCCATAGAATTCCTTTCTCATGTCAGAGCCGTGCCCTTCGTGCTGAGTTTACTTCAGATGTTTGCTGCGATTGGAAGGAATGTTTGCCGGTTCGATTTTGATGAGTTTCGCGCCGAGCAAATTGCCTATTGGATGCGGCTCAATCACCGCCAAGCCCGTGAGCCCCGGTGGAACCTCTCGACGTCCTGCTTCACCACCCGAGACATTGACTGGAACCGCGAAGGGTGCCCCAGGTCTCGCGTTTGAGACCTGGGATCCCCCTAGCAAAGGCCGGTTGAGGAGTTCTTCAGAGGTCCCTTCGGGCATCTCCAGTGAGCTTCATTCCGCGTCAGCGTGGCCTGGTGCGGCAGACGTTGTTTCGTGTTCATTTCCGTCCCGTCACCTCCAACTGAACCGGGCGCGCCGTCGCATTCTGTGCCGGATCGTAATATTCGTAAATCCGAGACTGAAACGTCCGGGCGCGAATCGGATACTTGGCACGCAATCGGACGTTGAACGAGATCGACTGCCTTGGCGAAAGCCCGTCGAAGTAGAGAATTGCCTGCGTGGCGGTCAAACTGAACTTCTCCAGTCGTCCGGACGGAGTCGCGGGCGACTTCTCCTGCAACGCCTGCAGGTCTTCGCTGAGCAGGTCGAATCCCGGCGGAATGCCAAGATCCACCATGATCATGTTGGCAGTCTTTTTGAGGTTGTTCTGAATGGTAACCTTTTCGGTGGCAATGTCATTCTGAGCCAGCCGCGTTCGGTCGTAGGTCACGTCGATTGACAAAGGTTCGGTCACCGGCTTCTCCTCCCATGGAGTAAAGTAGCGGCCGACGACCTGGTACGCGAGGCCGCCAGTACCCTCGAACTTGAGTTGTACCGAGTTTGCTTGCTGCGCGGCTATCCCCTTCAGAACAAACTGATGGAGCAGATCATTGTTCTCTGGCGACAGCTTGAGCGTCTCGACAGGCTTGCCATTGAGCATGACCACAACGGACCCCCGGACATCGGAGGCGCTGTATTGTGAGGCGAACAAGAGAGCGCGCAACGCCATGATCGTCGCCTGTGTAGTGCCCCATGCGCCCGAAGCGTCCTTCTTTGACGAGATAAAGTTGAGGGCCTTGCGAACCACCTCGGAGGCTTCTCCCCACTTCAGCAGCGCCTGGGCGGCGAGACCCGTGGTCTCGATCGCTGCGCTTTGACCGGTGGAGTACACGCCCGTTTCCTCAACTGTCCAGAAAACCTGGTCGTCTTTTTGCGTGCGAGCGTCCACCAGGGCCTGCATGGCGCGCCGTGTGAAGTCACGGTCTTTCCCGTAGTTCTGGGCGAAGTTCGCCACAACAGCGAGCGTGTAGTTATCCAGCTTCGAAGCGGAATGCGACTGAATATAGGCCTTGGCCTTCTCGATCGCTGGACCCTGGTAGCCGGTGTTGGCGAGCGACCAGGCGATATACGCGGTGATGCGCAGAACGTCAGAATTGTAGCGATTGGTCGCACCCTCGTTGATGAAGTTCGTGTCCGGCTTCCAACTTCCATCTGCCTGTTGCTCTCTGGCAAGCCAGTCCCGGGTGCGCTCAATCAGTCTCGGGTCCACGTCTGAAACCTTCGACATATCGTTGAATTCCATCAAGCCGTAGGCGGTAAGAATCTTGTTGGCGGGGGCCTGGCCGAACCACGAGAAGCCGCCGCCCGGAACTTCGAATGTCAGCAGCCGCTGGTAGCCGTTGGCAATGTATCCTTCTGCCTTCGCGTGGACCTCGGGTGTCAGCTTCTTGGTCCGCTTCATGTAATCGAGCGCGAGCACGTTGGGGTAGGTGCTCGAAGATGTCTGCTCAAAGCAGCCGCCAGGCATACTGAGGATGCTGTCCATGCCCTCGATGACCTGGCTGAGTGGCCCGGGATAGAGGCGAACGAACAGCGTGGTGGCATCGGGGATCGCGTTCGCGGGAAACTGGAGGTCGTGGTGAGCGCTGGTTTCGAGGCGGCCATTGAATACGAGATTTTGCTCCCGGCCGTTGGGGACCACTTCAATTTCGCGTACAACGATGTCGTTGCGGGTCTCACTACCGATACCATCCATGCGCGCGGTCAGGGTGAGTTTGAATTTGCCGATGCGGTTCGCCTGGATGGTGAACTGCGCAGAGCCGACGCGGCTTGACTCGACATCAACGGTCTTGTCGGCAGTGTCGTCTTCCAGCGCGTACCACTCTTCAGGCTGGAGCTTGAGGCACACGTTGCCGGATTTGCCGGAGTAGTTGTAGACGGCGATAGGGATAGACACGCGATCACCCTGGGTCAGAGTGACCGGTAGATCGAGATCGACGAAGAAGTCCGTAAACACTTTCAAGCTCGAGGTAGCAGTACCGAGCACGCCGGAGCGGGTGGAAGCAAGCATGGCCATGCGCCAGGTGGTGATGGAATCAGCTACCGGGATGGAGATATCCGCGTTGCCGTTCGCGTCGGTGATGATCTCTGGATTGTTGTAAAGGGCTTCGGGAAAGTAGGAGCGAATATGTGGGGCGGCCGCGGCGCCAGACTTGATCGATTGAGTCGCGTTGCGGGCATTCAGACCACCAAGCACACCACCGATGACGCCCGAAGGGGCCGCTGCTGCGACACGCGCCGGACCGCTTCTCAGGAAAAGTCTGTTACCGCCGACGGCTTCAAGTCTGTCCGCTGCCATAAGAGGAACCCGGGCGCTCACGGTCACCGCCTCGGTTACATTACCGACGGCGAGCGCAGCGGAGATCGTTGCACGATCACGTGGTTGCAGGGCGAAGCGGCGAAAGAGAACCACGAATCCCGGAGAAGAGAGCTGGGCTTCGTAGAGTCCGGCTGGAAGGCCGGCGAAACTGAAGCCGCCGTCGCCGTCGGAGTGGGCACTACGACTTTCATTGTTGGAGACCAGCCGGAGAGAGATGGTGGCCCCCGGAATGTTGGCCCCGGAAAAATCGGCGACGGTTCCAGTGACCTCGGCGAGCCCGTTGAACGGGCCTCGATCATGTTCCATCTTGAGATTGAGCGAGCCGTTCTGCGCCGTCGCTGATGGGTGACAACGTTCCCGGAGCGATCTTCGAGATAGACAGAGAGGTCGTCCGCGCTGTCAAACTGCCGATCTGGGCCTGCGCTGCGCACCAGATAGAAACGGTCATTTCCACGGTTCCAATCAGCGGACTCGAAGCGTAGTGGCCGGTTCCAGGAATCGAGCAGCATGGAATCGTGTGTTGCGCCGAGCTTTTCAATTTCGCTCGAGATCGACTGCTGCGTCGTATGGCTACCAGTCCCATGGTTCAAACGATCGGCAATGCGGTTTACCTGCTGGACAAAGGCCATGTAGTAGCGCTGTGCGTATTCCTCGTAGTTGTCCTGGGGCAGGCTGCGGCCGAACTCCGTATCGAGCCTTGCCGGGTTGCTCATCTCAGTGGCAGAGAAGAGTGCGCGTGCGGCCAAATTATGCTGCTCCTCCTGATCGTGGCTTGACTCAGCCGGTTCTTCGACAACATCCGGCATCGAAATCGAGTGAATCTCATAGCGCGGCTTCATCACTTCCTGCTCCAGGTAGAAGAACACCTTGGCAAAGCCTGGCTGCTTCTCCGCGAGCGCGAATACGGCCTCGTCGACCACCTGCAGGCCGAGCGCGGCACTGACGCCTTCGCCCTGGGAGTTTGTAACGTGGAAATGGACCCGCGCGTCAGAGCCGGGCTTATAGACGGCAGCATCCGCAGTCGTCTCAATCTTCAACCCATCGGCCGGCTGGATAAAGAGAAGGCGATGGTCGGCGATCGGTTGGGCGTCACGGCCAAAGAGATAGGCATCGATGTCGAGGGTCCCCGCCATCTGCGGCGTGGCGTTCAATGTCAGCTCCGCCTGGCCGCCCTGGAGATCGACATCGCGCGTGAGGATGGTTTGCCCATTCTTGACAACATCGACATACGCGGAGCCGCGAGCGCGGGTGGAAAGCACCTTGAGTTGAATGCGCTCGCCGGCCTTGATGACCGCACGGTCGGTGCGCAACAAAATCTGGTCAGTACCCGAGCGCGTCTCGAGAGGAATACTGCTGGAGACACGGTTACCGCGGTGGTCGTTGGCGTCGACGCTCAAGGCATCCAGGCCGGAGCCGGGATTGAGACGGATGAGCGCGACGCCGCCGTTGTCGGTGGAAGCACGCTGCTCCCGGCCCCCGGGCAGGTGAACGGTGAGCGAAGTCTTTGCCGGGGTGCCGTCGGGATAGGAGCTGAGCAGGAATATCTGGTTATCCAGGTGAGGTATCAGGGTTCCACCCTCAGGAACAGCAGTGATGAGCAACGGCGACTGGCTAATAGTGATGGGTTCGCCGCGTGTTTCGCTATGGGCGGCTGAGTCCTTCACTGTCGCCTCAATGAGGGCCCGGGCCATGCCCTGGCTCAGCGGTCGCCCGGCAAAGTAGCCGGCCAATTTCAGGTCGAACTTGTAAGTCCCTTCGCCGTCAGTCTTGCCTGCAGCGGAGCCCGCATCGAAGACGGCTGACGTCCATGCTGGAGGCCTTCATCGTGATCTGCGCATGGTCGACCGGCTTGCCGAAGAAGTAGTTGGCGCGCACCGTCCCGGTGACGTGGTCGCCTGGCCGGTAATCGCGTCTGGGCTTGCCGTCCTTCTCTGTAAATTCGATCGCAACCTTGAACTTCGGCAGCACATAGCGTTCGACGTTAAGCGTAACCTCAACGGCATCGGATGGCGTGGAGCTATCGCCCATCAATGCGCGGAGATGATAGGCGCCGAGGTTCACTTCATCGGCGAGCGAAAACTCGGCTGAGGCTACGCCAAAGTCATCCGTCGCAGTTACTTTCTTGAACACTTTGTTGCCGCGCGAGTCTTCCAGTTCGAAGGTCAGCTTGCGCTCAGAGTCGGCCTTGTAATCGGCCCGGTTGAGGGCAAGCGCGCGGACATGGATTGTCTGGCCCGGCTGGTAAATCGGCTTCTCTGTGGTTAAGAGAATGGAAGCTTTGCTCTTGAGGTCGACCGCCTGGATGTATTCCGTAGATCCGATGGGAGTGTCGGCGATGAAGCGTAATTGGTAGCTACCCGTAAGGCCGGCAGGGAAGTGAAGCTGAGCCTCGAGGGTGCCGCGTTTATTGATTTTGCCGGAGAAGAGAAGACGCGGAGTCTTGCCAGGTATGAGCAGCTCGATCCCAATCGTCCCTTGCTCGACGACGTCATGGTTGCTTGCGTCCGACACGATGACCCGAATAGCGGCATGGCTTCCGGCGAGGTATTCAGTCTGCCCGAGAATGTGCACCACGGGCCGCCGGAGAATCTGCGAGATGGATTCGACACCCTCGATCGCAGGAGCCTGGTTGTCGGCATACTCGAAGCGGTAGCGGAGCCGCTGCCAGACGATTTCTTCAAATCGGAGGGGCTTCTCCGGCTTAATCACTTGCTGCCAGGTGCTGTCCCCAGTGCCGATATCCGCAGTATGTTCGACCCGGCCAAGAACATGGTCCTCGGGATCAATAATTTCAGCGACCAATCTGCCGCTACCCGAGCGAGTGGAGTGATAGGGAATCGTGACCGAGAGATTGCCGCGTGTGTAGACGGCGGCAAGCTGCTCGGAGCGTCCGCGCGCAATCGAGAGGAACACGCCGGAGGCAAGCAGGAGCACAAGAGGGCCAGTCAGCAGAAAGGGAAGCGAACGACAGGAACGAGTCATGCACATTCTCCTGGCAAGCCGCCCTGCGGAGGGGATTTGCGGCTCGTCTGACCGGAGAACGTGAAGTCTCAAAGAACTTGCAGGAAAAACGAAAAATTATTTCATAAGCGGCGGGAGCGGGTAACTACAGAACTGACAGAGCTGTCCAAATTAGCGGAGGGGCTGGCTTTTTGAGGATGTAACTTTTTGATTGCTTGAGGCGCGCTTGGCGAAATAAACTCTGGTTGCATGTAGATCGTCTGCTGTCCAAATTGGCTTTCAACAATGCCTCGGCTCAGCAACCGCCCTTTCCTCCACCAACCGCCCTCTTCCTTGCCACGGTCCTCCCCTTTTTGTCATCCCGAGCGCAGCCGAGCGGATCTGCAGTGCGCCAATCGTGTGCCCCGCTCCTACCGGTCCACAACCTCCACTAATCATCCACCCCTCCTGGAAATATCAATCTGCCCCTGTTGTTCCGGGTTTCCAGGAGTAGTCCGTAGAACCGCAGATCCGCTCGGCTGCGCTCGGGATGACAAAAAGGAGAGGATCGTGGCAGGGAAAGGGCTGTTCCTAAACCGAGGCATTTAAAATCTAATTTGGACAACGTCTACCCAGGTCTGAGGCCCTGGACGAGCCCATGTACGCCGGGGCGAACATGGGGCACCCGTCCAGGGAAGAAGGCTTCGTTCTTTGCTCTCGTTCCGCGACGCCGACGGGACAGCTCAGGGATCATTCCTCTTTGCGCTGCCAGGACCGGCCATCAGTGCTGATCCAGTGCTCGCCCGTATCCGTCGTTATCTCAAAGCCCGGATCGCGCGAGACTGTAACCCGCCGGGCTGCGAACCCCTCTTTGACCACCGGCGCTGTGGTAGACACCCGGGCCGGCCCCTGAACCTCGACGGTCTGGGCCACGGAGCCCACTGCAAGGGTCAGATCCTTCTGCGTCTGCCGACTGCGAGTTAGCGCGAGTCCGGAGATCTGCTCAGGGGTAAATCCAGGGGCTTCGGCTTCCACCGTATAAGTACCTGGCTCGAGCTGGTCGACCGTGTAACGGCCGGCAGGATTTGTCGTCGTTCTGCGGACCGCCTGGGTCAACGAATTCGTGACTGCGACGGATGCATTCGGAATGGATGCGCCGGTAGGGTCGGTGATTGCACCACTGACGGCGGCTTTCTCGCTCTCCACAGCATCGCGAGATTCCACGCCGCCGAGGATGCCACCGATAGTTCCGGTGGCTGCGGCATTGCGTTTGACGGCCGGGTTCGAAGCGCGGACCAACTCAACCCTGACCGCACGGCCCTGCCATGGTTGCGGGATGACGGTCCAGTGTGCGCCGGCATCGTTGCTGAAGAAGAGAGTATGTTGGGTGTCGATGGCGACGGCCTCCCCAGCCCTGGCAACAATGGAGAGAGCGCCAAGTCCACTTGGCAAGCCATGCCTGCCGCCAACCGCCTGTGCCGGAACTGCTCCGCCCCCCACCTTGGCTGCGCCAAATCCTGGCATTTGGTCCAGGTTTTGATGGAGGTCCGCCGCGGTTTCAGGGGCTGGGGCTGTTGAAGGCCGCGCCGCTTCCGGGCCATCCCTTCTCCGTGCTTGCAGCTTGACCGTTGGCGCGGGCTCCTTTTTGAGAGGTGCCGGCGGAATAGACCGCGCCGTCTGCCTTGGTGGCACGTGCTTCTCGACGATGAAGCCGTTCCAAATATAGATGCCGGCCAGCAAGAGCGCGGCAAGAGCGGCGCTCGCCGGCCACACCACCATCCAGCCGGAAAACCAGGGCCGCCGGGCGGCCTCCTGCGGCAATGGATCGGCCGCTGGCATCGAGAGCGCGACGATGCTGCGGCAGTGAGGGCAAATCGCCAGATGGGCCAGGGTCTCCTCCTGCTCGTGCGCCGGCAAAGCATGCTCGATGAAGGCGCTGAGCTGATCCGCGTCGGGGTGCTGCCCGGATTGGAGAAGTTCGCTCATATCTTGTCCGATGCCGTCTTACCGGAGAACGGCGGCCTTTGCGAAGTTTGCAGCAATGCCCGCAGATTTAATTCAATATCACGCGGATCGGCGCCGAGAGTTTCTTCGGCGGCTCGTTTGCTAAGGCCCCCCGATTGAAGATGGTGAATAAGCTGATTGCGCAGATCGGCCACCAGCCGTTTAATCCGCCGGCTGACAGTCGCTTCATGAACACGAATCATTCGCGAGATCTCGAGCAGGCTCTGACGATCGAGAAAGTAAGCAGAGAGCATGAAGCGATCCTCCGCCGGCAGCGATCGCAGGCTGAGGCTTACCGCTTCCTCGAGCCGGTTAACCTCGGCGGACGCCGGCAAACTGGAAGCTTCCGCGGCGGGAGGATCGACGTTGTCGAGAGGAGCTTCGCGCCGGGTACGCCGGTGGTGATCGACATGCCGCTGGGCCAGCGTCGTGCGCAGCCAACCGAGAAGCGAACCACGGCCCGAGTAGGAAGCCAGTGGAGAACGCCGCTGACCATCGCGTTCCCGCAGTCCATACAGCTCCGCGTAAAGCGAATCGGCGAGCTCATGCCCGGCGGTCGCGGATCCGGTGATTGCGATAGCGGCCTGCGTCAGCGAAGAACGATAACGGTCGAGGAACCGCTGCCAGGCCGCATCGCGGCCCAGCCCACAGGAGTGAGCCAGAGCTAGTTCAGAAAGATGGAGAGACCGGAGGAAAGTAGCTCTCTGCCCAGCATCGGGACTGTTGCCGGCTGCCAGGCCATAGTTGACCTTCTCCCCGGCCGAAGTAAGTACGCTGCCGAACTCCTCGCAGGTAAGGCCGCACTCCGCCCCTTCCGCAGCAAGCCAAAGCTCTTGCAGGAGACTTGGCGCAAGCGCGGGAATTACTGTGGATGGCTCGGCCGCCTGGATGGGCAGCGCAAGATCGCCGGGCTGTGAGGACGCGGTATCCACGCTCATTGAAGATACTGCATTACCAGGGGCATCGGCTTCTTCTTAAACGCGATGGAGGATTCTACAATCCTTGAGGGTGACGATTCCGAATGACATTCTTCGAAAGCCTGCTCGTGCTCTTGCTTGCCGCAATCGCGCTCCTGCAGCTGGCGCGGCGCTTATCGCTCCCGTACCCTGCCATGCTCGCCGGAGCAGGTGTGGTCGTGGCGCTCATCCCCGGTGCGCCCATCATTCCCATCCAGCCTTCAACCTACCTCGCGCTCTTCATCGTGCCCGCCCTCGTGGACGCTGCCTACGACTTTCCACCAGAAGCCCCGCGGCGGTTTCTGGCCCCACTGATTGCATTCGCGGTCGTTGCCGTCATCCTGACCACTTGCGTTGTAGCTGGGATCGCTTCGACGTTTCTCGGGCTGCCTCTGGCCGCCGCGGTCGTCCTGGGCGCGATCGTGGCCCCGCCGGATGCAGCGGCCGCCACCGCCGTACTGAGAAACTTCTCCATACCTCGGAACATGGACGCCGTCCTCAAAGGCGAAAGTCTCTTCAACGACGCGACCGCACTCCTGCTCTTCGGCGGCGCACTCACTTTCCTCCACACCGGAGGATTTCGCCTGGGTATCGGACTACGGCTCGGATTGGCTGTTCCCGGCGGTGTCTTGCTGGGCATGGTCTGCGCTTATGGCGCGCGCTACGTGAACCAGATGGTGAAGGATACGCTGGGAGGCAATCTATTGCAGTTCGTGCTGGCGTATCTCTTATGGATCGTCGCCGATCATCTCCACCTTTCTGCCGTGTTGTGCGTGATCGCCTTCGCCATGACACTCGCACGCACCACCGACTCCACCACATTTGACGCTCGCATGCGTGTACAGTCCTACGCGGTCTGGAGCTCGGTCGTCTTCACCTTGAACGTGTTCGCATTCCTGCTCATGGGTATGCAGGCGAGATCCATCCTGGCTCGCTTGCAACCGTCTCATCTCCGCGAAGCTCTGGGTTTCGCGTTGCTCGTAGTTGTGGCGGTAATCTGCACCCGCTTAGTCGTCGTCATCGGCTTCAATCGTATCGAGGCCTGGTGGGCATCCTCAAGAAACAAGCCGGCGCCTGCCAAATTCAGTGAGGCCCTATTTGTGGGCTGGTGCGGTATGCGAGGGTTCGTAACCATTGCCACCGCGTTCGCTTTGCCTGACAATTTTCCCCAGCGTGACACCGTGGTACTGACGGCCTTCTGCGTGGTTCTCGCCACGCTGGTCCTTCAGGGCCTCACCCTCGCGCCACTCATCAAGCTGCTCAAGCTCGACCGCAGTGGTTACGCGGCCCTCGAGCTATCGTTTGCCCGCGCCGCGCTGGCTGAGGCGGGTCTCGCCAGCATTGCGGGCCAGGACGGACCAGAAGCCGAGAATCTCCGATTTCGTCTTTCCCTCATACGACGCACCTGCCGAAGGGAAACGGGTATCGAGTCCCTGGATCGCTATCGCAAACTCGGCCTGCAAGCCATCGAGGCGGAAAGAGAGCAACTGGAAACGCTGCGCACGAAAGACAGGATTGGCCCCGATGCCTACCTCGGCCTGCAGGAGCACCTTGATTGGAGTGAGCTCACGTTGCTCCGTGACATCGATCGCAGAATTGAAGAGATTTAGTTTTGCGGTCATCGAGTCCCCTCGGGCAGCACCACTAGTTGGCTTCCGGACTCCGTTGGTTGAGTTGCCGTCGCGCTGGTGACCCGCGAGAGTACCCCTTCCAACAGGGGCGTCGCCAGAGTCAGTTGCTTCGCCCGAATCAAAAAATCCCAGACGGCTTCGAATTTCTTCCAGCCAGAGGCATAAAAGAAGTGCTTGGCCTGATGCTTCAATGTGCCATGATGCAGAGCGGCGCGTGTGATCGATGCCCAGCGATAGAACTCACGATAGGCCCAGTCATATCCGGCCTTCAGTGCCTCGGGCTTGAGTTGGGCCGGGCGGTAAACCACATGCCTGGTGTCATAGAGATCCCAGTTCCGGGTCAGCATGCGGCCCTCGCGAACCATGTGCGCGTGCAGCCGGGTGCCAGGGTAGGGTGTTTGGATATGAAACGTCGCCGTGGTGATGCCGTGTTCGATCGCCCAGTCGACTGTGCGCCGGAAAACGTCTTCGCCGTCATCATCCATGCCGAAAACGAAACTGCCGTTGATCATAATGCCCAGCGAATGTAAGCGATCAGTAACCGCCTTGTAGTCACGGCCGAGGTTTTGCCGTTTGTTGCTGCGTTTCAGGTTTTCCGGAGTGAGCGTCTCGAAGCCGACAAAAAGGCTGCGCAGTCCGGCTTCCGCTGCACGCTCGATCACGTCACCGCGCAAAACGGAATCGACAGTCGCAGCCCCCTGAAACAATCGCCTCATCCCCATCATGCCCTTAAAGAGTGCCTTGGCAAAGCGCTGGTCGCCCAACAGGTGATCGTCCAGGAAATAGAGGTGGCGTCCAGGTAGCCGCTCTATCTCTGCCAGCGCATCCTCCACCCGCTGGGTGTAGAACCCGCGCCCACCCTGGAAGAAGGCGTCCTTGTAGCAGAAGTCGCAATGCTGGGGGCAGCCGCGTGTCACCACAATGGAGTTCGGCACCAGGTAACGGGCACGTTGGATGAGATCACGCCGGATTGCCGGAACACGCTCCAGCGAGCGGCCTCGCCGCAGAGGTGTAAACTCGCTCCGCTTTGCCGGCACGAAAATCTTGAAGAAATTTCGGGAAGGTCTGCTCTCCGGGGCCGAGAAAGATGGCGTCAGCGTGCACCATGGCTTCATCGGGGAGCGACGTAACATGCAGGCCGCCCAGGCAAACAAACGCTCCCTGGCGACGGTAGTGGTCGGCGATCCCGTACGCACGATAGGCGTTGGTGATATACACCTGAATCACAACCAGCTCAGGTGCGTCGTCGAGCGTGAGGCACTCCACGTGTTCGTCCACGATCACGGCGCGGTCATCGGCACACAAATACGCAGCGAGTGTGGCCAATCCCAGCGGCGGGAACAGCGAGTACTTGATGGGACGCCAATAAGGACCACTCGCCTCCGTTAAGGCGGGCAGAATGAATTTAACGTGCAGAGGGCGCGACCCCGGCGCGATCATCACGCGCCGCCCGCAGCAGCAGGAGTCGAAGCCACGGGAACACCGCCGAAGCGGCGTTCCCGCTGACGGAATTCTCCCAGCGCGGCATCCAGGTCGCTGGGCTCAAAGTCTGGCCACATGCGATCGGTAAACCAAAGTTCGGCGTAAGCACACTCCCACAGCAAGAAGTCGGAAAGCCGCTTTTCTCCGCCAGTGCGAATCAGCAGGTCTACTTCGCCGCTCTCCGCGGCCAATTCCTGAGCAAGCATGTCGCGCAGCAAGGAAGCTCCAGGGAGTCGCTCATGCAGAAAGCTGCGAGATACGCCAAGGGCAGCGCTCATGATCGCGTCGCGCGAAGAGTAATCGATGGCAACGCGGAGCAGCAGTTGCGTGCCGCCCGCGGTCGCAGCGATTGCCTGGTTGATCTCACGCAGCAACAATTTTGGTATACGATCGCGCCGTCCGATGACCTCGAGCCGAACACCGGCCTGCCTGAGTTTCGCCCGCTCCAGCCGCAGGAAGGCTCGCAGCAACCAAAAAATACTCTGTACCTCGGTCGACGGGCGGCGCCAGTTGTCAGACGAAAACGCGTAGACGGTCAAGCAGCCGATGCCCACCAGAGGCGCGTGTTCCACGATGCGCTTTACGGCCGCGACTCCGGCGCGATGCCCTGCAACCCGGGGCAGATTGCGCCGCGCCGCCCATCGCCCGTTGCCGTCCATGATGATGGCCACATGCAATCCGGTGGGCTGCGCACTTTGCACTGTAAAGCTATGGGGCGTAGAGAGTGTACTTTGCACTGTAAAGTTACCTCACAAAAAAAAGTTCAAGCCCGAGTTGGAGCGAGACCCCGTATCAAACCGGACGCGGGCTCGTCTTTGGTTACCTTGGCAGCATCGCGAACCACCTGTTCGAGAGTGGAAAGGTATTCCAGGTAGCGCTTACGGCCCGACACCGTGATTCGGCACATTGTCTGTGGCCGATTGCGATCGTGGCCCTTGACGATGTCGACCATGTTTTCTTTCTCCAAAACCTGTAAATGCCGGCTCAAGTTGCCGTCAGTAAGCCCGCATAGCTGCTTAAGGTCGCCAAACGTCAGTCCCTTGGGATTGGTGATCAAGGAGGTAAGCACGCTGAGGCGAGCGCGTTCGTGGATCACGCGATCCAGTCCCTCATAGGCAAATCGCCCCTCGCTGGATGCGGCCTTAGCTTTCATCGGTACCCTCGTGCGCGCTGAAGAGCAGAATCGCTGCGACCAGCAACTGTCCGGCGCCATACGGAATGCCCATGGCCCATGGGGAAAGCGCTCGGTTGCCGCCGAGCGAGATACAGAACAGGCCCGTCAGCAGGTACCACGCTCCCGCCGCAAGCATTGGCCGGGGTAGAAAGCGGCACGAAGAAAATACGCCCAGGCTGAAAATGACCTGCCAGATCCCGGGGATCATCCAAAGAGCCGCTGGAACATATCGCACCAGCACAACAGTAATCAACAGTCCCGCTCCCAACCGAGGGTAGGAACTGCTCCACGGCCATGTGCATCATTTCTTGCGACATACCTGAATGCATGCGGCGAGTGCGGGTGTACATCTGTATTCCAGTCAAAGCGGCGGAAAGGCCCGCGGTGCAGATCCAGATGCTTAGATAGGTCGAGATATGGGCCGCAGGGTCCGGCAAAACCATGGCCTGGATCCCTGCGGCCAGAACCGCGATAAGACCCGTAGCCGCCAGCGTTGCCGGGCCGTAGCCGCGAAACTCCGTACTGCGCGCCATCTGTCTACGTATGCTGCTGATGTCGCCCAGCGCTCGGTTCAGGTCATTCATGGCTTTTCACTTTACACTGCAAAGTATCCTGACACTGTAAAGATTGTCAAGATACCCGATTCGTACTTCCGAACCGAGGTCCATGGTTCTGGACGGGTGCCCCATGTTCGCCTTAGCGCACATGGGCCAAAAACGGATTTTTCGAATGCTTTCACTCCATGCGCGACGATTTCAGATCTTGGCCGTCCGTCCTTTCGCACTCGTAAGCGGAGCGTTAGAGGGCTGAAACCCCATAAGCGCTAACTTAATGAGGATGTTTTTTCTTCAAAGCTCCCGCAAAATCGTCATCCTGAGCGGAGCGCCCCACAGATTGATCGGGTGACACAGCACTTATGGCGCGGAGTCGAAGGACCTCGGCGGCCCTTAATCACCCATGCTGCTCGGAGCTTTTCAACCACCGGGCCCGCCACGAACCAAGAGCTTGCTGGCATCTTGCTATGTGCGAAGGTTTCACTGGGACCTATGGCTGCAAGCGCCTGCTCTATTTTGAAGTCGAGGAGGATATTCGCACAGCCGACGCCAGGGAAAACCACTTAAAGGTTGGCGGCGCGCAAAAAAGAAGCTCAGCATTCGCAAATCAATCCCGAGTTCAAAGACCTTGCACAGACTATTGGATGAAAGATGACTACAGTGCACGAAAAGATGTACCCGTGACCACAAAGTGCGTATCACAGCGGATCCTCTAGTCGGGCTTGGATGATCGAGAAGCTTCAAGCAGCATGCGTAAATCAAGCACCCCCGAGGTCCTTCGACTCCGCGCCCAAGTGCTGTGTGACGCGATCAATCTGTGAGGCGCTTCGCTCAGGATGACGATTTTGTGGGAGCTTTGAAGAAAAAACATCCCCAAAAAACATCCCAATAAGTCAGCGCTTATGCGGCCGTGCCCCATCTTTTTCGGCCCATGTACGCCCGGGCGAACATGGGGCACCCGTCCAGGGACGGGGCTTCGCTCCTTGCTACACTTCTCGCCGACAACTAGAAAGTCAACACAGAAAAATCACGGACAGGCGAGAGCCTGCCCGTGACCAGCCAATGCCTAGAACTCGAAGCGCATGGCGAACTGCAGTTGCCGGGACGATCCAGCATCACCCACGGCTGTGCGCGTTGCGGAGATCTGGCCGAAGGTGCTGGTTGGTGATCCGGTTGCCGCCAAAGTAGAGTTGGCAAAATTTGCGTGGTTCAGCATATCGAAGGCGTCGATACGCACAATCACCGCCGTCCGCTCAGTGATCCGCGTAGTTTTCTCCAGCGACAGGTCGGAATCTGCAAAGCCAGGCCCCGTAAGTGCGTTGCGGTGCAGAGTGCCAAATCCCGCAGGTTGGGCGAAGAACGAACAACCTGCGACCAGGGTGGCGCAGGCCGCTCCTTTGATAAAAGAAACGTTTCCATTGGCCAGGGTAGCGCCGCGTCCAGTGGAGTACGGACCCACCAGTGTCGGACGAATCGTACCTGGGTTTGAGGTCACGCCGTTATACGTGGAAGTGGTGACCACGTTCATCGGATTGCCGCTCTGCAGTTGGGTAATGTTGGCCAGTAGCCAACCTTCAACTAGCCGGTTGCCGTGGAACGGAAGATTCCAGACACCGGAAAAGACGAAGTGGTTGCGGGCATCGAAATCCGACAGCCCGTAGTCTCCCTTTGGATTGAAGCTATCCTGCAAGGTATATAAACCCTGAGAACCCAGCGAATTCAGGTCCATCGACTTGGACCACGCGTACGTCGAATTGATCTGAACTCCATGCCCGAGCGCCTTGCGCATGGTGAACCACAATGCGTTGTAGTTGGAAAGCGAGTCAGAATCGATATACGCGATGTTGCCCAAACCCGAACCTGGACGAATCGGACTGGTTGCCGACAGGGAAGCGTAGGGCCTTACTGCCTTACCGTTCGGATAAATGGGCTGGTTGAAGTTGCGTTGCACACGCAGATGCTTGCCTTGCGAGCCGATGTACCCAAGGTCCATCACCAGGCCTTGGCTCAGTTGTTGCTGCAGGTTCAGGTTGTAGCTTTCCGTGTAGGCATTGCTCAACTTTGAATTGGTCGCGCCGGGAGCCAGAGAGGCGAGCGCCGCATTAGAGTACAGAGTACCCACGGGCAGCGAGCCGCTCACGCTCACCGGGTTAGCATTGGGCGGATTGCTGGCCAGGCCGGTCACGACGCCACTCACGGGTTCGTCGGCATTAATCCCGTAGCCGCCGCGCAGTATCGTCTTGTTGTCTCCTCGCACGTCATAAATAAAACCGACCCGCGGCTCGTAGTTGAAGTTCTGGTTATAGGGCTGGCTAACATGCACCAGGCTGCTGGTGTTCGGGTCAAAGTTCACCAGCCGGCTGCCCCCCTCCGTGGGCGTGCCGTTCCACTCGTAACGGAACCCTGCTTCCACCTGAAACCGCGGCGTTATTTTGTAGTTGTCGGATACAAAAGCGCCGGCCGCGTTCTCAAAAATGCGGCTGTTGACCTGCGTGGGCGTCACGGCAAAGGTACTGGCAGTCCCTTTGATGAAGTTGGCCGTAGAGCTGAATGCAATGGTGCCCGGAGTCTGCCCGAAGGAATCTCCGATGAACCTCCGAAATTCACCTCCAATTTTGATCGTATGCTTTCCCCGGCTCCACGAAAGCGTGTCGGAAAACACGCCCGCGGTATCGAAGCGGCCTTGGGGAAATCCGGAAGGACCTCCAAAATTAAGACCGATGTCCTGCACTGTGATCTGGGGCAGTGCGTTGTTGTAGGTCACACCGTTCTGGATGCCGAAGCTCTGGGGATTCTCTGGTGTGTTCGGCACAAAGGAAATGGCAATGCGGTTGAAGCCCAGGCGCGCCTCGTTCACGATGTTGGGCGAGAAGATGTGTACCTCGTTCAGCGTCCCGATCTGCCGGTGTGCGGTGCGGTGATCGCCAAAGCCTGGGATGGTGTTGCCCTGCAGGCTGGGTTCGGTGCGTGCATCCTGCTGCCACGCGTAGTAGAAGTGAAGATTATCGTTCGTGGTGAGGGTGTGGAACAAGTCGCCGGAGAACTGATCCGTCTTCACGGGGCCAGGCGAAGACCCCTGGAAAACAGTACCGGTTGCGTTATTGCCCGCGGGAATCAGGCTAATTAATTGCGCATAGGCTGGTCCGGCCGGGCTGGAGGCAAATGCCGCACGCTGTGCCGGGCTCAGGACATTGCCGTTGAAGAGCAGAGCCTGGTGTTGCCGTAGACCCTCGTAGCTCAGAAAGAAAAAAGTGTGATCCTTCCAGATGGGACCGGAGAAAGCGCCGCCAGGGTTATTCCGGATGAAGGAGTTTTGCCGCGCAGGTTTGCGGTTGAAGTAGTTTCGCGCGTCGAAGTAGTTGTTACGGAGGTAGTCGAATGCCTCGCCATGGAAGCTGTTTGTGCCCGAGCGGGTGGCCACGTTGACGATCGAGCCGGAGGAGCGGCCATACTCTGCCGAGTAGGTCGAGTTCGAAATCTTGAATTCGGCAGTGGTGTTGATCGACGGCTGAAACGTGATCTGGTTCTGCGAAAGATCGTTCAGGTTCACTCCGTTGATCATGAAGTTGACTGAGTCTTCCCGCTGTCCGGCGGTGTCGAACGAATTCGCGCCCAGACCACGACTGGCGCCGGTGAGGCTGCCAACCACCGGGGGCACCACCGTGCCCGGCGTCAGGTTGGTCAGGTCGAGAAAGTGCCGTCCATTCAGCGGAATCTGCTGCACCGTCTTCTGGTCTATTACTTGGCCAACCGTCATGGTTGCCGCGTCAAGGATCGATGCAGCCGCATCGACCTGCACCACTTCGCCCGTAGAGGCAACGCCCAGCTTTACGTCGACAGTTACGCTTTGAGCTACCTGTAGGGTCACACTCCCCAGCTTATAGTCAGAAAAACCGGTTGCCTGCACGCCCACGCTGTAATTGCCAGGCTGCAATGACGGGATGGTGTAGTTGCCTTCCGGGTCAGAGGTTGTAACCCGGTCAACGCCGGTAGCAAGTCCGCGCACGGTAACTGCGTGCCTGCGGCACCACGGCGCCCGATGGATCCGTAACTCTACCCGATAGTGTTGCGGTTGATTGAGCGTAACCGCCGGCGACGCCGGCGGCAAAAGTAACCGCAATGAATGCGGCGAGTCTATGGATGTATCGCAAGTTAGCCTCCAGAAAATTGAAAAAAACCCGGGGTCTTGAGTAGCTGCCGCAAAAAGGAAGGGCGCCGACTGCAAGTTTCTGTAAGGGACTTTCTGGTTGGATCGGCCGTGCTTGCAAGCCTTCAGTGGGAACTGAATCGAATCCAACTGCTGATATCTTATATCTTACGGCGGGGCGAGGCCAAGGCTTACGGGCGAGAATCGCATCGCACCCCCCCGTATCGGCGTATCATTATCCCGTCCTGGCCGGGAGGCGAACATGGTCAAGCGGGCGTTTGCCGTATCCCTGCTGAGTCTGCTGGCAACCTGCGGATTCGCAAAAGACAAAACAAAAAACATTCTCCCGGCCTATGTTTTACAGGCCAAAACAGTGGCCGTCATCATCGACCCCAACGCCGGCATTTCCATCGATGAACCACGCGCCAATGAAATGGCGCAAAAAGATGTCGAGGCGGCCTCCTGAAGTGGGGCAGGTTTAATCTTGTCCCGGACCCGAAAACTGCGGATCTGATTGTCATGGTGCGCAAGGGGAACGGCCGTTTGATGGACGAGGCGTTGCCCGACATTCGGCAGAACAGCGGAATCAATCCTGACAACCGTGGGGGATCCATGGGCCCTCCACGCGGCCCTCAACCGGATCTTTCGGCTGACCCTGGCCTGGGATCGAGCCGGCAATCTCCCCAGACGGATATTGGGGACGTGGGGGACTTATTTTCCGTTTTCAAAGGCGGCCAAAATACCCTCTATGCAACCCCAGTTTGGACGTATGCGGGCAGGGATGGACTTAGCCCTCAGTCTGTCCCCGCCGTCACTGCCTTCAAGAAAGCAGTGGCCCTTGCGGACAAGGCCGAAGCAGAAAAACGCTAGCTGGCTTGTTAACCCTAATGTGCTGTGTCGCTGTCGATCCAGTACTCGCTTCTCGACTTCAACTCCAGCTGCGGGCGATCCTTCAGTTCGAGATGCAGCGAGTGCAGTCCCGGACTGAGCGAGGTTGGGCGAAAGCTCAGCACATAGTAATTCGGTACATCGCTCGACATTTTCACCAGGCCGGCCTTCAGATCCTTGGCATTGTGGAAGTGAAAGTACTCGCCTCCCGTTAGCTGCGCGATCGATTCGGCGGTGTTGGTACGCAGGGCATTGCGCGCGGTAACAAATGCCATGGTGGCAAGGCGAATCGGCGGAGCCAGATCGCTGAGGCAGTCAAGCACTTGCTTACTGTAGTGGCCCTCGTACTCGGCATCGGCGCCATCGCGGCTAAAGCACCCGTGCGCAGGCCCCGGCTCCCCAGGCCGATTCCACTTTCCTGCCTCGTGATGAACGGCCGCGTGGGTGCTGGAAAAACCGAAGCTGTACATAGTCGTGTTGGTGTCGCTGATAAGCCGCAGCGCATCTTCGAGGGTTGTCGTACTGCCCTGGTCGACGGTTTCGCTGAGTAGCAGGATCGCACGGCGATAGCGCGTGGGCTGGGCCCGCAATTGCGCGACCGCGAACGCGACGCCATCCAGAACGGCTCCTCCCGGATCGCCTTCCTGCAGGTTTGCCAACTGCCGGGAGGCATCCGCTGTCTCGGTTCCAAAAGGTAGCAGCAGATGTGGCTTACTGTCGAAGCCGATCACCGCGACGCGGTGCTCCACGTTGCCGATCAGTGCGTCAACAATCGCATCGAGCTCTCGATAGTCCGCCAGGTGACGAGCTCCGGCGCCCCCTGTCTGCACACAAATGGCTAACGCCAGGGGTTGCCAATCCGTGTCCGGGTCGAGCGTGAGGTGCTGCGGTACTCCATCGTCGGTCAGGATAAAGTCGTCCGCTGTGAGCTCAAAGACGATCTCTCCCGCCTTGGTCTTCACCAGCGCCGGCACCTCCACCAGGGTCGAGCGCACGCTCAGGGTAGGTTGGCTTGTATCGCCCTGCTGCGCGAAAGCGCCTGCAGAGGCGAAGGACAGCAAAAGCGGCAGGATGAGCCCGGATCTCATAACCAGGCTTCATTGTAGGCGCGGGGCCTCCCAGGTGGAATGCGAATCACGCATTCATCGCACATCGAAGTGCAAGGCGAGCCCTGGCGGATTCAATTCCCCAACCACAGTAAGAGCTCCTGGACGGGTGCCCCATTTCGCTTAGCGTACATGGGCCGAAAACGGAATTCTTCCAATGCTTTCACTCCAGGTGCAACGATTCTTGACCTTGGCCGCACCGTTTCAGCCCTCCAAAAAACAGCGCTCGCATTTAGACAATCGTTTGACTATGATGAACCGTCAACAAATTCGGGTCTTTTGCCGGAGAAAAGAACTTCTATGAAAAGCAAACGTCACCTGCCTTCTTGCCGCTTGCACTCCTGATCATGTCTCACGGCTCCCTAACTGCGCAGAAAAGCTCAGACGCCCGCGAATGGCTGACCACCGCGGACCGCTCCGCACTCTTCGCGGAGCAGAAAGATACATTGCCGTTTTCTTCGCCGGCCAACGCTTTTCCCGCCATCGAAGTAAACGATATGCAGCAGTTCCAGTCCATGGATGGTTTCGGTTTCGCCCTGACAGGAGGCAGCGCGCAGCTTCTGATGCGTATGCAGCCCGGACCAAGGGCGGACCTGCTCAAGCAGCTCTTTTCTCCCACCGGCACCGGCGTTAGCTACCTGAGGGTTACCATTGGCGCTTCCGATATGAATGAGCGCGTATATTCCTACGACGATCTATCCAACGGCGAAACCGATGTGGATCTCGCCAAATTCACCCTGGGACCCGATCGCGCCGACGTCATTCCCGGTCCTCAAGCAGATTCGTGGCGATCAATCCTGCCATCAAAATCCTGGGTTCCCCCTGGTCTGCGCCCGCATGGATGAAGACCAACGATCGCGTGAAGGATGGTCACCTCAAGCCCGAATATTACGGAGTCTATGCCGCGTACTTCGTGAAATACATCGAGCAGATGAAGGCGGAAGGCATCCCCATTGCCGCCGTAACTGTACAGAACGAACCCCTGAACCCCAAAAACACCCCCAGCATGGTCATGTTCGCCGAGGAAGAAGATACGTTTATCGCCAGGCACCTGGGGCCCGCATTTCAAAACGCCGGAATCACGACGAAGATCCTCTTGTACGACCATAATCCCGATGTTCTATCCTATGCGCTGTCGATTCTTGAAGACCCGGCGGCCAGTAAGTATGTCGATGGAACAGCCTTTCACTTATATGGCGGCACGGCCTCCGCAATGACCGACGTGCATACGGCGTATCCGAACAAAAATCTATATATGACCGAGCAGTCCATCTCCAGCTCACCGCACGAACCGCTTCCCATTGCCGCCGCTGTCAGCGACGTGCTGATCGCCGCAACCCGAAATTGGAGCCGCAACGTGCTTCTCTGGAATCTCGCCGCAGACCCTGACAATGGCCCCCATACCAACGATGGAGGCTGCACCGGTTGCCAGGGTGCTATCACCCTGAACGGCAGCCAGGCGACCCGCAACGTGGCCTGGTACGCGGTCGCGCACTTTTCTCAGTTCGTGCCACCGGGTTCGGTGCGCGTAGGTTCAACGCAGCAAGAGCAGCTTACCTCGGTCGCATTTCTTACACCCGACGGCAAGATCGTGCTGGTCGCATCGAATACCGCCAACTTTCCCAGGACCTTCAACGTGAAGTACCACGGCCGGTGGTTCACCACCACCCTGCCCGAAGAATCGGTCGGAACCTATGTGTGGTAGCCGCAGCCGCGGGTTTTTGATCAACGCGATCGCGGCCGCTCTGTTGGCCTACGCTGCCATTCCGGCGATAGCCGCGAGCCACAGCACACCTGATCTTGGCCCGAATGTTCTTATCTTCAGCCCTGCGCTGTCGCCGTCCACCATGCAACGCCAGATCGACGCGATTTACACCACCCAGCAGCACAATGAGTTCGGCAGCCAACGGAATGCCCTGCTCTTTCTCCCTGGCGACTACAAGCTGGATATCCCGGTGGGCTTCTACACTGAAGTCATCGGGCTGGGAGCCTCTCCCGATAGTGTCCACATCACCGGCAACGTGCATGCGGATGCCAGCGAACCGAACAACAACGCCACCACCACCTTCTGGAGAGGCATTGAGGGCTTCTCCATATCTCCCGCTGGAGGCGCGATGCAATGGGCCGTATCGCAGGCCGCGCCCCTTCGGCGCATGCACATCCGCGGCGATATTGTGCTCCATCAGCACCGCGGCTGGGCCAGCGGCGGCTGGATGTCCGACGCTCTGATTGATGGCAAAGTCGACGCCGGGCCACAGCAGCAATTTATTTCTCGGAACACGGAATGGGGCAGTTGGAATGGGTCCAACTGGAATATGGTCTTCGTCGGCGTCCCCCATCCGCCGCCAGGGGAGTGGCCGGCTCCTCCCTACACCAAGGTCGCCGAAACTCCCATCGTTCGCGAGAAGCCTTTTCTTCAGGTCGACGCTGCCGGAAACATGAGCGTCTGCATTCCATCACTGCGCAACAGGAGTGTAGGGATCACCTGGCATCACGGCGCCACCCCCGGGAAAACGATACCCCTCAGCCGTTTTCATATCGCCCGGCCAGAGATCGATACCGCCGCCACGATCAACGCCGCACTTGCTAAAGGTAAGAATCTGCTGCTCACTCCGGGCATTTACAAATTGACGGAAGCCATCCGCATCACCCGGCCGGAAACCGTGGTGCTGGGACTTGGCTTTGCCACGCTGCAGCCGGTTAACGGCACCCCAGCCATGACCACAGCAGACGTTGACGGAGTGATCGTTGCCGGTCTCTTGTTCGATGCCGGAGTGAAACAATCGCCGGTACTATTGCAGGTTGGGCCAGATGGCAGCAAAGCGCGCCACGCACAGAACCCTATTTCCCTGCATGATGTTTTCTTCCGCGTCGGCGGAGCCGGCGTGGGCCGCACCCTGGTCAATCTCAAAGTCAACAGCAACGACACCATCATCGATCACACCTGGATCTGGCGTGCCGATCACGGTTCGGGCGTAGGCTGGTCCAGCAACACCAGCGCCAACGGTCTCGTCGTCAACGGGGAGAACGTCACTGTGCTACGGCTTGTTCGTGGAACATCATCAGCAATTTCAGGTGCTTTGGAATGGAAACCACGGACGAACTTATTTCTACCAGTCCGAAATCCCGTATGACCCGCCGGATCAAGCCAGTTATACCAGCGCGCAGGGCACCAACGGCTGGGCTTCCTACAAAGTGTCTGATAGCGTGAGCAGCCACGAGGCCTGGGGCCTCGGGATCTATAGCGTATTTTTGCGTCCACACGTTGTGCTGACCCGGGCCATGGAAGTGCCGAAGTCCCCGGCTGTCAAGTTCCATCACATGATTACCGTGGCTCTGGGTGATCTGGGTGAAATCACCCACGTCATTAACGACGCTGGGGAAGCCACTTCAATTCACCCCCGGGTCACGCCCAAGATCACGCTTTATCCCTAGCTAGACTTGACCTGATTTTCTGGTAGCGTCCCCGAGGGCAGTAGATACGGGCTTCACAGGCTGCGGAAAAACTAAATTCTTTGAAGGGGACGGCCTCCAGGCCGTCCGTATGAGATTGTAATCAGGTCCGGCTTTAGCCACTGAGGGTACGGTCGTCGGTCTCTATTCGGCATTTTCCGCAGCCTGTAAAGGCCGTACATCACTGTTCCGGCGCCACCGATAGGCCGCAGGCAATGTGAAAGCTTAATCGGCGACTCTCTTCCTGAGACTTACCGTGGCCTCCCCCCGAAGACGCAGTAAGTTTCTGTGAAGAGAGCCGCCCAAGATGGAAGGGTACCCGGCAAATGGTTGTAAGCTCAGGTTCCACGCCATCCATCGAACACCCAGATAGTGCCGGCCACCTGCGAAACGTTACAAGCGAACGTTCGGGTTTCCACTCATCCTTTGTCACCCGGCGCGTACCCGGCCTGCCGTGGAGGGATCTGCAGTTCCCCTGACCCTCCTGGAAATGTTTTCGACGAAGCGTAAAGCCATTTACCCTGCTAGCGAAGGAACGGGCGGACATGATATCAATGCACGTCAGGTGTGTACAGGTCTGCTGGCACCCATAATAGGTTCTGCACGGAAGGCAAAAAGCGAGGAGATTGGAACTATGCCCAAATCGAGCGCACTACGGTTCGCCGCATGCATCGCATTATTGACGGGCCTTGCACAGGCTGCGTCTGCCTCTGAAATCCTTATTGTGGACGACAAATCCCAGCCGGAGAGTTTGACGATGGCGCCCGGTGGGATCCTGTTCGTGGGTAGCGCGAGCACTCCGTTCATTTACAAAGTGCGCCCCGGCTCCACCACTCCTGAGAAGTTCGTCGATGCCAGCGCAGAGGGCCCCGGCACCTTTTTCTTCGGGCAGCTTGCCGATCCCGCAACCAACACCCTGTGGGCCTGCCAGCTAACCCCGGTGCCAGGCACAACGCCGGCCAACCGTCATACTGCCCTCCGGGCCTTCGATCTTTCCACTGGCGCCGAAAAGCTTCGTTGGAGCCTGCCCGGGGATAACAGTGTCTGCAATGATTTCTCCATCGGACCGGACAAGGCGCTTTACATCAGCGACACCATCAACAGCAAAATTTACAGGCTACCCGCCGGCGCTAAGACTGCCGAACTGTTCCTGGAAGATCGCGCGCTCTATGGCATCGACGGCATCACCTTTTTGGATGGCACTCTGTATGTCAACAATGTGTTCTCCAACAATCTCTACCGTATCCCGGTGGACTCTGCCGGCAAGGCCGGACACCCTGTCGATATCTGGATGGATCAGCCCGTAAAAGGGCCGGATGGCATGCGCGCCGCCAATGGCAAGCTGCTCGTTGCAGAGAATGGCAGCGGAAAAATTTCCGTGATTACTGTCAATGGCGATAAGGCCAGCGTCACCGTAATCAAGGAAGGCCTCAAGACACCAACCGCAGTCGAGCCCGCGGGCGACACGATATGGATCGCCGAACGCGGCGCCGGCAAGGCAGTGTCGATTCCCATGCCGAAATGAACCCAAGCTCGACGCTTTGTCGTCTTCACCGGCGTTGAAGGCGGTGGGCAAGCATCCCAGGATCGTTGACTGCGTTGCTTCTCGCGCTCACGGCCATGATCGCGACGAAAGTCCCGGCCCAGGAGCTGAGGAACTTTCACCATACGGCGTGGTCGTCCGACAGCGAACTCGGCGCTGTCTTCGACATTCAACAGAGCCCTGACGGGTATTTGTGGCTGACCACGTCGAGGGGCGTCTTTCGTTTCGACGGCGTTCGTTTCCAATCTGCCGATGAAATCACCTTCCGTCGCCCCGCCAATCTCCTGCCGATACGTCCCGCAAAAATCAAGCTTCGCTCACCTAAAAGATTGCCGCCACCAGCAGAAAGATAAGGCTCGACATTCCGGCAATCACTCGAACAACATGAAACCTCATCCAACGATCCCGGAGTTGCTCCCAATTTGCCGGTAATGTCGAGGGCGTCCACGTGACGATTTGCTGGACAATGGGAACTTCAACCACCACCGTGACCAGCAGCGCGATGAGAAAGAGCAACAACGCGGCCGTACTCAGATAAAAAACCGTCGGCTGTTGGCGGTAAGAGAACAGCATAACCGGGATGATCGACAACATTGTGCCCGGCATCAGAACGGTCATTACGGGCGCCATGTTACGGTTCATTCGATCAACGATCTCGAGAAAGAATTCAGGCGAAAAGGTCTTCATCGACCGGCTTAATGCAATCCACGGCCCATGGAACATCCCAACCGTAAGAGCCGAAAGCACGATGCTGATGAGTTGCCATGTCTTCATTGTCGCTCCCTGTTTTCATCACCCATGGCTGCAGCCCCAATTCTCGATGAGGCCATGATGCTGGCCCAGTAGTGCGGGTCCTGATAACGGGAGTGAAACGCCTCCAGCATCTCCCCGGGTCATGAGCCTGCGCGATCGATCCGTTGCCACTGCCAATTTCCAGGCAGCGCCAGCAGGCCGCACGCCAAGCCAGGAAAAGCGAGCCTCCTCGATTGAATCCAATAAAGCGGACTTCAGCGCTAAACCTTCCTGCTCGCCCACTGACGCATGGGGCAAGTGTATTCGGTCATGGGTTTCACCATTCAGGCTTAGGGCTTGTCTCGGTCCGTGGCGGGGTTCGCTTTGATGGTCGTGATCTCGATATAGGGCTGGACTCCGGTTTCCACGCCGTGCCGGTAGACAACCTTACCCGCGATCTTCACCCGCTTGTTCTCAAAATCTTCAAGCTGCTTAGGTTTACGGATATCACTTACCTCAATCGAGCTGATAGGTTTCCCGTCGATGATGGTCTCGGAATCAACCTGCACCATCCAACCAGTTGATTCCGCGCCAATCGCCATCACGCGGTGGATCGTTCCTACCAAGGTTATCTTTTGCGGATCGCTCTCGTCAGCATGTAAGCAGACGCAACACAACACCAGGATCAAGCCCAAACTTGCTCGTGCGATGCGCATGGCACACCTCCTCTTCAGCCCTGCAAAGCATTCTACCGATTCATGCACGGCCCATAGCGAAGAAGACGCAATCACCATCCCAGGCGCCGCGGCTCTCTTAGGGTTTCTGTCCCCACGCTTCCCTCCTGTCCCTCGTCATAAGCTGGCCTGCTATCGGTCCATCCTTGCGAGAATGGGACCCAGCAAGTAGGCCACGAAGAAACCACACGACCAGATGACTGCCGAGCCCCATAGAAGCATGCGGCTAAGCTGGCTTGCCTCGCCGCATGTAGTCGGGTCATCCGCTGCGCACGCTTTGCCCTCCCGAAGCCGTGGCGCAATCGCGTACGTCACCAGGAAGCTGCCGGCAATCAGCACGCCGGCGATACAGAAGATCCATATCTTGTGGCGGGAGAGACTTACCAACCAGGGAGCAGCGGAGAGCAGAGACGCCACCGCGGACCCCATGCCCAACAGAACCAACACCGAAGGCAGGGCACAGCAGATCAGCGTGCTCAACGAACTGAAGAGGGAGAAGTAGTTGAGCAGGGCCGCTCGTTTGGCCCTGCGCTCCGGCGCAGTGGAAAGCATCGTCGCGTTCATCGTGCCTCCGTGACGCTTTTGTACCGTAGCGTTGTCGATACCTTGCCCTTGGGTGCCTGCGGAAGCACGCCGGCGATCGTCACTGTTTTGCCCAGCAACGAAGCAAGATCGACTGCACCTGCTGCCGGTGTCAGGGCAAATTGGTCCGTCGTACTGTCAATCTGCAGAACAGGTGCGCTCGCGGTACCGGTCAGTTTGCCTTTTGCCACAACGTAAGCATCTTTATGGGTAAAGCCGTTTTTCTCAACAGCCTCATTAAACTGTCGCATGGTTGCTCGATTGCCAGGACTCAGTTTGACGGTGACGAGACCGGTATTCAAGTCCACGTCTACAGTACTCACGCCCTCGATGCCTTTCATCGATACATGAATGGCATGGGCGCACGGAGCGCAGTCCATACCGAAGACCGTCAGGTCTACCTGCTGAAATTCCGCCTGCAGAGCCAGCGGAGAGAGGATGAGAGCGAAAACGATCAAAGCCTTTGTCATAGTCGTGTCCTTTCAATGGCCGCTGGTTTGGGCGGAGTATTTGAGATAGCTGAAGTTGATAGCAAAGCGAAGTTGCTCACGGCCATAGAGAGCCGCAGAGGCGTCACGAAATAAAGGCGCTTGCACCCCGCCCGAGATGGCGACATTCTTGAGGATTGCCAGCACCGTCGGCCCGAGCCAAAGGGTTGTGGTGCTGCTGCCGCCAAGGACAATGCCATCGGTGCGCACATTGCCGGTGTGTTCGCCAGTCAACTCGGCAAACCCGCGATAGTCCCATTGGTCGTAGCCTCGCCTGAGCTTCGCCGGGCGGTAGCCGTATACGGCGCTCCACGAAATCGTGTCTGGCCGTTGGTCGTGCGACGCCTCAGCAAAGCGCGTGTAACCACCACCCAGCCACGCGTACTGACTTCGCGAAGCAAGACCTGTGGCCACGGAGCCGGCAACGCCCGGGGCTCGATGGAGCGTGGCGAGGACTCCCGAGTCCGGTTGTGGTCCGGGCACAACCAGGTTGAGAGAGCCGGTCGACTCGATCCGTTTGCCTACCGACGTGACTGAGTGCTGAAACCGCCACGACGCGCCCGCCGACCATTCACTGCCGGCGATCATGCGGCTCTCAGGCAGAGCTCCGCTGTTGAACGTTGCCGGCAAAAAGGCGTTGACAGTCAGGTGAGGGGTGACGCCATAGCCAAAACCTGAACCCGTGGACAGCTGTGTCCCTGATGAGCCGTGGCGGCCAAAAATGCCGGTGTCGAAACTGATCTCTCGTTGTGAGTTGACGGGCGTCGCGTAACCGAAGACGGGCCCGTGGTCAGCAGCATTCGCGATTGCCGGCAGTGCGAGGGCACAAGCCAGAACTAGAGGCGATTTCATGGATGCTCCTTTGGTTGAATCAATTGAGGCGCAGGCGCACGCAGGGTGCGCAGGTCACCGGATCCAGGGAGCGAATCAGACTCTTAAGACGATGAAGGCCGCAGTCAGCAAGCCGGGCGGGGAATGTTCCTCGGGTGCACGGAGCGTCAAATGGGACGAGAAAGATGCGGATGTTAAGACCGGGTCAAGCCGCCCGATCATGGCCAGGGGCAGGTTGATAGACGGCGCATGGGTTGCCAGTTGAGGATTCTGGTCTGTGTGGGCTTCCGTTCGGCAGCAACCCATCTTCGCCATATCGCCGCAGTTGCCGTGCATCTGGCGGCAACAGGCGCTCTCCTCCCTCGTCATCGCGCTCTCCGTCATACACGCGAGCGAGGGAGCTGCGGTAGAGAGCACAAGCAAGATCGCGACCAGGCTGGCCAAGCGGCGCATATCTGAATTATAAGCCTTACCCCTCGCCCTTCTAGACTCCAGCCGTGAAGCACTCCTAGTGAAAAGAACCGCACGAAAGAACCCGGTGTACACTCGCACTCAACCCCTGCCGGCGGTCCGTTTTCTCGAGAGGGGTGGAGCAGGGGAATGGACCCAGCACCACACAAGCCGCCCTACCTGCCCCTGCGAAGCGTGCTCGCGGTGGGCGTCGGCAACGCGCTTGAGTTCTTCGACTTCCTTACCTTCTCTTTTTTCGCGATTTCCATCGGTCACTGCTTCTTCCCCCAATCCTTAACCGCGCACGGACTCCTCTACTCGCTGGCGACGTTTGGCGTCGGGTTTCTCACCAGGCCTCTTGGTGCCGTGGTCATCGGTATCTATGGCGACCGCGTGGGTCGAAGACCGGCGATGGTCCTATCCTTCGCGTTGATGGGCGCAGCGATCCTGGGCCTTGTGTTGACTCCGTCTTACGCCCAGATCGGGATCGCGGCGCCAATCCTGCTGGTGGTTTTCCGCCTGCTACAGGGATTCGCGTTGGGCGGCGAAGTCGGTCCGTCCACTGCCTTTCTGGTTGAAGCCGCGCCGCCCCACCGTCGAGGCCTTTACGTCTCCGTCCAATACATGACTCAGGACCTGGCGGTATTCGCGGCAGGCTTGGCCGGATTTTTCCTCAGCACCTGGCTTTCGCCCTCCGCGCTCGATGCGTGGGGCTGGCGCGTTGCCTTCCTGGTCGGGCTGATGGTCGTCCCGCTTGGCCTGTACATGCGCCACCACCTGCCGGAGACCATCCACGACATAGATCGGCGGATGGCAACGGCAGACCAGCGGCGAGTACCGGTGCGCTTGGTTGTACTCGCCCTGGTGATGATGATGGCCAACTCGATTTATTTATTTGGGGCAGACTACATCACAACCTACGCTCAGGATAGCCTGCATTTCTCTCCCGCGCTCGCCTTTGGCGCAACCGTGGTGATCGGGATCGCGGCCATGCTGGCTGACCCGCTGAGTGGTCTGCTATCGGACCGCATCGGGCGCAAGCCGGTCATGATCGGCGCGGTCGTGATCCTCGTGCTGTTGCTGGTTCCGGCCTACATGGCGATGATCGCGCTGCGCAGCGTACGCGTCGTATACGGCGTGATGGCGATCCTCGGAATACTGCAGGCTTTTCTCACCGCGCCGGCCCTGGTGGCGGTTACCGAGTCATTGCCCAAGGCCGTTCGCTCGGGCAGCCTCGCCATCATTTACGCGGTGGCCATCTCGCTCTGCGGCGGTACGACCCAATTCGCCATCAAAGCTCTCACCGACCTCACCCGAAGCCCACTCACGCCGGCCTGGTATATGACTGGCGCCGTTCTCGTTGGAGGCATCGCCATGGTCCTGATGCACGAAACGGCGCCCGTAAGGCAAGAACGCAATGCGCTGGTAGCCTACCCATTGCAGCCGATCAACTCCCTTGACGCTGAATAGTTATTTGCCGCCGTATCTCTACTGGAAAGAGGATTCGGGCTTTAGAGGCTGCGGAAAATTAAATTCTTTGAAGGGGACGGCCTTTAGGCCGTCCGTAAGCGATTGTAACTACGTCCGGCTTTAGCCACTGAGGGTACGGTCTTCGCTCTCTATTCGGCCTTTTTCCGCAGCCTGTTTTAGCCTCTGAGGTACGTCTTCTCTGAAGGGCCCGACTTTAGATCGTATGTGAGAACCTCAATGCGCGAGCCCAGTCCCGCAGGGACAGCTGAAATTTGCCCGTCTGCTAATCGCCCTCATCCCGGCTAATCGAGTCTGAAACGTGTTGAGTCAATCCGGAACGAAACAATCACTGCACTCGTGCATGTCTTATCGGCCAAAAACCACCACCGCGATTAGGGCCGGATCGCCAGGCTCCCGCAACTAAGTGCCACGCGGGACCAAGCAATGCCCAGTTAGCCGCCCACAAAGCCTCGTTGCGCCACGCGGAGATCATCAGCGCCGTCATCGTAAGTGCCAAAACAGAAGCTGCACGGAATGAGATCCGGGACCCTTGCCATCCCCGCCAGACGCCTAAGATCGCCGGCGGCAGGAACAGAAAAAAGCACAACCAGAGGCCAGACATACACAGGAGGAGCAAACAGGGAGCAGCAGCCAGAACAACGCTCGCCCATAGGGTCCGTCGCGAAACCGATCCAACCACGTAGCCGGCTGTCCATGACCAGGCAATGAGCAGCAGCATGTGGCAGAGCAGTAACGGGAAACCCTCGTGGCCCGTTGGCCACTTCCCAACGAAGACCCGATGATTCACCAGCCGCTGGTACGTACAGGTCACCGAAAAAGAAGCGGTCATCAGCAGGTAGCTGCTCGGAAGTGCCACGGCAAATCCCGCAACCCAGGGCCGGCGATCTCGCCAAAGACCAGCTTGCCGGCGCAACACCAGGCCGAAAACATCCAGTAATCCGCGCCATGTGGTTTCATGGGTCTCCACCAGATCGCCGAGCACCACCTCCCGTTCCTCGGGATCGAGCAGCCTCGTGCCAAGCTCCACCAACGGCCACGCGCTTGCGTTCATGAAATCCTTCCTATGCGGTTTTCTACCCAGGATGTTTCTACCCATGAAGCGCCACGGCTTATTCGCACGATCGAGTCATAGAATTCTTTCGCGGCGTGCGCGCCCTGCGGGGTCACGCGCACCATTCGCTTGCCCCGGCCGCCACGCTGCGCCGTCGCTTCACCCACCCACGTCTTGAGCAGGCCTTTCGCTTCCAGGCGGTCCATGGTGGTGTACAGCGCGCCCATGGAGCATTTGCGTTGGATAGCCGCTTCCACCTCGTCCCGGATCGCAACGCCATAGGCATTCTCTCCGAGTCCGGCGGCGGTGGTGATCAGCACGTATTCAAATTCGCCAAGCATGATTTAAATTACATTGTAGTATTAATCCTGTGCCAGTCAAGCTGTTTTCGTTCCGCATTCACGCTTCCTCGACTGATCCGTTTACCCGTCCTAACGGATCCGTTCCGTTTCATCGCCGGGAATCACATCGACCAGGCTGATTAAGTCCAGCGTGTGCTTCCAGTGGACGACGAGAAAGGCTGTCGGCTGGCCGTCGAGATATAAATCCTGGCGCAGGAGACGCCACGCCGCGAGTGGCTTGGTGCTGAAGGCGGCTTGTTGCGGATCTTCCGCGTCGTAGCCGAATGCCTGGATGTCACTGACCACCTCTCGCTCCACCGCCAGAACCCTTTCGAAGGGAGGGGAAGGAGCCATGCGGCTGTCTCTATCGATGGTCACGACTCGCTCGCGCAGATTGAGAGGAGTGGCAGGGTGACGCCGCGAGCGGAACGCATAACGGGCGATGGCCATGGCGCCTACAAATCGCTCCAGGCAGCCATGGTTTTCTTCTCCGTTGGCAGAGAGGCAGAAGGTGCGGTTCGTCAGGCGATCGCGAAAATGAAATCCCTCGCTGGAAGAGTTCGCGATAAATTGAACGCTCATGCGGATTTCGCGTTCCGGTGTTCGGAAGCGGTAACTCGACTCGGAGCGATTTTCCGCGTTCAATCCGTGGTTACTCAACCCCAGCCCGGCCCCAAGACTGGCCAGCGACGAGAGGAAGAATCGCCGGTCGGGCTTTGCCAGGAACTCCCTTGCTTGTGGAGGTGATGCCATACCTTCTCCGAATACCCGTGGATTTGTAGTCCTTCGCAAGGCTCGTGGTTTTATTAACTACAATGTAGTACAAATGGCGACTGAGTGTCAACAACGTTGATTACCCGCGCCGCGATGGCCAGTTTTGTAATGAAGGATTTCTCGATATGAAAGGGATGTACACCGCGCAGCCGCATAGTGATGCGAACAACCTCAGCTTCAGAGCTGTCCAAATTAGGGAATTGTTCGATTTCTGTAGGGTTGATTTTATTGGGCGAACTACGGCTGCAAACGGGCATTGCGAAACCAGGTTTAGGTGGCAAACCTTCGCGGAGTTCATCGCCATCGCAGTGGTGGGAGCGAAGGACGAAGCCCTCTTCGCTGGACGGGTGCCCCATGTTCGCCCAAGCGTACATGGGCTGAAAAAGACCGGGCACAGCCCCTTCGAACGCTTTTGCAATGCGGCGAAGAGACTCCGGCCAAGAGCAAGAGTGCTTGCCCATTGAATGAGAGCATTGGAAGAATCCGTTTTCGGTCCATGTACGCTCAGGCGAACATGGGGCACCCGTCAAGAACCAATGACCGTGGTTACGACATGTAGTCCGCCGCTTCCGTCTCTAATCTAATTTGGACGAGTTTGCCTCATCTTGGCTCCTCAATCCTGTGTTCAAAAGTAAGTTAACTTCAATGCACTGAGAGATTCCCTCGGCGAAGGCGTGTGCCGCGGCTGTGATCGGCGAATCCAGAGGAATCCCGCCACAGTTGTTACTCACGGCCTCTTCGATACTTGCGTCAATATTTGTATATGGCTACCATGCACTCGGTCGTAGTTAGAACGCAACCAAAGCCAACGTCCGACGGGAAAGAGAAAGGTAATCACGACACGGTAATGCCCTGAGGGCGCACGAATTGCAAATTTAGAGGAGGGCTCATGTGCCCAGCATGCATCGCGAGCACAGCAGTATTGCTCGCCGGAGCCGGATCCACGGGAGGAATTCTCGCGGTGTGCATCGGCAAGTCCAAAAAGTTTTTCCGAGCGAATCGTCTCGGTCTGATTCAGAAATCAAAGGAGAAATAAGATGGCAACAAGCAAAGAGAGAGACACGGAACACGGGAAAGCGCATCTCCCGATGAAGACACCTGCGATTGTGTCGCGGCAGGAGTGGGAGGCTGCGCACCAGCAGCTCCTCGCGAAGGAGAAGGCCTTCACCCGTTCCCGTGACGCCCTGGCCGCCGAACGCCGACGGATGCCCTGGCTGGCTGTGGATCAGAAGTACCAGTTCGACGGACCCAGGGGCAGGGTAAGCCTGCTCGATTTGTTCGAGGGCCGCCGTCAGTTGATCGTTTATCGCGCCTTCTTCGAGCCCGGGGTGTTCGGCTGGCCCGAACACGCCTGCCGCGGCTGCTCCCTCGGCGCCGATCAGGTCGCCCACTTGACTCATCTGAATGCACGGGACACCACTCTCGCCTACGCCTCACGCGCGCCGCAGGCGGACATCGCGCGCCTGAAGGCGCGCATGGGCTGGGCGATGCCCTGGTACACCATCACAGACACCTTCGACAAGGACTTCGGCGTGGACGAATGGCACGGCCACAATGTATTCATCCGCGACGGCGACAAAGTGTTTCGCACCTACCTCATCAACAACCGCGGCGACGAGGCCATGGGGAGCACCTGGAGCTACCTCGACATCACCCCGCTCGGCCGTCAGGAGACTTGGGAGGACTCGCCGCAGGGTTATCCCCAGACCCCGCCCTACAAGTGGTGGAACTGGCACGACAACTACGGCGCCGAGGTCACGCCCGACCCAAAGTGGGTCCAGGTGTCCGACACTGGAGAAGCCAATTTCCGAAAGACTGACGCAGGGGCGAAAGGAAGCTGATCCAGGGCGGCCACTTCGCCGCCTTCGAAACAGTAGATGTGCCCGATGACCCGCTAGGATTGATGCTCTCTTGAACCAGGGTCTCTTGCGCGGCATTTGCGAAGTTCGGAATCCACCCCACACAAAGTTGCACGTCGACCCTTCAGGTGCGAGCGTATTGCGATTCTGCCGGCGGCTGGTAGCTGATCGCCAACTGCGGCGTCTCCAACCGCTGGTTCAGCTTGTGCCTTGAATGCAGACACGCCTCCAGCAGGCCGGTCGTCAGCAAGGTTCGCTCCACCGGATAGGCCGCGCTCCGGGTCTGGAACATCTGCTCGATCTTCGCCGCCAGGCACGCAGAGTAAGCGTCGTTCGGAGCCGGCGGCAGGAAGAACTGGGTGGAGACCATGCCGTGGCCCGCTACCCTCGCCGATATATTGAAATCCTGGATGGCGCCATTGAGCATCAGCAGCGTGGCCCGCGTCCCATCCGTGTACTCGATGCAATACGCGGCCGGATTCTTGACCAGTTGCGGCAAAACACCGGAGGCAACCAGGTCCTGCGTGCGCCCGTCCAGCACCGTCAGGCCCAACGGCGTGTCGCTGCGGGAAAGCGCGGAGCTCAGCAGATCCCTGGACCAGCGGCCCGCGTTCCCAGCCGCCCAAACATCGTCGCCCTCCAGCAACTGCACCGCCTTCACCCCCGTCTCGCCACCCTTGCGCCGCTCCAGCATGCACTGCAGCGCTTCGAGCGCGTCGAAATCCATGCCATCGAATCCGCCCACACCTACCATCACCGCCTCTTCGACCTCCGCACCCAGCGGTATATCCACGTCTGGCAACCGCCAGGTCACGGGAAGCGAAGAGCCGGCCAGCAGCGGGAATCGCAAGCGGTTCGCCGTCTTCACCATGGTTTGCGCCTGTTCGAAGCTGTACGAAAGTTGTTTGTGGTTGAAGTAGGGAACCGCGCGTCCCTCGTCCTCGAAGACCTCGACACACTGCTGAAAGAAATCGTAGCTCGGCAGTAAAATCTGCCCCCGGTCGTTGCTCGGGTAGTCATCCTGCTCCACGATCGTCAGCACCGCGTCGACGGCGATGCGATCGCCGCCACAACGCAACGCCTCCGGAATGTTGCTGCACAGGCGGAAGCCGAACTGCTGTGAGCGGGCTCTGCTCAGATCGCCCATCGGCTCTGGTTTCTCCGGCGGAGGCTGCGCCCCCACGGCCTGCTGCCTGCCCAGGCCGCCGGCTGTTCCCTTGGCGGAACTTGCCGGCGCAACCTTGGCCCCCGTCATCGCAAGCTGGTAGGGCGAGGGAGCTGCTTCGGCTTGGCGCGCCAACTCATCCACATACATCGAGACCACCTGCACATTGGCCATGTGCCATTCGCCATCATAGGGATAACCAACCAGAAACCGATCGGCGAGCGTTTGCATATTTGACTGGTAGCGATAAACGCTGCCCAGGATCGCTAGGCGCAGCGGGCGCCGTCCGGACGTCTGCGCCCAACCGTTGTGCAGCAGCGGGCGATACGCCAGCATGGCCGAGGATAGTGCGGAATAGCCTACAAAACGTCGACGGGTTAGCATTAGCTCCTCCAGAAAGTGGATTCGGGGTTGGGCTGGTAGTGTACGGCCGCTAAGTTCGTGGTCTGCACACGCCGCATGCCCTGGTAAGCGCTATCGACGCCCGCAATCAACAGGCCGCTGGTCAGCAGCGTTCGTTCGATTGGATACTGCGCCTTGCCGGTCAGGAACATCTGCTCGGCGTTGTACACCAGCGGGCTGAAAAAACTTGCCAGGGTAGTGCGGCCGTCGGGCATGGGCAGATACATTTGAGTGGAGAAGGGCTTCGTCTGCCCCTCGATCGCCGCCGCGAAGGTAAAGTCGCGCACCAGCCCGTTCATCAGCAGCATGGTGCAGCGCAGCCCATCGCGATGTTGGTAGTGGTAGGCCACCGGATCGGGCACCAGGGCCCGCATCTGTTCCATAGTGGGAAACGTATCCGTAAAGGTGGCAGTTGCGGGGGCCAGGGTGGAACTGCGGCACAGCGCCGCTTTCACCAGTGCCTGCGGCCACACCCCCTGCTGCCACGCCGTCCAGAAGCCGTCCCCGCGATAGGTCTGCAGCCACTCCACCCCGGTCTCACCGCCCTTGCGGCGCTCCACCATGCACTGGATGGTCTCAAGGCCGTGGAAGTCGTAGCTGCCCATGCCGCCGTAGCCGACCGAGACGGCTTCGTGCACACGTGGCTCCCAAGGGGAACTCCACCGAAGGAACTCTCCAGGTGACCGCCAGGCTTGAACCTCCCTGGAGTGGAAAGCCCAACTGATGGGAGGTCTCGACCATCTGCTTCGACCAATCCCAATTCCATGCGAGCTCCTTGTCGTTGAAGTAGGGGACCGAGCGGCCGCTGTCACGGAACACCTTAGTGATTTGTTCGAAGAACTCGAAATGCGGATGCTTCATGATCCCCGTCTCAGTAAGAGGATAGGTACCGTGCTCGCCGACCACGACCACTCCATCCACCGCCAGCTTGTTCGTGCCCAGGGTCAAGGTCTCCGCGATGGTGGGGTACATCTTCATGGTCGGATGGCGATCCACGCGTTCCTGGGACAAATCGCCCTCGCCCCGTTGATCGACGTAGAGCGATACCACGTCCATCGCAGGATGGTGGAAAGTGCCGGCCCAGCCATAACCATCAAGGAACCGGTCCACCACGTGTTGGCCGTGCAGTAATCTCTTATAGGCAGTGACCACGGCAGCGAGCCGGGGGCGATGGGCAGAGGTCGTATTCTGATGCATAGCAAGTCCCTTGGAAGTGGTGGTTGCGAGCGAGTCTAGCAAAGATGCGTGTATCAACATGTTGGAGAAGCGAATGCTGACCCGCCGTCGATTTCTGGGCTACACCGCGCTGGCCCCCGCTGCGCTGCGGAACACCTTCTGGGCCAACCCTGCGCCGCAAGTCTCTGCCCGCGCATGGGCCGTGCATAAGCGGGCGTTAGTGTTCGACGGCCACGTCCACGCGTTGGATCGCGAGTTCTATCACGGCGGCAGTATGGGCACACGAAAAACGGATGGACAGTGGGATCTGCCGCGTGCGCGGGAAGGCGGAGTCAGCGCGTTCTTCCTCTCTGTGTTCATTCCCGAAGAGTACTACCCCGGCCGTTTCGAAACCAAACAGGCGTTCCGCCGGGTGGATGAAGCGCTGCGCCAGTTGCAGATGAACAGCAGCCAGGTTGCGTTGGCGTTGAATGCTGACGATGTAGAGCGGATCCATGCCCAGGGAAAGATGGCCGCGGTGCTCGATATCGAGGGTAGCTACGATCTCGACGGCGATTTGGGAGTTTTGCGCGATCTCTATCGACTGGGTCTCCGTTCGGCGCAGCTTTCGGCGCACAATTGGAACCAGAACTACGCCGCCTCCTGCTGCGCGCCGGCCCCAGCCAAGGGCCTTACCCCGCATGGCCGCGACCTCATCCGCGAGATGAACAGGCTGGGCATGGTGATCAACGTCTCCCACTCCGCCGACGACACGATTGCCCAGGCGATCGACGTCAGCGACGGTCCCGTCGTCGCCACGCACCACGGGTTGCGCAGCATCAACAACATCCCCAGGAACATGCCCGACTGGCTGCTGAAGAAGCTGACCGCCAAGGGCGGCATCATCGGCTTTCAGATCGGCAGTGAGTTCAACCACCCGGAGGAGTACGCCTACCTCACCGCACACCAGAAGAAGACCTTTTGGGACACCACCAGTATCCCGGACCGGGTAAAGGGCAAGACCATCTACGAGGTGGACCAGCTAGTGGCTCCGCAGTTCCCGATGCCGGGTGCCCAGGTGCCGGAATCGGTCATGATGACGGTAGACAACTGGGTAGCCGTAGTAGATAGAGCGATCCAACTCGTGGGTGACGATCACGTGGCGATCGGCACCGACTTCGATGGCGGACCAACCCTGGCGCGCGGCATGCGCGACGTGCGTGATCTGCCCATGATCACCGAAGCCATGCTACGCCGCGGTTATTCCGAGGAGCGCATTGACAAGTTCTGGGGTGGCAACCTGCTGCGCGTCTTCCGCCAGGTTACGCAAACCCGGCCCTGAACCATAACAGTCCACGAGTGCCGCATCCGTCGATTGCCCCGTGTCTGTGAAACAATAAGTCGTTAACCCCATCGTGTTTGTAGAGGAATGCAATGCCCATTGATCCAAAAACCACAGCTCTGCTGCTGATCGAGTATCAGAATGACTTCACGACCGAAGGTGGCGCGCTCCATCAAGGGGTAAAGGCGGTAATGGAGAGCACGAACATGCTCGGCAATTCAGTGAAAGTTGCGAATCGGGCCCGAGCCGCAGGGGTCACTGTGATGTTTGCCCCTATCTCGTTTGCGCCAGGCTATCGTGAGATCACCCCTGATCCCTATGGCATCCTAAAGGGCGTTGTGGACTCCAATGCATTCGTGCGCGGCACCTGGGGCGCTGCCATCGCGGATGCTATCTTGCCTGCTCCCGACGATATCGTCATCGAGGGCAAACGCGGCCTCGATACTTTTGCCAGCACAAATTTGGATTTCATCCTTCGGTCGCGCGGTATCAAGACCCTGGCCGTTGCCGGATTCCTCACCAATTGCTGTGTGGAATCGACGGCTCGCACAGGCTACGAAAGGGGATTCAAAATCATCGCGCTCGCTGACTGCGCCGCGACGCTCTCCGCGGAAGAACAACGGTTCACGTTCGAAAAAAACTTGCCAATGTTTGCTCGAATCATCACCCATACCGAGTTCCTGTCAGACCTGGTTTCTGCGTGATGCCGTGGCTGGTCAGTACCGTGTAAGCAAAATGTTTTTTCTTATTCCCTGAAGCCCGGACCGCAGATACGTTGGCCCCTGAGGTACCTCTCTCCTCAAGGGCCGACGTGTGAAATCCTCATTTCCAAACTCCATCCAAACACGACGAACAAATCCTGTGTTCATTGGCCTCAACCGCGCCGACGTACAATGCTTTCCAGATGCGCCTCGCTCTCAACACGCTCGTCCTATTGCTTCTGGGGTTCCATTCTCACTTAGCGCACGCGCAAACCTCAACGGCTCCGTCCATCGTGACCATCGACGGGCTGGGCAAAAGCGCCGTCGACCTCTCCGGTCCTTGGCGTTTTCACATTGGCGACAACCCCGGATGGGCCGGCCAAAACATTAATGACACCCCGGGCGAGAGTGGTTGGGAAGCCATCCGACCCGATCGTCCGTGGGGCACGCAGGGTCACTATGCCTATGCCGGGTTTGCCTGGTATCGGCTCTACCTTCGCATCACGCCCGCGCCCGGCGTTAGTTCCAACCTCCAATTGCTTCTGCCCCGGCTGGAAGACGCCTGCGAGGTTTACTGGAACGGCAAGTTGGTAGGCCGCTACGGAAGGCTGCCGCCGCACCCTTCCTGGCCGGCGATCAACGCGCCTACAGCCTTTACGCTTTCCGGTTCTCCCTCCGGCACGCTGGCCATTCGGATCTGGAAAGGTCCGCTCGGTTCCAGTTCCTCCGGCGATATCGGCGGGCTCGCAGCGGCGCCTCTCGTAGGGGATTCCAAATTCATTGCCGCCTACATCGGAAGCTGGAATTATGATTTCCTGCGCAGCACTCTTTACGCCAACTCGCTCAACGTTCTTTATTTTCTGGTAGCACTGGCGGCCTTTCTCCTTTGGCTGCGCCGCAGTAACGAAATGCTCCTCCTGTGGTTTTCCATCTTTGCTGTCTGCCCGGCGATATGGTCATCGCTCTACAGCATGCGCCTTCCGGTTTCCAGCCAGTTTGCCCAGTTCCTGATCCAGCCGCTGTGGACCCTGCGCAATGTCGCGCTCTGGTTCCTTCTCATCGGATTGCTCAATCTCCGCGGGCACCGCGGACTCGTGCGTTGGGCGAAAATACTTGGTCTTGTGAGCCTCATCGGCTCGTTTCTCGACGGCTGTCTCACCTACGTGCCCCCAGCCTGGATCTCACCGCAAACCAGCGCCTGGATCGATGGGATATTCACCGTAATTATTGAACCCTGCCAACTGTATCTGCTGCTGCTCGTTGCTTATGGTTTCCGTCACAAACTTGATTCCTGGCGCTGGCTACTCGCCGTCAGCGCGTCGCTCTCCGAACTCCTTGCCGTCATTGCCGCCACCGCTCAGCAGGGCCAGCGTTTTACCCACTGGACGCTGACCCAACATCTCTTTTTACCCCTGTTCCAGGTCGGTCCTGTCGGCTTCACCGCACAGTCTCTTCTCGATCTGCTGCTGTTTATCTCTATCCTCTATACCGTGTATCGCTACATTCGCAACCAGCAAACTCGCAAGGCCATCCTCGAGCAGGAACTGTACAGCGCTCGCGAACTACAACAGGTCCTCATCCCCGAAAAGCCGCCCACTCTCCCCGGTTTCAGCGTCTCCAGCGCGTATCTCCCGGCATTAGAAGTGGGCGGGGACTTCTTTCAGATCATTCCCCTGGAGGGCCCGGTTGACGGAGCGACGCTCATCGTCCTCGGCGACGTCAGCGGCAAAGGCCTGCGCGCTGCGATGGCTGTCTCCCTCATCGTCGGTGCCGTGCGCACGCTCGCAGAAACCAATTCCAGCCCGGCCCAGATTCTTGCCGGCCTGAGCCGCCGCCTCCACGGCCGCCTTCAAGGTGGCTTCTCGACCTGCCTTGCGTTGCGCCTCGATCCCAACGGCGCCTGTACTCTGGCCAGCGCCGGCCACCCCGCACCTTATCTCAATGAAAAAGAAATCGAGTTGCCCGGCGCGTTGCCCTTAGGCATCGACCCTGCGATCGCCTACGAGGAGACCACCGTGCAACTTCATCCTGGCGACCGCTGCACTCTTTACACCGACGGCCTGCTCGAGGCACGCGCGCCCTCCGGAGAGATCTTCAGCTTTGAGCGCTTGCAAGCCTTGTTCGCCTCGGCCGCGGATGCCGCGCAGGCTTCCGCGGCCGCCGTCGCTTTCGGCCAGGAAGACGACATCACGGTTGTCACCCTCACGCGGCTCGCGAATGCTTAAATCACGAAAGCCCTGTGGAGGAAACTGCCACTGTTGCAAACGCTGTCCGACAGAAAACCTCAGTTCAGTTCTCGCGCGCAGCGGCTTCCAACGCTGCCAGGTCCATCTTGATCATCCCCATCATGGCTTCCATGGCCTTGGGATGACGAATCAACTCTCCGATATTGCGTGGCACGATCTGCCAGCATAGGCCGAACCGGTCTGTGAGCCAGCCGCAGGCAATGGCTTTGCCGCCTTCGATCAACTTGCCCCAGTAGCTGTCGATCTCTTCCTGGGAGTCGCAGCGGACGAAGAACGAGAAGGCTGGGCTGAGCTGATGCGCGGGGCCTCCGTTGAGAAAGACCATCTCCTGGCCCTCAAGCTCGATCGTGATAGTGGCCGTCTTGCCCACGGGCCAGGGACCTACGCCTTTGGAACGCAGCTCATCCAGTTTGCGCGCGTGCGGAAAGACACTCAGATAAAACTCAGCGGCATCTTCCGCGTTGTCATTGAACCAGAGGAAGGGCGCAACTTTATTCATGGCTGGCATGGTAGCAGACCGCGGGTCGCCTCCGTCTAGACTCCTTATCTATCCGGGGGTTCATCCGCGGTCACTGTTGTTTCGCGCGGGCTTGTTTCGGCTCAGTTCGTATCGCATGATGGGCCGGGGCGGCGTGCGATGTCCGATGATTTTGAACCCGGCACGCTCGAATGTTGATACGTATCCGGTCCCGGTGGAGCTTGGGGATAAAGTTGCATCGAGTGGATAGGCTTCCAGAGTCACCGCTCCAGCCGCCTTTGCCGCTTCCCGTCCAGCGGATATTAACGCAGAGGTAACGCCTCGCCTGCGATATCCCTTGCGGATGTAGAAGCATGAGATGGACCAGACGGGCACATCGTGGGCAGGTCTGATCTGCCATGTGCGATTGAGCCAGGGCAGCGCTTCACGAGGCGTCAGCTGACACCACCCGATTGCTAAGTCACCCTCGAATGCGATGAGACCGGGTGGCGGGCCTTCCTCTACTACCCTTTTAAATGCGGCCTTGTTGGCCTCCGGCGAATTGCGCCGGTAGGCCTGGCCAATTCTCCAGTACATGCACCAGCAGCCGCCACAAGCTCCTTTCTCGCCGAACAGGTCCTCCAGCGCAGGCCACAGATCGGGGGTCAGGGAGAGTATTGTCACCTTCATCCAATGCGCCCAACTTCAGTAGAGCATACGAGGCTCGGCCATCGATCAGTAATTTGATCGCAACACCCTTGAGCCCGCAGAGGGACCTTTCACTTGACAACGGTCCTTTCCCTGACACGTCCTTTCGCTTGGCAGCAGTCCTCTCCATTCAACCACCCTCCCGTTATTGTCATCCGGAGCAGCCGACTCGCTGAAGCGAGTCGGAGAGAAATGACAAAGCATATGCTCTTTGCATAATCGAAGGGTGAAACCGATGGGTGCCCCAGGTCTCGCGTTTGAGACCTGGGATCCCTCAAACCAATTCCCACTGGAAACACCCACTTGCTCTTTGTCATTAGGAGCGAAGCCGAGGCATCTGCAGGTCCGCGGGCCTTTCCTGGAAATGCTTTTGAGAGCCCGAAGAGCGAAAGACGAAGTAAACCATAATCGGAGGTATGGTGGTTAGTCGGTCTTCCGCTCTTTTAGTTGGCGGGGACCTGTCCCGGAATCCCTCAGCGTGGTTCAGAAGGATCACCGTGTTGAATCCCACCGTACCCCCTTCTTGAGAATTTCAGGATGGATCTGTGGTTCGCCGTTGCCCAGATTTGAAACCCATGCCCAATCCGTCATCGGCGCTCAATAATCCTCGGCGCCAGCTTTGCTACCCTGTCGAAGGCACATACTCGCACCGAATTCGAAGACTTCAACAGCGCTGAACCAGCGTCTTCGAGTGATATGATGGCGGCTAAACAATGCCGAAGATATTGATAGTTACCGGAGATGCCGGCGAATCGTACGAAGCTCTCTATGCCGTTCATCGGTTTCGCGAGGAAGACTGGCGTGTTACGGTCGCTGCCCCTTCGGTTCGTCGCCTCCATCTCGTCATGCACGACTTTGAGCCGGGGTGGGATACCTATGTCGAACGTCCCGGATACGGTCTGGAGGCCGACCTCTCGTTCGACCAGGTAAATGTCCGTGATTATGAGGCCATCCTCATTCTCGGCGGGCGCGCTCCGGAGTATCTCCGCAACGATCGGCGATTGCTCGACATTGTCCGCGAATTCGACGCACACCAAAAATGGATCTTAGCCATCTGCCATGGCATCCAGGTGCTCGCCGCCGCCGGCCTCACCAAAGGCAAACGCATTACTTGCTATGAACACGTGCGCGTCGAAGCCGAGCAAGCTGGCGGAACATTTGTAGATCAGCAGGCCATTCGCGATGGCCGCATTATCACGGGCCAGACCTGGCAATCGCACCCCGAGTTCTATCGGGAGATCTTTGCCTGCCTGGCGCCGAACCGTCGATCCTGATTTCGCGGTATTCTCGAATCGTAATAATGCCTTTACGGTGGCCCTGCAGTCACCCACATTCCCTTCACATTTTTCAGGCGTGCCGATCGAGTCAAAATTGCCCCAATGCCGGTTTCCCGGAACCTGAATTTTGGAATCCCTGAGCGCATTGGCGGACTTGTCATCAACGCACCTGCCTCGATGCGACTGGCGTTCGAATAACAGAATCCGCGAAAATTCTCCTTATCCCGAGCGGAACTCTCCGTGTTTGAAATGCGTATGCTTATCAAGACTCACTGCCCTCCATTTCACCCGGAGCCTGACGCAATGAGAACTGGTCGTCGCAACTTGAACCCACGAGGAGAATAGCTCTGACAAGCGCAGGCATCGTTTTGCCTCCCAGTCCGTCCCGCAACCGCTTCACTAGGGGTTTCTCTCTGGTCGCATATATAGCAATCGTGCGCGTGGTGCTCTATCTGCTGGCTGCCTCCCACTATGGCTACTTTCGCGATGAACTGTATTACCTCGCATGCGGGGAGCATCCAGCCTGGGGATACATGGACCAGCCGCCGATGATCGCGTGGATGGCCTGGCTGCTACGGCATACAATTGGCGTCTCGCTTTACGCCATTCGCCTTCTACCGATGTTGGCCGACGTAGGTGCAATCGCTGTTAGCGCGCTTCTGACTCAGAAGCTCGGTGGGCGGCGCTGGGCGATGCTGTTTGCTGCGCTGGCCGTGCTAGTTACACCGATCTTCCTTGGGTTCTCGCACCTTTTCACGATGAACGCCTTCGATCCATTGTTGTGGACATTGCTCGCCTGGCTCATGGTGGACCTGATTCAGACCGGCAACGAAAGGCTCTGGCTCTGGATCGGAGGCCTTGTCGGGATTACTCTGTTGAACAAGTACGGCGTCTTGTTCCTGGTTGTGGGACTCCTGGCGGGTGTCATAGCATCGCCGTTGCGCCGGAGCCTTGCTCGCCCCTGGTTCTGGGCGGGAATCGCACTGGCCACACTCATCGCACTGCCGAATTTCCTTTGGCAATTGCACTGGAACTTTCCCTTTGTTCAGTTGCTTGGCGCTGTTCGCCGCAACGGGCGCGACGTGATGTTACCGCCCTTTCCTTATCTTGCACAGCAAGCGCAGATGCTCTCATTCATTCCGGCGCTCCTCGTTGTTCTTGGTGTGTTCTTTCTCTTTTCTCCGCGGGGAAGGCGCTACTCGATACTTGGCTGGGGCTTTCTGAGCGTTTTGGGTCTAATGCTGCTGATGAAGGGAAAGTTCTACTATGTTGCTCCAGCCTATCCGGCCATTTTCGCCGCAGGCGCGGTATTTTTGGAGCAATTGACCGAAAGCCGCTGGCTGCAATGGTTCCGGCCGGTCTATGTGCTAGCGATGCTGGTTGTGGGTGCGTTGATTGCTCCTACCGCGCTTCCGCTTTTGTCAGTCAAACACTATATCGCGTACACGAGGGAATCAGGCATTCAGCAACAGCAGTTCGAGCATCAGCCACAGAGCCGGCTGCCACAAATCTATGCCGATATGTTTGGATGGGAGGATCGGGTAAGCATCGTCGCGGCTTATTATCATTCTCTGTCTCCGGAGGAGCAACGTGTGACGGCGATCGGAGCGCCAAATTACGGTCAAGCAGGAGCCATTGATCTATTCGGTCCAAAATACGGTCTGCCTAAATCGATCAGCGGCAGCAACAACTACTGGTTATGGGGGCCGCGCAATTACACAGGACAAAGCATCATTCTGCTTGATGAAGATTCGCCGCAGAAGTATTTGTCCCACTGTCAATCCCTGCAAGAAATCGCCCACCCTATGGACCCGTATTCCCGTCCCGACGAGAACTTTCCCATCTATCATTGCCGCGGGTTGACTCCCACCCTCCAGGTGTTGTGGCCAACGCTCAAACCATGGAAGTAAATCTGTAGGCCAATCAACGGAATCGTCAAAGGCGTTAAGGAAAGGCGCTAACAGGCTGCGGAAAGACCAAATTCTTTGAAGGGGACGGCCTTTAGGCCGTCCGTAAGTGATGGCGCACACTTTTTTCCTGAATCATCCGCCCACCCGCGGACTAATCGGGAAACTTCTTGCGGATAAGTACTGTGCGTTCGAGGGTATCGAACACCTCCAGCACCTTCAGGCGAAGGTCGGGATCTATCTTCTCGCTGTCCAGCCACTTTTGCACCACCGCCTGCGCCTCCGCGCTGTTCTGGCCCTCGATGAAGGCTCCGAGCCAGGCCATAAGGAAGAAGATCTTGCGGTGTTGCTTGATGTCGGGCAATTCGTTCAGTGCCTGCATCAGATACGGCTCCGTAAGCGCAGTCTGTTTCCAGAAATTAAACGGCCGCAGGCTTTCCGTGATCCAATCTTCCTGGATCGTCTGCGAATGAAGATACTCTTCGAAATAGCGGGCTTTAGTTCCCGCCGTGGGTGTTCCGGCTTGTGCCGCGTATGCGTACTTCTGCCCTTCGCCGCTGTGATCGCGACCCTTTTCATTCGCCAGAATAGCGTCCGCCTCCGGGTCGCCCATGGCGATCAGATGACCAACAAGTTCCCAACGGTCGAGCCGCTTCAGCGTCAGTCCAGGCACAACCAACTTGCCGCTGAGTAGATCTTTCACCCGTTGCAACCCTGCAGGCGTTTCAGCGATCGATCGGAAGGTGCGGAAATTGACGATGCGTAAACCAAGCGTCGATGCATTGAGCATGCGATCGGTGATCACCGACTCTACCTGGGGCGCCAATGACTGCCGTCCCGTTTCATGCAGGTACGAATGCAGCGCCTCGGCCACCCGCGTCCCCTGAATACGATTCAGCGACTCATCCGTCTCTTCCGGAAGAGATTTCAGCGCCAGCTCCACGTAGCCCCGCGGAGGTGCTTTCGCCACGTGGACATAATCCCAGAGCGCCCCCCAAAGCATGGTGCGCCGAAGAGGAGCAGCCTGATCGGAAACGCTGGCTAGCAGGCTCGGATTCGACTTATGGGCTGACTCCGGGTCGAACAGAGACGCCGCGAACGATTCGCTCGACGGATCTAGCAGAAAGCGTCCATAGCCGTAGTCACCCTCATTGGTGAAGACCAGGCTGGGACACGGTTTTCCCACGGCCGGGGACACACGAAACGCAGGAGCGTTCCACTGCACCTTCATGGTCTCGATTGAGGTGCGCCCGCCCGCGCCTGCCTCAGAGGCAGCTGCGGAGATAAGAAGAATCTCGTTGGCCATCGGCCAGACATACCCATCCTCGAGAACATCCCGCTGCTTGATGCTGAAGGCGATGATCTTCCCGCCCTTGCAGGAATAATCGACCGTGACCTCAGGCATGCCGCGCCGGGTGATCCAGGATTTGGCCCACGCCTGCACGTCCTGGTGATGCCCGGACTGGTCGCTGGCCGCCTCGAATGCATGCACCAGGTCGGCCCACTCCGCATTCGCGTAGGCATGCTCTTTCAGGTACAGCCGCAGCCCCTGGCGAAAGTTGTCCTCGTCGAGAAAGTAATTCAACTGCTTGAGCACCGCGGGAGCCTTCTCGTAGACGATCGCTCCGTAGGCTGATTTCGCGTCCTTGAGGTTGGCGATGTTCTGAAAGATCGGCGTCGTGCCCTGCGTCTCATCGATCCCGTAGGCCAATGGCTTGATGTCTTCATAGAAGTGCTTCCAAGGGTTCGACGCAGGGTCTAACTGCTCCAGGGCTTTGTACGCCATGTACTGCGCGAAGCCTTCCTTGAGCCAGAGGTCGTCGAACCAGCGCATTGTCACCATGTCGCCGAACCACTGGTGGCAGGTCTCGTGCAGTACCAGTATGTTGCGCCGGAAATAATCGCTCTCCGTCGGAGTGGAGCGGAAAAGAACACCGTCCTCGTTGAGAAAGGTCTCGCCGGCATGCTCCATGCCGCCAAATGGGAAGCCCGGAATCAGCACCAAGTCATATTTAGGGAACGGAAACGGCTGGGCGAAGTAGTCGCTAAGGAAAGCAATCCCCCGCGCCGTCATCCTCTGTACCTGGGGCGCTTCCTCCTCCGCCCGGGCAAGCTGCGATTTGCGCACGTACAGGGTTGGCTCACCTGCATTCTTTGCGCGAATCGCGGAAAATCGTCCGGCAGCAAACGCAAACAGGTAGGTGCTTATCGGGCGCGTCTCCGCGAAGCGCGTATGCCTGTCATCGGCTGCGATCGACGTTGTATTGCCAATCACTGTCCAACCAGCCGGATGTTCGAGATCGAGCGTGAATTTGCCCTTCAGGTCCGGCTGGTCGAAGCATGGAAAGGCCATGCTCGCGTCCATCGGGACAAACAAAGTGTAGAAGTATTCATTGCCATCGTCTTTGTCTTCATACCGGGTAATCGCCTTGCCTGCTGGAGCTGCATTGCTGGCGAACGTAATCGTGACGGTGTTCTTGCCGGCGATGGCCGGCAGATTCAGATGGCCGTTCGCGAGTTTCACCCCGATCGGCTGGCCATTCAGCGTGGCGGACTGAACCACGCCATCGCGATAGTCGACGGGAAGATCGCCTGCTGTCGTGCTTGCGAACGTGACCGTTTCGCTGCCCGCCACCACCGGCTCATGTTCCCTGACGGTGAAGGAGAGTCGATAACGAATATCCGACACCCGCGCAGCCCGGGCCATCGCCAGCTCGCGCGAGACACCCGGCTCTGCCGGAGCCGCCAGGGCTGCCCTCGAAACGGCCAGCACCATTGCAGTTGCTAACCACCATCGGGCGGGGAATCGACTGAAAATAAGCATCTCTTGCTGCTTATGCTATCCGATGGGCTTGCGCTCCCAAACCGGGGTCTAGGGTTTTGGCAGCGACGACTCTAAAACGCTTCGCTACTGTGCACTCGCCCGCGGAGCAGCCGGATGATATTGGTGCGCCAGGGCGGCCGCCGCTTCGACTTGCAGCCGGGCGCCCTCATGGTCCCCCTGCTGCTCCAGCAACCGGCTCAATTGCGTATGCACCTGGAAGGCGGGCGAATCGGCCGATTGATTCGGCGAATCGAGATACTGCTTCAACAACTCGATGGCCAGTTGCGGCTCCTGGTGATTCCGGCTGAGAAGGGAAGCCGCGTCTACTAAAGCGGGCCCGTGCGGTTTCGCAGCTTTTGCATCCGCATCAATCCCAGCATGCAACGCTCCCAGCATCTGGTCCCACTGCCGGCGGCGTGCGTAGTATGAGGCGAGCGACATCCAAGCATCGGCAGCGTGGTTTGAAGCTTCGACTGCAGACTTGAACTCGGTTTCTGCCAACTCGTAGTTCTTATCCTTTTCCGCCAGGCGCCCTTTCAGCTGATGTGCCTGTGCCGGCCCATGTTGTTCGAGTGCCTGGGCTACGCCCTGTGCCTTTTTCTTGCCTCCGCCCACAATCCCCGGGGCGGCGGTGTAGAAGTCTCCCAGGTCCGAGAGCGCATTTACATTTTCGCCATCGAGTTGGACCGCCCGCTCAAATTCCTCCCGCACCTTCTTTGCCAGTCCATAGGCTTTTATGGAGTGAATGCTGTCGGCCTTTTCGCCATAGGCCCGGCCGAGCCAGAGGTGATATCCACTATCCATCGGCATAAGCTTGACCGCGGTTTCGCACTCGTGGATGGCATCATCCCAGCGCTCCTCCTGGTAGTACACGCGGCAAAGCAAATTATGTGCCTCTGCGTCCGCTGGGTCCGCGGCCAGAGACGCACTCAGACGTGAAATAGCGTCGTCTGCCTTACCTACCGTCAGATCGGCACCTACCGGTTCCAACGCAATGTTTGGAGACGAAGCACCATAGGCCGCCGGTACGCAAAGCAGTGCAAGCAAGAGAAGAGCGAGCCTTGAAGAGTAAAATATTCGCACTGGATTAAGCTCCCGGCTTTAGTGTTGATGTTCGCGGGTAGCCGGAGGATTCGCCCGCCGCGAATGTAATCCGTGGCACTTCTGATGAACCGCTACTAATGAGTCGATCGGGCCGTCGTTCGAATCGAAAACCTTATGTATGTCACTAACCGGTCGCAACTCCCATTCGTAGGTTTGTCCCATGAATTCGTGGGAATGGACCATGGCGGAGTCGGCATCTCGTTCTTTTTGGTTATCGGCGAACCCGGCCGGGGACCGCGACTCCACAAGCACGATTACGACGAAGTCGTATACGTCATCGAAGGCCGCTCAAAGTGGACCGTCGGCGACCAGGAGCGGGACGCCACTGCAGGCGACGTGCTCGTCGTCCGCGCCGGCGAACCGCACAAGTTCGTGGACTGTGGAGATGGCCCCCTTCGCCAAATCGATATTCATCTGAACCCGGCTTTCGAGACCGTCTGGCTCGAGGACTAAATCGATGTTTACGGGCTAGCTGCCGGTAACAGCTGATTCAGGAGTAGAACCAAATCTGTGAAAATGCGCGCCCCTTTTTAGTGGTCGCGGCTCTCATGCTTTGTATCCGGGCCCGACTTTAAGTCGGGCCGCAAAGGGTTGAAAAAAAATTGGGCTTTAGCCCCTGCGGCTCTACTGATTCAGCTGTTAGAGTCCACTAGTTGCCCCCGCTACTCGATAACCCGTCGAAACTGGTATCCCACCGTGGTTTCCATGTGATAGCTTTCCGATAAAGATTCCCCCATAGCACTGTCCCGTCGGTTGGGGCAGTACTCTGTCTCTCCCACCAGGAGCAAGACCATGGCAACAGAAACTCTGCCTATCCATCGCTCGGTCAACCGCAATCGCGAGCGAATCTTCTTCAGTGGCATGGCAATCCTGCTGTGCGTGGTGGTCTTCATTGGCTTTTCGCCCACGTACTTCCGCGCCGGCATGTTGCGCGCGCCGCTACCCAGCCCCATCCTTCACGTCCATGGAGCCGTGTTTACCCTGTGGATGGTTCTCTTTGCGGTGCAGGCCGGCACTCATTTCGGCCCGACGCGTAGCCTGGCATCGTTCCCTGGGCACGATCGCGTTCTGTCTTCCACCGGTCATGATCGTTCTCGGGGTGATCGCTGCCATCGATGCCCTCGGCCGCAAAGTGATGATTGGTCGCCTCGATCCAGCAGTCTCATCGGCCATCCCGCTGGTCGGTATTGTGGGTTTTACCATCGTGATCTTCGCTTCCTGGCGCGCTCGCAGAAAGCCTGACGCTCACAAACGCCTGATTCTGCTAGCCACCATCGGCTTAGTCGAAGCCGCATTTGGTCGTTTTCCATGGGATCGGATCGGGATCCCGACGGCCGCGGGTGCGACCACTGGCCTTGGCATCCTGATTTTGTTGGTGATCGCTTACGATCTCGTTTCCCTTCACCGCATTACACAGATCCACAGCCTGGGCTGCTCCCCTCACGTTTGCTTTCGGAGCTCTCGCGGTGCCCATCGGCATGACGCCGCTCTGGCACAGCTTTGCCGGCTTCCTCGCCAGGAACATCGCTCCCCACCTCTGACCCATCGCAGAACAAATGATGACCAAAAAATTCTTTCTGGCCCTGCTCTGCCTTCCTGTTGCGTCCATCGGGCAAACCATTCCCAGCGGCCCAGCGATCGATGCCCAGGTGAAGAAGGTCATGAGCAGCACTCACGCCAACGGCATGGCCGTCGCTGTGGTCGACAAGGGCAAGGTGGGCTATGTCCAGGCCTACGGCATCCGCAACGCCAAGGGGGATCCGCTCACTGTTGACACTGTCATGTATGGCGCTTCGATCACCAAGACAGTGCTCGCCTACACCACGATGCAACTGGTCGATCAGGGGAAGCTCAGCCTCGATACTCCCCTCGAGGACGATCTCGATCATCCGCTGACGTCCTACGGCCCTGATCCGGTCTTCCCGGACAAGCACGGTCCGTATCCCGACTTGGCCGGTGATCCACGCTGGGAGAAGATCACACCGCGCATGTGCCTCACCCATTCCACCGGCTTCAGCAACTTCTGGTTTATCGAACCAGATCAGAAGCTGCACATCCATTTCGATCCAGGCACGCGCTACAGCTATTCCGGAGAAGGTTTCATCCTGCTGCAGTTTGTGATCGAACACGGCCGCAAAGCGCAGGGGCTGGGGCTCGATGTCGGCGATCTGACCAATGCCAATTTCAACCGGCTGGGCATGACCCGCACCAGCCTGGTATGGCGTCCCGATTTTGCCGCCAATCTCGCCGACGGATGGAACGATAAGGGCCAGCCGCAGGAGCACGATCGGCGGTCAAAGGTGCGTGCAGCGGGCTCCATGGACACCACGATTTCCGACTTGCCGAAATTTGCCGCAGCCCTGGTGAGCGGCGAGGGACTCAGCGCAGCCTCTCGCGCCGAGATGACCAAGCCGCAGTTGCACATCACCACCGCCCACCAGTTCCCCCCATTCGGCCCGGACCTGCCGGCCGAGTGAGCAGCGAAAGGATCTGTCGGCGGGGCTCGGCGTCGTCGTCTTCGACGGCCCGCAGGGCCACGGCTTCTTCAAGGGCGGCCATGATGGCCAGACGGCCAACACCATGGTCTGCATCGAGGCCGGCCAGCGATGCGTAGTCATCCTGTCCAACGATGTTCGTTCGGAAGCAGGCTTCGCCGACCTGGTCCGGTTCATCCTCGGAGACACCGGTGTGCCTTACGACTGGGAATACGGAGCCTTCGCGGGCAAGTCGTAGATTGAGCGGACAGATCGCCTCAGTGATGGTCTCTGTCTTCGCCGTTCGGCCGCATCGCGCGCGACATCACGTAGTTAGCTACCGTCTGACCAAGAGTGTTACCGCGGATGCAGGAGACCCGAAAGTGAATCCCTCCAAATACTCGCGCGTCCGCGATCTCGGCCACTGCGCTCGAGAAGCTGGAGAACGATCGTGTTCCCGGACGGACATCGGAAGTTACGGTGAACGGCGTTTCATCGCCGAAGATGTTGGTCAGGATGGCAGCAGCATCTCCGCTTACGGTTGAGTGCCCGGAGGGGTATTCGGGATGGGCCGGAGTGCCGGTAGGGAAGAAGTTCAGCCACGGGACCCATGCCGGATCCGCAGCAGTAGCCGCATTGCCATCCGCATCTCCCGCCGGGATAGCCGTGACCGGACGCCAGAAAACATAGCGGTACTTGGCATCCCAACAAGTGATGAGAGCGTCGGCCATGGAGACGTTGAGCAAGGCAAACAGGTGGGCGTTTTCTGAGAGTGTCAGCGAATGGCTGACTGCAATCTGCGACGCAATCCGGTTCCAGTAAGAGGGGTATTGCCGGCCCAGAAGAGCACCAGTTCGGACTGGTCCGAGCTTCTTCCGGAACCGCTAAGGATACCCATCATCTTGATTTCGTTGTAATCGGCAGCATACTCGGCGCTGGTGAGGGCATTTGGTGGAGCAATCCGGAATTGTGACGGCCGCTTGATCACCCAGGGCGTCATGGTAGCAAATTGTGGACCTGCGCCCGCTGCATTGCCCGGTGCGGTCGGCCTCCAGACTCCGATGGCCGCCGGTGTCCCAACAATGCCCAGGGCGCCGAGAAACGGCGGGGGCGGCGGCGCCACTCCGTCAGTCGACCGCCAGTTCCAAATCTCGTCGGCAGCGATTTGTCCCCAGGTTACCCCGGCAAGAATCGCTTGAGCACTTTCCCTAGGGCTAAGAGCCGGCGATCGATGCATCACGCTTGGTAGTAAGCGACGGCGTCATTGCCGGGTAGCTCTTGATCAGGATGGTAAACGCAGCTTGAATGGCCGCAGCTCTTGCGGATCCCTGTCGCGGAGCCTCCAGCCTTACGTGGAGCGGTTCGTAGCGCGGTTCGATACCGTTCACCGCGTCGAAGACCGCGGCGGAAACCTCGGAGATGATGTGCGAAGTGACCAGAGGATTGCTCTTAGAGGCGATCGCCGTGTCGTTTGTAATGGCGATCCAGTCCAGAACCTGGTCGGACGCGATGGCCTGCTGGGATACAAGTGGGATCCCCACGCAGAAACTGAGCAGAAGAAGAGAACGAACATAAAAAGGCGGAGTTCGAACACTGGTGACTGGCTGCATGTAATCCCCTTTTGCACTCATTGGGTGCATGTTTGGCAACGGGTGTGCCGTCGAGACATAGAACCCTGACCCGCTTAACGTGAAACGCGCGCTGGTGGGCCGGTCGCTTTACTCAATGATTTCGTGCGAAGAACAATGCAAGAAGCAGCCACCAAAGCGCAAGAGTTGCACTATCAAAAAAACCTCACAAATTTATAACTTCCGTAAGCCGCTTATTTCAGAGTCGCTTGGGAGGAAGGCTAAGTAGCTTCCCCGCACAGGAGTGATCGGCATCTTAGGCCCCGTGTTAGACTCATCCCCGAGCAGGCGGGCAGGAATATGGTGCAACTTCACGCTCCATCCGCGCAGAAGGTTGTTTTCGGCCCATTTCAATTGAACGTTAAAACGGGCGAACTCTTTGAAGCTGGGCAGAAGATTCGGCTCTCAGGTCAAGCTTCCCAGTTAGTCGTCATTTTGGCTCAGCGCCCTGGCCAGCTTGTCACCCGCGAAGAGTTGCGCACTGCCTTATGGCGCGAAAATACATTCGTCGATTTTGGCCACGGTTTGAACAACTGCATCAGTCGCATTCGCGAAGCGATAGGTGATTCGGCGGTATCCCCGCGATATATCCAGACCCTGCCGAAACAGGGCTATCGCTTTATCGGAGAAGTCTCTGTTTCAGGGGAGGGATCTGGACTCGAGCCAGAAGCAGTTGCCGAAGTATGCTTCCCTCCGGCCGCGGCGGCGACAGCAGCGATTCACCCGCCTTCGAACGTGAAACCGTTGCCACCCACAAGCTGGCGGAAGGTTGTTACGGCAACCATGTTGCTTCTGTTGCCGGGGACAATTGCCATATTCTCTCTTCGTCACCCCCGGCGCGGCCCGCAAGCCCAAAGATAGCTCCGTTGGACAGCTACCAGTTAGCAAAAACGAATGAGTTATTTTGCGCTTACTTCCCGCGCTCCCAACATTAACTCCACCACCGTCCCAAACAGCCGGTTGCGCGTCTCCAGCCGCACGCCCGCTCGGGTTACGTAGCGCACCACGATGTCCACGCCGCCTCCGGCTGCTGGTCTCATATCGACCGAAGGTTTTGCACTGAATTGCGGCGAACCTTGTTCCCTCGTTACCCGCTTCCATTCCTCTTCCGCCATCTGCGCGTCCGCCTCGGTCGCTTTTACGGCGGCCTCGCGGATCCTATCGATCATCGGGTAGGTCTCGGCTCCGGGTGGGATGCTGACCTTGATCTCATCCCACATCCACTGTCCTGCGGTGGAGAAATTGAAGTACTTCCCATGAATGGCATACCCGTTCAGGAACGAGACCCGGCGTCCGGTCGGATGCCCATTGGCGGTCCAGTTCCCGGTTTCCAGCAACCACGTGCGGAAGACTCCGAGGTCCACCACCTCACCGCCTACCCCGTCGATTTCGACCCAGTCGCCTACGCGGATGCCATTTCGCCCCATCAGCACAAACCAACCACAGAACGCCAGGATGAAATCCTGGAAGACCACGGTTAATCCCGCCGTCGTCAGCCCCAGGATGGTCGGGGTCTGTTGCGGAGCACCGAAAATTACCAGCAGCACCAGCAATAACCCGATCACCTGGGTGCCCAGGTTCAAAATGATCCGCAGTGCCTGCCGCTGCCGCCGGTCCCCCGGGATCCGGTCGAAGGCCGCTTGCAAAGCCCAGCCGGCCAGGATAGTCAACAAAACAATCGTCGCAATGATGGTGAGCGACTGCAGCATCAGGTGGAGCATGATCTTGTGTTGCAGCTGAACCTGATTGCCCCAACGAACGTAGAGCGTTACCAGTTGCTGCTGTGCCCCTAGCCGGTCGTCGAGAATGCTCAAAATATTGCGTTGCGCCGCCAGGCCTTCCAGCTCTTTCACCCGGCTCGAGTTTGACTCTCCGGCCGCTTTCAGTGCGGCCGCCTTTGCTTCGGCTGCCTGTGCCTCCGGCTCCAGCCTGGCATGGTCCGCCGTGAGTGCCGCGACGTCGGCTCTTGCCAACTGCTCTGCCTGCTGGATCAGTTGTATTCTGTTTCGCTGTGCCGACCACGCCGAGATCTGGCCGGCCAGCGTCTTGTACTGGCCGGCCGCGATCACCGCAGACTGTCCCTCGCCGGTCGTCGCCTGCTCGTCGTACTTCTTCATCGTCGCTTCGCGCGCCGTCAACTCCTGTTGGATCTTTGCCCGATGATCTCCACTCGCGCGGGCTAAATCTTCCATCGAATCCGCCAACTCGTCCTGGTCGAGACCCAGCTGCGCCTTGGCAACTTCCAGGTCATCTCCAGCCGGCAAAGCTGTGCCGGAGGAACCGGCGCCGCCGCCCGCGGTGGGCTCGCTCTTCGGTGTCAGAGCCGCTACTCGGTCCTGGTCCTCCTTGACGATTTGCTGCAATGAGGTGACTCGCTGCTGTAAGGCGAGTGCCTCGCCGGTCAGGTGCCTGGTCTCCCCACTTGCCTGCCGCAGAGATTGGGCAAAGGCCTGGTCCACCTCATGGTCGGCCAGCCGCTCCGCCTCCCGCGCAAGCTCCAGCTCCTCTGCCGATACCGCCAATGCCGCCAGCGTTTTCGCCGTCTGCCACGGGCGTTGATCCACGATTCCAAAAGACGTGGGCGCGGCGTTCCAGCCTGTCCTTTGCCCATGCAGGAAAGACAGATGCTCCATGACTCCTCGAGTCGCGAAGCTCCCCACTAAACACAAAGCCACCACCGCCAGCGCCACCGCCGCGGCTATCTTATGACCACGATTCATCCCGCCAACCCCTTGTTCCGGCGCACCTGAATCAGCCTAAACCCAACCACGTGATCAACTGCCGCAAAACTCTATTGGGCAGAGCCAGAGCTGTAACCTTTTTGAGCTGTAAACAGAAATGCCCCTGAACTCGAGGTTCAGGGGCATTTCTTCTGCCGTTCTACGGCAAACGCACTAGGCGCGAACCGTGATTACGCTGGTCTCGCTTACCACCCTAGCCACTCCCGGCGCACGGCCATGCCCGGAAATGTATCCCTTCCGATGGCCATTTCGGCAGACAAACCACTGCTCGTAAAAACGGTCGGAATGCTTGGGAACGCCTGGGAGGTCTACCGTTTCATAGGCGGCGGGCTGCTCCGTCATCATTTCTCCGCACTGTTTGCATCTTTCAGTAGACATTGTTCTTCCTCCTGCACACAGTTATATGGAATACGATGCGGCTTCGACTACACCCTGAGGCGCAGGTTTCAAACTTCGGTAACTGTTGCAGACTTAAATACCCCAGGAGAGTACTTGATTCTGCCGCTCAAATCGAGGTCCAATGCCGAAAAATCGCCGCCGGTCGCACGATAACCAAGCCATGTCGTCTGCTTACGTCGTTTCCTGCTCCAAGCACCCGGCGCGCACGATCATAAATCAACGTTGACATGCGGAACAGGGTCTGTCGTAATTACCCCGGGTTGAGTCGCAACAGGAAGGTGCATCTGCATGTACGGGGCCGTCTCTTGCTTAAGTTAGAAAAGTGCGGGAGACGTTTCCCATCGAACTCGTTCTGCCGATTACTGCTGGGGATCATCCTTACCTTTCTCCTTAGCCCCTCCTTCAGCATCGGACAGCAATTGCCTGCGGGACAGGGCAAAGAACCTTTTGAACGCATCTGCAGTAGCTGCCATGCGCTGAATGTTGCTACCCAGACCAGGAGAACCCACGCTGGTTGGGAAGGCACGGTGGAGACCATGCGCGGCCGGGGGGCGGCCGGCAGCGAGGTAGACTTCGACCGGATCGTCCAGTATCTGACCGATAACTTCGGCCCAATAAACACTGCCGGCACTCCAGCACCGGCGAAGGCAAATGCGACTGCCGCAGACGCCGAATGGACCACCTATGGCGGTGACCTGGGCAACCAGCGCTATTCGCCCCTCGATCAGATCAATGCCGGCAACTTCAACAAGCTCCAGGTGGCCTGGAGATTCAAGACCGATAACTTCGGGCCAGCGCCGGAATATCGATTTGAATCCACACCGCTGATGGCCGGCGGTGTTCTCTATACAACCGCGGGAACGCGCCGCACTGTGGTTGCGTTGGACGCTGCGACGGGCGAGATCCTTTGGAGCCACAGCGAACACGAAGGCGTCCGTGGGCAGGAGGCGCCTCGTGTACTCTCGGGCCGCGGCTTAGCCTATTGGACCAAGGGCAGCGAAGCGCGCATCCTGTACGTGACACCCGGCTATCGCTTGATCGCATTGGACGCCAAGACCGGCGCTTTGATATCTACGTTCGGCAATGCGGGCGTGGTCGATCTGAAACTGAATGACGATCAGGAAATGGACCTGGTCCACTCCGACATAGGGTTGCAGTCCGCTCCTGTGGTTGCCGGCGACACCATCATCATCGGCGCCGCGCATCGCTCCGGCGAAGCTCCCCGAAGCAAGATAAATGTGAAAGGGTATGTGCGCGGTTTCGACGTGAAGACCGGCAAGCGTCTCTGGATCTTCCACACCATCCCGATGCACGCAGAGTTTGGGCGTGACACCTGGGAAGGGAACTCCGCCGACTACACGGGGAACACCGGGGTCTGGACCCAGATCAGCGTCGATGAAAAGCTGGGCCTCGCGTATCTTCCGGTCGAGTTGCCCACTGGAGATTCCTATGGTGGCTATCGCCCGGGCAGCGGCCTCTTTGGCGAAACCATCGTGGCTGTCGATCTGAAAACCGGGCAGCGGAGATGGCATTACCAGCTGGTGCACCACGGCATATGGGACTTCGACATTCCGTGTGCGCCCGTGCTGGTAGACATCACCATCGATGGTCAACCGGTAAAGGCATTGGCCCAGGCGACCAAGCAATCGATCTTGTACGTGCTGAACCGTGAAACAGGGAAGCCGATCTGGCCGATTGTGGAAAGGCCGGTGCCTCAGGGGAACACGCCAGGGGAATGGTATTCTGCCACGCAACCCATTCCCACCAAGCCCCCTTTCTTCGGACGTAACGGTTTCGCCGCGGACGATCTCATCGACTTCACGCCCTCATTGCGAGCAGAGGCGATCAAGATAGCCTCGAAGTATAAGTGGGGACCGGTCTTCACTCCGCCCGTGGTCAGCAGACCCGAAGGCCCCGTGGGCACACTGATCCTGGGCTATCCCAATGGCGGAGCGAACTGGGCCGGCGGATCGTATGACCCGGATACACACACCTTCTACATTTTTTCTCAGAGCACCATTGGTAGCGATGGCCTGGTACCTCCGGAGCCCGGCGAGTCCGACATGAGGTATGTTGTCGGCTTCCCCGAAATTGACGGCTTGGATGGCACCCGCTATTGGGGGCTGACTCTCCACGGATTGCCGTTGCAAAAGCCGCCCTACGGACAGATCACCGCAATCAATTTGGATAAGGGCGAGATTCTCTGGCGGGTGGCCCACGGCGAAACTCCGGATATGGTGCGCACCAGCGCTTTGCTCAAAGGCCTCGATATCCCGCGCACCGGCCGGCCGGGCATCATCGGTGTTCTTACCACCAGGACGTTGGTGATCGCTGGTGAATCCGGAACCTTCACCAATGCCGAAGGCAAGAGCGGAGCACTCCTTCGCGCCTACGACAAGCCCACTGGTAAGGATGCGGGCGCGGTCTATATGCCGATGGGACAAACGGGCTCCCCCATGACCTACATGTTGAGGGGTAAGCAATATATCGTGGTGGCTATCAGCGGACAGGGATATCCGGGCGAACTGTTGGCCTACGCTTTGCCGGACGAGTGACAAGTTCTCTCAGGCTTAGGCTACGGAGTCCTGCTTCGCCTGCTGCAACCGCTGTTCTATCTCGGCCAGCAGTTCGGACGCAAAGGTTAATTTTTTCAGCACCAGGATAGGAACCGTGCCGCCGATGAATGCGGAGATTTGCTCTCTCTCCTCGCTGGTGAGGATGGCGGAGAGGATGATGAGATCGAACTCTGCAGTTTGCAACAGACTTTTCGCTTCGGCAAACATGACAGCCTGCGCATCGTAACCAGCATGCGCCAGAACAGCGCACCGGCTCCGCAGTAGCCCAGAGTCTTTGCCGATGCACAGAATGCGTGGCGGATTGCTCAGCATGAAGCCCTCGAGGCTGATAATCTCACGAGACGTGAGGTTGTCGACAATTGTTTTGTTGCCTGTCAAAATGGCGTGGGGCTCGTGTTGATGATTCTGCAATGATGAACAATGGAGTTGCTATCCACAGATCCAATAAATTTGCAGTTACGTTATCGTCCCCGAGGGCCATTCAAAAATGACTTCCCCTGATGCGCCGGAAAGCGGAGCCGCCCAACCCAGGCCGCTGTACGTAAGCATAGAGATGGTTGCAAATCTGGTCTATCTGGCCAGGCACAGCCAAGACGTCTTAGACCAGCAGCAGGTATACCTCGATCGTGCCTCCAACCTTCTGGTCGAAATTCGCAATCACCCTGATCTGTCGGCTTGAATTATCAGTCCTCCAGGTAGCGCTGCGCGCGCCGCAGCAGATCGAGTTCGGTTTCCAATTCGCTGATGACCACGTGATATCCATCCAGCTTGACGCGCTGTAAGGATTCCATACGCTGCTCCAGACGGAGCTGCAGCCGCTCAAGAACCTGGATTGGGGTCAGCTTTGTTCGTGCTTGCATGGCCCGATTATATTCGCCTTTTATTCTCCTAAGTTCCGAAAATATCCACAATGTCGGAGATTGGTAGGCGCGACTCCAGGCATGCCTGCACTCTCGAAGGTGCAAGAGGGCTGATCCGGCTGCCTATTCGTTGTTGTCTACAAATAACTTCCTTTGAAAGTCTTCGGGGGCGCGTGCGGCGGGTTCGAGCAGGTACCCACATTCACGCGCGAGCTCACGCAAAAGCATCTCTTTGTCTTCCCTGGGTAATTCGGCGACAACGAAATCACGGGCAGAAGTGAAGGCGTTTGACGGCAAAGGAACCTCCCCGAACCGTCGTGGATTCTGCGGTTCTGCGCCGATTATCCTGGCCACAAATCACCACAGTCAATGCGACTTGAAGCTTATCGACGTTACCCTTGCACATGGAATGCAGCCCTCTGGTAACAATGTTGGCGTCGATTGCTACCCATCCACCTTGCGTAGAACGTGCGCGCACAAGATGGGATTGAGGCTATTGGGCTTATTTGTCATGTCGTTCATTCAGCAAGGAGAAGGCCGGCACTACTCGCCAAACGCACGCCGCAAGAGCGCAATTGCCTGCGGCCCCTCGGCCGAGATTGGCGTTCGAGACTTCCAGGCTGATCAGCCTATCGTAGTGGATCTGGCGCAGAGTTGCGAAGAACGGGCCGTAGTTGTACTCCTCCCACTTCAGCGGCATGACGCGGCCGTTCGGGTTCGCCATGTGCAAGTGCCGCAGGTGATCCTGGACCTTGAAAATTGCGGCGGGGTCTTCTTTTTCTACGGAGAAGTGGTAGAAGTCAATCATCAACTGGATGTTCGGATCGTTCACCGCATTCACCCATGCGAGTGCCTCGGTGGTGTTGTTAATGATGTTGCTCTCCTGCTGGCGTAGCGGCTCGATCGCGATGGTAATGTTTCTGGATCGCGCTTCCGGGGCAATGCGTTTTCCAAAATCGACCAGTTGCTCAAAAGCCTCTTGCTTCGAAAATCCCTCGGGAACCTGGCGCGCCCCGCCGCTGCCAAAAACAACCAACCGCACGCCCAGGCGAGACACCCGGTCGAGCGCCAAGCGGACGTATTCCATCTGGCGGTCCTTATCTATGGCGGGTCCGGTGACTTTAATATTGGCGGGAATAAATAAATTAGCAGCCAATACCGGAAGTCCCACCTGCTTGAATTTGGCGGCCGCATTTTCGAAATCGGCATCAGAGAGCGCGGCTATTTCTGAAGTGCGCACCTCCATGTAATCGAATCCCGCAGTCTTTACGGCGTCGATGTCCTTCAGCGGACCACAGTACCCGATTCTGACCTTAGACTCTGGCTGAGCCAGCGCAAGCAGTGCCAGGCCGCCCAGCAAGACCGCAATCACAGCAAACCACTGCACTGTTAATTTCACGATGCCTTCTCCACGGTGCAGTCTATATCAGTGATGACACGAAAGTTGCAATCTGACCTGCAGGCGGATGCGAAAAGGTCATGGAACGCTGTATGCTTTGCCTCTGGATGCTCAGAACAATTTTGGGTCGATCAACCAAAGCCAAATCCTTCAGACCTTGCTAAGCTTTATGGTATTCGACTGCCACAGAGGAAATGCCCTGGTGAATCGACCAAGGAGGAGCCATGAGATCAACGCCGTTCGCAGCCGCATTCTTGCTCTTTGCTTCCATCGGACAGTGTCAAACGATCACCCAAACGATTACCGCCGCTCAGGCCAGAGAACATGACGGCCAAACGGCGACCGTCTGCGGCGTCGCTCAGAACGAACACACCGCGAGCACAACTCGCGGCAAGCCGACCTTCATCGATCTCGATTCTGCCTTTCCCTATCAGATCTTCAGTATCCTGGTGTGGGACCAGGATCGACCGAACGTAGGAGAACTTCCTCGTACCGGGTCGCGCGTGTGCGTTAACGGCGAGATTAACTACTATCACGGCGTGCCGCGAATTGTGGTCAAGAACGGCGGACAGTTTGTCGATAGTTCGCGGCAGGTCTCTTCAAAGTAGGCGTATTAGCAGGTGCTCGCCGCCAATGAGCGGGGCGTTGCTGCCGCCTGGGAGTAGAAGCTTTCGGGGTGCCACGACGGCTTGTCCGATTTATTCGCAACTAAAACGATTACATCCATGGAGCGTTCCTGGCCTTCATGTTTCATCTCCTTTAGCAGCTAAAAGATGAATTTGGCGATGAGCTGAATCTGCCGCGGCGAAGAATCGCCTCCAAGCCCCGAGCCCAGTACGCTGGTAGGTGGCGAGACCGTGGAGATGATTCTTCCAAACTGACCAGTGTTGGAGAGTTATTGACCGGCTGATCGAAGTTGGGGTGATTCAGCACATTGAAGAAGCCTGCGCCGAAGACGAAGGATTGTCCCTCCTGAAAGAGGTGCACCTTGGTGCTTTTCAAAAGGCTCAGGTCGCTGTTGAAATAGCCTGGTCCGCGAAACTGGTTGCGTGTCTGTTGCCCGAATCCGGTTGCAGCCGGGGTAAAGTCCGCGGAAACCAGGCAGGACTGGTTCGGATTGCCGCAGCTCGGTTGTGCCCCGCCGGTATAGTTGGCAAATACCGTCGCTCCATAATTCGTTGCAGTCAGGTTGCCGGTCGTGCCGCCATCGATGACCGTAAAGGGAAAGCCGGTGCGTGTGATAAATGTTCCGGAGATCGACCAGCCCGCCGTCAATAGCTTGGGTGTGCGCCCGGTCCAGGTATCGAACGAGGGAGTCCAAACGTAACTCGCGGTGAATGCACTGCGCACATCCGCGTCGTTGTTCCCGTAGTTTGCATGCGGGTTCGAAGGAATCTGCGGATACTGAAGACTGGCAGCCGTTCCGTAACCCCACGCCGTGAACCCGTTGTCGGTCACATCGTCAAATGCGTGGCTCCAGGTATAGGAGCCTGTCGCCTGAAAGCTGCGCGCAAAGTTGTGCCGTACGGAAACGACTAAGCCGTGATACTGAGAGGTTGCGTCCGATTGCAGCTCGGTGACTGGTCCAAAACGCGAGTCGGGGACCGTTGAAGGCAAGCCCGCGAACCCAGCGGCAGCGTAGGCGTTCAGGCTGGGATTGATGAAGATCTCGTGAACGCCGTGATTGCCGACATAGTTGAGGCTCAAGGTCGTTGTCGGGCCCACGGCATGCTGCAGTTCCAGATTCCATTCCAGATAGGTGGGGTTCCTGGTCTGCTTCTGCGCGCCATAGAGCGACGGTGGGGAGAAACCGGGATCGGTTGCCACCAGATCAGCCAGCGTTGCTCCCTGCGAAAATCCCTTGAGGAAGGTGGCATTCGATGTACTGGCGTTGGAGAAGATGTTGTTGGCAACGTCCGGCGAAAGATTGCCGGTCACGTTAAAAGAATTGACGTTAGGCGAGTTGAGCGCAAATCCCTGCAGAGACTGTTGCGGAATAAAGTCGCGAAAGTTTCCGATGCCGCCGCGCAGTACGGTAGTTGTGCTGCCGAAGGGAGACCAGGCAAAGCCGAAACGAGGCTCGATGGCAATGGGGGTGGCACTGTAGAACGCGTGCGACACGCCGGTCTGTATGGCGGCATTGTAGGGAATCGAAGGGTTGTGATCGGTCGACTCGAACGGGGCAGCAAGCCGGGCAAAGCAATTGGTTGGGCAGTTGGTGTTCGACTGGCGATCCAGGCGTAGGGCAAGCGTGAGCTTCAAACCAGGTCTCACTGCCCAATCGTCTTCCCCGTAGAAGCCAAGATCATAGGCGGCGAATCCACGGTGCAGTGCCAGGGGGAATGACTTGTTGAATGAAGTGGCCGCTCCCTGGCCGTTGTAGAAGTCAGCGAGCGAAGTAGTGATGGTTCCGGCGGTCTGGTTGCCGAACTGGAAGACGTTGAGATCATCCCGCAGAAAGTCGACGCCGGCCTTGAGGGTGTGCTTGCCAAAAGTCATGGAGAAGTCATCGACAAATTGGTACTGCGTAATGTGGCGGCCCACTGGATCGGCCTGGTTCTGGCCGAGATAATGCAAGCTCCCATCGGAGAAGGTTAGCTTGGCGGGAAAGGCGTCCAGGGCGGCGGGGTAGTTCGCGGGTCCAAACAAAATGCCTGACCATTGGAATGCGCCGATAAATTGATTGACTGCCCGGCTCTGAAAGGTGTGCGTCTCATTCAACTGACCCTGCCATTCCGGCTGCGGGCTGGTTGCGTTGAAAACCTGGTTGATCACATCGGTGTTGGTAGCTTGCACTCCATGATCGGTAAAGATGTGCAGGTACATCTGATCTCTGGAGCTGAGGATTTGATCGATACGCCAGGAGACAAGCCATTCGCCGGTGAAGTTGCCGGGCGTTGCCTGGAATTGCAGAGCGCATGGACCGCCAATGGTCTGCTCGAACGCTGCGCTCCCGCATCCACCGTCAGTCAATGAATTGGTGGCGCGCGTCGCACCGGGGGCGCCGTTGTAAAGTGCAAACATTTTTTGATAGAAGGGGACAGAGCCGGGATTTACCAGCTGCAGGTTAGCCAGCGTCGCCGCCTGAAATTGAGGGCTCGGAATATTGGCCGACGCCGTGGTGGGCAGCACGATTCTTAAACCTTCGTTGTTCACGAAGAAGAAGGTGCGATCCTTCCATATCGGGCCGCCGATCGATGCGGCCCATTGATTTACGTTGTCAAACGGCCGCGGCGTGTCGTTTCTATTGTTGAAGAAGTTGTTGGCGTTGAGCGAGGAGCCATTCCACTCGTAGATCGCGTTACCGTGAACCTGGTTGGATCCGGATTTTGTGACAAAATTAACATTCGACCCGACCATCCTGCCGTAGTTTCCCGAGTATCCATTGTTGACCACCGTGACGCTCTGCATTTCATTGGCCCCAAGACTATTGTTGGTGGCCCCTGACTTGTTGTTATCTCCGAAGCTGTTCAGATAGTCCATGCCATTGATGGTGAACATATTGGAGTAACCCGGCAGGCCGAAGGCAGAAAAGTTACCCCCTCCAGCCTGGGTGTTCATCACCACGCCTGAGGATACCTGGGCGATATAGGTCAGGTCCTGGCCGGGATTGGGAACGTACTGGATCTGCTTTTCATTAAAGTTGGTAGAGACGTTCCCATCCTCGGTCTCGAGCGAAGCCTCTGCCGCTGCCACTTCTACCGTCGTAGCCGACGATGCAATGGAGAGCTGCGCATTTGCCGTAGCGGATTGTCCGACAGCGACCGTCAGGGCTTGTTCCCAGGGGCCAAATCCGGTTGCATCCACGAGGATTTTGTAACTGCCGGGAGGAACAAAGTCGAAGTGGAAGGCGCCGTCGTCACCCGATGTGGCCGTAAGCCTGAGCGAGGTGCCCGAATTTTCCAGTTTTACCACCGCGCCTTTGATCACGGCCTTACTTGAATCGGTAACACTCCCTGTGACATTTCCAGAAGTAGTCGATTGGGCCTGGATTGAGGGGGTGCTCATGAGGACGAGGGCTGCAAAGATGGCTGGCCAGGCAAGTCGGGTGAAGCGCATTGTCTCTTCTCCTATTCCAATACTTCGGCTGACGTCGGCCCCAAACAGAAAGCCCACCTGCCTCGAAATTCTCGGCGGTGGGCGCTTCTAGTGCCTGACTCCTTCAGCGTCTAGATATGATCAGCTCCCGCCGCAATGAGGTTCCGCGCAACATCCTCGACAACAGGTGTTTGCTGCGACGGGAGAAGGCCAAGTATGTGTACTCATAAACTTATTGACCTAAACGGGAGACCGCGCGCATCTGCGCGGAGCAACATAGCTTAAATATGGACGACGGAGTCCATCGGTATGAATCGGCTCGCAGTACGACGCGAGTGGCTAGGAGGCCCGGAAGCTACATCGAGGTTGAAACGAGGGAAGCATCTGACCGGCAGGGCCTTCGCGACGCGAATTGAGAGAATCACCGGTCATTTGAATGACAAGATATCACATATCAGTGCTGAGTCAAGAAATATTGTCACGCGGTGCGTCAGTCCGGGCTGACAGTACCAACCGCCCTCATCCAGCAACCGCCCTTTCAGCCAGCAACCGCCCTTTCCTTGCAACGGTCCTCTCCTTTTTGTCATCCCGACCCGGATTTCCTGCCACGCTACGCTGGACACTGTTGCGTGTGCGCCTTTCTCGTAAGGAAAGGCGCATGAAGTTCGCCAACGCCACCAATCTCAACAGGAAATCCGGGGGAGCGCAGCCGAGCGGATCTGCGGTGCGCCGTTCGTGTGCCCCGCTCCTACCGGTCCACAACCTTAGTCATCCACCGAACCCTCCTAGAAGCATCAACTCCCCTTTGTTATTCCAGGTTTCCAGGACGAGTCCGTAGAACAGCAGATCCGCTCGGCTGCGCTCCTAATGACACAGGGAGTGCGGACGATCGGTTTAGTGCCGCGCCTACGGCGCTCAGATCCTCTTCGGGATCGATTTCCCAGCCCTTCCGGGCTGGGCTGACGTTTGGTGGTCGGCCCTCCGGGCCTTGCATCCATGACGATGTTTGCAGTGTCATTTCTCCCTCAACTTGCCGCAAGCAAGTCAGCTGCTTGATGACAAATAGGAGAGCATCGTTGCTAGAAGAGGGCGGTTCCGAAACCGAGGCATTTTAAAAATCTAATTTGGACACATCTGTCCCTGCGGGACTTAATTCGTAAATCCTGGTCTGCTAAGACACACACTCTACAGGGAAGGCCGAAACATTTTATTATGCGCACTACCCGTGATGCACGGCCGGCTCAGGTTGAGAACTTTGTTCCAGGAAATCGACCAATCGGGTGCGCACATGATCGATATGGTTGCGCATCGCCGTTTGGGCGCCTTTGCGGTCGTTGGCTTCGAGGGCTTTCAGGATCGTCAGGTGAGCATCGGAGGCACTGGAAGAAGACAGGCTGTATGTCTTACATCGGCACAGCCAGATCTGATCCTGGATATTCTTGAGCACGCGGCATAGTTCATCGTTTCCCGTCGCGCTCGCGATGGCCGCATGAAACCTGGTGTCTTCCTCAATGTGTTTTGTCTTATCGTTCGCCTTCACGAACCTGCGGGTGCGCTCGACACTCTTAGCCAGGTCTGCGAGGAGCATCGGGGTCACCTGCGCGCGGGATACCGCAAAAACCTCCAGCGTCTCCCGCAGATCGTAAAGGTTCTTTACTTCTTTGACGGAGAATCGCCGCAGGCGCGCCCCTCGCCGAGGCTCGATATGGATCAATCCTTCGGTCTGCAGGCTATTCAGGGCCTCCCGAACGGGTGACTTGCTGATGCCCAACCGGTTGGAAAGAAATTCCTCCGTGAGCCGGCTGTCCTCATCGAGCTTTCCTTCCAATATGTGACGCTTGATGCTGTCGTATGCGAGCGCGGTCAGGTTTTGCGGCGCAGTCAGCTTTCGGATGCTTGACCCCATGCAGCCCATTTTTGCATAAAGGCTCGGCAAACTTGTATGGTATATGAGATATCAACCGGAATTGTTGGAGTTTTAGTGCCGCCGATCGCTTTTCTCGAATGCTCTCAATGTCATGCGCACCTGAGTGCAGACTCACCCCAAACGGTGTGCACGCAGTGTCCCCAGCCGCCTGCCGGCTCACTCTACGTTCGCTACGACCTGAGTCATTTGCATGGTACATCCCCGGCTGAAGTAATTGGCCGGGATGCAGCCGAGTCGCCGTGGCCCGGCATGTGGCGTTATCGCTCTGTACTCCCAGACGTCGAACCGGTGACTCTAGGGGAGGGCTGGACGCCCATGCTGCGCAGCAAGCGTTATCCCAGTGCCTTTCTTAAGGAAGAAGGAGCCAATCCGACGGGAACGTTCAAGGCCCGCGGCCTGGCCCTCGCCGTGACCATGGCGAAGCATTATGGTTTACGCAAGCTGGCTGTGCCTTCCGCCGGCAACGCTGCCGGAGCGCTGGCGGCGTACGCTGCAGCGGCCGGCATGGAAGCGCATATCTTTATGCCGCGCGATGTGCCCTTTGCCAACTATGTAGAAGCGGTCGCTTATGGCGCTAACGTGACGTTGGTGAATGGGCTCATCTCCGACTGTGCGCGCATGGTCAACGAGCGCAAGCAGCAGGAAGGCTGGTTCGACATCTCTAGCTTGAAAGAGCCATTCCGCGTCGAAGGCAAGAAGACCATGGGCTATGAGTTGGTGGAGCAGTTGGGCTGGGAATACCCCGACGCAGTGTTTTACCCCACCGGCGGAGGCGTCGGCCTGATCGGGATGTGGAAAGCATTTGAAGAGTTGGAGCAGCTGGGCTGGGTCAAGCCGGGCAAGCGCCCGCGCATGATTGCGGTGCAAGCCTCAGGGTGTGCGCCGGTCGCCCGGGCCTTCGAGGAGGGTGCCGGCGTAAGCAAGATGTGGGAAAATGCGGCGACGTTTGCCGCGGGCCTCCGCGTTCCCAAGCCCTACGGCGACGCAATCATGCTCAAAATTCTGCGCGATTCCGACGGCGTGGCGCTGACCCAGACCGATGATCAGATTCTCACCTCGATTCTGGATTGGGCGCGCAATGAAGGGATTTTTCTTTCCCCTGAAGGAGCAGCAGCCGCGGCAGCCTACGACCGTTTACTGGAGAACAGGCTTCCTGAAGCCGACCGATCGGGTTGTGCTCTTCAATACGGGAGCCGGCCTCAAATACACAGACGTTACCGGCGAAGCTATGAAGCTGCAACGGCCTGCGCGCGAGCCGCAACTGGTTTAACCGGTGCCGTGGTAGTTCACTCCTCGCGCAGCAATATCATGGGGTCCACGGATAGCGCACGTCGCGCTGGAATCCATGTTGCTAGCAGCCCCAGCAAAGACATGGCTAGAACAACACCCGCCAATACCAGTGGATCGCGGGGCGTGGCCTGATAGACGACGAGAGCGAGCACCCGGCTCGCCAGAATTCCGAGGAGCAATCCTGCCGTCGAACCGAAGGCCAACAATTTGAAAGCCCGTCCCAACGCTGCCTGTAATAGTTGCTTACGGCTGTGCCCCGAGGGCGACACGAATTCCCAACTCCCGCAGCCGCTTGGTCACCGAGTAGGCCGCCATTCCGAAGATGCCGGTAATCGACAGCATCGCGCCCATCAAGCCCATCACACCCAGTGAGACTGTCGCCATTTGGGCGGGAAACAGAGGCTGTGGCTATTTCATCAAGCCGTTTTTCGATCTTGACAGGCAGCCCTCCATCCAACCGATGCAGTGTGCTCCTTATGGCTGGTCCCATTTGCTGCGGATCACGGCTTGAGCGCACAACCAGCCATGCTGTGTTGGAGGGCGATTGCAGGATAGGGCAGAAACATCGCCGGCTGTGGATCTTCGCTCAGGTTGAAGTATTTTCCGTCTTCGGCAACACCCACGACTTGTATGCGCGTTCCATCCGGCATTTTGTAATAACCGCCGATTGCATTTGTTACCGAGCCAAATATCTTGCGCGCAAACTCTCGATTCACCACCGCGACGCGAAGCGAATTTTTGTCGTCATGCCACGTGAAGGCACTACCGGATAACAACGCGGTGCCCTCCGCGCGAAGGTAGTCCGGCGATATGTGATACACGTAGGGGCTGGCAGCAGCATTCGATGGCCTTAGATCCGTCGTTCGATCGGTAAAGACATTCGAAGTGTTTTGCGTCATTCAGTAGCAGCGCATCGGTTAGTCCAACCGACTCCACGCCCGGAATCGCCGCGACGGCATCGATCATCCGTTTTTGCATGGGCGGCACGCGATCGCCAGTGTAACCGGCCATGTGCAGATCGGCACTCACCAGCATCGCGTTCTTCGGTTCAAAACCGAAATTACTATGCACCGCGTGTGCCAGACCACGTACCGCGACTATCGAGGAAGTCACGAGCACCGCACAGATCGCGATTTGTACTGCCAGCAATACGTCTCGGGCAGTAATCCGCCGCCCAACTTTCGCGGTCGATCCCGACTTGACGACCTCATAGGGGTTTGTGCGCAGTACCTGGCTGACGGGGACCGTGCCAAAGAGAAATCCGCTGACGAGGCTAAGAAGCAAAGCGATTGCATAAACCGTCGCGTCGGGGTTCACGGGCGCGTGCATGGGAAAATTCCCGAATGGCTGCCAGACGCTCAACCAGCGCAACAGCGCCACGCTAGCCCATAGTCCGAGTGCCCCACCGACGAGCGAAATCAGCACGGCTTCAGTAAACAGACCACGCAGAATGCGGTTGCGGCTCGAGCCGAGTGCCAGTCGCAAAGCAATTTCACGGGAACGGTCAGCGGCACGCGCAGCAAAGAGGCTTCCCAGGTTGGCGCAGGCGGCCAGCAGAATCAATCCCGCCAGCAGCATCAATCCGGCAAAAATGCCTGAAACGGACCGGTAAACTGGTCGCCCAGGAGATTTGGACGCGCCAAAGAAAAGCTCATTTGGCGTTCTTCTTTGGGATAAGTCTTTTCCAGATACGAGCCAATGGAGTTCAGATCCGCAAGTTGCCGCTGCCAGAGTGACTCCCGCCTTCAAGTGTCCCATGACCATGAGAACAGAACGATTTCCGCGATTACTCAGGTAATCGTCCCCATCCACCTGCTCGCTGTTCACGAGTGGCACAAAGAAATTGGGAGAGAAGATCACGAGTGTTCCGCGAAATTCTGGCGGTGCTACGCCGATAATAGTGAAGGGATGCTTGTTCACCTGGACGGTACGGCCCACCACGCTGCGATCATCGTGAAAATGGCTATGCCAATAGGCGTAGCTGAGCACGATGTAGGGAGCACTGTTGGGACCATGCTCATCTGAGCCGTGGAAGAAACGGCCGAGATACGGCTGAATCCCCAATGCGTCGAAGTAGTTCCCGCTCGCCTCCACGCCCCAGACCGGGGATGGATCGTCACCCGTGTCCAGCGCCTACCTGGGGCGATACTATAAGCTGCCAAATCCATCAAAGCTGTGGTTGCGATCGCGCAAGTCGAGATAGTCGGGATACGACTGATTCATATCCTTCTCGCTCGCTCGCCCGATTGTAAAGGCTTTGCGCTTGTGGGACATTCAGCGGGCGCAGGATCAGCCCGTTCATCACGCTAAAAACCACCGCATTCGCGCCAATTGCCAATGCCAGCGTCAAGATAGCGGTGATGGTAAATCCGGGAGACTTGCGCAACTGGCGGAAGGTAAATCGCAGGTCCTGCGATAAAGCGGTCATGGCCGGCCTCTGAATGCCAATTTGACGATATAGCCAAATGGCAATTCGAGAGCCAAAGTTTTCGTGATGCAACTTCATCAGAACAAAGTGGCTTGCAGGATCTAACGTGCACGGGAAGCGAATCGGCCGTCCGGTTTCGCCCGGAGGGTGTTCATAAATGAACAGTGATGGCGGCGATGCGGCTCCTGGACCATCCAACTTCCGGCTTTTCGTTCTAGGGCCAAGTACTTAGATGAATACTTCTCGCACTCTGACCGGAGTTGTCCTATTTGATCCGTCCTAGGACGGTAAGCGGGATGGAGCCATCAGGACGAGCGGGGACCTTCCACGTGTTGTCGTGAAGTTAGAAGAACTTCGATATGGCCGGACTGCCTGGTGGCATTTCCAGGGCGATCCCAGAGATAGTTCACAGAGTAGACGATGGTCGCCGGGACCGCGGACAGCGGCGGTGACGAAAGCGGGGTCGCAAGTATCACCAGGTTGCCGCCTTTATGGGCCGTCTGCAGGCGAAGGTTGTGACCTTTCCAGGAAAGGCGCAGATCGGTGTACTTGCCCTCCCATGAATGTGGACCGGGAAACACCTGCTCCGCGCCTGGCGTCTGGCGCCCTATCAGCCGTCGAAGTGGAAAATCTCGGGCAGGTCAGTCCATCGCTGGCCCTGGATTTCCGGCGGTAATTTCTCCAGCATCGGAAACATGAGAGCCCACCAGCGTGCCGTCTCCGGGCATGCTGCCATCTTTGCCATGTCCGCGGTAAAGTCATTCCCGTGGTATTCGAAATAACCAAACAGCAACTCGCCGTGTTCGAAGATCGAGTAATTGCGTATATTACATTCCGCGATCGTCGTTAACACCCCGGGCCAGACAGCGCCATGGTGGCGGACATATTCGTCTCTCTTCTCTGGCTTTAATCGGACCACCTGACCATAACGCCTCATGGAGACAACCTCCTGCTGTTTGTTGGGCTGATAGAATTTGGCTGGTGCCATCCTCCATTGCCGAGAAAAACCCACATGCCTTCCAGTGAATCTCCCCGCCCACGCGCTCTCCCCTGGTTCTATCCGTTTCTCATAGTGATCATGGCCATCATGATAGTTGTTCCCTCGGTCGTCAAAGGCCAGGAAGGGGCAAAGCTCCCGGGAGACGACTGGATCTCTTTGTTCACCGGCAACAACCTGAACGGATGGACGAAGATCGGCAACGAGAGCTGGAATGCCGAGGATGGGCTCATCCACGGCAAAGGCCTCACCAAAGACTACGGTTATCTGCAAACGGAAAAAGACTACAAAGACTTCCAGCTTTCACTCCGCTTCAAGTGCGTGGGGGACGGCAATAGCGGAGTCTTCTTCCACAGTGCATTCAAGCCCGGAACCGCGGATGTAACCCAGGGTATGCAGTTCGAGATCGACTGCAAAATGATGCATCACACCGCGGGCGTGTATGCGGAAGACGGGCGCGGATGGGTGGTCTGGCCGGCGCCGGAAAACGAGGGCGTAGTCCGGATGGGCGAATGGAACGACTATCTCGTCGAGGTCATCGGAAATCGATACCGGTCCCGTCTCAACGGCGTGCCCATGGTGGACTTCACCGACCCCAAGCCCACTTCGTTCGATGGCAAAATTGCCTTACAATTGCACGCCGGCGGGCAGGGCAACATGGAATTCAAGGACATCTGGATTCGCGATCTTTCTCACCGCTAGCTATGCTAGCCGCCTTCGACAGCATTCAAGGTGTCGGGTCGCCGGTCGTCGCAATGAGAGGGGAAACAAGCGGACCTCGATCGAGTCGAGCGGATACCAGGCCTTAAGCGATCAGGACGCGGGTGCCGATCCGGGTAAATGCTTCCAGGGCTCCTTTCGAGATGCCGTCATCGGTGATCAGAACATTGACCATGTCGGGCGAACAGATCACGGCGGGACTCACCATGCCCACTTTGCTCGAATCGGCGACGACGATCACTTGTTTGGCCTGTCTTGCCATGGCGCGAAAGACGGCGGCCTCGTCCGGCTCAATGGTAGTTGCTCCGTGCTTTGGGTCAACACCACACACCCCGATAAATACCCGATCCATGATGAAGGCATTCAGGGATTCGACCGCTCCTGGTCCGACCAGAGAAAATGCGCCGGCCCAGCGCATACTGCCGCCGGTCAGGTTGGTTCCCAGCCCGGTGCAGTTACTCAGTTCCATGCCGATGTTCACTGCGTTGGTGATAATGCGGAGCCCGCTACGCTGGCGGAGCCCACGGGCGACTTGGGTGGTGGTGGTGCCGGCCGTCAGCCCAATGGTCTCTCCTTCCAGGATCATGTCGGCTGCTACCCGCGCGATGCGCTGTTTCTCCGCGGCAAAACGATCTTCGCGCACCTGGAAGGAGGCGTCGAAGCGGAAAGGCTCATAGACAACCTGCTCCGCAAGCATGGCACCGCCGTGGGTGCGATGGACAAGTCCACGTTCCTGCAGCCGGATTAGATCTCGCCGCACGCTGGCGGGTGACTTGCCGAGAATTCCGGTAAGTTCTTCGATCGAGGTCTTACCCTGCCGTAAAAGCAGCCGCAATATTTCCTGAGCCCGTTGGTCGGTTTTTGAAGACATGAATGGACTTGCTATTCCTGATCTCGAACCTTCGCCAAACAAACGATCCCGCTGGTCATGGAACTACTGCGGCTATAGGGTCTGCATCGAATTCATTTTTTTGAAGGGTACGGGCTTTAGCCCCTGAGGGCATCTCTTGTTCGCTTCAGCAGCCCTCAGCGGCTGAAGCCGATTCAGCTTGACTGATAAATGTACGGCCTTAAGGCCGTACCCTTCAAAAGTGAGTTCTCACGCAGACCCTATAGCCGGCTGGTACTCAGAAACGGTATTGCGCGCTGAACTGGATTTGCCGTGCAGGAGAACGGACATTCGTGATCTGTCCAAAATTGCCGTCGGTTACATTGTTGTCCGGGTTACTATAACTCGCGATATTGAACACGTTGAAAAAGTCTGAACGAAATCCAATCGCCTGGCCCTCAGTAATGTGGAACTCTTTGAATGCCGAGAAATCCACCTGACGGTAGCCGGGTGTGCGCTCACTTCCGATCGATGCCGTCCCAAAAGAAAGCGGAGCCGCGGCGCCATAAGCACAGCTGCCGTTGTCGCCTCCGGCTGAGCAGGGAATCGTCGAGGCATCCGTGCCCCACCAGTTGGCCACGGTGCGGTTGCGGATTTTGAATGGACGATAGAAATTGGCGCGCGACTGTCCGTAGCTGTTGGTGTTGCTAGTCTGCGGTCCGTTGATGGTGATGGGGAACCCGGAGTAAAGAATCGCCGACGCCGAAGCCTTCCACCCTCCCACCAGAAGATCAAGGAATGGATTCATCTTGGCGCCGTAGGTTTGTCCGCGGCCAAAGGGAACTGCGTATACACCGAAGAAGCTCAAATTGTGGCGGACATCCTGCCCGGTAGGCCCGTAGTCGGCGCGGCCGTTATAGCCATCCTGGAAGGCTCCGTTCGAGCCTTGGATATTAGGCTGGCCATAATTGCCGGACGAATTCGTGAACGACTTGGCATAGGTGTAGTTCACCGTGTATTCGAGACCGTGGCTCGCGCGCTGGCGCAGAGTCGCTTGTCCCCCGTTGTAGTTCATGCCTGCGCTCGACTCGGTGACCAGCAGTCCGCCCCCCTGGCCCACCAGTTTGCTGTAAGGCGCGACCGCAGAAGCAGGAATATCCGCTCCGTCGGGCAGGTTGGCGATAATCGTTGCTTGCGCCAGGGTCAACTGGTTGGCATTGCGGTAGTCAGCGAGATGCTGGCCTGTTTCCCCCAGGTAACCCACGCTCAACGAAAGTGTGTTCGAAAGGGCGTACTCGGTGGTAAGGCTGTATTCGTGGACGTATGCAGGCTGCTGATTCTGCGGCCAGACGGAATACGAACTGGTGGCGTCGAACTGGGGTGTAAAACCATCTGCCACACTGAACGGCGTTCCGGCATTGGTCCCTGCTGGAGTCAACGCCTTCAGGTCGCTGCCTAAGGCGAATGGCGGGCTTGAGGTTAGGCGTTGATTGAAGGCATCCCCCTCGAAAAAGCTGGTCGCTCCGTAACCGCCACGGATCACAAACCGCGCAGCTGCCTGATAAGCGAAACCGAGACGCGGCATGAACTGGTCCCAGGTAGCTTTGTAACAGGCCTTGGTGGGGCACACGACGGCGCCCGCGATTGCTCCGGCGGGTACGCTTCCGGCGTATTCGACGGTGCCGCTATCCAGCAAAACATTCGCCGTCTTGTTATGCGCTTCATACCATGGTTGATCGAATTCATAACGCAAGCCAAAGTTGAGAGTGAGCTGGGGCGATAATTTGAAATCATCCTGGACGTAGCCCGCCGTCCGCCATTGCCGGTTGCCGACGATCCCGATGGTCGAGCCCAGCTTACTTTCGTTGGAACGATCCAGAATGAAATCAGCCGGGCCGTATCCTCCTCCACCCGTCGTCACATTGGGATTGCTGGTAAAGCTGCCGTTATAGTTAAAGCTTCCCAGGAAACCGAAGTTGGAGGCGTTCAGATAATTCTGCTGATAGCGCGTTGCCTGCACGCCGAAGGAGAGCAGGTGGCGGCCTCGCTGCCAGGTGAGGTTGTCGTAGTAGTTGAAGGTATTGTCGCGCAGGATTTGTGTGTTCGCGCTGGTCCCGATCGCACTGGCATTAAAGTTCAGATCCTGCTCCGAGAAACCAGGATAAAGTTGCTTGCCGAACGGTATGCCGACTTTGCTGTTTCCAGTAATGCCAAAAGTATTTGAGGGGTCGGTGGGAATGCTGTTATCCCAGCGGACACGGGTAAAACCGATGCGGGCTTCATTGACGATGGCGGCGGAAAACGTATGAATCCAGCTGCCGCCGCCGAGTTTGCTGGGATAGATATTGCTCGAGGGGAAGGTCACCGGGATGAGCGCGGTGGACGAATCGTGAGCGTTCGATTGCGCATAGAAGGCGGTGAACTTGTTGGTGGTGCCCGGGTCGAAGTCGATCTTTACGTCGCCCTGGTCGTTGACCACGAACTTGCGCTGCGAGCCCTGGTAGTCGTTCTGCAGCAGCCCATCCGTCGGCGCCGCATTCGGCAACGGATACAGCTCTGGATGCGCGATGAGAAACGCCGCCACTTTACTTACGACGGGCACGCCCTTGTTGCCGGCATAGGGAGCGAAGTTGTTCTGCGTATCGTAAAGCTGGATGCTGTTGTCGCCCTGCGAGAGGAGTGCGGAGAAGTCTCCGTTGCGCATGTCAGCGGGAAGCACGCTGGCGCTGACAAGACCTCCCGAATGGCGGCGATTGGCCAGGTAATCCACGAAGAAAAATAACTTGTCGCGCAGAATGGGTCCGCCCAGCGTGCCGCCAAAACGACTCTGGGTGTAGGGATTTCTGGGAATGATGGGGGTAGAAAATTTATTGGCCCAGGTATTCGCATCGAGGTTGTAGTTTTCGACCGCGCCATAGGCCGAGCCGTGGAAGTTGCGGCCCCCTGATTTGAGAATCGAGACCACCGCTCCACCATTCGCGTTGCCATAGGTGGCGGGCGCATTCGCAGAGACGACGCGGACTTCGGCCAAAGCTTCGGGCGCGGGGTTATAGGCGATCAGGTTGTTCTGTGGTTCGTTCTGGTCCGCACCATCGAGGGTGTAGTAGTTTGCCTGGTTGCGGTTGCCGTTGATGGAGGCAATTCCATTGTTATACGTGCTGCGTTCGATCGCGTTATTGCCGGTAAATCCCTGGGGATCCGTGGACACCGCTCCTGGTTGAAAGAGAGTGAACGAAGAAAAATTGCCGCCATTCAAGGGAAAGTTCGCGATCTCATTGGTGGTGAGCGTAATTCCCAACGATGCGTCGTTGGTGTTCAGGATAGGTGTGGCCGTCTCGTTCACTTCGACTGTGTTCGTCGTGTTGCCGGGCTGCAGGCTGGCATCGATCTTGGCGGTCTGATTAATTTCAAGCGCAAAGACGGGCACGGTCTGGGTAGAAAATCCCTGGGAGCTGACCGTGATGCGGTAGCTGCCGACGGGCAGGAAGCGAATGGTGTAGGCGCCCGTGTTGTTCGTCACTTCATGCGTCTTGACGCCGGTGGCGACGTTTTCCGCAGTCACTTCGGCGTTGGGTACGACAGCGCCGGTCTGATCGGTGACGACACCCGTGATGGAGCCGGTAACGGTTTGAGCGAGAAGGGTGGAAGTACTGAATAGGAGGATGAGCGCACAGCTGGCCAAACGCTGAATGTAATTCACGGTGAATCCCTCTGCGTGGGATCCGGGCCGGATGTCGCCTCGTCCCTCGCTGTTATCTGATCGAGCGTGAAAGCAGAGGAACCGTCGGTTCATGCAACGTCACAGGAGAACGATATTCCAAAATGAAGAATTTAGCCACAAATTTGATCGAAATGATCATTTATCCGGGAAACTGAGCTGGCGATCGTTCCTGGGTTCCGCAGGTCCCGCCCGGTAACGCGCGGCCCCACGTGGGGGGCGCCCACCCACAAACTACGCAAAATTCTGTAGCGGCTCGCCCACTATGCCCGTGAGTTATCCCTGGTCGATGGTTGGCGGCTCGGCGCTCATAGTGAATACCAAGTGGCGCGCGCCTTGCCGTGCTGCCGCACGCGCCCATCTGCGACCAGCTCGCGCAAACGCACTTTTAGTGTGTTCCGATTAGCGTCGGTGATGGATGCAAGCTGCGCGATCGTCAGGCGCTCTTTCGCCCGCAGTGCTTCGAGGACATGGATCGATAGCTGCGGCAACTCGGCCTGGCTGTTCCGAGCGATCCGCTCACGGTCCAGTCGCGCCGCAAGGCCATCCTTCTGCTTTTTGAGGCAGCGCAGGAAGAAGCCAACCCACGGCTCCCAATCCGGCGTTTCGCTATTGAGCGTCGTCTGCGTGCGTCGGAGCGCTTTGTAGTACAGATCCTTGTTTTCCTCGATCACGCGCTCGAGCGAGGCATACAGCACATAAGCGTATCCTGCTCGCAGCAAGAGGAGCGTGGTGAGCACGCGGGAGAGCCGTCCATTTCCGTCTTGAAAAGGATGTCGGCTGGAGCATCGGCAATCTCTTGGAGTATCGTGCTTCTTCCGTCGATCACGGCGACGAAGTCTTCCAGATCGTGGCTTGCCTGGAAGTCCATCTGTCCACGTCCGCGGAACGCTTCCATCTTGGTCCCCAGGAAGTAGGGGCCTGTGATCATCCTGATTGGCAGGCCGCTCGGTAGAGCAAATGAGATGGCGTGACGCAAGGCGCTCACATACCAGATGTTCGTGTAGCCCAAAACTTCTTTACTGAGCGCCAATACGTCCAGCTTCAGCTTTCCATGAAACCAGCGGCAGGTAAGTGGCTCCTCGCTCGTGTCTTCTGTGAACTTTGCCTTGCGAAGCCGCTCTGCGAAGGCAATGTAGTCGACGTAGGTAAGGATTTCGGCGATCACATCCACGTCATCTGTACTGCGAATAGGAGCGGCGGCCTTATCGGTAATGAGCAATCCGAGGGTCACACCACCGACGAAGACAATCTCGTCGAGAAAAGGAGCGAGTTTTTTGGCGGCTTCTTCAAGAAGACGCAAGTTTGGATCAGGCATTCAACGTCTTGCGCAGCAGCTCAACAGCGAGTACACGTTCCCGGGTTCTTCCACTGCGAATCGCATCGCATAAGGCGAGAAGTTCGTAGAACCTGGAATCGAGCAGCGCGGCTTTCGGTGCATTTTTGTACAGGGGCGAGAACGATAAGCCGCGAACGGAGCCTTCCGGATAGGGCCAGACCGGCGGTGGCTCACCGTCGTCCAGGAAATGCGATTTCAGGGGCTCGGCCGCAGCTGCGGTTGGTAGGCCGCGGACGAGAGCTCCTTTCCTGGGAGGAAAGACATGTCTCATTCCGTAGGCAAGAAAGTCAAGGAAAGCGGAACGGTTGACCCTCTTCTCGAGGTCCGACCAGTAAAGGAGCCCGGATTCCTTGCAGCGGTTCAGGGATTTAGAAATTTCCCCAGGAGGGAGGAAAAGCTCATCCGCCAAGGTTTTCGACAGGATTTTTGGCCCTTCCAGGAGGCAGATCTTGAGGAGCACCGCTATGTCTTGGCTAAGCATAGACATAGCTATGATGTCAAAAAAATTTCAAATATGCAAATTCGAAATTCGAAATTTGAAATCAGCGGTTCCTCTGGGTAAATACACTCGATTCATCACGGCAGTTTGTGCTTTGGGATAATTCTGGTGCGCCCGGAGAGATTCGAACTCCCGACCTAACGCTCCGGAGGCGTTCGCTCTATCCAGCTGAGCTACGGGCGCGCAAGCCTAAGAATACATCAGGATAGCCTGCAGCGCAGGAGGGCTCACTCATCTAGGGCTTCCCTAAAGGAGTTGCAACGGTTCTCCCAGATGAGCTAACCTGACTTAGCTAAGGAGCAGCCATGAGTGTAGTCACTATCCATCAGGCCAAAACAAACCTTTCCAAGCTGATTCAGAAGGCTGCTGCCGGCGAGGAAGTGATTATTGCGCGAGGTGCAAAGCCCGTTGCCCGGCTGGTCGCACTGGGAGAGATAAAGGGCAAACGTACTCCGGGTTCGCTCAAAGGCACATTAAGCGTAGGTCCGGAATTTTTTGAGCCTCTTCCTGAGAACGAATTGACTCGCTGGGAGTAGTCCATTGCGTGTATTGCTGGATACACACGCGCTGCTGTGGTGGCTTTCTGACGATACAGCCCTTCCACGTTCGGCTCGTAAGATCATTGCCGAAACCAAGAACACCGTATTGGTGAGTGCCGCCTCAGCCTGGGAAATCGCCATCAAGGTTCGCTTAGGTAAATTGCCGGCTGCGGCGGATCTGGTTTCGGATTTTTGCGGGCAAGTCGAGCGCGAAGGCTTTGATTTGCTGGTGATTTCCGCGGACCATGGTATTCGCGGCGGCCTCTTGCCGGGACCTCACAAGGATCCGTTTGACCGCATGCTGATTGCCCAGGCCCAGGCGGAAAATCTCCCCGTGATCACGAATGAACGGGTGTTTGAATCCTATGGGGTGAGACGCTTGTGGTGATTCACAGGATGGCAACTCCGCCGTCCGCTAGCGTTCTGCCTCGTTCTCGCTCTTCAATCGAAGCTGTTCCATCACCGACTGAATCAGCTCTTTCGCCCCGCCGATCTCGGCCAGCACCGCTTCGAGGTCAAGCGCAGGCTTGGCGGGATTGCGCGTAGACGCGCAGTAGACTCCGTGCTGCCCGATAAGTATGAGGGCATCGGTGAGCATGTCGAGCGTGACAGCGAGACGGCCCCGTTCGGGGCCCATCATGAACTCGAAGCGCTCCAGATCTTCGCTCCGTTGCGCAATCGCAGATTGAGGTGGCGGCATCATTCCTGCTTTCGGCTAGCCCGCATTTTCCAGAGACCACTGGGTGCCGGTAGAATCGAATCGCTGCCTGGTCACTGAGATCTGCAGATCGGGTGTGAGAACCCAGGCTAGGGTTGAATTCAGGGAAGCTCTGCCAAAATCCATCTGCGGTTTCTTTTCAGTCCTCATGGAGACTGCCTTCTTCTCTATCGAGGCTTATCCGCCGGCGGCGTATAGCGCAGCACCGGATTGCGCGCCGCCCTGGTTTCATCCAAACGCGAAATCCGCGTAGCATGAGGCGCATTGAGCACCAACTCCGGATTTTCCTCCGCCTCGCGCGCAATTTGCCGCATGGCGTCGATGAACAAATCCAGCTCTTCCTTCGATTCGCTCTCCGTCGGTTCAATCATCAGCGCACCCGGCACAATCAGCGGGAACGAGGTGGTGTAAGGATGGAAACCATAATCGATCAGGCGTTTGGCAATGTCCCCGGTCTTGACCCCATTCTGCGTCTGCCGGCGATCGCTGAAAACCACCTCGTGCAGCGTGGGCGTCCGATAGGGCAGTTCGTAAACGTCCTCAAGGTTCTTGCGAATGTAGTTCGCGTTTAATACCGCATCTTCCGTGGTCTGGCGCAGGCCATCCGGGCCGTTGGCCATGATGTAGGCGAGCGCGCGGACAAACATGCCGAAGTTGCCATAGAACATGCGTACGCGGCCGATCGTTTGCGGGCGATCGTAATCCAGGCGCAGCGTCCGGCGGCCGTCTCGTCGGGCTTGCCCGCGACCACTACCGGCGTCGGCAAAAACGGCTCCAATATTTTTTTGGCCGCGACCGGGCCGGAGCCGGGACCACCGCCCCCATGCGGGGTGGAGAACGTCTTATGCAGGTTCAGGTGCATCACGTCCACACCGAAGTCCCCGGGGCGGGTCTTGCCCACCAGGGCATTCATGTTGGCGCCATCCATGTACAGCAAGGCGCCCTTGGCGTGGAGGATGTCGGCGATCTTGTGAATCTCGCTCTCGAACACCCCGATGGTGCTGGGGTTGGTCAGCATCAGCGCTGCTGTGTCCTCGGTGACCATCCGCTCCCAGCTGGGCCACATCGACCATGCCCAGCGAATTCGATCGCAGGTTCTCCACCTGGTAACCGCAAATGGCGGCCGTGGCCGGGTTGGTGCCGTGGGCTGAATCGGGAATGATGATCTTGTGCCGCGGGTTTCCCTGGGACTGGTGATACGCCCGCACCAACAGGATCCCGGTGAATTCCCCATGCGCCCCCGCAGCCGGCTGCAGTGTAATGGTGTCCATGCCGGTAATGTCCAGCAGGCACGCTTGAGCAGAGGATGACTTCGAGCGCTCCCTGGGAGAGCGATTCCGGTTGGTAGGGATGGGCTTCGGCAATGCCTTCCAGGCGGGCAACGAATTCGTTGACCCGCGGGTTGTACTTCATGGTGCAGCTGCCCAGCGGATACATGCCCAGATCGATGGCATAGTTCCAGGTGGAGAGGCGCGTGAAATGGCGGATGATTTCGATTTCGCTCAGCTCCGGCATCAGACCCAGATCTGCGCGTGCCGCTTCGCCCAACAGTGCTTGCGGGTCCACCACAGGCACGTCGAGCGGCGGCATCTTGTAAGCCTTTTTGCCAGGCGACGACTTCTCGAATACCAGGGCCTCGTTCTGGGTCAGATGCGACTGCACTTTGCGACGCACGCCCTCGAATGATTTGTTTGCCGCGAGGTCTTGCGTGGTGGTTGCCATGTACGGTATGCCTTTCAAACTCGGGTAAACGCTTCTTCGGAATCAAGTGCCAACAACGAGGCCGCGTGATCGATCTGTTCTCGCGTGTTCAACTCGGTGGTGCACCACAAGCTGGCGTTGCCCAATTCGGGGTACCAGCGGCTCAGTGGCAAGCCGCCGATCACCTTCTGCTTGAGCAGCCTGTCGTTCAACATCTCCGGTGTTTCCTGGGTTTCGAGCACAAACTCATGGAAGCGTGGAGACGCGGCAAACAGCAGCCGGGCGCCTCCACACTGGAAAAGTGCTTGGCCGCGTAGTCGGCTTTGGCCAGGTTGTGCAACGCCAGCTCACGCATACCTTCCTTGCCGTACACCACCAGGAAGATAGTCGCCATCAACGCCACCAACGCCTGGTTGGTGCAGATGTTGCTGGTAGCTTTCTCACGGCGAATGTGCTGTTCGCGGGTGGAAAGCGTGAGCACAAAACCCCGGCGGCCTTCCGTATCAATCGTCTCTCCGACCAACCGGCCGGGCATTTGCCGCAGGTATTGTTGCTTGGCGGCAATCACCCCGCAGTAAGGGCCGCCGTAGCTGAGGGCAACCCCGAAGGATTGTGCCTCCATGGAAACAATATCGGCTTCGACCGGCGGCCTCACGACGCCTAGCGAAATCGCCTCGGCGATGGAGACAATCAGCAGCGCGCCTTTCTTGTGCACGATCTCAGCGATGGCGGGAATGTCTTCAATCACGCCGAAAAAGTTCGGCGACTGCACCAGCACGCAGGCCGTCTCTTCGGTGACGCTTTGTTCCAGCGACGCCAGGTCAAGCCGTCCGTCTTCTCCGAAGGGAAGGGTTGCGGCCTCAAGTCCCTGGTGTTGGGCGTAGGTCCGCATCACTTCGCGGTACTCGGGATGCACGGATCTCGCCACGACGACCTTCCCGCCGGTCACGCGGACAGCCATGGATACCGATTCGGCCGCCCCGGTCGAGCCGTCGTACATGGAGGCATTGGCAATGTCCATGCCGGTCAGTTCGCAGATCATGGTCTGGAACTCAAAGATGGCCTGTAGCGTTCCCTGGGTAATCTCCGCCTGGTAGGGCGTGTAGGAGGTGAGGAACTCGCCTCGCTGTACCAGCGAATCGATCACCACCGGGCGGTAATGGCGATAGGCGCCGGCGCCCAGGAAACTGGTGTAGCCGCTGGCGTTTTGTGACGCTGCATTTGCGAAAGTAATCGACAATTTCCGACTCCGCCATCTGCCGGGGAACTGCGAGATCCCTTTCAAGACGGTATTCCTGCGGGAATGGTGGAAAACAGGTCGTCGATCGAGGCAGCGCCGATTTGCTGCAACATCTCGATCCGTTCGCCCGGTGATTTCGGCAAATAGCGCATCTAGCGTCCTCTGTGTTCAGGCTCCGTGATTTCTCACCTGCAGTGCTTTTCACGGTCAAGGGTTCAGTGAGTCTCTTCTTTGACGAACTTTTCGTAATCCTCGGCACTGAGCAAACCATCCAGCTGCGAGCATCGGCGATTTTCACTTTGAGCATCCATGCGCCGTGGGCGTCGGTGTTGATCTTCTCGGGAGCCGTCGCCAACTCCTCGTTCACCTCAACCACGGTGCCGGTCACGGGCGAATAGAGATCGGACACAGCTTTGACCGACTCTACGCTTCCAAAGACCTTGCCTTTCTCGATCGTTGCCCCAACCTTCGGCAGGTCCACGAAGACAATGTCTCCCAGGGTCTTTGTGCGTAATCGGTAATGCCCACTTTGCCCGCCCCTGCGTCGATCCATTCATGCTCGCGGGTATAGCGGTACGTTCCTGGATAGGCCATTCTTCTGGTCTCCTCTTTTATTTTACGGGTTTGTAAATTGCCCAGTGATTCTTGTGGGCGTCCTCATGGCTTTCTAGGTTCACCCTACGCCGGCTTTGCGACCGGCTTTTTCACTCGACGGTAGAACGGCGTCGGCACCACCTTGGCCTTGACCAGGTTGCCGCGTATTTCCACCGCCACTTCTGTCCCTGGTGCGATGTGATCTGCCGGAACATAGGCCAGTGCGATGTTCTTCTTCAAATACGGCGAAGGAGATCCGCTGGTGACGTATCCGATCGGCTTGCCCTGCAGGCTGCAGACCTTGTATCCGTCACGCGCAATGCCGCGATCTACCATCTCCAGGCCCACCAACTTGCGCTGGGGTGCGCCGCTCTTCTGCAGTGACAGGAGCGCCTGCGAACCGAGAAAGTCGCTCTTGCCCAATTTTGAGAAGCGTTCGAGCCCGGCTTCGAGCACGTTGATCTCTTCCGATATCTCGTGGCCATAAAGAGCCATGGCAGCTTCCAGGCGCAGTGTATTGCGCGCTCCCAGGCCGCAGGCCAGAATGCCGAACTCCTTGCCCGCTTCCATCACCTCATGCCACACCCGTTCACTGGTAGGCTCATCGGAAGGCAGATAAATTTCAAATCCGTCTTCGCCGGTGTAGCCGGTGCGCGCGATCAGCGTGTTGGGCAGGCCGCAAACCGTGCCCCAGGTGAACCAGTAATTCTTGATGCCGCCCAGGTCCGTTTTGGTGAGCTTGGCCAGTGTCTCCTGCGCGCGCGGACCCTGGATCGCGAGCTGCGTGTAGTGATCGCTGTAGTCGCTGATGTGCACTCCTGCAAACGACCCTACCTGGGAACGAATCCACTGATAGTCCTTTTCCCGGGTGCCGGCATTAATCACTAAAAGATAATCGTTATCGCTGAATTTATGCACCAGGATGTCGTCGACAAACGTTCCCTGCGGGTAAAGCATGGCCGAATATTGCGCTTGACCGGTGGCCAGCTTCGATGCGTCATTCATCGAGAGAGCTTGAATCGCAGCCAGTGAGCCCGGCCCGCGAAACTGGATATCGCCCATGTGGCTGACGTCGAATAACCCCACCGCGGTGCGGACCGCCATGTGCTCCGCGGTGATCCCGGAGTACTCGACTGGCATATCCCAGCCTCCGAAATCAACCATTTTGGCACCGAGCCGGCGGTGGAGACCATTGAGCGCAGTCTTGCGCAGAGCGGCAGGGGAGACAGAATCAGGGGGAGCAGACACGATGAATTCCTTTACCGGGAAATGGCTTATCTCACGGTAGCACGGAGGCGGCGAAGGTTTCGCGTCCCTTGCGCGCGCACGCTTACCAAGGATTGGGTGGGCGAAAGATTCCCGGGCTCAGCATGGTGTGACGAAACACCGGCCGGCGCGGCAGCCTGCGGCTTCGCAAACAGGCGGCAACGGAGCTGCCGGCTCATTCGCCCGTCCGCCGCCCAATGGCCGGCTGGCGATGGGAGTGCGGCCCCCCGGGCTGCAGGCGCGGCCCAGGCCAGGCCATCGACTCCCTTGCCCGCGTCGATCAGGGAATCAACCTTCCACTGTGACAGATCGACCACCGCCACTTGTTTCGCTTTGGAGCAGGAAACGTACGCCACCTTGCCGTCCGGACGGGCGAGTACCTTGACCGGATCCTCGGGAACATCGACCGTGCGCACCACCTTGAGCGCGGCCAGGTCCACCACCGCGAGTTGGTTCGCCTTGGGCATCGCGACCAGCAGAAAACGGCCATCCGGAGTGGGCGATGTTCCATAGCCCACCGCCGGCAAAGGTACCCAGGTCTTGATCTTGTTGGTCGCGGTGTCGATGACCGCCAGTTGCGGCTTGGTCTGGTCCGAGGTAAAGACCATCTTGTCGTCGTTGGAGATAGCGATGCGCTGCGACTCTGACGAAATAGGAATGATGGCGACAGTTTTGCGCCCCGGCAAATCCAGTACCGAGACCGACCCGGCGCCTACGTTCGAGGTATATCCCCGCTTTCCATCGCGAGAGATCACCAGCATGTGCGATTCCTTTTGCCCGGTAGGCACCGCACCCACGACCTTGAGCGTCTTGGGGTCGATGATCGCTCACCGTCTGGTCGAGTTCGGTGGTCACATAAAGCATGCCGCTTGCCCGATCGTAGACCGGGCAGTGGGGCCGCACGCCATGGCCAAAATCAACTTTGCCCGTGACCTGGCGGCTGGGAATGTCAATCACCACCATCTCGTGGCCGTCGGTTCCCGGCCTTCCCACCCCCGAGCTTCCGTAGATAGGCACGTACGCAGTCCGGCCATCCGGAGAAGTGGCCACCTCGTGTCCGGTAATGCCTCCCTCGGGCACAGTGGCCAGTTGCTTGGCGGCGGCAGGGTCGATGATGCTCAGGTCGCGATCACCCTGGTTGGTGGCAACCAGCATCGGCTTTACCGGCGAGTCAGGAATCGCAGAAGCATCTCTCATCAGCAGGCTCACAGGCAGGACCAGGCAAAGCGCGGAAAAAAGATACACGGCGGTGGTCTTATTCATGTTCATGGCGCAAGAATTATATCTGCCACGACAACACTTCGGTGGAGAGGGAACGAATAAGCTGGTTCAGCACGCAAATGACACAGACCCATACCAAACCGCAGGGAAAGCAAACGACCGCGGCCCAACCCGTCTGGCCGGCAATGGTTGCCGTGCTGGCCGTGGGCGGCCTTCATCTGGCTTTACCCGAAGCGTTGACTTTTGGCCCCTCCTGGCTGCTGCTGGCGGTGGTGGCCGTACTCCTGGTCCCGGTCTTGATCGCCCGCATGCGGGGCTCGTTTGACCTCAACCAGAAGCTTGGTTATGTCTTGCTGGCGGTCGTCACTGGCGCCATGCTGTGGTCACTTGGCTTACTGGTCTGGTCCCTGCCTCGACATACGCTGCCGCCGTTAGCCCTGCTGCGCTCCGCGGCGGCGCTTTGGATCACCAACATCCTGGTATTCGCGTCGTGGTATTGGCGTCTCGACGCGGGCGGACCACATGCCCGCCATATGAGCGTCTGCCATACCAAGGGAGATTTTCTCTTCCCCCAAATGACCCTCGCTCCGGGGACTTCGAAACCATTCGATCCAGCCTGGACCCCCGGATTTGTGGACTATCTTTTTCTGGCCTTTAATACCAGCACGGCGTTTTCGCCCACCGATTCGCCGGTACTTGCGCCCTGGGCCAAAATGGCCATGATGCTCCAATCCAGCATCTCGCTGGCGACCCTGGCTTTGCTGGCTGCGCGGGCGGTGAACATCCTGTGATTCACAGCAAAGCCGGTTGGTATTCGCCGAAAACCTCACCCATGCCGGAGGCAATCTCCCCCACCGTGGCGCAACTTTCGACCGCCTCGATCATGGCCGGCATCAGGTTCGTGCTGCAGCGAGCCTGCTCCGTGACACGGTCGAGGGCTGTGCGCCAGCGCAGGGGATCGCGGCGCGTACGAAGAGCCTTGACCCGCTCGATTTGGATCCGCTCGATCTGGTCCTGTTCCACCCTGCACTCCAACTGTCCGCGCGGCTCGGTTGCGTCCAGACCGGCAAATCGGTTGACGCCCACCACCACGCTCTCTCCGGAGTCGAAGGCTTGCTGATGGCGGAAGGCGGCGTCTTCAATCTCTCGCTGCACCCAGTCGCGTTCGATCGCTGCCACCATGCCTCCCATCGCATCGATGCGGTTCAGATACGCGCGCGCTTGCTGCTCGATCGCGGTGGTCAGTGATTCGACATGATAGGAACCGCCCAGTGGATCCACCGTGTGGGCGACGCCCGACTCCTCCGCCAGTATCTGCTGGGTGCGCAAGGCCAGCCGGGCTGCTTCTTCGCTGGGCAGTCCCAGCGCTTCATCGTATCCGTTCGACATGCAGGGACTGGGTCCCGCCAAGAACGGCCGATAAAGCCTGCAGCGCGCTGCGCGCCAGGTTGTTCTCCGGTTGCTGCGCGGTCAAAGTGGAACCTGCCGTCTGGGTGTGGAAGCGCAGCGCCCCGGCGCGTGTCGCCTCGCGATGCCAAACCGCTCCTCCAGCACACGAGCCCAGAGCCGGCGTGCGGCGCGGAACTTCGCCACCTCTTCAAAGAAATCGTTGTGTGCGGCAAAAAAAAACGAGAAGCGGGAGGCCGCCTGTTCGCGATCGAGCCCCGCATCGACTAGCGACGCTGAGGTAGGCACACGCATTGGCCAAGGTAAACGCGACCTCCTGCACAGCGGTCGGCCCCGGCCTCGCGCAGGTGGTAGCCGGAAATCGAAATAGGGTTCCACGCCGGGAAGATTCTGGCCGCTCCAGGCAAACAGGTCGGTCATCAACCGCAGGCTGTGCCGGAGGGGGTAGATGTAGGTGCCGCGCGCGATGTATTCCTTCAGAATGTCGTTCTGCACTGTGCCGGAGAGTTGGGCTTGCCCACAACCCGAACGCTTAGCGGCCGCGACATACATGGCGAACAGAATTGCCGCCGTGGCGTTGACGGTCATGGAAGTCGAGACTGTGTTCAGAGGGATGCCGGCGAAGAGCCGTTCCATATCCTCGAGGGAATCGATCGCCACCCCAGCCTTACCCACCTCGCCTGCCGCCCAGGGGGAGTCGGAGTCATAGCCGATCTGGGTGGGCAGGTCGAACGCGACCGAGAGCCCGCCGCCGCCCTGGGCGAGCAGAAATTTGTACCGGCAGTTGGACTGCTCCGCGTCGCCCATCCCGGAGTACTGGCGCATGGTCCATAGGCGGCTCCGGTACATACTGGGCCGGATGCCCCGGGTAAAAGGGAACTGGCCCGGCTCGCCAAGCTCCCGCCCCGGGTCGAAACCAGGCAAATCCGTTGCCTTGTAGTAAGGGCGTTCCATTTCTAGAAACCTCAATCAGGCCTGAAAGCTTGGGCCATGAAGTCCCTACGGGACTTGTCAATGCATGCAAACCCAGGGCTGCATCCTGGGGCTAAGTTCAGGCACTCTTGTCCAAATTAGATTTTTCGGTTGGCCAATTTGGACAGCACCTGAAAGGCTGGGGAAGAGACTATCGAACGAAGGGCACGGGTTCAGCCGTGCCGTAATTGGGTGCGCGCTTGACAGCTTTAGCCGCTGAGGTACGCTTTTTTATCATTCCTCACGCGCAGTCGCTTGGAAAGGGCAGCAAAAGCGTACCTCAGGGGCTAAAGCCCTCATCAGTGTGAGTGCGGTATGGCACGGCTGAACCGCGTGCCCTTCGTTTATCCATCCCACTCGAAAACTTCTTGGGGCTTTCGGAAAGCGCCCATCAACAGCAGCAACCTGATTTTGTTCGCCACTTTCCCTCGAAAGCAATCAACAACTTACATCGGTCAAAGAAAACACGTTCGTCTCGCTAATTTTGGACAGCTTCGAAGTTCAGGCGTCCTTGTAGTCCGCGCTCTTCCTGCCGGAAATCCATCCTACAATCGCACCCTGGGGCCGCGCTTGCTCTTGCGATACGCACGGAGGAACGAGCTGACCGAAAACCAGGCGAAACCAACAGCCAAGGCAGCGTAGAGCAGCAGGTGCGCATGTTCCGGCCCCTGCCACCAGGAGGCGCGCACGCGGTAGACGTTTTGCACAAAAAAGAGTGCAAACAGGGCAAAGAACAACCCTGTGATTTCCAGCCAAAGGATGCTGCCGGCATGGGTGAACGGGCCCAGAAACGCCTGGCCAAAGGCTTTAGCGCCTCGTTTTGCACCGGCCACCTTGCTATCCAACTTGATGCTGGCCCGGGTCTGAGGAGGAGCCGCCGGGCGCCCATTTCCGGCCTCCACCGGGGCCGGAATGGGCTGCAGATGCCTTTTCTACCCGTTCGCGGAGCATATTTGAGGCCACGCGGACGCCGATGCCGAGCGTGCGGCCTACTTTCTTTGGCTCCATAGTAAAAGTTTATCAGCCGGTTGATTCAGATTGCTCCGCTGTAACATCACAAGTAAGGTAGGTAAAACCGCGCCTGAGGGTGGCGAATGGGGGTACATCTTTGAACCAACGACTTCGTCGTCTGATCCAGCAGCTGGGGGAAGCCATTCATGAGTCGGTTTCCGAGTCCGAGCAGATCTCCGAGGTAGTTCAGGATATCCGCAAACAGGGCTTCGATGTGCTTCTGATGCTGGAAGCGACGATTGGATTGAACGAGGTAGAACAGCAACCAGCTTCTGAATTAGAGGCACCGCCGAGCGAAAATCTGAAGGGCGATGAGCCTTTTAATGCGCAGGATGTACACTTTCTGCGCTCCTTGCGCATCTCCGTTGAGGAAGATTGAATTCACAGCATCTCACGTCAACCGAGAGAGTTAGCACGGGCGCCGCGGTGACGGAATGAAAGACACACTTGGAGTATTGCTGGCCGGGGGAGCGGGCGAGCGGCTTTTCCCCCTGACGCGAGATCGCGCCAAGCCGGCGGTTCCCTTCGGCGGCAACTACCGCATCATCGACATCACCCTTTCCAACTGCATCAACTCCGACCTACGCCGGGTCTACATCCTCACCCAGTACAAGGCGCTCTCGCTCAACCGCCACATCCGCGAAGGCTGGACCGGCATCGTGGCCCAGGAATTGGGCGAGTTCATTGAGATCCTGCCTCCCATGCAGCGGGTCAGCGCCAATTGGTACATGGGCACCGCGGACGCGGTTTACCAGAACATCTACTCCATCGGCGCCGAACAGCCAAAGCATGTGCTGATTCTTTCCGGCGACCACATTTACAAAATGAACTACGGGCTGATGCTCGAGCACCACAACGATTCCGGCGCCGACGTAACCCTCGCAACGCTGCCCATTCGTCCGGATGAAGTGTCGCGCTTCGGGGTGGTGGAAGTCAGCCGCACCGGCGAAGTGATCGGTTTCCAGGAAAAGCCCAAAACCACCAACCTGCGTTCGCCCTTCAATCCGACCATGGTCGACGCTTCCATGGGCATTTATCTCTTCAACACCGACGTGCTGCTGCCGGCGCTGATGAAAGATGCGGAAGATCCCAACTCCAAGCACGACTTCGGGCACAACATCCTGCCCGGCATTCTCGGCCGCTACAAGATCTCCGCCTACAACTTCGTCGACGAGAACAAGCAGAACGCGCTCTACTGGCGCGACGTGGGCACGCTCGAAGCGTATTTCGACGCCAACATGGATGTGGCCTCCGTTTCCCCCATCTTCAATCTGTATGACAAGGCGTGGCCGATGCGCACCCGGCAGCGGCAGTATCCGCCGGCCAAGTTCGTCTTCGGGGAACCGGGCCGCACCGGCATGGCCATCAACTCGGTCATCTCTGCCGGGTGCATCGTCTCCGGCGCCGTGGTCCGCAACAGCGTCCTCTCTCAGGACGTGCGTGTGAACTCCTATGCCGAGGTGGAGTCGAGCATCATCTTCACCCACGTCGACATTGGGCGCCACTGCCGCATCCGGCGCGCCATTATCGATCGCGATGTGCATCTGCCCGAAGGCACAGTGATCGGCTACGACCGGGAAGAAGACCGGCGCAACTACTTCGTGACCCAAAGCGGGCTGACCGTGGTGACGCGCGACTATTCTCTCTACGAGAATCCCGTATCGCCCGACTTCATGCAGCAGTCCTGAGCCACCGCGACACCCGTTGGGCGTAGGATGGCTGTCAACATGAACCGGCTCGTGGGTACGTATCCTGCAAGGGTTTCTGGCCGTTCTCCTGGTCCTTTATCTCGGGGACTGGGCCGTTCTTCGGGTGAGAGCGGGTGGCCAGGCGTCGTCCAGCGTGCCGGTGGAACAGTTCCTTCGCACTCCGCTCAAAGGCCAGAAGGAGGAGTTCGACTACATGGGCACGGTGAACCGGCCGTGTGTACCCTCGTTATTTCCCCATAGCTCGGCAGCCCCCTGCTGGTGGCTGAAAGGGCATAAAATCCAGTGGGTCTCCCCGTGAGTGCCGCCGGTGGTTCTGGAACTCGCTAAATTCGCTTCTTTGCTGTGGAGCATTCTGGCTCTCGACGCCGTGCTTCATTCCGCCTTTCTGGAGCCGGGGAGCAATCTGCAACAGCGTCTGCTGCCTTCGCTCGATCTCTTGCTGGTGGCCGCCGCCATTTGCCTGACCAGCGGGTACATCTTCCATCGTTGGCGACCAGAGGGCCGGCAAGCGCGACGCCAGCGTCGTCGGGACCTTGCCCATGATGATTTTCTGGTGGGGCGCCGGGCTCATCGCTCTGCTCTATGGCTTGGGCTGGTTGCTGGAACGCTATTGCCTGGAGTTGTGGCACTGAGAAATCTCACTGCGTTTGCCCCTAAACGACTTTCGCGGCCATACTCCTGCTCATGCGCTCGAAGCGCAATGGAACCGAACCGGAAACCGATGCGTATCACCACCCATGAGTCTGGCCGCCACCGCTCGTCTTGAACCATCCCCGAGTACGGGCGCAAGGTGAGCGCTTTCAGGCTGATTACGGGAGGCGCTATTCTACTGGCCGAGGAACGCCCGCGTTGAACCCCTCTTCGAACCCGCCGCCAGAACGAGAAGGGGGTGTGCGCCGGCAACCGCCTGTCGAACGGCGGCCCGAAGCGCCGGAGCTGGACTGGCCCGCTTTGGTGCGGCGCTGCCTCGATGGGGATACCGCGGCCTGGACGGAGTTGGTGGCGGCGCAGCAACGCCGGGTATACGGCCTCTGCTACCGCTTCACGGCCTCCTCCCATGACGCCGAAGACCTGACCCAGGACGTCTTCATCAAGCTCTACGGCAACCTGCGCAGCTTCGACCCGGCCAAGGGCAGCTTCCATACCTGGATCACCACCCTGACCCGCAACCTGTTGGTCGATCACTTCCGCCGCTCCCGTCAACAACGGGCGACCGACTCGATCGACGCCGGCTGGGATCAAAGCAACGACGCCCCCCGGGCCGAGCCCCTGGTCGACCCGCGCACCACTCCGCTTGCAGCACGCGGTGCAAAATCAGCTGCAACGTATGGTGCAGAGCGCGCTGGCCAAGGTGTCGCCGGAGTTGCGCGAAGCAGTTATCCTTCGCGATCTGCAGGATATGGATTACAAAGAGATTGCAGAGGTTTTGGCCATTCCCCAGGGAACCGTGAAGTCCCGTATCAGCCGCGGCCGGGCGGAACTGGCAAGGCTGCTGGAACGTACTAAAGGGCAGGTGATGTAAATGTCTGAGCACGAGCAAAATAAGCCGTTAGGCGAGTCCGCCCGGGTGTTACGGTGCGACGAATGGGAAAACCTCCTCGCGGATGCGCTGGACGGAACCCTGAGCGCGGCCGACGCTGCGGCCTTTACCCGCCATCACCGCGAGTGCGCGCTCTGTGCCCAGATGCTCAAGGAAACCGAGCAGGGCAGATCGTGGATGAAGTACCTCGCCGTGGAACCGGAAGTCCCCGCCGACCTGCTCAAGAAGATTCTTGCCCGCACCAGCGGCGGCCTGCAGACCGGAGTGGCTGCTCCCCGGCGCATTCTCGCTGCCCGCCGCCCCGCCTGGCACCGGGTGATGCTGCCGGCGGTCCGCCAGGTGTTGGAGCCAAGGTTGATGATGACCGTCGCCATGGCCTTTTTCTCCATCGCCCTGACCCTGAACCTGACCGGTGTCAAGGTGACCGATCTCCGCGCGCAGGACCTTCCAGCCTTCGCGGCTGCGCGCCAACCTTACCCGGAGTACTACTCCACCAATGAACAGGTGACCAAGTACTACAAGAATCTGCGCCTGGTGTACGAGATGGAGTCGCGGGTACGGGAATTGCGGCGCACCACGGACACAGAACCGGCACCCTCGCCCCAGCAAACCCCCAAGCCGCCGGCACGCGACGGCAGCGGCAGTCCCAGCTCGACGGTTCCCAAGGGACAGCAAGTTCCCCCCGCGACGGACAACAGTCCCCGCCAGTCCAGACGCAATGCTCCCGCCTGCGGAAATGGTGCCGGCCGGGTTTGCGCCCGCAGGCAGAGGAAAATTCCAGAAAGAGGTTTTCAGGGCTTTGCCTTCCACAACTGAAGACCAAACCCGGATTTCCTGCCACGCATCGCTGGACATAGCCACGTGTGCGGCTTTCGTTACGGAAAGCCGCATGAGGTTCGCCAACGCCACCAAGTTCCACAGGAAATCCGGGAAAGCGCAAAGGAGCTTGGTATGAACTGCCTTAACCATCCCGATGTTGCGGCCGCGGCGTATTGCCAGAATTGCGGCAAGCCGCTGTGCACCGCCTGCATCCGTTCCGTAGGAGGCGTGGTCTACTGCGAACCCTGCCTGGCAGCCCGGCTGTCCGCCCAACCAGGCGCCGCCGAAGCCAACCTGACCGGCTTGCACGCTCACCCGGTCCTGGCCGGCCTCCTGGGTTTCATCCCCGGGGTGGGCGCCATGTACAACGGACAATTCGTCAAGGCGCTGGCCCATGTGCTCATTTTCGCGGTGTTTGTCAGCCTCTCGGATAAGAGCTTTGTCTTCGGCCTGCTGATCGCCGCGTGGGTTTTCTACCAGGTCTTTGACGCCGCCCAGACGGCGAAGGCGCGACGCGATGGATTGCCTCTGCCCAACCCTTTCGGCCTCAATGATCTCGGCAACAAGCTCGGCATCGCTCCTCCGGTCTCGCCCTACGCCACCGGCTTTACCCCTCCCCCGCCCGCGGGCACCAGCCGCCACCGGGGAGCCAATCCTAATCCCTATCCTGGTTCCTATTCCGGTCCAAGCTCCGAATCCCAATCCGGGCGCCGGCAATCCCTTCCAGCAGCCGCCTGCCTACACCTCGTCCTATGCCGTGCCTCCGCCAGGCACGGTGGGTGGGCCTGGCCCGGGCATGCCGCCTTACAGTGAACCGCTGCCATCGAACCCAGGCATAGGCACCCCTTCGGCGCCGTGGTGCTCATCGTCATCGGCTTGGTGCTCTTGCTGCATACCCTGGGCATCTTCGAAGATGAATGGATCGGCCGGGCGTGGCCCCTCATCCTCATCGGCATAGGCGCGTGGCTGCTGTACCGCAGAACCCGCGATCTTCCCGGGGAGGGGCGCGATGAATTCCTGGCTGCTCATCCGCCGCCTGCGCGGTCCTGCTTTCCTGATCCTGGTCGGTATCACCGCCCTGCTGAATCAGTGGGGGGTGCTCAGCTTCAGCCGCAGTTGGCCGCTCTACCTGATCCTGGCCGGAGTGATTGGGCTGGCCGAGCGGGCCGCCATCATCGCGGCTCCCCCCGTCCCTCCTGCCTATCCCGGGCCTTACGCGTCCACGTACCCACCGGGAACGCCCGTGCCGCCTTATACCAACGTTCCGGCCTCAGGCATGACGGGATCCGCAGGATGACCCACTCGCCGATCCCAGCAGGAGGCCGTGATGGCCACCCTGCCCCCGCCCTATTCCCAGCGTGACGCGGCCCGCGCCCAGCGCTACTACCAGCGTTCGCTCCGCCGCCCCTCCATGCTTAGCCCGGTGGTGCTGATGTGTTCGGGGTGCTCGCGCTGCTGGTCGAAACCAACACTTGAATTTCGTCCATCGTGTGGGATTGGTACATGCGCTGGTGGCCCCTGCTCCTGATCGGTGTGGGGCTGCTTTCTCTGGGCGAGTGGTATCTCGACCGGCAGCGAGGATATCTGGGCGCCGCTCCCATGGCGGATTGATCGCGCTGATCATCGTGTTCGCCGTCGTTGGCTACATGGCCGGCACCGCCTCGCGTGGTTTGCACGGCATGCATGTCTTCCGCCATGGCTCCGACCAGGACGATTTCTTCTCCCACCTCCTGGGCCAGGAGCACGATGACGATCGCAGCCTCAACCAATCCATCCCGGCCGGAGCGCCGGATCGACATCCAGGTGCCGCATGGCGACGTGACCGTGACTCCCTCAGGGGATGACCAGATCCACGTGCAGGCGCACCTGGTGGTGTATGCCGCCAACGATCGCTCCGCCCGGCGCAGCCTCGAAGCTCTCGCTCCCCAATTGGTGGTGAACGGCGGCAACGTGACCCTGCGAGCCGCGGATGCCAACGATGGGCGTGCCGACCTGACCATTGAGATTCCCAAGGGCAGCGTGCCCACGGTGACCGCCAAGCACGGCGACGTGACCCTGGAAGGTCTCACGGCGCCATCGTCAACGCAGACCGCGGCGACGTCAAGGCCGACAATGTCGGCGGCGGCATCCATGCGCGCATGGGCAAAGGCGATTTCAGCGCCCACGCCATCGCGGGCGATGTGTCGCTGCAGGGCCGGCTGGACGATGTCTCCATCTCGGAAGTGCAGGGCCGGGTGGCGTTGGATGGAGACTTCTTCGGGGATACCAATCTCGCCAACATCACCGCCCCCGTGCACTTTCATTCCAGCCGCACCGACGTCGAAGTGGTCTCGATCCAGGGCGCACTGACCATCGACAGCGGTGACCTGGCGCTAAACGACGCGACCGGGCCGGTGAGGATTTCCACCAGCGCCAAGGATGTCGAATGCACCGGGATCACCGGCGACCTGCGGGTAGAAGATGGCGATGGGGACATCTCTGTCGGCGCCCTTGCGCCGATGGGAGAAATCGGGGTGCACAACCGCAACGGCGCCATCAACCTGACCGTGCCTCAGGGGGTGGGCTTCCAGCTGCAGGCAACCGCGAAAAACGGGGATATTGATTCCAAGCTGGATCTACCGGTCACCAGCACCGGCCAGGGCCACACGGTCGCCGGAAAGGTGGGCAGAGGCGGCCCGCGGGTGGAATTGGTCACCGATCACGGCGACATCGAAATCACCGCCACGACCTACCGCCGTCTCCTCCCTACCCCTCTCCCCCGGAGCCCCCATCGCCGCCTGAACCGCCCTCCCGCCCCCGGGCAAAAACCAATCCGCCACTTGCATCCTGGAAAGGGCGCGGATACGGGCGCGCAACCGGTCGTCCAATAGCTGGTTTCAAGACTGGAAAACTCGTTCTTACAGCATTTATCGGGCGTAAATTGATTGAGAATACCTCGGGCTAAAAAAGCGTGTGTGAGAACTCTGATTTCCAAACTCAGTCCCGTAGGGACGACTTTGGAAAGAGGCCGCGATGCCATCCTGGACAACCTTCAGCCGTCCCTGCGGGACTTAATCATGTCTCATGATGTGCCCAGGACTAGCGTCCTGGGCTAAGTTCAGCCGTCCCTGGGACTGGACTCCCAAAATCCTGGTCTTCACATACGACCCTTTAGCCGCTGAGGGTACGGTCTTCGCTCTCTTTTTCGACCTTTTTCCGCAGCCTGTTTAATCGCCGGCGGCCAGCCGTTCGCCGATGATGGCTTCGACCCGGGCCACCACCTGGTCGAGCGAGAGATCGGTGGAATCGATAATCACCGCGTCGGCTGCTGGTTCAGCGGTGATTCCGCGCGGGTGCGGTCGCGGCGGTCGCGCTCCCGTAGCTGCTCCAATACAGATTCGGCCGGAATCGCGCCCTGGCCATTCTGCTGGTAGCGGCGCTGGCCGCGCACTTCCGTAGCCGCGTCGAGGAAAATCTTGACCTGGGCGTCGGGGAAAACTTTGGTTCCGATATCCCTGCCTTCCATGACGATGCCGCTGCTCGCACCCAGCTGCCGCTGCATGGAGACCATCCATTGACGGATGCCTGGGTGCACGCTCACCCGGGAAGCAGCGGCCGTGACATCCGGCTCCCGGATGCGTTTGGTGACCTCCACATCGTCCAGAAACACCCGGTTGCCCAGCGGCGCCGGCAGCAGCCGGATGCGGGTCCGCTCTGCCAGCCGCCCCAGCTCTTCCCGATCGTCCAGATCGCTGTCGGTCTGGATCGCCTTCAGCGCGAAAGCGCGATACATGGCCCCACTCTCCAGGTTGAGCAACCCGAAGCGGGCGGCAATGCGGGCAGCTACCGTGCTCTTGCCGGCGCCGGCGGGGCCGTCGATCGCCACCACCAGCGGCGCACTGTGGTTGGCGGTCATGCTCCTGGTTTTTTCCCTTTCGGTTTGCCGCCCTGGAAGCGTGCCGGTGGCTTGCCTGTTTTGCCACTTGGCTTGCCGCCCGGTTTACCGCTTGACCTGCCGCGGGCCTGCCGCCGGGTCTGACCGGATGCCGAGCGCCGCCCGCGGCCACGATTGGCGGGCCGCCGCGCTGGCGTGGCAAAGGGCGGACGCGCGCCCTTGATCGCCCGCCCTGATCGGCCGATTGCCGCGATCTGGGCTGGCGGCGCGCCAGTTACTGGGTCGGCCTGCGGCCGCTCATAGCTCCCGGGGGCCGAACCGCCCCCAGGACCAGGCCGCGCTTACACCTTGAGGCGGGGCCGACTTGGGCGTATCCGGCCTTAGGCGCATTCGACCGGGGGCCTGCTGAGCCCCTACCGCTTGGGTTCGACCGAAAGGCAACTGGAGGTCTACCCTGGGGAGCGGCCCGCAGCAGGAGGCCGCTTGGCGGCAAGGACGGTTTCCGCTGCGCTCGGCGGACGATTACCGCCGGCACGCGGCGGAAATCCTTGCCGAGCCACTCGAAGGCCGACCCGGAGCTGCGCCCCTTAACCGGTCCCCTGCCTGATCCGCCTCTTGGTCCGCTTCGGTCCCGAGGCTTTTGTCCTTCCCGGAAAGGCGAACGGCTGCGGTCCCCGGCACGCGGAGGACGGGGTGCGGATGCTGGTCCTTCACCGGGTCTAGCGAACTGGGTCCAGCACTGAATTTACGACCAGGCCTCGGACCGGGTCGCGCCAAAGGAACCGGCCGTTCCCGTTTTTCTGATCCAGCCCACCCAGCCGCCCGTTTGTCTCGGTCCGTCGCACCCGGCCACGCGTGTCTGGCCTCGCTCCTGTGCGGGGATACTCCCGCCCCCTGCCTCTTCACCCGTGGTTCTTGGCGGGAAGCTGCGTCCCGGCGGACCTGAGGGCCCGCTTACCCGCAACCCTTTCTGGCCGAGCCCCGCTCGCGGCTGGCCTGCCCGCAGGCCGGCGCGGACCCGTCCACTCCGTGCGTGCTCGCGGAAGGCGCGGCCCCAGATCTTGGAGGCGCCGCCAGGCCGGGGAGCGAAAGGAGTTGGCTTCGCAGCGCGGCCCGACGGCGAGAGCCGGGCGCATCGGCCTGCTGGGCGGTCTGTGTCTGCTGAGCGGCCAACGGCCGCCGCGGAGCTCCCTTCGGACGCCTCGCTATAACCCCGCAGCCGGTCCCAGGGGCTCCGTACTCGCTGTCGCGGGAGCCACCAGCTCGGCGAACTCCGGCAAGCCATCTTCCAGGAAGTAATACGTCTGGGCATCCATCGAAAGCGAATGGATCTGCCGCGTGGCGGCCAAGCCGCGCACCGCTTCCCGCACTCGCGAACGGGACGCCACCGGGGAAAGAAAAATTTCGATTTCCTCGCTCGAGGCGGCGTAGACCGACTGCAAATACATGGATACCAGCAGAGATAACGCGGTCACCTGGGAGGTAGGCGGCCTGGGTCGGAGCGCGTCCCGATGGTACCCGGAGCAGTTCCCATGCGCCGGTGCCCTCGCCCGCGGACACCGGGCTGACCCGCAATGCCTGCCAAAGCTCACACAAACCTCGCAAAACGGCGGCCTCCGTGAGCTCCCGCCCCAGCGTCTCCCTGGCTTGGTCGGCTGTCGGCACGCCTTCTTTGTCCAGCGCCTTCCACAACTCCAGCACCAGGGGAGAGACCTTGTGCCCGGACGATTTCTGCGGCGCATGCTTCCAATCCGCATCGGCGCGCAAGCAAAGCACGTAGGGCAGCGCCTGGCGGTGGGCCAGAAAATCCGGCTGCTCGCTCACCGCGCCGAACAGGTTCAGCGCGACCACGCTGCCCGGGCGACCAGCCGCGTCAGCAATCCCTGCGCCTGCTCGATGGCCGCCGACGTTGGGTGTGGCCTGCGCCTGCCCATGCAGGCTTCGACAAAGGAAGGCGCAGGCGCCGGCAATTGCGCGCGTCGCGGCAGATACAGGCACAGGGGATGCTGCCCCAGCCATCTCTCTGCGTCTTCGAGGGTGAGGAGGGGATTTTGTTTCTGGCGCCAGTGCGCCGCTCGTGCTGCCTGGAGCTGCTCTGCTGTCAAGATGGTTCCTTGTCTGTGTAGCGCCGGCCTCTTTCTAAGCTCTTGGTTACGCTAAGCGCCCGCTGGATGAGGCTTTAGATCCGATGAAATGCCCGCTGGATTTCTTTCCAAGCATACCGCAGGACGATGGGACGCCCATGCGGGCAACTGGTCGGGTGCTCGGTTTTGGCCAGCTCCCCACAGCCATTCCATGCGCGCCGGATCGAGCGGGGTGTTCACCTTGATGGCCGCGTGGCAGGCGATGGAAGCGGCGATCCGGGTACGCGCCGCCTCCAGATTTTCTGCCTGTTCCGCGGCTCCGCCTGTTCCAGCACTTCCACCAGCATGCGCTCCAACGCCGAGCCCTCGAGCCCGGCGGGCGCCCCCTTGATGGCGATGGTGCGCGGCCCGAACGGCTCCACTTCAAAACCATTTGCTTCCAACTCCGCCGCAATGCCGCAAAGGTGACCATTTGCGCGGGAAGCAGATCGACCAGCATGGGCATCAGCAGCCGCTGGCGCTCCACCTGCGCCACTCTCCGCTGGCGCAATACCCGCTCGAACAAAATCCGTTCGTGGGCAACGTGCTGATCGATGATCCAGAGACCTTCCTGGTTCACGGCCAGAATGAAGGATTCGCGCAGTTGTCCCAGCGGCCGCAGCGATGCCAGGCCATGCAAGGTGGGGCCGGCGCCCGCCTCGACCGCTTCCTCCTCCGGGTTCCATGCAGCCGCCGAGACACGACCCTATCGACCGGTGGTTGCCGTTCACCAGCCCTTCTGGTCATTTCATCAATGGCCGCGTTCTCCGCAGCCGCGAAAGGAAGAACACCGGCGGTAGCCACGATGGGAGCAGGGGTCAACGAGAAATCAGCGTGCGCCGGCTCCTCATCGGCGGGCCAACTGGCGGCGACCCAACCGTCGGAAGTGGGTGTTTCCCCGCGCGGGAACCTCGGGCGATGCGTGCGCCACCAGCGCCGGCGTCGCGCTGGGGTGGGTCGTGAGCGCCTGCAGAAACCCCGCTGCCGGCCGCCCCAGGGTCAGCTTGTTGCGCAGGGTGTCGCGCACAAAATCATGCAGCCAGCCGGCTTGGCGGAAACGAACCTCGGTCTTGGCCGGGTGCACGTTTACATCGACCTCTTCCGGGGGCATGTCGATAAATAGCAGCACCACAGGAAAAGACGTGGGCGCCAGAATATTGCGATAGGCCTCGCTGACCGCATGCATCAGCAGGCGGTCGCGCACCAGGCGGCGATTGACGAAGCAGTAGATCGAGTTGCGGTTGAGTTTCTCCAGTTCTGGCTTGGAGGTGAAGCCGGTAATGCGCAGCCATCCCGGCGGCGGAGCCAGGTAGTCCGCGGGCCGTCTCCATGGCGGGGGCTCCGGAAGCCCGGCGCGCGCCAGCTCGACTTCGGCTGCCAGCGGCAGCAGCTGGTCCAGGGTGTCCTGGCCGAAGATCTGAAAGATGCGCTCCGCTGCTTGCCGTACCGGGGGCGCGACCAGCAAAGCGTGCGTGGCCGAATGCAGCTCGAAGTGCTTATCCGCATGGGCCAGCGCGTAATGTGTAACCAAAGCGGTTACGTGAGCCAGTTCCGTGTTTTCTGACTTGAGGAATTTCCGCCGCGCCGGCGTGTTGAAGAACAAGTCGCGCACCGTGAGCGTGGTTCCGGCGGGCGCGCCCTCGTCCTCGCACAGCAGCAGCTTGCCCCCGGCAATTTCCATCCGTGTGCCCGAGCTTTCTTCAGCAGCGCGGGTGATCAGCTCCACTCTCGCGATCGAAGCGATCGAGGGCAGGGCTTCGCCGCGAAAACCCAGGGTGGCAATCGAGAGCAGGTCGTCGCTCGAACGCAGCTTGGAGGTGGCGTGCCGTTCGAATGCCAGCAGCGCATCATCGCGCACCATGCCGCAGCCGTCATCGGCAATGCGTATGAGCTTGCGCCCTCCCCCTTCCACCGTGATCACGATGCGCGTGGCGCCGGCGTCGAGGGAATTCTCCAGCAGTTCTTTGACCACCGACGCCGGCCGGTCGACCACTTCGCCGGCCGCGATCTGATTGGCCACCTGGTCGGCCAGTATGTGGATCCGGCCCATTTCTCTCATCACCTTCCTAAACCTAACAGACACTACCCGCCCTCGCCATCCGCGGCGGGACTCTTCCCTTAGCCCTTTCCCGAACCGGTCCATTACCGTATGTGTGGACCGGAAGAGAAACAGCAGGTCACTCCACTACGTTACCCAGTGAGCTTCCGGCTTGAGTCGTGCCCGTTGAGGTCTAACAAGGGTCTGGGTTTCTAGAGGGTTGTGAACTTCATTTCCAAGATAAGTCCCGAAGGGACGGCTAACTTAGCCCAGGACCTTAGTCCTGGGTTGGATTCGTAAGGACGACCCAGTCCCGCCAGGGACGGCTGAAAATAAGCCGCGACGCCATCCTGGACAACCTTCAGCCGTCCCTACGGGACTCAATCATGTTGCACGATGTTACCCAGGACTAGCGTCAGGCAGCAGGCTCTGCGGGACTAAACTCGTTAATCCCGGTTTCTCACCACGCCGAAACCCAATTCTTAGCGGCCGCTGCGTACCCGGCGGGGCAGTGCCTGAGACGGCCGTTTGCTCTTGGTCAGCCGCTTGCCGCGAGGGTGCGCCAGCTTCTCTTCGCGCGACGAGGCAGGCTCCGACAGGGTGTCCCCCAGCACGTGCAGGCGGAGGAAATTCGTGGAGCCCGACTTGGTGCGGGTCCCAGCGACAATGCCCAGAATCTGCCGCGGCTGGACGTGCCCTCCCTCTTCCAGCAGGCGCTCGGCGGTTTCTACCATCTGTTCCGCCGTGGCCAGCTTGTTGCAGAGAAGGGGATGGACGCCCCACAGCAGAGTCATACGGTTGATCACCCGCTCCACACTGCTCAGCCCGAAGATCGGCGATTTCGGCCGGTATTTGGAGAGTTGGCGGGCCGTGGTCCCGGTCTCGGTAAAGACCGCAATCGCGCTGATATCCAGATCCTCGGCTGCGTGGGCCATCGATTCGCAAATGGTCTCCGCCACCGACAGCCGCACATGACCGGACTGCGTGCGGTCCGTGGCGCGCAACAACGGCTCCTGGCTTTCTGTCTCGAGCACGATCTTGGCCATCATCTGCACTGCCTCGACCGGATACTTGCCGGCAGCCGTTTCGGCCGAAAGCATCACCGCGTCCGTGCCGTCATAGATGGCGTTGGCCACGTCGCTAGGCCTCGGCCCGCGTCGGCCGCGGATTCTCAATCATCGACTCCAGCATCTGGGTCGCAGTGATCACCGGCTTGCGATAATCCCAGCCCGGCGGATCACATGCTTTTGAATCGCCGGCACCTTCTCCGGCGGCATTTCCACGCCCAGGTCTCCGCGCGCGACCATCACTCCGTCCGCCGCTTCGAGAATGCTTTCCAGGTGCTGAATGGCTTGCGGTTTTTCGAGCTTGGCAATGATCCAGGTTTCCGCACCCATGGCCGCCACGCGATGCCGCACCAGGCGGATATCTTCCGCCGTGCGCACAAACGATACCGCGATCGCGTCCACTCCGCTGCGGATGGCGAATTCCAGATCCTCTTCGTCCTTGGCGGTGAGCGACGGGACCCGCACCGGGATGCCGGGCAAATTGATGCCCTTGTGCTCGCCCAGCATGCCGCCGTTGATCACCTCGCACTCCGTATCCTGCCCGTGCACGGCCGTCACGTAGAGCTCAATCAGGCCATCGGAAAGGAGAATGCGCGCTCCGGGCTCCAGATTCTCCGCCAGCGTCGGAAAGGTGGTGGCGATCAGGGTGGCAGTGCCGGCAATGTCGCGCGGGGTGATGGTCAGCTTCTGTCCCGCCTTGAGCTGCACGGGGATGCGGTTCTTCAACCGGCCGGTGCGGATCTTCGGTCCCTGCAAATCGCCCAGAATGCAAATCGGCTTGCCTTCTTCGCGCGAGACCTTGCGCACCATCTCGATCAGTTTGAGCTTTTCCGGATGGGTGCCGTGGGAAAAATTCAGCCGGGCTACATCGAGCCCGGCGCGCACCAGCTCGCGGAAAACTGTTTCGGTGTTACAGGACGGGCCCAGTGTAGCCACAATTTTGGCCCGGCGGCTTTGCTCCGCGGGAAGGTTACTCGATTCCATCAGGGTAAAACTCATTCGTCCCCCATACTGCTTAACCCGGAGACGCTCTGCGGATCTCCAGGCAGATCCAATTCTACGCGTACTCTCCCGCCCCGGTCCTCGGGCTTGTTGACACCAAGGATACGAAAGGGGTGCGGAGGCCGGGCAGCGCACAATTTTAATGTTCTATCCCTGGGTCGCTCTTGCCGGCGGTCACCATTTTTTCCTCTTCCACCGGCACAGGCTCGGGCAGCAATTGCTCCGGTTTGGGGAAGAGATGCGCGTTGAACTCGGCCCCCAGCAACACGCTCACGGTGGCGATATAGAGCCATACCAGCGTGGCCACCACCGCTCCCAGCGGACCGTAGACCACGGAGTAATCGGCAAAGCGGGTGAGATAAAAGCCGAAGCCCAGGGTGGTCAGGAACCAGACCAGGGCGGCGCCCGAAGCTCCCGGTAACACGAATTTCCATGCCCGCCGCCGCGGGGTGCCGAACTGGTAGATCACGGCCAGCATGATGATGGTGGTGAACAGGCCGATGGTCCAGCGAACCATGCGCCAGACGAACAACACCAGGGTGCCGAGCACGTGATAGCTGTTGCTCACCACCCACTGCTCGATCTGGTGGCCAAACGCAACCAGCACGGTGGCGAGTGCCATGGGCCCCAGGCATAACGGGACCAGCAGCAGGGCCACCCCGCGCTCTACCCAGAAGTTCCATTCATGGCGGGGCAGGTCATAGGCGCGGCGAAAGCCTCCCATCAGCGAGAGCATCATGCCCATGGCCGCGATCAGGCTGACCACGATGGCGGAGGAGACCACCTGCACCCCACGCACCTTCTGGTGGTTGAAGTAGTCGTGCAGCAGGGTCATGGTATCGGCGGGCAGCACTTCGGCGAAGGCGGCACGCATCTCTCCCCGCACCGTGTCCGATTCCGGGGTCAGGGCGAGCAGGGTGGTGAGCACCAGGATGGTGGGGAACAGGCAAAGGATGGCGGAATACGCAGCCGCTTTGGCGGTGCCGAACACGTCGTGCGAAAACGAGGTCATCAAGGCGAGGCGGAATTTATCCAGCGCCTGGGCCATGCTAGCCCTTCCACTGGAGAAGGAAGGCAGTCACCGAAGCCGAGTCCATTCTCCGCATCGCCTGGAACTCAGCATTGCGCTGGCTGTACACCAACTGGCCGCTGGCATCGAGCACCGCCAGCGCAGGCACTCCCTTGGACACCGGAACCCCATACTTGGCGGCAATGTCCATATTTTCGTCGTAGCGGCCGATATTGACCGGGACCAGCACGTAGTTCTGTTCCAGCAGGCCGCGATTGGCGGGATCGTGAAAGTAGATTTCCAGCACCTGGCAATCGCCGCACCAGTTGCCGCCGAAGTCGAGCAGCACGCGCTTCTTTTCCTTCGCCGCCTTGGCCAGCGCCGCCGCAATATCCTTCCCGGCCTGGGCGCCCTCGGGGTAAATCAGGGCCTGGCCCGGCTCCTCGGTAGCCGGAGCTTCGACCGGCGCCTCGCGGCAACCCAACCAGCCGGCACTGAGCAGTAAGGCGCCGGCAAAAGCGGCGACGGCGATCGGCTTGGGGGCGGCGGGCATCGGCTTCGATAATAAGGGTAGCGCAAAACCGGCGCCTCCGGCTTTCGTTCGCCAACGGAAGCAGGCCCGTTTCCCTTACTGGGGCCTTACTGGGCAAGGCATAGCTGAACGTAAACCGGCCCAGCTGGATCAGCGGCTTGTCTGCCGGCGGCCAGATGCGGAACGATTCCACCCGGGTGATGGAAAGATTGCGCGTGGCCTCCACCTCTCCTACCGCTTTGCCGCTCTGCGCCAGGTAGAACGTGACCTTGAGTGAGTCCTGTCCCTCTCACCCAGCCAATCAGGTATTGTCCCGGCGGCAGCTGGAAGTCACCCACCTTCAGCGGCACCTGGGAGACGAAAGTAGTGGGAGTACTTGCCGTCCGCGGAGTAGCCGGCGGTGATCAGCACCACGCCCGCGATCGCGTGGCCTTTGCCATCCGTAATCCCGGAAGCGGTGCGGAATTCGGTTTCAATGCGTTCCGAGATCACCGGTGCGCGCGCCGGGATCAACGACTTCAATTCTTCTTCGCTCGCGCTGTGCCAGGTCCAGCTTAGACAGACTGCGTGCGCCCGCCTGGGCAAGGAACGATCCGCCAGCGCCAGCCAATCAGCCAACCAGCGCGATCCGTCGGACCTTAGTCAAGATGCACGATTCCCCTCTGCAGAGCGGTGGTGGCCGCCTGGGTGCGATCGGTGACGCCCAGTTTGCTCAGCAGGCTGTTGATGTGCGTTTTCACCGTGGCCTCGGAAATGTAGAGCGCGGCCGCGATCTCTTTGTTGCTGTTGCCGCCCACAATCAACTGCAGCACTTCCGTTTCGCGCGCGGTGAGCGACGGCGCGCTCATCCGCTCGGCCAGGCGCTCGGCCACCGAAGCCGGGATGCGCGACTTGCCGGCATAGACTGAGCGGATGGCATCCATGAGTTCTTCCCCGGTCATGCCTTTCAGCAGGTAGCCGCGGGCGCCCGCCTGCAGGGCACGGTAAATATCCTCATCGCCATCGAACGTGGTGAGCACGATGATGCGTGCCTGGGGAAAATCCCCCCGGATGCTGGTGATGGCTTCCACCCCGTTCATCTGCGGCAGGCGCAAGTCCATCAACGTGATGTCCGGTTGATGTTGACGAAACAACGCGATCGACTCCCGTCCATCGGCGGCTTCGGCGACGATCGAGAAATCCGGCACCGTCCGCAATAGCGCCACCAGTCCCTGGCGCACGACCGCGTGGTCCTCGACAATCATGATCCGGATAGCCTCGCTCATTCTGCCTGCTTTCTCTTTTCATACCAACGGAGCTTCTACCGAAACCCGCGTCCCTTCGCCAATCGTGCTTTCGAGCGATAGGGCGGCATCGATCTCGCCCGCCCGTTCCTGCATCCCGCGGATACCGTAGTGTCCTTCGGGCCCATCGTTTGCGGGGGTAAATCCCCGTCCATCGTCTTCTACCCGAAGCGACACTCGCGCCGCCTCGTAAATTAACTGCACATCGATCCGGGTGGCCGATGCATGCCGTACCGCGTTGGCCACCGCCTCCTGACCGATGCGCAACAATTCCTCTTCGATTTTCGGCGACACCGGGCGATAGGTCCCCTTCACCTGAAGGTACACCTTGGTGGAAGATCCACCGGCAATGCGGGTGCAACTCCTGCGCAGGCGGGAGGGAAGGTCCTCCGGCTGGTCGATGGAGGGTGGCTTGGTGGCGCCCGCGGCGCCGGAGCGCAAGTCCCAGATCGACGTGCGCGCGTCGGCCAGGCTCGCCCGCACCAGCGCGCGCGCCTGGTCCAGTTGCTCGACGACTGGCTCCATGGTGGATTTCGGCGCCGCCTCGCGGGAGCCGGCGAGCAGACGAGCCACCAGTTCCAACTGCACCGAAACCCCGACAAAGCCCTGCGCCAGCGTGTCGTGAATTTCTCTCGCGATGCGGCCCCGCTCACGCAGCACGGCAGCCCACTGTGCCTCTACCTCGAGCACACGCCAGCGATAGACCAGATAACCCATTACCAACAGCGCCAGGGCCAGCGCCGAATAAAACCACCAGGTCTGGTAATAGTGCGGCATCAGGCGCAACCCGAAAGCAGCGCCAGTGGTGTTCCAGACCCCGTCATTGTTGGCCGCCTGCACCCGGAAGCGGTAACTGCCCGGCGGGAGGTTGGTATAAAAGGCTGCCCGGCGCGTGCCTGCGTCGATCCAGCCGCGGTCGAAGCCCTCGAGCCGATAACGGTACTCGACTTTTTGCGGGGCCACAAAGCTCAGGCCCGCATAGCGAAATTCGAGCCGGTTGGCGCCCGGCTTGATGGTCAGCTCTCCGTTCAGACTGCGAACCTGGTCATCGACCAAAACCTTTTCGATCTCCACCGGCGGAGGCACACGGTTTTCCGGCGCGTGCGCTGGATCGATGAAACTGACCCCGTCCAGGGTGGCGAACCACAAGCTTCCGTCCGCCAGCTTCCATGCCGCCGGGTGACCGCCTCCGCTGCATTCGCGGATGTTCATGCCGTCTGCTGTGCCATAGGCTTCGACGGCAATGGCATGGGCCGCGCCGGACAGGTACGCGTTGAGCGCGCTGATCGAAACCCGAAAGATTCCGGTTTTGGAACTGAGCCAGAGACGGCCGGCGCCGTCTTCGAGCATGCCATAGATGGTGCCCGGCAAGCCCTGGGAACTCCAGGGCAAGGCTCGGATTTTCCCCTGTTCGCTGAGGCGGTTCAGTCCGCCGCCGTTGGTTCCTAACCAGAGAGTCCCCTGCGTGTCCTTCCCCTGCGTGTCTGCAATCGCGGTCACGGTGTTGTTGGACAGCCCCTGCTGCACCGTGGTGTTGGTGAAGGTGTCGTTCTCCAGCCGGCTTAGGCCGCGCGGAAGTCCCGATCCAAAGGCGGTCCGAGCGCGGCCGCCGCTGCGCAGGATGGCGCCGATGAAATCACTGCCCAGACCGTCCATGCTGGAGAAGGTCGTGAACTTGTCGCCCGACAGGTGAGCCAGCCCGTGCCGGGTTCCGATCCACAAACTGCCGTCGCTGTCGGTGTACAGGGAGCGGATGAAATCGTCGGGCAAGCCGTCGGCCGAAGTAAATCTCTTGACCCTTCCTTGATGGAGCAGGTTCAGGCCGTTGGGGGTGCCGATCCACAGATCGTCGCCTGCTCCGCCGGCCAGCGAAAGGATGACGTTGCTGGAAAGGCCTTCGGCGGTGGAGTAGTGAGCGAAGCCGCTGCTGGTCCGGCGATTCAACCCCGCTCCGTCGGTGCCGATCCACAATTCTCCTTTGGCGCTCGCAAACACGCAACGCACCAAGTTGCCGGAAAGCCCGTCAGCCGTGGTGTAGGTGGTGAACTTCTGGTCGCGCAATACGTGCAGGCCGCCGGAATCGGTGCCCAGCCACAGGTCGCCTTCGCGGTCCTCGTACATCGACAGCACCCGGTTCACGGCCAACGGGGATCCGGGGGCGAAGGACTGAAGCTGGTCGCCCTCAAGCCGGAAGACCCCGCGTTCCGTGGCCATCCAGAGCACGTGCTCCCGGTCCTGGTAAAGACCATCCACGCGCGCGAGACCGTTCTCCCGCAGCGCAAGGCGCGTACCGTCTTCGGCGATGTGAAGCATACCGGTAGCGGTGCCCACCCACATGCCGTTCTCTGCATCGGGATAAAGGGCGGTCACCTCCGTCTTGGCCGGAAGATGCAGGACCGGGACGAGCCGCGCCTTCGGCATAGCGTTGCAACCCCTCGCTGGTGCCGATCCACAGCGCACCTTCGTGGTCGAGTTCGACCGTTTCCACCGGGACGCCGCCCAGCAGGTGCAATGCCAGGCGGGGGCTGGCAACAGCGTGTATCGAGGGCCAGGACACCGCTACTGCCGCCCAGCCACAGGGTTCCGTGTGCGTCCTCTGCCAGGGCGTGGCGATGCAGCGGGCCTGCGGACTGGGCTCCTGCCACCGCCACGAAGCTTTTTCCGTTGAACCATGCCGGGCCTGCAGCGGTGATCGCCCAAAGCCGGTGGCGCCGGTCTTCGTGGCTGAACCACACTGTGTCGGCGGGTAAGCCCTGGGCCGCGGTGTAGGCCGTGAAGCTGCCTTCCTGGTAGCGCAGCAGGCCGGCTGGGGTCGAAATCCACAGAGCACCGGACTCATCCTGAAGCAGGTCAGAGACGGTGTCGCTCTTGAAGGACGGGGTGTTCTCCGCATCGAAGGTGACAAAGTCCATGCCGTCAAAGCGGACCAGGCCTCCGTCGGTGCCCAGCCACAGATAGCCATCGCGCGTCTGCAGGATGGTGTGGACTGTGTTCTGCGGCAGGCCCGAATCCGTGCGCCACGCCTGGTGGCCAAAATGCTCCAGCGACCGTTGGGGATCGAGGGCCATGGCGGCATGTGTCCATGCCAGAAGCAGAATGCACACGCCGCTCCATCGCCAGGCTTTCCGGATCATTATGGCTACAGTATCAACCAACTGAAATTTCCATGTCGGCAGCAAAAAAATGCGCCCGTTGTCAGGGCGCATGGAGAATTGGTATGTGATTGCGATTACCAAGATAGATTTGCCGGCCGCTTTGGTCTTGGACCCAGGGTACGGATTTACCCTCGACCTTTCTGGATGGGGATGTGCGAGGCCTGCGACCGCAAGACCTTGGTCACGTCCCGAAGAGTACGGGCTTAGCCGTACTTAAAAAAGGACGGGCTTTAGAGTCCGCATGAAAACCGGGACTTCCCAATCCAGTCCCGCAGGGACGTCTGAACTCCCACCTGTCCAAACTGATTTTCGGTTGGCCGAATGGACAGCACCTGAAAGGCTGGGAAGAAATCTTCACGAAGCACGTTAGCCGTGCCGTAATTGGCTGCGCCTTGATGGCTTTAGCCGCTGAGGTACGCCTTTTTTCATTCCTCGCCCAATCGCTCGGAAACGGGGCAAAAACGTCCTCAGGGGCTAACGCATAACCCATCGTCCCGTTCCCTAACCGTTTACCGTCGCGGGCGCTGCCACCGGGGCTGCCGGCGTGGGCTTATCCAGATCTTTTACAGGCGCAACCGGCTTGCCGCCGGCGCCGGCCAGGCGCGCAGCAATCCGGCGGGACCGTAACCGATCGGCCATATGCTTGGGTACATCCGCTGACTTGATCAAACTCATCTTGGCTCCATGAACTGCCGTGAAAGGGGCTGAGTGGCTCGTCTGGAGCAGGGAACAGCTAAAGGCGAGGAAACCAGTGCACTATTCCTAGTGTACGCCTGCGGGTGGATTCGCCCCTGTCGGGCGCTGCGGCGGCGTGGCCCCGCTGCTGGCGCCTGCCTCTCCCAAACCATGGTCGCCGGCGGATCCCCCGGTGCCCCACCCACCTCGGTCATGGTCTCCCGATCCTCAGCCACCGTGTATACCGCCGACGAAATGACGCTGCCGTTTAACTTCTGCACCAGCTTGAAGGTATAGGGCCCGGTGCGGGTCAGCGATATGCGCAGCCCGCTCGGAATATCGGGCCCTTCGACCGCTACTTCTTTGCCGTCGGAGGTGAGCTCGCAGCTAACCTTCATCGCCGGAACCTTCAGCACCAGCTTGTCCAGCCCCACCTCCTCGATGCTGAATTCATCCGGTGAACTGAGCTTGACGTCGGTGCTTTTCCATGGCCCCATCAAGCCATCTCGACCCGGCCGTGCGCGCATACTCGGCGGTGTCGGTATACAGATCTCCATCCGCCTTGACGCCGCTGGTGGTGACAGAGAGTTTCTGGCCATCCGTGGAGAGCTTCCAGCTATCCCTGCTGAGCAACTTGCCGTCAGCCTTTCGGTACTCGGTGGTCCAGCTGGTCGGGCTGGTCTGTCTCCAGATGGCGAGATTGCCCGAGGGCATGGCGTAATTCTTGCCGTCCACTCGAAAGGAATAGGTAAGCCCTCCGGCTTTCAGCTCGATGGCGTCGCCCTGCGCGGGACCGAATTTCAGGGTGTCGCCGGCCAGTTGACTCTTGTCCTGATTGAGCTTCCAGGTGCCTACGTACGGGGTTTGTGCCGCAGCCGTGCCCGCAGTGGCTATGATCGTCAAAAGCCAGATCGCGGCCGATAATAACTGTCCTGGTCGCATAGGACCTCCCTCTGCTCCGATTGCGGGCCAAGTAAAACCGATAGCGAAGCGATGCCACTGTCATTAGAGCACTTCTGCCGCCTGTGTGTGTTGAGAGGAACAGGTCTGGTTAATCGAGTCGATAAGGGAGAGGACCAATTTGGGCGGGAGTCGCGGCACCGATCCACTAGTCGTCGTCGGAGGGGCGGGAATGAGTCAGCGAAGCAATGGAATGCAGATGCAAGCTGCGCTTAATATCCGGGCCGAACTCCTGGATCAGGTTGCCGACCAGGACCTCGCCCATTTGTTCATGCCCGAACTGCACTCCCTGTACCAGGGGCCTGTAGAGACGATGGGGATACCAGTAAGTGGAGACGATGCCCGAACCATAGGCGCCGGCGATCTGCGGCATGTCGAGCACCAGCCTGCCGTCCTGGCGGTAGGTGGTGAAGGTCAACTTCAGGGCGTGCGCGCCGCGGTGCATGGTGCCCTCGCAATTGCAGACGCTGTAGCGCGGGTCGAGTCCGGCGATGGCGGCTAAGCCCTCGTGGATCACATTGCGTGCGGCTAGCTGGCCATATTCGCTGGCAAAGCGCCGGGTGTAGCTACTTCCGTCTCCATCCCATTTTGCCGGCGTATGCCGTACCTGGTCGACGAAGGCGCCGGCGGACAGCCCCACAAAAGCTCCCGGCGACGCGTAGGTGTCGTTCCAGAACAGGGTCAGCCTGTCCATCTTGGTCAGCCTATGCACGGGTAAGGGTGCCTCTGGTGGCTTGGGAATCGCCTGGCTGATTTCCGGGGTCATCCCCAGTCCCTGCAACAGGGAGTCATGCCCGGAGCCGGCCAATAAGTCGGGCAAAATCCCCTCCGGCATGGCTTCGCTGGCGACCAGAACCGGCCCGGCGGGTAGCGTCTGCGCCCCCAGCACCAGGTCCCGCGGTCACGCTCAGCGACATCACGAGAACCACATGGCAGAACTTCATCATTCCCTCTTAGGGCCCAAGAAACGTTTGGTGCTACTTGTGTCCGTTTAACCAGTCGGACTTCTCTCAGCAACACGCAAAGCATCGCAGCCGCCCAGTGCCGCTGGCAAGCAAACTTCGGGCACACACCCTTACCAAAGCGGCGTACTTGGGCAATCGGGGCATCTGCCGCTGACACGTTTAGGGCATAGGACTTGCTAGGAAGGCACGAGCTCAAAGCGATCCACGTCCACCAGGCCCATGTCAGTGATCTTCAGGTGCGGAATCACCGGGAGCGGCAGAAACGCCAGGTGCAGGAAAGGCTCGGCCAGCCGGCATCCCATGGCCTCCACCGCCGCGCGCAGCGCACAGAGATTGGTGGCGACTGTCTCAAACGGCTCCAGGCTCATCAGTCCGGCAAAAGGCAACGCCAATTCGCGCCAGCACCACGCCCACCCTGCACGGCGACGAATCCTCCGCCCAGCACCATCAGACGGTTGATAGCCACCGCCATGTCCTCGTCGTTCGCCCCCACCACGCAGAGGTTATGGCTGTCGTGGCCCGACCGAGGACCCCAGCGCGCCCGCGCGAAAGCCGAAGCCCCGCACGAACCCGCGCCCGATGTTGCCGTTGCGGCCGTGGCGCTCCAGCACGCAGATCTTCAGCAGATCGTGCGCCGGATCGGCATGGCGCAGGCCGTCACGATAAGGCAGCTTGGCCTCTAATCGCCGGGTGATGATCTTGCCGGGGATGATGCCGATCACCGGCGTCGCCGGCCCGTCGCCGGCACCCGCGAACGCCTCGGCCGTCACCGGTGCGAGGCGGATGGAGTTTCCGCCGGCGGCACGGCAGCTCGCGGCCGGTGAAGCTTCCGGCCGTCACCTCGCCGGCCGCGCCGCAAAACGCTGTGACACCGCGCAGGTTTCCAGATCATCCAACAGCACGAAGTCGGCCAGGTAGCCGGGCGCCACCAGTCCCCTGTCGCGCAGTCCGAACCCGCGCGCCGCCGACCAGCTGGCCGCGCGATACACCGCGGCCACCGGCGCGCCCAGCGCTATGGCGCGGCGGATCATGTAATCCAGGTGGCCTTGCTCGGCGATGTCGAGCGGGTTGCGGTCGTCGGTGCACAGGCCCAGGAAGGGCGAGGTGTATGGGTTGATCAAGGGCCAGCGCCTCCAGGTCCTTGGAGACGGTGCCCTCGCGGATCAGCACCTGCATCCCCTTGGACAGCTTCTCCCGGCCCTCGGCGACGCCGGTGGTTTCGTGGCAGTTGCGGATGCCGCAGGAGAGGTAGGCGTTGAGCCGCGTGCCCGGACAGCAACGGCGAACTGGCCGTCGATATGGCCGCCCTGAAACGCCGCCAGCTTGTCCAGGCACTCCGGGTCCTTGGCCAGCACGCCGGGCACGTTCATGAACTCGGCCAGCCCGATCACCTGCGGATGGTCTCGATGCGGAACGAGGTCGGCAGCGGTCAGCCGGGCGCCCGACGTCTCCAAGCCGGTCGCGGGCACGCAGGACGACAGTTGCACACGCAAATCCATGATGGTGGCGCGGGCGCTGTCGAGGAAATAGCGCAGCCCATCCAGGCCGAGCACGTTGCAGATCTCGTGCGGGTCGCAGATGGCCGTCGTAGTGCCGCGCGGCAGCACGCAGCGGTCGAACTCGCCCGGCGTGACCAGGGTGCTCTCGCAATGCACGTGGCTGTCGATGAAGCCGGGCACCACGACGCGGCCGGCGCGTCGATCTCCCGCACCCGTGATACCGGTCCTGCGTGCCGACGATGGTGCTGCCGCACACGGCGATGTCGCCCGCCTCCAGCTCGCCGGTCACCAGGTTCAGCACCCGGGCATTGCGTATCACCAGGTCAGCCGGCGCCCGGCCCAGGGCTTGATCGATCTGTCGTTCCAGCAAATCTCTCATGCCGCGCATCTCATGAATAACCCGCTTGATGTAGTTTTCGTATTATAGGTGGAGCTTTCCCGGGCCGACGGTGACGGAGACTGCGGCCATGCTGCAATCATTGACGGCTCGCAAGGAATGGAAGTTCTTCAGCGTCCTGCCGAAGGCGGACCCGGCTTGGCCGCCGGCTGGTGGGCGGTGCTGCTGCTGCGCGGCGTCCTGCCGGCTGCGTTTGCGATCGCCATGGGCGTGCTGGTCGGCGCCGTGCAGCGCGGGCACTCGCTCGCCGGCCCGCTGGCGCTTGTCGGCGTCATCTTCGTCCTGCTGCAGGTGCTCAGCCCCATCCACCAGGCGCTCAGCGCCAACCTGGGCGACCGCACCGCCGCGTGGCTCTATGACCGGCTCACCGAAGCCTGCGTGCGCCCGCCCGGCATGGGACACCTCGAAGATCCGACGCTCACCAGCGACCTGACCGTCGCGCGCGACTTCGACCTCGGCATGACCGGCCCGCCGCTCTCCATCTCCATGGATTTCATCGCGAACGGCATGGTCGAGATGATCGGCGGCCTCGCCTCCGCGGTCATCCTCGCTGCGCTACGCCTGGTGGGCGCCGCTCCTGCTCGCCGGCGCCTGGCTGGCGACCCACTGGCTGCTGCGCGAGAGCGGCGTCTGGCGCGACCGCAACACCGACGAAGTGCGCGCGGCGCAGCGCGATGCCGACTACGCCTACCGCCTGGCCGTCGATCCGCCGGCCAGCAAGGAGCTGCGGCTGTTCGGCCTCGCCGGCTGGACCATCGACCGCTTCATCGCCCGGCGCACCCGCCTGCACGAGCTGCAGTACGCCGCCACCCGTCTGCGCGAGCGGCCGGTCATCTGGAGCCTGCTGCTGGTGGTCGCCGCCAACGTGCTGGTCTTCTGGCTGCTGGCGAGCGCGTCGCCCACGGCCGCATCACCCTCGGCGAAGCCGTGGTCTACGTGCAAAGCGCCATCGGCGTATCGATGATCGCCTTCGGCGGATTCAGCTGGGCGCTCGACGGCGCGCCGCCCCGGTGGCCGCCGTGCTGCGGCTGGAACCGGCCATGCGGCCCGCCGGCGCGCTGGCGCTCCGGCGATCGCTCGCGCGGATGCGACGCCGGCGCACGAGATTCGTCTGCGCGATGTCACCTTCGCCTACCCGGCGGTGAACGGCGGCGGCGCCGTCCCGTGCTGGAGCACTTCGATCTCACCATCCCCGCCGGCTCGTCGCTCGCCATCGTGGGCCAGAACGGCGCCGGCAAAACGACCCTCGCCAAGCTGCTGTGCCGGCTGTACGATCCGCAGTCGGGCGCCATCGAAATCGACGGCGTCGACCTGCGCGAGTTCGATCTCGCCTCCTGGCGCTCGCGCATCACCGCCGTGTTCCAGGACTTCATCCGTCTCGAGCTGCCGCTGCGCGACAACGTGGCCCCGGCCGGCGCGCCGGACGAGGTCGTGCGCGCCGCGCTCGAAGCGGCGGGCGCGGCAACCTGGCCGCGCTCGACACCGTGCTGGCGCGCGGCTACGACGGCGGCACCGATCTCTCCGGCGGCCAGTGGCAGCGCGTTGCGCTGGCCCGGGCGCTGGCGGCCGTCACGCTCGGCGCCGGCGTGGTGCTGCTCGACGAGCCCACGGCGCAGCTCGACGTGCGCGGCGAAGCGGAGATCTTCGATCGCCTGCTGGCCGCCACGCGGCACTGCACCACCATCCTGATCTCGCATCGCTTCTCCACCGTCCGCCATGCCGACCGCATCTGCGTGCTCGAGCACGGCCGGGTCGTCGAACTCGGCACGCACGATGAACTGATGGCGCTCGGCGGGCGCTACCGCACCATGTTCGATCTGCAGGCCCAGCGCTTCCATCTTCCCGGAGGAGGAGGGCGCGACTTATGACGTCCTCTGACGTCCTCAGACAGATCGCCGCGGCATCGAGCCCCTGCCGCCGGCGCTCTCGTCCATGTGGCGGTTGTGCAAGCTGGGCTACCGCCATGAGCCCCGCCTGATGCTGGCTCGTTCGTCCTGTCGCAGCTGGCCGCGCTGCCGGACGCGCTGCTCGCGCTGTGGCTGATGCTGCTGGGCAAAGGCGTGGTCGAACACCGGCCCGGCCTGGTGCGAGGCGCGGCCATCGGGCTGGGCGTGTCCACCGCCGCCACCTGGTTTCTGCGCACCGTGAGCACGCGCGTGCAGCGCCGCTTTCGCGACAAAGTGACCATCGCGCTCGAATCGCACGTGGCCCGGCTGCAGGCGACCATCGCCACGATCGCGCACCAGGAACGGCCGGAATATCTCGACCGCCTGTCCATGCTGCGCAACCAGGTGTTCGTGCTCGACCACATGTACATGTCGCTGTTTTCCACCCTGGGGTGGATCCTGCGGCTGGGCGTCACCATGGCGCTGCTGGCGTCCATTCATCCGGCGCTGCTTCTGCTGGCGGTGTTCGCCGTGCCCACCGTGCTGACGTCCACCTGGCGGCCGGCGGTCGAGCGAGCCGCGCAGGAGCGCGGCGCACAGAGCCAGCCGGCTGGCGCGTCACCTGTTCACCATCGCCACCACCGCGCCGCCGGGCAAAGAAGTGCGCGTCACGGGCATCGGCGAGCGGCTGATAAAGACCGCCGCGCGGCCTGGGAGCGCTGGTACGGGCCGGTGGCCGCGGCGCGCTGCGGGCTCGGCCTGTGGCACGCCCTGGCATGGGCGGTATTCGGCTGCGCGTATGTCGGCGCGGTGGTGTTTGTGTCCTCCGGCCTGCGCGCGCCCGCCAGCGCAGGTGCTGCTGGTGCTGGCCGCGGGCGCGCGGCTGTCGGCGTACATCGGCGCCACCGTGGGCGAGATCGGATTCCTGCGCGGATTCTGGATGGACGGCTCGCGGCGGCTGGCGTGGCTGGAAGACTATGCCGCTTCCGTCGCGGCGGCGGGCGATCTGCCGGTGCCCGCAGACTCTGCAGCACGGCATCCGTCTCGAGCATGTTTCCTTCGCCTATCCCGGCACCTCGCGCGTCGTGCTCGACGATGTTTCGCTGACGCTGCCCGCCGGCGCGGTGGTGGCGATCGTCGGTGAGAACGGCGCCGGCAAGACCACGCTGGTCAAGCTGCTCGCGAAAATGTATGAGCCGTCGTCCGGCTCGATCTTGGTCGATGACACGCCGTTGGCGCGCATGCCGGCGACCGACTGGCGAGCCCGCCTGGCCGGCGCCTTCCAGGATTTCTTCCGCTTCGAGTTCCGCGCCGGCCACACCGTCGGCCTGGGCGACGTTCCCCGGCTGGACGACGAGCCCGCTGTGATCGACCGCGGTCGACCGCGCGGGCGCCGCCGACGTGGTGGCGCCGCCTCGCAGTCCGGGCTCGAGACGCAGCTCGGCCCCACCTGGCCGAGCGGCGTGGAGCTGTCGTTTGGCCAGTGGCAGAAGCTGGCGCTGGCGCGCGGCTTCATGCGCGATCAGCCGCTGCTGCTGGTGCTCGACGAGCCCACCGCCGCGCTCGACGCCGAAACCGAACACGCGTTGTTCGAGCGCTACGCCGCCGCCGCGCAGGGCAACGACACCAGCGGCCGGATCACCATCCTGGTCTCGCATCGTTTCTCCACCGTGCGGATGGCCGATCTGATCGTCGTGCTCGACGGAGCCCGGCTGGTCGAAGTGGGCACCCACGATGAGCTGATGGCGAAACGCGGCCAGTACGCGGAGCTATACGGCATCCAGGCCGCGGCCTACCGCTGAACCGGCTCCTAGTGCTCTTTCTCCAACTCCACCACCATCACCTCGATGGGCTTATCGCCGGCGTTGACGTCGGCGTGCATGGTGCCCGGAGGGTTCATGGGCAGCCAATAGGCTTTCCCGGTTTCCCAAACGTGGCTTTCCGATTTGCCATCGGACTGCACGATCTTCATCGTGCCCCCGCTCAGCGCAATGATGACCCGAGGATGTTCATGCCGGTGCATGGTAAGCGGCGCATTCGGCATCACCACTGACTTCCAAACCTTGACATCCTCATTCTCAAACTGAGGAAATCGTTGCGTCTGGGTAGCGCTATTCTGCGAACGGAAAACGCCAACCGCCCTCAAAACCAGGACCACAATGACAACCCGGCGAAGCACCAACACTTTCATCCTTACCTCCAGGCATCCTGTGCAGCACATCCTAAACCCTTCGAACTAAACCCCTGCAACCAAACCCTGGACGGGTGCCCCACGTTCGCCCAAGCGTACGTGGGCCGAAAACGACGGGGCGAAGCCCCGACCGACGCTTTTGAACTCTGTCCTCGGAACAACCCGAACGGGTGCCCCACATCCCCGATTTCCTGTGAGTCTCGTGGCTTCGCTGCACTTCATGCGCCTTTCCTTACAGAAAGGCGCACACGCGGTCTTGTCCAGGGCTGCGTGCAGGAAATTCGGGGCATCTCGCTCGTTTTTCGCGAGATGTGGGATACCACAGCGCTACACCCGCCACTTCTCAACCCGAAAACGAAGCATCGCTAACAAAGCCCGTTTACAACAGCAGAGTAAACTGGCATCCGGCCCAACGACCCCGATGACCCTCACCCGAAAACTCCGCTCCTACCAACGCCGCATGCGCCAGTCGCGCATGGTAGCCCGGGCCATCAAATCCAAGCATCACCCCATCCTGGCGCACATCATCCCCATGCGGCGCTGCAACCTCTCCTGCGCCTACTGCAACGAGTACGACAAAGTCTCCGATCCCGTGCCCACCGCCGAGATGCTGCGCCGGATCGAACTCCTGGCCAAACTAGGCACCGGCATCATCACCATCAGCGGCGGCGAACCACTCCTCCACCCCGACCTCGACGAAATCATCCGCGCCATCCGCAGTCAGGGAGCCATCGCCACCATCATCACCAATGGCTACCTGCTCACCCCGGAGCGAATCCAGCGGCTAAACCGCGCCGGCCTGGAACACCTGCAAATCTCAATCGACAACGTAATGCCGGATGAAGTTTCCAAGAAGAGCCTGAAAGTGCTCGATCGAAAACTGGAATGGCTGGCGGAACACGCGCAGTTCGATATCAACATCAATTCCGTCCTCGGCGGCGGCATGGCGCATCCTGAAGATGCCCTGACCATCACCCGCCGCGCTCTGGAACTGGGATTTGAAACCACGGTAGGCATCATCCACGACCACAGCGGCCAACTCGATCCCTTGAAGCCCAACGAGCGCGCCGTCTACGATCAAATCCTCGCCGAACGCAAGCCGGCCATGTTCGCCTTCGCCTACGACAACCTGTTCCACAAAAACCTGGCGCTGGGCCAGCCGAACGACTGGCAATGCCGCGCCGGCAGCCGCTATCTCTACATCTGCGAGCAGGGCCTGGTGCATTACTGTTCCCAGCAACGGGGATATCCCGCCATTCCCCTCGAAAACTACACCCAGGTCGATCTGGACCGCGAATACTCGACGGTAAAGCCCTGTGCGCCGTTCTGTACCGTCTCCTGCGTGCATCGCGTGGCCATGCTCGACCTCATGCGCAACCAGCCACGCGAAGCCCTGACCCGTTTTTTCCCCCCGGCAACACCGGGTGGGCCGCCGCAACTTCCGGCCGGTGTCCAGGTGCTGACCGCGGTGTTTCTGCCTCCGCCAGATGGAAAGCCGCAAAGCCCGGCGCAGAAGCTGGTGGCCGGCGCGGCGATGAAGATCTTCGGCGTCAAATAAGGTGAAGCGTACAAACGAGAAAGACCACAAGCGCGGTCACCGCGCCCAGCAGCACATCCAGCGCATAGTGATAGCGGCCGACCACCGCGCCCAGCGCAATCCAGATCGATACAAACAAGAAGACCACGCCCAGTAGCGGCGCGAAACGCAGCAGCACCAGCGATACCGCAAACGTAGAAGCCACGTGAGCGCTGGGGAATGAGATGGCATGGATGCTTCCATGCTTGAGGATCCAGCGATTGAAGACACGTGCTTTTCCTGCCTTCGCCGGAGCTGCCTGGCCGCCCGCGAGATCGCGCGGTGGGTAGGCGGGTACAAACGGTGTCATCGCATAGCAGAGATAGGTCGCGATCAGAACAACCAGCCAAAAGCTGGCGACATGATCGCGTTGACCGGCAGCGTACATGCGCAAGCAGTCCAAGCGGCACCAGCGGATAACAAAATAGGTAGGCGATTTCCAGAACCAGGCCAAACCCGGTGCGGGAAGTACCAGAGGTTTGAGCTGTCCGGGGCATCAACCAGCGGTCGAACGTAAGCAGCCGCTGTTCGAGCACGTGGTTTGGACCCTGGAAGAACTGCCCGGTCTGCCAATACGGCACCAGGAAGAGCGCCACCGTAAGCCAGTCACGCAAGACGGAAACATAGAGCGGGGGAAGAAAACGCGCTGTCGCGCGAGCCAGCGCCACAGCCACAACAGGAACGGTGGCAAGCAAGGTGATGTTCCACCGGCGGCGCACCGGCAGCGGACGGCCAAAAAACGGCTGGATCCAGGCCGCCGCTGCCAACACAAGGGCAAACCCGATCTGGATCCATTCCGAAGTCCGCATCCGCTCGCTTTCAGGAAACAATAACAGTTACGTTAAACTGAATACAAGCCTACAGCAACTCCATTACAAACGGATGTATGAATCTACAAGGACGGAATTATTGACCGCTCGAGGCTGCCTTCCCGCCCGTATAGGTCACTCGCCAGATGGAATTGGAGCCGTCATCCGACACCAGCAAAGATCCATCCTTAGCCACCACGACTCCCACCGGACGGCCCCACACCTTCCCGTCGGGAAGCACAAACCCGGTAAGGAAGTCTTCATATTCTCCCGTGGCCTTGTTGTCTTTGATAGGAACGGCGATCACTTCATACCCGCCGCGCGGATCCCGGTTCCACGAGCCGTGCTCCGCGGCAAAAGCCCAGCCATGAAAACTGGCAGGGAACTGAGACCCCTCATAAAACAGCACCTCGAGCGAAGCCATGTGCGGATTGACCAGCACGTCGGGAACGATGACCTTGCACTTCAACTCAGGATGCTTGCCCGCAAGCCGCGGGTCCTGGTGATCGCCCATGTAGTACCACGGCCAGCCATAAAATCCGCCCTCCTGCACGTGGGTAATGTAATCGGGAACCAGGTTGTTGCCCAGGGCATCCCGCTCATTCACCGAGCACCACAGCTCGCCGGTAGCAGGCTGGATGGTTTCTCCCACGCAATTGCGAATGCCCGACGCATACACCTTCTCGAATTTGCCTTCCGGCGTGAACTCGAGCACATCCGCGCGATGAAACTCGGCCGGAGTGGTGTCCGGGTCATCGACATTGGAATGCGACCCAACCGACACCAGCATGTGCTTTCCGTCCGGAGTAAAGACGATGTCCCGTGTCCGGTGGCCACCGCCGCCCGGCAGTTCCGTCAGGGTCTCTCCCGGGCCGCGCGCCTTCATATCTCCAACCTGGTAAGGAAAACGCACCACGGATGCGGTGTTTCCCACGTACACCCATTTGGGATTCGGTCCACTGGGGTAGAAGTTGATCCCGAACACGCCCTTCTGATCGGTGGCGAAGGTTTCCATCTGACCCGCCTTACCGTCCGCGTCATGCCACGAATCACGATGATCTTCCCCGCCGAGCTCTCCGCCAGGAAGATGTCGCCATTAGGAGCCATCCGCATCAAGCGAGGATTTTCCAAACCGGTGGCAAATTGCTCCACCTTGAAGCCAGGGAGGGTTTGGGGCCACACTCCATCCGGACGGGGCGCAACCGCGGCTGAGTTGTTGGCCGACTCGGTGGCATACGGCTGAGGAAGGTCGGCCACGGTGACCTTGCGGCGAACGCCGGGATGTTCCTTGGTGTAATCGGTAAAAGCGTCCTGGCCGGTCAAAGTCTGCTGCGCGACAGCAGGCAGCGAACCGAGGGCGCAAAGCGTGATGGCGAGGGTTGCAGGCATGTACTTCCAGTTCATGGGGTAGATCCTCCGGGCACGCGAGCACTCCCAGTTTAGTGCGAATTCGCCCGGCGAATCTGCGAAAATCCTGTGATGCCAACCAAGGTGATCGTTACCACTGACCCCGGGCAGGATGAAGCGGCGGCCCTCATGATGATGCTGGCCGCGCCCGAGTCCTTTGAGATCCTCGGCCTGGTGGCCACAGCCGGCAATATCGGACTCGACCACACCGTCATCAATGCGCTCAAGATTCTGGAGCTCGCGAACCGCGCAGACATTCCCGTCTTCGCGGGATGTCCGCAGCCCATCCGGCGCAAGCTGGTCATCGCCGACCATGTACATGGGCCCACCGGCCTGGATGGACACGACCTGCCTCCGCCGGCCACAAGCCGCGCCAGCAACACGGAGTGGACTTCATCGTCGAGACGCTGCGCTCCGCGCAGCCCGGCGAAGTCCATATTGCGTCCCTTTCCCCTACGACCAATCTCGCCTGGCCCTGGTCCAGGCGCCCGACATTGCCGCCCGCATCGGCAGCATCGTGATGATGGCGGGTGCCTATTTCGAGTGCGGAAATATCACTCCCTCGGCTGAGTTCAACGTGTATGTCGATCCCGAGGCCGCGGATATCGTGCTCCGCTCGGGGGTCCCATCACCATGCTGCCCCTCGATGTGACTCACAAGATGCTCAGCACCCGCGAGCGACTGAACCGCATTCGCGCTGTCGGCACCCGCTGCGCGATCGCTATTGCCGATATGCTGACTTTCTCTGAAGCCTTCGACCTGAAAAAATACGGATGGGCCGGTGCGCCCCTGCATGGCCCGTGTGTCCCCGCTTACATGCTGCGTCCGGACCTATTTTCCGGCCGGAAGATCAACGTCACCGTGCAATGCACCGACGACCTGACCGCCGGTGCCTCCGTAGCCGACTACTGGCAAATCACCGATCGTCCGCGCAACGTGACCTACATCCGAGACGGAAACTCCGACGGCTACTACGACCTCATCTGCGAGTTATATGCGCGGCTACCCTGAGGAACCGGTGATTCGCTGGTGCAGAACGAGTCCCGGAGGGACGGCTGAACTTAGCCCAGGACGCAGTCCTGAGTAGAAATCGAGTGACGAAAAGTCCCGGAGGGACGACTGGAACTTACATTGCCTGAATTCAGGACCACGTCTCGACTAACCACAGAACCGTCATCCTGAAAGACTGTGACTTTTTCGACCTTTCGTGTTTCCTGTATCAAGCGGCTGCTTTCAAGCACTACAAACAAAGCCGTCATCCTCAGCGGAACGCCTTCACAGATTGTTCGCTTAAGGCAGCGCTCAATCCCGTAACCGCTAACTCCTCTCGGGTGTTTTCCGTCGAACTCCCACAAAACCGTCATCCTGAGCGGAGCGCTTCAGAGATTGTTCGCGTGACGCTGCGTTTGTGGCGCGGAGTCGAAGGACCTCGGCGACGCTCAATTACCTATGCTGCTCGGAGCTTTTCAACCGCGGGCTGGTCGTCCGTGCGGGACTCAGTCGCAATCCGGTCGTTCTCACGCAGACTCCTTAGCCCTCGGGTCCTGAAGCTCGTAATCCCGTGGGCCATCGGCGGAACCCGGCTGCATCCTCTCCAGCACCCGCACCGTCACCAAATACCCCGTCCCGGTAATCAAAGGCACGATCACCGCGGGAAGAGCACCAATCGGCAGCAAATAATAAACCCCGCCGCCCACGAAGCACCAAACAACCGCAGTTACATTTACCCCATGCCAGTAGTGATAAATCCCTTTAGGGTCAAAAAGCGCCGGCACGTCGATCCGCATATGCGCGACAAACAGGTAGTGAAACAGCAACACCCCGGCCAGCGGAGCAAATAAATTCCCCAGCGCCGTAGTCAGGGCACCAGGCGATCGAGCAGCACCGGGAACGCCGAAAGAAACGTGCTGACGATACCCACGAACAGCGTATTCCAAAACCGCCCCGGCCCTTCAAACAGATTGGAGAGCGAAAGCCCCCCAGTGTAAAGATTCATCACGTTGATGGTGATCTCATCCAGCGCGATGACCACCAGCAACACCAGCAGCGTAAACCACTGCGGGTGCACATCCGCGGCGAGCGAAAACGGATTGGGCTGCCGCCCCAGCGAAGCCGCCGCTCCATAGGCGCCGAGCGAAACCGAGAACCCGGTTGCCAGCACCCCGGCCAGCATCGTGCCCCACCACATATCGGCGCGGCTGCGCGTGTAGCGGCAGAAATCAGCAGCATCGGTGATCATGGTGAGCCACGCCCCCGTCAGGCTGTTCAGCCACACCGCCGCGAGAATGTACCCCCCGCCAGGATGCTCATGAAAATGGAGCGCAGCCACGGCCGGTAACTCGCACCCGGGGTATGCACCAAAACCCAGAACAGATACAAAATCCCCGCCACTTTGACCGGCAGGCCAAAACGGGAGATGAGCTTCAGCCAGTTATAACCAATCAGGGCAAAGAACACCTGCAGAGCCGCCAGAACCATGCCCGTGCGCACCACAGAGAAATTGCGGCCGGTCCACTGGTGGCCAATCGCAACAATCACCGTCGCGCCCACAATGGTCTGCATGGCAAACCAATAAGCCGAAGCAATCGTGCGCATCACCGAGGGCAGCCACTTCGCCCCGCGGATGCCGAACACCATGCGGCACGCCACCTGGCCGGTGATGCCATAGTCCACTCCAACCGTGGCCATGACGATATAGGCCGCAAAGGCGACCACGATCCCCAGCGTGCTGCTCAAGATCGTCGCCCAGAACGAAAGACCGGAAGCGACCGCCAGCCCGCCAATCAGAATGGTCGAAGGATTAATCAGAAAATTGCTGACCAGCAGGAAAAGATCCGGCCAGCGTACCGTCTTCAGCCTATCGGGAATCGGCTCGATGGCGTAACCTTCAATGGCGCCAGAGCGGGTAAGAGTCGTCAATCGCTTCCGTAGCTTCCATGCTGCGTCGCTCCATTCTGTATCAAATCAATACGAGATGGTCATCAAACATGGATGCTCATCGGCCGGATTGTTACTGGGGGCCTGTTTCACCACTGAAGATCAGATTCGCATGGCCGCCTTCCAGCCAGGTATAGACCTCCCACAAATTATCCTCCGGGTCGGTGAAATAGCAGGCATAAGCGTTCCAGGGATACGCTTGCGGCTCCACCACAAACGGTACACCCCGCGCGGAGAGCTCCTGATGCATTGCCCGGACTTGGTCGCTGCTCTCCACCTGGATGGCCGCCATCGTCCGCCAGCCGCCCCTCGCCGCCAGACCCGGAGGCAGATGCAGATGACTCTGCATGTGTTCCACCTGCCAAAGCGCCAGCGTAACCCCGGCAGTAAAGAAGTCAGCAAAACCCGGAGCCAATCGGCGCAGCTTGAAACCTACCCGGTCGCGATAGAACGCAATCGCGCGATCGAGGTCCTCGACCAGAAAACAAATGTCGCTGATCGAGGACCTCGATAGCACATCAGCCATGAGTCGGCATAACCGTGCTCACGCCGGCGCGAATCCCTGTGGGCCACCGCGCGGTGACGGTCTTCACGTGGGTATAGAAGCGAACCCCCTCCATGCCGTGCACATTGTGATCGCCAAAGAGCGAGCGCTTCCATCCGCCAAAGCTGTGAAACGCCATGGGCACGGGGATAGGAACATTGATGCCCACCATGCCCACCTTCACCTGGTTGGCAAACGCGCGCGCCGTATCGCCGTCACGAGTGAAGAGGCAAACCCCGTTGCCGAACTCGTGATCGTTCACCAGGTCCAGCGCTTCCTGAAAGCGGGAGACGCGCAACACGCTGAGCACCGGCCCAAAAATCTCCTCGCGATAAATCCGCATATCGGCCGTGACGTTGTCGAAGAGGCAAGGCGCGATAAAGAACCCATTCCCCTTGGGCAGCGTTTCCTTGGAGTGAGGGTCGACGTAAAGTTTCGCCCCTTCTTTGACGCCCAGTTCGATGTAGCCGGCGACCTTGTCGCGGTGGACGCCGGTAACCAGTGGGCCCATCTCCGCGCCGGTCGTTGTGCCGTCGGCGACCTTGAGTCGCGCGATCCGCTCTTTCATGCGCGTGAGCAGAGCCTCCGCAGTACCGTCGCCCACGGCAATCGCCACCGAGATCGCCATGCACCGCTCGCCTGCGGAACCAAAGGCCGCGCCCGTGAGCGCGTCCGCTGCCTGGTCCATATCCGCATCCGGCATCACGATCATGTGATTCTTCGCCCCGCCTAACGCTTGCACGCGCTTGCCGGCGGTGGTGCCGCGGCGGTACACGTATTCGGCAATCGGAGTCGAGCCGACAAAGCTGACCGCGGAGATGCCGGGATGATCGAGGATCGCGTCCACCACACGCTTATCCCCGTGCACCACGTTGAATACGCCATCCGGCAGCCCGGCTTCCTTGAGCAGTTCCGCGAGAATCAGAGACGCCGACGGATCGCGCTCGCTGGGCTTGAGGATGAAACAGTTCCCCGTGGCCAGGGCGATGGGCAGCATCCACAGCGGAACCATGGCCGGAAAATTGAAAGGCGTGATGCCGGCCACGACCCCCAGAGGCTGGCGGAACGACCAGCTATCAATCGCGGTGCCCACCTGCTCGGTGAACTCGCCCTTAAGCAAGTGAGGAATGCCGGTAGCGAACTCCACCACCTCGAGGCCACGCGTCACTTCTCCGCGCGCATCGTCAAGAACCTTGCCGTGTTCCGAAGTGATGACCGCCGCCATCCGGTCCGTGTTCTTCTCCAGCAGATCGCGGAAGCGAAACAACACCCGCGCGCGGCGCAGAGGAGGCATGTTGGACCACTCCGGGAATGCCGCTGTAGCCGCGGCAACCGCCTGTTCCAGTTCGGCAGTGCCATCGAGCGGCACGCGGCGCTTCACTTCGCCGGTGGCGGGATTGAAAACGTCGGCGAACGATTTCGCCTGGCCGGCAACGGCCTTGCCGTCGATCCAGTTGGGAACGGTCTCTAACGACTGCGGGGTATCGGTCTTCGGTTCTGCGGTGGCGATCGTGGCCATGAGTCTCTCTCGATTCCATTGAGAATTACGCACAAACTATTGCATCGATGATAACTCCAATACTCTAAAAGCAGCGGTTATCGCCGGCGGCTCGCTCTCGATTGTACCCGGCATTTCCCCATGGAACTCGGTCGCGCCGAGACGCGATACTGAATGCTCAGGAGGTTTCGCGACAACCACTGCAGACCCGAAAAATCCTCATCGACACCGACACCGCCTCCGACGATGCCGTCGCGCTCATCATGGCGCTCGTTCCCCCAAAGTAAGCGTGCTGGCCATCACCGTAGTTGCCGGCAATGTTTCCGTGGAGCAAGGAACGCGCAACGCTCTGTTCACCGTGGAACTTTGTGACTCCACCGTTCCCGTTTTTACCGGCGCAGCCGCCCCGTTGACGCGGCCCCTGGAAGACGCTTCCTGGTTTCACGGCCAGGACGGTCTTGGCGATCACGGCTATCAACCCACGTCCCGCGCTGCCGAATCGGGCTTCGCCGTGGACGCGATGGTGCGTACATCGCAGCCAATCCGGGCATAGAGCTCATTACCCTGGGACCCCTGACCAACCTTGCGTTAGCCCTTCGCCAATCGCCGAACCTCGCCGCAAACGTAAGCCGCTGCGTCGTCATGGGCGGCGCGCCCTGTTGCGAAGGCAACGTAACGCCCGGCTGCGGAATATAACTTCTGGGTAGACCCCGAGGCCGCCCGTGCGGTCCTGCGCTCGCAACTGCCCATCGAACTCGTAGGCTGGCAGCTCTCCCGTGGCGCGGCCGTGATCAACGGCCAGGAGATCGAAAATATTCTGGCCCTGGGGACGAAGTTCGCAGACTTCGCGATCCGCTCCAACGACACCGCGGCCCGCGCCTACCGCACGCAGACCGGGGAAGTAGGTATCGCGCTTCCCGACCCCACGGCGATGGCGATCCTCCTCGATCCGGCCCTATCCCTGGTTCGCCTCAGACCACTACATGGACGTGCAAGTGGATAACGGCATCACCCGCGGGATGAGCGTAGTCGACAGGCTAAACGTCGCCCACGACGCCAGAAACCGCGATGCCTGGCGCGAGCCTCTCGAGCAAGGACGCAAGCACACCGTCATTTGGGAAATGGACATTCCGGGATGGAAACAATCCCTGTTACAGGCGCTCCGTTGAGACGGCAAGTCATCTTCGACACCGACCCCTCGCCCGACGACGCCGTGGCCTTTCTGGCCGCCCTGGCCTCGCCCTGAGGACTTCGAGGTCCTGGCCATCACCACCGTAGCCGGAAATGTGCCCGTCGAGCTGACGGCGAAGAACGCCCGCAAAGCGCTGGAGCTGGCGAAGCGAACCGACATCCCCGTCTACGCCGGAGCCGCGGCTCCCCTGGTGCGGACGCTGGTGACCGCGGAGCATGTCCACGGCCGCACCGGCTTCGATGGATACGACCTTCCCGAACCGCAAACCCCTCTACATCCCGGCTTCGCCCCCGACGTCATCGTAGAACTGGTCATGTCGAGGCCGCCCGGCCGGTGACCCTGTGCGCCACCGCCCCTTTGACCAACGTAGCGCTGGCCATGACGCAAGAACCTCGCCTGGCGCGTCACCTGGCCGGCATCGTCCTGATGGGCGGCGCCATGTCCGAGGGAGGCAACATCACCCCGGCCGCCGAGTTCAATTTCTACGTCGACCCCGAGGCCGCCGCCCAGGTCTTCGCGAGCGGCGCGGCCATCACCATGATCCCCCTGGACTGCACCCATCAGGCATTGATCACGGATGAGCGCCTGGAAACCCTGCGCGCCGCCGGAACGCCGGTGGGCACAGCCTTCTACCACCTGCTGGAGTGGAACAAGCGCTTCGACCGCGCCAAGTACGGATGGCCGGGCGGACCGCTCCACGATCCAACCGTCACCGCCTATCTCCTGTCCCCGGAACTCTTCGCCGGCCGCACCGTGCGCGTGGATATCGAATGCCAAAGCCCGTTAACCGCAGGCGCAAGCGTAGTGGATTGGTGGAGCGTCACAGGAAAACCCGCGAACGCGCGCGTCTTGCGCACCATCGACGCAGAAGGCTACTTCCAGTCTGATCTTCGGAAGACTGCTTCGACTCTGAAATCTGCCTACTCTGACGGCGTTCGGACTTCGATCGTCCCGACCCAGGGCTACCCAAGGTGATGAAAAACGCTTATGCCCGGCAACCACGCTCTCTGCATCGTTACCCTCCCTTTGTCATCCCGACCGGAGCGATAGGGAGCGGAGGGACCTGCGGTTCTACGGATTTTTCGTGGAAGTTGGCAGATGCTACTCGGAGCTTTCTGCCCACAAACGCGAAGCACCCGTCACTCCAGGCATTGCTCTCAGAAAATCCTAAACCCGCTATTGTCCGGCCCCGGCTGCCGCCCGGACGGCTGCGGCAACGACCGCAACGAATTCGGCGCAGTCACCAACTTCTGCAGCAAAGCGGTCGGCAGAGTAGCCGTCACCACCGCCCGATCCTTCTTGTGCTCGATATCCGTGGAATTCAGCAGGTCGCGCATATCGGCATTGGTCATCGCCGAGGGAAGATTGTTTTCCGCCGCCCTGCCAATCGCAACCATGGTATTCAAGGCGTCGGAAGAAACCGTAGCCGCCAGCTCCGTGGGCGCGATTTCTTCGATCCTGAGGTGCAACGCCCCTGCCCACCGCAGTGACCCGATGAAGGTAGTGTCCAGCGCGATCGGAAAATGAAAACCCATAATCCGAATCCCGTCGCTCTTGAGCGGCACACTGATTTTGCCGATGCCCCAGGCGATCGAGAGCAGCGGAACCTCGGCGTAGTGATCCGTAAGCAGGGAAGACCCGGAAAACGGCAGCGCCGAAGTGCGATACCGGTCGAGCATGGAATGGATCTGTTCCGGCGTTGGGGTATTCGAAGCGGCCACCATGTCGTACCCAAGCAGCGCCACCCGCACCGTCCGGCCCTGGCTCGGGATGTCGTAGATGGTGTGCCCCGCATACTCTTCGGTCTGCGCCGCAATCGAGGCAAAATACTTCGCCAGACGATGGCCATCGAGGTGGCCTAGAAAGACTTCGGAGAATGCGACCGCCCCATTGGGCCCCAGGGGATTCGACATGCGATGCAGCCCGAACGCAACCTCATCCAGGTCGCGTTCGAACTCGAACCCGGTGGCGTCAATAAACGCCTGATATTGGGGGTCATGCGGCACCTGGGTCCGGTCGAAATGGGTATAGGTGCGCAACGGCCGCAGGTTGAAATACAGGATGCAGTCGGATTCCGGAAGCAGCCGGGCTACCTCGGGTGGCGCCTTGCGCCGCAGGTAGGCCGCCAGCGCCACCAGCAGCAGAATCAGCAAAATAATGATGATGGTCGCCTTAGTCCGCCTGGGCATGCAAGGTCCGGTTTACCACCCTCATCAGTCGAGGAATGATAGCATCCGGATTCGCCGCAGACCGCCTCTTCGATTAGGCGCTGCTTTGTGGTAACCTTGGCAATTGTGATCCTGCCGTTTGGGGGCAGGGAGCACGGCTGTTCGGGCTGGCGTAGCTCAGCTGGTAGAGCATCTGATTTGTAATCAGACGGTCGGGGGTTCAAGTCCCTTCGCCAGCTCCAGAGTTTTGGCCCGGAGTATCCCGCCGCAATCATTCCAAACTGACGTCATGGTTTCCTTTGGCTGCGCGGGAAAGCGTCTGCGGAATGGGTTGGTGTGGATGAGCGCTCCGTGGAATTTGTTAGGTCAGCCCGGAGCTTGTTGCTCCCGGCGCTGGAGATGTGCACAGGTGGCCGAGCGGTTAATGGCAGCAGACTGTAAATCTGCCGCTCCTTGGAGCTACGGAGGTTCGAATCCTCCCCTGTGCACCATGGAATTGGAAGATGGATTTAGGACCGCGATCGCCGGGGCGGATGTGGATAGCGCTGGGCTTGCTTGTGGTCTTCTGCGGTTTGGCAGTCAAAACCATCGATCCGGGCAAGATTCGCACGGTGGTATTGGTGTTGCTGGCCTTTTTCGCTGTGCGGATCGTGCTTATGGGGCTCGCTTCGCGTTAGCATGGCCAAAGTAATTTTTTAGGGCTGATGTAGCTCAGTTGGTAGAGCACTCCCTTGGTAAGGGAGAGGTCACCGGTTCAATCCCGGTCATCAGCTCCAGATTTTTAGAGGGCAGCCTTTACAGGTTGCGGAAAACTCGGCTTTGTATCAGGGCACGACTTTAGTCGAGCCGTAAAGGATTTGAGAATACGCTGGGTTTTACAGGCTGCGGAAAAATCAAATTCTCTGAAGGGCACGGCCTTCAGGCCGTCCGTAAGTGTTTGTAAATATTTCCGGCTTTAGCCGCTGAGGGTACGGTCTTCGCGCTCTATTCGACCTTTTCCGCAGCCTCTTTAGCCCTGAGGTACGTTTTGATTTCGGCCAGCTGTGAAGAGGAGTCTCTGCACGAAGGGCACGGCTTTAGCCGTGCCGTGAGTGCTGGTCCATGGGCTTTAGCCCCTGTAGGATCGGCACTTTTGAAGCGGTTTGCGACGGCTTTAGCGGCCCTGCAAACAGCTTAGCCCCGAGTGTGATTTCGGCCAGGTTAACAGAATCTCCACGAAGGGCACGGCTTTAGCCGTGCGCGAGTGCGGACAAATGCGGGCTTTAGCCCCTGAGGTACGTTTTGATTTCGGCCAGGTGAACCGGGCCTCTCACGAAGGGCACGGCTTTAGCCGTGCCGCGAGTCTGGCCAAGCGAGGGCTTTAGCCCCTGAGGTACGTTTTGATTTCGGCCAGAGGTGAGCCGGGTCTCTGCACGAAGGGCACGGCTTTAGCCGTGCCGTGAGTCTGGCCTAATGAGGGGCTTTAGCCCCTGAGGTACGTTTTGATTTCGGCCAGCTGTGAAGAGGCGGTCTCTGCACGAAGGGCACGGCTTTAGCCGTGCCGCGAGTCGGCCAAATGAGGGGCTTTAGCCCTGAGGTAGTTTTGATTTCGGCCAGCTGTGAAGGGTCTCTCCGAAGGGCAGGCTTTAGCCGTTTGCGAGTCGGCCAATGAGGGGCTTTAGCCCCGAGGTACGTTTTGATTTCGGCCAGCTGTGAACCGGGCCTCTGCACGAAGGGCACGGCTTTAGCCGTGCCGCGAGTCTGGCCAAGTGAGGGGCTTTAGCCCCCGAGGTACGTTTTGATTTCGGCCAGCTGTGAAGCGGCTCTGCACGAAGGCACCGCTTTAGCCGTGCCGCCAGTCTGGCCAAATGAGGGGCTTTAGCCCCTGAGGTACGTTTTGATTTCGGCCAGAGGTGAACCGGGCCTCTGCACGAAGGGCACGGCTTTAGCCGTGCCGCGAGTCTGGCCAAATGAGGGCTTTAGCCCCTGAGGTACGTTTTGATGTCGAGTCGTGGACGGGGAAAGACCAGCGGGAGTAACTCAGTGGTAGAGTCACAGCCTTCCAAGCTGTTGGTCGCGGGTTCGATTCCCGTCTCCCGCTCCAAATTTTTTTGTGCGTGAGAGCCTCCGAATGTTTGTACAGACAGTCTTACCTGTTAAGGACGAGGCCCACTTCGCCGCAGTCAGGGCGTCGCTTGAGCCCTTGTTCGCCTCCGGCAATGTCGCTGGATATCTGAAACGGGTGCAGCGGGCCAAGCTGCGGGTACGGGATTTCGAGGGTTTGTTGCAGCGCGGACTGCTGGGTGCAGCCACCGCTGCGGCCTACCAGGCGCTGGGCGATTCTGACCGCGGTCAGGCGCGCGAGCTCTATCTGTCACTCGTAGAGCGGGTTCCGCTGGAGCTGCGAAGCAGGTTTTTAAAGGTATATGCCTACTACTGAGATGGTGTTGCCCACGGTGCTGGAAAGCACCTATATCGTGGTGTGGGAATTTCAGGTCAAGGCGGAGTGTGAAGCAGAGTTTATCGCGGCCTACGGGCCGGATGGAGAATGGGCCCGGTTGTTCCGCCGCTCCCCGGAGTTCCTGGGGGTCGAGTTGCTGGGAAGTGTAGGCAACGCCGGCCGGTTCTTCACCCTGGACCATTGGTGTTCGGCTTCGGCCATGGACATGTTTATGTCCGCCAACGCCACCGCCTACGATGTGCTAGATCGGCGTTTCACCAGTCTCACTGTGTGGGAGCGACGCATTGGCGGCTTTCCCCACCGATGCTTAGAATACGATTCAACCAGTTTGTTTATTGAGAGTTAGAGAGGGACGAGATGGCGAAGGAAAAGTTTGACCGGTCCAAACCGCACGTGAACGTGGGGACGATTGGGCACATTGATCACGGCAAGACGACGCTGACGGCAGCAATCACGAAGGTATTGTCGAAGCACAATCCGAAGATCCAGTTTCGTTCGTTTGATTCGATTGACAACGCGCCGGAAGAGCGGGAGCGCGGCATCACGATTGCGACCGCGCACGTGGAGTACGAGACGGCCAACCGTCACTACGCGCACGTGGACTGCCCCGGTCACGCCGACTACATCAAGAACATGATCACCGGCGCGGCGCAGATGGATGGAGCGATCCTGGTGGTAGCGGCGACCGACGGTCCGATGCCCCAAACCAAGGAGCACGTGCTGCTGGCCCGCCAGGTAGGCGTGCCCTACATCGTGGTGTTTCTGAACAAGTGCGATGCAGTCGAAGACGAAGAGCTGACCGACCTGGTGGAGATGGAAGTCCGGGAACTGCTGTCGAAGTACAACTTCCCCGGCGACGACGTGCCGGTGATTCGCGGCTCGGCCCTGGGTGGGTTGAACGGCGAAGCGCAGTGGGAAGCCAAGATCGACGAGTTGATGGATGCGGTGGACAAGAACGTACCCCTGCCGGCGCGCGCCATTGACCAGCCGTTCCTGATGCCGATTGAAGACATTTTCTCCATTTCCGGCCGCGGCACGGTGGTGACGGGCAGGATCGAGCGGGGCAAGGTCAAGGTAGGCGAAGAGTCGGAGATTGTCGGCTTCCGCGAAACCCGCAAGACCGTCGTAACCGGCGTCGAAATGTTCAAAAAGCAGCTGGATGAAGGACTTGCCGGCGACAACGCCGGTCTGCTGCTGCGCGGTATTGCCAAGGAAGACGTGGAGCGCGGCATGGTTCTGGCCAAGCCTGGTTCGATCACCCCGCACACCAAGTTCAAGGGCGAGATCTACGTTCTGAGCAAGGAAGAAGGCGGCCGTCACACCCCGTTCTTCAACGGCTACCGGCCCCAGTTCTACTTCCGTACCACGGACGTCACGGGAACGGCGAAGCTGCCGGAAGGCACGGAAATGGTGATGCCGGGCGACAACGTCCAGCTGGAAATCGAGCTGCACACCCCGGTGGCGATGGAAAAGGGCCTGCGTTTTGCTATCCGCGAAGGCGGACGCACCGTAGGCGCCGGCACCATCAGCGAGATCATCAAGTAATAAGCAAGTAAAATTTCAGGGGCGTGAATTGTCCCGGGATCGGTTAGGATAGACTATGCGTGAAATAATTACCCTACAGTGTCCGGAATGCAAAGAGCGGAATTACTCGACGACGAAGAATAAAAAGACGACCACCGGCCGCCTCGAATTCTCCAAGTTTTGCAATCGCTGCCGTAAGCATACCCCACATAAAGAGACCAAATAGTTTCGGCGTTCTTGGAATTAAATACTGCTATTTTGCTGCCTCTGGCTCCTTGGTACGTGCTCGCTGGTCATACGGCTCATCGTTTTGGCGTCGGCAGAGATTTTGTAGTTGTTTTAGGGGCGTAAGCTCAACGGTTAAACTGTCGGTCTCCAAAACCGAACTTGGGGGTTCGAATCCCTCCGCCCCTGCCAGTTCGTGAGTTGTGTAACAGGCCCCGAAGTCTGAGGCTCGGGAAGAAGGAAAGTTATGGCGAAGTCAACCACAGCAATTCGCGACGAGAAGCAGAGCCAACAGCCTGAGAGAGCTGTGACCAAGGCGAAAGTCGCGGACAAGTTGGCGGAACGAGGGCAAGATTCCGGGCAGGGCAATCAGCTCACCGGGATGTTTACCAGGGCCGCGGATTTTCTCCGGGATGTGCGCAGCGAAATGCGCAAGGTAACGACCCCGTCGCGCGAAGAAGTGCGCACCACGACGACGGTAGTGATCGTGACCGTGTTTGCGTTTGCTGCCTACTTCTATATCGTGGACGCCGTACTCAGCCGGGTAATCCAGTCTGTACTGCACTGGCTGGGCGGGGTTCAGTAAATGTTGAAAGAGAAACTAGAGAAATCGATGACCGAAGAAAACCAAGGGCCCGAAATCCCGCCTGGCGCCCCGGAAGGGCTCCCGCCATCGGCAAACGATCGCTTCAAGTGGTACATCATTCACGCGTACTCGGGGTTCGAGCGCAAAGTGAAAGAGTCGATCGAGGGACGGGTGGAAGCCTTTGGACTGCAAAACAGGATTGGCCGGGTGATGATCCCGACCGAACCGGTCACCGAAGTCTTCAACGGGAAGAAGCGCACCGTCGAACGGGTGTTTCTCCCCGGATACGTGCTGGTAGAGATGGATCTGGACAACGACCTCTGGCACGTGATGAAGAATACGCCGCGGGTGACGGGCTTTCTGGGCACAGGAGACAAACCGGTTGCCCTCAGTGAGCAAGAGGTGAGTTCGATCCTCTTCCGCACCGATGTCTCCAAAGACAAGCCGCGGATGAAGATCAAGTTCGAGAAGAACGAATCCGTCCGCATCACCGACGGGCCCTTCGCCAACTTCAACGGCGTGGTCGACGAGGTGAACGAGGACCGCGAAACACTGAAGGTGATGGTCACCATTTTTGGCCGCTCGACCCCGGTAGAACTCGAGTTCGGCAAAGTAGAAAAAGTAGTTTAGGGCAGAAAGGTAATTGCAATGCCACCAGTTAAAAAAGTACAGACCCAGGTAAAACTGCAAATTGAAGCGGGCAAGGCGACCCCTGCTCCCCCGGTCGGTCCGGCGCTGGGCCAGGCCCAGGTCAACATCATGGAGTTCTGCAAGCAATTCAACGCGCGCACGCAGAACAAGGAAATGGCGGGTCTGATCATTCCCGTCGTGATCACGGTTTACGTCGATCGCACCTTCACCTTTGTCACCAAGACGCCGCCGGCAGCCGTACTGCTGAAGAAGGCCGCGAACCTGGCCAAAGGCTCCGGTACCCCGAACAAGGACAAGGTAGGCAAGGTCAGCGAGGCCCAGGTCCTGGAAATCGCCAAGCAGAAAATGCCCGACCTGAACACCGTCTCCGTCGAGTCCGCGGTCAAGAGCATCAAGGGCACCGCCCGCTCCATGGGCATCGAAGTCACGGCTTAGGTAGAACGGCAGCTCACTCGGCCAACGCCACTCTCTCCTTTGTCTCCGGACCTGGAACCGCCACAAGGTGATGAAAGCGGGGTGACGAAGACGCTTCGGTCCGGCAGTTACGCTCTATGCAACCGTCGCCCTCCCCTTGTTGTCATCCCGAGCGAAGCCGAGGGATCTGCAGTTCCACTTTCTCCCTCGCAAATTTGTGAGGGAAGAAATTTGTGAGATAATCAAAAATGCGTCTTGAGCAACACCCAGGCGCAGTCAACGGCCACGAGTAGCAATACGAACGGCCAACACCACGGCAGGACAGCAGCAAAGTCCAGGCGGTGGGAGACAGAGGAAGCATGGCAAAGAAAATCAGCAAAAACATGGCGAAGGTGCGCGCGCAGGTCGAAGACCGCCCCTACTCGCTGCAGGATGCAGTCCCCCTCCTCAAAAAGGTGAAATACGCGAAGTTCGACGAAACCGTCGACCTGACGCTGCGTCTGGGAGTAGATCCCAAGCACGCCGACCAGATGGTCCGCGGAACCGTAGTCCTGCCCCACGGTCTGGGCAAAACCAAGCGGGTAGCCGTCATCGCCTCCGGCGACCGTCTGCGCGAAGCGGAAGCCGCCGGAGCCGACTTCATTGGCGGGGAAGACATGGTCGAGCGCATCCAGAAGGAAAGCTGGACCGACTTCGACGCCCTGATCGCCACTCCGGACATGATGAAGTCCGTCGGCCGTCTGGGCAAGGTACTCGGCCCTCGTGGCCTGATGCCCAACCCCAAGACCGGCACCGTCACCAACGACGTGGCGGCCGCGATTCGCGAAATCAAGGCTGGTAAGGTCGAGTTCCGTACCGATAAAACAGCATTGGTGCACGTTCCGGTGGGCAAGCTGTCCTTCGATCCGCAGAAGCTGATCGATAACGCGACCACGGTGATCAACAGCGTAGTCCGGGCCAAGCCGTCGGCGGCAAAGGGCAAGTACATCCGGGGCATCACCCTAAGCTCGACCATGGGTCCCGGAATCTCGCTCGACAGCCAAGTCGCGGAAGCGGCCGCTAAGCCTTAACAGAGAATTCATCAAGTTCGCGATTGCGCCGGCTAAGCCGCGCATAGGCAACAAAGGTTGGTTTTATGGCACTCACCAAAGCGAAAAAAGCAGTAAAGATCGAACAGCTTACCCATGAGCTCGAAGGCTCCACCAGCGCCATCGTCGGCACTTTCGCCAAGCTCACCGTCTCTCAGGATTTCGAGCTGCGCAAGGTAGTCCGGAGCGCGGGCGGCCGTTACCGAGTCGTCAAGAACAAGCTGGCGGCCCGGGCATCGAAAGGAACCAGGATCGAGCAGGCGCTGCAGGGGCTGAAGGGCGTCTCCTCGGTGGCCTACACCAGCGGCGATCCCGTTGCCCTGGCAAAAGCGCTTTCCACCTGGATGCAGGAGAACGCGGAGTTCACCTTCAAGCTAGGCATTGTCGACGGCCACGTCATCACGGTGGAAGAAGTCAAGCAACTGGCGACCATGCCGTCGAAGGAGCAGATCTTCTCCAAGCTTCTGTTCCTCATCAACGCCCCGGCCCAGCGCCTGGTCACGGTGATGAACGCGGTCGGACGCGACGTTGCCGTGGTGCTGAACCAGGCGGTCGAGCAAGGAAAATTTGCCGCCCCGGCCAAGCCGGCAGCAGCAGAAGCAGCACCCGTAGCGGAGCCCCCCAAAGCAGAACCAGTCGCCGTGGCACCAGCCGAAGCAGCACCGGTAACGGAGACGGCCAAGGCAGAACCGGTTGCCGAGGCGGTTGCCGAGACAGCAGCTCCTGTAGCCGAGGCGGTTTCCACCACCGCGCCGGAAGCAGAAGCAGCCGGAACCAGCGAAGATTCGCAAGCAGCAGCGGCGGCTACCGAAGCGCCGACCGAGGGCTAAATAGGGTTTTGTATCAGGGCACGACTGGTAGGTATGGGCTTCAGCCCATACATCCTCGGGCCATAAACGAATGAACACCGATGGGCTTTAGCCCCTGAGGTAGCGTTAAACAAGTTGCAGGAAATGAAGGCCTGAAAGGGCTTTTCAGCAGTATCGAGTGAGTACAGCGGTTGGTTACCAAAAGTTTAGGAACAGTGGAGAGAAAAATGGCGGATTTGCAGCAGTTGGAAGATCAGATTGTGGGCTTGAGCCTGTTGGACGCGGCAGCCCTGGTTAAGAAGCTCGAAGAGCGCCTCGGAGTCTCGGCGGCAGCCGCTGCTCCTGTGGTCGTAGCAGGCGGCGGAGCCGGCGCAGCCGCAGCAGCGCCCGTCGAGGAAAAGACCGAGTTCACTGTCATCCTCAAGGATGCCGGTGCCAACAAGATCAATACCATCAAGGCCGTACGGGAAGTCACCTCGCTCGGGCTGAAGGAAGCCAAGGACCTGGTCGACGGCGCTCCCAAGCCGCTGAAGGAAAACGTAAGCAAGGAAGAAGCCGAAACCGTCCGCAAGAAGTTCGAAGGCGTGGCTACTGTCGAAGTCAAGTAAAAAGTCGAATTTTTTCGATTAGCAAGTTGCGTGCCAAAGCAGGACGCGCTATCATTATTTTTAGCGCGTCTCTGCCAGGCTTAGACTTGTTACCTGACCGAGCGGTTCTTTGCATACGATTCTCACATTCGAGATGGCAGTTTGTATGCGATCTACGATTCCGGTGCATTCTGCACCGGCACACACCTGCGAAATGGGCGGCGGACTTCGTGGTGTGGTGAACGATCTGCTGTAGGGCGGCGCACACGCGGCTTATTGGTTTCAGCGGGATTCGGAAATTCTTATCTTGTCAAGTGCACAATTCGGTTGTGACGCTCGTGGGTAGTTCTGTCCCCGCGAGCATTCGGCGTCTCTCCAACGCCGGCTCTTGTGTGCCTGTCAGGCTTCCGCTCCAACCTCCAGGCCCGATTCATGCCCCCGCATGCCGTCCAGAATACACCGGCAATGGCTTCTGACGTTCGCTCGTCAGTCAAAGTTGCCTAGCAAGTAAAAGCGCATTGCTTTCGCCGAAACGAGGCGGCGAAAACACGTTATCGCGCAAGTGAAATACGTCTGGGGAACCCGCGAGACTCGGCCGGTACCCCACATTGCCCCACCTCGCGTCTCACGAGTCTCAGGAGTGAAGCATGCCGAACGAGCACCGCGCCATTCGTAGCCGTCTCGACTTTTCAAAAATTCCAACCGCCATCCAGATCCCTAACCTGATCGAAGTGCAGCGCCGCTCCTACGAGCGCTTTCTGCAGATGGATAAACTGCCTTCGGAGCGCGAAGACAACGGCCTCCAGTCCGTGTTTGTCTCCGTTTTCCCCATCACCGACTTCCGCAATATCTCCCAGCTGGACTTTGTCGACTTCTCCATCGGCAACTGGGAGTGCAAGTGCGGTCACCTCAAGGGACTGCATCACCTGCGTACCGCCTGCGTCAATTGCGGCGCCATGGTGATCACCGATCCTTTCCATCCCGGCGAAGTGCTTTGCCAGAAGTGCGGCACCTACAACAAGAACACCCCCGACTTCTGTAACAAGTGCGGTGACCCAGTCGGTCTGCAGTTGAAGTATGACCAGGCGGAGTGCGAAGAGCGCGGCATGACCTACTCTGCACCCCTGAAAGTAACCGTTCGCCTTACGATTTACGACAAAGACCCGGAAACCGGCGCCAAGTCCATTCGCGATATCAAGGAACAGGAAGTCTTCTTCGGCGACATCCCCTTGATGACGCAGAACGGCACCTTCATCGTCAACGGGACCGAACGTGTCATTGTTAGCCAGCTGCACCGCTCGCCCGGCGTCTTCTTTGAGACCGCCAGCAATCGCACCTACTTCCTGGGCAAGATCATCCCCTACCGCGGCTCCTGGGTGGAGTTTGAGTACGACCAGAAGAACACGCTCTACGTCCGCATTGACCGCAAGCGCAAATTCCTGGGCACCATCTTCCTCCGTGCTCTCGGCCTGCGTTCCGACGAGGACATTCTCAAGACCTTCTACCTGGCCGACACCATCCAGGTGAGCAACGGCAAGCTGGCCTGGCAGGTCAGCGAAGATCTCACCCAGCCCACACACCTGCTGGGTGCCAAGCCCGCGCACGCCGTCGTGGTCAAGGGCGAAGAGATTGCCCACTCCGGCCGCAAGATCACGCCCAGCATCCTCAAGGCGCTGCGCAATCACAAAGTCACCTCGGTCGAGATCGAAACTGCCGAGCTTGATGGCGCGATGACCTTGGCCGACGTAGTCGACACCACCACCGGCGAAGTGCTGCTCGAAGCCAACCACGAGCTCACCGCGGATAAGATCCACAAGATCATCGAGAGCGGCGTCACCTCGTTCCAGGTCTTCTTCCCCGACCGTGACGACGTAGGCAACATCATCACCAACACCCTGCGCCGCGATTCCGTGCGCAAGCCGGAAGAAGCGCTGATCGAGATCTACCGCAAGCTGCGTCCAGGCGATCCGCCGACGCTCGATACCGCCACTGCGCTGTTCGAAGGCATGTTCTTCGATCCGCGTAAGTACGACTTCTCCCGCGTAGGCCGCCTGAAGTTCAACATCAAGCTGTACGAAAATCAGGATGCGACCCAGCTCGACAAGCGCACCCTGACGCCCGAAGACTTCTACGGCACGATCCGTTATTTGCTTAAGCTGCGCAAGAACATCGGCGTAGTGGACGACATCGATCACCTCGGCAACCGCCGCGTGCGCGCTGTCGGCGAGCTCATGGAGAACCAGTTCCGCATCGGCCTGGTCCGCATGGAACGCGCCATCAAGGAAAAGATGAGCGTGTATCAGGAAATGTCGACGGCGATGCCGCACGACCTGATCAACGCCAAGCCGGTCATGGCCGCCATCCGCGAATTCTTCGGCTCCTCGCAGCTGTCGCAGTTCATGGATCAAACCAACCCGCTGTCTGAGATCACGCACAAGCGGCGTCTATCCGCCCTTGGGCCGGGTGGTTTGAGCCGCGAGCGTGCCGGCTTTGAAGTGCGCGACGTACACCCTACGCACTACGGCCGCATCTGCCCGATTGAAACGCCGGAAGGTCCGAACATCGGCCTGATCAGCTCTCTCTCGTGCTTCGCGCGCATCAACGAATACGGATTCATCGAATCTCCGTATCGCCGCGTACGTGACGGTTACATTCTCGACTACGTGCAGGTCACCAACGCCGGCGAAAGCGGTCTGCGTGTCGGCGATCCGCTGGAAAAGAAGGAAGCCCTGCGGCTCAACGAGAAACTGGCGTCCGAGCACAAGCGGGTGATCGAGTTCGATCCCTTCTCCTTCTATCTGTCCGCGTGGGAAGAAGATCGCCACACCATCGCCCAGGCCAACATCGAGCTCGGCTCAAAGGGCGAGATCGTGGAAGACCTGGTCAACGCCCGCCGCCAAGGCAACTTCGTGCTGGTGAACAAGACCGAAGTGGATTACATCGACGTGAGCCCCAAGCAATTGGTCTCGGTCGCCGCTTCGCTGGTCCCGTTCCTCGAGCATGACGACGCCAACCGCGCGCTCATGGGCGCCAACATGCAACGCCAGTCGGTTCCCCTACTAGTAGCGGAAGCGCCGCTGGTCGGTACCGGTATGGAAGGTGTGACCGCGCGCGACTCCGGCGCCGTCATTCTCGCCAAGCGCAACGGCATCGTCGATTCGGTCGACTCCGAGCGCATCATCGTTCGCGTGGAGGGTGAGCATCATCCCACCCAGCTGTCCCGCGAAGTCGGTTCGGACATCTACCAGCTGATCAAGTTCAAGCGTTCCAACCAGAACACTTGCATCAATCAGAAGCCGATCGTTCGCCAGGGCGACCGGGTGATCAAGGGGCAGGTGATCGCCGACGGTCCTTGCACCGAGCAGGGCGAGTTGGCCCTGGGCCGCAACGTACTCGTGGCCTTCATGCCGTGGAGAGGTTACAACTTCGAAGACGCGATTCTGATCTCCGAGAAACTGGTCCGCGACGATTACTACACCTCGGTCCACATCGAGGAGTTTGAAATCGAAGCCCGCGACACCAAGCTGGGACCGGAAGAAATCACGCGCGATATTCCCAACGTCTCCGAGTCGGCACTGCGCGACCTCGACGAGAGCGGAGTCATCCGCATCGGCGCCAAGGTCAAGCACAACGACATTCTGGTCGGCAAGGTAACGCCCAAGGGCGAAACCCAGCTCACGCCGGAAGAGAAGTTGCTGCGCGCCATCTTCGGCGAAAAGGCCGGCGATGTTCGCGACGCCTCCCTGACCTGCCCTCCGGGCATCGAAGGCACGGTGGTCGACGTCCGCATCTTCTCCCGCAAGGGCCAGGAAAAGGACGAGCGCGCCAAGCTGATCGAAGGCGAGCAGATTGCCAAGCTCGAAAAGAACCTGGCAGACGAAATCCGAATCCTGACCGACGAGCGCTTGAAGCGTCTCGAATCGATTCTGGGCGGCAAAGAAGTGCTGGCTGACCTCCACGACGAGCGCACCAACAAGCGCCTCATCGTGAAGGAACAGATCATCGATCGCGACACCATCGAGCGCATTTCCACCCGTAACCTGAAGCGTATTCGCTACGCCGACAAGGATCCGCGCGTCAACGAGCAGATCGACGAGATCGAGGAAATGACCTCACGTCAGATCGATGTGCTGCGCAAGATCACCAACGAGAAAATCGGCAAGCTGCAGAAGGGCGACGAACTCGCGCCAGGCGTCATCAAGCTGGTCAAGGTCTACATCGCCATGAAGCGCAAGCTGTCGGTGGGTGACAAGATGGCCGGCCGCCACGGGAACAAGGGCGTCATTGCCCGCATCCTTCCCGAGGAGGACATGCCTTACCTGCCCAACGGCACGCCGGTCGAGATCGTGCTCAACCCGCTCGGTGTTCCTTCGCGTATGAACGTGGGTCAGATCCTGGAGACGCATCTGGGCTGGGCCGCACATCAGCTGGGCGAGAAGATCGCCGAGGTGGTGCAGCGCAATCACGATGCCAACGAGGTTCGCGCCATGGTGACGGAGCGCTTTGCCAACACGGCAACGCTACGCCAACTGCTGGAACTCGACGACGAGATGTTGTTGCGTGTCGCAGCAGGCATGAAGCGCGGCATCTGGTTCGGTACCGCGGTATTCGACGGCGCCAAGGAAGCAGAGCTCAAAGCACTGTTGGCTGCAGCCGAACTACCCAGCTCCGGCAAGACGCCGCTCTTTGACGGCATGACGGGCGAAGAGTTCGAACAGCCGGCAACTGTGGGCTACATCTACATGTTGAAGCTTTCCCACCTGGTCGACGACAAGATCCACGCTCGTTCGATCGGACCGTATTCGCTCATCACCCAGCAGCCGTTGGGTGGCAAAGCGCAATTCGGTGGGCAGCGTTTCGGTGAGATGGAAGTCTGGGCCCTCGAAGCCTACGGCGCCGCCTACATCCTGCAGGAGCTATTGACCGCCAAGTCCGACGACGTATACGGCCGTACGAAGATCTACGAGGCCATCGTCAAGGGCGAAGCAGCCATCGAGCCTGGTGTCCCCGAGTCGTTCAACGTATTGATCCGCGAACTGCAATCGCTCTGTCTCGACGTGGAACTAATCAAGCAACCGGAAAAGAGACTTCCGGCGCCGGCTGTAGCAGCGGCGGACTAACAGCATCAAGGGGGCTGCGAAAAAACTCTGGTTGGGGTGTAGCCCCGGACTTTAGTCCGGGGAGGCGGGTTTTCAAACCCGCTTGAAACGCCCGGAAAATGAGTTTGGGCTTTAGCCCCTGAGGTACGGTTTTAGGAGTTGAGTTAGCAAAAGCATCGCAAGGGACATCGGCTTAGGCCGAAACCCTCAAAACAAGGCCTGTCCTCAAGGAATCGCTCCCGGGGAGGACAGGCCGAGCAGATTCATCCCGGGATCGTAAGCATTTTCGCTATTGGTGTAGACCAGGAAACCGAGCTCGACGCGGCTGTTCCGTCAAAGAACAGCCGCACATAGCGGACGTCAATGGTCAAGCGTAATAGCGAAAATGCAATAGCGGGCACCCTTCGGAGTACCAATCTGAAGCCAGGTGCCAAGGAGGGTCGTCTTGTACCGTTCCAGCCCATTTGAACTGACCAGCCCCATTACCGATTTCGATGCCATCCGCATCTCACTCGCCTCTCCGGAAAAAATCCGCAGCTGGTCCCATGGCGAAGTGACCAAGCCGGAAACCATCAACTACCGCACCTTCAAGCCGGAGCGCGACGGACTCTTCTGCGCCCGCATCTTTGGCCCTGTGACCGACTGGGAATGTCTCTGCGGCAAATACAAGCGCATGAAGCATCGCGGAGTCATCTGCGACAAGTGCGGCGTCGAAGTCACTCTCTCCAAGGTGCGCCGCGAGCGCCTGGGCCACATCGAGCTGGCCTCCCCCTGCTCCCACGTGTGGTTCTTCAAAGGTCTTCCCTCGCGCATCGGCCACCTGCTCGACATCTCTCTGCGTGACCTCGAAAGCGTTCTCTACTTCGAGAGCTACGTAGTCGTCGATCCCGGGGACGCGCCCGTCAAGGAACGCGAGATCATCAAGGACGAAGCCCGCTTCCGCGAGCTCGACACCCAATACCGCCCCACCGGTTTCAAGGGCATGATGGGCGCCGAAGCCATCAAGGAACTCCTCAAGCGCGTCGTCGTCGACGAGCTCGCCATCGAACTCCGCGAGCGCATGAAGACCGAAACCTCCCTGCAGAAGCGGCTCAAGTACGCCAAGCGTCTGAAGGTAGTCGAGGCCTTCCGCAAGTCCGGCAATAAGCCACAGTGGATGATCCTTGACGTAATCCCGGTCATTCCCCCGGAACTGCGTCCTCTCGTGCCGCTGGATGGTGGCCGTTTCGCGACCTCCGATCTCAACGATCTCTATCGCCGCGTCATCAACCGCAACAACCGCCTCAAGAAGCTCATGGACCTCCATGCGCCTGAAGTCATCGTGCGCAACGAAAAGCGCATGCTGCAGGAAGCCGTCGACGCCCTGTTCGATAACGGCCGTCGTGGCCGCGTCCTGCGTGGCGCCAACAACCGTCCGCTGAAGTCGCTCTCCGACACCCTCAAGGGCAAGCAGGGCCGCTTCCGTCAGAACCTCCTCGGCAAGCGCGTCGACTACTCCGGCCGTTCCGTCATCGTAGTCGGTCCCGAGCTCAAGCTGCACCAGTGCGGCCTGCCCAAGAAGATGGCCCTCGAGCTGTTCAAGCCCTTCATCTATCACCGGCTCGAACAAACCGGCCACTGCACGACCATCAAGCAAGCCAAGGAAATGGTCGAAATGCAGGAGCCCATCGTTTGGGACATCCTCGAAGAAGTCATCAAGGACCACCCTGTGCTCCTCAACCGCGCGCCTACGCTCCACCGTCTGGGTATCCAGGCCTTTGAGCCGGTGCTGGTAGAAGGCAAGGCAATCAAGATCCACCCTCTGGTCTGCACCGCGTTCAACGCAGACTTCGACGGCGATCAGATGGCCGTGCACATTCCTCTGTCGCCCGAAGCCCAGGTAGAAGCCAGCGTGCTCATGCTCGCTTCGCACAACATCCTGTCGCCCGCCTCTGGTCAGCCGATCACCGTGCCGACGCAGGACATGGTGCTCGGTCTCTACTACCTCACCAAGGCCAAGAAGGGTGGCAAGGGCGAAGGCCGCGTCTTCGCCAACACCGAAGAAGTGCTCATGGCGCTCGAGGCCAAGGAGGTCGAAACCCTGACCCCCATCCGCCTGCGCTACACCGGCCCCGTGCTCGACATGACCACTGCCTACGACGATCAGGATCTGACCCACACCGAGCCGATCCAGTACGACAAGCAGTACATCTCGACCACCGTAGGCCGGGCCATCCTGAACGATTCGCTCTCCGACGGCATGCCGTACGTCAACGGCCTGCTGAAGAAGAAGGGCATTGGCCAGCTGGTCAACTACTGCTACCTGAACCTGGGTCTCGAAGTGACGGTCAAGATGCTCGACCGCATCAAGGACCTCGGCTTCAATTACGCCACCCGCAGCGGTCTCTCGGTCGGCTTGGATGACATGGTCATTCCTGACAGCAAGTACACCACGGTGCATGACGCTGAGAAGCAGGTCATTGCCGTACAGCAGCAATACCTGGACGGCGCCATCACCAACGGCGAGCGTAACAACAAGGTCATCCAGATCTGGTCAGCGGTAACTGAGAAGGTTGCCGATGAAATGTTCGACAACATGAAGAACGCCGACAAGGAAGGAGCCATGAACCCGATCTACATCATGGCCGACTCCGGCGCTCGTGGTTCCAAACAGCAGATCCGCCAGCTCTCCGGCATGCGCGGCCTCATGGCCAAGCCTTCCGGCGAAATCATTGAAACCCCCATCACGGCCAACTTCCGTGAAGGTCTCACCGTGCTGCAGTACTTCATCTCCACCCACGGCGCTCGCAAGGGCCTCGCGGATACGGCCTTGAAGACCGCGGACTCGGGCTACCTCACCCGCCGTCTCGTCGACGTGGCGCAAGACGTCATCGTCAGCGAGCAGAACTGCGGAACGGTCGAAGGCATCTACGTCGGTCCCATCGTCGAGTCGGGCGAGATCATCGAGCCGTTGCGCGACCGCATCATCGGCCGCGTCTCCCTCGAGAAGATCAAGGACTACGAAGGCAGCGTGATCGTCGAAGTCAACCAGGAGATCACCGAAGAGTTCGCCGTCGCCATTCAGGGCGCGGGCATCGAGAAGGTGAAGATCCGCTCCGTGCTGACCTGCGAGTCCAAGCGCGGCGTCTGCATCCTCTGCTACGGACGCAACCTGGCTTCCGGCCGCATGGTGGAGTTGGGCGAAGCCGTCGGTGTGATCGCGGCGCAGTCCATTGGTGAGCCGGGAACCCAGCTGACCATGCGTACCTTCCACATCGGTGGTACCGCCTCCCGTGTTTCGCAGCAGTCCTCGCTCGAAGCCAAGAACCACGGTACGGTTCGCTTCCTCAACATGCTCACCGTCCGCGCCAAGTCGGGCGATCTGGTGGCCATGAACCGGTCCGGCGCCATCGCCGTTCTGGATGAGCGCGGCCGTGAGAAGGAGCACTACCAGGTCGTCTACGGCGCCAAGCTCAAGGTCGAAGACGGAGCCCAGGTACAGCTCGGCCAGGTACTGGTCGAGTGGGATCCTTACACCTTTGCCATCCTGACGGAAATTGGAGGCACCATCCAATTCAAGGACCTGCAGGAAGGCATCACCCTGAACGAAGAAGTCGATGAAGTGACTGGCCTGTCGCGCCTCGTGGTTGCGGAAGCAGCCGATGAGAAGCGTCAGCCCGCCATCGTCATCAAGGGCGCCAAGGGCAACAAGCGTTACCTGATGCCCAGCCGTGCTCACCTCATGATTCAGGATGGGGACGAGGTCTTCCCAGGCGATGTACTGGCCAAGATCCCGCGTGAAACCACCCGTACCAAGGACATCACCGGTGGTCTGCCCCGCGTAGTCGAGCTGTTCGAAGCCCGCAAGCCGCGTGAAACCGCAATCATCAGCGAGATCGATGGTGTGGTGAAGTTCGGCGAAGTGGCCAAGGGACAGCGCAAGATCTACGTGACAGCGGACAACGGCGAGGAGAAGGAATACTCGGTACAGCGTGGCGTCCACGTCAACGTGCAGGAAGGCGAGCGTCTGAAAGCCGGCGAGCCGTTGATGGATGGTCCGCTGAACCCGCACGACATTCTGGCGGTACTCGGCGAGAAGGAACTTCAGGGATATCTGGTCAACGAAATCCAGGAAGTCTACCGCTTGCAGGGCGTGGCGATCTCGGATAAGCACATCGAGACCATCGTCCGTCAGATGTTGCGTTGGGTAAAGATCGAGGAAGTCGGCGACACGTCCTTCCTGCTCGAACAGCAGATCGACAAGTTCCGCTTCCGCGAAGAGAACGAGCGAGTGATCGCCAAGGGAGGCCGTCCGTCCATTGGCCGTCCGCTCCTGCTGGGCATCACCAAGGCCTCGCTCTCGACCGATTCGTTCATCTCCGCAGCCTCCTTCCAGGAGACCACGCGAGTTCTCACCGAAGCCAGCATCAACGGTTCGGTCGACAGCCTGCGCGGCCTCAAGGAAAACGTCATCGTCGGCCGTCTCATCCCAGCCGGAACCGGCATGGAGTACTACCGCAACATCCAGCTCTCGCAAGAACTCGAAGAAGCCGCTGCCCGCGTGCAGCAAGAAGTCACGGCCGCCTTCGAGGAAGCCGAGCGCGAACTGGAACTCATGCGGCAGGAAGGCGAAGCCGAAGAAATGGCAGCCGAGTAACTCGGCATCATCCAGTCAAACCACAAAGGCCGCGAGCAATCGCGGCCTTTGTCTTTGCTGCTGCGGTTTGATCATACGTTCCGTTCTGTGCCCATCTGTCCATCGAGCAGACCCGAACAACTCATGTTGCCATCTCGGTTTCGACGTCGGCCTCCCTTTACCCTCCGAAAAGCTCATTGCGTAACACCTTAACGATCATGCCCAGAGCTTGAAAAGCGCCGTGGGCTCGGACCTTAATGATAAGATGTTGATAGATGATGTATAGGTGTGTATAGTCTTGACCATGGTTGATGAAACTTTAGATGCGACGCTCTCTGTCGGGGACGCGGCAGATTACCTCGGGTGTCGGTCCAGACTCTCCGTCGTTGGGACAGTTCGGGAAAGCTGAAATCTACTCGACATCCGGTGAGCCAGTACCGCTATTACACTTTGGCGGACCTTGAGCCTTTCAGAACTAGACTTTTGGCGCTGCCCGAAAATAACGCAGATATCGGACGCTTGTTTCAGACTGCGCCGTTCAACATCGAGGGCAATGACAACCTTCGCGTGCCTCAACAAGAATCCCACCGGCACTACGCGGCAGCACTTCGCGAAAAGCAATGATGCCGCAATCCTTCAGATTCCCGTCGGCTGCGGTAAAACCGGCATTATGGCAACTCTTCCGTTTGGTGTTTCCAGCGGGCGAGTTCTTGTCTACTACCCGAATCTGACAATCCTAAAGGGCGTGGCCTCTGCGCTGGATATCAGCAATCCAAACTGCTTTTGGCGGACCCGTAAAGTTATCAAGTCATTCTCGAACGGTCCCTATCGGGCCATTCTGAACGGGCGGAACGCCAACATTCACGACTGCGCTAACAGCCATTTTGTGTTGACGAACATTCAACAGTTGGCGAGCTCCGCTGATCGCTGGTTGCCGCAGTTTCCCGACGGATTCTTCGACATGATTCTGGTGGACGAAGGTCACCACAATACTGCCGACAGTTGGAGGAAAGTTTTCGCTCGGTTTCCAGACGCCAAAGTTGTCAGTCTTACCGCAACGCCATTTAGGACTGACGGTGAGCCGCTGGTTGGAACGCCTATCTACCGGTACACATATGCCGAAGCGATGGTTAAGGGGTACATAAAGCGCCTTCATGCTATCAACGTCGCTCCGCAGCAAATTGCGTTTACTTATCGGAACGACAAGCGCCTTCACTCGCTAGAAGAAGTATTGGCGCTGCGTGAAGAAGCCTGGTTCCGCAGGGGGGTTGCACTAGCTCCTGAATGCAATCGACACATTGTCCAGGCGAGTATCCGCCGGTGCCTGATGATGCGTGAGCAAACAGGCTTTCACCATCAGGTTGTCGCTTCCGCTTGTTCAATCGACCATGCCAAGCAAGTCCGCTCCCTCTACGAACAGAACGGCTTTTTGGCCGCGGAGATTCACAACGATATGCGCGAAGAAGAGCGCGAGGTCGTGCTCAACGCGCTACGCAACGACCGCCTCGACTGCATAGTTCAGGTGCAAATGCTGGGTGAAGGCTTCGATCATCCCGACCGGCTATCGCGGCAATTTTCCGTCCCTACCGGAGTCTGTCAGCCTATATCCAGTTCATCGGACGCATCATGCGGGTGAACGTTGAGGGCGATACGCAACACGTCGATAACGAGGGATTTATCATCTCCCACGTCGGCCTTAACAATGATTTGCACGTTGGAATGACTTCCGCGAAATCGAGCTTGCCGACCAGCAGATGTTCCATGAATTGCTCACTTCCATGAACACGGGTGCGGAATTTGAAGGACAAGGAAGCGGCTCGGGAACGAGAACTCTACTCCGCAGAGGTTCGACACCGGCATGTCTGCAGTGGACGAAATTGTCAGTCACTTCATCATGGATTCCTTTCTGGACCCAAATGATGATCGCGTCCTTGAGGCTATCCTTAGCCAGCCAATTGCCGGAACCCCCCTAACCGTCCGCGACATCATTAGCCCGGAAAAACTTCGAGCACAGATCCTCAGCAATCAGGAGAAGTTGCGAACCCAGCAACCCGAGGAAATGGCTGTTCAGCCGCAGGACGAACGCGTCAGTGTGCAAAAGCGGCTCAACGAGCGAAGCCGGTCCGTGACCGTTCGAGTCTTGAGTGACCTTGGCATGGGACGAGCATGGCCGGGATATCAGCAAGCTATTTCCTACGGACGCACGAGGGAAGAAAAACAGTGATGCTCTCATTATCCTCATGGCCATTGCCGTCAACGAATTTATGGATATACCCGAAGGAAAGCAGAAGCAGGCCCCGGTCGAAAAACTGCAGGCGGCGTTCGACAACCTAGACGTGATCGGCGACGGGTTAGTGCAAAAAATCAGGGCTGCCGTCAAATAAAAACCACACAGAGGAACCATGGCCAAAGTAAGAGACGTTCTTGTCCACGTAGAAGTGGAAGTCGCCCTAAGGGTGCGAATCTGCCACCACAACCGCAAACACCATACGATTACGAAAGGTAATGCGTGTCTCGCAATCCACGATTCAGATGGTGGCAGAAAGAACTACTGCGGCCTGTGTGCGCAAGAAATATTGCGAAGGCCAAGGCAAAATTATTGGGAATGGAGCAGCAAATCGGATGATCGGGGGAACGGTTCAACGATGATACGTCGGGGTTAGTTGTCTGTCCCCGAAAGGTCCAGACTCGAGGCCAGAATGGATCAGGCGGTTCTCTTTTCGTAGGGCTCTCGGATCCCCTACAACGTGCCGGTTTATCCCAGCGCTCCCCGTCCCCTTATCTTTTGTCCCAATACAAGGAGGTTGTTCCGGGTGTGCAGATAAGGCTCAGCTAGAGCTGAGCCTTAAGCTTTGAAACTTTTATTCTACATTGGGGGATGGGGCGGCGATCGGTTGCTTCATGTTTTCTTCGATAGAAGATTGATTCTGAGTATGTTTGGCAAGCTCGAATCTATGGCCCAGCGGCAACCTCATTTTTGACGTCCCTCATCACGCGTCCAAGCCAACCTCTTTCTAGCGGTTCCTCAATTTTGCTCGATTTGCTATCCCTTCTCGACCAGCTTCCGACTGAATTCGTTGATCATTGCCGTTTCAGCAACACGTGCTGCATCAGCTGAGTATGAGACAGAAAGATGTGGGAAATGAGGACGATGCTGTCCAGAATTTCTGTCTTTCCGTCCTTATCTTTTCTTTTTTTGTTCGTAGTCGATTTAAACAGTTCCGAATACACGGATGGTGCAATCCCAACAAACGGAACAAATTGAATGCGCTGATCGCTTTGTTCATTAGCATCGACCGATATCGAGTCGCGGAATAGCTCCGAAACCAGGCTTTTGGGGTGGGTTCGATATAGACAACTCGCCTGATACCAGAGACTACAATGTGTCTCGCACCCGTGACATGGAAAGGTCGTGACGTAAAGCGTCGCTCCTCGAGCAGAATAACCCGCAGAGAATAGAGAGCGGAGGCTTCTGCATGAACGGCCCGTATGAAGTCGATTGTGTCAAATAGTTGTGCATCTCTCAGAGCTTTGTAGCTCTCTGATTCAGGAGCCAAAAGGCCACTGATTGCAGGACAAGCATCGGAAAGACAACCCAATTTTCGCAAGCGGTCGATCACATCGGACAACAGATTCATTCGCATCTTGTCGCTTGTGTCGTACGTCATAAAGAAAATCTCTACCATCTTCGCTGTCACCTTCCCATACTGACCACCTCTAGGCTTGCGACTTCGTTCGTTCCTACGCCTAAGACCCGGCCGGCATCATCGGTAATCGCAGCACCCACCTGCCTTGCAGGAGATGCCGACCTCAGACATGCGATACTCGCGAAGGCCATCCCCTCCTCATCCCGAGTCGGTGTTTTCCAGACATCTCCAAATAACACGTGAACAAAGCGGTCGATTGAGCCCCGTAGATTCGCTACAGACGAGGTCCGAACGAACAGGTCAGCAAGCGGGTAGGCCTTCCGAACGCCTTGACCAAACGGGGACTTTTCATTTTCATCGCGTGTGATAAGTTCTTCGGCTTTTCCACGATAGGCGCTCGATTGATTGTCATGCTGTCGCTCGGCTAATAGAGTTGCGAGCCGATCTCCTTGCGGCTCCGTGAATATGCGGAAACGATAAAAACAGAAGGACCATAAATACCTCTCAGACAGTCGATCTCTTCTGAACGCTTTAGTGAATTGAAAATATAGGCGACCTTTCTCGTTCTTCCTTGCCAGCCTTGTCCCCCTGCCCGGAATGGACGCGATTGCCAGCTTCGCAGACGCCTGCATCCTGCGATTTTGCGCGCAGGTTGTTCCCGGCATCCATCGCCCTCTCGTAGTAGTCGGGAACATCTCGACCCGGAAACGTTGACCAGGGAGCATTCAGCTCGCGCATCAGATCACTGAGCTTGATCGGTATCACGACGTAACCAACTGACACCAGGCTGTTCGTCAGAGCATCTTCGACCTGAGTGAGGTCGGTCCCTATAGCGCCGACCAGCCCGAATATCAGTTCCGGAAATAATTCATTCATAGTCTTCGCGACAGATTTCAAATGGGTGCAAAATTACTATTGAACATCCCACAATAGTATAGGCGAACGAATGGCGAAAACAAACTCTCTTTCGGGTTTGTGGGTACCCCCTCAGCCAATCCCAGCAAAGGCGGGTAAGGTCACCACGAACTGTGGTGATCCCCGGGTTGCCGTTGCGAATGAACAAAAAGGGCGAAACAAGCTCGTTGGGGCGCAAAAATGCGGACAGGCGTAATCTGCCACTTCGATGTCCCTTTACCGTTTGGGATCATCCAAGTCATCATGCCAATGAGCGCTGATGCTTTCCCGGTGGTTGGCGGCATATGCACGGGCAGAGCGCACCGGTGCACGGCCAAAGCAGTGCCGTCATGGCAGGACGGCACTGACGTCTGGAGCTTAGTTCCACAGTAGTACGGTTTTTGGACATCGTCGAGAGGCTAACAGGATTTATTTGGTAACCATGGCAGGCGCTTGCTTCATCATGGCGCAAGTAACAAGATGAGGATCGGCGCCCCCAACGTATTCCCGCGATCATGAACAGCATTGAAGGAGCGAAGGGACATACGAAGTAACAACCACCATCCCGTTCCGTCCAAGAACTGAAGTGACGAATTGAAGTGACAGAACTGAAGTGGCAAAGTGAAGTGGCAAAGGTGGAAAAACCGTGAGCGCTATGCAAATGGCATTTGCCGATGGCGCTGGATGAGCCATTTGGCGATTTGCGGTTAATTCGGTGACAGCATACCTATTGCGGGCAAATTTGCTGATGGCGTTCGACCCGACCGAGAAACCCAGGTGAATGTGTCCTTTCGCTGCATCTTGTCACGTTAATAAATTCGTCACTGTACTCAGCGGGGAAGTTTCGCAAAGCTCCCCGCTCGCTCGTGAAAACTCCAGTCCGGCGGGTGATCACGCATCCGCCGGCCGCGTCAGCGAGACAACCGTAGTGGCGCTATCCTGGCGGAATTCACGACAGCCGTTCGAAGCCAAAGGTCTCGCCGGAAGGCGTGCGCGGCGGGTGGTTATTACTTGTTGGTGATCGTCCCCGTCTGTCACCCTTTCTCGGTACTACTTTCGCCTTCCCATTACCGATTTAAAGCTGAGGATCGATTTTGGTATGTTATTCCGCTATCCGCTTCGAAAAGCGTGACAGACGGGACGTAACCCATCGTTTCGTATCCAGGAGATCGTTTGCGTTGGTATCGGCTATGTCCCGCCTCGTATCACCAGATTTACCAGTCAGCAGATTTAGCAAGAAACGGGCGTTCACACAGAAGTCGGAACGCCCTCTTCATTTATTGATTTCTCCGGAATACCGTGTAGCCAAAGACGGTGGAATTCTGCCTTGCGGTCCTGTACCAAGCGGGGATTCTGCAACAGATATGCCCTCGGCGGCTTAGTTGAGCTGGGATCCCAACTTATGACTACAGCCTTATCGCCGGGGATGACCACAAATTCCGTGATCTTTCTGGCCTCTTCATCTGCTAGACGGCGGACTTCAACGCCTACGTATTCGAGTTCTTCCTGAGCATGGATCATGAAAGGAATCGCCGCCGCCGGTAATTCGCGGGAGTGTCGCGGCTCGGGCAGGCCTCGGCAATGCTTGAAGAAGTTCCGAAAGCCGGGGGTCTTCTGCAACTTGTTGAATTGACGTTCAACGTCGTAACAGGGGTTGGCACGGCTTACCACCGCGTTTCTTCCTGCGAGCAACAATTTAACTCGATCTCCGCGTCGACAGACTCTCTTGATTGCTTCGACCAATCTGCGGTAGAGGCTATAACGTAAGAACGCTCCTGGGTCCGGACAATCGGAGATCATGAATATAGGAGTTCCGCGTCTTGAAGCGTTGATCAAATCGGCGGCGGCCTTTATGAAGCCGAGAAAGCCTCGCAGTTCTATAACCATGTTTTTCGGCTGCTTGGCCAGAACCTGGCGCCAGCGCCAGACAAAGGCGTCCACCGCAAGCCACATCATTCCGATGGTCACGTAAAGCCCGGTTGGGGGCTAATACGGTGACAGCTTACCCATTAGAGCAAATTCGACTGCTCGCCCGCCGGGATCGCCACTGCCTTGCGACCGGGAGCGCGACGCGCAATCGATCTGCCAAGCCGCCGTTCCAGTTCGGTTACGAACTCCGCCGTTCCGAGCGGGCGCCCAATGCCCTCCGCCTCTCTCAATGAGATGAACTTTTCTTCACAATCCTCTAACAACAAATCCCGAAAAGTCGGCCTGCGGTCGAGCACAGGACGCACAGATACCAGGCTGTCATCCTCACCGGCAAGGTGCGCGCGCACACTCTGAGGAGATAGGTGGACATGATACCTATCCCCGCCATCTTCCGAAGAGATCCCGCAAATGCTTGAAGGGCATTGCACATTGCGGAGCGACCATCCGATCACGTCGGGACTAGGCCGGCCCTAATAGCGAATCGCACGAGATCCTTGTTCTTCTTCGATCCTAGGGTCTCCATGATTCTGTGCTTATGATATGCAACTGTGCTCTCCGCCAGGTTCAGGACCGTTGCTACCTCCCTCATCGACTTACCTTCCGCTAGTAATTGCAGAACTTCTCGTTGCCTGGCGGTGAGCCGTTCCCCTTTGAATAGTCAAGCCTTTTCGGATCCGACATTAACTGGCGAAGGCTTGGCCAAGACAGTACAAGATCCGCCCTGGGCAACATTGCGCATCGCTAAGACTAAACCACTCGTGGCATCGGCTTTTGAGACAAAAGCCGGATGCCCCGAGGCGAAGGCCTCCGACACGAACTCCGGATCCGAATTCATGGTTAGGAAAATCAGCTTTGTCGAAGGCAATTTCTGGCTTGATCCGCACGGAAGCATCCAATCCATTGAGTAGAGGCATGGCGACATCAACAATAACGATATCGGGCGTTAAGGAAACCGCGGCATCTACTAAAGTGCGGCCGTCATTAACTACGCCGACAACCTCAATATTCTGGCTCCAAAAGTCGCCGAATGGCCTCGGCAATCAACAAATGATCGTCCGCAATTAATACCCGAAGCCGTTTTGCTCGTGATGTCTCCATGGACGTTGCTCCCGTCAGTTTATGCCCCTAGTCACCCCACGTGGGGCAGCACAATCAGCCTATGAATGTGCTGTAAAGATTGCTCCAGCGACGCCACAAGGAGACCGACTGCTCTGGCGGCCTCAATATCTCCAGCGTTGACCAGTTCGATAATTCTCTTAACTTCGCAACAGGCACTCTGCGATGAGTCCAGGTGAAAGTGGAGCTTCTGGTGATCGAGTGTGCCTTTGGCATCGTTTTTGGGCATATATGTCTTCCGTCAGCACCACGTGTACCCCTAAACGCTGACGTGATACTCCTTCATCATATTTGCTAACCGGTCGTGGAGTTCTGAGACGCGGGATGGCCTTCCCAGGAGCAGCAGCGAATACGGACGGATCATCGCGATAGGACATGCTGATGAGGCTCTTGTAATGCGGGTGCGATAATGGATCTCCATGCGGCCAACTGCTCTTGGTTCTTAGTGCACGGGACGCCACAGCCCCACTTCAACTCTTTTACCCACTCTCTTCTTACGGATATGACATAATCGCCGCCGAACAAAAGCGGATAATCGTGAAGCCCCCAAGGGTGGTCGTTCGGATAGCTGTCAAGCTCAGCCTGAAGTAGCGAGCGTACAGCGGCTTTCGTCAATTGCAGCGCGCGAAGGTCATTGCGGCAGCGCTTCTTAAAAACACAATTTCACCCTCACACGCAGCCGTCGGCGAGAACGATAATTAGAATTGGCCCCTGGCTCTGTCACTGGGAACCTCGAGTCGCTCCCCGTTGAGCTCGTCACCCGTCGATTCAATGTCTTCTGCCACTCGATTCGGCCGTACCTATCGTAGTGCCTAGGTAAAAATCGTTCCGATTCTTGTGCTCAGGTCGACCCGGACGAAATTGTAAGCATTTGGCGACTTCCGCCGGTCAAACACCGCGCCGGCAGGAATGCTCACGTAGGAGCCATCAAGGTTACTCGTGGACAGCACATCGGGCCGATGGTAGTCACCCCTCAACAAAATTGCATGACGATTGGCCAAAAGCTGTTCGACCAGCAATTGATCAGGCTCAATGAGCCAATCCGGAGGATGATGCATAAGAACAACCATCAGACCAGCAGCGCCTAAGCGGCAATTGCGCATGCAATGCAGTAACGGCCAGACGCCTGCAATCATCCACCACGCCATGAGTATCTAAGTTGAATCCGCTAAGCCAAGTGGAATTGAGTCCTACGATGGTGACGGGAAAGCCTCGTATTGCGAGGTCAGTTCTGTATCCGAATAGCGGATTTATGTCGCCGGGAAGAGGACCCACCATACGGGCGAACAAAGAGCCCGTAATTAGTTAGTGGAGAGAGCAATAGATCACGCTGATTGGGGTTCTGAACAAGATTGTATATCGCATCTTTGCTTGGGCCGACGGCAGAGGATTGTGCAATAACCAACCGCGTTTTTATCAACGTCGTGATTTCCTGGAACCATGAACAATCGGTCCTCTACCAGGTTGGCTGCCTTCAACAAGGGCTGAAAAAAGTCCTTTTCCGCTAGCTCGTACTCCTCCCGGCGCCCGTGGTATGCCACGTCACCGGTAAAAGCTATGAAATCCGGCTGAAGCCCTCTGTAACGAGGGTCTCGATATCCCTCCAAAGCGAGGGCAGAACCACACTCCTGTCGAACTGATCCTCCATGTTGATGTGCAGATCAGAGAGGTGGATCCATTGGAGTCGATTGCTAGTCATGGAGGGTTGACGGGATCCCATCCGAAATCTGATCTGCCTCTCAGTCCGAGATGAAGCTACTCTCTCTCATCTCACCCTTTTGCTCTCGCCGCTGCGCCCTCGGCCTCGAGCGGCACTCGAGCATGGATTGTTGTGCCCAGGCCGGGTACGGATCTGATCGAGAACTCGCCTTTTATCGACCGTATCCTTTCCCGCATCTGACAAGTCCCCAGGCCTAGATGGCTGATAGCAGCTTGCTCCTCAAAACCCTTTCCATGGTCGCTTACAGTGAGTTGAATCTCCTCCGAAGTTCCGTGCAGGCCCACTTCGAACTGCCGGACTCCACTGTGTTTCAGCGCATTCTGCAACGCCTCTTGTAAGACGCAGAACACGGCCGAGAGAGACATCCTTCGGGATCGTGCCCCCTATTCCTTCGTCGCCCAAGTTAATCTCGACCTTATGTTTCGCGCATAATTCTTTGCAGAATCCCTCGCTGCTGGCACAATCCCAAAATATTCAAGCTTAGAGGAGTGTAGACGGTGAGACAGTGCCTGAATGTCGTGGCCGATATCTGAGACTTGCTGACAAATTTGGCGCAGTTGGTCACGGATTGCATCTGCGACTCGGGGAATTTCCTTGTCGAGTTGAGCCAACCCCATTCCCAAAAGCGCGATTCGTTGACTGATGTCGTCATGTAACTCTCGGGCTATCCAAGCGCGTTCCTCTTCTTGCGCCTGAATCAACCTGTGCCTCATCATAGTTAGTTCTTGTTCCGTCACCTCGACATCCTCGACTCTTTACCCGCGCGATGGATCTAAGGCTCCAGACCGGTTAACCTCAAATCGCAGCTATGATGGTTACCTCGTCTGTTTGAATCTATAGGCGTCATGAGACGGGTTTGTTGACAAATGAGTTGGGCGCCCTCGTGGGGGTCAGTTTGTCGGATCGGTAGCCCTCGACGATGAAGGCTTCGAGGGCTTGCGGCCCGGGATCTGGGCGCGGGGCAATATCATCGGGCATCTCGGCGCTGATCTGCATGGGGTCAGGATAGCACGCTATGGCGCGTGATTCAGATCACCGCGCGGGACACTCGCGAGGTTAACCACTCGTTAAACTAGGTTAACTTATAAGTAACTTGACGGCCTCTCCTCTTCGGCCCTGCTGGATATGAAGATAAGGGACGAACGGAAGTTAAGGGGACGGGGTCTAATACGGTGACAGCTTACCTATTGCAGCAACTTCAACTGCTCGCCCACCGGGATCGCCACGGCCTTGCGACCTGGAGCGCGACGGGCGATCGGTCGGCCAAGCCGCCGTTCCAGTTCGGTTACGAAGTCCGCCGTTCCCAGCGGGCGGCCGATGCCCTCCGCCTTCCTGAATAAGATGAACTTTTCTTCACAATCCTCTAACAACAAATCCCGAAAAGTCGGCCAGCGGTCGAGCACAGGACGCACAGATACCAGGCTGTCATCCTCACCGGCAAGGTGTACGCGCACACTCGACCACGCCCATTCCTCGGCACGAGACACAAGCCGGGCCCGAACCGGATCAGACTGACTTACGATACCGCGGGGGGCATTTGCGGGACGGGGCATTTGCGGGGGCATTTGCGGGACGGACAGTGTGTCGGAGTGAACGTTTTTTGGGTGCATGAACCGCAACATGCGGGCCACGATCCATCGTTCAGCTACAACATATGGTGTGCGAAATTCTATCTCCGACACACTGCGGAACAACCCCCATCAAAAACCGCGCGGGCGCACAAAGCACCTCGGTGATCACCCCAAAGTGGCTAATACGGTGACGGGGCTAATACGGTGACAGCTTACCCATTAGAGCAAATTCAACTGCTCGCCCACCGGGATCGCCACGGCCTTGCGACCGGGAGCGCGACGTGCAATCGGTCTGCCAAGCCGCCGTTCCAGTTCGGTTACGAAGTCCGCCGTTCCGAGCGGGCGCCCAATACCCTCCGCCTCTCTCAATGAGATGAACTTTTCCTCACAATCCTCTAATAACAAATCCCGAAAAGTCGGCCAGCGGTCGAGCACAGGACGCACAGATACCAGGCTGTCATCCTCACCGGCAAGGTGCGCGCGCACACTCGACCACGCCCATTCCTCGGCACGAGACACAAGCCGGGCCCGAACCGGATTCAGACTGACATACGATACCGCAGACCTGAGGTGCGACTCGTCCATGGCGACCGAGGCGAAGCGGCTCTGAAATAAATGACCGGTCCATCGGCCACGTGCATTGATGAAGTTGGTATAACGGCGATGCGCTTCTCCTAACGCCCGGCTCATGCCGTCTGCTCCCTGTGGCGTCAAAATCAAATGGACATGATTAGGCATAAGACAGTAAGCCCACACCTCCACGTTGAACTTGCGTAACTGCTCCGCAAGCATGTCGCAATAAAGCTGCTGATCTCCATCCTCGAAGAAAATTGCCTCGCGACGATTTCCGCGCTGGGTCACGTGGTGAGGGAGACCAGGGACGACCATGCGGGCGAGCCGACTCATGCAGGCAAAATACCACGAACACCAGTGAATGGATATGCTGTCACCGGATTGCACCGCAAAAATTGAGAGACTGAAAGTAGAGACACACTGCAGCGAACGGGCTCTTATGGCAATCCGTCTTCTGCCAGAAGGCAACCGATGATAGCAGCGGAATCTTCCGGCCTTGCTACGTCGATCGTGGCAAGGATAAGAACTGCACCAGCGGTCTCGAAGCGCCACAGTGCCTGCACACCGGCTTGAGCACCGAATCCCTTATGGTGGGGATACAGCAGAATAGTGGAGTGGGTTTTGTAGACGTGAGCGTAGCCGTGATCTGGTAGGCGTCCGCTTGGGCGACGCCGAAGCTGGGTAAGCTTGGGTCGACATGCTTCCACTTCGTATCAAGCACTACGATGCCCTTGCCGCGATCGACACACAAATCAGGCTTGGTCCGGAAAGCTCCTTTATTCTCTGAATCCCTCGCCATGTACCGTTGTGGCCCCTGGGTGGATATCTTGTAGCCGAGCCGTGCGCAAACCTTCCGCGCGACGGCTGCCACGTAACCCTCAAACAGGAGGTTCATGTCGAATATGATTGCGATACCGTCCTGCGTTCCGCCGTGGGCAGTCTGATAGACCTTGGAAAGAAGCAATCTCGCCAGCTTGGCCGGAATCGACCATCTACGATCGATTCGATCGAGCATAGGGGTGTCCACCAGCACGGCTGACGCTGATTCCATGGACACATCTTCGAAATGTGCGGCGATCTCATTCAAAAGACGCTGAGTGTCGGCGCGAGCTGATCGTCGCCGAAGGAAAGTCGTAGCGCAAAGCAATAAACGGTTCAGGCCTGTGTCGGCGGTAAACTCGTCATATCTGCAAGCAAGCTTCTGTGGAGCAGCGGCCAGCTTGGTAAACTGGCGTGTCGTATCCAGTTTCCCGCGCAGGAGGCTCAGATCGTCCTCGCGGCGGCAGTAAGCTCGCGACAGCCCGGCGCTGATCTGCTCTTGAAGTCGCCGTGCAAAAAGTCCGATTAGGAGTTCGAGCAAGTCGCGGTCCTGACATTCGTGGCCCGCGATCTCACCGTCCCGTATGGGCACATCCCAAGCGGTCGCGATCATTCGCATCAGGGCGCCGCGCGTTTCACCTATTTCGAGCCCCTCGATCTTCGGAAGAATCTCCAGCCTGGCATGGGCGGTCGCAATCATACCAACCTGGTGAGCCGCCCTGATTTGGTTCCCGACCCACCAACGAAATGCTTCGACTCCCACTGCGCGCTGTGCACGATCAAGGCCAATTGTTTCGGCGACGGTCAAGCAATCATCGCCTGCGTGATCACTTATCGATGCTGTCTCATGCTCCCGCATGCTAAAGGGCTTCACTGTTGGCTCGAAGCTGCAAAGTAACCGTCGACAGGGATCTCACCTTGATTGATGGAGTAGCGAAACCGTTCTTCACCTTTCTCCTTTAGCATGGGTGGAATAGGCAGCGTCTCGACTCCGATGAACCACTGTCCGCTGTCGTTCAGTGCCCCTCGAACTTTTTCCCAGTCGTCGTAGAAGTACTCAACGAGCAGCGGGATAACCTTTCCCTGCATTACCCGGTCGAGCATCACCTTATCCTCGACATCCATGAAATAGCTGTGGCCAATCTGATGATCGCGATCGAAAAGCCATTTCACCCGCCGGTTTATCGCGAACGATAAAGATCCCGAGGTTAATGCCGCTCACCACTTTATTATCCAGGCAAAGATAGTCTGGCGCCATCTCTGTAAAATGGGAAGCGCCGCCTGAGTGCGGTGTCAAGCAATGCAATCGACCGGTCAGCTGTGTTCATTGTCCCGATGACAAACAGGTTTGAAGGCACCCCAAACTCTTCGCTTGAGTAAGGTAGCTTGAGGGTCAGAGCGTTGCGCTCGCCGAGCCGCTTGTCTGGTTCGAGCAGTGTAATCAGTTCGCCCAGAACCTTCGAGACGTTAGCCCGGTTGATCTCATCAATGATGAGAACGAAAGACTGCGCCTCCGAAGAAGAGGGTGCGGGGTCCCTGACCTGCGCAGCCAATGCTTCGGGCTTGATGCGATTTGAAGACAGCTGATAGCAAGAGGCTTGAGACAGCTTGCCGTCATAAACGATCTCGATCGTAGAGATTCGATCGAGTACCGTCAGCCACCTGACAGAACGGCGATGATTCGTAGCCCTCGCCCTGGGCTGGTACTGATACTCGCCGATCACTTCTCCGATGGCTCGAAAGCGGTATCGCCATCGGAAACGATCACGACATCGCCCTTTTTGATCAACGAACGGAACCGCCAAAGTTGACTGATGTTGCCACTGCTCCTGCTCGCTTCTGGCTCTACTCGGTGCCACCTGTCGGCGACCGCTTCAAAGTCGTCGTATTTCTTGTCGGACCAATCTACCTCGCCTCCCCATCCAAGGGCTATGTAACTTCCCTTGATTGCTGCATCATAGATGTGGCTCTCAGTGCGAGCGATGCCAAGCGACATCTTGAAGAAATGCCGCCCGGTGAAATCAAATTCGACCGGTCTTCCGCCACGCTTCCTCGCCTGCTCAGCGAGCGCACAGATTTCGCGAAATATGCCCTTACGTGGCTCAAGACGGAAGCCCCCGGAAAGGCGACCATCGCCGTCACGATCATCGTCGCTTTCGGTCGTGGGCCGGAGTCCCTCGACAAACTCCTCGTACCCGATCGATTGGTGGAACGTAGTGAACGCCACACGTCCCATTCTCACCAAATCGTTGTATGCCGCCATCAGTTCAGTTCGATCGATCGGTGCAGAACCTTTGCAGATCTCGACTGCCAATCGAGATGTTGTCCAGGTCTTGCCGGTTCCAGGCGGCCCGTGCAAAATCTGATTCAACGGATACTTGTGAGTGCCAGGCATTTTGTCTCCGTCCTTATCGACTTCTGTTTGTGAATCGAAGGCTGCCGGGATCGCTATGGTTTTACCATACTGAGACACAACTTTGAACCCAAGTCTAGTGAGAGCATCGATGACTGGTTTTCCTCCATGAAAGTCTTCATGCTTCAATGGCTGCTTGCCGGGAAGATACCCGTGCGCGGCCCACGATCGCCTTCGAATCGTACGAAGTAGCCTCTTGAAGTAGAAAATAGTCTTGCGCTTTGCCAAATCCATATTTTTGAAGGAAACGATCACGACCCAAGCGTGAATACTCATTGATCGCTTGAAGGACTGAATTCCGGGTAGCTCTGCTATGGCCAAAGTGATATCTGCTCCTGGGTGGAGATAAAGGGTACGGAGATAAGGAGGCAGCATACCCATCCCCAGAGAGGTTAGCATCTTCGGCCTGGATGGAGGGACAGCATACCTATGGAAGTTTCGTGGACAGGAAGTTTCGTGGAACATCCATGATAGGTAAAAGTCAAGGGAAAACGGAGATTCCCCTTGACTCGGCGGAATGGGTTCTCCGGGGCCTTTTCGGGGACAGACGGACAGTGTGTCGGAGTGAACGTTTTTTGCGTGCATGAACCGCAACATGCGGGCCACGATCCATCGTTCAGCTACAACATATGGTGTGCGAAATTCTATCTCCGACACACTGCGGAGTAACCCCCATCTCGAATATGAAGCCAGAGCAAGCGAATCCGATTCGGAAGGCGGTCGAACTCTGACGGCTCGTTGGGATTATGCATGGGGTAACCCGGGGACGGAATGGAGTGAGACGCATTGAGGGGACGCATTGAGGGGAGGGGACGCATTGAGGGGACGGACGCATTGAGGGGACGGACGGAAATACCCCTAATGCCAGCATGGAGTCTTGGCCTTCATCGTAATGGGCTCGTTGAGCATCCGGCAATGACGCTTCGTCCTGCTCAACGTTGTAGTGCGCGCGGGACTCAACTGGGAAATTTCCGTCCCCGAAAAACGCCGGCTTTCGTCGAAGGATTTTACCTGCGAAATTCGTTTGCAGTTTCGGGACAGTCCAGAAACTTCTAAGGGCACGCTTCTTTAGATCCCAGGGACATCGGCGAGACACATCGGCGTGACATCCATGAAAGGTAACCCGGGCGCATCAGGCCTCGTCTAGGCCACGGCGATAAGACATCCCGCCGTTATGCTGAGCTTCCTGCAGCCGCACCGCCATGCAATAGCGCGCCCGGATGACCGTTCACAACGCTCGGCGTTTACCAACGGGAGTCAGGCCGCATGGCCTCGCCACTCGAACTTGCCCGTGCGACTCGCCGCTCGACGACGTCGGTTCGTGCCCAGGATGATCCGTCTGTTTGCTCTTGCCAGTAATTTGACGTTCGGTGTAGTGAGCGCGGTCGGCGGCAGGAGATGGACGCGGCGACATCGAGGGGACTAGCATAGTTTCGCTAGAAGGAAGATACGATGGAGATCATGGACGCTCCCATGCCGGCTCCGATAATTCGAACCGTTCCCAAGCCTACCTGCGTGCTTTGTGGCGCACCCGGGGAGACACTTTACGCGGCTCTGCACGATTACATCTTTTCTGTCCCAGGGATCTGGCAGCTCAAACAGTGCACTCGCACTGAATGCGAATTGGTATGGCTCGACCCTGCACCTCTACCGGACGATCTTCCACAAGCGTATCGGAATTATTACACTCATACGGGGTCCTCAAGTCCTTCCGCCATGATCTTTGCGGCTGGTAAACGGGCTTGCTCGGCCGCTTGCGAAGTTCCTGCTCTATTTACTGGATTGCATCAGGAACGCCGTAAGTTCGCACGCATGTTACTTGGCGGCCTCCCTCCTGGGCGGCTGCTCGATGTGGGCTGCGGAGATGGCCACTTTCTCCATCGAATGGCGAAGGGTGGCTGGCAGGGAACGGGAATCGACTTTGATGGGACTGCCATTGAGTGCGGCCGTAAAAAATATGGCCTGAATCTGGAAGTAGGTGACTTTCAGACAGCCGATTTTGGCATAGAAGGCTTTGATGCCGTGACCCTGAGCCACGTCATCGAGCACGTCCCAGATCCGATGGCTTGTTTGGAAAAATGCCGGCAACTCTTGCGTCCTGGCGGCCGGTTAGTGCTCAGCACGCCTAATGTGCGCAGCCTCGGCCACAAAAGCTTTAAACAGAATTGGCGCGGTCTGGAGCCTCCTCGTCACCTGCATCTCTTTACTGCCAGTCTCCTCGCTGTGTGCGCCCGCCGTGCGGGGCTATCCGTAGTATGCGCAGGAAGCACGGCTGTGCATGCAGACTATTTGGCGAACGCGAGCCTGGCAATCGAGAGAGCGGCGGCGGACGGCGGAACTGCGCGCGCACGAATGCGTTACGCGTTGCCCGCTTTTGCCTTCCAGCAACGCGAGCATCTTGCGTTAAGACGCGATTCTCATCTGGGTGAGGAAGCTTTTTTGGTAGCGGAACGCAATTAGCCGCTCGCACCTTGATGGACAACTTGGGAGAGACGCCTTGGGGACGACGCCTTGGGGACGGTCACCTCGTTATCCAACCCGGTGACCAAACGAGGATGCGACTTTTACAGGGACGACTTCAATTGAGCTTCCAGGAACACTATGCAAGCCTGAGTGACGATGAGCTTCTGGCGATCGCGGCCAGCCGTGGTGACCTGATTCAGGAGGCTACTGTCACTCTGGATTCCGAGATGGCTCAGCGCGGGCTCACCCACCAACAAGCGCGAGCGAGAAGGAGGGAAATAGCACACCTGGAAATGAAAGAAATGAGGAGCAACACTTTTCCCTGCGAATTCGTATCTAACTATCTATAGAATGCGTCCGCTCACCCTTGAAGAGAATCCTCAAGGTAGAGCGCTCGTGCAGCCGGACCCGATCGCCCCGTGCTCTCGGAGATCGACCGCTCAGAGATCAATCTCTCATGGGGCGAACCCCGGAACGAGGTCGCGATGCATGCAAGCAAAGCACCCTTGGCGGCTTCGTTCCGCCTTAGAACCGCTCCTTCTCGATGGAAACCGGGAATGAGCAATCGTCAGTGTGGCGAATCATCATAGAAACCCGGGAGACAGGCATAACCCCGCCCAGACTCCGGCTCTTGCAGAGAGAGAACGGCGAACGGAAGAGCTGCTCGCCCAGCCTGCTTTCGGTTCCCGGCACACAACCAGCGCCGCTGACCCGGCCTCGCGCCAACGGCTGTGCTGCCCACCCCGGAACCACTCCGTCGGCCAAAGGAGCCCCAGCACTCTCTACGGTTCGTATGCGACCAATACGCGCTCTACGGCCTCGCCGGAGAAGCCGTGCGCACCCTGGCTCCGCAGACCGAGGCTCAGCCGGAGGCTATTCTCCTGCTGTTGCTCGCCACCTTTCCTCCCGGGAGGAAACCTAGTGCGCATAGTGCGCACATTTGAGCCATTTCGCGAACCCATTTTCCTGCCGCCTGACACTGTGCTGCGGGCAGATGCGGCGATGGGGGGAACTCAGAAGGTTTCGTAACCCTATCATTTCGTGCCCAGGCTTTCTGCCGCGCCTTCAACTCTAGCCCAACACCGCGGCGATCGCTTGGCGAAGCGCCGCCTGATCGGTCGGGTCTAGAACGCCGAGCCTCTTGAGGATGAGACTCTGTTCAAGGGTAGCGAAAACGGGTTTAATCGCCGATGGCTTCAATAGATTGGCCGCTTGCCAGTGACCCACTTGAACCTCACCTAGGGTGGAGAGCGTACGCATCTGGCTGGTGATCGCCATGATAATTACATCCGGCTTAGCGGAGTTATACGCGCGACTGCTGACAATACATGCTGGGCGCTGCTTGAAAGCGGCTTGGTTCGTAAACGGAAACCGGACGAGGACTACGTCCCAACTCATACGGCATCGTAAACGTCGTCTTCCGGGTTGTTCCAGATCGCCTCTAGAGCGGGACTGCTCGCAGTAGCGGTAGCGCGGACCAACTCCCGATCTTGTCCCCGATGGCGAAGAAACTCTACGAAATCCTCCACCTCAGCGATCTGCTCGGCGCTTAACGTCTCAATTTTTCTTGCTCAAACTATTGAGATTTGAGTTCATATCGCGCTCCAGAATCGGTCTGATTTTACCCCATCTACCCCCCCCCGTGCCTCTTAGGGAAAAACCCGGCGACGGCGGTATAACCCGGTGACAGACAAGACGTACACTCACTGTTACGGACCCAATATCCATGAGGCCTTGCACGCCTGTTGCTTTCAGGGTTCCCTGCCGGAATCACTGCAACTTCGCGTACTCGGCTCTAGCTTGCCGGAGGACAGGGATGTCGGGGTCCGCGTCTTTCCAGAGCGCAAGGAAATCTTTGTAGGCGGCGAGGGCGCGAGTGCGGGCGAGGTCGGCATCCGCTCCCTGCGAGGTTCTGCGCCTGCAAGGCATTGGCACGTGCCACGCCCAGATGCGCCAACGCTCCCGTCCAGCAGTTCCAAACGATGCCGCTGTGGTCGAGAATCTTCTGAAACTCGACGGCGGCAGCACTGCCCTGTCCGGCTGCCAGGTAGGCCTCTCCGCGTACATACACCGGATATAGGCAGGAATTGTTGATCACGAACATAATCTGCCCTAGCTCGATCGATGAAGCAGTTTGCAGAGCATTCAGGGCGAGTGTCGAATTCCTTCGGTCCAATGCCAATTGTGCCTGAATCGCAGGCAGCCAAAGCGACTGCGTCTGCGTGTTCAGCGGGTACCGTTTCTCTAAGTCTTGTGCCAATGACTCGGCTCGCGCAGTGTCGCCCGCCATGGCAAACGCAAGCGCTGCTTCGACCTCGGCTCCCTGACTGCCGGGAGCAAGCTTTAAGGCCTCCGCCGCTGATGTCCGGGCTTCCGCACCGTTGCCGTACGCGGCTTCGCGCAAAGCAGCGTTCTCCTGCCATATCGCCCCGCTTTCCTTGTCTCCGGCGCGTATCGCAGAGCCTACGGACTGCTTGGCCACGCTCCCGTGCTTTGCGTAGATGTCCGGCGTAAGCCTCAGTGTCTGATGCGAGCGCAAGGCCAACGTTCTCATATTCGGGCTTGGTCGCAAACCACTGTTGCTGTTCCGCCATCGCTGTGGAGTCCGCCCCGAGAAAGGCAAGAGCGTAGAGAGCATTGTGGGCTATACGATCATCCATGTTTCGCGCCAGCGCCTCGTGGATGATAGGCCGCGCCTCGTCGAACCGCTGCAAGGCAAGAACATAGTTGGCGAGATTGGAATACGAAAATACATAACCCGGTGCTACGGCCAGCGATTGGCGAGTGATCTCCGCGGCTTTCTCGTACTGCCCCTGTTGGGCGTACACCCCGCCCAAAGCATCGTACGGCGGTCCATCCCGCGGGTAGCTCTTAATGTCCTCCTGAAACGTCTGGGCCGCTTTATCCAGTTCTCCGGTTACCGATGAATAGTAGACGCCGGTGATCGTCAGCTTTTCCCGTTCGCTGGCATGCTCCCGCAATTGGAAAGCTTTGGTAATGTACTCGGCGGCCCGCCCTCGCTCGCTTAGAGTCCATTTGGTGCCCACTGCCAGGTATCCCATGGCGAAATTCGGATCAAGTTCGATCGCATGTTGATAGTCTCCAAGACTGTACGCCTTCAGAGCTTCGAGCGAAGACGTGGTCGCCTCTTCGAGCGGAACATCAAACTTCTTTACCGTAGCCAGCGATTCGCCCAACTCAGTGCGGAGCTGGGATGCGGCCTTACCCAGTGCGTCCAGTACCTTCTCCTTCGATGCCGCCGTAACCTGCTCCTCGGCCAGCGTGTCTCCGCTCTGGCAATTCACCGCCTTCAATCCCAGCACATACTCGCTGCCCAGGTTGGCAATCGACCCGGAAACGTAAGCCTTGCTGCCCGCCCGCTGGCAAAGCTCGCGGGCTACCTCGGGCGTCAGCTTCGTGCTGGCCGGACGGGTCATCAGCTGCAGGCTCCTGGTAACTCCGCTGTCGGAAAGAACGTTCAGGAAAGGCGATTGCCGTAGGGAGACGTGGAGCGCCGTCTTCAGCGTGTCGTCGAAGATCGCATCGCCCGTGCTGTTGGCAAAGTCGGCCAGCACAATCGTGTCCTGCCCGATCAAAACGGGCGCCCGGCGAGTGAAGAAGTACGCCCCCGCTGCGATCGCCGCAGCGAGGAGCGTGAGCGCTACCACGGCAGGCCAGCGCTTTCGGGCCGGCGGCGTGACTAGGGGCTCGGCTTGGATCGGCGGCGGGGTGGGTTCCTTAGTATTGTCCTGCTTGGTCGGGCTCGGCTGTTCCACGGTGCCGATGAACCGGTAGCCCCGTCGCGGCACTGTCTCGATGTAACGAGGCTTTTCCGCGCTATCGGACAACGCTCCGCGAATCTGGTTGATGCAGAAATTGATTCCATGCTCGAAGTCGACGAAAGTGGAATCCTTCCATAGACAGCGCTGAATTTCCTCCCGAGCGACTACCTGGCCGGTTCTTTCGATCAGTAGAAGAAGCACACGGAAGGGCTGAGGCTGGAGCCTTAATCGATGTCCACCCTTGCGCAGTTCGCCTGACGTCACATCCAGCTCGAAGGAGTCAAAGCGAATCTTAGCCGGCAGAGATACTGGCGATACCATAGGGCCGCGGTCGTTCCTTCCCGCGCAAATCAGAGTGAAATTGAATAGAAGTCTAGCACCTCGCCCCTTATACAACCTCTGATTTCTCCTGAGGAGTGACAATAAAGCATTCATTATCACCCACCTGCGCACTTACCCGATCCTTACCCCGAACTGCTCCGCCATTCATTGCCGGAGTGTGCCCCAGACCGTACTTTTCGTCCCAAGCAGATCCCCCGAAGCGGAAAGCGGTGTTCCCTGAGACACTCCACAATTGCAATTCTCGGGTTCTTGTCAGTGATCAGCCTGCCACTTTGTGGGCGTACCGAGGCGGCGGCCCCCGCAATGCAAGCAGGTGAGTATCGTCTCCCATTCGAGGCGCACGATGACCTGATTTACATCCATGCAGTCGTGAACGGGAGTCGCAGGACGCTGCTGGTCGACACGGGCGCTGTTTTTACAATATTTACCCAAAGAGCCGTTCCAACGCTGGATAACGGCCCACTGGTTACCATCAACATGGCGAAAGGAAGTATCCTGGCTTCCCGTCTTCCAGTTGGGTTGGCGTTGGGAGATGCCGGCCTTCCAGACCAGCATTTCGCTCTTCGTTTGGAGGCGGTGGTGGGCAACTTCAACTTCTTGAATGCGGACGGTGTCGTCGGACTCGACATTCTGAAGCGGTTCAAGTCCGTAACCTTCGATTTCAAGAACTCAGTCATGATTCTCGAACACCGCTAAAACCATGCCTTAGCCAGAACGCCAATCAGCTGTTTGAATGTATCGGCCCCAATGCAAGCGGCCCGATCAGCTACGGGGTCGATGGAAAACAATACATCATAGGAACGGGCGAAGGCACGATGTACTCCTTCGCGTCGCCCGGCTAAACCGTCGCCACGTCGTTCCCTTTTCGCTCGCGCCCGTCCTGGTTTCAGGTCGATGGCGTGGCGTGTGCGTCCGGCACAGCGTCGGCGATGCCGAGAAGTGATGCGAAAGCCTTGAAGATTAGTTAATGCGCGCCTCAGGAGCAATTTATCGAATTCAGCGAAGCTAGTTCGGGAGCAGGCTTTCGGCAAGGGTCGTTCTACCCTTCGGCTGTCAAGTGCGGAAGCCAATGTAACCCATAAGAGGAGGAAGATCGCCTTGCAGCGGTTATCACTATTCGCACTGGCAACACTATCGGTTGTGGCCATGTTGGCCAAAACTTGCGCGGCGCAGACAAATGCTCCGACCCCGGTACCACCGGTATCCAACCCCTGTCCACGTCCGGTCGCCGGTACCGTGGTCAGCACCCCGCCGTCCCTATCTAGCTCTCACGGGGTTCTGGCGGTTCGCTTCTCTTATCAGCATGTCATCGATTCCGCCAATCGAGAGTTGTTCTGCTTTATGACGCCGGACGGCCTGCAGAACCCCACTCTCCACGTGAATCCGGGCGATCACCTGATGATTACAGTCACCAACAATCTGCCCCCTGGCACGGGATCCATGCGGATAAGCGGCCCCAATTGCGGCGCTAAGACAATGAATTCCGCGTCGCTGAACATTCACTATCACGGGACCAACACATCTCCGACTTGCCATCAGGACGAGGTCATCAAGAGCACGATCAATCCGGGCGAAACGTTTCAGTACAACGTGGCCTTTCCCGCCAACGAGCCACCAGGACTCTATTGGTACCACCCGCACGTTCACGGGATTGCGGAGCACGCGCTACTGGGTGGAGCGTCCGGGGCGATCATCGTGGAAGGCATCGAAAACGTGCAACCGGCGGTTAGCGGCCTTCGCCACCGCCTGCTGATTGTACGGGACCAGAATGTGCCGGCCAACCCTCCACCCCAGGGCAACATTCCCTCGTGGGACGTCACGTTGAACTTCGTTCCCATCACGTCGCCCACGGACCCGAACTCCAAGGCATTTGTACCGGCAATCCTGAAGATGGACGCCGGGGAGCGGGAATTCTTCCGCATTTCCAATTCCTCCGCGGACACAATCCTGGATCTTCAATATGTGTTCGACCGAAGTCCTCAGGTTTTGCAGGTAGTTGAGATCGACGGCGTTGCGGTGAACTCTCAGGATGGCGAACAGCCGGGAGGGCTGATCCCCGCTACGCATTTCGTGCTGGCGCCAGCTGCGCGGGTAGGGTTTATTGTTTCAGCGCCGCCTCGTTCGGTCCAGCTTGCTCAGCTCGTCACCCTGGCGATCAACACCGGCCCGCTCGGAGACAACGATCCCCAGCGGCCGCTGGCGACCATCGAGTTGGGGGCGGGGGACGATTCCGCAGCGGTAGAACATGTACCGGCGTTTCAGTCAGTCAATACAAAAAGTCAACGCTTCGCGGGTCTTGCAGCCGCGCCGATCGCTGAACACAGAGTAGTGTACTTTGACGAAAACTGCCCTCCCATTCCGAATCCCGCTATGCCTTGCGCGCCGAATCAATTCTTCATGGCGGTCGTGGGCAAACCGGAACACGTCTTCAACCCGGACCTTCCTCCCGACATTGTTGCGACCCGGGGAACTATAGAGCAATGGGTTATCCAGAACCGCGCCGGCGAAAATCATGAGTTCCATTTCCATCAAGTTCACTTCCTGGTTCAATCACAGGACAATTTCGAGACCAACGGATCGACCCAATCCCCAGCGCTCACAGGCCAGTACCTGGATATGATTCAAGTTCCCTACTGGGACGGCAATCCGAATCACCCGTATCCAAGCGTGACCGTCCTCATCGATTTCCGTGGAAATGACATTGGCGACTTTGTCTTCCACTGCCACATTCTGAATCATGAGGACCTTGGCATGATGAACATCATCCAAGTGCAATCTGCTGAGGACGCAACCAACAAAGCTGGACAAATGCGCGCTATGCAGGCCAGTCCGCACTCGGCAAAAAGGATCTCTCCGGCAGCTTCCGCCGAAGTCTCGCCAAAGGCTTTGGAGATCGCAGATAGAGTCGTGGAACCCACAACTGCAGAACACATTGGGCAGGCGTCGGCGGATGAAGGGCGCCATGGACCTTGAAGGAACGGTGTTGGCTCTATTATCTGTCAGGGCGGACCGACGAAAAGTGGGGCCAGCAGCCGTACATACCGGGAGAATGGGGGACCGCCCAATCTGACGATTTAGTCTCTGGAAGGTCGACGAAAATCACGCAGGTCCAGGCTGTCGCTCCATTCTCCCAATTCCCGCGAAGCACCGAACAACGCGCAGACATGGTTACCAAATAATTCTTCTACAGCTCTCGACGTCCTCCCAAAACCGTACTACTGTGGGATTAGCAACAAACGTCAGCGCCGTCTTTACGACGACGGCCCTGTTTGGCCTTGCACCCATGCGCTCAACCCGTGCATCCGCCGCCCACCACCCCGAAAGCATCAGCGCTTGCCAGCCGATGTCCGGTGTAGCAAACCGTAAGAAGGCTCGAAGACCAGGCGCCTAAGGAGGCAAGATGCTCAAATTAATTCATTGAGCATCTTGAGCATCTTCGCGAAACAAAGGGCTTATTTGATCATCTTCGTGAAACAAACGACTTATTTGATCATCTTGCTCGATCGCTCCCCTCGTCAGAGAAGTTCCAGAAAGACGTAACCTCTTCTGTGCGACGCCGCTTCGCTCAACTGACTTAATACGCTTAGTTCGCACATTTCTGCGCGCAGCGAAGACTCGACCAGCCTGGCGCCCAGAAATTAGTCGATAGACGGGATGTTCACCTCACGCGGCTTTAAGGGATGAAAAGTTCCCCAATGAACGAAGCACTCCAATTTAGTTGTCAAGACGCGACCGGTGTTTTAGCCAAAGAGGGAAGCGATAGAGGGACAGCTGACCCATCGCAGCAATTCTCGCAGAAACCTTAAGGCGTCCCCTCACCCCCCAATGAGTACACGAAACAGCGACGGCTTTGATTCACAGTGACAAAAAGCCTTCCAGACGGGACGTTCCCCCGCACCAAAATAAATTGGCCGTGGATGAAGGATTTCTGCGGAGGAATTCGTTTACGCACTGGACATGGATTATCCCAGGAGTGGATTATGTAAAAAGCTCGGCAGGGTAAAGGGGTCCGCCCTTTCCCGGCTTCGCAGACGGCTCCGGGTCCCCGCTGTTCGGATCAAGGATTTTCCCCATAGGTCAAATGTCCTAACCGCCAACAGGCTATTTGCCTCTTCCTGGCGGCGTCACTCGGGCTCACAATCAGAGGCTCGTTTCTGTGTAGGGCTCCCAGAGATTCGTAACGAACTTCACGTACACCAGGTGTTGGCGCGCTCACCGCTTAGACGCTGTGCGCGCAAGTAATCTCCGTAAAACCGCTTTACCAACCGAGGAGGCTTCCCATGCGTACACTGCTTTCAGCATTTTTCATGCTGGTGATTGCTGTCGCTCCTGCAGGCCTGCGTGCACAGACCGTCGATACGGCGATCGTCGGTACCGTCACCGACCACTCCGGGGCAGTCGTTCCGGGAGCCAAAGTGACCGTCACGTCCGTGGCCACCGGGATCGCAAAATCCGCGGTGACCACAGCCACGGGCCAATACACCGTCAACTACCTGCCTCCCGGCTCGTACAACGTTGAGATCACTGCCAACGGGTTCACCACAACCCGGCAACAGGGAATTGAGCTGCAGCTCAGCCAGCAGGCACGCGTCGACTTCCAACTGCAGGTTGGGGCGGCCACGGAGCAGGTGACCGTCCAGGGAGCGCCCCCCTTGCTGCAGACCGAAGCCTCCTCTCTGGGCAACGTTGTCGGCGAAGTGGAGACACAGAACCTTCCTCTCAATGGGCGCAAATTTGAGGACCTCGCCATTCTTACGCCCGGCACCACTGCTTATGATCCGGACAATCACACCTCCTCGGAGGATGGCGCCAGCGTTCAGTCGTACAGCGAACAACTGGAATGGGGACAGACCAACGTGGACGGCGTAACCATGATTGGCAACCGGCACGCCTACGTGAACCTGTATCCCTCCACCGACGCCATACAGGAATTCGAGGTGATTAGCGCTAACGCCGAAGCGCAAAACGTGGGCGCCGCCGGCGACATCGTGAACGTTCAACTCAAATCCGGCACCAACAATTTTCACGGGGATGTGTTCGAGTACTTTCGCAACACGGCGCTGGATGCGCGTAACTACTTTGTACCCGCCCCCGCGCCCAAGCAGGTGAATCGGCAGCATCAGTTCGGCGGCGTAGTGGGCGGTCCAATTATCCCCAACCGCACCTTTTTCTTCGTGAGCTATGAAGGGATTCGCTCCAATAAGGAGACTGCGGGGCTGAGCCAGGTTCTCACGCCGCAGCAGGAGAACGGCGATTTTTCTGATCTATTGCCCGGCATCCAACTGGTAAGCCCGACTACAGGCCAGCCGTACCTCAACAATCAGATACCCGTCGATCCGGTGGCGCAGGCGATCGTGAAAAAATACATGCCCTTGCCCAATACCAACCAGGGCGGCTTCAACTACGCCTATTTCACGGGCGGCACCCAGATTACCAACCAGTTCATCGCGCGCCTCGATCACCATTTAAACGCGAACGACCAGCTTAGCGTTCATTTCATGTATGCCAGCCGGGACAATCACATCTCCGAGGGCAATCCGAACTTCAACGATAATGCGACTTTGCCGATTTTCAACGCCGGTCTGCAGTATGTTCACGTCGTCTCGCCCAAGCTCATCAATGAACTTCGCCTGGGGATCGATTTCGAGAACCAGAAGCTGTTGACCACCTACGCGAACACCAACTTCACCCCTGCTTCCGTCGGCATCAACGGCTTTGTACAGCCTAACGGCCAGCCCTGGCCCGCGTCCGAACAAGGTTTTCCGAATCTAACCAGCAACGAATTGATCGGGGTGGGCAGCGACTTTGGAGTCGGGCTGGATCAGGGCAAAACCTACCAGCTCGTCGATAATGTGACCTGGACGCACGGCACGCATACAGTGATCTTCGGCGGAGACGTCCGCCGCGTGCAAGACAATGCCGACACCAGCAATACCCCTTACGGAGTCATCAACTTTAACGGCTCGGAAACCGCCAACAACGGCCCCAATGCCCCCGCCAATGAAGGCGGTTTCGACGGCGCGGATTTGATCCTGGGGATTCCCTCCCAGGTCATCACGCCAGAGGGCATTCCACTCACCAATGCCCATCAATGGCGCATGTTCTTTTACATACAGCACAACTGGAAGGTGACCCACAATCTCACCCTCAACACCGGGCTGAACTACTCCCTTTACCCCGCCCCGACGAACTCTCTCAACACCTCCGAGACGATCGACTGGACCGTCAACCCTGTGCAGTTGGTGCCCCTCGCGAACTACAACCCCATATGGCACATCACGGGCAAGGACTTTGGGCCCCGGCTGGGGTTCGCCTATAGCTTGCCGCATCTGATGGTCGTGCGCGGAGGGTACGGCATCAGTTACTACGCGGGGCAGTTCGACAACATCAATATCCTGCAGCTCAACCCGCCCGATGACCCGAGCGTTAGTCTGTTCAACGGCAACTGCGGTTATTGCACTCCGGCCAACGCCCCCACGTCTACCCTGGCGCATCCAGTCTCGTCATCCATCCCCGCATCCGTCGCGAATATCGTGTCGATACCGCCCGGCCGCGATCATCCCGACCTTTATCTGCAGACGTGGAATCTCACATTCTCCAAGCAGTTCTGGAACAACGTGATCGATGTTTCTTATGTCGGGGTGAAGGGAAGCAAAGAGGACACGTCTCTGCTGAATTTCAATGTCGGTCCGCCACAGGCCCCCGGCGGAAATGTCCAGGCCAATCGCCCCTATCCTCAGTTTGGCCAGATGCGCGTGCTCGACAATCATGGAGCCTCAATTTACGAGGGCTTCCTGCTTCACTTTCAACATCGCCTATCGAACGGTCTCCTCGCGAACGTGGCGTATGCCCTCTCTTCGTACCGGGATGATCAAGGCGGCGGCACCAACCAACAGCGCAATGAGACCCAGAATCCTTTTCAGAAGGTATGGGCAAACGGGCTGAACGAACAGCGTAATAACCTGTCGATCTCCGTCATATACAACATTCCCCAACTGAACGAGAACAGAAATGCGTTGGCGCGAAAGCTTCTGGGTGGATGGGCCGTTGCTGGGATCTTCCAGTATTATTCCGGCAGTCCGCAATTCGTCTATCAGAGTGATGACGGCCAGAATAACGGCAATAACTTCGAATATCCGGATCTTGTTCAAGGCCAGCCCAATGGTGTTCACAACAGGTCCATCAATCAGTGGTTCAATACCGCCAGGTTCACCGAAGCGATCGGCCATTACGGCAACGCGCCGCGCAACCCCTCCTGGGTGGTGGCGCCGTCGAGCAGTCCCCTCGGGTTGGAGCTCAAACGAATCTTCTCCATGCCGTTTGCTGAATCGCAGAAGCTGAGTCTTCAAATCCAGGCCTTCAACGCCCTCAATCATCCCCAGTTCGGCCCTCCCAATGCTAACCAGTCATCGGGCTCTTTCGGACAGATTACGTCGACAGTGCTGGATAACCGCCAGGTGCAATTGGTGGCAAAATATTTCTTCTGAAAACGGTTGTCGCCGCGGTTGGGAGGGGTTGGCCACTATGGCGACCCCGACCAACCTGCAATCAGCGGTTAAAGCACGTTTGCTCGTTCCTATGTTTACTACGGGCTCATGGGGACGACAACCATGTTTGACCCGCTGATTGCAAACGGAGCTCCTGTACTCAGAGCGTTGGGAACGCTGCCCGGAAACAGCTGTTGACCATTAAAAGCGTAAAGGTTGTTTAAATCCCAAGCTACTTGACGCAGAGGCAAAACCTACCTTAGGTAACTAAGGCATTGCGCATGCCACTTCGCGGCTCGGGCGTTTTTTTCGGGAAAGACGGGACCGACGTACCCCCATGCAAACGCTCGCATCGTGAAGCTGACTTACAACAGTGGCGGAGATAGGCTGAACGGGAGATATGCATTCTCTCAAAAGAACCACAGGTTCAGCGCGAGAATCCGACAGGGCTCACCGCGTCGATCTGGTCTGTCCCCGCTTTCCTCTGCTCGTCACTTCATGCGGCTCGCCCCGCCCCACAAGCGAGATCGCTTGACGACTATCGTCGTGACTTGCTATTGTTTCTGCTGCAACACGGATTTCGCGATACGCAGCTCCCTAGAAAGCGTTTACTCAGCTATTGCAGGTCGAAATACAGATCAACCCCTCGTAGCGAGTACAAAATCGATGTGGATTGCGAGCGGGTTCAATCATCAGGGGATTAAATGTTGAGCGGATCGATCGATCGGCGTCGCTTTCTAGAATGCGCAACGGCATTTAGTCTGGTCGCAAGTCTTGGTGGGAGCATTTTCCCTGCCGCAGCGCAATCCAGTTCCAATGCGCAAGCCCCGGATTCGCGTTTGCCCGACGGTACTGAATTCATTGTGTGGGAACAGGCGCTCAAATTTACCAAGACCTATTATGTCGACAACCAACATGCTAAGGCTGACGACAACGGCCCTGGCACGCACGCTCGGCCGTTCCGGACGATCAACCAGGCCGCCGAAGTGCTGCAGCCCGGCGAACGGGTCGTCATCGCCTCAGGCACGTATCGTGAGTGCGTGCGTCCCGCGCGCGGCGGCACCAGTCCGGCACAGATGATCAGTTACGAAGCCGCTCCGGGAGCGAAAGTTGTCATCAAGGGCTCCGAGGTGCTCAAGGGCGGATGGGTGCAGGAGACGATTCCCGTAGGCTTTCCTGGATTTGGCCAAGCAGCGCCAGGTAATGGAGTCACTGCGTGGCGGTATGAATTCAAGAGCTCGATGTTCCCCGATACTTACAATCCATTTGCCTTGCCCAGTTTGATGGGGGAGTGGGTATGGCTTGATACCAGGAATGTCGATATCGGGCCCTACGTTCGCCGCCGCGGTCTGGTGTTTGCCGACGGCAAGCCGCTGGAACCGGTGGAGCAGCAGCGCGAGTTAGCAGCTCAGCATCTGCAACCCGTGCCCGATTTCACGGTGCCTGCCCAGCCGCAAAATGGATTACCGGCCCGCCGGCGGGGTGGACCGATCATGCAGGAGGTTGGCGGTTCTCCGAACGCTCGCTTCTGGGTGGAAGATTCGGGAACCGCAATCCATATTCGTCTGGAATCGGGAACTCCCGCCGATCACACCATCGAAGTAATCACCCGGCAACACACCTTCCTTCCCGCGCAAAGCGGGAGCGGATTCATTCGGATCAAGGGGCTGTCTTTTGCGCACGCCGGCAACCAATACCCCTTTCCTCAGTACGGCATGGTCTCTCTTGCTGGCGGCGATCATTGGATCGTCGAAGACAACACGTTTGAATGGGCGAATGGGATGGGCATCTCAATCGGCAGAGACGGCAACGCGGGTACCGCGAAGAACGCCGGAGCTTCTGAGATCCTTCGCCGCAACACCTTCCGCTACTGTGGCGTAGAGGGTATCGGCGGTATGGGAACGAGCGATACCCTGATCGAAGACAACCTCATCGAATGGTGCGGGTGGGCCGATGCCGAGCGCGGCTGGGAGGCCGCCGGAGCCAAATTCCACCGCGCGCACAACATGATGTTTCGCCGCAATGTCATCCGCCACATCCGCCATGCCAATGCCGTCTGGTTCGATAGCGGCAATGTCAACTGCAGGCTGACTCGCAACATCTTTGCCGACACCCTCACTGTCGGCGCGGCGGTCCATATGGAAATGAACCGCGGCCAGAACCAGCTCGATAACAACATCGTCTGGGATGTGCGCAATGCCGAGCCGGGAACGCCTGGACAGAGAGGATGCGCGGGATCGGGCATCTTCGATAACGCGACGGACAAGCTGATCATTGCGCAGAACCTGATTGGAAAATGCGACAACTCCGGCATCTTCGCAATCACTCGTCCCGATCGAAAGGGAAGCGGAACGGCGACAGACAACAATATCTCCAACAACATTTTTGCTAAGTGCGGCAAATCGGCCATCATCCTTCTAAGCACGAAGAATGAGGCCAACGGGAACCTTTACGTTGATATGCCGAAAGACTTTCAGGGATTCTATGAGGGCGATTCGAAACAGTACCTGGATCTTGCAGCATGGCGTGAGGCGTACGGTTGGGATAAGAACTCTGTTGTAGCCGATGCGCAGATTGACTTCGATCCTGACACTCTGCAGCTGACGATTTCGATGAGCGAGCCTTTCCCCAAAGCTCCAGCCGTCAATCAGATCGAGGTCGATATTCTTGGAAAGCTCACGAGTGGCGCAAGAGTCCCTGGCCCAGTGGCGGATCCGGGAGCCAAGAGTACCTGGCAGCTCGATCCGCGCAACGGGTAGTGCTGAGCGTCCCCTTATCCGACACCGGGCCGTCGTGGCAGATCTGTGTCAATGAGTGCTATCGCCTGAAGTCATCATTTGACGAGCATAGAACTAGTGCCGGTTCTAATCCGGTGACGTAAGTGCGCCAAGTGAGGATGGCCCACTCGCTCTTCTTAGGCAGAATGGGGGACGGCCTGATCTGGGCGATTTATCTCTCTGAAGGTCGAGGAAAATCACGCAGGTGCAGCCTGCCCCCCAATTTCCCAATCCCCGCGAAGCACCTAACAACGCGCAGACATGGTTACCAAATAATTCTTCTCTGGGTTCCCGGACGCCGGGTCTTCTAACATAATCGTCAGATCACCGCGCATGCGGGGCATCACCTTGCCTTCGCGCTGCGATAGATGAAACATCTCCGCCGGAACCGCCCGCCGTGGCCATACCCGCCAGAATCCCCTGAATATATTCGCATCACCTTCATCATGAACTCACCCCCGACATTCCATATGTCAGAAGGGCTGCTGATGCACAGGTCAATATGGCACAATGGATGGCGCGAAGACTGCGGAAAAGGGAAACAATCAAGTGTTAGAAGCAAAACTGATCGTGGGTAGATTTATCAACTTCACCAGGCCGAATTGGCCCGGCGGCGCCCCGCCCGCCGCCCAGATACCAGCCATCTTCGCAACCCAACCTCAGCAGCTGCTGAATATCGCGGAGTCGACCGGGGTTTTCACCAAGACAAGCAGTGTCACCGTCGGAGCCCACGCCAATGTGAGCAAGCCGTGGCGAACTTTCAATTTCCTGAGCTGGCTCCCAGGCTCGATTTCAGAAGTCCAGACGGGGACCCACGATGTTTTGACCGGCCCGATGAGCGGATGCGATTTGGTCCTTTACAACCGGCTTGGCAATCGCTGTGCCGGCCATCTCGGCACCGATGTCAGCGTAACTCCCGGCGACGCCAAGGACCTCGCCAACCAGTCAATCAAGGCGGTTTGGAACAACTTTGCTCAGAACGCTCCGGCAGCCGACATTATCGGCGGTTTCAATCCCTTTCGGCAATGGAATGGAGCTTTTCCCGTGGGAACGGGAAATGATCTTGGCGCTCCCATTTTTTATGGCCTGTACACATCCGCCAATACCTTTTACACGATGGTTCTTTTCATGCAAAAAAGTGCACCGGGCAGCAACTCGGCGCATCCGACTTTGAAACGAATCGCGGGCCTTCAACTGATTCCCTCAAAAACTTTAGCGCAGCTGAGGAATCTGTAGGCGTTTACCGGCGCTCGTGACTTCCTAGGGACGGACGAAACGTACCCCCGCCAAGACCGGCTCCTCACCAGCGTTGTGGGTTTCAATTACCGTTAACAAGTCGGAAAATTCCCTTGGTTCACGGAATCGCGTACTATGACCGATACTGCCGTGATCTTGAAAGTTCGCGTCTGAGGGGCTCTCGATGAGAGGCATTGGCGCGAGGCTCCACACAATCCGGCGCCAGTGGCGACTTTCCTTGCGAGAGGTTGAGAAATGCAGTCTTCGCTTGGCCCAGGAAAAGGGAAATAAGTCTTACCATGTCTCGGCCAGTTGGCTCGACCGCCTGGAGCGCGGAGAGCACGATTTGAGCGTCAGTAAGTTAGTGGCATTGGCAGAGATCTATAACGTCTCGACGGGGCAACTGCTGCGTTGCATTGATCCTGGAAGCGGACAGAATCTGATTCCCAGACAGCTCTCCCCTGAAAATGCAAGCATGTTCCCAGGCGAGGGGTCGCTTGAGACACAGGCAAGATATTTGATCCCGGATACGCCTGTTCCCGCTCAGCCGCCCGACGACGAGACCAGTCTACTCGCTGCAGAAAACGGTCAGTCAGCGGCGCCATACAGGCGGGGAATCATTGGAAAACGCGACCTGACCCTGCACCCCATGATCCCTGCTGGTTCTATCGTTCAGATCGATACCCAAAGGCGGGCAATCTCAACTCGAAGAAACTGGACCTACGAATTCCAGCGGCCTATCTATTTCCTGAAGACTCGGGACGCCTATGTCTGCGGCTGGTGCGAGTTGGACAAAAACTCAGACTGGCTGACGTTGATACCGCATTTGCTATCGCCAGCCCCAAGCAGGAGATGGAGGTATAGGACAGAAATCGAAAGCATAGGGCGTGTCATCGTGGTAGCCATTCCACTAGCAACCTGACTTTCGCGGCAGAGCAGCAGAGATGCCGTACATGCTTCTCAGCATGAGGGAACGTGGAATCGGTCGATAATTGCGTAGACGAGTTCCCGAATCAAGCGAATCTCATTTTCCAGTCCTTGAAGCTTCGACCGAAAGTGGTCGACGTTTCTGGAGACATCCGTGGAGTGACGCGAAAGTTCCAGAAAACTCAATTCGAGGCCTAAGTAATATCCGTGAACTGCCTCATCAAGCCCTCGCAGCAGCTGCACGCTGTGGTCTACTGCAAACGGCAAGTTTCCCGCCAGTGCATCGAAGATTGCAGCCGACTCCTTTTCCGCCGTGACATTCACCACAAAAAGGCCGAGTTGCTGCACTCGCCGAGAGCGGCTGAGGATCGGAAAGCAGTAATCTAACCAATGGCCGGCCTCGATCGTGTCCCGCACATGACCCGCCAGCCAGACGGACGCCGGCTTACCCGTCCCCAACACCCTCTCGTAAATTGGCTCGATTTGTGTAGCCAGATCACCCACAATCTCGCGTGAAGTCTTCCCGATATGTTGATCCACGGTCGCTCGCGTCTCTCTGGCAAGAGCGGCATTCAACCAGTCAAATCGTGTCTGAGTGTCCAATAGGCAAATGCCCGTATGAGTGGCACTCTCACCAGCAGCGAACAGCGCCTTGACGTACGCCGGGCAGTCCAACCTGCTGGGCTCCATGGCGCCCCCCTTTCTCCACAATGGGGCTTTCAGCGGAAATCCGTTGTCCTCAAACATATCGTGCGGCCTCGGGCGCGAAGCATGGAACTTCCTAACAGATCTTATCGGGTACGTTGCTTGTGAATACTCGTCTCGAATCAGTCATGTTGTTCCCATCCCTGAATGCGCGTCTGGTGAAGCGGTATTCGGATGATAAACTCGATATCGCTGGAAGGCGAGGGCAAACGGAAGACACCTTGCCATAAGTAAATTGCTTGATGTGGGGACCATTTCTCTACTCAGTAGGTGGCAGAGAGAAATATTCGACCTCCACCGGTGTTTCGAAGAAGATATTTTCGAAATTGGAGTCGGTGGTATGCAGGGCGTCTGTGACGATGCAGTACGGGGTACCCGGAAAGATGGCAAGGACCATTGCGGCGTCTTCTAACAACTTCGCCGCGGCTCTATGACTTGGCCTGTAACCCTTAAGGCGTTTGCCAACTGTAGCAACCCAGACGACTCTCTGGTGCACAAAACTTATGGAATACACTCTGTCTCCTGGGCCCGGGGCGGTTTTGTCGCACTTCTCCGCCATATAGGTATAGGACGCCTCTGCTAACTCCGGAGGCAGGAACGGGAGAAAAAACAGGGGTGGGGTGGGCATTGGGATTCCTTATTCCTCGCTCAGAAAATGTTGTGGTCATCTTGCCCTGGTGATTGCTTCTATTGGTCGATTTGCCCGGCCGAACAAACTGCTTTGAGTCCCAATGGCTCTTCACGCTGCGGAAGACTTTCAATCGGGAGAAGGACTCTCTCGCAAAATGCAAAAGCAGCGCCCGCTCTCCTGTCCGAACATTTTGCTCCGCAGTTCCGATTAAATCAACGCTTGTATTCTGGCGATTTCATTGGTTATCGAAACAGCAAGCAACCCAACCTGTCTGATCTGGCAGCAAGAGTTTCGGGACTTACGTTACGCGCAACTTCACCATGCCGGATGCCGGCAAGTGCTCCGCGTGGCCGGGCTACACCAAGACCAGCGCCACCGTCATCTTCACCACCAGCGGGACCGCTTGCCTCTCCAGCGACAGCACTGCGCTGACAGTCAGCGTTTCCAGCGCCGACCCCGATTATCTCGGTGTGAGTCAGCTCGCGGTGGATTACATCAAGATGTCCCGGGCAAGTGCAACAGATCCGTTTAGCGGCCAGGACGCCGGCTACTTAATGGGAAGCGCAGATTCGGTGAGCTGCACCGACGATCTGTTGACCCTCTGGGCGAACCACGACTGAGGGGTCATGGATATTGAGAGGCAATGCAGTAATATCGGAATCGAATGCTGAGCACAGACACGCTGCTCCCCATCCGGAGAATGAAAGCGCCATGACGATCCTCGCTCGCTTGGAGCTCTGGAAGGAACGAGGTGCAATATCGGCTGAGCAGCAGGCTCATTTAGCGAGCCTCTCTCGCGGAGAACCCTTCTCCCTCGCGCTTGAGCTCAACCTTCTCCTCTATGCAGGTGTGGTGGCGTTCGTTGCCGGACTTGGCTGGACTATCTCCACTTGGTCGCAGCAACTCGGTGATGTACTCGTCCTGACCAGCCTCTCCATCATCCTCACCGCCTCTTTTTGGTATTGCTTTTCCCGCGCACCGGTCTGGTCGGCCGTGGAGACAACTGCACCCGCTCCGATCTTCGACTATGTCCTCTACCTAGGCTGCCTGGTCTGGTGCGTAGAACTCGTTTATCTTGAGAACCGTTTCCACGTCCTTTCCGGACAATGGGATCTCTATCTCCTGGCCACGGCCCTCCTCTTCTTCTTCCTTGCCTATCGCTTCGACAATCGCTTCGTGCTGTCTCTCGCTTTGTCCTCACTCGCCGGATGGTTCGGGCTCACTATCTCGCACTGGCCGTCTCATCAGGACGCGGCCTACCGGCAATATGCCTTGCTTTACTGCCTCTCTATCGGTACAGTTGGCGCGATTCTTCAGCGCCTCAAATTGAAGTCGCACTTTTTTACCACATATCTGAACGTCGCTGCCAATGTTTTATTCTGGGCAATCGTTTCCGGGGTCTTCAATTCGCGACACCATGGCCTATGGCTTGTCGGTCTGCTGATCGCATGTGCCGCGTCTTTCGTGTGGGGCCTGGAGCGCCGGCAGTTTGCCTTCGTCGCCTACGCCACCGTCTACGGCTACGTGGGTGTTAGCTGGATGCTCCTCCGCAACGCCTCGGACGCCACTTATATTCTGGCCTACTTCGTGATCACCGCAATCGCAATGATCGTGATGCTGGTCCAGATCGCCCGTCGCTTCGCGAGGCCGGAGTGAGAATCTACACGGAATCGGCCGAGGAGACCCTACGTGCCCGCAATCTCCTGACGCAGTGGGCCGGCGACGGTTCCCTCAGCAACGAGCAGTACCAGCGCCTTGAACAAGACACCGTCTCCGATCTGCGCATCACCAATATTTTTTTGAGGCTGGTACTTTTCTTCTTCACCATGATCGGCGTAGCCGCCGCAGTCGCGCTCTTCTTCACCATCTTTCTTTCGCGGCCGTCGCAACCAACCATAGGCATATTCTTATTGATCTTCGCTGCCGTCTCCTACACGGCCGCCGAGGTCGCCGTAACCCGGGCCCGCCTGTATCGCTACGGGATCGAGGAAGCACTCGCCGTCTGTTCGGTTGCTTTTCTGTGCGTAGGACTGGACCTCTTTTTCTTCAGTGGCATCCCCCACTCCGCGCGCGATATTCAGTTCGTGGTTCCCGCCGCTGGCGCCATTGCTTCGCTTTGGATCTGGTACCGCTTCAATCTGTGGTACGCATTTCCCGCCGCGATGATCTTCGCCGTCTTCCTGCCCGGCTACTGGACCCCCTCTCACTCGGTGCAGCATGTCTTCATCTCAGTGTTGTATGCAGCCGGACTGATCTGTATAGCTCCCACTCGCTCCCGCCACCGCTTCGATTACCTTGGAGATGCGTACTCGATCTCTGAGGCGTTTCTATGGCTCGGTATGTACCTGATCTTCAACCTCAAGATTTCAGCTTTGAGCTTGCCCTCACAGTGGTGGAGCAACACACGGCCCGCCTCGGAATTCGCTGTTCCCTTCTACTGGACGACATGGGTGCTCATATGGTGCCTGCCGCCCCTCATCCTCGCACGCGGCGTTCACCAGAAGGATCGCCTCATCATCGCGGTTGGGTCGATGACTACCATCCTCACCCTTGTCACCAACAAACCGTACCTCGGCTGGCAGTGGCATACCTGGGACCCGATACTTCTCGGTATAGCACTGACTGGGGTTGCATTGTTCCTTCGCCGCTGGCTCGCTCTGGGTGCTGGCGGAGTTCGCCACGGCTTTACGGCCGCGCGTATGTCGGGGAAGGACAAACACGCGATGAGCGTCGGCTCTGCCGTACTGGGGCTGATAGCACCGCAATCCATAACGCCAACCCCGCAACCAGCCAATCCAGACTTTCGGTTTGGCGGAGGAGGGTCGGGAGGCGGAGGCGCGAGCGGCGATTTTTAGATGGCTTGCCGGCCGATCAACCAGTTACTCTACTGGCCTGTAACAGCTGATTCAGGAGTAGAACCAAATCTGTGAAAATGCGCGGCCCCTCTAGGGGTCGCGGCTCTCATGCTTTGTATCAGGGCCAGACTTTAGTCGGGCCGCAAAGGGCTGAGAAAAAATTAGGCTTTGGAGTCTGCGTGAGAATTTGGAGGAAATCGGATGGGTGCCCCAGGTCTCGATTTTGAGACCTGGGATCCTCCTAGTGAAGTCCGGTTCGGGCCCCATAATGTATCCCCAGGGCAACCACATCCGTGAAGCAAGAGCCCACCTCTAAACAAGGATCCACCTCACCGGTACTCCGCGCGTACGTCCACGCTGCGGTTGGTGCGCATGTCCTACTCGATCTCGGCCATTAACCACCCAACCTACGACGGCCTTTTAGCCCCTGCGGCTCTAATGATTCAGCTGTTACAGTCCACTACTTCCTCGATGCTAATGATGCGGTAACCCGGGGTAAACACTCGTATCGATTTGTGACGGCAGCCGTTGGGCCTAGGTTTGCTTGCAATCTGAGAATCAATTCACAGTCAACGTGAAGCTGCCTGACGAAGTAATTATGCCGCTGACGGAATCTTTGCCTGTAAGAACCATAGTCTAACTGGCAGAAGTTGAGGCTGGGGTAGTTGGAGACGAAGCGCCGGCGGTGCTGCCGGAAAAAGAGCCGCCTCCGCCGCAAGCCACGGGACCCGCAACTCCGACTCCCAACGCCAAGGCAAGCAGCAGCACGCCCCGCCACCTACGCCGGCACGCCGCCAGCCAGCCACACAACAGCAGTCCCGCGTACCCGCCTTGCGCGCGCCCGCGTCAGCCGGGGCTGGGGCTGCTGAGCAATGGCGGCCAGAGAGCTTACAATGCAGACGGCTCCGCACAACCTATAGAGAACACGGCAGACTTGCAGCATGAAGAAAAAGGTCCGATTACTTTATTTGTGTCGTAACTATACGCGCAGCTTAGCAAGGAGTTCGCCACTGCGTACTCTCAAATTTGCGGCCGCTGTTGCCATTCAGGTGATCACCCTGCCACTTTCGTGGGTGGACCCGGTGGGCGTCGCCATCATCGGAGGTGGGGGCAGCCGCGGACGGTCACCTCGGGAAAGCGTGACCGTAAAGCGTCGTAACCGTAATCGTTCCGCGCCCTGGATTTCAGCCGCCCTCTCAACTCTGGCCCGACACGGCCACGATCGATTGGCGGGGTAGAGAACGCCGAGTCGCTTGAGGATGTGTAGATTTCGGGACGAAATTACCCACCCATTGCTCTGATCGGCAGGTTCGGATGAAATTTGCGCGGCAAAGGTAGACCTCGTTAGGGAGTCCTCACCTTTGCGATTCAACACCTCTAGCTCCGAAATTTCCTCGAGCTAACGCGTTTCAGAAGATCGTTGACGACGAATTAAAAGACAGTGAAGAAACAACCGATTCTGCGGGCGTCCCGATGAGTGCGTATTAGCCGGACAAGACGCTTTCTCTCAAAAAGAACTACAGGTTCAGCGCGTGACGAAGTCCGGTCCAACGCCGCAGCGCGGGTCAGTTCCTGACGCGAGCGGAAACTCTCTTGCCTCTTGACACAAGACGGTCGTTAGTACAACGTGGATAAATAGCCTAGGTATTTCCAAAGCATAAGTTTCGACTGAACCATCATGTCTCTTGTCTACCGAATCAGCGGGCCAAATTTGCCATAATGGTTTTTGGAGGCGGTCACCATGAAGGAGAATTTCTCTACCCTCTGTCCTCGCCGCGGTTCTTTTTTCCTTACACTTGCCGCTTTCCTCATTTTATGTTTTCATCCTCCGTTCTCCATCGCCCAAACCTCCGGCACCAGCACAATCACAGGGACGGTCGTTGATATCAACAAGGCCCCCATTCCCGGGGCGACCGTTCTCATCAGGAACACCGATACAGGCATCGACCGTACCAGTACAACCAATGGAGACGGACTGTTTGTCGCACCTTTTTTACAGCCCGGACATTACGAGGTAGTCGCTAGTGGAGCCGGCTTCGGTTCCGTTCGGCAGGAGAACCTGGCCCTGACCGTCGGCCGCACGGTGACGTTGGACTTTGCCCTTCCCTTGCAGACTGTACAGCAGGCAGTGATGGTTACAGGCACCGCTCCGCTGCTGGATACAGAGAAGACCGAGGTTTCGCAAACCGTAGACAGTAACCTCATTTCAAATTTGCCCGTGAATGGCCGCAACTGGAGCACCTTTGCTCTCGCGACACCCAACGTCGTGGCCGACGGTAACAGCGGTCTGGTGAGCTACCACGGAATCTCCGGGCTTTACAACAGCAACTACGTGGACGGGGCGAATAACAATCAGGCGCTCTTTTCCGAGGCGCGCGGACGAGCATCCGGCGCTCCCTACGTTTACAGCCTTGATTCAATCCAGGAATTCCAGGTCGACTCGGCAGTCTACAGTGCGGAGTTTGGCCAGGCGGCAGGCGGCCAGGTGAACGCGATCACCCGCTCGGGCACGAATTCCATGCACGGCGACCTTTTTTACTTTCTCCGCTACCCAGCGCTGAACGCCCTCGATTCGTACAACAAGTCCAGGGGGATCGTTACCCAGGCTGTGCGTCAGCAGCAACAGTTCGGGGGCAGCGCGGGCGGTCCGATCCTCAAAGACAAACTGTTCTTTTTCTTCACCTACGACGGCTTCCGCAAAGTCGCACCGATCGCCTACAGCTCGACCGCGACCATTTCGCAGACCCCGATAAAAACCACGTCGACAAGCACCATCACCCCCGCACAGTGTCCTGCCACCATCACATCCACTCAGTGCATCGCCGCCATTGGATACCTGCTTAGCCTGAATGGGACCTATTCGCGCATCGGCAAGCAGGACATCTTCTTTCCTCGACTCGATTATCAGATCAACTCTGCCAATCACGCATTTGCGGATTTCAATTGGGGCGATTACAAGTTGCCCAGTGGCTATGCGCCTAATCCCTCGTACACAAACACCTCAATTACTACCAACGGAAATGCCTATTACCATGAGCGCTTTTTGGTGGGCGGACTGACCACGGCGATCTCCAGCAGGTCGCTGAACGAAGTCCATCTACAATGGGGGCGGGATCTGGAAACGGCCGGCGTAAACGCGCCCGGTCCCAGTGTGGGCATTTCTAATCTGACGACCTACGGCGAACCCAATGCTTTGCCGCGCACAGCCGAGCCCGATGAGCACCGGATCCAGATCACGGACATCTTTTCGACCACGCGTGGACGCCACACTCTGAAACTTGGCGGCGACATCAACCTTGTCCATGAGGTGATGATCAATCTTTTCCAGGGCGGTGGAATCTACAGTTACAGCGGGACAACCGCACTTGCCAATTTCCAATCATGGGTGCAGGATGTCTTCCCCGCATCGTCGATCGATCCTGCCGCAGGCACTCACTACTCAACATTCACCCAGGTCTATGACCCGATCACACATGTCGGCAAAGACGACTTCTGGATAAAGGAATACGACGGTTTCGCGGAAGACACCTGGGCCATCCGGCCCAATTTAACCTTCAACCTGGGTGCACGCTACGACTTGCAAGTGACTCCCCAACCAACACGCCCGAATACATCCTCAACACTCGCCACGTTCTACACGCAGCGGCTTAAAACGGTCAAGGACCGTGTCGCTCCCCGCGTGGGCTTTGCCTACCATCCATATCCAACAACCATGGTGCGCGGCGGATATGGCATGTTTGCCGCCTTGACTCAAGGCAGCACCTACTATGCAATGCGCGTCGAAAACGGCGTATACCAGACTAATTACAACTTCAACTCTCCAGCCGCCGCCGGCGCGCCCATTTTTCCAAATGTGCTCTTTACTCCGCCGGGTCCGCCGCTCGCGGCGCCTTTCTCCGGAGCGGCTGTACCCGTCGTTACCGGAGCTGGAAGTTCCGCCGTCGTTACCAGCTTTCATGGCCTGGACCCCAATTTCGTTCCGCCGCTCGCACATGAGGCCTCATTGGCGGTGGAGCAAGAGTTCCCGGGTCGTCTGACGCTTTCCGTCGGCTACGTGGGGACAAGAGGGCTCCGGCTGCCGGTCTTCATCGATGGCAACCTGGCGCCCGCAACCCAGACGCGCAACTATGCGATCTACAACGGAAGCGGCGTCCAGACCAGCTCGCTCAATGAGCCTTACTATACGCAACGGCTTACGACTGCCAATGGGTCGATCAACACGGGGTTCAGCGTTTTGAATTCGTGGTACAACTCTATGGCAGTTACAATCAGACGGCCTTTCGAAAACGGCCTGCAATTGCTCGCCAACTACACTTGGGCGAAGGCCCTGGATCTCGGCCAGGTGCAGGGTTCTTTCGGGACCTTCTACGGCGGCAACTTCCCCGAAGACCCTTACAACATCAAGGCTGAGTATGGCCGCTCGGATCTGGACCAGCGTTCACGCTTTACGGGTAGCGTAGTCTATCAGCCCCGGATACTAACCGGCAATTTCTGGACGAAACAGCTCCTGGACAATTTCATGTTCTCCGGCACGGCAACCGAAACAACAGGCTTTCCCATTCAGGCAGTCATGTCCGGCTACCCACAGCAAATCAAGGGGAACGCTGCCGTCGAAGGGGGCCTGACAGGCGGTGTGATGAGTTCGAGTTCCGGCGCAGCTACGGCGGGAAGGCCGCCCCAGCTACAGAGGGATTATGCCCCTGGACCCGGTTTGCGTAATATCGACCTCCGCGTCACGCGCGATTTTCCCATCCACGAGCAGATTCATTTCCAAATCTGGGCAGACGCCTTCAACCTCCTGAATCACGCAAACATTTTCGGTGTAAATTCGACCGCCTTCTCCTTTATCGCCCCGGGAGCCAAGTTGCCCAGCGGCGTTGCGTGCCCGTCGGTAGCATCGCAAAATCCAACCTTCAACGGCTGCGTAGCGCCATTTGTGAGTACCAGTGCGCCCTTCGGATCGAGGAACTCCACAAGTGGAGGCGTCCTCTACGGCGAACGCCAACTCCAGTTCGCGGCGAAGTTGGTATTCTGAAAACCCAAGTTCGGGAGTTACGGAAATTCAGAGAGGGGATATCCCTGGCAGCCTGCGAAAAAACTGGCACAATTGGAAAAAGGGGGACACACTGCTGAACTGCGCGATTTTCCCTCAAGACTAGAACAGAAAACCGAGTCTTCTCCATCATTGTCAGTTGAGAACGTCTCAAATCCCAGGGCCACCCACCGGCCCAACAGCTGCCCTGTCCCTTGGCAACCGTCCTCTCCTTTCAGCAACCCTCTCCTTTCAGCAACCCTCTCCTTTCAGCAACCCTCTCCTTTTTGTCATTCCGAGCAAAGCGCGGAATCTGCGGTGCGCCATTCGTGGGCCCCGCCCGTACCGGCCCACAACCTCCACCAAATCATCGACCGATCCTCATGGAAATACCAACCTCTCCTTTGTCATCCCGGAGGATGGAGCTAAAACTTTCGATACGACCGCCTGGCCAGAAAAAAGCCTGCCGCCAGGAACGGCGGCAGGCTTCCGTCTATTTAAAAACTAAAGCGGCCGGATAACTGTAACAGTCTGGGATTGTTGAACTGTTGAGTGATCCACCCGAATTGCGAATTGCCGAACTGGGTGTTGGGTGCGCCAAATTGCACCCGGTTGAACAGGTTGAACGCTTCCAGCCTTAAATTCAACGTCATGTTTTCGTGAATGGGAACATCTCTGAACAGCGACATATCCCAGTTGTCGATCCCCGGCGTGCGCAGGCTGTTGTCATTGCGCGGTTCGTTGCCGTAGGTGAAGTTTGCCGGATTGGTGAAGCAGGATGTATTGAAGTAAGTTTTGGATCCCGCTCCCCCCAAGCGGCTGCCGATCGAACCGCTATAGGACTTCGCACAGCCCGCCGTCACGTTTGGCCTTTCCTGTCCTTGAAACGCATACGACCCAATGAAGTTCGTGCTGACAGACAAGGGCAGCGGAAAACCCTTCTGGAACGTGGTAATGCCCTCCACGCCCCAGTGGCTGACCAAGCTATTGGCCACTCCGCCAAGATTGGGTAGAAATCGATGACCGCGTCCAAAGGGCAATTCATACACATAGCTGACCACCAGGCGCTGGCGGGCGTCGAAGCTGGAGAGCGAGTATTCTCCCCGCGGATTGTTATAGTCCTGCCAGGAGCCCGTTGAGAGTCCGACAATACCATCCAACCAACTGGTCAGATTCTCCGAGTTGGTCAGAAGCCTGGAATAGGTGTAGGCCCCGAGGAGGGTTCCGCCGTTGGGCAGATGTTTCTGCACCTTCAGCTCGAACGCTTGGTAATTGCTGATCCCGCTGAAGCTGCCTGTATTTCCCAGGCCGCCGTACTCCGGAAATGGCCGCAGCAGCTGGTTCTCGGTCACCGTCGAATTCTGCAGCGCTCCCTGGGAAATCTTCCCATAAAACGGATTGGGCGCCTGCGTGGTCAGGAAACAGCTTCCCAGGTTGCCGCTGGCGCAGTTGGGGTCGGCTGCTGCCTTGGCGATCACATTGTCGGGCAGTGTGTTGAGCTGAAAGACGATCGGCAGGTGAACCCCGCTCAGTCCGGAGTAGCTTGCCGTCACCGCAATGTCCGTCGGGAACTGGCGCTCGACGGATACATTCCACTGAAAGGTTTCGCCGCTAGGCTGGTCGGCGGTGATCGCCTGGGGACCGCCACCCAGCAGAACTTGCTGGTAGCTCGGATCCCGGTGAGGGGGCAACGCAAACGGGGTCGGGAATGGATCGTCCAACTTGTTGGCCGGCGTCTGCTGCCCGTCGACGGAATTCACCTGCGGGTTAGCGATGAAGTTAATGCCCGCCTGTAACGGTTCGCTGTAAAACGCGAGGCCCACAGGAGTGACGTACCTTCCCCAGGCTCCGCGCAGGACTGTCTTGTCTGTCAGGCGGTAGGCGAGTCCGAGGCGCGGCTCAAAATCAGTCCAGACTTCGTTGGTCGCGCCCGATGATGGATGTTGCGGCGTATTGACCAGGTCGAAAGCGCCCGGAGCGTTGACGATCGGGTTGGCTTCCTTCGGGTTGAAGACGTCTTCCCAGCCATGCCCCGCGAGGAAAGTGCCTGGGAGCTCCCACCGGAGCCCGAGGCTGAGTGTCAGCTTTTTGGATACCTGCCAGGTGTCCTGTCCGAAGTAGCCCTGGTAGTACAGCCTTTGGTACACCGGAGGTGAGATCTGCAACACGGAGCCGTTGGCTATATATCCCAATTCAAGGGACGCAAGTCCGTTCCCTGTGGAACCGGGGTTGGCGGCGCTGCTGCCGGTGAACACATTGTCAAAATTAAAGTTGCCGCCGGGTTGGTTGTTCTGGAAGTAGTTCATATCCCACCGGCGCACATCCAGACCTACTTTGAACGTGTGCCGGCCCCAGACTTTCTGGTACGTCGAAGCGATTCCGTAGTTGTTGTTCGTCGAGAGAATGTAGCCGGCCAGTCCCTGGTAGTAACTGATTGGCCCGTTGATGTTGATGGCGGGAACGGAAGTTGATTTTGGCAGGCCGTTGAGGCTGCCAAAGTTCATATATTCCGGCCATCCGAAGGCCTTGCTTTCGTCGAGACCCAGATTGGTCGGGATGCGGGTATAGTCCCACCGCAAATACGAAAGGTGCACGTCGAGGACGGACGTGGGATTGAGAACATAGGTATCTCCGAGGACGGCCTGGTTGGTGGTGAAAGCCTCAGGGGCGAGTGCCTGGAAGTACAGGTTGTTGTCCGGTTCAAATGGTTTGGGATCGATGTTCAGCGACTTCCACCAGGTGTAGCGCTCAAACAGGGTGTGCTTCGAGAACAGGTTCTGATCGCCGCGAACGGTGAACTGGTCATTGTTGCCGCCGGCCGTGGCCAGTTTGAAAAAGTTGTTCACCGGGCCCTGAGGTGTCATCGTACCGGCCACGTTCGGTTTGCCGTAGATGGGATAGGCGAGCAGGTTTTTTGCAACCGTGCTGAACCGGCTCGGCGGGATCACGTTGGGCACCCCGTTGTACGAGAACTGCTGCCGCGTGGGTGCGGTTCCGGCTATTTGCTCCGCCGTGCATGCCGCGTTGCCGTTAGTGCCGCAGGTGGTGAGGGGATCGTAAATGGGAGCGGAGTTGGCGGAGAAGTCGCCCGTCAACGCGGCGGCCGTAGGAACTGAGAAGGGACCGACTGGAAAGCCCTGGGTCTGCCGGTACCCCTGGTAATCAACGAAGAAAAAATACTTATTTTGTTTGATCGGTCCGCCCACGTTGGCGCCGAACTGATTTTGGTGCCACGACTGTCTTTCTGTGCCCAAACGATTGGCGAAGTAATTATTTGCGTCGAGCACGGTATTTCGCAGGTACTCAAAGGCCGTGCCATGGAATGCGTTGGTGCCCGACTTGGTGCTCATGTTGATCACGCCACCGTTGTAATTGCCGAATTCCGCGGTGTTGTTGTGAGTTTGGGCATTGAATTCCTGGATGGAATCCTGATCCATCACCAATTGGACCGAATTGCCATACAACGTGTTCACCGACGCGCCATCGACCAGCACCGCCGACTGGTTAGAGTTGCCGCCAGAGATCTGGTAGTTGCCGGCTGCGAATACGTTTTGACCGCTCAGGTTGGTTAAAGCCCCACCCTGCGGCACTACGCCGGGAACCAGCGCTACCAGGTTCAGCACGTTCCGTCCATTGAGCGGGAGCGTTTGCACTGCCTTGCCTTCCACCACCGTGCCCAGCGACGCGCTGTCGGTTTGCATAATCGGTGGAGCGCCGGTCACCACCACCTGCTGGTTCTGCTCGCCGATCGTCATCTGCACGTTGACGCGTGCCTCCTGGGCAACGGCCACGTCAATCGGGCTGCGTACAAACTGCTTGAATCCCGGCGCATTGACTTCGACCTTGTAATCGCCGCGCGGCAGCGAAAGAACCTGGTAATTTCCCTGAGCATCGGTCGTGACAGTTCGCTTTTCGCCCGTACCAAGATTGGTGACGATCACGGCGGTGCCGGGCAAAACGGCGTCGCCCGGATCGGTTACGGTTCCGATGATCGAACCGAAGATATTTTGTGCATGGGCCGAAACAGCCAGACATGCCAACGCTATGAATACGAGCAGGACGCTGCGGGACAAACGTAATACTTGCATCTGCTTACCTCCGATATTTACGGCAAGTTGGGAAACCTTTTCTGAATATCGTGTTGCTTTTTATGCAACAACTATTGCAGGGAGGCAAATTATCACAACGCAAGTAATGGTGTCAACAAACCGTTTTCTTACCAGCAAAGACTCCATGCTTCTGTATCGATGCGCTGGAGCGAAGAAGATTTGCAACGCCTTGAGCTCGGCGTCGTGGGTGCCTTTCAACGCTCATAAAAAGACGGGTGACATACGGGACGTGCCCCATCCGGCACAACGACAGCTACATACATGAATTATCGCCATCGATCCGAAATTATTGGGCGCCGGAACCTTCATCTACGCCGAGAGACCATCATGGGTTACGTCCATTCTGGTCACTAATTCTGGTACCCTTCCAATCACCGAAGCCCGCACCTGGCGGACGAGCCACGATATTTCCCGGCAGCTCTTAAGAACTCCACAAACCCGTCATCCTGAGCGAAGCGCTTTACAGATTTCTCGCGTGACCCAGTTCTTGGGCGCGGAGTCGAAGGACCTCGGCGGTGCTCATCTTACCGATGCTTGTTCGGAGCTTTTCAACCACCGAAGCCCTCAGGTTGGTGGAACCGCCCCATGTCTTGCCCTCCGCCGGCAAATCTGTAAAGCGATCCGCTCTGAATGACGATTTTGGGGGAGTGCTGAAGAAAAACAGGCCAACGTTAGCCTTATGGGTCTTGCAGCCTACACAAGAGAATGTGAAAAACCTCGCTCCAGCAACTGACGCAGTTGATAGAGACTCCCCATGATTCCGTGATCACTACCGGACTGCATTCGTGACCAGCTTTGGCCACGTTTGGCTGTTGACGCCCGCATTTCCGGTCCATACAGTCTCCGCATGGCTAACAACGAATACCTTACTGACTACGACCAAATCGTCAATACGATGCAGCTGTATATCGATGGAAGCAAGCAGGGCAAAAGTGAGGTTATGCGTCCCGCTTTCCACCCGGACGCTTCCTTCTTCGGATACGTAGGAGATCAACTCGCTGTCGGATCCCCCTTCCTCTTTGACTGGATAGACAAAAATGGTCCCGCTGACAAGATTGAGCCCCGCGTGGTGAGTGTGGACATTCTTAACTCCATCGCCGTGGTTCGCCTCGACGTAGGCGGCTGGTCAGGTAATCTGGTCGGCTCTGGCGTCTACATGTCTGATCTCTTCACGCTTCTCAAAACGCCACATGGGTGGAAGATCATCCAGAAGGCGTTTCATTGGCATTGATGAGCCCCGGACTCAGCGCAGCGGCTTCTGATATATTTCTGCGCGGGAGTCTTGGCATGCCTGCGCGCAACACACCACAGAAAACACTGGAATCGTGGAAGCAAATTGCAGCTTATCTCGAGCGCAGTGAGCGCACTGTGCGACGCTGGGAAGCAACGGAAGGACTCCCCGTCCACCGCCGTGAGCATGAAAGGCAGGACACTGTTTTTGCGTTCAGGCACGAAATCGAGGCTTGGACACGGTTACGCACAAAATGCTCAACCGAAATTCCTGGCGATGAACCCCAGGACCTCGTCCCGGTCAAACCAACAAATGCTTACCTTGTGGAGCACGACGCGATCGCCTGCACCATGCTCCGCTATATCGCTGCGGCCAGGGCAGGTGACGGAGACTTGATGCGCCCTGCTTTCCATCCTGTCGCAACCATCTCCGGCTACTGCCAAGGAGTCGAATATACCGGCTCTGTCGAACACGTGTTCAAGTGGATCACTGAGAACGGTCCAGCACCGAACATCAGTCCCCGCTTTGCGCGCATTGAAATCATCGAGAGCATCGCTATCGTTCATCTGGAAGTCGAACGCTGGTCTGGGAAGTTGGCGGGCGCCAATGCCCGGGCGTCCGATGTATTCACTTTGCTCAAGTGGAACGAAGAGTGGAAGATCACCCATAAGCTATTTCACTGGCACAACCAATGAGGTCTGAGAACTAGAGTGAATTCATGACCAAGACTTTACCGGCCATCGTTTTGCGCTCCCTGCTCTGCGTTTCCCTCCACTTGGCGCTATCGACAAGAATTGCCGGGTGCCTCGAGAAAGCATACGGGTCGTCCTGGCTCTCTCTGTCGACCTGACCCCGAAATGCTACCCTTGTCGCGGAGCAAGAACAAACAATGCACTCGTCTACCCGTTCTCACCTTTTCATAGTTGGCCTCCTGACCAACCTGTTGCTTTCGCTGCATGCTTTTTCACAAGGCGTAGAAACGCCCCGTATCGAGCAGAAAGACGGCCGGTACGCTCTGCTGGTGGAGGGCCGTCCGTTTTTGATTCTCGCCGGTCAGATTCACAACTCGAGCGCCTGGCCCAGCGAATTGCCGCAGGTATGGGAGTCGATGGAAGCTCTGCATGCCAATACCCTCGAAGCGCCCATCTACTGGGAGCAGTTCGAGCGCCAGCCGGGCACCTTCGACTACACCAATGTGGATCAGATCGTGTCGGGTGCGCGCGCTCACCATCTGCATTTAGTTCTGGCATGGTTCGGCACCTGGAAAAATGGCAACATGCACTACGTGCCGGCATGGGTGAAGGGCGATCCTGCCCGCTTCCCCCGTATTGTGCGTCCCGATGGGCAGCCGATCGACGTACTTTCGCCTCTCTCGCAAGCTACGTTGCAGGCCGATAAGGCCGCCTTTGTTGCGCTCATGCGCCACCTCAAAGAGATAGATGGCGAGCAACACACGGTGCTGATGGTGCAGGTGGAAAACGAAACCGGCAACATCGGCAGCGTTCGCGACAACTCGCCCCAGGCCAACAACCTGTTCAACGGACCCGTGCCCGCCGGCTTACTGGCCATCACTCACAAACAGCCCGGGACTTGGAGCCAGGTGTTCGGCGCGGAAGCGGATGAGACGTTCCAGATGTACTACCAGGCGAAGTACGTCAACGAGATTGCAGCGGCGGGAAAAGCCGAGTTCAAAATCCCCATGTATATCAACGTCTGGATTGACTACCCCGCCGCGCAACTGCCGCAGCGGCAAATGGATTTGCCGGGCATCGGCTATCCAAGCGGCGGCCCCGTGCAGAAGTTCGTCGGCGTCTGGCGAGCGCTGGCCCCGGCGATCGACCTGATTGGACCGGATATGTATTCGGATGACTCCGCGTTCTACCTGGAGACGCTGCGCGCCTATCACCGGCCGGATAATCCCCTGTTCATCCCGGAAACGGGCAGGGATGACAGCTTCGCCAAATTCTTCTTCTATGCGCTGGGTGATGGCGCCATCGGCTTTTCTCCCTTCGGGGTGGATCGCAGCGGCTGGAATATCCTTGGTGACCAGCCCTTCAAAGTGCACGCCAACAACTTCGCCCTCGTCGGACCCATGAGCCGCGAGATCGCGCAACTGGAATTCGATGGCAAAGTGCAAACCGCGGTCGAAGAGCCTGGCTTCACCACAAAGGAGATCGATTTTGGCGACTGGCAGGCAACCGTAGCCTTCGGCTTCCCCCAGCCGGACGGACGCAGGGCCCCGGGCACCAAGGACGCCCATGCATCCGCGCTCGTAGCCCGCCTTGGTCCAAACGAGTTCCTCGTGACCGGCATCGACGCGAGCGTCAATTTTCATCTGCCGGGCAAGCTTCCCTGGATCCGCAGTGAGCTGGTTATCGCGGAGCAGGGCGTCTACGAAAGCGGCGTTTGGAAACCTCTTCGCCTGTGGAATGGCGATGAGACGGATCGGGGCCTATGTTTTCATGAGCAACCTGAACTGTTGCATATTCGCCTGGAGAAGTTCTGATACCGGGGGCCCGATGAGGGGCGAGTGATAGTGGGGATTATTACAAAGGCGCAGGTCACTCAATACGCAAGGCCCGTACGGGGTCAATGGAGGCCGCACGCCGCGCCGGAATGACGCCGGCGATGGCAGCCGCAAGCGCCAGCACTCCAATGGCGATGGTCATGACCGGCACATTCACGCTGGTGATCTCATAAAGCTGAGACTTGACGTACCGCACGCAAAAGATTGCCACTGGGACGCCGATAGCAAGGCCGGCGACCGCCTGTAGCATAGCTCCGCGCATGACCGTTCCGATGACCCGGCTACGCGCCGCTCCCAGCGCCATACGGATGCCGATCTCCGGTGTGCGGCGGGCCACGGTATAGGATGTGACGCCGTAAAGACCGATGGCGGCAAGCAGAAGCGCCAGCAGGCCGAAGAGCGAAGTGAGACGCGCGATGAGCCGCTCGTCGACGAACCGGTCGTCAATCTGCTGCTGAAAGGTCTGGAACTTCACGATAGTGAGATTGGGATTGATGCTCGACAGAGTGTCGCCCACGACCTTTTCAAATCCGGCAATGGGATGTGCGGTCTGGATGACAATAGCTCCGGCATACATCGATTGGTCTTTGTCGAGAGAGTCGTTGGGATCGTTCGCGCTGCCGGCGCGCTGCGTGAGCGGCAGAAAGTACATCGCATGGTTTTTCCAGTAGACGCTGGTGTACGTGGTGTCTTCCACCACGCCGACGATCTCATGCGCTCCATCCATGCCGGCTTGGGTAGGACCGGAAGAACCAAAGTGATGGCCGATGGGGTTGCGTCTGCCGAAGAACTGTTTGACGAATTCCTGGTTGACAACGGCGACGGGCGCGGCATGCAGCGTGTCTTGCCACGTGAAGCCGCGGCCCATGACGACGCGGGTGCCGACGGAGTCGAAGTACTCCGCCGTTCCTTTCACCCAGGAGGCGCTTTTATTCAGGTCCGGCTCGCCCTGAATTTTTACGCCGGATCCCCAATTGTTCGACTCCATGGGCGTGTAGGTGGCAAGCCCGACTTTGAGAACGCCGGGAACGGCGTGGAAGCGGTCTACGATGGCCTGGTAGAGGGGCTCGACCTCTGTGTTCTTGTAGCCGGCCGCCTGCGGATTGATATGGGCGATGTAGCGATTCGTTGCCTCCAGTTTCATGTCCACGTTCTCGGCCTTATTGAGGCTCTGGGCAAACAGGCCTGCGGCAACGAGCAGCACGAGGGAGAGCGCGGCCTGCAGGACAACGAGTGCGCGCTGCAGGATGGATGCTCCGTGGGCGGTCGTACGCGCGTTGGAGCGCAGAGCTTCCGCGGGCTGCGTGCGCGCAGCCATCAGCGCTGGCGCAAGCCCAAAGAGGACCCCCGTCACGAGCGAAAGCGCAAACGCAAAGCCGATGACCAGGGGTGAAGGCGAAGCACTGATCGGCATATTGTGCTGATTAGGAAAGGCGAGCGCCAGCAGCGCGTGCGCTCCGAGATAAGAAACGGCGAGGCCGAGCAGGCCGCCCATACCCGAAACGAGAACGCTTTCCGTAAGCAGCTGGCGCACAATACGGTTGCGCTGCGCGCCAAGTGCTGAGCGGATGGAAAGTTCCGCGCGGCGGCTCATGCCGCGCACCAGCAGCAGGTTGGCGATATTGGCGCAGGCGATGAGAAGGACCAGCGCGGCGATCCATTGCAGCAGCTTCAGGTGGTCCTTGTAGTCGTCCTGCATGTTCTGGATGCCTCCGCCTCCGGGTGTAAGCACCACGTGAGTGCGGGGAAGGACCTTCTGGGCGCGCTGATCAGTAAACGTCTTGAGCGGCGCAAACTGCTGCTTGAGAAGCGCGCTGGCCTTGGCCTGAAGGGCGGCCCGGGATGTTCCCGGCTTTACGCGACCGATGATGTAGGCCCACTGCGTGTCGGGATCGGTAAAATATGGCGCGCCAATGACAGGATCCATCGAATTCATGGGAAGGAAATATTTAGGCGGATTGGTATCGATGCGGTCGCCGTAGAAACCCCTTGGGGCTACGCCGATGATCGTGGCCGGCTTGGTATTGATGTAGAACGCGCTTCCCACCACGCTCGGATCGCCGGCATAGTCCTGCTGCCATGCGTCGTAGCTCATCACGGCAGTAAGGGGCGCGCCCTTCTGGTCGTCAGCGTCTGAGAAGACGCGGCCAGCTGCAGGCGGAAGTCCGAAAACGCGGAAGTAGTTGCCGGAGACGAAGGTTCCCATGACTGATTTCGCAACTGTCTGCGGTCCGGCACGACGGACGGTAATGGGCCGCCACGCATAGCCGGACTCCATCGCGGCTAACTCTTCGAACTCCGGTAGGCTCTTTTTGAACATGTAGTAGGTGTCAGTAGAGAACAGCGAGTAATCGCCATTATCGTTCCACCCTCCGTTCACGCAGCAGTCATCCTTGTCGCCAATACGCACCAGGGTGTGGGGATCGACTACCGGCAGGTTATGCAGCAATATGGCGTTCACCAACGTAAAGATGGCCGAATTGGCGCCTATGCCCAGAGCCAGCGTCAGCAATACGGTGATGGTAAAGCCTGGAGTCTTGCGCAGTTGGCGGAACGCATAAACCACATCCTGTACCAGAACTGTCATCCCTGACCTCCACACGCCGGCTTGTATAGAATCAAAAAACGTCTTCAAGCAGATATATACGAATTTATTCGTAGTCGTCAACGAAAGTCTTCGTAGACTGTGCTCGATTCAGCAGGAAACGCTCGGGAATTCCGGTCCGTCACTCCCGACGGATGCATCTAGCTCAACTTACGTTTTCGAGTTGCAAACGGTTCCCTTTAACTCCTACGCGCTCGGCCATGAAGCTACGCTCATCGCCGCACTGTGGGGCTTGTGGCTGCGGCTCTCTATCCCTGTGCCACAAAGAGCGCAGCCAATAAATCCATCCCAATCTCCAGCAAGCCGAGGAACGAGACGACCTATGCACAAAAACAGAGCCTGCCCCCCAAATGGACTCTTCTCTAGGCAGCGGCGCTGAAGTTATAAAAAGGCCAAATTTTATCGAATTTTATGAAATACCTCGCTCACCTCAATCGGACAAAACGATGAATAGGGACCTCCGGGCCTATAGCCGGACACCCCATCGTCTCCACCTGAGGATTTGGGAATGCAGGACACTCATTCTCGCCACCCGAGCCCACACTCCTGCGACTCGTGGTCGATCAGGATAGTTGACTGAGCTCTTCGGTATGCGGCACAAACTTCTTGGTGGCTCGATGGGCGCAGTGGCCTATTGGCAATACTGACAGTTCGCGCTGCGGAAATCGCTGCAGCGCTGGCCGCGGTTTTCTTTGCGCGTACCAGCGCTTTGTCGATTCCGTGACAAACTAGAACCGGCTTCAGGGGGCGATGGCCTGGCTCCTTCGCTGCTCACTTGCCTTGATGATTTCGCTCATGTCCCCTGCTGGCCGAATCTCGAAAATGTTGCCGAACGTCAGCGCCGGATGCTGGCCGATGAGCTGTACAGCATGATTCATGTCCCTCGCCTCAAGGACGAGAATGCCGCCGAGTTGTTCCTTGGTTTCGGCATAGGGGCCGTCGGTCGTTGCCACCTTGCCGTTCTTCCATGACAGGGTCAGGGCGGTCTCCGGCCCCTGAAGCGCTTCGCCACCAGCCCAGTGCCCGTTGGCGCGAAGATGGTCGTCGTATTCAAAGCATGTGTCGAACATGGCGTTTCGCTCGTTCTCAGTCATGCCATCGAATTTGTCTTTGTCGTAGTAGCCCAAACAGATGTATTTCATTGTTCTTCTCCTCATAGCGGATTGAGCGAACCGGCAGCAGTGCGTTGCGCCAGCTCGTTCATCTCATCACTAGGGCGCCGTACTCCGAGGCGGCCGTGGCAGGTTGTTACTTTGTTTCGCCGGGTTCTTGTTCCGGAGCCGGGAAGAAAAGAAGCTCGCGCACCTCGCCGGCCACATCGCAGGCGATGGCGCCCTTCTTCGCCCACGCCAGCGCCTCGTCCATATCGGCGCATTCCAGTATCCAGAATCCGCCCATGTGCTCCTTGGTCTCGGTGTACGGCCCGTCGGTGACGAGCACCTTGCCGTCGGGCTGGTCCCGCAGCGTCTTCGCGTTGCCGGCCGGGGAAATGCCGCAGGCGAACTTCCTCACGCCGGCAGCAATCATTTCGCGGTTGAGCGCGTGGATCTCTTCCATCATCGCTTCGGTTACGGTGGACGGGTCGAAGTCGTCGGGGAGGTAATTAGCAACCAGATACTGTGGCATGACTTTTTCTCCTTGGTTTCTGTGTTTTCCCGATGACTCGTTTCCTGTTCACTCAGGAACCGTAGCTCATCGTTCTTTTGTCCTATAGTCGTTGGGGAGACGGAAAATCGACAGCTATCCGCAATTTTTATTTCAGCTGCCGAATCCGCTCCTGCAGGAATTGCCGCTCCGGTTCCTGTTGGGTCAGCGCCAGAGCTTTCTCATAAGAGGAGCGGGCCTCAGCAGTCCTGCCGAGCCTGCGGTACATATCCGCGCGGGCTGAATGCGCCAGGTAGTAATTTGCCAATTCGCCATGTTCCAGCACCGCGTCGATATGCGTCAGACCGGCCTCTGGACCATCGCGCATGGCAATGGCCACGGCACGATTGAGATGCACAACCGGCGAAGGCTGAATTCGTACCAATTGGTTGTAAAGCGCAACAATCTGCCGCCAGTCGGTCGCAGCGGCCGATTCCGCCTCCGCATGAACGGCCGCAATCGCAGCCTGCAGTGTGTAAGCACCGAAGCGGCGGGAGTTCAGGGCTTTCTCCACCAATGCCACTCCCTCCGCGATCTGTTCCCGGTTCCAGAGCGAGCGGTCTTGATTTTCCAGCAAAATCAGCTCTCCGGTCGGAGAGGTTCTCGCCGCGCGACGGGATTCCTGGAGCAACATCAGGGCAAGCAGCCCCATGATTTCCGGCTTCGGACCTCCGGCTCTGGCTGGAGTTCGGTCAGCAGCCGTCCCAATCGAATCGCCTCGCCGGTTAGCTCGGCCCGCGTTACCTCCGCTCCCGCCGCAGCCGAGTAACCCTCGTTAAAGACGAGATAGATGACCTGAAGCACCGCGTCCAGCCGCTCCGGCAACTCCTGCGGCGCCGGCACCTCGTAGGGAATCGATGTCTCTCGAATCTTTGCCTTGGCGCGCACGATGCGTTGGGCGAGCGTTGCCGGCGTAACCAGAAATGCCCGGGCAATCTCCTCCGTTGTCAGGCCGCAGATTTCGCGAAGAGTGAGCGCGACCTGTCCTTCCGGAGGCAGAGCGGGATGGCAGCAGGTGAAGATCAGACGGAGGCGATCGTCCTCGATCTCTTCATCTCCCATCTCTTCATTCCCGCTGGGAGCGTCGTTGACGCGCGATTCCATGTGGGCAACAAGATCTCTCTGTGCTCCATCGAAGCGCGCGCGCCGGCGCATAGCGTCTATGGCCTTGAAGCGTGCCGTTGAAATAAGCCACGGGCGTGGCTTGTCCGGAATGCCGGCCAGCGTCCAGGACTCCAGAGCGGCAGCGAACGCCTCGTGCATCGACTCTTCGGCCAGGTCCAGGTCTCCGAGGAGGCGCACGAGCGTCGCCAGAACCCGGCCCGATTCCGACCGGTAGAGAGTCTCGATTGTCCTGCTGAGTTGTTCGGGCACAGGCGGCGGCATCTACGCCAAACTAGCAAACGGAGTGGCTCAATACAACTCGTGCGCACAATACTGCTTGATCGCCGGACAGGACGAGTGGCAGAAGTACCTATTCAAATTTCCGCCGCAAGACTACTGCGATCCTCGTCATGAAAAATCTCTTCGATGCGCAGTCCGAAGAGCCGGGCGGCCCGGAAGGCGAGCGGCAGGCTCGGATCGAACTTGCCGGTCTCGATGGCGTTGATGGTCTGCCGGGATACATCGAGGGCGTCGGCCAACTGGGCCTGCGTCCAGTTGCGCTCGGCGCGCAGCACCTTGAGCCGGTTCTTCATCGGTAGCGCCACGTGCCGTACAGGTTGGACACAAGAAACGTCAGACTCATGAGCATCAAAAGGTGCGCGATGTCCGCATGGAAGGGAATCACGTGATAGAAATCCATCACCGAAAACGGGACGCTGGCGATCAGGGCGACTCCCACCGTGATCCCCAGGGCGTTGAGATGAGACCTTCTGCTGGAGTTCATCCAGTTCCGCGAGGTACGTCTTTATTGGCCAGGATCATGCCGACGCCAACGGCGACGTCTAGACCGACCGCCAGCAGCGTGAACGCCAGGGCCTTATTCCAAAGAAATTTGGGTCCGAATTCCATCAGCGCCGTGGCCGCCAGCCACCCGCCGCCCCAGCATGCGAGCCGTATAACGTTCTCATCCGGATCCGCGACTGATAGCCATTCTCCGGTGTTGTTAGCTTGATTCATAATGTCTCCATCCGTTGTCTTAATGTAAAGCATAGTTGACACTGGAAGACTAGCTCCGGCGTTGAGGTGTGTCAAGTAAATTTGACAAAAAGACGTGTGTTGTTGATTCAGGGGTCAGCCAGAAAGAATCACTCGCCAGACGGGATTGGTACTTTGAGAAAAGGTCGAATAGAGAGCGAAGACCTTACCCTCAGCGGCTAAAGCCGGACGTAATTACAATCACTTACGGACGGCCTAAAGGCCGTCCTCCCCGGACTGAAAGTCCGGGGCTGGCACAGCTCAAACTGCAGTCGGCTACAAAGTATGACCCTCAGGGTCTACCACGCGCCTCCGCTGGCTCTGAAAATGTACAAACCAGGGACGGCCTAAAGGCCGTCCCCTTCAAAGGATTTAGTTTTTTCGCAGCCTGCTAAGGTGCTGGGGTCTTTGTGATCGAGGCAGTCTCGTCCCGCGGATTTGGGATCATCTGACGAATGGACGCTGTTCTGGGTCAGCGGGACTTCAGCGGCAAATTGGTCACCGCGTTCGTTCCGCGGTATTCCAACTGATACTCAACTTTCTGCTTGGTTGCGATGGGAAAGTAGAGATAACCGGAGACCGGTTTCGAGACTTCTGCGTCTTTCAATTCCTTGTCGCGCAGTTCTGTCTCCATGGTCTGTCGATCAGAGTCGGTCGTTGCGGCTGATGTACTCTGGTCGACGCCAACCCCCATACCAACCCCGTAAACAGGGCCACTTACGCGGCGACCGCGACCGTTTCCGCTTCCGTCATAGGCGGGATAGCTCACATAGCCGACGTTTGCGGTCGGATACAGAGTTACGTCACGGCTACTGTCCGGCCGCTTCTGGTAGATGGAGGCAATGGTTTGAGGGCTCGCCGGACTAACCAGGTCCTTGCCATCGGAGGTTCGCAGCACAAAATCATACTGCTTGAGGCTGACGGTCTTGCTGTCTGCGGGGTAGAAGCCAATCTCGACCACAATGTACCGGTCTGCCAAAGGCGTCGCGAAGGAGTTCCGAACTTCTGTCTTTGAGAGCTGCCTTGCGCCGATGGAATATGCCGGCTGAACCTCAGACGCTGGGTACGCAGCGGCCGACGCTCGTGGCGCCGGGGGATTTTGCCCGACCGCCACGCAACAGTTGAGCAACCCACAATTTAACAACCCGATCAATACGCTCTTGCCAAAGTAAGTCATGACGGTTTACTCCAGGCTGACCTTCAGAGTCTTGCCGGTCAGGACATAAATGCGCTTCTTCTTGGGGGTTTGATCCTTCGGACGAACTTCAAGATCATAAACGCCCGGAGCCAGCCAGAATTTCTTCAACGTGGCAGCGGTTCCTGCGTATGCATTGTCGATGTAAATTTCTGAATCAGAATAGGAGCCTTGCAGGCTGACTTGCCCCTTGTCAGGCTGGGGAACCAGATAGACCGGAGAAGGGTAAAACGAATAGCCGATCCAGGGATCGTAAAAGAACGGCGAGTAGTATCCGGGCCAAACCGGACCTGAATAGTAACCGTACCCGGCGCCTACGGAAATTGTTCCCAGGCGAACGCCTGCAGAAGCAGGGCTCAGCGAACCAGTCGCGAGCAGTAAGGAGAGCGTAAGCCAAGGCAACCGAAGAGCTGCCATATCTCGTTCCTCTAGCCCTAATGATAACCCCGAACCTGGATCGGAAGTTGCGTAAAACTTGCCCAGCCCGAATAAGCCAAAAGTAACCCCTAAAAAGGGTGCCCTCGGCTTTAGAAAGCTATTCCGGCACTTACACCCGGTGTCCTACACTATCCTGTGACAAAATCAGTCAATCTATCCCGGCACCCGGCCCGGCGCAAAGCAAAGAAACCCCCTTTCCTCAAAACTCAAACGTGTCCAAATTAGATATTTAAAATGCCTCGGTTTAGGATCCGCCGTCTCCTTGCAACGATCCTCTCCATTTTGTCATCCAGGAGGGTTCGGTGGATGACTAGTGGAGGTTGTGGACCGGTAGGAGCGGGGCACACGAATGGCGCACCGCAGATCCGCTCGGCTGCGCTCGGGATGACAAACAAGGAGAGGGTAGTTGTAAGGAAAGCATGGTTGCTGGAGGAAAGGGCCGTTGCTGATCCTCTCCATTTTGTCATCCCGGAGGGAAGCTGAAGGGATCTGCAGTTCCGCGGACCCTTCCTGGATAGGTTTCTCAAGAGAAAGAAGCGACCTCTGGTTACCGTGAAGCAAACCTCAGCCCCCATCGGGCTTCAATCCCTCTATCTCCTCCTCCAACCGGGCATGCAACCGCTCACTGAACCCGAGCGGCAATTCAAACACCCGCTCATCCGCAGTCAAAATCAAAATATTCCGGGTCGAATCCAAAATTGCCGAGCAAATCTCGCAATGCTCCAGGTGCTTCTGCACCTGCTCCAGCACCTCCGGAGGAAGCGTCTGATCCAGGTAGCCGGAGATGTGCGCCCACACATGCTTGCACTCTATGACCATGCCCACCACCTCCGTTTGGGAGCCATCTCCTTCAACTGTGGCGCCAGAGTCTTCTGCAACATCATTCGTGCCCGATGCAAACGAACCTTTACCGAGGATGCGGTGATGCCGAGCGCCTGTGCAGCCTCCAGTACACTCAACTGCTCAATGTCACGCAGCTGAAAAACTTCGCGGTAGATCGCCGGCAAAGCAGTAATCGCCTTAAGCAGCAAAGACCGGACTTCTTTTCGCTCCAATGCCTCGGACGGTATCTCCTTCCAGTCTCGCAACAATGCCGGCGACGTCTTTCCCTCTTCATCCGGCTCGTCGAGCGATTCCATCTTGACCGCATCCCGGCGGCGAATCCGGCTTCGTGCCTCGTTCAAGGTGATGCTCACCAGCCAGGTCCCGAATTTGGCGTCGCCGCGAAAGCTCGCCAGATTGCGGAAGGCCTTGAGAAAAGCGTCCTGGGCCACGTCTTCCGCATCCGCCTCATTGCGCAGGAACGACAAGGCCATGGCGTAGATCCTGCGCTCATACGGCCGGATCAGTTCGTGGAACAGTTGAGCATCACCGGCAAGGATCGAAGCGATCATGCGCGATTCATCCCGTATCTCGGTCGCCATTCGTTCGTTCTCTAGAGAGGCTTGGTGTCGATTCCCAGTACGCGTCCATTGCCTGGGGTTTGTGCGAACAGGATAAGATGATGCCCCTGGTTTGCCTGAAACGAAGCGGGAATCGGGATTTGCACGGTCAGTTCGCCCGCCGTTTTCAGCCTGGCCACCCGGGTGATAGAGCGGGCTACAGCCACGTGTGCCAGCGTCCGTCCGGAGTTTTCCCCACGCAGTACGTTGGACCGGTCAGAGTCGTCCGCCAGCACCGCCATCAGGTCGGCTCCTTGCTTAGGCACGTCGCCGCTGGTGGCAAAATTCACCGTCAAAGTATTGCCTGCCATGTTTAACGACACAATCCGGAGAGACAAGCGTGGGCTCTCCGCCTCTTCTTGCTCGACCGCGTGCAGCAATGCACCGCGGTCGCTCCCGACGATCTGCTCCGCGCCGTTGATTACCATCTGTGGCGTGTAGGGCCCTTCCAAATGGAAACGCTCACTGTAAGCGTTCTGCCGCTCCGTATAGGCAGGAGAGGAGTAAGGGTCAGACCAGCCTAAAGAGTTCCAGTAGGTCACGTGCTCGCTGATGCCGACCACCAACTGCCCCCCACTGGTCTGGCTTCCATTCACCAGCTTCAGCAGGGCATCCGCCGGCGGGCAGCTGGAACATCCTTCCGAAGTGAATAGCTCCACCAGCACCGCCTTTTGCGCCAACGCGCTGGCGGCCGTCAGTGCCAGGATCGCGAACGTCACGATTTTTCGGTTGTCCATGAGTCTCTCCGTGCGCATGAGACGCTCGCCCGGCTGGAGAGTTACAAACACCTACATATTCGTGTGCCCATGCCGCATTTCCTCGTTGAAAGTCGGCTTGGTCAGGGCGAAAGCCTGCTGCAGGCGTTCACGGAACTCGGCCTCACGCGCCAGCAGCGCCGGGGTGGCCGCCGCAAACTCTGAATCATTCTCGTTCCAGGTCACCAGCCCGGCGCCGGCCAGCACCGATGCCGCGCGCACCAACTCCTCGGGAGTGGTGTTGAGATATTGCGCATCGCGCGGGTCAGCAATCCACACCGGCTGTGATTTGCCCAATACCCCCGAAAGCCAGAAAGCCTTAGCCAACAAAAACTGCTGACGGCTTTGCTCATCGGTGTCGGTGAAGAAAAACTTCTTTTGCCAGCGGCTGTAATAGCGCGTAGTCACCGGCACCGGCTGGCGGTTGCCGCTCTTCAGCAGTTCCAGTTGACCCTGGTCCAGGGTCTTGCGAATCGCGCTGTAGATAAAGGACTCCGCATACGGCTGCTCGGGAGCGGGCACGATCTCCGCAAAGGTCACCGTCATGCTGGCGGAGACCTTTGCATGCAGCAGGGAATCGGTGCCGTCCGCCACGTACACCACCCCATGCACGATATATGTATCCGCGCCGGAAACAGAGCGGTGGAAAGGCCAACGAAAATCGGCAAACGTGATCGGCATGCCGGCCATGGTCACGTAGGCATCCGGCCGCGGATTGCGTAGGCGTTTCGCCTCATCGCGTAAATGGGTCGTCATCTCCGGCAACAGTTCAGGGCGATGGAAGTCGAAGTCTTCGCTCAACTCCAACCGCAGTGTCCGCTCGATGGGAGCATCTTTGCTTAGGCCGATGCGGAAAATGGCGGTAGGGCGCCCGTTGAAATCAAGCCCCTCTTCAGAGGAGACGACGGTTAAGCCGGCGGATGCAGCAGCGTTGCCGACAGCGGTACTCAATGCGGTAACGGGATTGCAGACATGGTTCTACTTTCCTGCGGAAGTCTCTGTTGATTGTACCCAGTTACGTGGCGTCGAGCGCGAAAGCAACCAGGGTACGGCCATGCCTGCCGGTCGATTGCTCAAACTCCTCCAGCAGCTGTGCTTCCAGCCCTTCAGGATCCACAGTCATTTCGCAAGCGGCAATCTGCTCCTCCGTGGCGCCGTGATAGCAAAGCTCGCAGACCCCGAGGCCCTCCTCCGAGCGCACAGGGGGTCCAAAGACGCGGCAAGTCATGGGCCGGGAAAGATACAGGTCACAAAGGCCGGTGCGGGGGTCCAAGGCGGCACAGGCCTCATCATTGGCAAAGTCCTCGAAACGCGCCTCGGCTTCTTCCGAGGGATCCAGCAGTCCGGTCGCAGGATCGCCCGGGAAATCCTCCGCCAGGCGCTCTACCGATTTCCGCGCTCGTTCGCGAACATTACGGGCTCGCTCCGGATCGCTGGCACTCAGCTCCTGCAGTCCCTTCCGGAGCCGGGCAGCATCGAGCTGATGGATGGCGAAGACCCCCACACAGCATTGGGTGCACCCTGGCTTGCATACCAGCCACTCTCCGCTGCGGCGGGCAGTGTCGGCCAGTGCCGCGTCGATAATCTGGACCAACTGGTGATCGCCTGAGGGAAGCATCGAACTATTTCACGAAAAAAGCGTAATCCCGGAGCCAATTCTTTCGCCTATCCGATTATGAAGGGCAGTGACAATAAAGTTAAGAGCTACGCAATTTTTGCGTCCAGTCGAACGTTTCAAACTGCAGGTACCTTCGCGCTTCGAGGAGCTTTGTGAATAGACCGTACCACGAAATGATCGAGACCCTGCTGCGCAGCCAACAACCCCACTTCGAATCTTTTCTGGCCCGCAAATGACGGAATCACTCACCACCCTCAACCGTACCGCGGCACTCCCCCAACCCAATCCCCACAAACCCTCGCCGCGCACAATATCCACGAAACACAACCTCATCGCCATCCTCAAGAAAACCGCGCTGTTCACCCGCTACCAGGGAAACAGGTTCACGCCCATTGCGAGTAAGCTCCAGCAAGCATCCAAGATTTTCGTCCTCAGGCCCGGACACAGTACCACTGCCCAGCAGATCACCCGGCTGAAGATTGCAACCATTGCTCGTGTGATGGGTGACCAACTGCGCCGGCGTCCAATACAGATTCCGCAAATTGCTGCGGCTAACGCGAATACCCTTATCCATCCGCGCCGACCGCAAATACACTTCAACGTTCAAATCGAGCCCCCCTTCCCGCATATCCTTTTCCGAGGCAAGGTACGCAAGCGGCGCCGGGTCTTCCGCAGGCTCGTGCATACGCGCCCGCGCGGAACGGAGCGAGCGCCTCCATGGTGACGATCCACGGCGAGATGCTGGTAGCAAAGCTTTTGGCCAGGAATGGCCCCAGGGGCTGGTACTCCCACGCCTGAATGTCGCGTGCCGTCCAATCGTTCAGCAGGCACACGCCAAACAAGTGTGAAGCAGCTTCCTTGATGCCAATCGTTTGTCCCATCTGATTGCCGGCCCCGACAAAAAATCCGACCTCGATCTCATAATCAAGCGCCTGCGCAGGCGCGAACTGGGGCGCCGCCCCCGGGAGAGGGACGATCTGACCCTTGGGCCGCTTCACTGTCGAACCGCTGAGGACGATCGACGATGCCCGGCCGTGGTATCCGATAGGCACGTACTTGTAATTAGGCAGAAGAGGATTATCCGGACGAAACAACCTGCCTACATTTCTCGCGTGATCGATCGAGGCATAGAAGTCGGTATAGTCGCCGATGACCGCCGGCTTCAACATCGTCACTTCTGCCATAGCGACCAAACTGCGGCCCCAGCGCCTGTTGATGATCGGCAGCCTGAGGATGGTCGGAACGAAGCAGATCGCTAAGCCGCGCGCGCAGAGCAGACCAGCATCCCGGTCCAAGCGCCATCAGCGGATTGAGCGTGCTCGCGGCGCAGGCCTCCACCGTGCCCGCCGGCAGCGGGCCTAAGGATCCCGAGCAACCGCGAAGATCCAGAACCTGGTCGCCGATCGCGACCCCGATCGTCGGCCCCGAAGCCCCGGCAAACACGCCAAAGGGCAGGTTCTGAATCGGGAATGCGTCGCCGGGGCGATTGGCGGAAGGAACCCAGCTTTGCCGCTGAGGATCATGCGTAGCATTCATGGTTGCATTTACTGAATGGGCTTTCCCGTGAAGTGCTTCTTCAGTGCCTGCCATACCTGAAAGTATTCGCGCTGCAGGCAATCCGTCTCCATGGCAAAGCGTGTGGGACGAAGCACCAGTTGGGTCTCAAACATAAACGCCAGGGTACCGCCAAGATAATGCGGCTTGAGTTCAGCACTTACGGCACGCTCGAAGGTCTCCGCATCCGGCCCGTGTGCCTGCATGCAGCTGTGCAGGCTGGCGGACCCGGGAATGAACCCCTCTGCCTTGGCATCGTACTGGCCGAAAATCAGGCCCATGAACTCGTTCATCGCGTTGCGGTGAAACCAGGGAGGACGGAACGTATGTTCGGCGACCATCCAGCGCGGCGGAAAGATGACAAAGTCCACATTGGCCGTGCCCGGCACTGCTGTCGGTGCGGTAAGCACGGTGTAGATCGAAGGATCCGGATGGTCGAAGCTGACACTGTTGATGCAGTTGAAATTCGCCATGTCGTACTTGTAAGGCGCGTAGTTGCCATGCCATCCCACGACATCGAGCGGCGAGTGATCGATGCCTGCCGACCACAACTTGCCCTGGAACTTGCACAAGGTCTGAAAGTTGCCATCCACGTCCTCAAACGCCGCGACGGGATACAGAAAGTCGCGTGCATTTGCCAGCCCGTTGGCGCCGATCGGACCCAGGTCGGGCAAGCGGAAGGGAAGGCTGTAGTTTTCGCAGATATACCCGCGGGCCGAATCGTCCAGCAGCTCCACCCGCATCTTGAGGCCGCGAGGAATGACGCATAAGCTCACCCGGCGCCACCTCCAGAATGCCCAGCTCGGTGAAGAAGCGCAGCCTCCCCAACTGGGGCAAAATCAGCATCTCTCCATCGGCGTTCGAAAAAAAGCGACCGGACATGCTTTGGTTCGCGGCATAGATGTGCACCGCACACCCGGTCTGCGTTGCCGGGTTGCCATTGCCGGCCATGGTAACAATGCCATCGAGGAAGTCGCACGGCGCGGAGGGGATAGGAATGGATCCCACCGCAGCTGGTTGGGAGTTGCAGGAACCTCGTCGAAGGGCGCGCTACGCATCCTGTTGTCAGGCAGCTCAACGAACGGGCGTGGGTTACCGAGGGGCGGATGCGATACAGCCAGGAGCGCCGGTTGGTGGCCCGTGGAGCCGTAAAGGGTGTACCGCTGAACTGCTCGGTATAGAGTCCGAGGGTCGATTTCTGGGGTGCATTCTGACCCTTGGGCAAAGCCCCTGCAACCGCTTCGGTCGCAAACTCGTTGCCAAACCCCGATTGATATTCCAATTTCGACATGACATCCCCCAGTAGCTATATACCGGAGGACACCAACGATTGCCAACTGGTCAAGCATGGGTGGGCGAAGGAGAGTCCCAAGGTCGCTTCGGCAACTCTGCCTTGTCATCCCGGCCGAAAGTAATTGGTTTCTCCTCAACCCAAACCTAACGACGTTATCTCCGCAGGGTATGCTTCTTCAAACAAAAGCTCCTCACTCAAATTTGCACGAGACTCGCTGAGGCGCCTCATCCCAATCGCGGCCAAAGCCAACAATCACAATCATCAGGACGCTACTCAGGAGACCAGGCAGTAACCGCCCCTCCAACTCAGCTGCTTCGTGCAGCAAACGTATGAAGAAGCAATACGCAGACCCAAAAGGCGAAATGAATTCCTGCTTTACCAGGCAGATAAGAGCAGGTGAAGGGTATCTTCGGAAACGAGTACATGCAGACCTCCACCAGTAGGACTCCCAGACAGAACATCACACAGATATGCCCCAGTGCCGGACGCCACGGGGAAGCGGTGAGCAGGAAAGCGGCAATGCCAGCCATGACAGGCGCCACCCCCAGAACTCAGCCACGAGCAACGGATCGCCCTTTGGTAATCTCTGGCAGATCGTACTTGCGTGACGCGAATAATCCAATTCGCCGAAAGCGAAACAGGAATGGAAGCAACCACGCGCAATGCCAGGACAGTCAGGACCATCATCAGAATGCTGGCGAACAGGAAAGAATTGCTGATCGTTCCCCGCGTAGATCCAAGACCTCGATTAGTGGCTTTCACATAACCGACGACGATCGTGATCCCAATACCCAGATAGAAACTGAGAATCATGCGATGCTGCCGGCTGCGCAGCAACGTCCGCATGCTGAAGCAGGTGATAGCGCCTGTGAGCGAATCACTGAATGGTAGTGACCACGAGACGAATCGAGTCTGCGGCAGGATATCGGGTTGCTCCACCATCCTTCGCATCAGACGGAAGTAGCACAGAACCAAGGCCGTACAAGCTCCGAGCGCGGATACCCCCAAGCCGATCCATGCTCGTCTCGCCAAAGGAACCAGCACGGGATGCATCGATCCATTCAGCTGATTAAAAAGCGCCAGGAACCAGTAGGAGGGAAGCCACGCGAGTATGCGCTGATTCTGCGCAGCAGCAAGTGCTGCCGGTGAGTCCAGGGATGGTTCAACAAAGTAGACGATCAGCAGGAGGCACATCACGGCTGCTTGCAAAACCGCCGAAAACCGAAGAAAAAGCTGCCGCGGAAGTAGATTGGCCGCCAGCCCTTCCAGGGTGAGAATGGCGAATACAAGAAAAGCGCCTGCCACCAGGAGAGTGATCCAATAAGCTGGCCATACATCGCAACACACCGAAGAATCCGCCGCTGCCGGAGCGAAAGAGAAACGGCCACGCGACCCCTGAAAAGACTGTTCAACGCGGCCACCGCGAGAGCGGGCGCCGCAAACAGGGCAGCAATCTTAGCCAGAAACAAGGTACTTTTCCTTACCGGCAGTGGCGCCAGTACGAGAAGATCCCTTTTATCCGGGAAGGCTGCCTCCCAATTCAAGACCGCGATCAGACCGGCACACGTCATCGCGGTCTCAATAAAAAAGTGTTCAAACGTCCATCCTTCTGTTCCTGGGGACGAACTAGCACCCATCAGCGCCAGAAGCGCGGGAAGTGTGAAGAAAAAGCTGATGCTGACGAAAATAGTGGCAAACTGTCCGATCAATTTTGTCGGATCGCCATCGGCCGATAGCAGTTCGAGATCCACCACCCGCAGCAGGAAAACGCGATACAGCGTGCGGAACTGAAGCCGTCTCCTGGCCCAGTCGTTAGGCATGGATCAGGTCCGCAATCTCTCGCGAGATGGCCTCTGAGTCCTGCTCGACGGCGAGTTGCGAAAATATTCCCTCCAGCGTGGGTACAGCCATCAGGACGCGCAACCGCTCAATCGAGTCGTCCGCGACCACTTTGCCGCGATGCAAAATGACCACATGCGAACATAGGCGTTCCACTGTTTCAAGCTCGTGCGAACTGAAGAGCACGATCTTGCCCCGCGCTGCCAACTCCTTAATCAGGCTGCGTAAGATGAGGGATGAACCGACATCGAGACCGGAGAACGGCTCATCCAGCAGTATCAGGTCTGGATTGTGCATCAACGCCGCACTCAAAAGATATCTTCTGCCGCATTCCCTTTGAATAAGACGACATGGCAACATCGCGGTCCCCATGAATACCGAATAGGCGGAGAAGCCCATGGATACGCGCGCCTGCACAACTCCGTTCCATATCCCGCAACTCGGCGACCATCACCAGGTACTCCATGCCACTCAAATGGGTGTAGAGGTGAGGCTCTTCCGGAACATAGCCCAATCGTTGCCGATAGGCCATTGGATCTGTCTTGATGGGTTGACCTTCAAAGAGGATCTCGCCTGAAGTTGGTTCTATCAATCCCGTGGCCATCTTCATGGTGGTGGATTTCCCCGAACCATTGGCGCCCAGGTAGCCGGTTACTTCACCCGCGCGAGCGACGAAGCTCACATCATCTACAGCGGGAATGCCAGAGTAGCGTTTGCGCAGATGGCGAACCTCCAGCATGGCTTGAGAAAGCTACGGAGTGCTCTCAAGCACAACTTCCGCATGCGATGGCGCCCGCAGCGTGATCGTATAGCAAGGCACCCGGTCCGACCATCGAACCGAGAGAGTGAACGGGCTTGGGTGGCTTCCGAGCTGGATGAGACTGAAAAGTATCAATGAAAGCGTGACGCCGGCCTGAAGCAGGCGGACCGGGCCGATGCCGGGACCCGTAATGATCTCACCCGTTGCAATCGACAACTGCCCGGGATCCTTCTCCAGCCTCGAACACTGCCGCAGCAACGAAATTACCCCGTCCAGGAACATGTAAGCAGCTCCACCTTGTGAGTATTCCTCGTCGAAGATCCAGAGCATTTCAGTCCCAAACTCGTCCTGGAAGGAAACTGGATGCAAGCTGAGAAGAAGACGATAGGCAAACCGGGCAAAGGCTCTGTTCATGCTTTCCCTGTCCTTGCTTCCTGCAGACGTAATTTAGCTTCTCTTACGACGCTTTGCAGCCGGTCGACCTCGGCAGCCAACGCATTCTTCCCATCCTTGGTAAGCGTATAAAAACGCCGATCGTCTTCCTTCGAGGAGACGGGCTTGCGCTTCGACGAGGAAGCCGTAGCCGCATCCGCAACCAGGCCGGCGTCCATCAACTTCTTCAAGTTGTCGTACAACGTACCCGGGCCCAATCGATAGTGACCATCTGAATTGCGGATGACTTCCTTGATGATTCCGTAGCCGTGCAAATTGCCCCCGGCAAGCGCCAGAAGTATATGCAGGGTTGCGGACGATAGCGGAGAGCTCTTGGCAGGCTCGGATTTCATATCGGAATCCGACTATATCGGAGTCCGACCAGAGACGTCAACAACATTTTGCAACGGCCCCGAATCAAAGAGCCCTGGAACAAGCCTTCAGGTACGAGCAGACAAATAAGGTCAGTTCCTGCCGGAAAGTCTCGAAATGCTTCTCAGGGTCGTCGGACTCAAGCAATCTCCGGCTGATCCCGGCCATGGCGCCCTGCAGCATCGAAGCCACCAGTTGCGGATCCTTAGTCAGCGGCTCTCGGGCGCTCGCCAACATGGCAATGATCGCTTGATTGGATCGCAGTCCTATCTCGCGCACGATCCTCGCTCCGTCCACATCCGCACTTACCGCGTAAAGAGCGACGCTGGTCTTCCCGTCTTTCATCTTGGCTCCAAGGAAAGCATCGACCAGAGCCGTCGCCATGTGGGCCAGCGGGTTTCCCTTCTGCTCCTGGCAGGCTTGCTCCACTGCCTCCGTAACCCCGTCGAGGTGGCGCTTGAGAGCAGCCTGTAAAAGCGCGCTCTTGTTGGGGAAGTATTGGTACAAGGTCCCGACCGACACTCCCGCGCGCGACGCCACCCGGGTTGTGGTCAGCCGCTCCTTGCCGGCATCCAGCAAAACCTGAACCGTCGCCTCGAGAATCGCATCCACGCTTGCGGTCGAACGCGCTTGAACGGGCGATTTACGCGGCTCTAAGAGCGCTTGGGAACGCTGGGGCAAATGCGAACTCCTAAACGGAAGCCTTCTTCATCTAATCAAAATGGGCACGACCACTGCAAGTAAAGTACAGATAGAGGAGAACAGCATGACCACACAAATAGACCTTGGCGGCACCTTCACGCTTCCCGGCACCTCGATGATCGTAAACCGGATGGGCTACGGAGCGATGCAACTTGCCGGTCCGCAGGTGTGGGGCCCGCCGCGCGACAGGGAGGCCGCCATTGCTGTTCTGCGAGAGGCGGTCGCGGCCGGCGTGAATCACATCGATACCAGCGACTTTTACGGCCCGCATGTGACCAATCAGATCATCAAGCAGGCGCTGCACCCCTATCCGGATGACCTCGTCATCGTGACCAAGCTGGGTGCGCGCCGGGGCAGCGACAAGTCCTGGCTCCATGCTCTTTCGCGCCAGGAACTGATCGATGGCCGTTCATGACAACCTGCGCAACCTCGGTGTCGATAGCCTCGACGTTGTCAATCTTCGCGTCGGCGGGATTAGCGCCCCGAGCGAAGAATCGATTGCCGAGCCGCTGACCGTGCTCGCCGAACTCAAGAGCCAGGGACTGATTCGCCATCTCGGTCTGAGCAACGTCAGCCCCAAACAGTTTGCCGAGGCCCGCGCCATCACCGAGATTGTCTGCGTGCAGAACCTGTACAACGTGGCCCACAGAGGCGATGACGGCTTTATCACCGATCTCGCCGGCCAAGGCGTAGCCTATGTGCCGTTCTTCCCCTTGGGAGGGTTCACGCCATTGCAGTCGTCGGCGCTTGATGCCGCGGCAGCGTCGCTCGAGGCCACGCCTATGCAGGTCGCTCTGGCTTGGCTCCTGCAGCGCTCGCCCAACATCCTTCTGATCCCCGGAACATCTTCGCTCGCGCATCTTCGCGAGAATCTCAAAGCGGCAACGCTGGAGATTCCTCCGCAAATCATCGCCAAACTAGACGCGATCGGCGGTGCCGGCCACTAAAGCATTTTTCGCAAAGGTGTAGACCGAAGCCGCAGAAGTTTGCGCAGCTTTCCGCCAAAGAAAGCTGCTCGTAACCGCCATTATCAAGTTCCATAGTATTGCGAAAATGCTCTAAGGATCAGGGCAGGCCCAAGGTCGGTTGGACCTCACTCAGCCTCGTCAGTGTTCCAATCATGGCTTCTTCAGCCTCGGTTAGCAGCACGACCAGGCCGTCCTGACACCGGAAGCGGCCGAAGTAGCTTTCCCCCACGGTCCAGATCTCTTCGACCACGGCAGCGCCGGAACCAATCAGCCGGACCACCTGGCCTCGCTTCAACTCGGATATTTTACGAATGCCGTTCACATAGGCAGATTTCAAAGGGAACCCCCAAGGCAACGCGGAATCGTTGCCAAATGTGATGATTATCGTCCCCCGGAAAGAACACAGTCAATGTGACATTTCGGGCATGGATGTTACCTTCCGGCAAGAACCGCAACGCTCCGGTACCCAAAATGCTACTCTTCCCGCCGGCTCGCTCCCACCATCGATCAAAAGTCTTACACGGAAGCGGGATAGCAGATCCTAAATGGGAAACCAGATTGGGAAAGCCGCGTAACCTTCGCGTCAGAGGCCGGGGAAACGCGTCCGCAGCGCACGCCCCTGGCGCTCACTCACCTCAACCTCGGTACCCTTGTCATCGCTCATGACCAGAACAAAGGTACTGCGCAGATTCGCGCGTATCTCCTTGACCCGCTTTAGATTGACTAGAGCAGACCGTCGGGCGCGAAAGAACCCTCTTGACCCCAGCGCCTGCTCTAACTCCCCCAGTTGATGGTTCACCCAGTAGGTGTCGTTGTCCACTCGTACCCGGACAATCCCGCTGTCCATGTAGAACATCAATGCTTCCGCAGGGTCCAGCAGAAAAACGCGGTTAGCCTTCCTGGCCACGATCTGGTCCATGGCAGGAATCGCATCCCCCAGCAAACGGTTGACGTTCTCCTCCTCTTGCTCGCGCGACGGGAGGGAGCCAAGCAAGACGGCCGGCACGGTCGATCATCTCTCCCAGGTGGTCTTCCTCGATCGGCTTGAGCAGGTAGGCAATCGCGCGCGCCCGAAAGGCTTCCAGCGCATGTTCGTGGAAGCCAGTCACGAAAATTGTCAGCGGCCGGGGAATGTCTTTGGACAGCCCCTTCAATACCTCGAAGCCGCTCAGCCCCGGCATTTGTATGTCGAGAAACAGCAATGCCGGGCGCAGCCGCTCAATCGCCTCCACTGCTTCGATACCGTTCGTAGCCTCGCCAATGATTTTCACTTGCGTATGGCGGTCCAATAGCCTGCGCAGCCGTACTCGGGCCGCTGGTTCGTCATCGGCCAGAAAGGTGCGCATCTGCATCGTTCTATTCCCCAACAGGAAGTTCGAGCGTGGCCCGGCTGCCGCCGCTCTGGATACTGGCGAGCGAGAGCCTGGCGGTTGAACCATACATCGTTTGCAGACGCTCCCGGATGTTTTGCAATCCCACGCCTCCCCCATCCGCGCCGCCCGGGGACTCAGCCTTTTCCTGCTTTTGCAGAAGTCCGATTCCGTCATCCTCTACAGTGAGCAAGATTCGTTCGCCCCTTCGCTGTGCCTGAACCAGGATTCTGCTCTTACCCACCTTCGGCGCCACTCCGTGCCTGATGGCATTCTCCACCAGGGGCTGCAAAATTAGAGAGGGGATGGCCGCTTGCCCAATCGAAGTTTCCACTTCAAACTCAACCTGCAATCTCTCTCCAAACCGGACCTGTTCGATGTCCAGGTAAGTACGTAGAAAATACATCTCTTCATCAATCGAGGTGAAGGGGCGGTCCGCATGCAGCAGCACGTGCCGGAAGATCCTGGCCAGCCGCACCGTCATCGTCTCCGCTTTTTCAGGCTCTGAAGGGATCAAGGCAGCAATGGTGTTCAATGAATTAAAAAGAAAATGCGGATTGATTTGTGCCCGCAGCGCACGCAGCTCAGCCTGCACCAGTTGTTGACTGAGCCGGCTTTCCAGGCGAATACTCTCCGTCCGCTCGGCTTCACGATCCAGTTCATTCAACCGCGTGCCCGCATAGAGCGCGATTTCTTCAAGCAAGCCGATTTCGCCGCTGAGCAGTGTTCTCCTGTTCCCGGCAAGCGACACCACCAGGCCTAACCCTTCCTGAAACGAAATCGGGATGTATAGACTCTTGTGAGTGCCGTCTCGATGCTGTTCGTCGCGTACGGATACCTCATCGCGTTTCATGCCGAGCACCTCGCACGCCAGGGCCTCCGTAGCCAGCAGAACCGCCGATTTGGCTTCCAGAAGTCCCAGGCGATCACGAAACTCCCTTACCGCAAGCTGGCTCTCCGGCTTGCCAAAGACTCGTCGCTCTACCATCACGTCGCTCCACCTGTGCAAGCGAGTAAAAAGCAGCATGGCGCAGCCGGTGATGGCTGCCGCACAGAGGATCTCGGCGGCCAGGGGTGATACCGTCATTTGCGCGATTGATGAAACCGGTCCAAAGACCAGAAGAGCTCCCAGCAAGGCCAGCGCCGCGCCGAGCAATAATCGAACCGCCCGTTTCGCAAACAGGTCCGCCGCACGAAAGCGAGAAAAGTAAAACAGGCTGCCAATCACCACCAGAACGATGCTTTGAAATCTGGCGATTCTGACGGCGCGAGCCATGCCCTCGGGCAAAGAGACGTAGGCGTCCAGGATCACGCTGGCCGAGCTCAGCGAGAGCCCGATAATCATAAGCGACACCGCGACGCGGTCGGTCACGTTGTCCAGTGTGCCCGGCAATAGAAAAATCGCGCCCAGCACGATCACCAGCAATCCGTTATAGATCGTCAGGTTTCCGGCGAACTCCTGGTTGACCAGCTGTCCATGTTCCGAGCGCCAGGACTGCGCCGATCAGCAATCCGCTCGCGCCTGCATAGATAGCAAGAGCGTCACCAATCCTCCGGCGCACGCGGGAAACGGCATTGTTCCGCCAGATGATCACAATGCTCAACGGCAGCATCGCAGCCGCGATAAAGCCGGCGGATTTTATCCGCCATACCGCGGCAGATTGGAGAGGAACGCCCAATTCCAGCGCAACATTCTTAGCCAAACCCGAACCATTCGCGATCAGGATGCAGGCTGCAAACAGGAAACGTGGACGGCGGTCTGTTCCACCCGAACGCCAGACCAGCACCAATAACAGCGCAGCCAACGCTGTTCCAACAGCAAACCCGTAAGTCTGCCCGATCAATTCGGCGGCTGAGAGTTGATGCATTGGGTCCATAAGCCAATCACTCACCACCAGTGTCTTACGACTCTGGTGCCGGCAACATCGAAAACGTGCCAGCGCGGTGATTCGAGCAGTGAACGTACTGGAGAGCGCCGTGTCCTGCTTCGTTTGCCCAGCAAAATTCTAAAGCAACGCTCGGTGCCTGCATCGCACGCGTTCACCGCAAAACTATCCGCGTCCACTCGTTACCTCTCACTGAGCGATGACTTTCCGGGTGAAACTGCGACTGTCGTCGCGAGGGAATCTATGGTCACCCTTCAATATCGCTCCATCGTAGCCGCTCTGCTGATAGCCGCAAGCGCCGCTGCCCATTCACAATCAACTTCATCACCGCCAACCGGCCCCTGCCGCTGTGGCCGGGTACGTGGCCAACCCGCCCACTTCCCAGGGAATACCGCGACCCCTATACCTTTCCTGACAGCCACCAGCAATTTCGCAACTACCTGTACAGCACCTTCGGTCCGCCGGCGTTCATCGCCTCGGCCGTTGGAGCAGGACTAGACCAGCGTAAGCCCGCCCCGCCGGAGTGGGACTCCGGAGCCCAGGGTTACGCCGAACGCTACGGATGGAGATTCGGAATGCAGCTGGTGAGCCAGACCAGCCGCATATTCGCTGGGCGCACTCAGCCATGAGGATGTCGCCTATCACCGGTGCGCATGCGCCGGCCTTTTTCCGCGAACTACCCACGCGTTCGTCTCTACCCTCACCGCGAGAACCAGCAGCGGTAGAACCGTCTTTTCTGTTCCGGCACTGGTATCGCCGTATGCGGGATCATTTACCGCGGTGAACGCCTGGTATCCGGCCCGCTATGAACCTGCCGACGCATTGCGCATTGGCAGCATGTCGTTCGTCTTCAAGGCAGCGGGCAATCTGGTAGGCGAATTCTTCGCCCCACCGCGCTAGATCCAATCTGAGGCATAAGGAGAGTCTCATGGCTGAATTAAATCGCAGAGCGATGTTAGGGCTGGCGGGAGCGGCCATGGCGGGTTCCCTTGCCGCGTGCTCCGAAGCATCGTCTTCCGTGGCGGCATCGCCGGCAACCAGACGGCGCTTTGCCAACAAGGTCATCGTGATCACCGGAGCCACCTCGGGCATCGGACGTGCCGCGGCTTTGGCCTTCGCTGCGGAAGGGGGCAAGGTCGGCTTCTGCGGCCGCCGCGAACTTCTCGGGCGCCAGGTCGAACAGGAGATTCGCTCCCACGGCGGCGAAGCCTTCTACATCAAAGCCGACGTTCGCGTGGAGGCAGAAGTCAAATCATTTGTCGACCAGGTTGCCCAACGTTACGGCCGGCTGGATGTCGCCTTTAACAACGCCGGCATAACCCTGGAGAAGCCGTTGCACGAGTACACCTCGCAGCAATGGGATGACGTGCTCCATACCAACCTGCGCGGCGTCTTTCTTGCCATGAAGTACCAGATCCCATACATGCTCGCCGCCGGTGGTGGAAATATCGTTGTCACCTCTTCCTCGAACGCCATCGCGACCACGGAACACCGTTCCGCCTACACCGCCAGTAAACGCGGGCTCGTGGGTCTGGTTCAGTCTGCTGCTCTCGACTACGCCGCAAAAGGAATTCGCATCAACGCGTTGATTCCGGGAACGACGGATACCGGCCTTGTGCGGCGCGCCGCCGGCATGGAAAACGCACCAGATGCGATCTGGGAAATCGCTGCCCGGCAATGGGCAAAGTCCCATGTCCCGGGCCTGCAAAGAATGGCGACGCCCGAGGAGATCGCGGCATTCGCCCTGGTTCTGGCTTCCCAGGATCACCCCTACATGACGGGCGCGCAAATGGTGGTCGACGGTGGCAAAACCGCCCACGCAGGTTGAAGTATCGCCGAGGCCACCGCCTACCCGCCCACGACGGCCTGGCACTATTGTCAAACCCGCCCCCCGCTCACAAATTGGGCAACTTTTAACGCAGCGGAGGGCCCGACCCGGTCGATACTCCGGGCAGATGCGCGACTGGTCTCAGCAGCAATCGCCTTCCGAAGTAGTGGCCGTCCTGTCCGATTTAGTCCTCCATCCGGCGCAAACCTTTTACCACAGCTGGAACTGGAAAGCGGCCCTACTGAGCGCGATGCTGCGCGCGCCGTTGTTTCTCGTTGCCACCCTGCGCCAGGGGCTGGAGGCGGTTTCCATCGCAGTCTTCGCGGAAGCTGTCTACAGCGCAGCCATCTCCGGCTGCTACGGCGCCGTCGTGCAGAAACTCCGCCGTGCCCGCCCCCTGTGGGCCTCCGGTCTGTTGATCCTGGTCATTCTCCCCGCCGTCCTGCTTTGGTTTGACTACCTGTTGCATCTCTGCACCGGCATGGCCAACTTGAAAGGCGGCATGTTGGCTGCGGCGGCCTTTTCCTTGCTTTCCTCGCTCTTCAATTGGTACCTGATGAGCCGGAATAGTCTGCTGGTGGGCAAAGAGGGCCGTTCCTTTGCTTCCGACCTTAAGCGCATGCCGCGTATGTTGACGGACTTCGTTTCCTGGATTCCGCGGCACTGCTACCGTCTCTTGCGAAGTTCCAATGTTCACCTGCAGGCCTGATGCTAGGGAGCCCATGGCGATCAAAACCTTGCACTTGACCAACGCATTCCACACCCACTCAGGCGGCATCTCGACCTTCTACAGGGCCATGCTCCAGGTGGCTAACCAGCAGCAGAGGGAAATGCGGCTCATTGTCCCGGGCGCTGAAGACCGCGTCGAACAGGTGGGCCGCTATGGCCTGATCTACACCGTGAGCGCGCCCAGGGCCCCGTTCTATGGCAGTTACCGTTGTCTCTACCCAACAAAGTACCTGTATCCCGAGAACGCCATACGTAGAATCCTGCGTGAAGAACGGCCGGATGTCGTTGAAATTTGCGACAAGTACAACCTGCAGTATCTGGGCGGCATGATCCGCGAAGGATTGCTCGGCGACCTGGACTTTCGACCTCTGATGCTGGGCCTCAGTTGCGAGCGAATGGATGAAAATGTAGCTGCCTATGTAGCCAATAGCGCATTCCATCGCGCCTTCTGCCGCTGGTACATGCACTGGATCTATTTCCCCTTCTTTGACCATCACATCGCGGTTTCGGAGCATGCCGCGAGCGAGTTGGTGGCGGCTTCGCGAAAGCACAGGGTTCGACGCGGGATCTGGATTCGCCCCATGGGAGTCGACGTGACCCGGTTCTCACCGGACCGCCGCTCCGCGGCCATGCGGCAGCATCTGCTGCAGAAGTCCAACGGTGGCCCCGGCACTCTCCTGCTGCTCTACGCCGGCCGCCTGGCTCCGGAAAAGAATCTGCCCTTATTGATTGAGATGATGCACTCTCTGCAATACGACCGTATGCGCGATTACCGGCTGATCCTGGTAGGCGATGGCATCCAGCGCGAACTCCTGGAGCAACTCACGTCCAGGCAGGCGCCGGGCAGAGTTCACTTTTTTGGCCACCTCACCGATCGCGAGCGGCTGGCTGAGGTCTACGCCAGCTGTGACCTCTTCGTCCATCCCAATCCGCGCGAGCCGTTCGGCATCGCCCCTCTCGAGGCCATGGCCTCTGGCTTCCCTTAGGTAGCGGCAAACACCGGCGGAATCACTTCCTTCGCCACGGAAGCCAATGCCTGGCTGGCTGAGCCCACGGCAGAGGCCTTTGCCGCCTCCGTCCGCCAGGCTTTCCAGGATCATGGCGCGCGGCTCGCCAGGGTAAAGGAAGGTCTGGCCACTGCCTTTGCACATCGGTGGGATTGCGCGGCTTTGGCGTACTTTTCCCTTTATGACGCAATCCACGCCGAATTTCGGGCCTTGGATACGCTTGCCAGCTTTCCTCCCTACGCCTGGTCTACTCCCGCATCCCTTTATGCCGATACAGTGATTGCTGCATCCTCGGCGCTGGCCCAGACGTTCTTCCGCGCTGTGGATCGCTTAGGACGGCAAAGCCCCGGTTCGGAAATCCCATCTCGTCGTTATGTGCAAATGGTGCCATCCGTAACCGCGAGGGACGAGAAATCAGCAGTCACTTTGCATCCTAGAAGGGCAGACTAGATGCGGTCGGACAATTACGCTGCCCCCGATATGACCGCAAGAAGTGGTTTCTCTGGAAGGAAGCCACCCAGGGACCTCGGTCCTACAACGGTATAAGCGCAGGGGGAGGAATCCAATGCATGTAACCGGCCGGCAGAGTGAACCGATCCAGAACTCTAAATTGTGTGGGATACGCGCGAACGCCTGTCTGTTGGCCATCGCGCTCCTGGTAGGGGTATACGCGCCGGCGGCCTGGCCGCAGGCAGATCCGGCTCTGCCTCCCCTGACCGCAGACCAGGTGGTGCAGCGTCTGATGGAAAAGAACCAGGAGCGTGCCGCAGCCTTGCAACACTATCTAGGGAAGCGTAGCTATCGCCTCGAATACCACGGTTTTCCCGCCTCCGCGGAGGCAACGATGGATGTCGAAGTCAATTTTGACGCGCCGGCCACCAAGCGCTTTACCGTCGTGAACACGACGGGATCGAAGATGATCCAGAATCGCGTCTTCCACCGGCTATTGGAAAGCGAAGAGCAGGCCGGCGACGCCAACAATCGAACCCACACCGAGCTCGGTCCAGGCAACTACACCTTCTCCCTTGCGGGAGCCGAAGGCGCAAACTATGTGCTCAATGTCGAGCCCAAAGAGGAGAGCCGCTTCCTGTATAGAGGCAAAATCTGGGTAGACGGGCACGACTTCGCCGTAACCCGCATCGAGGCTCAACCCGCCCGGAATCCATCGTTCTGGACCACGAAGTCCCTGATTCACCATACTTACCAGAAACTGGACAATGGGTTCTATCTGCCCAGGGAAAACAAGACTGTAACCAGTGTCCGGTTGGGAGGGGTGGCCACGCTCACCATCGAATACCAGTCTTACCAGGTGACAGCCGCCAAGCCGGTTGCCTGGGCAAAAAAGCCGCTTCCTTCTGGTGGGGGTTTCGGATGGCCCGACGCGGCCTTCAACCCGGAGATGGCCAGTTTTATGTCATCCAGAAAATGACACGTTCGCGGCCGACTCGAGGCAGATTCGGTTTCATCTGGAAATGCGCGTTACCCCAATCGCAAAGTGACTCCATCATCGGTACAAGCTTCTCGCCTTCCGCATTGAGTGAGTAAGTCAGCATCGGCGGCACAGACAGGGCAGCGTGGGGCTGGATAACTCCATCGTGCTCCAACTGACGAAGCTGGTCCGTCAGCATTTTTTCTTAATATCTAGATGGGCTCTGGAAGGTGGGTACGGGCTTTTAGATTCATGCTGACTACCAACCGTACGGCCTAAAAGGCCGTACCCTTCAAAAAGCGAGTTCCCACAACCTCTTCCTCATTACTGCATCCAATCTAATCCGTCTCCGCTTCAATCGGTTGATTACTCACCGGCATGGTCTGCAGAACTTGAAGGTCAGCCTGAACCTGTGCCCAATTCTTCGGGTTCTTCTTGGTGTAAATGGGGGCCTTGGGATCGGCGTAATAATTCTGTATGTCCGTCTTAAGGCCCGGCGGAATCGTATGGTGAGGATCGGCAACCAGCAAATGAAGCAGCTTGGCATAGGTCTCATCCGCCAACCGATAACCTCCAGGACGAATCTGCATCCCGGTATCCAAATCGCGGTTGGGAAGCGTCTGGTGAGGCGTTCGAAACCGCACCAACGTGGATCCAAGAAGATCCGTAGACCGGTTAACGCTGCGAACATACTCCTCTTCGGTATCCTGGTTCGGGATCTTGACCGCCACCAGCTTTAGCGGACCTATTTTAGGCAGGACAAAGATAAGTCCGGCGAGCGTGTAAGTCCCAATGCCCGCCTTCTTGCGGTACTTATCCCAATTGTTCTCAGTGGCCACCTGTGCCACCTCCGTAGAGAGCTTTTGCAGGTCGGGGGTCATTGGGTCAGGCGGAATATGGCTGCGATGCAGAAGAGTCACTGCGTAGGCGATGCGTGGAATAAAACTCCGTACCGCGAAACGGAAACCCTTGACATTCACGCGCCGGGCTCGTGCTTTCGAAAAATCTGCGCTCAGGCCGTACGTATCGTAAAACGCCGCCGCCAGTTGTTGCGTCGGCACGTTGAGTCCAATGTGGCCAAGGTAGTGAACCGGCGCTAACCGGTGGTGCGCAATCTCGTTAATGTCGAAGCCGAACTCTGTCCTCACGTGCGCGGATTCGCTTTCGCTAAACGTAACCACCGGTCCATATTTCGCCGCCAGTTTGGGAAAATCCGCGGCCACCGCCCGGTTGGTCGCCTGCGAGTGGCCGATATTATCGCCCACGTAGTGGGAGAGCGCCCCCACGGCAAAGGCAAGCTGGTTCGCATCCTTGGCATCGCGGAAAAGGTGAACAATGAAGTCGCCGGTCCGGACATAATGCGTCAGGTCGGATAAGAAAGGGTCGCCGAATGGATAGTAGCCCACATCCTGAACCACGCACCCGGCATACGCGTAGGAGCGCGCCTCCTCCAACTGCGCATCGGTGATCTTGGGGTAGCGGCCGCGCAGCAGGGGCACAATCGAACTCTTCCACGTGAGGTCGATCAACTGCTCGTGGGTCAGCAGTGAGTACGCGCCGGAAGGCTGGCACGCCAATAGCACGCACAAGACAAGGGCGCAGACCCGCACGACATTACCCATCCCTTCAGTATGGCAGAGCCCTAAAAATTTGGCGTTTCCAGACGACCTTCGTCTGTGCCACGCAATTGCGGCGGGAAGCATCCCGCCTACATAATAAGACAATGCGGATCCTCGTAGTCGGCGCGGGCGCCGTCGGTGGCTACTTCGGCGGCCGTCTGGCCGAAGCCGGGCGCGATGTCACTTTCCTTGTCCGCGGCCGCCAGTCTGAGGCGATAAGCCAATACGGCCTGCGCATCCTGAGTCCGCACGGCAATGCGACTCTCTATCCCAAGCTCATTTCGGCGGGTGAGATCGCCGACTCCTACGACCTGATCATCCTCTGCGTCAAAGCATACTCATTGGCGGGAGCAATGAACGACTTCGCCGCGGCAGTAGGAGCCAACACCATCATCCTTCCACTATTGAACGGAATGCGTCATCTCGAGCTTCTGACCAGCCGATTCGGCGAGAACAGCGTGATTGGGGGAGTTTGCCTCATTGCCGCGGCGGTCGACACCGAGGGCCGCATCGTGCAGCTGACAGATATTCACCGGCTGGTCTACGGAGAGCGCAAGCGGGGCAGTTCTCCCCGGATGAGCGCTCTTGACGAAGCGATGCGGGGAGCCGCTTTTGAGGCCAGAACATCCGAAAACATCCTTCAGGACATGTGGGAGAAGTGGGTGCTGCTTGCCAGCCTGGGTGCGGCGACCTGCCTCATGCGCGGCAGTATCGGAGACATCGAAGCGATACCCGGCGGAGCAGACCTCGCGCGGGCATTCCTCGGCGAATGCAGCGCAATCGCCACGGCGTGTGGTTACGCACCTGGCCACGCATTCCTGGCCCGGACGGAGAAGATGCTCACTACTCGCGGCTCGACCCTGACCTCATCCATGTATCGTGACTTGAGCAAGAGCGCCCCTGTGGAGGTGGATCAAATCCTCGGCGACTTACTGGAACGGGGACGGAAATCTGGCGTAACCGCGCCCTTGCTCGAGGCCGCCTGCGCCAATCTGCGTATATACCAAGCCAGGTTATCGGCAAGCCAAGAGTATGCCCCAACCCGCTGAGTGGTGTCAGACAAGGTTGCTGCCTGCCTGTCAGTGACTTCAACAAGCAGGCAGCGGTCAAAGATCGAAGGGGGTTGGCTATTCTTCGTACTTAGCTGCATCCCATCGTAATCAACCCCGAAGGAACATTAGCCGTGCACAACCATCGCGGGAAAAGCGTGTCGTGGACCGAGCCGGACGAAGGCCTTTGATAGCCATAGCCCTGAACGGACGACGCCCTTGGCGTGAAATTGCTGATGACCGACGACATGCAGCTGGGTACGTTCGCCGAGCCCGCGCAGTTTGGTGCGCCCGGCGTCACGGGATTTGTGAAGTTTGGAAGCACCCCGACGATATTGCTGGACGCATATGCGAAGGATCCGCTGCTCCAGGAGAACTCGTTGTAGCCGTTATACCCATACAGGACATTGCTGACAAATGAATCGGAGCCATCCCCCTGGGAGACATCTGCGGCATAAATGGGGTGCCCGCCGCAACCTGTTGCGCTCCTGGTCGATATCAGATTGTTGGAAAACTGCACATTCTGGCTCACCTTTACAGCGACGTCTCCGCAGCCTAACCCCGATTGGTGAGGGTCGGTGTTGTTTCCCCAGGTTGTATTCTGCTTCACATAGACAGGCGCATTGGGGGAGCCGGCGGTATTGTTGAAGACCTCGATTCCTCTCCCTCCGTTTCCCACGACCATGTTGTTGGCAGCGACTGCCTGAGCCGTGTAGCGCGACCCGCCCTGCGACCCGTCAAACGAATCGAACATGATTCCTTCACCATCTGTCGGCACTCCGCCCCCACATTGGCTCGGTTCCAAATTGCCGTAGGTAAAGTTCCCCGCCACGTAGATATGGGTGCCCGCCGCCGAATCCGATTGAACCGGCTGGTAGACAGATATGCCGCTTGAGCAGGAGTTACTTCCTTGTGCAGCGTTGTAAGCGATACTTCCGATAACCGTGAAGTAGTCAACGCCGGTGGAGCCATGGTTCACAATTTCGAATCCACCTTGAGAACAGCCGTTCGCTATATCATTCGCGAAGATGATGTGATGGATTTCGATCGGATTTGACCACCTGGGTTGGGCAATGAAGCACGTTCCGTAGGTGTTGGATGCATTTGTGGTCACTTCCCAGCCCGAGACACCCCAGTAGCTTGAATCAACCCACATACCCATGTTGGAGCTGGCGTAAATTTTGCAACCGTCGAAGGTCGCGCATGTCAGCCACGCTACACTATTCCCCGCCGGGCAGTTAACATGACCCCACTTTCCGGTGTAAAAGTTGTTCGCTGAGTAGCTTGTGCTTGGTGTTGCTACGATCACGTCGCCGCAATTCAAGGAGTGGTTCGGTGATATCCAGGCAGCGCTGGCGGATGTGCCGTTGTTGGAATCGCTGCCGTGAGGCGAAAGGTAGTACGTGCTCGCGTTCGCATGAGACGCGCCAAATATACAGATGACGACGGCGCTGAGGACATACCATCTCGCGAGCCGACTGATCGCAAAACGATGCGGCCTGGTCTGCATAATGGAATGTGCATGGGTGGAACGGGGTGAGTTGGCGTTCTCCGAATGATTCGGACGCGACGAATCCTGTGCGTAAACTGTGCGCATCTACTGGGTCCTTTGATTGAAGTGCCAAGGAGTAATCTGCTGCGGCTTCAAACGCTACGAATCGCAGTTGTGCCTGCAGATTATCTAGAAGAAACGATCCATTGAGTATTGGTCAACATGCTGCGCCCGCCCGAACAAACCTAACTCCCGCAGTTCAAGCAGGCGACCAACATCAGTACGGTTACCATAGCAGAGCAGTGCCGGAGATCAAGAGGGCAAAGTTTTCATAGCAGAAGCGGAGCGTTCCCCCGCTAAGCGCCTTTTCAAGTAAAAGAATTACCAAATTGCCGGGAATTAATTTCAATCACGAGTGCAAGTTTTCACGATGCTGCTGCGGGGCAGGGCCATTGTGTAAGTTCTTCCCTTGATCCTGGGCGCTTATGTAAATATTCGCATTTTAAGCTTATGTAATCGCAATCGAAAACCGTGGCATTTGCAGAATATATGCGGTCTGTTGTTGAAACAACAGGTTCAACTACGACCAGGAGTACAATGCCTAATCCCTTAGATATATGCGGTACTTTGCCAGGGTAGCCGATGCGAGTGCAGCTTTCACTCTGCGCTCGCATCGGCAGCGACCTCCCGGTCAATAAGACAGCGATCCTTCGTTCTAGCTGCATCCCATTGTGATCAATCCCGAAGGGACATTAGCAGTGCACAACCATCGCGGGAACAGCGGGTCGTGGACTGATCCCGAAGAAGGCTTCTGATAGCCAAAGCCCTGAAGGGATGATGTCCTGGGCACAAAATCGTTGATGACCGATGACATGCAGGCAGGCACGTTGGCGGAGCCCCCACACTGTGGTGCACCCGGCGTGACGGGATTCGTGAAATTCGGATTGACGCCGACCACATTGTTCGACCCCCATGCGAAAGATCCACTATTCCAGGAAAACTCGTTGTAGCCGCTGTAGCCATACGCGGCGTTGCCAACAAACGAATCGGAGCCGTCACCCTGGGAAAAGTCGACGGCATAAATAGGGTGCCCTCCGCATCCGGTCGCGCTTCTGGTGGAAATCAGGTTGCCGGACAACTGCACTTTCTTGCTTACCTTCACAGCTACGTCTCCACAGCCTAACCCTGATTGGTGAGGGTCGGCGAGGTTTCCCCAACTTGTATTCTGCTTGACATAGATAGGCGCATTGGAAGAGCCGGCGGCATTGTTGAAGACCTCGATCCCTCTGCCTCCGTTGCCCACAAGGATATTGTTGGCAGCGACTGCTTGAGCGGTATACGGCGAGCGAAGCCCGCCCTGCGACCCATCGAAGGTATCGAGGATGATGCCTTCCCCATCGGTTGGAGTGCCTCCCGCACATTCGCTCGGTTCCATGTTGCCGTAAGCAAAGTTCCCAGCGACATAGATATGAGTGCCCGCCGCGGAATCCGATTGAATTGGCTGATAGACAGATATTCCGCTTGTGCAGCTGTGATTTCCCTGTGCGGCATTGTAGGCGATACTTCCTATAACGGTGAAGTAATCAACACCGACAGAGCCATGGTTCACAGTCGCGAATCCATTTTGCGCACAGCCATTCGCTATATCGTTAGCGAAGACGATGTGATGGATTTCGGTCGGTGACGACCACCTGGGTTCGGCTATGAAGCATGTTCCGTACATGTCGGATGCGCTGGTGGTGACCTCCCAGCCTGATACTCCCCAGTAACTCGCATCCACCCACATGCCCATGTTGGAACCGCTGCTGATTTTGCAACCGTCAAAGGTTGCGCACGTGAGCCACGCAACGCTGTTCCCCGCTGGGCAGTTAACATGTCCCCACTTGCCGGTATAAAAGTTGGTTGCTGAGTAACTTGTGCTTGGTGTTGCCACGATCACGTCGCCGCAATTTAATGAGTGGTTCGGCGATACCCAGGCGGCGCTGGCGGACGCACCACTGTTGGAATCGCTGCCATAAGGCGAGAGGTAATAAGTACTCGCTTGTGCAAGAGACGAGCCGAATACGCAAAAGACGGCTGCGATGAGGATGTACCAACCGGTGTGCCGTCCTATCGTAAAGCGGTGATGTCTGGTCTGCATATCGGAATGCGTATGGCTGGAGAGTGGTGAGTTGGCGCTCTCCGAATATTTCGGGCGCGACGAGTCCTGTGCGTAAACTAAGCGCATCTACTGTCCTTTTGATTGAAGTGCCAAGGAATAATCTGCTGCGGCTTCAAACGCTACGAGTCGCAGTTTCGCCTGCAGATTGTCTTTGTGATCCTAGAAGAAACGATTCATTGAGTATTGGTCATTGGTGCGGCGGCGCCTGAATAAACGTAACTCCTACAGTTCACGCGTGCGACCAACATCAATACAGTTACGATAGCAGAGCCGCATCGCAGGTCAAGAGGTCAAAGTTTTCATAGCAGAACTGGACCGTTCACCTGCTTCCGCGCTTTTCCTGATGGAAGAATTACCGGATCGCCGGGTATTACTTGCAATCGCCAGTGCAACTTTTCACGAGGCTATATTGGACCGGCGCCCAGCGTGCAAGTTTTCCTCACGATTTGTGGGGCTTATGTAAATATTCTCATTGAAAAATTATGTAACCGTGGTCGATTCCTGCACGTTTCGGCAGTGAGGCAGCCGATGTCTCACATCTTTGATGGCAGGACTTTATAAGTGATCCAGTATAAAGTGCACAGGACGGAGCAAGTGACGATGGAGTGTCATGCCGATTCGGTAGCAGCTACCCGTGGCTGTATGTACATGTATTGCAAATGGAGCTGATCATGACCAAACTACCTGCGTTCGGGCACAGGTGCGACCGCCTGGCTGCAATGGCCGAAGGCATCGCAGGCACGAACTCCGAAAAAAACATTGTCCTTCGAAATCGGAAGCGTAACCATGTTCTTTTCGCTGGTCGCCCCATACTTCTGCGCATCCGTAGAGAACTGCCAGTCATTGGCAGTCGTCTCGCGCCAGACAATCTGATAACGAACCACGCCGCTGGCTGCGGAGGGAGGATCCCACTTGAGTGTTGTATTGTTATCCAGGTTAGTCGTCACCACCCGCACATCCTGCGGCATCCCCGGCGAAGACGCCAACGTCGCCAGTGTGGCGATGTTCAGGCGAGCAACTTGCGCAATATATTCGAAGTCATCGAATTTCAGCAGGTCGCCGTATTCAATGCCATTCTCTATCCTCACGTGCTGGTGCTGGTGATTGTAGTTCTCCCGCCACTCGGTAAAGCGAATTGCCGGAAACCCCTCGGCACTAAACGAACTATGATCTCCGCCGCGCAGAAAGCGGTCGAGTCGAAGTTCCATGACCGCGGCAAATGCCTTGGCGTGCCCACCTGCCGCGGCGTGTCCGCTCAGCCGGACCGGCGCAAAGTAGGTGCGGTCAGCCGCCAGAACTTCTCGCGCCAGCTGGCGTGAAGGAGTGTCGTTATCCATACCCAGCGTGAGCCATTGCTGGATTGTTTCGTGCGGAGCCGAGGGAAGGATTCCCTCAGAGAATACGCGGACCAGCGACTTGTCCTGCAACGAATCGCCAGGCGTCGTATCTCCGCCGACGATATCATTGTTAAACACGCCTTCCAGCCGCCAGCCCTGCTCTCTTGCCACCTTCGCCAGGTGACGGCTCCCATTCAAGCCTTGCTCTTCCCCGGCAACGCAAACAAACACCAGCGTAGCCGGAAATTTCAGCCGGCTCAGCACTCGCGCCGCCTCCAGGCTTACGGCCGTGCCACTGGAGTCGTCGTTCGCGCCGGGCGCAGGGTCATGCGTATTCATCACATCGGTTTCTCGCGTGTCATAGTGCCCGGTCACCAGGTACATTCGCCGAGCGGCAGCCGGGTCGGATCCGCGAAGCACCGCATACACATTGCGAATCGGGGTTGGTTTGGCAATGCGTGACCGGTAAGCGGCCACTCCTGCGAGCGGTTGCTCCACAAAAGAATCTTCCTTGACCTCCAGGCAACCGCCGCACGCCTGGCTGTAGCTCCCGAGCTGCGACTTCAACCAGTCGGCTGCGGCCAGCACCCCGGTTCCCGCAGCAAGGTCGGTCTCCGTGCTGGAAGTGGTGTTACGATTTTTGAACCCAACCAGCGTCTCGATATTGGTCTTGATTTTCTCCGCTGAAACTTCTTGAAGCGCGGCCGCGATCTGCTTGTCGACCGGAGAGGCCGAAACCGGGCTCCCTGCCACCTCATAATCATGGCGTGGGCCGTCAGGCGAGGCCCGCTGGGCAAACATTGCCGTGGGCTGCGAAGCCGGGCAAAGGAGCAGGACAAGGACCATGTGCGGGGAAGGCAAGAAACGGCGACCCATGAAAGCCTTTCTTAGCGAGAAAATACACCAACACGCCTGGCGGGTTCTCCGGGCGTAGCGGAAATGATACATCGATCTGGAGACAAACAGACCAGGCTGAGGCGGTGGCCGTCTCACCTGCCGCTGGGCTGGAGATTGCTCCAATGCTCTGCGGCATTGCCCCGTGCCAACCGGACCGTCCGGCCTGAATGGGCAGACCGGGCCATGGTCTCAATGAGGATACAGTTTTTGTTACATATCCGAGGGTCCGTTAGTCATTTTCATGTCCCGTCCCCTCCTGGCCCCGGTGCTCCGTCGGTCCCTTGCAAATCTGGAAACGCAACTCCGAAGCTCGCCGCGGAAAGCGCGGTCACCGATCTGCAATAATTTGACGATGTCCTGGATGCTTGCAGTTCCAGCCGTCCCCAGGTTCCCGTTCAACCGGATCTGAAACTATTGGAGCGTCCAGGCATCCAATCCGCGTAACAAAGATACCGGGATCAGGAGCCAGCCTTGCAGATCGGCATCGACAGCTTTGCAGCAGCCATACCAGACCCCATTACCGGTGTCGCCCTTACTGCCGCGGAGCGGATGGACCATCTCCTACAGGAGATTGCCCTCGCCGACCAGGTCGGGTTAGACGTGTTTGGTATCGGCGAACATCACCGAGCCGAATTTCTTGACTCCGCTCCTCCCGTGATCCTCGCTGCCGGCGCAGCACTTACCAAACGCATTCGCCTTACCAGTGCGGTTACCGTGCTGAGCGCCGCTGACCCGGTTCGCGTTTTCCAGCAATTCGCAACCCTCGACCTGATCTCCAGGGGCCGCGCGGAAATCGTCGCCGGACGCGGGTCGTTCACCGAGTCCTTTCCTCTCTTCGGGCTCAACCTCGAGGACTATGACTCCCTGTTCGCGGAGAAGCTCGAATTGCTGCTGAAGCTTCGCGAAGAAACCCAGGTCTATTGGTCCGGCAAGCACCGCGCCCCGCTGACCGGGCAGAGTGTCTATCCGCGGCCTCTGCAAAATCCTCTGCCCATCTGGATGGGGGTCGGAGGCACGCCGGCATCTTTCGCGCGCGCCGGCATGCTGGGGCTCCCCTTAATGGTCGCCATCATCGGAGGCGAACCTCACCGCTTTCGTCCTCACATCGAACTCTATCGCGAGGCGGGTCGCCGCGCCGGCCACGCTCCGGACCAACTGCGGGTGGGCCTTCACTGCATCGGCTTTCTTGGCGATACGAACCGGCAAGCCGCGGACGACTTCTTTCCCGGCTATGCCCACACCTTCACTGAGATCGGAAAAGAGCGGGGATGGCCGCCGACTACGCGAGCGCAGTTCGACGCCCTGCGAGGTCCCACCGGCGCGCTCATTGTCGGAGATCCCGAAACCGTTACCAAAAAGATCCTCTATATCAACGAAGCCCTTGGCGGCATCACGCGCATCACCTTCCAGATGGGGGTCTCAACGCTGCCACACGCGAAGATGATGCATGCCATCGAACTACTCGGCGAGCGCGTATCCCCCATGGTGCGCGCGGAGCTCTCGGTGATCGCCCAATGACGGAGCCGCACCGTTGTGCCTGGGCAGAAAGCGACCCACTTCTCCGCGCCTACCACGATGAAGAATGGGGCGTTCCCCAGCATGACAGCCGCGCGCTCTGGGAACTCCTCATGTTGGAGGGCTTTCAGGCTGGCCTCGCCTGGATCACCGTTTTGCGCAAGCGTGACGCCTTCCGTAAGGCCTTTCACCATTTCGATCCAAAGAAGGTTGCAGCCTACACCATGCTGGACATAACCCGGCTCCTTGGTAACCCTGGTATCATTCGTTCCCGCGCCAAGATCGAAGCGACCATAGCCGGCGCGCGTATTTACGAACAGATGCGCCGCAACGGTGAAGATTTCTCTGCCTTTGCTTGGAACCTGGCCGGGGGCAAACCAATCAAGAACAAGACAGGTCAGGTACCGGCGAAGACTGAGTTGTCAGAAGAGATCTCTGCCGAGCTCAAGAACCGTGGTTTCAAATTTGTTGGCCCAGTCATCGTCTACGCCTGGATGCAGGCCTCCGGGATAGTGAACGATCACGCCCCGCGCTGCTTCCGGCGCAACCTTGGCAAGTGATCAATTTCAAACTCGTCCAAATTAGATTAGAGGCGGAAGCGGCGGACTACGTCTCGTAACCACGGTCATTGGTCCAGGGACGGGGGCTTCGTTCTTTGCTCCCACCACGGTGACGCCGATAAACCCACCAAGGTGCTACCCCAACCTGATTTTCGACCGTCAGGCTCTGCGGGACTCCATTTGCGCTTTCCGTATTCAGGTTTGAAGCGTGTCGGTCTCGATCACCAACAAATTCCGGAGCCTACACTTGGTCATCCCGAGGGGTAGAAAAACGGCCTGCACTTTCATCGCGCAAATACTCGCCGCTCTTGCCTCCGGTCTTACGCACCAGGACAATCTCGCGAATGGCAATCGACTTATCCATCGCCTTGCACATGTCATAAATCGTCAACGCTGCCACAGCCGCTGCCGTCAGTGCCTCCATCTCCACGCCCGTGCCGGCCACCGTTGCAGCCGTGCTGCGGATCTCTATCCCCCCGGCGACCACCATTGCCGATACATCAATAAAGCTCAGCGGCAGCGGATGACACATAGGAATCAAGTCCGCCGTGCGTTTAGCCGCCTGGATCCCGGCAAAGCGCGCCACCTCCAGCGGATTGCCCTTGGGATTCTGCGGTAACGCAGCCAGCACCGCGTCCGACAACACAACAAAGGCCGAAGCTTCTGCCTCACGCCGGGTCGCGGCCTTGGCGCTCACGTCGACCATCCGCGCCGAGCCTTCCGCATCGTAATGCGAGAGCTTTTCCATGCTGTCGTTATGCTATAGCAGTATCGAGACCGTCTCACCAGCAACCAGCACCGGCTGGTCCGCAGGAACCACCAGGAAGCAATTGGAGCGGCTGGTGCTCGCAAGATCGCCCGACCCCTGCCAGGTAACAGCCTCCACGTTGCCATCCATCAACCGTGCCGGCAGGAAACGAGTCAGGCCAGTCTTCACCCGCACCTCGCCCACCAGGCGAGCCTGCGCGAATCGTGGTCCTCGTCCAGCCTCCCCACAAAGCGCACCCAGCAAAGGCTCGACAAAAAGCAGGAAAGTAACCATGGTCGACACAGGATTGCCGGGTAGTCCGAAAAAATACTGTTCTCCAATTCTTCCGAACACAATGGGCTTGCCTGGCTGGATCAGCGCGCCGGTAAAAAAGAACTCCGCGCCCAGGGAGAGCAGAACCTCTTCCACCAGGTCGTACTTGCCCATGGAAACTCCGCCCGACAGTAGAACGAGGTCCGTTTCCAGCGCGAGGCGGATCATGCGTTCCAGGTGCACTCGCTCGTCTCGTGCGATGGCGAGCCGCACCGGCTCCGCTCCGGCGGCGAGAACCTGCGCCGCCAATGAGTAGCTATTCGAGTTACGAATCTGCTGGCTCTGCGGCTGCTGATCCACTTCAACCAATTCGTCGCCGGTGGCGACGATGGCGACCCGGGGGCGCCCAAACACGCTGAGCTTCCCCGGGCCGCAGGCAGCGGCAACGGCTACCTGCGCCGGCGAAATGCGCGTACCTCGAGGCACAATCACTGCACCGGATCGAGCCTCAGCTCCCATGGGAACGATGTTTTCGCCTGGCTGCATGCTGCGGCCAGCGACGAGGCGAAGCGTATCCCCATCCCGCAGCACGTGCTCCACCATCACCACGCAGTCGGCCCCGGCGGGCACGGGCGCGCCGGTCATAATTTCAACTGCTTTTCCTCGACTGACCTCGATCAGCCACCGCGTCACCGGCGCGAATGGACCCAATCACTTCAAGAGGTATGCCGGCTGCAACGTCAGCGGCACGGCAGGCGAACCCATCCCGCGTGGAGCGGGGAAACGGCGGCTGATCCCGATCGGCCAGAATCGGCTCCGCCAGCACCCTGCCCAGGGTACCGAGCAACTCCACAGACTGGGGCGCATGCCGCGCGACCAGCCGGCCGGCATGCTCGCGGACAATCCCGCTGGCGTCCGCATAGCTCACCACCCGGGATGGCGCTGTAATGTTCAGCAGATATGCCCATATAGAATTGAAGGGACGCCAAACAGCAGCGTCCCTTCAATTTGGTTACAACCGCCGATTGAGATCAGTGAGTTTTACCGGCGGAGTACTTGTTGTTGACCTTCTCTCCGATTTCCGCCAGGATCGACTTCGCCTCTGGCGCCATCGGACCGTTGGGGGCCAATTCAAGGTACTTGTTGTAGGCATCCGCGGTACCCGGAGGCGCGACAATCTTCTGCGTCTTGGGATCCACGGTGGCTTTCGAAATGAGAGCTTGTCCCTTCAGGTAATAGGGAATCGCCTTGGTGGGGTCGGCGGCGATCGCCTTGTCCGCAGCGGCGATCGTCGCGTCAGTTTGCCCGGCGCGGCTGAGGACAATGGTCTCATTGGTGTAGAACATGCCGGCATTCGCCGGTTGCAGCTTGGCTGCAGCGTCATACGATGCCGTGGCGTCCGGGATCTTGTTGGTGTTGGCGTAGACCTCTCCCAGTGCGTTGTCGTCGGCGGCCTGGATCTCAGGATTGGGCTTCTTGGAGGCGGTATCCAGATCCATCGCCTTCTTTAGAGAAGTCGCAGCATCGTCGTACTTCTTTTGTCCCGTCTGCGCAATGCCCAACTCCAGCCACAAGACAGCAGCGTCCGGCTTAATGGTCGTAGCCTGCTGCATTGCAGTGGCTGCATCGTCGTACTTCTTGGCCGAGTTGGCCGCCCGCGCCTGCTTGAGCAGGTCGTTCAGTTTGCCGACGCCCTGATTTTCCTTATTAATTTCCGCATTCTTCGCCTTGGCCTCTTCCAGCGCCTTGCGCTGCTCCGGGGGCAGTTTGTTTACGTACTCCGCACGGCTAAGGTCGAAGTCCTGCTGGGTGTCTGTGCCCGTCGCGAACTTCACATTGTCGAAGCGGTCGACCGCCTTCCCCGGTGTGGCAAACAGCGTGACGTAGTAGGTCCCGGGCTTGATGCCCTCGCCTTTATAGTCGCCATTCGCGTCGGTGTTAAAGGTATAAAGCGCGGTCTTGCCGTCCGTGCTAAGGACCACCTGGCCGTTGGCGATGGGGGCGTTGGCAGGATCTTGTACGTGCCCGTGAATTTTGGCCGTCGTATCCTGGGCGCCCGCAAGAGCCGGAATTAGCAAAAGCGCGACAAGCGCGAGCCATAAACTTAGTTTCGAACGCATGATAGTTCTCCTCAAAACGGGCAGCCGGTGGCTTTCCCGCATAGCACGACAACGTTAAATGGAAGGCAAAAACAATTCAAGGCCGGGGCCTTCCAGCCGCTGGTCAGGTTAGATGTGTTTTTTCGCCAAACCGTTGAAAAAATTACCTTCAAATCGTGGAAAGCTCCACTTGCTGCTGCCACCAGCCGTCAAAAACGGCCAAGGCACGCTGGCACTGTAGGCGATGCCGCTCGCGCTTGTCGCGGATCCGCTTGCGCTCCGTCTCCTCCAGCGGCATTAGCAGGTCGAACGTGATGTTGGCCGGCTGGAAGTCATCGGGCCGGGCATGAGTAATGTAGTGCACCAGCGAACCCAGGGCGCTGGGACGAGGGACGGCGGCCACGGGCTGCCCATGAGCCGCCTGGGCGGCGTACAAGCCGGCGAGCATGCCGGTGGCGATGGATTCGGTATAGCCCTCCACCCCCGACAACTGCCCGGCGATGAATATCCGGGGATGGTCGCGAAGCGTAAGCGCCTCGGTCAGCACACGGGGAGCATTGACGTAGGTATTGCGATGAATCTGGCCGAAGCGCAGAAATTTGGCATTCTCCAGGCCGGGAATGAGGCGCAGCACTCGTGCCTGCTCGCCAAATTTGAGGTGGTTCTGCAGGCCGACCAGGTTATAGGAGTCGGCGCGCAGGTTCTCGCAGCGCAATTGCACCACCGCCCACGGTACCTTGCCGGTACGGGGATCGCGCAGCCCGACCGGTTTCATGGGGCCAAAGCGCAGCGTCTCCCGGCCGCGCCGCGCCAGCTCCTCGATCGGCAGGCAGCCTTCAAAGTATTCGAGCTTTTCCCACTCCTTGCTTTCGACCCCTTCCGCGGCAACCAGAGCATCGTAAAAGCGCTCGTATTCCTCTTTCGACATGGGGCAGTTGATGTAATCGGCGGTGCCTTTGTCATAGCGAGCGGCAAAGTAAACCCGCTCCATGTCGATCGAATCGGCTTCCACGATCGGGCTTATGGAGTCGTAGAAGGCCAGTTGGCCGCTACCCGTCAACCGGGCAAGCTCAGAACAAAGTGAGCCGAGGTAAGCGGCCCGGTGGCGACGATCGTGAGTTGCTCGGGATCGAGCGCCGTCACCTCTTCCCGATGAACCGTGATGCGGCTCTCCTGCTCGATGGCGCGAGCGACCAGGCGCGAGAACTCCACCCGGTCCACAGCCAGGGCGTGTCCGGCGGGCACAGCGCTCGCATCCGCGCAGCTGAGCAGGGCGGACCCGGCACGCCGCATTTCCTGCTTCAGCAACCAGGGTGCGCTGTTTTCACTCTCCGACTTGAGCGAGTTGGAGCAGACCAACTCAGCAAAATCGGCTGTCTGGTGCGCCGGCGTAGAGCGTAAGGTGCCGTCTACGACTGAGCGCATTTCGTACAGGTTGACGTCGCAGCCTCGGCGGGCCGCCATCAGCGCCGCTTCGGGGCCGGCCAGGCCGCCGCCGATGACCGAAATCCGCGCCCGGCTCAACCGACCGGCTCCGGCGCCAGCTTTGCCAGCGAGCCAATGGCTTCGTCGTTCACCCGCATAATCCGCCACTCGTCAAGAAACTTCGCGCCCATACCCCGGTAGAAATCGATCGCGGTCTGGTTCCATTCCAGAACGTCCCATTGCAGCCGGACGCAGTCTTGTTCCACGGCGCGCGCCGCGACCCTTGCCAGAAGCGCTTTGCCAATGCCATGGCCACGAAACCGGGGTAGCACGAAAAGGTCCTCCAGGTGGATGCCGGACCGTCCCCGCCAGGTGGAGTAGTTGTAGAAGTAGAGTGCAAACCCGGCAGCTTCGCCGTGATCGTTCTCGGCGATCAGGCACTCGAAGCGCGGGTGTTCGCCAAAGCCGTCGCGCAGCAGGTCGGCCTCGGTCGTCTTCACCGCGTCGGGCTCCCGCTCGTACGTGGCAAGAGCGCGGATAAGTTCCAGAATCAAAGGGATGTCGGCAGGTGTAGCAGGGCGGATAGAGTGCATGGTCGGAATATTCAGTTTACTCCTGGGCACGCGCGTGGTGTCTTCGCGCCTTCATGCGGTTGCCGCAGGTCTTCATATCGCACCAGCGCCGGGTATGATTCTTGCTCACATCGAGGAAGAGCCACCGGCAGGTCGGGTCGCCGCAATCTTTGATCAACTCCGCATCACTCGAGACCAGCAAATCCGATGCAGCCTGGGCCAGCATCCACAACGGGATCTGCGCTTGCCGTTCCACACCGGACCAGCTCCACTCCAGGTGGGACTCCCCATTCATTAACCGGCGATGCAAAGCCGCGGCATGAAACAGCTTTTCCAGTACTTGAATCTGTCCAGCCGGAGGCCTGGTTCCATCGATCCGGCCGTAGAGCACCTTCGCGAGTGCTTCGCGCAGCTCTGCCGTGGACGCCACCACCCGCCGCGCTTCTTCTTCACCTACGGTGCGTCCGAGTTTCTTGGCCTGCTCGGCAGTCAATAGCTGCAGTTGCGTGGTCAGGCGGAGCAGGTCTTTATACGTGGGAATCAGATCGACCGTCTGCGCCGAAAAGCGAGAATCCAGGGTGTTCACCAACTCGAGCGCCGGGTGTCCAGCATGCAACTTAAAGGGTTCGGGCCCGCTCATGGTTTTTATTATAACTCCCAAAAATAGTTTAAACGGTTACAGAAATCGAACTACAATATAACCAGTCATGGCAACGATAACGGTTAGCCCGGCAAAACAAAAAAGCGGCTTCGAAGTGCGCGTGGTGCTCGCGTTCGCGGCTATCTACATCCTCTGGGGATCGACCTATCTGGCCATTCGAGTTGCCGTACAACAGGTGCCTCCGCTATTTGCCGCAGGCATCCGCTTCTTTCTGGCCGGGACCCTGCTCTACGCCGTCATGCGCTTCTACCGGCGGCCGCGCCAACAGGCAAAGAGTGGGGAAGTCTGGCCGTGCTTGGCGTGCTGATGTTCGTGGTCACATATGGCGCCGTGTTCTGGGCCGAGCAGTACGTGCCTTCCGGCTTCACTTCGGTGCTCGAAGCGACGCTGCCGCTCATCACCATCGGGCTCGAGGTCTTTGTTTTTCGCCAGCAGCGCTTCCGCTGGAGCCTTCTGGTCTCCATCGCGGTTGGGTTCGTGGGTGTTCTCCTGCTGCTGATGCACAATGCCCAGCATGTGCCTATCCTGCCCTGCGTCGCGATCTTCGGGGGAGGGGTCGCCTGGTCGCTGGGAGCAGTGCTCACGCGTGCTTTGCCATTGCCCAGGTCCAAAGGAATCACCGCCGGTGCGGAGATGATGTTGGGCGGCGCGATCCTGCTTCATTCTCTCCGCATCGATCGGAGAGATGCACCCCTTCCCGCATCTTTCCGCCAAGGCCGTGGGCGCGCTCCTCTATCTGGTGGTTGCCGGCTCGCTGGTCGGCTTCAGCGCCTTCGTCTGGCTGCTCGGCCGCATGCCTGCGACCCGCGTCGCCAGCCACGCCTATATCAATCCCGTGGTGGCCGTAGCCTTGGGCTATTTCCTCGCGGGAGAAGTGGTGACCCCGCGCATGCTACTGGGCACCGCCTTGATCGTCGCCAGCGTCGCGCTCATTCTCGTCAAAGACAAAGCCGAAGCTCCTGACCGGCGCGCTGAACTGGAAGAGGTTGCTTAGCCGACAATCGTCTCGTCGATATAGCACCAGCGCCAGTCTTCGCCCGGTTCTATCGATCGCATGATGGGATGCGCCGGCCTCGTGGAAGTGAGCCGTCGCATGACGATTCTTTGACGAATCGCAACACCCCACCTTGCCGCACTCCAGGCACATACGCAGGTGCACCCAGGAGTCTCCGATCTTGAGACATTCCTCACAGCCCCGGGTGTGCGGCTTGACCTTCTTCACATGCTCTTTTTCGTGCAGTACACTTTGCTCCGCTCATGCAAATCCCCTTTTCAATGCGATGTGGTCACTGAACCTGCACCATGTTCGGATGCAGGGGAAGGCACAAATGATTCGCAGGCCTCATTTCTGCGTTTTGGCAGAGACTTCCGCTTTCGCCAGCATCCGATCGAGCGCAGCGCGGTCGAGAAATCGGCCGTTGATGACCACGGCATTGATTCTCTTTGTATTTTGAATGTCGTTGATCGGATTTGCACCCAGCAGGACGAGGTCAGCCAGCGCGCCCGGTTTCACCGACCCGATATCCGTTCTGTCAAGGAAACGGGCAGGGTTGATGGTTGCCGTCTGCAGTGCTTCCATGGGGGTAAATCCGGCTTCGACAAAGTTGGCCAGTTCGTCATGCAGACTAAAGCCGGGGATGATGTAGATGCCGGGAGCCGAATCCGTGCCGGCGAGGAATGGCACCCCCGCACGATGCATGGCTGCCACCAGAGACATCTCCTGTGCAAACGATCGCTGCCGCAAGGCCAGCGGATCCTTCTGCAGTCCGGGCATCATCTGCTCCTTGAAACGCTGCCAGGTTACATCGCGCCACGCTGCGGGAACGTAGCGATCGAGCGGCTGGTGCTGCCAGTCGAGTTGGTCGAGAAAGGTTCCGCCGCGTTCCCAAACCAGCGTGGGAACCTGCCAGACCTGGCGCTGGGCGAGCAGCGCCATCATCTTGTCGCACCTTTGCGGGTCGAAACTATTGAGTAACAGTTGCGTGTCTGCTTCACCCTTGATCGCCCGGTCTTCCACCGTGGAACAGCCCGCCGAACTACCCATCATGTGTTCAATGCTCTTTTGGCCGACGGTAATGGCCTCATCGATGCGCACCGCATCCGGCACGTGGCCGACAAAGGGCAGGCCCTGTTTATGCGCCTCCGTCGCGGCGGCGAGGTAGGCGTCGTGGGGGATCAACGATTGCACTTTGATGAAATCGACATGTTGAGCCTTGAGCGAATCGACCGCGGCCACCGCGTCTTCGACTGTGGTAACTGGAATACTGCTGGGGAAGCGAAAGGTTTTTCCACCCGGCAGGTAGCCATCGAGCATCGGTCCTGAAATCACCATGCGCGGACCGATCAGCTCGCCACTGGCGATCTGTTTACGCCACGCGAACAACACCGGAACATCTCCGCCCATATCGCGGACACCGGTGACGCCGTTCGCCACCAGCAGAGGCAGGATGATTTCGCGTCCGCCCGGAAACCAATCTCCAAAGGCCATGTGAACATGCATGTCCCACAAGCCAGGAATCAAGAATTGGCCTGATCCATTGATGATCCGTGGGTGACCTGTCGGGTGGAATTTTTTTGCGTCCGAAACGGCGGAAATGTGATTTCCGCTGATCGTCACTGCTCTATCTGACTCTAAAGATATGCCGGGATTGATGACCGTCACGTGAAGGATAACGATAGAGGCTTGAGCGGACCTGGTCTGTGCCGCGCCAAGGTGGAAGAACAACGAACAGGCAAACAGCGCGACGCTCAGGCAAACGATCGACCGAACTTTCATAAGCAAACGTACTACGGAATAAGCTGGATGGGCGAAGGGCCAAGTCCAACGTATCTTCCTGACTGAATCTCGCGCAGGGCGCCGCCCTCAAGTGTGTGGCTGAGAACCTGGCGATTGCAAAATGAGTCTCGAAGGGACGGCTGAACTTTCAGACGTGTCCAGATTAGATTTTCAAAATCCCTCGGTTTAGGAACCGCCTTTTCCTTGCCACGGTCCTCTCCTTTCTGTCATCCCGAGCCTGTGACTTTTTCGATCTTTCGTGCTCCCGCATATCCAACCAACTATCTTCCAAGTTCCCAAACAAAACCGTCATCCTGAGCGAAGCGCTTCACAGATCTATCGCAAAAAACAGCTTTTATGGCGCGCAGTCGAAGGACCTCGGCGATCCTTATCCTGCCTATGCTGTTCCATGCCTTTTCGGCCACGAAGCCCGAGAACAGATCTTCCGGCGGTACGCACTTGATGGTCACGGGCGACGTAGTCGTCGGCCAAGAGAAAGACCGTGGCAGGTCCGCCAAGTACCAGCTTCGGTGATTGAAAAGCTCCGAGCCGCATGGGGAGAATAAGCACCCCCGGGGTCCTTCGACTGCGCGCCATAACCGCTGTGTCACGCGATAGATCTGTGAAGCGCTTCGCTCAGGATGACGGTTTGTTTGGAGGCCTGCAAAATGGCTGGTTTGGATATGCAGGGGCACGAAAGGTCTAAAAAGTCACAGGCTCCGAGCGCAGCCCAGCGGATCTGCCGTTCTACGGACTACTCCTGGAAACCCCGGAATAACAAAGGCGAGTTGATGTTTCAGGAGGGTTCAGTGGATGACATAGGTTGTGGACCGCTAGGAGCGGGGCACCCGAATGGCGCACCGCAGATCCGCTCAGCTCGGCTCGGGATGACAAATAGGAGAGGACCGTGGCAAGGAAAAGGCGGTTCCTGAACCGAGGCATTTTAAAAATCTAATTTGGACACGTCTTGCTGAACTTAGCCCAAGTCGCAGCCCCGCAATCGCCAGCCCTCGGTAGAGATTCGAGAGACGAAAAGTCCCTTAGAGCCTGCCGCGGCATGCCGTGGGAGCTTGTCGAACGGGGACGACTGAAAGTTCCCCGGAGGCAATCCCGGGGAACTTCCATCTCAAATAGTGCGCGATTGAGAATTCCAGGTCGGCTAATAACGGCGCAGGAGCCGCGAGCCTAGTTCACGGTTGGCCCGTTGCAGCTTCTCTTCAAACAGGATGCCGATGGAGAAAGGCCCGATAATGAGGCCCATAATACAAAACCAAGAACCAATCGAGTTCCACATTGTGCTTGCTCCTTGCCCTTCTTCGACGAATGGCGATAGCGAATTCATCGAAGATCCCATGAAAAAAAGGGTCGGGGAATAGCAAGAAAGGTGCACTACTTGTCCCTGGCGCGCACTTTGAACCAAATTGGGGAACCGAGAAACCCAAAGGCAGCACGAATCTGATTTTCAAGGAAACGCTGAAAGGCAAAGTGCAACTTAACTTGCCGATTGGTGAATAGGATGAACGTAGGCGGGGCAACAGCCGCCTGGGTCATATAAAAGATCCGCATTTTGTTGGCGGCAGGCACCGTGGCGCGCTGGAAATCGATCTTCTCCAGAAAACGGTTCATCTGTCCGGTGGAGACACGCTTCCGCCGCTCGGCCGCCACCTCTTTCACCAGCTTGAGCACAGTGTGGATGTTTTTGCCTTCAGACGCCGAGATAAACACCACCGGCGCATAGGCCAGGTATTTGAGCACCTTGCGTAACTGCTCTTCGAAAATCTCCTTGTCCGCCGGGGGCTTGCCGTCAGTGCGCCCGGTGGTCACCAGGTCCCATTTATTGACCACCAGGATCACGGAGCGACCGCTCTCATGGGCATATCCGCCGATGGTAGCGTCGTTCGAGGTCACGCCCTCGGTAGCGTCGATGACCAGCAGGGCGACGTCGGCTGCCTCCAGGTGGCGGCGCGCCATGACCACGGAGAGCTTCTCCGCCATCATCCTGGTCTTGCCCTTGCGCCGGATGCCGGCGGTATCGACAAAGCGCAGCAGACCGCCGTCGTATTCCATCACCTCGTCCACAGCATCGCGCGTGGTTCCTGCAATGGGCGAAACAATTGCCCGCGAAGAACCGGTCAGGACGTTCAACAGCGTGCTCTTGCCCACATTCGGCCGGCCGATGATGGCAATCGAGGTTTCGTGCTGTTGGAACTCACCATGGGTCCGGTGCCGTGACTCGCCTTCCTCGGCCACTTCCGGTTCCGCTTCGACCGTCGCGGCGGCTGATTCTGTCTTGGGAAAAGTGGCGAACACATGATCGAGAAGATCGCCGATGCCGACTCCGTGTTCGGAGGAGATAGGGAGTATTTCGCGAATCCCCAGCCGGCGGTATTCGGCGGTCTGTTCTTCCATCTTCTCCGTGTCGATCTTGTTGACGGCCAGCAGCAGGGGCTTCCCGCCGCGCAGCAGTATGCGCGCGAGGTCATAATCGGGAGCGGCCAGAGCCGTCCGCCCATCGACCACCATCACGATCGAATCGGCCTCATCCAGCGCCGTGCGCGCCTGGCGAAAAATCTCCGACGGAATCAACTCCGGGTCATCGGGCAGGATGCCCCCCGTATCCACCACGCGGGCATGCTGGCCAGACCACTCAATCTCTCCGTATATCCGGTCCCGGGTGATGCCCGGCTCATCGCCCACGATTGAACGCCGCGAGCTGGTGAGGCGGTTGAACAGTGTGGACTTGCCCACGTTGGGGCGGCCGACGATGGCCAGGACCGGCCAGGAAGAGGTGTCAATCGCAACTTCGCGGTTGAACGAGGGCGGCAAAGCGAGCGGATCGGGCAGCTCGGCATCGATGCGCCCCATCGGCCCCTGGCTCTGCACCGGGCGTTTGCGGATCTTGCCCAGGCGCGCAGCCGCGCTGGCCTCGGCAGCAGCTTTCGCCGCCACTTTTCGCTTCACCTCGGCCCGCGAGTGCTCGCCCCGGGTAGCAGGTGTGGGACGCCGGGCGGCCTTCGCCACCGCTGCTCGCCTTCCTCCCAGGGAATGCGGCTTGGGCTTTCTGGCTTTGGTTCCTTTCACTGGCTTCATGTCTCTTTCAGTCTTTCATACAACCGGAATCCGACCGTATAGACTTAGAGTTTTAACCGGGCTTTCCCCTTGTCGACCGCTACCATTTCCGCGCAGCCGCTGCCTTCGTTGCACGACTTCTTCGCCCCCGGAGGAATGCTCTCGCGTTCCACGCTCCCTTACGAGTTCCGGCGGGGGCAACTGGATATGGCCCGCGCGGTGGAGCGCAGCCTGCAGGAGAGCAAGCACCTGATCGTGGAAGCGGGCACCGGGACCGGCAAAACGCTTGCCTACCTGTTGCCCGCTTTGCGCACCGGGCAGCGCGTCATTATCTCTACCGGCACCAAGAACCTGCAGGAACAGCTGTTTTTCCGTGACGTGCCGTTTCTCGAGTCACTGCTGGGACCGCTGCGTGTCTGCTACATGAAGGGCCGGGCAAACTACCTTTGCCGTAACAAGCTGTACGCCTTGCGCGATCAGCCGATTCTGAACGGCCTGGAGGAAATCGACCAGTTTCAGCAAATCGCGGCCTGGGAAAAGACCACCCTGACCGGGGACCGGGTGGAAATCGATGCTCTGCCTGAGGCGAGCCAGGTTTGGTCCAAGCTGGATGCGCGCAGCGAGGCCTGCCTGGGCCAAAACTGTCCCGATTATGAACGCTGCTTCATCACCGAGATGCGCCGGCGGGCTCTCGAAAGCGATGTGATCATCGTCAATCACCATCTCTTTTTTGCGGACCTGGCCATCAAGCAACAGGCCAAGGCGGCTCCCGACGCGGGCGTGCTGCCGGAAGCAGCAGCGGTGATCTTCGACGAGGCGCACGAGCTCGAAGATGTGGCCTCCAGCTATTTCGGTATCAGCCTCAGCAATGTGCGCGTCGAAGAGCTGGTGCGCGACCTGGAGACGGTGCTTGCGTGCCCGCCAGGCCTACTCCACGGCACTGAAGGGCTGCGGCGACACGCTACGGGAACGCACACGGATGTTCTTTGGCGCGCTCCCGCGAGCCGGCGGTTTCCAGGGAGAAGGCCGCATGCCCTTTGAGCAGCGCGAACAATTCCTGGAGGAGCACGGCGACCTCTACCTTGCGGTGACCAACGCGTTGCACCGGATGGAGGGTGAACTGGAGCGGCTGCGCGGGGTGGAAGAGTCGCTGGGCTTGAAGAAGCGCGTAGCCGACATCCGTGAACACTTGCGGTTTTTGCTGGAAGCGGAAAGTGTAAACACCGTCTTCTGGATCGAACGCCGCGGCGGCTCCGCGATGCGTCAGGGGGTCCGCAATACCTATTTGCAAGCCACGCCGATCGATGTCTCCGAGCTGCTTTCCGAGCTGCTTTTTGAGCAATACCCCAGTGTGATTCTCACCTCGGCGACGTTAACCGTGCAGGGCGGCTTCGCCCACCTGAGAAAGCGGCTTGGCTTGCGCGATGCGCGCGAGCTGGTGGTGCCTTCCCATTTCCGCTACGAGGAACAGGCGCTGCTGTATTTGCCGCCCGGGATGCCCGATCCGCGCGAGCCTACCTTCGCCCCGCAGGCGGCGCGCACCATCCAGCGCGTGTTGGATATCACTCGTGGCCGGGCTTTCTGCTTGTTTACCAGCTATCAGCAGATGCGCGATCTATACGAGCGCCTGCTGCCCGAGCTGGACTATCCCTGCCTGCTGCAGGGCACGGCTCCACGCAAAGCGCTGCTGGAGGAGTTTCGCAATACGGAAAACGCCGTGCTCTTTGGTACTTCCTCGTTCTGGCAGGGCGTGGATGTGCAGGGAGAGCAGTTAAGCTGCGTAATCGTCGATCGCCTGCCATTCTCTGTCCCCACGGACCCGGTGGTATCCGCGCGCATGCGAGCGGTCGCTGCGGCAGGGGCCAATCCCTTTTTCGACTACCAGGTGCCGGCAGCAGTGATCACCCTCAAACAAGGCTTCGGAAGGCTGATCCGTTCGCTCGAAGACCGGGGTGTACTGGTGCTGCTCGATCCGCGCATCGAGCGGCAACGGTATGGCAAGGTTTTTCTGGAAAGCCTGCCGCCCTACCGGTTAACGCGGGATATTGGGGAAGTGGAAAATTTCTTTGCCGGTTAAAGAACCGAGACATTTCCAGGAAGGGTCCGCGGAACTGCAGATCCCTCGGCTTCGCTTCGGGATGACAGAAAGGAGAGGGTGGTGGTCACGACTCGACCGTTGCCAAGGGATAAGGCGGTTGTTGGGGCGCGAAACCCATCAGCATTGCCCTCTCCTTTAGCAACCGCCCTTTCCTTGCATCGACCCTCTCCTTTTTGTCATCCCGAAGCGAAGCCGAGGGATCTGCAGTTCCGCGGACCCTTCCTGGAAATGTTTTCGACCGAACGTAGTGACCCGCCGGAGTGAATTCAATGAAAGGCGCAATGTCCCGCAACCTCTACCTGCTGGCAGCTTCCCTGCTGCTGTTCTCGCTGATTTCCTGCGGGATGAGCTTTGTGCCCAACTCCCTCCAGCCTGGCCTGCCGGTCAACGGTTCCGTATGGAAGACGATCGGACTGGTTTTCCTGCTGACCTCACTTCTCACCGGCTTGGCCGGCATGCTGACTGCCATGTTCGAGCAGGTAGAGCGCCGGAGCAAGGAACGCATGCGGCGCGAGCTCCAGGAAGACCTGTCCCGCCTCGGCCGCAACAAGCACCGGAAATGAACCAGCTACAATCAGTCAGGTAGAGGGCAACACAGGCCATGTACGAAGTAACCGTCGAATCGGGATTCTCCTCGGGACATTACCTGCGCAACTATCGCGGCAAGTGTGAGAATCCGCATGGCCACAATTACAAGGTTCGTCTGACGCTGCGGGGCAGGGAACTGGACGCCACCGGGCTCCTCCTGGACTTCAAGCTGCTCAAGCAGGTGATGCGTCCGGTCATCGACCGCATCGACCACCAGATGCTCAACGACCTCGAACCCTTCACCGAGCTCAACCCATCGGCAGAAAACCTGGCGCGCTACTTTTACGATGAGACCAACCGCCAACTCAACGAGATGACCGGAGGCCGGGTCGCCGTCAAGGACTGCACCATCTGGGAGACGGACGCGACCACGGCGACCTACTACGAGTAATCTCGCTCTAGTTCGTGGTCGATGCCCCTTGAAGATATTTATCGAACGGGATCTCGAAGTAGAACAGCTCCTTGCCATCCGCGTTGCGCAGCATGCGCAGGTTCAGCTTGCCTCCTGCCAGCGGATTAGCCACGCCTTGCACATCGTAAAAGAGAAACCCGGCCCGTGTAGTGTGCGCCTCAACCGCCACCGCCGAGTACTCAAACTCATGAAAGTCCGCGTCAACGTCTTTATTTTTGGAAGAGGACTTGTTCCCGATGCGCGGCAACGGACCGGGCAACTTGTAACCGCCATCGGGGCGCTTGATGCCACCAATGCGCCGCTCCACTTCTTCAGGCTCTGCGGCGGGAATTTTGTCGCCGGCGGCAGTGATGAAGTTGATGCGCGCGTCGATCAGGGAGATAGGCTTGTCCCCGTTATTGGTAACAATGATGCGGATAGGCATAAAACCGTATTGCAGATATTTGAAGCGAAAGATCGAAGCTTTTTCCGGCGTATTGTAGGGTTCGGCGGCGATCGCGACCTGTTCAGCAGGATGCAGGTCGAACGACGGGTAGCTGGTCGCCACACCCGCCGGCGGCGGTGCGTGTTCCGCGGCGACGGCCCGGAACAACAACACCGGACACGAGAGCAGCATAGCGATAAGCCCTACAACAAAAACAAATCGGCGAAGCATTCCCGGGTTCGATTATGAGCTTTCGTGGTGTTGCGAGTAAAGCGTGCGAGTAGAGAAGGCTAGCCGGCCGTGACGCTCATCCTCTACACATTCGCGTTGTTCTTGGCGCTGGTGCTTGGCCTGCCCTACTGGCTGTTGGCCATGGCGACCAATGGAAAATACCGTGAAGGGCTCAGCGAGCGCCTTGGCTGGGTTCCCGACCGTCTGCGGGATGGGGACGCGCGAAAGACCATCTGGGTACATGCCGTCTCCGTGGGCGAGGTGCTGGCGGCCAGCCGGCTGGTGAACGAACTCAGTGCCTGCGCCCCGCAGTATCGCGTGCTGTTATCTACGACCACCCGGACCGGACAAAGGTTAGCCCGGGAACGCACCGGCGCCACCCGCACCTTTTACTTCCCCCTGGATTTCCCCTGGATCGTGCGCCGCTATCTGCGGGTTCTGGATCCGGTGCTGCTGGTGCTGGTGGAAACCGAACTGTGGCCCAATCTGCTGACCGCCTGCCGCCAGAATGCAATTCCTGTCGCGGTCGTCAATGGACGCATTTCTGATCGCTCCCTGCCGCGTTACCTGCGCTTGCGCCGGCAGTGGAAGAAAATATTATCGGGGGTCTCGATCTTCCTGGCGCAAAGCCAGGAGGACGTGAAGCGAATAAAAGCGATTGGTGCCCCTCCGGGCCGCGTTTCCTTCGCCGGGAACCTGAAGTTCGACGTACGCAGCGCGGAGCCCGCCCCGATCACCACCACTCTGCGCGAAAAGCTGCTCACGGGAACCCGGGTGCTGGTGTGCGGCAGCACGCTCGAGGGCGAAGAAGAGATCCTGCTCGATGCTTTTCATCAGTTGCTCAAAACCATTCCGGACTGCGTGATGATCCTTGCCCCACGCCATCCGGAACGCTTCGGCCGGGTGGTCCAGCTTATGAACAACCGCAAGGTGACGTGCGTGCGCCGCTCCAACTGGATGAAGCGTCCGGTAAAGATAAAGCCCGGCACGGTGATCCTGCTGGACTCGATCGGCGAGCTGGCGTCGGTGTATGCGCTGGCGTCAGTTGCCTTTGTCGGAGGGAGCCTGGTTCCGGCGGGCGGCCACAATCCGCTGGAGCCGGCGCAGTTCGCCGTGCCGATAGTAATGGGCAACCACTATGCCAATTTCCGCGCCATCATCGACAGCTTGCTTCAGGCTGAAGCGTTGAAACTGGCCACCACGGAAACTCTGGTGCCGATGCTGGAGAACCTGCTCACCGATGAGGAGGCGGCAAATGCGCTTGGCGTGCGCGCGCTCGAAGTATTCCACCATGAATCGGGTGCTACCGGCCGCGCCGTGACTGCCCTGCTCGGCTTGTTGCCAACCGCATGACCCCGCTCTTACTGTCCCCTCTGTCGTGGGTATATGGATCGGTCGTCCGGGCGAGAAATGCGCGCTTTGACCGTACGCCTCCACAGCAGTTGCGCTTTCCTGTGCTGAGCATCGGCAACCTCTCCGTGGGCGGTGCGGGCAAGACTCCCCTGGTGATCTGCCTGGCGCGGCTGTTGCAACGAGAGGGCTACCATCCCGATGTCCTGTCTCGCGGTTACGGACGATCGCAGCAGACGGTAGAGCGCGTGGACCCGGCCGGGAGCGCGGACCGATTTGGGGATGAACCGCTGCTCATCGCACGTTCTACAGGAGTTCCGGTATACGTGGGCGCCAGCCGCTACCAGGCGGGTGTGCTGGCCGAAAGCGAACCCGGCGAACGAGGTGGCCGGGCCGTCCATCTACTGGATGATGGATTTCAACATCGCGAACTGGCACGGGACCTGGACATCGTAGTGATGCACCGCAGCGACTTGCAGCAACGGCTATTGCCGGCAGGAAGGTTGCGTGAGCCCCTGGCGTCGCTACGCCGTGCCGGGGTTGTGGTGCTCCGCCAGGAGGATGCGGAACTCGAGTCCACCCTCAGGGTTCATACCCGGCCGGAATGCAGTTTCTGGCGCGTGCGCCGGATCCTCGCTCTGCCCAGCTCGGTACAGCGCGCGGTAGCCTTCTGCGCCGTCGCGCGGCCGGCGGAGTTTTTTGCGGGCCTGGCCGCGGCGGGTGCTGGAGTGGTGGAACAGGTGCGCTTTCGCGATCACCATCCCTACACCGTGGCCGATATCGACCGGTTGGCGGAGGTCGGCCGGCGGGTCGGGTGTGACTCCTTTGTGACCACCGCCAAGGATGACGTAAAGCTGGATGCGGCCATGCGCTCGCGTCTGAACGCGGTTGCGCCGTTGCGCATAGCGGCGCTTACGGTCGAAATTGCAGATCAGAAGGTTGCCCTCGACGATATGAGAAAATCACTCATTGTCACCGCACGATGAGCAGATGCGCGTCCTGATTATGCGGCTGGGCGCGATGGGGGACATTCTGCATGCCCTGCCTGCGGTGGCCGCTCTCCGCCAGGCTCACCCGGAGTGGTATTTGGGTTGGGCAGTGGAGCCCCGCTGGAGCCCTCTTCTCCGCGCAGACGACGGCAAGATGCCCTTAGTGAATTGCATCCACCTGGTCAAGGCAAAGGACTGGGCTCGTTCCCCGTTGCAAACAGGAACGCTCCGAGAAATCGGTGCTCTTCGTCGCGGGCTGCGGGCCGAACGGTACGATCTGTGCATCGATCTGCAGGGCGCTGTGCGTTCAGCTCTCGCCGGCCGGTTGGCGGGAGCGCCGCGGATGATTGGAGAAGACCAGCCCCGGGAGTGGGCCGCGCGCTGGCTTTTCGGCGAACGGGTGCGCACCCACGGTGTGCACGTGATCGAGCAGGCGGCGGAGGTCTGTGCGGCCGCTGTAGGGCAACCGCTGTCCCCGGTTCTTCCTCCGCTTCCTGTAAACCGCGAGGCGGAGCTGTGGGCCGATGGAGTGCTGCGGGAAGTGGGTCATCAGCCGGTGGTTCTTCTAAGCCCGGGTGCGGGCTGGGGCGCAAAGCGCTGGCCCGCAGAGCGATACGGAGCGGTGGCAAGGGATCTGCACCAGTGGGGCTGCCGGGTCCTGGTGAATGCCGGTCCTGAGGAGCGGGCCATCGCGGCCGAGGTAGTGCGCGCCAGCGGGGGCGTTGCCCAGGCGCCGGAGTTTACCATGGAGCGCCTCATTGCACTCACCCGCCGGGTCTGGCTGGTCATCGCCGGGGACACAGGACCGCTGCATTTGGCCTGCGCGCTCGGCAAACCGGTCGTCGGCATCTATGGTCCTACCGACCCTGCACGCAACGGTCCCTTTGGTGTGCCCTTCCGCGTACTGCGTCACCCCGAAAGCAAGCGCGACCACACCCGTCACGCCGAGCCGGAAGCCGGGTTATTGACCATCACCCCGCAGCAGGTAGTAGACGCGGCAAACGAACTGCTGAGGGGAAAGCCATGAGGCACCCACATTCCCGATTCCTGTCGAACTCGACCACGGCCGGTAATTCTGGACGGGTGCCCCATGTTCGCCTGAGCGTACATGGGCCGAAAACGGAGTCTTCCAATGCTTTCAATCAATCTGCAAGAATTCTTGATCTTGACCGCAGTCATTTAGCCCGCCCGGCAAAGCCTTCGAAGGGGCTTCGCCCCGTCTTTTTCAGCCCATGTACGCTCAGGCGAACATGGGGCACCCGTCCAGAATTACCGACCGTGGTAGATCGGGAGAGGCAGGCCATGCTGACCCGCTGGAGTAAAGTAGCGCGGCGCATTCGCGTGCCGGCAGGCTTTCTCTTCGCCGCGTTCTACCTGTGGAGAGCCCGCCCGAGTCCAGCCTCGCTTGCCTCCAGCCTGCTACTGGTAGTCCCTGGCCTGCTCCTGCGTGCCTACGCCTCGGGCTACGTCAAGAAAAACGCCGAGCTGACTGTCACTGGCCCATACGCCTATACCCGCAATCCTCTCTACCTTGGCTCCATGATGATGGCCTTCGGTTTCGCCGCCGCGTCGCGCAGCCTGTGGATTACCCTCCTGCTGGCCCTGCTGTTCGTCCTCATTTACGCGCCCACCATCTACAGCGAAGAACAATTCCTCCGCGGCACTTTCCCCGCTTTCGAAAGCTATGCCCAACGCGTACCCCGCCTCCTGCCCCGTCTCACTCCTGCGAAATTCCCGGGAGACGGTAGCTTTTCCAGCACTCTCTACCGTCAGCACCGCGAGTACAATTCACTTTTAGGTGCCTGTGCCGTTTACGCTGTGCTGGTTGCTACTCTGTGGCTCCGCCATTGATTCAATTGGAGTGAGTGAACGGTGATACGGTGTCCGAAACTCGTGGTGCGGGTGGTATGTTTTTGGGCGCTCTCCGGTATCGCCCAATCGCCTCCGCCGCCTCTCCTCCCTCCGGCCGCGAATTTCTCCTTCCCGGCCAAACAGACTCTCAACTATGCCGTGGATTGGCGCGTGTTCCCCGCTGGTCAGGCCACGTTCCACCTGGAACAGGTGGGAACCATGCAGCACGTGATCGCTACCGGCGAGTCGATCGGCGCCGTCAACCTGCTCTTCCGCGTCAACGACCACTTTGAGTCCTACTTCAATCGCACCACCGGCTGCTCAGCCAGCTTTGCCAAGCAACTCCAGGAAGGCCGGCGGCAGGTCACCAGCACTCTGCGGTTTATGGATGGCAAGCAGGTGCTGCAAGAGAAGAATCTGGTGTCTGGAACCAGCAAATCGCAGGAAGCGCCCATTCCGCCCTGCGTGACGGACCTGATGTCCGCTATCTTTTACGGCGGTTCGCAAACGCTGCAGCCCGGAGCGAGCTTTCACATGCCGGTGGCCGATGCCATGCGCGTTGTAGACGTGACCATGAAGGCCGAGGCTCGGGAGCAGATTGTGACCCTGGCTGGAACCTTCCAAACCATCCGCGTGCAGCCTATTGCCGACGCGGGCGTGGTTAAAAATCGAGGCAATATCTGGATCTGGTACACCGATGACGAGCGTCACATGCCGGTGCAGATGCGCGCCAGGCTCTTCTGGGGAACCATCACCATGCGCCTGGTCAGCACCTCGTCCAAGTAGCCTGCTACTGAATGCGGTAGCGCTCCCGCATTAACCGCTGCAGCCTGGGCTTGTAGATGATGTTGTAAGCCAGCTCCTTATCGGGAAACATGGCCAGCGCGGCTTTTTTGCTGTCGGCTACGAGTTCTGCGGCCTGATCAACGGTAAGGCTGCCATCCTGGCTGATCACGGACATCACCATATCCATCATCATCTGCAGGCGGCGGATTTTACGCTGCTCCTCCATCTTTTCCTGGGGGGACTGGGGAGCAGGCGGCGAATTGAGCGTGTGTCGGGAAGATTCCTCGTTGCGATCGGACTCGCTTGACCCCATGTTTAATAGCCCTTCCTCCGAGTTTACTCTCCTTGCTTTGTTGCGAATCCTATACCCGAACCGGCGGCAGGGAAATACAAAAAAGGTTTGGTTACCTTGCCGCCAAAGGCTCGGCGCTCACCGAGCTTCCATTGAGATAGAAGGACGTGGCCCCCAGAGCGTCGGTGCGGAAGGTCCGGACATGATCGTCCTGCAGGCGGTGCAGGATTTCCAATTTGGGATGGCCATACGGATTTCGGTGGGCGACCGAGATGACGGCATAGGTGGGCGCCACCGCGGCCAGGAAGCGGGGCGTGGTCGACGTCTTGCTGCCGTGATGGCCGATCTTCAGCAGGTCGGCGTGGAGTCCCTCGCGCGAGCATTTGCCGCTCACTGGCCGCCTGGGCGTCGCCTTCGAGCAGCACCGAGGTCTTCCCGTAGGCCACGTGGAGCACCAGCGAATCGTCATTGCTGGCAGCCGCGCCTGCCATGTAATCGATGGCCGGGGCCAGCACATTGACCCGCGCGCCGCCGAAGGCAAAGCTGCTGCCCGCAGCCATCGCTTCCACCGGAATGTCGAGCCTGGTGGCTTCGGCCAGGAGAGCGTTGGTAGGCCGGGATCTCCGGATTGGTCCCCACCCACAGCACCCGGGGACGAAAGTTGCGCAGGATTGCAAGCCATCCCACCCATGTGATCGCTGTGCGCGTGGGAGAGAGCCACAGCGTCGAGACGGCGGATATTGCGCGACCACAAGACTGGGGAGACTACGTCTTCCCCGATTTCAAAGTTGCCGCTGGGCCCCTGGGAGCCGCCGCCGGTAGGACCGCCCGCGTCGACCAGCAGGGTTTTTCCCTCGGGGGAGATCAGCAACAGTGAATCTCCCTGGCCCACGTCGATGGCCGTCACCTCGAGCACGCCGGGATGGTAGGCCAACGCGCGGGGATAGAAGACACACGCCGCGGAACAGGCCAGCGCAGCGATGGGAAAAGCCACTGGGAAGCGGCTATTGCGCGCCGCCCAGACCGCCAGTCCGATGAGCAGAATGCCGGCAACGATGGCCAGGGCGCCCGGATCGGGGATGCGGATATCGCCCGCAGCCATTCCGCTAAAGAGACGGACGATGCCGTTGATCGCGTGGAGCAGCGCCGCGGTCACGGCCCCGGGCACGATGGCCAGCGAGGGCCAGACCAGCAAGGTGGCAAAGGTGATCAGCGCGGAAGGGAGCGCCAGGCCGATGAGCGGCACCACCAGCAGGTTCACCGGCAAGCCGAGCGCCGTCACGCGATGGAAATAAATTGCCATGGGCAGAGACATGGCCAGCTCGATCAGCGCCGAGACCAGCAGCAGCTCGCAGATGCGCAGGAGAAGACGAACGAAAGCCGCGGGCACGGTTTGGGCCATCCGGCGGCCGAGGAACGGTTGCAGATGGCTGGCGATCAAGCCGCAGCGTAACGCGAAACTGGGCCAGCGGTGGGGGTAGCTCAGGATCGATCGCGATCAGGCCCAGGTTCTGCGCCGCGTGAAGATAAGGCCCGAAGGTGTGCTCGGCTACCGGGACCGCAACTCCGCCGACGATCAAAACCGAGAGCAGCGTCATCTGGAAGCTGGCTCCCGAAAGCGAACTGGGGTCCAGCGCAAGCAGGCAGAGCGCGGCAAAGCCGATGGCGTTCAGACTATTGCGTTCCCGGAAAAGCAAACGCGCCAGCAGGTACAGGGTCACCATCCAGAAAGACCGCTGCACCGGTTCCCCGAAGCCGGCCAGTAAGGCGTAGGCGAAAGAGCAGGCAATGGTGACGGCTGTAGACCACATGCGAGGCAGGCGCAGCCATGCCGCCAGGGCGAAAATGCACCCGGCGAAGATCGCCAGGTGCATACCGGAAACCACCAGCAGATGAAAGGAGCCGGTACGTTCGAAGCCTACGCGGGCCTGGTGATCGAGATAAGTGCGATCGCCCAGAATCATAGCGCTCAGCATGCCTGCGTCGGATTCGCTCAGCAGCATCCATCGCGGCAAGCGCGATGCATTCGATGAGAGCCAGCGAACGCGATGCAGACGCTGGCTGCCGGCCTGCTGCACCGAATGCAGCCAGCAATGAAAGCCGCCGTGCCCGCTTGTTGGTGTGAGCGTGAGTGCCGACGCTTTGAGCGAGCCCACCACACCTATGCCCTGCTGCCGCAGCCACGCGGTGGCATCCCACACCCCCGGGTCGAGATAGCGCTCGGGCAAGTGCATCGCGATCTTAGTCTCGATCCGGTCTCCGCAGTGGATGGCAGGGAATGATTGATCCGCGGGCGCGTAGACGGTTGCGCGCAGTCCACCGGACACCGGGCGGCCATCCACGGAAGCCACTCGCACATCAAAACTCTCGCTCTGCTCTTCCCGCACAGCGCTGCCGAAGGGCGAGGTGGATTGAGTGATGCGGATGGGGGTGGTACGCGTGACCTCACCATTGAGAGCCCGTTGTGTCACCGGCGTCTGCGACCACGCTCAGTTGCTTTTGTGGATCAGGAGCGGGCTCAATTCCGCTAAGCAGCAGCCCCAACATCAGCCAGCAAAAGGCCAGTGGAAGCAACGCGACTCGCAAAGCCATCCGCGCAGCCATCACACAGAGCAGACCGAACAACAGGATGGCGGCGATGAGGGTGGTGGCTGCTACCCACCGGTGACCGGCAAGCGACAATCCCGGCGCCAAGCCAAACAGCAGCATAGAGCGCAGGCGCGGTGGCAAAAGAGAGCCGATCGAGGCCACGTCTTCTCACCACACGTACTCCTACCCAAGCCGACCCTAATCGGACCGGCACAACAACGGAAATGACCACAACAACAGGAATAACGGGAACTGGACGGGTGCCCCACGTTCGCCTCAGCGTACGTGGGACGAAAACGATGGGCGAAGCCCTACAATCGCTCTCCCTCAAAATTCACGCGGACCTGTTGGTGGTTCAGAAAGCATCATCCCACAAGTGTTCCAGCGAACCACAGATTAATTCCGCTTAAGGAACGTAACCGTCTCCATGTGGAAGGTTTGTGGAAATAAATCGATGAGACCCATCTTCTCCACGGCATACCCAGATTGTAACAACGACTGTAAGTCTCTTGCGAGTGTCGCTGGATCGCAGGAAACATACACGATTTCCGGCGCTGTTACGCTTGCCAAACGAGCGCAAATCTCCTTGCCCAAGCCGGCGCGGGGAGGGTCGACTACAATTAGTTCAGGCTTCTCCTCGCCCTGCGCCTTGCTTCGAAGAAAGTCCAGCGTGTTGGAACGGACAACCCGGCATCGCTTATTTTTTAAGTTTGTCTTGAGATCGTCTGCCGAAAATCCTTCAGACTCAACGGCGATTACGTTTTCATACGCAAGCGCCTGTGCAAAAAGCCCGACGCCCGAATAGAGGTCCCAAGCCAGCCTGCCCGATCGATTTCCGATCGCCAACTGCAGCAATTCCGGCACGAGAAAACGGTTGACCTGAAAAAAGCTCCCCAAGGCTTACCTGGTAGGGTACGCCAGAAACCGTGTAGGAAAGCGATCGCTGCCCCCAGTGCATCATCGCAGAGCTTTGCTGCGTCCACAGCCCAACCCCGGTGAGCACAGGGATTTCCAACTGCAGCCGCTCGGCAAATGCTTCCAGGCTGGATTCGCGCACTCGCCGTGGTTTCTCAGACCACAGAGACACCAGCAGCTGGTCCTGCTCGCCGTTGGCAAAGAACTCCACTTCTTCACACAGACTCGCGAGGGCAGTCTCTTTCGCAATGCGCTCAACCGACGCAATGGCCTGTTCGAGAAGAGGCGCTGCGATAGGGCAGTGGGTCACCGCCAGAAGGTTGTGCGAAGCTCGCTGCCGATATGCAAGGCTGCCACCCTTCACATGCAGACGGATGCGATTGCGATAACCCCAGGGCGGCCCGGCCACACTCCCAATTTCGCTAGGCAGAGGAAGATGCGCTCTGCGTGAGCGTTTCCTTCAGAATGTCTAGCTTCATCTGCAACTGGAAGGCAGGACTTGCATGCTGGTACTGGCAGCCACCGCACCGGGGAACATATTCGCACCCGGGGACAATCCGCTCGGCAGACGGCTCAAGGACGGCATCCAGCGCGCTCGTCGCAAAGCTGCGCTTATCCGAGGCGATCGTGGCCTCCACCAGTTCGCCCGGAAGCGTTCCCGGAACAAACACCGTCTTTCCTTCGGGAACGCGCGCCAATCCATCGCCGCCGTAGATAGCTTTCTCGATGCGCAGCTTCATGCCTGGCTCATATAGAAAAGGCTGAGCCGCGGCAGGTTGAACTTTTCCAATAGCCGCTTATGCAGAAACTGCTGCTCCACCTGGCGGATCTGCATCGCCGGCATGCGGCTGCGATAAGGAGCCAGTTCGGCCGCGGCCTGTTGGCGCAGCGCGAGCAACTCGGCTTCCGGCGTGCCGGTGAGGAGGATGGCGAAGAGCTTTTCTTCTAACACTGTGAGCGACTGTTCCAACTCTTCGAGTTGCGGCAGTTTGGCCCTTGCATCCGCGGCGAGCACCTGGAGACGATCGGCTATCTCGGCAAGTGATCCGCCTTGCGGCGTGTGGCGCAGTTGCTGCGCCGCTCCTTCCAGGTGGGCAGCAATCCGTTCCTGTTCGAATCCTTGCTCCTCCGTGCTGGGCCGGGGTTTAGCGCCGACCGCGGCCTCTTGCATAGCGTCCATGGCGGAGATAACTTCCTGGGCGCAATACGCCAGCCCGTTCACTCGCCGCACGCGCGCTTTGTTCTTGCGCGCGTCGTATTTGTCGAAAGCCGCGTCTATGCCTTGCAGCACTGCTGCCAGCGGGATCCCCGCCTCGCGCCAGGTTTCGATCAGAGCCCAGTCGATCGTGGAAAGCAGAAGCAGCGACCCGCGGCGGCGCTGGAAGTGTTCTTCAATCTCAGTAAAGTAGTTGAAGTAATTTTGCACGACTGCGTCAGGCGTGCTTTCCCGCTGCTTCGCTGTGGCCATGCTTCACCTTGGCCGCGCGGTTGCGTTCGTAGATCAGGCGCAGGCCATCAAGCGTGAGCATGTCATCGATGACCTTGATGAACCGGGAATCGTCGACGATGAGCCTGGCCAGACCACCGGTGGCGACGATCTTAGGGGCCGGAGGCGCCTCGCCGGGTGCCGCTTCCGGGCCCTTGGTCTCGTTCAAAATACGTTCCAGGATCCCGTCCACCAGCCCGATGTATCCGTAGTACAACCCGCTCTGCATATGGGCGATGGTATTGGTGCCGACCACCTTGGCAGGCTTCTTCACATCCACCCGGGACAGCTTTGCGGCACGGGAGAAAAGCGCCTCGGCAGAAATCGCCAGGCCCGGCGCAATTACCCCGCCCACGTACTCGCCCTTGGCGGTGATCACGTCGAACGTCGTGGCCGTGCCGAAATCGACTACGACGCAGGGACCACCATATTTCGCGAACGCCCCAACACCGTTCGCCAGGCGATCAGCGCCCAACTCCGCTGGGTTATCCACGAGGATCGGCATACCCGTCTTGATGCCGGGTTCCACCAGCATGGGCTTCACGTTGAAGTAGCGCTCGCATACCTGGCGCAGCGTCGTTTCCAGGGGAGGGACGACGGAGGCGATGATGATGGCCGAGACGTCACTCGCTTCGATCTTCTTCATGGAGAAGAGATTGAGCAGGAGCACGCCGTATTCATCCACCGTTTGCGCCCTGAGCGTGCTGATGCGCCAGTGGGTGATCAACTCATCGGGGGCGAGGCGGTAAAGGCCGAGGACGGTGTTGGTATTGCCGACGTCAAGGGTGAGCAGCATAGAATTTTCCGTCATTGATCCCGGACGCCGCCGGAGTGTACGGTGCGAAGGCCTTCCACGGTGCGCACGCGAAGAAATCCGCGCGCGTCCAGGCCTGCGGTGACGCCAGAGTACCCTGAGCCTTCATCAACATGCACCTGCCTGCCACGAATCCAGGTAGAAGCGCGTTCCAGGCGGCTTAGGATGTTCGCGGCCGCGCCGGCTGTTTCCGCACTCAGTGCTTGCGCTTCCCGGTACAGCGATTGTAGCAAAGCAAGCAGCAGATCCTGACGCGCCCACAGTGCGTCCGGTTTCGCTGCGCAGGGAGGAGGCGATGAGCCCTAACTCACCGGGAAAACTCTCCTGGTGCACGTTGATCCCAATGCCCACCACCGCGTGTCGTACGCGCGTGACTTCAGCATTCAACTCGGTGAGAATGCCGCAGAATTTTTTCTTACCAAAGAGCAAATCGTTAGGCCAACGGATATCAGCTTCGATGGACGTGACCTGACGCACCGCCTCGCGCACCGCGAGACCGGCGGCCAGTGAAAGCCAAAGAATGTCTGCGGGTGCGACCCGCGGCCGCAAGAGGACGCTGACGTAGAGCCCGGCTCCGCGAGCCGAGTGCCATCCATGCGCTCCGCGGCCACGGCCTGCGGTCTGTTCGTCCGCCAGGTACACCATGCCTTCGGGAGCACCTTCGTCAGCTTCTCGCATCGCGAGCACGTTGGTGGAGTGGATGGAAGGGAAGTAGCGAATGTTGCCGACAAAAGGCGTGCCTGCGAGCGCAGTGTCCAAAGCGGGAAGATCGTAGGTGTCTTCCTGGGTGTTCAATTGTGAGTCCTGAACTTCACTCCGCTACCCTCCACGAAAAACATTTCCACGGCGGGACCTGCGGTTCCCAGACCTTTCGTGGAAATGTTCTTCCTAGAAAATATCCGTTGTCACCCGCATGCTCAAATCCACGGCGACCGTGGACTGGGTCAAGGCACCGACAGAAATATGGTCGACGCCGGCAAGTGCATATTTGCGAATATTCTCGAGCGTGATTCCACCCGAGGCTTCCAGTGGAATCGTAAGGCCGTGGCCGCGCACAATACCCACGGCCTTCCTGGTCTCAGCCGGGCTCATATTATCCAAAAGCAGTGACTCCGCTCCCGCAGTCAGAGCCTGCTCCAGCTCAGTCAAACTCCGCACCTCGCAGGTAATTGTCTGACCGGGGGTTCGTCCCGCAAAAGCGCGGGCAAGGACCTTGGGAATGCCGCCGCCCAAAGCGATATGGTTGCTCTTGACCAGAATTCCGTCGGAAAGATCAAAGCGATGGCTCTCGCCCCCGCCGCATCGCACTGCATACTTGTCCAGTACGCGAAGGCCCGGAGCCGTCTTACGCGTGTCGAGTACTTTCGCCTTCGTGCCGGCCACCGCATCCACATACTGCCGGGTTGCCGTGGAAATGCCGCTCATCCGCTGCATCAGATTCAGAATCACGCGTTCACAGGCCAGGATGGTGCGCGCATTGCTCCGGATCACAGCCACTGCCTGACCCTTTTTTACCCGCACCCCGTCGAACATCTCCGGGTGGTTGATCACCTCAAACCGGCCGGCATTCTTCTTATCCAGACGGATGAAGATCTCCAGAAAGCGGGGAATACACCCCAACCCGGAAATCACGCAATCCTGCCTCGCCACAACCGTCCCCGAAGCCCGCAATCCCGGCTCGATGGTGATAGCAGTGGTGACGTCGTTGGTCGCCCGGTCTTCCACCAGGGCTTGTTCCAGGGTGGCCTCAACCCGCCTGCTCTTCCAATCCATTGGCCTCCCTTATTGGCTGTCGCAGTTGAGACTGTCCAGCGCAGCGCGGTTCTTGGGAATCAGGCACGCTCAACTCGGCCGCTCGGCGGCGCAATCCTTCTACCACGTTTGCCGGAGCCTTCGCCAGGAAGCTCTCATTCGATAGCTGGCGATCGGCATTCGACATCTCTTTCTCAAACCGTACCAGCTCCTTCTTCAGGCGCTCACATTCCACCGCAACATCGATCGTACGCTCATAGATCACGGCCACATCAAATCCCGGCGCGGAGCGCACACCCGTGCCTTCGGGCATGCTATCGACAAATTCAATCCTCGATACTTTCGCCAGGCGTCCGATGATGTCGGTGTTCTGTTCAATACCGGCCCGCTCCTCCGCGGCGACGCGAAGCAGGATAGGCACCGTCGCCTTCTCTTCCACCCCGAGTAGGCGGCGCATATCGCGGACCGCGGCGATCAATTCCTGCAGTTGCTGCATCTGCCGTTCGGCCGCGGGATCGATCAAATCCGTCCGCGCCTGGGGAAAGCGCGTGAGCGCGATCGATTTGGCCGGAGGGTGATTTTCGTAGAGCGCGTGCCAGATCTCCTCGCTGATAAAAGGCATAAACGGAGACAGCAGGCGCAGCGCGGAGTCGAACACCGACAGCAGGGTCGCGAGCGCCGACCGCACCGGCGCGGGCGCGGCGGTGAAGTCCAGACGCAGCTTGACGACTTCTAAATACCAATCGCAAAAATCGCCCCAGAAGAAGCTGTAAAGCGTGTTGGCCGCCTCGTGGAAGCGATACTCGCTCAATGCCTGGTTAATCTCGCCCGCCGTCCGGTTGAGACGCGAAACAAGCCAGCGGGCTTCGAGCGGGGCATCGCTTTCGAGCCCAGCAGGAAGCTGATGCAAATCGACGACGATCCCGGCTTCCGCAGCCCTTTCCATCTGCATGAAGATGAACCGCGCAGCATTCCAGATTTTATTGGCGAAGGCGCGATAGCCATCGGTGCGGTCTTCGCTGAAAGCGATGTCGGTACCGGGCGCGGCCATCGCCGCCAGCGTGAAGCGCACCGCATCGGTTCCGAACCGCTCCACCACCTGGATCGGGTCGATCACGTTGCCCTTGGTCTTCGACATCTTCTGCCGGTCCGCATCGCGCACCAGCGCATGGATGTAGACGTCGCGGAAAGGCACCGCGTCCTTCAGCGTGCGCGGGCTGCCGTCGGCCATCGGCTCCTCAAGCATGAAATGGCAGCCCAGCATGATCATGCGCGCGACCCAGAAGAACAGGATGTCGAAGCCGGTAACCAGCAGCCGCGTGGGATAGAAAGCGTCGAGATCCGGCGTGTGTTCCGGCCACCCGAGCGAGGAGCAGGGCAACAGGCCGGACGAGAACCAGGTGTCCAGAACATCCTTTTCCTGCTCGATGCGACCGCTGCCGCAGTGCGCGCATACTTCGGGCGTGGTGCGGGCCACGGTAATTTTGCCGCAGGCAGCGCAGTGCCAGGCCGGAATGCGATGCCCCCACCACAGCTGCCGCGAGATGCACCAGTCGTGGATGTTGCGCATCCACTCGAAATACGTCTTCGAGTATTGCTCCGGCGTAAAGCGGATGAAGCCCTCTTCGACCGCGGCAATGGCCTTGTCGGCCAGGGGCTGAATGCGAATAAACCACTGCGTCGAGAGCAGGGGCTCCACCACCGTTTTGCAGCGGTCGCACTTGCCGATGGAGTTCACGTGCTCGCGCACTGCTACCAGCAAACCCTGATGTTCGAGATCTTCCAGAACGCGCTGCCGGGCCTTATAGCGATCGAGACCGGCGTAAGCGCCAGCGGCGGCACTCATGTGCGCGGTCTCGTCCATCACGCTGATCGAAGGCAGACCCTGCCGTTGGCCCAGGGCAAAGTCGTTGGGGTCGTGCGCCGGTGTCACCTTGACCGCGCCGGTACCGAAATCGCGGCTCACCCAGCTGTCGGTCACCACGGGGATTTCCCGTCCGGTCAGCGGCAGGCGGAGCATCTTGCCGTGCAGGTGAGCATAGCGCTCATCGTCGGGATGAACGGCAACGGCAACGTCACCCAGCATGGTCTCGGGCCGCGTAGTCGCCACCGTGACGAACCCATCGTTTCCCACGACCGGGTAGCGGATCTCCCACAGCTTGCCCTGCTGCTCCTCGTGGATTACTTCCAGGTCGGAGATAGCGGTCTGGCAGCGGGGGCACCAGTTGACGATATATGCTCCGCGATAGATGAGCCCCTGCTCATGCAGCCGAACAAAGGCCTCGCGCACGGCCAGCGAGCGGGGGCCGTCCATGGTGAAGTACTCGCGTGACCAGTCGACGCTGGTCCCCAGGCGCCGCATCTGGTCGAGGATGGCGGCTCCGTAGTGCTGCTTCCACTGCCAGACCCGTTCGACAAAGGCCTCGCGGCCCAACTGCTGGCGCGTTTTGTGCTCTTCGGCGAGCTGGCGCTCCACCATCAACTGGGTCGCTATGCCGGCGTGGTCGGTGCCCGGAATCCAAAGGGCCAAGTCCCCACACATGCGCCGCCACCGGGTGAGGATGTCCATCTCGGTGTGTTCCAGCATGTGCCCCATGTGCAGCCGCCCGGTAACGTTCGGTGGAGGCAGCAGCATGGTAAAGACGGGACGGTCAGACACAGTTGTAGCGTCTGCAGCGTGTGGCTGGTCAAACAGCGCCTCTTCGACCCAGTAGGCCGCCCATCGGGCTTCGATCGCGGCCGGGTCATAGGCTTTTGGTAGATCACGGGGCATGGGGGGCGTCTTCTTTCAACACCTCGGCATCATCCTGAACGTGCTAAAAGCGGAGAATGCTCTAGAACGGGTTGAGTTTGTCGAGGCCCTTCTTTTTCTTGTGTTTACTGGAAGACTCATCGCTCGAGTCAAACTTGGGCGCGGGCGTCTTCTTCTTTTTGGCATTCGTGGCAGCGCCCGCATCGGTGCCGGTTTGCACCTGCGCGGCGTTATGCACGTCGTTGGTTTGTGGCGGAGCGTCCGCCGGCTTCTCTACTGGAGGCAACGGCTTGTTGTCGGTCGGACCCACCGTGTTCAATCCACCCGGATTCTGTGCACCCGGAACGCCGGCAGCCGCAGCCGCTGTAGCCGCACCCTCGGGAGTCACAGGGGGGCCTACGGGCACACCGGAAGTGGGCGGTGTCGAGTTCGCTGGAGCCTGACCAGGATTATTCTGGCCCGTGCCGATAATTTCGGCGCCAATCGCCGGTCCGCCACCGCTGGCTGCGGGTGCTCCGCTCGTCGCACCCTGCACGTTCTCCAACTGCAGCGTCGAGCCAGAGGCCTCGGCTGGAGCGGCAGCCGCGTTAGCCGCAGCGGGGGCCGCGCCCGCCGTAGGGGCCACTGCCGGCAGGGGCTGATTGTTAAGCGCAGCCTGAAAAGTGCCGTGTCTCGATTGTGCACGGCAGGCGCTGTTACCGGCGGGCGATCGGTCAGGGTAGGTTCGCCGATGCGGGCAGCGTTCACCGTGACTGGGCCACGCTTGACCAGCAGCAAGGCGCGGTCCTTGAACGTGATTCCGGTACGGCTCTGCTCTTCTGCTTCACTCTCGGCGAGTTGTTCCTTGGTGGGCTCGGGAACGGGGCGATTGAGCGCAATCAGGCGCTCACGCGCATCTTCCACATGCGCCGCCATGGAGTAGTGCGTGACCACGCGGGAGTAGGCGTCCGCCGCCTGGTCATCGTAGGCCTTCATGAGTTCCTGCTTGGCCTTGGGATTGATCTGCTGCAAGCCCTGCACATACCGGGCTTCGGCGGCATAAGCGTCGCCCAGCCCGATCAGAGCCAGGTCGCTGTGGCTGTAGAGCGGGTAGCTGTCGGTAACGGTCTGCAGGCGGGCAATGGTTGCGGCCCAGTTTTCGTGGGTGGAGTAAAAATTCCCCACCTGATACTGCCGCTCGGCCAGGACTTCCTGCACTTCCCGCAGACGCTGCTTGGCTCGAGGCACAAACGTCGAATCGGGGAACTGCTGGATCATGTTCCGGTATTCCTGCTCCGCTTGCTGCGCATTCTTGGGATCGCGGTCAGGTTTTTCCATCTGCATGTAGTAAATGTCAGCGACCTTCATCTGTGCTTCGGCTGCTTCCGGAGTGTTGGGGAAGAAGGTGATGAAGTCCTTATATTCAGCTTCCGCCTGGGTCAGTGCGGCGGTGCCCCCTTCTTTGAACCAGCTATCGCCGACCAACAACTTGGCGCGCATCTGGTATTCCGATTCCGGGTAGGTGTTCAGAAGGGTCTGCAAATCCAAACGGGCCACGTCAAACTTGCCCTTCTTCATGGCAATGAGGGCCTTATCGAAGAGCTCTTTGTCCGGCTGCTTGGAAGCGTGGCCGGCCATCGGGTTTTCGGGGGTCGGTGTGGTCGCCGGTTTGGATTGTTTGAAGATGCCGAACTGAGCGCAGGCGGGGAGAGCGCAAAGAAGACACAGGATAGAGAGCCGGGATAGAAAACGCTGCATAGCACCTCATGGGCAAGAGCTCGGCCAGGAGCCAGAATCGTGACCGGAAGTGGTGCCCCGCCACTGCCGTCCGCATTACTTACTTACTTAATGTTAAATGGCGGCAGCCTGCCTGGAATGGAAATTTTGCCCATTACGGGGCTGTTCGGCCTCCTGCGCCATTTTGAGCAGCGCACGCGCTTCTTTTTCCGGGTGGCCGGAATCAAAAACGGCGCTCCCAGCGACCAGCAAATCCGCCCCCGCCTCGACCACCGAGGCTATCGTGTCATGGGCGACGCCTCCATCGACCTCGATCCTGAAGTTGAGTCCCAGCTCAGCCCTGATTTCGACCAGCCGCCGAATCTTATCCAGCGAAAAAGGAATGAATTTTTGACCGCCAAAACCCGGGTTAACACTCATCACGAGCACGTGATGGACCATAGGCAGGATGTCGAGCAGAAAATCCACCCGGGTGGCCGGATTGATGACCACGGCTGGTTCCATCTTGTGCTGGGCGATCAACTGCAAGGTGCGGTGCAGGTGCCGGCACGCTTCATAGTGGACGGCGATCCAGTCCGCCCCGGCTTGCGCAAATTCGTCGATGAAATCGTCGGGATTCTCGATCATCAAGTGGCAATCGAGCGGCAGGCTGGTGACCTTGCGTAGCGACTTGACCACCGGAGGCCCCATGGTCAGATTCGGGACAAAGTGGCCGTCCATGATGTCGATATGGATAACAGAGCCGCCGCCGCGCTCGGCAGCCTCAATTTCCAAGGCCAGCTTCGAGAAATCGGCAGAGAGGATGGATGGCACCAATTCAACCATGATGACCCCTCGATTCTCCTCAGTGTACAGGAGTTCGATGAAGGCAAACCCGGGGCGGACTCCTGAGAAAATCGCCGGACGCCCAGGAGTTGATTGGTGTGGAAGTGTGCGCCCTAAGCGCCCTATGCGCCTTTTGTGTGGAAGTGTGCGCCTTAAGCGCCTTATGTGTGGAAGTGTGCGCCTCAAGCGCCTTAGGGTCCGATAGAGCCGGGATCGGGCCTACGCGTGCCACTGGATCGGGGGCTTTGCGAGTTCCTCCGGGTTGGCGCTATGAGCACGCGCGGCCACCCGGGAAATGGCTCGTAGCAAAGGCTTGCGAGGAACCTCCCCATTCGCTCCGGCAAACAGCATCTCTCCCGTAGAGCGCCCGGCCGGCCGGTAATACCACTGCGTGAACAAAGCCAGGTGGTCCGACAGAGTCTGTGCGGAAACGGCCTTGGGCGCCGATTGGGCCAGCGAACGTAAAGCCTCCTCCAGCCTCGACTCCAGCACATCCTTCGCCGGCAACGCAGCAACGCCATCAAGCGGAACCGGCTCCAGAGCCACGGGGTGAGCAAAGAGGGAACTGGACCCCGAGCGCTCATTCGCCAGGCGCATACCGACGATGGAATAAAGCGCTGGCCCACTCCAAACCCCGCGCCGCAAAGCAAACAGCGCCACATGGCCGGGCTCGGCGGATGGCTGCACCAGGACGCCGCTCAACTCCGCCAGCGGACGAACCGCTTCGCTTGCCAGGTGGGCAACGCTTTGCACCTTCTGCATCCGCTGGTGAATCGTCGCGGCGCGCTCGAACTCCATTGCCTCTGAAGCCGCGTTGCGTTCGCTTTCCAGCTTGCCGATCATGGACCCGCCGCGTGTTGCCAAAAAAGCAAAAACCTCACTCGCTTCCTGCTGGTACCGTTCGTCGGAGCACCCTTTGAAACATGGTGCAAGGCACATCTTCATCTCGGAATAAACACATCCGGGAAACGCCGGATCAGGGTTAAGCTCCTCGCTACAACGCCGCAGTAAGAACAGGTTCAGCATCTCATCCGCGTAACGTTCTGCCGCCGGACGCGAAGGGAATGGACCAAACAACGCATTCGCCGCTGTCTTGCTGATTTTGGAAGTGGCATAAACCCGCGGATACGCGTTATCGACTGACATACGAAGAAAAGCCGGAGGCCGAAGGCGCAACCGTTTTTGCGCCCGTTGACCAAAGGCGCGCAGCGAAGCCTGGTACAGGCACAGCGAAGACTCGAACTCAGACCCGGTGACGGTGTACTCAATCTGGTCGACCAGGTGCGCCAGCTGCAGCCGACGGCTGGTCGCGCCGCCCTGGGGTCCACGCAGAAACCGCATCAGGCGGCGGCGAAGATTGGGCGTCTTGCTAAGGTAGGGCTCGGCCGCGGGGTCAGCGGCACAGAGCGCAAAAACAGCCGGAGCCTCGGGGAGGCCGCTCAGGCTAGCGCTGGGGTCGGCCGGATCGAAGTGGATCGAATGAGCGAGACCAGCTCTCATAAGAAGACGGAACGATTATTCCCCGGCGATGGTCATTCCGTCGATGCGCAAAGTGGGGGAGGCCACCGCTCCCCGGAATTCCAGGTCGTCTGCGATGGCGGTGACGTTGTTCAGCATCTCCTTCAGATTGCCGGCAATCGTGACCTCCTCGACCGCGAAGGTCAGCTCTCCATTCTCGATCCACAGGCCCGCCGCGCCGCGAGAGTAGTCGCCGGTCACCATGTTGACGCCAAAGCCCATCAGCTCGGTGACATAGAAGCCGGCTTGCACGCCGGCGAGCAACTGCTGCGGGGAAACAGAACCTTTCTCGAGAAACAGGTTGCCGCCCCCGATGCCGGGGGTTCCCGCCAAACCGCGGGAAGCATTGCCTGTGCTCGGCATGTTGAGTTTGCGCCCGGTGTAGGTATTCAGCAGGTAATTCTTCAGCACGCCGTTCTCGACAATCACCGTGCGCCGCGTGGGCAGACCCTTCGCCGTCGAAGGGCGCGGTGCCGAACAAGCCCGGCAGGGTGCCATCATCAATGACGGTTACATTTTCGCTGGCGACCTTCTGGCCAAGTTGATTCGCTCCAGAAGGAGGCGCCGCGATAAATACTGTCTCCATTGGCGGCTTCGAAAATATTGCCGATGAGCGAGCGCGCGATCTCCGGAGCAAAGACGATAGGCACCTGCTGCGTCGAAACCCGGCGGCCATTCAGCCGGCGCAGCGTCCGCCGGGCCGCCTCGGCCCCGATACTCTCCGGAGAGTCGAGCCTGGCCAGCGTGCGGGCGCTCGAAAACCAGTAGTCGCGCTGCATGCCGCCCTTGTTCCGTCTCTGCGATCGGCATGGCGGAAAGGGAGCAATAGGAGCGGCGATACTCGCCCGCAAAGCCGCGCGAATTGGCCATCACCTTGTGTCCGGTAGCCGCATCGAAGCTGCCGCCGTCGCTCTTCGTCAATCGGGGATCCGCGGAGAGAGCTGCCGCCTCTGCGCGCCGTGCATACTCGATCCGCTCCGCCGTCGGCAGGGAATACACGTCGTCGTAATAAAGGCCGAGTTCTCCCGTAAGCCGGCCCATGGCGCTCGGTTCGGGCAAGCCGGCGAAGGGATCCTGCGAGGTGACCCGAGCCAGATCGATGGCCCCGGAAACCAGGTGAGCCAGGCCGGCCTCAGAGAAGTCGCTGGTAGAGGTGTTGGCGGTGCGATACGATCCGCTGTCTCCGAGAAACACCCGCAGACCGATCCCGCGCGCGCCTGACTCCTTCAGCGTTTCCACCTGGCCGAGGCGCACGACGGTGGAGAATTCGTCACCTTCGCGGATCACTACTTCCGCTTCCGTGGCGCCGGCGCGCAGCGCGCGCTCCACCACATCCGCCGCAAGCTGCTGCATGTTCGAGGTGTTTTCGGCTGCCGATATGGGAGTTGCTGTAGACATTATCTGGCCGTACCGCCTACCGTCATCCGGTCCAACTTGATCGTGGGCATCCCCACGCCGACGGGCACGCTCTGCCCATCTTTGCCGCAAGTGCCGATGCCTTCATCGAGAGCGAGATCGTTACCCACCATGGATACATATTTCAGCGCTTCCGGCCCGTTGCCGATCAGCGTGGCGTCGCGTACCGGAGCCGTGATTTTGCCGTCCTCGATCAGGTAGGCTTCCGACGCGGAGAAGACGAACTTGCCGCTGGTGATATCCACCTGGCCGCCGCCGAAGTTCACCGCGTATAGCCCCCGCTTTACGCTGCGCACAATATCCTCCGGGCTGTCTTCGCCGGAGAGCATATAGGTATTCGTCATGCGCGGCATGGGAATGTGCTGATAGCTTTCGCGGCGTCCGTTGCCGGTATCGGCCATGCCCATCAGGCGGGCAGAAAGCTTATCGCTGAGGTAGCCCTTGAGGATGCCGTTTTCGATCAGCACGGTTTCCTGCGTGGGCGAGCCCTCGTCGTCGACATTCAACGATCCCCGGCGCGAAGGCATGGTGCCGTTGTCGACCACCGTCACCTTCGAGCTGGCGACCTGTTGCCCGATAAGGCCGGCAAAGGCGGAGGTTTTCTTGCGGTTGAAATCGGCTTCGAGACCATGACCCACGGCTTCATGCAGCAGAACGCCCGGCCAGCCCGGTCCCAGAACCACTTCCATGTCGCCTGCAGGAGCAGGAACGGCATTGAGTTGCAAAATCGCCTGCCGGGCAGCTTCCCGCGCGAAGTGTTCGGGCGACTTGTCGCCCTCGAAGAAGTTGATCTCCACCCGGCCACCGCCGCCGGAGCCACCGCGGGAGCTCTTCGATCCATCGCGCGCGATCACGTAGCAATTCAAGCGGGCAAGCGGCTGCGTATCGTGAGCGAAGGTTCCATCAGACGCGGCGATAAGGATGTGCCGCATCTCGTCGTTGAAACCGGCGCGCACTTGTACGATTCGCGGGTCATAGGCCCGGGCCGCGCGATCTGCCCTCATGACCAGTTCGAGCTTGGGAGCGATTCCTGCGTCGGCGTCAGCCGCGGAGATGGGGTAGAGGCTTGCTTTCGGAGTTTCGCGGAACCCGGCAACCTGTTGCCGGGTGGGCCCGTCAGCGATGAGGGCCGCGGTGCGTGCGGCACGCATCAGCCTGTCTGCCGAGAGGTCGTCGGTATAGGCATAACCGGTGCGATCCCCGGAGCAGACGCGAATGCCACATCCCGCGCTTACGCCCTGGCTGGCGGATTTGACCAGTGATTCATCGACTGAAATGGAAGTCGAGGCGATGGACTCAAAGTACAAGTCGGCAAAATCGCCGCCCGCGGAAAGGGCCTCGCCCAGGCACCGCTCGATGAGACGCCCGGTTAGTCCAAACCTTTGAAAGAAGTGGAGCTCATGTTCGGGGAAGTTCATCGGCGGCCCAACCAATCGATATTCACCATACTGTCATTCTAGTCTGCGGCCGGAGCAGGTAAACCGCCACCCCGCGAGCGGGTTCCCGGCGGTGGGCCGTGCCGCGGAGTCGAGAGGCTCGCAGATCTATCGTATAACGGAGGGTTTATCGCAGGAGTCGAAGGACCCGCGGCGACAGCTTGCGGAGGGGGACGGGATGCAGTGCATGAAGGTACCCATGACCTGTGCATCACAGCCGTCCTGTGGTCGAGCCTCGGCGGTTTCAAGCAGCATTCGTGTGGCATGCGCCGAAAACAGTCGTCTCCGGCGAAATAGGACCTCAGCGGGCTAAAGGGCGCATCGAGTCTACGCTTTTGTACGGCTAAAGGCCGCAGCCCTTCAAAACATACGCTTGAGCTCTGTTCAGCAGCCCTGTAGGGGCTGAAACGAGTGCTGAGTGAAAATGGTCGCGGGCTACACGTCTTACCTTCTTGGTTACGTCTCACCGCAGCCTGTAAAACCTAGGCGACGTTCAGATTTTCCTTCCGCCTTGAACCAGCGAACTACTTGGTGAAGATTCGTGGTCCTGGTCGTAGTGCTTTTCCGTCTTGCCGGCTTTCTCGGCAGCTTGCTCGGCGATGCGATCGATCTTTTTGTCCTGCCCCGTCTTCGCAGTATGAAATTCTTCCGTGCTTGGTGGCTTTTCGATACGAGTTTGATTGGGCATAGTTTGCTCTCCGTAAAGAGATAGATGCCCAGGCCACTGGCGCAGTTATCCGCTATGCTGTTTGGGCTGTGCCGAAAGGGGAATCTCCATGAGGTTCGCGGTCACGTTACTCGCAGCGTTGCTCTGTTGGGTCCCTGGGGCCGCAGCCCAAGGTCAAAAAGATCAATTTGTGCATGGTGTCTGGGTATGGAGGACACCCATTCTCCTCGACCTGCCCGCCCGTGGCGAGGCTCTGCGCGACTTCTGCCGATCCAACCAGATCAATGAGGTTTACCTATCGTTCACTTCGCAAAATACCGCCGCGCCGGAACAACGGGAGATCGCGAAGCTCATTGAGCTTCTACATAAATCGCACATCCGGGTAGAGGCCCTGCTCTCCAGCGCCGATGCGGACGAGCCGGGCAAGCATCGTGACAAACTGATGGGCCACGTGAATGAAGTGGTGACCTTTAATCGCGAACACGCTCATCAGCGGTTCGATGGCATCCATCTCCATATAGAGCCTCAGCAGCGCCAGGAGAACAAAAGGCTGGGAAACCTGGGATTCTTCCCCGATCTGCTAGATACCTACCGTGCAGTGCTCGCGGTGGCGGAGCAGAACCAGATGACGGTGAACGCTGATATCCCCAACAAATTTCTCAACGCGGATACCAGTCAGCGTCAAGCGCTGATGTCTTCATTGCCTCGCTTCACGCTGATGCTTTATGCGCTGAGCAGTCCAGGGGATGGGCAGGCCACCCGAGACAAACTTCGGCAAGCCAGTACAAAGTATGTGGATGCGGCCTATCAGGGGCTCAGCGGAAACAATCTTGCGAAACTGGCCATAGGACTGCGGACGGCTGATTATCAACAGCAGCTTCCCGATATGCTCAAGGTCGTGCAGGACACGTTAGCCGCAAACCCGCACTTCCTGGGCTGGGCCTGGCACTCCTATGACGATGTAACCGATGCGGCAAAATAGCTAGCTTCCCAGCTTCGCAGCGGAGATGGTAAACAGTAACTTTTCCGTCGGCGACCCCGGCGACGTAGCGGCCATCCACGAGGAATTGCATAACCTTCTTTCCCTCTCGTGCCAACTTTGCCCAACGCGAGTTTGTGCTGGGGTTTTGCTCCACGCCACGAAAGGTGGTATCCCCGAACTTGAAATCCACTTCGCGCAATTTAGAGCGGCTGGTGCGACGGATGGGATAACTTACATCCCCGAGGGTTACCGTCTTCGCGTTCGCAGCGAACGCTTGTTGCCAGACGGACGCGAGAGCTTCTTCCAGCGTTCATGCGCTACTCCGCGCGCATGACGGCAGTTGGATCGGCGCGGACCGCGCGAAGAGCGGGAAACAAAGTCCCGAGCAGGGTAGTGATGAGGCACACCGCTGCGGCGGTCGAGAAAGTGAGCGCATCGGCCGGCCGCACGCCCGCGAGCAGGCTTTGCATCAGTCGCGCAGCCACATACGCCAGTGCCAGCCCGGGCATCAACCCAGCGAGCGCCAGGCGGGCGCCTTGAACCAGCACCATCCTGAAGATATCGCCCTGCCCCGCGCCCAGAGCCAGGCGGATACCAAACTCCTGCTGCCGCATCGAGACCGTGAACGCGAGCAGACCATATATCCCTAACCCGGCCAGCACGATCGCCACCCCGGTAAAGACAACCAGCACCCGCATCTGGATTGTTCGCGATTCGGTTTCACCGGCGACCACCTGGTCCATTGTTCTAATGTTGGAAATAGGCTGCTCCGGATCCGCCGCGTGGACGATCTGCCGGATTGCCGGCAATAGACCTCTCAGGCGGCTGCGACGAGTGGATCACCAGGTCTTTGGGTGCGTAATAGGTGTTATCGGGATCCTGCTTGGAACTGAGATATACCTGGGGTTCGCTGGTTCTCTCCAGGCCGCGTGCCCGGATGTCCCCAACCACGCCGATCACCTCGCGATCGCGAAACTCGAATTTAAAATGGCGTCCGATCGGCTGTTCATGGGGCCAGTATCGCCGCACAAACGATTCGCTGACCACGGCCACGTAGGGCCTATCCGCAGTGTCGCTTTCGCTTACGCCGCGGCCTAACTTGATAGGAATACCCAGGGTTGAAAATAAACCGGGGGTCACAAAACGCAGGCTCGCGGAGGTACCTTGTGTCCGAATCTGGCTGCGTCCATCCACTTCGACCGGCCAGATGCCGCCGCCCCAGGTCATGGGGAGAGCCGTGATGTACGCGGCGTCCGTGACCCCGGGCAACCGGCGCACACCGGTGAGCACATTGGTATAGAACTGCTCTCGCGTGCTGACATTGTCATATTTGGGAAAAGGCAACTCGGTGCGCAGAGATAAGATGCCGTTGGTCTTGAATCCAGGGTCCACGGATTGGACTCTCCATAACGCGCGAATCAATAATCCTGACGAAACCAGCAGCACCACCGACGCAACGACCTCTGCGATCACCAGCGCTGATCGAGCTCCATGTCCTCCCGCTCCACCCGTGCGCACACCCACGCGAAGTCCGCTCAATCCTGCGCCCCTGGATGCCTGCAACGCCGGCGCGATGCCAAAAGCCACCACCGTTATCAAGGTAAGGCCTAGGGCAAACAGCAGCATCGGTATAGTCTACCGGAGGAACCTGTTGCACTGGTAGCCCGTTGGGCACCAGGCGGGCAAGCAACGGCAATGCCGCGCTGGCGACTGCGATTGCGCTGATACCGCCGGCCAGCCCCAGCAACAGGCTCTCGGTGAGCAGGTGACGGAGAAGGTTACGGCGGTTGGCCCCCAGAGACAAGCGAATCGAGAGCTCTCTTTGCCGGGCCAGCGAGCGTGCCAGCAAAAGATTTGCCAGGTTGGCACAGACGATTACCAGCACACAGAGTGCTGCCCCACACAAGCCTTTGAGCAGCAGGCGCGATTCCGTCGAGAGTTCGTCACGCAAGGCGAACACCGACAAATCAACCGACTCGTTTTCTTTCGGGTACTGTTTCCGCAGCCTGGCGGCGATCAGCAGCAACTCGCTACGTGCCTGGGCCACCGATACTCCTGGCTTGAGCCGGCCAATACCCTCCAGCATATTGTCGTCACGGTCTTGATAGTCGCTTTCCTGAAAGCGAAACGGTGTCCAGAAGAGTGTTTCGCGCGTGGGAAAGCGAAAACCGGCGGGCATGACGCCAATTACCGTGTAGGACTGGTTATCGAGATTGACCGGTTTCCCGACGATCTCTCGATCGCCTCCGAAGGCTGTTTGCCATAGGGAATAACTCAGCACTACAGTTCCTGGTGCGCCCGCGTGGCCGTCCTCTTGATGGAAATACCGGCCAATCAACACTGGATTTTCCAGCACAGAAAATAGATTCGCCGTAACCGAGGCGCCTTCGATTCTTTGTGGCTCACCCTGACCCACCAGGCTCATCGAGTTGCCGTTATAGGCTGCCAAAGCGGCAAACGAGTTGTTCGACGCATTGAGATCGCGATAATTGGCTGGAGAAAGTTCCATCCTTGAATAACCGGGGTGTTTTTCCCAGACTTTCGTCAACCGGTCCGGTTGAGGAAAGGGCAGTGGCCTGACAAGAACAAAATTCGCCAGCGTAAACACTGCAACATTGGCGCCAATGCCGATGGTGACCAGCAGAATCGCGGTCAGCGCGAAGCCAGGGGAGCGAAGCAATGAACGCGCGGAGTAGAACAGATCCCGCCGGGCAATTTCCCAATGCACCATGGCAGCGTTCAAGACGATCTCGGCAAATGCGGAAAGCCAAAGCCGGCACCGGGCCGGCAGTCCGCGCCTACGGTCAAGTTCGAGGGCGAAGATGGCGCTCATCTCGTCGCCGTACTCCGCTCGAAACGAGGAGGGATAGAGGTGGAGAAGCAAACGATAGAAGTTCATCCGGTTGTCCTTTAGGTTGTCCGGGGCGCCACTCCGCACAAGCGCGCCATCTTCAGTAAATCTCGAAGGCGCCCGGCCTCCGCCTCCGCAGCCGCTTTTCCCAAGGGGGTGATGCGGTAATATCTGCGCCGTTCATCGTCCATCTCGGGTGCAGGCCGGCTCCTGGTCTCGACGATAAGGCCGGTCTCGAGCATCCGCTGAATCGAACGGTAGAGCGTGCCCGCACTCAGTTTGAGTTCTCCCTGGGTACGCCTGGCTACCTCGAGAATGATGGCGTAGCCGTGCCGGTCTTCGTCGGTCAAGGACAGAAGGATATGGAAAGTGGTTGGTTGCAGCGGAAGCAGAGCCTTGACGTCGTCAGCCATGGCCATACTATATGCATGCTGGCTATATGCGTCAAGAATGCACACCAAGATTCGTATTATGATGAACGATGCGAAAAGCCGCGCCGATCAGCAACGAGAAGCTATTCCCGGTTAAACTCCGTAAACCCGCGCCCTATGCGTTTGTGCTCGACGCTCGTCTCCCGGCTCCCGATCGAAACCCGCTCCATGTTCGGCTGCCTCGCGGTTTATGTTGGCGACAAGATTGTCCTGATGCTTCGTGAAAAGCAGAAACAAGTAGAAGACAACGGAGTGTGGCTTGCCACGACCAAGGAGCACCACCAGAGTTTGCGCTCTGAGTTCCCCCACATGCGCTCCATCCAACAATTCGGAAGGGAAGTCACTGGTTGGCAGGTTCTCCCCGCCGATGCACCCGATTTCGAGTCAGCCGCGTTGCGAGCCTGCGAACTGATCCTCGCCCGGGATCCCAGGATCGGTAAGGTCCCGAAACGACGGCGCGCCACGAAACCAAAGGCGCAGTAGTTTCCTAGGTTAGGGAAGAGGCCACGACCCCGCTCTGGCGGATTCGATCTCCCAAACACAAAGGTTGTTCCGGACGCACCCGTCCACAAAACAGGGCTTGGTTCTTTGGTCCAAACGCCGTGGCTGATCGTTGGGTTTATAATTAACTAACTGGTTAATCAATGCCGGGCCAAGACCACAACCCGAATCGTCGCGCTGAGCAAACCCGGAAAGCTATCCTGCGCGCAGCTATCCGCGAGTTCAGCACGCACGGATTAGCGGGAGCGCGGACCGATACCATCGCGGAATCGGCCAAGGTCAACAAGGCTCTCCTCTACTACTACTTCAAAAGCAAACACGGCCTCTACGCAGCCGCCATCGAAGAAGTCTCCAGTGTCGTCGCGGAGCGCGCACTCGCCGCTCTGGACCCCAAACTCAGCGCCGGAGAGCGCCTGCTGCGTACAGCCCTCAGCCACTTTGACCGCATACTCACCCAGCGCGACTTTCAAAGCCTCATGCAGCAGGAGATGGTCCGGATGCGACGCGGCGAGAGCGAAGTGTTGCCATCCATGGTAGAGAACGTCTTCAAGCCCGTACTGGCCAAGTTAAAAGAAGCCGTCGAACACGGCGTCAAGTCCGGCGAACTGTGCCCGGTGGATTGGCTCCAGGTTGTTTACTCCGCCTTGGGGGCAAACGTCTTCTTTTTTCTCAGCGCGCCGATGATGCGTCTCTTGCTGCCCTTCGACCCCTTGGCGCCGGCGGCAATCGAGGCCCGGCGCAAGGCCGCGGTGCAGTACCTCGGCAACGCTCTCTTTGTGGATCGCGCTCACGGCGCCAGGCTGGTCAAGCGCGTTCTGGCCGATATGCCGATGCCCAAGCCTAAGCTCCTCCATGCTCGAGTTGGGAGAAAGTTCTTATGAAAGCACGCAATCGTATCTTTACCATCATCGGTATCCTGTTCGTGATTTCCCTCTGCTGGTACTTCCTCTCCACCAGCCGCTCCACTGATTTGCAATTGATCGGCACCGTCGATGCCAACGAAGTAGTGGTCAGCTCGCGCATTCCCGGCAGGATCCAGACTCTGAATGTGGACGAGGGAGACGACGTACACGCCGGGCAACTGATCGCTACCATCCAAAGCGATGACCTGGCGGCGGCACAGCGAGCTGCCGAGGCCACCGCGGTCAGCGAGCACTTCAAACTGCAGGGGGCCAGCGATACCGAACGCCAGACACGGGGAGGCATGTCCAGCCAGGTAGCCAACGCCGAAGCCCAGCTGCGGAGTGCCCAGGCTGCCCTGGTGCAGGCGCAGGCCCAGTATGAGCACCAGAATGCGGACACCTCGCGTACCGTCGCCTTGGCGGCGCAGGGCATCATGAGCTACCAGTCCCGGGATGAAGCGGCCACCGCTCTCCACGCCTCGCAGGCCGCGGTCGATTCCGCCAAGGCAAATGTCGCCGCTGCGGAAGCGTCTCTCAAGTTGGCCATGGCGAATACCATTCAGGCGCAGGCGGCAGCCAAGACCGTCGCCGCCACCCGAGGCGAAATGCTGAACGCGCAAGCTCTCACGAACCAAGCGCAGATCCAGCTCAGCTATGCCCGCGTCGTATCCCCCATCTCCGGCAAGGTGAACGTGAGAGCGTCGCGGCAAGGGGAAGTGGTCGCAGCGTCGACGCCAATCGTAACCATTACGGATCTTACCCAGACGTGGATCTACGCCCCCTTGCCGGAAACCCAGGCCGACGCAGTCCAGCTAGGCGACAGTCTGCGCGTGGTCATGCCCAGCGGAGCCACCGTTTACGGCAAGGTCATCGCCAAATCGGCCGAAGCGGACTTCGCCACCCAACGCGATGTGAGCCGGCGCAAGCGGGACATCAAGACCGTCCGCCTGAAGCTGCTCATCGACAACCCCGGCATGCGCTATGTCCCGGGAATGCTCGCCGAGGTGTATATCCCGAAGAGCAAGCTGGTAGACCGATGAGCAAGCCATCGCCGGCCCAACCACTGTCGACCCAGCCAAGCCCGGCCATCGCCGTAGAAAACATCGTCAAGCGGTACGGGGAGTTTGAGGCGGTGAAAGGCGTCACCTTCCAGGTCGCCGAAGGGGAAATCTTCGGTCTGCTTGGACCCAACGGCGCGGGCAAAAGCACTCTTATCCGCATGATGACCACGCTCATCCCGGTCACCAGCGGAAAGGCCATCATCGCCGGTCACGATGTCTCTCGCGAGCCTGACGCAGTCAGACGAGCCATCGGCGTCATTCCCCAGGCGCTCACCAGCGACATCGATCTTACGGTGGAAGAGAATCTCTCTATCTACGCCAAACTCTACGAGGTTCCCAAGGCGCAACGCGAGCGCAATATCAACGAACTGCTGCAGGCGGTGGACCTGCTCAAGTGGCGGGGCGCGCAAACCAAGACACTTTCCGGGGGAATGCGCCGCCGGCTGGAGATTGCCCGCGGTCTGGTTCACAACCCGCGCATCTTCTTTCTCGACGAGCCCACCACGGGGCTCGATCCGGTTTCACGCGTAGCCGTGTGGGAAATGCTCAACCACCTCAAGAACACCCGCAATCTCACCATGCTGATTACCACCCACTACATGGATGAGGCGGACCGCCTGTGCGACCGCATCGCCATCGTCGACCACGGAAAGCTGGTAGCGCTCGACACACCCATGGCGCTCAAGCAAAGTGTTCCCGGGGACAATGTCGTAGAAGTGCAGTTCACCCATGAGTCCCCGGAATGGCCTGAACGGCTGGATCATCTGGCTGGGGTGACTGCAGTGGAATCGAAGAGTGCAGGCATGTACCGGCTGCTCACCTCCAATGGCTCGCTGACCACCACCCAGCTAGTCGAGATGGTGAACAAATACGGCGAAACCATCAAGTCATTGACAGTACAGAACACTACCCTCGACGACGTCTTCGTGCATTACACGGGGCGCCAGCTGCGAGATGAACAAGTCAAAGCGCAGGGCTTCATCATGCCGCCGCGCCCGGGGATGCAACCATGACACGAATGATGGCAATCGTAGAACGGGAGATGCGGAAGTTCTTTCGCTCGCCCGCGTTAATGATGGTCTCGATGACCCTCCCGCTGGTCCAGTTGGTCATTCTCGGTAACGCCTTTGGCGGCAAAATACGCGGCGCGCGAATGGGCGTTGTCGACTACGATCGCGGTTCGCAGGCGCTCAAAGTCGAAGAGTCCTTCAACTCCATCGCTGCCAATATCCGCACGTTCACCACTGTCGCCTACAACGATGAACAGACGGCGCGGGAAGATGTGCGCACGGGCAAAATCGACGGGGCCGTCATCATCCCCGCGCAATATTCGCGCCGCGTCCTGGCCGGCGATTCTCCGGCCATCGGTCTGGTGGTCGATAACAGCGACCAGACCATGAGCGCGAGTCTCGAAGCGGAGATGCAATCCCTGGTCGACGCCTTGAATGCTCCGGTCATCCAGCAAAAAGTAATCCAGCAGATCGCGCTCCGGATCGTCGAGCTGTATCCCTATGTCGAATATATGAAATATCTGCTTGCCGGCTCCGTTGCGCTCGCCATGTACGTGGCGGTCATGATCGGCGGAGGCATGCTGTATATCGACGACAAAGCAAGAGGCGTACACGAGGGATACCTGGTAACTCCGATCACCCGGCTGGAGCTGGTGCTTGGATTGAACCTTGCCGGCACGATCAAGGCAGTCTTATCCGGCATTTGCATCGTGGTCATCGGTTCGCTGTTAGCCGGCCTGGGTGTCATCTTCAACCCGCTGACGGCGTTGCTTCTCCTGCTGCTCATCATCTCCACGTCCATTGCCTTCAACGGCATGATGTTCCTGATGATGGTGCGGGTCGAGGATCCGCTGGTGCCGCGCGCCATGTTTGGTGTGCTCAATACCTTGCTGTTCTTTCCCAGCGGGGCTATCTCTCCTGTCTCGGGCCTGCCAAAGTGGCTGCAGGTGATCGCACACATTGATCCCTTTACCTATGCCGTACATGGTTTCAAGGCCATTCTTCTCAAGGATGGAGGCTTTACCGCAATTCGCTTCGATCTGCTCTTTCTGACCGCGTTCGGTATCGCCGCGCTGGCGCTCGCGACTCCCTTGTTCAAACGCACACTTTAGCTGCAGCCCGGGAATCGTTCGGTTCAGTAACCACTCTTTACGAACCGCTGCTCTTTCCTTTTTGTCATCCCGAGCGAAGCCGAGGGATCTGCAGTTCCGCGGACCTCTCCTGGAAGCGCGACAACATCCCTTTGTCATTCGGACCGGAACATGCGAGATGACAATTCTGTTTAAGCTCCGTTTTTTACGTTTCCAGGAGAGGTCCGCGGAACTGCAGATCCCTCGGCTTCGCTCGGGATGACAAAAAGGAAAGAGCGGCGGTTCGTAAAGAGTGGTTACTGAACCGAGCGATTCCTGGGGCTGGAGCCGGGATGACAAAAAGGAAAGAGCAGCGGTTCTAGAGAGTAGTTACTGAAGCGAGGGATTTTTCAAATGTAATTTGGACGACTCTTAAGCTTTGCCGTCCCCGTTGGACAAGCTCAGGGCAGGCGCCGCGGGACTGAGCTTCGAGATGGAGTCACCCTCCAAAGCTCTAAAAAAGACGGAGTACCAGAATTCCTGGTACCCCGGGGAGCTACTAAGAGGGAGGGTGCGTCTAGAACGTTACGTGCGCGCTGAGTTGCAGCGTCCGGCCATTGTCAGACAAGGCCGTGATCGTCGACGTGCCTGTCGCAATCGCACCGTATCCACTACATCCGCCAGGCAACAAGCCGGATGATGGGCAAACTGTGAGGTTAGAGTTAGGTAACCCGAAGCCCGGATGGTTGAATGCATTGTTCGCGTCGGCGCGCACCTCTAAATGGATCCCTTCCGTGAAGGCGAAGGTCTTGCCGAGCGAAAGGTTGACCCGCTCAAATGCAGGGCCAGTCAGTTGATTCCGGCGCTCGTCGCCGAACGTTCCGGGGGCTGGGGCGGCAAAGGCAGCCTCATTGAACCATTGATGGGGACCGCGGTTCGAGAGCTTAGGGTTCCCGATCACATTCGGAAACCAGCTGAAGTTATTGCCGGCCAGCGAGTACGAGTTAGTGCCACTGGACATGACGGCAGTAAAGGGCTGCCCGCTCTGGACGATGATCGTGCTCGCAAGCTGCCAACCGCCCACGACCTCGTCGAGCAGGAAGTTGTTGTTCAGGAACTGCTTGTTTCTCCCAAACGGCAGCTCGTAAACAGCATAGCCCTTGAATGCGTTTCTAATATCGAAGTTGGAGTTCCCATAGTTCGCCGAAGGAACAAAGGAGTTCTGGATCTGTGTCGCGCCCCCATGGCTTCCCCAACCGGCAGAGTCATTATCACTCAAGAAGTGCGACCACACATAACTGAAGCTGATGTTGAGGCCCTGGCTCATGCGTTTGTCGATGGACGCTTGCAGGGAGTTGTAGTTTGAAACCGCATTCTCGTTCGCTGGAGTTCCGGAGGTATTGAGCGAGCCAAATTGCGGATAGGGCCGAGATCCCTGGTCGTTGGCTGAGAGTAGGTTCTGCGGTACCTGGTTGATATCAACCTGGAACGGCAGGTTATGACCATGGGTGGCCACGTAACCGAGCGAAGCCACTATGTTCGAACCTATTTGGCGTTGCGCACGGATGTTCCATTGATAGGAGCCGCCGACAGGTTCGTGGTACGCAGTGTAGTTGAAGCTCTGGCCGTTGTATGCGCCGGGAGCGGTCGAATTTGACACATAAGGAAGGTTCGATCCGCTTCCAGAAAGAATCACCACAGGCGTGATGCCATTGGTATTGTCGGTAACGCTGCCCTTTGAACCGAAGGCCTGACCCATGCCGCCGCCGTATTGGTCGTTACTCCAGTTATAAGAAAAAAGGCCAAAGCCGCCGGTGATCGTAGTCATGGGATTGAGTAGATAGGAGAATCCTACGCGTGGAAGAAAGGTGTTGTAGACCGGCTTTTGCAGGTGTGTGCGGCCATTTGCATGGGTAGATCCAAACCAGATTCCGCCCAGAGTATTCGAAACCGGGTTTTGTACGGTCGGATCGAAGGAGGCCTCATTGCCCTTGACTTCACTCCATCCCGTCTGGATCTGATAGCGCAGGCCAAGATTTAAAGTGAGGTTCGGAGTGATCTTGTAGTCATCCTGGACGAAGATTTGCGGAAGTTTTTCACGGCCGCCGTACTCCGGCGTTACCCCTGCACTCCAGGCCTGCGTCTGTCCCAGTAGGAAGTCCGCATACGCAACACCACTTGACGTATTGCCGACATATTGTGATGTGTATTGACCCGTGTAGGTCAACTGCCCGGCGTTGACGTTGCCCCAGGCGGTGGAGTTGTTCTGATAAATCAGAAACTCACCGCCGAAACGCAGTACGTGTTTCCCGGTGATGAGTGTAACCACATCCGATGGTGCATACGCATGCTCCTTGTAGACCGCATTGATTTGCGTGGTGAGGACCGTACTGGTATTGGGTAATGTGGACGAGTTGAAGTTGGTGATTTGGATGGTTGGAAAATTATCCGACTTGGCAAACTGCCATCCCAATTTGGCTGGGTAGCCCTTATCAAGGGTATAGGGCACAAAGAAGTTGAGCTGGTTGGTGTAGCCGATCCGCACTTCGTTCGTAAGGCGCGGGCTGATACTCCACACGTCTGTCAATTGACTATTGATCCTGCTGACATCGCCGCTCTGGCAGCCGATAGGGCAGATCCCCGGGCCAAAGGTTTTGCCGGGATTGTTTCCCTCAGTCACCGACCCAGTGAGCCTGTTGGTGGGGGTAACGTCGTAGTCCAGACGCCCAAAAAATTTCGTAAACGGATTGATGTTAGGAGCCGTGTAGGTGTAGTTATTTTGAACTTGCCCGTTGGAGATGGTACCGGCTGTGTTGGCAGCAGGGAAATAACCCTGCGCAGCCTTGGAGACGGCATCGAACCGGTCGCTGGGAATCACGTTTCCGGGGAATGCCGTGCGGCTGATACATGGGCATGTCGTCGGGGAGCTCGCGCCTGGATAGGTATACGTGCCTGTCTGCTGGATCACCGTGGTGGTTGCAGGGTCATAAATGGTGGGGAGTCCGGCAAAATTACCGCTCAATTCGGCTTGCGTGGGGACAGTATAAAATCTGGCCGCTGAGCCGCCATTGTCAATGATGTGATCGTAGTTGAAGAAGAAGAAGAACTTCCTGCTGATGATCGGGCCTCCGACCGTACCGCCGAATTCGTGGAAGTGGAGGATCGGCGTCGGCGTATTTGCGCCGAAGGCGTAGTTGTTCGCGTTCAGTGCTGTGTTTTGGAAGTACTCATACGCCGAACCGTGAAAACGATTGGAGCCGCCTTTGCTGATCTGGTTGTAGAGAATACCGCCCACGCCGTATTGTGCAGAAAAGGCAGAGCTGCTGGTCTGCACCTCTTGAATGTCCTCCTGCACAGTGATGTCGGAGTTCGCGCTCGCCGGCAGAGTGGTTTCCGCTCCGTCTGCGAGTACGGTGCTGAAGGGCAAATTGCCGTTTACGGCCAGCATGGTGCCATTGGAGGTGCCTGAACCCGTGGTTCCCTGCGCGCCCATGGGTGCACCCGCGGAGCCTGCCTGCAGAATGTTGAAGCTTGACCAATCCTGCCCTGACTGCCCCACTTGGGGAAGCTGCGACAGGGTCTCCGCGGTAAGGGTGGTCGATATGGTTCCGCTCTCTGTATTCAGTAAGGGAACATCGGTATTTACAACCACCTGTGTATTTACGGTACCCACGGCCAACTGGGCATTCACGGTTGTGGGTCCCACCTGGACCGTGATCGAAGGCCGAATGAGCGTGCTGAAGCCTTGTCTTGAGAAGGTGAGCTTGTAGGTGCCGGCGACAATGGAAGACGTGTCGTATACGCCGGCATCATTCGTGGTGTAGTCCTTGGTAACTCCGGTCTCAACGTTCAGAACCGTCACGGTTGCACCCGGCACCGCGGCGCCTGTTGTGTCCGTCACCGTACCGCTGATGTCGCCGGCGTTTGTGGCTTGTCCGAAAGCCGCTCCGCATGGTCCTGCGAGAAGAACTCCGACCAGTAACGTCAATGGTCCTAATTTCATACCTACCTCCAGAAAATTGTTGCCGCTTTATATAGTCTTGGTTGCTGTCTATCGTCTTTCGCGCGCCGATAAATCTAGAGACAAACGTTTGTCTATCGTGATTTATGCCGCACGCGAGCAATATAACAGGAAGCGGCACAAAGTTGTCAAGCATTATCTCGAGCATTTGTATGGTAAGACAATCGTTTGTCTAATGGTAAATAGCCAATTAGCGACACTCGTATATGTCCACTTGTAAGTCTATGTCGCGTGTGTTGTTTAGGCGAATAACCAATTCTCCGGACTCGTATATGTCCACTTCAAGCCCTTGTCGCACCGCAGCGGAGGGTGGCCGCTATGCTGCAGGGCCGGGGCGGACCGGATAGGCAAGCTTCCTCTAGTGCGGAACGGCACAGCAGATTGCGGTCGAAATCGTTGAGTTCTATGCTGTGTCGAATACATGAAATATCTGCTCGCCGGCTCTGTGACGCTCTGCCATGTATGTCGATCCCTTTCCCTACGCCGTACATGGCTTCAAGGCCATTCTTCTCAAGGACGGCGGCTTCACCGCGATTCGCTTCGATCTGCTCTTTCTGACCGCGTTCGGTATCGCCGCGCTGGCGGTCGCCGCTCCCTTGTTCAAGCGCACCCTCTAACTCCACGCCGCGAGAGAAGCCGACAAAATGCTCTAGACAAACCCTTGTCTATAGAACCCGCGAGCGATAGTATTCGTATCAATAGAGAACGCGATCGATGAGGTTACAGCCGAACCCATGGGCACGACAAAGGGCACGATAAGGGTCAAACGCACGCTCGAACCGTCTTCTGGGCCCGTGAGTCTCAAAACCCTTGCGGCTTATCTTGATCTCGACCCGACCACCGTGTCGGTCGTCCTGAACGATGTACCGGGTCGTTCCATCCCGGAAGCAACCCGGGAGCGGATCCGCAAAGCAGCGCTCAAATTCAACTATCAGCCCAGCTTCCTTGCCCGGTCACTCCGGAATCGCCGCACCATGACCATCGGCATTTTGGTTCCCGTGCTGGCCGACGGCTATCACGCCGAAGTAATGACCGGCATTGGTGACAGCCTGCTCGATGAAAAGTATTTCTACTTCATCGCTCATCATCGGCATCGGGCCGATCTAATCCAGCAGTATCCCCGCATGCTCATCAGCCGGGGCGCCGAGGGCTTGATCACGATCGATACCAACCTGCTAGACAAGCTGCCACTGCCGGTGGTGGCCATTGCTGGTCACCGCCGCGTGAACGGAGTGACCAACGTAGTGCTCGACCATCACAGGGCGGCAGAATTGTCGCTTTGTCATCTCTACAATCTGGGTCACCGCACCATTGCCTTCATGCGCGGCCAGTCCTATAGCTCCGACTCCGACGCTCGATGGCAGGGCATCGTGCAGGTGGCCCAGGATCTCGGCCTCATCATCCGGCCGGAATTAACCATTCAGCTGACGAAAGACCTCACGTCTCCAGAGCTTGGCTATCCCGTCGTGAAGCAGCTCCTCACCCATCACCGCAACTTTACTGCGTTTCTCTCTTTCAACGATATCGCCGCGATCGGCTGCATTCGCGCGCTCCACGATGTAGGGTTGCGAGTACCTCAGGATGTATCCGTCGTGGGCTTCGACGATATTAAAGAAGCAGCGTTTCAAACACCGAGTCTTACCACCATTCGCCAACCCCTTCATAAGATGGGGGCCTTGGCGGTCAAGGCGCTGTTGCAACAACTCCGTCCTTCCGGCAACTGTGAGCTGCCCCAAATAGCAGTAGCCCCCGAACTGATCGTCCGCGAATCCACCGGCCCGGCGCGGAGAAAGTTTGCCAAGAATGGCAGCCTTGGAGGGGAGAGGGCCAACCTCGGATAACTCAGATAGAATCGTGTGGAATTTGAATCTGTTACGAAAAAAGAGACGGGGTACCAGAATTCCTGGTACCCCGGAGGACCTACTAAAACAAGTAGGGTCTGTTTAAAACGTTACGTGCGCGCTCAGTTGGAGAGTACGGCCGGGATCAGTCAGGCCGGTGATCGTCGACGTGCCCGTCGCGATCGCACCGTATCCACTACATCCAGCAGTCAGCGTGCCGGATGACGGACAGACCGTGAGTTGCGTGTTAGGTAACTTGAAGCTTGGATGGTTGAATGCATTGTTCGCGTCGGCGCGCACCTGTAATTGGATCCCTTCCGTGAAGGAGAACGTTTTGCCGAGTGAAAGGTTGGCCCGCTCGAATGCAGGTCCGATCAGTTGATTCCGGCGCTCATCGCCGAAGGTTCCAGGGGTTGGCGCGGCAAAGGCAGCCTCATTGAACCACTGCTTCGGACTACGGTTCTGCAGCTTGGGGTTCCCGATGACGTTGGGAAACCATTTAAAATTGTTGCCGCCCAGTGAATACGAGTTAGTACCGCTCGCCATCACCGCGGTAAAGGGCTGGCCGCTCTGAACAATGACCGTGGTGGCAAGCTGCCAACCGCCAACGACCGCATCGAGCAGGCTACTGTTGTTCAGGAACCGCTTGTTTCTCCCGAACGGCAATTCGTAAATACCATAGCCCCTGAATGCGTTTCTAATATCGAAATTGGAGTTCCCGTAGTTTGCAGAGGGAACAAAAGAGTTCTGGACGAACTGGTCGCCTCCATGACTTCCCCAACCGGCAGTGTCCAAATCATCCAGGAAGTGCGACCATACGTAGCTGAACTGAAGATTGAGACCCTGGCTCATGCGTTTTTCGATGATCGCCTGCAGCGAATTGTAGTTTGAGATGGCATTCGTGTTAGCTGGAGCGCCGGAGACATTGAGCGACTGAAATTGGGGGTAGGGCCGGAATTGCTGGTCATTAGCGGACAGTAAGTTCTCCGGTACCTGGTTGACGTCAACCTGGAACGGCAGGTTGTGACCATGGGTGGCCACATACTTGAGAGAGGCCACAATGTTGGCGCTCAATTCCCGTTGTACCTGGAGGTTCCATTGATAGGAGCCACCGACAGGTTCGTGATACGGGTTGTAGTTAAAGCTTTGTCCGTTGTACGCGCCGGGAGAGTTCGAGTTTGATACGTACGCGAGGTTCGACCCGGATCCGGAATACGTAACCACGGGAGTTATGCCGTTTGTCTGATCGGTGATGCTGCCTTTTGATCCAAAAGCCTGACCCATTCCGCCGCCGTATATGTCATTACTCCAGTTATAGGCGTAGAGGCCAAAGCCGCCCCCGATCGTGGTGACCGGATTGAGCAGGTAGGAAAATCCAACCCGCGGGAGAAAGGTGGTGTAGACGGGTTTTTGAAGGTGTGTGCGGCCATTTGCATGGGTAGATCCGAACCAGATGGCACCCAGAGTATTTGATACGGGGTTTTGTACCGTCGGATCGAATGTGGCCTCATTGCCCTTGACCTCGCTCCAACCGGTCTGTATTTGGTAGCGCAGACCGAGATTTACGGTCAGGTTGGGACGGATTTTGTAATCATCCTGAACAAATATCTGCGGAAGCTTCTCGCGCCCGCCATACTCCGGCGTCTCATTTGCTTCCCAATGCTGCGCTTGCCCAAGAAGGAAGTCCGCGTAGGGCGTACCACTTGTCGTGCTGCCGACGTACTGCGACGTATATTGGCCGGTAAAGTTCACCTGCCCGGCATTCAGGTTACCCCATGCCGTCGAGTTGTTCTGGTAAATCAGGAACTCGCCTCCGAAATGCAGCACGTGTTTGCCGACGATCATGGTGACTACGTCGGATGGATCGAACGCGTGCTCCTTATAGACCGCATTGGTTTGCGAGGAAAGCACGGTATTGCCATTGAAGCTGTTGAAATTTGTGATGTTGATGTTGGGAAAGTTATCCCCTTTGGCGAACTGCCATCCGAGCTTGGCCGGGTATCCCTGGTTCAGCAGTATAGGGAACGAAAAAATTAAGCTGATTGGTATAGCCCAAACGCGCCTCGTTGGTCACGTGCGAGCTGATGCTCCACACATCTGTCACTTGAGCGTTGATCCTGCTCACATCACCGCTCTGGCAACCAATAGGGCAGTCGCCCCAGCCGAAATTTTTGCCGGGATTATTTCCTTCCGTCACCGAGCCGTTGAGCTTGTTGGTGGGGGTAATGTTGTAGTCCAGACGACCGAAAAACTTGGTGAATGGATTTGTATTCGGAGGTGTATAGGTGTAGTTGTTGATGGCCTGTCCGTTGGAGATGGTCCCGGCTGTATTGGGTTTAGGGAAATAAGCCTGTGTAGCCTTGGAGACAGCATCGAACCGGTCCGCGGGAATCACGTTCCCCGGGAAGGCCGTGCGGCTAATGCAAGGGCACGTGGTCGGTGAGCTCGCCCCCGGATAGGTGTAGGTGCCTGCCTGTTGGATCACGGTCGTGGTCGCAGGGTCATAGATGGTGGGTAGTCCGGCAAAATTGCCGGACAGTTCGGCAGCCGTCGGAACCGTATAAAAGTTGGCTGCGTTGCCTCCGTTGTCGATGATGTGATCGTAGTTGAAAAAGAAGAAGAACTTGTTCCTGATGATCGGGCCGCCGACCGTACCGCCAAACTCGTGAAAGTGGATGTTCGGCCTCGGGGTATTCGCGCCGAAGGTGTAATTGTTCGCGTTCAACGCTGTGTTTTGAAAGTACTCGTATGCTGAACCATGAAACCGATCGGCGCCGCCTTTGCTGATCTGGTTATAGAGAATGCCGCCTACGCCGTACTGCGCTGAAAACGCGGAGCTGCTGGTCTGCACCTCCTGAATATCCTCCTGGACGGTGATATCGGAGTTCGCGCTCGCGGGCAGAGTGGTTTCCGCGCCATCTGCGAGCACCGTGCTGAAAGGCAGGTTGCCGTTCACCGACAGCATGGTGCCATTGGAGGTACCACTGCCGACGACTCCCTGGTTACCCCCTGGAGCGCCTGCGGCCCCGGCTTGGAGAATATTGAAGCTTGACCAATCCTGCCCATTCGAGCTTACCTGCGGCAGCTGCGCCAGGGTCTGTGAATTGAGAGTGGTGGTTATCGATCCGCTCTCCGTATTCAGCAGCGGAACATCGGTATTTACCACCACCTGCGTGTTTACCGTACCTACCGCCAGCTGTGCATTGACCGTCGTGGGTCCAACTTGGACCGTGATCGAAGACCGGACTAGCGTGCTAAAGCCGTCTCTCGAGAAGGTGAGCTTGTAGTTTCCGGCAACGATGGAAGACGTGTCGTATACGCCGGCATCATTTGTGGTGTAGTCCTTCGTGACGCCGGTATCAATGTTCAAAACCGTTACCTTCGCACCCGGCACCGAGGCGCCTGTCGTATCGGTAACAGTACCGCTGATGTCGCCTTGGTTTACTGCTTGCCCGAAAGCTGTCGCGAATGATCCTGCGAGAAGAATTCCGGCGCATAAGGCCAATCTTCCTGATTTCATACCTAACCTCCCAAAAATTGTTGCCGCTCTATCTAGTTTTGGTTCCTGAACGTCGTCTCCGCCGGCTGATTCGATAAGACAAACGGTTGTCTATCGTCACTTTGGCGCGCGCGAGCAATATAACAGGATGCCGCATAACGTTGTCAAGGATTAACCTTCATCCCATGGAAAGCCCTGTAATTTAAAGGACAACCGTGTGTCCTGGGGAAAAACGCACTTCTACCTCCTCGGAGATATCGACTTTTGCCCTCCGGTGCACGCACCCGGAAGGGGCCGTTATGCAGCCCAGTCAAGGGGATACCGGAAGGCCGGCCTTTCTCCGGGATGGCTTGGCGAGGTATCATTCGGAGGCGATGTGCGTAAAAAAAAACTCTGTATTGCGCTGCTGGCGTTCCTCCCCACCCTCCCCCTCCTCTCCCAGGCATCCGGTAGCCGCCAGGACCAGGCCGCGGAGCACTCCCGGCTGGCCCAGCAATACCTGAATCAGCGCCGGCCCGACCTCGCCATTCCGGAATTCCAGGCCCTGGTCTCACTCGAACCGCGCAACTTGGATGCGCAAGCCAACCTGGGGGTTCTGCTCTTCTTTCAGGGTGACTATGCTAAAGCTGAGCCCCATCTGCGCTCGGCCCTTGACATGCAGCCGAACCTGACCAAAATTCAAGCCCTACTGGGGATGGCGGAGAAGCGAACCGGCGACACCGCAAATGCGCGCACCCACCTCGAAACATCGTTTGCCGCCGTGGACGAACCAAAGCTGAAAGTGCAAGTCGGCATGGAACTCGTGGAGCTGTACACCGCCACTCAGGATCTACCAAAGGCCAGCTCGGTGGTGAACGCCATGCGCCAGGCGGACCCGGCCAACCCCGCGGTACTTTATGCGGCCTATCGCGTTTACTCCGACCTTGCCGGCGAAGCCATGCTGAGCCTGGCGCTGGCCGCTCCCGATTCCGCCCAGATGCATCTGGTCATGGCCCATGAAGAGGTAAAACAGGGCAATAACGCCGGCGCCCGCGTGCAGTACCAGAAGGCCCTCGAGATAGACCCGAAAATCCCCGGCATTCACTTTGAGATGGGAGAGTTGCTGGGCCTCTCCGAAGATCCAAAGATCAAGGCGGGAGCAGAGTCCGAATACAGGGCGGCGATCGCCGAGAATGCACTGGACGAAAAAGCAGAAACCAGGCTGGGGGACTTGTCCAGCCGCAAAGGCGATTCTGCCCAGGCTCTCCAGTACTACAACAGCGCCCTTCGCTTGCAGCCCGAAGATGCGGAGGCTGGCTTCGGACTAGCCAAAACCTTGATCGCCATGAACGAGCAAGCCAAGGCACTGCCTATTCTCGAGCGTGCGGTACAGCTGGAACCCACAAACGCCGCCGCCCACTTTCGCCTCAGCACGCTCTACCGTGAATTGGGCCGCACCGCCGACTCACAACGCGAGGTGGAGGAGTACAAGAGATACAAGCTCATGAAGGAAAAGCTGGAGGCTGTCTTCAAAGAAATGCAGCTCCATCCGGCCGGGATGTCCACCGAGGAGGACAACAAGTAACCACCGCCGGCATCAACCCACGGGACTTATAGATGCGAAGCGCGCGCAGGTTTCGCAACGTACTTCTCCTGTGCATCTCGTTCGTTTTCTGCTGTCCGCCTCATGCCGGTCGAGCGCAACATCCCGCTACCCGCCGCATGCCCAACCCGCAAATTCCTCAGCTCGTTGACATCACGCGTTCCACAAAGATCCAGTTCGATCATCTATCTTCCCCGGCGAAGAAGTACATCGTAGAGTCGATGAGCGGCGGAGTCGCACTCATCGACTATGACCGCGACGGCTGGCCAGACATTTACTTCACCAATGCTCCCGGCATCGACATGGCATTAGCCGGCCGCAAAGCACCGGAGCGCGCTCTTCCACAACAACCACGATGGCACGTTTACCGACGTGACCGACAAGGCAGGAGTAGGCCAATCCCTGCTGGGCCATGGGCGCTTCCATCGGCGACTACGATAACGACGGCTGGCCCGACCTGTTGGTCACCTGCTTCGGCGGGGTTACGCTTTACCGCAACAATCACGACGGCACTTTCAAGAATGTGACCACCCAGGCTGGACTGGGCGTTGACTCCGGCTGGGCGACGGGTGCGGCCTTTGGTGACTATGACGGTGACGGATGGGCCGATCTATTTGTCGCCCACTATGTCGATCTAGACCTCAAGGATCTTGCCGGAATTCGGCTCCAGGCCTACCTGCCAATACCACGGCATCGCGGTGCAGTGTGGTCCTCGCGGCCTGAAGGGATCGCCGGACGCGCTGTATCACAACAATGGCAACGGAACCTTCACCGAGGTATCGAAAGCGGCCGGAGTGGCCGACCCTCAGCGTTTCTTTGGCTTGACTGCGGTGTGGAGTGACTTCAATCACGACGGGCTGCTGGACCTGTTTGTCGCCAACGATGGAGAGCCCAACTATCTCTACCGCAACGACGGCAATGGCCACTTTACCGATATCGCGCTCGATGCCGCTGTCGCCGTGAACCTCGACGGCAGCGAACAGGCCAATATGGGTGTGGCGCTGGGCGACTACGAGCACAAGGGCCTGTTCTCGATCGCCATCACCCACTTTAGTGAGGAGTATGCAGCGTTGTACCGCAACAACGGCGGCCTCAACTTTACTGACGTTTCTTACCCCTCCGGCATCGCCCGTGCAACCACACCTTACGTGGGGTGGGGAGACGCGTTCTTCGATTTCGACAATGATGGCTGGCCCGACCTGATCATTGTCAACGGGCACGTCTACCCACAGGTGGATACCAGGGATATCGGTACCAAATTTCGCGAGCCGAAGCTGCTCTACCTCAACCAGCACGACGGCACCTTTCGCGACATAAGCAAGCTTGCCGGTCCCGCGATACAGATTCCCGCAGGTAAGCCGCGGCCTGGCTGTGGGCGACCTGTTCAATGATGGCCGCCTGGATATTGTGGTCGAGAACCTGGAAGGCGAACCCATGATTCTGCGCACTGAGGGAGGCCCGCGCAACCATTGGATCAGCGTTGAACTCCAGGGCGGCAAAGGGAAGCCCGCTCGCGCTCAACGCCCGGCTCCGCGCTACCGCCGGGGATCTCGTCCAGCTGGACGAGGTCCGCAGCGGTGGAAGCTATCTGTCGCAAAGCGATTTGAGGATCCACTTTGGCCTCGCCGGCCACGAAACGGTCGACAAGCTGGAGATCTTCTGGCCTTCCGGCAGGGTAGAGACGCTGACCAACCTGAAAGCAGATCACTTCTACCTGGTGAAAGAGGGCCAGGGCGTTGCGCCCGCCAGGGGAGGTATCTAGACAAACTATTGTCTACACGGGTCAGGGCTGTTATCTTGATTGAAACAGCAAGGACACGGTAAGCCCCATGGGCAAGCGCAAGAACGATAGCGGCCAGCCTGACGCACGTGTCAGCCTCAAGACCCTGGCTGCTTACCTGAATCTCGACCCAACCACGATATCGGTTGTCTTGAATGAAGTGCCCGGACGCTCCATCCCGGAAGCTACGCGGGAGCGAATTCGTAAGGCCGCGCTCAAATTCAACTACCAGCCCAGTTTCCTTGCCCGCTCGCTGAGAAATCGTCGCACCCTCACCGTTGGCATCCTGGTGCCTGTACTGGCAGATGGCTATCACGCGGAAGTGATGACCGGCATCGGAGACCGGCTGCTCAAGGAAAACTATTTCTACTTCATCGCCCACCACCGGCACCGCACCGACCTGATCGAGCAGTATCCTCGAATGCTGATCAGCCGGGGCGCCGAAGGCTTGATTGCGATTGATACCAACCTGGTCCACAAACTCCCGCTTCCGGTCGTGGCCATCGCCGGCCATCGCCGTATGAGTGGAGTTACCAATGTGGTGCTTGACCACCACCGCGCCGCGGAGCTATCGCTGCGTCATCTTTACGAACTGGGGCACCGCAACATCGCTTTCATGCGCGGCCAGCCTTATAGCTCTGACTCCGACGCAAGGTGGCAAGGTATCGTTCAGGTGGCGCGGAATCTGGGCCTCGCCATCAGGCCCGAAATGACCATACAGCTGGAAAAAGACCTGACCTCGCCGGAACTGGGATATCCGGTTTTGAAGCAGCTGCTGGCCCATCATCGCACCTTCACTGCCGTTGTTTCCTTTAACGACATTGCCGCGATCGGTTGCATTCGCGCTCTCCATGATTCCGGCCTGCGCGTTCCTCAGGATGTTTCCGTGGTCGGATTCGACGACATTAAAGAGGCGGCGTTCCAGACACCGAGCCTCACCACCATTCGCCAGCCTCTTCAGCAAATGGGCGAACTGGCCGTCGACCTGCTACTCCAACAACTCCGGCCTTCTGACGCCAAAGCCCTTCCGCAGGTGGCGGTCGCGCCGGAACTCATCGTCCGTGAATCCACCGGGCCAGCGAGGCAGAAATCAAGGCCGGCAAAGGCGCCACGATCTGCCCGGCCGCCTGCCTAGCAAAACGGAATTGCCGTACAGCCGGTGAGAGATCTTATTCTTTCCAACAGGGCCGTTTCCGTTGGCGTTGCAGAGGGTACGGGCTTTAGAGGGTGCGTGACTTCTCACGTCAAATCCAATTCCCATTCCTGGCCAACGAGGTCATGTCCGAAGCTGTGATGGGGCTCTTCTTTTACCAGCCGAAATCCTGCACCCTGGTAAATGCGGTGCGCCGCAGTCAACATGCTCTGTGTCCACAGAACAATTTTTCGATAGCCGGCGGTGCGGGCGAAGCGGACGGACTCGTTTACGAGGGCATGTCCCAGGCCCGTACCTCGCGCGCTCGGCTCGACAAACAGCAAGCGAAGCTTCGCCGTATGCGCCTGACCCGGATGCTTGACCAGGAACACGTGACCCACGTGCCGGCCATCCACTTCGGCGATCCAACACCGTTCCCGGGCCGGCTCGAAGTGCGTGATGAAATCGCAAACGATCTTGGCCACTAGGGCCTCAAACGTCGCGTCCCATCCATACTGCTCCGCATAGCCCAGACCTTCCCGGTAGACAATCCAGCCCATATCTCCAACGCGATGCGGACGCAACACGTACGGAGTGCGGCTCCGGTCTGTCTTCGTGAGAAGTTCTTCGATCGACTGCATGCATTGGATCACTTCAGCACGGGCTGCGGGCGGCAGACCCTGGAGCGCGCCGCGTGCTTGCTCATTGGAAAGCTCGTTCAATTTGTTAAACACAGATTTGCCGCGCGTCGTCAGAACAAGCTCGGCGAAGCGGCCATCCTGTTCTGACATTTCCTTCCGCAACAATCCGTCACGCTCAAACTTTCCCAACAAGCGGCTCAGATAGCCGGGATCCATCCCCAGCCCTTCGGCTATCTCGCTTGCCTTGGGCGCGTTGCGGTTCGCCAGTTCGTAGAGCACACGCGCTTCCGCCAGGCTGTAATCGCTGTTGAGTAGCCCTTCGTTCAAAGTCCCGAGATAACGCGTATACATGCGATTGAAGTGGCGGAACTTCGCGATCTCGCCGCTCACCCCAGGCAGCATCTTGCTCGTGGTCGCCATGGTAGGCATTGTCACTTATAATAGTTGACAATGTCAATCATCAGGTAAGCGTTGTCAAGCGATCCAACGAACCTAGTGCACGTTGCCGGCGGAGTTCTCCAAGAGGACATTTGAAACCACAGCAGTGTCCAGTGTGGCCGGCAAGTGGGAACAGAAACCGATGCCCACGTAGAATGGCTGCTCGAAGTGCAGCGTGATGGGTGGGCCAAATTGGTGCATGGGTTCGCCCTGCAGGCTGACGAAGATGGTAATCGCGTCTCCATGCTTTTCGATTCCGACGCGCTTGGCTTTTACCCCCGCGAGCGTGCCCCCGAAGCGAAACTGCGCATCCTTCATCATCGCGCCGCTATCCGTACGCCACGCCAGGTGGATCATGCCCACGCCGTGCTCGCCCAACATCGCTTCCTTCGCATCATCCTCGAGACTCTGCCGAATCACCAGCACTACCTTGCGATCGCCATAACCCTTCGGGTCAGGGAAGTTGACATCGGCCGCCAGCGAAACGTCCCCGGACATCTTCTTCCATAAAAAGCGGAACTCATCGCGCGAATACCAGATGTTGTAGCCGGCCGATCGGATGGTGTACTGCTGCGTCGCGGGGTCGTAGCTCCCACTTCCAGGGACCACCGCGCCGCCAACGTCAGACTGGCCCTGAAACACACCGATCGGCGTTTCAAAATTCCGGCTCGGCCGATGAAAATCCGCGGGCGGCGGTACCTGTACGTGGGTGGGAGAACCCGGCTGCGCCCATTCCGGGACCGCAGGCGCCTGTACTGCGCCCTCCGCCTGCCCCCACAGCCCAGGCGTTGCGCCATACAGCAAAAGCAAGAGCATCCAGCATGGGCAAGAACGCGCAATCAAATAACGAAGAAAAAGTTCCCTGGTCATGCGCGCGAGTCTAGCACACCGGCACCGGTGCCGATGTCATTTCAGAACTGATGGTTGACGACGCACATAGGGCCGTCCCACAAAGGTCCTTTTCCCTATCGACCCTCTGCGCTCAAGCATACAACTACGATCGTTTCCCCATGTCACCCAGGAACTATGGCGAACTGGGCCAGAAACAGTAAGCTTACTAACAAGCGGCGATTCACCAGATTCTCCAATCGTTTCCTTCGGGGGAGGGATTCGCTTTGAAAGCAAGGAGAATCGCCGTTAAAACTTTAGAGCGTCAACTGGATTATCGAAATGGTCTCGAACAAGCCTGAAGAAACATTGCACGAATACCTTCGACGGCACTTGGACAGGATATCCAGGGTGAAGGCACGGCAGTTTGTAGAGCAGAAAGAACTTCCTGAAGGCGTCGCGCCCAACACAAAATCCCTTAATAGGGACTAACTGTACAGGCGTTTCCGAATGCTAAGCACCGCTTATCCCAGCCGCTTCCCGTCGGTCTTCAAATTCAGATTCCGAATCAAACGGTGTAGATACTTGGGATGAATTCCCAGCAAGCGCGCCGCATCGACCGGGCTGCCGCCCGCCTCGTCGAGCGCGCTCAGCACCAGCTGCTTCTTCGTCTGGTTGAGGGTATCGTGGTAGCGCGCGGCAGCCAGTCCCGACGATTGCTCCTCCAGCAGCGCATTGGGAAGGTCTTCGGGCAGAATCTCATCGGTCAGTCCCATCACGATCGCGTGTTCGATCGCGTTCTCCAGCTCGCGCACGTTGCCAGGCCAACTGTATTGCATCAGCAGCGAGCGCGCTTCCGGAGCAATGCCTTTGAAACCGCGCTTGCATTTAGCCGCATATTTGTTGGCGAAATACAGAGCCAGCAAAGGAATGTCCTCGCGATGCTCGCGCAGCGGGGGGGAAGCCACAGAAACCACATTCAGCCGGTAGTACAGGTCTTGCCGGAATTCGCCCGCCTTGATCGCCTGCTCCAGGTTCTTGTTCGTTGCCGCAACCACGCGGGCGTTGAACGGCAGCAGGCGGTTTCCTCCCAGTCGTTCAAATTCACGCTGCTGCAACACCCGCAACAGCTTGCCCTGCAGCAGAGGAACCATCTCCCCGATTTCATCCAGGAACAGTGTGCCGTCCTCTGCCGCTTCAAACTTTCCTTTGCGCACGCCCGCTGCGCCCGTGAACGCGCCCTTTTCATGGCCGAACAATTCACTTTCCAGCAAGGCTTCGGGGATGGCAGCGCAGTTGATGGCGATGAAAGGTTTATCCGGCCGCAAGCCGCTCGAGTGAATGGCGCGCGCCACCAGCTCTTTGCCGGTTCCGCTCTCGCCGCGAATCAGAACCGTTGAGTTGCCTTTAGCCACCCGCGTGATGAACTCGTTCACGCGCATCATCGGCCGGCTTTCGCCAATGAGGCTGTGGTCGCCTTTCACCTCCACCCGCAGCCGCTGGTTTTCCGCCCGCAGAGAGTCCAACTGCGACAGGTTTTCCAACGTCACCGCGGCGATGCGCGAAATTGAACTCAGGAAGTAGGCGTGTTCCTCGGTGAAGGCCGCTGACGTAGCGGGAGAGCTCAGATAAATCACTCCCAGGATTCTCTCTACCGCGACCAGAGGCACACACAACACATGCTCTGTAGCTGCCCCACCCGAGGCTGCGGAAAAGACCGCGCAGCGTTCCCAGGTAGCCTGCTGCACCGGCTCTTCCCGAATGATCATGTCTGTGTGTGTCAGTCCCTTCCTGTTCCAGGTACACAGGGGCCGGGGCAAATCATTCCTGCTCGGCTGCAGCACAATGGCGGCCTCAGCGGCCGGGATCACCTCGGAAATGAGCACCAGCAACTCTCGCTGCAAAGCCTGCACATCACGGGTGGAATTGATGACATTCGCAATTTTGAAAAACGCGCTCAGATCGCGCGCCATGCGGCCTACTCCAGTGGCATCGGAAGGCAAGCCGGAAACATCGAGGTGAACGGTCAATAGCGCGGTCTCTCCCAGGCTATTGCCTGAGCGTGATGGAGCCATTGCCGCGTCATCCGGGCCGGTCAGGAAGACATATTCGCTGCTCCCAATGCGAATCCGGTCGCCATGCTCGAGGGTTCTGCGGCTTACCTTGGTTCCGTTGACCGAAGTCCCATTGTGGCTGTCGAGGTCGGCAATTTCAAAAGCGCCGGGCGAAATCATGCTGATGGAGCAATGCTTTCGCGAGACTGCAGGGTCCCCCACCTCCACCTGGTTTGAGGCGTCACGCCCCATAAATAAAGGCCCGTTCTTTAGCGCCCAGACCGTTCCTTTTAGATAGCCGGAAGTCGCCACCAGCCGCGCGTTGTCCAAGTCTGCCTCCGGTGGTTCAGTTTAGCCGAAAGTGCCCCAGGAGCATCGTCGAATCCACGCGCCACGCAGCCGGGAACCGGCAGGCTCCCCAGGGTATCCGTTCGGCTACCGCTTCGCTCCTCGCCAAGCAGGGCGAATATCGCTATGTCGTTGCAAATGAAGGAAAACTACCACGCAGCGAACCGCGTTTACGTTTGGCCGCGTGCATGCAAAAGGAGAATGCGTCAACGAACTTCCAGTGAAGCTGCTGAAGGTTTGAGGGGCAAATTCAGTTTGGGTTCCACTGCGAGGAACCCCAGGGAGGGTGTTATGAAACGCAACCTTATCGGTACCGTATCGCTCGTGGCGCTGTCGCTCCTGATCACCAACAACGGCGCCTATGCTCAAACCCCTGCGCGGGCCGATGTGCCCTTCGCTTTCAACATAGGCGCCACACATATGCCTGCCGGCCTCTACAAGATCAAGCGCGCGGATTTCGACAGCAACTTCATCATGGTCAGTAATGTCGACACTGGCGACACCGTGCTCTCCCAGTTTCAACGGGAGGTTCCCAGCCACGTGAACCACAAGCTGATTTTCCACCATCGCGGCAACCAATACTTCCTGACTGAGATTTGGGGAGGCGACGGTAACGCAGGCATGTCGATGCCCGTTACCAAAGCCGAGCAGCAGGTCGAGGTCGCTCGCGCTCCGGCCACGCCAAACGTCGAGATCGCGCTCCGATAACCCGCCCATCGACTTGCACGCAGCAAATTCAGTTCGGGCTCCACTGTAAAAAGAGCCCCCAAGGAGGATGTTATGAAACGCAATTTTTTCGCAACCCTTTCGCTCGGTGCTCTCTGGGTTCTTTCGACCGCAACCGGCGCTTACGCACAACACTCCGTGGAGGCGACGATACCCTTCGCCTTCAATGTTGGAACCACGCAACTGCCGGCCGGCATCTACACGGTCAAGGCCGATCTAATGAATTTCTCGGTCACAATCCGGAACTGCCATAACACTGCCACGATCTTCGCCCATGGCCAGCGTGAGTACCCTGGCAAAAAGAACCAAACACTGGTGTTCCGGCACGCCAACGATCGATATTTCCTGGCCGAAATTTGGGGAGAGCAGGGCAGCGAAGGCATGAAGCTCCGGGCCCCCAAACCCAAAACCAGGATTGAAGAAGCGGCACAGCGTTGGCCGTCCGGCGACGAGGTCCTGATCGCCCTCAAGTAACCCATCATCGGACTCAAATCAAGAGCCGGAACCACCGTTCCGGCTCTTCCTCTTCAAGGCTTACTCGCAGGGACAGCTGAAAATAGGCTTTGAAGCGCGCTTGGCGGAATAAATTCTGGTTGCATGTAGATCGTCTGGTGCCAAATTGGATTTAAACAATGCCTCGGCTCAGCAACCGCCCTTTCCTCCAGCAACTGCCCTTTCCTTGCCACGGTCCTCCCCTTTTTGTCATCCCGTCGATAAACCGAAAGGTCTTGTCAAGGGCGAACGAGTGCGTAGAGTTGCGGTGAGCAACTCGTTGGCCATGAGTTTGGAGACCTGGCGCCAACGCGAGCCCTCTCTTGGAATCATTTTCAGTGGAAAGACTTCTTCCACCAGCCATCGATACGGACGAAAACTACTCCATGATTGTCTTTTCGAACATCCCGCCTACTGCGAGATGCGGGGGTGCCCATTCAAGTGAACGGCATTGGCTTTCGCCGCCACGGGATGACGCGGGCTGCCCCCGTTGAGAACAAGCTCTGAGTACGGCTTTTTGGATTTCAGCATCCAGTAAAGCCGTACGGCTAATTTGCGTGCTGCTGCTACCTTGGCGATGCCTTTTTGCTTATGGTGGCAGCGGTGTTGATACTCTTTGCGAAAGCCTGGATCGTGGCGTACCACCGACTGAGCGGCCTCCACCAGCAAGGTGCGCAGGAAGACATTGCCTTGCTTGGAAATGCTTCCCAGTCTTCGTTTGCTGCCCGAGCTGTGTTCTGTGGGAATCAGCCCGAGATAGCTGGACACCTGCTTGCTGCGCTCAAAGCGAGATACGTCGCCAATGGTGACAGAGAAGGCCAGTGCTGTGATGGGCCCCACTCCTGGCTGGCTCATCAGCAGTACGGCCTGCGGATCGGCCTCGGCGGCTTGTTCCACCGCCTTATCCAGCTGCTCGATCTGGGGCTCGACTACCCCCAGCAGATCAAGCAAGTCCTTGCGCCGCTGCTGGGTCCATCCCTGGAGCGGAAGGCTCGCCAGCAAGGCTCGACCCTGCTCATTCCACAGCTTGCGTTTTTTCTGTACCCCCTGATTCAAGGCCAGATGTTGTAGCTCTGTCTTCAACCGGGTGCGCACACTTACCAGCTTGTGGCGATGGGTGAGCAGTTGACGCATATCGCGTTGCTGCGCATCCGGCAGCCACAGCCGGGGAAAACGGTCTTCCACCAGCAGCTTTAGAATATGGCCGGCGTCTCGCTTGTCGGTCTTCTGCTTGCGAACATAACTGGCCCGAATCTTGGCCGCATCCCCAATCCACAAGGTGTGTCCAAGCTTTTCCACCAGCAACTCAAACCAACGGGAATTACCGGTGGCTTCCATGCCAATCAGCGCCGGACCCGGCAGTTCGCGATAGAACCTCTCTGCCTCGCCGCTGCCATGCATCAGCTTCTTCTCTTGCACCTCCCCGGTTTCTGTGTCCAATACTGCTATTTGCTGGTAGCTCGGGTGGAAATCACAGCCTACAATCTTCATAAGGCTCCTTTGCTCCCGCGCATACGCTTCGGTCTCCAACCCAAAGTCTACTGCCGGGGCCACTGGGGCCTTGCGGTTTATACAATCAAGTGAAGCGAGGGATCTGCGGTGCGCCATTCGTGTGCCCCGCTCCTACCGGTCCATAACCTCCACTAGTCATCACCGAACCCTCCTGGAAACATCAACGTCACCTTTGTTTATTCCGGTTTCCAGGAGTAGGCCGTAGAGCCGCAGATCTACTCGGCTGAGTTCCCCGTAATCTCCTTATTCTGTCCGCAACGCCTGCATAGGATTGATGGACGCGGCCCGCCGCGCAGGGATCAGCGCAGCCATGAACCCGCAAATTGCAAGCAACCCGCAGACCAACAAAATCGTGGCTGGATCATGAGCATCAACGCCGAAGAGGAACGCCTTTGATGGTTCGCGTCGCCATCCATGTGCAAGCCAAGCCCTAAGGCCAAGCCTGCTCCCAACAAAAACCCGGCCTTCCTTAATACCAACAGCGTCACGTCCGTTCGCTGCGCACCCAGGGCCATGCGAATTCCTAATTCGCGTGTCTGGCAGCTCACCGAATAGGCCATGAGACCATATAAGCCAACCAACGCCAGCAAGAGAGCAATGGCGGCAAACACGCCGAGCAACGTTGTTTGAAAGCGTCGCCGGGCAGTTGCTTCAGACATCAGATCGCCCATGGTGTGAACGTCACCCCGCGCCAGGTTCGGATCAATGCTCTTGAGTGTTCGTTGAATCTCCGAACCCACTGCCGAGGGTGGCCGCGCCGAGCGCACGACGATAGATGCGGCGCCGAACTCGAAACCGGGACCATACATCTGTGGCGGCGGAGCCTCTTCCAGTGTGAGGTGGCGTACATCCGCCACCACTCCGATTACGGTGCTCCAGTGAGAATGGTCCTTTTCGTCCGTGCTGATCCGTCCACCGATAGGATTGCGACCTGCAAAATACTTCTTGGCAAATTGTTGGTTCACGATGGTTGGCCGTACTGCGCTCGAAACGTCATCCTCGGCAAAGAAGCGTCCAGCAACCAGCGGAATGTCCATCGCTCGAAAATACTCCGGCGTGACCGAGCGCCCCTCGGCCATTTGATCTTTCTGGTTCGCGTAGCCATCTACCCAGAAGAATCCCAGGCTCTCGCCATGACTGAGAGGCAGGTAATTGACTGCCCCTACCGCGTCGATCCCCGGAAGAGCACGGAGCTTGCCAATAAGATTTCTGAAAAAAGCACCTTGCTGTTGCGGCGTGCCGTACCGCTCATCGAGGCCCACATTCATCGTGACCGTCGAGGGTGAAAATCCCGTGGTGACCGATGCAACATTCAGATAACTCCGAATGAACAGGCCGGCGCCGGCAAGCAGCACCACCACCAGCGCCGCTTCGACCACGATGAGGGCGCTCTGCGAGGGGCTATGCTTACCCGCTACGACGCTGCCTCCCCCTGATGTCAGAAAGCCGTTAATACGTACTCGGGAAACGGCCAGCGCAGGAAGAATCCCGGCGAAAACGCTGGTCAGCAGACACATGCTCACAGTGAAGAGCAGTACCCGCCTGTCTAACGATGCCTCATGGAGGCGCGGAATGTCCCCCGGGTCGAGATCCAGCAAGATGTGCAGGAAGACGTACGCGAGCCCAATGCCGAGGACTCCCGCGGCGACACCCATGAGCAGCGATTCCGTGAGGAGCTGGCGGATGATGCGCCCGCGGCCTGCACCGAGAGCTACTCGCATGCCCAGCTCCTGCATCCGGTTGGCGGCTCTGGCCAGCAGCAGGCTCGCTGCATTTCCGCAGGCAATCATCAACACTAACAACACGGCCCCGAGTAGCAGCCACATAAGGGGACGCACCGGTCCCACGGCGTTGTCCATGAAGCTTTTGACAAACGCACCCCATCCTCTCCCCATCTCGCCAGTATGCAGCTGGTCAAGGCGAACCATGATGGTGCTCATTTCCGACTGCGCCTCGCTTATCGAAACTCCGGGGCGTAAACGCGCGATCGCCACATCGTTCCCCGGTTCGCGTTCTGCCCTTTGCTTCGACGTGAGCGCGAGGGGAATCCAAATATGCGTCGCTTTGATCAGGTCGCCGTAGGGCAGGTCTGAGTTGAACGGATATTCAAACGCCGGCGGCATGACTCCCACGATCCGGTAACGGACGCCTTTCAGTAGCAGGGAACGCTCCAGAACATCGGCGTTGCCCGCGAACATCGACTGCCAGAGTGAGTGGCTGATCACAGCAACACGGTCATGGCCGGGCTGGTTGTCTTCCGCCCCGATGGCGCGTCCGATCTCTGGAGCAGACTGAAGAGTCGTAAAGAAGTTCTGGTCCACCCGAGCCGCGCCAATCCGTTCCACCGATCCGCCCCACAAGAGATTGAAAACGGCTTGCTCAAAGACGGACATCACGGCGAAGGAATGTCCCTGTCGCTCCAAGTCGTAAAAGTCCGCATAGCTAGGGGAGGCGACATCCGGAGGAATGGGGAGGTTGGGATTGGGCGTGAACAGATAGACCAACCGCTGAGGATCCCCATAGGGCAACGATCGCAATAGAACCGCATTTACCAGGCTGAAGATGGCAGTGCACGCACCGATACCAAGGCCCAGCGTGCATACGGCGGTGAGGGTAAAGCCGGGGCTGCGGCGCAGCGTGCGCAGGCCATACCGGGTGTCCTGCAGAAGGGAATCAAGCCATGGCAAGCTGCGGCGTTCGCGGTGAGCCTGTTGTGTCTGCTCCACACCGCCAAGGTGGATGAGAGCCTGGCGGCGGGCTTCCTCCGCCTTAAGGCCGGCGCGGATACCCGCGTCTGTATGGAGCGCAACATGGGATTCGAGCTCGGCAGCAAAGTCGGCATCGGCACGGCGGCCGCGGAAAAAACCCAGCAGGCGAAAACAGAAGGCGCGCAATTTGCGCATGGCGACTCCTTACGCCTCACCGGCCGGGCTGAGGAAGCGAGCCAGGATCGCCGTCGTCTGTTCCCATTCGGCAGCGGCTTTTTTCAATTGCCGCTGGCCGGCCTTGGTGAGCTCGTAGTATTTCGCTTTGCGATTATTTTCCGAGACGCCCCACCGCGATCGGATAAACCCTTCCTGCTCGAGTCTGAGCAAAGCGGGATAGAGCGTGCCATAATTCAACTGCAAAACATCACCGCTCGTCTGTTCGATCCGGCGCGCAAGTCCATATCCGTGCAGCGGACCGAGTGTTTCGAGCGTACGCAACACCATGAGCGCCAGCGTCCCCTGCCACACATCCGCCTTATCGCCCACTACAGTTTCCCCTTGCACATATTGCTACCCAATAGGAGAAATATACCGCCGACACCTATGGCCATGCAAGAGGAAGATCGCGCACGCTGATTCAAATGAGATCGCAACACGCCCCCATGTCATCGCGAGCAGCTTACTGCCTGCCACTAGTTGAGGGAGAAATGAGATGGCAGAGATCGCTGTAGATGCAAGGCCCGGAGGGCCGACCGCCAAACGTCAGCCCAGCCCGGAAGGGCTGGGTCCGTGGTAGCCGGTCGAGCGCCGGAGGTGCGGCACCACATTCTTCGTGTGTTCATTAGGAGCGCGTGCCGTGGAGGATCTGCAGTTCTTAGCTCCACTAGCCACCCTCGACCGCAAACTGAATCTCATCAAACAACACCTACTCCGTCCGCAAAGCCTGTACAGGATTAACAGACGCTCCACGCCGTGCTGGAATCATCGCAGCAATCCACCCAGCTACCACCAGAACCACAATCGCGGCTGCCATAACCCGTGCATCCGCACCGGTGATCTCATAAAGCTGCGCCTTCACAAATCGAACGCAAAGCAACGCCACCGGGAACCCGATCATGAGTCCAATCGCCGTCTGCAGCAACGCCCCCCGCAGTACCATTGCGATCACTCCTCCGCGCCCTGCTCCCAGCGCCATGCGGACGCCAATCTCCGGAATCCGCCGCACGAACCGTATACGCGGTGACCCCGTATAAGCCAATGGTTGCCAGCAGCAGCGCCAGCGCCCCAAACAACATGGTGAGCCGCGAGATCATCCTCTCCTGGCTAAAACGCTCCGCAATCTGTTCCTGGAACGTCTGAAACTTCACCACCGTGAGATTCGGGTTGATGCCGGCCAGTGTCTTTTGTGCCAGCACCTCCATGTTGTCCACCGGCCGGTCGGTCTGGATCACCATCGCCCCGGCATACAGCGATGCATCGTTTTCCATCGGCTCTTTATCGCTCGCATTGCGCTGCAGCAGGGGGACGAAAAACATAGGTTGATCCTTCAGTCGCGCGCTCTCGTAAGCAGTGTCCTTCACCACTCCGGCAATCTCAAAGTCGCCTGAGGAAGCTGGACCCGGCGGCCCCATGCGTCTTCCCAGCGGATTGCGATTTCCCAGCAACTTCTTCACGAACGATTCATTCACTACCGCCACCGGCGCTGACGTCGGCGTATCCTGTTTGCCGATGCCCCGGCCCATCACCACCTGCGTACCTACCGAGTCGAAATACTCCGCATTGACCTTGACGAAGGATGCAATGACGTTGAGATTTGGCTCTCCCTGTATCTGGACGTCGTTCCCCCAGTTGTTATCCTCCATTGGTGTGTAGCTGGCGAGGCCTACGTTCGTTACCCCGGGCAACATATGGAATCGGTCTTCCATGGTGCGATACAGCGCTTCCAACTGTCTCTGGGTAAACCCGGCTGCCTGTGGATTGATGTGCACAATGTATCGATTCTTCGCGTCGAGCTTCAGGTCGGTAGCTTCGAGTTTGCGCAGACTTTGCAGGAACAACCCGGCGCCCACCAGTAGCACAAACGACAGGGCCACTTGCAGAATCACGAGTCCGCGCTGTAACACAGTAGTACTCGCCGCCGTACTCCGCGCGCCGTTTCGCAGAGCATCGGCGGGGTCAGCCTGAGCCGCGATCCAGGCCGGCGCCGCCCCGAACAGAGCCCCGGTCACCAGCGACAACCCAAACGCAAAGCCGATCACCATAATCGACGGACGGGCATCGATGGGCACGTTCTGGATTCCCGGAAAAGCCAGCATCAACAGCATGCGCGTGCCTGCGTAGGCGACAGCCAATCCAGCAATGCCCCCCATTGTCGCCAGCATCACGCTTTCCGTGAGCAGTTGACGAACGATTCTGGATCGCACAGCCCCCAGAGCGGAGCGCACAGACATTTCTGCGCGGCGTGCCATTCCCCGCACCAGCAACAGATTGGCAATGTTGGCGCAGGCGATCAGCAGCACCAGGCCGGCGATCCACATCAGCAAATGCAACTGCGAACTGTATTGCTGCTGCATATCCCGGATCCCCGAGCCTCCTGGAGTGAGCACCACATGGGCTCTGGCCAACACTGCCTTGCCGCGCTCCGAGGTAAAACCCCGCGTCGGCGCCAAAGTCTGCCGCAGCAGGCCACCGAGCTTCTGCTGCAAAGGAGCAATAGCCAGACCAGGCTTGATGCGCCCGACAAGATAAAGCCATCGCGTACCCGCCTCGTGTACATACGGCGCCTTCGTCAGCACTGGCATTGACTCGATCGGCAGGTAAAACGCCGGTGGCATGCTCGACAGCCGGTCGCCAAAGAACCCTTCCGGAGCAATCCCGACAAGTGTCACCGGTTTGGTGTTCACATAGAAGGTGCTGCCGATCACCGACGTGTCGCCCGCGTAATCACGCTGCCAGGCCTCATAACTCATAACCGCCGCTATGGCAGCCCCCGGGCGATCGTCCTCGTCCACCAGCAAGCGTCCCGCCGTAGCATGTAGACCGAAGGTGCGGAAGTAGTTGCCCGACACAAACTCGCCAACCGCGGAGCGCGCTTCCGCTTGCGTGCCCTCACGCCGCACGACAATCGGATCGAAGCCGAAGCCTGCTTGCATGGCCGCCAGTTCTTCGAACTCCGGCGTGTTCTTCCTAAACTGCTCGTACGTGTCGGTTGAGAATAAACTGTAATCACCATCGCTCGCTTGTACGCCGCCGGTCACGCAGCAAGCGTTATTGTCGCCCAGCCTATATAAAGTTCCCGGCTCAACCACCGGCAGATTCTTTAGCAGCACCGCATTCACGAGCGTGAAGATCGCAGCATTCGCCCCAATGCCCAAAGCCAGCGTCAGCAGCACGGTGATCGTAAAGGCCGGAGTTTTACGCAACTGCCGCAGTGCGTACCGAATATCCTGCACCGTGGTTTCAAGAAAGCTAGTGCCGCGCGATTCCCGGCAATCCTCTTTGACTTGGCCAAGTCCCCCGAACTCCAGCCGGGTTCGCCGGAGAGCGTCTTCTCGCGAAAGGCCGCCCTGTACATACTTCTCCACCTGCTGCTCAAGATGGAATCGCAACTCCTCGTCGAGTTCGTTCTCTACCGCCTCGCGCCGAAGCAGCGAACGAAGCCGGAAAAACAAATCGCTCAGCATTCCGTGTCTCCTAAGCCGTTCCCAGTACCTGGGCTACGGCGGCCGTCAGTTTCTGCCAGGCATCCGTTTGTACTTCGAGTTGTTGCCGCCCGTTTTTTGAGAGCTCGTAGTATTTAGCCCGGCGGTTATTCTCCGACGTTCCCCAGCGGGCCTTGATCAACCCGCGCCGTTCCATCCGATGGAGGGCGGGATACAGCGAACCCTGCTGAATCTGCAGCACATCGCTCGACATCTGCTGAACCCGTTCTGAAATAGCCCAACCGTGCTGAGGGCCGAGCGCGAGTGTCCGCAAAATCAGCAAATCCAAGGTTCCTTGTGGAAGATCAATGCGAGCGCCGGTCATCTGCTTCCCCTTTCACTTCTGCAGGAAGGCTATAACACTTCTTGTAGAAGAGCAAGGGAGCGATCCTCAAGAGCAGCGAAGTGTTCCGATGAAGTGCAGTTAACACGGCCTACAGGAGAAATTCACCCATAGCAGTGCATGATTGCGTTGTTGTCTGCTGTTTGGGAAAAACTCTCAACAAAGGCAACGGCTTTTAGCCGTGCCGCATTCTAATGAGTCGGCCTGCGAGAACTGTTCATCGAAAAGGGCTTATAGCTCAAATCTCCGGCGATGCGCGTGTTTGTGGTGGTCACGCTATGAGGCTTTGTATCGGGGCACGACTTTTAGTCGGGCCGTAAAAGAATCGAATGGATGAGGGCTCTACGACCTGACGCGCGTTTTTATCATTCCTCACGTTCAATTGCTCGGAACTGAATCAAGGACATTTTCTTGCGCAGCCACCATCATCCACTCGTTATCGGAGAAGTATCAGTGCACCGCAACGACACGGTGAGCCAACGCCTGACACCACGGCGCAAACTAATTGGGATCCGGGCGCTTGTCGTTTTATACCTGGCGGCCGTCAGCGTTTGTGGGTGCGGCGCAGCCGCCGGCCCGACCGGCCACCTCCAAAAGGCAATCCCCAACCCACCGTTGGTGGTCTTTATCGGTGACAGCATCACGGCCATTTGGGGCCAGTAAGCAAGGTCCCCAGTTCGCCGACCATCCTAACTGGGTAGATAAAGGAATCAGTGGCCAGAACAGCAGCCAGGTGCTGGCGCGGTTTCAAACCGACGTGATTGACTTGCATCCCGAAATTGTCCACATCCTTGTTGGGACCAACGACGTCTACCCCGGTTGGACGCTGTATCCATCCCCCAGCGCTATCAACTCACCGGCCAATGTGGAAGCGATGGTTCAGATGGCGCAAGCCAACGGTATTCATGTAATTCTGGCCACCATTCCACCCTGGGGTTGCGATGCCTCCAATTGCGCCACGGCTGAGATGGCCGACCCCACGCCGACCCGCTACGATCGCATCAATACCTGGAACGCCTGGATCGAACAATACGCCCTATCAAAGGGAATCCCTGTGGCTGACTATCACTCCGTGCTGTTAGCCCCGGATGGAGAACATTACGTCCCAGACTTGACCATAGAAGGTGTGCATCCCAACGCCGCCGGTTATGTGCTCATGACTCCCATGGTGGAAGGTGTCATCAACGCCATCGCAAGCCTCTACACCAGCAAATAGAGCCTCGACTCACTGCTTGACGGCTTCATTCTTGTAGACATTCCCGCTTTTCATCACGAAACTGACCTGCTGCAGCGCACGCACATCGTCCAGGGGGTTCCGTTCCACGGCGATGATGTCGGCCCAGTGGCCTGGCTCGATACTGCCCGTCTTTCCGCTCCAGCCCATCAAATCCGCGGCGTTTATGGTCGCGGATTGCACCGCTGCAAGCGGCCTCATGCCCATCTGATTTACGTACACATCGAGCTCATGCGCATTGAGCCCGTGCGGATAAACCGCGGCATCGGTGCCCAATGCAATCTTCACCCCAGACTCTATGGCATGTTTGATATTCTTCTTTGCGACCACAATGGTGTCTTTCATCTTCTGCTGATAGATCGGCGGTAGATTTCCTTTTTCGATCATCCAGTCTTCCAGGTAGAGCGTTGGCACCAGGTAAGTCCCGTTCTTCTTCATCGCGGCAATCGATGCGTCATCGATATAGCTGCCGTGTTCGATCGAATCGACTCCTGCTTCGGTCGCCCACAGAATGCCCTGGGAACCATGTGCATGCGCCGCCACTTTGCGTCCCAGCCGGTGCGCATCCGCCACAATCGCGCGCATCTCTTCAATCGTGTACTGCGAGGCCTGCGGATCGTCTCCCTTCGACAGCACACCCCCGGTCGCGCATATTTTGATCAGGTCGACGCCGTACTTGATATTCTGTCTCACCTTCTGCTGCACCCCGGCAATGCCGTCGGCAACGCCGTCCCCGGTTACGTGATACTTGATGGGGAGAAGATTTTCATCGCAGTGGCCCCCGGTGATGCCCAGCGCCGGCCCGCTCACCTGCATATGAGGCCCCGGCACCTGCCCCTGGTTGATCGCATCCCTCAAGTCGACATCGGTGTACCCGCCTGCGCCGACATTGCGAATCGTGGTGAACCCGGCCATCAACGTAGTACGCGCGTTCACCACCCCCTGGATGGCCTCTTTCGCATCGGTCTGGGTCAGCTCAAAGTATGGGTCAAAGTTCGGTTCACCGGTGATATGCGTATGCACGTCGATCAAGCCGGGCATCGCCGTCCGATCCCCAAGGTCAATCACCGTGTCTCCCGGTTCCGTCGGAACCGCGGAGGAAGGCGCCACCGAAGAAATCGTGTCGCCGGTGACGACAATCGTTTGCCCGTCCAGTATCTTGCCCGTCTTCACGTCCAGAAGATGTCCTGCCCGGACGAGAGTGCGCGAGGCGGCAGGCGGTTTCGCAGCCTGTCCAAAAACCATCGAAGAGCCAACCGCAGCCCATAGAACTGCCGCCATCTTCCCCGGCCGCGCCATCTTGTTTCTCCTGAGTGAAATGAAAGAAGTCTAGCAGACCGGCTGGGCCGGAATGCTAGCGCTCAGCTGAACCGAAAAGGGCCAAACGCAACCTCTTTTCAGGGAACGGGTCTTCATGGACGTAGTGGATGTCAACAGAAATGCCCAAGGAGTCTCTTCCATGCGTACCTTCTTATCATCTATCGCCCTCGGATCTCTCTTAGCAGTCGGTCTATCGGGCAACGCGCTGCTGGCTCAAGACCAGAGTGCGCCACCCGCAGCCTCTGCGCAACGGCCGGCTCATGTTCCTAACCCTCGCCATCAGGCTAAGAAAATGGCAAAGGCACTCGGCCTTACCCCCGACCAGGTAGCGAAGATCGAGCCCATACTGGCCGACCGCGACCAGCAGGTGCAGAGCTTACGCTCTGATACCACGCTCGCTCCCAGCGATCGAAAGGCAAAAATGCACGGCATCCGTCAGGACAGTGATAGCCGGATCGAGGCAGTCCTGACCGACACGCAAAAACAGCAATATGAGCAAATCAAGCAAAATCGCAAGGCCAACAGGCACCAGCAGGCCGCCGCTCCTGCCAACACCTAATATTGCAACTGCGATTGCGACATAAAGGCGTCCGGAACGGACGAAACACCAGTGGTGAAGTGGCTACAACTTTTCGTAGCGCAAGGGAACCACCGGATTTCGTCCGTTCTCTTTGTTAAGATCTGTATCCAATGAGCCGATTTACGCTTCGCCGCTGTCACCAGCGTGATTTCACCACCATCTGGACCATCATCAACGACGGCGCCGCTGCTTATCGCGGGAACATTCCGGCAGATTGCCTGCACGATCCCTATATGACGGCCGATGAGCTCAGCCATGAGATAGCAAACGGCGTGCAGTTCTGGGGTTGCGAGGATGACGGGGCCCTGGTGGGCGTGATGGGTTCGCAGGATGTCGCCGACGTAACCTTGATTCGCCATGCCTACGTCCGGACCGATTACCAAAAACAAGGGGTGGGTGCGGAGCTTTTGGCTCACTTGAGAACCAGGACTTCACGGCCGGTTTTGATCGGTACCTGGGCCGACGCTCATTGGGCCATCCGCTTTTACCAGCGTCACGGTTTTCATCTTGTTACATCGGAGGAGAAAGAGCAGCTGCTCCGGAAGTATTGGCAAATCTCCACCCGGCAGATCGAAACCTCAGTCGTCTTGAGCGATCAGAATCCCTTATGATCGAACTCGGGTGATCCGGCATAAAGGAGCATGGATGAAACGGCAAAACATTTCTGGTACCTCTCCATTCGAGGCGACCATTGGCTTTTCGCGGGCTGTCCGTATTGGTAACCATGTCCACGTTTCCGGGACGGGCCCTGTTGGCGCGGACGACCTGCCGGCTTACGAGCAAACACGTCATGTTCTTACTCTCATTGAAGCGGCGCTCCACCAGGCGGGAGCCAACTTTGAGCACGTGGTGCGTACCCGCATGTTCATTGCCAAAATCGAAGATGGGCAGGAAGTAGGACGGGCGCACGGAGAAGTGTTCGGCGCCATCCGCCCAGCAGCAACCATGATCATCGCCCAGATGATCAACCCCAAATGGCGGGTTGAAATCGAAGCCGACGCAGTTCTGCCAGACCCCGACTGAACGCTGCGGCCTGTGATCGACACGTCCGTATTTCTTCGGTCGTGTGGCAGCAGTCACGATTTAGTAGAGCCATACCTCAGCGGCTAAAGCCTGTCTGATGTTGGGTAGTTAATGTACGGGCTGAAGCCCGTACCCTTCAAAAAGCGAGTTATCCGCAAACTCTAAAGTCCTCATACGGCCCGTTTGTGGGACGACTGAAATCGAGCCACTGGAGTTTCTACATTTTCCCAACCCCACGGCACGCCGGGGCGCGGCGGCACGGCTGAATCATGGCAGGATCACACGCACACAGTTCGTTACGAGGTGCATTCCTTTCCAGCCCCGGAGTTGCGACAGCTGTTTTTAGCGTAGAGTCCCGCAGAGACGGCCCGATAATAGCCCAGCACCCAGTGCTGGGTAGCGAAGAGAGCATGGACCAGTCCCGCAGGGACGGCTGACCTTCAGACGTGTCCAAATTAGATTTTCAATGTATCGGTTCAGCAACCGCTCTTTCCTCCAGCAACCGCCCTTTCCTTGCCACGATCCTCTCCTTTTTGTCATCCCGAGCGCAGCCGAGCGGATCTGCAGTGCGCCGTTCGTGTGCCCCGCTACCACCGGTCCACAACGTAGTCATCCACCGAACCCTCCTGGAAACGTCAACTCCCCTTTGTTATTCCAGGTTTCCAGGAGTAGTCCGTAGAACAGCAGATCCGCTCGGCTGCCCTCCCCCGGATTTCCTGTTGAGATTGGTGGCGTTGGCGAACTTCATGCGCCTTTCCTTACGAGAAGGGCGCACACGCAGCCGTGTCCAGCGTAGCGTGGCAGGAAATCCGGGTCGGGATGACAAAAAGGAGAGGATCGTGGCAAGGAAAGGGCGGTTGCTGGAGGAAAGAGCGGTTGCTGAACCGACACATTTTAAATCAAATTTGGACACGTCTCGCTGAACTTAGCCCAGGACGTTAGTTCTGGGTGGCCCTTTGGTCGTGCCTGATACAAAGCGCAAGCCGGGTGGCTTCGAGAGAACGGGCTTTATCCTTGTCGTGAGAACAGACTTCTCACACAGCTGCTAGCAGCTTTGCATCACTCACTCACTCCATCTCAAAGGCCACATACTGAAGAACCGACTGCCGCTCCACCTCGAGAACCACAGCATCGCCGGGTTTCAATCCGCCGAGAATCTGCCGCAATTGTTGAGAGTCATCGAGCGGCTGCCCGTTCACCGCGCGTATAACATCGCCGACGCTCAGGTCTGCGGCGGTTGCGGGTTCTCCTCCCATCACACCGGCCACCAGCACCCCATTATCAGACCGGAGATTGAGCATGGCGCCAACCGCCGAGTGCTTGAGGTCGATGACAAAGATACCCAGCGGTGCGATCAAATCTCTTTTGGGGCTGATAAGGTCCGAAAGATTTTCAACCGCGGGAGGTGCGTTCACAGGACTGACCGAAACCGTCACCGGCTTGCCGTCGCGCAGCACTTCCATCGTGATCGGCGTACCGCGCGGATGTACATAGAGGAACGCCGTGTACTTAGGCAGCGAGTCCACCTTCAGGCCATCCATGGTGGTCACCACATCCTTCGCCTGCAATCCCGCAGCCGCCGCCGGGCTTCCCTGGTCAATATCGGAAAGGATCACTCCATAATCCTGCGGCAGCTTGAGGCCGGCTGCCAGGGCAGGCGTGATGGATTGGGCATGAGCGCCAATCGTCACCTGGGGGACGATGCCGTGCTCCTTGAGTTCATGGTAGACAAAGCGGACAATCGGCTCCGGGATCGCGAAGCCAAGCCCCTCGCTGCCCCCTCCAGATGTAACTATGAAGGTGTTAATCCCCACCAGGTCGCCATTCCGGTCAATCAATGGGCCGCCGCTGTTGCCCGGATTAATGGGCGCATCAGTCTGCACATAAACCATGGGCCGGTCAACCTCCGGCTGCCTGCCAAGTGCGCTAATGATGCCCTTGGTCACCGTATGGTCCAGGCCCTCGGGTGCTCCAATCGCAACCACCGTTTGCCCCAGGCGGAAACTGAACAGTTCCGGCAGGGGAATAAACGGCAGGTCCTTTTCCTCAATCTTGATCAAGGCCAGGTCCGCATAACGGGTAGTTCCGATCAGCTTGGCTTCATACACCCGCCTCCGATTGCCAAGTTTTGTATTCCCGCTCACCATCTCAACCGTAGCCGGTGCGATGATCACCCGGATACGCATCGCACCCGCGACCACGTGATTGTTGGTCATGATGTAACCGTCCGGGTCGACGATGACCCCCGAACCGAGAGACCGCTGCCGTTCGAGCGCCTGTTGTTGATCCCCCGAGTCCTTGTCTTTCTCAGGTACTCCGTAACCTGTAACCTCGATCTCCACTACCGACTGCATTGCGCGCTCCGCCACCTGGTCGATGGCCTGGTCGTATTCCTTCAGAATGCCCGGCGCCGCGGCAGACCCGCTCTGGCGTTTCGTCTGGCCGTGGAGCGCCGCCAAACAAACAACGCACATCACGGCAAGCGCAAAACTCTTTCCCATCGTCATGCAATATCCCTAAGAAAAACTCGGTTTATGGAGTGCCGGGCCGCTCACTGGAGCAGCCACTTCACTTTCATTCGTGTCCCATTTCAAAATCTTGAAGTCGAGGACAAAGATCGCATACATCACCGGCACTTGCAATTTGGTAACCACCGTCGCCACCAGCAGGCCGCCGATCTGCGCATAACAGAGCGGCTTCCACAGAGGTCCTCCGTGCAACGCCAGCGGTAACAGCGCCAGCACCGTGGCGCCCACCGTAATCAGCACCGGCCGCAGCCGCAGAATACCGGCATCGATCAGCGCCAGCTCAAAATCATCTCCCTCTGCATGCCGCTCCTCAATAAAGTCGAACAACACAATGGAATGGCTCACGATCACACCGATGAGGCTGGCCACTCCCAGGAAAGCCATGAAACCGAACGGCTCACCCATGATCCACAACGCAGCAAAGGCCCCCATCATGCCATAAGGCGCAGCAGCCAAAACCAGCAGCGGCTTGATCGCGTTCTTGAACTGAAACAGCAGCGCCAGGTAGATAGCGGCGCTCGAAATCAGCATCACCATCGCCAGATTTTTGAATCCGCTCTTGGTCTTGTCGTACTCGCCGCCGATCTGCATCTGGTACCCCGGCGGCAGATTAGTCCTTGAGTTGTTGCAGCCGCGGCATCGCTTCTTTCAGAACCTCGGAGCTCAAGCGCCCGGCCACCGGAAAACTCCGTATATTAATGGTCCGGAATTGCTCCAGGCGAATGATGCGCCCCGTGATCAGGTCGTGATCGATATTCGAGATCTGCACCAGGGGAATCTTTGTATTGTCCTGTGACCCGTAGACATACATATTCTGAATATCGGAAAGCTGCGATCGCTCATCCATCCGCAACCGGGCCACGATCGGAATCTGCTTCTGGCCCTCCTGCAAAGCGCTCACCGTGGTGCCGCTCATGCCCGATGTGGTCGAGTTGGCCACATCCATATTGGTGATGCCGGCCAGATTCGCCCGGTCCGGATCGATGGTCAACGAAATCTGGGTGTTCTCATCGCCCCACTCGTTACGCGTGCGTTCCGCAATTGGTATAGACCGGAAAATATCTTCCACTTTGGCGGCGATGGCCCGCAGTCCGCGAATATCCTCCGCCTCGTCCTTCGCATTGACGTCCGCCTTGCTCGAGATACGAATCTCGATCGGATAGTCGATCGGATTGGTGAGCAACTGCCGTGCATCCATGCGCGCGCCGGGAATCGACGCCGTCAGCACCGGCTGCAGTGCTTTGATGAACTGCCGGTGTCACCTCCTTGTCCTTGACCTCGATCAACACCTGCGCATAATTCAACTGTTGCAATTGCGGCGAAGCGGAAAACCAGAATCGCGGCCCGCCTCCACCCACGAAGCTGGTGATGTAACGCAACACGTCACCTGGGTGATCGCTCTGTGGATGTTCCCTGGAAAACTTTTCCGCCTGTTCACGCACAACCTGTTCCACCTGCCGTGCGGTCTGGTTCGTCGCCTCGAGCGTGGCATCGTTCGGCAGCCACACATCCACGTACGACCAGTACTGCACGTCCTCAGGGAAGAACGCCGAGTTCAAACGCGAAAAGATGAAAATACCCAGGGCCAGGAAGACCAGGGAACCGAAGAAGAACTTCCATCGGTGTTCAATCGAGTACTTGGCCGTCCGTGCATACAGCCCGAAGAACCCGCTGTTGCGCTGCTCTTCCAGCGTCTTCTCCACCTTCTTTTCCGGGCGCAGAAGATAGTAGCCCAGCAGCGGAAGGAAGCTCATGGAGACCAGCCGCGAGGCGATCAGCGCCACCGTCATCACGATCGGCAAGCTGTGAAGAAACTCGCCCGTGCTTCCCGTGACCAACAGGAATGGCAGGTAGGCCACAATGTTGGTGATCGTGGCATACACGATCGCCGTCGCCAGCTTCGTCGGGCCCAGCCACGCGGCAATGATGTTTGGGTGCCCCTCGGCCAGCGCCCGCTTGATCGAATCACCGGCGATCACCGGATCATCCACCAATAGCCCGAGTGCAATGATGAGTGTGGCAACGGATACCTGCTGGATATCAATCCCCATCAGGTACAAGGTCCCGAACGTCATCGCCAGCGTGATCGGGATGGCGATGGCCATCAACAAAGCCGATCGCCACTCCCAGAAGCCAAGCCAGGAGACCAACACCACCAGCGCGATGGCCTCGTAGAGTGCATCCATGAACAGGCTAAGGTTCTCTTCCACCTGCAATGGCTGGTCCGAAGTACGGGCAATGATCAGGTCCTCCGGGAGATATTGCTTGACCGTCGCAAGCTTGGCGTCGACGCTATGACCGAATGCGTCGATCTGCTCCCCGTCCTTCATCTGCACCGCGACCGTAACCGCGCGGCTGCGTCGCCAGTGCCCATCCTTGTCCGCCCAGGTCAGGTAGTTCAAATACTTGGCCGGGCTCTGGTATCCGCGGGAAATGTCTACCAGGTCGCGTAGATAAACCGGGCTCTGCGCGGCAGACGACGAAGAGCCGATGATCACGTCGCCGATCTGCTGCGGGTTCGTAAATTTTCCAGAAGGGTCAACCTGAATGTTTTGAGGCCCAACCTCGAGTTGCCCGCCGGGAAGCGTGATGTTGCGCGCGCCCAGAATGTCTTTAAGATTGCTGGGCGTCATGCCGTATTCGGCCAGCCGCTGTTGCGAGTAGTCGAGAAAGATCTGCTCCGGCAGCACGCCCTTGCGATCGATCTTGGCGACTTCCGGCGCTCCTTGCAGCGTGCGGCCCATCAAATCTGTAAAGTCGTCTAACTCGCGGTAGGAATACTTATCGCCGGCTACTGCCGTGAGGCGAGCCTCTGTGTCCGCAGGATCGCGGATGAACGCAGCCGGCCAACTGTCCGGATGAATCTCGGATTGGTGAAGCCGCTCAATGATCAGGCGATCGCCCAGCGCGCGCAACTCCTCATCACTTAAAGGAGAGCTGACGTCGGCTCCAATAAAGCCGCTGCCGGAAAAGAAATGCGCGTCGGAGACATACTTGTTTTGGCCGCCCGCCTGCAGCACCGCCATAAATGCATCGCGCACCAGGTTAGGCGAGACGGAGATCGGAAACGCGTACACAATGCTCACCCGCGGTTGCGGCGCACGCCGGCCTTCCGCCGCACGGGTTGTCTCAATGGCATTGCGGATCGCGCGGGCCCGCAACGCGATGTCGACATCGCTTGCCCGAGGACTGGCAATGGTCAGCATCAACGCCGCCGTATCGCCAAAGTCGCTATTGAATTGGACCGGGCCTGCGCCTTGCGGCAGCTTGCTGTTGAGCGCGTTGAGCTTGAGGTTGATATCCGAGAACTGCTTCTTGGGGTCGGTGACCTGGTCATCCAGCTGAACATAGACCAGCGACAACCCGGGGAAGCTCATCGATCGTATGCCAAAGTCAGACGCCAAAGGAGGTTTGATGAAGGCATTCATCGCCATCACCTGTTCCACCTGCCGGGTCACCAACTGCTCCACTTCCTGCGCCGTTGCACCAGGCCACGCGGTGGAAGCCACGGCCACGCGCACCGGAATACTCGGGTCCTTCCGCTTCGGCATGTGCATGTAGCCATACCAGCCCCACAGGCACACAGCCAGCAGCAGGACCAGCGCAACCTGGCGGTGTTCCGTGAAAAAACGCGCCGTGTTATGCGTGCGTTCGATGTACTCGGCTTCTGATTTATGGGTCATCTGTGCTCTCAGGGAATAACACGGACCTTGTCGCCATTCTTCACCAGGCTGACGCCCGTAGTAATGACCCGCTCGCCAAAGGCAAGACCGCCCTTCGCGGCAATCATGTTCCCGTACGTATTACCCAGTTCGATCGACCGCAAGCGCGCTGTGGGCGGGTCTCCCGCACCTTCCGTGACCATCACCGCGAAGCTGTCGGCATGCGCCGGATCCCGTATCACCGCGGAGAGGGGAACTGCCAGCACCGAATCCGGCAATTGCTCACCGTTCAACGCCAGCGACGCGATCATCCCCGATTTCAATTGATCCTTCGGGTTGGCGATCGTCACCTCGACCGAGAACACGCGGCTCTTGGGATCGGCAGCGGGAGAGATGGCGCTCACCCGCCCGGCAAACTGCTGGGGGAGGGAATCGGTGGTGATGGCAAGATGCTGACCCAAGCGCACCCGGTTGATGGAAGTATCGGGCACTCCGAACACTGCCTTCACCGATTGTGTATCCGCCAGCGTGAAGCCGTTGGTTGCGGGTCCCACCAGGGTTCCGAGATCGACGCTGCGTTTGACCACCCAGCCACTGAAGGGAGCCCGCAACTCGCAATACGCGAGCGCGACATTGGCCTCGCTCACCTGCGCCTGCGCTCCTGAAACCGATGCCGCAGTGCTGGCCAACTGGGCCTGGGCGGAATCGTAGTCCGGCTTGGTGGCGCTCTGCGAAGCATACAAGGCCGCAGTCCGGTCGAAAGTAAGCTTGGCCTTGTCATATTCCGCCTGGCCGCGCGCAAGCTGCGACTGGGCTTGTTGCAGCTTGTCCTGATAATCCTTTTGTTGGACCACTGCCAGCACGGTTCCTTTTTGCACCCAGTCTCCCTGGTCGATATTGCGCATGCCCCCACTCGGGTTCTTGACCTGGCGGATGCTCTCGACATAGCCGCCGGACTTGAACGCCAGGTCAACCTGCGCATAGGGCACAATGCTGGCGGAGTACTTGGCGCCGTTGCCCACGGCAATCGTCTGCACCATGGCAGTGTGAACAGGCACCGGCAAAGTCTCAGCGGCATCCTGCTGCTTGCATCCAATCGCGCCCAGCAGGAGAGGGCCCGCCACCCCTGCGACACAAACTCTTATCATGATGGGATTCATAGCTTCACTCTTCCCCAAGCGCTTTCTCGAATAGAGCCTTTGCATTCCAGAAGGCCAGCAGGCTTTCCTCATAATCATGGTCTGCGTTGGCTACGGCGGCCTGCTGTTGCAGCACATCGCGCAGCAACACGGCGGAATGCTTATACGCGTCATTCACTTCGCGCAGCTTTTCATTGGCCGCTTCCTTGCCGGCTTGCGCCACAGCAAGCATCGTACGGCTCTCTTCCAGCTTGCGGAAGGTGTTATCGACATCCAGGGTTACCTGGGCGCTGGTCTCCTGCAATTGGTACTGGCTCTGCTGCACGCTCACATCCTTCTGCTTCACTTCGTCCCTGCGGCCGCCCCAATCAAAGGGGTCCCATTTGAGTTCCATCCCGGCAGAGAGAATATTCTGCGGCAGTATCGCGGTGTTAATAGGGTCGAGATAGTGGATGGCTGCGCCGATCGAAGGAATGTACTTGGCTCGCGACAGCCTGCGGTCGTAGTCGGCGCGATGAGTATCGATTTCCGCTTCCTTCACCTCCGGCCGCCGTTCCAGAGCCATTTGCCGCGCGGCTTTCAGGTCCATCTCTGTGGAAGTGATCGGAGGCACCGGTTCGGTACGAAAGGGAACATCAATATCGCGCCCCAGAAGCTCGTTCAGTTGCTCCTTCTGGGTATCGAGCGTATCGCGGTACTGGATGATCTGGTACTGACTCTGCGCTAACTTCGCCTTCACCTGCAGGCTATCGGACTTGAGCACCGATTGCTGGGTAAGATACTGCTGCGTAACCCTGTCCGTCTCTTCGTATTGCTTGACCAAAGCCTGCTGGGCCTCCAGCGCGCTCTCCGTCTGCAGCACAGCGTAGTAGGCCTGCTTGACACTTGCCGCCAGCGACTGCCTCTTGCCTTTATATTGTTCGCCGGAGTAATCGACCGACAGTTCCTGCTCCCGGATAGCCAGGTGGATCTGGTAGAGCTGCGAGATCGGCTGTGCCGCCTGCACCGATGCGTAACCTGTAATGCCGCTCGACAGTTTGAATTGTTGAGGGTTATTGAAGCCAAAACTTCCCGCCGGAAAATTGAACGTCGGCGACGTGATATCACCTGAGGCAAAGAGGTACGTGTTGATCTCAGGAAAGCGCTTGGTCTTGGTTTGCGCCAACGTCCACTTGGATTTGTCTATATCAAGCTTGGCAATGTTTACCGGACGGTTATGCTCCAGCGCAACTTCCAGTGCTTGCGACATCGAGAGAACCGGCGCCACGCCCGCGGTCTCCTGCGCCCGGCACAACATCCCGCACATGAAGGCGGTGGCCGCAATCGCCCAGCCGAATGGCCTTGTAGACCTCGCGTGCATCATCTATCGAATCGCCATCATTCTCGAACGCAGCGCAGCATTTTCCAAACAAGCCGCGGAAAGACTCGGTTTTGTATCAGGGCACGACTTTGGTCGGGCCGTAAAGGATCCACAAAGATCGGGGTTTAGCCCCTGAGGTACGTCATTTCTGCTCCCGCATTTTGCGGCAGCCTCCAAGTGCGGGCCCGTGCTGGCCAGGGATACGGATCCAGCACCGGCCGCAATGCCAGAAGCTACGAACGGCCTCGCCGTAGACCCCCGCCACCACCTTGTTGTCCAAGGCTGTTCAGGTCAGTCAGCACCGCCTGGCGATCCTGGGGACGAAACTCTCCCGCATTCATGGTTTGTTCAATCTCCGACTTCGCCTTCTTGAGCGCCATGAACTGCTGCAGTTTCCCCCCGCCATCGGTCTTGATGTCCTTGAGGGAGTTCAAACTGTCCTGTAAAGTCTTCACCTGGGCTTCGGTGGGGTTGCCGTGCATGATGGCGGTGAACGTGTCTTTCCCTAACTTCGCGCCAGGGTTCGGGGCTTCTGTCGCAACCGGCGTCGCGGCTTGCTTATTCGCCATCATCACCTGCAGATCTTGCTCCAACGTGTCGCGATCCGGCTGCTTAACGGTCGCCATGATGGCCTTCATCTTCGAAACGGATTGCCACGGAGTAATAAAGTCGACCGGTGCACCCGGCTTCTGCTCCGACTTGTAGGCCTTCAGGGCCTCAGCGTTCGTCTGCAGTTCCTTAAGCTGCTCAATGGTGATGCTGCCGTTGAGCACGGCGGCTTTGATATCCTGCTTGAACTTGTCCTGAGCGGCACTAGAAGCCGTATCCTGCGGGCTTGCAAAAGCTACTGGTATTTGCCCCGCAAGCATCAGCGAGAGCGAAAGAAGACAAAGATTCCTTTTCATATTTCCTGCTTCCTGTTGAAGATTTCGGGAGTGGCGGTGAACCGTTGCCGCCGATGTTATTTCACTGAATAGCCGCGAGCGTCCAGGCACGCTGACATCGATCGTTTAAAGTTATCGAGCGGTTGCGTAGTCGTTGTAGTCTTGGCGGCGTCCGCCTGTTTTTGAGCCTGCTCAGTTTCCTGTTTGTCCTTACGCTTTTCCTTGATCCCCCCGATAATTGCGCCCCTTCGGGCTCCGGCTGCGGCATCCCCGCCCGTGGCCCCGGAGATGATTGCACCCCGGGCAGCGCCCTTCGCCATATCGTGATCGTCCTTGGTCTTTTTGTCGTCCTTCTTGGGGGTGGCCGCGGTAGTGGTCGCGTTTGGGTCGTAACCGGTTTGCGTCTTGGCGTTGGTGTAGCACTGCGACTCGTCCGTCAGTTGCTGCGAAGCGCTCTGCGAGTTCTTCGGATAAACGTAGAGCCCGACCGTGCTTGCCATGCCCTTAACGGGGGACGAACTGGTTTGTGCCCCAGTGAGCAGGCTCCCTGCGACACCTGCCATCATGGACAGCACAATCACCATCCTTTTCATAAAGCGTTCTCCCTGGCGGCCGTTAGCCGCTGTTCTCTGGATGTCCAAGCTGGCCCTTACTTGGCCGCGTCGGCGATGAGTTCGCCCTTGTCGTTCGTCTTGACCCAACCCTGCGCGGCCATCGACTTGATGATCTCTTTCGCGGTCGCGTCCGCTGTCTTCGAGGCGTAAGCGTTGACGTTCTTCCTGCGATCTCCCACGGTGGACTTGGCTACCGCGGCCGCAGGGTTCAAACCAGCCGCGACAGTCACGGCTGACCCAACATTCTTGGCTGTCTTGGTATCCGTCGTAAACTGAGAGAACAAGACCGCGTCCGTCGGTGTCTTCATGTGTACATCTACCTTGGTTTGCACGTCGGCCCCGCCGGCGCCCATGCCGATGGTGTCGCGTTCCGTCTTGTTACCTTCTTTCACCGATGTGAACGAGCCCTGGACCATCAACGCGTTGTCAGACGGCGGTGTGTCTTTGGCCACATGCTCGACGGGGATGCCGGTCTTGGCCAGCGCCTTTACCAGTTCCGCGGAGTATTTCTTGCTGGCGCTGGCGGCGATGGCGTCCGGCTTCTGGTCTCCGGTAATCAAATGCCGGGGACGCATGGCCTGCATTTTGTCCACCTGAATGTCGTCAGGATTAATGGCAAAGTCATAAACCAGGATCTTCGCCGGCTTAGGCAGCGGGCTGCTCCCGGTGTAACTGGCAAGCGGTGTGACGTTAATCTTTGCACCCATGGGACCCTGCGCATAAGCGGTGCTCATCAGCAGGGCGCCCGCGGCCAGCCATGCTCCTGCGGACAGTGTGACGTTTACCCCAAATTCGGACATAGTCCATTGTCTTTCCATAAATACTTGCTCCTTCCGCCACTTAAAGGGAGGCGGACCCAAAAACTTGCGCGTAGGCCCTACAGATGAAGGCCACAGGAAGAGGTGAACCCGTTGTGCATTGATCGGGCGAATCATCGTCGCTCTCGAAGAATCGAGTCAATAGAGAGAATCTAAAACCCGTCTAAAGTCCATCTAAACCTCTAAGCCGCTCGTATTCTTCGACATGCAGGAATAGTTGGTTGCGGAGCATCGTATCTCGCGGTACACTTGGCGACACCGAATCAGAGTCGCAATGCGCGGAATCGCTTTAGAAGAGCCGCCGGGATCCACGTCCGCGAGCAAGTGAGCAAGTCTGTGCCTGCACCATTCCGTTTTGAAGAGTTTGATTTAGACCTCGAGCGCTACGAACTACGCCGGTCTGGCCATGCGGTCAAGCTCGAGCGGATACCCATGGAGTTGCTCATCCTGCTGCTCCAGAGTAACGGCAAACTGGTTCGCAGAGAGGCCATCAATCGGCGGCTATGGGGCGAGAACGCCTACCAGGATACCGACCATAGTGTTAATACCGCAGTAAACAAGCTCCGCTACATTCTCCGGGACGATCCGCGGGATCCGCGGTTTATCCAGACGGTCGTTGGCCAGGGATACCGCTTTATCGCGGATGTAGCCGCTGAGCCGTTCCTGGAGGAACCAGCGCTCCCGTTACTTGGCGCTCAGAAGAGCGAAACCAGCCTGCTCGCCGTTCCCGCCGGCCCCGAGTTCATCCTGCCTGAACCGGTTGTAACTCCCGTTGCGCCAGTACCCTTGCCCGCGAAGCCAGGACCTGCGGAGACGATCGAGGAGCATAGCGCCGGGCCGGAACGACTCATCCCAACCCGGGGGCCCTTTGTTTTTGTGGTGCTGACGATCCTGGTTGCTTTGCTGGCCGCCGGTGTATTCCTGTACCTGCACCGCTCGCGTTCTGCGCAAGATTCAAAAACTGCGATCGGCGGATTCCATTCCGTCGCGGTCTTGCCTTTCGTCAACCTGGCGCAGAACTCCGACCAGGACTACATCGTCGATGGCATGACTGACCAGCTCATCACCGACCTGGCCGGCAGTACCCCTCTCCGTGTCATCTCCCGCAGATCCGTCATGCAATACAAAGGCGTGCAGGTGCCCATGCGCGAGATCGCCGAAACTCTGGATGTAGACGCGGTGCTCGAGGGATCATTCCTGCACAACGGCACCCAGGTGCGCATCACAGCGGATCTGATTGACGCCCGGAACGATCGCCACCTTTGGGCGCAAGTCTATGAGGAAAGTGGCAACGACCTGCTCACCATCCAGGAGTCGGTAACCAACGACATCGTGCGTGACGTTGCTCTTGCCCTGGGGAGCGGCGTGTCCACTTCTCAAGTGCGTCCGTTGAATGTGGAGGCCCGGGACTCCTACCTGCGGGGCCGCTTTCTATGGAATAAGAGAACGCCCGCCAGCCTGGAGAAGTCGGTCGTCTATTACCAGAACGCAATCGATGCCGACCCTGGTTACGCTGAAGCGTACGCCGCCCTGGGGATCGCCTATGTGGTGCTTACCGGTTATGGGTCAGATCCTTCCAACTCGCTCGCCAAGGCTCAGTTAGCAGCGGAAGCTGCTCTACGGTTGGGGGGAGGGGAGGCTGAGGCCGCAGCGGAAGCGCATACCGTTCTAGGCGCGGTAAAAACCGAGCGCGACAGGGATTGGCCAGGAGCCGAGGTTGAATACCGGCGAGCCCTCGAGTTGGATCCGTCGTATCCGACCGCGCACCACTGGTACAGTTTGCATCTCTCTCGCCTGGGAAGAGCCAAGGAAGCCGAAATCGAGATCCAGCGGGCACGTGCTCTGGACCCGCTTTCCCCAATGATCGGTACCGATGCGGCCGAAACGGCTTATTGGGCGCGCAATCCTGGCGAAGCCATGGCGCGTATTCGCGAAGTTCTGGTTCGTAATCCCAACTTTGCGGAAGCATACCTCGCCGAAGGCAAGATCCTTGAGCAGCAACGACATTACGAACAGGCCCTCGCTGCCTACAAAAGCGGCTCCAGGTTCTTCGGCACCGACACCGCTTACGTGCAGGCCCTGCAAGGCAACGCGCTCGCCTTAGCTGGTGCTTCGGAACAAGCACGGCAAATGGCAAAACAACTCGAGGACCTCTCAGCGCATAGCTATGTTTCCGGCGTAGATCTTGCCATCATCTACTGCGCACTGGGTGATCAGGATAGTGCCCTAAGCTGGCTTGACCGGGCACAACGGAATGGTGATCGGGAGGTGGGTCTGCTAAGTGTCGATCCCCTATTCGACGGATGCCGCAGCAATGCGCGCTACCCGGACTTGCTGAAGCGGTTGAGGCTCCGCCCACTGGCATAGAGAAAGTTGAGGGGTCAACTTGATGGAGAGCGTAGTAATGGATGGAAAACTCGTCCCGCCTCCGTTGAGGCAAGCGCACTCCTTTGACGCAAGGCCTTTTCCTCCAGCAACCGCCACTCCGCAACCGCTCCTAGCAACCGCCCTACCCTCCAGCAACCGCCCTATCCTCCAGCAACCGCCCTATCCTTACAACTACCCTCTCCTTGTTGTCATGCCGAGCGAAGCGAGGGATCTGCAGTGCGCCATTCGTGTGCCCGCCTCTACCCGCCCACAACCTTTACCAACCATCCACCGAGTCCTGACGGAAACACCACCTATCCGTCATCCCGCCCTGCCCCGGCGTGTCGTGGCAGTTTCTTTCCCCGACTTCACTTATTTCGGGATCAACGCAGTCTGCCCCAGATGAAACGCAACATGGCCGGTTCGACTCAGCAAAATAGCAAACCGATTCCGTGAAGGGTCCTTGGCAAAGTCTTCCTCAGAAACCGAGGTGTGCCTCTTAAGCCAGTCACTCGGTGAAAAGCTTTCGAAGCCCGCAAGCAATTTACTGTTGACCTCTTTCCAGAAATCCTTTATCTCTTCGCCCGTCGGAGGGTCAGCCACCGTGCGATCGGGGTTAGTCAAAAACGGGCCATCCAATTCCGGATAAAGCCGCGGACCCAGATCCAGCAGAGGCAGCATACGATCGTGAACGGCGGTCAGGTGTCCCCAAAGGTAAATCAACCGGTTCTTCCCCGGCGCCACTTCCTTTTGCAGCTGTGCTTCCGTGAGAGGTAAAAACAACTTCTCAGCTCTCTCGATGGCGGACTTCCATGAATTCAGTGTCGACGTGACCAACGCTTGTTCAGGCGTCATGATGTTCCTCTCTGTGTATCCAGCGTGATGGTTTTGAATTCGCGGATGAGATGGGCCTGATCGAAGCAGCCAGGCTCCAGCTATCCTCCATGAGAGTATTCTCCACTCGAGAAAGGTTCATTTATGACAATGCTCGCGGAACGGAGACTAGAACATAGCACCGATATCGCGGCTGCTGGGAGCTTCTTCCGCGAACGCAAAAGTTCCGCTCTCGCGCATTTCTCGTGCTGCATTCAGCAGCGAGCCGAAGGCGGCGCGAGCAAGACCGCTGCCCAGGCTGACGCGCCGCACGCCGATGGCCGAAAGGTCCGCCAGCTTCAGCGGCGCCCCCGGAATCCCCACAAGAACGTTCACCGGGCGATCCACCGAGCTGACCAGTGCGGCGATCTCGTCCTTGTGGGTAAGGCCTGGCGCGTAGAGAACGTCTGCGCCCGCTTCCTGGTAGGCCTGAAGCCGGCCGATCGTTTCCTTAAGATCGCGGCGGCCGTGCAGATAATTCTCCGCACGGGCAGTGAGCATGAACGGAAAGCCCAGACCACGCACGATCTCCGCCGCCGCGCGCACTCGCTCCGCAGCCAGCCCTGCTTCATAGATAGGCTGATCTGCACGCCCGGTCGCATCTTCAATCGACCCGCCAACAGCTCCGGCGGCAGCGGCTAGCCTGATCGTTTCCGCGGCTGCTTCCGGCGCGTCGCCAAAGCCGTTCTCGAGATCGGCGCTGACGGGCAAATCTGTGGCCGGAGCCAGCGCCGCAATGTGCGCAAGCACCGCTTCACGGCCAACCGTGTAGTCTCGCTGTCCCATCGAGAAAGCGTAGCCACCGCTGGTAGTCGCCAGTGCCTCGAAACCCAGGTGGGCCAGCATCCGCGCGCTGCCAATATCCCATGGATTGGGAATGATGAATGCGCCATTGCGGTGGTGAAGTGCCTGAAATGCCTGCCCTTTTTCTGCCTGTGTTCTCATCGCCCGGTCTATACCCTTAACAAAATTATCACCCGCTTTTCGCCACCCGGAACGAGGCCGATTGCCCTCTCCTGCATCTCATAGCGGAGGGCTCCATCATGACGGCAATCTTGACTCCTGGCACGTTAGCTCCGAATTTCACCCTCCCCGTGGCTCCCGATAAACAGCTCACGCTGAGCGAGCTGCGAGGAAAGCCGGTAATTCTCGCCTTTTATCCGGCGGACTGGAGCCCGGTGTGTGGCGATCAAATGGCCCTCTACAATGAGGTTCTGCCGGAGTTCCAAAGCTTCGGGGCCGACCTGATCGGCATCTCTGTCGACGGTGCGTGGTGCCATGCCGCCTACGCCAAGGACCATCATCTCCATTTTCCCCTGGCCGCCGACTTCGAACCGAAAGGTGCGGTCTCCCGGGCTTATGGCGCCTATCGGGCAAAAGAAGGGTTCTCCGAAAGGGCGCTCTTTGTCCTCGATAAGAACGGCGTTGTTGCCTGGAGCTATTTGTCCCCCGTATCAGTAAACCCCGGCGCCGATGGGATACTCCAGGCGCTGGAAGAATTGGAAAAGTAGGAGACTGTCATGAGCAAACTTTCCGTTCCAGTCAGTGATAAGGATCATTACCAGGGAGATCCGGATGCGCCCTGCACGCTCGTAGAATACGGCGATTACCAGTGCCCCTCGTGCGGGCGTGCGTATCCGATCGTCAAGCGGGTGCAGAAGCATTTCGGCAAGCGCCTGCTATTTGTCTTCCGTAATTTTCCCTTGAGCGAGATGCATCCCTATGCGGAGCCGGCTGCGGAGACAGCCGAATTCGCGGGCGCCCACCACAAGTTCTGGGAAATGCACGACCTGCTGTACGAGAATCAGGATCGCCTGGATGATGCGCTCCTCTTTCAGCTGGCAGAACAATTGCATCTCGATCCCGAAAAGCTGCGCCAGGCACTCGCCTCCAAGGAATTTGAGCCCCGCGTACGAGCAGATTTCCGCGGTGGCGTGCGCAGCGGCGTCAATGGGACGCCAACCTTCTTCATCAACGGACAACGGCACGACGGAGCCTATGACTTTGCCTCTTTGATCGAGGCAATTGACGGCGTATTGGTCTGAGCACGAGGAAGTTGCGGTTGCGTACGTGTTCCTGCTTTTTCGGAACCGGCGAACGTGACCCCAAGGGCACCTAACAAATCCACTCATCTCCGCCGGAACTGATTGGCTCCGCGCAGGTAGCCGTTCGGCTACCGTTCCTCCTCCTCGGTCTGCGCCGCCCACGCGCATGTTCTTGAAAATACAAGAGCTCCCATAAGCACCGCTGAACATTCGCGTTTGGTCCGCTGCATGCAATTAGGAGTGCGTCCGAGCAAACTCAAAGCCAAAGGGTTGAGAGTTTGAGAGACAAATCCAGTTTCGGTTCCACTGCAAGGAGCCGCAAGGAGGGTGTCATGAAATTCAATTCCATCGCTCAGTCGTCTCTCGTCGTTCTGTCAGCCCTGCTCGCCCCCATCCACAGCTTCGCCGCGGGCCCGGAGCCCTACTGCATCGCGGTGAACGGCGGCTTTGGCAATAGTGGTGGCACAACTTTCGTCGCGCGCAACTTTAATCTGCCGACAGAGGGCAAATGCTCACCGTGGTCGGGCTACACCAAGACCGGTGCCACCGTCATCTTAACGACCGGCGGTACCAGTTGCCTTTCCAGCGACAGCAAAGCGCTGACGGTCAGCCTTTCCAGCGCCGACCCCTCGTATTTCGGTGGAGGGGGCCAACTCGGAGTGGATTACATCCAGTTGTCCCGGGAAGCTGCAACAGAACCGTTTACCGGCCAGGACTCCGGTTACTTCACTGGAAGCGCAGAACCGGTGAGCTGCACGAGCGATCTGTTGACCCTCCCGTCATATCACGACTAACTGGTTATGCCACACGTGCGGTTACCTTTCAACGAAAGGCAGGCCGCACTTCGACATGCAGACACTGAGAAGCGCCCTGCCGGGCGCACAAAAGACAAGTCCCTAGCTGCAGCTAGGGACTTGTTTAGGAGTTGCCCGGCGTTTCGAGGTCGGGACCAGCCGCGTATAGCGGTGGTTATTCGGACTCCTAGTGCCGTTACACGGCTGTGAATACACTGCGCTAACTCCAGCTCGACTGTCAACCTGTTTGACAATGATCGCGAGATCGCCAATTTGCTGTCAATCACCGAAGAAACGGTAAAGGGCCGCGTCAAAAACATCCTCTCATTAGTCTTTGGAAGTCACTGTTCGCGGCAACCAGGCTTCGGTACCAATCGATTGCCCTCGGTCAGGAGGACGAATCCTCGGCTGCGCCCGATCTCGAAACGCTGTCTACGACAAACGGACTATAATCTCGTGATTACCGGAGCGGAACTTATGGCTACTCTTGCTCCGGAGCCGGGCGGCTCCGACAACTCGATCACCGCTTTGCTGGCGGAGCTCAGCGCGGGAAATCGAGACGTTGAGGCCCGTTTGATCCCCCAAGTCTATGGGGAGTTGCGTCGGCTGGCCTCGCACTACATGCGTTTCGAGCGCGGAAACCACACCCTGCAACCTACCGCACTGGTCAACGAAGCCTATACCCGGCTCGTCCAGCAGCCACAAATTCCCTGGCAAAGCCGCGCCCATTTCTTCGCCACCGCTTCCCACCTGATGCGGCATATCCTCGTCGATCACGCGCGCACGCGGCGAGCCGGCAAGCGAGGAGGACTGCAGCGTCAGGTCACCCTGGACGACGCGCTTCTTCCCTCGACAGAACGGACGATTGACGTCCTGATTCTGGATGAAGCCCTCGAAAATCTTGCGCAATTCGATCCTCGCCAGGCACGGATCGTGGAACTCCATTTCTTCGCTGGCCTCACCTTCGCTGAAATCGCACTGGTCCTCAAAGTTACCGAGCGCACCGTAAAGCGCGACTGGAGCATGGCCCGGGCGTGGCTGAAAGGAGAGCTCTCCAACTCACCATGACCCCCGAACGCTGGGAACGCTTGAAGCAGCTCTACTCCTCCGCTCTGGAGATGCCTGTAGAGGAGCGCGCCCAGTTCGTCGCCCAGGAGTGTCGGGACGACCACGATCTGAAACACGAACTCGATGCGCTGTTAAGGGCAAACGATGAGCCGACAGACACTATCGACGCCCCGCTACTGAACCTGCACGACCTGTACCCGGCCGGGAAACAAGCTTTGCAAGAAGGCGATGTGCTTCTCAGACGCTTCCGCATCGTTCGCCTCTTAGGCTCTGGCGGCATGGGTGAAGTTTACGAAGCCATCGACGACCAGCTCGGCCGAATCGCTCTCAAAACGATAGGTCCAAGTGTCTCTGAACACCCTGAACAACTATTACGTTTCAAGAAAGAGGTCCAGCTGGCGAGAAAAGTCAGCAGTCCGCACGTCTGTCGCATCCACGAGCTTCATTTGACCGAAAGCGGCTCAGAACGATCACCAAGCACGTTCCTGACCATGGAATTCCTTGACGGGATCACTCTGACCGACAAGATGCGCGAGTCCGGGCCTATGCCTTGGCGTGAGGCGAGGAAAGTGGCACTGGAGTTGTGCGCGGCTCTGCAGAGCATTCACGGAGCCGAAATCGTTCACCGGGACCTCAAAGGCCGTAACATCATGCTCGCATCCCGCAACGGCGTCACATGCACCGTTTTGATGGATTTTGGCATCGCCCGCCAGTTAGATCACGCTGGAAATACGTCCACACAACTCACCGGGGACGGCAAGGGAATCGGGACTCCCGGGTACATGGCCCCCGAACAGCGCAAGGGTAAGGAGCCCACGCCTGCGACTGACATCTATGCCCTCGGCGTCGTTTTGTACGAATTGGTGACGGCGAAACACCCGTTTCCAGAAAACCCTGCGTTTGCAAATAGGCCGGTGAAGACGAAGCCGCTGGTACGACCATCCTCGATTCAACCGGGAGTGCCGCGCCGATTCGACCAGGTCGTCTGCAAGTGTCTGGAGTACGACCCCGAACGGCGCTATCAGTCGGCCAAAGAAGTAGAGCTGGCAATCCGGACCAGCTCCGTACTTCTGCGGATCCGGCAAAGGCCCCGTACCGTGGCGGCTGGGGCCATCGGTCTCGTCCTTGTTCTTTTTTGCCTGTTGCTCATCCCAGCAATCGGGGAGCGGGTGAGAGGGATTCTCTTCTCCAGTAGAGAAAAGCATATTGCCGTGCTTCCGCTCGAGTTCGCCGGAGGAAACCCGGAGACGGAAGCGCTCGGAGACGGCCTCATGGACTCGCTCGCCGGCAAGGTAGCTAATCTCGATACCGCAAATCACTCCCTTTGGGTGGTTCCAGCCAGCGAAGTTCGGACCCGCAAGGTCACGGACGCTTCTTCCGCGATGCGCGAGTTCGGCGCCACCATCGTCGTCAAAGGGAACTTTGAACGTAAGGACCAGGCCGCACGATTGAAGTTAACCCTGATCGATCCAAAAAAGACCAGGGAAATCGGCTACGTGGATGTTAGCAGCCAGACCGGAGATCTCGCGCTCGCTCCAGGACGACGCGGTTACGCGTCTTGGGCGGCTCATGAACATCTCCACCAAAGAAGATGCCGCGCAGGGCGGAGGGGAAACGAAAACCCGCGCCGCTTATGAAGACTACTTGACCGGGCTCGGCTACTTCCAGAGGCATGACAAACCTGGCAACATTGAGTTGGCCATCGCTTCGCTCGAGAAGGCTGTCAAGACCGATCCAGGCTTCGCCCTTGGTTTTGCGCGTCTCGCGCAGGTCTACTTCATGCGCTATCGGCTGGACGCCAAGCCTGAATCGCTTCGCCGCGCGGAAGAATACAGCCGGCGCGCCGCAGAATTGGATGACCGGATTCCCTCCACCTATGTCGCGCTCGCACAAATCCATGAGATGACGGGGAACCATGACCTCGCCATTCAGGAGTATCAGCGCGCGATCAGCCTTGATCCGCGGGATACCGAGGCTCTTGGTGGAGTGGCCTTCGCGTATCAAAACGCCGGACGCAATGCGGAAGCCGAGGCGGCGTATCTCAAGGCCGCAACGCTGCGTCCCCGCGACTGGAAGGGATATAACGACCTCGGTAATTTCTATCAGAGCATAGGCCGCCCGCACGACGCAATCGCCCAGTTCAATCGCGCCATAGAGTTGACTCCTGACAACTCATGGCCCTACGCCAACCTGGGAACGGCTTACATGGACCTGGCCGGCCCGGAGATGATGGAACGAGCGGAGAATGCGCTCAAGAAGTCCATCGCAATCAGCCCAACATTCGGCGCCTACTCGAACCTTGCCCTGCTTTACACAGAGCAACATCGATTTAAAGAGTCGGTTGCGGCTAACCTGGCCGCTGTGCAGCTTAACGACCAGAATCCTGACATTTGGAATAACCTTACCATCGCTTACGAATGGCTAAAGGAGGATGAAAAGGCAAATGCCGCGAGACTAAAGGCAATCGTACTTCTTGAACGAGAGCGTGGGCACAAACTCTCAGGACGCTGAGGCACAGGCTACATTGGCTGCCTTGTACGCAAAACAAGGGGATAGAACCAGGGCCTTGGAGAAAGATTCAGATTTCGCTTGCCTTATCCCCAACTAACCAATACGTTCTCTCCCAGGTCGCGGATGCCTATGAGTTAATGGGAAGCCGCAGGGAGGCTATCAAGTTTCTCCAACAGGCCATGGCGCAAGGTCTAACCAAAGGACTTCTCCATGCAGACCCGGAGACTACAAGGTGTTCTATCCGACCCCGGCTTTGAGCAGCCGGGAATATAAATTCAACAGCATCTTCACCGAGTGCTCAAAGAAAGGCGAATGACGATCATGGATAGACCAATACATATGCCCCCGGACGGAATGTCCCCGATGCAATGGAAGTTTTGTGTGGCCTCCACAGACACAGTAACGTTCAGTTTGCCCAACCCCACATTCTTCGATCATTCCACCGACGGACTATTTAACCCCGAATTGCCAGCAAATCGGGACTCGCTCTTACCTGCCGGAGTCTACGGCCCGTTTTCGCCGACGCGGGAAAGCGGCGAAGTTGTTGTGGGAATTTTCGACGATACGACAAAGAAGCTTTTCGTCATGACACTTATCATTAAACCTACGTGCCCTTAGAAGAACGAACTCTTACCCGCAAGTTTCTCGCCACGACTAACCCGCGGTCGCGGCGGCTGGGGCCCAGCGGGACCTTTCCATCCTTAGCTGACAACGCAGAAGCTCAAATCATCCCGAGAGCATGTAACTTTTTCGATGGATATCCAACCAGTAGTATTAAAGCCCCCCAACAAAGTCGTCATCCTGAGCGAAGCGCTTCGCGGATCTATCGCAAACAGAGAGCTTTATGGCGCGAAGTCGAAGGACCTCGGCGATGCTTGTTGGCAGATGCTCTTGGGAGCTTTCCTGCCGAGAACTACAACGGAAGATAAACAAAGTCACAAACTCCGAGTGCAGCCGACCTGTCCCGCCCTACCCCGGCTCGCCATGGGGCGTGCCGTCAAGGGATCTGCGGTTCCGCGGACTCTTCCTGAAATGTGTTTTCGACTTCAGCGAGCGCCCCAGGGCGGAAGATTGAAAGGGGTGGCGCTCCTACGCTGTGAAGCTTTCGCCGGTACACCTTCCGCGGCGACTAGAGCGTAGCGAAGTCACGACCACCGAAACAAACGCTGGTCGCCGCAGCATCCCCGGTTGGGAAAAATCCCTGCACCCGACCAGCGCTAGGTACGCCTTCGCCGCACTCTTCTTCTATTGTGAGAAGCCCCCGACCCGAGCCATACCATGACGGCCGTCACCAGGTGTATCCAGAACCACAAATTGAACCCCTGATGGGCATGAATAAAGATCAGTACCAACACCCTGGGAAGAAAAGCCCACAACACCGCCGCCCACGGCTGAGGAACAAAAAACCACCACATGTGGATCCATCCAATAAATAGCGAAAGCCTGGGCAGAAACAGGCTCAAGACCAGGAACCAAAGCGGGATCCCGTGCGCCAGCGTCAATATCGGCATTGCTTGCATTTGCTCCCGGCCAGAGTGTAACCCTGCCATCCTGCTGTAGCAACGGGATCCGGAAATGAAACCGCTCGCATGCGCTGCATGCGCACATTTTTCCAACGCTTTCTGATAGATCGCATAGGCGAGAGTTCCAACATGACCTACTTCTCGGCATCCGTGTGCCAACCGGGGTTGGTCCACTGGCCATTGTGCAGGACGAAGACCTCGGTGGCGCGGCCGGCACTGACCGAGCGCTTTCCCTTCATCTCGGTTTCTACGATGTACTGGCTGTATAGAATCGCCACGTCACCGAAGCGTTGGATCTCTGTCCGAGGGAACTCCAGGCGGACCAGCTTCCCGCCCTGGGCCTGAAAATCGACAGCGGATTGGAGCACTTCCGGCTGGTGTTTCCACTGAGGCTCGCCGGCACTGATCACAATGGTCCCCGGTGGCACGAGTTCCCGGAGGGTGCTTACATCGTTGGCGAACCAGGACCTCCAGACAGCTTCTCGCACCTTGAGTAGTTGTCCGCGGTCGTCTTGATTTGCCGGGAAGCTCCTTGTGCTCCCGGCAAGCATCGCTATCGCCGCGGCAATAATGAAAAGTCTGCGAACCATGTTGCCTCCGATCAGATCGTTTGCGATGAGGGTTGGTTGAGAGCGACCAGCACGGCTGCGGCGGATGCAGAGAAAACCGAATAGTCCAGAGGCGACTTGGCGCCAAAGGATATCGCCATCGCGGTGCCAAAAAGAATCAGCAGAAGTGCGCTGGCAAAACCGGTCCAGCGCAGCCATAGCCCGAGCAACAACAAAATCCCGAGAACCAGCTCCGCGGCCGTGGCTGCCCAGGCAAGGAAGGGAATCGAGGAGGCAGGCATGAACGAGTTCACCTTGGCGGTGTAACGGACGAAGCCCTCAAAGTTTCCGTAGCCAACATTCCGGCCCCGCCACAGGCCGAACCGGTCGGCGACGCCGGATAAAAACCCGACTCCCAGCGCGGCCCGGGCATACAGAAACGCCAGCTTTTTTGCCTGAGAAGAATTCATGGGTGCGTAGCTCCCGGAGATGAATTGGTTGGCACTTTGACCGAGAGAGGACCCGTTGATCGCAGATAAAGTAGGCCAGAAAAATTGCCGGTTCCGTCGCGCTCGCATTCTTCGAAACCATATGAATGCCGTTAGGTTCTTCGTAGAAACTATCTCCAGGACGGTAAACATGCTCCGCGCCCCCTTTCACCTGCATGCGCACCGCACCCTTGAGAACATAGCCGATGACCGGACACGGATGGCTATGTGGCGTGGAAGAGCCGCCCGGCGGATAGGTTACTTCGACTGTCGTCACCTGCAAGTGAGCCGGATCTAAAGCCGGTAACGAGTGTGAGAAAACGATGCGAGTACGAGCGTCGAGGGGCGGACCCGAACTGGATGCCGGGCTGGTTTGGGGGATGACCCAACAACACAAAGTGAGCAACAGGTTGAGAATTGGCCTTCGCGTTTGCATCCACAAAGGCTAACAAAAAGTGGTATTACCCAATAGACCCACTTGTCGCTCAAAACGCCGTACCACTTTCCCCAGCTCTGACCCCCCGGCCGTCGGTCCGGACCATGTCATCAGGTCCCCAAAGCTGTCATTCATGCACGTACCAAGAAAAGGAGGCGAGCTTTCGCTCGCCTCCTTTGGTTACAGTCCGGTTGTATCTAGAACTGGATGCGTACAGAGAGTTGGAGCTGACGTGGTTTTGCGCCCGGTGGTTGGCTCGTGATAAATACTGGGCCCTGGTCTATGTTCACCGTTGACGCGTTTCCGCTCGGATTGCCGGCGTTGATGTGATTGAACGCGTTGTAAGCATCCAGGCGGAACGCTACGAATAGATTCTCGTCGCCCCGGTAGCGGATCGGGAAATTTTTCTGTGCGGCTAAGTCGGTGTCGAAGAAGTTGGGACCAAATTTGGTATTCCGGCCGGCATTACCGATTTGATCGAGTCCTGGCGCGGAGAAATTACCCTGCGGCCCATTGGCGTAAAGATTGTTGAACCCCTGGAAAAAGGATCGGTTATGGCCAGTTGTACTGAACGGTCCTACATTCGTTGAAAGGCTCTTTGGGGGACCATTGGGATAACAGGGAGCATCGCCGGGCAGGTTATTTCCGCAACCCGAATAGGTGAGGGTGAACGGCAGGCCGCTTGACCAGTTAACGATAGGGCTAATTTGCCATCCGCCGACAATCTGGTCTACCCAGCCCGGCGACTTGGATAGAAAGGCCCGGTTTCGACCGAGCGGCAGCGCCCAATTGCCATAGGCGACGATCTGCTGCTCGCGCAGAGAGTCGTTACGCCCCTTTACCGCCCGGGCGTCCCAGGTTGAAAAGCCGGAAGCCCAATCGAAAGCACGCTGCCAGGCATAGTTCGCCGTAAACGAAAGCCCCTGGGCGAATGTCTTATCTACTGTGACTTGAAGGGCGTTGAAATGATTGTCCTGATTATCCCCTTTGTATTAGATGCTCTGGGTCCATCCACAAGCGCCGGCAGGCACGCCAGGCTGGGGAACATAAGCCGCGCTTCGGCAGGCCGGGAGGCTGAGAGCGTAGTAGCGTTGGAGGAATGAGCTGGTATTCGTTCCTCCATCGGGATTAATTCCGTTGACTGCGGTCGGCAAGATCGCAGAACTCGGAACGTAGTGCAGTTGCCGCCCGTTAATGCTATAGGACGCGGGTAGAATTGCCGCTTCCTCATTCGGGTTGGTGTTGTTGCCATCGAGGGCGCTCAGGGTATGGGTGCCCTTGTTGCCGACATAGGCGATGGTGAGCGAGAGGGTCGGGGTGATCGATTGTTGCAGACTTAAGTTCCATGCATCGATGGTAGGCAACCGTAACGGATTGGGCCGCGCAATGACAGAGACGTTATAGTTCGGCGCCGGCAGCAATCCGTTGGAAGGCACGGTGGGAAAGACGTTTGCAGGTGGACCGGCCGCCAAGGCGAAGGCCGATGAAGTCGTTCCGCCGGCGTTGTTGTTGACGCTTTGGTTGGCCAGAACGGGCAGGTTCTGGGTGATGGTATGGCCAAAGATGGAACCGAAGACACCGAGGTCAAAGCTGCGGCCATATCCCGCCCGGATGACTGTCTTGGGATGCCACTGATAGGCGATCCCCACTCGAGGTGCGAGCGCCTTCCATGCGATATCCCAACCAAGGTTGCTGGGAACGCCCCCCACACCGGCTACACGGATGAATCCATCGTTCAGATTCTCCAGGCCCCCGTGCCCTGGTCCGTTGGTCGTCTCGGGGAAGTAGAGCTCCCAACGTAGACCATAATTTATTGTTAGATTTGGGCGGGCACGCCAGGTGTCCTGGCCATAGAAGAATAGGCGCTTTTGAAATTCCTTAGCATTGAGCGAGCCGGCGATGTTGGGGTTTTGTATATAGCGTCCAAAGGCCGTAACGTCCCCGAGAACAAACGTAGCGAAGCCCAGCCCCCCGGAGCCACCGTTAGAGGTAGGACCGTTGCCAAAGCTTAGTAATCCGGCACGATCTGTATCGCTGGGAACCCTAAGATTTCTCGCATAGCGCACATCGGCTCCAACCCGGATAGAGTGGTTCCCGAAGACCTTGGTCCAGTTATCCACTCCCTGAAACTGATCTTCTTTCTGGGTTACAGGGCAGTTACAGCGCGTGATGTTCAAGCCGGAGCCGTATTGCGGACCCTGACTCTGCGTGTTGCTGGGGTTATTCGTAAGATTGCTGATGCCGACATCCTGGAGGTTGAAACCGGGTGCGCCATTGGTAAATCTATCGCCCAAATTCAGGCCCGGGATCCCCAGTTGTGTTCCAAACGGGACATTCTGATCGTATTTCGAAGTGACGATGTTATAGCGATAGTAGCCGATGCGGAAATCTGTGAGCAAAGAGCTGTTCACCGCGATATCCGCTCCGGCAGCGAGGCTATCATTGGCCCCCGTCGAATTGCCACCGAACCCATTGATTCCGAAACCCGCTCCGCCCGCGGGACCGAAAAGCGTACCGCCGCTGAGCGTGTCGGTGAATCGGCTGAAGCGCTCGAACACGTGGGTTCTCTGCGACAACTGAAAGTCGACTCGCTCATCCCACTGGTCGTTATTGAACAGACCCGTGCCACCTGCCGCATAGTTACCCGAGGACAACAAGCCAAAGTTGCCCGATTTGTTGGGCGCATACGGCTGCAGCAACTTAAAAAGGTTGAGCGCCGGTTGAGAAAGGCGCGATGCAGGGATTACCTGGTTGGGGAAAGGCTTGCCGGTCGTCGGATCGTAGATCAAGGGATTGCCTGCACTGAGCGCGGCCGCATATTCGCTGAAGTCACAGCCAGCGATACCGCTGGCAGAGGTCGATTGGCCAAGGCATGTGCTGATCAGATGAGGAGAGGGAACCGTCATGATGGCAGAAGAGCCCACTTTTTGCCGGACTCCCTGATAGTCACCGAAGAAGAAGAGCCTGTCTCTGATGATAGGCCCGCCGATCGATCCGCCGAACTGGTTAAACAGGGCCTGAGGAATGAGCCGGCCAGTGACCGGGTTGGGGCGAAACTGGGAATACGGATCGCGAGCCAATTGTGCGGCGCTCTGACGGTAATCGAACGCGCTACCGTGAAAGTCATTCGAACCTGACTTGGTTTGCACCGTAACCACGGCGGACACAGCCTTGCCGAACTCTGCGTCGAAGTTTTGAGTCGCAATCTTGGCTTCCGTAATCGCATCAAGAGCCGGATTGACAACGATGATGCCGAGGATGGGATCCTGATTGTCAGTTCCGTCCAACTCGTAGGCCACGCCGCCGAAGGCCTGACCATCGATTTGAATTTGCTGGCTACCCTGAGGGTTTTCGTCCGCTGCGTGGCTCCATCCGAGTTGTTGAGCCCCCGGCAGCAGCAGTTGAAGGCTGGTAAAGTTGCGGTTGACCAATGGCAAATTGTCGACCGTCCTCTGTGAGAACACAGTGGATACGTCTGCCCGATCGGCTTTTAGTTCGGGCACGGTATCGGAGTTCACCGTAATGGTTTCCGACCCGCCGCCAACCTCGAGCGCAGCATCCACCTTGGCAGAGGTGTCTGCTGACACACCAATACCCTTCTGCTCAAAGGTCTTGAAGCCGCCGGCGTTCACCTTGACGTCGTAGGTATCGGGAATCAGGTGCTGCACAGTGTAGTCCCCAGAGCCGTTGCTTTGGGTTTCGACAGCAGTACCCTTGGATTCATCCGTCACCGTTACAGTGGCGTTTGGAATTACGGCGCCTGCCTTGTCGGTCACGGTCCCGAAGATGTTACCGTAGATGGCTTGCGCACGGGAAGGATCGGGATGACAAACGAAACCCAATATCACGGACAGGACGAGCGCCCTGCGCTGTTGCAGCTCCATACCAGCCTCCAAAGTGTTACGTTCCGCTTGTTTGCCTAAGCGGCAGCTTTCGCGCTCTGCGGCGACTATGTCGGAGGTGCTCTGATTAAACAGCTGAGGCGCGGCGCATACCCGCCCTTCGGCTGGCTGGATAACTGCCTTGAGCAAATGATCGACCGACGATCAATGTGTTACTAGGCTATTTTTGGTGCGGATGGCCACGGGTCTCCGTACCTTGCCATTGCTTATATTCATACTGAGTAATCGTTGTCAAGAGGCCCACTTCATCCTTTTCCCGTAATATGAAACATCGCGATCTGTGGCTGTGACTAATTGTCAATCCTGATTATGATGGGTTGCTGGCACGGAAACGCTCAATACAGGTTGCGCAAAAGAGACCACCACAGTAGCTACGGTAGTTGCACACTACCATGCGACTTTCAACAATACCGCACCAACCGAGCGTCCAATTGTCCATTGGGCTTCACAAGGCGAGGTGATCTCTCGAATCTCAGCTCGATGCAGCAAATAGTGGTCTATAACAGACGATTCAGAAGTAAAACCAAATCTACAAAATCCTAGGCTCACGTGTCTTATGCCTTGTGTCAGGGCGCGACTTGAGTCAGACCGAAAATGGGTGAGTAAGTATTAGGTTTTAGCCACTGCGCGTCTACCAAAACAAATCTTACAGTCCAACAGATGCCGATATGACAGCTTTGGTTTGATCTATAAGGATGCATCACCATAGATTGGCAAGATTAATCAGGCGATTTGGAGGCCGGGAGGTCGGCGGAAGCGCCAAAGACGTGTCAAGCGCTTTTTCGGCGGCCTTTGACTGGCTATGGCACTGACCCATGGCATTCAAAGAAAAAATGGGGGCGTTTCCAAAAATGGCCTGCGGGCGGGCACCGGAACTAGTGCTTTTTCGTGTAAACCGTCGAGGCAAGCGCTCCCTTACAATATTGCCTGGCATGTGGGCTGGATTGATAAGCCGTGTGGTGTTCGCTGGTTTTCTCGCCGGCACAGCTGCATGTGCGCAGAATGCGAAGCCCACCGGTAGCGCGGCCGACATCAAGCGAGCCGACCAACTGTTCCGGTCCGGATCCGCCGCTTTTGCTGCGGGCGACCTGAGCACCGCTCATAAGGACTTTGCCGGCCTCGTACGTCTGATGCCCCGCATCTCAACCGCCCACACTGCATACGGCGTGGTGCTTCTCGCCGAGGGACAACTCCCCGCGGCCGTAACCGAGCTGGAGACGGCAAGGAGCCTCGATCCGAATGACGTTCGCGCAGCCATTAACCTCGGTCTGGCGTACCGCCGGCTGGATCAGAATGAGAAGTCGGTTCAGGCCTTTTCGAGCATTGCCAACCGGCCGGACGCGGAACTATCCACAACCGAAGCTGTGCTCTACGCAGGTGCGCTAGCGGCTACCGGCGATGCTGCGCGCGCGCAAACCGTGATAGACGAAGCCCTGAAGCGGGATCCGAACAGTGCTCCGTTGCAGGACGCTCTGGGCGCCTTGCTTGCTCAAGCGGATCCTACCCCGCCGCCCAGGAGGCATTTGAGCGCGCCATTTCCCTCGATGCAAATCTTGCTTCCGCGCACACTCACCTAGGCTCAGTATTGTTGATCCGCAACGAACCCCAAAAGGCCTTGACGGAGTTCCGTACCGCGGAGCACCTGGGCGATGCATCGCCCGCCCTTCTGCTCGGCTTGGGAAGAGCACTCACCGCGGCCGGTCAGGACGCCGAAGCGGTGACTGAGTTGCGCAAAGCCGTCGCCGCCTCGCCGGCCGCGCCCGACGCAAAGTATGCGTTGGCGCTCGCTCTGCAGAATGCCGGAGACCCCAAAGCTGCATTGCCCATGTTTCGCGATGTTTTGGCCCAGCAGCCACAGGATGCGGCAGTGCTCACCAACTATGGGCTGGCCCTGATGCAGACCGGGGACGCCAAAGGCGCGCTGCAGCTGTATCAGCGGGCCCAGGCTGCCGGCGACATGTCCGCCACTCTGCGCGAAGACATGGGCGGAGCCTACCTGCAGCAGAACGACATTGACCATGCCATCGAACAGTTTCAGGCAGGACTTGCGATCGCGCCGGAGAATGTACAACTCCATTACAACCTCGGGTTGGCCTATAAGCTGAAGGACGATCTCCCTGCGTCTGTCAAAGAATTGAAATTGGCCGCGCAGCTCGACCCGCAATTGCCCGATCCTCATTACACCCTCGGCGTGATCGAAATGCAGCAGGGCGATTTCACCCAGGCTAAGGCGCAACTGGAGCAGGTAGTAGCATTGCAACCGGTGAACGGGGATGCCTGGTCCGTGCTCGGGTCCGTCGCCAAGCAAGCCGGCGACAACGCCAAGGCCGAAGAAGCGCTGCGCCGTGCGATCGCGCTATTGCCGGAACAACCAAGCCCCCACATTACCCTGGCATCAATCCTGGCCGAGCGGGGCGAGAAAGAGAACGCCGCGGCCGAGCGCAAGATCGCCGCCCAATTGACCCGCGAGGCCGGAGGAAAGCAACGGGCCCAGTTCGCACTGGATAGCGGCCGAGCCTTGCTGGCCCGCGGACAAGTCAATGATGCAATCGTTCAGTTGCAAACCGCCGTGACCGCCGAACCGGAGTTGCTGGACGCACATTTGGCCCTGGCCGACGCATTCAGCCGGGCCGGTCGCAACTCCGAAGCACTGGGAGAGCGCCAGAAGGCAGAGATGCTCGCGAAACAGCAGCCCTTGCCCGGCAGCGCTTCCCCGCGCTAGCCTCCCAGCGCCCCGCCCTGCGTTGCGGCTCGATTTGCCCTTTCCGTATACTCAGCCCAACCCCGGCAGAGCAGCCGGGTGAGGACTAAGAGCGGAATGCGACCATCGCGACGGAATTTCCTGACCTCCTTGTCGCGTACCGCGCTGGTGCTCGCCTTGGACGATGTGCTGAGTCTGGATGTACCAGCCCAGCAGCAGGAAGGCAACTCGAGACCTGCCTATAGCGCGCCGGCGCGGCCTGCCCCGAAGCTCGAGCCTTCCTCGGTGGCGGCCACTCCTCTGGGGTACAGTTTTGTCGATGTGGCGCGCAGCAGCGGACTGAACGCGAAGACCACCTACGGCGGTGAGCACAAAAATCGCTTTTTGCTCGAAACCACGGGCTGTGGTGTGGCCTTTTTTGATTACGATCAGGACGACTGGCTGGACATCTTTCTCGTAAATGGCTCACGCCTTGACGGCTTTCCGGCCTTCCAAGACCAGCTGCCCATCTCGCGTCTATTCAAAAACAATCGTGATGGCACATTTACCGACGTCACCCAAAAAAGCGGCCTCGGCCACAGCGGATGGGGCCAGGGCTGTTGCGTGGGCGACTACGACAACGATGGCTGGAACGACCTGTTTGTCACTTACTACGGACAAAACATGTTGTATCGCAACAACGGCGATGGCACATTTACCGACGTGACTGCGAAAGCGGGGCTGCTACAGCCGCCGGGACCCGGCGGACGCCCGCGCTGGAATTCGGGCTGCGCATTTCTCGATTACAACAAGGACGGCAATCTGGACCTGTTCGTTGCCAACTACATCGATTTCGATATCAAGACGGCGCCCCTGCCTGAGGCTGCCCACTGTACTTACAAGGGAATCCAGGTAGCCTGCGGGCCGCCGGGTCTGGAAGGCGGGAAAAACATCCTGTACCACAATAATGGTGATGGAACCTTCACCGACGTGAGCGCGAAGGCCGGCATCCTGGATACGCATCGGCACCTATGGCCTGAGCGTGGCCGTGGCGGATTTGGATAATGACGGCTGGCCCGATATTTATGTCGCCAACGACTCGACCTCAGCCACGTTCTACCGCAACCAGAAGGACGGAACCTTCAAGGACGAAGCGATCGAGAGCGGTATCGCCTACTCTCCAGACGGCAAACCACAAGCCGGCATGGGCGTAAGTATCGGGGATTTCAATCGCGACGGCTCGCTGGATATAGTCAAGACAAACTTTGCCGGGGATACCGACTCGCTATACGCCAACCAGGGCGACGGTAACTTTGAAGATCAGACTTACCGCTCGGGTTTGGGTATCAACACCCGGTATCTCGGCTGGGGGGTTGGCTTCTTTGACCCGGACAACGATGGCTGGCTCGACATTTTGATCTGTAACGGGCACGTTTATCCTGAAGTGGAGGCGTCGCACATTGAAGCGCCTTATGCCGAGCACAAGTATCTCTACCGAAACCTGCGCAATGGGCAGTTTGAAGATGTAACTGCGCATGGCGGAAGCGGCATTACGGACCCGGCGCCCGCGCGTGGCTGCGCCTTTGGCGACTATGACAACGATGGAGACATGGATGTGGTCGTCAACTGCGTGAATGCGCCGCCGCAGCTGTTGCGCTGCGACCCTGTAAATGCTCCAGGTGCTGGGCCACGGAACTGGATCAAGGTGAGGCTGGTCGGCACCAGGAGCAATCGCACCGGCATCGGCGCCCGGATCGCTGTGACCGCGGAAAATCAGCCGGGAAAGCCGTTGCGCCAAATCGACGAGCTACGCTCCGGCGGAAGCTATTATTCGCAGAACGATTTGCGTTTGCATTTTGGGCTCGACGCGGCCACCAAAGCCGACCTGGTGGAGATCGCCTGGCCTTCGGGCACGAAGGACCAACTCAAAAATCTCCAGGCCAACAACCTGTACGTTATTCAAGAAGGCGGCAAGGTATTAAAGACCATGGCTATGCAACCGTCTAAAGCGCGTTAGTGAGAACTCCATGTGGTGGATTGTTCAGGCCGCCGCTCACTAAGGATTCCAATTGGCACACATGCCATATCTTTGTGACTTTGGAGCTTTTTCCCCCTTGGCGGCTGAATCATGGCGGGATCGCACCCACAGCCGTTTGGTACGAGGTGCATTCCTTTCCAGCCCCGGAGTTGCGACAGCTGTTTGTAGCGTATAGTCCCGCAGGGACGGCCCGACAATAGCCCAGCACGCAGTGCTGGGGTGCGAAGAGTGCGTGGACCAGTCCCGCAGGGACGGCTGAATTTAACCCAGGACGAAGTCCTGGGTGGGCCCTGAGAAAGAATGGGCTTTTGAAGCCCCTGCGGCTCTACCTATTCAGCTGTTACAGTCCACTAGCTAGGGTCTGCATCAAGCTGGAGTAAAAACCTACCAAAAGGTGTACTGCGCATGACCGGGCGCCCCGCTCCGTACACGCTGTTGCTGCCACCTCGCCAAGCCGGCGCGCCTGCTTTCCGCTGGCTTTACGCGGCTCTGCGTGCCGAAATTCTCGCTGGCCGTTTGCGGCCGGGATCAAGATTGCCTGCCACCCGCGATCTGGCCGATCAGTACGGCCTTTCCCGCGGAACGGTGGTGAGTGCGTTCGAAGAGTTGAAGTCCGAGGGATATCTGCATGGAAGCGCAGGCTCCGGCACCTACGTAAGCAGCGTGTTGCCGGAGCACCTTCTCCAGGTGGCTTCGGAAGCGAGCCACACACTCCCGGATGCGAAGCCGCGCCCACTTCACCTTTCCAGCTATGCGGAGCGCGTTCACCCCTTTTCGAACCTGGAGAGCCGGACTACCCGGGCATTTCGCGCCAATCTACCCGCCCTCGACTTGTTTCCCGCCAAGATCTGGACGCGGCTCGCCGAGCGTCGCTTGCGCCGCCTTTCCCTACCGCAACTGCTGGGCTGCGAAACCATGGGTTATCTTCCGTTGCGAACGGCCGTTGCCGACTATCTCAACCGATCGCGCGGAACCCAATGTAAGCCGGAGCAGGTCATGATCGTTTCCGGAACCCAGGAGGCGCTGGACCTTGCCGGGCGGATGATCCTGAACCCGGGTGACCGGGTGTGTGTCGAGGAGCCTGGATATCCCGGAGCGGCCATGGCGTTTGAGGCGTTGGGGGCGAAGATCTGTCCGGTGCCTGTGGATAGCGAAGGGATGGAACTGCCGGGCTCCCGCGCCCGCAAGGCCAAACTTGTGTACGTGACCCCTGGGCATCAGTTTCCTGTGTGCACGACCATGAGTCTGGCGCGCCGATTGCAGTTGCTGGAATGGGCCCGCCGCTCGTGTGCTTTTATTTTCGAAGATGATTACGATAGCGAGTTCCGTTATGTGGGCCGCCCCATCCCCGCCTTGCAGGGTCTCGATCGACAAGGATCAGTCATTTTTTCGGGAAGCTTCAGCAAAGTACTCTTTCCCGCGTTGCGTCTCGGCTATCTGGTGCTGCCGCCCGATCTGGTTGAACAGTTTGCGGCGGCGAAGTCTATCCTCAACCGCCATACAGCGCCCTTTGAACAGACCGTGCTCTGCGATTTCATCGTCGAGGGCCACTTTGGACGGCACCTGAGACGTATGCGCGAGCTCTATGCCGAGCGCTTCTCGGCATTGATGGAAAGCGCTCAGCGAAGACTTGGCGGATTGCTCGAACTCTCAAGCGTCGAAGCAGGACTTCAGACCGTAGGCTGGCTGCCACCCGGCATCGATAGTGAGGCGGCCCGAAAAGCAGCAGAGATACGTAAGGTGGAGGTGATTCCACTGCGTGGCTACGCTCGCTTCCCCTTGCAGCGCGAAGGATTGCAGATGGGGTTTGCCGCCATCAACCCGCAGGAAATCAGGCGCGGCGTGCACCAGTTGGCGCTGGCGCTTGAAGAACTCACCCGGTCCCATCTATGATTTGAAGCTTATGCCTGACCACATTGCAGATGTATTTCTTTCCGCCTCGGTAAAGCACATGCAGCTCGCCGAGGATGGCATCAATCGCTGTATATCCAGGCTTTCCGATGACCAGATGCGGCACCGCGGAGCGGACCACGAAAACTCCATTGCCAACCTTCTGCTCCATCTCGAAGGTAACCTGCGGCAGTGGTTCCTGCACGGCATCGACGGCCAGCCCGATGTGCGTAAACGGGACGAGGAATTCACTCTTTCGCCCGCCCAGGGCTGCGACGAGGTGCGCACCTGCTTTGCCGCCACTCTCGCAGAATCCCGTAGGGTGGTCGGGGCGCTTGCCCCTGATCGTCTGCTGGAAATGATCGACCCGCAGCCCACAGGCAATTGGGGACCGATGACCATCCTCGAAGCGATTTACCGCATCGTGGCTCACCTGCAATTGCACACCGGGCAAATCATCCTGCTGACCAAACAACTAGTGGGCACTGACCTCGATCTGTCACTGCCACGGAAACGGTAGGTATCTGGAGCACCGGGCCGGAATTGAACCGGCGAATACTGGTTTTGCAGACCAGCGCGTTAGCCACTTCGCCACCGGTGCTCATCTCGTCACTCTGAAAGGCGGGGTTTGTGGCAAGCCCCGCCTTTCAGAGTGTACCTATTTTGCCTGGTTGGCGAGGTCCTTCTTTGCCAGGTACCAGGTTTCTACCGCCAGCCCTGCTCCGCCGCCATTGGTGCGCTTACGCACAAGCACGAGGGGACCTGCGGCTGCGGGTGGATGCATATCGTATGTCAGGATTCGAGGCTTGCGCGTCGAACTAGAAACACACCCGCGGCGTACAGCAATGACAGCAGCTGCAACAGAGGGAGCCGGGATGGTGAGAGGCGGTTGTCATGTCTCAAAGCAGGAAGCAGCGGAGGTGCCTGGCTTCAACTTGTTCCAGCATAGAACTGGCGGACTGAGGTGTCAAACTTCGATGTTGCGAGTGTGCCAGAGTCGATCATCGTGGTGTGCAACCCGCGCACGAAAACAAAAAAGAAAAGACTATAGAAACTGAGTCGAGCATTTTTTTATTTCCTGGCAGCACTGATCCTGCAGCAAAAGAGCGCCTTTTCCTTGAACGATTCACATGCTTTCAACAGGGCAAAGCATGCGGATAAGCAACACTGGCAACACGACACCGAGTAGCGGTGGAACCTCCGGCGAAAAAGCAAGCCTCACTTCGCTTGATCTTCTCCGTTTACACATGGCTTTCATCTTCGTACTCTGTGCAAGCGTTGCCATCGAGGTAACGCGACTGTCGGCCTTTACTCTGACAATTGAATTCAGATCGGACGCGCTGGGATGTGCGCCGCTGCTGTGCGAAGACCTGCTGTCCCCATAGCTATGGTGACCGCAGGCAGGCCTTTGTGCAACTGACAGCTGCTGCCATCCTTTGACGCGGCTTATTCCGTTCTCCCTCAAGTCGGCGGACCCGCACATGAGATGTGCGCCCGCGATTCACAGCTCCTTTGAAAGGAGAATTTAACGACCCATGCGCCCAAAGAAAACTATTTTGTGTGTCGACGACAACGAACAGGCTCTTTCCGTTCGTAAATTCATGCTTGAGACTCGAGGATACCGGGTACTGACTGCAGCCAGCAGTCAACAGGCATTGGAACTGTTCCGCGAAGGAGGCATCGATCTGGTTTTGAGCGACCTCATCATGCCTTACATGGATGGCAACGAACTCGTTCGCCGCATGAAGGAGCTGGCCCCGGAAGTGCCCGCGATCCTGATCAGCGGGAGTGTGAAGGCATTCGATCGCGCCAATCGCGCCGACGCCTTCTTGCCCAAGGGTGCCTGCTCGCCGGTTGAACTGCTGGAGCGCATCCGTGTGATGGTAGCCCGCAAGCGCGGCCCCAAAAAAGGACACGGCCTGCGTCCGCTCTTGGCGGAGCATGCATCAGAGTATGTTGCGGAGCACGAGGACGAGACCACCGCTCCATTGGTAGTAGGCGCCTGAATGGAGTCGACACTCGCGGATTTGAGACCTCCTCGACTGGTGTCTTACGTCCAGCTCCCTGCCAGTTACAATCAAAAACGTGCAGCCCATCATTGAGGCAAAGAACGTCAGCAAGGTTTATCGAGCGGGGAAGGTAGAGGTCCCCGCTGTCAGCAAGGTCTCATTCGTTGTGCACGCCGGGCGAGTTCGTCAGCATCGTCGGACCCTCGGGCAGCGGAAAATCGACGCTCTTCTACATCCTTGGCGGGCTCACGCGCGCAACCGCGGGAAGCGTGCTGATTGATGGCGTCGACTTTGCCCAGCTGACGGACGCGCGGCGTACCGTGTTGCGCAAGACGAAGATTGGCTTCGTGTTCCAGAAGTTCAATCTGCTGCCCACGCTGACCGCGCGCGGCAATATCGAAATTGCGCGCGACATTGCCGGCAGCCACGTGCCGCAGGACGAAGAGTTTATGAAGTACCTGACCGATATGCTCGGCATCGCCGGCCGTCTCGATCATCGTCCGTCGGAGCTGTCCGGCGGAGAGCAGCAGCGGGTGGCGATCGCACGCGCGCTCATCACGCGCCCTGCCATTATTCTTGCTGATGAGCCCACTGGCAACCTCGACACCGCCAATTCCGATGCGGTGCTTGCCATGCTGCGGCGCTGCAACCAGGAGTTCAAGCAGACAGTGTTGATGATCACGCACAATCCTGAGGCGGCAGCCATTGGAGACCGCATCCTGCACATGCGCGACGGCCATCTGTTGGACGCGTAGGCCGCTGCCGGCCTTCCATCGATGACTACCTGGGTATTGTTTGCCGGCTTGCCAGGGACGGGCAAGAGCACGCTCGCGCGGGCCATCGCGCAGCGCCTGGGCGCGGCCGTGCTCGATAAGGACCGGGTGCGTGGCGCGTTGTTCCCGGGTTCATTGACCGACTACACCGCCGCAACAAGATGAATTGTGCATGCGCGCGATGCTGGAGGCGGCCGCCTATCTGACGGAACGCGAGCGAGTGGAGTACATCTTTTTCGATGGCCGTACGTTTTCCAGGCAGGCTCAGATCGAGGATGTCTTGCTGGCCGCCGCAGCGTGCCGGTGCACGTTGGCGCATCGTGCATGTGAAGTGTGCGGATGCGGTTGCCGAGGAGCGCCTGGCGCGCACCGACCCCAGCCATCCGGCACAAAATCGCGATCCGGCGCTTTATCACCGGATCAAGCAGCAATTTGAGCCCATCACCCAAGCGAAGCTGGAGGTCGATACGACATCGGGCACCGATGCGGTGTTGACGGTGGTGGAAGAGTACATCACAGCGAGGGAGGGGGGCCCCGCGTTGACCGGGCGGTAAGCCGCCCGATATACTGCCTCAGGACGTATGCGGGAGTAGCTCAGTGGTAGAGCATCGCCTTGCCAAGGCGAGGGTCGCGGGTTCAAGTCCCGTCTCCCGCTCCAGATGGCTACCTTATCGCAGGGTCTGCGAATCTCAATCTTTCCTGCAAATCCAGCCGTAATAGTCTGAAAGTCGCATTTGCCAGACTGGTTTCTGCCCGGCCCGGCATTACAATTGTGCAAGATGGCGCGGTACCCAAGCGGTAAGGGAGAGGTCTGCAAAACCTTTATGCGTCGGTTCGATTCCGACCCGCGCCTCCATCCTTTCAACAAGTCACCCATCTAAGGGACTTTGCCGTCCAACCGCAAGCCTCGTCCCCTGGACGGATGCCCCACGTTCGCCCCAGCGTACGTGGGCCGAAAACGACGGGCGAAGCCCATCTCCGATCTCTCTCTACCAAACCGCCGGAAGAGGTCTCCGAACAAATTCCCCCAAAAAAGAACCCCCAGAAGCATACGGGCTATCGTCTGCTGCCCAAATTGGATTTAAACAATGCCTCGGCTCAGCGAACGCCCTTTCCTCCAGCAACCGCCCTTTCCATCCAGCAATCGCCATTTCCTTTGGCAAGCGCCCTCTCCTTACAACAACCCTTTCCTGTTTGTCATCCAAGCGGCTGACTTGCTTGCGGCAAGTTGACGGAGAAATGACACTGCAAAAATCGTCATAGATGCAAGGCCCGGAGGGGCCGACCGCCAAACGTCAGCCCAGCCCGGAAGGGCTGGGAAATCGATCCCGAAGAGGATCCGAGCGCCGTAGGCGCGGCACTAAACCGATCGTCCGCACTCCCTGTGTCATTAGGAGCAGCCGACTCGCTGAAGCGAGTCGGGAGAGAAATGACAAAGCTTGTGCCCTTTGCATAATCAAAGGGTGAAACCGATGGGTGCCCCAGCCTGCCCCGGCTAGCCGTGGGGTCTCGCGTTTGAGACCTGGGATCCCTCAAACCAATTCCCACTGAAAACACCGCCCTCCTCTTTGTCATTAGAGCGAAGCCGACCTGTCCCGGCGTGCCGTGGAGCGGATCTGCTGTGCGCCGTTCTGTGCCCCGCTCGTACCGGTCCACAACCTAGTCATCCACCGAACCCTGCCGGAAGCATCAACTCCCCTTTGTTATTACAGAGTGGTCCGTAGAACCGCAGATCCGCTCCACGGCACGCTGGGACAGGTCGGCTGCGCTCCGTCAGGCCGTGAGAGATGCGATTCGCAAACGTGAATACGAAGCCATCCGCGAAGCATATTTGCGCCGGCCCGATTCGACCGATGATGCTCATGACTGGTCCAACGCCGACGAGTGGAAGCCACGAGGTGAAGCGCGCGGTTGGCCGCGCTTTGGCATGGGAAGAACTGATCTCCGCCGCAGAGTACCGGTCCCGCGAGCTCGAGGCTTGACGGCGACGAAAAGGGGCGACAGAAAAGGGGCGAAAGACGGGACGATCACAGGCCCACGGCACAAGTAACTATAAAGGTTACGTTACGGATTGTCCCTGGGTTTCCTTTGCCCTTGGGCTTCCTGGGGCTTGCGGCGGCTAAGCGCAATCGCGTGCTTTTGTCGATACGCGTCGGAATCAATTCGTACCCTGACATATTCGGCATTCGCACGTCCAGGCTCACGATGTGAGACTTTCATCACGAATCTCCCGCTGACTCGGTAGAGATTAGCTCTCTGATTCGCAGAATCAGATTAGCGGGATGGATCGGTTTCGCAACCAAGGGAAAGTTATGTCCTTGCTTCCGGGCAGCGGTCAGCAAATCGCTGGTTTCAGCCTGCCCGGAAAATAACAAGATCTTGCAATTGGGGCACTTTTCCTTGATCTGAACGGCAAGATCGACGCCAGATAACACCGGCATGACGACGTCAGAAAGTAGCAAGCCCGGTGATTTCATAGAAGCCTCTTCCAGGGCCTCGAGTGGATTCGTGAATGAACTCGCGACGAAGCCGCTTTTTCCTAGAATGATCGCGAGCGTTTCTGCAATAGCCTTTTCGTCATCGACGACAAAGATAAGAAAAGCGTCTTCTTCCGACAAGGTCACCTCTTCAAAGTTCCTGGGCTATCATTCAGAGCGCATGCCGATAGGCAGTCGTTCGGAACGCGATTGGAGGCGGCGGTGTAGCTTCATCCATTAAAGTCCTCCATGTGCTACGAAGTGAAAGTGGCGTCGAAATCCGCATAGTTGTCCAGGTAGTTTTTGATCATGTCGTAGCACTCGCACGCCCTCTTTTTCGAGACGACCTGCGTCGATGATGCGGATGACCCCCCGGTTGTATTCGATAAGCCCCTCTTCTTTCAGAGTCCCGGCTGCTATCGAGACCGTGGAGCGCGTACTTCCGAGCATGTCGGAGAGAAATTCCTGCGATATTTTAAAAGTCTCCGTGTGCGCTCGATCACTGCAAAGCAGCAACCACCTTGCAAGCCGCTGTTCCATGTTGTGCTTGGCATTACAAGCCGCCGACTGTGCGGCTTGGACGAGCTGAGCCTGCACGTAACGCAGCATCAATGCCTGGAAAACGTCCGCGCGGCGAAACTCCGCCCGAGCGGCCTCGATCGTACAGGAAAAACCGCAGCCTTCAATTTGCGTGTAGACGCGATAGAGACTGAGCTTCGTCCCCATGAGGGCGGATGCACCGATGACGGAGGCATACCCGAACATGCCAACCTCTATCTGAGAGCCATCTTTGAAAGTTGTTGTCATCGAGGCCATTCCTTCCTCGACAAAAAAAAGATGTTCGATCGGCCGGCCTCGATATTCAATCTCATGCCTGGTCTCAAAGGTTACTGGCCTGAGAGAAAGGCGCTCAATGGTGTCCTCGTCCAGATGCTGAAGTAGGGTGTTCTTAAACTTGATCAAGTAGCGGCTTCCGTTCCTGACGTGAATTCCTGCCTCATCGACCAATCGTACTCCATGCATCGTGCGGCCTATGTTCGATATCGAACATAGGTGTAGGGGTGCGGTCTGCCATTCTTAGAACCAATGTGGTGAGAGCTTGCGATTCTTCTTGCACATCCTGCCCCAATAACCTCTCACTAAAAGAGTGAAGAAAGTTCCAACCACTATTTTCTTGCAACCTCTTTCCAGTTGACGGCTTCCTAGGGTTTGGTATCGGAGGCGCTGTGGGCACTACCCAAAATGCAGTCACTCGAACCAAACACACTTCAATCGAAGATGCAATGAGGCAATAGCATGACAAGCGTTCGCTTTAAGTTTTCATATTTCCTTTTGCTCAGCGGTGCAGCATTGGCCACTGCGCTGTTGGCGCCCGTGCCATCCCGCGCCCAGGACCAGAGCCCCGCTACCGCGAAGACGAGTCCGGATAACTCGGCCACGAACCAGACGCAAACCAAAACGGCGGAGCAGCAATCGGAGGCCACCTCGGACCGAATGCTCACGAGGAAAATCCGCCAAGCACTTATTGCGGATAAGTCGCTTTCGGTTTATGGGCACAACGTAAAAATTATCGCCAAAGATGGCTCCGTCACGTTGAAGGGGCCCGTAAGTTCTGAGGAGGAGAAGCGGACTATCGCCTCTAAGGCAGAATCAATCGTTGGTAGCCCTGACAAGGTTACTAATCAACTTCTAGTCAAGCAGTAGAGACCGTGCGCTTTTAAGCGTCGAAAAGGGGATCACTATGGCAGGAAAGAACACAGCAGCTTTTGGAATTTATCCGAGCAGAGCGACCGCGGAGATTGCAGTCGACCAGCTTATTTCCGCAGGTTTTTCGCACTCCGATATCTCGGTCCTTATGGCCGACAACCAGGGATCGAAGGATTTTGCGGCCGAAAAGAACACGAAAGCTCCGGAAGGTGCCGTCACCGGTGTAGGCGTCGGAGGCACTGTGGGGGGAACATTAGGATTACTCGCCGGCATTGGCGCTCTGGCCATCCCTGGCGTGGGTCCGCTGATAGCGGCCGGGCCTATTATGGGCGCGCTCGCGGGTGTTGGGGTAGGTGGCGCGGTCGGCGGGCTGGTAGGTGCTCTGGTTGGCATGGGAATTCCGGAGTATGAAGCGAAGCGCTACGAAGGCCGCGTCAAGGATGGCGGAATCCTCCTCTCGGTGCATTGCGATAGTTCCGAAGAGGTTTCCAGAGCCAAGGAAATCCTGAAGTCGACCGGGGCGGACGATGTCGCATCCTCTGGTGAAAAAGCCGTCAGCACTCATGGAGTGGATCGGAAAGAGGTTGGCGTAACCCCGGAATCCCGCGTCCTCAATCGCGAATATAGCGACGGCGTGGACCGGGATTTGGAGGCCGATCCGGTTGTCGGTGCAACCAATCCGACTCGCCGTCGGATTTGAATACTTCTCAGGGCTGCGCTCCGTTGGGGGCGCAGCCCTGAGGAACTAATTTTGCGAGCGGATAGGAAGGAGAGCGGTATGTTCATACTTTGGTGGGTCATCGTTGGGCTCATCGCGGGTTGGCTCACAGGCAAAATCATGAGTGGTGGGGGCTACGGGCCCATTATGGATATTGTGGTCGGTGTGATTGGCGCGGTTGTCGGCGGGTTCGTGATGCGTTCCGCCGGCTTCGCAGGCCAGGGTGGTCTCATCTACTCGATCTTTGTAGCTGTCATCGGAGCAGTCGTTTTAACCTTGCTGCTCCGCCTGGTGACACGGGGACGTGTGCGGCAGATTTGACCTCAATTGCTCCCAGGAGCGATCGCCTATGCGTTGGTGTCTTATGACATCCGTAAGAACAGCGGATAGACAGAAGGGATTCAGAACACCCGCCAAATCGCGCCATCCCAGGACACGGCGAACAAAACTCGCGATGAGATATCTAGACGTTCGGCGGTAGTCTCTGTCGCAGTAACAGATCAGAAAGACGATGTGACTTGGAGAGCGGTAATGATCAACCGAAAGCATATCGATCATGCGGAACTTGTGGAGTTCGGCAAACTGCTTTTGTTTCTCATGAAGCGACAGGAAATCAAGCTAAACGTTTCAAGCAAACGCGTACGAATGACTGAAGTCGAAGAATTGCGTGAGAACGCTAGCTAAATCAAGGCAACAAAATCGCTTGTGGCAAATTTCTCAGTTGGGGAGATAGGGGGACATGGTTGGACATGGTACCTATCCCCGACGCCCCACGAGCAAATCTTTTACGGAACAACCAACCGCCCGTCGCGGCCTTCACGGTAATTTGGACGTCACCAACGCCACGATCCCGCCGGGATACCCATAAAACCCGCTTTGCCACCCACTTGAGCCCCCGCCCACCGGCAACAAACCCGAAGTAACCTTCGGCTTTGAACTCCTGTGCCAAAAAACTCATCCAGCCACTTACATCTAACTTGGAAAAGCTGTATCTCTTAAAGCAGACGATATCGGCAGGCGCCGGTTCCTCACGCAACCGCGCCCTGTCCGGCTGTTGCCGGTAGTTTCGGCCTTCCGCGTGAGCGAAGGATAGTTTCGCCACTATCCGGTGCCACGCCCTATCCCTGTCACAAAATAACCAACACCCGCCATCAGTGCCCGGCTGCGGCTCTCTATCCTGTGCCACAAAGAGCGCAGCAAATAAATAATTCCCAATCTCCAGCAAACCAGCAAACCGAGGAACGAGACGACCTATGCCCAAAAACACAGTCACTGATCCCATCACCGACCAGGAAATCGCCTTTGCTCGCCTGATCATGTCCGGAACCATGAATGACCGCCGCGCCGCAGAAGCCGTCGGTCTTAACCCCGAAACCGCCGCTTATACCAAAGCCAAACCCCGCGTCCGCACCTACATGCTCGAGCACCGCGCCGCCGTTAATGAAAAGCTGGTCGACCAGGAAGCCGACGGCCTGCGTAGGCTGAACCTTGGTCGCGACCAGATCCTGACCCGCCTCTGGGAACTGGCCACCCTCAGCCACGAAGCAACCCGGGGCACCATCGCCGGCCAGATCAAGGCTCTCTCCATGATCGTAGCCATCGAAGGAATGGTTCCAGGCCGCCGCTCTTCCTCGTTCGCGACCCAACCCGCGGCCCCGCCCCTCGAACCAGGCATCCACAACCCTGATTGGCTCCGCAAACAGCAGCACGAATCCGCGAGTGATGAGCCAGGCGATCCCGTTGCGGCCACGAAAACCACACCCGCCGCGTCGCAGCCTGCCCCGCCTGTCCCGCCTGTCCCGGCGTGCCGTGGAGCGCGCAGTGGGGTCCCGAATCCGGAGCCTAAAGCCGAGCCGTCCCCGAAATCAGCTAACAGCTGGTCGTTCCCCGACTTCGACCCGAATCCGGCCGGCACTCTCAATCCCTTTATCAAGCCCCAAGCCGAGAACCGTGTTCCCACCGAAACCTCACTGATCTATGACGCCGTCCTGCAAACCGGTGAACCCGATCAAGTTGTCCTTCTCCCCAAACGGACGGCGGCGCTGAAGCCGTAAAAAGGTCAAACTTTATCGAATTTTATAAATATCGCGTTCGTTTCGCTCGAAACAAGGGCAGCAACAAGCGAAGGCTAGGGGCGAAATGCGGTGGCATGAGGCCTAATCCCACCGTCTTTGAGCCCTAATGCGCACGCCTCTCCGCTAGTAACCACCTGGAGGCGTACTTTTATGCCGAAGGTCTCCCATACAACCCCACTTCGTCTGTCGATTCGCGCATACTAGATACATGCCCGAAGAGAAGGTTCCGTTATGTGACCGCCACCATTCCAGAATGCGGCCAGAGCCGTCCTCGTTTTCACCGATGGTCGTTTTCAAATGTGCATCGCAGGACTGTAAGCGGTATTACGGACGCCGGTACGGGTATTTCGATTTGCTGCCAAACATGGCCCCGTTTCCAGAGAAAATCGATCCGGAAAGCCGCTTCATGAAGATCTGTACAACTCGGCAAACCCATTCCTATATGGCCATCACGCGGCCGAAAAACACCGCTTCCGACGCCAAAAACCTGTGGTGCTGGCACTGCTACGAGTGCAATAAGGGAAAATGTTGATCTAGAACCCTGTCGCAGAGAAGTCATTACCACGCAAACAGAATTGTCATCAAGTGGCCCGAAACTTCGTGTTTTCTGCATCCAACCAGGTGCATTTCAAGCCCCCGACAAAGCCGTCATCCTGAGCGAAGCGCTTCGCAGATCTATTGCAAACAGAGGGTTTTGAGGCGCGTAGTCGAAGGACCCCGGCGATGCTTGTTGGCAGATGCTTTTCGGAGCTTTCCGGCCGCAAACTACACGGACGATAAAAAACAGACTACAACCGCAGCGAAGCGGAGTAGAGGAAACTGCTCTTTTCCCCCCTTACTCCGATTCTTTCATCAGTAACGTTTTCTCTGCGACAGTCCACTAGTGGGAGTACTTCTCCATTTCCTCCGCTGTTCGCAGCCCGGCCTGGGCTTGCCGGTTACCTGGTTGGCAGCCGAGCACTAAGTTGTAATTCGAAATTGCGCGTTCGTATTTGCCGCTGTTTCTGTATCTGTCCGCCAGGTTGAGATAACTGGGTATCTCACTGTCGTCGAGTGAGCAGTTGCGCCCTCTCGCCGGCCTGGGACCGGTCGTTTGGGAAGAGAGGCCAGGATCCGGCTTCGTGGAAGGCTTTGGCGGCTTGGGAGGAGGCGACACTGCGGCGTTCTCCTTTGGCACTGCCAGCCTGGACGTGGCTGGTGGATTCGGGTCGGGTCGAACAGGCGTCAAGACCTGGGGAGGCGGAGCCGCAGGCTGTTGTACTGCGGGTGAACTCTCCGCCACCTGCTTCGTCGACTTGCCAAAGACGCCGGCGTACACCAGATAGCCGACTACCAGCAGGACCGCGACCACACCGCTGATCACCAGAATCTTCGCCGTAGAGAGCCATCTGGCCGGAGGTGGATCCTCGATTTCGAGCATGGGCAGAGGTACGGGCTTCGGATCCGGCTGCCTTCCAGCGCGGTTCGGGGGGCGGCGTCTTAATCACCGGCACCACGACAGTCTCGTCAAACGCCTCTGCGGCCGGCGGCGGCTGTATCAGGGTCGGCATGAACTCTGCTTCCGCCTGCAGTTCGTTTAATCGCTGCTCGCTCGTCCACAGAAATTCATAGACCCCGGCGCGCAAGGGAAAAGTCCGCAAAGCGGGTTGGTAGTGCGCGATTCTGTCGTAGAACGCTTGTGTAATCAGCACCTGGGATGGCTTGGCAAAGTCGAGCAGGTCTTTCTGCTCGACCGAGAGGCTGGCCTGACCTGAAACCGCCTCGTCCGGCGCAGAGGAGTCGAGAACCACCGAAACGTTTGCCCGGGCCGCCGGAACCACGTTGCGGAACCCTTCAAAGGCAACCTGCAAGGCCCGGCTCGCAGCCAGCGCCCTGCCCAGATCGTCGAATCCCTGGGTATGCACATATTCATGTGCGTTTATCTCAGCCTCTACCTCCAACCTGCTCATGAGGATGTCCTTGAGCAGCGCCTGGGCCCGCAAACGCAGCCCAGCGTCCGCCGGCTGGTTGCCCCTGGACTGCTGCAGGCGAATCACCAACTCAAAGCGATCTTTGGCCGTTCGGCCGTGCTGGGTGACAGTCTGCATAGTCGTCAAGGGTCTTATCCGTTCGTCCGCAAATCGCAGAGCCAGGGAAGAAATCCAGCAAGATCTTTGGTTGCAAACGGAATAGGGGAAATGATAGCTTCGGAGTCGTTCCCGCGGTTAGCCAATAAGTAAATCCCCCTTTGGTCGCAGCCTCCTCATGCGGTAAAGCAAATCTATGCCGAGGAAGTATGGCGTCGTCAAGGTTTTTCGTTTGCTGGGTACCATTTTGCCGCACCACAGTCGCGGTTCTGCTCCTTGGTCTGTTGTCAGGTTGGGCCTTCGCGAAGACGCCCGAATTGTCAGCGATCGAGGTGTATCCAACCGGCGATGCGCGGGCGTATGTCCAGATTTCGGGCTTTACCCTCAACGCTAAAAACGAAGTGCATCTCTGCACCGGCGTGCAGACCATCAACAAGAACAGCTACGGAAAGCTTCCCAAATTAACCCTGGCCCCGGGCATGACGCTCGAGCGGGGCAAGGATGGGATTCTCCTCCTGAGCCGCGGCGGAGCTCCCGAGTGCGTCGTCCCAGCGGGCCTGAAGTTAGAGAAAGCTGAGGGAGCAACGCCCTCCGAACTAGCCGACCAGACGGATCTTCAGGGGCAAATCGTAGCCAAGTCGATCAGCACCACCGGCACCATTCCCCGGGTCGTTCCCGGCGTCAAGATTGTGCTGGTAGCCACGCTGGATACGGAGTTGGCCGAGTACCTGCTGGCCCAGAGTTCCGCCACCATTCCGGCCTGGAAGGCGTACCTAAGCAAATATTCCTCCGGTCCCCACTCCGGCGAAGCGAAAGCAGCCCTGTCGGCCCTTTACGTCCAGGATGGGCAAACCGGCCTTTCGGCCTACCAGGCATCTCTGAAGGGTGGTCAGCCAAACTACGGGAAGTTGTTGGCGGCGAAGTCTTCATTAGATGCGGGCATGGCCATTACGCCGGCTAACGAGAGTACCGAGGCTCTGGCGAAAGCGATAGGCAGCGAGTCCAAGAACCTCAACAGCAAGGGCCTGGGCGAGATCGCGCTGTACCGGGAAGCACTGGAAAAACAGGTAAGCGGCTATTCCCACCTGGTTGCTGCGGAGGCGATTTCTCAACAAACCCTGGGTCTGGACCCAAGGTCACCGGAGACGGCCTCGCTGAGCCAGGCCTGCATCCAGGAAAGAACCAACCTCGATCACCACCTGGTGGATTTTGCCAACAAGCTATCCGCACGCCGCCCCGACGAGGCTTATGAGGCGATCAAACCGCTTCGTTCTTTCGCCCAGGAATACCCCAAAGTGCAGGACTCGCTGCAGGCTCTGTACTCCTATTATGTGCAGCAGGGAAAGGCTGACGGCGCGAAGAGCGATCCGCAAGGCGCAGTGGATCAGTTCCAAAAGGCGAAAGATGTAGAGTCAACGCCGGAAATTGCCGAACTGCTGCGCAACGCGCAGCAGACCCTGCAGGAGACAACCGATAAGGCGGCCATCACCAACGCGTCCACCATGAGCGCCGCCGCGGAAGATGACAAGGACTTTGTAAGGGCCTACGAGGTGCTCGCCGACTTAACCCCGTCCCAGCAGAAAGCGGTGGCCGAGCGGCTCGAGGCGTTGAAGGATCGCTATATTCAGGCGGCTTCGCAAAGAGCGAAGGAACTGGAACGAATCAATACTCCCATTAAGGGAGTCGCGAACGAATCACAAATTCAGCGTGCCTACGATCTCCTGAGCCGTTGCCATGCACTCACGAATGACCCTGGTATTGAGGACCGGATGACGATCCTGGGCGGCCGGTTGAGCGACTATTACCTGGCCCAGGCGAAGCACTACCTCGATCGCCCCGACGGAACCGGAGCGAATGTGGGTTGGGCCTACCTTGATGAGGCATTGGCCTACAACACGGCAGACGCCGGCGCCATTCGTGATGAAAAGACGCTCGCCACCCCGGCTCATCAGCTTCGATCCAGGCTATCCCTTCGGGTTAAATTCCTTGACCGGACTTCACGGCGGGAGGCGGTCGCTTTCGCGGACCAGCTGACGGATTCTCTCGCCGCCGGCCTGGAGTCTTCCGGGCTAAACATCAAGGTCGTCCGGCCTAACGAAGAAACCAAGGTGCAGCCGAACTTCAATCTGGTTGGCGATGTGCAGCAACACACAGTCTCCAACTCAGTCGACCAGAATGTGAAGTCGTCTAAATACCGGTCTGCCGAACAGGATCAGATTAACGACGATTGGAATGTGGTCGACCGGGAATATGAGAGCGCCAATAACTCCTTGCACACCGCACAACTGGCCCTTCAGGGCGCCATGGCTGGGGGCAAGAAGAATCGAATTGAGGAAGCCAAAAGGCAATGTGAGGATGAGCAAAAGAAAGTGGACCAGGTACGGCTCAAGCTGGACAGTTTACCCAAGTACCGCCACATAGCCGTCCAGACGCCATACACCTACGTCGAGAAGATCAACCATCTCAAGGCGACGGTCGAACTGGGGTTCGTGATTCAGGACAGCTCCGAAGCCATCATCATCCCCACGGTTCCCATACTGGAAACCCAGGAGAAACCGTTTACCATCCTGGAAAATGTGAAGGCAGATGACTCCATGGGCGTGCGTGCGGAAGGTAACGCTCCCAGCGAGCCCCAGTTTCTGGAGAAGGTCGAAAATGCAGCGCGCGATCGCCTGCTCACGGAATCCGAAGGAGAAAGTGAGCAGCCTGCCGGCCGCACGTTCTTCAGACCGCTGACCGCAAGGCCTCTGAGGCGGACAACGATGGAGCCGCCGAGTTATATATGCTCTACCTCAACTCCACTGCTGGCCAGGCCACGCCGGAGAGGAAAAGGGCGCAGAAATTTCTGTTGGACAACTACAATTTTCGAGCCTACGGTGAATCGCCAAAATCGTGATTTGCCGCCTTTCCTTCGGCGCGCCGATGAAGCTCCGAGAGCTCAACTACGGGAAACTGACTTGAACACGCAAAAGCCAGAGAAGATCGGCAAATACGACGTGCTCGACATTCTCGGACGCGGGGGAATGGGCGTTGTCTATCGCGCCCGTGATTCCCGCTTAGGCCGCATCGTTGCCATCAAGATGTTGACCGAGGGCTTCAGCGGCAATGCGGAAATGCTGCAGCGGTTCTACCGTGAGGCAAGCCAGACCGGTGCGCTCCGCCACAACAACATCGTGATCGTGTACGACGCCGGCGATCAGGATGGCGAACCGTACATCGTCATGGAATACGTCGAGGGTGAACCCCTCGACAAAGCCATCAAGCGGCAACGCCTCCAACTGGAGCATGCGCTCAGCGTGGTCGAGCAGATTTGCCTTGCCCTGGCTTACGCTCATCGCAACGGCGTCATCCATCGCGATATCAAGCCGGCGAACGTGATTGTGCGCGGAGATGGATCCGTCAAATTGCTTGACTTCGGCATCGCCCGCGATGAAACCCGTCTCGATACCAGCATCACCAGCACAGGATCGCTCGTGGGCACGCCACCCTACATGGCTCCCGAACGGTTTGGCGGCGGAGCGATTGATGGCCGGTCTGACATTTTTTCCGCCGGCGTGCTGCTCTATTTGCTGGTCACCGGAAGGCTGCCTTTCGATGCTGACTATCCGGCCGTGATCGATCAGATCATGCGTGTGCAGCCGCCCGCCCCCTCGCAACTGGAACAGGATTGTCCTGCCGCTCTGGACACGATTGTTGCGCGCGCACTGGCAAAGTCGCCGGTCGAGCGGTATTCCAATGCGGATGACATGGCGATGGACTTGCACGAGGTCGCCGAAGGTATCACGCGCGCTCATATCGCCGAATCGTTAGCCCTGGCGGAACAGCACGTCAACGAACGCGACTTTCTGGCAGCGCAAAGCGCTCTCCGCCAACTCCTGCGGCTCGATCCCCAGCATGTGGCCGGCAAACGTCTGTTGTCCGTGGTGGATCAGCGGTTAACGCAGCAGGAAAAGGAACGCAAAGCCCAGGAACTGGCGCGGCTGGCGGAGCGCGCGGCAGGGGAGCGGGAGTGGGACCGGGCCCTTGCGTTGTGTGACGAAGCTCTTGGCCTAAATCCCGCGAGCAGCACATTGACCACGCTGCGCAAATCCGTGGTTGACGGTAAACAGACGCAGGAGAAGGTCTCTCAGCTTTTGGCGGAGAGCGCAAACGCCAGAAAAGTAGGAGAACTTACCCGTGCCCAGGCACGCGCAGCCACGGCGCAGCGGCTCGATCCGCACAACTCCCAGGTACTGGCTCTGTGTCGATTGTTAGAGCAGGAGATTGAGGAGAAGCGGCTAAAAGAAGAGCTTCGCAAAGTGATGGCGTCTGCCCGGGAACATCTGGCCGCGCGTGAGTACGAAGAGGCTTTTGTGTTGCTCGATAAAGCGGGGACGATCGCGCCCGACAATGCCGAGGTGCTCCGCGCAAAGGATGAACTAACCGCCGCGCTGAACGAAGAGAAACGTAAGTCGATGGTGCGCAGGCTGGAAGAGAAGGCGGCTTTGAGCACAACCGTGGATAAGCTGCGCTTGGTCTCTACAGAATTGTCAGAAGCGCTGAAGGAATTTCCCAATGACCCCTCGCTCCTCCGCCTCAGGCTGAATCTTGAACCTCGCATCAAACAGCTGGAAGACGAACACTTCGTCAAGGAGGTTTGCAAGACTTCCGCGGATCTGCCTCCCGAACAGGCTGTCGGGCATATTCGTGCGGCTCTGCAACGGGTGCCTGGGAACGAGCAATTGTTTGGGCTGGAGTCTGCGCTCTCTGAGCGCCTGGCCCGGCAGGCACGGGAGCAATTGCTGGCGCAAAGGTTAGGCCAGGCTCGCCAGGCGATCGATGATCGTCTCTTTCTCGAAGCGGTAAAAATTCTGGAGCGCTGCAAGGCCGAGGGTCTCTCCTCGTACGAGGTGGACGGCCTGCTGGAACTGGCAAAAACTGCAGCCTCGCAACGCATCTCTCAGGAACTTCTCGAGCGCACCTACAGTCAAGGGAAGCGTTTCATCGATGAGGAAGACTACGAGAGTGCGGTGCAGTTGTTGCGGCGCGCGCTTCGCCAGGTGGATGAGCCCGTTCTGCACCGGCAACTGGAAGAGGCCACGCAGAAGCAAAGCGCCATCGAACAAAGAGCGGATGTTGCGCTGGAACGGTCGGAGAATTTGACCCGGATGGAATTGTTTATCGAGGCAGTGGTCCTGCTGGAGGAGCAATCGCCCGGCGTGAAGCGGCTGCCCCGAGTAGACCAGGCGTTGGGGCGCGCCAGGAAGCTACAACAGTCAGAAGCCGACTTCGCCGCTTTGACTGGGCGCTGTTATGCGCAGATGGGCACCAGCCAAGGCATCGCAGACCTGAAGCGCGCGCTCGCTCTTCCCGCGAGTCCTGATTCCCCGAGGTCACTCGAGACCACGAAAAAGCAATTACGCCGGCGCTGCGAGCAGGTATACGGGGAAAAGGCCTCTTCCGCGGTCGCCGCTGCCCGCGAGTTGCTCGGCCAGGATGACAGTGCAGGCGTGGATGCCGTGTTAAAGGAGACGGCGCCATGGCTCGAGCTGGCCCCGACGCAATCTCAGGAAGAGCTGCGCGCCCTGGAAGCGGAAGCCGCCGCCGCCAAGAAGGTGATACGTTTCCGCCGAGGCTCGTGGCGCTAATCACCCTATCCGTTGTCAATCAAGGAGCCGGCTTCCCTGTAGCAAGTTGAGGGAGCAACCGCTTTGCCATCCAGCAACCGCCCTGTCCTTACAGCTACCCTCTCCTTTTTGTCATCCCGAGCGCAGCCGAGCGGATCTGCAGTGCGCCTTTCGGGTGCCTCTCATTTACTTGCCTGAGTACGCCTCGGGGAGTGGGTGCACCTGGGATTTATTGACGGGATAAGCCCTTAGGGCAAGTGAGTTATTAACCCGATATATACCTTTCCAGGTCCAACGGAAGCCCTGGATTTACGCCAAGGTTGTAGAGGATTCTCTTGTCCAGGGCAGGAAGCGAAGCCTATAGTATTGGTGGCTTTACGGGTCCTCACGCAGTTCGCAGGGGTCTTGCTGATACGAAAGACACTCGATCTGCACCATAATTCGAAGTGATCGACCGGAGGTACCTTGTGGCTTTCGAAATAGGTCAACGGGTTGGCGACTACGAGATCGTCAGCATGCTGGGTGTGGGCGGCATGGGAAGCGTCTATCGTGTACGCAATGTGATCTCTGACCGCACCGAGGCGATGAAGGTCCTTCTTCCCAATCTGGTCGCCGAGCCGGATCTGGCCAACCGGTTTATCAGTGAAATTCGCATGCTCGCCAGTTTCGATCATCCCAACATCGCACAACTGCATACCGCCTTTCAGGTCGACAACCAGCTGGTCATGATGATGGAGTTTGTGGAAGGCTCCACGCTGGAACAAATTGCGAAGCAGGGTCCCATCCCTCAGAGTGACGTAATCAAATATGTCCAGCAGGTACTGGCTGCTTTGAGCTATGCGCATAACCGCGGCGTCGTCCACCGCGATATCAAACCCGCCAACATCATGGTGACTTCCCAGGGGATTGTGAAGCTCATGGATTTCGGTATTGCCAAGTCGCGCACGGAACAGGACCTCACCCGTCCCGGCACGACCATGGGATCGCTCTACTACATGTCTCCGGAGCAGGTGCGCGGCGGTACTGCCGACGCGCGTTCAGACATCTACTCCGTCGGCGTCATGATGTATGAGCTCCTCGCAGGGCGCCGCCCCTTTGTTGCCGATTCCGCTTATGAAATTCTGAACCAGCAGTGCAACGTTGTTCCGCTCCCGCCGCTGGAAGTGAATGCCCAATTACCTCCGGCACTGAGCGACATCATTGTGTGCGCCATGGCGAAAGATCCGGCAAGTCGCTTCCAGAACGCGCAGGCGCTAAGCAACGCGCTGCGCCAGGTCGCTGCGATGCAGAATGATCCAACAAAAAGGGAAGAGGCTGCGTATACCCCAGTAGCTATCCCTGGCTACGCTCAGCCCGCCGCACACGGCTTTGCGCCTGTTGCCCCGGCTGCGCCGTTGATCCAGCCTTCTTCGGGACACCGCGGAGTCTGGATGACCGTAGGGGCGCTTGCAGTGCTGGTCGTTGTGGCCTGCGCGGCCATTGGTCTGCCACGCCTGTTGCACACCAGCGCGAAAACCGAAAGCGACGTTGATCGTGCTGCCCAGACATCGCAGGCTGCGCCGGCGCCACCCGCCACTGACCCAGCAACCACCGTTCCGGGGAGCGCGGCTCCGGTTCCCGATGCGGCCACGCCCGCACCCCTACCGTACGCGGTCGATGCCCCGCCGGCCGTCGGCTCGGCCGCTGCCATCACCCCGCAGGCACCAGTTCCACCCAGCACGGAAAAATCTAACCGTCCCAGGGTCGAGGTCACCGCAAAAGCGCCCAGGCCTGACTATCACCCGGCTGCACCCGCCGTACTTCCCGCCCAGCCCGACAGTACAAAGCTGCCTGCAAACACCGGGCCCTCGGCTGAGGAAGTGCAGCAGATTCATGAACAGATGACCGGTCTCGATGCCCGTGCCAGTGCCGTCTCCGCAAGCGTGGAAGGCATGAAGCGCCAGCAGGAGGCAGACGGCCTGGGCCTTCGCCGGGACATGGCGGCTGCGTATACCCGCATGAACAGTTATCTCCGCGCAGCCAACGATGAACTGAATAGCGGCAATATCACCGCGGCCCGCAGTCATATGGACAAGGCTGATAAAGAAATCTCAACTTTGGAAAGTTTTCTCGGCAAATAGGAGCTGAAAGATTATGCGCAAGGTTCTTCTGTCGGTCTTCGCTTTGTTAGTCGCAATTCCCGGAGTGGCGCAGGAAAAGCGCAGGGTGGCGGTGCTCGATTTCGGATACGGGACGGTCATGACCAGTGTTCAGGCGATCTTCGGTTCGAACCAGGATGTCGGCAAAGGCATTTCTGATTTGTTGATCAGCGAACTGGTCAACGATGGCAACTACCGGGTCATCGAACGCAGCGCGCTGGATAAGATTCTGAAAGAACAAAATTTCTCCAACAGCGATCGAGCCAATCCGGCCACTGCCGCCAAGATCGGCGGTTTGCTCGGCGTAGACACGATCATCATTGGCGATGTCACCCAATTCGGCCGCGATGACAAGCACTACGGCGGTGGCGGTGGCGGCGGAAGCATCTGGAGCCAAGGCGCCGGCTCTTTGGGCGTGAGCAAATCAAAGGCAGTTGTAGAAGTGACCGCACGCATGGTCGATGTGAACACGGGCGAAATTCTGGCTTCGGTGACTGGCCACGGCGAGTCGGAACGTAAGGGATTAACCAGCAGTGGTTCTGGATTCTCCGGCTGGAAGGGCGGCGGCGGCGAGCTCGACATGGGCAGCACCAACTTTAGCCAAAGCATTCTTGGCCAGGCAGTGAAGCAATCCGTCAACGATACGGCCAAGGCACTCGAACAGCATGCCGGCAGTCTTCCGGTGAATGCTCCTGCCCCTCCAGCGCCGATCGACGGCCTGGTTGCAGATGCATCCGGCGGCGAGATCATCATCAACGTCGGCTCCAGTTCCGGCGTGAAGGTGGGAGACAAGCTGGTACTGACCCGGGTGCTGCGTACGGTGAAGGATCCTGCGAGCGGAAAAGTTCTACGCACCATCGATTCGCCGGTAGGGATGCTGACCGTGACCAGCGTCGACAGCGGTTCCGCAGTAGGAAAGTTCGACGGCGCGGGAACCCCGAAGGTCGGGGACGCTGTGAAACGCCCTTAATGAGTGCCGCGGATGTTTTTCTTTAAAACTCCAACAAAAACGTCATCCTGAGCGAAGCGCATCACAGATTTATCGCATGACACAGCACCTGTGGCGCGGAGTCGAAGGACCTCGGCGGTGCTTATTCACCCATGCGGCTCGGAGCTTTTCGACCATTGAAGCCCGACCACAGGATCTGCTGCGATACGCACTTGTTGGCGCTTCTGAGGAGGCAGTCCCGGGCTAAGTTCGTGGGCAAACACTAAAGCCCACGACGTGCGCTTTTCTCCGCGGTACTTTCGCCCATCGCATCCAGATTGGCTAACGGATTGTCAAAATCAAAACCAAACAATCGCGGATTCTCACCAATGACCGCAGCGGAAGCAATATAGAAAACATAGTCATAAGTTTCCTGCGGTATCTTGTCGCGATGTTTTGACAGCAGCTTCCAGAAGTTACGATCACGCGGGTTCGCCGGCATGCTGCGAATCAACGGCAGAATTTGCGTTTCCCCCCAGTTGTAGCAAGCCATTACCAGCAACCCTGAAGCCTGCGCATCCGTGCCATAGAGATCCTGGAGATAGAGAGCCGCCGCTTTGGTTTCTTTGTCAAAGTTGTGGCGGTCGTCTGCGGGGTCGGTTCGCGGTTGGTCCACTAACGGTCCCAAATGCAAGCTGTACTTAACCGCCGTATCAGGAATGAACTGCCACATCCCTTTGGCGAAACCCTTCCTCGTGAGTGGTCCCACCGCATAGGCATTAAAGTTGCTCTCCTGCAGCGCGAGGTAAAAGAATTGCGGAGGAAGACCCCGAGCGAGCAGATCGCGAGAAATGGTCGCCGTGTATCCATTTTGCTGGGCGGTGAGGATAGCTGCCTTAAGCCGTCCGGACGACTTCCATCGTTCGATGTAGCGATCGATTTCCGCTTCGAATTGGGGCGGCATATCCAGCTCGCACTCGCCGAATATCCGGGCCACCCGCAATACCAGCCGCTGCTTCTCGGTGAGCTTAGGGTTATAGATGTGCAGCGTCGCCAGATATTTGTCGTAGCTCTTTTCCATCTCTTGCCGGCGGGCACGAAACTTGGCGAGCTCTTCCGCGCCGGCTGGATTGCTTGTATTAGCAAGCGCTCGATCGAGATTGGCGAGATCGACGTCTTGCGCCTTAATCGCATAGAAGAGTTCCTCTGCCGTCGCTCTTTGCTGGAGTAGCTGATTGTGCTCCCAGTAAGCCAGCAGGCCTGCTGCGAGAATCAGCGCCACCAGGCCTGCAACAACAACACCGAATTTCTTCTTCTGCTTCTTTTCGACATGGGCGTACGCCTGGCGGATGAACATGGTGTGCTCGCCAACCGGTTCATCGGCGGCAGGCTTGGCGAAATAATGATCGATATACCGGTCCAGGGCGGGATCTTTTACCCGCAGCGTCTTTTGCGGTGGAGGCTCGGGCAAAGGCTTTTCGACTTCCAGTTTGACTTCCGGACCCTCTACCCCGAGCCTCACGACCGTGAGCCCATCTACCGAAACAAACGGTACCGACGCCCCACGGAAGAAGAGTCCATTCGCGCTGCCGAGGTCACGAACAGTCCAGTGCCCATCCTCAAAAGCAACGGCCGCATGGACCCTGCTGACAAAAGAGTTGTCGATGAAGAGATCACAATCTTTGAGACGGCCAATCTTAAAGGGTTTGTCGAATCGGAAATTACACCATGTACCGGGACTCACTTCCGCTGTGACTTTTACGGCTGGCACGGCACCCTTGCTGGCCTGGGTCATGGTTGTCATTCAGCGTACTACCTTCGATCGTCGAGCAATACAATCAGGCTCATCTCGGGCGAGGGGATATCGCCGGGCACGTACACTCCAGCCCTGCGGGTTTGCATGATGTTCTCCCAGCACGGCCCGCTCCTGTTGATGGCAAAATATTGGCTTTCCACCTTGACCGCCACCTCAGCCGGCGGCGCAAGCAGGTGGTTGAGCGCCAGGCCGGGCAGCGCGCGCTTGACCAGCTCAACCACAAACCGCGAGGAGCAGACTTTCACCAGCTGCGGTACGCGCCCGATCAAGTCGGCTTCGCCGATGGGAGAGCGAATTTCCAACAGCCAGCGCGAGGCTCCGATACAGCGTTCGTCTTTGATCTCGCCATCGTAGATAGAATTTCCCACCGAACGCAAGGGAATCGTGATTGCCTTGGAAGGCATCACGATCTCCAGATGTCGGCGGATGTGCTCGTCCAGGGCTGCGAAACAGGCTCCGATATTGCGGTGGTCGTAGACCGGTAACGATCGCGGATGCACTTCAAGGCCGAACGTACAAAGAGCGCCCCCAAGCCGCGACATCTCGCGAAACAACTCCTGCGGATGTACGTGCTTCGAGAGCAGGAAATGCCGAAGCATGGACACGCTCGAGTTCAGCGTGTGCAGGAACCAGTATTGGGCTACATGGCGCGGAGACAAACCAGCTTGAAACGCACCATGACGCTGCTGTTGCTCACGCGCAAAAGCAGTGCTCTTATCGTCAAGGATGTCTACCAGGCGACCGAGCATGGCAGTGAGGGACACACTGGCGCTTAACGTGAGGCACGGCGGCACAAATCCAGGATCGCTTTCGAAACGGCCGGAGCCGTCACGCACGATACGTAACAGGGGTAAGCTTACAAACTGATCCGTGACCTCGTTTTCCGCAAGCAGTTGCAGGTTCTTGCGCCCCACTTTGACTTTTTTCTCATCGCGCCCGGTGTTTTCATCGGGAAGCATCTGCTCCACGCTGTGATAGCGAACCGAGCCGGAGGCTCCGTTCTCCAGGCTCGTATTGCGGCCCTCCTGCAGATTGACAGGGACGGCGAGGTGCATGGTCAGATGATCGGCAACGGGAGAGAACAGACTGCCGAACTCGCGGGGTGGTGGAGCGGCATCCGAACCCGGCAAATCAAACGCCAGTCCATCTTCAAACAGGCCGCGCCCGCCGGTCATGGTGAGTATGCCGTTGCGCAGAGCGTCGTTGTCAAATTGCAGCCCGGCGAAGCCATATGCGTCACGCCAAAGACTGGTGGTGACGAAGTTCAACGAGTCTTCGAAATAGCGGCTCTGCGCCTGAAAATTATGCGGGCCGAGATACATGCCTTCTGCCCAGACGGGTTTGTTCAAGAGTGTCATGGCTTTCAACCCGCCTGCGGCAACAGGATAAGCAACTCCATTTGCGGATTTGGGAAATCTCCCGGAACATGTACCGCGAGATTGCGCGCGCGGGTCACCGCCTCCCACGCGGGTCCGGACTGGTTCAGACTGAAATATTGATACTTCATCTTAACTGGAATCGCACTGGGCGGGCTGGGCAAGTGACTCAGGACGACCCCGGGCAAAGCAAGACTGATCAGCCGCTCGATGTCGGTTGCGGAGCAAACCTTCACTAGCTGGGGAACCTTTCGGATGATGGACTCTTCGCTGGTTTCGGTGGAGATGGCCAGGTACATCCGGGTGTTGTTCAGGTATTTGTCCTGGTCGATCGCCGTAGCGTAGATGGCGTTCTTCACGTGCTTGAGCGGGAGGGAGACGACGTTGGTCGGCACCACAGTTTCGAGCAAGAGGCGTAGCTTCTGATCCAGATCGTTGAAAACCTTGCTCAACTCGAGGTGGTCGTACAAGGGAAGATCCCGCGGACGTATGGTGGCGGAAAAGGTGGTGAGGGAAGCGCCGAGCGCGGTGAGGGCGGAGAAGAGTTCTTCCGGATGGCAGCGCTGTCCCTGGAGCAGATGGCTAAGCACGGGAATATGCGAATTGACGGTGTAAAGGAGCCAGAAATTTGCAATGTCTGACGCCGTGAAGTCCGCCAGGCTGAGGTTCTTCTGCCGGCGGCTGGCGGCCAGCTGCGTGCTCTTCGCGGAGAGAATTTCCAGCAGCCCGTTCACCACGCCGAGCAGGAAGTCGCTGGCTCGTACTTCGAGCAGCGGGGGGACAAAGCGAGTGTTCAGACGGAAGACGCCGGTGTCAGTGCGCTCCACGTTGGCGATGCGCAGGGTGGAGCTTCCTTCGCGCGTCTCATTGGCCGCCAGCAAGCGCAGATTCTTGCGCGCGATCTGGATCGGCTTCTCACCCGCCCCTGTGTTCTCGTCGATGACCGACTTGATCTCAGCCAGATAGCGCGAACCCGCGGACCGGCCTACGGGCGAGACGTTCAAGCCCTTCTGCCGGTAGTCAGGCACGGTGAGATAAATGTCGAGGTCGCGAACGCCGGGATCGAAGAATTCCGCCAGGGCTTTCGACGGTGGCGGCTGATCTGACCCAGGGATATCGAAAAGCAGCCCATCGGGGAATATGCCCGAGGCGCGGGAAACCGCGAGGTGTCCGTCCGCCAGCAATTCATGGTCGAGCACAACTTCGCTGAAACCCCAGGCGCAAAATTTGAGCGCCTGCAGCCGGAAGTTCAAGCTGTCTTCGAGGAACCGGTCCTGCAGTTGCAGGTGCTGCGGTGTCAGGAAGGTGCCTTTGGTCCAGAGGACGGGTTGCAGTTGTTTCATGTCAATTTATGTGGCTGCAAATAAGAATAAGGGATCGCGCCTCAGTCACAACCATATTCTCTCGTAGGGGCGGGATCGTTGTATGCGTGGGGCCTTCTTGAAGGGTACGGGCTTCAGCCCGTACATTAACCACCCAACCTACGACTGGCTTTAGCGCCCGAGGGCAACTCCACCTCAATTCATCTTCTTACCCTTGCTACCGTCATCCGCCTCGTCGGGATCCTTGGGAGAGGTGGGACTTGATCCGCAGCCGGAACCCGCAGCGCCGCCGCTGTTGATCATCACCATCGTGCCTACAATGGTGACCCCTGCGGGGCTGATATCGATAAAATTGCCGCCCACTTTGAGCGTTAACTCTGTGCCCGCTTCCAGAACCACGGTCATTCCGGCCTTTAGATGAATGACCTGTCCCGCTTCATGGGCAAAATTCATCCCCGACTTCTCGTACAAATTCTGACCCACTTGCAAGGACAAATTTTGCCCTACCTTCTGATTCACATTCCCCGTGACCTGGCTATGGAGATCCCCTCCGGCCTTCTCCATCTGGTCCTTGGTAACGATCAGGCTTCGGTTATTTCCCGCCCACTCCCGAATGTCGTTTTTCATTCGGGTATCGAAATCCTTTTCTCCGCGCAGGAAAACCTGTTCGTCCCCTGTTTTATCCTCGAAGCGCAGCTCGTTGTAGTTGTCTGTGCCGCCGCCCTTGCTGCTTCGTGTCTTGAAGGTGCTGCGGGTCTGGTTAGCGGGCAATGGGTAGGGAACGGTCTGATCTTCGTTGTATACCCGCCCGGTGATAATCGGACGGTCGGGATCGCCTTCCAGGAAACTAACCAGGACCTCCTGCCCAACGCGAGGAATCGTCATCGCGCCCCAACCCTGGCCTGCCCAGTCCTGGGAGACGCGAACCCAGCAGGAATACTTGTTGGGCCGGTCCCAGGGAAATAGAACGATGACCCGCCCGTATTTATCCACCCAGATTTCTTCGTCACTGCCGCCGCCGTCGGAATCGTCACACTTACCGACCACCACGGCCGTCTGCGGCCCCTGGACGAACGGCTTGGGAGTCAGACGCGCGGGCCGGAAGGGAACGGTTGCCGGGATGCAGGTGAACAGGTTCGAGTAGCTCTCTCCGCCGGTGCCGCTACTCATGGCATAGGTGTCGGCAACTGAAGCGCTATGCTGGACCGCGGTCAGCACATAAGGCACATTCATTGTGTCTTGATAGTGATCCTGGAGAGTGAACTTGTAACCGCTGGTGAAGGCGCGGCAGCTACTTGAGCCATTGGCGGCCAGGTGACTGGCCTCCTCTTCCTGCATACGAATCTTCGCAAAGGTCGTGCCGTCTCCACGCGTAGCGTATTCCCCGGGAAAGTCAAAAAGTTCGAAGCCGCTATTGCCTCCCACATCGATCACACTCGGTTCGGTGGCTGTGAGGTTGGCCGAAGGGGTCTTGAAGTTATAGTCGGTTAACGTGTACTTGCCGCTGCGCAACTCCTGCTCGATGGTCCAGGAATGGATTACATCATCGTCGTCGATGCCGCCGCTTACCAGGTTGTATCCAGCGGTCTCCTGTCCAGGGCAGGGTTTGTGGGCACTGGGCGTATCGGCGATGACCATGGTGTGGCTTCCCTTCTCATGCTGAAAGAAGTAGAAGATGCCATTCTGTTCCATGAGCCGGGAAATAAAATTGAAATCCGTCTCGCGATACTGAACGCAGTACTCCATCGGCGAGTAACTGCCATTGAGGTTGATCTGGTAGTCAGTCACGGAACGATCTTTGAAGACTTGTTCCAGGATCTCCCGGACCGTCTTGTTGTGAAAAATCTTGCAGTCGGCATATCTGGTGAGCAGCCACGTCCAGGGAACCATCTGCATGCGATAGCGAGTGAAGCGAGCGTCTGATCCGCTTTGCGCGAAGTGGCTCACAATGCCATTGAAATAGCGCTGCGTCTTGTCCACCTGCGTCACTGTTATCGTGACCTTCTTGCCGACAATCTGGGCGAAGTCGATCGACCCTTTTTCCGAGAGCAGATCGAGATCAAAACTGAACAGGCGTGAGATGGCTTCCTGGCCGGTGAAAGCGGCCAGCAGCAATGCATCCTCGTCCAGCGGCGTGGTGAGGGCAATCAGGCGTTCTTGTTGAGAATAGGGCATTGATAAAAAACCTAAAAAGCCGATCGTCTTTCGTTAACGCCGCTTCAGGCCATCGTCTCCACGGCAACCGGTGCGCCCGGGAGTGCATAGACAAAGTCCCCGTTATCCCCGATGCCTACATGAATGGCGGTTATCTTTTCCCCTTCGGCCATTCCGCCCAGGATCTTTCGTGAGATATCGGGTAGAAGGGAATTGGTGAGGATGTTGTCCACGTTGCGTGCGCCACTCTCAACTTCGGTGCAGCGGCTGGCGACCTCGTTGAGAAAGGCGTCGTCGTAAGTGAGCTTGATCTTGTGGTTTTCGAGAATACGCCGTTGGATCTTGCCCAGTTTCAGCCGGATGATCTGCTTCAATGCCTCGTCGCGTACCGGGTAGTAGGGGATCACGACCATGCGCCCCAGGAAGGCCGGCTTGAAGATTTTGTTGAGGTCGGGCTTGAGGGTGTCGACCAGCGCGCGCGGGCTGGGCGCGGTTTCAGGATCGGCGACGAGTTTCATTAGTTGATCGGTACACGCGTTTGTCGTCAGGATGATGATGTTGTTCTTGAAATCGATCTGGCGGCCCTCTCCGTCTTCCATGTTGCCCTTGTCGAAGACCTGGAAGAAGAGTTCCAGTACATCGGGATGCGCCTTCTCTACTTCGTCCAGCAACACCACCGAGTAAGGCCGGCGGCGGACCGCTTCGGTCAATATTCCGCCTTCGCCGTAACCCACATAGCCCGGAGGAGATCCTTTCAAAGTGGAAACGGTGTGCGGTTCCTGAAACTCAGACATGTTGATGGTGATCAGGTTGTGTTCGCCGCCGTAGAGCAAGTCAGAAAGCGCGAGCGCGGTCTCCGTCTTGCCCACGCCGCTAGGGCCAACCAGCATGAAAACGCCAACCGGTTTGTTGGGGTCGTCCAGCGATGCGCGCGAGGTCTGGACGCGCTGGCTGATGATCTCCATCGCGTGCGGCTGACCGATGACGCGGCGTCCCAGGTGCTCCTGCAGCGCCAGCACGGTGGTGATTTCATCCTTGAGCATTTTGCCGGCAGGGATGCCCGTCCAGGCAGCAAGTACTTCGCCCACAATCTGCGCGTCCACGCAAACGCGGATCAGGCCCGTTTCTCCCTGCAATGCGGACAGTTGCGTTTCCAGGCCCTGTAACTCGGTCTTCAGTGCGGCCGAACTGGCTGCGGCCGCATCGACCGCGCCATTCGCGGCATGGCCCGCTTCCAGCTTGTCCCGCAGTTCGCGAATCTTCGTCACCAGCTCGCGCTCCTTATCCCAGCGCTCTTGTAAGGCCTTCAGTTTGCTGGTGGCCGCGGTTGTTTGTTCTTCAATCTCCCCCAGCTTCTCGTGGTGGTCAGCGCCCACGACTGCTTCGCGTTCGAGGATTCGCTTCTGTACCTCGAGGGCGTCAATCTGGCGAGTGGTGTCTTCAAGCGCGGGCGGAGTGGCGTTCTGTCCCAACGACAAGCGAGCGCACGCGGTGTCGAGGATGCTCACAGCCTTGTCTGGCAATTGACGGCCGGCGAGAAAGCGGTGAGAAAGACGGACGCTTGCATAAACCGCCTCGTCGAGGATGCGGACGTTGTGGTGCTTTTCGAGAGAAGCCACCAGACCGCGCATCATGATCAGGCATTGGTGCTCACTGGGCTCCTCCACCTTCACCACCTGGAAGCGCCGGGCGAGCGCGGCATCTTTCTCGAAGTACTTTTTGTACTCTGACCATGTAGTAGCCGCGATGGTGCGTAGTTCGCCACGGGCCAGCGCCGGCTTGAGCAGGTTAGCCGCGTCGTTTTGTCCGGCCTGGCCGCCGGCGCCGATCATGGTGTGCGCCTCGTCGATGAAGAGGATGATGGGAGTGGCTGAGGCTTTCACTTCTTCAATCAGACCCTTGAGCCGATTCTCAAACTCTCCCTTGACCCCTGCGCCGGCCTGGAGCAACGCCAGGTCAAGAGTCCGTACGTGCACATTCTTGAGCGGCGGAGGCACATCACCCTGCGACACGCGTAATGCAAAGCCCTCCACCACTGCGGTCTTGCCCACACCCGCCTCGCCGGTCAGGATGGGGTTGTTCTGACGCCGCCGGGTGAGGATATCGATCACCTGGCGAATCTCCGCATCACGGCCCAGGACGGGATCGATCTTTCCCTTGCGCGCGTTGCCGGTAAGGTCGACGGTGTATTGGTCCAGGTTCGGCGTTTTGCCGCCGGCTGGTTTTGCGGCGGGATCGCCGGGCGCCGTGCCGGCACCGGCGGTCGTAGTTGTCTCACTCGAAAGGGCGACAATGCCGAGCAGGTCTTTGCGCAGCGCGTCGGCGTTGATCTTCTGGAACTCGCGGCTGACGTCGTTGACCAGACGCGTAAGTTCATCGTCGGTGACCAGCGCGATGATGGTGAAGCCGGTGCGCACCTGCCCGGCATTGAAATCGATAGAGCCGATCGTCCAGGCATTGGTCAGCATCTTGAGCACCGTCGGGCTGATGGCCGGGGTGCGCGCGTTGCCAGACTTAAGCTTGTCGATGCTGCGAGCGAGATCAGCGGTGAGCCGCGACTTGTCGATTTCAAAATGCTTGATGATCGCGGCGAAATCGCCGGACGCGGAGTCGAGTAGTTTGGTGAGGTAGTGCTCGACCTCGACATCGTAATTGGTGCGCGAGAGACAGAGCCCGGCTGCCCCTTCGAGGGCCAGGCGCGCAGGCTCATTCAACTTGCCGATGAGTGCTTTGAGATTCAGTCCCATATCGTTCCCCTTACAAGGTCAAAATCGTGTCGTCAGGATCCATGCCCAGCGGCGCGGTTTTGAGCCATGAAACCCATCCCAGCCGCACCGCATTCGTTGCCGCAAAATCGAGTTCAGTGCCCGGCGTCTGGGTGCGATCGAGAACCAGTTGCACTTCAAACTCCAGGCTTTGGTTGCTGAAGAACCGGGTCAGACTGCGCAAAGCCGTGTATCCACTCGCCTCAGGCAAGAAATCGCAATACCGCTCCAAGGAGAGCGGGCCAAGACGGATGCGCACCCGTGCCTGCCGGTCCCAAACCGCATCTCCCACCACGGCCCCACCACCTACCTGGCATGAGGGCGTGTCCAGATCGGTCATGGAGCACTGGGTTGCGTCGTCAAGCCTGTACCAGGCGCCGGTGAATTGCTGAATCTCGACCGGGACCTCAAAGTAATCCTCGATAATTTGTTCCAGCGCCGTCGCTGAGCGCGCCTGCATCGCCACCAACGATGTGTAGTGAAGCAATGCTTCATCCTCAATCTCCTGGCGGTCACGCAGGCCCTCCGTACCCAATCCGATCAAGTCGAGAAGATAGCGCGTGAACAGATCGCGCGGTCCGGCGGAATAAGTGACAGGAAAGCGGGACCTCTGCCAGGCGCGATAAAAGAGCGAGAGGGCGCGATGATTGAAAATGTCGAAGAAGGCGGCGAGCCCGTGGTCCTTGGCCCTGATCCGCTCCAGGATCAACTCGCTGTAGGTGTATGGGAGTGCACCGGAAGGGCCAGTGAGGCCCATGAAGTTCACCATCATCTCCGGCGGACCATCCTCGCGGAAGTCCAGACTCTGGATCTGACTGGCGGGAAAACCAAGCCTGGAATTCACCCGGAAATGGACTGCCTCCTCCTCCGGATGAGAGAAACCGCCCACCGGCTGCAGCCCATCGCTGAGCCGCTGCAAAAGGGTCACCGCCTGGAAGAATTCGAAACCATAGGGAGACTCAGCAAGCTGATCGCCCAGCGGCGAATTTTTCAAACGAGAAGTTTCCGGCCTGATCTCGGTTGCCATTCGTGCAGTGCCCCCTTTCTCTGCGGAGTCGTGACGCTGAGCTGGGTAAAGCTGTTCAGCGAGACGCTGAGGCCGAAGAATCGCTCCAGCACATTGGCGAAGAGAAACGCACCACCGCCGGTGAACTGGTCCTCGTCAAGTTCCATCTCGATGCGCAAACCGCGGGCGAAGCTCACACCCTGCTCCGAAATCAGGCGGGTGAAGTGCGGGCGGCTGCGGATTTCGAGAATGCTCTGGATGACGTTTTGCGAGTAGGCCGTGCGGCCAACATCGTAAAGACCGAGAATCTCCTTGAGCGCGTCTTTACCTTGTTCGACCAGCGAAAGATAGTTGAGCGATAAGTGCGAAATCAGGCGCCATAGGGTGCTCTTGCCCAGTTCAGGCCGCACCGGCTGGGTGGGCTTGCGGAGCGCGACGATCCGCTTCATGGCGGCTGCGCCTTCCATCTCAAAGTCGCTGTCCTGATTCCCGAACGGCAGACGAGACGGCAAATCGCGGTTGGTGCAGGTAGTGCGCACGGAGAGTACTGAGGCTTGTGCATCGACGTTCGCCGTGGACAAGTCGATCAGTGAGAGCGCTACTTCTGTTCCCTCATCGTTGAGCCGGCTCGAGGCGCGCCGGCGCGCCAGCCAAAAGCAGGAGCGGTTGTCCTTCTGTGCGGAATGACGTAGCGAGTAAAACGGCTCGTAGGTCGTGATCTTCTGGTTGGTCGAATCGATGGAGGCGACCTCATCGATGGAGAACACCTCCATCGAGTGAGGCCTGCGCACATCCGGGGTGACTGTGTACTCATACTTGCGTCGATCAAGTTGAATCGGCTCGGCAACCTGGGGAAAAAGATTCACGATGGGAGTGCATCCCAGGCGGAAAGTTTTTTTCGAAAGCTCAAGCTCGAGCCGTTGGATGCGGCCGTCCCCCTCCACCTGGGAGATGAGGAAGACCACTTCGACGGCGCTCTTGAAACCGGCGGCAGCGATGGCATTCAAACCATTCAGATCGATAAAAAAGAATTTCTCCGGAAAAGCGAAGTACTCCATCAGCAGCCGATGTCCGGCGAACGAAGAGGCGGCATAGGGGACCATTCCCTGATCCGGAGCGAAGCCGGCGGGGCTCAGCGCCGAGGCGGGCAGCATGACCGGGGCGAGCCGCGACCCCGGGGATAGATCCCGGATCATGATGCGATTGAGGCGGCTGAAGAGGAGTTCGTAGACGATGTTGACCAGGCCGCTCTCCCCATCAAGGTAGAAGCGGAGTTGGTCGATTTTTAATCCCTGAAAATTAACATCGGGCGCGCACTGAAGTTCCAGGCGGATGGCCCACGCGGAATCGTTGGTCTTTACCGCCGGCTGCAATCGGCTGGGTGAACGCCATTCCGCGGCGGTGAGGGTCAGCGGCCACAACGTTGTGTCGTAACAGGTGCGGAAGGTGCAGGGAACACCACCAACCGGCTTTGAGTAGAGGGGCGAATGGCGGTCGATCTTCAGTCCGCTGGTGAGCTTACCCTTTTCCGGATCGAGCTGAAATTCAACCACCGACATGGAAGGCAGCGGGCGCACCAATTGCGGATACACGACCGTGAGCAGTGCCTGCGTGATCTCGGGAAATTCGTCGTCCAGCTTGAGATGAACGCGAGCCGCGAGGAGCGCAAAGGCCTCGAGCAGCCGCTCCACATGGGGGTCTTCGCACTTGGTTGGCTCCAGCACCAGGCGGGAAGCAACCTTGGGGTGCTTCTCCGCAAACTGCACCGCCGACTTGCGCAGGTAATCCAGTTCCCGTTCGTAGTAGAGCAGCAGGTCATCACGCATCGCCACCTCCGGAGAGGCGGCAACTGCCGCTTTTTAGCTCAATCACGGTATCGAAAGAAATCGGTTCCGGCGACGGGTCCATGCGCAGCATAGCCTCGATGCGCAGACGAACTTCGCTTTTCACGGTGTCAGGGTTTTCCACCCACGTGAGGCGAACGTTGGCCAACCGCGGCTCAAAGAGGTTAACGGCCGCCTGAATCTGGCGCAGCAGCTTGTTGCGGTCTCCCGAGGTGGCCATGGTCAAGGCGGAGAGATCGGGCAGCCCGTACACATAACCGGACCGATTCACTTCCTTCAGCCCCTCGTCGGGAAGGTCTGAGATTCTGCGCGTGTTGAGCAGCCACTCCAGATCCCGCCGCACCGCGCGCTTCAGCAAGCGCTCCGATTGCGAGCGGCTGGGAGGGTTTTCCGTTTGGTTCCCCGGCTCCAGATCAATGAGCCGGTCCAGCACGGGGATGGTGACGGTCGTTTCGCCGAGGTTCCTGGCCATCTCTTACCCCACGCTCAATGCCTGGACAGGGTCGAGGCGGCAGATACGTTCGAACATCTTTTGCTTATCGCCGGCGCTGCCCTGGATCTTTTTGCTGTTGCGCATCAGCGTCAACAGATCAGCTGGCGACCTGTTCAGGCTCTTCCCAAGCGTCGAGTTTGTGGTTCTCGATCATGGCGGTCACATCGTCGAGCAAAGGTTGGGCGATGGCATCTTTGCCTGAGCTCACCACCAGCTCAATCAACTGCATGGTGCGGCGAAAGCGTCCTCGGCCGGAGCGCTGCCGGGCGATCTCGCCGCGCATGATGGCGAATGCCTTATCCTCATGTCCCGCAGCGAGGGCCTCTTTCGCCATTACATAGGGATCGGCGGATTGGGTCAGCCACGAGGGCGTTCCATTGCGGCTTGCAGGCGCCGGGGAATCCGCTTCGCCGGCCGTTCCCACGGCCGACGGATGGAGGATCCTGCAGATGTCTGAGCCACGCCTTTGTCTCCGGATTAGCAGCCGGCGTGTCGTCCAGCAAGGTCGCTTCCAGCAACTCGGGAAGGTCATTCAGGAGTGCGCGAAGTTCCGACTGTATGGCGGTGGCGATCGGCTGGTACTCGGCCCCGAGGGCATGAGCAGGCAGCAACGGAGAACCGCTGCAAATCGAGCCACGCGCGGCTGCAAGGGAGGGCCATCGCGTCTTCGCAGGCGTCGAGTAAATCGCTCCACCTGTTTGCCAGCGCCAACCGCTTCACTTTCTGCCGGAGCTCGGTGGGCGGCGCTTCCAGTAGCGTGCTGTCGCTCAATCGCGAGACGGTGCGCAATTCTCCCCAGCGCAGGCCACGCAAAATAAGGTAGGGGGCAGGGCTGAGAGGCTCGCGTTTGCGCAGGAAGGCGGCCCCTGCGGCGATGCTGGCAACTGCCTGGCGGAGGTCCGCGGGCTCTGCTGTCATCACGGGCGCGCGCGCCCCGCCGAGCGGGACGGCCGCTTCTGGTGCAGTAGCCTCTTCCGCAGTTGCAGATTCTGCTTGCACAGCCTCGATGACCGGTAACACTTCGACAGGATCCGGTTCCTTTTCGCGCTTCTTGTTGAGCAACGAATGAACCGTATGCCGTACCTCAGTCAGCGCGGTCTTGAGTTTGCCGAAAGGCGGTAGCGTCGTCCTCGAATTTTTCGTCACAGAACGTCTCCAGGCTCGCAAGCACCGCGAGGCATCTGTCGAGATCTTTTTCTGCCTTGAGATAAAAAGCCTTCGGGGTATCAGCAAAGGCCTTATCGAACATTTCCGGGGCAATCTTGCCGTCCTCGATCAGTTTCGCCCGAGTCTTTGCGATCCTTATCGGTTTTTGCCTGGTCTTCGAAACCGACCTTGCGCGAATCCTGGTAAGCGAACCAGGAGTATCCTTCGCTTACCAAGGGCGCGGATCGAACAGGCACATCGAGCATGGAGCCCATCCAGGAGAGCGGCTTGGCGCGGAGCTCGCGATCGCCATCTTCGATCACCGGATAGACGGTTTCCCAGAAATTCACCAACAAGCTCATTGCACAACGTAAGTCCCTGGCAAAGACCGGCGTAATGCTCCATGGCGAGCAAGGCTTCGGTGAGCCAGGCGGCCAGTTGGAGATCTTTGGAAACGGTGGCGAGTGTGTCCTGGGACAGCTTGATGACCAGCGGGTAGTTCGCGGTCTTGCGTTCGCTCTGCCAATCGCCTTGTGCCAGGCCGTCGTCCTGGCGGCGAGCCTCTCGAATCTTGTCGTAGATCAGTAGCTTGGTGTCGTAACGAAGATCGATGCCGCTGGGATTTTCACCGGCGATCGGAGCCAGGATGTCTTCGCGAAGCAGCATAGTGGCACCAATCTGAACTACTACGAGCTTTCCTGCTCAGACGGCGCAAGCACCGGTTGGGCAAATTCGATCGATCGGACTTCGAGGAAGGGAACTTCCTCGCCGTCGACCAGCAGCATCTTCTGCCCCGATGGATATTCCCGGCCTTCGTCGTCGGCCGCCCAATCCGTCATTCTCCCCAGCCACACTGCTTCGTCCGCGTGTTTCCAGGAGAATGGATAAATTGCGGGAATCAGCACCTCTCCCAGGTCCATGCCTTGAAACGACGGCGCAGCCTGCACCAGGGCCGGCGCCCACAACGTGTCCCGCAGCCGTTGCGGTGGCCGCATTTCGACTGAGGCAATGTGCTCGAACGGAATCCAGACATAGGCCCCGGCGGCGAATACTTCGAGCCGCGAGCCTATGTCCGGATCCGCATCGCGCAATTCGGTGAAAGCTTTCCCATTCAGCTCGCCTCTGGGGGAGGTCGCAGGTTGCGTCGGGAAGGTCTGCTTTTCAAAAAGCTCGTGCCGGGTCTTCTCCGCATGCAGGGCTGCGTAGTAGACGATCGCTCCAGTTTCCGCTTCAGCATTTTTGCCGGCGAGAACGCTGAGCTGCTTTTCCGCACGGGCATACTCGCCCGCGAAGCAAAGCAGCTCAAACAGGAAAACGCGTTGCGGCGTGTCGGCAGGGTGCTCGCGCAAATATGCCGTGAGCCACTTTTCCGCTTCCCGCACCTTGCCTGCAGCAAACAGCTCTTTGGCGGTTACTGGCACCTTATCTCCGCTCGCCCGTGATTACCACGGCTTGAGCTTGAGTACGTCGAAGCCCTTGTCGATGAAGCCCTTCAGCGCGCCGTCCTCTTCGGGGTTATAGCTGACCTTCACCTTGCTGAAGGCGAAGCTGATCGATTCCACGGGGTTCTCGCTCGAGCCGGAAAGCTGGATCGAGGTGATCAGCGCATCCTCCATGTGAATCTTGAAGTAATCCTCCTGGCTGTCGCCCATCGGCTTGTCGTAGATGATGTCCACCTTTTTCAGGTAATTGCCCGTGACGCAATCGTCAAAGAGCAACGGAGATGTCTTGTCCAACACCTTCATGATGGTGACATCGGAAAGGTTGGCGCGGCCTGCACGGGCCTCGCCCGCCGGATGAGCCAGCGCCGATGACCGCGCGTCATGCTGGCGCCGAAGCTGAATGAAAGAATGTCGATCGCGTCCTGTTTGCTGGTGCTGGGTCCTGGACGGCCATCGATTACGAGATAAGCATTGACTGCCATTTTCTTCTCCTTACCAAAGTCCTATATTTAGCCCCGGCATTGAAAACTACAAAACATCAGGTTCTGTCCAGGATCGGCTGCGTTTAGATTTATCCCTTGCCTGCGGGCAGTTCAGCCACCAGCCGGAGAGAAACGGTCAGTTCATCAAGTTGGAAGTGCGGACGAAGGAAAGCCACTGCGCGATAAACGCCAGGCTTGCCCGGTACCTCCGACACGTCGATCCGCGCTTCGCGCAGAGGACGCTCAGCCTTGGCTGCCGGGGAAGCCGAATCATCCGGAGTTACATACTTTGTGATCCAGCGGTTCAGGAATCTCTCTGCCTCTTCACGCGACATGAAGCTGCCGATCTTATCGCGCATCATCGCCTTCAGATAATGCGCGAAGCGCGAAACCGCCATGATGTAAGGCAGTTGCGTAGACAAGCGGGCATTCGCGTTGGCCGAATCGGTGTCGTAGGTCTTGGCCTTCTGGCAGGTTTGCACGCTGAAGAAAGCCGCGTAGTCGGTGCCCTTGCAGTGAACCAGGGGCACAAAGCCGAGGTCCGCCAGCTCCTTTTCACGGCGGTCGGTGATCGGTACCTCGGTGGGGCACTTCAGCGCGATGTCACCCTCGTCGGTAGCGAAATTATGTGTCGGCAGACCCTCCACCAACCCGCCACCCTCGACACCCCGCATGGCCACGCACATGCCATACAGGGAGTAAGACTGCGTCATCCTCGTGCCCAGCGCATAGGCGGCGTTCATCCACAAGTACTTCGAGTGGTCGGTGCCGTCCACCTGCTCTTCATACTTGAAATCGTCGATCGGCTTGGTCTCTTCGCCGTAGGGAAGACGCGCCAATGTCCGTGGCAGCGTGAGCGCAACGTACCGGGAATCTTCGCTCTGCCGGAACGACTTCCACTTGGCGTACTCGGTGCTGTCGAAGATCTTGGCCAGATCGCGAGGCTGGTCGAGCTGGGTATAGCTCTCGAGGTTCAGCAGATCCGACGAGGCAGCACTGACGAACGGTGCGTGCGCCTGCGCCGCAATGTGAGAGACGCCTTCGAGTAAGGCCATGTCTTCGGGATGTTTGCCGAATTCGTAATCGCCGACCAGCGCGCCAAAGGGCGCTCCGCCGAACACGCCGTATTCTTCCTCGTAGATTTTCTTGAACAGCGCGCTCTGGTCGAACTCCGGAGCTTTCTCGATGTCGCGCAGCAATTCCTTTTTCGTAGCGTTGAAGACGCGGATCTTCAGCCCCACGCCGGTCTCGCGTGTTGTCCATCATGTACTTCAATCCGCGCCAGGAGCCTTCCAGCTTCTGGAACTGCGGATGGTGCATGATCTCGTTCAACTGCAGCGAAAGCAGGTGATCGAGTTGCGCAATGCGCGCATTGATCATCATCTCCGCGTCTTTGGCGATGGTCATCGAGCCGTCGAGTACCTGGGCTACGAATTCCTTCACCAGGTCCTTGCCGCGTTCGCGAGACGCAACCTCTTTGCCAAACCGGCCCTGCTCGACGATCTGATCGAGCAGACTGGATTCCTCGGTCGCTACCGCGGGCGCCGATGCCTTCTGAGCAGCAGCTTCAGCCATTGGAGCCTCCTCCTTCGCGCCGATTTCGCCCTTCAGCTTTTCCAGCTTCTCGGTATTGCCGACTGCTTCCAGAAGCAACTCCTCAAGCTTGTCGTTGCCCTGCAGCGAACTGCGAAGGTCGGCCAGTCTGCTTCGCAGATCGAGCATTTCCTTCAGTGGCTTGACCTGTTTGGCCACGTTGCCCGGCTCGAAGTCTTCGAACTTACGGAACTTCAGGTCGACCTTCAATTTCGGAGCGTCGGGATCGTCGCTCAACTTGTTCTCCACGGCGAAGGAAAGATGCGGCTTCATTCCCTCCAGCACGGTGTCGAAGTTGTCCGGATTCACTTCAACAAATTTGCGATCCTTCAGCTTGGGCAGCGGCTGTTCGGGGTTGCCGGTGAAATCACCCAGTACCCCGACTACGAAAGGGAGTTCCTTGATCTCAATGGCGCCGCCCACTTCGACGTCGTACGTGATTTGCACGCGGGGAGGGCGCACCCGGTCCAGCTTGTGCTGCGCGCTTTGTCTAGCCATAGTTGCTTCCTTCTGCGGAATAGGGATGTTGGGTGCTTGAACGTTTCAGCGAATCTTACACGAAAAGAGGGCTTCAGGGCCGGGGCCGAGAAAACGCTATACATCTCTTCAGTTTGTTTACTTGGTGGCGCTAATGTTGATACCACGCGGTCAGGGACGGGTCAATTAAAAAACACGCACCATGCATACCGCTTAGTTTTGCGTGCTCTGTCCAATGTTAAGGTTTATAGCGCATGCTACGAACCCTCTCCGCTGACGCTTCCCGCCGGCTCCGTTCCTGGTTCGACGAGGCAGGTTACACCGAGGTAAACCTGCTCAGGTACCTTGGTGCAGCCGAGTTACCGTCCCGTCATTTGCGTAATGCGCCGCGGCTACTCGATCGCACGCGCGAAGTCACGCTGTTGAACACCCTGCTGCGTTGGTTTTGGCTGGGGCGTCCGCAATCAGACGATGAGTATACCCGCGCGGTTCCGGAGGCGCTGCTCAGGCTACTGCTGGACTCAGGTTTGCTGAAGCAGGAAGGAAAGCTGCTGACGCCATCGGCCATGTTGTTACCGGTGGAAAGCTTTCTCGTAGCCTCAGATCATCCTGCATCGATCGAGGCCGGCGATTCCGAGATGGTACTGTGGCCAAACCCGACCAGCAAATTCCTGTCCAGGTTCGCCGTCCGGCGGCACTCCCGGGCCACTCTCGATTTGGGCACCGGTAGCGGCATTCTCAGTTTGGGGGCAGCTGGCTATAGCGACCGGGTGATTGCTACGGACCTGAATCCTCGCGTGCCGTCGTTCGTTACGTTCAACGCGCGCTTGAACGGGATAGAAAACATCGAGCTGCGCATGGGCGACGGATTTGCACCGGTTGCGGGGCTCACCTTCGATCTCATCCTTTCCAATCCGCCGTTCTTCATCACCCCCAAGAGCGACTACCTGTTTTGCGATAACCAAATGGAGCTGGACCAGCTCTGCCGGCTCCTGGTGCAACAAGGGCCCGCCCATCTCAATGAAGGCGGATACATGCAAATGCTGTGCGAGTGGGCACAAGTCGGAGACCAACCCTGGGAGGAGCGAATCGCCGAATGGCTCCAGGGCTCCGGTTGCGACGCCTGGGTGATGAAAGGGCTGACCCAATATCCCGAGGAATACGCTCAGCACCGCATTCGCGAAACCACCCAAGACACCGGCCGTGACCAGGAGCTGTACGAGGGCTATATGGACTACTACCGGAGCCGCGATGTGCAAGCCATCCACGACGGCCTGATCGTCATGCGGCGGCGAGCCGGAAAGAATTGGGTGCGCATCGAAGAGGTGCCTAAGACACCCACCGGCAACCTGGGGGATCTGATTCTGTCCACCTTTGCGGCGCATGATCTATTGCTCGAAATGGAGAGCGACGACAAGCTGCTTGCGATTAAGCCCAGGCTCGCCGCTCACGTCAGGCTGGAGCAGGTTTGCAACCAGTCCGGTAATCGCTGGCACGCAGAGTCGCTGACGCTGCGGCTCACCAGCGGTTTTCCGTTTCACTGGAAAGTGCAACCGCTGGTGGCGGAATTCTTAGCGACCTGCGATGGTACGCGCACCGCCGACGAGGCCGTGGAAGCACTCGCCATCGCGGCGAACGCGCCCGTCGACACCGTGAGACGCGAATGCCTGGCCATGATGCGCAAACTGATCGAGCGTGGGTTTGTGGTAGTCGCCCCTGACTAAGCTGGATATGAAAAGATAGGCTATGAAGCGAACTGTTGCGGAAGGAGCGGAGCATGGCGAAGGTCACAGGCAACATCCGGATTAACGCGAATCCCGGGTCGACAGATACCGCGGGCCATTTCGAAGTCGTGTTCGTTCCCTATGCCGGACGGCTCAACACCAAGCCGGTGAAGGTAAGCAATCTCGATGACCTGGTTACCCTGCTCATGAACCTGAAGATCAGCGAAGATGAAGCCACCCGCTGGGCCGGCAAGGCACGCACACAAGGCGTAGTCCTGATCTCCGGGGTAGAGCGGACAGAATCACAACTGCAGGAAAACGGCCTGCTGGGCTGAGGCTCAGTCTGGACTTGAGTTCTTGGTTAATCAAAAAGTCTTCTTGGATTGCCCGGCATTTACCTACCTTCGTGCTCACCTGGGGTTACGTCGGGAATGGATCAACCTCCCTAGGAGGATCCCAGGTCTCAAAATCGAGACCTGGGGCATCCCGACTTCTTTCGATGAGAATATTGCCTTGGAAATCGAACCATGCCCGAACCTTTGTTCGGACGGATGAAAGCTCGTCCCTGTGTTCAGCCGTCCCTTCGGCTAGAGCCGGACTCGAGGTGAGTTCTGACAGGCCCTCTAATCTCGCGGGAACCGGCTACGTGTTTTAAGCAGGAACACCACCAGGACAATCAGGACCACCAGCAAAAACGCATTCAAAACCAACAGCATCGGCATCATCTGCTGGAGCTTGCTCTGTGGTGGATCCGCGCTCGCTGCGACCTTGGGCGCTGGTATCGGAGGAGACCTGAAGCTTCGGTGACTGCGACGGCAGGAACCGCTGGTGGGGCGAACGCCGGGGCAGCCGGTATCGGAGTGACCGGAAAGGCCGCTGGCGCCGGCGCCGCAACCTTTTCCGCTGGACCGCCCTGTGCGAGCGGAGCAGCCGCCGGGCCGCGCGACATGATACGGGTAAATTCCCCGGGCTCCGAAACCCCCGCCATATCAGGCCCAGTAGCAGGCAGGCGGCGAAGAAACTGCGGATGATTGCAGATTCTCCTCGGTTAACCTTTGGATCAACATGGTAATGCTTCCGGGCGCGTTCGCAGGCGGCGCCGCCGGCTGCGGGCCCGGTTCCCCGAAGCGATTGGCTGGGAGTTCGTTCTCGGGCGAGAGTGCTCGAAACAACTGGGTAACCCCGGCTGACTCCATCGCGTCCTTGCTCGGGGGTGAATCCAGGCTGGAGGACCACGCCGCCTCTGTCCCGTTGCTTAAAGGGGGCAACGGCCGAACCGGCGCCGCCGGCGCGGGCGCGGGCAGAGCTCTGAAAAAGCTGGGTAAAGCTACCTTCCGCCGACGCTGAGTCCGACACCCCCGGCGTGGAAAAGCCCTTGAGCCGGGGTGGAGCAGGCGGCGCAAACGCAGCCGGGTCAGAAACCGCGGGCATCGGCCGTACCGGCATCGACGCCGTCGCTCTCACAAACATACGCGTGAACTCACCCGGCTCCTGGCGGGATATCTCCGGAGTGGGGCGGGCTTCCGGCGCCGCGCTTACGGCGGGCGACGGAGCAAACTCCAGCTTATGAAACATCTGGGTGAATTCGCCAGGCTACAGGCCTGCCCTCGCCCAGGGGTGGTCTAGGCGCCGAAGCGGGTACCGATGGCGCATTCAACGGCTGGTCCCAAGGTCCGCCCAATCTTGCTGCGCCCAATCTTGCCCCGTCCAATACCGCCCCGTCTGATTCAGCCCCGCCCTTGTCCTCGGCGGCAAACCACTGTCCGGCCCTTTCCTGCTCTGTGCTCTACAGGCTGGTCTGTTTGGGTCTGGAAGGCATTCAGAAACATACCCGTGGCAGACAGCGGATCGGGTGGCCGGCGCCGGGTTTCTTACCGTCTTCTGTCATCAGGATTGGCCCCATTCATGGTCGCGACTTCCTATGTGCGAAGGTTACACTTCCCCGGTTGACCCCGTAAAGATTACAAAGACTGCAGGCGAGCACTTTGCTTACAACTAAAGAATGAGTGCCTCTGCCGCGGACCGGAAGTTTTTCTCTTGCCGCCAGCCGGTTGAGGTATTCTCAGCGTGGTTCAGATTGAGTCCATTCTCGTTTACCGGACTGCGGACATCGCAGTCCGGCCATTGCGCTATGCATCGGAACATCAGCCGTTCGCCGGGGAAAGCTCGCATGAATGATCTCGCAGTGCGTACCTACAGCCTGGCCTCCTGCTACGAAAACTCCTTTACCACCATCCTGCGGCTGGGCTCACGGCAGCAGGCCATTCAGGAGTCGCAGGTATTTCGTAACAATATGAGGGCGGCCTTGAAGGCCGCGATGGAGCAGGCCAAGAGCTTGGGGATACAGCAGCGAGATGATCCAATTTTCGGTCTTTGCCCTGGTCGCATTTCTGGACGAAAGCGTGCTGAAACTGCAAAGCCCCATCTTCGCGGATTGGTCGCAGCGGCCTCTGCAGGAAGAGCTCTTCGGTCACCATCGCGCAGGCGAGGTCTTCTTTGAAAACCTCCGCGGTTTGCTCGCACGCCAGGACGCGCAGGATGTCGCCGATTGCCTCGAGGTCTATTGCTTGTGCCTTTTGCTCGGCTATCGTGGCCGCTATGCACTTGGAAGAGGGGGAGAGATCGAAATCTACGTTCGCCAGATCCGGGATAAGATCAGTCGCATTCGTGGCCAGGTCCTTCTTTTTCGCCCTGCGGCGCCGCCGGCTGAGGTTAAGCGGGTTTCGGCAGTCGATCGCTGGAGCCGCGGTCTGGGTATTTTCGCGTTCTGCATGTTCCTGGCAATGTTGCTGGCTTTTGGCGCTTTCTGGTTCAATCTGGGACGCGGGAATTTCCCCATTGGGTTGACGGCCACCGCCGGGAGGATTCTTGCTCGCCTATCTGCTCGCCCTCGTAGTGCTCCTGGTCGCCGGTCTCCTGGCCTATGCCGCGGGAACCTTTCTGCATTTGCACGGCACGCCCCTGATCGTGCTGGTGGCTCTCATTGTCTTGGCCGGACTCATTGCCGCGGTGGCGATCCTGGTCATTCACTACCGCGCCCGCAAGCGTCAGGCGGCGAACGGCGAACTGCCCGGCGGCGGTTCTGATTCTGAAATCGACGTTTTACTGAACGACGCGAATCGCAAGTTGCGCCATGCGAAGCAGCAAGGCGGTAAGCCGCTCGATGGGCTTCCCTTGCTTTATCTGCTTGGGGAGGCCGGCTCCGCAAAAACCAGTCTGGTCATGCGCTCCGGATTGGATCCCGAACTGATCGCCGGGAGTGCGCCGCGAGAGGGCGATGTTTCACCCACTCCCGTTCTGAATCTCTGGTTCACCCGCCAGGCAGCCATCCTCGAAGCGGGAGAGATGGTACGGCAGACCCCTGGTGCGCTGCAGCGGATGATTGTGCGTACCCGCCCCAAGGCTTACCGTTCCATCGCGCCGGCTCGGGCTGCCGTGGTTTGTGTGAGCGTGGAGCAGTTTTTGACGGCCGACGCCGCGACGTCGTCTGTGGCCTCCGCCCGCGCCATCGGCGCGCAGTTGCGGGAGATCAGCCGATTGCTCGGCGCGGCCGTGCCCGTCTACGTGATCTTCACCAAACTCGACCGCGTCCCTCATTTCGCGGAGTACGTCCGCAACCTTTCAAACGATGAGATACGGCAGGTCCTGGGCAACATTCTTCCGGCGAACCAAACATCGGCTGGGGTCTATGCCGACAAGATGTTACGGGAACTGGCGAGCGCGCTCGATCTGCTTACCTATTCTCTGGGCGAGTTCCGCATGGAGGTGCTGAGCCGGGAAACCGAGCCGGTCAATGCACCGGGCGCCTACGAATTTCCCCGGGAGTTTGGAAAGCTGCGCAGGAACCTCAACCAATACCTGGTGGAGCTGTGCAAGCCCAGCCAACTGAGTGCGAACCCCTACCTGCGCGGATTTTTCTTCACCGGCTTGCGCGCTCAGATTTTGGAGCAGCGGGCTGCTGCGCCGGCCGCACCGGTTTTAAACCCCGCGACTGACCTGGGCGCCACCAGGATGTTCTCCGCGCAGGAATTTCAAGCGGCGAACCGCCCCGCGGCTCAGCAAATGGCGGCCACCCGCGCGCCGCAATGGACTTTTCTTCCCCGGCTCTTTCCGGAGATGATTCTGGGCGACAGGAGTGCTCTCTCGGCAACGCAGCAGACCGCACCCGCACGCCTGTTCCGCAGAATTCTCTTCGCCTCGCTGGCCTTCGTCTTTGCCGCCTTATACCGGGCTGCTGGTGGTCTCCTACCTGAACAACGCGGAGCTGGAAAGCAACATCCAGAGTGCCGCCGCAGCGTTGCCCGGCCGCCAGGCCACGGCTACCGCACCGGTCTGGCCGACTTGCAGGCGCTGGACCGGCTGCGTCAGAGCCTCCTTCAGTTGGAGGGCTACGCCCAGAACGGACCTCCCTGGACCTACCGTTTTGGACTGTACCAAGGAGACAAGTTGATCGTGCCCGCACGGCGAATCTACTTCGATCGATTTCGCGTGATGATGCTGAACCCGGCCCAGGCCAACATCACGAGTTATCTGCGTGGTCTACCTGTTTCGCCGGTGCCCGGCGCCGACTACACCGCCGCCTACAACCCGCTCAAGGCCTACCTGATTACCACCAGCAATCCTGAAAAAAGCCAGGCGCAATTTCTCACCCCCGTCTTCTTGCAATACTGGATGGGATCCAATATCAGGGACCTCGCCCAACAACAACTGGCTCGCCAGCAAATCGATTTCTATGCTGGAGAACTCCTGCGTCAGAACCCGTACTCGATTGCTCCGGATGCGCCGACGGTGGGCAGGGCCCGGACCTACCTCTCGAACTTCGGAGCCGTGCCGCGCATTTACCAGGACATGCTTGCACAAGCGGACAAGACCAGCCCGGGCGTCGATTTCAACCGCCTCTATCCCAATGCCGCCGGCTCTGTAGTCGAGTCGCACCTGGTCCGTGGCGCGTTTACCCGGGCAGGCTTCGCGTTTATGCAGGGCGCCATGCAGCACCCGGAGCATTACTTCCAGGGGGAAACCTGGGTGCTTGGTGATCAAGCCGCGCGTTCGCTGGATACCGCCGGTGTTGCCAGGCAGTTGGCGGCGATGTACTCCTCTGACTTTCTGCGAGAATGGCACGCCTTCTTGAATGATGGGCACTTTGCCGGGTGCGGCCCGATACGCGATCTGCCGGATAAACTGAATGCACTTGCGGCGCCCGATTCGCCGCTGCTGGAGTTTTTTGGCACCGCCTCGTATAACACTGCGGTGAATGATCCGCAGATCAAGTCCATCTTTCAGCCGACGCAGGCCCTGGTCGACCCGAATTCGACCGCTCGTTTTATCGGACCGGCTAACACGGCCTACGTGAATGCGCTGCTAGCTCTCTCCAGCGCGGTCACCCAGTTCAACCAGAACCCTCAGACCTCGGGGGACATGCTGGGTTCGGCGGTGTCGACTGCTGGAATCGCTGTACAGCAGACAGCGCAGCCTTTCAATATCGATCCCCAGATGCACACCGAGAAGACGGTGCTTGCCTTATTGGAGGCGCCCATCCATTGTGCGGTCCCGCCCCCACCGCCACCGCCTCCGGGTGCGCCTGGCGCCATGTGCGCACTCCTGGGCAAATTTCCTTTTCAACCTTTGTCCAAGGCGCAGGCTGGCCGAGATCTCACGTCTGCCGATCAGGCTCTTCTCGCGGATGTGAATGCCGTCTTTGCTCCGGGATCGGGAAGTCTCTGGACCTATTACAACGCCAGCCTCAAGCCGTGGCTGCCTCAGCAGGGGACGCAGTATGTTCTTGCTCCCAACGCAGCAGGACACGTAGGGCCCGTCTTCGCACAATTCTTCAATCGCGCGGCAACGATCTCTTCCGCGCTTTATTCTTCCGGAGGCACCAATCCGGGCTTTACGTTCACGCTTCGCTCAATACCCAGCAAAGGAATCGAAAACGCGTCGCTTGTGGTCGACGGACAGAGACTCCCGGCCGGCACGACTTCGCAAGTGTTCACCTGGAATGGCGCCACCGCTCATCAAGCTTCGCTGGCTTACAACTCAGCAGAAGCACTGCAATTTCAAGGTTTGTGGGCACTGTTTCAGTTGGTTGGTACGGCCCAGGTAACGCGGGTTGGGGGAACGTTGCAGCTTGAGTTTCCCCTCGAAGTATCTGGCCGTCAGCTCAGGCTGCCGGATGGGACTCCAGAAGTCGTCCGCTTTGAAATTTCGGGTCCGGGAGCCGCGGTGCTGGCGCCCTTGGGACTGTACGGCGGCACCTGCGTTAACCCGGTCACCAAGTAAGGGATGGGAAGGATGGGGCGCTTTCTGAAGGCCTAACAGGTGTTCGAGTGGGATTGATGAACGAAGGGCACGGGTTCACCCGTGCCATACCGCACTCACGCTCATCAGGGGCTTTAGCCCCTGAGGTACGTTTTTGCTGCTCTTCCCGAGCGACAGCGTTTGAGGAATGATAAAAAAGCGTACCCCAGCGGCTAAAGCCGTCAAGCGTTCAGCCAATTACGGCACGGCTGAACCCGCGCCCTTCGTTCGGCAGTCTCTTCCTTAGCCTCTCAGGTGCTTTCCAAATTGGCCAACCCGAAAATCTAATTTGAACGGGCGTGAAGTTCAGCCGTCCCTGCAGGACTCATTTTGCAATCCGTGGGTTCTCAGCCGCCCCTCGTTGGGTCCTATTGATCGCCTGGAGACCCGGAGGCCGGGCCCATCGTGGCACGCAACACGATGCAGGTGATATTGTCCGCTCCGCCCCGCTTCTTGGCACACTCAACGAATTCCTTGCAGATCACCGGCAGATCCACCCCGGCCAGTGCGATGGAGGCTATCTCCGCCGGCGTTAAGTAACGGGTAAGACCGTCCGAGGCCAGCAGCAACATATCCTCCGCTTGCAGCGTGGCGCCGAAAAAGTCAGGCTGCACCGTATCCGCCATACCAATGGCCCGGGTGATCACCGACCGCAGGCTGGAGTTCTCCGCCATCTCCGGTGTCAGCATCCCGTTTTGCAGCTGTTCCTCGACCAGGGAATGGTCCTGAGTAATCTGAAAACAGGCGCCCTCGCGGATCAAATAAGCGCGGCTATCGCCTACGTTGCCGATCACCGCGCGAGCTCCGTCGACACAAGCGCATACCAGAGTTGTCCCCATATGGCTGAACTCTTCGTTGTTGGTGGAGAGATCGCGCACCGCGCGATTGGCATCTTCGATGGAGTGAAGCAATCTGCTCTCGATTGGCGACTCCCGCTCCCGCGTTTGCGCTTCGAAGGATTCGATGAAGGTGCGAACCGCGGTATTGCTGGCCACTTCGCCCGCCAGGGCGCCGCCCACGCCATCGCAGACGACGTAAAGATGCGGGTCAGTGTTATAGCCAAAACTATCCTCATTATTTGCCCGCTTGCAACCGGTGTCGGTAGCCGCCGCAAACGCCAGGGACAGTGTGGCTAATTGAGTCATGGTGTGAAATGTACTGGCGGACCAAAATTAACAGGAAGCGGGCCCTTTTGCATGGGAAATCGAACCGCTGGAGAAACAGCGCAGATGGACGTTGGCCTAGGGTATGTCGACCGTCACCTCGCCGGCATCGACGAAGGTAATCACGCCGGCCCACATACACATCAGTTGCGAGACGTTATCGAGTGAGGGAAAGTTTCCCAGCAAGACTGTGGGTGCACCAGCGACCCAGGGCGCCGGCGTCGCCGGGATGCAGGGCATGGGAGTGAGCACACCCAGGGCAGCCGCGGTTGCCGAGGCTACAACCGGGTTGGCGATCGACATGCACATCCCAAAAGGCATGATGTTGGTCATCGGAATATGGTCCATGATGTTCGCGTCCGGCATCTGGTTGGTCAGCACCCTGTTGGTGGGCAGCACGACCAGCGAACTGGGCGCCATGCCAAAGCTGCATTGCATCATCGCTCCCATACAGACTTGTAGAGGCATAATCGGGCTCCTCCGTAGACGGCGTTGAAACGTTCATTCGAGTCTACGCCGGAATTTCGATCAGTAGAAGGCACCTGACCGGGGGAGAGAGCTGGCAGTATTATCGATCGATGACGTTTGAAAGCGGCCAGGTAGTCGGAGAATACAAGATTGTGCGCGTGCTGGGCCGGGGCGGCCTGGGCGCGGTTTACGAAGCGGTGCATCTGATCTCGCAACGCGCGGAAGCCATGAAGGTGATGTTGCCGGAACAGACCGGCACGCCGGATATGAAGGAGCGTTTTCGGCGCGAGATCCAGCTACTCGCCAGCCTCAATCATCCCAACATTGCGGGACTGCACAACGCCTTCTACTTCGACGACCAGCTCATCATGATCATGGAACTGGTGCAAGGGGAAGACCTGCGCACGCGTAGCCGGAACGCGCGCATCCCGCTGCCCGAGCTGATAAACTTCGCCCTGCAGGTGCTGGCTGCCCTCGACTATGCTCACGCCCGGGGCGTGGTGCACCGCGACATAAAGCCAGCCAATATCATGGTATCTCCTGCCGGACTGGTGAAAGTGCTGGACTTTGGCATCGCCATTTCCGAGGGCTCAGTGGAACTCACCAAGGCCGGCTCTCTGATTGGTTCTCCGTTGCACATGTCGCCGGAACAAATCCGTGGTGAAAAGGCCACCCAGCAGTCGGACATCTACTCCTTAGGCGTAACCCTGTACGAACTCATCGCCGGCCGTCCGCCACTGAAGGGCAACACCACCTATGAGCTCATGATGGCGCATCTGAACGTGACGCCTACACCGCTTGGTGATTTGCGCCCCGACATCCCGGCACGGCTATCGGACATCATCGCTAAAGCCCTGGAAAAAGAACCGGCGAAGCGATTTGACACCGCGGCGGATTTTCTGGAGGCGCTCCGTTCTCAGAGCATGCCGGACCTGGCCGGGACGACAACCGCTCTCAGTCCTACGCGCCCGCTGCAGGAAGTAACCACGGACCGGTCGAATCAGCCCATCACCGGACCTCTTCCTCCGCCTGTCGATCAGCTGGTGCGACACCTGGCGTCCTTTATCGGGCCGATCGCCAAGGTTGTCGTGACGCGGCTCACCAGGCAGCACACCGATCTCGACCGCCTATACCTGGAAGCGTCCAAGCAAATTGAGAAAGAATCGGACCGGAAGAAATTCCTGGCCACGCGTCCGCGCGTATAAGCGTCTTCATCCATTCAGCAGATCGATCGCTTTCTTCAGGCTGGTATGCATGCGGTGAAAAGATCGCGTCACCTGTGCGACCTCGTCATTGCCGCGCACCGGGAGCTGCTCCAGGTCCATCTCGCCCTGGCTGATCCGGTCAGCGTAGTGAGAGATCTTGCCCAGCCGCCGGATCACGATGAAATACAACCCGATATCGATCAAAAGAATTGCCGCCAGAAAAATCGCCGCAAGATTGATCAGCAGCCGGGTCAGTCCCTGCTGCGCCAACTTGATCGGGACTGAGGTAGGAATCGAAATGACCTGGGCTCCAATGACCTCATCCAGGTTCCAGCCGAATCCGTTCTGGCTGCCGTAATGTTTGATGAGCGCTTTTGGGGCGGCTCCTGGCGTGCTATGACACTGCAGGCATCCGCTCTCCACGCGAATTGGGTGAGCCAGCGCCAGCGTGGGTCCGGTCGCTCCCTCCCGCAGCCGCACCAACTCGGTTTCCTTGGGGGAATTGCGGAAGAAGTTGATCATATCCGCCTCCCAATCGGTCGCGCGATCACGCAGGTTGGTCGGGTTCAGGGCTGCTTCCTTGTAGGTGTAATCCGGATAAGTCTGACGGATCTGATCAAACGTAGTGGTCGATGCAAAGAAGGGAATCGCTTGGGGCAGGAAGGTGCTTGTGTGCTCTGTCGTCTTCTCGATGATGGGCGTGATGTAGTGTTCGGTGTAGTTGCGGGTGGCGGACGCGCTGGCTGCCATCAAACCGGCCTGGCGAAGCACTTCCGCTTGCGCCTGCTCTTGGAGAAAGCTACGCGCCTGGTAGGCAATCACGAAAAGCCCCAGGCCAAAAACCACGATCAACAGGAGGTTGAACTTTACCAGCAGCTTCAAATGGAATACTCCTTCGCGAACCTTGAACTACAGCAGAAATCTACCCCAGGATGACCATCATGGTTATAGCGCAGAACTGCGTTATCATCCACCTGCAAAACGTTGCGGTAAAAAGAGAGGCAACCCCATGCATGTAACCCTCAAGCGAGTGCTTTTATCCCTGATGGCTTCGGCGGCAATGGTCCCTGCCGTCGTGGGACAGATGGCAAGCGGCATTCCTCCGCATGGCAAACTTGTCCGCCTGTTTAACGGCAAGGACTTTACCGGGTTCGACATACTGCTGCAATCGAAAGGCCTGAATCACGATACCGACAGGATCTTCCAGGTCGAGAAGGGAATCATCCACGTGTCCGGCAATGACTTCGGCGGTATCGTGACCCAGAAGGAATACGAAAATTACTACTTGCGTGCCCAATTCAAGTGGGGAGAAAAGACGTGGCAGGATCGTGTGGGCAAGGCTCGCGATTGCGGAATTCTGTACAACATCGACGGCCCCCTGCTGGCCCCGCCCAAAGGTGTGTGGCCTCGCTCCTTCGAGTTCCAGATTATTGAAGGCGGCACCGGTGACATCTGGCTGGTGAAAGGCGCCAGCCTCAAAGTGAAGGGACAGCTCATTACCAGCGAAGCAGAAGAAGGCCCGCACGAGTATGTGAAGTCACGCCGCTTCGGTTCAGGACCCTGGGAAAATGTAACCGGCTATCGTGACCCGGTAAATGATGTAGAAAAACCGCACGGAGAATGGAACCAGCTTGAATTGGTGGTCGACCATGATCACGTGAAATATTTTGTGAACGGCAAACTGGTGAACGAAGCCACTGATCTGAGCGCGACTAAGGGAAAGATTCTCTTTCAAACCGAGGGCGCCGAGACCTTCTATCGCAATCTGGAGCTGGCTCCGCTCAAGTGTAGTGAAGAACCCTTCTGTCCAGTAACCACCTTCCGCGGAAGACGTATCCCTTCTCTTTGTCATCCCCAGCCTGTGACTTTTTTATCGTCTTTTGCAGTTCGCGGCCGGAAAGCTCCGAAGAGCATCTGTCAACAAGCATCACCGGGGTTCCTTCGGCTTGGCTCCAGGACAGGCTCTTCGACTACGCGCCATAAAGCCCCTCTGTTTGCGATAGATCTGCGAAGCGCTCGCTCAGGATGACGGCTTTGCCGGGGCTTGAAAGCCTGCTGGTTGGACATGCAGAAAACCCGCAAAGATCAAATAGTCACAGGCTCCGAGCGAAGCCGAGGGATCTGCAGTTCCGCGGACCCTCCCTGGAAATGTTTTTTGCACGGAAGCGAAGTGCGTTTTACTTTGCACCCCATCGACCTTGTCGCCAGCAAGTCGCTCCGCAGGCCCGTCGCAACGTCCACCACTCGATAGTTCGTACGGGAACTGTTGTTAGTTCCTGGGGGAAAATTGGGTCCACTGTCGGCCTCGACTACTAACACCGTTTCTATCTAGCAGATGCGCCCGTAACATGCCGCTGAAGCGCGTCTCTGTGTGCTCTACCAGTACCACATGACGAGATGCGCTTGACAAGCGTTGCGTATGGGGCATAAGTTCTGTGCGTTCTGAGCAATCAAGTAACAACTACTGATCAGACTGGCCATCCGCATGATGGAGGCGCTTCAATGGATTCGATTCAGATCCCGACTGCTAAAAGTTTGCTCAACCGCTACCTGACCGGCCTGGCTTGCGTGCTGCTGTTGTTCACCGCAACACTCACAGGACAACAGACATCTGGATCCGCCGTGGGAACAGTTACGGACAATACTGGTGCTGTAGTGACCGGGGCATCGGTCACTTTGACCAATGTCGATACCGGTGATCGCCGCACAGCATCCACCAATGCGAACGGTGACTACCAGTTTGTCAATCTATTGCCCGGCAACTATCGCATCGATGTTGAGGCTAGCGGTTTTAAGCATTTCATCCGCTCCAATGTGGTCGTACAGGTGCAGGGCAACACGCGTGTGGATGCTCCGCTTGAACTAGGAAACGTAAGCGAGACAGTCGAGGTCAGCTCGCAGGCTCCGCTGGTCGAAACCCAACAGGCAACTCTCGGCCAGATGGTCGCAGGGAGAGCCGTGACCGAACTTCCCCTGAATGGGCGAAATGTTTTCAATCTTCTCGCCCTTTCTCCGGGCGTTGTTCCCCAGGGCGGAACCCAGGCCAGCAACGCTGTCTCGGGAAACAACGGCAACGGCTTCGCTACCGGGAATTATCAAATTTCCGGCGGCATCCCCAACACCGGCGCACAATTCGTCGACGGTGGCCCCATCAACAATGGCTATATTAACGCGATTTCCTATATCCCCTCGCAAGACTCCATACAAGAGTTCCGCGTGGAAGGAAGCGCGATCGGACCGGAATTCGGCGGTACGACGAACGGCGTCGTCACCATGGTGACCAAGAGCGGAACCAATGCTTTCCATGGCACCGCTTTTGATTTCCTGCGCAACACAGTTCTCAACGCCAACACCTTCTTCAACAATCAGGCGCACTTGAAAAGGCCGGTCCTAATTCAGAACCAGTTCGGTGGAGTCATCGGCGGTCCGATCAAAAAAGACAAATTGTTTTTCTTTGGCAGCTACGAAGGCATCCGGGCGGCGATTGCCACCTCCACCACCTACTCCGTGCCTACGGCAGCGATGGAGTCAGGGGTTATCACGAGCTCGACACCGATCAAGGACCCAGGCCAGTTTGACGCCAACGGTAACTTTGTCCCGGCGCCCCCGGGAACGATATTTCCCAACAACACCATCCCGCAAAGCCGTATCAATCCAACATCGGCGGCGATGTTCAAATGGTGGGCGCAACCCAATGGGCCCGGCACAGTTAACAACTACAGTGTGAATGCCGCCTTCAAGCCGTCGTTAAATCAGTACATCGCCCGGCTCGACTGGAACGCCAGTGAAAAGCAGCGCATTTTTGGCCGCTATACTTACCACCACTCGCTCAATCCCAGTGCCTTGCCGTACGGCTATCTGCCCAACATGTCGACCGGCCACAATGCGGTTCACCAGTTTGTGTTAGGCGACAGCATCACCATCAGCCCGACAAATATTCTGGATTTCCGGCTCTCCTATTTTCGAGACACCAGTTTTACCGGCGCAACTGGTATTCCTTTCGATCTCTCATTTACCGGCTGGCCGGCGGCGACCATCACCGCGTTGGGAACCAATTGTTGCGGCCCGGTCATTCCTCGCGTTGCGGTCTCGGGACTGTCCGTAAATGGTGGCGGTGGCCAACAGATCTTCGTCACCGAAGAAAATTATGCCATCTCCGGAAGCGACACCATGATCTTAGGGCGGCATACGCTTCGGTTTGGCGGAGAGTTTCGCCGCGCCCCCAATAACTACGGGCAGACCAACTCCACCCAGGTAGAAGCGTTTGGTTTCACCGCTGCGTTTACCGGCAACCCGTTCGCCTCTTACCTGTTAGGTCTTCCGCAAACGACCGTGAATGAACTGGCGATCATCCCCGCTTCTGTGACTTTTTATGGCGGAGTCTACGTTGGTGATAGTTTTCAAGCTACGAACAAGCTGGTTGTCAACGCAGGTATTCGCTGGGAATACCCAGGCTATTGGACAGAGCGTCACGATCGGCAGGCTGTCTTTTTGGCCGATGACGTCAACCCGCTGGCCGGACCAACCGGTCTTAACCTTCACGGCAATGTCGATCTCGTGAATACTCCGTCGTATCCCCACCGGACAAACCTTCTGCCTCACTACAATTTGTTCTCGCCGCGCCTGGGTCTGGCCTATCGGCTGACTAACAGTTTTGTGATTCGTAGCGGATTCTCTCTTCTTTATGCTCCGACAGCGAACCTGCAACAGGATGCGCAGCCCTATCAGGCGGCCGTGAACCTGGCATTCACCCAGATCAACCCCACCACCGTGCCGATCAATTCGTTCAGCAATCCCTTCCCTACCGGAGTTCTGGAGCCGGTAGGAAGAAGCAGCAATTATCTGAGCGTGATCAACGGACAACCTGTGGTGACCAACGTTCCCAAACAACCTTCGACGTACGCGGAGCAGTGGAACCTGGATGTCGAAAAAGACCTTGGCCACCAAACCGTCTTTGATATCGCCTATGTCGGGAATCACGGAGTTCATCAACAACTCCCGGCCGGCCTCAACGATAATGGACAGGGTCTGGACCAACTCCCCGATCAGTATGATTCGATGGGTTCGGCGCTGACGACCCAGGTTCCTAATCCGTTTTACGGGTTGATCACGACCGGCAACCTGTCTGGGAAGACGATTCCCGCCGGGCAGCTGCTGCGGCCCTATCCGCAATATTTCAACTTGTGGAACGCCGCCAACACGGCTGCCGGTTCCAACTACAACGCCATGCAGACAAAGATTGAAAAACGATTCACCCAGGGCGGTACGTTGCTCGGGACCTACACATGGTCAAAAGACATGGGCACCGCGGATACGCAGACGGGCTTTCAGGAAGCCGTTCAACCCGGAGAAGTTCAGAATTGGAATAACCTGCAAGCGGAATACGGGCCGCTCAGCTACAACGTCCCACACCGGTTCGTCGCGGCTTATGTGTATGACCTGCCGGCCGGTAAGGGCAAGCGCTTTCTGGGGAATTCCACTGGGATTATGGATAAGGTTGTAGGCGGGTGGGGCGTCGACGGTATTACCACCTACGCACTCGGTTTCCCATTGATATTCACCGCCCAGCCTACGTTTCTCAGTCAACAGTTTGGCGCTGGTCAACCCCGGCCCAATGTGGTTCCGGGTTGCCAGAAAAAGCTTTCCGGCAGCGCCGTCTCAGGCAGCATGGCTGGTTCAATACGAATTGTTTCACCGCGCCATCCAATTACGGTTTCGGAGATGAGCCCCGTACCGATTCCACCTTGCGTACGCAAGGGATCGCCAACTGGGACACGGCCGTTTTTAAAAGCACGGCGATCACCGAACAGGTGAATCTGCAATTTCGGGCGGAAGCGTTCAACATGTGGAACCGGGTACAGTTCGGTCAACCCAGCGCTCTTTGCTGCAATAACGCTTCAGACAAGTCCAATGGTACCTTCGGGGTGATCAGTTCTCAGCTCAACCTGCCGCGGGTGATTCAATTTGCCATGCGGCTCAACTTCTAACGTGTCTGCTCGATGTTGCGTGGCAAACGGTGGCCGAAGCGCAGGCGGAGGAAACGCCTGCGCTCCTTCCAGGCAAACTGAAACCGCTATCATGCATGAAAGGTAACCTTCTCAAGGACAGGTGAAATGGGACAGAAGGAAAAGGATCAGAAGGCATCGGAAGTAACAAGTACCGGGTTTTCCCCCGACCGGAGAGAGTTTGTCAAACTGGCTGTCGGAGGCGCCCTAAGCGCCGCGGGCGTTTTCGCATCGCCGCGAACCGCTTCAGCGACCGTGCATCCAATTGCCCCCGGCATCAAGTTGTGCGCGCAGGCTCCAGCCAAACCCACGGACGATGATCTGCTTTTTCTCAACCAGATGGGCGCTGAGTATGTCAGCGTGGGTTCGACTCCCGACCTGAGAACTGCGGAAGGCTTTCTGCAAATCAAGAAGCGGTATGCGGATGCCGGCATCACCGTCTGGAATATCGGCAACACCAGCGTGCATAACATGCCTGAGGTCACGCTGAATCTCCCCGGCCGCGACGAGAAGATTGAAGAGTACAAGCAATACATCCGCAACCTGGGCAAGGCGGGCATTTACTACACCACCTATGCCCACATGGGCAACGGCATCTGGAGTAGTGGCAGGGCCACCATTCGCGGAGCTTCCGCCAGGGAGTTCGATATGGCGAGCCCCAACAAGGTAGGCGTGTGGGACGGCAAGAAGTTCTACGAGCCTCTCTCCCACGGCCGCGAGTTTACGAAAGATGAAATCTGGGAGAACTACACCTATTTCATCAAACAGGTCGCGCCGGTTGCGGAAGAGAACAGTGTCCGCATTGGCATTCACCCGGACGATCCACCAGAACCGGTACTGGCTGGTGTGCCCCGCTGCATCTTCGCCAATTTCGAGGGCTACAAGCGGGCGATGGAAATCGCCAACAGCCCCAACGTTGGCATCTGCTTGTGCTGCGGTTGCTGGAACGAAGGCGGTCGCGAGCTCATGCACAAAGACCCCGCAGAGATGATCCGCTACTTCGGCCCGGAGAAGATCTGGAAGATCCATTTCCGCAATGTGAGTGCGCCGCTGCCGCACTTCGTAGAAACCTTCATGGACAATGGTTATTACGATATGTCCAAGATCATGGCCGCCCTGGTGGAAGTCAAGTTTGACGGCATCGTCATTCTCGATCACACGCCAACCGTTGTGGGTGGCCATTTTCCTGAACAAGCCTACGGCTTTGCGTATATGAAGGCCCTGAAGAATCGGGCCCAAGCGGAAGCCAAAGCATAATGCCGGAGCTGGCATGAGAAGTTTACCGGCGTTTGCATCGACGGCACTGGGCCTTGGTTTGTTCAGCTTAACCGCATTCGGCGCAGGCCCAGCTGCGCCGGTTCCGCAGCTCGATTGGCCCGTCTACGGAGGCCAGGGAGCGCAGGATCACTACTCCACCCTTTCCCAGATCAATCGCAGCAACGTCAAGAATCTAGTGGTCGCCTGGAAGTTCGATACCGCGGAGCAGGGTGGCGATCTGGAGGCAACGCCCATTGTTGTGGGTAACGTTCTCTACACCTTGACGCCCAGCCATGGCGTCATCGCCCTCGATGCAGCCTCGGGCAAACTGCTGTGGAAATTCGAAGCCGACGTTCCCGGCTTCGCCCGATCGCGCGGTGTCTCCTACTGGACTGATGGCCATGAGAGCCGCATCTTCGCCGCAGTTCGCAACGAGCTCTTTGCCTTGGACGCAACCACCGGCAAGCTCCTCCCGGGGTTCGGGGAAAACGGCCACCTCGATCTGCGCATAGGTCTCCGCGAACCTTACCAGGCGCAGTCGGTTCAGCTCACTACACCCGGCACAGTCTATAAAGATCTCATCATCGTCGGCGGACAGAATCCCGAAACGCATCCCGCGCCCCCGGGGGATATACGTGCCTTCGACGTGCGCACCGGCGCGCTACGCTGGACATTTCACACTATTCCTCACCCGGGCGAATTTGGTTATGACACCTGGTCGAAGGACGCCTGGAAGAGTGCCGGTGCAGCGAACAACTGGGCGGGCATGACGATCGATACCAAACGCGGCGTTGTCTACGTGCCGACCGGTTCCGCTGTTTTTGATTTTTATGGCGGCGACCGTGTCGGCGACGATTTATTTGCGGATTCGCTCATCGCGCTTGATGCCGAGACCGGCAAGCGCCTATGGCACTTCCAGGGTGTACACCACGATTTGTGGGACCGCGACTTTCCTGCGCCTCCTGCGCTGCTCACCGTCACCCACGATGGAAAACGAATCGACGCCATCGCTCAGACCACCAAGTCCGGGTATGTTTTCGTTCTCGACCGTACGACGGGTAAGCCGCTTTTCCCTTTGGAGGAATCGGCTTATCCCGCAAGCAATGTTCCGGGCGAAGTGACATCGCGCACCCAGTGGCTGCCTACGTTGCCGGAGCCCTATGTCCAGCAGAGCGTCACTGAAGATACGCTGACCAACAGAACTCCGGAAGCGCACGCGTGGGCTCTCAAGCAGTTCAAGACCTTCATCGCGGGCGGTCAATTTGTTCCTCCCAGCGTGGATAAGCTGACCATTGATATGCCGGGCTTTGCCGGGGGCGGTGAGTGGGGCGGTCCGGCGGTCGATCCGACCACCGGAGTGTTTTACGTGAATTCCAACAACACCGCATGGCTGGTAGGCCTGACGATTCCTCCGCAACCCGGCAGCCCCGGCGAGAGGATCTATCAGAATCAATGCAGCATGTGTCACGGCATCAACCGCGCCGGCACTCCTCCGTCCATTCCCGCCTTGCGCGGGATTGAAGGTATTCTCACCGACCAGGAAATCGCCGCCACCATTCGCCAAGGTAAAGGACGGATGCCTTCTTTCAACAGTCTTAGTGACCAGGAGGTTGAGTCGGTCGTGCACTACCTGACCAGGGCTCCCCAACAGCAACAAAGGCGCCCTGCAGGCGATAACCAGCCCGTCGCTTCTGATGCCCAGAATGGCATGCCTTATAAGACGATCGGGTTTCGTCGTTTTCTGGACCCGGAAGATTACCCGGCGACTGCGCCGCCGTGGGGGGCCTTGAGCGCGATCGATCTGAACACCGGCAAATATTTATGGAAGATCCCATTCGGGGAATACCCTGAATTGGTCGCCAAGGGCATGGGCAATACCGGATCGGACAACTACGGTGGCCCGGTGGTCACCGCGGGAGGTCTGCTCTTCATCGGGGCCACGGTTTTCGATCAGAAGTTCCACGCCTATGACAGCCGGACAGGAAAGCTGTTGTGGGAGACGGAGCTACCCTTTTCTGGGCTTGCCACGCCCGCAACCTACATGGTGAATGGGAAGCAGTATGTCGTGATCGCCGCCAGCGGCGGCCAAACCAGCAAGAAGCCCTCAGGCGGTGTATACATTGCCTTTGCGCTGCCGTAACCTGCTGGTGAGCGAAGGGCACGGGTTCAGCCGCGCCGGATGAGGCCCCAAAGAAAGTGTGCGAGAACTCGCTCTTTGAAGAGAGAGGAGATTTTGCTGGGTTAAGGTCCGGGCTAAAGCCCGTACCTACCTTTCTCGGTCCTCGAACTGCATTTTCCGCAGCGTGCTTAGGTGTACGTTTAGCAGTTAAGATGAATCGGCTTCAGCGGCTGAGGGCTGGTTAAGCGAGCACAAGAGATGCTCTCAGGGGCTAAAGCCCTCATCTGCGGGAGCTGTGCGGCCCGACTAAAGTCGTGCCCTGATACAAAGCGTCAGAGCGGTGACTCGGAAAAAGTTGTGGTTCTCACGCGGACTCTAAAGCCCGTCGTATGTTACTTAGTTAATGTACAGGCTGGAGAGGTTGCGGAAAAAGGTCGGATAGGGAGCTAACGCCGTTTCCTCAGCGGCCGGACCTGTCTTCAATCTTTTACAGACGGCTTGAAGGCCGTCGCCTTCAAAGAAATTGGTTTCCGCAGCCTGTGAAGCCCGTCCTTTTGAGCGTAGTTAATGTACGGGCTGAAGCCCGTACGCTTCAAAAAAGGTATGTTCTTTATTTGAAGAGTCGAAATTCTATAAGGTGATCGCATTGCTCCTACTTCTGGCCGCCGTGCTCATGTCAGCGCTTGTTCCCTCCGTCGAAGCAGCGCAAGCTCCCGACAACAACGCCGCGAAAGACACCTCCGCCCCGTGCGCTTCTTCGATCGCCGCCGATTTCCCCAAGGCCGTGCTCTCGAACGGGCCCGTGCAGGCAGTTGTTTATCTACCCGACCCTCAGAAGGGCTACTACCGCTCGACGCGCTTCGATTGGTCAGGAGTCGTCCCTTGCCTGACGTTTAAAGGCCACACCTACTTCGGAGTCTGGTTCAAGCGCTACGACCCCTTGGTGAACGATTCGATCACCGGGCCGGTCGAGGAATTCCGCTCCAGCGATGGTCTCAGCTCTATCAATTACGACCAAGCAAAGCCCGGAGACCTGTTCTTAAAACCGGGCGTCGGTGTTCTCCGCAAGGTGGATGCTTCGCCTTATAAATTCGGCTTCGCCTATCCGATCGTCGATGGAGGAAAATGGACAGTCCGCACCAGGCGAACGGAGGTAGTCTTCACCCATCATCTTCAATCGACACTGGGCTATGCATACGTCTACGTCAAGACACTGAAACTCGACAAACACCAACCAGTGCTCATCCTCGAACATCGCCTGAAGAACACCGGCACCAAGACCATCGACACTCAAGTGTACGACCACGATTTCTTCATGCTCGATGATGTTCCCACTGGACCTGGTATGGAGGTTCGCTTTCCTTTTGAGCCTCAAGCCAAACGCCCGCTCGAGCCGCACGCGAAAATAGACGGCAAGAGCATCGTCTATCTGGAAGAGCTAACCGCCGGACCAAGGCAGTCTGCCACCAGCTACCTCACCGGCTATTCCAACAGCCTTGCCGACTATAACTTTACGGTTGAGAATCGGACGACCGGAGTAGGCGTCGCGCAGACCTCCGATTCTCCCATCGCCCAGCTGAATTTTTGGTCCATCCGTACCACCATTTGCCCCGAAGCCTACATCCACGTAATTGCGCAGCCCGGGGAAACGAAGACTTGGACCATTCGCTACCGCTTCTTCGCAAAGTAGGCGCTGCCGTCCGTTTTTGGAAGGCCCACGCCAAATGGCCTCAACTCATTGATGGGATCGATGCGGGGATCAACGCGGAAACCTCTTTGCTCTTGCACCCTCGGTATAGATCGGAAACTTACGATGAAAGGAAAGCGTCAATTTTACAAGGTGGTCGTTTGCAGATTTTGGTACAGCCGAGCACATGAAAAAAACAAAGTACTTACGGGCTCTCATCACTCTCTTGGTGGCTGTCCTCCTGCTTCCGGCGATGGTTGTTGCCCAAACGCCGGCGGGGACTCTGCAGGGCAGGGTATTGGATCCCAGCGGCGCTGTGATCCCGCAGGCACAGGTCACGGTGACCTCGGCTTCCGGATCGACTGCCACCGCAGTATCCGATGGCGCCGGTTCTTACCGGGTGCAAGGCCTGGCTCCTGGACAATACACGGTCAACGCCACCAGCGCGGGTTTCGCGCCCTTCTCCTCTACTGTGACGCTGGCTGCCGGCCAAACCAAAACACTGAATATCGCCTTACAGATTGAGATCGAGAAGCAGCAGGTACAGGTAGAGGCTGAAGCGAATACGGTCGATACCAGTCCCGATTCCAATGCCAACGCTGTCGTGCTCAAAGGCAAAGACCTCGATGCCCTTTCTGATGATCCCGACGAACTGGAGAATCAACTGCAAGCCCTCGCAGGCCCCGCTGCCGGTCCGAATGGTGGGGAGGTTTACATTGACGGCTTTACCGGTGGCCAGATGCCGCCCAAGTCTTCGATCCGCGAGATACGCGTCAATCAGAATCCATTCTCCGCAGAATTCGATCGTCTTGGCTATGGGCGCATAGAAATACTCACCAAGCCGGGTACCGACAAATTGCACGGCCAGATCGAAGCGCGCGGCAATGATTCGTCTTTTAACTCTCGCAATCCGATCCTGCAAACGGCGGAGCCGCCCTACTACTCATACAATTTGCAAGGCAGTGTGGGCGGCCCAATCAACAAGAATGCGTCCTATTTCGTCAGCTTCTTCGGCCGCAACACGCAAAACATAAACGTAGTCGATGCCATTGATCCAGCCAGCGTCACACCAGACAACCCGAAGGGAACGCCCCTGAATGAAGCCAACCCCAACCCTAGCTCGCGCATCGATGTTAGCCCGCGGCTCGATCTGCAACTCGGCCAAGCCAATACTCTGACCCTTCGATACGAGTTCTTCCGCGCGGTCACGACCAACGGAGGAGTCGGCCAGTTGGCTCTGCCCACCCAGGCCACCAACACCCAGAGTATGGAGAACACCCTTCAGTTAAGTGATAGCCTGGTGCTGAGCAAGAAAATCGTCGACGACATTCGTTTCCAATATCGCCGCTTTCGCTACCAGAATATTGCACAGAACGACACGCCCACGGTCAGCGTGCAGGGCGCTTTTCTGGCCGGCGGTAACAACGGCGGTGTGGTGCGCGACAACCAGGATATCTTCGAGCTGCAGAACTATTTCGCGGCCGCCGAAGGTAATCACTCCTTGAACTTCGGTGCGCGCCTGCGGGCCTATCGCGACGCGGACTATACCACCGGCGGTACGAACGGGCAGTATAACTTCGCGACGCTGGATAAGTATCTGCAAAACCAACCGCGGAATTACCAGGTGACTGAGATTCACCAGTACACAGCCCGCGCGATTCTCTTTGACGCCGCACTCTTTTATCAGGACGACTGGAAAGTAAACCAGCGCTTTACCTTCAGCTACGGGCTGCGTTGGGAAACGCAAAACCGTATCAATGACAAGAGCGATTGGGCGCCTCGACTGTCACTCGCTTACGCCCTTGGCCACAGTGATGGTAAGCAGCCGCCCAAGACCGTTCTGCGTGCGGGGTATGGCTGGTTTTATCAACGGTTTACCGTGCCTAATAGCTTTGGCTCTAACGCCGGGACACCGTATGTAATCCAGGCCATTCACCAGAATGGAATCAATCAGACAGTGACCACCATCACTAATCCGACCTACCCCGTCAGTCCTACAGCAGTAGCAAACTCGAGTACCGCGCAGACCCTCTACAGCATCGATCCGCATTTTCATGCTGCTGCGGACCTACAGGCGGCAGTGGGTATCGATCGCCAGTTGGCCAAGAGGATCACGGCAAACATAACTTATCTTTACGGACGCGGTGTCCACCAATATTTCACCAACAACATTGGAGCTTCTGACTTTGCCACCGCGGATCTCGGCATCTATCCCGACGAACAACCTCCTCCCCCGGAGGAGAACAATCTGCAATACCAGTCCGGCGGAGTGTACCGGCAAAATCAAATCATTGTCTCCGGCAGGGCGACTTATCCGCATTTTAGTTTCTTCACCTTCTATAGCTATAATGCCGCCAAAGCGGATACCAATGGCGTCACCTACACTCCGTCCGTGGCCCAGAACCCGGGTCTCGACTACGGCCGATCAAGCTTCGATGTTCACGACCGCTTCGTGATCCTGGGAAACTTCGCCGTTCCCTATGGTTTCGCCTTAACTCCATTTTTCGCCTATAACTCGGGAGCGCCTTTTAATGTAACTGCCGGCAGTGATCTGACCAGCAACAACCAGTTCAATGGTCGACCTACGTTTTCCGCCCCGTCAAACTGCGTTGCATCGCCGGGATCAGCTACTTCTCACTACGTGTCGACCCGTTACGGATGCCTCAACACCGATCCCTTCGGCACCGGCGAAAAGATCATTCCCTTCGGCATCGGTACCGGTCCCCCGAATGCCAGCTTGAACCTGCGCGTAAGTAAAGTGATTGGCATCGGGCCCAAGGTCGAAAGCGGCCGCGCTGCAAGGGCGGGAGGAGGAGGTGGTGGAGGAGGTGGAGGAGGTGGAGGTCGTGGCGGGGGTGGCGGCATTGGTCCCGGTGGTCTGAGCGGCAGCCGTGGAGGTCCCGGGCGTCTGGATCAGAACACGTCGCGCCGGTACAACCTGACCCTCACTGCCTATGCGACGAATCTACTCAACCATCAGAACCTGAGTTCACCGAACGGAGTCCTCACGGCGCCATCCTTCGGCAAATCACTGTCGTTGGCAGGCGGTGGCTTCTTCGGTCCCTCAACAGCCGGCAACCGCAGCGTATTTCTCCAGGCAGTGTTCAACTTTTGACCAGGCACCGGCATCCGTCACAGCGTGCGTGAACCGAAAATGACCGCCGGTCCTACTTCAGGTGGATCGTAATACCGGAAGAAATCCGCAGCAGGTTCTGGTCATTGCCGGCAAGGTTGGGCAGCCGGGTATATCCGTAGTCCGCCTGGATCGCGCGAAAGGAGAGATGTCTCCTGTATTTCACATCAAGCCCGATTCCGACCAGTACGGCCACCGAAGTGGCGCTCGGTTCGATGAAACCCGTAGATTTGTTTGGAAATGCTCCGTCAAACCCATGAGCAAAACCCACCAATCCTTGCGCAAAGGGTTTGATGCGATGGTACGTATCCCATCCATCTGTCCGCTGATGCCCCATCCTGAAGTTAATACGCATGCCCCCGGTCACCATGAGCATGGAAAAGGGTTCACCTGTGTTGTGGATGTTGCCGGCATGGGTTGCGGTTACATCCACCACCGTGGTGTATGCACGATAAGTGCGAAAGTTTCCTTCCGCGCTTACGCCATTCATGAAGAAGCAACCGCATTTGCCCGGTGGCGCGTTGACCTCGGTCGGACTATAGGCGAACGAGACCTCCGCGCGCGGCAAGGAGAAGTCTCTTCCTCCCGGCGCCACCTGGCCGTGGAGGCTCGATGCGCTGAGGCCCAGCATCGTTCCCACAAACAGTAAGGCTAAGGATCTATACATACCTTCTCCCGCACCGCGCGGCGCACTCTGTTTAGTAGATCGCAAGAGGCACCGTCGTTGAGCGTTGTAGTGTTCCTTCGGTGGCGGTCACTGTGATGGTGAAGGGAACTTTTCGCTCTGCGAAAAGGCCCGCACCCGAGCACCCGCTCAGCCCTGCGACCGATGTCAGGCTCAGCGCTGCCAGCAGCGCCACTCCCAGGAACTGGGGAAGCTTCCGCAACCGTCTTCGCACGCTGCGTACTCCGATAAGAGGGAGCAAAAGTCCGAGGGCAAGCGGCACGCGGTTGAAGGGTGAGGCTGGTGGTGTGCTCAACGCCGTGGCTTGCGGTCTTCACCGTCATGGTGATGTTCTGTATTTTGCCGCCGGCCTGCAGGGTAGGCGGATTGAAGATGGCGGTCGCTCCCGCGGGCAGGCCGCTGGCCACAAAGTTCACGTTGTACAGGAAGGTGGTTGCGACTTGCGGCTCAACCTGGATGGTATAGACCACGGTGGTGCCGGGCAGAATGTTGGTGTTGTTATTGCCCACTCGCAGGATGCGCAACTCGTCGATCTGAACCGGTACAGTGTTTGCGGTGCTGGCGAGGTAGTCGGGATCTCCGGTATAGCTTGCGATGATGATGTGATGCCCGGGACCAATCGCGGTGGTGGTGAACACCGCCTGTCCGTTGGCGCCCATGGGCGCGGTGCCGAGGGTCGCATTGACGCTCTGATCAAAGAAGGTAACGGTTCCCGTCGGGATCGCTGACGGGGCTTCCGGGGAGATCGCTGTCAACTGCGCAGTAAACGTCACCGGCATAGTCAACATCTGCTCTATGGGATTAGCCGTTAGCGTCAAGGTGGTAGGGACCGTCACTCCCTGCAAGGGGATCGTCGTCGAAGTGCTGGTGGCGAACTGACTGTTCCCCAGGTAAACGGCGTCCACATAATGGGTGCCGGTGCCGGCGATGGTGACATTTGCCAGGTTTGCTGTTTCCGTTTGCGTGAATATGTTCAGCAGGATGGTGGTGGTGCCGTCGGCCAATTCGGGAATAGCCAGATCGGTCGTCCCATCTCCATTAAAGTCTGCCGTAACCAGATCGTTAGGGGACTGGCCCAATTGGATCGGTGTTCCCAAGGGCGCGAAGGTGCCGTTTCCATTGCCCAGCAGAATGCTCAGGGTCTGGGTCTCGAAATGTTCGATTTGACCATAGTTATCGACTGCGAGGTCGGTCTTTCCGTCCTGGTTGAAGTCTGCGGCGGCCAGGGCCCACGGGTCCACTCCAACCGTGATGGGCGATCCGGGTGCATTTGCAAAGGTGCCATCTCCGTTGCCCAGGAGGATCACTACGGTGCCTAACGTGCTATTAAAGGGAGTAAAGTTGGAAACCGCCAGGTCGACTTTGCCGTCTCCGTTGAAATCCGCAGGGATGATCGGGCCGGGGTTGTAGTTGAAGTTAGGGATCGGTGAGCCGCTGGCCTCTGTGAACGTGCCGTCGCCGTTGCCCAGCATGATGGTCACGGTGTTGCCGATTTCGTTGGAGTCCGCTATATCCGCTGTGCCATTCCCGTCGAAGTCTCCAATTGCCAGGAAAAACGGGAACGATCCCACGGCGACCGGTGAGCCGGCGGCAGCGGTGAAGGTTCCATCTCCATTGCCCAGCAGGATACTGATGGTATCGTCCTTGGCATTGGCCACGGCAAGATCCTGAATGCCATCCCTATTGAAATCTCCGGTCTTGACCGCTTGGGGAAATGCGCCGACCGTGATCGGTGAGCCGCTGGCAGGCGAGAACGTGCCATCTCCATGGCCCAGCAGAACAATCACTTCGTTGTCGAAGCCACTGGTGGCTACCAGGTCAGCATTGCCATCATGGTTAAAATCTCCGGCCGTGAGGGCGCAATTCGAAGCCTCGTTGAGGTTTACACAAGGCGTGGCGCCCACTTGAAAAATTTTATTGCCCGGGGTAAATGTGCCGTCTCCCTTGCCCAGGAAGACCGCAATCGCATTTTCTTCAGAGTTCATGACCGCCAGGTCAGGTATTCCATCGCCGTTGAAGTCTGCCGAGGCGCCTGCGGTTGGTTGGTTGCCGGTGACGAAGGGAGAGCCTGCTGCCGGCGTGAAGTTCTCCGCATAGGTTGGTGCGCCGAGGGGAGCAGTTCCCAGAACGAAGTTGCCATTACTTGTGTCTTGAAATGACACAGTGCCTGCCATCACCGGCGGATGATTCGCGTAGCCCACGACCGTCGCTGTCAGATCGTACCCGCTGGGGTTACCGGTCGCCGCAATGGCCGTAGTAGTCGGGTAGAGCCCGGTCACCGTCAAAGTCTGCACGCTGGAACTGCTGGCCGCCGCTGCCGCCGTCCCGGTGAATACTGCGGTGTATTTATGGGTACCGATGCCGGGAATGTATTTGAACTTTGCCGTGCCCGCGCTCAACTGGGCGTTCCCTACGACAGCCGAATCCTCGCAGCGCGGCGCCGAAGCATCGCAAAACGTCACCGACCCGGTGGCTACCGGCGAGCCACCCGCCACGACCGAGGCCGTCAAAGTCACAGCTGTTGGCGAAGCCACGGATGAGGACGAAAGAACCAGTGTCGTCGCGGAGGGTACAGCCGCTGCATGGGCAGCGTTGGGCAAGGTGACTGCCATCAGGGCGGACAGGAGCAGCTTCGTGTTTCGGCCACGCCGGGGGCGCACACAGGCAGAAAGGTGGTGCAAATTCCACATACAAGAGTCCTCAGTTCGCACTTACATATACTTGTCAACTCACGGAACGGGAAATGCCAATGGGCGCGGATTCCGATCCAAAACAGTTGCTGACCTATAGTCCGAACTTCAGCTTTCGGAAGTTCTCTGCTACTGGCGAAACGAATCGTATACGAAACAGGACCCTGCTTTGCATAACCAATTCGGCGCAATTTTCGGCGACATCGGAGTACACCGCGGATAACATTACTCATATGGTTCCCTCAGTACCGTGCCGAAGCGGTGCACAAACATGCACCCAGGTCAGGCACAGCCTGCCCGGCTGTCCTCCACATGTGCGCGTAATCATCAGGATCGCGGTGGGTTAGGGATTCGAGTCGGCACCAGTCCGTACTAAAACATTACAAAGTGTATCGGCCAGAGCGCGACGAACATCTGCCCTAACCCCAGTTACTAATCTGGGTCAAGTTGGTGCAACTTTCGTTTTGGGACCCGTACGAGGCGAGGAGAAAGAGGTTTCCTGCTCGCCAATCAAGACCCGGCGTCGCGCCGGATCAAGCTTCAATCATGGTGACTTTTCCGTTCCCAACATCGTACATTGCGGCGCGAATCGCCAGTTTCCTGGCCTTGACCAGCTCCGCTAGAACAGGTGAAGTCTCACTTAACACCGAAGCTTGCAGCTTGGCATTCTGCCGGCTGGCCGTGGTCAGGTCCCCCTTGGAACCCGCGATTGCCGGATGAATATATTGATACAGAGTGCTGATCTGCCCCGGTACCGCCTTACCGGCGATGGTCGCTTTGACCGCACCGCAGTTGGTGTGGCCAAGGGCCAGGATCGCCTTGACGCCCAATACCGCCGCACCGTACTCAAGACTGGCGATTGTATCCGGAGTGGCCACATTGCCTGCCACCCGCACCACAAACAGATGACCAATGCTCTGGTCGAACACTAATTCCACTGGTACGCGCGAATCCGCGCACGAGAGCACAGCCGCGAAGGGTTCCTGGTGCTCTTCCGAGTGCGCCTTGAGAATGTCCAGGTCTTCCTTGAACGAGACAAGGTTCTGAGCCACAAAACGCTGATTCCCTTCGAGCAGCAGACTGAGGGCGCGATCCGGGGTCTCCGGCCGTTGGATGGCCTCGCGCTGCGCCTGGCCCAGCGCCCGAGCCCCAGTGGTTGTCAGGCCGGCCAGGGTAACAGCCGCCAGCTTAAGAAATTCTCTGCGTTTGTGATCTCTTTCCCAAACCATTTCGTGCTCCTTGCGGAATCAAATCCGGGCCTAAGAGTATCCTCTCCAGGGCTTCGGTGAAGAAACATTTTTGGCCGGGTGATGCACGCCTAACGCGGCGGTTTAGGACGATGCTGGTAAAGCCTGGCATCCGTTCCTCATTGATTGTGGAACAGGAGTAGCGAACCGACGAGGGCGGCCAGCATTCCGACTTTTGTTGCGTTTGTAGTTCAGAGTTGACCTGATCGACCCGTCTTCCAAGCGATAGGCACTGACATTCAACCACTGGCAAGAGTATTCGGCGAGCGGCTATGTGCGACAGTGCTCCATTCCGATTACCAAGGATAGCGACGCCGTTGGAACGTTGTATTCTTCCACAGCAGGTTCGCCCTAGAGTAACTTCCAGCAGCAATTGACCGACCTGAACTTGAACAAAACGGTCACTTCAGAACGGCGCGGAACCCAAGTGGTCAGGGGAGGGTCTGCAAAGCCTTTTATTGCTGGTTCGATTCCGGCCCGCGCCTCCACCTTCTAAACCCTCCTGGCTGCCTTCATTAGCTACCTGAAATCCGGTGCGATATTCTTTCCCAGCGGACGGGCCAAGCCGCCGACGCCGGGGGAACGATAGTGGAGAAGAAGTTGTTGGTAGTGGGCAGCATCAACATCGACCTGGTGGCGTGCGCAGATCGCCTGCCCAACCCGGGAGAGACCATTCTCGGTAGCACTTTCGATGTGTTCAACGGAGGAAAGGGCGCCAACCAGGCCGTGGCCACCGCGAAACTCGGTGCTCCGGTGGACATGATTGCTTGTCTGGGGACCGATCTTTTTACCGACAGGCTGCTGTCCGGCTTGAAAGACGCTGGTGTCGATACCCAGGCGGTGCAGATGATGACCGGTCCGTGCGGAGTGGCCATCATCTCAAGAGCCGACAATGGCGAGAACTCCATCATCGTGATCTCAGGAGCGAATCGTCTGCTGTCACCCGCGTATATCGATGCTCATCGCGAGGCTGTGCAGCGGGCCGGCATGGTTCTGGTGCAGCTGGAAACGCCGCTCGAGACCGTGATCCGCCTTGCGGAACTAGCCTGGGAAGCTAAGACTCCGCTCATGCTGGACCCTGCCCCCGCCATGCCCCTGCCCGAAGGGCTACTCAGCCGCACGACCTGGCTCACGCCCAACGAGACTGAGGCACAGACCCTGTTGGGCCGGGTCAATCTCGATCCCGCTGCTGCGGGGGAGAAATTGCTGGCTATGGGGGTGCGCAATGTCGCCCTTAAGTTGGGGTCTCAAGGGGTGTTCTTGACAGGCCGGGACTGCCCGGCTCAACGAGTTCCCGCCTTCACGGTGAACGCGGTGGACACCACCGCTGCTGGGGATTGCTTTAACGCCGCCTTTGCGGTAGCCCTCACTCGGGGGAAGCTGCCAGCCGAAGCAGCGCGCTATGCGGCAGCGGCCGCGGCGATTTCTGTCACTCGTGCCGGCGCCCAGCCTTCGCTGCCTGTTGCTTCTGAAGTCGAGGCATTCCTCGCCCAGGCGGGTTGAATCTCGGACCCTGCCAAAAGTTCAATGCGAGTACTTCTGGTGGGTGGTGCGAAAACACGAACATCGAAAAGCCACAGGCTCTCGTTATGAACATATCCGCTTCGGTGCCGGAACAGGGGCTGAAAGCCCAATCATTCGCAGGCTGTGTGCGGCCCGACTAAAAGTCGTGCCCTGATACGAAGCATGGGGGCTGTGTGACCTTGCCCGATCTCTCTCCGTTCGTTTCTCCCTTAATTTGACACAGACAAATTGCTCCGGATGACAAAGGGAGGTTAGGTTTCCCTGGGGATTGGGGGGAGGATCGAGGCGCACCGCAGGTCCCTCCCCTACGCTTCGCTCCGGTCGGGATGACAAAGGAGAGGGTTGTGGAAAGGAAGAGGACCGTTGTCGAGGGACAGGGCAGTTTTGGGGCGCTGTGGGAGGAAGGGGCCATGAGGTTCGTTCTTCTCATTCCTAAGCAGCACCCCGGGCATGAAGGGGAAGGCCGGCCTGGAACATCACCAGGTCGTCTGCCTGGGTCTCCAAAAGAAATTCTGTACCGCTTGGCACGAGAATGATTGACCCTCGCTCCAGAGGCAGGTTGGTGTTGGCTGCCGTCAGCTTTGCCGATCCATGCAACACCAGCAGGGCCTTCGGACCATAAGTCGCCTCAGCCGCATATTGGCCATGAGCAAGAACCGCGATGCGGCGCAACTCAAACTCTTCCGCAGGGGTGCGATAGACTCGTTCCTGCGCACTCACCTGGTGGCCGTCGAAAATTTCCGGGGTGCCGCCTTCGAAAGTGAGAATGTTCAGCAGTTCCGGCACATCGACGTGTTTGGTGGTCAATCCCCCGCGCAAAACGTTGTCGGAGTTGGCCATCAACTCTACATTCACTCCCTCGAGATAGGCGTGCAGAACTCCGGCTGGCTGGAAGGTCCCTTGCCCCGGCTGCATGTGGATCAGGTTGAGCAGATAGATGCTGAAAATCCCGCGGTCGCGGTGCCCGCCGGGCAAGGGGAAGTTCTCCGCTGCCCTCACGGCCCAGTAGTCTGCGCTGTCCTTATCCGAGATCGGCTTAGCCTGCAACCGGGAGAGCAGGGGATTGAGCAGCGAGTCCACTTGCTCCTGGGAAATCGTCATCACCCTGCTGTAAAGCTCGCGGAGCAAGCTGCGTCGGGTGTCATGATGGTGGCCTGCGGCCGCCAGCCGCTGGGGGAAGTCCGGCATCAGCCCACCCAGTTCCGGAGTATGGCTGAGGGTTTCGGCGATCTGCTCCAGAGGCCGAAAGCCGTGCAGCATCCAGAATTCAGTCAGAGCGACGCCGATTTCCGGCTTGTGGTTATCGTCTTTGTAGTTCCTGTTGCCGGCCTCCAGGCGGATGCCCTCGGCATTCTCGCGCGCAAAGCCCGCGCGGGCCTGGTCCAGCGTGGGATGCGCCTGAATCGAGAGCATCTTGTGTACGTCCAGGATCTTGAACAGGTAAGGTAACCGGCCGCCGAAGCGCGCGTTCGCCGCCTGCCCAAGAATGGCCTCGGGCGCCTCGGCAATCAGCTTATCCAGAGGCTCCTGCCCGCCTGCAAGCTCCACCAAGGAGGGCGCCTTGGCATGGGCGCCGATCCATAATTCAGCAAACGGCCGACGGGTCGCATTTTCTATGCCCAAAAGGTCAGGGATGAATTGATAGCCGCCCCAATCGTAGTGTTGCACCACGCCATGCAATCTCAGTACACCCGCTTCAGCCTTCAACGGCTTTCTCCATCCCGCGCAGGATACCCGCAGGTTCTTCGACTCCCATGGCAGCGATTGCATCGGCACGGTCCTGGGTGTCCGCGACGGCATAGATGCGCAACTCATCCGCATTTCCCGAAGGCCGTACATGGGCCACATCCCCATTGCTAAACAGCACCCGCACTCCATCGGTGTAGTCGACACGATCAATTCCGGCAAAACCCAGCGCCGGGGAAAAGAATTGCGCCAGATCCGCGCGTATCGCATCGACCGAGGCCGGCGGAGAAAATCGAGCGACGATTTTCAATGCCGTCGCTCGCGGAAATTGCTTGAGCAGGGCTGCGCGGCTGAACCGCCTGGGCAAACGGGCGAAGAGATCGGCCAGCGACAATCCATTCTGTTCCGCCGCGAAAAGCACGCCCAGGATAGGTAAACCCGCGTCCCTGGTGGGAAGGGGCGCCAGCGTGGCGCCGTTGCGCGTGATCGGCGAGCCGGTCAGGAACCCGCCGTTGGCTTCCCATCCGCAAACTCGCTGCTTGCCTTTCGCCAGCGCAGCCTCCATGCCTGTGATCACGAAGGGTGAGCCGATGCGCGTCTTTGGTTCCACTACAGTTGCCAGTTTTCCCCGGTCGATAGCGTCGTTGCAGCTGATAGGAACCACCACCGCATCGGCCTGCAGATACTCAGCCACCACCATGCCCAACAAGTCGCCGCCGAAGAACTGCACCCGTCCCGTTGCGGGATCGACTCCCAGGACCAGGGGACGGTCACTGTCGCCGTCCGTCGAGACAACAGCATGTAGCGGGCCGACGTTCGCCGTGGCTTCATCCGCCAAACCCTGAATCACCCCCAACTGCGCGGCATCGATATTTTCTGTGTCGATGGGGACGAATGTTTCGCTGCGTCCCCCTTTCACCACCTGCGCTCCCAGGCGCTCCAGGATCTCCACCAACAGATCGCGGCCCACCGCCGAGTGTTGGTAAACCAGCAAACGCTTGCCGTTGAGCGAGGAGCCCGCAAAGAAATTCGTGAACCGTTCGATGTATTCAGCTCGAGCCTCGCCGTTCTCCACTGGCAGCGACTGATGACCGCCCTTCAGCATCCCCCGTTCATTGAACCGCGACTGATCCCAGGGCTCCTCGTAGAGCCGCTTGCGTACCTTTCTCACCTGCTCGTTGATGGGCGCTTCCTGTTGCTTTAGGAGTTCCCCTCGGCTGCTGTTGGTCTTGTAACCGTTGCGCTCAAAGGGAATGTGGCTGCCGGTCACCATGATGCTGCCTTTATTGCGCGAAAGGGCAAAGCTGGCGAGCGCGGGAGTCGGAATGCGGCCCAGGTTCACCGCTTGCATGCCGGCATCGCCGATGGCCGCGACAATGGCCTGTGCCAGCTCTCCCCGTCCCTGCTCCTGGCTGACCAACTCGCTCGAGCTGGGACGCAGGTCGTAGGCGAAATAAAACGGATCACCTCGTTTAATACCGCCCTCCGCGGGGGCCAATGAATGGAGGTACTCGAGCTCCGCCAGTGCGTTCAGGTAGACCTCCAGTTGCGTCAGGTCCACTACTTTGCCCCGCCGCCCACTGGTGCCGAAGCCCAGCTCCTGAGGCTCGTAATTCAGCCGTGATCGAAGCGAATCCAATTTAGTAGCCACACCCATGCCTGGTCCCTGCTCCCTTTATTCTTTCCTATCTTATCCGGTGGGTTTCCGCGCGAGGTATGCCCCGACCGTCGGATCAGACTTCAGCCGTCTTTTGCTCTTGCCGGTAACGGGATCACCCCATAGACTCGCGCCATGCACTCACATCTGCCGGTGCGCGTCATCGGCTTACTTCCTCTGCTGCCTCCCATCGGCTTTGGCGCAGCAACCTGCAGGGGCGCGCCAGGTATTCGATGGCACCATGCTGCCGGGCGTAGAGGTCGTTACCTTCGCGCACAGTGACGCCCTCTTTCCGGTCAATCCTGTGGCGCGTGGCGGAGCAGTCAGGGCCCTCCCGCCGGCGCCGGAGCCAATAAGGAACGTTCATTTCCATTCGCGCGACGAACAGTACGACCTGTTCGACTATCTCGCCGACAATCGCGTCGCCGGCCTGCTCGTGCTTAAGGATGGCAAGGTGGCCTTGGAAGACTACGAACTCGGCGCCGGACCGGATACGCGCTGGAGCTCGTTTTCCATGGCTAAGTCTGTGGCCTCGACCCTGGTCGGCGTGGCTCTCAAGCAGGGGCAGATCGGCAGCCTGGATGATCCTCTAACCCGCTACCTGCCGCAGCTCAAAGGAGGCGCCTACGAGGGCGTGAGCGTTCGCAACATTATGCAAATGGCTTCCGGCGTGAAGTGGAATGAGACATACACTGACCCACATTCCGACCGCAGAAAGTTGCTGGACAAGCAACTGGAGCAAAAGCCTGGGGCCATCCTGGCATATATGAATACGCTCTCCAAGGCCGGTGCTCCGGGCTCGATCTGGAATTACAGCACCGGAGAATCCTTTCTGGTAGGAGCCTTGCTTGAAGCAGCGACCCACCAGCCGCTCGCCACGTACCTTTCACAGAACGTGTGGACGCGCCTGGGAATGGAGCACGATGCGACCTGGTGGCTGGAATCCCCTGGTGGGATGGGGCTGGCGGGCAGTGGACTGGGTGTGACCTTACGCGACTACGGACGCTTCGGCTTGTTGGTGCAACAGGACGGCTTCATCGACGGCAAACAAATCGTACCCGCGGGATGGTTTCAGCAGGCAGGCAGTGCCCATCGCATCGGCGGAAAATCAGTCGACTACGGGTATCTATGGTGGCCCGTTCCTGCGGGCGACCCGATACATCGCGGTGCGTTCCAGGCGATCGGTATCTTTGGCCAGCATCTCTACGTGAACCCGCGCCAGAAGCTGGTCATCGTGGTGCTGAGCGCCCGTCCTAAACCAGATTCAGCCTTCAGCCCGATTGATGATTTGGCCTTTTTCGCGGCCGTGGCGAGGGCCTGCAATTACCCCGCGCGCTCGATCAGAAATTGATGGGCGGCAATGCTGGCAGCTCCGCGCACCATGAAGTCTGTTTCTACCGAGCGAAACTCCAGCCGTGTAGTCGAAAGCATATGCGGCATGATGTTGTTCTCGATCGCCTGCCGGGCACTCGTGGTAAAGATTCCGTTACCAAACCCAACCAGATCGGCGAAGAGGACCAGCTCAGGGTTGTTGATCTGGATGGAATTCGCGACCGCTATACCCAGGGCGGATCCGGCGTGGCGCAGCAAATCGATCGCCTTCACCTCTCCTTTTGCCGCCAGCCCCTCAAGCTCACTCATATGCTGCACTCGCAGACCGAGCTCCGCGGCCCGCCGTAGCAGTGCGGAGCTCGAAGCAAATGCATCCACGCAGCCTTCCTTGCCGCATTCGCAGCGGGGGCCACCGGGAGCCACGACGCAATGGCCAATTTCGCCCGCGGCGCCGGTATGCCCGCGATACAGCCGGCCCTGCATGTAGCTGCCTCCGCCAATCTTCTTGCCCAACATAATCACCATGAAGCTCTTGAGCTCCCGCGCAAGGCCGAAAAGCTTCTGCCCCAGGGCCACGGCGTGGGCGTCGTTATCGATATAGGTGGGCATCTCCGTCACTCGCTCGACAATTTTGGCGATCGGCACGTTGTGCCAACCGAGCAGGTTCGAATGCAAGCAAATGCCCTGAGCGTGGTCCACATGCCCAGAGAGCGCGACCCCTATCCCCACTACCTTCTCCCGCGAAATATTCGAAGCCCGCGTGAGGTCAGGAATGCCTTGGGCGATTGCTTTCGCAACCTCCTCCGGGTCCATCACCACGCCAATCTCGTGCTCTGCCAGAACGTTTCCGTGACAATCCGTCAGCGCCATCAGGGGAGGATCTTCGGTCAGGCCTACGCCCACGAAGTATCCATACCTGGCGTTCAACGACAGCATGATGGAGGGCCGGCCTTTCCGCTGCTTGTCAATGACAGAGGGGGATTCCTCCACAAACTGATGTTGAATCAGGACCCGGCTCATCTCCGTCAGCGCCGAGCGGCTGAGCCCGGTGGAAGTTGCCAGCTCGGATCGCGACATTGACCCGTTCTCCAGCAGCGCTTCGATAATATTCACGTACGAGGAGGTGGCTACCGCTACCGGACGCCCGCCGTTGACTTCTGCTGAGCGCGAGCCTCCCTGAGGCTTGGCGTCACGTTTTCCGTTCTGTCGTGCTGTACCCATGCAAGAAAACACTAGCATGTCTTGGACGCTTAAACAGGTATGCCCGTAGTTACCGCTGCGCCGCCCGGGGGGTACCCCATGAACTGCTAGAATCCTCGCTACCCATTGTGCCCGGAGCTCCTTAATGCACAGAATTGGCGCGACTTGTCTGATTTTTCTCCTGCCTTTGCTGGTCCAGGCCCAGGTGCCTGCGGTCCCGGTTGGCCCGCCTGCTCCCTCCCAGCGAGCGGATGGAAAAACCGCCGTCCCAGGCCCGCATGCGCTCGAAGCTTCGGATCTCGAGTCCTTTTTCGATGGTATTGTGCCCCTGCAGCTGGAGCGCTCCGACGTCGCCGGGGCTTCCGTGATGGTCATGCAGAACGGCCAGGTGCTGCTGCGCAAGGGCTATGGATACGCGGATCTGAAGAACAAGAAGCCGGTCGATCCGGCCGCAACTATCTTCCGCCTGGCATCGATATCCAAGCTGTTTACCTGGGTTTCCGTGATGCAGCTGGTGGAGCAGGGAAAACTCGACCTCGATACGGACGTGAACCGCTATCTCGATTTTCAGATCCGGCCCGCATTTTCACAGCCCGTCACCTTGCGCAACCTGATGACCCACACCGGCGGATTTGAAGAAGTGGTCCGCGACATCATCGTGACCGATCCGAAGCAGGCCGTCACCCTGCGCGACTATCTCATCCGCAACCAGCCGCAACGTTTGTTTCCTCCCGGCACCATTCCGGCGTACTCCAATTACGGAGTAGGCATCGCCGGTTATATCGTGCAACGGGTGAGCGGGCAGCCGTTTGAGCAGTACGTCGAGCAGCACATCTTCACGCCGCTCAAAATGGAGCATTCCACCTTCTATCAGCCCCCTCCAACATTGTTGCGGAGGCTACCGTCGGAGGGTTACCCCACCGATACAGAAAAGCCTCCCATCGGCTTTGAAATTTTCAACCCGGTGTCCGCAGGAGGCGTCTCTTCGACCGCTGAGGATATGGGCCGCTTCGGTCAGGCCCTTTTGAACGGCGGAGAACTCGACGGCAATCGCATACTGAAGCCAGAGACGCTACAGGCCATGTGGACCCCTCAGTTCCGGTCGAACGACCAGATGCCGCCTCTCTGCATGGGCTTCTATGAGACCTGGCGGAACGGTCTGCACTGGATAGGCCACGAAGGCGATCTGGTTGCGTTTCACAGCCTCTTCATGCTCGAACCTCAAAACAAATTGATGCTCTTCATTTCCTATAACTCCACTGGCGGGCAAGACAAAGCGCGCCCCGAAATCATTGATATGTTCACCGATCGTTATTTCCCTGGCCAAGCGAAGCAAGCTTTTGTTTCCCTGCCACGAAGTGAATTGATCACTATCGAGGGTGTCTATCAATCCACCAGGAGAGAAGACAGCACCAGGCTGAAGCTGTTTTCGTTGTTCCAGCAAAGAGTCGCCAGGGTCGATAAGATGGGCGTGCTTCATTTGAGCAACGCCAAAGATCTGCGCGATCACCCCATCAAGTGGAAGCCGATCGGCAGGGACCTTTGGCAGGAGATGGATGGTCAGCAGAGAGTATTTGCCATACGCGACCAGACGAATCGGACGATTGGTCTTGCTTATGATTTTCCTGGGGTGCAATCTCAGCGGGTGCCCTGGTACGAACACAAACGCCCGGTATTGACCGCGCTCGTGGGAGCCCTTCTCGTGCTGCTGGCAGTGATTCTCGCCCCCGTGGTGCGTCAGGCCAGGCGAATGTTCCCTGGCCACAGACCAATGCCATCTCCCCAACCGGGCACGCAGTGGTTGCCCGGAACCACGCAAGTAGCGGCGCTGGTATGGGTCATCCTGTTTGCCACGCTGGGCGCCGTGCTGATTGCACTCGGCGGCGATGACACCATGCCTCCGACATCAGCGTGGGATAAATATTTCGTCCTGATGAATTTCGTAACTGTCTTTGCGCTCGGACTCAGTTTATTTGCGATCTTCTCTGCCGTTCGCACCTGGAGCCGCGTCAAATTGCGCCAGATTACCAGGGTGAAGTATTCCGTGGTGGCGATCGCCTGTGCGTACCTTTCGTGGTTCTCTCTTCACTGGCATCTCCTCGGCCCGGCAAGATTCTGACTTCGCGAAACTGTCCTTGTCGTTCTGATGAAGTGGGATTGGTGGAACTTCATACCGTGCTCTCGATGCGGTCCTTGACGATGAACCAGTAAGACAAGGCGCCCAGGGTGGTGGCCAGGGCGCAAATCATCAACGCGATGTTGAAGGAATGTGTGTGGTCGAGCAGCCATCCGGTGATTAGCGGCGCCAGTGAGGCGCAGACAAAGCTACCGAAGTTTTGGATCGCGCCGACGGAGGCGATCATGTGAGTCGGCGCCATGGCCTGCGCCAGGCCCCATCCTGCGTTGCCGGCAAAATAGATAAAGAAAATTGCCGTGCTGACGCAGGCGACCGCTTCCGTGGCGGTGGCTACATAAGCTACCCCGAGCGTGCTGAGCGCCGAACAAAACATGCCCCCAACGATGAGAATTTTGCACGCGGCCACAGGAGTGTAACCGCGGCGGATCAATCGGTTCAACGCGACTCCACTGACCAGCGAGCCGACGGTGCCGAACATGTAAGGAATGATCGCAACCCAACCGGTCCTGCCGATGGTCAGATGCCGTGCGCCCTGAAGGTACCCGGGCAGCCACGAAAGGTAAAGCCAGGTGGTGTAATTGACCCCGCCGAAACCAAGCATCATTCCCCAAACGGTGCGCAAGCGAAACAGCCGCCGCCATTGGGAAAAAGACATTGCGATCCGTGGCTGTTCTGTTTCCAGGCCCAGAGACTTGGTCTCGGCTGACGTCAGGACCACACTCTCGCGGTCACGGTAGAGCGGGTACCAGGCCAGCGAAAGCAGCAGGCTGAATATCCCTACACTCACGAACATCGACCGCCATCCATATGCGAGCATAATCGCGGTCAGTATGGGAGGGGCCAAGGTTACGCCCAGGGTATTCGAGGCTGTTAAAAGCCCTGTTGGCAGACCGCGATCACGGGCCCCAAACCAATCATTCATCACCTTCACGCCACACGGCATCATGGGCGCTTCCCCTGCGGCCAGGCTGATGCGCGTGGTCAGAAAGCCGCCAAAGCTGCTGACCAAACCAGTGGCCATCTGCGCCAGAGACCAGACGAACATGCCGACAGCCAGAATCGTGCGTGAGCCCAGGCGGTCGAGCATCAGCCCTATCGGTAGCTGGGCTACTCCGTACGCTAATGAAAATGCGGAGAGCAGTGCGCCGATCTGCGTTCCGGAGAGACCCAGATCAGCACGGATGGTGGTATTCGCAATGGAGAAAGAGACACGGTCGAGATAATTGACGATGCCGGCAACAAACAGGAATGACACGGCAAAAAACCGCATGCGGCGGACACGGGACGGCCTGGGGTGCACCACAACTTCAGAAGCCATGCGTGCTCGCAATCCCCCCAGCCGGTTATGATCGCAGACAGGGAGCCGGACGGTCTATCACATCACCACCGCAATTTCCTTAGCCACCCGTCGGCATGAACCGCATGGTGTAGGCAATAGCCGGGTCGAACGGCTTGGTGATCACCTTCAAATCCAGAAGTTGCTGGTACATGCTGGTCCACCGCGCTGGATCAAAACGCCCCAAATCAGCACCGTTCGCGGCATCGCCGGTAATGAAATGCTGATCCCTCAAGCCCTCGTAGCTGAACTTCATCTGCGCCACGCTCATCGCGGGATTGAGCTTGCCGATGGCCGCATTGATGTCATCCGGATGAACCAGGTAATCGCGCCATCCGCGCAGCGAAGCTCGCACGAACTTTGCTCACGATCTCCGGATGCTCTTGCAGGAATGACCGCGAGGTCAGGAAAACACGGTAAGGATCATATCCAGCCTGGCTGATGAGCAGGGTGCGGACTTGCGCGCCCGCCTGGCGTGCGAAGAACGGCTCCGAGGTGACGAATATCTGTTGAATGTACGCGGGGTCCTGAAGGAAGTTGGCAACGCTGTAAGTCGCCGGAATCTCCCGTACATTTCTTAAGCTGATATCGCTTGACCAGGTACTCAAACCAGGTCGACGCACCGAGTCTGATCGCGATTGCGTGGCCATCCAGATCCTGGAAGCTGTGAATCGGCGAATCCTGGTGCACCATGATAGCCTGCGGATCGTGCTGCATGGTCGCAGACACTGCTACCAAAGGCACCCCGTTGCCGATGGACTCCAGAGTGTTATCTGAAGATCCCATGGCAAACTGCACGGTGCCTGCGGAGACCAGCTGCGTCGTGTTGACGTAAGGTCCCCCGGGAAGGATCGTCACATCCAGCCCTTCGTCTTTGTAATATCCACGAATCTGCGCGTCGTAAAAGCCGCCGTGCTCCGGTTGCGGATACCAGTCGGTCTGCAGCCTGACCGGGGTGAGCCCGCTCGAGGCTGGTTGCCTTCTACAGCCACTCAAGACCAAGCAAATGCCAAGAAAACAGACACTGTAGGTTCGCAATCGCAACGTCATGATGGCAGCGTAGCATCTCCGGTTTTTAGGCTGGCCGCGAAAGCCAGCAGGCGGGCGTCGTTGCCTCGTGCAGCTACCAGCTGCACCCCGCCTCCGGGGGCCGCCAGCACAACAGCGGGCATCCCAGCCAGGCTGATGGGCGTGGTATAGCGCAGAATATTCAAGCGTGACGCTGAGTGGTCCATGCCCGCAGGCATTGCGCTGATCGGAGCGCACGGAAGCATAAGAAAGTCATACTGCTCGAGCAAACGATCCATGTGGGCGCGAAATGCGACGTGCCGCCCGCGCAAATCCTCGATCGTGGGGGCGGAGAGAGATGCGCCCCAGGCGAGCCGGTCTGCAATGGTCTTTTCAAAGTGCTCGAAATTACCCTGATGGATCGCAGCCGCCTCGTGTGCCTGGATACCGCCGAAAATTTCTCGCGAGTCCGCCCAGTAATCGGGTGCGAAGGCTTCGATCTGCGCCCCTTCACTGCGCAGGGCTTCCTGCTGACCGTTGTACATCTCCCGCACTGCGGGCTCACAGTCGTCCAAATAAGATCCTGCTACAGCGGCAATGATTACGTCCTTCGGCGCTGCCGCCGGCTTCACTCCGAGCAACGCAGCAGCCAGCGCAGGCCCATCGCGCAGATCGCGAAAGAGCCATCCCAGGGTGTCGAACGAAGCAGCCAGGTGCCAGCCACCCTCCCAGGCTTCTTCTCCGCCGAGTCCCAGAGTCGATCGGTAGCCAGCCAACCCGCAGAGCGCCGCCGGCACACGGATGGATCCCCCGGTATCTGTGCCGATGGCGGCAACAGCCGAGCCCTCCTGGACACTCGCCGCACTTCCGCTCGACGACCCTCCCGTGAGCCGCAACCGGTCGCGGGGCTGCAAGCAGTCGCCGTAATCTTTGCTCTCGCCCGTGATGCCATAGGCAATCTGATGGAGATGGGTCTTGCCCATGATCACCGCGCCGGCTTGGCGCAGGCGCGCCGTCACCGTTGAATCGGTCTTTGCCATGCCGAGTTTCTCAGCGTAGAAACGGGATCCGCACGTCGTAGGGAAGCCCGCGACATCGAAGCAGTCTTTAATCGCAACAGGAACGCCGAAAAGAGCCGGCCGCTGCTCTGGTTTTGGAAAGCGACTTCTTAGCGCTTCGGCCTCTGCCAGAGTACGCTCCTGGTCCATGGCCAGGTACACATTGTGGCCTGCGTTGCTGTTAGCCCGGGCAAACGCTGCGCGGGCCGGCCCCGCCGGACCCGCTGTGGACAGGGAATTTTTCAAAGCCGTTAAAGCAGACATATCGGTTCGTGTATACCACGCATGCGATCCCCGGTGAAAATGATTTAAACTGCCCCATGAACGTTGAAACGTCGCCTGCCTCTGCAGCCACCGCGGCGGACGAAGCCCACCTCAAAGCGCTGGTCAAATTCACGGCGCTTAGTTTCAAGACTCCCCGGCCGGTGCCGTTCGGCGCCCTCATCGTCGACAGCCAAACCGGGCAGACGCTCCTGCGGGCACGGAATGCGGTGGCCCTGGAAAACGATCCCTCCGCTCATGCCGAGCTGCGCACCGTTCGCCTGGCCACGAAAAAGCGTAAGAGCTATTCGCTCCAGGGATATACACTTTATTCCACCTGCGAACCTTGTCCCATGTGCATGGCCAACGCCCTCTGGGCGGGACTCGACCGCGTAGTCTACGGGGCAACCATCGAGGACGCGAACCGGCATTGCCGCCAGATCCAGATTCCGGCGGCCGAGGTCGCCCAGCGAAGCGATATGGCACTGCACCGTAACCGGGCCCGTTTTGCGTGAGCTCTGCTACACCCTGTTTACCCACCCGCGGATGCAGGAGGCCTTCGCCACCTGGAGCACCCGCAAGGAATAAGAAGAAGGAGCACCCACACTGCATGCCAACGCCGCTTGAAGTGTCTCTGGCCTCGATCCTGGGCGATCCCGCGCGGGTGTCCACCGCTCCCCAGGTGGTGAACCGCCTCTCGCGCGACTTCTATTGGTACTCGCCGGTGTTGCGCCAGCAACTCGACGGGAAGTTCGCGGATGTGGTCGTGCACCCTCTGACGGTTCAGGAGATTCAGGATGTGCTGCGCTATTGCTACGCCAACGACATTCCAGTGACGCCACGAGGTGCGGGAACAGGGAATTACGGCCAGGCAGTACCCCTGCACGGCGGAGTGGTCCTCGACCTGTCGCGTATGGATCAAATTGAGTCCATCAGCCCGGATGGGGTCGCGGTCTGCCAGCCCGGCGTGCGCCTGGGAATTTTAGAAGGCGAGGCACGCAAGGTTGGATGGGAGCTGCGCTGCTATCCCTCCACCGTGGTCAAGGCCTCTATAGGTGGCTTTCTGGCGGGCGGTTCGGGAGGCGTCGGCTCGGTTACACATGGCGGCCTGCGGGACTTCGCCACCGTGCGCGCCATCGACGTGGTCACCATGGAAGATTCACCCCGCCTTATCCATCACGAAGGCGAAGAAGTGCACGACATCCTGCATGCCTGGGGCACCAATGGCATCATCACCCGTGTCTGGCTGGCGTTGACGCCGAGTGTGGAGTGGGGACAGTGTGCCATCGCTTTCGACACCTTTGAGCAGGCCTTCGACTTCAGCGAGCGGATCGCCACGTCGGAAGAGTGGACCAAGCGCCTGATCACTCCGTTCGAGTGGCCCATTCCTTCCTTCTTCAGCCCGGTGAACGCCCTGGCGCCCAAGGGCAAGGCGCTTATCTTCTTCATGATCGCGGAAGAGCAGCGGACCACTCTCGAGGCGGCCGCTCGCGAAGCGGGAGGCGAAGTCACTCTTTCCGCTCCATATATTGGCCTGCGCACGGTGCCCTTGCTTTCTGACTACACCTGGAACCACACCACCCTCTGGGCCATGAAGTACGACCCCGAATACACCTACCTGCAATGCGCCTTTGATGCGGTCAAGGCCCGCAGCCAGTTTGCCCAGCTCAAGCAGCGCTTCGGCGACGAGTTTCTCTTCCACATCGAGTTCATGAAGAACGCGCAGGGTGTGGTGTTTCCGGGAGCCATTCCTGTGGTGCGATTTAGTACGGAGAAGCGCTTGAACGAAATGATCGATTACTGTCGCGAGATTGGTGTCGGTGTCGCGAATCCTCACGTGAACAACGTGGAGGGCGGAGGGCGCTATCGCAGCGACAATGTGCAATTGATGGCCAAACATCGCTACGACACCAAGGGCCTTCTGAATCCGGGCAAGATGGTCACGTTCGAACGGCACACCGCTGGAGCGCCCATCGCATGAAGAGCTGGATTCCCGACAGTCGCAACTTCGCCTATCTCACCTGGAAGCAGGTCGACGCTCTTTTTCGCGACAAGACTCTGCTCATCCTGCCCACGGCAGCCATCGAGCAGCACGGCCCGCATCTCCCGCTGGCCACCGACACGCTGATCAACAGCATCCTTCTCGGCGCGGCGCTGGCGTCTCTGCCGCCGGAAGTATCTGTCTACGCGCTTCCCGCCATCTGTTACGGCAAGAGCAACGAACACATCGGCTTTCCCGGAACGCTGTCCGTCTCTGCTTCGACCTTCATGGCTGTGGTGCGTGATGTGGGCGCAAGCATTGCTGCGTCAGGATTTAAAAAGCTAGTCTTGTACAACACGCATGGCGGTAACTCGTCGCTGGTCGACGTAATGGCGCGCGATCTGCGGGCGGAGTTTGGGCTGCGCGTCTTCTCTCTTTTTGGCTCCGGAGGCGCGGCATTCTCCGGGCTGGGAGAACAGGAGCGGACTTACGGGTTTCACGCCGGCGAAGTCGAAACATCATTCCTGCTGAGCGCTATTCCGGAGCTGGTGCATACGAATGCGTACACAGTGAACTACATCGCAGACGTGGCGAAGCCCGAGGTATTGCGTCCGGAAAACTCCCCCGCGAATTTCGCGTGGCTAACGCGGGACATCGCTCCCAGCGGAGTCATGGGTGATCCCAACCCAGCCACGGCCGAGAAGGGCGCACTCTGGATTGAAGAAGCAGCGAAAAAGATCGCGGCTGCCCTGACCGCCATGGCAGCGTATGAGAACTGGCATAAGCCTTGACGGAGCTTCTGCGTGAGAGCAGGGAAAGGAAAACCGCTGGGCTCTCTCAAAAAACATTCCCACGAAAGGTTCGCGAAAACTGCAGATCTCTCGCTTCGCTCGGGATGACAGAAAGGAAAGGGCAACCGTGCCAATGAGGGTGGTTGCCGAACCGATGCGTTTTTCATCAATTTGGATAAGCCGATGGCCCGTGACGACTCCGGTCGAGATGAGTATGAAAAATATCTCGGTGCAGTTGCGACTCTTTGTGGGACGGTTGCCCTTTCCTTTCTGTCATCCCGAGCGAAGCGAGAGATCTGCAGTTTTCGCGAACCTTTCGTGGGAATGTTTTTGATGAGTCAACCCCTATGACGACGATGATCGACTGCGGCTCCGGAGTTCGTCTCGAACGAGCCGTGCCATGCACCATGCCGGACGGGGTGGTACTGATCTCCGATCACTATTACCCGCCCGAGCCCGGCGCGCACCCGACTTTGTTGATGCGCCAACCCTACGGCAGGGATATTGCTTCGACAGTGGTGTACGCGCACCCAGTCTGGTTTGCCGCCCGCGGCTACAACGTCGTTATCCAGGATGTCCGCGGACGCGGCGATTCTGAAGGGGACTTCTATCCCTTTCGCAATGAAGGCCGCGACGGAGCGGACACCATAGGGTGGCTCCGCACGCGCCCCGAATCGAGCGGCCGCGTCGGTATGTATGGCTTCTCCTACCAGGGTCTGACTCAGCTTTCTGGCCGCGGCCGAACAGCCCGAAGGCCTGGTCTGCATTGCGCCCGCGCAAACCGCTTGCGACCTCTATCACGGCTGGTTCTATCGCCAGGGTGCTCTGCGGCTGGCGTCGAGCCTGGGGTGGGGTCTTGCAGATGTTGAAAGCGGATGCGCGGCGGCGCAAGTTGCGCGACGCGAGTGATGGCCTGGAGAAAGCCTGGGCCGACCTGCGCAGCCAACCGCTCGTCACGCCTTACGGCCAGCATCCGCAAGCTGCAGTATGAAGGCCTGCCTACCTATGTGCGCGACTGGATCTCCCATGACGCGCCGGGCCCTTATTGGTCTGCGCTGGATGTAAGCGAATCGCTCACGCGGATTAAGATCCCAGCACTCCACCTCTCCGGGTGGTTCGATACCTACCTGTCCGGCAGCGTCGCCGGGTTTTTGGCCATGGCGGCGCATGCCGATCACCAATACCTGGTCGCGGGTCCCTGGATTCATATCCCCTGGGGAGAACTCGTCGGCGAGCAGAACCTTGGTCCCGAGGCGCTGCTCGATACCGACTCGTTGTTGTTGCGGTGGTTCAATCACTGGCTCAAAGACAGTGGCGAGTTTGCTCGCGAGCCGCGGATCCGTCACTTCGCGCTGGGCGCCAATCGCTGGTGCGACGCCGACGCTTTTCCGGAACTGAGTCACTCTCTGTATCTGCATAGTGGAGGCCACGCTGAATCTCGCAAGGGGGATGGCGGCTCTCGACCGCAGTTCCCGACACCGCCGAGCCCCGCGATATTTTCGTTTACGATCCGGAGACGCCGGTGCTCGCTCCGGGCGGCGCAGCTGCGCTCAGCGGTCCGTTCAACCAGGCGCAATTGGAATTAGGCAACAACCTCCTGGTGTACACCACGGCTGCGCTGACTGCGCCTCTGCACATCTTCGGATCCCCGCGCCTTATCCTCTACGCCGCCACGTCCGCGGAGCTACGCCGATTTCACCGGCAAACTGGTGAGACTGCGTACTAATGGCCAAGCTGATTTCGTATGCATCGGCATCGCCCGTTCCTCGTATCTGTTTCGCGACTCCAGCTACACAGCGGACGCGATCCACTGCTGGCAAATCGATCTCGAGCCAACTTCCTGTGTTTTTGCCGCCGGCGATGCCATCCGTCTGGAAGTGGCCAGCAGCGCCTTTCCGCTGTATGACCGCAATCCATCCACGCCGGTGAAGCCCTGGCTCATGGATTCGTGGAACTGGAAGCGCTCGACCCAGATGGTGCTGCACGAGGCAGATCATCCTTCCCGGCTGGAACTGCCATTGGCGGCAACCTCATGAGCGCGGACGTGCAGGTCCCGCAGGTCACTCTCACCGGCGTCACCAAGACATACGGGAGCAATCCTCCCGTGCTCAAGAACATCGACCTGAGCATCGCCAAGGGAGAATTTGTCAGCCTTATCGGTCCCTCCGGATGCGGCAAGTCCACCTTGCTCAAGCTGATCTCCGGCCTTACCAGCGCGACCTCGGGCGACATCCTGGTTGACGGCATGACCCCGCTCAATGCGAGAGAAACCGTCTCCTACATTTTTCAGGACGCAACCTTGTTACCTTGGCGCACGGTCACCAGCAATGTAGGCCTGGGTTTGGAGCTGGAACATGTCAGCCGCGAAGTGCGGCAAGAGAAAGTGCAGTCGTTGCTAGAGTTGGTCGGGCTCACCCACGTAGCACGATCCTACCCGCGGCAGCTCTCCGGCGGCATGAAGATGCGCGTTTCCGTCGCCCGCGCCCTTGCCACCAGGCCTCGCCTGTTGCTGATGGACGAACCCTTCGGCGCACTCGACGAGATGACCCGCGATCGTCTCAACGAGGAGTTACTTCGCCTGCGAGCAGAACAGAACTGGACTGCTGTATTCGTAACCCACTCGGTTGCGGAAGCCGTCTTTCTTTCCACCCGCGTGATCGTGCTGGCGCCATCGCCGGGCCGCATCGCGCAAGAGATACCGATTGATCTTCCGTTTCCCCGGACCAGCGAGACGCGGGAGAGTCCGCAGTTCGAATCCCTGGTGACCGAAGTCTCGCGAGCGCTGCGCGGGGTGCACGCCGCATGAAGAAGTACGCCGTCACCCTCCTCAATGCGGCGGCTGTCTTCGCCGCTCTCCTCCTGCTCTGGCAGGGGCTCGATCTGGCCCTGCATGTGCCTCCCTATATGCTTCCCCCGCCGCTGGCCGTGGGCAGGGCGGTGATCGCCCGTTTTCCCTCTCTGATGACTTCGCTGGCCATTACGTCTGAGGAGGCCGCAGGCGGCCTGGCGGCCAGTATCGTGGTGGGGGTGCTGATCGCGTTCATCTTCGCCCAATCCCGCTGGATACGGCGCATGCTCTATCCCTACACCATCCTGCTGCAGACGGTGCCGATTGTGGCCGTGGCTCCGCTCATCCTCATGTGGGTAGGGCCGGGTACCGCTGTCGGTCACGTTGGTGGCCTTCATCATTTGCCTGGCGCCGATCATTGCCAATACCACGCAAGGGTTGATCAGCGTGGAGCCGAATCTCATCCATCTCTTCCTCATGCACAACGCGTCGCGGTTACAGATCCTGACCCGGCTTCGTCTTCCCCACGCCGTGCCTTCACTCTTTGTCGGCATCCGCATTGCGGCCGGCATTTCGGTGATCGGCGCCATAACAGGGGAGCTTTTTGCCGGGTCCAGCAGAGTAGGTGAGGGCGGCCTCGGGTACTCTATCCTCTACGCCAGCGCCCAGCTGCAAACGGATTACCTCTTCGCCCTGGTGCTGGCCGCGACCGTGCTGGGTTTCGTGTTCTTTTTCCTGGTCATGTTTCTGGAGTGGTATTTCCTGCACAACTGGCATGAATCCGCCCGCACCATGACGGAGGAATAGCGGGTTTTTAGAATTTTTCCAGGCTCTAAAAAATACCCGGCTTATCTGCCGAGGAGTCAGGTTACGAGGAGACACAATGCTTCGTTTGCAATCTGAAACTGGTTGGTGGTTGGTCACCCATGTGGATCATGCGCACCTGGCCGGCGCCTTCGCCGAAAAGTGGGGAAACGAACGGTTCCTTGCGCCCGAGCCGCGTGAGCGGGTGTTGCAAGGCGTTCATGCCCACGACGATGGCTGGGCCGCCCGCGATCAACACCCGCAAATCACGCGCCAGGGAAAACCCAGCGCCTTTTCCGTCGAGCTTGTAGGCAAGTATTCCGCCTTTGAAGAAATCGATCTGGCCGACTATCTCGCCGTGCGCGATCGCGCAGTCCGGATGGTGGCCGAGCACGATCCCTATGCCGCCCTGCTGGTCTCCCTGCACACCTACAATCTGTTGACAGCCCGCGCCGATCGCACCACCATCCAAAGGGAACAGGTCCCCTTGCTCGACGCTTTTCTAGTAAAGCAATTGGAATTTCAGCAGGAACTGCGAGCCCGCATGGCCGCGGACAAGCAGCTGGCGCGGGAAGAGATCGCCCCGTCCCGCATTGAGAATCACTTTCGCCTGTTGCAAGCCTGCGACAACCTCTCCCTGCTCAGCTGTGTCGATTACCCGAAACCCGGCGATCTGCTGCACGCGCTACCCCTGAACGAGGGCGGGGAAAGTCGAATCACGGTCGAGCGGCTCGGCGTGCGGCACTTCCGCCTCACCCCTTACCCTTTTGCCGACTCATCGCTGGTATTCCACCTGCCCGCGCGGCACGTGGAAGGCGAACACTTCCATCATGCCGAGGAGCTACAAAAAAAGTTTGCTGCCGCCCTCCCGGAGCACTTGCCGGTCATCATCACCCGCTAACCACAGGGGGAACAAATTGAAGCGAACGAAGTACTTCTTGTTAGCCGCCCTGCTGCTCACGTCCGCACTCGGGCTGGCCCAGCAAACCGCAGCCCGTCAACTGGTAGAACGTCAAGCGCGCGCCTGGGAGAGGCAGGACTTTACCCTGGCTGCGTCCGACTGGCTGCCCACTGCGGTAATGATGTCCCCTGAGGGAAACACGCCCGCTGCGCAAATGCCGGCTTCCATGAAGGACTATTTCAAAGAATTCAGCGATTTGCATGTCACCATAAAAAACGTCTTTGTCTCTCCCGACGGCAAAAAGCTGGCCATTGAGTGGGATTGGGCGATCACGCGGAAAAAAGACGGCAAGCGCGGCGTCTCGCACGACGCTATCATCGTCGATCTAATAGGTGGCAAGATCGGCTCCTGGCGCGAATACTATGACCCTGCCGCGTCGGGCGAAGCGAACCCGTAGAGCCCAGCTGCAACAGTCACCGATATCAATCACATTACCGGTGACGTATTGACACAAAATGACGCGATGAAGATTGTACGTGTTTGACATATAGTTAATCAGGAGAAACGAAGCAACGTGCCGGGAAGTTTCGGCATGTGTAATTTCTACCAATTCTCAGGGAGATTTTCCGGATTGCTATCTCGCGCAAGGTTCGCCCGGCGATGAGCAACTGTGTGGAGTACATGTGGCTCCATCAACTTTACGCTCAAGCGCTGACAAGCTGGCTCCGTGCCACCAATTCACCGAATATCGTAGACGATAAAGCAGCAGAGCAGGAGAGAGACGCGACGTTCCGCGCGCTAACTGATCACACAGTGCATTGCCGGCATTGCAATAGCGTGGCTGGTTGAAGGGTGTGCACGTCCAGCCAGGTCTCCACTTCCACGATATAAGTCGACTGCTCACGCGACCGCGGACTGGCCAAAGCCTCCCCTCCATTGGTTGCGCACGTCACGATACGGCTGAGATCGCCGGAGGTAAGACCCTTCGGCTGCAAAACCAGTGGAAAGCCCCAAGTGAATATCTCAGCGACGCGAGCAGCAGGCAGAATAGGGTCGTCGAAACGAACCCCTGCGGGCGCGATCGCGAGTATATGACATTGATACTCCAGGCCGGTATGGTGTACACGTCGCCGGCGCGGAAGGGGCCAATCTGGTTTCTGATCGGCCAATCGTAGAGCACATTCTCAATAGCGCTATTGAAAAACCTTGCCAGACTCAACACGCGCTGGCTGTACATGGATGCGGGGAGACGGGGAATACTCCTCTGCTTGCGGAAGCGAATAATCAGCCTGGACGCCTCTTCCGCTTGTCTCAGCGCCGCCGTAACTCCGTTCGAAGTCATTGGGTCAACCATGGCCGCGGCTTCGCCGGCCACCAACCAGTTGGGCCCAGCGGTCCGGGCGAAAACACGGCAACGAAATGATGTGGTACGGGGCGGTTTCTTCGCCGTCTCGTGGTTCAGGTTTTGCAGATCCGGGAATTGCTGGAGTTGCGCTGCGAAGATGTCTTGGATACTCAGCCCCTGCTGCCGCTTTACTTTGACCGCCTCGCCAGGACACACGTAGCCCACACTGATCGTATGGGGATGGATCGGTATTTGCCAAACCCACTCCATATACCGCGGTCCTGCGCCGTCCGCATGGAGGGTGGTTCCGTCGACGGATTCGGGAACAGTGAAATAGTCCCACATGGCGACCTTGTGGGGACCGTACTCATATACCGGCGACTTGAATATCCGGGGAAATAGGGTGGCTCCCGATCCGGAGGCGTCAAGAAACCATGGAGATACAATCCGATCCCCGCTGGCGGTCACAACGGCTTTGACCATCCGTCCTGTGGTCTCGACGTGTACCACCCTGTCGCTGACCAGCCTGATTCCTTTGCCAAGAACGATCTTACGAAGCGCCTGGTTGAGCTGGGTGCGGTCTACGTGCAGGGTGCGGAGATCGACGTTGTACGGAGGCTTCCCCAGCCACTCGCCCGGAACATAATGTCGCTGTGACCCGTCCCTGAGCTTCAGGACAACGTGCCGTTTGTAGGTCGCAATGCCTTCCTCGAGCAGATGCTCCTTAGCCAGTCCGAGCCTCCTCAGCAGCTCGGGTGCCGACCAGTCCAACGACTCGCCGACCGGATCGCCATCGGCCGGATCCGCCTCGATACATAAAACCCTCAAGCCTGCATTAGCGAGATGAATCGAGGCCGCCATACCTGCGAGGCCGCCACCAATGACGGTTACGTCGATCTGATCTCTTTCGTCCAGCATCAGCTTTAAGCGAGAATACTAACCCGCGCTGCCCCGCGCGTCATCCGAAAGGTTGAAGCAGGACGTGTCGAACAAGGGTCGAATGGATGAGGGGTCTACAGGCTGCGGAGAACGTCAATTGTGAGAACGGGCAGAGATAGGTACGGGCCGGTAGGCACGGGCGTTTAGCCCGGTTCATAAACCCGGCAAAATCATTCGGCCTAAGGCTCTGAGGTAGGCTATTCCTCCCACATCAGGCCTTTTTCCGCAGCGAGGTTCAGCTTATTGGGCCCGGAACCTTCAAAACGGTTGTGGTTCCGAGCAGGTAAGCGTCTCCCAGTTCTCCACCACGGGCGGCGAAAGCCCGCGCATTGGTGGATACGAAGAAGAAACCGGTGCTTGCGTTCGCCGGAACTCCTTGGCTGAAGGTAAAGCTGTACGTGTTCGAGGCCGGCCCGTAGACAAAGTCGTCGGGCGCCGTCGTGGCGATTCCTTCTGTGCGAACGTCAGCGAGCGTCACCTCGATGTTGGCCGGCGCCGGAGACCAGAGGAAGGCCATATGGGTTGGAGCGGTGAGCGGGGCGGCTCCGGTGAAGATACGGTAATAGAAGTCGAGTAGTCCGGTCTTGGCCGACCGTACGACGCGACATTGCATCTTCACAGCCACTGCGCCGGCGCTTTTTCTGAGCAGGCGAATCTCCTGCATAGCATCATGGAGCACCAGGCCCGATCGTAGCTTCCGTCCGCGGCTGGCAGCCTGCCAGGCAAGGGCCTCCTCGGGCGAAGGAGTCGGGCTGTCCGGAAATTTCATCTCATAAGCGTCAATGGCCGCCTGAATCGTAAACACGTCGGAAAAAGTCAGAGACATTGCCACCTCTTTCTGAGTGGGTGAGCACTGGTATTCTGCATGGCCCTATGCAGCCGTGAAGGGGCAGATGCCCGAGTCAAAGAAACCTGGGCGCAGGCAGGCCCGGACGCAGCTAAAGCTATCCAAACAGCCGGGAAAACAAGGCAGGAACTACTTCAAACATGGCTTGTCGCCAAAAGCAGGAGCAGCCTGGGGCAGTGGGTTGTCCTGCGAAAAGAACTGAACAGCGATACCGCGTTCCAGCTCATCGCACTGAAGGCCGAGGGGGGATTGCGAATAGCTGCTTGTCTTCGAGCATACTGATTCTGCCGAAACTTACTATCACCTTTGAGTACCGTTGAGTACCCTCCGGCGCAGATAACCATAGTACCCACGAATTTCACAGACCCGTCATCTTCCCTATCATTAGCCAATGTCCGGAGGCGGGAGGACTTCGGCAGAGGTCGTCATCGTCCATCCCTTAACAACAAAAAGCCGGATGGCTGACTACGCCATCCGGCCTTTCTTGGTATGTTTAACGTCGTTCTAGAACGTGAGTTGCAGCGACATCTGTATCTGCCGTGGAGCGCCGATGGTATGGGTCACGAACCCAAGGCCGGCCGGACAGTTATAAAAGCTTTCATTGGTTTGATCACCTGCAGCGTTGCATCCGGTAGCCAGTGCGGTCTGGCCCGCGGACGGGAATTGGTTGAAGTTCTGATTTTGGAAGACCTCATTGCCCGGGATGTCGAAACTTGTGGTGTTGGTCAGGTTGTAGACATCAAAGGTGTACTTGAGGTTGTAGCGTTCGGTGATGCTGGTCATTTTCACCAGCGAGACGTCCGCCCGTTTTTGGCCGGCTTGGCGGAAGATATTCCGCTGCCCAGTGGTAAAGCTCGTCTCGACGGTATCTCCGGCGGGTATCGCCGATGCGAGAGGGCTGGAGGACGTGACCAGCGGAACGGTGAAGCAGGTGGGGTCGAGTGCGGGCGCATGATTGATCCCAAAAGCTCCGGAGTGTCCCGTCTGCGCCTTCTTTGGGGAACAAGCAGCATAGTTCAGGGGCACGATGGGATTGGTGATGCCGTCGGAGGTGCTGTAGTAAAGACTGCCGACCGCACCGCTAAAGTCAACCACGCTGAATGGCTGACCGCTCTGTAGAACGGTGAGGCCGACCAGCGACCAACCATCGGTGAGGCGGCCCGTCCACGTAGACTTGCCGTAAAAATCCGGTAGACGGTAAACGTAGTTGAAGTTGAAGACGTGGGTGCGGTCGTAGTCAGAAGAAGCGTAACCGTCACGGAGATTGAGCGGGTTATTGCCGTTGTAGAACAGCCCCAGCGCGCTCTGCTCGTCGAGGGCATGTGAGTAGGTATACGAAGCACCTACCTGGATGCCATGGCTCATGCGCTTCTCCACATGCACCTGCAGGGCGTTGTACGCCGAAACGCCGGCCGCCTTATAGCTGATGGATTCAGCCGCATACCCGACATACGGAACTCGGAGATCAAGGTTTCCGCCTTCGAAGTTGTAGAGCGCCTCCGTGCCGTCTCCCAGGGTGATGAAGCTGCCGTCGGGGTTGGTGGGCGTGTAGCCGTAGGAATAGTGTTGTCCGTGGATCGGCCCCGAGGGCGATGCGATGTTGGGCTGGTTAAACGGTACCGGGATCACCTGATGCCGCCCCAGGTTGCCAACGTATCCAAAGTCAAACGCCAGATCGTTGCGCGGCTGCCATTGCACGTCCAGTGTGTAGTTGATCGAGTACGGCAATTTGTTCTTTCGGTCGTAAACGCCAAGCGAGATCGGTTGGGCTCCGCCCGTGATCGAGGTCGCATTCGGCAGATAGGCGGCGAAATCGGACGCGTTGGGGTTCGTTGGTGCCGGGCTTTGGATATTGGTGTACGGGAACTCCAGCGAACCGGATTTACCGCCGCCGCAGGTCGGGATATAGCCGTATTGATAGGTTGCCGCCGGGCAGCTCTGGGTCGTGACGAAGGGAACCTGTTGGACAACGCCGAACGGTCCGCCTGTCACCAGGCCAATAGCAAATCCGGGTGAGAAGTAGCTGAAGAGCTCGCCGCGGTCATAATACAATCCCATCCCGCTGCGGATGACGACTTTGTTGTTGAACCTGGTGGGCGACCACGCGGCCCCGATGCGCGGTGCGAAGCCCCACTGCCGCCCGGTAAGCGTCGTTTTGCTCACCCCCGAAGTTCCATTCTTGTTGTTGCCGGCGATGATGAAGCCGCTCTGGTCCGCCCCCAGGGATCCGGCGGTTTCTCCCGACGGTAAAGAACCGGTCGGTGTCACGTACGAGTAGAGAGAGGGGTCGAAGTTGAAGATGTTTCCGTTCTTTTCCGTCAACCCACCGTCCCAGTCGTAGCGCAGGCCTGCAGTCAAAGTCAGGTTGGGCTTGATCTGGAACTTATCCTGCACAAATAGGCCAAGCTGGTTGGCTCGGTAGTAGCGATTCGCGTTGCCTTGCAGAAATGTGGTCACGTTGTAGCTGTCATAGGGCGTTACCAATCCGTTCAGGAATTGGCCAAGGTCGTTGGTGGCGACCGTGCCCGTGCCCGGGCGGCGATCGCGGATGTTCAATTGGGTGAAGCTGTAGCTACCGCCAAACCCGATACTGTGTTTCCCTTTCACCCAGATCGCATTCCCGGAGGGCTGCAGGCGATTCTGGAAGACGCCCGTCAGCGAGCCCTGCGAACCCGCGCTCGCGCCGATATTCAGGCTATCGCCGATGCCCGGTATCTTTTTGTCGCCCAGGGTGTGGATGATCGTCATCCCCGGGAAGTAATTGGAACCGAAGGTGTCGATCGATGCCGACGGGTAGCTCCCACCTGGAATGTTGCCGGGCCCGAAGGGTTGATCGTTGGTGTTGTAAAGCTTCTCCCGCAGAAAGCCCAAAGTCTGCTGCGTGCTCAGATTCGATCCGATCAGGTAGGTGTTGTTGATGGAGAAGACCTGTGAGCCAGCGTCCAGCTTCTGGGTGAAGCCGGGAACGTTGGAATAAGCGTAGGGTGCGGCCGTCGGGTCGTGCTGGTAGTAGTACTTCAACGCCACCGTATCTTTGCTGGTTGCGTTGTAGTCGAGGTTAGCGACCGCTTGGTCGCCGATGAAGGTTGCTGTTCCGGGCACAAAGGCGTTGAAGACTTGTCCTGGCTGCAATACCCTGCCCGGAATGGCATTCGGGATAAGGTACTTGCCAGGTTCTCCCTTCAACGAGGGCGAATTGAACAATGCGAGCGCGACGGGATCAATCGCCGTGGGTGCATCGTAGCCATTCGCAGTGGCGAGGGCCGTCAATGCCTGCGGGCTGCGATCGTCGGTCAAGCCAACCGGCACGTCGAGAAAGGAGTCGCCGATCTCAGCATCGGTGACGTGCAGGTGTTGATAAGCCAAGAATCCGAATAGCTTGTCCTTGATGATCGGACCGCCGATGACTCCGCCCAACACGTAACGGTGTAACTGCGGGTTCTTATCTTCCTGCGGCACCGCCTGGTCTTGGTTAAAGAAGAATGGCGCGGCATTGAGCCAGTTGGTGGCGCGATGCAAATAGAGTGATCCGTGATAGACGTTGGTGCCGGAGGTGGTGCTCAGGTCGATATGAGCGCCGCTGGTTGCACCTTGTTGTGCGTCATACATCGACGCGTTGACGCGGACTTCCTGGATGGTTTCAGGAGCGGGTGAGGGCAGTGAATTGCCGATGGAGAGATAAACCGAGGCGCTGGATTGAATGACGCCGCCGCCGCCGGTATTGCCAACTCCGGTGCTCGGACCTATGCGGGACGACGCAACCTGGCTGGTGCTCTTGCCGTTGAACAGGTTGCTGCCGTCGACGCCGTTGAGCAGGAAGCTGTTGCTGGTGTCGCGCTCACCGTTAGCCCAAATGGGAGCGTTCCCCAAGCCCGCGTTGACGCCTGTGCCGCCAGGAAGTTCGGCGTTGACGCCGGGCGTGAGGATGGCCACGCCGGTGAAGCTGCCGGTCGGCAGCGGAATCGCTTCAATCTGTGCTCTGTCCAGAACATAGCCGTTCGTGGTGTCGACCGCATTCAGTAGGGGATTGACGTCAACCTCCACCGAGTCTGCCACCGTGCCCACTTTGAGTTGGGCCTGGAGCGATACAGTACGGTTGGCCTGGACCAGGATGCCGGGATAGCGCTCGGATGAGAAACCGTCCTTGGTAAAAGTGACCGTGTAATTGCCCAAGGGCAGGTCGTTCAGGTTGTAGACGCCCTGCGCGTTGGTGCGCGTGCTGCGCTCCAGCTTTGTGTCTTCCGACGTGACCTTGACCACGGTATCGGGAACGGCGCTCCCGGAAGGGTCGACCACTGTCCCGGTGATGCCACCGAGAGTTTGTTGTGCCTGCATTGCCTGTGTCTGCAACAGGACGAGTGAAAACAGTACGGCTAACGACGAAAGAAGTCTTCTGGAAAATAGATACATCTTGGATATGCCTCGCGTGAAAGAGAAGCTGTGACCGGACTCTATTTTTTCGATAAGCGACTACAGGGTCGGTGCAACCAGAAAGGTCACGACGAGGTGACGGCCCAAACAGCAAACCGGAGAGGAGCACAAGCGGTGTGATGTGAGGATAGAACAAATGCCTTATTGAGCCAAGCAAAATTGCGCTTAGAAGTAGGCATGTCATCTGCACCAGGAAAGATGCAGCGTTTCAGGACACCGATCAGGGCAGTAGAGACACGTGGGCGAAGACAATACGCCATCCTTCGGGAAGGCGGGCCCATGTCTGGCTCTGCCGGCCGCGAGTGAGCTTACCCTCGACGTCGCGTTCGAAAGCTACGGTGATGCTGGCGAAGTCCTTACCGAAGGTGACGATCTCGAGCCGCTTGACGGTGCGCGCCAGGTTGGCCGGGGAACGCCCTTTACGAAAGGCTTCAATCTCGCTGATGCCATACAGAGTCTCGGTGGGGCCAAAACGCGCCACGTAGGGTGACGCCCAGAACATGCTCATCAGGGTTTCTACATCGTTCGACACCAGGGCTTCTTCGTAGCGGGGATAGAGTTCGCGCAACTCGGCGACGGTGGCGGGGTCGTTGATGAGCATAGCGGTCAAAACATCTTCCTGGTGGGCAGCACGCATTTGGGCATGGCCGCGCTTACTGTGATCATGGGCTCGTTGACCACCTGGTTGATGCGCAGTTTCATGGCCACGCTGCACAGCAGGTATGCGTGGATGGGGGTGAAGGACCACCTTGCGATCAGGAGATCGATCATTCGCTCGGTTGCCCTGCGGGCTGCCTGGATGGCATCGGGGTCGGACTCGACCACGATCCACGCGTCCGCGGGTGCGTCCGGAGAGCGCGATTCCGCTGATTCGAGCAACGGGCCGGAGAGCGGTTGATGGCGGTGCACACGGAAACGCAGAGAGACTTCCGCGGGGCATTCGATGCCGTTGATGCAGACCTCCCCGTCACCTTGCGCGGCGTGCGCGTCCCCTGCGGAGAACAAAGCGCCTGGGTTGAATACGGGTAGGTAAAGCGTGGCGCCGGTACAGAGCTCGCGTACGTCCATGTTGCCGCCGAAGGGGCCAGGCGGGCGGGTTCGGAATTCGCCGTCTTCGGCCGGGGCAACGCCCATCACTCCGCAGAAAGGGCGCAGCGGGACGATCGCCGATCCAAGCGAACGGCTTATCTCGGGATCGAGCGCCCAGTGAAAGAGGTAGGGTTCACGGAATCGATCTTTCAAGAAACCGAGGCCGGGGATCACGCTGGTCCAACCCCATCCTCGATGTTCCACTTGCAGCACTTGAATCTCGAGCACGTCGCCGGGCTCGGCTCCCTCGATGAAGATGGGGCCAGTAAGTGCGTGGATCTTGTTTCGGTCGATGGCGAGAAAATCTTCGACGCTCGCTCCTGGCTTTACCTGGCCGCCGCTGGCGTCGAGGCAGCTCATGTGCACGGTGTCTCCGGAGGAGATCGTCAGGCGCGGTTCGAGGGCGCGGTTCCAGCGGGAATGGGTAGGCTCTGCAGTTAATCGATATTCGGCCATGGGGTTTGTTATATCGCTACGACCATTTGCAGCTCAACCAGGGCGTTGCGAGGTAAGGCGCTCACGCCAACGGCGGCGCGTACATGGCGCCCCTGGTCTCCGAATACGGCTATGAGGAGATCGGAAGCTCCGTTGATGATGGCCGGGGAATCGGAAAAGCCGGCGATGGCGTTTACATAACCATTTACGCTGACGACTTCGCGAACTTTGTCCAGCGAGCCTAACGCGCGCTTGAGGACCGCGAGTTGGGTTAAGGCACAGGCACGCGCTGCGGCGTAGCCCTCGGTGATGGTTCGATCGGCGCCGGCGGTGCCGGTGATGATTCCTGTTGTCTCGGTGGAGATGACTCCTGAGAAATAGATGAGGTTTCCGATGGTTTTCGCAGACACGTAATTGCCGCCTGGGGCGGGTGGCTCCGGTAGGGTAAGGCCAAGTTCTGTTAGGCGTTTCTCAGCAGTCATTTGTTCGTACTCTATATCACTTGAGGCTTTTGCTTCCCACCTGGGGTTACATTATGGGACTTGATCGGGCATCTTCCAGGAGGATCCCAGGTCTCAAAAGCGAGACCTGGGGCACCCTTCGATTTTTACCTTCGGCTTTGATGTTGGGGAGGTTGCAGGTTAGTATTGGAGCCCAGGTTAGTATGAGCCAATGAAACGAGTGGTTGCCGCTCTTATTGTTGCGGGCACGTTGTTGCTGGCAGCGCAAACGCGTAGTCCACTCTTGCACGCGATCGCGGCAGGCTCCGACCGATCTCCAGGTGGGTGAGTCCCAATTTGTCTCCTACCAGGATCTGCTCCGGCTGCCCCAGGTGAACTTCACCACTTCGGATGACTCTAATTTTGCTACTCCCGCGCACGTGAGTGGCGTTCCTCTTGAGGAGCTGAAACGGGCGTTGGGTTCGGATGCGGATATGGTGGTGGCTATTTGCGCAGATGGATACCGCAGCAACTACCCGGCCGCGTATCTCTCCGCACACCATCCCGTGCTGGTGTTGACGGTGAACGGCGAGGCACAGCAGGGCTGGCCGAAGACGCATGAAGGCAACATGGCGCTGGGACCTTACGTGATTGCCAACCCCAGCTTTACTCCATCGTTCAAGGTGCTCTCCCACACCGATGAGGCGCAGATTCCTTTTCAGGTCGTCCGGCTAGACTTCCGCAACGAGCGCGAGGTGTTTGGCGCCATTGCTCCGCATGGCTCCTACGCTCCTGATTCGCCGGTCATGCAGGGATACAAGATCGCGCAACAGAATTGCTATCGCTGTCACAACATGGGGGCCGAGGGCGGCCACATGGCTTCGGTACCCTGGCCAGTGGTCGGCGCCTTCGCCAAAGGCAATGCGGAGTTCTTCGCCAAGTATGTACGCAATCCGCAGGCGGTGAATCCATCCAGCAGGATGGCCGCCAGCCCCGAGTACGACGACGCAACCATTGCTGCTCTTCGGGCCTATTTCTCTACTTTTGCTGCTGGAGGACCGTAAATGACGATTCGTGTCTCGAAGGCGCTGCTGCTGTTTGCGCTTGGTTTCTATTACACGCTGGTGGTGTTTAACAATACCAACGATTACAACTCCAACCTGACGTTCGTGCGCCATGTTTTGCTGATGGATACGACATTCCCGGGAAACCATGGCATGTGGCGCGCCATCCATGCGCCTGCAGTTCCTTTCATGTTTTTCGCGAGTATCGTTTGCTGGGAAATTGTGACCGGGGTTCTCTTGTGGTGGGCAGGCGTTCGCCTCATACGCAACTTGCATGCGAGCGCCGCGGTCTTCAATGCGGCCAAGAAGTTGGGAGTCATCGCGCTGACACTTAGTCTGCTGATGTGGCTCTCGGCCTTTCTCAGCGTTGGCAATGAGTGGTTCCTGATGTGGCAGTCGAAGGAATGGAGCGGCGAGTCCGGCGCCGAGCACATGTTTGCCATCGCGGCCTTTATCCTGCTCTATCTTGTCATGCCCGATATCGAAGGCCAGGCGTAGGCGCGTCTCTATACCTGCGACAACCTGGCCAATGTGGACGCCAGCACCTTGGCCCCGGTTTCGATTTCCTGCGGCGCCGAATACTCGTCCGGCCGATGACTGACTCCACCGCGGCAGGGGATGAAAACCATCCCTACCGGGGCAATGCGGGCCATGAATAAAGAGTCGTGATAGGCGCGGCTGACCATTTTTTTATAGGGCAGTCCGTTTTCCTCAGCGGCCTCGACCACGGCGTTGATCACACGGGGCGAGCAGGTGGCCGGGGCATCGGCATTGATGGGGGTAACTCTCACCTGCAGCTTTCGCCTGGCCGCCACCTCGGCGCAGGCCTGCTCGATCTCGCGGAGCACGCGATTCCTGCGTTGCTCATCGGTGTCGCGAATGTCCACGTCCATCTCCACGCGGCTGGGAATGCTGTTCACCGCACCCGGGTAAATCTGGCACTTGCCCACGGTGCCGCAGGTGTCGATCGACCCGGTGGCGCGCGCTCGTTCTTCGACAGCGAGCACGATCTCCGCGGCGGCACAAAAAGCGTCTTTGCGGTCGGGCATCAGCACGCCGCCCGCATGGCCTCCCTCGCCCTCTATCGAGATGCGCAACGCAGCGGGCGCGGCGATGCTGGTAACAATGCCCACCGGCAAGCCTTCCTTCTCCAGCAGCGGACCCTGCTCGATATGCAACTCGACGAAGGCGGCATAGTAGCCCTCGGGCAGGCGCACCTGGTCGAGCGATCCCTGGAATCCGGCTGCTGCGCGCAGTTGCGCCAGGGTGCTGCCCTCCGCATCCTTCAGGCGCGTGTCCGCGTCGCTGTTCAGGCCGCCGCTCAGCATCCGGCTACCCAGGCAGCCCAGGCCGAAACGTGTCGGCTCTTCCGAGGTGAAGAGCAGGAGCTCGATCGATCGCTGCGGCTGAAAGCCGCTCTGCTGCAACGCGCGGATGGCCTCCAGGCCGCCCAGCACGCCGACCGTGCCGTCGAATTTTCCGGAGTGAGGAATGGCGTCGATATGAGAGCCGGTGCCGATGGCGGCGAGCTCTGGCCGCGCGCCCACCCAGCGGGCGAACATGTTGCCCACAGCGTCTTCGCGCACGGCCAGGCCGGCATCGCTGCATTGTGACTTGAGCCATACGCGTGACTTCTGATCCGCGTCGGCAAAGACCAGGCGAGAAATGCCGGGCGGCGTGTCGTCGGAGAACGAGGCCAGGGTCTCGAGATCAGCAACCAGCCGGTCGCGATTGATTTGCATGCATTACCTTCCGGGAAGCGGGTGACGATTCCAGTCTTTGTAGATCAGGTACTTGGCCGCGGTTTTGCCCAGGGCGCCGAACCACTGCGGGCAGTAGGGCGCCATCCAGATAAAATCTCCTGCCTGCACCGGGTACCAGTTGTTGCCGAGACGGTAGATGCCGCCGCCTTCGAGCATCAGCAGGCCGTGCTCCATCACGTGAATCTCAACCAGGGCGAGCGTGGCGCCGGGTTCATAACGCATGGTGTTTACGGCGTAGTCCAGGCCAGGCACAGTGGGCAACAACTGCTTTACCTGGAGCGCTTCGTCGCCTCCCAAGGGCTGCGAGGCAACCTCGTGTTCGTTGCCAAAGATCGCCGGCGCGGGGGCGTCGTTCAGCAATGCGATCGCCGGTTTCTCGATCACGGCTACGCGGGCTTTGGCTGACGATTTCACGGAGTGCTGCTGGTTGGCGGGCACATGGGCAAATTCGCCCGGGCCCAGCTGTCGGGTCTGGCCCCCGAGAGCTACAGAAATGCTGCCTTCCAGCACATAAAGAAAGCGCTGCCCATGAGCCGGCCCCAGCGAACCACCGGGTTCGAATTCCGCAGTGTATTGGGTGAAGGCGGCTCCGATGGCGGGCGCCGTGTGCACAATAACGGTTACAGAATCGAAGCCTGGAAGAGGCATGCCGATGAAGGTATCCGGCGTCTGTAACAAGTGGGTGGGTTGGCGATCGCTGCGCGTGTGTCCGAGGTTATACACTCTGTTCCTTACTTACTACTTTAGTCATGAGGCGCAAAAAAGCACGTCCGGCAGCCAGCGCGTTCTGCACATCCTGGGCACGGACCGACTCCTCGGGATGATGGCTGATGCCTCCGGGGCTGCGTAGAAAAATCATTGTCGTGGGAATGCGCCCGGCCAGAATCATAGCGTCATGGCCGGCGCCGCTGACCATGGAGAGAGGCTCGATCCCGATGTCGCGAATCGCCTCCGCCGCCAGGTCGCATAAGTGCTTATCCATCGGGACGGCGGGCTGGTCCATCAGCATTTTACTGGCAACGGTGAGGCCGCGCCGCTTGGCGATCGACTCCGCCTGGGCAAGCAAGGTATCGACAGCCCGGTGACGAATGGAGTCGTCTTCGTGGCGCACATCGAGGCTGGCGCGCAATTGGCCGGCTATGACGTTCCCGGCTCCGGGATAGGTGCGCAGATCGCCGACGGTGGCTACCAGGCCAGGAGTGTCGAGAGCCAGACGCTCCACCGCGACCACCCACTCCGCCGCGCCCGCCACGGCATCGTTGCGCAGCCGCATCGGTGTCGTGCCGGCGTGGCGCGCGCGGCCGGTAAAGGTCACCTCGGCGCGGGTTTGTCCGACGATGGCGTGGACTACGCCCGAGGGATCGGTCTTCGCTTTCCAGCAGGATGCCCTGCTCGATGTGGAACTCCAGAAAGCCGGCTGTTTCGTCGCCTACCGCGCAGTCTCTTATCTGTTGTGGGTCCAGTCCGAAGGATGTGATTGCCTGGGCGATGGAAATTCCATCTCCGTCCGTCGTTGCCAGGAAGTCAGAATCAACGCGCCCAACCAGGGCGCGGCTGCCGATGAAGGGGAGGTGGAAACGCACACCCTCTTCCTCAGAGAACGCGACCAGCTCGATGGAGAAGGGGAGCTTCTCTCCGTCCAGGGACTCGACCAGGGCCAGTCCCAGCATCACGCCCAGTATGCCGTCGAAGGCTCCGCTATTCGGGACTGTATCCAGGTGCGAACCGATCATCAGAGTTGTATTCGAGGCGCCGGCATAGCGGCCGCGGAGATTACCGGCCGCATCCGTTTTCACCTGCATACCTGCCGCTTCCATCCACCCCTGGACTTCCCGCATGCAATCGCGCATCGCCGGCGAGAGAAAGGTGCGTTTGATCTGGCCCGGCTCTTCACTGAATTGCCCCAGGTACTGGCAGCGGGATATGACTTTTTCAGCTTGCATTGCTGAGATTATCCATTCGGCTTTCCTGCGGTTTTTCTTTTGCAGTTGACGTAGCCCGCATCAGCCTTCTCTCGATATTCGAGCCACGATGTTGCCGTAAGGCTCATCGACGGGCACGAAGATCTCATTCGGATTGGTCTGCCCGAAGCGGGACAGATCCACCAGTAGGCAATGCTTGTTGGGCATGGCTAACTCCACGTCCAGGATTTCCGGGACTTCTTTGAGCGCCGCCTGGGCCATGGCGTAAAGCGTGTGTTGCACCGATTTGCTGTTGTGTTCCGCAAAGGCTTCGATCAGCGCGTCACGCAGTTTGTTACGCAATGGTTCGAAGGGCAGTGCTGCGGATTCGTATCTCCATTGCGCCCTCATGGAGGTCCCCAGGAGACGATCTGCGGTTTCGGGCAGGGTAGTCAATGAATCGCGCAGATAACCTTCGAATCCGGAGTTGGCGGTCTTCAGCACCACCAGGTTCTCGAGGCCCGACGTTACAGTGGGCTTGCCGCTCCGGACACACGTAACAGCCGTGGTTTGTGATTCGCTCGACCCCCGTACGAAGGTGGAAGGATGCGGTTTGCCCTGCACCAAAGCGTGCTCCCAGGAGGTGCCGGCAATGTTGATTGCGACCCTGTCGACCTGGGAATTGCGATGGAGAAAGAACTCGCACAGCTCCACGCCGAAGTCTTCAATACACTCGGCTTTGCTCTCGCGGGCACGCGAGTAGACCGTGTTCTTCATGGTGTCGGTGGGCAATATGGCGCTGTTGTCGCCCTCCGTGAAGCAGGTTTTGAAGTCGCCGGCGAGCAGCACTTCCACTTTCCATTCACATACGGTATGCAACGGACGATCGCGCTTCACTTTCATGACGCGCACGCTCGATTTGCCGTACGAATTCTCTGCCAGAGCAATCACCGGCTAGCTCCCCCTGTAAGTGGTATAGCCATTTGGACTCAAGAGTAATGGAACGTGCAAGTGGGTATCGCCCGGGCGCACAGTCACGATAATTTCGACCGTGAGGTACAGTCCTTTGACCATCTGCGCCGCGTGGTAGGTTCCGGTCTCGAAGCGCAGGCGGTATTGGCCGGGCTGCAGAACGGGATCACCGTTTTGGGGCAGGAGGTTTGCGCATCGGCCGTCTGCGTCCGTCTGGCAAGTGCTCAGCAGTTCCCATTCACCGGAGGAGCCGGCATATTCCAGGTGCACCGCCATGCCCGCAGCGGGCCTGCCCAGCGCGGTGTCCAGTACATGGGTAGAGAGCCGGCTCACGCAGCCTCCGTTTGTGCCAGCCACTTGCGCAACCTGAGCTGCATGATCTGTTGCTGCTGCGCGGCCGCGTCCAGCAACTCCTGGGCCGGGTCGTTGGCCAGGCGCCGTTCGAGAATGCTCAACATCTCCGCAGGCTGTTTCCCGCTGGCGCAGACAATGAAGATCCGTCCGAAACGTTCTTCGTACTGTCGATGACCCTCTCGCATTCGCAGCAGGATAGCATCGTCCGCTTCGCTCATCTGGCTCTGCTCTGATCGTGACCACGCGGCCGAGACCGCGGTCGTCGTCTTCTGCGCATGCTGTTCGCCGATGCGAGGGTGGCTTCGGAAGGCTTCCAGCCAGTCCGCCTCCGGCAGACTCTGCCAGCAGTCATCAGCGGTTGCAAAGAGAGTTGGCTCGTCCGCAAACGGCCGCCTGGCTGCGAGATGGGCGGCCCAGGCACGTGAGCCGCAGCAGGAGAGAATCTCGGTTGCTGCTTCGCCGGGCGGCAGGGCATTCCAATGCTCCAGGACTTGGTTCAAGCGAAGAGGCCCTCGAGAAATTCCTGCAGCAGATTGCCGGCAACGTGGAGCCGGTAAAGGGCACTGGAACGGATGTCGTCAATAGGCGCGACTTCGGCTTCAAGTGCCTGGCGAGCTTCGCTTATCAAGCCGGCACTGTAAGGTTGCCCCAATAAGGTCTCTTCCGTGCGCCGCAGTCGCACTGGAGTCACGGCCATGCTGCCGATGGCCAGGCGCACATCTTCGATCTTGTTGCTCGGAAATTTTCCCCAGCGCAGCCAGGCAGAGCTTGGCAATGGCTTGCGCATTACGGGTGCCGACCTTGCGTGAGTACCCGTGATAGCCGGAGAAGCGCGGTTGCAGGGCGATGGCGGTGATGATCTCATCGGCGGCCAGTTTGGTTTGCTTGTAGCCGGTGTGGAACTCAATATACGGCATGCGCCTTGTGCCGCGCGCGGAAGTGAGCAGCAGTTCCGCCTCGTACACCATCAACGCGGGCAGGGAATCGGCGGCAGGCGATGCGTTCACGATGTTGCCGCCGAGGGTGCCGCGGTTCTGGTTGGCAATGCTGCCGGTCCAGGAGGCGGCTTGAGCAAGCAAGGGAAATTGCCGCGTCACCACAGAATTTTTTCGCAGGTCGGTGTAGGTGCAACCGGCGCCGATGAGCACTTCCTGCGCGGTGCTCTCGATAGCCCGCAACTCGGGCAGCCCCCAGAGGCTGACCAGCTTGCGCGCCGGTAGCCGTCCCGCCCCGTACTGAACCATCAATTCTGTTCCGCCCGCAATCGGCATCCACACTCCCGGCTCCTTCGCGAGCAGATCGAGCACCGCGGATAATTGGCCGGGCGCTACCAACTCGTACTCTGAGGGGCGGGATCTCATCTCCGGGCACCCGCCGCTTCTGCCACTGCGTCGAAGATGCGTGTGTAGCCTGTACAGCGGCACAGGTTTCCGCCCAGCCCTTCGCGAATCTGTTCCAGGGTCGGCTTGGGGTTGTGGTTCAGCAGATGAACCGTGGCCATGACCATGCCTGGGGTGCAGATACCGCACTGCGCTCCTCCGCATTTGAGAAATGCTTGCTGCACCGGGTGAAGACCGTTCTCCCCGGCAAGGCCTTCGATGGTGCAGAGAATAGCTCCTTCGGCCTGCAGCACCGGCACCAGGCAGCTGTTCACCAGCTCTCCATTCATCAGCACAGAACAGGAACCGCATTCCCCCTCGCCGCATCCTTCCTTGGTTCCGGTGAGGCCAATCTTCGTGCGCAGGACGTCGAGCAGGCGCTCCATGGGATAGACCGACACGGTGTGCGCTGTGCCATTCACGGTGAGGGAAACATCACGCTTGCTCATTGGCTACCCTCCGCCGCCAATGCCGTCTCGAGCGGTTCCGCCGGGCGCTCCGGCTCCGCTGTCATCGCGCGGAAGATATCTTCCGGCAACAGCGGAATGGAATTGAATTCAATACCGGTCGCCTGCACTACCGCATTGATGATCGCCGGCGCTGGGCCATCCATGGGCAACTCGCCGATTCCCTTGGCCCCGTATGGCCCGTACTGGTACGGTACCTCTTCGAAGTAGACGCGAATCGGCGGGATGTCTTCTGCGGTGGGCATGATGTAGTTGGTCATCTGGTTGTTGATCATCCGCCCGTCTTTCCAAACCACCTTCTCATAGAGCGCATAGCCGATTCCCTGGGCGACACCCCCTTCGATCTGTCCGCCGGCGAGCACGGGATGGATTACCTTGCCAATCTCCTGCAAGGCAACGAAGTCGTCGATGGTGACGCTGTAGGTGGTGGTATCGACGGTGACCTCCGCCATGTAGACTGCCCAGGCATACGCACCGTAGGCCTCGCCGCTATAGAGCTCATCATTCCAGAAAATATTGGGTGCAGCCTCGTAGCGGCTGAACGACTGCAGCTCGCCGAATTGCTTGCGGTACGCCTGGCACGCGGCGAGAAACTGCTCGCGGCCGGCGGAAGCCTCCAGCAGCCCGCTGTCAATTAAAGTCTGGCGCATCTTCAACGCCGCGGTCTGGACAATCTTGCCGATGATCATGGCCGTGCGCGAGGCCACGGTGGGGCCGCTGTTGGGGCTGATGCTGGTATCGATCGGGGCCATGCTGACGTCGTCATATTCGAGCCCTAGCGTTTCCGCAGCTATCTGGCAAAGGATCGTGTTCGTTCCCTGGCCGAATTCGGTACTCGATACCAGCACACGGAGCCCGCCTGCTGCGGTTGCTTCCAGGCCCACCAGAGCATTGAGGTAGCGTTCCCCCGAGCCAGTAAAGCCGGCGCCGTGCAGAAAGGCGCCGATGCCGATGCCTTTCTTTCTTGTGCTGGTCTGGTTGTGCGCGGCGAACTGCTTCACCTTGGCGTGGTAGTCGGTAAGTTCGAGTGCGCGATCGAGCATCTGGTCCATGACGATGGGCTCGTTGATCACCTGGCTGGTCGCGGTCGTCATCCCCTGGTGTAACAGATTGCGACGGCGGAATTCGTCTGGCGCCATGCCGATCGTTTTTGCGATACGGTCCATGTGCCGCTCCAGCGCGAACAGGCTCTGCGGAGCGCCGAAGCCGCGGAAGGCGCCGTGGGGCGGGGTATTGGTGGCGTAGGCTTTCGCGTTCACACGGATGTTAGGCCAGTAGTAGGGTCCCCCGGCATGGATGGTGCCGCGCGAAAGCACAGTCGACGACAAGGTGGCGTACGCGCCGCCATCGGTGGCGAAGTCGATCTCGGCGGCGAGAAGTTTACCGTCGGCGCTGATGGCTGTGCGATGACGGGTGCGCGAGGGATGCCGCTTGGTGGTGGCCGCCATGTCTTCCATGCGGTCGTAGATGATCTTTACCGGGCGCCCGGACTTCATGGCCAGCAGGGAAGCGTGCGCGGCGAGCATGGACGGATATTCTTCCTTGCCGCCAAATGCGCCGCCGGTCTCGGCCTGTATAACGCGAATGCTTTCCGCAGGTAGTCCGGTGAGCGCTACCAGCGCTTTGTGTACATAAAACGGACATTGCATCGAGCCCCAGATGGTGAGACCGGTCGTGCTGCCGGCCTGGGCGATGACTCCATTGGGTTCGATATAAAGCTGTTCCTGGGCCCCGGTGCTGTATTCGCCTTCCACAATCCAGGCAGCATCTTTCCATGCCTGGTCTACATCTCCTTTTTCCATCCGGTAACTTTTAAAGATGTTGTCTTTGCCCCAGATGATGAGTTCGCGGCGCTCGCTTTCTTCGATGCTGTGGATCGAGGGTGCGGGCTTATAGGTGATCTTGACTGCTGCTACCGCGGCTGCCAGGGCGTGGCGGTCGGGATGCGCCAACAGTAAGATCGGCTCCTCCGGATGATTGACCATGCCATCGGCCAGGCAGGGTTGGTCATCCATGATGAGCGAGACGACATTGCGGCCGGGAATATCTTTTGCAGTGACAATCGTGAACTCGTGCCAAGGGATGCCTTCACTGAATCGGATCTCTTCAATCGCTCCGCGGGCAATGGTACTGCGCACCGTGGCGCCGAAGATCATGCCCGGCAGGGAGAGATCGTCGATGTAGCGGGCCTGTCCGGTTAATTTGGCAGGGCCCTCCTTGCGGGGAACCGAGACACCCACGACCCGAGTTTGCAAAAGGGGAGCCCTCCTCTTAGCAACAGACTTTGATTCTAATTTGTTCCCTGCCGATGGGGGTTCCGGGGAATGAGCCCTGGTCATAAACCGCGGCGCCTCGCACGAAAGTAGCTTGTACTTTGCCATGCAGTGTTTCGCCGAGATACGGAGACACCAGGTGGCGATAATGCAGGTCTTCGGCGCGCAAGGTGAACTCTGGCGTCGGGATCGAAGACCACCAGGTCCGCATCGAAGCCCGCGGCGATGGCGCCTTTGCGGTCGTGGAGGCCGGCGAGCTTGGCGGGCTCCGCGGACATCCAGCGGGCCAGGTGCTCGAGCGTGAAATTGCGTTCGCGCATGTCTGTCCAGACTACGGAGATTGCGACGCTGAGGCTGGCGATGCCTCCCCAGGCCTGGCGGAAATCTCCTTGCTTCATCGATGGCGGGCACGGCGAGTGATCGGTCGCGATCAGGTCGATTACTCCATCGCGCAGGCCTTGCCACAGTGCTTCGCGATTTGCTCGCGAACGGATGGGCGGGGCGCATTTGTAAAGTGTGCCGCCGGCCGGAATCTCTTCGGCGAAGAAGTGCAGGTAGTGAGGACAGGTTTCTACCGTGATGGGTAGTCCTTCGTTGCGGGCACGATCGAGTTCCTGGAGTGCCAGCGCAGTCGACAAATGAACGATGTGCAAGGGAAACGAGTACTTGCGGCAAAGGTCGATCAGCAGGCGGATCGCTGCCAGTTCCGCTTCGTCCGGCCGGGAGCGGAGATAGGTTGCGTACTGCGTCCAGTCATCCGCGTCGTCGCCCGGGTAGAGATGCTCCGCCAGCTCCGCGTGCACCAACAGGGGCAAGCCGGTGCGGGCCAATGCAGGTAATGCCGCCTCGAGTTCGTGCTTCTCGATCATGGCGAAGCCTTCGATGCCGGGGTTGATGAGGAAGCACTTGAAGCCGGCTACTCCGGCCTCTGCCAGCGGGGCCAGGTGCCCGGCGTTCAGACCAGTCAATCCGCCCCACGGCGCCCAGTCGACACGGCATTGGCCTGCAGCTGCGTGGCGCTTGGCTTCGAGCGCAGCCACGGTTGTGGTTTCGGGAAGGCAATTGAGGGGCATATCCACCAGTGTGGTATATCCGCCGGCCGCCGCGGCGCGTGTGGCCGTGGCGAAACCTTCCCACTCGGTTCTGCCTGGTTCGTTGATGTGCACATGCGAATCCACCAACCCCGGTAAGAGCACCAAGTCTCCGAATGGGTGGAGCTGGGTTGCGCGCGGTATGTCTGCGATACTACGCACCGACTGAATGCGCCCCTCTTCGACGACGACCGCGGCAGGCCGTACTCCTTCAGGAGTAACCACCCGGCTGGAGACAAATGCCTGTGTCATACTTCGAGTATTCGGGCACCCCTCGGGAGAGTGCAAGCGAAAATGAACATGAAGAGTGAGAATGATTTCCTGCGGCATGCCATCCAACTAGCCACGGAGAATGTGCGCAGCGGGGTTGGCGGACCGTTTGGGGCGGTGGTGGTCCGGAATGGAGATGTAGTCTCTACCGGGGTCAACCGGGTTACTGCAGACAATGATCCGACGGCACACGCCGAGGTGAATGCCATTCGCGGCGCGTGCAAGGCAATGGGTACGTTTCAGCTGCGGGGTTGTGTGCTTTACACCAGTTGCGAACCCTGTCCAATGTGCCTGGGTGCGATCTACTGGGTGCGGTTGGACAAAGTGGTTTACGGCAATACGTGTCATGATGCGGCCGAGGTAGGATTTGACGACCACTTTATATATGAGGAACTTAGCGTGCCGCCCGGCCAACGCAAGTTGCCCATGGTGCGGTTGCTGCCAGAACTGGCGATCGAGAATTTTCGAGCCTGGCAGGAACACCAGTCGAAGATTGTTTACTAGTCCCGCGGAGCCTGCCCTGAGATTGTCGAACGGGGACGTGTGAACTTAGCCCAGGACTAGCGGCCTGGGCTAAGTTCAGCCAGACATGTCCAAATTAGATTTGCCAGTTGACCGGGGGCGTAAACGCCAAACAGGCTGAGGGAAAAGAAATTCTCCACGAAGGGCACGGGTTTAGCCGTGCCGTAAAAAAGTTTCCCGACGACGGCTTTAGCCGCTGAGGTACGCTTTTCGATGCACACAGGGCCAAGTCATCTTTTCCCCAGCTGCGTTCGCTTGCAGACGATTGCAAAAGCCGTATCTCAGGGGCTAAAGCCCTCATCAGTCCGAGCGAAATGTGGCACGGCTGAACCCGTGCCCTTCGTTCATCAACACAACTCAAAGACTTGTTGCCATTTCGACGCAGCCAATCAATAGAATCAACCTGACTTTGTTTCTCCCAAGCTCTCCTCAAACAATCAACAAGTTACATCCTCAAAAAGCCAGTTGCTCCGCTAATTTGGACAGCCTTGAAGTTCAGCCGTCCCTACGGGACTTAGTTGGAAATGAACTTCTCACGCAGTGGAAAAGTCTGCCTGTTTCTCCTTCCGCCCACCACACTACGTTTTTTCTGTTGGTTCCCGGGCTGTCTTCCGTCTATGCTCCCGTATGAGCATTCGACTGCTGGCCTTTTTCTTCCTGATCCTATCGGCAGCCGGCGCTCGTGCGGCCGAGCCAACGCCAATTCCCGTGAAAGTAGTCGTGATCTCCCTCTTCGAGCCGGGAGCCGATCAGGGCGACACGCCGGGCGAGTACCAATATTGGGTGGAACGCGAACACCTCGACCATCTCTACCCGTTTCCCCAGGGCTATCACACTCTGCGCATGAACGATCACGGCGTCCTGGGTGTGCTGACCGGGGTCGGCACGGCCAGGGCCGCGGCATCGATCATGGCGCTTGGCCTCGATCCGCGCTTTGACCTAAGCAAGGCGTATTGGTTGGTCGCCGGCATCGCCGGGGCTGACCCACAGGACGCTTCGCTGGGCTCCGCTGTCTGGGCTGAGTGGGTAGTGGACGGAGATCTCGCTTACGAGGTCGATGCCCGGGAAATTCCGCCGCAATGGACCACGGGCTACGTTCCGCTGAACAAGACAGTGCCCTACGAAAAGCCGCGTAACGACGAAAACTTCACCATGTTTCACCTGAATGCTGGATTGAGGGAATGGGCCTATCAGCAAACCAGGGCGGTTACGCTCGACGATTCGGCCGCCTTGCAGGAAGCGAGGACGCATTTCGAAGGAGCCAATGCGCATCGTCCGCCGTTCGTTCTGAAAGGCGATACGCTGTCCGCCTCCACCTTCTGGCACGGCAAGCTGTTCGACCAATGGGCAAACGACTGGGTGAGCTACTACACCGATGGGAAGGGTAATTTTGTTGCTTCCGCCATGGAGGACACCGGCGTTTTGCAATCGCTCACGTTTCTTCAACGCGCTGGACGCGTCGATCTTAACCGCGTCATGGTGCTGCGCACGGTAAGCAACTTCGATCAGCCCGCGACTGGATTGACAGCCGCCCAAAGCCTGGCCGCCATGCAAGGACACCGCTACAGTGCTTATTTGCCGGCTCTGGAAGCTGCATATAGGGTGGGCAATGTCGTCGTCTCAAATATAGTTACGAATTGGGGTCGCTACCAGGATCACATACCGGGCTCTCAGCTAAAGGAGAAACCATGAGCACGACAGTGCCAGGGCACAGCACGGGAAGGTTGAGTTATCTGGAGCGAATGTTCCACGTCCAGGAGCGCGGATCGAGCTTGCGCACGGAGATTCTTGCCGGCGCCACTACGTTCCTTACCATGGCGTATATCGTATTTGTGAACCCGGACATATTGAGCGAAGCGGGCATGCCCATCCCCGCAGTGGCCGCTGCTACCTGCCTGTCGGCAGCCATTGGCTGCATCCTGATGGGCATCATTGCCAATTATCCGATCGCCCTGGCGCCGGGCATGGGCCTCAACGCGTACTTTGCGTTCACCGTCGTCAAGGGAATGGGGATTCCCTGGCAGACTGCGCTTGGGTGCGTCTTCCTCTCGGGGTGCGTGTTTTTGTTGTTGACCGCCGCCGGGGTTCGTCAGCTGATCGTGAACGCCATCCCCCGTGAGTTGTTTGCTGCTGTGGCTGCGGGGGTTGGACTATTTGTTGCTTTCATCGGCTTACGGGACGCGGGCATCATTGTGCCCAACGCGGCGACCGTGGTGGGCATGGGGAATCTACGCGCACCCCAAACTGCTCTGGCTTGCGTTTGCCTGCTTGCCATTGCGGTGTTGCAAGCGTGGCGGGTGCGTATCGCGATGCTACTGGGCATTCTCGGAACGACCGCAGTGGGTTTCGCGTTGGGCATCGTCAAGTGGCATCCGGTTCATTACCGCCTGGCGGACCTGACGGCCACCGCGTTTCAACTCAACATCCGCGGAGCTCTGCATTTGAGCGGGAACTTCGGCGACGGCGTGCTGGAAGTGATCTTTGTCTTTCTGTTCGTGGATTTGTTCGATAACGTGGGTACCTTGGTGGCGGTGACCAAGAAGGCCGGTCTGGTGGAATCGGATGGCCGGATTCCACGATTGAATCGCATTTTGTTTGCAGATGCTACCGCAACGCTTGCTGGTTCCATGGCCGGCACAAGCACCGTGGTCAGTTATATCGAGAGTGCGGCGGGTGTTGCCGTTGGCGGCCGAACTGGTGTGGCTTCGATTGTGACCGGATTGCTGTTCCTGATGGCATTGTTTATAGCGCCGTTGGTGGCTACCATTCCGATTGCGGCGACCGCTCCCGCGTTGATCCTGGTCGGGGGGTTGATGATCTCTGCCGTCACCGAGATTGAGTGGTCAGATCCGATGGTGGCGGTGCCGGCGTTTCTTACGCTGATTACGATTCCGTTGACGTTTTCGATTGCCAACGGCTTGTCGTTTGGGATTACGTCGTTCGCCGTCCTGCGGCTGTTGCGTGGACAGATAACCCGGCAGGACTGGATGCTCTTAGTGCTGGCGGCGCTCTTCATCCTGCGCTTCATTTACATGGGTAAGTAATTAGGGCTGAGGCGCCGAGTCCACATTGGTGAGAAAAAATCCTTGTACGGTAGGTACGGGCTTTTAGCCCGGCTTTTTCACAGCCCGGTATGCGACAAAGCCCGGGTGCCCCCTGAAGCCCGTACCCTTCAAAAAGACGAGTTCTCACGCAGACTCTAAAGCCCGGATCTACCTAGTGAATGGTCTTCATCTTGCGCGACATGTAGTCCATCAGCAGGTATTCGCCCAGCGTGTCCGGGGTGGTAAAGTACGCCTTCCCCCGGCACATCTTGGTCATCTTCTGCACGAACTGTACCAGGCCCAGGTCCGAGGCCAGCATGAACGTATTGATCATGATGTTGGACCGTTTGCAGCGGGCCACCTCTTCCAGCGTCTCACTGACCACCAGCGGATCAAGCCCGAAAGCATTCTTATAAATCCGCCCGTCCGGAAGGGTGAGGGCAGAAGGCTTGCCATCGGTGATCATCACAATCTGCTTCATGTCTTTGCGCTGGCGCTCGAGAATCCGCTGCGCCACCCGTAAGCCCTCACGCGTGTTGGTGTAGTGCGGTCCAACCTTGACCCGGGCGATCTGCGAAATGGGCACTTCCTCCGCCGAATCGTGAAACAGCACCAGCGAAAGCGAGTCGCCGGGGTACTGTGTGCGAATCAGGTGAGACAGCGCCATAGCCACCTTTTTGGCCGGCGTGAAGCGGTCCTCACCGTAAAGAATCATGGAGTGAGAGCAATCCAGCATCACCACCGTGGCGCACGAGCTTTGATACTCGCACTGGTGCACCTGCAGATCGGAGTACTCAAGGTTCAGCGGCAGGGTAATGCCTTCGCGGGCAATCGCCGCGCTGAGCGTGGCGGTTGTGTCCAGATTCAATACATCGCCGAATTCATAGGCCTTGGAAGCGCCGCTGGATTCAATGCCGGTGGCAAAATGCCGCGTGTCATGGCGTCCAAAACTCGATTTGCCCAGTGAGCCAAGCAGATCTCTTAAGGTTTTGAAGCCCAGAAAGTCCAGGCTCTTGTCCGTCACTTCGAAGCGCACCTGCCCCTCAGCCATGCCTGCCCGGCCTCCGGTCGATTGCTGATTCGGATCCTGGCGTCCCTGGGTGGAGATGTAGTTTTCCTGCTCCATGCGCTCGATAATCTTGTCCAGCAACTGGTCGAGCTCGCCGTTGTCGGCCATCTCCTGGATCCGCTGCTGCATGTCGCCATCGAAAAGATCTCCCGCTTCCAGGGCCTGGCGCAACGCCTCGCGCAGGTTATCCATCGTGTGCTCGCCATCGAGCTCGGCGAACCGCGACCAGGGATCCTGAAACCCGGAATCAAGCAAATACTCCGACAGCGCCTTGAGCAGGTCTTCCATGCTCATCTCCGAGGCTGGGTCGCCGGTGTATTTTGTGTATCGAATTCGTCTTCATCTAGTTAAATCCACGACGGCTTCGGCGCTGCTCCTGGAATTCGTCGTACTCCCGTTCCTCCACGCGCTCCTGTTTACGCGTAGCCTTTTCCTGAGCGGTGAATCCGCGCTCTTCGCTGCGGCTCAGCCGTTTATGGGCGTACATGCCTTCGAGCAGGAATTCCGCCGCGGCGACTGCACTCTCTGGTGCATCTGAGCCTTTAACCGACAACGGTGACAATTGCGCGAAGAGCCCTTGAATTTGCTTGAGTTCCTCTAGTATGGCCTGCGACGGCTGATCGTCGTCGATGCGCACTGTGCCGCCCAGGTTGAACCATTGCTCGATCTGCTGGGTATTGGTGCCGGAGAAATACTTGTCGAAGATTTTGCCGATGGCCGCACGGATCAGGTCGCGCACCACCACGTCGGCGCCCCGCATTTCTCCTTCGTATTCAAGTTCGAGTTTGCCCGTGATGCCCGGCATCGCGGCGTAAAGGTCACTTACCCGCGGTACCACCAACTTTTCCCCATGAAGCAGCGCTCGCCGTTCAGCATTCGACACCACCAGCTCCATGGTCGAGATGGGCAGACGCTGGCTGACACCGCTGCGCTTGTCTACTTTCTTGTCTTCGCGCGCGGAGAAGGCCACCTGCTCGATCACCTCGCGCAAATACTGCGGGATGTTGATCTTGGTTGAGCCACGTTCACTCCAGGCTTCCTGGGCAGTGATGGCCATGCCTTCTTCGATGGTCTCGGGATAGTGCGTGCGGATCTCGGATCCGATGCGGTCTTTGAGCGGGGTGACGATCTTACCGCGTGCGGTATAGTCCTCGGGATTGGCGCTGAAGGCAAGAACGATATCCAGCTCCAGGCGGACTGGATATCCCTTAATCTGCACATCGCCTTCCTGCATGATGTTGAACAGAGCCACCTGGATCTTGCCGGCAAGATCGGGGAGCTCGTTGATGGCAAAAATTCCGCGGTTAGCGCGGGGCAGCAAACCATAGTGCATGGTTAACTCGTTCGACAAGTCCTGACCCCCGCGCGCTGCTTTGATGGGATCAAGATCACCGACCAGATCGGCCACAGTTACGTCCGGAGTCGCCAGTTTCTCCACATAGCGGTCCTGCCGGGGTAGATAAGCGATCGGCGTGGCCGCACCTTTTTCCGCGATCAGATCGCGGCAGCGCTTGCACAGCGGATGGTACGGGTTGTCCCGTATCTCGCAGCCGGCGACGTAGGGCATCTGCTCATCGAGCAGCTCCGTCAGTCCGCGCAGAATGCGGCTCTTGGCTTGGCCGCGCAGTCCAAGCAGAATGAAATTTTGCTTAGAGAGCACCGCGTTGACAATCTGCGGCACTACCGTATCTTCATATCCCACAATACCGGGAAAGATGGTTTGCTTGGCTTTAAGACGAGCGATCAGGTTCTCGCGCAGCTCGTCTTTTACGCTGCGCTTTTTGAGGCGCGCTTCGTAGAACTCTTTGCTACTTTGTAGCTCACCCAGAGTCTGCGGAAGAGGAGAAGACATTAGTTTGCTCCTTGGAGCGAATTTGCTGCGCTGAGAAAGCTGCCGGGGCTCCTATGGATCACCTTACACCATCAGGCCAAACCTGCTACATGATGTGTCCATTGCGGCCCGCAACGCTGCTCGCCTGCGCGCCCCGGCGCAGTTTGGGCAGCATGGCGGAGTACAGGGCAATCAACCGTTCTGTGCGTTCCGCATCCGATCGCATGGCCAATAACTCAATGCGGAAAGAAAGGTCGGTGGGCGACGCCCATGCCAGCCGAAAGGCAACAGGTTCATCCAGATTGAACGCCCGGTGCGTCTTTTCACCACCGGTCAACTCCAGCACTTCAAAATGCAACGCGGTACACTGCTCGCGCATCGGCTCGCGTGGCAGCCACACCTTCGTCACCGAAGAAATCAACTTCTGCTTGCAAAAAGCTACGGGAGTTGTCCAGGTTCTCAATCTCGAAACGGTTCGCTCCCTGACAAAGGATGTCCAGCCGGCCATCGGGATATTGCTCCAGTATGCGCACGATCTCGGCGGTGCAGCCGACCACGGCCAGGCCTTCGCGTTGCGCACAAACCACGCCGAATCCAGCCTTCTCCGCCAGGCAAACGCTGACCATCTCCTTATAACGGTCTTCGAAAATGTGGAGCGGTAGCGCTGCTTCGGGAAACAGCACTACCTCCAACGGAAACAAAGGTATCTTCATCCTGCTTGTTATTATGCGCGCCTTTGGGGGCGTCGCGGCCCCTTGTCAAGGTGCTGGTTTTGATGGCATCGGCAATCACTCCAGCTCCATCAGCAGCGCCTCCATCTCACTCAGCGCGTGGCGATTGCCCGTCCGTTGCGCGCTGGCAATCCCTTCTTCAAGGCGCGCTTTTGCCTCATCCGTGCGCCCGGCTTTCACTAGCGTTTGTGCCGCCATGAAATAGCCGGCGGTGTAATCCGGATGAGTGGAAAGTAGACGGTCGAACTCCGCCAAAGCAGGCTCTGTCCGGCCTTGGTTCGCATACTCCATGGCTAGCCCATAGCGGGCAAAGGCGTCTGCCGGGTTTTGCTCCAGGATTTGGGTAAGCATCGCAATTTTGTCCATAACTGTCTCTTTACTGTAAGCCTCGGTGGCATCGCTCGCATCTCTGCCCTTGATTTGCATTCAGGGACGCAATTGTCGACACTTGAATCCTATGGATTCAGTGGATCCTGCACTGCCGCCCCGCAAGATTGCGGACTCGCGGTCTGAGATGACGGAACTGGTCTTGCCCAATGACGCCAATACGTTGGGCAATCTGCTGGGCGGCCGCCTCATGCACTACATCGACCTGGTGGGTGCCATGGCGGCCTATCGTCACGCTCGCTCGTATGTAGTGACGGCTTCGATGGATCACATCGACTTCATCGCGCCCGTTCATGTCGGGGATCTGCTGATTTTGAAATCAACTCTCAACCGCGCGTTCCGCACTTCTATGGAAGTGGGCGTCAAGGTGTGGGTGGAACACACCATCGACGGCACCATGCGTCATGTCGCATCGGCGTATCTCACCTTCGTTGCGGTCGACCCCCAAGGCCGCCGCGTCCGGGTTCCACCGCTGGAAACAGAAACGGAAGACGAAAAACGCCGCTACCATGACGCTGGACGGCGTCGCGAACAAAGCCAACACGAGCGCGAGCGCAAACTGAACGCGCACGCGGGCTCTTAAAGGGGGATTCATATGGCACACATGCAAACGCCGCCGGGGCCGCAGACCCTGCCGGGGGTAGCGAACATCATCGCCGTGGGGTCGGGTAAAGGCGGAGTCGGCAAGACCACACTCGCCGTCAACCTCGCCGCAGCCCTGGTCAAAATGGGTTTTCGCGTCGGTCTTCTCGACGCGGATATCTATGGTCCGAACGTTCCGCTCATGATGGGCATCGGCCAGCAGCCGCGTGTACTCGAAAACAATCAGATCGAGCCGTTGGTCTCCCATGGCGTCAAACTCATTTCGGTCGGCTTCATCTCCCCCGGCGATAAACCGCTGGTGATGCGCGGCCCCATGTTGCACCAGATCATTCGCCAGTTTCTGCAGCAGGTGCAGTGGGGCGAACTAGACTTTTTGCTGGTCGATCTTCCCCCAGGCACCGGAGACGTCGTCATCTCCCTGGTACAAACGGTTCCCCTCACCGGCGCGGTCATCGTCTCTACTCCGTCCGACGTTTCACTCCAGGATGCGCGTAAGGCATTGGAGATGTTCCATCAAGTCAATGTCGAAATATTGGGCCTGGTGGAGAACATGAGCCAATTCACCTGCCCGCATTGTCATGAGGTGATTGACATCTTTTCCCGGGGGGGCGCGGAGCGGCTCGCCAAGCAAGCCAACCTGGCATTCCTGGGATCGATCGAACTTGATCCGGAGATCCGCCACGGAGGCGACAACGGATTACCCATCGTCTTGGCAGGGGCAGGCAACGCGCATGCCCGGCAATTCTTCGAGGTAGCGCGTAAAGTTGCCGAGCGCGCGATGGCGCAATCGGCGAAAGATGAGGATATTTTTGAGATCAGCTGAAGGCTCTTTCGAGAGAAGCTGCCCCACTCTATCTTGACAGTGCCACACTCAAGCTTTTAGAATCATTTGTGGAAAGTCTGCGCTGATTGAGTTTAAACCAGTGTGGAATGAGCGCCTTAGGGCAGGTGGACAATGTCTTCCGACCTTCGGATCAGCCCGCGCGACCGGCTGGTCCTCAACGCGATCATCGAACTTTATATCGCAACCGGGGAGCCGGTTGCCTCCCAAACCGTGGCTCGCCAGCTCGATAATAAGGATGGGATGAGCGCGGCGACGATTCGCAACGTGATGGCATCGCTTGGAGATGCAGGCTTATTGGAGCAGCCGCACACTTCGGCTGGCCGGTGCCCCACTGCAAGTGCTTTTCGCATCTATGTCGAGCAGCTGAACGGGAGTCGTCTGGCGCCGATCGCGCTCGCCCAGGAACGCAGAGACCAGATAGAGGATAGTTTCGCCGGTGTGAGCAGCCGGCAACAATTTCTCGAACGAACGTCGCACGTGCTGGCATTGATTTCAAGCGGTGTCGGCTTGGCGATGGCGGCGCAGGCGGAGACCTACTGGTTGGATCACATTCATTTTTCGCGGATCTCCGCGGGCCGTGTGCTGGCCGTCGTGGTAACCAAATCCGGAGTGGTGCTGGATCGCGTACTGACTCTCGACCGTGATCTATCCCTGACTGAGCTGGAGACCGCGGCCGCTTTTCTGAATCAGAACTTCCGCGGCTGGTCGATCGAGCGCATCCGTGCTGAGCTTGCTCACCGCATGGAGCAGGAACGCAGTGAATACGATCAGCTGATGCGTGCGATTGACGAGCTCTGCCGCAAGGGTGCACTGGAACAGGACACTGCAGTGCAGTCGATATTTATTGTGGGGGTTGCCAACCTGGTTGCCGGGCAAGCGGACGGAGAGCGTTTGCGCGGACTGCTCAGTGCGCTCGAAGCCAAGCAACGGTTGATCGAGTTGCTGGACGCTTATGTAGATGCCCGCCAGCAAGCAGTGCGCGTGGTGGTTGGCCTGGAGGAAACCATTCCGGAGATGCGAGATCTGGTTCTGATCGGTGCTCCGGCACGACTAGGCACGCAGAGCCTCGGGACAGTCGCGGTGATCGGTTCTACTCGCATCGCTTACCAGGAAACGATCAATGCTGTGTCTTTCATTGCCCAGCTTTCTGATCGCATACTACCAACGCAATAGAGCTTTCTCCCACAGGTGTAGAGCCTCGCGATAGCGTTCGGCCAATCTGCATCGTTGTTGACGATCCAGCATCAGAGTTAAGCGAAAGGCTTTCACCCAATCACTATGTCACGCAAAGTCACTGAACACACCGAATCCCAACCCGTCGATACCGCAGCCGAAGGCGTCGAGGCCGGCGCCGAAAGCCGGGAAGCAACCGCTAATAGCACCGCAGAGGCTACGGCCCTTCTGCAAAGCGAAGTCGATCGCCTCAAACAAGAGCGCGACCAATCCGTGGAACGATTGGCTCGCCTCCAGGCGGAGTTTGAGAATGCCCGCAAACGGGACTCCCGCGAACGAGCGGATTTCCGCGATTTCGCCGTCTCCGGCGCGGTCGAACAGTTTTTGCCTGTCCTCGATAATTTCCAACTTGCCCTGAAATCGTCTGGCTCACTGGAGCAGTTACGCAGTGGGCTTGAACTTGTCGTAAAACAAATGGAAGAGGTGCTGCGCTCACTGAATGTGCAGCCAGTGGAGGCGGTGGGAGCGCGCTTTGATCCCCGTGTCCACGAGGCGCTCGAGAGTGTCGATCGCACTGACCTTCCCGACCACCAGGTGCTCGATGAAGTTCGCCGCGGATATCGTATCCGCGACCGCCTGCTTCGTCCCGCCCTGGTCCGTGTGGTAAACAATCCGCAACAGAAAGAAGCATGAGTCCAACATCCAAAGTGACCAAAGTCGAATACTACGAATTTCTCGGCGTCTCTCGCGACTGCAACGATCAGGAGCTGAAGACTGCCTACCGGCGCCTGGCGATGCAGTTTCATCCCGACCGCAACCCGGATAATCCGCAGGCGGAAGAGAAGTTCAAGCAGGCGAGCGAAGCATACCAGGTGCTCTCTGATCCGCAGAAGCGCGCTGCCTACGATCGTTACGGGCACGCGGGAGTCAGCGGCGGGGGTGGATCCGGTTTCGAGGGATTTGCCGCCGCTGACGTGGGAGATATCTTCGGAGACTTCTTCGGGGAGATGTTCAACATGGGTGGCAACCGTCGCAATGGACGGGTGCAACGCGGTCGCGACATTCGCTACGATCTCTCGCTTGAGTTTGAAGAAGCCGCTTTCGGCAAGCAGACAGAAATCCAGATCCGCCGCGCTGAGGTGTGCGCCGAGTGCCGGGGAACCGGCGCGCCGGCCGGGCGCGGGCCCGAGACCTGTCAACAATGCGCTGGCCGTGGACAGGTTCGTTACCAGCAGGGTTTTTTCTCCATTGCTCGCACTTGTCCTATCTGCAATGGGGCCGGGCAGGTGATTACCCATCCTTGTCTGCAATGCAATGGTGCTGGGCTTACCGACCGCCGCCACACCATCAACGTCAGTGTGCCGGCTGGCGTCGAAGATGGAACCCGCATTCGCTACCAGGGGGAAGGCGACGCCGGGCGTTCGGGTGGGCCTAAGGGAGATCTCTATGTTGTTCTCTCTGTAAAGGCGCACGAGTTCTTCGAACGCGATGGCAACGACCTCTATTGTGTCATTTTCGTTTCCTTCCCCCAGGTTGCGTTGGGTGACGAGATTCAGGTGCCGACACTTGAAGGCGACACCACGCTGCGGATCCACGAGGGCACGCAATCGGGCAAGGAGTTCCGGCTCCGGGGCAAGGGTGTGCCTCATCTCAACGAACACGGCCGGGGAGATTTGGTCGTGCAGGTTGTGGTGCAGACGCCCAAGAAGCTGTCGAAAATGCAGCGCGATCTGCTTCGCCAACTCGGCGAGACCATGCATGTGGAGAACAAGCCCACCTCCCGCAGCCTCCTGGGCAAAATGAAGGACCTCTTCAGCTAGTCGCTCAGGGCAGACTCTGCGGGACTGAGTTTGAACATGGAGTTCTCACACACTCTCCGTTGCGGGTCAACCAAGCATCGCAGCGATCACCGCCATGGCGGTGATCCCTGCCGTCTCGGCGCGTAGGATACGCGGACCTAAGCTCACCGGCTGCCAGCCCTCTGATGTGAAGAGTGCCTCTTCCTCCGCGGTCCACCCGCCTTCCGGTCCTACTGCAAAGTGCACCGCGGGATTTTCCACGGTGGGTTCCTGCAACGCCCTCTGCATCGCAGCGTACAAAGTTTGTGAGCGCTCCTGCTCCGCCAGCAGAAGACTCAACCCTGGCTGGGCTGGCCTGATATTCACTGCCGCCTTCAGCGAAATCACATCTTCTACCACCGGCACGTCCGATCGGCGTGATTGCTTCGCCGCTTCGCGGGCTACCCTGCGCCAACGCTCCACGCGGGCCGGTGCAGCCTGGGCCAGATGCTTTTCACTCCGCCGCGCGATCATGGGAATAAACCTCTCCGCTCCCAGCTCGGTTGCTTTTTCGATGATCCACTCCATGCGGTCGAACTTGAAGATAGAGAGCAGAACCGTTACCGGAAGTGCCGGATCGGCTTCGACCTCGGAGAGCAGTGTGAAGCGCACCGCATCTCCACTCACGCCGGAAATAACCGCACGCCACACGCGATCTCCCGCCACCATGTCACATTCCATGCCGGCTTGCGCGCGCAGTACTCGAATCAGGTGAGCAGCCTGCTCGCCCGTGAGCGAAGCGCTGCGGTCGTCCCAATTGTCGGCGATCCACCGTCTTCTCGTCATCGCTTTACCCCCTCATCTAAAGGTGGCATGACCCAGTACCACTTTGGTAAGAGGGGCGCCGCTTTTCTCCGGCAGGTGCCCCGGGTGCCTGCCTCCGGCCAAGCTCGCTTCCCATATTTTTGCCGTCGCCTTCGGAGAGATGCCTCCCCTGACACAGCCGCGAAATCGGGAAAAGGGAGAACACGGAATTCGCTGCGCAGGGTTGCCATCGAGTGAAATCCCACCCGGCGCCACTTCAACGCGCGTACCCTTCGCAAACTTTTTGATCGGTAGCAATGTGCGCTGCAGCCGCATAAACACTGAGGAATTCACTTTCACCAAAAACACATCGGGGGACGCTTTTGGCGTCCCCCGATTGTGTTGCCTGTTACGTTGCCTGCTTACTTCTTCTTTGCTGTTTTCTTGGCTGCCTTCTTCGCTGGCTTCTTTGCTACTGCTTTCTTGGTTGCCATTGTTTCTATTCTCCCTTTGTCGAGTCGACATCGAACCTGCAAGAGATACTTTGCAGTTAACGAATGTATAGAATCCCAAAAAAATAGTGTCAAGAAAAAAATTGCATTTTATGAGAATCAATTCGCGGATCGGAATCGCTATAGCCAACCATCGACTTTCCCCAGCACTCACTTTCCTGCGAGATGGACACCATAATGTCGCAACAAAACCAGCGCGACACCGCTGATCGAATCGTGCCAGGCGTGCGCGATCATTCCTGTCCGCAGTCCTCGCCGCAGCAGTGCGAGCACACCAAACATCGCTCCATAGGCGGCGATGAGCAATATCCCAGCGACTCCTTCATAGCCGTGCGCAGCGCCAAACACCAGCGCAGAAAGCACGACACCAACCCAAATCCTGCGCCCCATCCGTGCAAATTGCTGCTGTAGGTAACCGCGGAAGACCAATTCCTCACAAAACCCGGCGGAGATGCTCAGCACCAGGAACAGCATCATCTCCAGCGGTGTGACCGGCGCGAGCTTCTGGGTGACGTCACCGATTTTCTGCGGATCAATGTGCGACCCCGAGACTTTCACCAGCACGTTGCCGAGGACCGCGAGCACCAGGAGCGCCACTGTCCAGTAACCGAGCGCAAAAGCAAAATCGGCCAGCCAGGCTTGCGCACCAGGCCGCCGCTCGCCGAGCAATTGCCGCAACGGAACCTTGCGCATGTGCAAGCCCCACAGAACCAGCCCCGCCAGGAACCATTCATACGCGATGGTCAGACAGTAGTTCGCCACCAGGTGCAGGGGTTGGTCGCCAAAGCTGCGCAGCTGCCTCACGCCGGCCACTGAAAGCCCGATGATCACCGCCAGCATCAGCATGGTGTGCCACCACGGCGCCACCAGGCCGCCTTGCTCGTAGGTTCCCCCGCCGCGAGACCGCGCCGTTTCTATCGTCGTCATGGTATTGTGTTCCGTTGTTTTGGCATCCAAGAATTGAGGCCATCCGTTATGGAAGATGTAGTCATTGTCGCCGGAGTCCGCACGCCGGTTGGAAAGTTTCAGGGTGCGTTGTCTACTTTTTCTGCTGTGCAACTGGGTTCCCTGGTGGTGCGCGAAGCTCTCAAGCGCGCCCGGCTCAATCCCGATCAAGTGGACGAATGCATCATGGGTAACGTCGTCTCCGCGGGGCTGGGACAGAATCCGGCACGCCAGGCCGCGATCTATGGCGGTCTTTCTCCTTCGGTCAGCGCCATGACCATCAACAAGGTCTGCGGCTCCGGGCTGAAGGCGGTAGGTCTTGCGGTGCAGGCAATTCAGACGGGCAACGCGGAGATCGTCATTGCCGGCGGCATGGAGTCGATGACCAACACGCCCTACCTTCTTCCTCAGGGACGCAACGGCTTCCGCATGGGCAATGCCACGGTTGTCGATTCCATGATTCATGACGGTCTGTGGGAGATCTACAACGACTATCACATGGGCATCACCGGTGAGCTTGTTGCCGAAAAACACGGCATCACGCGCGAGGAGCAGGATCAATATGCGCTCAACTCGCACCGCAAAGCCGCCGAAGCCTGGCGCGCATGTTACCTGCGATCCCAGATTGTCCCTATCGAAGTGCCGGCGAAGAAGAAGGGCGACGCACCCACCATCTTCGACCATGACGAATCCGTGCGTGGAGATGCCTCCATTGAAGCCCTGCGCGCCCTGAAGCCCGCTTTCAAGAAAGACGGAACGGTTACTGCCGGGAACGCACCCGGGGTGAATGACGGCGCGGCGGCACTGGTGGTCATGTCCGCGGCGAAAGCAACAGCGCTCGGGCTTACGCCCATGGTCCACATTCGCGCCCAGGCGACCAGCGGCATCGACCCCAAGTGGGTGATGCTCGCTCCCGTTTTGGGAATCCAGCGGGTGCTGGCGAAGGCGGGCTGGTCCAAAGACGATCCTGACCTTTACGAATTGAACGAGGCGTTTTCTGTGCAGGCCCTGGGCGTGATGAAGGAAGCCGGACTCGATCCGGCAAAAGTGAACGTGAACGGTGGGGCGGTTGCAATCGGTCATCCCATCGGCGCCAGCGGCGCGCGCGTACTGGTCGCGCTGATTTATGAGATGATCCGCCGCGACGTGAACCGGGGAGTTGCGGCGCTGTGTCTAGGCGGGGGGAATTCTGTCGCCATGGCGGTGGAACGATAACCGTGATTATGAGTAGAGCTTAATGTCGTTGGTGGCGGCGCCCCTGTATACTCGCGCCACCTCATGCTCTTCAAGGCGCTCAGTGCGGCAGTCTACGGCATCGATGCTCACATCATCGATGTGGAAGTCGATTACTCCGGAATCAAGACGAAGGAAGACTGTTTCCACACGGTAGGGCTTCCCGACGCTGCGGTGCGGGAAAGCCGCGATCGGGTTCGCTCTGCCATCAAGAACTCCGGATTCGATCTTCCCCCGACAGACATCACGATCAATCTGGCGCCCGCCGACCTGAAAAAGGAAGGATCGGGTTTTGATTTGCCAATGGCCATCGGGATTCTCGGCGCTTATGGTGCCCTCCACCTGAAAGACCTCGGCCAGTTCTTGCTGGTCGGTGAACTGGGGCTGGATGGGGCATTACGTGGTGTTCCCGGCGTGCTGCCCATTGCGGTGGCGGCGCGTGCGCGCGGCATCGGCAACCTCATCGTTCCCGAGCGTAACGCCGCTGAGGCCGCGATGGTGGAAGGCTTGAATGTTTACCCTGTCCGGACGCTTATCCAGGTACGCGAATTGCTGAATGCGGCGGCGAACGGTGGCATCCATGCCCAGCCTCTTCATGTGGACTCGCGTCATCTTCTCAATGCACAGCATAGTTTCGCGCTCGACTTCAAAGATGTTCGCGGCCAACAGACCGCCAAGCGCGCGCTGGAAGTCTCCGCTGCTGGTGGCCACAACATCCTGATGATCGGTCCGCCAGGATCGGGCAAGACCATGTTGGCCAAGCGGCTGCCTTCTATCCTTGCTCCCCTTCGACTGGAAGAGGCGCTGGAGACGACCAAGATTCATTCGGTGGCTGGTGTGCTCGACGCAGATGCAGGGTTGGTTACGCAACGTCCGTTTCGATCGCCTCATCACTCCATTTCAGACGCAGGGCTCATCGGCGGCGGTAGCGTTCCACGGCCAGGCGAAGTTTCGTTGGCACACAATGGCGTGTTGTTTCTGGATGAGCTTCCTGAGTTTCCCCGAAACGTGCTGGAGGTGATGCGCCAGCCGCTGGAGGATGGTACAGTCACCATCTCCCGTGCCGCGATGTCACTCAGCTTTCCCGCGCGCTTCATGCTGGCGGCGGCGATGAATCCGTGTCCTTGTGGTTATTTCAACGACAAGTCCCACGAGTGTCTGTGTACGCCTCCTATGATGCAGCGCTACATCTCAAAAATCTCTGGCCCTCTGTTGGATCGGATCGATATTCATATCGAGGTCCCGGCGGTGCAGTACCGGGAGCTCAGGTCTGCGGCTGCGAATGAGGGCTCCGCCGAAATCCGCGCGCGGGTGTTGGCGGCGCGGGAGCGGCAACATAGTCGTTTTGCCGCGGATCGGATTTATACCAACGCGCAGATGCACACCCGCCAGATCCGCACCTATTGTGAGTTGTCACCGGAAGCCGAGCGTTTGTTGGAGCGGGCAATGCAACAACAGGGTTTAAGCGCACGCGCCCACGACCGGATATTGAAGGTCGCTCGCACCATCGCTGATCTTGATGCCCGACCGGAAATTACAGTGGGGCACATCGCCGAAGCGATTCAGTACCGCACTCTGGATCGTAGTTTCTGGAGCTGAGTTGCAGGTTCCATCGCCGTTTTGGTGGGAGAAAACTCGCGCAACCGGGCACGGCTAATCTTAGGTAGGTACCGGCGAAAGAATTGTGCTAAATGACACGCCGACGCCCTCCCGATTCCCTGGGAAAACAAATCTAGACGAAGGGCACGGCTTCAGCCGTGCCGTGAACGGCGTGCGCTTGACGGCTTTAGCCGCTGAGGTACGCTTCTGCTCCGTTCCGAAGCAACTGAGCGTGAGGCATCACGAAAAAATGTACCTCAGGGGCTAAAGCCCGCATCGGCTCGATTTGGTGTGGCACGGCTGAAGCCGTGCCCTTCGTTATAGTTTTGTTTTTCCAGGAAATCGGGAGTAACGTATTTCTCGTCCGGTTCTCATACACCATCTAGCCGCTTCCACGGGTGTACCACGCGGGCAGCTACTACCGAGTCAGCTCTTCAATGAGCTTTCGGTGTTTGGGGTAGGTTGCGATGAGGTCCGATCGCTTGGCCATCTCGAAATCCGCAAAGTCGAAACCCGGTGCTACCGTGCAACCCACGAGCGCAAAGCCGGCAGGGGTCTTCAGCCGGGAGGCGAACCAACATCCCGCCTTTACTACGGCCTGAAAAACTTCACCAGCCTCGAATCCATCCCCCAGATGAAGTTCGGAGTACTTGCCTTCAGGATCGATCACGTACACGATCAACGCGCTGCCGGCATAGAAGTGCCACAACTCGTCCGACGCAATGCGATGGAATGCGGAAAAGTCTTGTTCCGCGAGCAGAAAGTAAATCGCCGTCGAGGCGTAACGGTTTCCGTGAAAGGTAGACGGTAAGGCATCCTGAACAATCGTCAGGGATGACTGGTACGTAACCCGGTAATAGCCGCCCTCAGGATGAGGAATCAGACTTAGGCGATCGATCCAGTACTGTGCGTTCTTGTCCACCTAGCGAGCCGTGGCCGTCGCTTCTGCCCGTTGGCGTAACGCGTGCACCACCACCCGCAGCATCTCTTCTTCGGGAGCCCGCTTGCCGGTCCAGATTTCGAATTGACGCGCGCCCTGTTGCACGAACATCTCTACTCCAGTGACCACAGCAATCCCTTTTTGACGAGCCATGTGCAGCAACGGCGTCTCCACCGGGTTGTAGACCAGGTCGAAGACCAGGCGCGCGTTGATCTCTTTCGGCTCCAGTATATGTTGCGGCTTCACTCCATGCATGCCCACAGCGGTGGCATTCACGATCACGTCGAACGAACTTTTGGCGACCTGCTCACGGCGAATGGTTTTTGCCTTGGCCTCGCGCGCCAGCTTCTGCGCTGTCTCCGGAGTGCGGTTCAGGATCAGAACCTCCGCTCCCTTGTTGACCAACCCAAAGACCGCTGCCCGTGCCGCACCGCCGGCCCCGAGTACCAGTACCTTTGCGCCCGCCAACGAAAGCCGCTTTTCGAGCGGACGCACAATACCGCCAACATCGGTATTGAAACCGTACAGTTTTCCATCGTGGGCGCGAACGATGGTGTTGCATGCACCCACCTGGGCTGAGACGGGATCCATGTTTTCCAGGTGCTTCAACACCTCCTGCTTGAGCGGCATGGTCACACTCAAGCCGGAGAGAGGCACCTCCCGGACCACCGTAAGCAGGTCAGTGAGTTTGTTGGTCTGCAATGCCAGGTATACCGCATTCACGGTCTCGCGGTGGAACGCGGTGTTTAACATCAGCGGCGAGAGGGAGTGCTTGATGGGATTGCCGACCACGCCATAAACGCGCGTCGCGGTATCGATCTGGCCGATTCGATACGTATCGGTCAGTGTGCGCGCATCAATCTGACCGGGAGCCGTCTCTTCCCCCCGGGTGGCGGCGGCAAAGGTAAATACGCTGCCCGCGCGAACTGCCAGCACCCGGCTGATGACTCCCTGATCGCCCATACATAGACCGATCATGTTAGCCATATCGCCGCTGCGCTCGAGAAAATGCATCATCACCACGTTGTCGGCGAGCGACTTGGCCGTACCCACAATTTTGATGAACTCCGGCTCGTAGGGCCGGATGCGCTCGAAGATGCCGTCCAGACCTTTAGTGGTTTGAAAATCGTGCCAGGAGATGATCAGGGCCGCGCCGCGGGCGCGCAACTTCTCCAGCTCAGACGCCTGGATGGACTCCGCCGTTTGCAACTCCAGGTCCATCAGGTGAAAGCCGGAGGCGGTGGCTTTTTGTAAGACCTCCAATTCGGCGGGAATGGTGCCCTTGAACTTTCCCCCGTTAGCTGCCCGGCGGCAAGTGGCGATCGCGGTAACAACGGAATTGTCGGCTAAGAATTGCTTGAGTCTAGGTAGCGCCGCGAGCGGTTTTTCCAGGTAATCGAGACGGAATTCCAAAAAAGGGCTGTCCCGCATCGCGTCGGTGGCGCGATCGACCATTTCGTTGGCCGTGGAGCCAATGATTGCTACGCATACTTTGCCCATACGGGAGCGTAAGTATTGCTGCGACAAAGTTGGAGCAGCTGAATTCATGATGACAATCTGAGCATCTTAATGCATTTCCACTTCTGCTCTGCGCAGGGAAGTTGGGCGATGTGCGTCTTTTCTCGACGAAAAGCCGCGCCAGCATGCGCTCCTCTTTATACAGCAGAATTGGAAATGCTGTACCGGCCATATCCGCACTATGCAAGAACCGTATTGGACTGCTCTGGAATGCCCTTCGGTAGCTGGGGTACCCTTAATGAGTAAGTCAGGAGCAGGTCCCCATTGAATAATTTAACGGCAGCGGAAGTAACGGCAGTGCATCCCTGGAACCAGAATGGGGCCATCGACGCCGCAGGACTCGAAAACTGGGTCCGGGGGCGCCTGGCGATGCAGGGCCAATTCATCGACTCCCTCCTGGCGGTTCAAGGCGAGAGGTCACTGGAAAACACCCTTCGTCCTTATGACGATGCAGTGGCTACCCTAAGCGCGGCAGGCTCCCTGGCCTCTCTGCTGGATAGCGTATATCCCGACAAAGCGGTGCGGGACAAAGCGCGCGAGTTGACCCAGGTTGTGGCCGAGGCCGCTACCGCTCTCTCGCTGAACCAGGAGGTTTATCGCGCGCTCGCCGCCATGGACACGAGCCTGGCCGACCCCGGCACCACGCACTACGTGAAGCAGACCCTGCTGAATTACCGTCTGGCTGGCGTCGATAAAGATGATGCCACCCGCGCCCACCTGCGTGAACTCTCCGATAAGGCAACCGAACTGTCGCTCACCTTCGCCAAGCATGTTCAGGAGAATGTGAATCGGGTGGAAGTGCGGGATCCTGCCGAGCTTGAAGGGCTGCCTCAGGACTACATCCGCAACCACCCAGCCGATGAGCAGGGCGTCATTATCCTCACCACCGACTACCCCGACATGCAGCCGGTGATGACCTTTGCCGCCAACGCGGATTTACGCCTGCGCATGTTCCTCGCTTACAACACCCGCGCTTATCCGGCCAACCGGCAACTCTTGCTCGATCTGCTTGCCATACGACAGGAGGTGGCCTCGATCCTGGGCTTTGCTTCCTGGGCCGATCTGGCCACGGCTAACCAGATGATGGGGTCGGCGGCCAAAATGAAGAACTTTATCGGCGAATTGGAGCAGGCCTCCCGCGCCGGCGCCGAGAAGGAATACGAGATGGTGCTGGCCTTTGCCCGCAGCCGGCAGGCGGGCCTGACGACACTCAAGAGCAGCGATCGGGGCTATTGGTATGAGCAATACCGGCGCCAGGCCTTCGACTTCGATTCCCAATCCGTCCGTCCTTACTTTCCCTATGCGGCGGTGGAGCAGGGCATACTCGATACCGCGGCACGGCTCTTTCACGTCAGCTTCCAACGCAACCATCAGACGGCCGTCTGGCACCCCCAGGTGAGCGCCTGGGACGTCTATGATCGGGACCGGCTGTGCGGCCGCTTCTATCTGGACATGCATCCCCGCGAAGGCAAAGACAAGTGGTTCAGCGCAGCTCCATTGATTCCAGGCATCGCCGGGCGACAGCTGCCGGAGGTTGCGCTGATCTGCAATTTCCCAGGTGGCAAAGCGGAGGGTTCACACCGTCGTTCAGACGGTCATTCAGAACGATCCGGGCCTGATGCAATACAGCGACGTCGTGACCTTCTTCCACGAGTTCGGCCACCTGATGCATGCGATTCTGGGCGGCCAGCAAGCATGGTCCGGCGTGAGTGGCATTGCGACCGAAGGCGATTTTGTCGAAGTGCCGTCACAGATGCTGGAGGAGTTCTTTCATGATGCTCAGCTGTTGGGGTCGTTTGCCCGCCACTACCAGACGGGTGAGCCTATTCCGCCGGCCCTCGTGGAACGAATGAATCGCGCGAGTGCTTTCGGAAGAGCCGACGGAGTACGCACCCAGCTCTTCTACACCAGCTACGCGCTCGACGTGCACAACCTGCCTCCCCAAACCATCGATCCGGATGTGCTGCTCGAGCAAGGTTACAAGCGCATGATGCCGTATGAGTGGGTTGACGGCAATCGCATGTACTCGAGCTTCACCCACCTGATCGGCTACACGTCGAACTACTACACCTACATGTTCGACAAGGTCATAGCGCTCGATTTCTTCGGCCAGTTCGACCGGTCGAATTTACTGGAGGGACCCACGGCGATGCGATACCGGCGGGCCATCCTCGAGCCCGGCGGGTCAAAACCAGGTACGCAACTAATCGAAGACTTTCTCGGCCGTCAGCAAAAGATGGATGCCTTTGCCGAGTGGGTCGGTGAGGAATTTGCCGGCTCCTCGGCAGAGGAGGGAAGCGATGGCGTCAGCCATTCTGCGTAAGGCGTGGCAAGGCAAGTGGGCAGTCGTTACCGGAGCCAGCGCCGGCATCGGTGAGGCCATTGCCGTGGAGTTGGCAGAGGCGGGGGTGAACCTGGTGCTCACTGCCCGCCGCCGCGAGCGGCTCGATCTGCTGGCGGAGCGGTTGCGCAGCATGTATTCCGTCCAAACCCAGGTGATTGTCGCCGACCTTACTCTGCCCCAGGCGCCGCGGCAGATCTTCGATGCGACCGAGGGAGCCGGCCTGCAGGTGGAAGTCCTGATCAACAATGCCGGCTTCGGGGAGTATGGCGAATTTCTCCGCTCCAGAATGGAGATGCAGCTCGACATGGTCCAGGTGAATTGCACCGCTGTGGTCCATCTCACCCGCCTGTTTCTGCCCGTCATGGCCGCACGGCGGCAGGGTGCGGTCATGATCGTGGCGTCGACCGCCTCGTATCAGCCGGTTCCATATCTCGCTACGTACGGCGCCACCAAGGCCTTCGATCGGATGCTGGCCGAAGCCCTGGCCGAAGAAATGAAGCGTCATGGAGTGCGCGTGAGCGCCTTGTGCCCCGGCCCCACGGAATCTGAGTTCACCCAGGTTTCGGGAGTACGGCCCAGTGACGGGCGAAAGTCCCAATCCGCCGCGTCTGTGGCCCGGCTTGGGCTGGAGGCTCTCGCACAAGGCAAGCACTCGATCATCCCCTACCTGGGTGGCCGGGTGCAGGTTTTCGCCCAGCGATTCATGCCTCGTAGGGTGGTAACCTCCGCCATCGAGCGCCTGCTCCGTCCGGCGACCCTCAAATAATTTTTTTTTCAAAATGGCACAACTTTGCAGCTGGATATTGATTCCTAGTAGATAACGACAGAGGCTACTTCAATCTTTTCCTACCTAGGAACTTGTTTACCCCAAACGAAGCCCCGCCTCGGCGGGCTCTCCTCTCGCACCTCCCTGATAGCCCTTCCCCATTAGGCCTCTTGAGCGGGCCCGCCGGAAGGCGGGCCTAATGCTTTTGCCTTTCCATTTGCCCCACGCCCTCCCGAAGACGGAGTTTCGTAAGATAGCCTGAATGGCAGCTTCGCAAACCGCGCAACTGGATGTCGTCCGCGTACCCGGCTGGTCAGGACGCACCAAGCCCGCGCTCGGCTGGCTCATCCATGGATTCAGTACTCGCGTGGGCGGAGGAACCACCGTCTACAGGCCCGGCAACCTCGATCTAAATCTGGGTTTTACCGATTCCGACGACCGTCAGACCGTAGCCGCCAATCGTGAACTTTTTGTTACGGCGGCCAGCCGAAGGTAAGGAGATTCCTCGGGCTTGGTTACGCTGCGGCAAATCCATTCGTCCTTGATCTGGAGAGTCTCCGCGAAAGACATTCAGGAAAACAGGATGCCCGCGGTGCTCAAGGGTGATGGATTGATGACCGATGAGCCCGGGGTGTTACTCGGTATCCAGACAGCAGACTGCATACCCGTTCTGATTGCGGACCGGAAGCAGCGAGCAGTCGCCGCCTTTCATGCCGGGTGGCGCGGCACATTGGCGCGCATCGTGGAAAACGGAGTAGGCCGCATGCGCCTGGAGTTCGGTTCCAGGCCACAGGATCTCATCGCCTCCATCGGACCGGGAATCGGGCAGTGCTGCTATGCAGTCGGGGAAGAGGTGCGGCAGCAATTCGAGTCGCAGTTTGACTACGCATCGGAACTCTTCCGCGAGGTGTACGACGCGGATCCGGTCCGGCAGAAGTATCCCATGCTGTTTCTCACCGCCCGCGCGCCTGGCCACAGTGATATCGGTCCCAGCATGCACCTGGACTTGGCGGAGGCGAACAGGCGGCAATTGCTTGCAGCCGGACTTCGGAAAGGAGCAATATTCCTCACCGGGCAATGCACCGGGTGCCACACGGATCGATTTTTCTCCCACCGCACGGAACGGGGATTTACCGGACGGATGATGAGCGTGATTGGCGTCGCGCAGAGCCTAAGCCGCGGAGTGTCCTTCTCCGTTGCCTGCGCCGGGCTCGGGTGCGTGGTCCTTGGGATTGACCAAATCGCGCAATTCCTTGCTGGGCTTAAAGTAGGGCACTCGCTTCGCGGGCACATCGACCTTGGCCCCCGTCTTCGGGTTCCTTCCCGTACGGGGCTTGCGCTGTCGAATGCGAAAACTGCCAAAACCGCGGATTTCGATCTTGTCACCGGAACGCAATGCGTGAATCACGGAATCGAAAATGGTATCCACGATCATTTCCCCATCCCGGCGCGTCAGGTCGCCCAGCTGGGTTACTTCCTCAACGAGGTCTGCTTTGGTCATGGTCCGGCCTTCTCCAAAGTATAAAGGTAACCCGTGTCAACTATAGTAGATGCAGCAATTTGATGGTACATCGGAAACAATCCCGGCTACGCCTTCCCTGTGGATCGCAGTAACCCGATAACCAACACCCCCCATTTGGAGTCCAATGAAGGTTAGATTTGCGTTGACTCGGTAGACGGCTAAGTCAAGCGAAGGTGAGCTACAGATGCCCTGGATTGCAGCAGAGTAGCGTAGAATTTACCGAGTATCAATGAAACGATCTCGGAAATGAGCCTGGGAACACCCTTTGGAACGTCCCTCTATCAGTATCGTCATACCGGCCTACAACGAAAGCGCCCGCATTAGCAAAGCTCTAGGTGAAGTTCTGCGCGTTGTTCGTGAGCGTGCATGGCATGCCGAGGTTCTGGTGGTCAATGACGGGTCGACCGACCGTACGGCAGCCATTGTGGCCGGATTTGCCCAGTTCCATCCCGAGGTACGTCTGCTCAATAATCGGGAAAACCGCGGTAAGGGGTTCAGCGTGCGACACGGGGTGCTCAACGCGGTCGGAGAAATCGTCATGTTCACCGACGCCGACCTATCCGCGCCCATGGAGGAAGCCGAGCGGTTGTTTGACGCCCTGCATCAGGGCGCCGACATTGCCATCGGCTCCCGCTGGCTCGAGCGCAACCGGCAGACCCACAAACAACCTCTTTACCGCCAGTTTTTTGGGCGATGCTTTAACGCGATTACCCGCCTCATCATGGGCCTCCCCTTTGCCGACACGCAGTGCGGCTTCAAAGCTTTCCGCCGTCCCGTAGCCCAGACCATCTTCCAATTGCAGCGCATCGAGCGCTGGGGTTTTGATCCCGAGCTGCTGTTTATTGCGCTGAAGCGTGGCTACAAAATTCAAGAGGTACCGGTCACCTGGGGCCACGACGAGCGTTCGCGCCTGAGCTATCTCAAGGACGGAATCAAGATGCTCGAAGAAATTGCCTACATTCGGTGGGAAGCATTTGCTGGTGCCTACGACCGTGACGTGGTTGAATTCACTCCGGAGTGGCCCGTGGTCAAAGGTTAGTCAGAAGGCGAACGTGCCTGGAAGAACGGGCTCTTCTGCTTCGACCTTGCGTGACTTGAACCCTACTCGAATCTGCATATCGCTGGTCTGCTCCATCACCATCGTTTCGGAACACTGCCCACAAAGCCAAAAGTGCTGCAGTCGACGGGCACGCCCCCCGGGCGCCGGGACGGGTACATCTGGATCCGGCAGATCAAATACAAAAATTCGTCCTTCGCGAAGATAATGCAGCGGTTTGCCACACTTGGGATTAGCACACTGATTCACCATGGTTACCTACAACTTTCACTCTTGTATGAGAGAAGAAATGCCCAAAGGGTTTTCCGGATCCCCCAACCGAAAAGCCCTATGCGAGAATAGTCAGTTCACATGCCCATATTGCGCTCGTTATTAATTGCGCTCTCCCGGAATTCGTCGTTACGTCACTTCGCGGAAAGTTCCTCACTCGGCAGCCGTATGTCGTCGCGCTTCGTGGCCGGGACCAGCGTAGAGGAAGTACTGAATGCAGCCGCGTCCGTCAACCGCCAGGGAATCTCGACCACGCTCGATAGCCTGGGGGAAAACGTGCACTCTCCACTGGAAGCGCAGCAGGCGGCGCAAGTGTATCACCGTTTGCTCGATGCCATCCAGCAGCGTCAGTTAGACGCGAACGTAAGCGTGAAGCTTACCCAGATGGGCATGGATCTGGATCCGGAGCTGGCCTTTGCCATGGCAGCCAGCTTGGTGGAGCATGCGGTGACCGCCAACACCTTCGTCCGCATCGACATGGAGGGCTCTGACTACACCCAGGCCACCATCGACATGGTGTCTAAATTAAATGCTCTAGACGCGAACCGGGGCCACGTCGGTGTGGTGATTCAGGCTTATCTCTATCGCAGCAAAGCGGACATCGATCGCCTGCTGGCGGAGGGAATTCGCATACGCCTGTGCAAGGGCGCCTACCAGGAACCGCCCAGTCTGGCGTTTCCCGAGAAGGCGGACGTGGATAAGAATTTTGTGCGCTTGATGCAGATGCTGTTGCCCAGCGGGATCTACCACGGCATCGCCACCCATGATGAAAAGATGATTGAGGCCACCTGCCGCTTTGCCAGGGAGCGGGGCATCGCGTCTGACCAGTTCGAATTTCAAATGCTTTACGGCGTGCGGCGTGACCTGCAAAAATCGTTGGTGGCCGACGGCTACCGGGTGCGCGTTTACATTCCTTTCGGGACCGAGTGGTATCCCTATTTCATGCGCCGGCTGGCAGAACGGCCGGCAAACCTGCTATTCATAGCCCGTAATTTCTTCCGCCAATGAGGAGTGGACGTGAAAACCAAGAACGCCCTGAAACAGGCTGAGCTCATTCTCAAGCTGTATGAAATTCGCCGGGAGACGGCTTTACGTGCAGCGCGCGATTACGTGGGTGGTGAGTTCATGCCCAAGTCAGTGGATGACTTTGTGAGCCTGGTCAAGGACGGCGGTAAGCCCAGCGGGCACATCCTGCAGGTCTACGGATATTGGGACATGGTCGCCGCTTTTGTGGTCCACGGCGCGCTGGACGAAGCGCTGATCTTCGACACCTGCCAGGAGATGTACTTTCAGTTCGAAAAAATCCAGCCTTATCTTGCCGGCTTTCGCGAAAAGATGAACCTGCCCGAGTTCTTGAGGAGCATCGAGACGGTAGTCGTCGGCGCGCAGGAAAGGCGTACCCGCGCGGTAACTAAGGCCAAGACCAAGCCAGCAAAGGTTCGGCCAGACCCAGAAGAGCCCGCAACTGCCGCTGCCGAATCCTAAGTTAGGCAACTCTGAAGACCCGTCGGTCCACTCGACGTCCGAGTGGATAAATTGATGGGTGCCCCAGGTCTCGCGTTTGAGACCTGGGATCCTCCTAGTCAAGGCTCATTAAGTCCCGTGACGTAACCCCAGGTGTGCCACAAAATCAAAATCCCTAAATTGTCTCAGCGACTGTTTTCCAGCGCCAGAACGGCAAACCCGGTCGCTGCATCGTTCATGAAATGCCCGATATCACTGGAAGGATCGCGCTTTTTATTCAGCGACCAGGCAGACCACTTTCCATCATCCTGGCTCTGATTCTGCGCCAGCCAACCCAGCCCGCGTTTGGCTGAGGCCCCGCCCACGCCCGATTGTTCCAAAGCGAGCACCGTCAGCCCTGTGGCCAGCCCGTCGCTCTTCGTTTCCTCGGGTGTGTCGTCATGTCTCTTCCACGTGCCCAAATCATTGACACTCCAACCACCGTCCGGCTGCTGCTTGGAAGCCAAAGTCGCCGCCAGGGCGGAGCGCTCCTTCTCATCCAGCAACCCAGGCAACCTGGCGGAAGCCCACAACACGTAAACCTTGTTGAGCAGCGGCTGCTGATCGTACTCCCGGCGCAGAAAACCGCGCAGCAATCGCAGATTCTCCTGGACTTTGGGGTCATGCTGATAGTTGTCGGGCGCCCGCCCCACCGCGATCGCCGCCAGCACCGCGCCATTGTATTGCGACTCATTCGACTCCCAGGGAGCCAAGTGGAAGTTCTGCCAGTTCCACGCGCCGGCCTGCTCGCCGGACTTGATCTGCAAGGCCCACATGTTGTCGAAGGCGCTGCGGGTAATATCCGTCAAGTGGTTCTTCTGTTGGTCGTACGTCGACAGGATAAGAGCTGTTCAGCACCGATTCAGTAGCCCGCGAGTCTGTCGCCAGCGTAGGACCACTTTTGCTATTGGGGTAAAACGGCTGAACCTCATTCCACATGGTGACCCGCCGCAGCACGTTGTTGAGCATGATCTGCTCCTGCTTGGTTGGCGCCCCTTCGCCTAAAGATCCGCGTAAGCTCGAGCGGGAAAGCGCGTAGGGCAGAACGGTGTGGCACGAAACGCAAACCGTGCCGTGATCGCGCTTCGCCGCATCCCAGCTTTGCCACCATATCTCGCGGCTGTCGAGGTAATGAGCAGCGGCTTTCTGGTTCCAGGAGGACGCAACACCATCACCCGATGCGCCATAGCAAGCGGCTGTCGAGAGAGGAAGCGACGCAGAGCAGGGCGAGCAGGCGGGCGGTTTTCACGCGAGCACATCTCCTCTTAACGCTGATGTGAACAAATACGGATCGGACAGCTGGCCCAGTGGCCGTAGCGTATCACAATGGCTTTCCCTGGGATTCGAGTCCTTCCATCAGCTCGGCAACCTGTCTCTTGCGCTCATCCTGCAGTTCCAGGAGGCCCTCGATCACCCCCAGCCGGTCCTCGGCGGAACGGTTCTGGTTGAACTTCTGCTTGCCTTCCAGGCGAGTGATCTGGCATTCAAAACCGACAATCGCTTTGAGCTGCGAGTCGATGTAGGTAGCCGGAGCATCTGTGACCCGCCACGGGGCAGGGAACGCAGCCTCGTGCTTCTTCGTCAACTCGGTCACCACCGTCCTTAGCCGCTCCGCATCCTCAAAGAAGATGATGCTGGCCGTAGGCATGAATCGCGGCGTAGTTCCAGGTTGGTACCACTCTGCCTGTCTCCTGCTTGGCGGGGTACCAGTTCGGAGACACATAGGTGTCGAGACCGAGGAAAATGATGAGCGCTTCGGCATCCGGATCGGTTTCCCGCCATTGCACATTGGCGCGCGACACATGGCCGGTCAGGGTTCCGTACTCGCCCCGGGTCTCATCGAGCATCAGCGGAAGATGCGTCGCCACCAGCCCCTGGGTGGTGTTGGTGACCAGCGTTGCCAGTTCGCTCTGCTTCATCGCCGCATGGAGCTTAGGGAGGTCCGTTACCTCAAAGGCTTTGGGTGTGTACATGCGCGCATCCTCCGGCTTTCTTTGTCTTACACCATTTAGACTTCTTTGAGGAGGGCGCCATGTCTACCACATCGAATCGGCACGCGGGTACAGGCGCGGGAGGTGCCCAGGCGGCTGATCCCCGAGCCCACCTACGCGGAGCGGGCGCGCACCCTGCTGCATCTGGGCCGCGTCGGCAGCCTCTCTACCTTTCGCGTAAACGGCCGGGCTTCCCCTTCGGCTCCCTGATGCCGTATGCCCTGGATAGCGCGGGACGGCCTCTCTTCCTGATCAGCACCATGGCCATGCACACGCAAAATCTGCAACAGGATGCGCGCGCCAGCCTGCTGGTGACGCAGCCGGAAGCTGAGGGGGATCCGCTTGGAGCTGCGCGCGTAACCGTCGTGGGCAATGCGGCTACGCTAGCCGCGCCAGAGGTAGCGGAAGCGCGCGGGCTCTACCTGGAACGTCATCCCAACAGTAAGTACTGGGTGGACTTCGACGATTTCTCCTTTTTCCGGATGGAAGTGGTCGATGTGTATTACGTAGGCGGCTTCGGAGTGATGGGCTGGGTCGCGGCCCCGGAGTATGCCGACGCGCATGCCGATCCGCTTGGCGGATGCGGCCGCCGGGATCCTGAAGCATATGAACGCCGATCACCAGGATGCGCTGATCCTGCTGGCAAAAGTATTTGCCGGGATCACGGCTCAGGAGGCGGTGATGACTGCAGTGGATCGCCTCGGCTTTCACGTGCGCATGAAAACAGAAGAAGGCATGAAGGGTGCACGCATAGCTTTCCTGGGTGAGGTGAGCAGCCCCGGAGACACCAGGAAGATGCTGGTAGACATGGTGCAGCAGGCTCGTCGCTCGTGAACACCCTCTATCGCCCGGAACTCCTCTATTCCCAGCGTGCCTTTGCGGGCGGCCAAGCCCTCCTCGTCAGTCCGGAGGGAAATATTTTAGCGGCCGAGTCCGACCCCTACTACTGAGACGGTCTCCTTGCCGCGGAAAGCGCTGCTTCCCGGCTTCGTCAATACACACTCTCATTCGTTCCAGCGGCTGATCCGGGGTAAGTCGGAGTCCAGGGCGATGAGTGGCCGTGATTTCTGGTCCTGGCGGGGCACCATGTACCACGCTGCTGCCCATCTCCAGCCGGAAGAAGTTTATGACGTAGCCCGCATGGCATTTCTCGAAATGCTGCTAAGCGGAACCACGACGGTGGGGGAGTTTCACTATCTGCACAATGCTCCCGGTGGCCGTCCGTATGACGATCCAAATCTGCTTAGCAAGCAGGTCATCGCGGCTGCCCGGTCGGTCGGGATACGGATCGTGTTATTGCGCTCGGCATACATGCGATCCGGATACGAGCTCCCTTCGGATCCGGGGCAAATTCGGTTCTTCGAATCTGCCCCGCAGTTCATTGAAAATATGGAGGCGCTCGCCGCAGCAACCGATGTGCCTGTTGGCGTAGCGCCGCACAGTTTGCGAGCTGTGCCCTTGCGCGAGCTCAAAGAGATAGCCGCATGGACCCGGGCGCGGAAGTTGCCGCTCCACATGCACGTCGCCGAGCAGACTGCGGAGAATGAGGCCTGCTTGCGCGAATACGGGTTAACCCCCGTAGCGCTGCTGGGCAGGGAAGGCTTGCTCGGCCCCGACTTCACCGCTGTGCACGCGATTCATATCAGCCCGGAGGAGATTGGTCTGCTCGCCCGTTCCGGCGCGACCGTGTGTTCCTGCCCGACGACCGAACGCAATCTTGGCGATGGCGTGATCGTGGCTGACCAGCTCATGCGCGAGGGGATCGGCATTGCCTTGGGCTCTGACAGCCAGGCGCAAATCGATCCGCTCGAGGATGCGCGCGAGCTCGAGTACCACCTGCGGCTCGACCGCCAACAACGCGCGATCCTCGATCAGATTGGCGGGCAGACGCTTAGCCTCGCGTCTCTTCGACTGCGCCACGCTGCATGGAGCTCGCTCGCTCGGAGTAAACGCGGGCGTCTTATCACCGGGTTACTCAGCCGACTTCTTCACCGTGGACCTGGATGACTTGTCGATTGCCGGCCACTCTGGGGAAGACTTGCTCCCATTAGCAGTCTTTTCCCTCAACCGTACCGCCATCCGTGATGTGTTCGTGAATGGCCGCTGGGTGGTGCGCGATGGGCGTCATCCACTGCAGGAAGAAATCGTCTCCCGCTACAAAGACCTTCACGAGAAACTTTGGGTAGTCGGGGCAAGGCAAGGATGAAACACAGTTTCTAGACGAGGGGCACGGGTTTCACCGTGCCACAAAAGCACTGCGACGGATGAGGTCTTCAGAGAGTGTGTGAGAACTCTGCTCTAGTCCCGAACGGACGGCTGAACTTCAGGGCTGTCCAAATTAGCGGAGCAACTGGCTTTTTGAGGATGTGACTTGTTGATTGTTTTGAAGCGCCCTTGGCGAAACAAATTCTGGTTGCATGTAGATCGTCTGCTGCCCAAATTGGATTTTAACAATGCCTCTGCTCAGCAACCGCCCTTTCCTCCAGCAACCGCCGTTTCCTTACAACTACCCTCCCCTTGTTTGTCATCCCGAGCGCAGCCGAGCGGATCTGCTGTGCGCCACTCGTGTGCCCCGCTCCTACCGGTCCACAACCTCCACTGGTCATCCACCGAACCCCCATGGAAACATCAACTCCCGCTCACGGCTTCGGGAAGCTATAGGTTAAGCTAACAACGAAGCCCGGTTGGTCTATGAAGGAAATCGTTCGTATTGTGGAAATCGACGAAGCCAGGAAGCACCCCTCGAAGTTGATCGACCAAGCTGCCAAAGGGATAACCGTTGATTATCGCCAGGGGCGGAAAACCCTTAGTTAAAGTAATTGCAATTGAAGTGCCGAAACCGAAAAAAAAGGTTCAACGCCGGCTTCATGAAGGGGCAGATGTCTATCCCGGAAGATTTCGATCGGATGGGCGGCTTCGACATTGAGTGAGTATTCATTCCGCTTAGGGTAGGTGCCAGAGGATGTCTACAGGCCCGGGGGCAGTAGAACGCTGGCTGCACGGGATAATTCTATTTTGTGTGCTCATTCTCTGCCTGATGCGATTCGCATATCTTCGGGCAGACTTCCCCAACCATTCCCCCTGGATGATTGACCAGGCGAAGTTCACCGACGAGGGATGGTGGGCGAGCGCGGCGGTCAGGCATTTTCTTATCGGCCATTGGCAGGTTCCCGGTGACTACAATCCGGCTGTCGTCGTGCCAGTCTGGCCCGCCTTGCTGACTCTCGTTTTTGAGGTCACAGGAGTCAGTATCACCGCGGTGCGCGCAGTCAGTGTGTCATTCTCGATTGCCACGGTAACCCTGGTGTACTTCCTGGTGCGCCGCTACGACGTCTCACCAACACTGGCATCGCTAGCGGCCCTGCTGTTGGCCGCAAGCTCCTTCGCGTTTACCTTCAGCCGGCTGGCAACGCTGGACACGATCATCGTTTTTGAGTGGACCCTGCTCATGTGGGTCGCTTCCTTCGCCTCTCCTGTACGAATTTGGCCTGTGCTCGCACTGGGCATCGGTATCCCTGCCATGGTGCTCACCAAGACCACCGCGCTTGTCCTGGTGCCGGCAATCCTCTGGTTGCTGTGGAAGAAAAGTCCGCGTGCGATTTTAGCCGTGATCGCCATCGCCGGAATTGTGATCGCGACCTACTTTTTCCTGGTCTCACGATCCAGATACGCCGGTGACTTTCACTTCTTCTTCGACATCAATGCGCTGGATGACGTGGTAATAAGGCGGACCGCTTCTCTCCTGCTGCAATTGTTCCGGCATGGCATGTGGATCGATCGCGTTTTATATCCCACCGCCATGGCTGCGCTCTTGCTTTCTCTTCGATGGTGCCGGCGGCTGTGGCGAAACCCCCTCTTTGTCGCTTGCTGGATTGCTTTGCTCGGGAACGCCGTCTATATTCTTCGCCGTCAGGCTGATTATGCTCCGAGATATTTCCTGGTCATGCTGGTGCCGGTCGTCATCACCCTGATCATTACCTTGCAGGAATGGAGTATCCGGAGCCGCAAAATGGCGTCGCTATTGGCAGCTACGCTCGCCGTAGCCGTGGTGCTCGATACGCTACAGGTCATTGGATTCCTGGTGCATCGCCAATACCAGTTCTACGCTGCGGCGAAATCCATCCAGGCAATCGTCGATGCAGAACCCAGCGTGCACCGCCTGCTGTTGGGGACGAGTGGTGACCAACTTGCCCTGATGGTTGGTATCCCCTCGATCAATGACGGATACAGTAACCAGGATCTGGACAAGAAAGTCCTGGTCTACCAGCCCGGCTGGTATGTAGGCTGGAACGACCTGGACCAGGACATTCTCAATTCTCTCTCCGCCTACCGTCTGGACGAGGTCGCGAATTTTCCTGTATTTGACCGTGAAGACAGGGACCGATTGAAGCTGTATCGTATGGTTCCACTGAAAGAGGCTCAGCAATGATGAAGCTTTTTCTCGCGGTCTTGCTCGCAGTAGCGATGCCCGCGCCGGCTTTGGCCGCCACCCCCGCTCCACGTCATCTTCGACACCGACATGGGCAACGACGTGGACGACGCTCTGGCATTCGCCATGCTGCATGCGTTTGCCTCCAGAGGAGAGGTGAAACTGCTCGCCGTTACGGTGAGCAAAGACAATCCCTGGGCAGCCGAATACGTCCGCATGGTCGACGAGTACTACGGCCGGGGCACCATCCCGGTGGGCATCGTGCACGACGGCAAGACGCAGGAAGATGGCTTGTACGTAAAGCAAATATGTGAACTCCATCACCGCCACCCCAACAAGGCCGCGGTGGCCGATGCGGTGGCGTTGCTACGAAAGACTCTTGCCGGTGAACAGGATGGAGCCGTCTCCCTGATACAGGTGGGCTTTTCGACCAACCTGGCCAGGTTGATCGAGTCCAAGCCCGACCGCTACAGTGCCCTCAGCGGAATGGACTTGGTGAAGAAAAAAGTGCGCCTGCTCACGGTGATGGCGGGGAATTTTGCCCAAAGCAAGCCTGAGTACAACGTCATGACCGACGTCCCGGCAGCCCAAAAACTCTTTGCTGGCTGGCCAACCGATATCTACTTCAGCGGCTTCGAAGTTGGATTGGCGATTTTGTATCCTGCTTCCAGCATCGAGCACGACTTCCCTGCGGGCAATCCCGTAGCCGAGGCTTACCGCGTTTACGCCAAAATGCCGTACGACCGGCCCACCTGGGACCTGACGACGGTGCTCTACGACCTGCGGCCCGATAGCGGCTACTTTGATATCTCCGCACCCGGCGACGTCACCGTTGCCGCCAATGGTGCCACTGCATTCCAAGCCAATCCGCAAGGAAAGCGGTATTTTCTCAAGGTCAACCCAATCCAGGCGGCCAGGGTACGAGAGGCGTGCGTATGGCTCGCTTCGCAACCGAAGTAGAAAAATTAGAAGAATCGGTCGAGTTGAAAGAAGATTTTTTTGTGATCCGTCCCATTGCCCGCTGTTCCGGCAATCTCGAACGGGCCGATCGCCGTCTTGATCACAATCCCAACAACACCGTCCATCGGAACGCTCGGCTCTCTATCCACGAAGAAAGTCTTGCCTGCTTCGTAGGTCGTTATCAGGGATATGCTGTCTCCCAGGAAAGGAGGCAGCTTGGCCAGCCGGCGAATATACCCGGTCTGGAACAGGTAATACTGATTGGTGATCAACTCATTCTCGCCAAAGGCTGAGAGCTGCAGCCCGCCGCCCAAGGAAAACGGAGGAATGCCGGTATCCTCGTAGCCCAGGGTAGAACCGCCCGCCACAGCCAGATAGACAGAGGACTTGGTATTGAGCGGAGCGATGAAGTGGGTTCGTAGTTCCGCCACGGGGAAAGCTTTCTTGGTCCCGGTATTCGAGTCCCACCACTCCCCGCGGAACGCGGCTAACACGCCGCGCATGGGTAGAACAGGATCGTCTCCCAGGTCCAGAGTGTAACGTAATCGCGTAATCCCAACGCGTCCCGATTGGGTGGGATAGATGACCCTGTCTCCAATCACCGGCGAATATCGTTGATAGGCGGCCTGGTACCCCAGGCGGGCCTCCGCAACCGAACCGAAATTGTATCCAACGTCGAGCGCTCCCCCGACCTGTCGCTTGCGGTATTGCGAGTCAATGTGATTGTCATAGTAGTAGTAAAACTTGTTGGTGTTGATGGCGACCTGGGGTGCCACGAACCATCGCGTGCTGGGCGTGAACGGATGATAATACTCGGTCGCCAGTCGATACACAGAACCCACAATCACGTCGTTGCGGAGTTCTGAGCCGAACGAGCCGAAATCCAGAAAGGTAATGCGTGCACCGGCGCTGAATAGCACCGCGTTGTAGTTGGTGCCGTCGATGTTGATCAAAGGACGCACGATGGGCGGCGAATAGGATTTTTCCTGTACCGAAACGAGCAATCCTGGTTTGCCATCCTTGTCCGTCATGCTGTAGCTCAACGCGGCGAATCGTCCGGCGCCCGCGATCCTGGTGAATTGTTTCTCCAGGTTGACGTTGCTCACCGGCTGTCCGACATCGGGGCTCAGCCTGCGCTCAATCCTTTTGGCGAGTGCGGGTGTGGTCCCGGTCACAGCGATAAACTCGGGCACTGGGGTTTTCAGCGTGCGGCTCTCGCGCTGCGCCAGGTATTTCTCCCAGGACCGCATCATCGACAGCAAGTTTCACCAGAATGGCGCTTTTCTTTTCCGCCGCCTCATATCCGAGCCGAACAATCTCTGCCGACTTGTCATAGTCGAGAGCGGTGTACTTATCCAGGGGAACAGTTACCAGAACGTCGGCCATCTGCATGCTCTTGAGCTCGTTGGCGGCAATCATCACGCTCAACGACTGCCCGAGAACAGAAAAGGTCGAGAGCGGTTGTTGCGCATTGAAGGAGGCCGTTTGCAGGTAGACGGCAACCGTAAGCTGGGCTCCCATGTTTTGCGCAACGTCGACCGGCAGGTTGTTCAGCAGCCCGCCATCGGCGTAGAGATTGTTGCCCGAGCGTACCGGGGTGAAGATCCCGGGCAGCGACATGGATGCGCGCATCGCCAGAGAGAGCGAGCCGTCGTGAAACACGTGCTGCCTGCCGGTGTTCAGCTCGGTTGCCACGCAAGCAAAAGGCGTTGGCAGGTCGTTGAAGCTCTTGATCTGGGAGTAGGGAAGGGTGACATCGTCCAGAATGAAACTTACTTCCTGGCCGGCGTTGAAGCCTGCCGGGAGCTGAATGCCTTTTCGCAGACCAAACTCGACCCGGGTGGGGAATTGAACCGCATCTTCTTTACGCCGGTAGGAAAGATCACGGAACGGAAGCTGGCCGCTCAGCGCCTGATCCCAATTGACGTTCTGAATAAGTTGCTGGATCTGCTCCGGGGTCCGGCCGGTAGCATAGAAACCGCCGACCAGACCGCCCATGCTCGTTCCGGCGACCAGGTCCACCGGAACATGGTGTTCGTACAACCAACGTAAAACGCCAATGTGCGCAAGGCCGAGTGCGCCACCGCCTTCGAGCACCAAACCGATCTTCTGCCGCGGTTTTCGCATCGCCCTGCTGCGCCTGCAGCCCCATGGTCACGGAGAGAAGAAGCAGCATGAGCTGCGCGGCCCGCCGACGCAATGCCGCACCACTTCTTTCATGACCGTAAGCTGCTGGATTCATTGGAAGTCCATCATCACCCACGAGCGCCCGCACGGGAAAGTACCATTCTGGGACCACGCCTACGCCCTGTGCACCCCAGCACGGCTTCAGCCGTGCCATACAGAATCGAATGATGAGAGCTTTGGAGTCTGCGTGAAAACGCAATCTTCTGAAGGGTACGGGCTTCAGCCCGTGCATAACTACCCAAACCAAGACGGGCTTTAGCCCCTGAGGGCACGTCTTGTCCTCGCTTAAGCAGTCCTCAGCATCTAAGGCCGGTCATTTTGACTGGTTAAACGGACGGCCTCCCCTTCAAAGGTCGAGTCCGTCCTCACGTCCCTTTGCACTCCGGGTGAAGACGGGCGAATGGGAGTGCTATCACAACAGCGTCAGCCATTGGGAGCTGAACCGCTATCTGAGCGTCTACTAAACCTTGACCGAGCTTACCGGAGAAGCAACAGCTGGTTGCTCTTCCGGTTGAGTTTGCGGCGCCGGCCAGAAGTACCGCTCCTTTTTTACCGCTTCCACGTATGCTGCGCGCGCCGCCTGCACTGCCTGGCTTTCGGATACTTCTGCAATCGGCACATCCCACCAGGTGTTGTACCCGCCCACCCGGTCGTTGTAATCCGTCTCCACCACGACGACAGATGTACGGGGCTGCTTCCTCGCTTCATCCAAAGCTCCAGCCAACTGATCGTAGGTGCGCGCCGTCACGGTGTACGCACCAAGGCTGGCGGCGTTGGCTGCAAAATCTGTCGCTATGACAGGACCCGTCAGGCCTTCTTCGCGATAACGATACTCGGTACCAAATCCTCCGCTGCCGCAGGCGCGGCTCAACCCGCCGATACTGGAAAAGCCGTGATTATCAAAGAGCACGATGTTGAGCTTGATGTTTTCCTGCAGGCTGGTGACGATCTCCTGGGCCATCATAAGGTACGAACCGTCCCCAACCAGCACATACACTTCGCGGCTGGGATCCGCCATCTTGACTCCCAGCCCCCCGGCGACCTCATACCCCATGCACGAGTATCCGTAGTCCATGTGGTAGCCCTTGGGATCGCGCGTCCGCCAGAGTTTGTGCAAGTCTCCCGGCAAGCTTCCCGCGGCGTTCACGATAATGTCGGTCGGGCCCAGGATGGCGTTCAGGAGACCGATCACCTCGCCCTGGCTTAGCGGCGGCCCGTGCCGGCGAGCGAAGATCCTCTCGACCTCCTGGTCCCATGCACTTCGCAGACGGGCAATCTCGCGCTGATAGCTTTGCGGAATCTGCCACGATGACAGTGCGCTACCAAGCTCTTCCAGCGTAACCAGCGCGTCCGCCGTTAGCGGCAGCGCGGCGTGCTTGAACGCATCGAACTCGGCGACGTTGATATTGATGAATTTCACCGCCGGATTCTGGAAGGAAGTCTTGGACGCGGTGGTGAAGTCGCCAAGCCGAGTCCCGATAGCAATGATGAGATCCGCATCGGTCGCCAGCAGGTTGGCGGCCGAGGTGCCGGTTGCTCCCATGGCCCCGGCCAACTGCGGATGATCGGCGTGGAGCGCGCCTTTGCCTGCCTGCGTCTCGGCCACCGGAATGCCGGTACGGCTAGCGAACCTGGCTAATTCACCCGTCGCTTCACCATAGATCACCCCGCCGCCGGCAATGATGAGTGGGCGTTGTGAGGACCGTATCCACTCGGCAGCCTGCTTCAGCAATCCACGATCGGCGCGAGACCGGGCGATGGTCCAGACGCGGCGCTCGAACAATTCTTCCGGGTAGTCGTACGCCTCGGTCTGTACGTCCTGCGGCAGGGCCAGGGTCACTGCGCCGGTTTCTGCCGGCGACGTCAGTACCCGCATGGCTTCCGGCAGCGCAGTCAGAATCTGTTCCGGCCGCTGGATGCGGTCCCAGTAGCGAGAGACGGGACGGAAGCAATCATTCACCGAGACATCCTGGCTTCCTGGCGACTCCAGTTGCTGCAACACCGGCGCTACGTTGCGGCGCGCAAAAATATCGCCGGGGAGCAGAAGCACAGGGATCCGGTTGACCGTGGCCAGAGCCGCGCCGGTGATCATATTCGTCGCCCCGGGACCAATCGAAGAAGTACAGACCAACGTGCGCAGGCGATTGCTCATTTTGGCAAAGCCAGTGGCGGCATGCACCATGCCCTGCTCATTGCGAAACAGGTAGTAGGGAAAATCCGGGTTCTGTTGCAGTGCCTGCCCAATACCGGCAACGTTGCCATGACCGAAGATGCCGGCGCAACCGCCGAAGAATACCTGCTCCCGCCCGTCGCGCCGCACAATCTGGGCTTTGAGAAACTGAATGGTGGCTTGCGCCATGGTCAATCTGCGCGTCATATCCATCCCTCGCTTTTGATCCCTACCATCCTACTTCACAATAACCGCTTAGCCAACGGCCCGATATTTTCGCTCCGTTCGGTTTCCTCTCCCGCTCTACCCCCGGAGTGCCTGATCCAGGTCCGCGATAAGATCCTCTGCCCCTTCCAAACCCACGGAGAGCCGCAACAGCGACTCCGGTGACCGTGAGAAGACCCCCTCTACCGACGCGCGATGTTCGATCAGGCTATGTGTGCCGCCCAGGCTCGTAGCTCGTACGATCAGCTTCAACCGCGAAATCATGGCAAACGCCTCTTCTCTCCCGCCCCGCACTTCAAACGAAAGCATCCCCCCAAAGTCGCGCATCTGCCGGCTGGCAATGGCGTGGCCGGGATCGTTCGCTAACCCCGGATAATGAACCACCGCCACGGCAGGGTGCGTGGAAAGGAATTCTGCGACCTTACGTGCATTCTCGCAGTGCAGCCGCACGCGCGGCACCAGGGTTTGCAGCCCACGAAGAATGATCCAGCAATCAAAAGGAGAAAGGACCGCGCCGCCCACTCTTTGGAACTCTTTGATTCTGTCGGTCAAAGGCGACTTGTGCCCAAAAATCACAGCGCCTCCCAGCGCATCGCTATGACCGGCCAGATATTTGGTCAGCGCATGAACCACCAGGTCCGCCCCCAACTCGAGTGGTCGTTGCAGCACCGGGGTGGCGAAGGTATTTTCACAAGCCAGCGGAATCTGGAGACTGCGCGCCAACTCGACCACAGGGCGAATTTCGACCACTTCCACCAGAGGGTTCGTCGGGGTTTCGAGCCACAAAAGCTTGGTCTGCGGACGGCAAGCCTGGCGAAGTTCCTCGAGGTTGCGCATATCCACGAACGAATGCTCAAGTCCCCAGCGGGAGAAGAGCCCGGTGATAAGCTCCCGGACGCCAAAGTACAAATCTCGGTGAAGAACGACATGGTCGCCCGGCGCCAGAGCCTGAAACACCGCCAGGCTTGCCGCCATCCCAGTGCTGAAGGCTACAGCTTCTACGCCGCCCTCCAGATCTGCGAGGCATTGCTCGAGCGACTTTCGATTAGGATTATCAATCCGGCTATAGAAGAAGTGCCGGGAGAACTCTCCATCAGGGTCGCGCTCGAAGGTGGTGGAGGTATACAGAGGCGTGGTGACGGCCCCCGTAGTCGGGTCCACCTGCCGCCCGGAGTGGATGCTGAGTGTCTGAAGTTTCTGGTTCGGATCAGGCAACGCTGTCATAGGCTGAGTTTATTACGTGGAGTGCTCGGGGCCTGCGAATGGCGGCTCTGGGTTCACAAAAATGCCCCCAGGTCAAAAAAACCTGCGTGACAACCGCCAATCGATAGCGAGTCCCGTAGGGAGGGCTGAAGCTCAGACTTGTCTGAATAAGACTTAAAAAACGCCTAGATTCAGCAACCGCCTTTCATCCAGCAACCACCCTTTCATCCAGCAACCACCCTTTCATCCAGCAACCGCCCTTTCATCCAGCAACCGCCCTTTCATCCAGCGACCACCCTCTCCTTTTTGTCATCCCGAGCGCAGCCGAGGGATCTGCGGTGCGCCCTTCGTGTGCCCCGCCCCTACCGGCCCACAACATCCGTCAATCATCCACGGAATCCCTCATGGAAGCACCAACCTCCCTTTGTTATTCCGGGTTTCGAGGAGTAGTTGGAGACCCTTGCTGAACTGAAACCGGAACGCTGGTCCTGGGTTGGAATGCGCCACGGAAAAGTCCCGCAGAGACGACTGAAAAGTTATCGTCATGCATCTAAATCAAGCAGGAAGGAGACTTTTACTATGCCGGAAAAGGAAGTCGTCGATCGGGCCAAGGAAGATTTGAAGGAAGGGAAATCACCCTCCACGGCAGCCGGAGAATTCGTTCACGAAGAAATCGAGCACGTAAAGGAAGGGAAGCACGGCGTCCGCTCGCCACAACAGGCGATCGCGATCGGATTAAGTAAAGCACGTCGTGCCGGCATTCCTCTCGCTCCGCCCCGTCCAGGCAAAACAAAAAAGTCGACGCGCGCAGCTGCGGAAAGAGACTATAGAAAAGGGCAGTCCGGAACAACCACGAAGGTCTCGGCGAAACGTTCGCGTGCCACCGAAGCCGCCCTCAAGAAGGAGCCGCGATCCACTGTCTCCCATAAGGCTTTATCGGCCCACGCCAAAAAAGCTGCGAAGGCGCGTTAGCACGAAAGGCGACCGGCTACCGGCGCCCTCTCCATCGACCGGGAGATACAGCCGTGGGCCCGCACTCAACGAGTGACAGCAACCCGGCGGGCGCTCGCAAGCTGGGCATGGAGCAGGTCAAACACAGCCTGCATCCCGCTTCCCGTTTTGGCGGAAACTTCGAAAATCTGCATACCGGGCCGAACGCTCTCGATGTTACGGCGGGCAGCCGGCAGATCGAACTCCGCCGCCTCCGCGAGGTCCATCTTGGTGATGATGGCAACATCGGAGCTATTGAAAATCGTGGGATACTTAAGCGGCTTGTCCTCGCCCTCGGTTGCCGACAGCAGAACGAACCGCAGCTCCTCGCCCAGATCGTAGCTCGAGGGACAAACCAGGTTCCCCACATTTTCTATGAACAGGAAATCGATCCGGTCCAGCCGCCACGATTCAAGCGATTTCTCTACCATCTGTGCATCCAGGTGGCACACCGTTCCGGTGGTGATCTGTTTTACATTGGGGGTCGCGCGCCGCAAACGCTCCGCGTCATTTTCGGTTGCCAGATCGCCGACCAGCGCGGCTACGTGAGAGTCGCGCGCGAGGCCGGCCAGCAGCTTCTCCAGAAACGCGGTCTTTCCCGATCCAGGGCTCGAAACCAGGCCTACGACAAAGGTCCCTTCTTCGCGAAACCGCTCACGCAGAGCGCGAGCCAGCAGATCGTTCTGCTTCAGGACCTTGGCCCTGACCTCCACCATGCGGGTGCTCATGCGACCACCTCCAGCGACGCGACCTCAATCTCGCGGCCGGTGACGATCTTCTGCCCCGGCGTTCCACAGTCGGGACAACTGAGCTGATAGACCGACGGAGGAACCCGGTCCTTCTTGCAGGCCGCGCAGTAAATGACCAGGGGAATGGTCTCGATCACCAGCCGCGTTCCTTCCAGGCACGACCCCTCGCAGGCCAGCTCCCAGGAGAACAAGAGCGCGTCTTTGTCGACCCCGGAGAACAACCCGAGTCGCAGGTGTACCGCCTCGACATCAAGCCCGCCACGGTTCGCTGACTCCTCCGTGATCTGGTCGATCATGCTGATCGCGATCGAAAGCTCGTGCATGCTTTGCCTACATCGATCGGATTCTGAGATAGCGTCTCAGGTCCGGAGCCACAGTAACTGCCAGGCCAATCAACACCAAACCGACTGCGCCAAGAACCAACTTTGCATTCATCATGTCACCTCTCCACTGTCTCTAACCGCACCGCATTCGCGACCAGGCCCAAGATCATGTCGCAGGCCGCTTCGACGACATCTTGTATCGGCGATGATAGCCCCATTCGTCCTTCGAGGTCGTCGCCAAAGTCGCATGGCTCACAGCCGGCGACAAGTACCTGTGCAGAAATCGTGCCCAGGGAAGCAGCCAGGCTCAAGACCCGAACTGGATCCATCCCATGCGGATTGAGCGCTGTGTTCGCCGATGATGGCCTATTCAGCTCGGGCTCAATCACATACAGTGTGCCCGCCGCTTCGCCGCGCGACAGAGCGTCCACGATGATGACCAGGTCCCACGGATCGAGCAGTGCATAGGCCAGGTCGAATCCGCGAATTCCGTAGTCCTTAACCAACACGCCCTCGGGAAGTTGCCGCTTGCTGAGCGACCGTGCTACCTCCACTCCAAAGCCGTCGTCCCCGAGGAAGATGTTGCCTACGCAAGCGATCAGAACTTTCATAAGGGCTCGACCTCTTCGGGAGAAAAGAAGAAGCGGTGGCCAGGCTGGCGCATCAAGCCGAATTCCCGCCCCGGGTCGTCATCAACCACAACGGCAAGCTGGATATTATCTTCAAAATCCTGCTCGATGGCTTCGATGAAGGCAATCTTGCCCGCCAGGGCGATGTCCATGATGTCGGCTTGCTTGGTCGGACATAGACGAACCCTGTCGCCAACTCGAACTGCGACGCCAAAGATCCGTACGCTTTCCGGCGGAGCCTTCGCTTCTTCGAAAGGGTTCCATTCACCGGTCATGGGCAGCACCTCGAATATCTCGCAGCCCACGGATGACCCCATGCGCTTTGAGCATAGCGTCATTGGTGAGCGCCTCGGTTCTTTCCAGAATTTTGCGTGCACGGGGATCACCGTTCTGCATCTCCTGCTTCTCTGCATCGGTCAGCGTGAGCACACGCAGCGTAAGCATCTCGTCCATCTCGGTCCCATCGAAAAAGTCGCCCGCACTCTCCGGCGCGATCTTCGGATAGTCATAGAGAATGATGGGTGAGCAAAACATCATGCTGCGCTCTGGCTCTTCTCCCACCAATACCGGGAAAACACCCAGATTCGAACACGCTGCCACCGATGCGCGATACGCCTCGGCAGGATCGAGAAGGGAAATGAATTCTCCATGGGTGATACCCAGCAACAGGTGTGCAGAGACGAAGGATGCGGGCAACGCTTCCTCCCGTTTGGCGCCGGCCCCACTCGGCAATGGGCTGGCATTCTGCACTTCCAGGCGAACCTTGCATGCCCCATCCTCGAGCCTTTGCGCAGCGACCGTGAACTCAATCTGCAGTTCTGGAATCGCCGCCACCGTCAACGAGAGCGGGGAAGTAAGCAATTCGCTGATGCGGAGGTTTGCCTCTGACGTTCGCTCCACCGCTTCGTCCCATGCCAGGGAAGGGTCGGTAAGCGGCGGTACGCTCTGCTCCTGGCGGACGAGTTGCAGAAAGCGAAGTCTCACATCGAGGCTGGCCGTTTCATCGGCCGCCACCAGGCACTCTGCGACCAGGCGGAAGGGCTCCTCGGGCCGCTGCGCCTGCGCATAAACCCGCGGGTAAAGCGTGCCAAAATTCCACCGCTGCCGGTTCTTGATCGCCGTCGCCCGGTACGGATAGAGGATGTACCCCTCGTAGAGAATCGCCGCCGCAATCTTTTCCGCCCCGTCGAAGTTCATGCCTTAACCGCACCCACCGTCTCCGCCGCCAACGCCCGGCTGATTGCCTGTTCCCAGGTGGGAATTCCGTGCCGCACCTTGTATTCGTACAGCTGTTCGAACACATCCCGCCGCAGGCACAGCCACGATGTATTGGGATAGTGCATCTCCATCATTTCTTTCCAAACAGAGATTGGCAGGCGGAAGTTGGCTTCGCGATCCCACGGCACTTGTGCTACCTGCAGCGCTCCATCAGGACCCTGATAAAAAACCGTCCCGCTGAACATGACGCATATCGGGATGTCACCCGCATCGAGCGCGTGAAAATACTTCGTAGCCGCGACATTGAAGTCAAAAGTGCAGGGAAGCTCCAGGTCGACCAGCACATTGTCGGTAAAGCCTGGGATCGCCACACCGGTATTCATCCACAGCAGCGGCCGTACCGTGCGGCTCCACCGCTCCGGAGTGCCAAAAAGATCGAGCAGCTTCTCCTGCTCGTGGGCAACATAGCGTCTTTTGGCCGGCTCGATCTGGACCTGGCAACGCAGCGTGAGCGTATGGATGGCCTCGTCCGCGGGCAAATTTGTAATCCGCAGTTTCAAAGCAATCAGGGGAGCCGCGGCATGGGGCACGGCTTCGGCCGCTTCGATTTGAAAATGCAGTTCAGGCATGGGCTGATTCCCTTACTTCTACGCTGCGAGTCTTCAGATCGGCAAAGAACTGATGAATTTCCTTCCACACCTCAGTTCCGCCAGAGAGCCCGCGCCAGTGCATTCGGATCAAGCCTACCAGCCGGTAGCACTCATCGATGGGAACGATGTAGTACTGTGCCGGGGTGCCCACGCGGTTGACCAGAAAGGTCTCGACATCCGCCTCCATCTTCTCGAGTGCAGGATGCTCGGCCGCGATCTCTGACCAGGATTCCAGGGAGAGCAGCGACTCGATCGCCCCAGCCGGGCTGGGATACATAGCCCTTACCTTATCTAACGCGCTATCGCGATAGAAGAAGGCAAGACTGATGGGAATCATGAGCGCTTCCCACTGTAAGTCAGCCATTTGAAAGTCCGGGAGCGAACGAATGCGCCGCGGCACGCGGAGGAAGTGCGCCCCAGCCTGGCCGCAGAAGAGAACCGCGCACCCATCGCACGAGCACACGATCTGCCGCGTGTTTGGGTCGAGCAGATGTTGGTGAACGGGCCCCAGCGCAGCGCTGCAAAGCTCGCAACGTTCCTCAGTCGGAGGCTTGCGGGCAATCCTATTCAGAAACGGAAGCGGTCCTTGCGTCATAGGCAGCAGAACTTCATTCTTTCTCGTCGGTAACCGCATTGCATCGCACCGTTGCCCTCCCCTTTGTCATCCCGCCTGTCCCGGCGCGCCGCGGGACCGGAGCGGAGGGACCTGCGGTTCTACGGACCCTTCATGGAAACGTTTTTCTAGAGAGTGATCCGCAATCCTCCTCCCAGCGATCTTTCCTGACTACGCCGGCGGCATATGAGGCATACGCGAATCAATTGGCTTGCGGTCCTGAACATTAATACCCGTTGCGTCATCTTCCTTGCGATCGACCGGCTTGGCAAGAGGTTCGAGCCTCAAAGATGGCCTGTTGCGTGTTGTGTCCTGATTAGGCATCATCTCTCTCCTTGAAAATCTATTTCAGAACAACCAGGTTCGAAGCGGCAGCAGGCTCTACCGCAGCATTCTCCGCGACAATTTCCAGTATGTCGGGAGCCACCTCGTAGAGAGCCTCCTCCACCGCGTTCTTTAGAGTGAGCGGAAGACGACGGACAACTGCCGCACGTCCCATGCAACTTGAGCCGGACGATGCCGTCGCGCACGCTGACCAACTCGCAGTCACCACCATGAGATTTGAGATAAGGCCTCACGGCTCTCGAGACCGCGTACCACCCTGGTCTCTATATCATCCGGATGCAGCGAATGCAGCAGGAACATGCCGGCCACGAGATTATCCTCGAGCGCCGCCGTGAGCACCCGCTCGCCGTCGCGAGTTTCCAGGCACTTGTCGATCAACCGCTGCAACGCAGCGCCATGCAACTCAACCACAGACTGAACCAGTTCCAGCGCGGCGGCCCGAATCTCCGGGTCGCCCGCCTGGTCCAGTTTCGCTGCCAGCTTTTCTACATGTTCACTTTGCGCGCGGAACTCCCCGCGCCGCGGTGCGGCTATCGGTTGCTCAGCCTTGGCCGCCATTATTCGGGCCCCGCCGCCCCGAACATGGGTGAGTGCTTCACCTCGATCACTTTGCCGTCGCCAACGTACATGTGTACGCCGCAGGGCAGGCAAGGATCGAAGCTTCGAACCGTGCGCATGATGTCGATACCCTTGAAATTCTCCGGCCCATTGTCTTCAAAGATCGGTGTGTTCTGCACCGCATCTTCGTAAGGCCCCGGGGTTCCGTAGACATCGCGCGGGTTGGCGTTCCATGGCGTTGGCGGATAAGGATGGTAGTTGGCGATCTTCCCTTCGCGGATGACAACATGGTGCGACAGCACGCCGCGCACCGCCTCGTGGAAACCACAGCCGATCGCTTCTTCCGGGCACCTTGAAGTCACTCCACGTAGAAGTGCGGCCGGCGTTCAACTCACCCAGCGCCTTCTCAACAAAGTACAGCGCTGTCGCTGCCGCGTATGCCTGAAAGTAAGTCCTGGCACGGTCGCGCTCCAGCGTGTTGCTCCACTGCGGGATCTTCCATTCGAACGAGGTTTCCGGCAGCATTGCCGTTTTCGGCAAATTGATCTGGACGCTATGTCCGGTCGCCTTCACATAGCCAATATCAACCAGGCCGGAAAGCGCCGTTGACCACAGGCGTGCAATCGGTCCGCCGCCGGTGTCGAGCGCAAGATGATCGCCAGTGCGCTGGTCATACCATCGCGGAGACATGACCCAGGTGTAGTTTCCACCGAAGTCTCGCTTCTGCGGGCGGGGAAGCGTGGTCTGGTTCCAGGGATGGTGCTTATCCACAGGATTGCCCAAAGGATCGCGGGCCACGAAGGTCTCCGAACCCTGCCAGTCGTCGTAATATGAACTGCCCAGCAGGATGCGGATGTTCAGGTTGATGTCGACCAGGCTATTGGTGACCAACTTGCCATCTACCACCACGCCGGGCGTCACATACATCTTGCGGCCCCATTCCGCCATGTTTTTGTAGGTGTAGTCGCAGCTATCGGGGTCGTTATACGATCCCCAGCACGCCAGCAAGGTGCGACGCAGGCCAACTTTCTCGTACCCGGGCATCGCCTGGTAGAAGAAGTCGAAGAGGTCATCGTGCAGAGGCACTACCCTTTTCATGAATTCGACATACTTCATGAGGCGAACCAGGTAGTCAGTGAACAACTGGATGGTGGCCACCGTCCCCACGCCGCCCGGATAGAGTGTAGAAGGATGCACGTGGCGGCCTTCCATCAGGCAGAACATCTCGCGCGTCATGCGGCTCATGGCCAGCGTCTCGCGATAGAAGCTTCCGGTAAAGGGATTCAGTGCGGTCATGATATCGGCAATGGTGCGGAAACCGTGCTTGTCCCCATTCGGGCACGCAGTCGATTGCGCCTTCGCCCACACTCCCGGGTTGGTCTCCTTGACCATCTGTTCGCAAAAGTCCACGCCCACCAGGTTGTCCTGGAAAATGTTGTGGTCGAACATGTACTCGGCCGCCTCGCCAAGATTGATGATCCACTCCGCCAGAGGAGGCGGCTTCACCCCGAACGCCATGTTCTGTGCATAAACCGCGCACGTGGCGTGGTTATCGCCGCAGATACCGCAGATGCGGCTGGTGATGAAGTGAGCATCGCGCGGGTCTTTCCCCTTCATGAAAATGCTGTAGCCGCGAAAGATGGAGGACGTGCTGTGGCACTCGGCGACTTCCCGGTTGGCGAAGTCGATTTTGGTGAAGATGCCAAGGCTGCCCACGATCCGCGTAATCGGATCCCAGTTCATCTCGACCAGGTTGCGCTTCTTCTTATCGACCTGTTGTATCGTCTCGGGAAAAGTCGCCATGGATGTGTCCTTTCGGTTCTGTTTATGCCCGGTTCCAGGTTTTCTGGTGCGAGCCGTTTCCGTCTTAATAAGTAGTCGGACGATAGCCAGTGGTCAGTTGCCCGCCCGGATGGCGCCACTTCGGTTCTTTGTTCACCGTAGTGTTGGTGATGCTGCGCATGGTGCGGATGAAACGGCCATAGGTGCCGATGATGTTGCTGGAAATCTTGGCTCCCGGCGGTTCGTCCATAAACGGCATGAACTTATCCGGGAAACCGGGCATAGTGCAACCGATGCAGATGCCACCAACATTAGGGCAGCCGCCGATGCCGCGCATCCATCCGCGCTTGGTTACGTTGCAATCGACCACCGGTCCCCAGCAACCCAATTTCACCAGGCACTTCGAAGATCCATAGTGGGTGGCGAAGTCGCCCTGCTCGTAGTACGAGCCCCGATCGCAACCCTCGTGCACCGTCTTGCCAAAAAGCCATGTGGGCCGCAGCTGTTTGTCCAGCGGAATCATCGGGGCCAGGCCGGCCACCTGGTACAGCAAGTACAGGACAGTTTCCATGAAGTTATCCGGCTGTACGGGGCAGCCCGGTACATTCACAATCGGCAGACCGGCCTTCGAACGCCAGTCCCATCCGAGATAATCCGCAAGTCCCATGGCGCCGGTCGGATTGCCGGCCATCGCGTGAATGCCACCATAAGTAGCGCAAGTGCCCGCACCGATGATGGCCAGCGCTTTCGGCGCCAGCCGATCGATCCACTCGCAGGTGGTGATCGGCTGCCCGGTATCCGGGTTGGTGCCCAACGCCGCCCAGTAGCCTTCTTTCTTGATCGTTTCGTTGGGGATCGAGCCTTCTACGACCAGCACAAAAGGTTCCAGCAAGCCCTTCTCCGCCTCGTAGAAAAACTTCATGAATTCGTCGCCGTTCTCGTAAGCCAGAACCGGATTATGCAAATGAACCTTGGGCAACCCCGGAATTGCGCCCAGCAGAACATCTTCAATGCTTGGTTGTTCCGCTGCGGTAACGGAGACACTGTCCCCATCGCAGCTGAGACCCGCCGTGATCCAGAGAATGTGAACATCGGAAACGGCGGGAGCTTTGGTGATGCTGCTTACCTTTTCAGCCATGGAGTTCTCCTTCAGCCTTGAGTGTTACGAAACGGCTTGCATAGAAATACTTGCGAAGTCCACAACACTGGACGGGCGAGACAAACGTGCTGCTTGGGATGGCGTGGCCGTAGATCGGGTTGGTAGAGGCAGGACATGCCGTCACCGGGGGAGCAACCTTTCACGCAACTGATCATCGTGAAATTGCCGACGGCTGGAAATTACGCCAGGGAAGCAAACCTGTCAAACATGTCTACGAAGTCACTTCACAGGCTCAAGACAAACCTTCATCCAATCACCGCCATGAGAAAAAAATCAGCAAATGCGGGGCAGCTGTTCACCAAACATCACATCCAGGACGCGGGTTCCACCGATCTGCGTCTTCATCAACACCATCCCGGGATGTTCGGCAACGACCTCTCCGATGATGACGGCGTCGCGCCCAAGTTCGTGCTGTTGCATCTGGCGCAGCACCGCCTGCGCCATCTCCGGTGCAACCACGCCAAGCAATTTTCCCTCGTTGGCCACGTAGAGCGGATCCAGTCCGAGCACCTCACAAGCGCCCTTCACCGAGTCGCGGACGGGAATGGAATCTTCCCGCAGAACCATGCCCACGCCGGCGCGCTTTGCGATCTCGTTTAACGTGGTGGCTGCGCCGCCGCGGGTAGGATCCCGCAGACAATGAATGAACTCCGCCCCTCCGGTCTGCTGCGTGCTCAGCATGGTCGCCACCAGACCGTGCAGGGAAGCACAGTCGCTGGCGATCACACCTTCGAATTCAAGGCCTTCCCGCTGCGACATGATGGCCATGCCGTGGTCGCCGATATATCCACTCAAAATGATCTGGTCGCCCGGCCGGGCTCGGTCTGCCGAAATGTTCACCCCGTTCTCAATAACCCCGATGCCGGTAGTGGTAATAAATATCTGGTCGCCCTTGCCGCGATTCACCACCTTGGTGTCGCCGGTCACAAACGTTACCGCGGCCTGTTCCGCCGCCGCACGCATGGATTCCACCACCCGCCGCAGGTCGTCGACCGCCAGGCCTTCTTCGAGGATGAAGGCAGCGGAGAGATAGAGCGGGCGGGCACCGCTCATGGCCAGATCGTTCACCGTGCCATGTACTGCCAACCGTCCAATGTCGCCGCCAGGAAAAAAGATCGGTGTGACCACAAAGGAATCGGTGGTAAACGCCAGGCGAGCGTTCCCGATTGTGAGCACTGCCTGGTCATCGAGCTTGTCTAATACGGGATTACGGAACGCAGGCAGGAAGATCTGCTCGATCAGATCGGCAGTCAGCTTGCCCCCGCTGCCATGCCCCAACACGATTTGCGCATGGGAAAAAATAGGCAGCGGGCAAGACCCAAAGACCGGGGACGAAGATCCTTCGCTGCTGGGCTTTTCCGCTTCCTTGGTTGAGATCTCAGAACGCGCCATATTAGGGGGTCACTCCGTTCGCCCAAAGCGGTGCGGTTTGCGGGGCGATCTGGTGCAGCGGCTCGGGCTTGAGATGCCGCCCGTAGGCATAGTACGCAGCGCATGCGCCCTCAGCCGACACCATGGTTGCTCCCAGTGGACGCTGTGGAGTGCAGAGAGTGCCGAAGGCCGGGCAATCATGCGGCTTCTTAATCCCCCGCAGTATCTCGCCGCTAATGCATATCTCTGGTTCGAGCGTAGCAATCTCCGCCACATCGAATAACTTCTCGGCATCCTGCTGGGCAAACTCATCGCGCAGGTGATATCCGCTCATCGGGATATTCCCGATGCCACGCCACTTCCGGTCACCCACCTCGAAGACGCGATGGACCAGCTTCTGTGCCGGTAGATTGCCGTCCCGGCCTAAAACACGCGAGTACTGGTTTTCGACCACCGCCCGGCCTTGTTCTAGTTGCTGCACAGTCATCAGGGTGCCGTGCAATATATCGATCGGTTCAAAACCCGTGACCACGATGGGCACCTGATACTGGGCGCTGATGGGATCGTATTCGCGATACCCCATCACCGCGCATACGTGGCCTGGACCGAGAAAGCCCTGCACGCGGTTATCGGGCGACTGCAGGATGGCCTCCAGCGCCGGCGGCACCAGCACATGCGAAACCAGCAGGGACACGTTGTTCACCTGCTCCTCGCGTGCGCGCCATGCCAGCATGGCATTTGCCGGGGCGGTTGTCTCAAAGCCAATGGCGAAAAACACCACCTGCTTGCCCGGATTGGCACGCGCGATCTTCAGACAATCGAGCGGGGAGTAGACCACACGCACGTCGCCGCCCTGTGACTTGATCGTGAACAGATCGCCATCGGACCCGGGCACGCGCAACATGTCTCCAAAGGAACAGAAGATGACATTTGCTTGTCGCGCGATAGCATGAGCTTTGTCGATCATTTCCAGCGGCGTTACGCAAACCGGACAGCCCGGCCCATGCACCAACTCCACGCCCTCAGGCAACAGTTGATCGATTCCGTGCTTGACGATGGAGTGCGTCTGCCCTCCGCAAACCTCCATCAACACCCACGGGCGAGTCTGAACGCGCCGCATCTCGCCCACAATCTTTTTGGCTACGTCACCGTCACGGTATTCATCAAGATATTTCATTGCCGGTACCCTCCCCGTTCCGTTTCTTCACCTATCTCTTCAACCACAGGAGATTCAAGTTCGGTGAGCTGATCCAGATCCCTCAGCGCCTGGTAGGTGCGTTCGGCCTCTGCCTCATCGATCCGGCTGATGGCAAATCCGACGTGCACCAGCACATATTCGCCCACCTGCGTCTCTGGAACGTATTCGAGGCACGCTTCACGCACAATGCCGCCGAACTGGACCTTGGCCATGCGCATCCCGCGCTGGTCGAATGTCTCTACCACTTTGCCGGGTATCGCCAGGCACATGTCAGTCTCCTTCGCGGATTCGCTGGTTAGCGATCATGGCCTGCCCCAGGGAAATACCACCGTCGTTTGCAGGAACCTGGGCATGCAGGAAGACCCCAAAGCCGCGACGCCGCAACTCTACCACCGTTCGGCCCAGAAGGTATAGGTTCTGGAAACTGCCGCCGCTCAGGCAAACCCGGTTTACTCCATCGGCCGCACCAATCTTGCCGCACATTTCGCCGATCGCTGCACTCAGTGTGTTGTGAAAACACGCGGAAATCTCTCCTTTCCGCCGGCCTCGGGAGAGATCCTTCGCGATCGTAGCGATGACCGGTCTAAAGTCGAGGATCATGGTTTCGCCCTCTTCCATTTCAAAGTCGTAGCGCTGTTCGACTCCATGATCGGCCATGGCTTCGAGCGCAATCGCTGCCTGGCCCTCAAAGGTTACCTCCGAACCCACACCCAAAAGCGCAGCCACGGCATCGAACAGCCGTCCACATGATGATGTTCCGACGGTCTGGATCCGCCGCATGAGCATGGTATCCACCAGGGCAACCTGCTTCTCGTCGATCCCCTGAAAACAATCGAGCTCTGCGGGTAGTTGTCGCCCGAAAACATCGCGCAGGTAGCTGAGCGCCATACGCCACGGTTGCCGCACCGCCGCGTCCCCTCCGGGTAAAAGAACGTTGCGCAAATGCGCCCGGCGCGTAAAACCGGCAAAATCGGCCAGCAGAAATTCGCCCCCCCAAATCGTGCCGTCGGTCCCAAATCCAGTGCCATCCATGGCCACGCCAAGAACCCGCCCCCGGAGATGGTTTTCCGCCATGCAACTCGCAATGTGCGCGTGATGATGCTGCACTCCGATTTTGTGCTCGATTCCCGAGGCCAAAGCCATGCGTGTGCTCATATAGCCGGGATGCAGATCGTAGACCGCGGCGCGCGGCACAACCCTGAAGATATGTTTAAGGTTGGCCAGCGTCTCCTCGAAGAACTGCATGGTTTCGTAGTTCTCCAGGTCGCCGATGTGCTGGCTGAGAATTGCGTATCTGCCTTTGGTGAGGCAGAAAGTGTTTTTCAGTTCCCCACCAAACGCCAGCACTTCCTCCAACTCGATTCCCATGTCGATGGTCTGGGGCACAAACCCGCGAGATCGGCGCAGCACGCGTTCCCGTCCCTCGAAGCTGCGCACGACGGAGTCGTCGACTCGGCGTGGCAATATCACGGTTGTGCAGCAGGAACCAGTCCGCAACCCCGCCCAGTTGCAGCATGGCCTCGTGATTGCTGATCACGATCGGCTCCTCGCTCAGATTGCCGCTGGTCATGACCAGGGCTGACCACTCGGACGCTGTCTGCGGCGAGTCGCTGAATAACAGGTAATGCAATGGCGTGTAAGGCAACATCACACCGAACGTTTTATCTCCCACCGGACCAATGCCGGATGCGAGCTTTGCTTCTTCCCGCCGGGGCAGGATGACGATGGGCCGCCGCGGAGACAGCAGGCTGGCTTCGTCTTGCGCTGACACCTCGCACAGCCTCCTGGCGGCCGCGAGATCGCGCACCATCAGCGCGAACGGCTTATGCGGGCGCCGCTTGCGTCGGCGTAACTCCGAGACCGCTGCTTCGTTGGTGGCATCGCAGGCGAGCAGAAAACCACCCAGCCCTTTCACCGCCACGATCTTGCCCTCAGCCAACAGCCCGCGCGCCTGGTGAACCATCGCCAGCGAGTCCTTATCCTGAAACCAACAGTTGCCTAAAGTTCGCGTATGCTGTGCCGCGGCCGCCATCGGCGCCATCGGCACGCTCTTCACCAGCAACAACGAAGGTCCACAAACCGCGCAGGCATTCGGTTGGGCGTGAAAGCGCCGGTCTCGAGGATCCTCATATTCCTTCTCGCAGTCCGCGCACATGGTAAAGGCCGACATCGTGGTCTTCGCCCGGTCGTAGGGGATGTCGCGCAGGATGGTATAGCGTGGTCCGCAATGCGTGCAATTGGTGAACGGATAACCGTACCGCCGGTTTGCCGGGTCTCCAAAATCGCTCCAACAAGCGTCGCAGGTGCCTGCATCGGGCGGCACCAGCACAAATTCACCAGCCTCCTCCCGGCTGCCCAGAATAGAAAAGCCAGAAAAGCTCGCGTCCCCCGTTACGGCCATTTCCGATATTGAGATCTCGGTGATTTCCGCCAACTGCGGGGGATCTTCTTTAAGCGTCCTCAGAAACGTTTCGCCCGCGGCTCCGTCACCTTCGATTTCAATGGTTACGCCGGAGGACGAGTTGAAGACATACCCGCTTAGGCCCAGGGAGTGAGCCAGGTTGTAAACGAACGGGCGAAACCCCACGCCTTGCACCACGCCTCGAACCTGGATGTGCTTGCGTTGGTTAGGCATGAAAGGCTTTCTTATGGATATGTCATTGGTTTGTTGCTACCGTCTCTAAACAGGTTCTTCATCCCGGTTCTGAAAGGAAAGACACATGATCCTGGGTATGACCTTATCGACCTTCACTCTCTTCCACGTGGTATTGAGCCTGGTGGGCATCGCTACCGGACTCATCGTAGTCTACGGGCTGATGACCGGAAAGCGGTTCGACGCCTGGACCGCGATCTTTCTGTTATTTACTGTGCTCACCAGCTTGACAGGATTTCTCTTCCCCTTCATTCACCTCCTGCCGTCTCATGTGGTCGGTATTCTTTCATTGTTGATGCTGGCAGTTGCCATCTTCGCGCGTTATCCCCGCCGCCTGGAGGGTGCCTGGCGCCGGATCTATGTAATCTGCGCCATGGTCGCTCTTTACCTCAACTGCTTTGTACTTGTCGTGCAGATGTTTCTCAAAGTGCCTGCTCTGCATGCATTGGCTCCAAAAGGGAATGAGCCCCCATTCCTCATCGCTCAGCTCGCGCTCCTGGCCATTTTTGTCTGGCTGACCATTGTCGCGGCCAGGCGGTTTCACTGCGAGCCCTTTGCTAAAGTGGTTGGATGACACCACCGACGGGCCAAAAGGCAAAGATGTTGGCAGGCGAATTGTATTTGGCGACCGACCCTCAACTGGTAGCCGAGGATCGGCGCGCGCAGCAACTGTTGTTCCTCTTCAACGCGACCCACCCCGGTGCCGACGACGAGCGGCGGGCCTTACTTCTTGATCTTTTCGATGCATTCGGAGCTGGCGCGGTACTCAGGCCATCCTTCCGTTGCGACTACGGAAGTAATATCTCCATCGGTGAAGACTCATTTATCAACTACGACTGCGTCTTTCTCGACTGCAACCGGATCACCATCGGGCGCGAAGTCCAGATCGCGCCTCGCGTCCAGATCTACACCGCGACCCACCCCCTCGACGCGGCCACCCGCCGTTCCAAACTCGAGTTTGCGCTTCCCGTCGTAATCAATGACGGCGCCTGGCTAGGCGGCGGTGTCATCGTCTGCCCCGGCGTCACCATCGGCGAAAACACCGTCGTCGGCGCCGGCAGCGTCGTCACCCGAGATCTTCCCCCCGGAGTGCTAGCCGTAGGCAATCCCTGCCGCGTCCTGAGAAGCCTGAACAAATAGGGAGTGACAGGCCTTTAGTGCGTGTGTGAGAACTCACCCTTTTGAAGGGTACGGGCTTCAGCCCGTACATTAACTAACAAACGTCGGATGGGCTTTAGCCTCAGAGGGCTGCACTACTTTGCGGTCTCTTTTTCGCCTCACGCTAATTTCCCGGCGTTTTTCGCTCAACCAACTCGCCAGCTCATATCCCGCTATCCGGGACGCGGGACGCCTTTTCGCGCCTTGCCCTGCGGCAAACGTTGACAACCATACCTTCGACCGAAAATCATGCTATCGGCGTCATTTTCCCCATGGAACATACCGCAAAGCGGGATCTGAGTCCGAAACGCGGGACAGCACGGTGGCACTCGAGGGCCGAATCGATGGAAGCTTCTATTACCGACTGCACTCCTCCAGAAAACGGGTCGCGATCCAGCGAACTATATCAGTTACACAGCCTCGACAGGGCGGTAGCCGTGTTGGAGATGCTTGGGGAAAGCGACACCGCCCTCAGTCTCGCGGAAGTTTGCCAGAAGCTGAATCTACACAAAAGCACGGCGCACCGTTCCCTCATGGTGCTGGAACGCAGCGCTCTGATCGAGCGTACCCCGGAGAATCGCTACCGTCTCGGTTTGAAGCTATATGAGCTCGGCAACCGGGCCGTGGAGCAGGTAGACCTGCGGACCAGGGTCCATCCCTATTTCCGCCGGCTCGCCGCGCACGTAGGCGAAACCGTGCACCTGAGCGTGCTGCAGAAAACTTCGATCGTCTACCTCGATAAGGTCGAGCCAAACCGCCGCGTATGTGTCAGCTCGAAAACCGGCACGTCGAATCCCGTCTACTGCACGTCCATGGGCAAAGCGATGCTTGCCTTTCAGCCTCCTGAGGTGATCGAGCAGATCGTTTCCAAGATTCGCTTCGTGCGCTACACCCACAAAACGCTCACCACCCGGGAGGCCTTGATGAAGGCTCTGGACCGGGTGCGTCGCCGTGGATACGCCATTGACGATCAGGAAATCGAGGTGGGCGTTCGCTGTGTAGGTGCCCCGATCTTCGATGAAAACCACCACGCCATTGCAGCTGTGAGTGTCTCCGGGCCGACCTCGCGCATTACGGCCCCCAACATGCCTGAGATTGCCGAACACCTCCTGCGCTGCTGCCGCGACATCTCCCTCTCCCTCGGCCTGCACGCCAAGAAACGACCGCGCGTACTCTCCGCCTTCGAGCGCCACTACCACAGCTAATTTGGAAAGCCGGCTGTTGGAGCTGGGGCATTTTTTATCACGTTGGGGTCCAGCAACACCTCGGTCCGGCATACACTCTCAATGGAACCGTTACCGTTTCCTTGTCATCCCGACCGGACCCGGATTTCCTGCCACGCAGCACTGGACATGGCCGCGTGTGCTGCCTTCGTTAAGGAAGGCAGCATGAGGTGCACCAACGCCACCAAGTTCCACAGGAAATCCGGGGGACCCGGATTTCCTGCCACGCAGCACTGGACATGGCCGCGTGTGCTGCCTTCGTTAAGGAAGGCAGCATGAGGTGCACCAACGCCACCAAGTTCCACAGGAAATCCGGGAGAGCGAAGCGGAGCGGAGGGACCTGCGGTTCCGCGGACCCTTCGTGGAGATGTTTTCGACAAAGCGTAGCGAAGTGGAAAGATCTGCGGTTTTTTTCGGGGGGGTCCGCGCCGTTGCCGATACTTGAGGATGCTCTCCACCGCCACTACCGCAAGCTGGTAACCGAAGCCACATCCATGTCCGCGTAATCCTGATTCTCTCCACCCATGCCCCAGCAGAAACTATACGAGCGCGTGCCCACACCGGCATGAATCGACCACCCGGGAGAAATCACCGCCTCCAGAGCATTCATGATGATATGCCGCGTCTCCTCCGGAGGCCCCATCAAGTGAAACGCGACCGCATCCTCAACCAGGTTGAAATAAAGATAAACCTCGGAACGCCGCATGTGGGTATGTGGTGGAATCGTGTTCCAAACGCTCCCTGCCTGCAGATGCGTCACCCCCATCACCAGCTGGCAGCTCTGAACCCCGCCCAGATAAATGTACTTCGACACCGTCCTCAGGTTGCACGACTCGGCGCTGCCCAGCACCGTCGGACTGGCATCCTCCTTCTTCACCAAGGCCACCGGATACGCAGTATGCGCGGGATAACTGAGAAGATAAAAAATAGCCGGCGACGCCGGATCCTTTGATTCGAAACTGATCTCCGCGTTACCCCGCCCGATGTACAGGCAGTCCAGGTTTTCGAGCGAGTGGCATTTGCCGTTCACCTGGATACACCCGCTTCCACCCACATTCAGCGCCCCCAACTCCCGTCGCTCGGTAAAGTATTGCGCGCGCAGAGCAGGGTCTGTTGGAAGGGAAATCGGTCCCGCTGTCGGCGCGGCCATGCCAATCACCGTTCGGTCCAGGTCGACATAAAACAAATGCAGCGCCCCGGGCTCATACAACGAATCAATGAGGAATGTTTCTCGAAGCTGCGCTGTAGTCATCTGCGGATACCGTACGGGGTCCGCCAAGAGATGGGTTTTCAAGTCGTTCTCCTTACCAGGGTCGATTCATCCGCGAAGACCTGCCGTCCTCTCCGGGTAAAGCGGGCCGGCCACTTGCCGGCATTTCTGTAAGACTGCGTAGCGGCTGCCGGAGTCTCAATGCACCTGCTTCACCAGCCAATTCACCAGCTCGACGGCTCCGGCAAGGTTGTCATATTCCGGAGGAAGGTTTTGCCCGTTCGTGTATTCGTTGTAGACCCAAGGGTCAGCCACCGCAAAGACCGTGCCCTTGCCGTATTTTGCCGACGCCATCAGAATGTCGCCTCTGTCCTCCAACAGCGAAGCAGCAGAACCCTTGATCGATATCGTGCACGTGTCTTTCATGAACAGCGTATGCGGGTGGTGAAACAACGGCCCACCTCCCGCCACCGGAATTCGCCCTGTGTCATGAGCCTTTCCAATCACGTGGTGGCTGAGCACCGGGTTGAAGTGGATGCCAAACACATCGGCGAGCTGATCCAGATGTTCAATCTCCCCATTTGCCGGATCATTGGCCATCAAAACCAGCACGCCCCCCGACTTCACCCACGCAGCCACTTGCCGTGCATCTTCGGGCTGCAGGTAGTGAGGTTGCGGATTCTTCGACGGGATGTCAGGCGACACAATGATGTAGAACTGTGCCCCTTTCAGGTTGGCCGCAGTGGGCGCGCTGTAGAGCGTATCCGTCGCCACGCCAAATCCACGAAAAATCTGCCCGAAAAGGAAAAAGCCACTGTTACTGACATCCTCCCACTTGTAGTGGAAGTACTCCTGCTTGCCCGGCCGCGTTGGTCCGCTGCTGGCTGTTAAACCACCCATCCACCACCACGCGGGCGATGGATTGGCTGAATGCGGGGGAACACATCAGCCAACCCAACACCATCGCCCGCAGTGCGACCGAAGTAACACCTTGCACCGCGTTTGCTCCTAGAAGTCCATCTTGAGGCTGAGCTGCAGGATTCGCGGAGGATTCGCAGCAGTGATGGTTCCAAAGGTGCCCGAGCTCAGAGCCGTGCCCGGGTTGGTGACGCCGGTGCCGGCGCCGTTGATGGCGCCGCCCGGGTTGGCGTAGTTGGTGTGATTGAAGCAGTTGAAGCACTCAGCACGGGCTTCGAGCTGCAAAGCCTCATGCAGCGGAATGAATTTGCTGAGAGCCGTGTCCACGTCGGTGTAATGCGGCCCATAGAACTCGAACGGCCGGGTCGTGCCATAGGTTCCAGGCGTGTTTGCGGCAAAGGAAGCCTTGTTCAGCCAATGGGTCGTAGGATCTCCGTGGAGCGCGGGATTCGCCGATCAGGTTCGGGCGGTCATTCCTACGCGCGGTCAGGGACGCGTCTGTGCCGGTGGTCACCGTGAAGGGAACGCCCGTAGTGGCGGTGACGATGGGCGCAAGCTGCCAGCCGCCCAGCAGGAGCTGGCGTGCATAGGTTCCGTTCGCGGAGCTGCGGATGATGGCCGAAGTCACGAAGTTGTGACGCAGGTCAGAGCCGCAGTTGCTGTAATCGAGGTTGGGGTGAGCGGGATCCTGAAATTGGTCTCCGGCATTGTCTCCGTTTTCTGCGAGGACCGGAGAGGCAGTGCGAATAGGTGTAGTTGCTGAGCAGCGTGAAGTATTGGGAAAAGCGATGCTGCACGGTGACCAGAAGGCCGTTAAAGTTCGATCCCATCCCGGTATAAGCCTGGGTGACCTGGGTGAAATAGGCCCCCTGGGCGGCATTGATGCCGGTCAGCATGCGGCGGGCATTGGTGTTTGCGGTCGTGGAGCAGTTTGTTCCAGCCGCAGGCACCGGCGAGAGCGTTCCGCAGGAGCCGGCTGCGCCGGTCGATTTTCCGGGGTAGTAGACCGCCGGGTTCTGCTCGTTACCGTAGGAGTTATGCAGTACCCGCGTGCCGAGATAGGTAGCGTGTGAGCGCCCAGTCGTTAAGAAACTGCTTTTGCACGCTCAGGTTCCAGTTCTGCGAGTAAGCCTGCTGCAGATTCGGGGGCAGCACAAAGTAGGTCCCGGAGGTTGGGAAAGAACGCGTTGCTGGCTGTCGGCGGAAACGGCTTCGGATAAGGGTTGCCGCCAGGATAGCCCGCGTAAGGAGTCGTGAGGTTGCCCGGGGGAGGCGTCAGAGTGACGGAGTCGCCCCACGGCGGCATGGCTGCGTAGCGGGAGTTGTAGTAGAGCGGCGGCTCCTGGAAACCGAGACTGTAGGAAGCGCGAATACTTTCTTTTCCCTGGCCGCGCGGATCGAACACGATGCCGAAGCGTGGTTCAAGCCGGTTCCATTTGCCGTGATAGTAGCCGTGCGGAACCCCCGGGTCGCCATAGAAATAACACTCCAGCGGGAGCTGTGGGATAGACAACGGATTTGGTCCCGGCAGTAAAGCCCGCCAGTGAGAACTGGGCGCCGCGGCCCGTGGTTTCAATTGCCGGCAGCCCGGTGGCCCAACGCAGACCTGCGTTCATCGTGAACCGTGGGCTGAACTGAATGCTGTCCTGGAAATATAGGGCGCCATAGTTCTTGCGGAAGTCGACGCCGCTGTTGTTGCCCTGATAGAGCGATTGAATCCGGCCGAGCATGAAGTCGACCAGGCCGTCGCTTGGTGTATTGCCCAGTGAAGTTGAACTGGCCGTTGGCGTTGTTGACGCCATCAGAAACGAGCATGTTGCGCAGGTAATTCCCGCCGAACGAAAAGTGATGCTTACCCTTGGTCCAGAACATGTCTTCGAGCACGTTGTAACCGTTGGTGCTGTTCAGCAGGCCTTCGCAAGTGCCGCAAGCCACGGTGAACGCGTTCGAGATGTTCATGTAAAGGTAGTTCTTGATGGGCGCGAAAACTTGGATGCCAAGCGTGTTGGGATTGATCACATCAGGAGCGATGTTGCGGCTGACGATGTTTCTCGTCCACCCCAGGTGAAAGGAGCTCACCAGGCTCGAAGTGAGCGTGTAGGTGTGGCCCAAGGTGAAGGATTGAACCCGGTCATCGAGAACCTGATTCTGCGTATTCAACAAGTTGTTGTTGAAGATACCTGGCTGCTTGAAGTGCGTGAGGTAGTAGCGGCCGAAAACGGTCTGCTTGGTGGTCGCAGTCCAATCGATGCGGCCGATGTATTGATCTTCATTCTGCGGCAGCGGAAGGCCGTACACCAATTTGCCCGCAAGGATCGGCCCCCGTCGACGGGATGTATCTTGAAAAGCGCCAGCGCCGAAGGGTTGAACTGTGACGTCGGGATCTGGTTATTCGGGTAGGGCATGCCGGTTGCGGGGTCGATCAACTGCTTCGCCACGCCGCCGCTTCTTGGCAGCCGGCGCTGGCATACGCGCTGAAGTCACCGTTGAACATGGCCGCTGTGGGGACAAAACTGGTCAATGCGTTGGTTTGCTGCCGGGTGCGCGTGCCCTGATAGCCCCCAAAGAAGAACAACTTGTCTTTGCGGATCGGTCCACCCAGAACCCCGCCGAACTGGTTGCGCTTGAGCGAGTCCTGCTTGGTGGAGAAGTGGTTCTTCGCATTCAGGTCGCCGTTGCGGAAGAACTCGAAGAGCGTTCCGTGGAAGGAGTTGCCGCCTGCACGCGTAACGATGTTCACCACGGCGCCAGGGTGAACGCCGTACTGCGGCGACAAACCGGAAGTCTGCACGCTGAATTCCTGAATGGCGTCAGGGAAGGGAAAGGGCAGATTGACGTTGGTGAACGCGTCGTTGTTGTCCGAGGCGTCCATCAGATAGTTGATGTTGGTGGCCTGGGCGCCGGCGACCGAGAGCGTTACCGCGCTGGGATAGTTTTTGCTCGAGGCCAGGTCGGTTGCAGGCGCAATGGACGTACCGGGCGTCAGCAGGATCAACTGCGTGGCTTGACGGCCATTCAAGCGGCAGATCGACGGTGCGCTGCCGGTCGACGACCTGCGATGATCGATTGATCTTCGGTCTGCACCATCGAGGCGGCGGCTGTGTACCTGCACCGTCTGAGCAGACGCCGCCGACTTGCAATTTCACGTCAACGCGCAGCTCGTTGCCTACCTGGATCACGATTCCGGATTGGTTGTAGGTGCTGAAGCCATTGGCCGTCACCTTGAGCGTGTAGGGTCCTACGGGCAGGCTGGGCAAGTTGTAACCACCGTCACCGCCACTGGTCACGACGCGGTGGAGTCCGGATTCCGTCTGCACCGCTTCTACCGTCGCCCCGGAGACCGCGGATCCTGTCGTGTCGGTTACAGTACCTTGAATTTGTCCGCCACCGATGGCTTGTGCGTGAAGGAACTGGTTGCCCGGAACGAAGCAGCAGGAGTAGGAGTAGGTACGCTGGCTTCCAGGTATTTTTTATTTGCCTGGTAAACCCCGTAAACGCATTGATACGAAATGACCGCATAAAGCCCCCAAAATAGTCGACTGCTGGACCGGCCCAAGATGTATCAAATCGCATATTCGATGAGCAATGGAAATCTGGCCATTGGCGTCTTAAATGCATATAAGCGTTCCGCTCTCCGGGACGCATGTTGCGTTGGCCGGGAATGCTAAAGTAGCGCCATGCCGATAGCCGAAGATCTAGCCCGTATTGCACTGCAGGAACAAGAGCTCCAATTTGCCCGATTTGACGAAGAGACAGCCTGGAGACTGGGTGGACACGTGCGTGCCCTGGCCGTCGAGCGCAAGCTGAGCCTGGTGGTTGACGTACGGCGTTTTGGCCAGCCGCTGTTTTACAGTGCGCTCCCCGGCACCACCCCTGACAACGTGGAATGGGTGCGCCGCAAAGGCAACGTGGTAGCGCGTTTTCATCGCAGTTCCTATGCCATCGGGCGGGAGATGGAGGAGAAGAAATCCAACCTCTTCGACCGATACGGACTGCCCATCGCGGACTACGCCAGCCATGGAGGGAGCTTCCCGCTGCGCGTATTGGGAGCCGGTGTCATTGGCTCCGTCACCGTTTCCGGGCTGCCGGAGCGTGCCGATCATCAATTGGCCGTCGAAGCTCTTTGTGCAGAACTGGGCCGTCCCTTCGACACCCTCCGCCTCGAATAACATTTCATTCCAACAACCACGTGAATCCCGCCCGCGTCAAAGAAAGCAGGGAGGGAAGGCCATGGCAAAACTGAATGAGGCAGCTCGCGATCGCATACCCGCGACTAAATTCGCGTTTCCCAAGCAGCGCAAAGAACCCCTGGAAAACGCCTCGCACGTTCGCAACGCTGCCGCGCGCTTCAACCAGGTAGAGGGCGTCACGGAATCCGAACGACGCGCTGCCTGGAAGCGAATCGAAACCGCCGCGAAAAAATACAAAGTCGAACTCAAGAGCTCCAAGTAAGTAGGTGTGTGAGAACTCTGTTCTCAGCCAACGATAAAGGCCGTTCTCTCGAAGCCACCCGGTTTGTGCTTTGTATCAGGGCAAACTAAATTCTTTGCAGGGGACGGCCTCTTCAATCCAGTGGTTGTCCGTCCTGGCCACTTGTACCTTGATCCATATAGCCACTACCATCAATCCATGGCAAAAGTTGCTGAGCCAATCGCCCCGGTTATCGCCGTGGACAGGAAAGCCTCCGACCCCCTTCATAGGCAGGTCTACGACGGCTTTCGCATGGTAATCGTCCGTGGCAATCTCCGGCCCGGGCAGCGCGTACCCTCTTCCCGCTCGCTTGCTGTGGAGCTGGGAATCTCCCGCATTCCGGTTCTCAATGCCTACGCACAGTTGTTAGCGGAAGGATATTTCGAGAGCCGCAAAGGCGCCGGCACATTTGTCTCTGACTCCCTCCCTGAGAGTCTCACCGTTTGCAAAGAGAGAACCCCGCAATCCGCGCAGGTTGGGTCAGGACCACGGCCGGTTGCGCGCCGCGGCCTCCTCATGACAGCGGAACGTCCGCCCTGGGCCCGTGGCTTTGGCGCCTTTGGCGTGCATCAACCCGCATTTGAACATTTTCCCTTCCAGATATGGTCGAGCATCGTCGCCCGTCACACACGAAGTCCTCGCCTGAGCGCAATCCATAACATTGATGCTCTGGGGACCGAGACTTTTCGCGAGGCCATCTGCACTTACCTTCGCACTGCGCGGGCGGTTCATTGTGAGCCGAACCAGGTCATGATCGTTGCAGGCTCGCAGCAGGCACTGGAAATTTCGGCCCGGGTGTTGTTGGGAAAGGGAAGCTCCATCTGGGTTGAAGATCCAGGTTACCGGTTGGCAAGAAACGTCTTCGCGGGCGCAGGTTGCAAACTCATTCCCGTCCCGATCGATGAAGACGGCATGATCGTGTCTGCCGGAATCAAGCGGTGTCCCAAGGCCCGAGCTGCCTACGTCACGCCCTCGCATCAATACCCCCTCGGCGCCACCATGAGCGCCGGCCGCCGCATGCAACTGCTGAACTGGGCGCAGAGCGCCGGATCATGGATCATCGAAGATGACTATGACAGCGAGTACCGCTTCGAAAGCGCTCCTATCTCCTCCTTGCAGGGACTCGATCGGAATGCTCGCGTCATTTACATCGGCACCTTCAGCAAGGTTCTTTTTCCTTCTTTGCGCCTGGGCTACATCGTCATTCCGGAAGATCTTGTGGGCCATTTCGCGGCGGTGCGCTCCGCCATGGACATTTTTCCGCCCTACCTCTACCAGGAAACCATCACCGACTTCATGCGCGAAGGCCATTTTGCCCGTCACATCCGAAAGATGCGGCTGCTGTATGGCGAACGAAGAGCCGCGCTGGTCAATAGCATTCGGGACCAACTCGGGCCCGAACTGGAGATCCACGGCAGCCAGGCGGGTATGCATCTGGCTGTCACTCTCCCCAAAGGTTTAAGCGATCAGGAGATTGCGGCCAGGGCCGCGGCCAAGGGCCTTTGGCTCTGGCCGCTCTCCCCTTCTTATTTGGGCAAGCATATCCGCCAGGGTTTGATCCTGGGATTTGGCAATACACCGGCGGAAGAGATGCCGCGCGCTGTAAGCCAACTCCGGGAACACTTACGATAGCGATTACTTTTTCTTCTGGCTGGCGATCGCTGCCAGAACGATGGCGCTGTCCTTTTGCGGATCCACTTTTCTCCACACTTGCGCGATCGTTCCTTTGGGCGAGATAAGAAAAGTATCCCGCTCGTCGAACTTCATATCCTTGAAGGTCATCAACGGCACACCGTAAGCTGTCGCCGCCTGCCGATCCGGATCCGCAAGCAGTTTAAAAGTCAGCCCATCCTGGGTGCAGAAGCTCTTATGACTTTCCGCGGTATCCAGACTAACCCCGAGTACAACAGCATGATGCGCTTCGAACTTGGGCAGATTGCTCTGGTATTCGTGTGCCTGGATCGTGCATCCGCTCGATTTGTCCTTGGGATAGAAATAAAGCACCACCCATTTGCCCCGGTAGTCGGAAAGGCTGACAGGCGTTCCATCCTGAGAGGGAAGCGTAAACGCAGGAGCTTTCGCTCCCGGTTGCAAATCAACATCCGCTGCATTTGCAGTGATTCCGTACCAGGGCACAAGCCCCAGCAGAGCGACCAAAACCTTAAATCTATTGCCATATTTCCTCACTTATGTTTATCCAACACGTTCAACCCCTGATAATTCAAAGAGCAAACACACCGCCGGCAAGTCGGGTTTTCGCTCACCCGGAGTGACTGCCGGAACGCCCGCGCCGCCTCACCATTGACCACCTCTTCCAGCGTAGACGACCCAATGTTCCCCACGGGACGATGGAAAAAACACGGCCTCACCGATCCATCCACTTCCACCACCGCGGAAACCCAAGGAGCATTGCAAGTAGGAGACTCGGGAGAAACCTGTCCCAGATGCTCGCGGAAACGGCGGGAAATCCGGCGCAGCTTTGCCGGCCGCTCCGCGATGTATCCGCGGCGGATATCATCCCCATGTTCCACAATCAGCCCCTCAATTTCATCCTCCAGCCCGCCAACCTCCTCCTCCGTCAACGCGATCTCGCTCTGTCTCTCCCCGGGCCAAACCAAAGCTCGATTGAATGCCTCCGACGTAAGATCGGCGGCGAGCAGGGAGATGGAAGTAAAACCAATCATCTTCGCCGCCCTTACCGTAGCGCGAAGATGGCGATGATTGGCTTTCTGCACCGTCATGCGGCAGGCAATCGGCAGATCCGGCTTTCGGCCAAGGACCGCCGCAACTCCCTGAGCAATCACATCGAAACCTCCGGAGACCCGCCGGATACCGTCATGCACTTCTCGCGGTCCGTCGATCGATACGATGACGTCGTCGAACAGCGTAGAGACCTCATCGGCACGCTTGAGCAGCAACAAGCCCGTAGTCAATAAAGTGAGGCGTATCTGCTCTTCGCGGAAAAACTGGCACAGTGCGCGCAAATCCCCGTGCAGCAGCGGTTCCCCGCCAGACAGCACAACTTGCCGGACGCCCAGGTTCCGCAGCGACTCCCGATGACGCTGGAGGTCCTCGACTCGTACCTGTTCGTGTTTCTCCCGCTTCCAGATATCGCACATGACACAGCGGCAGTTGCAATGGCTATGGACGTTGAGTACCAGGATCGGCATCGACGTCAGCATCGGAAGTGCCCTGGGGCGCAATCTCTTCCTCATGCAGCAGAGGCACGGCGCACCCTCTTTCCGCCGACACAGAAGTCATCTTCCCAAAACCTCTTCGGCATCGGCAATCAATCGGCCAATAGGAGCGCGAACCCATCGTCGCACGCCATCTACTTCGAAAGCCTCCAACCCGTTCGTGAGCGCAGCCGGCAGGCGCTCAAACAACGCTGGCCCCGCAAGTTGAACGCGGCCCGCGGTGATCACCAGTTCCACCTGATCGACGGTCAGCTGAGCCAGAGTTTCTGCCGGGCTAAGCCCGCGGTCGCGAACCACCAGCATGTCTGCGGCCGACCCGGGCCTCAAGCGTCCTTCTCCCCGCCGGAGACGCAGAATATCTGCCGCGCTGGTTCGTCACCATGGCATAGATCGAGTTGGCGTGGAGGCCGATCTGGGTGCGGGCAAATCGGATCTCATCCAGCAGATCGCCAGCAGCGGTAAGCGGCGAATCGCTCCCCAGGATCACCTTGTTCAGCGAACGGACCAACGAAAGCGAAGGAAATTGATGGAAAAGAAATTTGTTAGAGGTGGGGCACAGAACAACAGCGGCCATACGCCGGTTGATCAGCACCGCAGCGCCTGGAGTGCAGGCAAGGCCATGAACCAGAACCGTCCGCTCATCGAGGGCATGCATGCGGTCGAGCTCGAATACTTCTTCCTGGCTTTCCCGGTCGATGCCCTCGGCGGCATGCAGAATGAACGGAGATTCGCCAGGGCTCTTCGCGAATTTGCCCGCCAGTTGCGGATCGAGCGAGAGCGAGTGAGCCCACGCGAAGTCCGAGACGACCCTCACCGGAAACTCGGGGTCCAATAAATCCGGGGTCATCGGGTTGTGGTGGCAGACGGTCGTTACCCCGCAGAGCAGGTTGCGGATACCTCCCCACCATAGACGCACAGGCCTTGGTACCTTGCGATGCCGCTCAATCAGAGCGGCATGGTTCTCATGGATGTCCCGTGCCCATTCAGCGGCGTTTTGGTACGGCCCGTTACCCAGGTTAGGAAACAGGCTGAACTCCAGATGATCATGTGCGTTGATCAATCCCGGAAACAGAAGGAACCCGGACAGATCGAGCGCGCTTTCCGAAAAGAAGCTGGCCTTGTGATTCGCGGAAGACCCGCTCTGGATGAGATGGATCGTTCCCCCCACAACGGAAACAGAAGCCAATGACGCTGCAATCGGTCCCCGCGCTACGCGGGCTCCTTGCAGACGGAGCGAGTCTGTGGTCCCCTTTGCGGCGATGCGCGCCCGCGGCGAACTCGTGGACTTGCGCAGTTGCAGCAGGTAAATGGCGGGCAGATCCGCGGCGGCATGATACAAATCCGGCCGGCCGCATTGTTCGAAGATCTCTCGCTCCTCGACGCCAAAGATTGGTTCCACCAGCGAAACCACTCTGAACCCGCGCGCTTCGAAGGCTCCGGTAATCTGTTGCAGAGGCCATCCCCGGCCGTGAATCCGAGTACCCGAATCCTTCGCCGGAGACCATCTTACCCAGTTGAGCGAGGCTTCCGTATCGGGGTGCATGTCGCTGAGAACTACAGTTGCTCCCGGGCGCGCGACCCGATCAATCTCGCACGCAAAGCTGTCGAGATCATCCAGGTAACTGACGACAAAAGAACACAACACCATATCAGCCGAGGCGTCGGCAACCGGAAGCGCGGTACAACTTCCCAGCCGAAGATCACACTGGTTGTTCAGCTTGCCGGCGGCCACTTTGAGCATGGCCGATGAGGTGTCTACCCCTAACAAGCTTCGTGGGGAGTGATCGGCCAATTGCTCCAGCCACCTGCCTGTGCCGCAGCCTGCATCGAGGATGTCCAGCCCGCGCACATCTGCCAACATAGGGCCGAGCAGCCGCTGCTCCAGCGAAAGCAACGGGTTCGGTTGGGCGTCATACACGTCCGCCCAGCTATCGAAGACCTCTTGCGGCAGCGAAGCCAGCTGGCTCATAGGCTCTCTCGCTTCGGCTTACGCAGACTGATAAACTCGTTGGCCCACTGGAGTTCCAATGGGAAGCTGTAGACGCGGAACGCATAGCGCCACCAGCTCAGGATCTTCAAAAGCACACGGCTCCATTGCGGTGCGCGAATGTCCTGCACCGTCGGCCAGCGCGACGCGACAACGGTTTCGAAGTTATCGATGAGCTTCTTCGTCCTGGTCTTCAGCCACGGCGCATGAGTGTCGATGCGCAGTGTGTAGTCCATCCATTCCTTTTCGGCCCACCCCGCAGGGCTATCCGGAAAGGCAATCTGGCTATCAACGTCGCCATACATCTTTCCCGGCTGAGGCGTGGGCGTGTAGTGCTGCACGATAATTTCCGAGTCAGGATTGATCCGTTTGAGCTTGCGGATGAAGCTGACCGTCTCTTTGGTATCGCGCTCCGGATCTCCCGGGTTGCCGATGACAAACGAAAACTCGGGGATGATGCCGAACTGGCGCGTGCGGTGCGCCATCGTCACCGTCTCTTCCGTGGTGATACCCTTCTGCATCTCTTTCAGCACCCAGTCGGACCCCGACTCCGCTCCGAAGAAGATCATGGCGCAGCCGGCCTTCTTGATTGCCTCCATCGTGGCGTCTGAATACCGGGACATGATGTCGACCCGCGCTTCGCACCACCAGCGAAGGTTAAGCGGGGCCAGGCGATCCATCAGCTCGCGGGCGTGATCCTCGCGCAGGAAGAAATTCATATCGTAGAACTGGACAGAGTCCGCGCCATAGCGGCCTACCAGGTAGTTGAGAATCTTGACCGTCCGCTCAGGAGACTCCATCCTTTCTGCTCTTCCATACGCGGCATGCACGCCGCAAAAGCTGCAGTTGAAAGGGCAGCCGATGCTGGCGTGATGCACGGCCGTGCGCTTGCCGAAGAACGAGGGCCGCAGGTACTTCTCTACCGGAAGACGATGGAAACGGCGACCATGGAAATTCGTCGGGACCCTTCATCGGCCGTTCAGGGTTGGTGCGATGAAACCCGAACGCGTCCTTATAGCAGAGCCCGAGGATGGACTCGAGAGTCCGCTTTCCCCGCAGCGCGTCGATCAGTTCGAGCAGCGTATCTTCGCCCTGGCCGCGGACCACGTAGTCGACATATTTCGCATTGAGCGTGGTATCCGGATAGAGGGAAGGGAAGTAGCCGCCCCAGACAATGCGCACATGGGGGCGCAGCCGGCGTATCTCGCGGCACGTCTCCATGGCGGCTACCATCTGCGGCCCTGGCATACAGGAAACCCCCAGCAGCTCAACCTGGTGGAGGTTGATGGTGCTCAGAATGGCGGCGGTGGGATCCTCCTCCAGGTTGCCATCGACAATTCTGTATTCCTCCCGGCCTTCCAGCACCGCCGCCAGCGCCAGCACCGCAAGCGGAAGCCTGCAGTTCCGGGGCTTGGTGGCTCGAGGATGGAAAAGAATGATCATTTCACCACCTTGGCGGAGTAGATCCGAAACCGTGACGGTTTGCGCGCGCGGCGTAACCTCGCCACCATCGGCCGCATGTGCCAGCGCAGGCCGTAGAAAGGGCTGTGCGTATGCCACTGGATATGGAAGCGTTGCTCGAGCGCGCCCAGGCGTTGGTCCGTCAGGAATTCCAGGCTGTTCAACTCATCCGACGGGAAGCCATAGCGCCGGATGAATAACATGCGGCGCTCTTCCAGCATCTGTGCTCCACTCCGTTCGTCGCTGTACCACGGAGTGTCGGCGATCACCACCGTGCCCCCTCCGCGCACACAGCGAATCGCCTCCGCCAATGTCTTTTCGTAATTCTCGGAATAATGAAACGAAGCGTTGAACATCACCACGTCAAACTGGGAATCGGCGAAAGGCAGATTATCGAGTTCCGCCTGGAACCTGGGAAACAAAGACGGCAACCGCGGCTCGTAATGCCTTGCTGCGCCAAGACCATCACGCTCGTTGATAAGCAGGTCCACCGCGACCGGTGTATGACCCTGGATGGCAAAGCGATAGCTCATCCAACCGTTGCCTGCACCCAGATCCAGAATGCGCAGACGGTAGTGCGCCAGGGGAGTGAAACGAGGCATGATCTTTCGCTCGATATAGCGGAAAGTACGCGCCCGCAGCGCCCATTGCCCACTCAGACGGCCGGATAGATCGTGATAGGGAAGCGCGAGATAGTATTCATCCCTGTTGCTGCCCCGTCCTTCCGCTGCTCGAATCGACTCGTAGTCCTGTACAAATTGCGAGTACCGGGCTGCCCTCTCCGGCAAAAGCATTTTCCAGATACCCTGCTCACAAGCCAGCCGTGACTCGCAGGCGGAACACTCAATCGACGCGGCGTCCTTGTCCGGAAGGAAGCCGATCGAGTCAAAGCATCGCGGGCAACGCAGCATCACCCCTGTACCGCGCACCTGGGACTGCTCCTTAAGCTGTACTTGCGCGCTTAGCAGCATGGCTCCTCCACTCGCTCAAAGCAGATCAGTATGTGATCTCCAACCGTCCTGAACCATAGCAGCGGGGAGATGACCCGGTCGACCGCACGAAGCAGGTTCAGCACACGGGGATGCTTGCGCACCATCGGCTCCAGGTACGAAGGCGGAACAGCAATCCCGATTCCGGTGCACCAACGCATGCGAAAGTACGGTGAAAAGGTCTTCTTGATCGCCCGCAAGGTCGGGTAATGCACTTTGACCGTGAACTCCCCCACCTTCACGGTTGCGAAGCCTGAGGTTCTGCGGAATGCCTTGCGGAACTGGCCGTGGAGAACAAACCAGGCTATCTCCCAAATGCAATAGCGAGTCGAAAGACAGATCAGCACGAGGAGCGCGCCTGGTTACCAGGCCCGCTAGTTGGTGGGCCGTCAGGTGGAGATCCGCAACACAGTTCAACCCGGAAAAATTGGAGAATGCTCCATCGAACAACTCTCCACGCCCCAGCTTGGAAAGATGCTCTGTCGCCAGAACCCGGAACTCGATCGGCGCCTCCGGATCTTCGCTCTGCATGCGCCGCCGAGCGGTATCGATCATGTGTGCCGAGGCATCGCAGGCGAGAACGGAAACATCATGTCCCGCCAGAAACAGCGCATCTTCGCCGGTACCGCAATTGAGTTCCAGAATGTGAGCGCCGGGTTCGAAGGTATCGATCAAGGCGTCCCACACAACTCCACGCTGTGCGCGGCCAATCATGGAGCGCGTAAAAAGGTCATCGTACTTCGTCGGCCAGGCTGTCGAACGCAAGCACGGTCTGGCTTTCCACCGCAACGCTCATGCGTCCACCTCCGCGACCGTCGAGAGCAGCCCTGCCCGCGCCTGTTCAATGCTCTGGCGAAGGCTGGCTGCGCTCTCGGAATTTGCCGCCGCGGTGCCGGCCATCCGGGCAAGCTGCACTTCCTCTTTCAGCAGCCGGTCAGCGTAGCTGTAAAACCTCTGCGAGTGCCGCCCCTTGATCTTCAGCTCGCGATCCGAGCTGGTCGCCCACGGTTGCAATTGCACCAGGCGGTCGGACATCTTTTTGTAGTAAGGCGTCCCCTTGATGGGATAAGAAACCGTAGTGAAGAAGATATCCGGCTGTGACCTGCTTACATGGCGAATCGTCGCCTCAATATCTTCCAGCTCCTCTCCTTCATAACCCCACATCAGAAACATTCCGCTTTGAATGCCGCGCTCCCGGCTCATGGCAACGGCCTGCTGCACCTGCTCGATCTTGACTCCACGATCCATGGAATCGAGAATCCGCTGCGATCCGCTTTCCGAACCAATCCAGATACGAAAGCAACCTAGTTCGGCAAGCAGGTCAAGCATCTCCGGGTTCAGCCGATCCGCGCGCGAGATGCATTCGAACGGGATGCGCAAGTTGCGCGAGCGCATCTCCGCCGCGTACGTGCGCAGCCACGCATGGTTGATGGTGAAGACATCGTCTGACACCCACACCATGTCCGGGCTATAGGTGTTCAACAACCATTCCACTTCGTCGACGACCAGCAACGGGTTGCGCCGGCGATGAGTCTGGCCGAATACCTGGTGGCTGCACCAGCGGCACTTGTAAGGGCATCCGCGCGCAGTGATGAAGTTGACCGAACCTTTGCCGTGTGCGTCGCGCCAGGTCTTCACGTAGCGGTGGATGTCGATCGCCTGCCGCGCCGGCCAGGGTTGGCTATCGAGATCGGAGATCTGTGTGCGTTGCGGAGTCTCGTGCATTTTTCCATCGGCATCGAGGTAAGCGATGCCGGCAATGGACGCGTGAGCGTCCGTAGACCTCGAACGAAATGACTCCAGTAATTCCTCAACCGTGAGCTCGCCTTCGCCAAACACCACGAAGTCCGCTCCCGCCTGCAGGTACTCCAAAGCGTAGGCCCCCGGTTCAGGACCGCCGACAATTGTCTTCCACCCCGCCTCGCGCGCCACCTTGAGGGTTTCGACCACATTCTTGCGGGTCATGAGATTGGCATAGATCCCCAATACAGAGGGCTTCTCACTGCGCAGATGCTGGAAGAGCGCTTCCCGGCTGGAGAAGGTAGTGTCGAATACATCGACGTCAAACCCCTTCCGCCGCAGGTGCGAGCAAAGATACAAAATGCCCAAAGGCGCATAGGGCTTCATGATCTGCAGCTCTTTGGGATCTTCGTAGAGAAAGTAACCGTGTGCGAGTAAAAGCTCAGCCATGTATCCCCTTTCTCATCGAGCCGGTTGAATGGCTTCAAGATGAACAAGCTGGTCCCGGCCGGAGGGTTCAAACTGCGTAAAGCTGGTGGCCTCGGAATTCCTGCTGGTTTCCTCGAGCGCAAACACTTTGTCCCAAAGGGAAACCCAGTCCTGGCCGCCGCTGGATAGACCATCGCCGTGCCATAAATCCACTTCCGCGTGCAGGGCATTCCGTAGCGCCAGGTAAAACTCGTCTTTGTATGCCGCCTTGAACATCAGGCATAAGTCGTCGCTGTCGGTCCAATTGCTCTTGGCGCCGATCTGCTCCTGCACCCGCTCGAAGAATGGGGTCCCGGGCAGCGGATAAGAAAACGAGACACCAATGTCATCGGGACGAGTCGTGCGGACGAGTTCTATCGTTTTCTGAATGTCCTCCCAATGCTCTCCCGGATATCCAAATTGCAGGAAATAGCAGGCGCGGATGCCTGCGTCGGCGAGCCTTTCTCGAGCAACCTTGATTTCGCCAACCCGCAAACCCTTATCCATGGCGTCGAGCACTCGTTGCGATCCGGATTCAACTCCCATCCAAACCTCGGCACAGCCCGCACGTTTAAGGCTCGCGACCGTCTCCTCGCTCATAAGATCGGCACGCGATTGGATCTTGAACGGCAAAGCGCAGTCCCACAACTCGATCGCGTCTGCGAACTGCTTGACCCATCGCAAGTCGAGGGCGAAGATGTCATCGCCGAACCAGATATGCTCTGCTCCGTGTACCTCTTTGAGCTCACAGATTTCAGCCGCCACCAGCTCAGCCGGACGGAGTTGAAACTTGTTCCCGGAAATGGGCTTCGCGCACCAGTTGCACCGGTACGGGCATCCGCGGCTGGCAACCACATTCGTGGAGAAGTAGCCATGCGCCGAGACCCAGGCTTTGCGGTAAGGTTCGAGATCGATGAGTTCGCGCGCCGGCCGGACAAGGTTCTTCCAATCAGGATTGCGTGGCGGCTTGGCCGAGCTCTGCACCAGGTGCCCATCGGCATTCAGGTGGATCACTCCGGCTATTTCCTTTGGTAGCGGCATTCCCGGCAAGAATCGAAGCGCACAACTCCACCAGGCTTTGCTCCGCTTCTCCCACCAAAACGAAGTCAGCTCCATTCTGCAAATACTCTCTGGCATGGTCCGTCGCATCCGAGCCATGAGCGATCACGATCGCTCCCGCCTCCCGTGCTGTCTGCGCCAATTGCCACGCCACGTCGCGCATCCGTGTCAGGCACATCTTCGACAAGAAATTGAAGTCGTCCTCATAGATGGCCAGGACCCTTGGCTTCTCGCTGCCGCAGCATCTCGAGAAAACCCCTGACCGGGTCTTGCAGCATGGGATCGAACACCGCAGCCGAGATTCCGTGCTCCCTTAACGCGGCGGCAGCGTAGAGCGTCCCCAGGGGCGCATAGGGCTGCATCTTCCGCACCTGCTTAGGGTCGTAAGGGAGATGATACGAATGTGCCAACAAGATATCCGCCACAAGTTACCTCAATAAGTTCATCTAACTAACACGCACTTGCGGGAAGTTTAGGAAGTTCCTGACCCGTGATAAGCGAACGCCGTTGAGCAAATCGCTCAGAGAGCGCTGCAAGCCAAAGCTCCCAGGGAAAAAAACCTCGATTGGAGTTCAAACGCCAGCGGATCGGCGATCGAATCATCGATTGCACCGCATGGCGCAAGCGCGAACGATGTCCTGTCTGCCGGCATATCTGGCTGTTGAGCAGGAAATACTCCACCATCCGGTTAAGCCGCGCGAGCTCCTTGCCCTTCAGCCAGGGAAGCATATTGGCTCCGAGCGGCATCTCCATCCACTCCACCAGCGAGTGTGGTTCGGGCACGCCCAGCTCCCGCAATTGCGGCCAGATGGGAATTCCCGGATAAGGCGTGAAGATATTGGGCGAGAAGCTCACATTGGGAAACTGCCGCGCGATATCGCTCATGGTTTGAAAGGTGATCGTGCGATCCGCCTCGGTTTCACCGGGATAGGCAAAGATGAGATTGAACGTGACCCGGATGCCGGCAAGGTTCGCCTTGCGCGCGGTCTCGTACATCTCGTTCACTCGCTGGTGGCGCTTGTTCATCATCTTCAGCACCGCTTCCGAAGTGGATTCGGTGCCGAAGCCCATATGCGATACGCCGCTCTTGCCCAGCAGCACAACGTCCTCTTCGCTCATGCGGCAGAGGAAGTCGGTCGAGGCCTGGAACGTCCAGCGGAACTTGACTCCCGACGCGATGATGCCGCGAGCGATCTCGAGCGCCCGGGCAAGTTGAACAGGGAAGTTCGAGTCGAGCAGGGCCACTTCTTCAATGCGGTACTTCGTCACCAGGTCAATCAGCTCAGAGACCACCCGTTCGGCGGAGAGCGCATTGAAGCGCCGCTTGTAAAAGACCATGTCCGTGCAGTAATTGCAGGCATAGGGGCAGCCGACGCTGGTGGCGTATCCAATCTTTCTGGCTCCGCTGAGTTTCTCGTACGCGTCGAAGTCGGTAAGGTCGAAGGCTGGAATGGGAAGCGCGTCCAGGGGTTCCACGTGGCGATCGAGGTTATGCACGCGGCGGCCGTTGTTCTTCCACGAAACCCCGGGAATCATGTCCAGCGGACGCTTCGCCAGCAGCGCCTCGGCCACTTCCACCAGCGTGACTTCGCCTTGGCCGCGAACCACGATATCGACGAAAGGCTCGCTCAAGGTTTCGTCCGGCAGCAGCGTCGGGTGCCAACCGCCAAAGATAATTGGTAACCGTGGATGAGTCGCTCTTCATCGCCGTGGCTATCTCGACCGCGCCGCGGATCATGGGGCCGGTCAGCACCGAGATCCCGAGGCACAGCGCATCTGCACTTTCGCGCTCAATGTGTGCCCGGTAGTCCGGATCGATGGCCGCGTCGATCACCACCACGTCAAAGTTCGCTTGCGCGCAAAGGAGAGGCGAGGGCGAGCAGGCAAAGCGGGGCGCCGAGCGGTGGCCCGTCGTAGGCCGGGTAGAAGAGAACGACCTTCCCCCGGTTTAGCATGTGGCCTCCACCGTGTTCGGCTCCAGCCGCTTGGCATCCACCGCGGGTTTCAGCGCGCAGCCGTGTGCTCTTTCAGTTTCTTGTTCAGCCACAGCTCGACAGGAAAGCGGTAAGCGCCGTGGTCCAGCCGCCAGCGCGCCGGCAGCGAGATGCACTTCTGCGCCAACCGGGTGATGGGTTTGCGCGTGTCCGCCGAAATGGGAATGCGATCGAACGCGATGCGCAGATAGTCGCGCATGATCTGCAGTTCTTCGTGATCGCGGCCGTTCAGCCACGGAAGCTTGGTATACCGCGGGAAAGAAGTCGACCCAACCTTCAAGCGAGTCCGGCGTCTGCACGCCGAGCTCCGCGATCTTGTCCATGATGGGCGCGCCGGGATAGGGAGTGAAGATGTTGGTCCAGAACTCGGCTCCGGGAAGCTTCCGGCATACGTCCATGATGAAGTTGATCGTTTCCCTTCGCTCTTTCGCGCCTTCGCCGGGGAAGGCGAAGATGATGTTGAACGATGGCCGAATGCCTGCGGCCAGGCAGCGGGCCGCGCTTTCATAGATGGTCGGGAAGTCCTGAAAGTCCTTGTTCATGGCCTTCCAGACTTTGCGGGATCCCGACTCGGCGCCCTGGCATATCTGGTGCAGCCCGCTCTTGTGCAACAGTTTCAGATCTTCAAGGGAGAGCCGGGCGGTGAGGTTGGTGGTCGCCTGGATGCTCCACTTGAACTGGGCCCCGGCGCGCACCAGCCCCTCCGAAATGGCCCGCGCCCGGTCCAGGTCGACGAGAAAGTTGTCGTCGACCACCCACAGCATCTCCAGACCGTATCTACGGCTGAGATCAACCGTCTCCTCTACAAACTGCTCCGCGGGCAGCGCATTCCACTTGCGTCCGTAGACCCCGGCGTTGGTGCAGTAGGCGCAGTTGAACGGGCAGGCCAGGCTCGAGGTGTACATGGCCCAGCGCTTCCCGCACAACCGCTCGTAAGCATCAAAATCGGCCAGGTGATATGCCTTGGGGGGCATATCGACCAGCGGCCGCAGAGGCCGCTCCGGGGTAAAGATCAGCTTGCCGTCGCGCTTGAAACCGATGCCGGCAACAAAGTCGGGGGCCGACCCCTTCTCAATGTGGTTCACCAGTTCCAGGAGCGAATCCTCGCCCTGTCCGCGAACCACGTAGTCGATATACGGAGCTTCGAGGGTCTGTTTTGGCAGGAGCGAGGGGTGCCATCCGCCGAGGATGATGGGGAACTCCGGATTCCACTCCTTGATGGCGCGAGCAATTTCGACTGTTTCCCGGATCATCGGTCCGGTCACAAGAGAGATACCAAGGCAGAGTGCGTCCCGCACCTCTTCGAGAACGCGCTTCTTGTAATTGGGGGTGATGGTGGAATCGATGAGACAAATCTCGAATCCAGCACGCTCCAGCGGCGTTGCGACCGCCAAAATACCCAAAGGCGCCGTCGCATCGGAGCTGGCAAACGACGGAAAGAAAAAAACAATTTTGCGGGATCTGGACAACGGATTCTCCTCGCTTAAAGAAAACGATAGATATTCCGCAAAACCCAGTTGTCACAGGAATGTCAGCAATTTGTCAGGTGTCTGCTGCGCTTGCGGAGGAGATCGGACCTCCGGACGCCCGGCGGGCAGCTGGTTGCCCGGTGCGGCGGGGGTGGGCCCGTGGTATGGGCGCCGATGGGTCGAGAAAGATTTGCCAAATGTCAAAATGTGCGCACTAAGCGCACTAGGTCGTCGCCCGGAGGCCAGAGGGAGCCGATGGGTAGCGCGGGGCGGCGCGGGCCGGGTCTGTGGAGGCGTGGGCGAGCCTTTCTGGCCGGCAAACGCGGGTATTGACGCTGGGCGCGGCGGTGGGGTGTCCGTATATAGGATGGTCACGTGTCTTAGATCCAGATTGCGCACATTTCCACTCGCGGATAGCAAAAATATTTTGGGGTTTTGGCGCCGGGAGCGGGAGGTGGGCTGAGGGTGCGCGAAAATGCTTTGAACGAAGGGCATCAGGCGTCTCGTACAAAAAGCCGATGATGAGGGCTTTAGCACCCGAGGTACGCTTTTTCTGTTCTCCCCCTAAGCGGCGAGGGGTAGTTTCGTTTGAAACTCTCCGTCTGTCCTGAAACTCTCTGAAAGTCTCGAGCCTGCTTACACCATGCGACGATCGACTTCTTCACCGGCTACCCTGGTGACGGCGGCGCCGCCTGATCCGTGATTGTCGAGCGTGACCTCGACAGGTTGAAACAACGCTCCATTCTTTCGGATGAAAGTCCTCACCGGAACGGCCAGCTTTCCCTGGCTTTTTTCCTTGGAGGGAGTGGTCGCTTGAGACCACGCCGATCCAGAGCACAATGAGCCTCCGGTAACATTGTCAGGCTATTCAACAAATCTCTGTGCTTCGTCTTGCGATCCTATCTTGTTCTGCCATGCCGCATAGGCCGAGCTCAAAGGATGCCATCACGGGATCTATTCCTTCGGCGACCACCTTCAAAAGCAGGGAAATTCCTTTGCCTTCAGATTGGGGTTTGGCAAGGTTGCCAAATAAGTCCTTTGTTTCATGAAGATGCTCAAGGTGCTCAAGTAATTTATTTGAGCATCTTGCCTGTTTGACCGGCGGGTACTCATCCTCCGGAGGGGGCAAAGTCCACCACCGGCACCTAATTTTCCGTCTTTGGAGCTACGAACGCCGATATCGAATTTGGCGCGGCGCAGTGTGGCGAGGGCGACCCAAGTCTTTCCTGATCCGGGCTCCCCGGAAATCACCGCTAACGTGCCGTCGGCGAGCCTGTGTTGCCAAAGCCATTCAATGGGTTGGGGCTGGAGGCCGGCGAGGTAAATCATGTCTGTGCCGGTTGCGGTTGCCTGCTGCATCCGCGGGCAACGGTGATGGCGTGTGAGGCGAGAGTGGATCGTTCATCATGGCTTGCTGTGGGATCATCGCTTGCTCCAGACTGGGAGGCTCCGCGGTGCTCTCTGTGCAGGAATCGGGTGAGGACGTTTGCGTCCACGGGACCGGTTTGGCATAACAATCTTGTCTTATGACCGACAGTAATACGCTCGGGAGCCGCCGTCCATGAGCCTGGAGAATAATCATGTGGAAGAGCGGGTAGTAAACTCGTGATTACTCCCTGCTGTTCAAGAATAACCAAGTAGTTAATCCAGATTTTTGGCAACGATCTGTCCGAACAGCCGGTTTTACGACCACTTGAACTAGAGTCAATCGGTAAACACAAGCCGACTTATCAGGACCGGTGCATCGCCGTCTCTACTGCGTCGCATGCTTCCTGGATTCCGTGCTGAGACCTCACGATTGCGGCTAGATCTGCGGCGCGGCTTGCAAAGCTAGGCTCGCGATGCAGTCTGTCAAGCTTCGCAAAGGCAGTGTCTGCCGAATACTCCGTCCGAGCTATAGCCAGGCCAGATCCGAGCCTCTCCACTCTCAGAGCGTTATCCGGCTGATCCCAGCCGAAGGGAACAAACAACATCGGGCGTCCAGCCCTCAGTGCCTGGCCGGTGGTGCCAGAGCCTCCCTGGTGAACGATGACGGATGCGTTTGGAAATATCTCTGAATAGGGGGCATACGGGATCGAAAGAATTTGATCCGAGCGCGGCTCCAAATCACTCGCCCCGATCAACACAGCCCGCTTGCCGAGCCGGAGGGCCGCATCTCGACTGGCCTGGTAGAAGTTTGCCGGGTGGGAAACCGCCGTCGATCCGAGGGTGAAGACGATGGGTGCCTCGCCTGCGGCGAGAAAGCTTGTAAGCGCTGGAAGTTCGGCATTCGGTCTGTTTCCATCGTAGAAGACAAAGCCGGTTTGGACTGTCTGTGGAGGCCAGTCCGGCTGGCGTTCCGCCAACACTGGCGAAAATAAAGCAAGCACGAGTGTTGAGGAGAACTTGTCACGTGTGAGCGGTGCACAGGCAGGATTGAGACCTTCCTTCACCCGCAGCCGTCTCACTGGCTCCCACCAGCTTCCGATGAGAAGTGTCCCCAGGTTCAGGATCGCCCTGTTCAAGCGCCAACCGGCTCCGCGAAGTCGGATGAGTTGCGGCATATTGACAAGCAAGGAAGGGTCATAGGCCGAGAGAAAGGAACATGGCGACAAGATAAGCGAACCCCATTTCAGGCCAAGCTTCTCGGCAACCAGCGGGGCCGCAAGGACGAGTTCGCCTGCAAGCATGAAATCGCACTCGCTGGCTACGGTGACGAGGTCGAGGTAGGTTTCATCAAGATGAGGCAGGATCAACTTTCGAAAAAGAATCTCCGGTCCGCTTTTCAGATCTTCGCACTGACTTATCAGCTCGGAGTCCGTGGGATCCCAGTTGGGTCGGAGACTGCGGAAGCCGACGTCAAGCTCCAGAACTCGCGATCGGTATGCCTCTGTAGAAGCGATGACAACGGAGTGCCCACGCCTCTTCAATTCAATGGCGAGAGCCAGGCAGGGATGAAGGTCACCAAGAGATCCAATCGTTGCGAAAAGGACGCGCATATCGTGCTTTACCGCATAAGCCTACACCTCACGTGCAGATTGGTAACGGTAAACCCCGTAGCGTTGACTGATTGCCAGTTGGGAACTTTCCACATGGACGAATAGATGCGGCATCTCGTCAACTTGGCGAGTAGCATTCCGCACTCTGTTCCATCCGCCTGGCACTTCTCCGAGCAGCCGGTTTATCGGGGAAGTGGGGGCGTCATCGCTCTGCATCACCTTATTCAGACGCCTCGAAGAAGTTGCCAGATCACATATAGACTGATTCGGCGGTTCAAGAATGCTTTAAAAGCAGTGAAATGGCGGGAATGGAGACGATCAAGATAGCAAGCTGGACCGAGAAAGTGACAATGAGTTGAGAGGCGAGCAATCTCCATGTCACCCTCCCGAATCTGCGCCGTTCGGGCTCTTGGTCAAGCACCCGCTGAAGCCGTTGCCCGCCACGGAACAGCTCTACTAGCGCCCAAATGCCATCTGCTATGAGCATAACTTCGGCGATCCGTGTTTGCCTTTCCAGCCGATAGCGGATACTGAGGTCTAAAACAACACCAACAATGCCCCCGACTATTCCTGGGAAAAAAAGCACAACACCATCCCCGGGGGCAGCTGGCAATGGACAGCTCCCAAGTTTTCGTTCGGGTGATCGATGTTGCGCGTGCCAGAAATTAGCAGGATGAACGGTTTTTGTGCAAGCAGCTGGGCCGTGTGCAGTCATGCGATGAGCTCAAATTGTCGAAGATCTGCCCATCTTCAGAGGGCGCGCTGGGCGCAACCCTGTTCATTGCACAGTCACCTGCTCCCTCTGTGGCTCCTGTGGCGAGCGAAGGGATGCAGAGCACTCAAGTTTTTGGTGGGGAACTGGTTTGCGGCGGCACGGGAATAGGGGTTCGGTGCTGAGCCGGACAGGGCCGTCGCTGTGAGGCGGCGCTGGAAGATGGAAGTGATTGGGCATGATGACAAAGTCATGCAGGAGCAAGCGCCTCTTTTGGCGATTCTCCGCCAGAACATCCACCAGCAGCCGCGCCATGCGATCGGATTGGAGAAGCGCGCGGCGTCCGGCTGTTGTCGAAGATACGAAAAATGTTCGCGTTGATTGGGCAGCTTGCGGCATTCTTACCAGGGCTAAAGCCCGGTCGTTGGAAATTAATGCATTCTCGCGAGTTTGACCCTGGACTGAAGTCCAGGGCTTTTCCCCGGACTGAAAGTCCTGGGCTGGCACAGCTCAAACTGCAGTCGGCCACAAAGTATGACCCTCAGGGTCTACCACGCGCCTCCCCTGGCTCTGAAAATGTACAAACTCCTACCCGGCACTCTCGTGCCGGGCTACAGATTGTCCCGTCCCCATTCGACAAGCTCGGGAGGAGGGCAGGCTCTTCGGGACTGATGAAATCCAGACGTTGTGCTTGGTCGAGACCCTTAAGGCGCATGCTTTTCCGCGGCGCCATCCTCCCTGACGATCATCGAAGGCATATACATAGACGAGCAATACACTTTCGCAATCGGGGGAAATAGCGTGAATTCGGTAGTGTCCGTCAATGTCGGTCTTCCGCGGGACGTCGAATGGCAAGGCAAACTCGTTCACACCGCCGTTTGGAAGAATCCGTCCCTGGGCGGGTGATGGCGCGGCGTCTGAATCTGGACGGCGATGGCCAAGGAGACCTCGCAGGGCACGGCGGGGAGCACCGAGCCTTAATGGTCTACCAGCTCGACTCTTACCGTTACTGGCAGGAACAACTGCAGCGCGACGACTTCGAGTACGGTCAATTCGGGGAAAACCTGACCGTGGATGGTCTTCCCGACAATGAGGTCTGCATCGGCGACCGTTATCAAATAGGGAGGGCGCTGTTTGAAGTAACACAGCCGCGGGTCACTTGTTATCGGGTCGGCATCCGCATGGCCAACCCGCAGATGCCAAGCCTGCTTGTATCTCATAAGCGGCCGGGCTTCTATTTCCGCGTTCTGCAAGAAGGAGAAATCAGCGCCGGCGATGAAATCGTGAAGGTTGCAGAAGGCCCGGAGCACGTCACAGTAGCGGAAGTCGATGCGCTGCTCTACCTGCCTGGCCACCCCCGCGAACAACTGCAACGCGCCTTACGGATTCCAGCGCTCAGCGCGGGCTGGAAGGGATCCCTGCAAGCGCTGGTAACAGAAGAGGGAACAACCAAGCAGGGTAATGCAGGACTTGTTTCCACCTCTCCCCCGCCTGCTTGGCGGGGCTTCCGGCCGCTCCGTGTGGCGGCAATTCAGGGAGAGTCCGCCGACGTGCGTTCGTTCATCCTGGAGTCCGAGGACGGGGCCCCTTTGCCGTCGCCGCTAGCAGGGCAGTTCCTGGTTTTCAAACTCCAACTGGATCCGAACGCCGCCCCTATCCTGCGCAGTTATTCGATGTCCGGCCCGCCGGGCGCCGGAACCTACCGCATCAGCGTAAAGCGCGCCGACGGCCCAGGGAGCCGCTTCTTCCACGACCACATTCACGTAGGGGACATGCTTCAAGTGAGCGCGGCCAGAGGCAACTTCACCTTGGCTGAGGGCACAATCCGATAGTGCTCCTCAGCGCCGGCATCGGGGCCACACCGGTGCTCTCCATGCTGTACTCACTCGTTTCCAGCAGAGGACGTCAGGTTTGGTGGTGTTATGGAGCACGCAATGGCAGCGAACACCCGTTCCTGAGGAAGCTCGCAAACTTCTCGCGGATCTCCCCAACGCCCATTCCTTTGTTGCTTACAGCCAGCCGAGCCAGGGAGATCAGCAGGGCAAGGACTACGACGCCCGCGGCCACTTGACCCTTTCATTGTTGCAAACGCTCCATTTGCCGCAAGCGGCAGACTTCTACCTTTGTGGGCCCCCGGCCTTTCTGACTGAGCTGACGGCTTCATTGCAGGCCTGGGGTGTGCCGTACTCGCGGATTCACTCTGAAACCTTCGGCACCGAATCTGCGGTGACTCCGGGCATCGCAGCGGCCACGCCGAAAACGCCGCACCCGCCCGCCGGCGGCGCCGGATCTGGTCCGAAAATATCCTTTGCCCGGAGCGGCCTCTCGGCCCCGTGGGATCCACGGTTCCAAAGCCTGCTCGAATTCGCGGAAGCCTGCGATGTTCCGGTCAGGTGGTCGTGCCGCACAGGCGTCTGCCATATGTGTGAGTCCGGCCTGATCGACGGCGAAGTCCGCTATGCTCCGGAGCCGCTGGACCGGCCCGCGGATGGGAATGTTCTGCTCTGTTGTTCGACTCCGCTGTCTGGGATCGAGCTTGATATCTAAAGACCCAGGTCGCTCAATCCCGCGTGGTCGTCGGGGCGGCGTCCGCTAGGCCAGTGAAACTTGCGCTCCGCCTCCTTGATCGGCAGGTCATTGATGCTGGCGTGCCGCGCATACATCAGACCCTCGGCGTCAAATTCCCAATTCTCGTTGCCGTACGCACGAAACCAATTGCCTGAGTCATCGTGATATTCATAGGCAAACCGAACCGCGATGCGATTGCCGGTGAATGCCCACAGCTCCTTGATCAGCCGGTAGTCGAGTTCTCTGTGCCACTTCCGCGTGAGGAAGGCAACGATCTGTCCCCGTCCGGTAATAAACTCCGCGCGGTTACGCCAGCGTGAATCGACCGTGTAGGCCAAAGCGACCTTCTCCGGCTCGCGCGTGTTCCAACCATCTTCTGCCAGGCGCGCTTTCTGGACGGCTGTCTCCCGGGTAAACGGGGGTAGGGGAGGACGGGGGCTCATGTATTATGCTCCTTGGTGGTTACGTGGGCGGCGGCCAGTTCCTTGCGCAGCGATTCGTTCTCCTGCTCCAGCGTCTGTAACCGCTTCTCCACGTCTTTCATTCCGTCGCGTAGCTCTTCCACCGAATAACGCGGTGTGATGTGCTGCGGGCAATTCCAGTCGTAAGCCTCAACATGGATAACGAAAACCCGCTCAATGGGTGTTTTCTCTTCCCGCATGCGAACCTTGTCCAGCCAGCCTTCTGCTTTTTCGCCCTCAAGGATCTCTACTCGCCCGAGTATCTTCAGCCGGGCCTGCCGCGGATAGTCGACCATGATGATCGCGACCCGATCGTCAGTGAGCAAATTTCCAGTGCTGATGTACTGTTTGTTTCCGCGAAGGTCGCCGAACGCGAGCGTGCGGTCATCGATCACTTTTAAAAAGCCCTTAGGTCCGCCGCGGTGCTGTACGTAGGGCCATCCGGTCGCTCCGGTCGTGGCCATGTAAAAGCTATCGCGCTGGGCCAGGAACTCGGTCTCGAATTCGGTCAGGCGATCCTGCGCTGCCCCGGAATTCTCCATGCGTTCATACTGCCGCCGGCTGCCATAGCGCTCCTGCAGCTTTTTGACCAGCGGGGTAAAGACCAGCGAACCAAAGCTCATAAAAGCCTTTCTGCCTTTGTTGCTACGAGAGCGGAGCGATCGGCTTATCCCAGTCTACGTCGCCTTCAGACGTACTGCGACTGCCGACCAGCATGGTTGCGCCCCTCAACAGTGCCCCTGGATGGCGTGATTCGAGCCATTGCATATAGCCGAATCCCGCGATCAGCGACACCAGGAGAAAGTACGGCGCGATGTTGTACGGCCACTCCGGCTCGGGGTACATGGTCACGAATAGCACCGGCAGCAGCGCCAGGGTGCCGATCCAGGGTGAAACCACGTGCCGCCAGATGTTGAAATTTTCTGGATGCTCGCGGCGGATGTAGGCCGTCAGCGCCAGGTTCGCCACACAATAGATGATGATCACCGCCAGCGTGGCGATGGTCTCCAACAGTCCGAAGATATAGTCCGGCCGCAACAGACAGCCCCACCAGCAGCACCGCCGCGATGCCGACGATCTGCACCATGGCGATGGCGAACGTGGGTGTCTGGTGCGCGGGATGGACGCGCCCGAACGAAGACGGAAGCGTACCCGCTCGGCCCATGGTGTACATCACCCGGGAAGCTGAGTTGGTCGTCGCCAGGCCGACACTGACCGCGCTGTTGATCAGCGCCAGAACCACGAACCACCATCCCATTCCCCACAGCTTATGGCCAAGCGCATAGTAGGGGTTTGGATGCGCGGCGAAGGCCGCCATATCTCCAGTGCCCCAACCGATGGCGCTGGCATACGAAGTAGAGACGTAGAAGAGGCCCGTCACCACCAGCGAGAGAAGCACTGCCTGGCCCACGAACTTGCCCGCACGCCGGGATTCCTGCGCCAGCGGCGCCGACCCTTCAAACCCGCTGAGCGAGAGGATGGAGAAGACCATGCCCGCCAGGACTCCGCCAAGATGATGCGGCGCTGCCGATGGATTAAGCGGGGCAATGTAACTGGAACCAGGTCCTGGATGGATCAGGAAAGTGGTTGCGAGCGCCAGCATAATCAGCAACTCGAGTCCCCCCAGAAACAGGGTGATCCGCACGGACAGCTGGACGCCGTAGTGCGTGAACGTCCAAATAACCGCAAAGGTAAGCAATGCGATCAGCCACCACGGAATATGCACGCGGAACCCTGCCTGCAGCGTATCCGAGAGGAGGTAGCCGAGAAAGCCAGAGGACCCGGCGCCGCCGAGCAGTTCATACACCAGGTAGCTCCACGTGGCCATAAAGCCGATGCGAGGTCCGAGTCCACGCGTGGCAAAGGAATAGTAGCCGCCACTGGACGGCATATACCGGGAAAACTGCGCCACCGTGTTTCCAATAAAAAAGCAAATGGTGGTCGCCAGCAAAAATGAGAGAGGCATATCCGGTCCCGCCTTGAGGGCGATGATCGGATAGGTGAACACCATGTTGGTGGCGGGAGCGATGTGGGTAACGCTCTGGAAAATCAGCTCCGGAAGGCCGAGCGAATTGCGCCGTAGCTGAGGATCGATCGACTCGGCCGTCACCGGCAGAAGGTACCACAGATCCGCGGCCTCACCACAGAAATTCTGTAGGTTTGAACCCAGGCAGACTGAGAATACGCTGGGCTTGGTCTGTGCGTGAGAAGCGATTGCAAATGAGTCCCCAGAGACCGTTGAAATCCAGTGGGCACTGGGGCCAGAGCGGGTGCGAATCTTTTGGAAGACCCCTGCAACGAAATCCCGCCGGGAGAGGCATTGCAGTCATCCAGGGCGGTTTCTCTTATCGCGCGAAACGGGAAATTCATTTTGTTTTTCAAACATGGCGAGCAAGTTTCGTGAATCACCGCATTGGAGACGCTAGAGGATTACAAACACCACCACACGTACATTTGGGAGAATCCAGTCAGAGCAGGCTTGACCGAGAGACCGGAGCTGTTTGCCTGGTCATCGACGTCTGGGGATGGAATGCCCCGCCACCGGGGCTAAAGCCCTGAATTCATAACCCGAATGTTCTCGCGGGTTTGACCCTGGACTGAAGTCCAGGGCTTTTCCCGGACGAAGTCCGGGGCTGGCACAGCTCAAACTGCAGACGGCTACAATTATGATCCTCGCGGTCTGCGACGCGCCGCTCCTGGCTCTGAAAATGTACGAACTCTAGGGCCCGACTTAAAGTCGGGCCGAACCCAGGACGCCAGTCTGGGTTGGGCTACCCGAGCACTGCGTGCTGAGCTGTTATGGGCAGAACTGCCAAAAATAGCGGATCAAGTTGGTTTTTATGGTTTAACGAGTTGAGTGCTTTGAGGCGAGCTTGGCCGAACGACATCCAGGTTCTTGTTGATCGGCTGCCGTCTCGATGGCACGAGTTCTCGAGGGGTGCTGATGAACGACTTTAAGCCAATTGCCCACCCGGGCTGCGCATTGGGAGTTGTCCCTGCGGAACCCATACATAAACCTCGGCCTACCCGGCACTCCCGTGCCGGGCTCTAGGTTATCCGTCCCTCGGACTGCAGGGGCTGCGGAAAAGTGGAACAGAGCGGGAAGACCACATCCTCAGTGGCTAAGGATGTAAAGCTGGAGGGCGGGCTCTGCGGGACTTTACGCTACAAACAGCTCTCGCAACTCGGGGGCCGGAGAGGAACCTTGGAAGAGACTGCCCAAGCTCTCTTAGATCTATAGCGAGAAGTCAAATTTGAAGCACGCATTCCCGCTTGTTGCGAGATTGCAAGTATTTGGCTACAGTGCTGTCTGTCCATGGAAGCCTCATGCTGCTCAAAGGAGTTCGTTCACCAGATGCGCAAACCTCATCGCTTGTTGAGCAAAGTAACTCTCTTTTTTGGCTGCCGCGAATCCGGAGCAATCGCCACTCGCGCACGCTCAGTCCGAGCTGAGTGGCTATTGGGTGCTCCACATCCCCAACGGAGACGGCACTGTTCGCGATACCTATTTCGAACTAAAGGAAGATGGCGAGTCGATCACCGGCACGCTCCTCGGACGCGGGCCCAATCCCATCCCGCGATCAGTGGCACCTTCAAGGATGGCAA
>CAWJZH010000027.1:0-77407 GCA_963847155.1 uncultured Acidobacteriaceae bacterium | reverse complement strand
CGCATCACCCTGTACTTCATGAGAGTGGGGCTTCATTTTTTCTGGTGGGACTGGTTTTTGAAATGGGGCCCGCTCAGGCCATTCCGGACATCGTGGATCCCGCGCTGGCAGCGATTGACTCGCGACTACAAAGATCTGGCTCTCGACCTTCAGGGTTTGTGGGTCAAGCTCGGCCAGTTTCTCGAGTACCCGCGTCGATCTATTGCCCATGCAGATTACCGGCGAGCTTGAATCGCTTCGCGACGAGGTCCCCCCCGTGGAGGGCTCTGTCGTCGTCGCGCAGATCGAGACCGATCTGGGGTGTTCGATGCGGGAGATATTTTCCTCCATATCGCCGGTTCCAGTTGGCTCCGCATCGCTGGCGCAGGTCCACCGGGCGCAGACGATTGCCGGCGAGCCGGTGGTGGTTAAGGTTCTGCGTCCAGGGATCAGGGAGATCATCCGCGACGACATGAAATTGCTGCGGCAGGTGGCGGGTCGATTCAGAAAGGTAAAGATCATCGCCGAGCGAGCGGATCTCGATTCCGTCATTCAGGAATTTGACCTGGTCACTAACCGGGAATTGGATCTGCGGCTTGAACAGACCAACGCGGAACGATTTGCGGAAGATTTTGCCCAGGATCCCGGGGTTGCCGCGCCGCGAATCTATCACGATAAAAGCTCTGCCGGCGTTCTCGCCACAGTGGATGGTTCTTGCATCCCCGCATCGACGATTTGCCCGAGTTGGTGCGAGTCGGCATCGACCCAAAGGCCGTGGCTCGTAAGATCTACGACATTTACCTCACCCAGTTCTTTGAGACTTACCGCATTCATGCCGACCCTCATCCGGGCAACCTGTTCATTCGCCCCTTGCCCACCGTCTTGGAAAAAGAAGACACCCGATCGATTGGGAGGGGTTCAAGCCCGCGGATTTCGTGGGCTACGCTCCTGGAAGGTCTTTTCAGATAGTGGTCGTCGATTTCGGCATGGTAGTCCAAAGGACGGCGAGGCTACGCGAAGACCTGAGTGATTAACCATCGGGCTGGGGACGCGGGATGCGCGGAAAATCCTCAATTCCTATGCCAAGCTGGGCGTCCTCCAGGGCAACGCCGATCTGGACCGTGTCGAGGAAATGATTCAGGCGCAACTGGACGGGTTCTGGGGAGTGTTTATCGGACAAGTGCGCGCCAGCGACCTTACTGGTCCCGCCGCCCAGGCTTTTTTACACAAGTACAAAGGGCTCATGGCCGCCGCTCCCTTTCAGTTTCGAACCGAGATGCTGTTTATGACCCGCGCGATGGGGATACTCTCCGGGCTGACCTACACGCTCGACCCGGAGTTCGATGCATCTCCGAGACGGCGCCGTTTGCTCAGAGATTAATCCAGGAAGACATCACCAAAGCGGTCCGGCGCTCGATCTCTGATCTTGCTGCCGGCCGTCCACCTTCAACCCTCACATCGTTGCTGCGTTTTCTACCCTTGGGGCCGCGCAGGCAGGGCCAGCAGACTATGGTCGTCGACACTGCCAGTGTCGACGAGGTGCGACGTCTGCGCAGAAGCGTGAACCGGCTGACCACTCTGTACTGGTTGGCGGCATTGTAGCTATTGGCGCGGCTCGGAAGCCAGGGGGACGAGGTCGAACATCGGTGTCGCTGCCGTGGCCGAGGCCGAACGTTGTACCCTGGCTCATCGAAGTCGCCGGTATCGCCATGGTTATCGTGCTTTTAAGGCGGGAATGATGAAGCAAGCCGAAGCGAAACAGGGGCCGGATGCCGGTGGCCGGAGCCGCTACAAGACTCAATGAATTTCTTTTGCGGTTAGGGTTCCGCTGTACTCGACGCATGCAAGCTCGATCATCAGAGGCGGCCCCGTATGAATGACAGATCGGCAATTGCTATGAGGTTTCTCGAGATGCTCCCCGAAGAGGCAGTCGCGCCACTCTCCGAGGGTCTGTTGCGTGGTCAATTCGATCTACCGGCCCTGACAGAGGCCTTTCGGCAGTAGATTGGTGGCCAATCGCAAACAACTCGAAGACATTCTTTCCCAGTTGCTCCCCGTTGAGGAACTGGTCCCGCCTATCTACGAACAATGGCGCCCCGTGGTGCGCGATGGATTCGGGTTCATGGCCGCGCGGCTGTCCCCGGATCGCCTGGTCCCGAAAATTATCGAGCAACTCAAGCTGCCGTTGTCCACGCCGATGGAAGACCGGGTCATTGCCTTTATCCGGCGCGTTCCAGTCCTGCAGAAAATTGGGCAAACACTGGCTCGGAATGCGAATTTGGATCCCTCGTTCCGTTCACGTCTCATCGTCCTGGAAGACGGAATTCAAGATGTGGAAGAAAACGAAATTCGAGCCGAGTTGGAAAATCAGCTTTCCGCCTTAATGGCCGAACATCGCGTGAACCTCCAACCCGGAATTTACGGAGAGGGCAGCGTCAGTGCCTTGCTGCGATTTACATCCAGGAACTGTCCGGGTATGGGGCCCACGGTCGGAGTTTTCAAAATTCTGAAGCCCTTCATCCCTCTCTACTTCAAACAAGATCTCGATTTGCTTGCGGAACTTGCAAACTATTTCGATAGCAACCAGGAAAGGTACGATCTCGGAAAACTCAATCTGCGAACAATTCTTGATGACGTGCGTGAACTTTATGAACGGGAAGTCGACTTCATCCATGAACGTGAACACCTGATTGCGGCGCGGAGTCGATATGCAGGGGTCAAGGGCCTTCGCATTCCGCAGCCGATCGGCGTCCTTTCCACCCCCACCATCACCGCTATGACCGAAGAGCGCGGCGTAAAGATTACCGATGCATACCCCGGCGACCTTCTCCGGCGCAGGGAACTAGCCCGCAGGCTCATCGAATATCTGGTTGCGCGCCCGCTTTTCGACCCGCAGGAGATCTCCCCGTTTCATGCTGACCCTCATGTAGGAAATCTGCGCGTCGATGAGACTACCGGAGACGTCGTGTTATTGGATTGGGCATTGACCGGCACGCTCACCACGGTCGATCGCCGGTCGCTGATCCTTCTGTTGCTAACGCTTCCTTTGCGCGACGAGGGGCAAATCCTCGACGCTCTCGCGGAACTCAGCCTGCAGAACGATGAAGTAACCCGCCGGCTGCTCAAGCGCCAGATCGAAATGTTTGTGGACGCTCTTCCTTTGGCGTCGATTCCTAATCCCGCTCGCCTGGGCGAGTTGGTCGACGGCCTTCTCCGCGCCGGCGCGCAGTTCTCCGGATCGTTTCTGATTTTTCGCAAAGTGCTTTCCACTTTGGAAGATGTTGTCGAGCAGGTTTCTCCCGGCCTTAGCGTCCAGCAGGTAGTCCTGGAATACGCTCTGACGAATGGTTTGCTCAACGCCTGGGTACCCGGACTGGGCAGGACGGACTTCAAGATTCCGTTGCGGGGGTCGGACCTTGTTCAACTGGGCCTGAGCGCGCAGCTTCTCCTTCCCAGAGTATGGGCCCAAACCGCACGTAGTATTGCTCGCAAAGTGGTGTTCGCTCCAGGAGAAACGAAACCGAGGTTGGAACTGGTTTGATGAGCTTTCGGCACAGCGGCAAACTCGGCGATATCATCTACAGCCTGCCCGCGGTTCGGGCGCTCGGTGGTGGTATTTTCTATGTGGATGCGGAGACCGCCTATTTCGAAAAGCCAGCCTTAGGGCGAGAAACCGCGCGGATGATGGTCGATCTGCTTGAAACGCAGAATTACATCCACCGCGCTGCGATTTTCAATGGTGAAAGCATTACCTGTGACCTCGATCGCTTCCGGGGTAAAGCAGTGCCCGCTCACGTCTTCAACATTGTCAACTCAGAGACAGATAAGGTCGCTGGTTTTCTCTTCGGAAACGCTGTCAAAGAATTTCGCCAAAAGCTTATTCCGGGCATGAAGGTGAACCTGCCTCAATGCCATTGGGAGATCGCGGGATTACCCGGGAGAGTCGACGTAAATAAACCCTGGCTTCAAGGTATCGAGCCGAAGCCGTTAGCGGAGATTGTCATTTCCAGAACCAGCCGATACCAGGGAACGCTGGACTGGTTGAGGCTGAAAGGGTACGCTTCTCGTTCTGTGTTCGTGGGCCTGGCGGAGGAATGGCGCGCCTTCCGCAACGCTTATTTCCCTGTCGACTTTTACCGGGTGAGCGGCCTGCTGGAATTCGCCCAGGTGGTCGCAGGAGCAAAACTATTCGTGGGAAACCAATCCTTTGGGCTTGCGCTCGCAGATGCCATGCTGATTCCCAGAATTGCAGAGTTGTGGGAGTCGAATCCTATTCGCATGTCCGTGATTCGCGGACACCAAGTTTTGACAACAGAGGTCGTGGAGGCCTACATCCAATCATGATAGAAATCTCTTTTCCCTCACTCGCCGACGTATCCAAGGTGCAGGAGCAGATTCTGCTCCCGTTTTTCGTCAAATTGTCGCGTTTACAGGAACAATTATTGCTGAACATCGGGGTCGAGTCGGCCGCGAATCTGGATCCACGGTTTCTCGAGATCTATCACAAGTGCCAGGACTACACGCTCACCCCTTTCAAGGCCATGTATGCCGTCTATGAGGCTGCTTCTTATGTGGCAAAAGCCGGGATCGCGGGCGACTTCGTGCAGTGCGGCGTCTGGAAGGGGGGCAGTGCCATGATTGTTGCTCTGACCTTTCTTCAATTCCACAGTCAACAGCGAAGTCTGTTTCTTTACGACACCTATGAGGGTATGCCCGATACGGGTGTTCACGATGCAGAGTATGACGCCGGACCTTTTCACGTCGCTATGAATATCACCACGCGTCTTCGCGGCGGCCACTCGGGAATCTTTTACGCTTCGCTCGAAGAGGTTCGCCGGAATATGCAAACCACCGGTTATTCGGAGGCCCACGTCTATCTGGTCAAAGGCATGGTGGAAGAGACATTGCCGTCCCGGGCTCCGGAACAGATTTCTCTCCTGCATCTGGATTCTGATTTGTATCAATCGACGTATCACGAATTGACGCACCTGTATCCTCGTTTGACCAAGGGGGGCGTTTTGATCGTGGACGACTACGGAACCTGGAAGGGCAGCCGCAAAGCGACCGACCAATACTTCGAGGAAAATGGAATAAATATGCTGCTGACTCCGGCTGGGAGCACCGGAGCACGCATGGGAATCAAGCCATAGACAGTACGTTTGGAAAGTCCTCAGTATTTCAAAGTGAAAGGACATCGCCCATGTCGAAGAGACGACACAAGAGCCCTGCCGTGGCTCCGACCGGAGCCGTAGATACGGCGGACCGAGAGTTGACCCCGGCAAAGCCCGGATTTTCCGTGGAGGAGGCTGTGGAACTGCTGGGAATGTGCACCGCGGCGAATTTTCTCGGTCCGGTAGCCTTCGCGCCGTTTCCCCTTGGGCTTGTGCCCACGAATGATGCTCAGAATCCTTTACCCAACGACGACGGCAAAACCTACCCTTATCCGCGCATGCCCATCTGGCCCCGCGGCTGGACGCCTGGGGTTCCCTCTGAGGATTCAGAAAATCCATGGCAGAATTCCATGTTGACTTCACGCCTTAGCAGCGGCGCTGCGGTCAACAGCGCGATTGTGGCGCACAATGCAGAGCGCGGCGCCTACGCAATCGCGTTTGCCGGTACTTTGAATCCCGGGGCAGCCATGGAAGATCTTGCGGGCATTCTTGTTCCGGCGGGTCCCGTCGCCCGGGACTATTTCCGGAGCGTAGAAACCTACGTGAGCGCAAATGCGGAGTTACCGGTTGAGCCTGCGGGTGGGGTCGTTGCCAATCCTGCTCCCGAGCCCCCACCCCAGATTCCGCTCGTTCATCTGGGTTATCGCGAGGCAGTGGAATCACTCACGGTTGGACACACGCTTCCCGCCAATCTCGAGACGATTCTTAAAAGTCTGCCGGAAGAGGAGATCGATCTTTATGTGACCGGCCACAGTTTGGGGGCGTCGGTGGCGCAGCTCTTTTCCGCCTGGGTGAAGGCAGGTGCGATCCAGTCCAAGAAAATCAACATCAAATGCTATAGTTTTGCGACCCCAAAGTGTGGCAATGTAGCGATGGCCTCCAACTACAACCTTGCCTTGAGTAACCATGGCTTCTCCTACAATGTAAGCAATTCTCTGGATACGGCGCAGCAGTTGCCACCCACACGCGAAACGGCTTCGGACTTGATTAATCCAGCCATTGCTACCGATGTTCTTTCGAAGGCCGATCCGATCGGGCTGTACGCCAAGTCACCCCTGGCCCCTATCGTGAACATGATCGTCCACTCCATGACCGGCCCGCAAACTACCACGAAGGAATACGAGCCGGCCACCGCTACGCCGCTCATCCCGTTCCCCCTTTCTATCCCGTTTCATTTTCTCAAGGCGCTGAGCACGGAAGCGGTCAAGCGTGTGGGCGTGCCGTCCTCGATGCCGTCCATGGCTTTTGTGGGAATGGGCACACCTTACGTTCTTTCCGCTGTGCCCCCCGTGGTGTACAACGGCAAATGTTATCCAGCTGCATTTTTTCCCGGGCGGGAACCGGACGACCTGGTAAATGTCCCGGATATGACCACACGCCAATGGTGGCAGCACTGGCCGTATAACTACGTAAAGTATCTATCCAGCGTTTCGGAGTGACCGGGGCCCACTGCCGTCCCTAAAGCAAAATCCGAGCCAGCGGCACGCCCACCGCCAAGCCGATTCCGATTCCTGCGATCAGATCGGATGGATAGTGATAGGCGGCGGCCATGCGTGCCCAGCACAGGAGTACTACCGCGCAGAGCAGGAAGGGAATCGCCGCGCGATACTGCCAGCTCAACAATACGCTGAGTACGGTCAATGTCATGCAGTGACCGCTGGGGAATGAGTATTGATCCAGGCACCGTGGCTGGCCTGCTATGGCAGCGGAAAGGTGGCACGGTCGAACCCTCGCCAACAAGGGCTTGACCAGGAAATACAAAGCAAAACAAACAGTCACAGCCAATGCGCTTACGCACAGCAACCGCCACTGCTTTTCAAGCAACAGAAAAAGCACCAAGGGGAAATAAATCCAGCCGTCTGCGAGAAAATTGGTGGCACTGAGGAGCTTCCGCACGGGCACCGCCTGCGACAGATTCACCACTTTCGCTACCACGGGAATCTCACTGTGATTCAGCCGATGAAATGCCCCATCGATCTTCGCCCGGAAGGCCGACATAAAAGCGACTCCGTTGTCGCACTGGGAAGTGTGCTTCCGTCTTTGGAACGGACAGTTTAAGAACTGTCCCTGTATGTCTAAAGATAACTCATAGTTCCCCTCGATCAATCTACTTTCCCAGTGCAAACTAACCTGCGCCCTTGCCGGGAAAGCCCTTTAAGGCGTTGACGCGTCGCGTTTCGGCCGCATCCACAGAAGGCCTGCTCCAATCAGGATGGCGAGCACAACGGCGCACAGGGCAAAGACGGAGCGGACACCGATGCGTTCGGCAAGAACGCCACTGAGTACAAGTCCTGCAATTTGCGAAGCAAAGACAGCGGACATGACGGTAGAACCGACGCGACCCAGTAACGGTGGCGGTGTTTCTTGCTGAATCTTGGTTTGTGAAGGGAGAAAGATCGCAGCGAAGGCGAAGCCAATCGCGAATTCGCCCAGGAAAGCGGACCAGATCGTGGTGATTCCCGCCATGAGCAGAAGGCCAGATGCGATTCCGGCAAGACCTGAATAAACCAGACTGGTATCTTTCACCCGCGAGGCGAAGACGCTAAGGGAGTTGATTCCCGCGATCATCCCGACACCCACCAGGGCGCTCGCGATCCCGAAAGTATTTGTCGAGGCGTGCAAGTTGTCGCGCACGTAGACGGCCGTTAAGGGGGCGAAGCAGCCAATCACAAACATTCCCGCAGCAAAAGCAACAATGACGAAGAATAGGTTCGCGTTGCTGTAGATAAACTTGAAGCCCTCCTCCATGTCGCTCCAGACGCGTCTAAACGGAGCTTGTTTTGTGTCCGCGGGTGGGGCCGGCGCCGGTTTGGCCTCGGCAGGGCGAACGAACCTAACGGCGCCGATCAGGCACGCGGACCCGATGAAGCTGGCGCAGTCCATGAGGTAACAGCTCACAGCGCCTAACGTTGACACGAGCGAAACAGCGGCTGCCGGACCGACGATCCGCATACCGAAGGTTACTTGCTGCATCAGAGCGTTCGCGGAGCGCAGGCCATTGAGAGGGACTGCGGAACGGATAGCGACTCCCTGGGCAGGAGCGAAGAAGCTCGAGACCACGCTGATGGCCGCCAGCGCAACGTAAAAATGCCATAAACGCGTGGCAGTCAGCAACAGGAGAACAATGACCGCCCGCAGAAGATCACTTGAGATCATGGTGGGCTTGAGCGGCCAACGGTCGACGAACACGCCGGCTATGGCGCCGAGGACGGCGATAGGTAACAGGTAGGCGATCTGAACGGCGGTGACCTGCTGGGCAGTCGCGTGCAGCCTGAAGGTGAGGACGGCAATCACGGCGTAGAGAGCGATGAAGTCGCCAAAAACGGAGATCGTTTGCGCGAACCACAGATGCCGCATCATGGGGAAGCGCAGGACCTCCCACATGGATAAAGGTTTGCCCGACTCAGGTTCGTGAGCCTGCGCAACGCTCGTGGGGTCGGGTAGGTGATGGCTCATCGGATATGTCTATGCTAGCTTGCGATCCGCTTGCGAGGAAACAGATTCAGTGACAGTATTCTTCGGTGGGCGTAATCCACTCAACTTCGATTTGGGCGCCTGGCCGAATGACAAATTCGCTTTGGCCGATGTGGGGTGCGGGTTTTTCCCAATTGAAAGTGTATCCCAGGCGCGTCCACTTTCCTGGGATGGGGCCCGTGTATACCGTTCTTTTGTGTTCCAGGTGTCGCGCTGTACTTAACCTGTAGACAACGGCGATTTGCTGTACTTAACTTGTAGACTCGCAGCCAAAAACACTGCACTTAACTTGTAGACAACGTGAGTGTGTCAGGCGCGCTGAGAATCGGGCCGTCGCGGCGCCGTCGAGATCCCTAACGGTAAGTGACGGAGCGCGCGTTCTTTGAGGGCCGCTGGCCATCTTCCAATTCTCTCCGCGATCTCGACCCTGGTGTTCGGAGGTGGCACTTGGACGACAGCATCACCGATGAGAAAGGATAGGTATCGAGTTTGCTGACTGGCATTGGGAGCCGAGAGTGAGGATCAAATCGGTCAGTGATCCTGCTGCCGAGAAGGGCGATGGCGACTGCGGCCGCAACAATCTCGCGCTGACGGACGGATAGCAGGTTAAGAGGGCGTTGCCAGACCGTTCGCCTTATTGCGGACATTTCAGAATCCGTGGCCGGGGCGCATCGGTCGATCAGTGGGTATCCGTCATCAAGGTTGCCGTCCATGAAGAACCAAATCAGATCATCAACGACGGAGAGAAACTTCGCTGGGTCGATCGGGCCGAGCCACATCGGATCAGGAGGCTCGGCAGGCGCAGACCAGTGTCTGGCCCAGGCTCGCAACAAGCTGCGTGCGAGGAGACGCTATTGTTGGATCGGCTACCGGATGAAATGCCGCAGCCTGAAAGCACGACGTGCAGCGGACAACAAGTCCGCCATGCTGTGGGTGTGCCACCACTGATAGCAAAGCGAGCAAACAGTGATGACAGTATTTGGACAGAAAATCAAGATGTTCAGGACATAGCGTTACGAGGGCAAGGACCCAATCCACCCTCCATTATGGGCTTGTCGCCTTTCTCTCGTGATCCCCGAGACACGTGTGGCAGGATGGAATCGGAATGGTCGAGCGCTTGTAGCCGTTTGGTACATTATGGACCACTGGGAGAAACAACGACGCCGGCGCATTTGGCAACTGAGCACAGAGGTCGATTTCAGCCAAGCTGTCCTGAGATATGCAACATGCCTGTGCCAGGCCAGCAATCAGCGAACGGGATGTATCGCAGTCAACCTGCATGATCTTCGCGCGGTTCGATGTGCCATCCGCGTATTCGATCAGTTCTGACATTGTGAGCCCGTTGACAGCAGAGACTCGTGCCATCCAAGAGGAGAGAAGCTCGCCCTTGATCGGGCGAGGCGCAAGCGGGGGCCGTTTCAAGTGACACCTACTTGTCGACGTGAACGCCTTTCAGAAATAGACACCAGAGTCTCGGTGACAACGTGGTCGGAGAGGGAATCCAGGTCAATGCGTTCCTTGCCGGTCTCGATAGCCTGAATGGCGGCAGTTTCGATCAGGCGGCAAATGCGCACCGTAATACCATCGTTCAAAGCGAGTATGCGCCTGCGGACATCTGTGCCCCGCAGGTTTGAGGGATGACGCAAGGGAAGGATCGATTCGAAGCTGGCTAAGAGCTGGCCCAAGGCCAGATCGTCGCGCCATGGCGGCAATTCGCTGGCCGCGAAGCGGTCTGCCAGCTGCTGGTCGGTCATGAGTGCTTGCTTTGCTTCCTGCGTGCCGACACATACTAGCGGCAGCTTGAGATCGTTGGCTAGCAACCGGATTGAGTTCAGAAACACCCGTTGCTCACGAAACGTACCGGCGAGCATGGTATTTATTTCGTCGATGATGAGGATGCGTACATCCATCTGGCGCGCCAACACCCGGAACCGGTAACGAAGATGATTCACGGGCACGCCGTGAGGCATGATCGAACCCAGTGAAACGATCAGGCCTTCATAAAACTCCCGCTCGCTGGGGACCGGAGGCATTTGCGTCGCGGCGACAGGCGAGCGCGTCATTCCCGTTTTGTCATCGTAAACAGATGGATGCTCCCGCAGAAATTTCTCAATGATTTTTGTCTTTCCCATTCCGGGATCGCCAAAAATCAACATGATGGCATTCGACTCCGTGGGGGATAGCTGAGTAGATCAGAAAGCCGAGCCAGTACCTGCTCAGCTTTGGTGTGATTGATCCACCGATCATGCCGTATCCATTCGATGCGCTCTTGGTTTTGCTGAGCTGCGATCGTCTGATGTAAAGGCAACAAATGTTGGAAGTCCCCTCCTATCAGTCCCACTCTTCTACCTCGAACGGCTGCAAGTCAAAGACGTGGCAAAAGAGCTGGGTATACCTGGAGAAGCTTGCCGCGGAAGTGAGGAAGGCTTTGGGGTAGCTGCCACGGGGCGCCGGTAGAGGTTATTCTGGCTTTGTCAGCTTCTCCTCCGCATCTGCACGTCTATCCTTGGATTTCTCTTTTTCTGGGCCGCCGTCCTGTTTAGGTTGGTTGGCCAGTTCTTTGGATACTTGCTCTTCTGCTTCTCGATTACCGCTCATATGCAACCCTCGTATTGGCTGAGATGGACCCCAGAGAAGGTCGGTTGCCCCCCCAGAAGCTCTTCAAGTCTTAATAGATAAAGACAAATGCCCCACCCCTGGCGTATAGTGACTTGCAAAAATAGACACTCTCTTAGGAACTCGCCCTGATCGTAGAGATCGGGGTTCTTTTTGTGGCAAATTGGCATATAACCGAAGCCTATTCGCGAAGCTTCGGATGGTGTCTATCCCCTCTATAACTTTGGCCGCCCATTCAAGGTATCTCTGCTGCCGTGCAGAATGTGTCTCAAGGTGCCGGGCCAAGTATATGAGGTTGGCGACTATTTCAATGCTGACCTGCAGCGACTGAACGAGACCGTCGACATCCGAAGGAGTTTCAGAGGAATCCACGCTCACCCCTTGCTCCAGTGACGGAGGCAGTAATAGTTCGATGTCTAAGAAACTGCAGCCGTTGTGCGATCTGAAGCTGTATATTGTTGAAACATCCCCTTCCAATTCAATCGCACGGGAGCATTCACTATGCCGACTCGTCCTGCACGCCTGCTCTGCGTAGGAAAGGAGCTAGAACTCCTACAAACTCGCTGCGCCGTCCTCAACCAATCTGGGTACGACACACTGGCGGCTAGCCGCATCCAACCACTTCATGCAGTGCCCAGAATGCCCAGAATACGAAAAACTATGGGCGGACTATAGCAAACACTGGGTGTCATCAACGCCACGAGGCGGCGCATAATGGCGCCCGATATGGCCAGAACCGAAATCACATAAGGTATGCGAGTCCGGCACCTGCCTCATCTCTGTATTGGCTCCCCATATGGTCGCAAACAGGATCAATGTCACTATCGAATTGCAAATGAGCTTTAATCTTGTTCTTATCCGCATTGCAGATGATCTCCGCCAAAATCCGGTCGGACGTCGGTTTTGGGTCGCGATAGGGCTTCAGCGGGCCGTATCTTATTTCCGAGCTCGGCACCTGATTGTCATGGTACGGGTGCAATAAAGGTTTCTAACCGTTCCTCGTGGGGCTGAAAGGAGCCATCCGTTCCCCTCATTCCGCTAAGTTAGGGCTCTTCCACTTTGCTGTCACGGCAAAGGTTGAAGTGATTTTTAGGACAAGTGCCTGCTGTTCTGAGGTGTGAGAACAAGCCCAATCCATCATCGACTGAGCCTTCAGGGGGGACTTGGCTTTCCGGCTAGCAGCCAGCCAGACTATCCAAATAGGACGGGCAGGGAACCGAACAGACGAAAAATTGTGCCTATGCCGACGACTGAAAGTGTCCGGAGAGGTTCGGGGAAAGCCAGGCCTAGAGTTTGGAAAAGTCAGAAAGAAAACTGCATTCTATGGGATACAAGTGGGGATATCGGAAATACAGAGCGACTGTATCTCTCTTATTTTCAGCTGATGGGACTCCCTGGGGGGCAGCCAGTTACGTTCTTCCTCGCACTTCCACGAACTCTTCCGTCCACTGAAACGCCTTAATAAATCAGACACATACATAAATGATGCGTTCCTCCTTGGTTCGCGACAGTGCGCTTACAGCGTATCAGGCGGACTTAAGAATCCCTTTTGAGCGCTTACGCGCTCAAAAGGGAGTTTTCTACTCATTCTGTGTCTCCCCTTGCGATCGGAGGAACCTGCGCCCTGTGGAGAATCATGGGGCTTCATACTTACCCGAAAACTCTAGAATTTAGCGACGAACCGGCCTATTCCAATGAATTGATTGCAAATTGAAAATTGGATGTTGACAAGTGCGTAAGACATCGGCTAGGGTCATCACCGCCAAAAGAGTCAAGCGCTTAGAGGTCATCTTTTACGATGGCCTTCACGGCGCGCAGAAGCTAGGCCTTACCGCGGGAATCGATCGTCGTTGGTCGTTCAGGGTCGTTCAGGGTCGCTCGGAACTGACCAGTGGTGGTTCCCCCGAATAGCCATCCGAGTAAGCGGAACCGAAGGTCGGCAATAGAACCGAAGGTTGAATTTTTTGGAGGAGATTGCAATGAAGTGGTTTCGAATCCTTGTTTTTGGAGTCGCTGCGTTCGCATGTCTCAATGGATCTTTCCTGATCGGGCAATCAGGCGGTGGCTCCGTGGTTGGCACAGTCCACGATCCCTCTGGAGCGGTCATTCCGAAGGCCGACATTACCCTCACTAGCGTTGAAACGAGTGCAGCGCTCAATACGAAAAGCTCGTCCTCAGGCGAGTACGTCTTTCCTTTGGTACCGGTGGGTAACTACATTTTGACGGTTTCCGCTGCCGGATTTCAACGAGTAGAGCAGCAAGGCATAGCTGTGGGCCTCAATAAGACGGTCGAAGTGAACGAGGTTCTCCCAGTGGGAACCGCCACCACCACGGTCCAGGTCAAGGGTTTGGCCAGCCAACTGGAAACCACTACCTCTCAGGCCTCGACAACGATCGATCAGAAGACGTTCGACGATCTGCCTATCGCGATGACCGGTGCGGCGCGCAGCGTGACTAGTGTCGCCGACCTGATGCCCGGCGTCGCCGACACGGCTGCCATAGGATACGGATCTACCGGAGCACAAGGACAGGAGTTCTCGACCACGATTAGTGGCGGTCAGGCTTGGGGCGGTGCGGTCATGTATGACGGCATCCCTTTCGTTTCTGCCAATCAGTCTGGGGATTACCGCATCCAGCCGGTGCCGGTTGAAGCGTTACAAGAATTCTCCCTGGTGCAAAACAATTTCTCTGCCGAATTCAGCCGCACTCCCGGCGGCAACCTCACCTACACCACGCGCAATGGAACTAATGCTTTTCACGGGCAGGCCTACGAATACATTAGAAATACCGACCTGGATGCGGCGGGTTATTTTGCCAGCAGCACGCCTGTGACCCACCAGAATGAGTTTGGTGTAAACGTCGGTGGACCGGTCATCATCCCGCACCTTTTCAACGGAAAAGACAAGCTCTTTTTCTTTGCCTTTTACAGCGGATTCCGCCTGGCGGGCGGAGTTACCAATAGCTTAACCACGATCCCCACCATGGCTGAACGAAGCGGCGACTTTTCCGCACTGGGTAGAAATATCTACGATCCAAGATCGACCGTTTGCGACAGCACAGGTAACTGCACGCGGCAGCAGTATAACTACAACGGAGTGGCGAACACCATGTCTCCCAGCCAGATCTCGGCTGCGGGAGCCGAATATATTAAGTATCTTCCTAAGCCGATCAACAACAACCTGATCAATAACTTTCGTCAAACCGGTGTGAGCAACGTAACCGAAGATCGTTGGGGTGGCAGGATCGACTACAATCTGAACGAGAATAATCTTTTTCATGGATTCTTCTCGCTAGGGCCAATCAATACCGTGTCTACCAGCACCATCTTTCTACCGCCCATTTCCACCTATGGCGATAATGTAGGGAACAACAATCTCGCGCTTGCACGCATCGGCTACGATCATACCTTTTCCCCATCCCTGCTGATGCACCTGGGCGTTGGGTACAACTACGACACGCAAAATGGCACCGCACCCTACAGCAACGTCGTGAACACCTTCGGCATAGGGAACGCGCTTCCAATTACCCCGCAGTTTTATTGCAACCTCAATCTATGTCCCTACGCCAGCACCGGCGGCGGCGGCGGCAGCACCAACAAAGAGAACACCTATATAGAGAGTGGCTTCGTCTCCTGGGGGAAGGGGAAGAACCAAATGAAGATAGGTGGGGAATTTGACAAGATTGAAGGCAATATCAAAACCCTGGACAGTATTGTCGACGCGATGAACTCAACCGAAACCGCATTTCCTGGCAATGGCAACACGGGAGATGGCTTCGCCAGCCTGATGGCTGGCACCTTCGACACCGTTCAGCAGGTAGACAACCCCTTCGGCGCTGAAAATCGCTTCCAATACCTGGCCGCATATATCCAAGACAACTACAAGCTGCTCCCGAACCTGACCCTTAACGCGGGATTCCGTTATGACATCCCTTGGACTTTGACTGTGCGCAACCACATCAATGGGGTACATGTCGCTTCCAGCTTTGATCCCAACCTTGCCAATCCTGGCGCAGGCGGCATTCCCGGAGCACTTGTTTACCAGGGGAATGGCCCAAACACCTGCAATTGCTCCCGCTTGGCGGATACCCGGTACGTGATGGCCCAGCCGCGAGTTGGCTTCGCTTACCAACTTGACAAAAAGACTGTGATTCATGCGGGGTACGGCCTGTACATCAGCATTGATGGGTCCAGCAATGGAAATGGTTTTGCAATCTTGGCGGATGGCTTCAATGCAAATGTCGTGACCAACACGGTGAACAACGGAGTGACGCCCGCGATGCTGGTGGAAAACGGCTATCCGGTCTTCACCCCGCCGCCCTTCATCAGCCCGACCTTCGATAACTTCTCCGGGACCAGCTGGACGCAAAGGTCGAGCGGACTTCCTGGAGTCATCAATGACTACACCCTGAACGTGCAGCGGCAACTTCCCGGTTTCGTGCTCGACGTGGCTTATGTCGGTAACGTGGGCGCCCACCTCGGATCGCGTCTCATCAATCCCAATCAGATCCCCATCGGTTATGTCGCCCAGTACGGTGCTAGTACTTTGAAGTCCCCTTTGAGTTCGCCGGCGGGGATAGCGAGTGGCGTTGCAGCACCCTTTCCTAACTTCTCTACTTCCTTAGGAGGCGCGGCCACCGTCGCTCAAGCGTTAAAAAAATATCCGCAATACACCGGTATTACCGTGGTTAAGCAAAATACCGGCCACTCGACCTACAACGCGCTTCAGGCCAGGCTCCAACGGCAGTTCAGCAACGGCTTTTCGATGTTGGCGAGCTTTACTTATGCCAAGCAGATGAGCAATGCGGAAGACGAGATCGGCCAATTCAATGACGGCCCGCAGGATACTTACAGCCTCGGGGGCGAGTACGTCAATGCCCTTACGCAGCCGCCGCTGACTTTCGTCATTTCTTATAACTATGAGCTGCCTTTTGGCTATCAACGAAAGTTTTTGAATCACGGAATTCTGGCATCACTCCTGGGAGGCTGGGGCATCTCGGGGATCCAGCACTACCAAAGCGGTAACCCTATGTTCGAAACTTCGGTGAGTAATACTCTACCGATCGGCAGCTCTATCCTTCGTCCTGACTTCGTTCCCGGACAGTCGCAGAAGGCGCACTGGACCGGTAAGTTCAATCCCCACACCGATCTCTATATCAATCCCGATGCGTTCACGGCTCCAGCGCCAGGAACCTTCGGCAACGTACCCCGCAACCTCACTCTTCGCAGTTTCGCCTATTACAACGAAGACCTGAGTGCAAGAAAGAACTTCCATATCTGGGAGTCTATAAACGCGCAGTTCCGGAGCGATTGGTTCAACGCGTTCAACCGGACGTCCTTCGAGACCATATTTACTGGCACGAACAATCCCGGGGTGGCCAATTCGGGCTTCGGCTCGATTGGGTCACAAGGAAATCAACCGCGAACAATCCAATTCGCGCTCAAGCTGTTGTTCTAACCAATGCCGCTATAAGGAGTGTGGGCAGGCGTAAGCCACCACACTCCTCAGGTGCACTTTCTTTTAAGGCAACAGCTCGCGCATATCGAAGTTTCCTCCAGGAGCCCCCCTTAACGCGCGAGGGCGCGGTTCCTACCGTGTGGCTGCTCTCGAAGCCTTTCAGCGGCACGATAAGATGCGTTGTCCCGCCATCCCATGTTCGGGCAAATTCCTGTGAAGGTATTCTTTCGACAGGTTGAAAAGGAGCACTTGAGTTGTCGAAAGACAGAAACCAGAAAAAAGTGGTGAGCCGAAGGACCTTTCTCGGCACCTCACTCACTGCGACGGTTGCATCGATTGCATTGCCGCCAAGCTTCCCTATCCCTGCCGCTGGCAGCGTTGAGCAGCACGCGCTCCCTGGGATTTCCGAAATCATCTTTCGCTCGGCGAAGCCCATCTGGCCGCAAGGGCGCGAAAAAGAGATGAACCTTTTTGTGGGATTTCGCGCTATTTTCGAAGCCCCGCCCAGACAAAAAGTTCAACTGCGGGTTGCCGGTTCGACTCTTTATCGTATTTATCTCAACGGGGAATTTCTCGCATCGGGACCCGCTCGCGGCCCACATGATTATTACCGGGTCGATCTTTTCGAGATCGCTTCGCTGCTCGCTACCGGCAAGAACAGCGTCTGCATCGAAGTCGCCGGTTACAACATCAACAGCTATTACATTTTGAATCAGCCTTCGTTCCTTCAGGCGGAGGTCGCGACGGACTCAGTAGTGCTTGCTTCCACTGCTGGAACCGGAGTTTCCTTCGAGGCCAGGATTCTCACGGAACGGGTACAGAAGGTCCAGCGCTATTCATTCCAGCGCGCGTTTTCCGAGGTCTATCGCGTTGATCCTTCATCTGCCGGGTGGCGCGAGCGCCTCGATGCTTCTTTCCCGCCCGTTCCATGCACGGGTTCTGAGCTCCGAAAGCTGATTCCGCGCCGGGTTCCGAGTCCGGCATATGCGCGACGTCAGGCCGAACAGGTAACTTCGGAAGGATCTTTCCGATGGGGCGCTGTCGGCCCCCAGAGTATCGCGCAAGATCGCTCTGTCCCTTTTGGCGGCAAGGTCAGTCCCACGCTCCTTGGATACCCGGAGCAGGAATTGACGGTGATCCCTTATCTTGAGCTCCAAAAAACTCAAACCATTGTCAACCATCGTGTCGATGAACCCTATGTTTGTAATCGAGCCCTGCAGTTGCGCACGAATGAGTTCAGGATTCTCGATTTCGGCACAAATCTAGTGGGATTCTTTGGCGCAAATGTAACCGTTCATACACCCACAAAGCTCTATTTCACTTTCGACGAGACCCTGACGGGCGGGGATGTCGACTTCAAGCGTCTGATGTGCGTCAACATTGTTGCTTACACCCTTGCCCCGGGGTCCTATAGGCTCGAAACCTTTGAACCGTATACCCTCCGCTTCCTCAAGCTGATGGTTCTGGAAGGAGAGTGTGAGGTCGACCACGTATATTTGAGGGAATACACCGCACCCGACGTTTGGACCGCGCACTTTCGCTCGAGCGATGAAGGGCTTAACGAGCTCTTCGCGGGAGGCAGAGAAACCTATCGTCCGAATGCCGTCGATTTCTTTACGGACACACCGTCTCGGGAACGCGCCGGGTGGCTATGCGATAGCTCCTTCACGGCACAGGTTTCTCCCTTATTGAGCGGACATACCAAGGTAGAAAAGTGCTTTTTTGAGAATTTTCTGCTGGCCGACCGCTTCGCGTACATTCCCGATGGAATGCTACCCGGTTGTTATCCAGCAGACCACTATGACGGCGGGTTTGTCCCCACCTGGGCCCTTTGGTTTCTGATCCAGCTGGAACAATATCTGGCGCGTAGTGGAGACAGTGAGTTGGTGCAGGGTCTGCGGCCGCGCGTGCTCAAGCTCCTCGATTACTTCAAGCCTTTTCAGAATGACGATGGCCTGCTCGAGAAGCTGAAGGGATGGGTTTTCATCGAGTGGTCGAAATCGAATGATTACGTCCAGGACGTAAGTTATCCGGCGAACATGCTCTATGCTGCGGCGCTCGCTGCGGTCGGGCGTATCTACAATCTGCCGCAATGCATCGAGCAGGCGGAAGGGCTGCGAGAAGTCATCCGCACGCAATCGTATGACGGCGAATTCTTTGTCGATAACGCGATGCGTCAGGGAGCAAAACTCGTTCCCACTCATAACCGGACAGAGACGTGCCAGTACTATGCTTTCTATTTCGACACCGCATCTCCGGAGAAATATCCCAAGCTATGGGAAACGATGCACACCGCATTCGGCCCGGGGCGCAGGACTAGCGGAGCATTCCCGGAGATCCCTCCCTCCAACGCCTTCATGGGTAACATCCTGCGTCTAGAGCTACTGTCTCGCGCGGGTCTCACAGATCAGCTTGCCAGTGAGGCCAAATCTTACTTTCTGTTTATGGCCGAGCTCACCGGCACATTTTGGGAGAATATGGGTAACGAGGCGAGCATGGATCACGCCTTTGGGTCCCATATAGTCGTAGCGCTCTATCGCGATATCCTCGGTCTCTATCGGGTGGACATGGTTCGCCAGGCGGTGCATGTCCGCTTTACTCCATCTTCTCTTGACATGTGCGAGGGCCGCGTTCCCACTCCGGATGGAGTTATTTCCATGCGCTGGACAAAAACGGCGGATGCCCTCACGTATCAGCTTGATGTTCCCGCCGGCTACAGCGTGCAAGTAGAGAATCTCGCAACATTTCCCGTTATTCAGAAGCAGTTTCCCCAGGGGAAAGTCAACTATGGTTACAAAATTGAGGGAGGTTATAAGTAGAACCCCGCGATTTGGCCTGCGCGGCTAAACTAACCCGAAGATTCTGGTTAGGCTCAAAGTCATCTGCTTCACCGGCCGGATTCCACCATTTCCTTGGTCTCTTCAAGGAATGCGCTGACTGTTTGGGTAACAAGGCGCTCCGCGAAGACGGGATCGTGCGTTTTGAGCGCCTCAATGATGCGCTTGTGCTGCTCAAGGCTCCTGATCCACTGCTCGTCTTGTGTTCGCGCACCTTGAACACGCATGACTACGAAGGCGAACAGTGGCAGAATGATCCGCTTGAGGGACTGTACCAGCATTGGGTTGCCCGTTTTTTCGGCGAGCAGCATGTGAAATTGCAAATCGCGCTCGTAGAACGCCTTGAGGTTGCGGCATTCGATTGCTGAGCGCATATCCGACAGCGTTTGTTCAAGCTCCCCAAGATGGACCTTCTTCTGGGCTACGACTCGCGCAGCGTAGCCCTCGAGGACAGCGCGCAGCTCATAGCTGTGGACTATGTCTTCATCGGTAAGGCGGGTTACCTGGGCGGTCCGGCCTGATCCCTTCTGCACAAATCCTTCCGCCAAAAGAATGTTCAAGGCCTCCCGGACGGAGGTTTGCGAAATCTTGAGAAGCTTCGCCCACTTGACCTCGACGATCTTCTCTCCGGGGGCAAACCGCCCATTGATGATCTCCTCGCGGAAGTACGCGGCAAGGTTGTCCTTCACCAGCAGAAGGTCTGGTTGCGAGTCCTTTTTTGTGAGCGGAGAGGAATGCATAGGCGTACATTTCAAATTTTAACATGGGGGTAGCAACTTAAGTCCGCTTCAAGGCGCACAACCGTAGGTATCTTCTGGTCAGCCCGTGAATCTTATTTAGTCACCATCACGAAGATATCCGAAGGGTGTGACTCGAGTTCTCGCACTAATATCGGCATTGGGATATTAGAGGAACGCTCAGCGAATTGTGATCTCCGGCGAATGCCGTGCGCAGTTTAACCAAAGACATTTCCTGTACCGCGCGCCATCCACAGCTCTGCTTGCAGCACGCAGTGGGTCCCCACGCCCACCGGTAAGGAATGATGGTGCCGCATAGTATCCTATTGTCGTAGTGTGCTCTGGAATGTGAGGCGGCCTTCCTTTGAAAATCAAGTCTCCATTGTTCCCGAGCCATAAGGCGAAGATGAGACTGGCGACCCTTTTTGTCTGGGCTATCGCCTTTGCGCCTCCCGTCTGGGCCGATCTTCCTGCACCCGACAGAATGGCTGAAGCCAAAGGGCTCATCGACGCCAGGGAACTCGACCGTGCCGAGAAGATCATCGTCGCCGAAATGATGACAGCTCCCCGGGATGCAGATTGGATAACTCTCCTGGCGCAGGTTAGGCTGGGCCAAAACCGTACGCGGGAGGCGTTGAAGTTGCTCGACGATGCCGATCAACTCGCCGGCATTACCGCTGCCCGGGCGATGCTCATTAGCCTCGCAGAAAGCCAGGCCGGCCATATGGATTTGGCCGAGCCGCCGCTCCGCACTGCTATTCGGCTGGATCCTTTCAACGCATCGGCCCACTATTTTCTAGGGAGGCTGCTCTATACGGTCAATCGATTTGACGAGTCCATCGAGGAAACCAACAAAGCCATTTCGCTTGCACCCGGCTTTGTCCGAGCCTACGAAAATTTGGGGCTGTGCTACGAAGGAAAGCACGAAGAGGCGGAAGCGGAGCGCTGGTATCTCAAGGCGATCGATCGTGAGGCTTCAAGCGAAAATAAGACCGAATGGCCGATGCTTGATCTGGCTACGATGATGATCCATGAAAACCGCTATGCCGAAGCCAAGCCTTATTTAACTCAGGCCCTCGTCATCAATCCCCGTAACACCGAGTCCTTGTTACAGATGGGAATTCTCCTGGAGAGAACCGGAGATCTTAAGGGAGCATTGGACCAGTTTCGTGCAGCAATCCAAAGTGACGAGGCCGGTGACCAACCTGGCCGCGCCAGCGCCTATTATCAGGCCGCTCGACTGTGCAAGAAGCTCGGGTACGCGGATGAGGCTACACGGGATTTCAAAATGTTTAGCGAAATCCACGATAAGCATTAAGCGGCTTTGCCAGTGCGCAGGCGGCCCCGCATCCCCACAACCACAGCTCGCCCAACGCAGTAACCATGAGTCCACTCTGGGGTTGGAGAGTGAACTGGGTGCTATGATTTGCGCATGCGGGCTCGCCCGGGAATTCAATGCCTGATCGCATTGTGTGCCGTCTGTTGTGCGGCCCAGCCAGCTAATCCGGGAGAGGTTGAAGATCTCCTGAAAAATGGCTCGGCGCTGAGCCGCCAAGCGGATTATGTACACGCAATTCCGTTACTGAGACGGGCAACGGAACTTGCACCTCAAAATCCTTCGGCCAACTTTTTGCTTGGAGTAGCCCTGTTGGAAAGCGGCCATCCGGCCGATGCCGTGGCCCCGTTGCAAACAGCGGCGAAGGCAAATCCTGTGAACGAGGCGGCGGAAGGCTATCTGGGCGATGCAGAAATGGAGCAAGGCGAATTTTCCCTCGCCGCCCAGACATTCCAAACGGCGGTTGCCCGATCGCCAGGCTCCGAGAGAGCCTTGTTATGGTGGACCGACTACAGCCTGGAACGGTTCCGGGTATTAGCCTTCGGGCTTCGCGCTTCGCCAAGGGGTAGAGTCGCGATGGTGAGGACCACAGCCGAAAATAGCAAGACCGGAATCACAGCGAAGGAAGCATTGTTGCGGCAAGCGGCAGCGTCGGATCCTCAGCTTAGTGGGATCTGGGGAGAATTAGGTGTATCTCAGGCCCAGCTAGGTATGGACGCGAACGCAGCGGCTAGCCTCGCAACGGCCCAGCAACGGCAGCCGGAAGCCTCCTCAACTTTGCAATTGGAGGCCATGGTCGACGCCACTCGCGAGAATTGGTCTCAGGCGGAAACGAGGCTTTTGGAACTGGCTTCGCGCTCGCCTGCCGGCTTACGGAAGGTTCTTGCTGGGTGGCCGCAGAGGTTGGTTCCAGGTCAGGGAGTGAAAGGTGCTGTTTGGGAGTGTCTGCGTCAAGGCACGGCGAGTTGCCCATTGAAAACCGTACAGGGAAACGATCTGCCTGCTGAGCGCCTCTTCCAGGAGGGACGTTGGGAACAGCTGGCGGCAATGCCGGCTCCGCAACCGGCCAATGCAGCAGAGTGGTTTTGGCGCGGCGTGGCATTCGCAGAGCTGGGAGACTGTTCATACGCGATTCCGGCCCTGGAACGTGGACGGAAGGCTGGGGCTGAGACTGCTGCCTCCTGGTTGATGAGCTGCTATGAGTCAGAAGCTTTGCACACCGCGGACCAGCTGAAAGCCCAGGGTAAAGAAGCGTCTGTTCATCAGATCCGTGGCGATATTTTGCTGTCCATCAGGCTCGATGCCTCGCAAGCCGCAACGGAGTACACTGAAGCGCTACGCCTGAACCCAAACAAGCCGGAACTGTTAGAAAAGCTGGCGGAGGCGTACTTTAGCCTCGGAGATATGGACCGGGCACGGCGGAGCGCGCAACGGGCTCTCGACCAGAATCCTCACCGCCAACAGGTGTTGCGATTGTTGATCCGGATCGCAATGAGCGAACGGGACTATCCAACTGCCCTTTCTCTTCTCGACCGATTGGCCGGGCTGCAACCTGACGATGCCTGGACACGCGTGCAGCAAGGAACGGCTTATGCGCAGACAGGGCATCCTGAGGAGGCGGTGCAACGCTTGAAACCAGCCTTGGATTCCGGTTATCCCGACGAGAAGGGTGCGCTGCATGCAGTGCTTGCCGGTCAACTGCGCAAGCTTGGCCGCGATCAAGATGCCAACAGCGCGACGGAAGAGGCCATCAAGTTGGCCGATTCGTTTCAGCAGCATTCTCAAAACAAACCAGATGATCATCAGTAGGCGAACATTTTTGGAACGGGCCGCGATGCTTGCATCATCGGCACTTGCGAGTTCCCATGATTGGGCCGCGTCGGCGGCCGGTCCAATCCGCATGATGAATGGAGTCCCGGCAAACGGTTTGGATTTCGTGCTCCGTAACGATGCCCAAGGGCACAAGTATCAGGTGGAGACGCTGCCTGGCGGATTGGGCGTCATCGATTTTGATGGGGACGGTTGGCCGGATATCTTTTGTGTAAACGGCGCGGCTTTGCCCTCTCTCACCAAAACCGGCCCGGAGTTCTGGAATCGTCTCTACAAGAACAATCGCGATGGGACATTCAGTGACGTCACCGTCAAGGCCGGCCTTGCGGGGCGAGGTTACGGAATGGGCGTCGCTGTCGGCGATTACAACAACGACGGCCATGAAGACTTGTTTGTCGTCGGCGTCCACGGCAATCAACTCTATCGCAACAACGGCGACGGAACTTTCTCCGATGTAACAGAAAAGGCCGGGCTCAACCCGCCGCCCGTTCGCAAATTATGGTCCGTCGCCGCCGCCTGGATAGACTATGACTGCGACGGCAGGTTGGATCTTTTCGTATCCAACTATTGCGACTGGGATGCGGGAACCGATCCGGTCTGCGGCGGACTCGCCGCTGTGCGTGTCTACTGCCATCCGGACCTTTATCGGGCGGAAAGCATGCAGCTCTTCCACAACAATGAGGATGGGACGTTCACTGAAGTGACTTCCAGGGAGGGCCTTCCGAACCTTCTCGGCAAAGGCATGGGAATTGCCATGGCCGATTTTGCCGGAGACCATCGCCCCGGTCTCTTTGTCGCCAACGACAATGCACGAAATCTCTTACTGCGTTCTACGGCTCACGGGCTTCAGGAAGTGGGCCTTCAGGCAGGTGTCGCCTATAACGAAGACGGGCGCAATATCTCCGGCATGGGCGCAGACTTCGGAGATATCGATGGAGATGGCCGCCCGGACCTTGTGATGACTGGACTGAAGAATGAGACCTTTGAGTTATTTTTGAACCGCGACGGCACTTTCGATGATGGAAGCGCAGCATCCGGTCTGCTTGGTTTGAGCCGCCCCTGGAGTGGTTGGGGTTGCGGCCTGGTGGATCTTGACAACGATGGTTGGCTCGATCTCTTTGTCGCCTGCGGAGGCCTGAATATAGATGAGCCGCAACCGAATCGAATCCTTCGTAATCTTGGCGGCAGGTTTATCGACGTGTCGGAAGGCGTTGGCGCGCAATTCGCAACCCCGCGGTTGCACCGCGGTGTCGTCTTTGCGGATTTTGACCGCGATGGACGGATTGACGCGGCTGTCACGGCATTGAATGCGCCCATTGAGATGTGGTGGAATCGAAGTCCCCAGCGCAACTGGCTGCAGCTGCAGCTCCGGGGTAAGCGCAGCAACCGCTCAGCAATTGGAGCGCAGGTGAACTGCAAGACTCCGGGCAGGACCCAGACACGTTATGTAACAAGCACTGTTGGCTATGCCTCGAGCAGCGACCTGACAGTGCATTTTGGCCTCGATATGGACAGCAAAGCATCGGTGGAGATTCGCTGGCCTTCCGGGAAAGTGCAACAGCTGCGTGAATTGGTCGCGAACCAGCGCCTGCGCGTGGAAGAGGCGGATTAGCCTGTGTCTCGATGGAAAGAATTCCGAGCCGCAAGCTGGGTCGCACTGGCGTTTCTCATCAACAACTGCTGGACGGTGGCGCAGGATATGGCCCCTCCCGCGGCGCCCATCGCCAACTTCACTGACGTGGCAGCCAAAGCAGGCCTGACCGCGACCAACGTCTACGGCGGTATAGACACCAAGAAATACATCCTTGAAACCACGGGCAACGGCGTCGCGGTCTTTGATTACGATAACGACGGATGGCCCGACATTTTTCTTGTCAACGGCACAAGGCTCGATGGCCTTCCGTCGAGCAAGGCAGGCATCAACCGGCTCTATCACAACAATCACGATGGAACCTTCACCGATGTGACGGACAAAGCAGGTCTCGGAGCGATGGGCTGGGGGCAAGGCGCGTGTACCGGGGATTATGACAACGACGGGTGGGAAGACCTTTACATCACGTACTACGGCAAGAACCGGCTCTATCATAACAACCACGGTGCCTTTACCGAGGTGGCGGAGCAGGCCGGCGTTGCCGGATCAGGAAAAGAGTGGGGAACAGGTTGTGCCTTCGTGGATTACAACCGCGATGGGCGGCTTGACCTGATGGTGGCGAACTACGTTCGCTATGATTTTGCAGCGGCTGTTCTTCCCGGGAGTGGAACGGCTTGTATCTGGAAAGGCGTGCCGGTGATGTGCGGGCCGCGCGGATTGCCCGGCTCGGTCGAACGCTCTCTATGAAAATCTGGGCAACGGCAAGTTTGCGGATGTCACGCAAAAGGCCCATATCGATCGTACTCAGGGAAAATATGCTTTCTCGGTGGGAACCTTCGATTATGACGACGATGGCTGGCCGGACATTTATGTGGCTTGCGACAGCGCTCCCAGTATCCTCTATCACAACAACCACGACGGTACTTTCACCGATGAAGCTGTAACCATGGGGGTCGCCTTCAGTGAAGAAGGACGCGAACAGGCGGGAATGGGTGCCACCGTTGCCGACTACAATGGCGATGGAAGGCCCGACCTCTTCAAGACGAATTTTTCCGACGATACCCCGACGCTTTACCGGAACGATGGAAACGGGAACTTCTCCGATGTGACCGTCGAAGCCGGCCTGGGGAAGCATATGCAGTACCTCGGGTGGGGAACAATGTTCTTCGATTTCGACAACGACGGATGGCCCGATCTGATACTTGCAAATGGGCATGTGTATCCGGAAGTGGATAAGTTTCATTGGGCTTCGACTACCGGGAGCCGCGCGTCTTATACCACAACAACGGAAACGGAACCTTCAGCGACATCTCGGCGCAGGCGGGAGCCGGAATCACCATGCCACTGCCTTCACGAGGTCTGGCGGTCGCGGACTTTTGGAACAACGGGCAACTTTCGGTGTTGATCGCTAACATGAATACAACGCCGGCGCTCCTCGTCAATAGCATGGTCTCGCGAAATCATTGGATTGAGCTGCGAACCATCGGCACCAAGTTCAAACCGTGATGGGATAGGCGCAAAGATCACGGCTCAAGCGGGAAAAAGAGCACTTGTGGATGAAGTGCGGAGTGGTTCGAGCTACATCTCGCAAAACGATCTCCGGGTACACTTTGGACTAGGGACCGCCAATCAAATTGATTTAGTAAAAGTGCGATGGCCCAGTGGACTGGTGGAGCGATTCAACGGCATCTCAGTCGACTCGATTCACACTTTAACTGAAGGGAAGGGAATCGCCGTTGCTCCCGGGCATTGAGCTCACCTTCGTTTCCGGTTGCCGGTTTCCTGATTCGAGCACTCTATGCACCAAACCTCCCGGCTCGGTCAATGCAGTGATGTCCTTGTTCAGCAACGCCGCTGGCGCATTCCAGATCGACCAGTTAAACCAGTAATCCCAGCCATAGTTGACTTCGCCAGTGTCTCCGCCAGCGCTGCAGCCGTTCGTGCCGTCCCACATGTATCCCCAGGTAAGGTAGCTGAGCGCCAGATTCTTGCGCAAAAGCTCCAGGCCAAACTTCTTTTGCCCTTCGTAGATGAATGTCAGCGCATTCCAGATAACCTGGTGGTTGGTATAGACATATTCGCCGGTGAGGTACCCTGTCTTATCGGCGGTCCAAAGCGTGCCGTCGGGCATGGAGTAGATCGGAGGCATGCCCACTTTGCTTAAATTGCAAACTTTCTCGCGCAGAGTCGAGAGCACGCGGCGTACATTTTCCTTGGGAAAGACCTCGGGCAAACCGCAGAAACGTGCCCAGTACTGGCCGTTGAGTTGCGGCGAAAAGAAGGCATCCAGAGTCTTACCCGTTTTCGTGTCGTTGTAGACAAGGTAGTGATCGCCTTTCCACAGATACTGCTGCATGGCTTCTTTTCCGGCGGCGATCAAGACATCCAGGCGCTGGACCTCTCGCGTGTCGCCCATAGCCTGTGCCCATGCCTTGAGCATTTCGGCCCCGGCCAAACGCAGGCCGCCGGGGTGGGTAACGTAACCATACATGGAACGATCTTCGAACCATTCAATATCGTTCCACGCATGCGGTCGATGGGGCGGCATGGCGATAATTTGTGATGGTCCAAGGTCGGGACGCTGGGTGAAGGAATACTCGAGAGCCTTCTTCACTGAAGGATAGAACTCCTTCATGAAGGCCTCGTCTCCAGTGATCTTCCAATGCAGATATGCCGCCGAGACGTAGCAGAAGCCGGATATCACTTCCTGGTAGCCGTACGACATAGGATTTGCTGGATCTGCCCAGCGGCCCATGAGCTGGGCGACGTCGCCGTCCTCCTTTTGCGTCGAACGAATGGCCCGCAGCAAAGACAGCGCACAATCCGGGAAGAAGAACGAAAGCGTTGGCCCCTGCATCCCCACGTTGGAAAGCGTGCTCATGTGGGGGCAGGCTCGCGGCGACTCCTCCAGGGCGAAAAGCCCGTCCTCTGCCCTACACCAGCTTCCAATGGGATCTTTGGCCTGCGCCCACATGCTGCAAGGAGCAAAGTAATAAAGAGAATTAATCAGAGAATCAGCCAGCCATCCGGGCAGCGTCGGGTCTTCGTAGATCGCCGATTGCCATGCAATGACGCGCCGAAGCAACTGCTCGTGATTGCGCTCGAGAAAGCTCGCCACCTCGCCCGCATCGGCAAAGCGCGCGGCATACATATGCGTGAAGCGCTTGCCCGTGGTGGATAGGGTCTCCCCCTCGGGGGCATAAGTCATAATCCGGCTTCCCCGGTTCCAGGGTTGCCATTGCCCTCCCACTCAGGCGCATACCACGCCAGGACGATGCGAATGACCCTTTCCTTGCCCGGTGGGATGTTGTAATCGACCGCCACTGACGAACTTCCATCGTCTTGTTCGCCAGTGGAAGGCAGACTTTTTTCTGCAGTGTTCCAATACTTCCCATCCACACTTAGACCGCCACCCGTGCGTACCGAATCCCCACCGAGAGCAGCCAGCACGTAACTCATGTCCCAGGGTTTGTTTTCCACCCAAATGCCGGAGAGTCCCGCAGGTGGCGCGCGGCGTGAGACCTGAGCAGGAGGCATGACAGGCTTCATGGGCAAGTCAGGCCATCCAATCGAAAAGTCCCTGGAATAATGGTCGGCAAACCCGGGCAAGTTAAAGATCAAGCAACCTTGTTGTGCGGAGGAGCCCGTGTTCCTGAGATGTGCCTCAAAGACCGCGCCGGGCGTATTCGATGCTACGGCATCCCCGGGAATAAAGGGCGACCAGCAGCGCACGCCAATTTGAACCGGCGCGTCGGATTTGTATTCGATGTCGGCAATGGGATAGTGTCCCCAATATTCACTCTCCTGCATAGAACCCAGAACTTTTGACCCCCATCGTCGCCCGATTGTTGCCGGCGTAGTTCTTCGTTTGCGCCGTGCCGCAGACCCACGATCTGCCACCGCTTGCCACCCCCAGGTAGGGAACATTCAGGGGGCCTCCAATGGGCGTGAGGTGATTAAAGATTGAGGTGTAGCCCAGTACGCCGGAGGGTTCCAGATACAGCGCTCCGGTGTCGATGCCGCCGAGCGGCATTCCAGAACAGGGATAAAGCTTATCGACATAGCAGGTGAAATAACCGGCTGTCTTGGTGCGATAACAGATGCCGGATACGTCTTGTGCGTATCCGGCTGCTTGAAAGGTGTTCCACTGCGAGCCCTTCAGCCCGGAAGAGAATAGCCGGTTTGGTTCCTTTCTCCTTTCCGGCGCGGCAACTCCAGAAGAGCTCCCGCTGGAGGCAAAGCTCTTGATGCGTGACCAGCTGAATGCGCTGGCGGCTGCGGAAACTCGTAAAAAGCCACGCCGGGAAAGTCTAAGTCCCATAATTCGCCCTTTGCTTTCTCAGTTACGGTCAAACCTCAGTTCGATTTTGCTTGCATATAGTTGTCCAAGGCCGTGACGCTATCAGACTTCACATCCGGGGCGAGTTGATAAGGAGTCTTGGCCTCACGGAAGTTGTTCCCATAGAGATGAATGTCCTGGGTACTGGCTCGAGATCTTCAAAAAGAGGTCCGTGCCCGGCAGGGCTTCCATATTTCGCACGGAAGCGCTTTTAACCCGGTCCAAAACGATTGCCGGAATCTTGCGTTCAGGAAAGGCCGAACTTCCGGTAAAGCCATCCAGTTGCAGGCGATCAACATCATCTGCAGAGAGAGGGCGCTTTTCCACTTCTCATACCAGGGCTTCTCCAGTTCACCTCGATATTTCTGAGCCTGAGATTCCTGGCAAAACGAAAATTAATAGCGTTCACCGTTGTGTCGTAGGGTGACGACGGATTGCTGGAGATGAAGAACTTGACATTTTCAAACGTGACCCCATCCAGCCAGCTATCCGGATGGCCGTAGAACGTGGAAGCTCCCTGGCAATGCACAATGACGTCGTGAATGATGATGTTATGAATCGAACCGGGGCTTTCATCGAGCTTCACGGGCTCGCCATTCCATTCGCTTTTCCTCTTGAGCTCGAAGTTGAATGCGTTACCGTCTCCAGCCCAAAACCAGTCAAAGCGGTGCAGGTCCATGGTGAGATTCGACATGACAACGTTGCTGATAGTACCCCCCGTTGCGATCTGTAGGGTGACGCCGCGGTTGGTGTCAAAAATCGCGCAGTTGTTGATCAATATGTCGCGGATGGCCAGATTGTTGCCCTCGCTGAATTTGATGGCGGCAGATGCGGACGAAAGCCGGCAATTGGTCACCGTGACATGTTCGCAAGGCGCCGTCGGCCCCCATTCGTCGATTCCGCAAACAAATACAATGCAGTCATCGCCGGTGGCAATTGTGCTATTGGCGATGTTGACGTCGTTGCTGCTCACGATGTCGATACCATCGGCCCAAACCGCGTCCTTCAGGCTGGTGTAGATGTAAATGCTATCGATCTCTACCCGTGAGCAAGCGTAGAGAGCGAAGGTCCAGCTGAAAGAGCGGACGAAAGACACGCCAGTGATACTCACGTTCTTCGAGCGTCCCAGCCACAATAGATGAGGATAGACCTGGCGATCAGGAAAACCCGCAGGATAGGAGCGCATCTGCGACTTGCCCAGGGTTTCCACCAGCACCTTGTGGCTGAATGTCCGCTCAATCGTGTCCGGCGCCCAGAAATACTTGGCTTGGCCGTCCACCGTGCCTCGGCCTCCGATCGCAATATCTTCGAGGTCTTCGCCGAAGAACAGAGCATCCTTTGACTTAACCTTTTGCAAATCGAAAGCGGCGGGATCTTCTGATGCGAAGAGGGTGGCGCCCGCTTCGATATATACGTTTACGTGGCTGCGCAAAAGAAGAGTCCCGGAAGTATAGTCGCCGGGCGGCAGATACACTGTTCCGCCCCCAGCCGCGGCGGCGGAATCAATGGCCTTTTGAATCGCCGGCCGCGCGTCATCGGACTTTTTCCCCGTCGCGTGAAAGTCCCTGACATTGAACACTGTCTTTACCTGGAAGACGGCTTCGCCCGCGTATAGGCAGGAGCGGCCCGTTAGAAATAGTGCAAGCAGAATTGCGACCGCGATAAATTTCTTCGAATGAAGTCGTGCCATCAAATTCCCATCCTTTCCAGGTAATGCTGGCGCCGTTCTGATGAAATGAAGGCGCGATGCTGGCGTGCAATCAATGCACTGTCTCTCTCCTTCAAAGCGGAGTGCATTTCACAACTGCGGATGCTGGTGAGAGCCCGTCCGACTTGGCCTGCAGAGTGATCGTACCCTCGCGTCCAAAATGGGCGCAGAATGCCCAGGCATCTTCCACGAAAAGTCCTGCATGTGGGCTCGCGGCGAAGCCGCGCAGGTTTTGCCACTGTCTTAAATGCAAGCAAATCGATTTCTTGCCTGTCGTTGAAGGCGATGGCCCGTAAGCTCTTTCAATGTGGCGATTGACCCTGTGAGCGTCCTGTTCAGACTGCATAACTGGCCAACCACCATGTCGTCATTTGAACGGGTTTGCACCGGCCTTAGCGGGCGCCAAGCGCTTGATCGCTTTAAGCGAGCAAACAGTAACCGATCACCTGTGGCCTTGTCAAACTTTCCGCTGGGAACTACCGGAAGGGAAATGCAATCGAAAATCTCTCAGTTATAGCGCGGTTCTAAGCGTCGGCAACGCGTCCGCCTTATAGCTTCCGGATGGGCGCCGGGGGATTTGGCGGTCAGGTCGATCGACACCCGCCATAGTCTATTTAAGCGCTTAGCTTAGCCCAGTTTCAGGTACAGCGCAGTGTAGCGATCTGGCTTTTCCAGAAGGATACGACTCTTTCCGTGATACTCCGTCATCTGCAGTGCCTTTGTTTTTGGCCAGACGACCTGCGCTGCTGTTACTTTCAATCGCCGCGGATCAATGGAAATTTCTATCTCGGGCGTGGGGCGTAACTCGCCCTTCGTAGCGAGTTGCGTGGTGTCTAGGAGTTGAACCAAAATCAACTGCTTGCCTGCATCGTGGAATAGGGTGCCATGCACATACTCTGAAAAAGGATCTGTGCGTATCTCCGCCAGCGGATTCGGCACAAGCTGTCGTATCAGTCCGGGGATCCAGCTCTGAATCCAGAATGCGCGCCATTGCATGGCCCAAAATATGGGAACACCCAGATACAAAGACTGGCCCTTGCCGAACTTATTGAACACCACCGCCGCTCCCGCAGTTTGTGGCCCGGGAGGAGGAGCGCCCCATCCAACCCACTGGTCGTGGCTGACATCTTCTGCAAGCAGGGGTAACCGGTACCGCATCACCTCCTGGGCAGTAGTTGTCCTGATCGTGATGAAGGGTCCTGGCAAGCCTACCGTGCCTTGCGCCAGGCTCTCTGCCAAAGTATGGCCGGCTGATTCCAGATAAGTAGTGACAGCATTCCCCTCTCTCTGCTTGCCTGTCGCGTCATACGCGTAGGTTGTCACTTCCGAAACATAGTCGGCGCCGAAGACATCGGCGAGGGCGAAGTTTTCACGCTGCCTGTGATTTTCATCCAGCAAGCCACACCGGTAACTGGAGATCAACGTCCCGCCCCGTTCTACCCATTGACGAATCGTTTCCGCTTGTGCCGCGGACAGCACCAGCACTTCCGGAAGAACCAAAACTTCAAACTGGCCTAAGATTTCCGGCTTCAAATTGAAATCGGGTACGCTCTCCACCGGACGGCCGGCGTAGGCCAGGGTTTCCAGAGCGCCTAAGGTGGAGCGCCTGAAATCATAGGGACGCTTTTCTGCTTCCAATTCCTTGCGAGTCAATTCGCTGTAAAGCATCGCCGTGCTTAGGAGCGGTTTGAGATCCGGCCCTAGAAGGCAATCGACATTGCGGACGTCCTCCCAAGTGTTCTTGGCTACGGCAAACCATCGGTTGGAAAATCCCTGCCCGTCGACTCCACTTACTACCGGCGCATTCCCCACGAAAAAGGTTCGCGCATTCTGAACCATCAGCGCGTCCGCCTGCACCCTCGCGAGATCGCCAGGGTAAGTATCGGAATAACCGTACTCGGTAAAGATCCCGGCCTGAAAATAGGGGCGGCCCCATCCCCGCATCAGGATGGATCCAAGGGCGATCCCAGTGGGACAATCCAGGGGTTCGGCATAGATAAAACTCACTCGTTGCATAATGTCGTTCGGAAACGATTCGGGGCCGCCGTTGAGTGAAACCAAAAGATTGGGCCGGTGCTTGCGGGCTCGAGCGATGATTTCGTCCAGCATGTCGGCCATTGTTCTTCGCTGATGCCATTGAAAGCGACGCTCCCAGCCTTCGCGCGTTCGAAGTCCTTCCCGGTAAGGATCTCCGGGATACTCTTTGTTCCACGCTTCCTCAGTGTGCCGGCAGAAGCAGAACGGGCTTAGTCCACTTCGGTTGTACATCGCAAATTGGATCCCAAAGATGTCCAGAAATAATTCATCCACCTCATAGCGGGAGAAGATTTCGTCCATCATTGCCAACACGTACTGGCGGTATGGGGTGTCGAGGCACACGATGTGCCAACGGCCATAAAACCTCTGCGCTACTCCCTCTTCGTTTACCCAGGCCCACTCAGGATGGCTGATCGCGCATTGGTTGTTGAACTGCAGGCTGTAGTAGGCCATGGTCGAGATTCCAGCTTTGCGCGCCAAAGAACACTCGGTTCCGAACAGGTCAAACTTCAAATGAGGGTGACGCGTCGCCGCGTTGCTGGGATAAAAGGCATATCCCCAATGGTCCTGCGTGTAAAACATCAGGCTCTCCGCGCCGGCATCCCGGGCGGCCGCGATAGCCCCCTCAACGTTGATATCGAAGGTTTGTTGGGGAGGTGTGTGAAACTCCCACTCCATTGCCCGGTACGTTTGTCCAGGAGAAATAAGGCCTGTCTGCCGATGCGCTTTTCGGAGACGATCCAGATCGGGAAAGGTCGTTTCCCCTGCCGCAGAGGCGATGCTGTCCGAGAGCAAGAATCCGCCCGCACTCGCGCTCACCAGCTTGAGAAAAGTCCGTCGATCTGTCTTGGATGGCTTGAGCAGTTTGCTATGCAAGATCGTTCTTTCCACCCAGGTTTTCATTGCTGAGAGACGAGGCCAGGTGCACTTACTTACACATGATCTCTTCCCACTCTCCGGCGAACATGTTCAGCTTGGCATCGGGATTCTCCGGGTGCGCCCGGATCAGTTCTTCGTTCACATCGACACCCCATCCTGGCTTTGTAGGAACCGTATAGTAGCCCTGTTCGACCCGTGGGGTTCCGGGAGTTAAATCGCAACGCCAGGGAACATCGTAGTCTTCAAAGGTCTCCAGGATGTCGAAGTTCGGAATGTTCGCGCAAAGGTGGATGGCGATTACCGTGCCGAGCGGTCCTCGGCAGTTATGGGGAGCGACGCTCACGTAGAACGTCTCGGCGATGGCAGCGATTTTTTTCGTCTCCATGAATCCGCCGCCGTAGATGATGTCCGGTTGAATCAGATGCGCGCCCTTGCGGGAAAGCAGATCGAGAAATCCAAACCGGCTGTAAGTGTGCTCCCCGGTGGCGACGCGCAGCGGAGAGGCCGCAACCACCTGTGCCATAGACTCATGATTGTGGGCCGGAATCGGCTCCTCGCACCAGCGTGGACGGTACGGCACCATCGCGCGAATAGCTTCGAGCGCCATGATCGGACTGAAGCGGCCATGAAACTCCAGCATCAAATCGATCTTCTCTCCTACCGCATTGCGCACTGCCTCTACAATTCGGCAAGCCGCTCTTAGTTCTTCGCTGGAAAGTTCCCGGCCGCCTGGACCGAATGGGTCGAACTTCATTGCCGTGTAACCGCGGCCGACTACTTCCTGGGCTCGATCCGCAATCTTCGCGAGATCTCCCTGGAAGGCATACCACCCGTTGGCGTAGACCTGGACTTTCCTTCGAACCGCGCCGCCAACCAGGTTGTATACCGGTTGACCCAATGCCTTCCCAACCAGGTCCCACATCGCGGTTTCGATTCCGGCCATGGCGGCATACATAATCGGACCCGTGTTGTGCTCGATCTGATATAGCTTGAACCACAGGTCTTCGATGTTGAAGGGACTCATGCCGATAACGTATCGCCGGCCAAAATCGAGGATCAGATCCCGAACGGCTGATTCCTTCCATTCGAGAGTTCCGTCACCCCATCCGACGATGCCTTCATCTGTCGTCAGCTTGACGAAAAGAAAATTCCGCCACGCCGTGCCCGTCAAAAAAACTTCTACTTTCGTAATTTTCATGGAAGCATCACCCTAATTGCTTTTGAGCTGCCCAAGCCCGACGAGAAGCGCTCGAAGCTCTTCGCGCACCGATGCATCCACCGGGCTGAGCGGCGCCCGCGAAACACCAATAGGTATGCCACGAAGGGCCGCGCTCTCCCGGCAAACAGCCAGCCAATGGGGACTTGCTTCATTCGTTCCCATGGCCCGGTATTCGAGCCGGATAATCGGAACGATGCGCAGCCAGAGTGCTCGCGCTTCCTCCAGGTTTTTCTCTTGGATCAGGAGCCGGCACAACTCGACCGCCAGCGCTGGCGCGATCATCGGCATTCCGCCAATCCAACCGTCTGCCCCAATCGCCAGCGCGGCAAACGCTGTGATATCGATGCCGGCAAATATTGCGAAATCCTTCCCGCAAAGCAGCCGGGTGTCCTGCACTCTGGCGATTTCCATGTGGGACCACTTGACGGCGTGAACCACGTCCTCGGCGGCAAGCATCTGGATCTCTTCCGGAGTAATTTCGATACCGGTCAATACCGGAACATTGTAGACCATGATAGGCAGTCCCACCCGCTCACGGACTCGGCGGAAATGATTCAAGACGTCTTGCTTTGGCGGCCGCAGCAGGTAAGGGGCCATCAGCATGAGCCCGTCACAACCAATGGAGCGTGCATGCTGACTGAGCTCGATGGTTGTTGCGGTGCTGTAGTCACCGGTCCCAGCGTAGATAGGGACGCGCCCTGCAGTTTCCTCCACGATGGCTTCCAGAGCTTTCATTCTCTCGGTAGTACTCATGGCGATAGGCTCGCCGGCGCTCCCCAGCGGCGTCAGACCGTGCACGCCTTGCTCTAATAGGAAGCGAACGAACGCGCGCGTGCCCCGTGTACTGAGAGAACCATCACTCTCGAAGGCTGTGACCGTTGGAGCGAATACCCCGCTCAATCGTGGTTTTTTCGAAGTATCGGTGGCCATCTTGTCTCCTGTATGAAAATCATTACCTCAAATCAAGAGAGAAAGTCAGCAGAAACGTGGCTAGGACGCGCTTACCTTTCGATCGCCCCATCATTCTATTTCCCTCTTTTGCTCACCAGACTACGGAAGAGCAAATGCAACATAAACGGCGCCTGTGGGAGACTTGGGATCTCTCGCCCCACAGGCCGCGATCACGATGTACTGTTTACCATCGACCATATAAGTGGCCGGAGTGGCAACACCGGAGAAGGGAAGCTTCGCTTCCCATAACAATTCTCCTGTGCGGCTGTTGAACGCCCGGATCTTGCGGTCAAAGTCGGTGGCGGCAATGATCAACAATCCCCCGGCAGTCACGATGGGACCACCGTAGTTCTCGGTGCCTGTATTCTTCAGTCCCTTGGTGGCTAATTCCGGATACTCGCCCAAGGGGCGCTTCCACAAATATTTGCCCGTATTCAAGTCGATGGCGTTCAGCGTGCCCCAGGGAGGAGCGACTGCGGGATAGCCATCCGCGTCGTCAAACCGCGTATAGCCAGTGATGCTATAGGGCATCATTACCTCGGCATCGCCCGGGTCCACGGCCGCTGATTCGGAGATCGGCGGTCCTGCGTCGTTCGCCACAGCGTTCGACTTTCCAATGTCTTTTCCAGTGCGGAGATACTCGAGCAAGGCATCCAGCTTCGCACCCTGAAGGTCGGGGAAAGAGGACATTCTTCCTCTGCCCTGGTGGATGATGCCGGTAATTTGCGCCGCTGTAAGCCGGCTGTACACATCCACGAGCGAAGGGTAGGCCGGGGGAGCGCCGGAACGGTCCACACCATGACAGACCGCACACTGGCTGCGATACGTCCGTACGCCAATGCCCGCCGAGGGGTCGTTCCTGACCAGCGTGGTCGTGAAAGCAACTTGATTTGTGTTGATGTAAATGATGCCGGTATTTGGATCGACGGCAGATCCACCCCACTCCGCGCCGCCCCCGACGCCGGGAAAGAGGAGGGTTGCCTTACCCACGACGCCGGGAACGAATTGGCTCCCGCCAACGAAGGTACGAAACTGCTGGACCGCTGCCGCGTGCGCCTGTGGGGTTCGATTGGTAAGCGTATTTTCGGTGACAACCTGCCGTGTATATGGCGCTGGTTTGAGCGGCACCGGCTGTGTGCGCGAGGTCACCTCGCCTGGAACCGTGCTCTGCGGAAATCTGCGCTCTTCAATTGGAAACAGTGATTGGCCGTTGGCGCGATCGAAGAGGAATACCCATCCCTGCTTGGTAGTTTGCGCAACCGCATCGATGTTCTTGCCATTTCGCCGTACCGTGACCAACGCGGGCGGAGCGGGGAAATCGCGGTCCCATATGTCGTGGTGTACGCCCTGAAAATACCAGAGAAGCTTGCCTGTCTCCGCATCGAGTGCGAGCAACGAATTGGCAAACAAATCGTTCCCAACGCGGTCGCCCCCGTAGAAATCAAAGATCGCGGATCCCGTAGGTGCATAGACAATGCCGCGTTTTACATCCAGCGCCATCCCCGCCCAGTTGTTGGCGGCACCAGCGGTTGTCCATGCCGTCTTGGGCCAGGTATCGTAGCCCGGTTCTCCAGGGTGAGGGATCGTATGGAATCGCCAGCGCAGCGCGCCGGTGTGAACGTCAAAGGCGCGAATGTCACCCGGCGGCCCCGGCGGCGTCTCCGGATCTCGGCCGCCGACGATGATCAGGTCTTTATAGATAGCGCCTGGACTGGTCAGTCCGATCGACTGCAAGGTGTAATCGCCTCTGAGCTCTTTTCTCAGGTCAATGTATCCACCTTCGCCAACGCTTTCGATCGGCTTGCCGGTCGTAGGATCCAATGCGTACAGCAGGTTCCTCATTCCGGCGGAAACGCGGCTCTCTTTTCCGTCGGTCCAGTATGAGACACCGCGGCTGGCGTCAGGATCATGCACGCCGGAGTCGAATGTCCAAAGCAGCTTGCCCGAAGCGGCGTCGAGAGCCACAACCTTGAGGGAGGGCGTATAGGCGTAGAGAACGCGTCCCACAATCACCGGGGTCGTCTCCAAACTTCCTTTCTCGCCGGTATCGAACGTCCATGCGATCTTCAGTCTCTTCACGTTTTCGCGGTTGATCTGCGAAAGACTCGAGTAATGATCCTGCGATGGCTCGCCGCCATAGCTCGCCCAACCATCGCCCGTCTGCTGTACGGGTGCTGCTCCATATTCGGCTGCATGCGCCATGCGCCAGGGAGCGATGCCTGCGCCGAGGGTCAAAGCCATCGCTGCGACGGTCACGACCCGGGCCGCCCGCTGGCATCGAGTCGCAACGTCAAACTCCACACGCGTCATCGATTGATTCCAAGGATTGATTCCAAGCACCTGTGAAAGAAGGCAATCCTACAACCTGTCGCTACTGTTTATCTAAAAACGCTTCTGGCAGAGCGAAGGCCACATAAGCCGTGCCTTGTGGACCTTTGAGATTTCTCGCTCCGCTGGTGGCGATCACCACATACTGCTTGCCATCGACCATGTAGGTGGCTGGAGTGGCTACTCCGGAAAACGGCAGGTCCGCCTCCCAAAGCAGTTTGCCAGTCTTGCTATGGAAAGCCCTGATCTTTCTATCGTAGCTGGTTGCGCCAATGATGAGCACGCCGCCTGCCGTCACGATGGGGCCGCCATAGTTCTCGCTGCCGGTATTTTTCAAGCCTTGGGCGGCCAGCTCTGGATACGTTCCGAACGGAAGCTTCCACAGATATTTGCCCGTATTCAAATCGATCGCGTTCAATGTCCCCCAGGGAGGAGCAACCGCGGGATAACCATCTGGGTCGTCAAATCTGCGATAGCCGTCGAAGACGTATGGCGCTTCAGCTGCCTTCATAACCGCACCCTGTGCCGCTATAAATTCGCCCGGTGGTTGTTCCGAAGCGGCGTTGTCCTTGCCCGTTCGCAGGTAGCCAAGCAGCGCGTTGAGCTGATCGCCCTGCAAACCAGGGAAGGAGGTCATCCTGCCCCGGCCTTGATGGATAACGTCGGCGATTTGCGTCGAGGTGTATCGCGTGTACACATCCAAAAGCGAAGGAAAGGCTGGCGGAGAACCAGCGCGATTGATGCCGTGGCAAACCGCACACTGGCTCCCATACGTTTGTGACCCTAACCCACCCGATCCATCCTGCTTGGCCAGGCTTCCAGTCCCCACAATGTCATTCGAGTTGATGTAGATGACACCCGTGTTGGGGTCGACCGCGGATCCTCCCCATTCCGCTCCGCCGTCATACTCTGGAAATACGACGGTCTGCTTTCCGGAATCCAAGGGAATGAATTGTCCATCGCTGTGGTATCGGCGGAATTCCTGAACCGCCCACGCATGTGCCTTTGGCGTCCGCTGGGTAAGAAGGTCCTCGGTCAAACGCTGTCTTGCATAGGGCGCTGGCATCAGCGGTACCGGTTGCGTTGGCGAAGTGACCTCGCCGGGAACGCTGCTTAGCGGGAACTTCCGCTCTTCGATCGGGAAAAGCGGCTTGCCACTTGTCCGGTCGAAGAGGAAGAGCCATCCCTGCTTGCTCGTCTGCGCGACCGCGTCGATGCTCTTGCCGTTATGCTTCACCGTCACCAACGCCGGGGGCGACGGGAAATCGCGGTCCCATATGTCGTGATGCACGCCCTGGAAATACCACAAGAGTTTGCCCGTCGCTGCATCGAGGGCTAACAACGAATTCGCGAAGAGATCGTTCCCCACCCGATCGGCACCGTAGAAGTCAGAAACTGCGGATCCAGTCGGCACATAAACGATGCCCCGTCGGGGGTCGAGTGACATACCAGTCCAATTGTTGGCCGCCCCTGCCGTCTTCCATGCGTCCGTAGGCCACGTATCGTAGCCCAACTCTCCGGGATGCGGAATGGTGTGGAACCGCCACCGTAATGCGCCGGTGTGAACGTCAAATGCGCGGATATCCCCTGGAGGTGAGGGCTGCGTTTCCGGATCGCGGCCGCCGACAATGATCAGGTCTTTGTAGATGATTCCCGGACTGGTCAGTGCGATCGACTGAACGCGGTAATCCCCCCTTAGTTCTTTTCTGAGGTCGATACGGCCGCCTTCGCCGAAGCTCTCGATTGGCCTGCCAGTAGCCGGATCCAGCGCGTAAAGGAAGTTCATGATGCCGGCGAACACGCGGCTCTCATTTCCGTCGGTCCAATAGGTCACGCCGCGTGAAGGTTGCCGGCCCTCGATTCCTGAGTCGAATTTCCAGAGGAGCTTGCCTGTGGCGGCGTCGAGAGAAATCACCTTGAGAGAGGGGGTAAATGTGTAGAGATTGCGCCCAATAATCACCGGGTTGGATTGCAAGCTACCCGTTCGGTTGCCATTTTCACCCAGATCGAATGTCCAGGCGACCTTGAGCCTATTTACATTTTTCCGGTTGATTTGAGAAAGGCTTGAATAATGGTCCTGTGCCGCCTGTCCGCCGTAGACCGGCCAGTCTTGAGCGGTCTGATCAGGCAGCTTATTTTCGGAAGCGGCGGCCTGCATCACCAATGACGGTGCGGCCCACCCAGCCAGACCCAGGAACGTCACCGCGATGGCCGGCACTTTGCCCATGCCACTCCTCAGTTTCCAAATGTCTCAGTTTGTCTCTTTCTCTGTAAATCGGGAGCGGGATACTTCACGGTAGTCAGAAAAACGAGTTTCCACAGGTGTAATTGATCAGCCGGGCGAATAGCAAGCGCGCGGTCGAGCAGTTACCGGTCCCTTGACAGGCACAGCCAGCGCGGATATGTTCTTCCCGACTTAAAAATCGCAGAATTCGCTGTTTGGAGCATTCGTGCTGGACCGAACCTGACCATTCGCTGTGGGCCGTGGCTATTTTCCAGAAAAAAACCATGGCGCGATCCCAAAATATTGCTGCTCGGCAAGGCTATTGATCGGTTTAGTGAAAACATGCCTTACTGATCATTTACTGGAAAGAAGACCAAGCCGCTTTGTCTCTGTCTTTAACCCCGCTTGACCTCATCATTTGCTGCATTGCGGTCACTGCGAGCATTGCAACGGGTCTCGCAATCGCAATCCGAAAGGGCGCCAGCGAGACTAGTTCGCAGTTTTTCTTAGCTGGGCGGCGGCTTGGCTGGCCATTGGTCGGCGCGTCTCTTTTTGCCACGAATATCGGTGCGGAGCATCTGGTCGGTCTCTCCGGAGATTCCTATCGATACGGCCTCTCCGCGGGCGCGGTCGAGCTCACCACGTGCATCTGCCTCGGAGTCGCCTGCGCGCTTTTGTTTCCTTATTACATTCGGGCCAGAGTATATACCATTCCGGAATTCCTGGAACTCCGCTACAACCGTACTGCTCGAGTCTTCTTTTCCGCCCTTATGCTGGTCATCTGCATCATGACCAAGCTGGCGTTCCATCTGTACGCCGGGGCCCTCGTTCTTCATGGTCTGGTGGGATGGGGTGTCATGCCCATGGTGTTGTTGATGGGAGCCACCGTGGCCATCATCACCATGGTCGGTGGGTTCACGGCGGTAGCGTATACCGACTCTATCCAGACCGCAATCATGATCGCCGGATGCAGTCTGGTCCTCTTCATCGGCCTCGGCAAGGTTGGCGGGTGGCACGCCCTCGTTACCAAAATGCCCCTCGCCATGCACGTCGCGAAGGGATACACCGACCCGAACTATCCCTTCTGGGGCGTCCTGTTGGGCGCTTTCTATGGCGGCGTTTTCTATTGGGGAATGGACCAGGTCAACGTGCAACGCGTACTGGGGGCCAAAGACATTCAGGAAGCTCGCAGCGGCGCGATGTTTGCGACCTTGCTCAAGCTCAGTCCGATTTTCATTTTCGCTGTGCCGGGAGTGATTGCCGCTGCTCTCTATCCCGGACGCGATCCAAAGACAACGTTTATTACCTTATTGAACGACCTGCTCCCTGCGGGGGTACGCGGCCTGGTTCTGGCAGCTCTTATCTGCGCGCTCATCGGGTCGTCGCTCTCGGTGATGAATTCCATATCGACGCTCGTCGTTCGGGATTTTCTCCTGCACGCCAGCAAGAACGCTACGGACAGAATGCAAGTCATGATGGGGCGGATCGCCATTCTCGTATGCACGCCTCTTGCGGTCGGCGCTGCCTATCTGATCTACACCACACCCGAAGGGCTGTATAAATACCTTCAGGCGGTGTCGATCTATCTCGTAATGCCCGTGACCCCCGCAATCTTCTTTGGAATTGTAAGTAAACGGGTGACAGTCCAGGGCGCGGTCGCTTCGACGGTTGCAGGTACCTTGCTGGCCGCGCTTTTTGTGACCGATCAACTCATCGGCACCAGGGGTGTGCACCTGTTTCCCTGGCTGCATTGGACGTTCACGCTGAACTACACTTATCGCGGGCTCTGGGGGACTATCGTGACCATCGCTGTGCTGTTTATCGTGTCCTATTTAACCGCCGCGCCAGAACCCGCGAAGGTCAAGGGCATTACCGTCGACTGGCACGCGCGTAGCAGTGCGTTCACAGGCCTGTCTGATTGGCGGCTCCACTGGAGCGCGCTCGCTCTCGCGACCATCGCTATCTATGCATGGCTATGGTAACTTTCCCGGAAATGATAACAACATCGGTTACTTTACGGACAGCAAACGTGGCCTTCTGTAGAGGTGCTTTATGAAGAGACGGGATATTCTGCAGGGACTCGCGGCGATGCTTCCAGCCTCGTCTATGTTGGGGCGCTATTCAGCTATGGCCGAGCCGCTGAGAAAGAAAGTGAAGATTACGGACCTCAAAGCCATGGTCATCGGCAGATCCGGCGGCAACACCCTGGTGCGCATCGATACGGACGCAGGTGTGAGTGGATACGGTGAGGCCTATTGGGGATTCGGCATCAAAGACGTAATGATGGGATACCTGCGGGATGCCATCATGGGCGAAGATCCGCTGGATATCGATCCCCTGTACACCAAGATGATTCTCCGCACAGGCGGAGCGGGTGCCATTGGGGGAGTAACCGTGACCGCGATCAGCGGAGTGGAGATTGCGCTCTGGGATCTTGCCGGCAGGCTTCTTGGCCAACCGGTGTGCAAGCTGCTGGGCGGTCAATATCGCACCGGCGTGCGCGTCTACTTGACCAGTAGTCCGGAGAACTTCCTGGATCCCACTTCTTGCCGTGAATGGGCAAGTGTCGTCAAGGAGCATCCCTACGGCTTCACCGCGGTCAAGACAGACATCCTGCGCCGGGGGTATCCCAAGGAAAATCTTTACGACACGGTCTTCGACAATCCACATGGATATAACCGCCAATTGACGAATGAAGACCTGGACAACAACACCAAAGGCTTCGCCAATGTGCGGGAGGCGTTAGGGCCCGATTTTGGCATCGCGGTGCATACCCACTGGGAACTGGACTGGTCCGATGCGCTAAACCTTGCGCGGGCGGTTGCGCCCATGCGGCCGATGTGGATCGAAGACGCCTTGCCCCCCGACTTTTCCGACGCCTGGGTCAAGCTCACCGCAGAATCTCCCGTACCCGTCCTTACCGGTGAGAATCTCTATACCCGGCGCGGTTTTATGCCCTTCATCGTTCATCAGGGGTGCCACATCGTGCAAATCGACATACCCAAGGCTGGAGGTCTGTTGGAGGCCAGGAAAATCTCAGATCTGGCTGACATCTTCGACATGCCGGTATGTTCCCACAATGCGTCTGGTCCGCTCGGGGCTGTCGCCGCAGCGCACAGCGGGGCAGCCATGCGCGATTTCAAGGCGCACGAGCTCAGCGTCGGACGCCTGAATGGAAAATCCAATGACTCGCCCTGGGGACATGTCGTCGGCGACCCGGTGAAGGCTTGGGAAAGCTTTGTGATCCACGATGGTCCGCTGGTGAAAGACGGCAGAATCCTCATACCGGACAAGCCTGGACTTGGCGTCGAACCTAACCCGGACTATGTCCGTGCGCATCTGGCTCCGGGCGAGACATGGTGGGGCTAAGGCAGTCAGGCAACGAGCTTACGAGTCGTTGCTCTAACAAATTGAGCCGCTTTCATCCACCCACAAAAAGAGGCCAACTCGTGCAGGCAAAAGAGTATAGTGCCAACGTACCTCTATGGGGCGTCGCCGACGTCTTGGGGAGAAATCGATGATTCCCCCGATTGTCCCGATTGGGAGGGACTCCGATGTATCGACTGGATGCTGACAAGCGGGTTCACTTCTGTGACGGTGTCAGCAGGCGGGATTTTCTGCACGCTGGATCGCTCGGCTTCCTGGGGCTGACCATGCCCCACTTCTTCCGCCTCAAGGCGGCGGGTGCGGTGCAGGCCGGCAAGGATGTGAACTGTATCCACCTGATGTTGGTAGGTGGTCCCAGCCAGTTGGATACCTGGGATATGAAGCCCGACGCGCCGGCTTCCATCCGCGGGCCGTTCAAGCCCATCAAAACCAACGTTTCCGGTATTGAGATCTCGGAGATATTCCCCCGCATGGCCACCCATGCGGATAAATTCGCCCTGCTGCGTTCGGCCTACCATACCGCCGCGGCAGTGCACGATACCGGTTGCCAGATGATGCAGACCGGCAGGCTCTTCCAGGGTGGACTGGAGTCACCCAACTACGGCTCAGTGCTTAGGTTTGAAAAGGGCGCGAAGGGCGACATGCCCCCCAACGTTCTGCTTCCCTACATGATCGGCCAGCTTGGTGGAAACCTGCCTCACGGCGATACGGCCGGGTTTCTGGGCAAGGGCTACGATCCTTTCGTTTTGAATGCCGACCCTGCCGACCCCCACTTTAAGGTACCGGATCTGCTGCCACCCGATTACATCTCCGCCGTGCGCGTGGACCGCCGGCGAAGCTGGCGCCAGATGATTGACCAGTCCGTCGCCTACTTCGAGGAAAACAATCAGGACTCGAAGCTGATGGATGCCACCTTCAATCAGGCCTATACCTTGATGACTTCGACCAAGGCCCGCGAGGCCTTCGACCTAACCCAGGAGCCTGATGACGTCCGCAAGCGCTACGGCATGAACCGGTTCGGCCAGGGATGTTTGCTGGCCCGGCGGCTGGTGGAGAGGGGCGTGCGCTTTGTCACCCTCAATATGTTCGAGACCGTTTTCAACGAGATCACCTGGGACATCCACGGCTCCGCTCCCTTCAGCCCTATCGGCTGTTACAGCGAGTTGGTCGGCCCCATGTTTGATAACGGATACAGCTCCCTGCTCGAAGACTTAAGCAAGACAGGTTTGCTCGACACTACGATGGTGCTGGCAACCGGTGAATTCGGCCGCACCCCGCGCATCAATCCCGCCGGCGGACGCGATCACTGGCCGCAATGCTGGACCGTGGTGATGGCGGGAGGCGGAATCAAGGGTGGGCAGGTGGTTGGCTCCTCGGACGCAATTGGGGCAGCGCCCAAAGATCAACCGGTCATGCCCGCCAACATAGCGGCGACCGTTTATAAGTGTCTGGGTGTTCCCATCGACACCATATTGAAGACGCCGCAGGGCCGTGAAGTGCGGGTGGTGGACCACGGTTTTGAACCGATCAACGATTTGCTGGTCTAAGAAGTCGCTGGTGCAGGGAATTGCGGGTGGAGAAACTTCGACTTGAAGGAATCGCCGGTTCAGGGCAATCGGGAGCCTGATCCGATGACTGGGCTCGGTCTCCCTGCTTGTGCTAATCACGCTGGGCACGAGCACCGATCGCCGAGTGGCCGAGCCTCGGGTGGCCAAAGGATAGTACGGCTATGACGACGCGCAATGTGCTTCTGGTTACTGCTCTAGTAAGTGCATTTACTCTCGTGGGCGCCGGTTTGTTTTTAGCTGAGGCACCCTCCCAGGTCTCCGCGCAGATCCAGGCAACGCCCGCAATCAGCGGTTCCCATCCTCACGCGGCGGCCGCTCCGCCGGCCCGCAAAGCCTCCGCTGTCGCAGCAGCCCACACCGGGCAATCGTTGGCTCCGCTCACCAGGATTGAGATCCTGCCTTCCTCATTCTCGATCCTGGGGCCGCGATACAGCCAGCGGCTGCTGGTCGAAGGAACTTTTGCCGACGGCCATCAGGAGGAGCTTACCCCACAGGTCACCCTAACCGTTTCGAATCCCAGGGTCGCGATTGTCGACAAAGACCATTTCACCCTTCCCCAGGGTGATGGGCAGGCGACCATTACCGGTACACTTCAGGGCCATCGGGCCGTTGCCACCGTGAACGTCAAAGACTTCGACGCCGCAACCGCCTGGAGTTTTCGCAACGATGTGCTTCCGGTCATGACGAAGATGGGATGTAACTCGGGCCCCTGTCATGGCGCAGCGGCGGGAAAGAACGGCTTCAAGCTTACCTTGCGCGGCTACGATCCCGAGGTGGATTACTACACCCTCACTCATCAGGCTTTGGCACGGCGCACGGAAGTGATGGAACCGGCCCGCAGCTTGATCCTCTTAAAGCCCACCCTCACCATCCCGCACGGAGGCGGGCGACGATTTCCCGTTGACTCGCCGGAGTTTAAAGTGATTGCCGGTTGGCTTGCCCAGGCAATGCCGGCGCCTAAGGAATCCGACCCGCGGGTTACCAAAATCGAAGTGTTGCCCGGGGAAGCTTCCCTGCGCCCGGGCGCCGAACAACAACTGCTGGTAACGGCATACTTCTCCGACGGCCATACCGCCGATGTGACTCGCTGGGCCAAGTATGACAGCGGCGACGAGGGCGTGGCGACCGTCGACAATAACGGCCGTGTCACCATGCACAGCAACGGCGAAGCACCGGTGACGGTCTGGTACCAAAGCCACGTCGCCTTTGCCCGGCTGCGCATTCCGTTTCCGTGGAAGCTTGAGGACGCGGTTTTCCAGAAGGCGCCCCGCCACAACTACATTGATGACGCAGTTCTCAAACACTTGCAGGTGTTGCACATTCCGCCATCGCCCCCGGCGGACGACGCCGAACTTATGCGCCGTGCCTATCTGGATGCTGCGGGCATCCTGCCCCGTCCCGCGGAGGTCGAGCGGTTTCTCAAAGATCCCTCTCCGGAGAAGCGAAACCGGCTCGTCGATGACCTGATGAAGCGCCCCGAGTTCGTGGATTACTGGGCCTATAAGTGGTCCGACTTATTGCTGGTCTCCAGCAACCACCTTTCCAACGAGGAAATGTGGAGTTACTACAACTGGATCCGTAACAGTGTCGCCGGCGATAAACCGTGGAATCAGTTTGCCACCGAGATCGTAACCGCCACCGGTAACACGGTCGAGAACGGCGCGGCTAACTATTGGTTGATCCACCGCGATCCGCTCGACATCTCGGAGAACATGGCGCAGGCCTTCCTGGGCATCAACATCACCTGCGCTCATTGCCACAATCATCCTCTGGCCAAATGGACTCAGAAGGACTACTACGGCATGGCCAACCTTTTCGCGCGGGTGCGGCTGAAGACCTTCGCGCCCAGTGGCGCTCGTCCCGCGGTAGGCCCCCTCTTCAACAACGTCACCGTCTACTCCGCGCCCACCGGCGAGTTCAGCGATGATCGCTTCATGATGGTGCTGCCTCCCAAGCCGCTCGATGCCCAGCAGCTTGCCAGCGAAGCGCCGGGCGACACCCGCTTCTATTTCTCCACCTGGCTTACCTCACCCCAGAACCCATTCTTCGCCCGCAACATCGTCAACCGGGTATGGCGTAATTTCTTCGGGCGGGGCCTGGTTGAGCCGGTAGACGATATGCGCGACACCAACCCCGCCACCAACGACGCACTCCTCAATGCGCTGGTCAAGGACTTTGTCGCCCACAACTACGATGTCAACTACTTGATCCGCACCATCATGCAGTCGGCGGCCTATCAGACTTCCTCAACCCCTCTGAAGGAAAATGCCGACGACGACAAGTATGGCTCGCACTACGTCATCAAACGTCTCCCCGCGGAGGTGATGCTGGATGCCTACTCACAGGTCACCCAGGTCCCGGAAAAGTTCGATGGCTATGCCCTCGGTATGCGAGCCATGCAGTTGCCGGATACAGCCGTCACTTCTTACTTCCTGACCGCTTTCGGCCGGCCCCTGCGGCAGCAAACCAGGGAGAGCGAACGCACTTCGGTGCCTACGATCACCCAGGCCCTCCACATCATCAATGGAGACACCTTGAACAATAAGCTGCGCGATCCCGCCAACTCGGTCGATATGATGATTCGCCTCGGGTTCTCGGATGAGCAGATTATCAACTACCTCTATCTGGCCTCATTGAGCCGCTACCCGAAGGACTCGGAACGGTCAGCCTTGACCAGTGCCCTGGCATCGGCGGAGCAACAAAATACCCCCGGGGTGGAAGATCCGCGCCGAGCCGCGCTGCGCGACATGACGTGGGCTTTGCTGACCAGCCAGGAATTCATGTTCAACCACTGATATGCGAAACGCCCCGTGGAATTGCCGGCCCCTGATCAACGCCGCCCGTTGCTTGGTTGTGCTCGGAGTCGCGTGCGGGACGATTTCCGCCGCGATGGCTGCGGAAACACCGGGCTTCGATTCCCAGGTCGCTCCCATCCTGCAAAAGAATTGCCTGGCATGCCACTCCAGCGGCCCGCGGATGGGCGGTCTGGTCATGGAGAGCTATGACACCTTGATCAAGGGCGGAGCGCATGGGCCGCCCATCGTTCCCGGCAATGCCGATGCAAGCCGCATCATCCAGATGCTGGAAGGAAAGATAGCGCCGCGGATGCCCTTCGGCGCCGACCCTCTTCCACCGGCCGACATCGCAGCCATCAGGGCCTGGATCAATGCAGGCGCTGCAGGTCCGGCAGCAGGCGCCGCCAGCAAGGCGCTTGCTCCCGCTGCGCTGCCCGATATCCGCCCCGTGGTTCCGGTGGCTTCGCCTGTGGCTTCACTAAAGTGGGCTCCCGATGGGAAATTGCTTGTCGTAGGCGGTTATCGCGAGGTGCGCCTCATCGATCCCTTGACCGGCAAAGGGGTTGCCACCCTCTCGGGTCACGCCGACTACGTGCGTTCCATTGCCTTCAGTCCCGATGGGAAGATGCTTGCCGCGGGCGGCGGCCCTCCGCAGCGCTCGGGCGAGATCAAGATATGGGATCTCCAGTCGCATCAGGTCCTGCAAACCATGCAGGGGCACAAGGACTGCATCTACTCCGTTGCCTGGAGCCCGGACGGGAAGATCATCGCCTCCGGCAGTTACGACAAGATGGTGAAACTGTGGGACGTTGCGTCGGGCAAAGAACTCAAAAATCTTCAGGACCATATTGACGCTGTCTTTGCCGTGGCCTTCAGTCCCGATGGCAAGTATCTGGCCTCAGCTTCGCAGGATCGAACCGTGAAGCTCTGGGACGTGGCCACCGGCAATCGCCTGTACACACTGGGCGACGCTCTGGATGGTCTCACTGGCATTGCTTATTCTCCTTCCGGCGATCGCGTCGCCGCCGCCGGTTACGACAAGACCATCTACATCTGGAAAGTCGGGGAAACCGAAGGAACGCTCAATCAGTCGTTGATCGCAGACGAGGAAAGCATCCTGGCCTTGCTCTGGTCACCGGATGGACAAAGCATCATTACCGCGTCCTCAGATGGGTCCATACGGTTTCGCGACGCCAAGACGCTCGACCCCTTAAGGGTCATCGATCACCAGCCAGAGTGGGTGCAGGCGCTTGCCATCAGCCCCGATGGCAAATGGCTGGCGGCGGGCCGTTTTAACGGCACGCTGAGCATCTACGACGTAAAGAATGACAAAGCACCAGCAGGGCAATGGACGGTCTTTGCGCCCCGCCCGCCTGCTGCGGGAGAGGAAAAAAAGCAGGTTGCGAGCCAGTAAGACTCCCACCACCCTGCGCGAGGTGCCAAGTGAAAATAAGGATCCTGCATTCGATCTCATGGTTCGCCTTGGTAGTGCCGCCCGTTTTGCCGCTGCACGCCGCGGAGCCAATCATCCCGCCGAGCCTTTCGAAGATATGGCCGGTTGGTATGGAACGTGGGAGCACGGCCACCTTTACCCTCGACGGCCGCAATCTCTCCGGCGCCAAAGCAGTGATCTTCGATGCGCCCGGGATTACCGCGAAGGTCACTCAGATCACTGACCTTCCAGAAGAGGCGGCCAGTGGAAAGTTTTCCACCGAAGCTGCGGTGCCGCTCGCCAAAAAACAATCAGCCGTGTTGGAAATCACCGCAGCCAAGGACGTTCCGCCGGGTATCTACCATTTCCGCGTGCAGACACCGCTGGGCACAACCAACATGGTTTCTCTGGCCATTGGATCGCTGCCCGAGAGGAAGAAGAGCGAAACGTCAGAGAACACGGTGCGGTCACAACCGGTGGTGTTGCCTGCCACCATGGTGGGCACGATTGCAGCACCGGGGGACAATGATCGTTACGACTTCGACGGCAAAGCAGGGGAGGACGTAGTATTCGAGGTCATCGCCTCAAAGCTTGGCTCCAAGCTTGAATCTCTGCTGGCCCTCAGCGACAACTCGGGTCGCGTACTGGCCGAAGCAGGAAGACATGACAATAGCCCCGACGCCGCCCTGTATTACCACCTGCCCCAGGACGGAAAGTACACGCTCACCATCTCCGACCGCGAAGGCAGTGGAGGAAAGGACGATTACTATCGCGTGGATGCGGGTGCCCTGCCTTACATCACGAGATACTTTCCCCTTGGTGTGCGCGCGGGGGAAACAACCTCGGTGGCCGTAGAGGGCGTCAATCTGGGGGGAACCCGTGAGATCAGGATCGAAACGCCGAAGCAGGAAGGGAACCGGAAAACCATTCCCATCCCGCTCAAGGAGAACGCAGCGCTCCCGCTGAATCAGGTGAAGCTCGTAGTTGGCGCTTTACCCGAAGTCCTGGACCAGGAACCGAATAACTCGCTCGCTCAAGCACAGGCCGTATCCTTCCCCGTCACCATTAACGGGCATCTGAATGGCGGAGCCAGGCCAGGGGAGGTCAGCGATGAAGACTATTTCCGTTTCCACGCCAGCAAGGGGGAGCAGCTGACGATAGATGTGGAGGCCGCCAGACTCGGCTCACCCCTGGATTCGGTGATCGAAATCCTGGATGCGCAGGAAAATGCGATTCCCCGAGCCACCATTCGCTGTTTGAACCAAACCACAACCACGCTCAGCGATCGGGATTCGCGCACTACCGGAGTCCGGCTCACATCCACTACCGGGTTCCACGTCAACGATTTCCTGATGATTGGCGATGAACTCAATCAGCTCGATTACATCTCAGACCAGCCAGACGCCGACGTTGAGATGAAGGGAATCAACGGTCTTCGGCTGGCCTTTCTGGGCACGTCCCCGGTTGTGCATGCCGTGAACACACCGGTCTACCGCGCGCAGATTCTGCCTCCTGGCGCCGAATTTCCGCCCAACGGCTTGCCCGTTTTCCATCTGAACTGGCGCAACGATGATGGCGGCCCTGGGTATGCTGCAGACTCGCGTCTCGACTTCGTGGCCCCCTCCGACGGGCAATATATCCTGCACCTCAAGGATGTTCGCGGTATGGGCGGACCAGACTTTGCCTATCGCCTTTCCATTCGCGAAACCGTTCAGGATTATCAACTCACAGCTACTCCCGCGAATCCCAATATTCCCAAGGGAGGAAGGGTACCCGTGACGGTTTCGGCCAATCGGCTGCAAGGCTATGAAGGTCCCATCGAGATTGAAGTGAGAGGTCTGCCCGCCGGCGTTACCGCCGCTCCCGCCAGGATTTCCGCGGGAGAAGATTCGACCGTGTTCGTGCTCTCGGCCGCTGCGGATGCTCTGGCAGACGCGCCGCCCAGCGCGATGGAAATTGTAGGCCACGCAACCATCAACGGCCGTGACGTTGCGAGGCCGGCGAACTTGAATGACATGCCGGAAGAGTCGTCCCTGCAACTCGCCACCATTATTCCGCCGCCGGATGTGGTGGTAACGACAGACCCCAAGCAGGTCTCTCTTGAGCCGGGGCAGCAGGTGACGGTGACCCTGCATGTCGAGCGTCAAAATGGTTATAAGGGTCGTGTGCCCTGCTATATCAAGAACCTTCCCCGTGGAGTTCAGGTGGTCAATATTGGATTGAACGGCGTGCTGGTGACTGAAAGCCAAACCAGCCGCACCTTCACTCTGCGGGCCGAGGACTGGGTAAAACCGATCGAGCAGCCAATCTACGTCGTAGGCGAAGTCGAGTCAGACTCTTCGACCAACCATGCCTCGCCACCGCTGGAGCTGAAGGTCACAGGGCACAAGCAGGCGCAAAGCGCCGTTGGCTCTCAAGCTGCAAGCGCAAATTAGGCTTCACCCGCTATTGGGCCTCCGCGTTCGGCTCAATTGTCGTCAACAGCTAATGCTCTGATTGAGGCAGGTAACTAGCTAACAATTCCGGTTCGACCGGCTCGGCTTGGGGATTTAGGTCGGAGGAACTGCGCCAACTTCGGAAGATGTCACAGCCCCTGGTCTGCGCAAACTGCGCACCTGGATTAACCGGATCATTCTCCTTCGTGTGATTTTTGTGAGGGTATGACCCCGATTTGCTGCAGGAACCCGAGCATATCTTTTTCTGCCCATTTCTCCACCAACCGTCCGTCCGCGATGCGATGGATGGTGATCGAGGTCATCTTCAGATCGTTTCCGGTCCTTGGGGCGCCGGGGAGATCGCCTTCATGCTTTCCGAAACAACTTAACCGTGTTACCACCTTGTCGCCCTCCGCGATCTGATCCTCGATCTGGTGATACCCGGGAGTTGCCTGCCAAAAGATCCGAAAACCATATTTCAGGCCTTCCCGGCCTGGAGGCAAGCCTGGAAAAGGGGGCGGGCTGTGATCGAGGTAGTCCACAGCAACTAATTCGTCCATCGCATCAAGATTCCCCTTGTCGATCTCCTCGTAGAACCGGCGTACCAGAGCTTTGTTGGATTCGATAGACATAGACAGTCTCATTCCCACCTATGGGTGGCAGCGAATTCTAACAAATTAACCGAAGGTCCGATAGTTGAGCAGAATCTGTCACCGTAATTCGGCCATTTCTGTTCTGGCCTTCTGCAATTCAGAAATGTCGCTATCGGCGTTCTTCCAGTCCTGCAAGAGAGACTCATACGTTTTGCGGGCAAGCTCGAGATTCCCAGCTTGCGCGAGCGCACGAGCGAGGCCCAGCCGCGCCAGAGCGTGTTTCGGATTCGTGGGATCGATGCCGGCATGATCGATGATGCTCTGGAACTCTGCGGCCGCGTGCTGGCCGTCATGCATTTGCAGGTACGCCCTGGCCCGAACAAACGGAGGAGCGAGGTTCGAAAATTCACAAAAGTCATAAGGCCGCGCCATTTCCAAAAGCTTCAGCGCGCGCTCCGGATGCCTGCTATTCAGCTCATTCTCGGCAAGAATGCTCGGGATCACTGCCAAATTCAGCGGGATGTGGCGTGGAAAGCGTTGATGAAGGTCGGCTAAAAGAGGAGTGGTCTCCTTTGCGTTGCCGGCAGTGGCGAGAGCTTGCGCAGCTGTTTCTACGGCATCGATTCCGTGCCCCAGTTTCAAGGCATCACTCGCTAGCTGCCGTGCTTTCATGGAGTTCCCGAAATCCGCCTCGGTAACAGCGGCGATCGCCATGGTGAACGCCCCATCGTCCTTCAGCTCCGTGCGTATGGATTCCTGCCAGGATTGACTGAACTTCTCGCGTGCCTCATGTAGATGCCCAAAAAACGCTCCCGCCTCCGCTTCCAGATTTAGCAGGTTGTTGTCGGTGGCGGAGGCCCACGCCTTTTGTCGATCCATACCGGCGACATCGCGTGACAGGAAGGCCAGATCGAATAACACGCGGTGAGTGAAGATGCTGTCCCGGTGATGCTTTTCGGCCTCAAGGCAGACGCGCCGCGCTTCATCAAAGCGATTCAGGGCCAGATCCGACATCGCCAGATTAGCGTAAGGCAGATAGTGGTCAGGTTGCAGCTTGAGCGAGGCTCTCGCGGCTGAAGCCGCCTTTCCATACTGACCCACCAACTGATAGCGCACTGCCAGGCCGTTGAGCGGCATCCAGTCTCGGGGATAGATTCGCGACCATATTTCATACATCGCTGTAGCCTTATCGGTCTCACCGGTAACTACGGTGAAATACCTGGTGGCGACATAGAACTTTTCTCGCTCGCTCAGCCGGTCACTCATTTCATAGGCCTTCGTGAGATCGTCGGCTGCCTTTTCTGTCTCGCCTAAATTGCGGTAGACCGCTCCTAGCTGCGCATGCGCCATGGCAAACTGCGGATCCAGCTCAATTGCGTGCTGATAGAAAAGAGCCGCTTCCTGCTCATTGCCCTCGGCGCGCTGCTCGTCTCCGAGCGAATAGGCTTTCAGCGCATCGAGAGACGAGGTTGTGACCTGCTCGATCGGTGTGCTGAAGTGCTTCATGGAAGTGACAGATTCTCCCAGCTTTTCCCGAAGGCGTGAAGCCATGTCACCCAGCACTGGGAGTACACCCTCTTTTCCATTCACCTGCGCTTGCTCGCGGCCAAGCGTGCGGCCCTCCTGGCAGTCCTCGGCCGAGAGCGAGAGCACATAATTGCTCCCCAGTCTCGCTATCGAGCCGGAAATGAGGGCGGGCGCCCCCAGACGCTCACATACTTCACGAGCAAGTGGAGGAATTACCTGCTCGGTCTGCGCACGGCCCATGAAACGAAGCGTCTCCCGCACCCTTTCCACTGGAATGATCTCCAAATAAGGAGACTGGCCGAGCTGCAAGGAAAGCGCATCTTTCAGCGCCGAATCAAAAACCGTTTCTCCCGTTGAGTTTTCAAAGTCTGCCAGCAGAACGGATCCCTTTGGTGGGCTCACCTGTGCGTGCTGGTGGACCCAGATCCGGTACACAACAGCTCCCCCTATCAGGAAGACAACTGCCACTGCTAACCATCTCCAGCGCGTCTGCCAATGCCAAGGTACGGGAGCGGGGACCACTGGCACGCTCGGCGCTACGTCCGGCTCCGTAGCTGACTTGACCGCAGGATCATCCTGCTCCAAACCGTTAGAAGGCAGCTTCCGGACAGGCGCCACGAAGCGGTATCCGACGCCAGGAACCGTGGCGATATATCGCCGCTCCTGCGGAGTCTCCCCCAAAGCCTTTCGTAGCGTAGAGACATGCTGCGTGAGGTTGGCCTCCTCAACGAAGGTGCCTGGCCACACCGTCTGGAGCAGCTCTTCTTTCGAAACCGTCGCCGGGTTCTTATCCACAAGTACGCGAAGGATCTCAAAAGCCTTTTGCGTGAGGGGGACCATCTCCCCGTCGCGAAACAGCGCACCTCGATCCGTATCCAGAGTGAATGGGTCGAAAGCGTATAAGTTATTTGTTTTCAGACCCATCCGGCGCCTTTAGAAGATTTCACAACATTTGAGAACCAGCCCAAGGACATTTTAGGCCGATGCCGGGCAGGATACATGCATTCGAAGCGGCAACTAGCCGAGGAGCGAAGAGGTATGAGGGCACATGCAGAGCAGTCGAGGGCGGCAGGCGGGACGAAGGCCATCGCCTTGGGGATGATGGCAGTCCTGTCATCCGCATCCGTATGTCGCGCCGATTTCCAGTACAGCGAAACCACGGCCGTCACTGGCGGCGACGGGCTGATAAGGTCTGCTTCCCGCATGGCTGGCGGCAATGTGGGCCCAGGCATTACCGCCTACCAGGTGAAGGGCAATTTCATGCGGATCGAACACGTCGCCGACGCCGCAACACCTGCTTCGGATGCGCTCGATCCCGTCCCGCCTAGGGAGGCCGCTTCCCCCGCGTCAGCGAAGAATGCCTGTTCGCTCCTCACCGTCGACGAGCTATCGACTGGCCTCGGATCTGCCTACTCCAAAGCGGAGCCATCGAGCAATGGAGACGACGAGATCTCGTGCGAATACTCGCCAGGTGAAGAGAATATCTACCCTGCCACGCTGACAATCTCGTTGAAAAATGGCAAGACCACGATGCAGACCCTTCGCGGCGTCGGTACGCGGATGGTTCGGGGCACAAAAGCGGAAAGCGACTTAGGAGATGCGAGCTTCTACATGCCCATGGATGTAGGGATATATGCGTTGAAAGGCGACACGCTCGTATCTCTTCAATTCGGACTCAGCAAAGGCACGCGAGAGCAAAAACAGGCACTGGTTCGGAAGGTGCTTTCGCGGCTTTAGGCGCAGCCACCTTCATAAACGCCTGTTGATCAGGCGAAACTTCACACTCAAAAAAAGGAGATTCAATGTTAACCCAACAAGCTTCCACATCCACAGCGCAAAGCGGAGCTCCACGCATCATGCAAACGGCCTTCAGCTTCGCTCCACTATTTATTGTTCATACCGCGATCCAGCTGCACGTCTTTGATCAGCTAGCCAACGGCGGCCAGACTGCCGCTACATTGCAGACGGCATGCAATACATCAAAGCGCGGCATGGACGCGCTCCTCGACGCGCTTGTTGGTCTCGGATGGCTGGAGAAGGAGGGTCCACTCTACCGCCTCAACGAAGACAGCGAGAGGTTTTTTGTACGCAGCAAACCGTCGTATGTAGGTGCCATCTTTCAGCATTTCGTTAGCGACATTCTGCCGGTGTTCCAAGAGCTGGAAGAGGTTGTTCGATCCGGTAAACCTGCGCGAGCCCGGAATCAGCAAGCGGAAGGTGGTGCATTTTTCCGGAACTTTGTTTCCGCGCTGTTCCCTATTGCGTATCCCGCAGCGAAAGCGCTGGCTTCCAGGATACCGCTTGATACCTGGGGCAAGGGCGCGAAGGTCCTCGATGTAGCCGCCGGATCGGGGGTGTGGGGCATCGCAATCGCTGAGGCGAACCAAAACGTCAGCGTGACCGCGGTGGATTGGCCCGAGGTTCTGCCTGTCACACGGCAAACAGCCGACCGCTTCGGCGTTGGCGGCCGCTATCAGTATATCGGCGGGGACCTGGATCAAGTAGAGTTCGGCCGCGATTACGCCCTCGCGATATTAGGAAATATTCTGCACTCCGAGGGCGACTTGCGTAGCGAGCAATTACTGCGCAAGACGTGGCAGTCACTCGCTCCTGGCGGGACCGTCGCCATTGCTGAGTTCCTTATTGATGGAAACCGGATCGCCCCGTTGCCCGCGGTACTTTTCAACATAAACATGCTTGTCAACACAGAGCAGGGACGGGTCTATTCATTCGCTGAAATCGAGCGCTGGCTGAAGGGATCCGGTTTCAGCAACGTGCGGCTTCTCGAAATACCGTGCTCCTCTCCGCTCATTCTCGCCGACAAGTGAAACACGTACGGAACAGAGTTTGGGAGGGAGGTCTATGAGGTACCGCATATCGACAATCTTGATCGTGACCTTAATGCTGCTCGCAACCCTTGCCTGCAAAAGCAGCAATCAGGTCACAGGCCAGCCTGGTGTATCGATAGCAAGCTCCGGGCTTGACTCGCCGGCGTAGTGCAAGACTGCAAGGTTTAAGCCAATGCGCCAACTCGTTTCACAAAACGCGTCACAACCAGGCCCAAAAGAAAGGAATTCCCATGATCTCAGGAAAGTTACAAATCACTCTCGTCGTGAATCTCATTTGTTTCACGGCGGTCCTCGGCTCAGCTCAGAACAATGCGCACGACATGCAGATGGCGGCGGACACCAATCAGGTCATCAGCGCTCACTACGAGGATTTGAAATGGCAATCGATCGTGCCCGAGTTGCGGGCCGATTCACCGCAGATCGCTATTCTTCGCGTCGATCCTGAGACCAAGTCGACGCAATTGTTGATCCGCACACCCAGGAAGATGCACGTTCCCATGCACTGGCACACGGCCAATGAAACCCACACTATCATCAAGGGAACCGTAACATTTGACCACGGAGGCAAAGTCGAACTCCTGACTCCGGGCGGCTTCAACTACATGCCCGCCAAAATGCCCCATCAGGCCTGGGCCTCAGCAGGAGCCGTTATCTTCATCACGGTCGATCGTGCCTGGGATGTGAACTGGGTGACAAATCCGCCAGGTGAGTCCGATTTGGACCGGGATCCCCCATCAACAAACTAGCCGTCGAGCCTGCGCTTCACCTAAGGTGACGAAAACGCATCGGTCCGGTAACACTCTCTATGGAACCGTCGCCCTCCCCTTTGTCATCCCGAGCGAAGCCGAGCCATCTGTGGTTCAACGGACCCTTCGTGGGAATATTTTTCAAAGGATCGGACGGGTGTACCTTGGTTGCCACGGTTGGTGGATGGGGATAGACGCTGGGGCAATTACTTGGCGAGATCTTTAGACATCGAATGACTGCCCTCCGGCTAAGAGAGATGCTGATCTCCAGTGGCGCTCTCGCCAATCCCACGTCCCTGCTTATGGACCGGTCATAACGGCAATTGCAGCGCAGAAGCGCCAGACGAGTTTGAAATGAGGACTTATGTTCAATCCATTTAAAAGTCGAGACAAGTATTTCCTGGTTTGCAAAATCGTAACGTTGATAGTGTGCTTGTCCTGGCCAGTGACAATAGTTGCCACCGTGATGTCGCTTGCTGGCCATGTGTCTTCTGGCACTCCGCCATACAAAGTGGCCTTGGGCCGCTTGGCCGCATTCCTGGCGCTCATATACCCGGTGGTTTACTTTGCCATCCTCTTCACCGCGGAGAGAGTCATAGCGCGCAAATCGTATCCGGTTGCTGCTGTGCTCGCTATGCTTCCCACCGCATTCAGCGTATTTGTTCTCGCAGACCTGATCCTAACCTAGACCGAAGTAAAGGAGGCTATATGGCAAACTCACAGAACGTTGAACTAGTCCAACAGGCATACGATGCCTTCAAGAGGGGCGACATCGCGGGTGTCCTCAAAACTCTCAGCGAGGACATAGATTGGTTCATACCCGGACCTGAAGGGATCATTCCATTCGCCGGCAGGCGCCGCGGCCCTCAGCAGGTTGCAGAGTTCTTCCGTAAACTCGGCGAGAGCCAGATACCAGAGCTGTTCCAGCCATTAGAATTTGTCGATGGGCAGGATAAAGTCATCGTGCAGGGCACTCAACGCTGGCAGGTGAAGTCGACCGGTCGCATCTATACCGATGATTGGGTGCATGTGTTCACCGTGGTCAACGGAAAAATCACGAACTTTCAGGAATACCACGATACGGCTGCGGAGGCAGCTGCGCACACGGACTTCCCTGGCGTGTAGTGCTGTGCACCAATCGGTTTCCAATTCCCGGACTCTGTTCGCCCGAAGGTTGAAATACCCTAGCTAGTGCGGCATGAAATAGAGACGACGATTTCCTGCTCGCTACAAATGGCCAATCTCTGCTCCGAAGTCACCAGAGGTGGAGCAAGGGCAGCCGCCCTTCATTTCCCGAGAACTCAACCACTCCGGTGGCTCAGGAAGAAACGAGGGTTCGCTTTACCTCGTCAAAGCTCTCCGCGAACCGGTCAATATCGGGTCTTTCTATGTAGTAAGGCGTGGAAAGGCGAATTCCATTTGGAACTCCACCCCCACCGCGTATGCGGATCTTGTATCGCGACCACAGGGCGGGCTCGAGCTTACCGATGGAAACTGGCGGAACATTCACCGATACCATCGCGCAGCGAAATTGCCCATCACCGGTTACGTTTTCCGCGCCGCGCTCTTTCATCTTCGACCACATATAGTCGCTGAGCTGTCGATTGCGCTTCTCGATCCGGTCGATCCCGATTCGATTCGCAAAGGCAACCGCGGCTCTCAGTCCATAAAGCTGCGGCAAATTCGATGTGCCGAAGTGCTGAAAGCGCTCGGCCCGTACCGTCTTATTGTCCCATTCCCCAGCAGTGATCGTGCTCCACATTCGATCGATCATTTCGTCGCGCACATAAAGGAACCCCGAGCCCTTGGGAGCCATCAGCCACTTATGCGGGCTCGAGCTATACATGTCGCAACCGATCTCGCGCACGTTCAGCCGCATCGCTCCCGATACCTGGGCGCCGTCAATCATCGAGATCAATCCCTTGCTGCGTGCCAGGTCGCAAATTTGCTTGATTGGTTGCACCACGCCGGTGGTGGTGGTGATGTGGCTGGTAAAGAGAATTCGCGTGCGCGGCGTGATTGCATCGTTGATGCGGTTGAGTAGCTCGGAAGCATCGGTCAACGGCTTGGGGATTTCGTATTGTTTGACAACGATTCCATATCGTTTGGCCCTCAGCCGCCATGGCTCCTTGCCGCTGGGGTGTTCCTGATCGCTGATCAGGACTTCGTCACCCGGCTTCATGTCGAGGCCATTCGCCATGTAGTTGTTGGCTTCCGTAGCATTGCGAGTAAGCGCGAGCTCGTCGCGGGTTATGCCCAGAAACTGCGCCAGGGGATCGCGCACTTCGTTAGATGGAAAGTATCCCCAGATCGGCCAGTCCTCGGGATCCCTCTGATCGAGCGAATCGCTACTGTAATAGGTATCGAAAACCTCCTTCAAAACTGGGAGCGGGCAGGACCCGAGAGTGCCGTTGTTCAGGAAGACTTCATCTTTGGGAATAACGAATTGGCGCCGGATTTCCCTCCAGTATTGGTCCTCATCCCGCTCAAAGAGCGCGTCGTCGGGCATTGGCGGAGTGAAGACGTGAAGTTGGTCGGCAAAGACGGAAGAATTTGCAGTCGAAATACCGGCGGCGCCCGCAACTGCAAGCGCGTTTTGAAGGAAGTTTCTACGATCCATGAGCAAAACCCTCCAGCGTTCTTAAGAGCCTAGGCCCCTTGACTGAGACACCAGGGGTCTTTGACTCTCTTCTCGGCGAACAAAAATACTTTGAAACACGAGTAACAGAAATGCGCTGATCGGAAGGAGCCAGATCCCGGCTTTGACGGTCGACGCCTTCGCAACATATCCAATGGCCGCCGGTAAGATCATGCTACCTGTAAAACCAGCAGCCATGAGAAGCCCAAAAATTGTCCCGAAGATCTCGGGGAAAAGGCTGCTGGTGATTCCAGCCGTCGTTGGGAAAATGGGGCCATAACAAAGCCCGGCAACGACTACGGCAACAATCGTCGCCTGCAGATTCCACCCCAGGGCCAGAAAAACCAGTCCGATCACCGCTCCCGCCGCACACGCCGCAACTACGATGGGCCCACGCACCCTTTTCGTGATCTGGCTCGCTGCGAGCCGTCCAGCCAGCATCGACGCAAAGAACGCGACGAGGATGCTTCCCGAAGTTTGCGCAGACGAAAAGAACTCCTGCTCAAAGTAAGTACGAAGCCAGCCCGCTGTCGATGCCTCCAGTGACGAATAGAGGAAAATCACCAGCGCGAGCAGGAGAATGGATCGGTTCAACAGTGCGTTGCGGATCAGCGTCCAGTCGAGTCCACCCTTCGAACGAGCCGAAGGGAACGTCTGAGTAAGGCTCAGAATTCCCGGAATCGCGTTCGAGATTGCCACCAGGACCAGCGCCGGTGCTACACCAAAACGACGGGCCATCAACGTCACAAGCACCGGGAAGCCCACAGTTCCCAGGCTAAAGAAGGAATTTGCTAAATTGAGTGCCGCGGAGGGGTTCACCGGGTAGAGATCGGGCACCAGGGTGTTGGGTCCACTATTGATGCAACTGCCTCCTAGACCAAGCGCCAACACAAGCATGGCCAGAACCTGATAGTTCGGAGCGACGCTGATGCTGGCAAGGGCAACGGCGCAAAGCAAAGAGCCACTGGCCAGCACTGGCTTTTTGCCGAAACGGTCGATCAATGGCCCGGCGACGAACGACATGGGAATCTGAGGCAGGAAGAGCAAGCTTATGAGTGTCCCGCCCTGTGCAATGTCGAAACCGAAGCGCGCGCGCAATTCAGGCAGAGTAGCTCCGAGAAAGGCGACCAAGGTGCCAAAGGCGAATGTCCCGGTACACGCGGTCGCCATCAGATACGGCCTTGCGGTCTGCCGCGGACTATCGGGAGCTGGCATTATCTTGAGCGTCCTCGTATCGCATAGATCTTACTCAGCGTGCCTGGATTTGAGTACCCGTGGCCCTGATATTGGTCCTGAATAATGCGCGCCGGTGAAAGGAAAGTCTCCGGCCACGCTACGTGATCGTTGCTTTTGTGTACTATAGCCTTGGTTTCGCAACATAGTTCCGAATTGTGCAAGGGGATGAAGTGAAACTCAGCCGAGGTGAATTCCTGAAGTGGATGGCGGCCATGGCCGGCACTGCTCTTGCGCCGAGGGTTTGGGCCAATCCTTGGGGTTTACCCCTCGGCATTCAACTTTATACCGTTCGCAATGATCTCAAATCTAACTTCGCCGGCGTTCTAAGTAAGCTCGCCGCCATGGGATACAAAGAGGTGGAAGCCGGCTTCACCGACTCCGGGGACATAGATTTCAATGGAGGTCCGGTGACGGAGTTCCGCAAGATGCTTGAGGGTGCCGGGCTCCAAGTGCCCAGCTGTCATTTCCCTGTGCCCGAAAATGATGCGGAATGGAGTAAAAATATCGAGCGGGCGCACAAGCTGAACCTTCAATACATGTTGTGCGCGGGGCCACCGGAGAAAACCGACTCCCTGGGTGGCTGGAAACGGGCCGGGGCCTTTTTCAACCACCTGGGCACGCTTTGCCGCAGCGCCGGAATCCAATTTGCTTATCACAATCATAATCACGAGTTCGTCGTCTACGATGGCGTGATTGCCTACGATGAGCTGCTGCGTTCGACCGATCCAGCGCTGGTGAAAATGGAGCTGGATTGCTTTTGGATGACATTCGCCGGCAAAGACCCGGTGGACTATATGCACAAATATCCCGGCCGGTTTCCTCTCTTGCATATCAAAGGTCTCAAGCCCGGTTATAAACCGACGACCGGGCATTTCGAGGGCAATCCCTTCACCGAAGTTGGAAACGGCGTCATTGACTGGAAACGCATTTTTGAAGCCGCCCGTGCAGGGGGACTCAAACACTATTACGTCGAGCAGGATCAGTGGGATCGTCCCCCGCTGGAAAGCGCGGCCATCAGCGCGGCCTATTTGAAGAAGCTCCAGGTTTGAAGGCTGAGAGAATACGATGAAACTGGGGCTTTTCACTGCGGCGCTTACCAAGCTCAGCCTTGATGAATTGATCCCATGCGTCACGGCGCTCGGCATCGAGGCAATTGAACTCGGTACAGGCAACTACGGCAAGCCTGCTCACATTCAAGTGGAGCTGATCGAGCAGCCGGAAAAACTTAAGGATCTGCGGAAGAAACTGCAAGATGCCGGGCTGTTTATCAGTGCCCTGGGATGCGGAGGAAATGTTTTACACCCAGACACGCGGATCGCCGAGGCCATGCGACAACCATGCGGCGAACGATTCTGCTGGCCGAAGCCCTGGAAATTCCGACAGTCATCAACTTCTCAGGTTGTCCGGGTGACTCTGATCATGCGAAGTATCCCAACTTCGTAACCGTGGCGTGGCCACCGGACTACCCCGAGATCCTGCGCTGGCAATGGGAAGAGAAGGTTCTTCCTTTCTGGCGGCAGGAGTCGCAGTTTGCCGCCGAGCATGGCATACGCATCGCGCTCGAGATGCACCCGGGATTTGTGGTTTATTCGCCGGAGACCCTGCTCCGGCTGCGCTCGGAGACCGGGCCGAACATTGGTTGCAACTTTGATCCAAGCCATCTTTTCTGGCAGGGTATCGATCCATGTCTTGCCGTTCGAAAGCTGCAAAACGCGATTTTTCACGTGCATGCGAAAGATACGCGCATTTACGAAGCTAATTCCCGCGTGAACGGCGTTTTGGATACCAAGCCCTACGGCGATGAAATCCATCGCTCCTGGATATTTCGCACGGTTGGTTTCGGGCATGGTCTGGAATTCTGGACTGATTTCATATCGACTCTTTCCATGATTGGTTACGACGGCGTGATTTCTATCGAGCACGAGGATAGTCTGATGTCGCTAGAAGATGGATTGGAAAAGGCCGCGGCGTTTCTTCGCCAGATTCTCATTCGAGAGAAGCTGCGGGAAATTTGGTGGGCCTAGCTGATGGCGCTTACGAATGCCCTGACCCTTGCTGTGAGTGCGCTCGCCCTACTGTCCTCGCCTACTCGGCTGGTCGCCCAGGGCGTGACGGATGCCATGCTGCTCCATCCCCCACCGGATAGTTGGCCCGGCTATCATGGCGACTACTCCGGAAGAAGGCATAGCGAGCTGGCTCAGGTCACTCCGCAAAACGTTCATGAACTCAGCCTTGCCTGGGCTTTTCAGTCGGGACAGCCGGCCAGCATCAAAGCTTCTCCGCTGCTGGTGGACGGCATTATTTACCTCACCGCGATTGAAAACGTATGGGCGGTGGACGCGCGAACCGGTCGGGCGATCTGGCACTATACCTACCCAACAAGGGAGGAACCATTGGGCAGCGCGGTGTGGCGATGTATCACGACTCGATTTACTACCTGAGCCCGGATGCGTACCTGGTCTGTCTGAATGCCAATGATGGCAAGCCGCGATGGAAGGTCGAGATTGCGGATTCCACTAAGGGTTATTGGGCGACGGCGGCCCCGCTGATTGTGGGTAATCACGTGATTGTCGGCATCGGTGGCGATTCAGATAACCTGCAGGGGTTTCTGAAATCGATGGACCCCAACACTGGCGCGTTGCAGTGGAAATGGGACTCTACGCCGCCAATGGGAACGCCCAATGCCACCACGGGTGGCATGACATGGATCCCCGGAACCTACGACCCGGAGCTGAACCTGTTGTACTGGGGCACCGGAAATCCAACCCCGGTCTTAAACGGCACGGTGCGTCCCGGCGATGACCTCTACACTTGCTCGATCGTCGCGCTGAACCCCGAGACGGGAAAACTTGTCTGGTCTTTTCAGCCTTCTCCACACGACACGCATGACTGGGATGCCTCCGAAATTCCCGTACTGGTGGACGGTGTGTTTCACGGAAAACCTCGCAAGATGCTCTTGCAGGCCTCCCGCAACGGTTATTTCTTCGTGCTCGATCGCACCAACGGCGAGAGTCTCTTGACCGTCCCTTTTGGTCCGACGAACTGGGCGCTGGGTATCGACAAGAAGGGTCAGCCAATTCCGAATCCCGAAAAAGATCCGGCGCCCGATGGCCGGCTGGTCGCGCCGGATGAAGGCGGTCTTACGAATTATCGATCGCCGAGCTTCGACCCTAAAACCGGGCTGTTTATCGTGAGTGCCAGTATTAGTTACGGTATCTATTTCACCAAGCCCGAGGATGGAACATGGGGTTGGGCCGGTGGGGACTACGACATCGCCGATCGCGGACAGCTCGATGCCATCGATTACCAGAAGGGCAAGATCCGGTGGACCCATCGCCTGGGTTTTTTCGATGGTTCAGACGCCGGCGTGCTCACTACGGGCTCAGGACTCATCTTCACCGGTGACGCCACAGGGAACATACTGGCTCTCGATACTGCCACCGGCAAGACACTGTGGCATGCCGGGTTGGGCGCGGATATACAGACCTCTCCCACGACATACCTGCTGGATGGCCGCCAATATGTGCTGGTGGGGGCAGGGCAAACCCTTTTCGCCTGGGCTCTTCCCGAGGGGTAGCCGTTTGTGAGGTGCGAGACTCAATCATGAAGAGATATCCGGAAGATCTGCTGGGTCGCACAGTGATTGTTACGGGCGCCGGCAATGGACTCGGACTAGCCATAGCCCGCCGTTTTGCCGAGGGTGGGGCGCGCATTCTATTAGTCGATCAGGATCCAGTCGTCCTTACCAGGGTGGAAGAAGGAAAGCAAAACAGCATGTTCGCAATGGTCAAGGACCTTGCGGAACCAGACGCCGCGGCCGAGGTCTTCCGGCATGCGAAAGATAACATTGGCAGCATCGACGCGCTTATCAACAATGCGGCGTGGAGCTTCCACAAACCGACGCTCGAGGTAACCACGGCGGAATTTGACCGCCTGGTCGCCATCAATCAACGCGCGCCCTTCTTTCTGGCCCAGGAATTCCTAAAGCAGCTGAAGCAGGCCGAGGACCCCGCCATCGTCAACATAGGTTCCGTCAATGCCCTCGTGGGCAATCCAAATCTGGTGCCGTATGCCGGCACCAAGGGCGCGATCGTCGCCATGACACGTGCAATGGCGGTCGAAATGGCGAGCTCCAAGGTTCGCGTAAACAGCATTTGTCCGGGTGCAGTGCACACCTTCGTGACGCAACAACTCATCTCCGGTGGAGTGATTGAACCCGAAAAATTGTTCCAGAAATACCTCATCAAACGCTTCGCAACCTGCGAGGAGATTGCGGAATTAGTCGCCTACCTCTGTAGCGACGCGGCCCTCTACGTGACCGGGGCCAACTGGGAAATCGACGGCGGCTATACCGCCATCTAACCACCGGATGACTTCTTTAGCCTCAGTGGCTGAGCAGCCGATATGGGCCACGCAGTCCACAAAAATGAGGGGTACAAAGTGGGGTATCCCACAGAGCCTCGGCCTTAACTCTCATATTTTCAACGTAGCTGGCTGCCTGAGGGAAAGCCGTGAGCTACTGACATTCTGATCTCGATTCGAGCGACCCCCAGGCACTTGGACCTTTCTCTAACTTGGGGCTGCTGACGGGAATAGGACGGGTGATGCGTGTAACGCCCGCCGTCCGATAGCCGTCCAATAACGTGACGGGAGGGGGATTTCAGAGGGCTGAGGGAGCCCCCGTCCCGCTAAGTTTCAAAGAGTTACCTCAGTTGTCCCGCCTTTCACGGCGTGACATCGGTTCAAATCCAGCCGGGGACGCCAACCCCCAAAGCCCCCAGAAAGGCTCGAGCTGGTCGGGCTTAAACAATTTTGCAATGGCCCAGTGCAAAATTGGATCTTGAGAACTTATCGATCCCTTTGCAATCCAGACGTGCTGCACGCAAGTAGCTCAAATTGAAAATTTTACAGCTGGTGAAGGGGAAGAGTAGCAAAGCCAGCATTGCCCCGCCTGATAGTAATGTTCAGGATGTGGGGCTGGCAGGAGCGGAATAGGGCAGTAGAAGTATCAGTATATGATACGAAGCGCCAGCTGCTTTTAAAAGCCGGTTCCGTTCCTGATTCTCGCGGACGTTTGCGGAACAGTTAAGCTGTTCCTTAAGGTTGCAAAGATTCGTTCCGATGCATTCTGATTCTCAGCAGTGCCTTAGTGTTGCGATTTGACAGGGGTCTTTCACGGCGATAACACGGGTTCAAATCCCGTCGGGGACGCCAATCAGAAGAACAACTTGCGGGCTATCGGGAAACCACATTAAAAATGTGGGGACTCTACGGTGACGAACTGCGCAAAATTATGTCCTCGTGGACGTCGATAGGATCGTTGATCTTGTGGGAAGAAAGCGGGCGCCTGAAGAGCTGAGGAACACACAAAATCAGTCCGGCAATTGGATCGGGCAGAGCCCGATTCGATCAGGTCGGCTGAAGCACACGTAGCGAGGCTCTAACCAGCTTTTACGATTGGTAACGGTATGAGTTGATCCTCCCCGGTCGTCCCGTTTGCGAGTTTCGGCAAGTGGGTTACCACTCCGCCGAATACTGAATCCAGTTTTCCTACCGCTCCAGCCATGTACTGCGGAGATAAATGGGCGTATCTCTGGGTCATCCGTGGTGTGCGGTGGCCAAGCAATTGCCCCACAGCATAGAGGTCCACTCCTTGCATCAACGAGCCAACTCGCAGCGGTGTGTCTGAGCGAGTGGAAGGACGCATCACCGATCCGTGTGGTGCGCATGGCCGCTTGCCTAGGTACCGCTGGGCCGATTCGTATCTCTCCCCCGCTTCTGGTGCATCAGTCCGCGCGGCCTGGACTTCCGATCACCGAAGCAGATGGGCAGACATGCGGCTGCTGGTTAGCGGGAACTTACCGGAAATCCCGTTTTCGAGGAACTCCTCCGAAACTCCACTACGCCCAAGGCTGCGTTACTTCCGGGTAGGCGGCGATACGTCTACAATCCTGTGCTAGCGCCCCGCGCGATGTAGGGAGGGGCGACTCCCTTCAGTTCGCAAGTGTTACCTCCCTGCTGCGGTTCGAAGGTTAATCATGGCAACCCCAACGCATAGTCCGATTGGGTTGAAGTTGCAGTTGGAAGCAACGTCAGACCAGACCATAGTCCACTGTGCGGGTAAGATCATCGCCGAAAATTCGACAGTGTTTCAAAGGCAGATTCGCGATCCCATCCCTGAATCGAGCGTCGAAATGGCTACGATAGCCCGCCGCATCGTGGTTGATTTGAGCAACGTCACGCACGTCGATAGCACAGGTTTGGGCGCACTGCTACAAGCATGGACAGCAGCCCGAAACAAGGGATGCGATCTTGAAATCGCCAACCTGAATCCACGAGTCGAGAAACTTGTGGAGATGACCAAGCTCGACACCGTGTTCAAACGCGCCAGGGTAGTGGCAACCGGCGCCTCAGGAGCGGGACTGCCGGTTGTCGACGAACCCTTGACTGCGCTTGAGCCCGAAGAGGCGTACCAGCAGGCATTCGAAGCAGGGATGGTGGTTCACCGTGCCCATCCACTGAATTGCGAGACATCGATTCCCGCATTGATGGGCGGCGCCGTGATGCCGAATCGGAGATTCTACGTTCGCAACCACTTCCACATCCCCCACCTTGACGCTTCAAGCTGGCGCTTGAACGTAGTTGGTCTGGTCGAGAGGCCTCTGAGCCTCAGTTTGCGCGACCTTATGAAGATGCCCTCTCACAATCAGTTTGTGACCTTGGAATGCGCAGGAAATGGCCGCTCGATGCTTAGTCCGCGCGTGAATGGGGAGCAATGGAACCTGGGAGCCGTAAGCACAGCTGAATGGACAGGCGTACCACTCACGGAGATCCTCGAGCGGGCAGGTGTTAAAGCCGGTGCGAACGAGGTAGTGTTCCGGGGCGCTGACAGCGGCAAACTCGATGGAAGTAGCGAACCGATTCGCTTCGAGCGCTGCCTGAGTATCGAGAACGCCCGGGCGTCTGAAGTGCTGCTTGCCTATGTGATGAACGGAGAGGCGCTACCGATCGTGCATGGCTATCCGCTGCGGGTCATCGTTCCCGGGTGGTATGCCGTGGCATCCGTCAAATGGCTTACGGAGATTGATGTGATCCGAGAGCCCTTCTGTGGCCATTACCATAACGAAACATATTATTTCGAGTGGCAGTATAACGAACACCTGGTGAGAGAGCCAGTATCGCTGCAGCGCGTGCGGAGTCTGATTACCGAGCCGGAGCCCGACAGCGAAGTCGAGCAGGGCGAGGTGCCGATTCGCGGTGTCGCCTGGTCAGGAGCAGCACCGATCGCTCGGGTCGAAGTAAGAATTGGCGACGGTCCCTGGCAAAGCGCCCGCTTATTGGGAGAACGAAAGCGACACAGCTGGCAGGGGTGGGAGCTCATCGCCCCCCTTGAGCGCTACGATTCCATAGTGATTTCCGCTCGAGCGACGGATATGGCAGGCCGAACACAGCCCGACTCGCCCGAGTGGAATCGCCTTGGTTATGGGAACAATGTCATTCAGAAGATTCGCGTCGATGTTCGGTAGACCTTGCGACAATCGTCTATCGAAAAAGCGTTCGCGAGGCATAATTCCCGGTTAACCGACAATACGGAACCAACCCGCGACACTTCCGGATGGCCGACCAACCCTCCCGGAACTCGGTCAATGAGCGATTTGCCCTGATATCCCAAAATCGAGCTTTACCCTCGAACCAAAGTCGTGTTCAACCGTCTTCAAATAGGAAGCAACGCCCGGAGGAACCATGAGTCGATTAGCGGAAACACTCTTGATCGCCACGCTCTTTGTCGTACAGATTGCGGTTGGCAAGATTCAGATTGTTGGTGCGCAATCGCAAATCTCAGGCACGTGGCGAGGAAATTCTGAATGCGCCGTCAAGAACAGCCCTTGTCACGAGGAGACGAACGTCTACCGTTTCTCTGAAGTTGCCGCACAACCGGGCTGGTTTTCCGGCAACGGCAGCAAAGTTGTGAATGGCAAAGAGGTTTCGATGGGAACGCTGGATTGGCAATACGATGCAAAGAGCCACATTCTGGAAAGCAAGAACCCGAATGGTGTTTTCCGCTTTGTCGTCGGCGACGACAAAATGGAGGGAACTCTCCTCTTGCCCGATGCCACAGTCTACCGCCGAATCCATCTCACAAAGGTAAAGTGACATTCGCAGCAACTGAATCGACGTAAAATCGCCATAAGCGGCCAATCGCTTCCCATTTTGAGGTGTGTTCGTGTGAGCTAAATTTCTGGACCTGCTTGCCCTGAAAATCGCTCCAATCCTTCGCTCCCACCAATCAGCCGTGCTGAATCGGAAGTTGCTCTAGCCCCAAGGCCCGAAGGGTAAGAAATCCAGGTGAAAAATAATAATCTGCTTCTTTCTGTCGCGCTACTTCAAGCGAGTTGTGATTTCGCGAGTTAAATCGGTTGGCCGGTTGTCTCCGCCGAAGCGCTCATTGACCAATCCAAATAGAAAACCCCAACTGTCTGTGTTGCGGGCGAGTCACCGCCCATCCGGAAGTAACCCAAAACGGTTGTAATGTCCGGGTTGGCGACCATCCTCCCGGAAGTCCAAAGATTGGGGCGAGTCGAAGCTGGAAACGCGCCTTTTCCTGTTAACCGGCCAATCGCTGCTCATTTTCATTCAGTTGATTTGGAGTTCGCGTATTTCGGCGAGGATCTTGGTGAGTCGGTTTGCGAGGCGATCGAGGCAAGAGTGGGCATTGCCGTTTGGGAGAGATCGGCGCAGAGCCAGCATGAGATTCTGTGCGACGAGCAAGGAGTCGATGCGGTACGTGGATTGCCCACTGGTTCCGGCTTATGGAGTGCAGGCAATCATACGAGAGGTCAACACACTCGCCGATGCGCATGCCGGTATGGCGAAGCAGCAGGAAGACATTTCCGGCAAGATCGTTGCGACGCAACAACTCCTGCTGCAAGAGGTGATCATGTTCCGCGGTGAGCGGACGGGGCAGACTCTGTGGCGTGCGCGGAATATCCTCGCGCCGTATCAGGTGAGCAAGTTCAGCAAGCTTGTGCGTCCAAGCCAACTCGTTCAAGACGGCGCGCAGAGCGATGAGGCGTCCGATGCAGGTTGCGGTGGCCAGCGGTGGGGTCTGTGCGCGCATGCGCGACATCCATCCAAGGATGTGCGGATCGCGGTGCAGTTGTTCGAGGCCGGTAACCCTGGGGTATGCGGCGCCGAGATAGACAAGGAAATTGCGCACCGCGATGTTGTAGTTGCGTTCGGTGGCAGGACTGAGCGCGGTGGAGAGGGACTCAACAGCACGGGCGAAGGGCAGAGCCAGCGGATGTTGGAGCGGAGGACGGCGCCAACGCTTCACGGGGTGATCCTCGGCTGGGGATGGATGCACTGCGCCGCGGCGCGGGCGTACTGGAGATAGACGTCCTGCGGCGAGACCTGCACATAGTGCAGGGTGGTCTCGATATCGGCATGGCCCATCAACTGCATGAGTGCGGGCAGGCTGATGCCGGCACGCACCATATCCGAGGCGAAGGTATGCCGGAAGCGGTGCGGGTTGGCGATCTTTACGCCGGTGGTGCGGCGATGATGGCGAAAAAGGGAGCGTAATCCCGCCGGTGTCATGCGCTGACCACGCGCGGGTCCCTTCAACACCGCGAACAGCGCTGCCGAGCAGGGATCGGGTCGCTCCAGCCTCAAGTAATGACCGAGCAGTTGCGTAGTCTCCGGCGCCAGGGGAAGGAAGCGCATCTTGCTACCCTTGCCGTGCACGCGGAGCTGACCTTCGGATAACAGCACGTCATCGCGGTTCAGGGCCATGACTTCGGCCGAGCGCAGGCCGTGCATGAGCATCAGACCAACGATGGCCAGGTCGCGCGCACTGCGGAAGCTCGACCAGAAGCGCGCAACCTCATCGATCGAGAGAGGAATGATGGTGAGCCTGGGTTCCTTCACGCGCAGTCTGCTGAGATCGAATCGGGGCCGGCCGAGGCCCAGTGGCCTGCGATGCAAGTAGACCTGATGAAAGCCTGGCGCGGCCTGACAGGGAGCATCGGGGATCTCGTTGCGGATCGCGCGATCGGCGCAAGCCACGCGGTCGTTGATGGTGGACGCAGATGGCGGCGGTTGCTGGCTGGACTGGAAGCGGATGTAGTCGAGCAAGGTTGATTCGGTAAGGTCTGCCTCGGAGACCTCGCCGGTATGATGAACGCCTTCCCACCAGCGCACGAAATGCAACAGACTGTGGGCATAGCTATAGAGGCTTTTGTAGGCAAGGCGCCGGACATACTCACGGTCCAGGTAGCGGTTGATCCAGCCCACGCCCTGGCCTGTCTCTTGTTCGATCACGTAAATGGGGCTGTGCGCACCTGATGGTGCGGGCTGACGAATCACGCGGAACTTCATGGCTGGGCAGCCTCCAGCAGAGACCGGAACTGTTCCGCACTCCCACTACCCCTAACGAAGAACGAGTTGGGATCGTAACCCTGTGGCAGCAGGACGCGAAGGGCCATGATGCCGTGTACGCCAAGGCGATGGGCCAGTTGCTCTGCCGCCTGCTGTCCGCTCTGGTTAGCGTCGACATCGAAGGTGAGATAGACGGTGCGCTGGCCATCACACAGTTGCCGAAACTGGACGTTATTCAGATGGGTGCCCAACGAGCAGGTCGCGTTCTGAAAACCGGCCTGACGTAACGAGCCATAGTCGAATAGTCCTTCGACCAGGATGACTTCGGGATAATGCCGCACCTTTTCCCATGCGTACAAGCCGCCCTTGCTGCCGGGCAAGAAGCGATGGGCGAAGGCAGAGCCGATGCTGCGGCCGTAGAGGTTGACGACGTGCTCGCCCTGACGCAACGGGAAGACGATGCGCTGATAAAGAGCATCCGCGCCCTGTGCGTTGATAAGACCGGCTGTGCGCAAAAGTTCGAAGGAATAACCTTGCGCTGCGAGATGACGACGCAGACTTCCGCCGGGCGCGTAGCCTATGCCCAGTTCTCGAATCAACTCAGGATGGTAAACTCCGCGTTGCCAGAGATAGCCGAGCGCCTCCGGATACTGATCCAGTTGGTGCTGATAGAAAGTGGCCGCCAGTTCGAGCACTGCGATTGTATCTTTTTCTCGAGTGGCCGGTGGATCGAGATAAGCAAGGCCTTCGTGGAAGGGCAGATGATGTGAGAGCTGGAGGAAGCGAATCAGATCGCCGCCCTGCCCGCAGCCGTGGCAGTAGAAGACATCCTTGCGTATGTTGACGTAGAACGAGGGCCGGCTCTCCTCATGCAGCGGACAGAGACCTAGATACTCCCAACGGCCCGCAGGCCGGCCAAGCCAGTTCTGTTGCTGCAAGTACTCCAGCAGGGGCATTCGCCGTCTGCGCGTCTCGACATCTTGGCTCACAGCTTTTTCCCGCCTCTGCAAACCAGTCTGGGACGACTCCTCTGCGGTTCCCAGGCAAGGATGGTGGGCGAGCGATTTTTTATACGCGCATGGGCCAGAGGACTTCGAGAGCCGAAATGATCCAGGGCAACGATGCTGCTTTCTGCGCGCCAGGGTCACCACGCTTCAGCCAGTGAGCCATGCGCCTTAAAGTGTGGGGCAGAAACGAAAATGCCGGCTGAGAACAATCCAGACCCTTCGACCATCGGCGAACGGTCGAGGAATCCGGCACGCGATCCGCATCCTTGAACTTCGACACTGCTCTTTCCCACGAACAGTGCTCCACAAAGCGCCGCAGCAATGTGTGGCAGCGCGCCACCAGGCTGTAATGGGTGTAGGGGAGTGAAAACACCGGCAGGAAGGTGAAGGTCCTCCCGCACTTGATACAGCGGCCACGCCGAATCCCAATCCAGTCGTGATGCTCGTCGTGCGCCTGCTTGCGGCGATGACCGTGCCCAACAATCGAATCACTGCTTACAGATCGGACACAGGCGTATGATGATCTGGTCGCAGTCGTCGGCCCAGCTCGCAGCAAGCTGCTCCGGCCCGGACGATACTGGGACAAAGAGGATCGTTACCTCAAAGGGCTTCGCCGTCGACGGTGACCCGCCAAGATCTCAGCCGGCTGCGAAGCTCCTCCTCCTGAAGAAAATCCAACTGAAAGAGAATATAGCCTCTTACTCACAGCCGCGATCCCATGGATCAGGTTATTGGCCGGTTATCGCCCTGTTCGCAACTGCCCATCGCGGGCGAATCCGCTCATCCTGCGCGCCGCCTTCTCAATAGCTGTTTCCTCGAACCGTTACGGTAACAGACGACCGGCTGAGAAGCCGGCTATTGCCCCAGAATGGCTCTTCGGGAGACCAACGAATTTGGGCGCGGCTCAGTCGTTGGTGCGGCCAGGATGAGATGTTCCAGTTAACATAGGAGCGATAATCCGATCTTGAGCAGGAAGTCCACCGCGGCCGAACGCCGGAGCAGGTGGTCGGAAGCCTCGCATATAAGATCCCCGATCTGCAGTCGTACATGCCCGCGCATCGCGGCACGCTCCTCTGGGCCGACCTCCACGGGCAGAAGCTTCCCATGGACGACCGCATCCCCCGCGCAGGCGGCAGGTACGTCGCGTTAGATGGCAAACAAGGCGTCAAATACGAACAAAACCCCGGAGGAAGAAGCGTTCAAACGTTGGCAGCGCCACGAGTTCCTCTACCTTGAACGCCAGATCGCGAAGGTGTGGTGAGATCTGCGGCCCATGTTAGGCAAAGCTCGTATCGCTTTAACGACCATTCGGTCAGGCACAGGAACTACAGCGAAACTATGTTTCGAGCTCATGATGAGCGGGGGAAGGAATTTTACAGCCCCGAGACGCTGACCGGCATTATGAAGTACGATTTCGCCATGTCTATTAGCGATGACGACAAGCTGAGTTATGTCAATTTCGCTGTACAGGTGGCGATGGACCTAAATGTTGTCTCGATAGACCCAGATGCGATCCTTTGGCACTATACGACCGGTTCGACGCTCATCTCGATTTTCGAGAGCATGAGCCTCTATTCCACGCAGTTGTCTTGTCTGAACGACAGCACGGAGCTCCGGTATGCATCGAAGCATTTCCAAAATGCGCTGAGGGCAGCACGAGCAGAAATCACCTCAACTGGGCTGGCCGCCGATCTGCTCGATGGAGCATTGGAGTATTTCAAGGAGGACCCTGACGCGCCATTCCAGGCGGGTGTGTTTCATTTCGTCACCTGTTTCAGCGCTGATCGCGATGACCTAGGCCAATGGCGTGGATATGGAACAGGAGAAAACGGGTACGCAATCGGCTTCAGGGCGAGAGACCTTGTGGGCGTGCGAGATGCGATTGTGATCCGCGTTAACTACGACTGTGCTCAACATGAGCGGCTGGCCCGTCGAATAGTCGATGAAATAGTAAGAACTTTTGAAGAAGCGATGCGAAAGTATTCACCGACGGCCCCCGTGGCGTTTGGCACGGAGTTCTTGGGTGCCTGGGATGAGGCCATCGTGCACATCGCGCCGTCGGTAAAGGACCCTGGATTCAAGGGTGAGAGGGAATGCCGTATCGTTAAGACGTTGCACGCCGATGAGCTGTCACAGTTGAAATTCATCCAGAAATCGACGATGATGACGCGGCATCTGCCAATTAAGCCGCCGGCGGGTAATGCCTTCACTCCGTATCGGCTGCCAATCGCCGAGGTTATCGTGGGGCCATGCCGCCATCCACACGTGAGCAAAATTACTGTTGACACGTTGCTCCGGCAGAAGGGGTATCCGGCCGACTTGGTTTCGATCTCGAAGATTCCATATCAGAGTACTTAGTCGGACAGAGGGCAACCCATCTTGGTTTGGAAGATCGCCGAGACCGGGGCAACCCGCCCTATACTTGACCGCGTATGGAGGACTCCATGAAGAAGATGGACTACGCCATTGGACTTCGGGCGGGCCGCGCCGGACAGAAATGGACGGCAAGTGCCTTGACTGACCGAGCGAAAGAGAGAACACCGGAACCTTTGGTGTTTGCAGGACAGCCAGAAGCAATGAAATTTCTGAAAGAGTTACAGGCCCAGGGCTACCGGTTCGCCGGTGCCGACTTAGTTGACCGCGAACAAAGGCTGGTGAAGAACCGGTACTTCGTGATTAGCGACCGTGGACAGTTCATCCTTTCAGGCGATGACAACGGCCCACGCGATACGGTTTGGGAAATTGGCGACGTGATGCCCGGACACGATAGGAACGCGAGGACCGAGCTCATCATTGAAAACATTCTTCAGGGAACAGGGGTGCGAGAAAGGTTCGGGTGCGACCTTGCGTTTATCCTTCGGCCACACATCGTGCGAGGGGGTCTCGCAATGCAGTCGATACCGCCATTCGACCCTGCGAAGCCTTGTCCATGCGGTCTCCACGGGAAGTCATACGGTGACTGCTGCAAGGACAAAGGCATACACGCTCTCGGGAACGAGATGCTGGGGGAACGTTTCCAAAAACCGTGCCGGGTGCTTTAACGCAAATCCAGTCCAGCATGGTCAATGTCAAAGACGATACTCGGTTTCGGATCGTCTGGAACAAAGTTTGGTACTACCCACAGCACGAAACATTCCATCAGTTCCTTGATGCGCTTGTGTTCGGGATGCTCGGCAAGGATTGGTTTGAAAAGCAACTTCTACTTCCATTTAAAAATCAGAACGAGATTGTCAAATGGCGCAAGGCGATGGTGGAGTTACTTCGCAGGCCGGGAGACGCAGACGATGATGTTAGCACTGGCCATACTCTCACTGGCCCGACAAAAGCTTACCAGTGTTTTGGCTACGATCTATATTGGCTTCAATTGGTCCATAGGCTTCCCGACTCACTTATCAGGCGGTTGAAAGATTTTCATAAGTTCCAAGGAGCGCAATATGAAATTCTAGTCGCTGCTGTCTTTACGCGCGCAGGCTTTGACATTGAGTGGATCGATGACACGAAAGCATCCGGCAAGCACCCGGAGTTCATCGCGACTCACAAGGGGACTGGCAGGAAAATCGCTGTTGAAGCCAAGAGCCGCAGGCGTCCCGGATCGATAAATTTCCCTGGCACAGTCACGCCTGAAACACATCTCAAGGGTGATGTTTTTGACCTTTACGATGCAGCGATACCTAAAGCACCCGATGGCGACATACCGTTCCTGATTTTCATTGATGCCAACGTTCCCGACAGCCCACAGAAGGGACTTCCATCGTACTCGCATATTCCTATCGAGACGACGCCTTGGATGCAGGACATTCGTGACCGTCTGGTGGAGATTTGGGACGCTGCCACTGAGGCTACGCCAGAGAGCGCAGTGGTGATCACAAACTTTGCGTTTTACTACGGCGACAACGATAGTCCTTCACCTACTGGAATGGGAGCGTTGATCGCCTCTAAGAAGCCAAGAGTGCCGGTCCCTGATGATCCAACGATGGCTGATTTGGCCTATTGCTTCCAGACTTACGACACGGTTCCACGACAGATATAGCACGCGGGCGGCCTGCGCCTGTCGTCCATGCCGCTCCTGGACTTGGGCCACCCGACACATGACTCGGTAATGACA
>CAWJZH010000026.1:0-24834 GCA_963847155.1 uncultured Acidobacteriaceae bacterium | reverse complement strand
GCTCGAGGGTGAATGAACCGCGCTGCATGATGTCGCTGACGGCACGGATTTTGTAGTCCTGCCCCATGTAGACGTATTCCATGCGCAGGGCGCGAGCGCGTTGGGCGACGGTTTCAGAAGTCCGCTTGGTGACCACGCCAGTATGAATGCCGCCGATGCGGGCCAGGGAAATGCCTATGCCGTCGTGGGCGTGGAATCCCTTGGGCTCGAACGTCTTATCCGCGGGGACTTCGATACCCGTAGGGAGGGACCAGATCTTGCCGTCGGTGAGAACTCCGTCTACGTCGAAAAGTACGAGGCGAATGCGGCGGGCACGCTCGGCGGCAGAAAAATTCATACTTTCATTTTAAGGACCTGCATACGCGGCGGCCGTTTTGGATACAACTTTCGTTTTCGCACTGCATCTTGCCTTCAACTCAGGCTAGCGCAATGATGGGAACGTTATGAGAACCACAAAACACTTTCCGCTACGTTTAGCCAGCGCCCTCGCAGTTTTGGCGCTGGTCACAGGTCCGGTTTTCGGCTCTCCTTTCTCGCACTATGCCGGCATCTACAGTTCGGAAGCACCCGATACAACGGACGCGTCCGGGCCTGCCGGCCCTGCGTTCAGCGTGAGCCTGGGCCCGGACGGTACGGCTACGGTCACTCAGGATATGGGCAAGGGTGCAGTCACGACCTTTGGCCACTGGTCCGACGCAGGAAGCCAGATCACGATCAAGTTCGACGCCGTGGGTGACAAAGCCGGCGACGCGCCCATGGTGTTTCAGCCGAGCCATGATGGACTTCAGGCGGTGACCTGGAACCATATGCTTTGGGGGAAGACGACTCCTCCGGCGTTGAAGAAAGAAGACTCGAACTGGCACACGAATAAGAAGCACGGCTTCCTGTGAGTGGGCGAGTTTTGTGTGAGGGCGGGCGATTTGCCCGCCACGCACCTTATTAGTAACTACCATCCTTAGCGGCTACGCTGGGGTTTGGACGCAGGATGAAGGGCGTCGAGCCGGGTGGATTCTTCCCTGGCCGACTTCAGGAAATGCGGCCCTCAGGGGCTGAAGCCCGTACCCTTCAAAAGAGTAAGTTCTCACCAAGACTCTGATGCACAGCTCAGGGGCAACCTTCTCTAAGCTTTAAAATAGGGGTATGGCCCTCCAGCTCTGCATTCCGGAAATCGAAAGTGTCGGCTCGTTGGCTTGGGCGCATCCTGTGGTGCGGGAGTGGTTCGTTGCCAAATTTGGTACGCCTACTTCTCCGCAGGAACTGGGCTGGCCGCCGATTCTCGCCGACCGGCCGACGCTGATATCCGCCCCGACGGGTTCGGGCAAGACACTGGCCGCCTTTCTGATCTGTATCGACAAGCTGATTCGGCAGGCTATCGATGGCTCGCTCCCGGCCACGACCGCCGTGGTTTACGTGTCCCCGCTGAAAGCGCTCAGCAATGATGTGCAGAAGAACCTGGAGATCCCGTTGCGGGAAATTCAGGAACTGGCTCTGGCACGCGGCTACCTGTGCCCTCCGATTCGGACCGCGGTGCGCACGGGCGATACCCTGCCGGCGGAACGGCGGGCCATGCTCAAGCGGCCGCCGCATATTCTCGTCACCACGCCGGAGTCGCTCTACATTCTGCTGACAGCGGAGAAGAGCCGGCAAAATCTGTGTTCGGTTGAGACGGTGATTGTGGACGAGATCCACGCTGTCGCCGATGACAAGCGCGGCTCACACCTTGCGCTCACGCTGGAACGACTCGACGCGCTGGTGTGTGGCGAAAACCGGCTGAGCCCGGGCGCCCTGGTTCGCGGAAGGTCACAGGCGCCGCTGCGCATCGGGCTTTCCGCAACCCAGAACCCGATCGAGGTGGTCGCCAGCTTCTTAGGCGGACAGCGCGGACCGGAAGTGGCCATCGTGCAGGTGGGTCAACACCGGGTCCTCGACCTGGCGATTGAGATACCGGGTGAGGAACTGGGATCGGTGGCGACGAACTCGATCTGGGACGACATCTACGAACGGTTGGCGGCGCTGGCGCTGGAGCACCGGTCGACGCTGGTGTTCGTCAATACGCGGGCCATGGTGGAACGGCTGGCGTTCTGCCTGGGTGAGCGACTGGGCGCGGAGAACGTGGCCGCGCACCACGGCAGTCTGTCGCGAAAGCTTCGCTTTGAGGCGGAGCGAAAGCTGAAGAATGGTGAGATCCGGCTGCTGGTGGCCACGGCTTCGCTGGAGCTGGGCATCGATATCGGCAGCATCGACCTGGTGTGCCAGGTGAATTCTCCGCGCGCGATTGCCGCCGCTATGCAGCGGGTGGGCCGCGCCGGCCACTGGCGCGGCGCTATTCCCAAGGGACGATTCTTCGTGACCACGCGCGACGACCTGATGGAGTCCGCGGCGTTGATCCGGGCCATGCGAGCGGGGGTTCTGGATCAGCTGGAAATTCCTGACTGCCCGATCGATGTGCTGATGCAACAGATTGTCGCCGCGTGCGCCGCAGAACCCTGGGAAGAAGATGCGTTGTACGAGGTGTTGCGCCGGGCACATCCCTACAAAAGCCTCACACGGAACCAATATGACGAGGTCCTTTGCCTGCTGGCGGATGGGATAGAAGCCAGCCGTGGACGTTACGGGTCTTACCTGCTGCGTGACCGGGTGAATGGCCGGATGCAGTCGCGGCGAGGTGCGCGGACGATCGCTGTTTCGAATGGAGGCACGATCCCCGATACGGCGCTGTACGCGGTGATTGTGCAACCGGAAGGGATACAGATCGCCACCCTGGATGAGGACTTTGCTGTCGAGTCGTCGGCTGGAGACGTAATCCTGCTGGGCAACACCAGCTGGCGTGTTCAGCGGGTGGAGAGCGCAGGACGGGTGCTGGTCGAAGATGCGCACGGTCAACCGCCGAATGTGCCCTTCTGGCGGGGTGAGGCTCCGCAACGGACGTTTGCGTTGTCGCGTTTCGTCTCCAGCTTGCGCCAGGAGATCAGCGCACGCACCGGCAATGTGATGCCGGGATACATCAGCCAATCACATCCCGAGGTAGCGGAGACTGTGGCGTGGCTGAAGCAGGAGTGCTCCGTGGATGACGCGGGGGCGGAGCAGATGATCGGCTACATGGTGGCCGGCCGCGCGGTGCTGGGCGCGGTGCCTGCCCTGGACACGATCATCGCCGAGCGCTTCTTCGATGAGGGCGGGGGGATGCAGTTGATACTGCATGCGCCCTTTGGCGGACGCATCAACAAAGCCTGGGGACTGGCGTTGAGGAAACGATTCTGCCGCGGTTTCAATTTCGAGCTACAGGCAGCAGCGACCGACAACGGGTTGAATATTTCGCTGGCCGAACAGCACAGTTTTCCGCTCAGCGACGTCTTCCAGTTTCTTACCGAGCAAACGGTGACCGAGCTGCTGGAGCAGGCATCGCTCGATTCGCCGATTTTCCGGGCGCGCTGGCGGTGGGATGCCGGACGCAGTTTGCAACTGTTACGGATGTATAACGGCAAACGCATTGCGCCGCAGGTACAGCGGACGCGATCGGATGACCTGCTGGCCAGCGTTTTTCCCCAGGTGGCCGCGTGCCAGGAAAACATTGAAGGCGATATCCAGATTCCCGATCATCCGCTAATCAAGGAAGTGATGAAGGATGTATTGACAGAGGCGATGGATCTGGAGGGACTGATTGCATTGCTCGCTGGGATCCGGACGGGAGCGATTCGCTGCCTGGCGGTAGACAGCGCGGTGCCCTCTGCCTTTGCGCATGAACTGCTAAACGCGAACCCGTATGCCTTCCTGGACGATGCGCCGCTCGAAGAGCGCCGGGCGCGGGCAGTGAGCATGCGTGGAATGGTTCCGGATAAGCTGCTGGGCGAAGCGGGCCGCCTTGATCCAGCCGCAATTGCCGAGCTGCGGGAAGAGTGTTGGCCGGACGTGCGCGATGAACACGAACTGCACGATTTGCTCTGTTCGCTGGTGGTGGTGCCGGAGGAGATTCAGTCGATCGCGGGAGCCCTCCACTGGGCTGGTTTTTTTGAGCGGCTCGAGTTCCACGGCCGGGCTACGGTGGGCGAATACGGCGGACGACGATACCTGGTGGCGGCGGAACGGGTAGAGCATCTTCGACTCTTATGGCCCGGGATGGCGATCGAGCGGCCAATTCCCTGCCCTCCGGAAGCAAAGGAGTTGGTGTACGGCGATGTCGTTCGTAAGACGGTTCAGGGGTGGATGGCGCTGCTCGGTCCCGTGACATCGCAGGCGCTCGGCGTGCGGCTGGGCATCGAGCCGGCGGCGATCTGGGCAGCCATGCTGGTGATGGAGATGCAGGGAAACATCCTGCGCGGGATATTTGAAGGGGGCCCAGCCGCGCAGCGACGAGGATGTGGAGTGGTGCGAGCGCAGGCTGCTGCAGCGCATCCACAAGAGAACGCTGGCCGGGTTGCGGAAACAGATTGAGCCGGTGACGCCCGCGGTCTATATGCAGTGGTTGATGCGTTGGCAGCGGGTAGCGCCGCGCACTCAACTGAGCGGCGAGGCGGGGGTACTGGAAGCGCTGCGCCAGCTGGAGGGCTTTGAAGCGCCGGCGATCGAATGGGAACGGACGCTCCTGCCGCAGCGGGTTGCCGGCTACGATCCGCGTTGGCTGGATGTTTTGTGCCTGGAGGGCGTTGTGGGGTGGGGACGCATCTCCCCACACCCGGCTTTTGCTACCCATGGCAGCGACTTTTCAGCTCCCAAACGGGTGGTGCCGACCAGCATGGCGCCTGTGACCTTCTTTCTGCGGGAGGACGCGCTTTGGATGGACCGCTGCCTGGCGGAACGAGCGATCCCGGAGCCGGCCTTGCAGGCCTGCCTGAGCGAACTGGCGTGGCAGGTGCGCAGCCATCTGGGGCAATATGGGGCAGTTTTTGCCGGCGACCTGGTGCGGCTGCTGGGCGTTCCCTCGGAACAGGTGAACCGGGCTCTTTGGGAACTGGTAGCCGCCGGACTGGTGACCGCCGACGGCTTCGACAGCCTGCGGGTCCTGATCGACCCCCGGCGTAAGGCCATCTTCCAGGGGGGCTTGAAGCGGCAGCGAAACACGGTAGGGCGCTGGTGCCTGCTGAACCCGTCGGCTGGGTTGATCGAAAGCGTCGGCGCGCAGGCAGAGCGGCGTGAGGCGGAGCTTGAGTCTGCCTGCTGGATGCTGCTCCGGCGCTATGGAGTGGTGTTCCGCGACGTGCTGGAGCGAGAGACCACCATACCCCGTTGGCGCGAGTTGCAAGGCATGTTTCGGCGGCTGGAGGCACGGGGGAGCGTGCGTGGGGGCCGATTCCTTAGCGGCTTTGGCGGAGAGCAGTTCGCGGTCCCGGAGGCGGTTGCATCGCTGCGAGAAACCCGCCTGAATGCCCTGGCGGAAGCGATCACCGTGGCTGCGGCCGATCCGCTTAACCTGGCGGGGGTTGTGGTTCCTGGAGAACGGCCGGCAGCCGTTCCGGGGAAGACTGTCACCTTCCTTGATGGCGCCGTGCGGGTGGAAGAACCAAGCCTGGCAGTCGCCTCGATTTGAAACAGTCTCGAATCATTTGGTCAGGCTTGCTAATCTAACGGCTATTCATGCAAGGAGGCCGAAATTGAACCTGATCCTGACTATCATCGCGATTATTATCTGGAGCTGGTTGGCCGTTATCTGGACACGACGGGTCAAGGCGCGCCGGGAGATAGAACGCCTGAGCATTACGCCGGAGGCGCTCCACGATCTGTTGGCTACGCATCACGATGTCCTGGTGTTGGATGTGCGGCAACCTCTGGACTTGTTAGCAGACTCCGAAATTATCGAAGGCGCACGGCGGATCTCCCCCGCTGACGCGGAAAAGGATCCCGCTCTTATCCCCAACGATAAAGAGCTGGTGGTGTACTGCACCTGCCCCAGTGACAAGACCAGTCGCGCCATAGCACTCAAGGCGCAGGTCCTGGCCCCAAATTTCGACCTGAATCGGGTCAAATTCCTGAAAGGCGGCTTGGCGGCATGGAAGGCTAAGGGCTATCCAGTGGTGCCTTACAACCATACGTTCCATCTTGATACCGGAACTTAAAGTTAGTCACCGGAGAGGTTGTTGGGGATACGAAAGAGGCGGGTCCTCGACCTGAGAAAATGGCGCATGAAGGATGAACCGGTCAAGCCGCCTGTCGGACCAGCAGGGCTGCGGCTCGGCGAGGATTACTACTTCGATGGTCCCTATGTGGTGTTTACCGCGCACTATCACTTGAAACGCGGAAGCTGCTGCAATTCGGGATGCAGACACTGCCCTTACCGGAGCTCATCGGCACCCCAGTAGCACGTGCCGGTCAAGGCGTGAGCACTACTTTTCCGGACGCCCCTTTTTCAGCCAGCTCATGGGCTTGCCGGATCTCTGACAGCTTCAGCCGGTTGCTGATCGGGATGGTGAAAGCACCCTTGACGACCTCGACGGCAAGTTGGTGTAACCGTTTGGCGTCCGGCTCTGACCACACCTCACTCACCTGAATGTCGTAACCATCGGCAGAGCTGGGTTTGCCAACCACGGTGGCAAGGATTCCCTTTTTCTTTATCCGGGGCAGGAGACGATCGATCACGTCTCGTCCAATGGTATCCGCGACTGCGTCTAATTCCTTCAGAGCCGCGATTTCCCCGGGGTCATCGATAGCAACGATCTGATCCGGCTTCAGCTCTGCTGCGGCAGCGCGCTGGCTGGCGCGTACCCCGGCGATCACGTAGGCTCCGTGCTGTTTGGCTACGTGCACGGCAGTCCTCCCCACGCCACCCAAGGCCCCGGTCACCAGTAGCCTCTGTCCGGATTGTGGGCCGATTCCCTTTTCTATCAGTTGCGCGCCGGTCTGGAGCACGAGGGGGAAAGCACCGGCATCGGCGGGATCGAGGCCTTCCGGCATGAGCGCCAGGATCTGAGCTTTGCAGAGGACATACTCCGCATAGGTATGGCCGGTCACGCCCATCACGAATGTATCCAGTTCCAGGCCTGTGACCCCTTCGCCCAACGCGACCACCTGACCGGCAAGGTCGTAGCCGAGTATGGTGGGGAGTTGGAGGGGCATGATGGCTTTCATATCGCCCCGGCGTATTTTGTAATCGATCGGATTGATGCTGGTGGAAGTGAGCTTGACGAGCACTTCGCCGGAGGCGGCCAAGGGGGTGGGCACTTCCTCGTAGACCAGTTGATCGACGCTTCCGTACCCGTGGAGCAGAACTGCTTTCATTGGGTTCACCGTTTGAGGGACGTTCGTCTTTAGTATCCCTCAGATCGCCGGCACCACCGCTCGACGGGAAAGATCGTGGATGTTCAAGACTGCCTGGAATCCTTGGCGGGATGGTGGCGTGTCAGGCTATGGGCCCCGAGAGTCGCTGTGGATGAGATATTTATAAAATTCGATAAAATTCGACCTTTTTATGGCTTTAGCGCGGCCGCGCGGAGAACAGTCCATTGGGGGAAAAGGACAGCCTGATGGGGTTGACTGGGTGCAGGTCGGCGTCAAAGGTGATGCCGTTAGCGGTGGGAACGCTGTTCTGGGCTTGGGGCTTGATAAATGGATTGAGAGTGCCGGCCGGATTCGGGTCGAAGTCGGGGAACGACCAGCTGTTAGCTGATTTCGGGGCCGGCTGAGGCGCGGCGGCTTGGGTTTTGGTGGCGGCAACGGGATCGCCTGGCTCCTCACTCGCGGGTTCTTGCTGCTGTTTGTTGAGCCAATCAGGGCTGTGGATGCCTGGTTCGACGGGTTGGGCCGCCGGTGGCGGAAAGCGGCGGGCATTCATTCCGGATGGAACCATTCCCTCGATGGCTACGATCATGGAGAGAGCTTTGATCTGGCCGGCGATGGTGCCCCGGGTTGCTTCGTGACTGAGAGTGGCCAGTTCCCAGAGCCGGGTCAGGATCTGGTCGCGACCGAGGTTCAGCTTGCGCAGCCCCTCCACGGCGCGCCGGGACAGGTCCGCTTCCTGGTCCACCAGCTTTTCATTAACGGCGGCGCGGTGCTCGAGCATGTAGGTGCGGACGCGGGGTTTGGCTTTCGTATAGGCGGCGGTCTCGGGGTTGAGGCCGACGGCTTCTGCGGCGCGGCGGTCATTCATGGTTCCGGACATGATCAGGCGAGCAAATGCGATTTCCTGGTCGGTGATGGGATCAGTGACCCACGGCACGCCGGGGCAGGCTTTGTTTTTGGGCATAGGTCGTCTCGTTCCTGGGTTTGCTGGTTTGCTGGAGATTGGGATGGATTTATTGGCTGCGCTCTTTGTGGCACAGGATAGAGAGCCGCAGCCGGGCACTGATGGCTGGTGTTTGGTTATTTTGTGACAGGGATTGGGTGAAGCACCGGATAGTGGTGAAACTATCCTTCGCTCACGCGGAAGGCCGAAACTACTGGCAACTGCCGGACAGGGCGCCCTTGCGTGAGGAGCCGTCGCCTGCCGATATCGTCTGATTTAAGAGATACAGCCTTTCCGAGTTTGATGTAAGTGGCTGGATGAGTTTTTTTTGCACAGGAGTACAAAGCTGAAGGTTACCTCCCGAACCGGAGCTTACTTCCCAGCCGACCGTGCCACACATTCAAAGTTTTCCGCCTCATTTGTATCGCCTTGTCCCTTGTAACGGGCCACTTGAGGATAAGGGCACAAAGGCCGCGTCATTCGACCTCCTCCACCGCCTGTGCTTCTGCCCGTTCCGATAATCTTCTGCGGCGCGATACCATCCGTGACCCAGCGATCGAGCGCAGGAAGCAAATCGTGGTCCGCATCAAACGGGCTTCCCGCTTCAAGTTCGGTATCGTCGTTGCCAAAACTGGCCGGGCCAGGACCTCCGCTGCAGTGACCCATCCCTGGAACCATAAACAGGCGGTAGAACGAGGGAACATCCGCAGAATTCGCAGATCGCGGATCGGGGTAGCGAGCGAAGAACTGCGTCACCGTCTGGTAAAAGTCGATGGAGTCCTGGGGCGCGATGGCGGCGTCTCCCCATCCGTGGTACTGGATAAGCTTGCCTCCATGGTCCCGGAAGGAACGCAGATCAGGGTTGTACGAATTGAGAATCCATTCTGTCTTATTGTCCGCGGCATGCACATCGCGCGAGAAATCCATCGTGTGCCAATCCCAATGTGGGTCTTCAAACACAGCCTGCGAATAGAAGGTATTCCCGAACCCCGACTGAATGGAGCCAGTCCGCGATTGGGAAGGAACGATGATCCATGGAACCCATGCCAATGGCTCGGCTTCCGTTCCGGGCTCGTAGCCAGGATAGATCTGCTCGCCGGTCTTCGGATCCTTCGGCCCGGCATAAATCTTCTTCAAAGCATCGATCTGCGGCGCCGTGAGACAGTCCGCGGAAGCCTGCTTCTTACACAAAAGAATCCCAGGATCGAAATGACATTGACGCGGGTCCTCGATCAGCCCGTCTTTGACTCCATCCTTAGCATCACAGGCAGCCAGTGCTGCTTTCTCAATGGCCGGGAGCTGCTCCGGCTTGATGTTGCTTTCGGGTTTGCCGTCTAACGCCAATTCGTTCCAAACAAACCCTGTGAGATGGTGCGTCCAATGGTTGGCGGGGGCGCCGGCAATAATGCCATCGAAGTCCTCCGGGTAGCGCTCAGCCTCCATCAGCGCTTCCCTGCCGCCGTCTGAGCAGCCAAAAAAGTAGGCATGCGACGCATTCCGGCCATAGTAAGATTGCGCGATTGTTTTGGAGAGGGTTGCGGTTTCGTGCAGCGAGCGATAGCCGAAGTCGATCAGCTTCTCAGGGTGTCCCACCGCCCAGCTCGCGTCCGGCATGTCGCTCGTTGTCCGATGGCCGTCGTCGGTTTCCGAAACCGCGTAACCATGCACGAATGGCGCAATCAAATTGGATGGGTCTATGTACCCCGCCCATCCGCCGTTCCCTCGCTGCAGATATTTGCCGTTCCAATCCGCGGGTCCGGGCAACCACAGGAGAAAGGTGATCTCTGAGTCCGAAGTTGGCCGCGCAACTCCCGTGACCTCGCAACGACCTGAAACTGAGATATGTACGGCACGGGGTGGATACCCAAGTTTAACTTCCATGGGTCCAGCCTCCACCCACTTGGCCGATACTAGGGCGGCATGATCGAGCTCCATGTTTTTCAGAGCCTCGCAAGTATTGTGGGCCTCCGCGGCTGCTGCGAGATGAATTGCGGTCGCGGTCAAAACGCAGGCGGCCATGAAAACGACACTTCGGTTGCGCATAGTTCCCTCTTCGATCCTGTGCATCTGAGGAGCGGCCAGCCAAGCATATCAACTCGTGATCTGTTTGGAGGCGACGGACGCAGGAGGCAACGACTGCAGCATCTGCGATGGGGTCCATAAGCGATATGAGGATAAAGACGCGACCAGGCGGAACGTTGACTCGCTGGTGACGATCGTATCGATCCGGATAGTATCGTTGAGCCCACCGGCGCCGAAGTTTTGGCATGAGCCGTCAGGAATTGGGGCTAGCCCTGATCACTAGATCGCAATCAGGAGATCGCGGTCAGCATCGGGCCGAAGGGGGAGACGAGCATGTATCTGGCCGCGGGCGTGAGGACACTACGCACGACCGGCAGCGTCGAGACTAATACCGATCTCAACCTCAAGCAGACGATCGACGATGGCACCCTGCCCGGGCCGCACATGGACGTGACCGGCCCCTACCTGGAAGGTGCCGGATCCCCTTTCATCCAGATGCACCCGCTGAAGGATGCCGCCGAAGCCACGCGAACTGTTGATGATTGGGCCGATCAGGGTGTGACTCGTTCAAGGCGTATATCCCGAGGGGGCGATGCTGGGGATCGACGACCTTGAGCATGACGCAAATCGGGGACGCAAATCGGGGACAGACGGAGTAACCACCGTAATTGACGTTGGCGGTTACTCCGTCTGTCCCCGAAAAGGCACCCGCAGCGGGACAGGGCCGCCAACAGTGCTCGCTCTAAGTCGGTGTTGCCACCATCAATGTTTCTATTTCGAAGGCGCCACAACGTGCTTTGACCCTAGGTGCGATCTTGTGTGCTACCAAAATACAGCGCACCTCGGCAAGTGGCCGCTCAAAATAATAGGCCAGCATTGCGCGATATTTCATACACTGCAGAGCCCCTGCCAAATGGTTGGGATCACATTCCACCTCAACTTCGACGGCGACGAACTTTCTATCCTTGTCGCGTAGGACTACATCAATGCGATCCCCCGTACATCCAAAAGGGAATTCAATCTTGAATAGACTCAAGCCGTCCTCCCCCAATACTTCAGATGGATTGGCGGCGATTCGCTCCTTCAGGGCTCGGTGCGCCCCACCTTCCCCACCTTGTCCGCCGAATTGTCCCCCGCGGTTGTTGTTCCCAATGCGCTTTCGGTCCTCGCTATCAGCGGATTCTTCGTACATCTTGCGTAAGGTTGTGAACTGGCGGGCGGTCAATTGCTTCACGCCCGAATGGTTTTCTCCGAAGCCGCGAAGGTTATATGTCGGCTTCTGGCCAATAACCGGGAGAAAATTTGTCCGCGGAATGAACCCTCCGGAATTAATTGATTCGGTTGGTGCCCGAAAGCGCCACCACATTTGCTGACCGTTGTCGTACTGCGCCGGAACACTGTCTGGCGGTTGTTGTGCGGATTCTTTTACGCTAACAAGTGCTACGATGCCTTCCTTTCCTTGAGCTTTCCGTAGCTTGTACGTACTTCCGTCCGGATTATGACCTAATGGTAATGGGCCCGATCTCGACTCATATATGAAGACCAGATCCTCAGGATCCAACTGCTTAATGACGTCCCACTGGCCGTCCTTCACCCAGACATCCGCGTAAGGTTCACTGGTCGGTGTACCTTGCTGACGTGGCCAATGGGTCGTGAGCCAATAATTCATTGTTCCGTCTGACACCCTTCACTCGATGCCGTCGCTATCGATAGTAATCTTAATCGGCTCGGAGAACCGAAATGCAACTCAAACTGCTGGCGACGTCCCCAATTGGTAGCTCGTCACATTCTTGGGTGGTGTAACAATTCTATATGCTCCTACACCACTACTCCAGCAATAAGATCAGCGAGATCCTTTCTAAGGAGCAGTCTACTGAAATTAGTGACCAGACGGGACGTTCACCTGCGCCGAGAGAGATTATCATGCGCTACGTCCCGTTTGGTCGCTATTTCCGGAGATGTGAGCGGCCAGTCTGGAGCAGGTGTCGGATGGGGACTCAAAAACAAACCGTATGGCTGCTCAACCCCCGATACCGCCTCGATCACCAGCAGTCGTTCCAGCACCTGTAATTCCTCCACGAGCCCCAGACCCGCTGGAGGCCGCGCTTGAATTCGCTCGGGCTATGGCCAAAGATGAAATCGAAAGCATATTCACCATCAGTTTGTCCTCGACGGGTAATAGGTATCCTGTCGCCGCATTTCGCCCCCCCTGTCCCGAATCTCCAAGTTGTAACGGTCCAGTGACGGCGCCACGCATCGAGAGCCAAGGACGCATCGTGCTTTGGTACAAAAGGACGCAACATGTCAGTGTGGGAGGTGTTTATCTCAGTAGCAAGGTTTTAAGGGGGTTGGGCCATGGACAAACCAATCGATTCGAACAAACTGCCTTTCCAACTGAAGCAACTGACGAGCAGTATCGGCCGTGTGAGTGAAGGCGAGACATCCTCCGGCTGCCGGCCCAGTCCCGCTGAAATCGAGCTTTTCCTAAGGCAACACAACTTCGGACCAGACGCCGGGATCGAACAGATTGAGATATCAACCGATGGCGCTTTCGAGTTTTACATGTTCGCAGTCTCTGACCCAAGCAGCGACGGTCTGTCGTTGCTTGCAATGTGGCCGGAACAAAGCGTGCCCGCCGATGCAGGCGAGCCGTGTCAGAAGAGCGAATAATCGAGAAATGACCGAGGCGCTTTCTCCGGACAGGAAAACAGGCGACAGGACGATTCCTTGCATATTCGTAGCTCATAGGTGATCGTCCTGTCCGTCCCCAACTTCCCGTCCCGGCGCTCCTGACCACAATTCCCCGACCACAAATCTTGTGAGCACCCGAAGGACTATCAAGGGGCGGCTGCTTACTCATTCTTCCGCTCGATACCTCGATACCAGCTCCGCTGTATCTCGATGACAAGTTTGCGACCAACCGCCTAGACTGTCTGAAGCTTAACAATCCTGGAATGCTAATGTGTGAGAGGTTAGTCAGTATTCGTGTGAGCCCGCCTGTGAAGCCTGCCCCGCTGTATGAGGCTGCCACGATTTTTGCAGCGACATCCCTACTCTTTTTCGCCTGTTTATACCTGTTGTTGCCACTGCTTAGACTGCACCACATCTCTTGGTTCACGACCTACAATCTGGTACTTGCAGCCCCAATGTTTATGCTCGTCGGCTGTGCCTTTTTCGCCTATCACTTGGAGGGCAGAAAGCTTCGCTGGCCGGATGTTTGTGATCGCTTCTGTCTCCGGAGAATGAGCCTGAATACGTGGCTTTGGACGGCCGCATTGACAATCTTTATGTTTGGAGGACGTTACGCTAGTCTCGCCGCATTCATCCTGGTTCTCCTCGCCCTAAGTCTTGACCGCTCCGCCAGCTTGAAGCGAAGAGTGAAAATGGCGTTCGGAGTGGCAGCTTTCCTGGCCTTGACCTGGGGAATTTGGCAAGCCAAGCCTATCCTGGGCAGAATACCGCTTCACACGTTGCCGTCGTCGTTGCGAGATTTTCTGGCGCATTTCGCCCCAACTGCATTTATGGGCATCCCGTTGCACGGTCAGTGGTGGATCGCGTTCTACTACATCCTCGTTTTGGTATTTGGGAATATCGCTGGCGAGGAGCTGTGGTGGCGCGGATATCTGCTACCACGCCAGGAAGCAGCGAATGGGCCCGTGGCATGGCTGTTCCACGGTCTTTTCTGGGCGGCATTCCATCTGTTCTTCCAGGCAACCGCCTGGGACATGATTCGCATGGTGCCGACATGCTGCGCTCTCGCGTTTGTAGCTCAATCTCGAAAAAATACCTGGCCCGGGTTCGTAGCCCATTCTGTTGCTAACAGCGGATTCCTGATCCAGATCGTGCAAGGGATTGTCCGCTCTTAAACCCACGGCAGCCGATCTGTTCCATCTTGGCAGCTCTGCGGCGTAAGGGCGGGTACTGTTGCCGACAAAGTTACGCTTTGAGGCCTCTTGTGAGTGCAACCAGCGATTCCAAGCACAGCTGCTGCGATGACGGCGACACCGATTCTTCTCATGGTGCGAGGATTGTGATCCAACGATGGACGCTAGGCAAGCGATTACGTTTCCCGGACGACCTTCGAAGGATCTTTATCTTCCCTGACTGCCGAGGCTAGAGACAGCATCGCGGCCGCGCATCGTAAGGCGAGGAGAGGCTGAGCGCCGCGGGCAACCTCCTAGCAGGCACGCCATCCAAAATGTCTAGACGTGGACCCAGTTCCGCGCGGTTTGGCTCTCATCGAGCCATGGTCGCCATCGGCCATGGCCCGTTTTTTATGTATCAATGCTTGACGGCCGGGCGTATATATAGCTCACTGCAATGATTTGAGGACGGCCCCGGCCAAGCCAATGCCTCTTGTTGTACCGCCAGCTCACACCTGTCAATCAAGGTCGTTCCACGCCGTCAAATAAGTGCCCTTAGGCTGGCACAAAAGGCATTATCTGACCTAAGTACCTGCATCAGAGCTAGGGCATGATGTGCCCTGAGAAAATCCGCTTGCAACAGCTCTATGAGGCTGCGATTCGCCGCTGGGGGCAAGTTTCGCTGCCGCAGTTCTATGGGCCACCAACCTACCTGACCGAAGAGGTCAAAAGGCGGGCGCTAGCTGAGCGTAACGCTGCCAAGGCTCGCTTGGCTACGCATCAACGACACTGTACGACTTGTCGCGCTCCCCAAGCATTCCCCAGGAACATGAAGGTCGGACAATGATTGAAGCGCACAGGTACGTGATCTACGCTGAGGATGCAAAAAGTGACCCGCTCTTTATGGGCTATGCCGAAACAATCGAAGAGGCGAGAAAAATCAAGTTTGATGCGGAGTTGGCTGGATTCACAGGCCTGGCGATCATAGAGGTAAGTCTGAACAAGGTCGAGTAACCGGGTGGCTCACCACCTGAGCTAGTGGCACGGTTTCAGAGGGTGCCGGGAGCTAAAATGCTTTGCCAGAAGCGCCGAGAGCTTGAACAAGATAAGCAATACGCTGACGAGGTGCTGGAAAAGTACGCGCCTGGTAGCCGCGAATTTGACCATTGGATCGCTGAAAGCGGAGAACTAAGCAGCCGGCTAGATATCCACAAAGCGTACTGCGTCTTTTGCCGGGAGGAACTCTGAGAGGCGCTCATCAGCGTTCCAACACGCATTCCACAAGAGCTAGCAACTTGTCAGGGAGCGTCAGTTCCGTGAGCACCAGGGCTGGCGTCTTACCAGATGCCGCAAGAATGGCTTCACGATCGCGTTCGCTCAACCAGGCGGACACTATAACGAGGTCAAAAGCCTCCACACCCAGAAGAATCCTCGCCTCTCCCATTGCCGCTGAGGTCGCATTGTACCCGGCTCTTCCCAAAACGGCGCAACGAGTTCGTAAATGGTCGGTTTCATTCCCAATGCAGAGCAGACGTGCAGGTCGCATGGAGGCAATCTCTTATTTCCGGGAGGGGTCTCCACACTATACAGGCTAGAAAGCTGACCAGCTAGCGCTGAGTGGCGCCTTTGATGTAAAGCCAGGCAGCGATGGATGGCCAGGCAAACTGAGGACGATGAGCGCAGAGCAAGATGGGCGAGGGTTAGGAGAGGCACCGAAAGATAGCTATCTCAGCTTGCACTGCCGGCGTATGATCCGCTGCAATTAGCTTCTAGGACGGCCCTGGCTTTGGCTGGGGCCTCTTTTTGCTGGGCCAAGAAATCACCTTAGCTGGTCGTTTCATGGGGTCCGCGAAGCGCTGCAAAATGTTTACGAGGTGGCGCACCGTCGCTTTGATCCGCTCATCATCCGTGGGATCTGGTGGTTTCATGCGTCCCGGTCTCGGCTCTCCACTGGCGATTCAATCGTTGTGCTACCAAAGCGAGCAATTCAGACGGCATCGTGAACCCTCGAGCACGAGTAGGTCCGCGCCATCAGATAAGGTAATGACTCTTTGCAAATCACGGTCGTTCAGAGACGAGACCACCACCAGGTCAAATTTTTGGCCCCGGAGCACGATTTCGGCCAAATGGGGGGGCGCCGACGTAGCGTCGTAGCCGGAAGCTTTCAAGACGGCGCACCGGGTTTCAAGAACGGCCAGGTCGTGTTCTAGACAGAGGATTCTGGGCGACATTCTCTTTATAGCTCCATGGTGGTGTGTAGTCTAACGACATCAGAAGCAAGCGTCCTAGCGTCAAATCGCGTCAACCTGTGTCGGCGAATGAGTGTGGCCTCAAATCCAAGACGGATGGCATTCCCCTTCAGCAACACTGCAAGAGCCACCGCCAACCAGATTTACTCATCGAACCGATTACCGATGGCCGAGCCCAGCACAGCGAAGGAACTTGCTGACGAGCTAGCGCCAATAGTAGAAGCGCTGGCCAATCTCAGGTATCTAATCGATCGGGGTCAAGTCGATCTGAGAGAGCGCGAAGCAGCTATTTTCGAGAGGCTGTCGCAACGAGTTTTGCGGGAGCTGGGTTAATGGCGACAGCCGATGGGCCTCTTCAGCCGCTTCGATACAACTTGAAACCCGAAGCTGTGCGTTGGTGGTCAGGCCGACTTACGGGCTTTCTTAATCAGGTCGAAGGCGACCTGTTCGCCTTTACAACCCAGCAGCTCATACTTCTTGCCCTCAAGCCCGTGGTAGTTCACGAAGAAGTCTTGCACTTCGTTCAGCCACTTGGTCGGTAGATCCTTCAGCCGGCGAATATTCGCGTACATATGGTTTGCTTCCGCTACCGCTACGAGCCTGTCGTTACGTGTTCTTTCTTTTCCGTCAAGCTGCTCGCCTTCGATTACGCCAATGAGCCGAGCCTTCACAGCGCATCCTGGAAAGGCCGGCTCGTCCATCAGGAGAAGCACGTCGATCGGATCTCCATCCGGGGCGATTGTCTGTGGCAGGAATCCGAAGTCATACGGGAATACCATGCCCGCAGGCAGAACCTTCTTCAGAGCAAAGATCCCTTGATCTGGGTCGTAAGCGAATTTGTTCCGGCTTCCCGCGGGAGTTTCGATGACGACCTGCACAAGGCCTTCCTTATCGAGTGGCTTAAGTTTTGTGGGGTTGGATAGGGACTTCATATCGATCAAATCCTCATGGGCTTATCAGGGGTTGTTGGACATTGAAGGTAGCATTCCATGAGACCCAGCAGTTTGATGCCGCACTCCGCTGAAGAGTCACGCCGACTTTTCGCCCTTGGCTTGAATATTTGCGCAAAGCAGGCATTGGCGCTTATGGGCCTCTGCGCGATCCCTGGCTGAGTCTTTGAGCACGGTCGAACGCTGGCGGAGCCGGGTTGCCATAGTGTCCAGAGACGGTGTCTGGACGGTATCACGCCATTCGCAAGCAGCTTCGATGTAAGCTGCCCACAACTTTTCATATACCGGGCACTGCATACAGTGGTTTGATGCATATCCCGCGAAGCAGCCTGAGAGAAGGTGCCCCACGAAGGTTCTCAGGACAGCCAAAGTCAAACCAACGTCGCCCTACTCCTTCGGGTTTGTGAGATTTAGGCACACGGGACAACTCCGCTTGTGTAGATTAAGCCTCATCTTGGCGGCATCTCTTTCGTCCTGCGCCTTACGCTTGATCTCTGAAGCAGGACGAGCCGACTGGTCAGCGAACTCGCGCTTATTTGCCGCCAACTCAGCTTGCTGCGAGCGTCGAAGCGCTGCTAGATAATGCTGGAGAAGTCGCACGTATTCAGGGCACGCCACCTGCACTGGGATGCTTTTTAAACTGACGCCGTTTGAAGAGACCTTCAGCCCGCCACTTGGAGCCTGATAGTTACCTTTGGGTCTTCGACCAAAGACAACCTCGCTCGAGGCTCACGTGTCTTAATTCCCTGAGACTGGAAGCGGGTGATTCCAGGCTGCCAGATGACGAGGGTCCCCGAACTAGGGGGGTGAAGGGACTCTCGTCACGGCTGGTGTGATCCACCAGGTCGCTCGGCGTCCTGCTCGTTGCGACACCGTGCTCAGCGATAGTCCGGTACGTCAGTCCATCCGGAGCAGAAATCCCTGTAGAATCAGACGGTTGTTGTTCCCAGACTGACACGGACTTCGGAGCGTGACATGGCGGAGATATTGGAAGCCATCCAGAAGAATCAGGGTGCGCTTCTGGAAGAGTGGTTGCGAGGGCTTAAGAGCGGAATTCGCAGAAGCGATCTGATTGATGACCGTGAGTTGAAGTCGCAGGCGGCGGAAATGCTGGCCGCGATTGGCGATGTTCCTGCGGATACCCCGCTGGATAACGTGAACAGTGCCGCTTGGCAGCCGCTTAAGGATTTGCTGGCAAATCTGTCCGCTTCGCGCGCAGTGCAAGGCTTCACACCGTCGGAGACCGCTATCTTCGTCATGTCTTTGAAGGCTCCAGTCTTTGGGCTGATTCGGAAGCAATGGGCCGGGGACGCCGAGCAGCTATTTGCGGGCATTGCGACGGCCGGCGGATTTTTCGACAAGCTCGCGCTTCATACCACGGACTCCTTCATTCACGGACGGGATCAAGTGATCCACCGGCAACAGGAGGAGATGCTCGAGCTTTCGACCCCGGTAGTCACGCTCTGGGATGGGATTGTTGCCCTGCCGCTGATCGGCACGCTCGATAGTGCACGCACCCAGGTGGTCATGGAGTCGCTCTTGCAGGCGATTGTGAACACCAACTCGCGATTCGCAATTATCGATATTACCGGCGTGCCGACTGTAGATACGCTGGTGGCGCAACACCTACTGAAGACCATCACCGCAGCCCGGCTGATGGGGGCTGAATGCATCCTGAGCGGCATCCGGCCACAGATCGCGCAAACTATCGTTCATCTCGGGATCAATCTCGAAGATGTGATTACCAAGGCCCGGCTAGCCGATGCGTTCCGCCTGGCGCTGGAGCGAAGCGGCAGAGCGGTCACCCGTATTGCCAAGCCAAGCGGTCCTGCACCTTCAACCCCGCGGGAGCCATAGACAGTGGAACGCATACCTATCTTGCGGATGGGCAACCTTCTGCTGGTCACCATACAAGTCGATATGCACGACAAGCTGGCGCTGACCCTGCAGGACGACCTGACTACCAGAATCGCGGAGGTGGGTGCACGGGGCGTCTTGATCGACATCTCGTCGCTTGAAATTGTGGACTCTTTCATCGGTCGAACACTGGCCAACATCGCGTCGATGGCCAAAGTTCTAGATGCACAGACCGTTGTTGTAGGCATGCAGCCGGCAGTCGCCATTACCCTGGTGGAGCTAGGCATGTCGCTGCCCGGTATCCGGACCGCGCTGAACGTAGAATCCGGGATGCAATATCTGCAACAGACCGCTGCGGCCTACCATGAGGATGAGGACTATGACGGGGACAGTGCAACGGACTGAAATAGTCCCCATCAAAAACTCCTCCGATGTGGTTTTTGTCCGCCAGCGGGTTCGCGTGTGGGCCATTGATCTCAAGTTGAGCCTGGTGGATCAGACCAAAGTCGTTACCGCCGCCAGCGAGCTGGGGCGCAACACACTGGAACATGGGGGCGGAGGCGAACTGGAAATCGCCGAGGTGAGCAACGGCGTGCGACGAGGAATCCGGCTTACGTTTAGTGACCGGGGCCCAGGGATCGAGGACGTGAAGTTGGCGCTCACCGACGGATACACGTCAAAACAGGGCATGGGACTGGGGTTGGGCGGCAGCAAGCGCCTGATGAACGAATTTGAAATAACGTCGGCTCCAGGCAAAGGCACGACTGTCATGGTCATCCGATGGAAGTGATGTTGCCGCCGAGTGTCACTGTTCCAGTCAGCGTGACCGATTCCAGCCAGACCGGCCATGCCCGGCGCCGGGCTTTGTCGCTGGCCAACCAGATCGGGTTTAGCGAGCTCCGCCAGGGGCAGCTCGCCATCATCGTGACCGAGGCCGGGTCAAATATCGCGGCCCATGCGGGACGGGGCGAACTTCTACTCGTGCCCTGGCAATTTAGAAACGATTGCGGCATCGACGTTCTCGCGCTGGATAGCGGAAAAGGCATTGCGGAGGTTGGGCGGTCGCTGGAAGACGGATATTCGACCGCCGGCACAGCAGGTCAGGGTCTGGGAGCGATGTCACGGCTGGCTGCTGGTTTACAGATTTACTCCGCCCCCGGCCGCGGAACCGCGTTGCTGGCCCGGATTTTCCGGGAATCGCCCACCGCGGAACAATCTTCCACCGATTATGCGGCGGGAGCGATTTCCGTCGCCATGACCGGCGAAACGGAATGTGGCGATGCGTGGAGCGCCCATTTCACTACAGATCGCAGCATCTACATCGTGGCCGACGGTCTTGGCCATGGACCGTCAGCCGCGGAAGCCGCCCGGGAAGCAGTGCGGGTGTTTGAGGAGGCCCCCCACCTGCCGCCGGTGCGCATCCTCACCGATGCCCACTTGGCCTTGGCCAAGACCCGCGGGGCGGCTGTGTCCATCGCCGAGATCCTGCATGATAAGGGGGTCATCAACTACGCCGGCGTTGGCAATGTCGCGGGGTACACTTACGATCAAGGCAAAACGCGTAGCATGGTCTCGATGAACGGGACGCTTGGCCATTCCGTGGGCCGTATTCAACATTTCTCCTATCCATGGGAGAAGACTTCTGCCCTCATCATGCACTCCGACGGACTGGGGACACGTTGGAGCATGGATCAATATCCGGGGCTGCCGGCGCGTCATCCCGCCCTGCTGGCCGGCGTTCTCTATCGGGACTTCTGCCGCAGGCGAGACGACGTGACAATCCTGGTCTCACGCGTGCAGCAATGACGGAAACCTTCGCTTTATCGCCTTTAACCATCCGGCTTCGCCATGAGCGCCATGTAGTCCAGGCCCGCCAGAGGGCCCGCGATATTGCCGCCCTGCTGGGGTTTGAACACCAGGAACAGATTCGGCTGGCAACCGCCGCGTCGGAATTAGCGCGCAACGCCTTCCGCTATGCCCAGGGCGGGTTTGTAGAGTTTTTGGTGCGAGACACTCAGCCTCAGATATTTGTGATTCGCGTCGGCGACACAGGACCGGGCATTCCAAACCTGGACGAAATCCTTGCCGGCCGGTATCACTCTAAGACCGGCCTGGGCATGGGGATCATCGGCACCAAGCGCCTCATGGAGCATTTCCAGATCGCCTCGACGGGGTTGGGTACGCAAGTGGAATTTGGCAAGCCCTTGCCGGGTTTTGCTCGCAGAGTGACGGCATCCTCGGCCAGAGCGCTCGCGGTGCAGTTGGCCGGCAGCAGTTCGGCCGATCCGTTTGATGAGATCGAGCGACAGAACCAGGAACTGCTGAAAACGCTAGCGGAGCTCAAAGAAAAGCAAGAGCAACTCGCCGACCTGAACCGTGAACTGGAGGATACCAATCGTGGGGTTGTCGCTCTCTATGCGGAGTTGGAGCAACACGCGGACGATCTGCGTCGCGTTTCAGATCTCAAGACCAGCTTTCTTTCCAACCTGTCTCACGAATTCCGCACGCCGCTCAACTCAATTACCTCGCTTAGCCGCCTGTTGCTAGGCAGATTCGATGGCGATCTTTCGCCCGAACAAGAAAAGCAGGTTACCTTCATCCAGCGCTCGGCGAGCGAGCTTTCCGAACTGGTGAACGATTTGCTCGACCTGGCCAAAGTGGAAGCAGGCAAGATCGAAGCGAAGCCGAGGTATTTTGAAGTGCAGGAGTTTTTTGGCGCACTGCGAGGTATGCTGAAGCCGTTACTGGCGGGCAACAGCCTCGATCTGTCCTTTGACGCTGCTCCCGGTATTCCCACGCTCTATATGGATGAGGGAAAGATCTCGCAGGTACTGCGTAACCTAATCTCCAACGCGCTCAAGTTCACAAGGAAAGGACAAATCCGGGTAACCGCCGCACTTGAGGATGGCGGCTGGATTGCGTTTCGGGTCACCGATACCGGCATCGGCATTGCGCCCGAAGATCAGGAGCGAATTTTTGAGGAGTTTGTTCAGATCGAAGGCGAAATGCAAAGCCAGGTGAAAGGAACCGGACTCGGATTGCCGTTGTCGAGAAGGTTGACGGAACTCCTGGGTGGAACGCTTTCCGTCGAGAGTACACCAGGAGTGGGATCGACTTTCACCGCCCGGGTACCGTTGCGCGCTGACCGCGGAACGCAGGAACCGCTGATACCGCCTTCGTATGCGGAAACGGCCGGTGCAGCGATCCTATTTATCGAGGACAACCAGGAGACTAGTTTTGTTCACCAAGCGGCCATGAAAAGCAGTACCTACCGTACTGTTTTTGTGTCCAATATTCCAGCGGCCCGGGACGCGATGAGGATCATGAAGCCGGAGCTGGTGGTGCTCGATCGCCTTATCGACGAGAAGGACTGCCTCTACTACGTCGAGGAGCTTCGATCGCAAGGCTACGCCGGACCTGTCTTGGTCGTGAGCGTAGTCGATGACGAACCATCAGCGTTGCAGGCGGGCGCCACCAGGTTTTTGGCTAAGCCGGTCGCTCCGTTTACTTTGTTGAATATCGTTCGCGAGCTGATCAAGGGTGAACCTTCCAAGACCATCCTGCTCGTAGATGACGACGAGGTCACACGCTACCTTTTGGGCGGCGAGCTGGTGAAGCTGGGCTACCGCGTCCTCGAAGCGCATGGCGGCCGAGAGGCCATGGCGTTGATCGAGCGGCAAGTTCCGGATGCAGTTGTGCTCGATATCGCCATGCCGGATATGAACGGATTTGAAGTGTTGCGGCAGATCCGGAATAGTATCTCGTGGCGCTCACTGCCAGTCATTGTCCATTCCTCACGGGAGTTTTCCAGTGAGGAGAAGAAATCTCTGTCCGATTCAGAAGCACTCCTCTATCCCAAGCGAGCGTCCCAAAAGGAAGGGGTCTCGAGCGGTCTGCTGGAAGTGCTCCAGACAGCGGGGATTTGAGCGTGAGCTCGGACAAACGCACGATTCTTGTGGTGGATGACCGTCCGGCCAACCGATATGCAATGGTTCATGCCTTGATGCGCTCAGGATTCCAAGTGATCGAGGCAGAGAGCGGACGAGAAGCGCTGGAGCTGGCAAAACAGATGCCGGCTGCGATCTTGCTCGACGTCAAGCTACCAGACATTCTGGGATACGAGGTGTGCCGGAGACTCAAATCTAATCCCCGTACCAACCACATTCCCGTTCTTCAACTTTCCGCTGCGTTCGTGGATAACGAGAGCCGGGTATATGCGCTGGAAAGCGGAGCGGACGCCTACCTGACCCAGCCCGTCGAGCCGAACGTCCTTCTAGCCACGGTCAAGTCCCTGGTCAAACTGCACGAAGCAGAATCGTTGGCCAAGCTTGCTTCAAAACAATGGCAAGCAACCTTCGATGCCCTGGGCGAAGGTGTGGCCTTGATTGCCCCTGATCGGACTATTCAGCGCTGCAACCATGCCATGACCCAACTTCTCGGCCTCACCTATGTCGAGATCGAGAATGTCGCACTGAGTCAGCTGCTTCGGGAGATTCTCAACTTTGACCTGGCGGATGAGACCACCCTCAGCCCGCAGGATGTCCTCGTCTCGTCTCAATTTTTCCGGTTAAGCCTGGAGCCGGTTTATCTGGATGAGGTAAAAACGGGCAGCATCTTCATTCTGGCGGATATTACCCGGCAGAAGCTAGCGGAGCATGCCGCACTTGTTAACGAACGTCTGGCCGCCACCGGCCGGCTGGCGAATACCATTGCACACGAGATTAACAATCCTCTCGAAGCGATCACGAATCTTCTGTACCTTCTGCGCGGTCCCCTTGCCGAGTCTGCGGAGGGAAGTGCCTACTTGTTGTCCGCTGAGAGGGAACTCGAGCGCGTTTCGCGGATTTCGCGGCAGATCCTGTCTTTCCATCGTGAGTCTTCCGTGCAGGTCGCCGTCGATCTATGCGACCTCATGGAAGATGTTCTGGCTCTGAACAATCGTGAGCTGGTCGACAGAAGACTTAGTGTTGTCAAAGAATGGAAAGCGCAGGTCATCATCCATGCCTTTCCCGCTCAATTACGTCAGGTGTTCTCAAACGTGATCCGGAATGCGATCGAGGCTTCCGGTCGAGGCGCCGCAATCCGTATCAGAATTTCCAAGTGCACCCTCTACCGCGAACCAAGTGAGCCTGGAGCTCGTGTCACCATCTCGGATAGTGGCGTTGGCATTCATTCACAAAACCTGCCTAAGGTATTCGACGCGTTCTTTACCACCAAAGACTTGAAGGGCACGGGCGTTGGACTTTGGCTGAGTTCAACCATCGTTCAGGAGCACAGGGGACGAATTCAACTGAAGAGCAGTACACAAGCAAATCATTCCGGCACTTGCCTTTCCATCCTGTTACCTGAGAGAGGTTTATAGCGTGGGACGCGAAGCAGCCCGAAAGAGCTGAACATCCATGATGGGCAATGGCCCAATGGGCCAACGAACTATAACTACGAAAGGTAATTGTCCTGCCGGTCGCCTCCGTTCTTGCACTTTCTTCGTCACCTTCTGCCGAACGTGTTCCTCGGGAACTGATCCCTTCGCGCCTTTGAGTTCCGCCAACACTGAGGCACTCTCGAGCAACGGAACAATGGTTAGACCGAACCAGCGAAGAATCGCGCCGTTATCTCCCCCAAATTCAACACCCGTGGAGAATCGATGAATACCACTGGACCTGCTTTGACTGAAAGCTCGACTCTCGCCCGACACGCCTCATTTGCGCGTACGGACTCGACGCAAACGGTTCATCAGCCCG
>CAWJZH010000025.1:0-16182 GCA_963847155.1 uncultured Acidobacteriaceae bacterium | reverse complement strand
ACCCCAGTCTCCGCCGTAACAAAGGTCGAGGGAATCGGACGGGTGCCCAATTTTGCGGAAATGCGGCGGCTTTTCTGAGAACCATCGCTAGAATGCTTTGTATCAGGGTACGACTTTGGTCGGCCGTTGAGGCCAAGTGAAAATCTGGGCTTCAGAGTGTGTGTGAGAACCAGGATTACGAATTGAGTTCCGTAGGGACGGCTGAAAATAGCCCAGGACGCTAGTCCTGGGTGCATCATGAAACATGATTGAGTCCCGCAGGGACGGCTGAGGGTTGTCCAGGGTTAAGTGGCCGCCAATTCCAGCCGTCCCTCCGGGCCTGACCTTGGAAATGGGGTTCTCACACAGGCTCTTCAGCCCCTGGCGCTTTTTCCATGCTAAGCCCCTGCAGTCCCACAGGGACGGTACAACCTGGAGCCCGGCACGGGAGTGCCGGGTAGGCTGAGGTTTATGTCCGAGTCCCGCAGGGACGGCACAATGCCCAGCCCGGGTGGGCGATTGGCTTAAAGTTGCTCATCAGCGAGAACTCGTGCCATTTAGACGGCAGCCGATCAACAAGCAACCTGAATCTTGATCGGCAAGGTCGCTCGCGTCAAAGGACTCAACACGTTACATCGTAAAAAGCAATTCCAGCCATCCCTGCGGGCCTGGAAATGGAGTTTTCACACACGCTCTTCAGTCCCCTGCGCTTTTTCCCATGCTTTTTGCCTCATTCAATTGGCCTGTTGCTCAACCAGGGTGAAACGAAGCCGTCCACCCTGTACACCCACTCGCAAGTGCCGATACTTCATCAGGTAACCCACCCCCACAATCGCTGCGCCAATACCCGAACCGGCGCCAATCCCCAGCGCCCACCGCGGTCCCCAGGCATCCGCAACCCAGCCGACGATCGGAGCTCCGATGGGTGTGCCCCCCAGTGCGATCGCTAGCAGGATGGCCACCACTCGCCCCCGCATCGCAGGTTCTGTGGACAATTGCACCATGCTGTTCACCGTAGTGGTGAACGTCTGCGCCGACACCCCAATGAGGACCAGGGCCAGACCGAAAAGCCAGTAGTTGGGCATGATCGCCGACAGCCCGCAGCCGAAACCAAACACTGCGGCGCCCGCCAACAGGGTCGCGATATGCGGCTTTTCGCGCCGGGCCGCAAGCAGCGCACCCGCTACCGATCCGATGGCCATGACCGACGACAGAAGCCCGTACTCGCTGGCTCCAGCATGAAACACAGTCACTGACATAGTGGAGATGAAGATAGGGAAGTTGAGGCCAAACGTGCCGATCAAAAAGAGCATAAGCAGCATGGCTTTCAGGTCGGGACGTCTCCAGACATATTGAAACCCTTCCACCAGGCTGCCCCGGGTTCGATGGGCTCTGTTCGTACGATGAAGTTCCTTGACCCGAAGCAGGCTAAGCGAGCAAAGTACCGCGGCAAACGAGGCCGCGTTGATCAGGAAGACCCAACCTGAACCCACGGCGGCAATCAGAACACCCGCTATCGCCGGCCCAATCATGCGCGCAGCGTTAAACGAGGTGGAATTGAGCCCGACTGCGTTGGAGAGATCCGCTTCGACCACCAGCTCGGAAACGAACGTCTGCCTCGCCGGTGCATCGAATGCGGAGACGCAGCCCAGCAGAAATGCGAACACGTATACCTGCCACAACTGGACCAGCCCGGCGACAGTAAGCACTCCCAATCCCAGCGCCAACGCCCCCATGGATCCCTGTGTGACGAACAGGAGCTTTCGCCGGTCGAGATGATCGGCGGCAAAACCGGTAAGCGGCAATAAAAGAACCTGCGGTCCGAACTGGAGCGACATCACCATCCCGACGGCAGTGGCATTGTGGTGAGTCAATTGGGTGAGGACAATCCAGTCCTGGGCTGTGCGCTGCATCCATGTGCCCACGTTGGACACAAACGCCCCGCCGGCCCACGTCCGGTAGTTGAAACCGCGGAGCGAACGGAAGGTGCCTTTCATCGTTTGTTCAGGAGCTCGACAATCTCCTGCGTGGAGCCGGTCTCGCCCAGGCGCGGAAAGATGCGGGTGATGCTGTTCTGATGTGCGTCTGCGTTCATATCCGTCATCGCGTCAACAGCAAGCGTCACGTGGAAACCGTTTTCGTGCGCGTGGCGGGCCGTCGATTCAACCCCGATGCTGGTGGAGACCCCGGCGATCACCACCTGGGTGATACCCAGGCCTCTCAAGTGCTTCTCCAGCCCAGTGTTGGTGAAGGCTCCCCAGGTACGTTTGGTCACCGTGTGGTCTGTCGGTTGATGGTTCAACTCCGGGACCAGGTCGGTCCATCCGGCAGGGAAGTCACGAGTGCTGCGCGTCTGTTCTGCTCGCCCAGGTGCTCCTCCGTCAACGTTGACCAACACCACCGGCAATGCGTGCCGGCGAAACGCATCAGCCAGCTCCCGCGCGCGTTTCACGACGGCGTTCGCTGGGTGAACTGTGGGCAAACCGACGACACCTTTTTGCAGATCGATGACGATCAGGGCCGACTTCGGATCAAGAGTGGTGACTGGCATGATGTTCTCCTTCGGCAAGACGTTTGAGCAGCTCGACCGCCCTTGCAATCTCACCTTGCTCCTCCGGCGAAAGTTTGCTTTGGATCGCTCGGAACAGCCAATCTTCCTTCGCTGCTCGACTCGCCTTGATCCATTCCCGGCATGAAGCGGTGAGCGACAGGATGGTTTGCCGTCCGTCTTGTGGATCCGGTGAGCCGCTGACCAGCCCGGCTGCCTCGAGGGCGGAGACGGTAGCTCCCATCGACTGCGGGCGCATCCCCTCAGCCCGGGCAAGGCTTGTCACCGTACCTGGACCTTCACGATCCAATCGGCTGAGTACCGAGGTCTGCGACCAGGACAGGTCCCCAAAGCCGGACTGTTCTCGTAGCCGTCGCCTCAGTTGGCCGATCACCACCCGGAGGTCGCCCGCCAACGCCATTGCGTGCGCGTCATCCATGTCTCTAGCCTACAATGTATGAAGCTAAACTGACAAGTTAGCCTTCACATATACACCTCAATGGAGGCTTATGGCGCATAAGGCGCTTATGGCGCACACTTTTTTCAGCGAAAGCGCGCAAGGACGCCCAGCCTGTCCCGGCATGCCGTGGGGGTCTCTCGTATTTGAGACCTCGAGTTGCGCATTTTCGTCCCGCAACTGCATTCCGAGGAATGTGGCCCAAAATGCATCTCATCCTCAGCAGACGTAAACTGAATCTTGGCACGCCGTATCTACAACTTGGCCCAATGGTGGCATCTGCTCAGTCTGGACGCGCCAACGGTCGCTGCACTTTGGTCCTGGTTCTTCGTCCGTGCCATGCATCTTCACTGGTCGCTTCCTCAGGCTCTCCTTCTCCCCCTTGGCACCTGGTTGCTTTATGTCGCAGACCGTGTTCTCGATGGACTCCGCCTATCCCAGCCCGCGCTGCTTCGGGAGCGGCATCACTTTCACGCCCGCCATCGTGCCGCCTTCCTCTGGGCAGCCTCTCTTCTTGGCGTACTGCTGGCCTGGTCCGTCCGCACTTACATGCGGCCTGAGACACTGCGCGAGGACTCGTACATTGGAGTCTTTGCCCTGCTTTATCTTTTCGCGGTTCATCGTGGCGTGTCCCGCCTGCCTAAGGAGCCTGCTGTGGCCGTCCTGTTTGCCGCCGCGACCGCAGTCCCCGCCTGGTCGCGCCTTAGCCCAGACAGCGGATTCTGGGGCGCCGGCGGCGGTTCGGGGAAAGTCCAACTGGCCCCCGCTATTATCTTTTTTGCCCTCCTCTGCTGGATCAATTGCGTCGGCATCGAGAAATGGGAAGGCGGCGTCCTCCACGCCACAACCCGATGGGCCGGCCTTCACTTACGGCAGATCGTAACCATGACTGCTCTGTTTGCGCTGGCCGCGGCCCTGCTGGCGCCTTCCCCGGGTCTGGCGGCGGTTTATCTGGCGGCTACGGTCAGCAGTGGCCTGCTCTTTGTCCTCGACGCGCGCAGTTCCCACCTCTCGCCCCTGTATCTGCGCATTGCCGCGGACGCCGCTCTACTGACCCCGTTGGCTTTGTTTCCCTTTGCCCGGTGAGTATTCCCAATACCAACTTCGATCGTGTTGCCCGTCCCTATCGCTGGCTCGAATACATGAGTTTTGGGCCATGGCTCGCCCGTTGCCGAAGTGCCCAGCTTACTCATCTCACCAGCCGAAGACACGCCCTTCTGTTAGGGGAGGGCGACGGACGCTTTCTGGCCCGTCTGTTGGCGGCCAATCCCAGCCTGACCGCGGATGTTGTCGATTCCAGCCATGCCATGCTCACGCTTCTCGACCGCCGTCTGCGAAAATCCGAGTTCCATCACCGCGTTCGCCTGCACCAGGCCGATGCGTTGCGATGGAATCCCACAGGATCCTACGACCTGATCGTTTCTCACTTCTTCCTAGACTGTTTTTTCCCCCACCAACTGGAGCAGCTGTTCGATTCTGTCCTTCCGCATGCACTTCCGGGAGCTCCTTGGGTCATCTCAGAGTTCGCCATTCCCCATAATCCCTTCGTCGCCTGGTTCGCCCGCGGCATCATCCGCTGGCTCTATCGAGCCTTCGGTTGGACGACCGGCCTCCGCGTGCGCGCCCTGCCTGACTACGCAGCCTCTCTGTACCGCCGCGGCTTGACGCTCAGCCACGATCAAGGCCTTCTGTCCGGCCTGTTGCGCTCCCAGCTATGGACGCTACCCATTCCCCCTCAAAAATGAACTAGAATGCCGCATGCCCTCCCTGCAGTTGCGCTCGCTGTTGGTATTTCCTTTCCTGCTCGCCGTGTCCGCAAGGGGACAGGTTTCCGCAGTGTATTCCCCTGATGGAAAGCCACTCTCGCAGCGGGTCGTGGCCTACTGGATCGACGCCAGTGTCAATACCGATGCCAAGTCTCTGGACGCGTCGGAGATTCTCGAATATCGCAATCCCTCCCAACAGCCTGTTACCACCATCCCTTTTCACCTCTATCTCAACGCCTTCCGTCCCCAATCCACCTTCTCCCGGGAATCCCATGAAGATGGTACGGACACGTACTACCGCAACGAGGAGCAAGGCTCCATCGATATCAAAAGCATCGCCGTTGAGGGATATGGTGACATCTCGAAGACCATGCGCTTCATTGCCCCCGACGATGGCAATCAAGACGACCATACAGTAATGGAAATCACCCTACCCAAGCCGCTGGCCGCGGCTGAGGTAGTTCGCTTTCAGATCGCATTTCACGACAAATTCCCTCTTGCCGTTGCGCGCAGCGGATACAAACGGGACTTCATCATGGGGGCGCAATGGTTTCCCAAGGTGGGCGTCCTCTGGCACGGCGCGTGGAACTGCCATCAATACCACGCCGATACAGAATTCTTTGCCGATTTCGGCACCTACAACGTGAACCTCACCCTTCCCGCGCGCTACATTGTGGGCGCCAGCGGCATCCAGACAGCCGAACAAGCCAACTCCGATGGCACCCGGACCCTGAGCTTCCGCGGCGAAGATATTCATGACTTCGCCTGGGCTGCTTCGCCGCATTTTCTGGTCGCCGACGATGTATTCGTGAACAGTCTTGGCCCAGTGAAGCTGCACGCCCTGGTCCTTGCATCCCATGCTGATCAGCGAGACCGCTATCTCTCAGCCCTCAAACAGAGCATGCAAAAGCTCGATGAGTGGTATGGACCATATCCCTACAAGCAAATCACCTTGATCGATCCCGAGCCGCACTCGGCCGTGGGCGGAATGGAGTACCCGACGCTCATCACCGGCGGAACCGCTTGGTGGGAGCCCGTGTGGTTTAACTACGGCTTGCCGGTGACGGTAGCCCATGAGTTTGGCCACCAGTATTGGTATGGCATGGTCGCCAGCAATGAATTTGAAGAACCCTGGCTCGACGAAGGCATCAACAGCTACACCGAAGCCAAAGTGATGAGTTCGATTTTCGGTCAGAATACGTCTGCTGTGAACGCACGCTCGCTCTATGCCAGCGACCAGGAAGTGCTGAGGACGTTCTATCTCTCTCGTCCCGACGAAGATCCCATCGTGCGTGCGGGCTGGAAATTCCTTAGTAGTGCAAGCTACGGCAGCATCGTTTATGGCAAGACCGCCACTGTCCTCTCTACCCTGGAATCAGTACTGGGCGAGCAGACGCTTCGTCAGGCTCTCCGCGTCTACTTCGAGCGTTACCGCTTTCAGCATCCCACCGGAAGCGACTTTCTCGACACCGTGCAAGAAGTATCCGGACGTAAAGACCTGGAGCCTTTTATCAATCAGGCTTTCAATGGTACTGAGATGCTCGACTATTCCGTGGACTCGCTTACTTCCGGTCCCGTCGAATGGTGGAAGAGGGGCGATACAGGCGGTCCTTACCGCACCAGTGTGGTGGTGCGGCGGAAAGGCACATTCGTTTTCCCGGTGAACCTCGAAGTGGGATTTGACGACGGTTCGAAGGAGAAAGCTACCTGGAACGGCAACGACCGCTGGGCTCGCTTCTCCTGGGACAAACCCTCCCGGGCTGTCTATGCCCACGTGGATCCCGATGGGAATGACCTGCTGGAGGCCAACTCGTTCAATAATAGCTACACCCTGCAACGGGACCGCACGGCTCGTTTGAAATTGACGAATTACTGGGTCTTCGCCCAGCAGCTGCTGGCACAATGGTTATCGTTCCTGGTCTGAGAAAGCGCGGGGCAAATAACCGAGTGAGCATGACGAGCCAATTGCAACCATCGGCGCAGATACAACTCAGGAAGCGCCCGCTTCCCAACCTTCTTGCCCAGGGATTTCAACTTGTCCTGCGCAACTGGCCTTGCGTCGTGTGGGTGTATGCCGTCAATTTGGTCTTCGCTTTGCTCGCCGCTGTACCATTTGCGACCGGTCTAGGCGTTTACCTTGACCACAGCCTCGCTGCGCAGAAGATTGCCGGCACGATCGACCTCTCCTACATCGTGGAGTTGGCCCTCCACATACGAGACACCGGTTTTGTCCCCATGGTCATGCACACGGCCGGGTGGGTCGGTCTGCTCCAGTTGCTGGTGCTCTTTTATCTGTTCGCCGGTAGCGTATTTGTGTTCGTGGCCGCCGAACCACCGCAGCTCTCCGTACTGCTTCGCGGTGGTGTCGCTTACTTCTGGCGCTTTGTGCGCGCGGCAATCCTTGCCGGAGGGAGCGCGGCCATAATCCTATGCGTTCTGCTTGCCTTGAGGGCCGGGCTGCTGGCGAGGGTCGATGCCGTCTACGTCGAACGCCGCTTATTCCTTTATGCGTCAATCAGCAACGCCGTCGTTTTGCTCGTTGCCCTACTTTTGCGTCTCTGGTGGGATCTTGTTGAGGTCTACGTCGTACGCAACGCCATGGACGGAGAGCACCGGGTCCACCTCGCGCTGGCGCCGGCGTTTCGTCTGCTCTTTCGGAATTTCTTCCGTATCTTCGGTAGCTTTCTCCTCGCCGGGATAGCTGGCGTCGCCGGCCTCGCGTTGTGTCTCGCCCTGTGGAAGGCACTGCCCGCCCATCAGGTATGGTTGGCCGCTCTCCTGGCTCAGCTTGGCCTGTTTCTCCTGCTTGTCGGCCGTTTTTGGCAACGCGGGCTCGAGGCTACGCTGGTCATGGCTCTGGATCCACCCTTCGTCGTCAGCGAAGAGCTGATGCCCGATGAGCCGTTGACCACGGACATGATCGCTGTCATTGAGGGTTTGGCGCCCGCTCCGAGTCCTGCTTCTGGCGTCGGCCTTCCGGTAAGTTTGTCCGAACCTACGCTGCGCGATCTGGTGGCGAAACTTAAGACTGAGCCGTGGGCCAATCCGGATGGTCTTCCTGCGCTGCCGCAGCAGCCGTTCCCTGACCCTGCATCTGCCTCTGTACCGTCTGCCAATCAGGCGGAAGTCAGTGACCCCTCTGTGTCAATCCTTGATCGGCACGAAGCCAAATTTCCGCTGGGCGGTGTGAGTTCCGAAATAGAAGCTGATCCAGCGACCTCTGGCGAGAACAAAAAGGTCGTTCCGGAGGAACCGCCCCAACCGGAAAAACTTCCTCATTCAGAAAAGAAGCCGTTGCCCTGAGCGGCTGACAGGCAACCGTCCGTCCTCTGCAGGACCTCCAACCGGAATGAGCTCACCAGATCCTGACGTCTTCCCTCAGCCGGGCCCCGATCCCGCTCCTGATCCCGACCCGGTGCCCCTTCCGCCGCCCGATCCCGACCCTGGGCTCCCTCTGGATCCTCTGCCGACGCCGGCGCCGGTCTTCTGAACAGCCTTCTCTTACGCCGACGGAATTGTTACAATTTGATGAATTGAAAGAGCTCGCGTCTCAGCACCCCCGCGTGAGAAGAGAAGTCTCATCCCATGAACCTTTACATCCTGCGTCATGCCAGTGCCGGCGTGCGCCGCGCAGATCCTGTCATTGACGTCAAGCGACCCCTCGACAAGGAAGGCAAGGAACAGTGTTTGCTGATCGCCAGGTACCTGAACGCCTTGCGGGTCCAGTTTGACCTGGTCATCTCAAGCCCGCTCAAGCGGGCACTGCAAACCGCCTCGCTGGTGGGCACGGAAGTCGCCTATGACAGCAAGATCCAGATCTCGGACGTCCTTTCGCCATCGGGAACGGTGGCCGGCTTCCAGGCTCTGGTGACCACCCTCGCAGGGTACGACAACGTGTTGGTGGTAGGCCACAATCCAAACCTGCCCGAATTTCTCGGTTCGCTCATTTGTGCCCCCAGACCCGCCAGCATGCGGATGCGCAAGGGTGCGATCGCGCGCGTCGACTGCACTCGCAGGCCGGGGCAATTGATCTCACTGCTGGATTCGCGCATGCTGCGGCAGCTTTACGCCAGTGCCGCAAAAAGCTCGCGCCGGAAAACTTCGCGGAAATAGTCGCCTTCTTTGCGCAGCGACCAAAGCTCCAACTCCGCACCGGTGCGCCCCGGGCTCAGCTCCATCAGCACCCGCTTGGGATACACGCGCAGCGTCACTTTTAGCACGTCGCTCGCCCGGTCCTGATTGAGCGCCACGGCCAGCCGCAACAACACTACGGCTCGTTGCACACGACTGAATTCTTCCGGGGGAATCGGCCGCATTGTGCGATCCTCCGGGTCGGGACGAGACTTGCCCAGGTAGCGTGCAATTGCCGACATAATCGCCCTCTGCTGCGGCGTGAAGCCGAAGAGCTCGGAGTTGGCAATGATGTACTGTGCGTGACGGTGATGTCCCTGGTAATTCATGAACTTGCCCACGTCGCGCATCATAGCCGCTGCCTCCAGCCAGGAGCCGTACTCCGGCGGCAGCTCGTGTACTGACTGCATATCCCGAAAGAGTTGCAGCGCGTGTTGGCGCACGGCGTCAGCCTGCCGCGGGTCCACGCCATAGCGTTTGCAGGTGGCCAGCACTCCCTGCCAGCGCTCTCGTTCGAACACTTGGTGAGCCGTTGTTTTGGCATCCTGTTCGGCCAGCATCTGGTCCAGGATTCCGTCCCGCAAGCCGAGCCCTGAATAAGTGAACCCGGGGAGAGCGAAACGTTCCATCAGCTCAGCGTATACGTGGGCGCCGGCAACCACGATCTCGCTCCTTTTGGGCCCGATTCCCGGGATACTGCTGCGCTGCGCGGCGCTCATGCCGGTTAGCTTGGTGGTCAGCCGGCGCACATTCTTTGTATCCGCCACCGGCTTGCTCCGGGAGCGGCCATTCCTGCCCGGGGTTTTGCGCATTGCCTGGCTAGCCTCCGCCAGGGCAGCCGCGGTTCCCGAGGTCGCGATCACCAGAGAAACCCGCAGAGCACTCAATCGCCGCTCCGCTTTGCGTAGCTCGCGCACAATAAATTGCTTCAGCCGCGCAAGCTCTTCTTCGGTCGGAGGATCGCTGGGAAGAAATTCCTTGGTCAACCGGACCGCACCCAGCGGCAGGCTCACCGTTTCCTGTATACGTTTGCGTTCGGAGATCGTGATCTCGCAACTGCCGCCGCCAACGTCGACCAGCAGGCACCGGCCCTGCGTCCCGGGTTCGCCCATCACCCCACGGTGGATCAGGCGCGCTTCTTCCAGACCTGAGATGATCTCCACTTGCCAACCGGTCTCGGACTTAACCCAGGCCAGAAAAGCCTGCGCATTGCGTGCGTCGCGCAAGGCAGAGGTGGCTACCGCGCGCACCTGGTCTGTACCGTGGAGCTTGGCCGCCCGGTAAAAGCGCTTGAGCGCTACTAGTGTCCCCGCCATCGCCTCTGGAGAGACCACGCCGGTTTCGAACACACTCTCACCCAACCGCGTCACTTCACGGTCTTCGTGGAGCACTTTCAGTTGGTGTTGTTGGACTCGCGCGATCTTTAATCGGCAGGAGTTGGAACCAATGTCAATCGCCGCGTACGTCTGCATCGTCTGGGGGACTTCACCTCAAGATACACCACTTCCTTTTACATTTTCTTTAAGCTGCCCCGCTTGAAAGAAGAGTCATTTCTTTGAGTGAAGGGTACGGGCTTCAGCCCGTACATTGACTACCCAACATCGGACGGGCTTCAGCCCCTGAGGGCATCTCTTGTGCTCGCTTGAGCCGTCCTCAACGGCTGAGGTCGATTCGTCTTGACTGCTAAACGTACGGCCTAAAGGGCATACCCCTAAAAGAGTGAGTTCGCACGCACTCTCTTTACCCCGTACGTTAACAACGCTACGTAGGTCGGACGTTTAGCCCCTGAGCGTTGTTCCGCTGATACGAGCATTCCACCTAGAACCCGGAAGCAAGACCCCGGTTGTTGAACCGCTCGGACCCAACCGGCCGCCTGGCGGGTTGTGAATTGATGGCCATCCACTCTCCCGAGAGCCGTGCGCGCATGGTCTGAGTGGTCTTCATCGCCGCATTAAAATGGCGTTCCACCTCGTGCTCCAAATGTGCGCTCAGATCCGAAGCGTCTTTTTCCAGGGCCGTTCCGGCCTCTTCGAAAAGGCATTGCCAGTCATGCCAATCGCCGATTGCGTCCTGGATCCGCTTCAAGGCCTTGGCGACGCTACTGTAGGGTCCTTTTTCCGTAGGGGATTCGGCGACATAACGAGCCTTCTTGGTTGCCTTGCGGAAGTCATGCAGATTCTCCGCGTCCAGCAAGGGCATTGCGTCGGCGGCCCGTACAAAGTCTTCCAGGGCCACAGCATCGGCGGATAATCCAGTCCTCACACTCCCTAGCGAAACCGAGCCGACGGCATTCAGCACCGCAATCTGCCGCTCCTGCAATCCCCGCTGCCGCTTCCTCATTCGTTTCTGCATGCCACGGGCCAAGTGCTTGCGCTCGCTCTTCAGCCAGTCATCCAGCATTTCCGCCTGTTTATGGAGTGGGTCGGCATCATTGCCCGGGGCAGACTTGGCCACCAGGCTTTCCAACAGCTTGCGATGCACATCCAGATCGCGCACCTGGCTGGCAGCCCGGCGGATCTGCTTCAGTTGGCGTAACCACGGCCGTGCTGGATGGTCCAGGGCAAAGGCCGCGTTTTCGCGCAGCATGGCCTCGAGCATCGCCTGCAGGCGGCGTGAGCCCGTTCTCACCCGGTGCACTGCATCAGCGTCTGCGTCCTCCACACATTGCGCGAGTGCGCCGTTGAACGCGTCCGCAAGTGCAGTCAAATGGGCCCGAGGGGCCTGCACCGCTGACGCCAAAGTCCGGCTGGTATCCTGCTGTTTAGTGACGCCGCTTTTCTGAGCCATGTCCAATCACTTCGCCCTCACCCTTGAGGCGCCTCCCGAGAATACTCCAGTCCTCTCCCCGGTGCGTACCTGGACGCTGCTGCTGATGGTGTTCGTCGCAGTCCATATGGCGGCCCTTTTTACCCCCCCGTTACTGGATGACGCTGATGCCAACCACGCGACCGCCGCGCAGTCCATGGCGCGCACCGGCGACTGGGTCACGTTGAAAGTGGACGGCGTTCGCTATCTGGAAAAACCGCCGCTGCCGTACTGGCTGGCGGCCGCCGACTACCGCCTCTTCGGATTCAACGTATTCGCCACTCATTTGCCTCTCACCCTGGGGGTACTCGGTCTCGCCATACTAGCCTGGGTCTGGGGCCGTCGCGCTTATGGAGAACGCGCGGCGTTCTATGCCGCCCTCGGTATTCTCACCAGCGCGGGCGTCTTCCTGTTCACCCGCATCTTCATTCCCGAAGTCCTGTTAACTCTGCTGCTGGCCTTTGCGCTCTACAATTTTCTCGTCGGGCTGGAAGACGATAAACCCTCCCGCTTTTACCTGACCTGGGCAGCCCTGGGGTTGGCAATGTTAGCCAAGGGGCTGGTGGCCCCGGTCTTTTTCTTTCTCGCCGCCGTGCCCTATCTGCTGCTCACTGGAGAATGGCGCCGCTGGCGTCAGTTCCGTCTGCCCTCCGGCATTCTGCTTTTCCTCGCCATTGCCGCGCCCTGGCACATTCTGGCTGGGCTGCGCAATCCCGATGTCGGCCACCCCGCGGGGAATATCCCCACTCCTGGCAATGTTCACGGCTTCTTCTATTTCTACTTTATCAACGAACAAGTGCTCCGCTTTCTGGGCAAGCGCTATCCGGTGGACTACAACAAACTACCCTTTGCCCTCTATTGGAGCCTGCACTTGGTCTGGCTGTTTCCCTGGAGCATCTATCTGCCCGTCGCTCTCCGGCGAGCATGGGATGGCCGCAATCGTTGGCGTCAGGGCTTGCGGCCGGCGCCTTATTCCGTGGCGGCGCGCTCTGCGCTCTTCCGTACCAGAACCACCTGGTTGCTGGCCATTTACGCAGCGGTGATCCTGCTCTTCTTTTCCATCTCCACCAACCAGGAGTACTACACCTTTCCCGCTTATTTCCCCCTGCTGTTGCTCATGGCAGGCGCACTGGCAACCGAGGAAAGCGCACCCGGGAAAGCGAGCAAGTGGCTCACGGGAGCGCAGGCCGCACTAGCCCTCGTAGGTCTGTTAGCTGCTTCCGCGCTCGGATATGGTCTGTGGTCTTCTCGCGGTCTCCCATCGGGCAGTGACATCGGCGCGCTTCTGGCGCATCGGGATGTAGCCGGTTATACGCTCTCGATGGCCCACCTATTCGATCTCACGGGGCCGTCTTTCGCCGCTCTTCGGTTGCCTGCAGGGTTGGCAGCCGCCGGCCTTCTACTGGGTCCGGTGATGGCCTGGATACTGCGCCGTCAGCGCCATCATTTTGAAGCCACGGTCAGCGTCGCCTTTACTTCCGCCGTCTTTCTGATCGCTGCCCATATTGCCCTGGTGAGGTTTGAGCCCATGCTCTCGTCGCGCGCCATGGCCGACACCATCAACCACATCGCGCCCCGCGGGACCGATGCCACTCTCATCCTTTATGGCGATGTGGCCGATGGTTCTTCGCTGATCTTCTACACTGAGCGCCAGGCTCTCCTGGTGAATGGAAGGGTGAGCTCGGTACTATGGGGTTCGAATTACCCTGATGCGCCACGGGTGCTGATCAGTGACGCCGATCTGCTGGCGCTCTGGGGAACCGGTCCGCGAAGATTCCTTTCGTACCGGGAGATAAGAGGGCTCGCGTCTCCGGCTTGTTGGGGAGCCGAGCCTATTTGCTACAGCAGCTTTCCGATAAGGCGCTCTACACCGATCGCCCGTTGTAGTCATGCGGCGAAGAGTTTGTTCCAGCCTGTAGAACAGGACGAACGGAAGAACAGTTCAGGCAGTGAGGATAGCCTCAGACTCGCGCTTGCCGGCCTGGGAATCATTTCTCATAAACCCATCCTGTAGCAGATTGTAGACTTCGCCGCGCCACCGGACCTGGTTGCTCACATAACTGGAAACCCAGTAGCTAAACCCCAGCAGATCGCGCAGCGGATACAGCAACGCGCTTCGCCAAACCCTCGGCTCTTCGACCACCAGGCGACCTACGATGACGCCCAGCGCCACCCGCGAGGCCCAGCTCCACAGCAACAACAACCCGCCCAAGAGGGGTCGATGGAGACCGATCGCAATGGCAGCCGCCAGCAGGCCATAAGGCATGCTGAAGGTGAGTGCAGTTCCAAGGTGTCCCTTGGGGCGAGAAAAGCGCGTGCTCTTCATCCAGCGAATCTGGTGCAGCACCGAAGGTAGAAAAGAGGAATTGAGTACGTGGTGATCAATGGTGTGAGTGGAAAGAACCACCCGGTGCCCGCCGGCGGCAATCATGTTTCCCAGCATGAAATCATCCGCGTGATACGGCCCCAAGGCGCGAAACCCGCCGGCCGCTTCCAGGCAATCACGCCGCGCCACCATGGTAGGTCCGAGGGCAAACTTCATGCCCTCGAGCATCTCAGCCACCAGCACACCGGCGGACATCTCGATCGACATGCCGACGCCCTCGAGCCTGGACCAGAAGCTGTTGCCCACGCCGCGATAGAGGCAGGTCACCAGGCCAACACGCTCATCGGCGAACGGCGCCATGACCGCCCGCAAGTAGTCGCGTGTCACCGAAACATCGCTGTCGCTGACCACGAAAAACCGGTAGGATGCGGCGTTCTGCATACGCTCCAGCGACCAGACCTTGGCGTTCGCATACGGCGCATTCCCGCTGCACAGAAACCGGGAACGGATCTTCGGATAACGCGCCGCCACACGCCGGGCAATCTGCAAACCCGCATCCTGCTCAGTGCGCGCGCAAAAAATGATCTCGAACTCCGGATAATCCTGTTCAAAGAAGCTTTGTAGATGAGATTCGAGGTCTGGTTCCAGACCGTGCAGCGGCTTCAGCAAGCTCACGGGTGGGGCAAATGTGCCCGGCGGCATGGCCCGCCGGCGCTGCGCCAGACGCACCGCTCCCGTGGCAACGAGGAGGGCATACATCGTCGAGGTGATGATGCCAATAATGCTGAGCAGGAGTAGAAAGTCCATCATCTTGCAGCTGACCTGGAACTTCCCTTTAGAGTACACTTTGGCCCTGAAAGCTTCCTAAATTAAGGAATACTGGCTAACGCTTACGCGGGGCTGCCGGGACGACCGTCGGCCGCCGCAGCGCGACCAGGGCGCCTTCGGTGGCAGGCATGCCCTGCTGCATCTTGGTCAGCATCTCGGTGCGCACGTAGTTGACGAAATCCTGCATCTGGTGATTCATCTCTTCCATCCGTTCCCGCATCTGCAGAATGATGGCGATGCCGGCGATATTGACGCCCAACTCGCGCGCCAGGTTGAGGATGAACTCCAGCCGCTCCAGGTCCTCATCCGTGTACAAACGCGTGTTGCCCACGGTGCGGGAGGGCTGCAGCAGACCTTCGCGCTCATACAGGCGAAGGGTCTGGGGATGGATCTCGTACATCTCGGCTACCGCCGAGATCATGTATGCGCCTTTTGATTTACGTTTTGTGGGCATTTTAGATCTCTTGCCTCTGTTTTATACGCCGTCGAACGTTGCCTCAGCCGCGGGTCTTCCGGGTTCAACTTGGCAAATTCGCGCAGGATCTCTTTCGATCGTTCGTCCCGGAGCTGAGGCACGACCACCTCTACGGTGACAATTTCATCACCCCGCACGCCCTCGTGGACTGCCGAAGGAACTCCCTTGCCGCGCATGCGCAGCTTCTGCCCGCTCTGCGTTCCCGGCGGGATCTTCAGTTGAGCACGGCCATCGATCGTCGGCACTTCGATTTTTGCCCCCAACGCGGCTTCCGGCACTGTGACCGGGATCTGCACCTGGATATCGTCCCCGGACCGCGTGAATACGGGATGGCTACTGATCTTGATCGTCAGGTAGAGATCGCCTGCCGGGCCGCCGTTGATTCCGGCATTGCCCTTGCCTGCGAGCCGGATCCTCTGCCCGTCGCGGGTGCCAGGCTTGATGCGCACTTCCACTGTGTCTGTACGCGACACCGTGCCTTCGCCATCGCAGGTCGTACAGTCATGGGTATGCTTACCCGTTCCGCCACACTGTGGGCACTCGATCTTGAATTTCATGTGGCCGCCCATCTGGGTGACCTGTCCCGTGCCCTGACATTCAGCGCAGGTTCCGCCGCCGCCGCTTGGTCTCCCTTTGCAGGTAGGGCACGCTTCCTGGCGCGTCACTTGGAGGCGCACCACTCCGCCACGGATAGCGGTCCAGAAGTCTACCGTGATCGAGTACTCGAGGTCGGTTCCCGGTTGTGGCCCTTGCTGCCTCTGTTGTTCCTTGGAAAACACGCTGGAAAAAATATCCCGGAAGCCGCCCCAGCTCGAGCCTGAGGCCGAACCTGCGGGCTCACCTTGGCCGGCCGCATAGTCGGAAAAG
>CAWJZH010000024.1:0-267231 GCA_963847155.1 uncultured Acidobacteriaceae bacterium | reverse complement strand
TGAAGCCGATTCATCTTGAGTGCTGAACGTACGGCCTGAAGGCCGAACCCGTCAAAAACGTTGGCTTTTCCGCAGGCTATCCAGCCGTGCCCTTCATCCAAAGCTGTGTAGTACCGTGACATCCCGCGTCCGCTGATAGCATCTCTGATGTGCTACTGACTCTGGAAACGTCTCTGCAGTTTGTTAAGGGCATTGGCCCACGCATCGCCCAGACTCTGCAAGAGAAGCGCATCACCACGATCGAAGACCTGCTTTACCACCTCCCTTTCCGTTATGAAGACCGCCTTCGTCCCCAGGCCATTGAAGAATTAGTGCCCGGCGAGATGGCCAGCCTTATCGGCGAGGTCCGCGGTATGGCTCTGCTGCGCACCCGGCGTATGCCCATCTTTGAAATGACCGTAGGCCAGGGCCTGGGCGGCAGAGTCAAGTGCATGTGGTTTCACGGCACTTACCTGAAAGACCGGTTCAAGGCCGGACAATGGGTAGCACTATATGGGAAAGTCGAACCCTCGCGTAGCAGCAACAGCTTCAAAATGATCCAACCACAAGTAGAGGTCCTGCCCGACGACCACGACGATGAAGAGTCCAAGCTGCTGGAGGTGGGCCGCATCGCACCGGTGTACGAAACCCTGGGCAACAAGCTGGCTTCCCGATGGCAGCGGCGTGTCATTTACCGGCTGCTGGAGGAGTTGAAAGGCCGCATCCCCGAGACCCTACCCCAGGCAATTTGCCGCCGTTTGGACCTGCCCAGCCGCGAAGATGCACTGCGGTGGGCGCATTTTCCCGAGGCAGGGACCGCGATGAGCCAGCTCCAGGGCTGGGCTACGCCGGCACAGAAGCGATTGATATTCGAAGAGCTGTTCTTCCTCGAGCTTGGCCTGGAGCTGAAACGAAAGAAATTCCGCCAGCGGCAAGGAATCCCCTTCGAGACCAATGCCGAGGTGCGTGCTGCACTACGGCAGGTGCTGCCCTTTCACCCTACCAAGGCACAGAAAACGGCTCTGGGTGAGATCGTGGCCGACATGCGGGCGCCGGAACCGATGCGCCGGCTGCTCCAGGGCGATGTGGGATCCGGAAAAACCATCGTAGCCTTGCAGGCCATGCTGGTGGCCATCGAGAACGGCTATCAGGCTGCCCTGATGGCTCCCACGGAGATCCTGGCTACCCAGCACTTCCTGGGAGCACGCAAGCTGCTGGAGCGGTCGCAGCAGCGCTACAAAGTGGTTCTGTTGACCGGGTCGCTCGAGGAGGATCGCAAGCGCGAGAACCGGGGCTTGATCGCCCGCGGCGAGGCGCAACTTGTCATAGGCACCCATGCGCTCATCGAGGAACGGGTGGATTTTGCCCGGCTCGGCCTGGTGGTGGTCGATGAGCAGCATCGCTTCGGAGTCCTGCAGCGCTTTCGGCTGATGAAAAAGCCCAACGCGGGCGAACCCGATGTGCTGGTCATGACGGCGACCCCCATCCCGAGAACGCTCGCTCTTTCTCTCTATGGGGATCTCGATCTCAGCGTGCTGGACGAACTGCCCCCCGGCCGTACGCCCATCGTGACCCGCCAGGTCGCAGACGACAAGGCCGGCGAGGTGTGGAAACTGCTGCGGGAGCAGGTCCAGAAGGGGCACCAGGCATACGTGGTGTATCCCGTCATCGAAGGCGCGAAGGAGGATCAGCCCGAACTGGATTTTGCCGCCGCCGAGCCCCACGGCCAAGCGGGGCAGGCGGAGCAAGAGGATCCGTCAGGACGGCCGGGCCTGCTCTCCAAAAAAGTCTCGGCTCCCTCACTCAAAGCCGCCACCGACATGTACCAGGAATTGAAAGCAGGCGCCCTGCAGGGCCTTAGGCTAGGCTTGCTTCACGGCAGGATGGACTCGGACGAAAAGGAGATCATCATGCGCCGCTTCCAGCGCAGGGAGGTGGATGTGCTGATCGCGACCACCGTCATTGAGGTCGGGGTCGATGTGCCAAATGCAACCATGATGGTCATTGAACATGCGGAACGGTTCGGCCTGGCCCAGATGCATCAATTGCGCGGCCGGGTAGGCCGTGGAAACGCGAAGTCCTACTGCGTTCTCATGACGGGAGGAAAAATCTCCGCGGCGGCGGCAGAGCGCCTGGCAGCCATGGTGCGCACGCAGAACGGCTTTGAGCTGGCGGAGCTGGACCTGCAGTTGCGCGGCCCGGGAGAGTTCTTTGGGACGCGGCAAGCGGGGATCCCGGATTTCCGGGTAGCCAACCTGGTGCGCGATCGCGCTCTTCTCGAGTTGGCCAAGACCGAGTCGGCCTGGTTCGTTGCAGAGGCGGGCAGCGAGGTGACCGAGGAAGAAAAGGGCAAGGTGTGGGCCAGGCTGCGCGAAGCCTGGCAACGCCGCTATGGACTGGTCGATGCCGGGTAGTGCATTTTCATTTCCCCTCTACACCAAGGAACCCCGACGCGGCTTTTCCTCAAGAAAAGGGGCACGTCGATGAACCTCACTGCGCAGGGTAGAAGTGAAAATGCTGGATCAGGCAGCGAAGCATTGAATGGCATCAAGCTGCGTCTGCAGCTCTTCGTCCTTGACCATCCAAATCTGCAATTGAACCTTGATGATTTCGAGCGAACAGATGTAGCGTGTAGCGTCATCCAGGGTCGCGCCATCCACTGCCGGGAGTGTCCTCGATGATAGGTCGAAGACATTAGGAGTGCAGCGGCAGAGCTCTGTGAGCAGGTTATGCGAAGCCGCTGTGAGTTGCAGTCCTACAGACACCAATGCGCTATAAACCTCGATGCAAATGTCACGGGGAAACTCAAACACGAAGCGAGCTGTACCTGGCTCCACGTAGGAACGGCTGCGGATCCATGCACCGCAATCGGGAATGACCCCGCTGAGCCGTGGCACCACCGTGGACTGGTCTTCGCCCAGAAGGGCGGTCAGGTAAAGAACATCATCTGTAAACGTGTCGGACATAAGGGTTTCGAGTAAGCCGTTCAATATGGTTTGTGAACCTTGAATATACCTCGCTTGCTAACCTGATCGGCCAGCTAAGCGCAATCTTCAACCACAGAACAGGTACCACGGTTCGCGATTCGGATGACCGGAAATGATCCCATGGTAATGTGTTCAGAATGCTGATCGGGACAGGCGTGGATTTGATCGAAATCGAACGCATTGCGCACTCGATTGAGCGCTATGGGGAGCGGTTTCTGCGCCGAATTTACACCGATCATGAGATCGCGTATTGCAGCCGTAAGCGAAGCAGTGCGGAGAGTTTCGCCGCACGTTTTGCCGCCAAAGAGGCGGGGGCCAAAGCGTTGGGAACCGGGATCAGCAGGGGCGTTACGTGGATTGAGTTCCAGGTTGCCCGGCAACCGGGAGGGCGTCCTGTTCTTGAACTGCGGGGGCGGGCGGCACTCTTGGCCCGGGAAATGGGAGTGAAGGGGATTTCGCTTTCGCTGACCCACACTGGGAACCTAGCCATGGCGACGGTGATGATGGAAGGCTGAAGTTGACGCAGATTTTTGGGAGTCAGCCCTCTGCTGCTTTGTATCAGGGCACCACTTTAAGTCGCGCCGTAAAAGGCCCAACAAAGATCTGGGCTTTAGATCGTCTGTGAGAACCAGATTTATCAATTAGTCCCGAAGGGACGGCTGAAAATAGCCCAGGACGCTAGTCCTGGGTAGATCATGAAACATGATTGAGTCCCACAGGGACGGCTGAAGTTGTCCAGGATTCCGTCGCGGCCTATCTTCAACCGCTAAGCCCTCATGCGACCCCGCCGCGTCCTCTCCCCAACATCGCGAGAGGCCATCGGAAAGCGTCATTTGATATGCTCAGTCCCAGCGGGAAAACACCCGCTGCAGTCGCTTCAACCCGAGGGGGTCTGTGCCTAGCCAGCAGGAAGTCCAGTGGTCACAACTGAAGGTGGGCGTTCTGGTCATCGTGGCGTTGGCAGCCTTGAGTGCCCTCATCTTCCTCATGTCGGGATCCACGGGCGGCCTCTTCAGCAGCAAAATCACCCTTCGCTCCTATTTTGAGAATTCCGCCGGCCTGAAGAATGGCGCTCCCGTCAACCTGGAAGGGGTGACGATCGGCACCGTGACCGATATAAAAATCGTGCCTGCGCGCAAGCTCACACCGGTCGAGGTCACGATGAAGATCGGATCCAGGTATCGAGACGCAGTGCACACCGATTCGACCTCCAGCCTGGAAACCATCGGCGTTCTCGGCGACACCGTCGTGGACATCAACAGTAAAACCGCCACCGGTCCCGTGGTCCAGAACAACGCCGAACTCAAAACCAACGAGACCCCAAACCTCTCTGACGTCATCAAGTCCAGCCAGGGAACGATCGAGCAATTGAACACCATCCTGGCCAAGGTCGATCACCTGGCCGATTCCCTGAATTCCACCAAGGGCTCGATCGGTGAGCTGATCAACAATCCCGATCTCTACAACAAAGCGGTGTCCACCTTGAACCAGCTCTCGCAACTGGTGGATTCGGTCGCCAATGGAAAAGGCTCGATCGGTAAGCTGGTGGCGGACGACACCCTCTACAACCACGTCAACGACACGGTTGCCAAGCTGGACAAGATGTCGACCGAGCTGGACGAGGGCAAGGGCACCCTGGGCAAACTTCTGAAGGATGAAACCCTGGCGAATAATCTGAGCCAGTCCGTCGCCAATGCCGACAAGCTGCTCGCCGACATCAATGCCGGCAAAGGCGGCCTGGGGATGATCGCCAAAGATCCCCAGTTCGCCGCGAAGTTGCGTGACACGATCGACAAACTCGATTCGGTCCTGAATAGAGTGGACAGTGGGGAAGGCACGATCGGGCAGCTGATGCGGAATCCTTCTCTTTACAACAATCTCGACCAATCGCTGACCGAAACGCGGGGCCTGGTTGCGGCCATCCGCGAAAATCCCAAAAAGTACTTAACTTTTCACGTCAAGATTTTTTGAGCTCTATGAAGGTAGTTTCTCTCCTCAGCACGCTCTTACTGTGTAGTGGGATGGCTCACGCTCAAAGCAATCCAGCTCCTTCTCCGGGATTTCCTGGAGGGCTAAGTGGCATCGATGAACCGGACGCGGCTTTCCTTGGCGCCAACCGCACCAGCGAAAACGTAAAGGGCAGCGTGCAGAGCACCCCGGCCGAGCCCAAGGCCCTGCAAAGCTTTGACATGACAGCGATTGACAAGACCGCTGACCCCTGCACCGACTTCTACCAGTACGCCTGTGGCAACTGGCAGAAAAACAATCCTATTCCGCCTGACCAGGTGAAGTGGGGAGAGTTCACGGAACTCCGCGAGAGAACGTCCTGGCTGCTGTACAAGGAGCTGGAGGCGGCCGCTCAGCCAAACCCAACGCGGACGCCGCTGGAACAGAAATACGGCGACTTCTACGCTGCGTGCATGGATACAACTCTTGCCGACAAGAAGGGCGTGAGCCCCCTGCAGCCCACCCTGGACTCCATCAACGGGTTGAACGACAAGAAGCAGTTGGGTGCTCTGCTGGGAACGCTCGAGATCAAGGATGGCACTGGGGGACTGTTCGATTTCGGGGTGGGTCAGGACCAAAAAGACTCCACCATGCAGATCGCGCAAGCCGACCAGGGAGGACTGGGGCTTCCTGATCGCGACTACTACCTGGCGCAGACTCCGCGGCAGCAGAAGATTCGCGAGGAATATGTTGCCCACATGACCAGGACGTTCGAGCTCGCTGGAGACACCCCGGAGAAAGCTGCCGGCGAAGCGAAGGCCGTCATGGCTATCGAGACCGCCCTGGCCCAGGGCTCCATGAGCCGTACCGACCGCAGGGACCCGGCCAAACGCTATCACATGATGCCGCTCGCGGATCTGGAGAAGCTAACCCCGGACTTCGACTGGCAGTCTTATCTGCATGGCATCGACATGGGCTCGTTCCAGAACCTGGACGTGGTCTCGCCCGGATTCTTCACGGCGATGAACGCGCAGATTACCGGCCAGAGCCTGGATGCGTGGAAAAGCTATCTCCGCTGGCGCGCGCTGCACAATGCCGCCCGCTGGCTGTCGGACCCGTTTGTGCAGGAGAATTTCAAGTTTTACGGCACTACCCTACAGGGCCAGCCGGAGCAGACACCCCGCTGGAAACGATGCACCCTGGCTACCGATAATGCTCTGGGTGAAGCGGTGGGACAAGACTGGGTGAAGAAGTATTTCAGCCCGGAGAAGAAAGAGAACATGCTCAAACTGGTCTCCGCGCTCGAAACCGCGCTGCACCAGGACATTCAGCAGTTGCCCTGGATGTCAGAGGAAACCAAGAAGAAAGCGCTCGAAAAACTGGCGCTCATCCGCAACAAGATTGGCTATCCGGAGCATTGGCGCGACTACTCGGCCCTGGAGGTAAAGCGGGACGATCTGCTGGGGAACATGAACCGGGCCACCATTTTTGAAGATCGCCGCAACCTGCGCAAGCTGGGCAAACCGGTTGACGAGACAGAGTGGCAGATGACTCCACCGACGGTGAATGCGTACTACATGCCGCCTATGAACGACATCAACTTTCCTGCCGGCATCCTGCAGCCTCCTTTCTACGACTTCTCCAAGGACGCCGCGGTGAACTTTGGGGGCATCGGAGTGGTGATCGGCCATGAGATGACACATGGCTTCGACGATCAAGGCAGCAAATACGACGGCCGCGGCAATGTGGTGGAATGGCAGACGCCGGCCGACCGTAAGGCGTTCACAGAGCGCACAGACTGCGAGGCCAAGGAGTATGGGAACTTCGAGGCTGTGCCTGGAGTAAAGCTGAACGGCAACCTGACGCTGGGCGAGAATACGGCCGACAATGGCGGCCTTCGACTGGCTTACATGGCTTTGACCGATACATTAGCCAAAGAAGCGGCGCCACCGCAGATTGACGGCTACTCGCCTTCGCAGCGGTTCTTCATTGCCTACGGCCAACTGTGGTGCGAGAACGTCCGCGAGGAGTCGGCGCGGAACAGCGCCCTGGTGGATCCGCACTCCCCGGGCCGTTGGCGGGTGAACGGCGCGGTGCAGAATTTCGATGAGTTCGGTAAGGCGTTCAGTTGTAAGAAGGGTGCTCCCATGTATCCGGAGAACGTTTGCCGGGTGTGGTGATGCGCATCCGCCGTAGGGGAAGCCGCTATAGCCGAAAGTGGTTCTAGCTTTTACAATTGGCGATAGTATCCAGTTTTGACAGTTTCGCTGCACAGGCAGCCCTAGACCGCGACAGCGACCGGGATGAAGGAAACGCATGAAGTTCAGGAAATTCGGCCGGATTGGTCTGGCCTTGGCAGTATCCCTTGGAACGGGATTGGGAGTGACTTCCTGCAGTACGAATCACACTGTCGGTTATTTCTATACCACCGGCTCGCAATACAATCAGATCTCCGGCTTCAGGATCGATAACAACGTGGGTGGGCTAACGCCTGTGCCCAATTCCCCCTTTGCCTCCGGCGGCGTAAATCCGCTCAAGGTGCTGACGGCGAACGCGGGGAAATTTCTTTATGTCCTCAACGCAGGTTGCGGGGGGGCCTCGCAGATTGCCTGCCCGACCGGCACGGCCGCGGGCGACTCGGGAGCGAACATCTCCCTGTTCACCATCGGCGGCCAGGGCGCGCTGAGCTTCCAGGCTGCCTATACCAGCCAAGGCAACAATCCAATTTCCATTCAGACGGATTCTTCCGGAACCCACCTCTTCGTGCTCGATTCAACCGTCACCGATCCCACCACCTGCGTTGGCTATGTGCCCGGAAATTCAGCCACCATCTGTGGTGACATCACCTCGTTCAATATCGACCCCAACACGGGCAGGCTTTCACTGATCACCAACCAAGGGGTAAAAAACGGGAACGGCACCAACCTTTCTTATTTCCCAGTTGGCAGCTCTCCCATCAATTTCTACGTAACGCCGAGTAACTCATTCATCTACACCATAGAAAAGGGCAGCGGGAGTACCCAAGATCCGTCTCAGGCTGTCTTTGTATACGCGAACAGCAGCGGCCAGTTGACCTTGTCGCAGAATACGCCCATCCCCACCGGCGCTACCCAGCTCACTTACATCTATGTCAGCGCGAAGGAAAACGTGTACCTGATCGATGCCCAGAATGGAACCACGCCTGGTCAAATCCTGCCCTATACGATCGGCACCAACGGCGCGCTGCAATCGCTGGTCGGCGGCCAGGTAGCTAACTCAGGCACCGTCGCCAATCCAGGACCGATGATTGTGGACCACCAGGGCAAGTTCCTCTACCTCACGAACGCGGGACCGAATTTGACTGCAACCAGCGAAGCCAGTTCGGTGAGCGCATTCTTCATCGATCCAACCACCAGCAGGTTGACACCGCTGGCGACCAGCGTGCCCTTTGGCTCGGGATCCTCTCCCCGGTGCATTCTGGAAGACCCTTCGAACCAGTACCTCTACACGGCTAATTATTCCGACAGCACGGTGACGGGCGCGATGATCAACTCGTCCACCGGAACGCTGACCACGCTGCGGAAGAACACTTCCAATTCGGCGCTGCCGGCCAGCCTACCTGGTGCACCGCCAGCGGTACATTGTTCTAATGATCTTTTACAATGCAAGTGGGCCTAAAAGACTCTCTATCCATAGCTCTGCTGCGAGTGGCAGCCTGCTCCATTTTTAAGTTGGGCCAGGATGAAGGAAGCGCATGAAGTTTAGTAAATTCGGCCGGATCGCACTGGCCTCTGTTGTATCCCTTGGTCTTGGATTCGGGGTTATTGCGTGCGGACCCAGCAATACGCTTGATTTCGTTTACGTCACCTCTTCCAAGCAAGACCCAGGGCAGATCAATGTCTACAAGGTCGACAGTCAAGCCGGTGCATTAATTCCCATTCCAAATTCGCCCTACAAGTCGGGCGGCACAAATCCCGTAGCAGACGCCACCTCCCCGAACGGCAAGAATCTTTACGTGGTGAACCACGACAGCAATACGATCGTGGTATTCACCATCAGCACGGACGGCAGCCTCGCTCAGCAACAGTCCTGCCCCACTCCGGGCACCCTCCCTACTCAGCTGGCGATCAACAGGGCCGGTACCTACCTTTATGTTGTGGAGACTTACCAGCCGGGATTCAACGCTAAGACACCCGGGCCCGGGGCGTTGGTGGTCTTTCCCATCGATGCCACCGGAAAACTGGGCGCCACGGGCAGCTCGTGTACCCCGGTCGCGAATGGCAACAACGCGTTCTTTCCCGTGGGCAATAATCCAGTAGGGGTCAATGTAACGGCCAGCAATACCTACGTCTATGTAGCCAACAAGAACGACGCCACGCTTTCCGCGTTTCAGGTGGGCTCGACGGGTGCTCTCACGTCTGTTGGTACGTTCCCGGTCGGGGTTGCTCCCAATGCGCTTGCCAGCGATCCGACGAGCAAGTTTCTTTATGTGACTGACGGCGCGGCTAACCAAATGATCGGTTTCCTCATTCAGCTCAACGGAACCCTGATCGCCATGCAGACCCCGTTCAAGACGGACAATCTTCCCGACGCAGTCGCGGTCGATCCCCGGGGTATTTATGTTTATGTCGCCAACTATAACGCCAACGACGTGAGTGCCTATACCATCGATCGCGCCACCGGCAATGCGACCCAGATCGCCGGGACGAGCGCATATTCTGTGGATGCGGGCCCGCTTTGCGTCCTGATCGAACCCGCGGAAGCACGCTTCGTCTACACCATGAACTTCCTTGGCAACACGGTGTCCGGCCTGCGTCTGACCCCTTCGACTGGAGCGCTAGCGCCGGTGCAGAACACACCGTTCAAGGCCACCGGGCAGCCTACCTGCGGTGCTGCCATTACCCACGGTAACCATTCCATCGAGGTCATACAGCCCTGATTCTGCATAGTATCGGCGGCCTCCCTGCATTGCATCGGAGCGACCAGGCGCTATCGGCGATTCTGATTGGAAGTGGCACATGTTGCACGTGGCCACGGGCTTGAGCGGACCTATGTACCGAAGGTTAGGTAAGCGACTTCCGGCTCACAGCGGCGAGGCGTTGGAGCCGCTGCGAGCAAGTGGCCGAAAGCAGTCCAAGCTCTTACAATGCAGATGGGAAATAGCGGAAAGATTTTCTATCTACAGCTCTGCTGCGAAGTGCAGCCCTGCTCCATTGGTTCGTTGGGCCAGGATGAAGGAAGCGCATGAAGTTGTTTAAATTCGGCCGGATTGCCCTGGTCTCGGTGGTATCCCTGGGTCTTGGATTCGGTGTTACTGCATGCGCACCGAGCAATACAATCGATTTTCTTTACGTCACCGGGTCCAAGCAAAACCCCGGACAGATCAGCGTATACAAAGTAGATAGCGAAGCCGGCACTTTACACCAGATCCCCGACTCTCCGTACGGCTCCGGCGGCCGAAACCCAGTCTATGATGTATCGTCGCCCAACGGTAAGAATCTCTACGTCATCAATCATGACGACAATACGATTGTGGAATTCGCCATTGGCACCGATGGCAAACTTTATCCCCAGCAGACCTGCAACCTGCCAGGCAGCTACCCGGTGCAGCTGGCGGTCAACCAGGCCGGGACTTATCTCTACGTAGTCGAGACATACCAGCCAAACTTCAGCACCAGCATTCCCGGGCCCGGCGCGCTGGTAGTCTTTCCCATCAATGCCAACGGTCAGCTGGGCGCGACGGCGAGCCTATGCCAGCCAGTGCCAAATGGCACAAGCACTTTCTTCCCGCTGGGAAATAATCCGGTCGCTGCCAACGTGTTGGCGAATGGAAACTTCGTTTACGCGGTGAATGAAAGCGATCACAACATCGCAGCGTTTCAAGTTGGATCGGATGGTGCGCTTAGTTCGATCGGCCTTTTCTCCGTCGGAACGAGCCCCAATGCGATCACCAGCGATCCGAGCGGTAAATTCCTGTATGTCACCGACGGCGCGTCCAATCAGATGTATGGTTTCCAGGTACAGTCCGGTGGATCGTTGGTGATGATGCCAACACCATTCAAGACCGATAATCTGCCCGACGCCGTCGCCGTCGACCCCCGCGGCATTTACGTTTACGTCGCCAACTTCAATGGTAACGATGTAAACGCGTATACCATCGACCAGTCTACCGGCAAGGCCACCCCGGTCTCCGGTTCGACCACTTACGCGGTTGGTACCGGGCCGATCTGTATTCTGGTCGAACCGTCGGAAGGGCGCTATGTCTACACCGCCAATTTTCTCGGCAACACGGTGTCCGGCCTGGCCATGAATGTCGCGACCGGAGGACTCTCCGCCGTGCAAAATACGCCCTTCGGCGCAGCGCAGCAGCCTACCTGCAGCGCCGCGATTACGCATGGCAAACATACCATCGCAGCACCCTGATTCCGCACAACAACCTCGGTTCTCGCTCGTTTCTCGCGAGATGTGGGATATACCAGGGTACTCGATCGGCGAACTTGTCTGTTTGTCATTAGAGAGGTCGTAACCTTTTGATTTCACACAAAGGCTGCATGTCGACGCCGCGCCGCCCCAAGAACCGCCCTCTCACTTGGCAACGGTCCTCTCCTTTCAGCAACCCTCTCCTATCTGTCATCCCGAGAGGTTGTGACTTTTTTGATTTCGGACAAAAGGGCTGCTATCGATGGAGCTCGCGCGTTGTGGACGTCCCCACCGACCCGCAACCGCCCTGCCCTTTGGCGACGGTCGTCCCCTTTCAGCAACCCTCTCCTTTTTGTCATCCCGAGCAAAGCGAGCGGATCTGCGGTGCGCCATTCGTGTGCCCTGCCGCTGCCGGCCCACACTCCACATCCCAGGAAACCTCATGGAAACACCAACCTGCTCCTTGTCATCCGGGGCAAACGACTCGCGGCTGCGGGCTGAAAGATCAAACGACGGCCTCTGTACGGACCCTTCACGGAACCCAGGCAGTCGATCTGAGAATGTTCAAGTATCCTTAGTCTAGTTTTCCGTCAGGAGCGTTCGGTTGTTCAACCCGGAAGAAGAGAAGCGATGGAGTGTTTCTCTGTTTGTCGTATTGCTGATCGCCGCGATTATCTACCTTACAAGTATCGTGTCCCCTCCGTCGCTGATGGACGATACGGACGCGGTCGAAGCACAAATCGCCAAAACGATGTTGACCTCAGGCGATTGGGTAACTGCCCGGATCGACGGAGTCCTTTACCTGGAGAAGTCTCCCTTATCGTGGTGGCTGACGAACATCGGCTACGAGGTATTTGGTTTTCATGATTGGGCTGCACGGCTTGCCTTTGCGCTCACGGCAATCGGGCTGGCTTGGTTAACCGCCGCTTTCGGCCGGTGGGCATTCGGCAGCCCCGGTGGTTTTTATGCGGGCCTGGTGATGGCAACCTGCATTGGACTATGGATATTTACCCGGATACTCATCCCCGATGTCATGCTCACTTTTTTCATTGCCCTGAGCATGTGGGCTTTCCTCCGCATCCTGGATGAGGAGGAAAAACATCCGGTACTCTGGGCTGGAATTTTCTATGTATGTCTCGCCCTTGGCCTGATGCTGAAGAGTCTGATCGGTGTCGTCTTCCCGCTCGCAGCAGCCATGTTGTTTTTGTTTTTCACCGGCCAATTATTTTTGCGGCCTACGTGGCAGAAGCTACGCCCCATTTCAGGCACGGTCCTGGTGCTGTTGATTGCGGCTCCCTGGCATATCCTGGCGACGGTCCGCAATCCGCCTTATTTCGCGTGGACGCTGAAGAGCATGGCCGGTCACTATCACGGTTTTCTTTGGTTCTACTTTATCAATGAGCAATTGCTCCGCTTCCTGAACCTGCGATATCCGCGCGACTACGATACGGTGCCACGGGTGTGGTTCTGGCTTTTCCATTTGGTGTGGCTCTTTCCCTGGAGCGTCTACCTGGCTGCAGTCAGCAAGCTCTCATTCAAGCCTGTGGACCGAGCGGGAAAAGCCAGGCTGCTGGCACTCTGCTGGATAGGTTTTGTACTGGTATTTTTCACTTTTTCCACCACGCAAGAGTACTACTCGATGCCCTGCTATCCGGCATTTGCATTGCTGCTGGGTTCGGCCATGGCGGCCGAGGGGAGTTGGATTCGCGGAGGCACACGCGCCTTAAGCGCGGTTGCCGGTGTTTCTGCGATCGCATGCGTTGCCATCCTCGTTGCCGTGCGGCATGTGCCGACTCCGGGCGACATCACAGCAGCACTCAGCGTACATCCCAATGCTTACAAGTTATCCCTGGGCCACATGGAAGATCTGACGGTGGACTCATTCGCCTATTTACGGGTTCCGCTGATGATCGCCGCCGCTGGATTTCTTTTGGGCGCTAGCGGCGCGCTAGGGCTGAAACGCTCACGCCCGTATCCTGCGGGTATATCTCGCAGCCGCGCTGATGATGGTCATCTTTTTTCAGGCAGCTCGCCTGGCAATGGTCAAATTCGATCCGCTACTCTCTTCGCGTGACTTCGCCACGGCCATCCTGAAGGACCCACCGGGAGAAATCATCCTCGATCATAGTTACTATTGGTTTTCGTCCATACCCTTTTACACCAACCGTCCGGTGCTCCTACTGAATGGGCGATGGAACAATCTCGAGTACGGTTCCAATGCGCCGGGTGCGCCGGACGTCTTTCTCGATGACGGCAAGCTAAAAGAAATCTGGTCGCAGCCGCAGCGCTACTACCTGGTGGCGAGAGCCAACCAGACGCAAAGGTTCAACAGCCTGCTGGGCGAATCGAACATCGAGATTCTTAGCCGCAGCGGGGGCAAACTGCTGATGACGAATATGCCGTGTTGTGGTGCGGAAAAGTAGTCTTGAGCCCCGGCACTAGAACAGCAGCTTGATGGAGAGCTGTAGTCCCCTTGGGCCACCCTCGTTGTAGTGGGAACCGGCTGCTCCGAAGCTCTGATTCAGCATCTTCGTAGATTGCCCAAAATAAATGTCAGAGAACGAGGGATCGATATATCCAAAATTCGGATGGTTGAATACATTGAACGCCTCCACCTTCAATTGCATACTTAACGCATCGTGAAGATGATAGGTCTGCCGCACTGCCAGGTTGCCCTGTACTTCACCAAACCCGCGTATAAAGTTCCGTGGTGCGTTTCCCTGCGCTGAGATTGCCGGCAGGCTGAATGCTGGAGCCATGGCATACGGTCCGCCGTTGAAGATGCGGTGCCCCGGATATTGGGAACCGCGCAGGTAGAGTGGGCGGCCTGGAATCAGATCGACCCCGCTGTAGTACGGACTTCCGGTGACCGGATCAAAAAGAAAATTGCCCTGGAGATCCACGGGAAAACCTGTTCGCGCGACAAACCGCGCATCCGCGGCCCAGCCCTCGAAAAGCCTTCTCAAGCTGAGAAACCGGTGCCGGGCGGGAGATGAGTCCCAGGTGGCGGCCGCTTCAAAATTCTGACGCACATCCAGATCGGCGTTTCCATATTTGAATGGAAAGGCAGGGTCGGTAGACCCATCATCCAACGAATGAGCCCAGGTGTAGGTGGCGAGCCCCTCGAAGCCACGCGATATCGTTCTCTGAAACTTTGCCTGCATCGACTGGAAATTGGAGATGACGCCGGACGGAAAGTAAGATACATCGCCAAAATCCGGATTTATCTGGCTTACGTTTCGTCGCTGTTCTTCGAGCAGCCTGCGCCCGCTGGCCCCAACATAGGAGAGGGTGATGCTTTGGTTCTTGCCCAATGCCTGTTCCACGCTCACGTTCCATTGCCAACTGTAAGGCAGATGCTGATGGGGATCGAAGGCGAATGTTCTCACGTTCTTGTATGGCGGCGCGACGGTGGTGGTGAAGTCCATCTGTGGTGCGGTCGCAGGTATGGGCGCGTCGATAAAATAAGATGAAGTGGAAAACCCAACGCCACTAAAGGCCTTCAGCGCCGGCTGAGCTCCGGAATCAAAAAAGACACCACCACCAGCACGAATGACCAGTTCCCTGCCCGGTTCTGTTCGAGCCGACCAGGCCACTCCAAAACGGGGGGCCAGGTTAGACCAGCTCGTGTGCCACAGAGGGGTGCCGCGCGGCGCCAGCTGGAGGGTCGACGGGTCGTTGACAGTTCCCAGTACCGTGTAGGCGTCCTGTCCATTTTTTCCCTTCGGCGCCGGGTTCACATCCCAGCGGAGGCCAACCGAAAAGTTAACCGTCGGTGAGATCTTCCATTCGTCTTGGGCGAAGGCTGAAAACTCATGCAAGACCGGCTTTCCGGGTACGCTCCTGGTGACGACTAGGTCTGAAGCTGCATTGTTCTCGAGCGAGGCCGTGGTAAAGAAGTCCGCGAGCACCGAAAGAGCCGGAGGAGTGAGCTTGAGGGAAACCCGCTGCTGGTCGATGCCGAATTTGAACAAATGACCATGTATTTGCTGGCTGTACGTGTCCCGGATGTTCCATTGTTGAATAGAAGTCGCAATCTGATTCGTGTTGCTATCGCTATCGCCTGTGCCTACAAGATGTATGTATGCATCCGCACTCGCTGAGGAGTATGAGCCAGGAATACCGAGAGCAGCCATAAGATCTCCCACGGGCTGTACGCTGGAAATGCCGCCTCCCGACGAACCCACCCACCCCGTTATGGTGTTTGCAGTTGTCTTTCGTCTCTGGCATATCCCAGCCTGAATTCGTTATTGCGATCCGGTGCCAACTGATTGGTGGCTCCAAAGGTAAACGCCTGGTTGCTGGCACGGCTTGTAGTCAAAGACGAGAGCTGGTTTGCAGTTCCATCGCTCGCTGTATTGCCATAGCGGGCGAAGATCGAAAGCCTGGGGGAAAGAATGTGATCCAAGCGAGCACTGGCTGTATTCAAATGGGATGGAAACGCCGCGCCCTCTTGCAGGAAGCTGGGAGAGCCCCGTCTGATTAGTCGGTGCATAGCCCGCGTAACTGTAGTTGGGAAATGCCTTTACCATCGCTTCGATCGGAGCGGGAATAGGCGGGGCAACATTACACAGAAAGGGCGGATATCCATCCTGCCCACCTGTGTGTCCTGGGCACAAACGACAGGCACAAATTGGTAGGTTTGCGGAGATTGCTGATCGACATACAAGCCCTCGTAGGAGAGGAAGGCAAAGCTCTTATCCCGCCCATTGTAGATGCGAGGCAAAACGATGGGCGCCCCCAGAGTAGCCCCAAAGTTATCCTGGTTGTAATACGCCGGGATATAGCTGTACGGAAGCCCGGAGGTCGAGAACCAATCCTGTGCATCCAGCAGATTGGTGCGAAAATAGTCGTATAGGGTTCCGTGTGCCTGGTTAGTACCCGTGCGGGTGAGAAAGGTAAACTGCCCGCCGGGTGCTCCATCGACAAAGTAAGAATTTGTATCGGTTGGTTGCCCGTTTACGCTGAAATCCCCTTGCGTCTTGTGTTCCGTTTTGGGTTGCCGTCTGCGGATTCTGCGTGACGATCCCTGGAGTTATCAGGATCAACTCCTGAAGGCTCCTGCCGTTCAAGGGGATGGAGGAGATCAATCTACGATCCACGACCGTGCTGACGGTAGCATCAGTCCTATTCAATATGACGCCGCTAGCGTCGACGTTAACCGTTTCTGTAACCGGGCCGATTTTCATGCGAATCAGGAGACTTTTGATATCGCCGGCGGCCAGGGTGATTCCATTTACCTGGGTGGTGGCAAAGCCGGCGCACTCAATCTGAAGGGTGTAATTACCTGGGATGATCCCAGGTAACCGGAACCCGCCTTCGGCGTTTGTGGCGGAATCGTTTTCCGCTCCCGTATCCCTGTTGATCAGCTTGAGCCTGGCATCGGTGATAGCGGCTCTCGATGAGTCCTGCACCACACCGGTAACACTGGCTGCACTGAATTGTGCAAACGCGCGAACCCCAATACAGAAACAAAGCAGAAGCAAAGACTTCAAATTGGACCAGCGTGAGGAAACGATCATAGCCCTGAGTTTCACCGAGTTTTAGCCGAGATGCTTTGGCCGTTATCTAGACGACCCAAACGTGCCGCGAAGGCCGCGACATCCTCAGCCTGCCGCAACGGAATAGCATCCATGATTGTCCGCATAGATGCATTCAGATTTGGGTCGCTGAGGGGTTTTCCACTGGCCGTAAAGAATTCGCCGGTCTGCTGGTTCAGGTCTCGAACCTGGCGCAATAGCAGGGACGCCACTCCGGCAAACTGCCCTGGGTTGTCAATGCTCGCAGTCTCTCTCGGTAAGGCGCTTGGCTCTGTGCCTGCAGCCGATATCTCGGCCAGTTGAACGTACAGCGAGTGGAGTTCCGCCTCGAGGCCGGACGCGTGATCGTTCACCATCTCAGCCCACTGCTGCTGAGCAGCTAACCGTATGGTCGGCAATTCCGCGGGAGATACCGAGCTGCCCAGCCGGTCGAGCGCGTATGCGTGCTGTAACGCCCGCTGCGCATGCTGCAACGCACCTCTAGAGAACTGCGCTACAGCACCGTCCAAACGCGGTCCGGAAAGCCCGGTCGAGGCGAGCCTCTTGCGGATCCGTGCATCTGCGGCAAAACCAGGCTGCGTCACTTCATAAGCTTCGACCGGCATGGACCGTTGAGGGGCTCTGGCAGGAACTGCCAGTTCCCCCGAGGAGAGAATCCGGAGATCAAGGGGCTCAGGCCCAGCAAGTCCCGACAGACCCTTCTCGATCGATCGCTTGAGCGTGGCTGTGGGAACCATACCAGATACGCGCACCCGCCCGTCCGGCGTTCTCAGCACCTGAATCGGTATACCCGTGTCGGCGTCCAACGAGTGCAGGCGATACAAGACCCCAATCTGAAGCTCAGCAAGTTGTGCACCGTGATCACCGAGCAGGTTGCGCGCGCGCCCCGTTGAGGATCGCTTTTCTCGATCTGCCGGAGACAATAGCTCGTTCCCTGGATCAAACACACCGTCCGGCACGGAACGGGACGGTTTGCGCTCAAGGTTCGCTTGCACAAAGCGAAGCTCGCGAATCCCGTCATTGGTGCGCAGGCGCATGATCTGCCGGATGGGCTGAAGGTGACGATCAAGCACCAGCATTGCTGATATCACCTGCGGCTGGGCTTTGGTAGGACCTGTCCTGGTCAGTTCGTAACCCTCCTCTACAGGGCGAACTAGCGGAGGGCCATCCCCGATAGTGGCAAACGCCTGCGAGGAAAAATCTCGATCCCATAGTTCATTCATCAGGGGGGCATGTATTCCCGGTGCGTGTTGAGCGGAGCTTCCTGTCCGATGGCTGCCCTGGTCGTTCTTATTCCGCCACTCGACCGCCAGCGTGTGGTGTTGTGAGTCGTACAGCCGGCGAATGGAGCGGCTACCATCGCTATCCTTCCATACCTCGACGAAACCTTGTTGAAGGATCACGCCGTCCGCCGCGCTCTCTTCGACGCGCAAGACCTGGTGCTCGGTTTGCCCCTGCAACGCGGCGGCCTGCAGCCTGATCGATTCGTTCAGGATTTGCGCAGCATCTATCCGTGGAGAAGCATGACGATAACTGATGTAGCTCGAGATGCCGATGATGACCGCGAGTACCAGCGCCCAGACGGTCGCGGAAGAAGTCACGGTGCGCAGGGGAGAGACCATCGTGGCCCAGGCTGCGCGGAGGCCTGCAAGAAAGCCGGCCAGACTTTCCTGTTTCCCGGTATTTACATCTGAAAACGCGGGCGCTTCTTCTTCATCAAGCTCTATGGCAGCAATCGACAGCGCCGGATCGAAGTAAGCAACTTCACTCTGCAGTCCGAACCCGTCATAAGAGAGACTCAATTCCAGCCACCGCGCATCGCTGAGCGCGACTCGCTGGATGACGGGCGAGGGACCTTCCGGTGGAGGTTCGCTCACCTCGAGCAGCGCGAGGCGCACCTGCTGCTCGCTGAACACCTCGACGAACTGAGCTTTTTCCAGCTGTTCAATCCGCGCAGAGAGGCGATTGTGGTCGGCACGCACCTCGTGATAGGCGATAACATGCCCATTCAGCGCCAGCGATAGAGTGCGGGGCCGATGTTCATAGGTCCGTCCCCACTTCTTATCTAACGACCACCGCAATGTCTCGAAGCTCATGGTGGGTGAAACTGGATCTTCTCCGCCCTGCGAAGAAAAGCCAAACAGGTCCAGCGGTTCGCGGTCATTGAGTGTCGGTCGCCGGAGATGCCGATCAACCCGAGACAGGCAGAGCTCACAGCTTACAATGTGCGCTAGCAATGAGCACGAGACAACCTTTACGGTGGCAGGGCGATAAATCGCGAGCAACTCTTCTTCAGGCAGGCACTCGGAACATCTCGCTTGTAAAATCCTCTGTCTAAGCTCCCGGAAAAGATCCCATGTAGACGATAGGCTCCATGAGAGAGCAGGAGCCTGAGGAGCATCGCGGTTTACCACGCGAAACTTCCCCGGCTCATGGAGGTATGACTTTATTTCGCCGCGTGCGCTCTTCAGTTTGTTGTAGATCGCGGAAATGGGCAGGCGGGCCATCTCGGCGATCTCCTGGCGGCCGTACCCATGAAAGAAATGAAGGATGAAGTAGCTGGCGCTTTTGGAAGCATCTTTGCGCCAAACAGCGTAGGCGCAAATCCGGCGGAGGTCGTTTTGCCTTTGCAGCGGATCGCCCGCTGGGTGAGCGGAGATGGCGAACGCGAAGGAGTCGAAGTCTTCGATGCTGACAAGATGCAGCGCTTCGCGGGAAGCGCGCGCCAGGCCGGAGCGATAAATGTTACGGAGGCAGGTGTACAGGTAGCCGTCCAGATTTGCGACGCCGCTCAGATCCGGTTTCACCACGGTGAAGTAAAGGCAAAAGTCCTGCACAACTTCCTCAGCTTTGCCGGCGTCGCCGCGAGTTAAAGCTATAGCCCAATGCAAGAGCTGGCTGTAGCGCTCAGCCAGGAGCTGGTCAGCTTTGGGACGTTCCACGGGCTCAAGCAATTTGAGGTTCTGGTGATTCATTCATCCCTAAAGAGAAGAATCCTGTTCGAATCTACCCTCGTCCGATCAGTTTTTTCTCTGCGTTGTGCGAGCAGTCCGGAATCCTCTTCCAGTCCTCTGCTGTTTTATTTTTGTCAACACATTATCTCTCGCGGCTCCCGGGATGGAAACAGCCAAAGTTGCGCTTCGGCTGAGAGCCCATTACGCCTTGGGAACTTTTTTGAAAGCGGAGGGTAGATCGAATCGGAATTGCTCTCCTTGAAAGTGGAACCAATCTGAATGGGAGTATTGTCGTGGGCTTAATTTCCTTCGCACTGGGTGGTTGTATTTCCCGTCGATTCCAGAATGCTCTTCAAGTTACTCGACGAATCGAACGTTGCCGCGGCTGTGGGCGCAACAACGGACGAGCGAACGCCGGTGCCGGAGCACAACCGCTTCGCCCGTCGATTCAATATGCAGGAGCAGCCGTGACGCTGTGCTCGGATTGCCATCGCCTCGTCAATACACTGAGGCACGACGGCAGGATAGCCGCTTTCTTCGCCTTCGGCAGGGGAAGAAAAAGAAAATACTACGCTGCCTTCCGAGTTCCTACCGCGTAGGGTCGGCCCGCGTGGAGTTTTCCGATGCGACTTCGTAGTTACCTTAGCCAAATTTGCCAAGGAGTTCGAGCTAAGCTGCTTGATCGTTCTCTGATGGGGAGATCTATGGTCCCGACGGGACCCTTGGTTATCCCGAGGCCGGACGAGGTGCTTGACTGGCCCCGCCTGCGCATGCGCGTGTTGTATCGCGACGACAGCCGATGTCAGCATGCGTTCCAGGCGAACAGCTAATACGCGAAGCTGTTGCTTAGAGGGATCGGATTCGATGTGTGACCTTCCCGAAACCGTTCTCTCTGCCGCCTTCTGTGAGTTAATCGCACTGTCTCCTCGAAATGTGCCTGTCTCGAGAACAAGTCTGGTCTAATGGTTGTCCCAAGTGCTTTAGGAAACTCAGCACCTTCACCCTCGGTGGACGGGGACTAACATCCCCCACAGTTCAGGTCGTGGGCACCCTGACGTGGCTGGCGCATACTCGGGCTGAGGGAACTGCTCATCATCTGCGACACGCCGCAGAATACGCAGACCTCTTACTTCCCGGTCAAACGGTGGTACAACCATGACAACGATGATCACGGCGGCCGCCATCGGGATGTGTCCCTGACAAGAGCCAGTCGGGGCCGGTCCTCGGCGATGAGCCAAGGCATCTTGTAGAGCAGCATATCCAGCGAAAGAATTGCGTACAGAGCAACGCCTCCGGCATCCGACTTGAAGAAAGCATGAGGAAACGATTTTCCATTGAATCTACCTTCAGGTTTCAAAAAGATTTTTTTAAATCTCACCATGGTAGTCGTGCAGCACCACAGTAACGTCGACAAGGTTATGACTACGTGTGACAATGGCTTCGCTCTCCACTGATAACGTAACCGTTACAGAGCACTAGGGCCCGAATGGTTTGATTGTCCACCGTCCGTGACAGACTGCTGGTATCCCATCGGAGGAGACCCAATGTTTTGTCACCTGTAATTTACGTCAACCTAACGCTACTGTAACAACGCTACGAACACTAGGTCTCGCATAGGAGAGGAATTATGAGACTAGCAGGCTTCAGCCGAGTAAAACCTGTTCAAGGAGGCGATAACGGCGAAATTGTAGAGCCGGTGGACACGACCTTTCAACAGCACAGCCCAACCGAAGTCGAGGTGATGTATCGATGCCCTCGGAAGGAGATGCTTGATGCTGTAGCCGTCATCGGGGGTAAGTGGAAGGCTCTAATTATATGCGAACTATCGGCACGGAGCATGCGCTACAGCGAAATAGAATATGCACTGAGCTATATTAGTCACCGTGTATTGACTTATGAGTTGCGCCTGCTTCTGGAAGAAGGTGTAATCTTACGCTCTAACGGGGATGATAACGTCCGAGTGTTCAAATACTCCCTGACTCCACATGGGCGCGCCCTCCACCGCATTATAAGTGACCTGATTTGCTGGAGTCGTATCAAACAGCGCGTTCACATCGAAACGATCAATGCGACGAATTCCTAGCGTACCGATCCATTGCATTAAGGCGACTACAGGAGTTACAAGCATTGGTATCCAATGGGAGACGATCGGCCCTCGTGAGCGACCTAACAGCAGCGCAAATGCGATGTGACTGCGGATCTGGCTTCCCAGGAAACTCCGCCTGTGTTACCCGAATCGATTGTGCGGTTGCCAGCTAACCATTACGATTTACCTTAAACACTATGTCGACCAATTGCTGCTTCATCACGATAGCGCTTTTATTCTTGGCCACCATGCTATCTGGATCTCTCAGCGGGCGGTTACAGACTGTATCCGGTAGGCCGGATGCCGATTCTCTCGTATCGGGCGAGGTGCTAGACGATGTCGGATTTCCACGAAAAACCGAGGTTCGAGTATATTCTCTTGTGATTCGGAACGGCCATCAACATCTCTCACCACAGTGTGTGGCGGAGACGGACCCGGATGGTAAATACATGTGTTCGCACCTTTCCCCGGGCAGATATCTAATTGCAGCGGGGCTCAAAAAGGTGCTTGATAGGCAACCACGAGGCCGGTCCACTCCTTGTGCATCACCTGTGCTGACGTTCTATCCTGGGACCGCCGACATCGATTCAGCAATTCCTGTTAGGCTGTACGCCGGGCACGCTAGTGAGGCCAATCTGTTATTGCAGTGTGTGCCAACATTCATGATTCGCGGGCTGCTTCCTGATGGCGCAACCCACGGTGCTCTGTTCGTTTCCACCGGAGGCACAGCCGGCTTTGACATCGATGTCAGCCCATACATCAAGTATCGTATGAACTCTAATCGGTTTATCGTCGACGGGCTGTCAAATGGCACCTACCGGGTTAGGGCAACCTGGCTCGTTTCCATATCAGACACGTCGTTCAGCGGTGGCTCTACGACTCAGTCGGTAACGATAGCCAACTCGGACATCGATGACCTGCGCTTGGCAGACGACTCAATTGCCTTCGTCGAAGGGACCGTCTCAATTGATGGCGTTGCTACTGTAGATGGGACGATATTCCTAGTAAAGATAGACGGCGACGCGTCCGAGGAGGTGGCCGCGGTCATCGCACAGGACGGCCAGTTTATTTTCAGGAACGTCAAACCCGGTACGTACACCGTTCGGTACAGTAGGGGAAGTCCGACCTTTCTTGAGTCTGCCGCGCAGGATAGTTCCCTATCCGATGGGAAAAGAATAATCCTCATGGGGGGCCGCGATCCCGTGAGCCTGAAAATTGCGCTCAGCACAAATGTTGGGACAGTCCGCGGCTTGCTGAGAGGATGGGATGGCGAAGGGGTGCACGGCGAAGTCCTCGCCCAATCGGAAGGTTCTATGCAGTTCTACACCTCGACGGCGGATGCGAATGGGAGATTTTCGATCACTGGCCTGGCACCCGGAGAGTATTCCCTTTATGCATGGCATAGCCTGAGCGAGATAGAGTACGCCAATCCTAGCGTTCTCAGGAAGTATTAACTCGACCGAACTAACATACGGCTTCGAGAAGGAGTAAGAGAGTCCGAGATCGATTTAACATTGCTAAGCAATGATCGTTGAGGGCCTCGGGCATCCGAAGTTGACGGGTTCTTGCGTCCTTTCGGCTGTTCAGCAGAAAGCGCGACTGTTCTCTCAGCTTAGCACGAGTCAGACGGCCCCAACGCTCAAGCCCACGGCCAATTGGTCCCGCCACACATCCGAACCGAACTCAACGACAAGGTGCTAACCTGCGCATCCATTTCTATTTCATCGCAGGATTCCTGCATCGACGGGTCAGTTGCATGGCTGTGGAACGGGGGAACGGCGTTGAGAACCTGAGAGCCAATCTTCTCCTGGTCTGTAAATGTACTGCGGCAAACGACAGGGACCATTTTGCGGTCGAGCGAGCTACGGGTGACGGCTTCGGCACTCCGAACCTTTGCCACAGCAATTCCTGGCCTGACGTGGTATCGTTCCAGTATCATCGTCGGCCACCTGGAGAACTACCGGTCAGGGGACCCAGGAAATGCGCGATAACTCCAACCCTGCACATCTATCGGGCAACAGAATCGCCTGCAGCTATGCCTCGGCACGCTGCGTGAAACCAGACGGGTTCACATGAGGTTTTCGAGCCGGGGCAAACTGGTCGCTCATTGAGGCACGCGCCTCTGTATAAAGACGGAAACGATCTTCAGCTCAGGCGTCCTAGGTATCTCCACAGCCGATCTGTAGTTGTGTAGTTGCCTAGCTTCTAGCGGACCTGTCCACCGGAGCCACCCTCTGTTTACCTGTTCACCAGCTATCCAAGGTCATCGATACTGCTCAACCCTTGAACTGGCGGCCCCCCACGAGGAGGGGCCGAGCGAGCAAACATAGCTCAACGATGTTGCTAGCCTGAAAGGAGGCGAGTCGAATTCGCCAAGAGAGCCAATCGCAGCGCTCTCGGGACGAAAAACCTCCAGCCCTAGTTGAGTAAAGACTATTCACTCTCAGAGACAGACAGGGCAAAGAGATTATTTTGATACTTATCTAAGCTCCACAACCCCACAACACAGAGAATGAGAAACATCAAACATCTGTCAAGGATTGTTAGTGCTAATGAAGGTGTCACCCGGGTCCTGGAAGGCTATATAAGGTTGTCCGTTCGGCAGTTGGACGGCTGACGGAGTCCACCTTAGCTGTGTATTGGGACTACATTGCACAGCCGTCCCGTAGGAAAGCCCATTGGAGGATTCCGCTCCGAAGAGGTATTGCGACGAGGCGACAGATTGTCCGATCATGTAGAGATTGCCATTGTATGGCACCAGTGCGACACCGGCCCACACACCGTGTGCATTTTTATAGCCGAATCTTCCTATCGATTGCTGGGTTACGTTGGGCGAGTAGGTATTACTTGCTTCGACTTGCCCAGTGACCGGATACCCATTGGTTGTGGTGTAGGCAACATACAGATTGTTCCCGAAGACTGCCAAGTAAGGCCTGCTTACTCCAGCTACAGATGATACCTCACCAAGTGTCGTCCAAGTAGAGCCGTTGTATTCAGCGAGATACACACCTTGATTCACAGACGAGACAAACGCAGCAAAGAGCTGACCATAGTAGCTTCCCAGCCCAGGTGTAAAGTTTGGGTTCAGGTTTGCAATGTTCATATTGAACGGCGTACCGAAATTCACTCCATTTGACGACGTGACCAACTGTAGCGTGTTGGATGACGACAGAAAGTCTATGTACAGAGTGCCTGAGACCACGGCTGCCGTCACGTCGCCTAGTCCGTAAGTTGTATGACTAATTCCTATGCTCGTTACAGCGCCATGGCTAGGTGGGTTTGGATCAACGGCCAGATTCCCCGTGTTGTGATCCTCGTAAGCGATGCCTCGGCTTGATCCAAGAAGATACACATAAGGGGATGCATTGTTAGTTAGGTTGTCAGTGGTTGGGGTGAACGTGCCCAGTGGAGGACACTGCGCGTACAGCGAAATCGCAGACGTCGCCAGAACGCCAGCAATGCTGAGGCGCAATGCAATGTGGCAAAGCGTGTGTGCAGCCTTATATGACATACCAGTTGGTTCTCCTTTGGTACTTGTTGTCTGAAATAGACGTGCTCGAGACAAGCCACTGAAGCGGTTCCAGTGCCATTCCGAAGCTCAGTAAAGAGCACCGAAACTATGCCATATAGCTTGGGTGTTTAAGTAATAAAAAGGCTACTGTATGCTCGTGTGGGGAAAGGTAACCGTGTGGTCAGTATATTTATAACAATCACGATCTGACCCAAAAGATGTTGCTATGAGGTTCATTCCGCAGCAGCTTAGATAATGTAGTCAATGCCGCGGAGCGCGATGCGGGTGAATAATCCTATAACTGACCGGACCAGGACATTCATAGTGCGAAGGGGACAGAGATGTTCCTTATGCCGAAGGAACATCTCTGTCCCCTTCGCCAGGCAATTGGGTGAAGCTGCTGGATGCGGAGTCACGCCGGCAGACGCATACCATGAGAGCGATCCCGCGCTCTGTTACGTTAGCCACCGTGTGTTGACATATGATCTGCCGATCCTCATCAAAGGAGGCGTCATCTCACGTTAGAGTGATAACGGAAGCTCAAGGAGGCATCGGTATTCACTCACGATTCGCGGAATTGAGGTTTACGCCATTATCAAAGATCTAATTTATTGAGCTCGTATCCACGAAGACCAGACCACGGCGGAAGCGTAGCACCGTGCTGATGAAGCTGAAGGTGGAGTGATGCTTTCCATTTTCCGCGCTGCCTCCTTGGAGGGACGCGTCTACGATATCGCACCAGCCACGACCGTCTTCTGCGTTCTATTTTACGCGTGCGTCCGCTTTCGAAATGGCAACAAGTATTTGCGTCGCTAGACCACTTATTCGGAACAAGAGGAACAAGAAGCACATGTACTCTACATGAGTGATGTTCTCGAAGCCGTTGACGTATCACATTGTTTTACTCTTCGTCTGCGACAGGATTGAGCGCAAGCTGCTCTTCCGCACAGAGCACCCCCGCCACGGCGTTGCCCGATAGCCCATCTCCCCAACCGGCCAAGGCGCAAACCTTCTTTCAAAGATTGGCTGAGTTCTACCGTGAGGATTGGCACGGAGCCGCCTCCCAGGGGCCGCCGCCACCGCGGCGTGGACTGCCTTCACCGCTCGAATCGCCGCCGTTCCCCAACTCCGACTGGTCGTATGGGGGATCGCCAGTACTGGGAGAGCCGGACACCAATAGCTATCCCCTGATGACGGCCTGGAATGGTGCGCGTAGCCGCACCAAGGTCTATGGGTGGGTCGAGCCTACCGTGAACTTCAGTACTTCCACCCACCGCAACGCTCCAGAAGCCAATGATCTCTACTCCAATCGGCTGGAGATGAATCAGTTGATCGTCTACGTGGAGCGTCTGCCCAACTCGGTGCAGCGCGAGCATGTAGATGTTGGATACCACTTGACCGCTTTCTATGGGACTGACTACCGATACACCACCGACAAAGGCTATCTGAGCAGCCAGCTTTTGGTGCACGACCATCAATACGGTTTCGATCCGATTCTGGAATACGTTGACATTTACGTGCCCAAGGTGGCGAAGGGCATGAACATCCGGGCGGGGCGCTTTATTTCCATCCCCGGCATCGAAGCACAGCTTACACCGAACAACTACATGTTCAGTCATTCCCTGCTGTACGCCATCGATCCCTTCACCGACACCGGAATCCTGGCGACGGTACAGTTAAGCGATCAGTGGCTGGTGCAGGCAGGCATTACGGGCAGCCACGACGTGGCGCTGTGGACCAACGATGCCCAACCTTCGGCAACGGCTTGCGTTAGTTACACGACCCGCTCGGTGAATAACAACGTGTATCTGTGCGCCAACGGGATCAATGACGGAGAATACGCCTACAACAATCTGCAGCAATACGATGCCACCTGGTATCACAAGTTCTCAAAAAGCTGGCACATGGCGACCGAGGCTTACGTGATGTATCAGCGCGACGTGCCCAGCGCCACAGGCCCGATCAAACCCCAGCCGAACACCAATGGAGCCACCTGCCGCCCTGGGCTCGAGACTTGTTTCGCGCCCGAGTACGCAGCCGTGAACTACATCCTGAAGCAGTTATCCGGGCACGACTTCATCGGTTTCCGAAGCGACTTGCTCAACGACAAGAAAGGCCAGCGCACGGGCTACAACACCAAGTACACCGAGAACACGTTCATGCTGAGCCATTGGATCGGGACGACCGTGCAAATGCGGCCGGAGATTCGCTTCGATCACGCATGGGACCGGAAAGCATACGACAACGGAAAGCGTCAGAGCCAGCTCACCGTGGCCTGCGATTTGATCTTCCACTATTGAGGCTTAGGCGCGCGCGTTGCCGGACGAAAGACGGCGCGCAATCCAGCTTCTTCCTGGCCGTTCGATGAACCGTTTGGTAAGCAGCGCAGCGACGATCAGTAACAGGTACGAAATCCATGGATCGAACACGATCAGGCCGCTCTTCTCCAGGAAGTGCGAATCGTGCAGCATGGTCCAGAGATTGAAGTGCAGCAGGTAGAGGCAATAGCTGGCCTCACCGATGGCGATGAACGGAAGCAGACCAAAAAACCACGCGATACGATTGCGCCCGGCCAGGCACAGGATGACTCCGCCGAAGAGGGGCATCAGCAGACCATCGTGCATCATGACGTAGGGCAAGCGGTCGCCCACGCAAAGAACCAAGTAGAGCGAGGCAAAGGCAATGAGCCCGGCGGCCAGGCGCTTCCGGCTTTCCGGCCGGATCTTCTCATTCAGAAACCCCAACGACATCCCGAATAGAAACGACGGCACGTGTTGCAGAGGCATGAACTTCAACGCTCGCATCCAGACGCCGGTGGAGTAGCGGTCTGGGTGGACGTCACCATCGGGATTGAAGTGCATGTAGAACGCGGGAAGCACAAGACTCGAAAGCCATACGCCGAGCAGCATGAGTAGGATGGTTCGCGCCTGCTGCGGACGGCGGCGGGTGATCAACCACGGGAACAGGAGATAGAAGAACGCCTCCGTAGACATGGTCCAGGCGGGCGTGTTCCAGAAGTTGGTCAGGAGCGGGTGCCATCCCTGCAACAGCAACGGGGTGAGAATCAATCCCAGGCCAAAGTCGAACCGGGTGTGCGCCTGGACCTCCAGCGCCAGCGTGCCCACCGAAAGGAGCAGGCTGAAGGCATACACGGGATAAAGCCGGGAGAAGCGCGCGGACCAGAAACTGCGCGCCGTAAGCGCTCCTTGTTGCGCCCGATCGGCATAGTTATAGGTGAGGATGAAACCGGAGAGCAGGAGGAAGAAGCTGACCGAAATGTATCCACCGTTCACGATCGGGCTCAGTGGCCCGAAGGAATGCGGATCGGCAAAATGGAAAAAGACCAGATTGAGGGCGGCAAAACAACGGATACCCGTGAGCGCCGGCAATTGCGATTTCCGCGGCGCGGTGGCGGCTGGCTTAACAAGAACCGGGCGTACCGGAGCTTGGGGGGCCGGGGCCGGCATTGCGGGGACCGAACTTGCTGGAACCTGTAGTGCTGGGGGGCGCTCCGCGACTGTGCTCTGGGGGGTCAGGCGGTCACCAGGGAACCGACCTTTTCTCCGCTGACCACGCGCAGGATGTTTCCAGGCCGATTCATGTTGAAAATGATCATGGGCAAATTATTGTCCTTGCACAGGCTCACCGCAGTACTGTCCATTACCTTTAGACCGAGCCGGAGGATTTCCATGTAGGTAATCTGCTCGAATTTAACGGCATCTTTGGTAATAACAGGGTCTGCGTTATAAATCCCTTCCACTTTAGTGGCCTTCAGCAGAACATCTGCTTTGATTTCCATTGCGCGCAGCGAAGCCGCCGTATCTGTGGAAAAGTACGGGTTACCCAGACCGGCGGCAAAAATGACGACGCGACCCTTTTCTAGATGGCGGATCGCCCGTCTCCGGATGTATGGCTCGGCCACCTGGTTCATTTCGATTGCGGACATGACCCGGGTCTGGACTTCGCACTTTTCGAGGGCATCCTGTAAGGCGAGCGAATTGATCACGGTGGCCAGCATGCCCATATGGTCCGCGGAGACGCGGTCCATCATGCGCGCCTGTTCGGCCACACCACGGAAGAAATTGCCCCCGCCAACGACGATCGCGACTTCTACGCCGAGATCCCGGACCGCCAGGATCTCCTGTGAAATTTCATGCAGCTTGGCTACGTCCACTCCGAAGCCGCGGTTGGCGGCCAGAGCTTCGCCGGACAGTTTGAGCAGCACTCTTTTATACATTCAAGCAAAGTATCGCACATCCAGGATCGGCCGCTATCCCTCGGTTTGGGGGCAACTTGCGGTGTTTATTCGACGCAGATTGAGGCACTTGAGTCTCAAGAAAAGGGCGGATTGGCAGGTTGCGGACCGGCTAAAGGTCCCGTAGGGGTCCGAAGGACGTACCTCAGGGGCTAAAGCCCTCAAAGGCTCCGACCGGCTACGGCCCGACTAAAGTCGTGCCCTGAGACAAAGCCAAAATACAGCATCCCAAAGGATCGTGTTCCGGGAGCCGCTCCGCGATATTTTGTATTTTGCCATCTCTGACGGTGGAAGGACGTACCCGTTGGCGCCTATGAGGGCTTTAGCCCCTGAGAGCCTGCCCTGAGCTTCGTTGAGAGCGCCCAAAAGGAAAGGGCCGGGACAAATCCCGGCCCTTTCTGATGCTTGATAAAGGTTACTCTGCGGCGTTTGGCTTGATCTGGGCCACAGTCCACACCGGGTCGCCGACCTTGAAGCGGGCAAAGCGGCGCACACTCAGATTTTCGCCGAGCTTGCCGATCTTTTGCGCGATCAGGTCCTTGATGGCGAACGACTGGTCCTTGATAAAAGGCTGGTCCAGCAAGCAGACTTCCTCGTAAAACTTGCTCATCTTGCCTTCTACGATCTGCTCAATCACCTTGGCCGGCTTCCCTGTGGCCGCGGCCTGGGAACGGTAGATATCCTTCTCCCGCGCCAGATCCTCGGCTGTCACATCCTCGCGGCGAATATAGCGTGGGTCCGTAGCCGCGATGTGCATGGAGATGTCCTTGAGCAGCTCCTGGAAGTCTTCCGTCCGGGCGACAAAGTCGCTCTCGCAGTTGATTTCAATCAGCACGCCGATTTTGCCACCAGCGTGAATGTAGGTACCGACAGCCCCTTCAGAAGTGCTGCGGGACGCCTTCTTGGCCGCCGACGCCATGCCCTTCTTGCGCAGAACCACGACCGCCTGCTCCAGATCGCCCTTGGCTTCCTGAAGCGCGTTGCGGCAGTCCATCATCGGCGCGCCAGTCTTCTCGCGAAGCTCCTTCACCTGGGCGGCAGAGATATTTTCAGTCACAGTAGACATCCTCTTGCAGTTCCTTTGCTGGCCTGTTAACAGGCCCTGAATCAGTAGGTGTAGACGTGGTTACAGGGTGTGTTCGGCGACTTCCGGCTCGTCAATCGCGGCAATCGCTCCGGGGGCTTTACGGATGCCTCCACCCAGCGCAGCTTCCAGATCGACCACTTCGCCATCGCCTGCAGGCTCGTCAGCGCCGGCTTCCAGACCGCTCACTTCAACCGGTGCGGCCTCGAGCTGCTCATCCGCTGTTACTCCGGCATCAGCGGCACGCTTATCGCCGGCCATCTGCACCCCTTCGACAACGGAGTCAGAGATCTTGGAGGTAAAGAGGCGGATCGCGCGCAGCGCGTCGTCATTTCCCGGGATCACATAGTCGACTACGGTGGGATCGCAATTCGTATCCACCACGGCGACAACCGGAATGCCCAGCTTGCGAGCTTCCTTCACGGCAATCGCTTCGTTGTTCGAGTCGACCACAAAGAGAGCATCGGGCAACCGGCGCATATTCTTGATGCCTGCCAGGTTCGCCTGCAGATGCTTGCGTTCGCGCTCCAGCCGGATGACTTCCTTCTTGGTCAGCAGCTCATAGCGGCCATCGGTGGCCATCTCATCCAGTTCCTGAAGGCGCTTCACGGATTTTTGGACGGTGATCCAGTTGGTCAGCAGTCCACCCAGCCAGCGCTGGTTGATGTAGAACATGCCGCAACGGTTTGCCTCTTCGGCAATCGCGTCCTGGGCCTGCCGCTTGGTGCCGACAAACAGTATGACCTTGCCTTGTCCGGTCAGATCAGTCACGAACTTGCTGGCTTCCTTGAACATCTTCAAGGTCTTTTGCAGGTCAATGATGTAAATGCCGTTCCGCTCACCGAAGATGTATTCCTTCATGCGCGGGTTCCAACGTTTGGTCTGGTGCCCGAAGTGAACGCCTGCTTCGAGCAACTCCTTCATGGTGATTGTGGCCAAAATACCTCCTCGTGAGTTGCATTCCGGCATGGCCGGAATTGATTTCCCTGGCCCGCTCCCAAAAGCGGGCGGGGAAGATTATGACAACGACTTACCTCGACACTAGCGCTTGCTGAACTGGAACCGCTTGCGGGCGCCCTTCTGTCCGTACTTCTTGCGCTCCTTGATACGCGCATCGCGGGACAGCAGGCCGTCAGCCTTTAATGTCTTACGCAGCTCAAGATTGAACTCGAGCAGGGCGCGGGCGATACCCATCTTGACCGCATCCGCCTGGGCACTCACGCCGCCGCCCTTGACCGTTGCCAGCACGTCAAAGGTGCCGGAAAGCTCGACCAACTCCAGCGGACGCTTAGCGGAAACCCGCTGCTGGTGGGTCACAAAATAAGTGTCGTACGGTTTCTGATTCACGACGAAGTTGCCGCCGCCGGGACGCAAGAATACGCGCGCCACGCTGGCCTTGCGCCGCCCTGTTCCGTAGTACTGAACTAAATCTGCCATGTCCGTCCTGTTCTTTATGGTTCCTGCTTAGCGAGCCGTCAATTCCATCACTTCAGGCTGCTGGGCCTGGTGGGGATGCTTGTCGCCCCGGTAGACCTTGAGCTTGGTCGCCATCTGGCGGCCCATTTTGCTCTTGGGCAGCATGCCCTTGATCGCGTCTTCGACAATCTTCTCCGGCCGGCGTGCCAGCAGGCGTACGAAAGACTCTTCGCGCAAACCGCCGGGAAACCCGGTGTAGCGGCGATAGACCTTCTGCTGGCTCTTGAGGCCGGTCAGCACGATCTTCTCCGCGTTGACCACGACCACGTGGTCACCCATGTCGATAAAGGGGGTGTATTTGGGATTTTTCTTGCCGCTCAGGGTGCTGGCGGCTTCGGTCGCCAGGCGTCCCAGCGTCTTGCCGCTGGCGTCAATCACAAACCATTTGCGGGTGATATCGTGCGAGCTCGGAAAATACGTAGACATCGTAACCTGCTTCTCCAGGAGAACCTTTTAAAAGGCACGCCTTGCACACCGCAGAAACCTCGCGGCCGGCAAACGCTCCCGCAAACGAAAGGTTCAGAATCGCTTGAGTGGCGAAGAATGGATTCAGACCGGTTTCACACTGATCGTGAAAACGCTCAAAGCGCTTCTTCGGTTCGCTTTCCTGGCAGGCTACCTGGGCTCGCTCATCTTCAGATCGGTTTGCGGTGAAGCGGGTTCACCTCATTACGGACCAGACAACGACTACAGAGGGCCGGACGCGGCGCTGCGCAAGAAATTCAGAGTAACGCAATCGGGCAATAGAGTCAACGGGGGTAGGGTTACCCATCGCGCACAAAAGAGGCATTTCCGCTTCATTCAGAACAACATACGCTCTTCTTGGAATATCGCGGAGGTCCCCCCACCATGACACAACGTGCCTCTGAATCTCTGGTAGCAGCGCTCATTCGCGTCGGGTTGTTGCTGGCCCTGGCCATCATGCTGATGGCCGAGAATGCCCAGGCTCAACCGTCGTCACCCCATTCACGAACTGGCCATACCACCCGCTTGCAATCGCAGATTCACGGTGCAAGCACTCGAACCAGCCGGACGGCGTAGCGGGTACTTCGCTTCCCGGCCGGTGAGTTGGAGCAAGGAGACTTATGATTTTTGAGAAGCAGCTCTCGTCGGTTATGACTGCGGCCTTACTGTGCGGTGCGTTCACTCCCTTCTCCAGCGGGCAACAGGCAGCACCGGCGGGAGCAGTCGGCGGGAACCCAGACGGTAGCCCCCGCAGTTTCAGCCACCGCGGCCGCGGATGCAGCTTTGGTCAAGTCAACCCCTCCTCTCACCGAAGACGACCTGCGCGCCCGGTACGTCGGGAAACTGATCTTCCTGCGCGGCTCCTACCTGGGCGATGACCTGAATTTCGACATGGACGGCAAAGTAAACGGCTCACCCACAGTCGGGTCTTTTACGCTTTCCGGGTTCGAGGTCAAGAAAGTAACGCTCTCCAAGCACAAGCTGGAAATCGAGGCCGATCGCTACGGGCTCCACTTTCTGGGCGCTTTGCCCTATGAGGATGAGGCCAAACCTTTTGACCAGGTGAAGATTTCCAAGAAGCCGGTCCACATCTCGATCGAGCGTGAACTCATTGTTATTCCTAAAGTAAAGAAGGAAAAGAAGACAAAAGACCAGCCCACGCCCGCAGAGTTGGCGGCGGCCCAGACCCTGAAGACCAGGGACGCGGCGCACCAGCAACTCTGGCCGCCAGCGTCGCAGCCAATGAAGGGCTCAAGGAATCCAACAAAGCCCTCAAGCAATCCAACGAGGCCCTCAAGGAAACCAACGAAGCCCTGAAGGCGGTATCGCCGGCGCACAGCGCGATGGTGATGAACAAAGCTCTCAGCAGCATCTTTGCCAACGACATCGATCCGGTCATGATGTCTCACCTGCCTGAATACTGGCAGGAGTATTTCGCCAGCAAGAGCGAGCATCGGAAGTACATGCCTAAGGACGCCAGCGTCAAGGTTGTCAGCGAGGGCATGACCCCGCCCCGGGTGCTGAACAGCATCGATCCCAGCTCCAATGAATATGCTCAGAAGTACGGGATCGCCGGTATGGAGTTGCTGCGAACCGTGGTCGACGCGACGGGAGTTCCCCGGCAAATGGCGATCCAGCGCCCCATAGGCTTCGGGCTGGATGAGAAGGCAGTGGAGGCAATCAAGAACTCGCACTTCACTCCAGCGACCTTGAACGGTCAGCCGGTGGCGGTCGTCATCGACCTGGTAGTCACCTTCCGCATCTACTCCAACCGCACCAAACCGGGTTCGGTGGTCAACGGATCGAAGGAGACGGTTTTGGCTGCTTCCTTCGCTGATGCGGATGTCCCGGTAGCCACGCACTGATGCTAAGCTGGCTCGGTGAGCCAGCGCTTCCTCAATCTGATCCGCAACGGGCAAACGGCGGAAGTCGCCGCCGCTGTGGAAGAAGATCCTTCGCTGATTGCTTGCAGAGACGCCCAGGGCGTCTCTGCTTTTTTATGGAGTATTTACAGCGGGCAGCCGGTGATCCGGGATTTCCTGCTTGCCCATCTGGACACGCTGGATATTTTTGAGGCCTGCGCTTTGGGCGATTGCAGCCGCATTGAATCTCTGCTGCGGCAGGACGCGATGCTGGTCCATGAGAGCTCGGCCGATGGCTGGGGGCCCCTGCACCTGGCGGCCGCATTTGGCGGACCTCAGGCGACGGCTCTGTTGCTCACCCACGGCGCGCATGTCCACCGCTTCTCACGGAATCCCATGCACAACCAGGCGCTCCATGCCTGTATGGCCTTGGGCCAGGACTGCGAGACCGTGCGCCTGTTGATCGAGCAGGGAGCGGATGTCAATATGGCCCAGGCCGGGGGCTACACGCCGCTTCATCAGGCGGCAGCCAACGGGCGTGCGGACCTGATCGGAATCCTCCTCGAAGCGGGAGCGAACCCGGGCAGCCTTTGTCATCAGGGCAAAGCTCCGGCCGACTATGCCCGGGAACGCAAACACGATGCGGTCGTCAGTGTTCAGCTGCTTTTAGCCTAGCGAGCCTGCAATATCCCGACGATGGAAAACAGTCCAGAGCCCTAGCTCAGACGCTCAGTCCTGGGTGAATGGAGACCGGTAGGAGCAGTTCCAGACAGTCGGACGGCTGAAACATAGCAGCTGTCCTAGCACTGGTCCCTACAAACCGTTCAGTCATCCCGTGCGAACTGAGATTCAGTTCGCGGACGTCGAGGCCGTAAGCTATCTCGTAGGCTAACGCCTCGATAGGATCTTTGCGCGCGGCCTTCAGAGCTGGATAGGTTGCGCCTATCAGTGCCCCGGCCAGTGCGATCAGCGTTGCGTTGATGATCCAGTGGGGATCGACGGGAAAAGGGAGGCTGGGAAAGCGTATATCCATCGCCTTCTTTAACAGCAGGGTGGCGCCGACGCCCAGCACAATGCCAACGATCGAGAGAAAAGCCGTCTCCCGCAAAACCAGACCAACGATGTACCACTGGGAAGCGCCTAACGACTTCAAAATCCCGATTTCGCGGGTGCGCTCCAGGACGGCGGTATACATCGCTTGGAATATAACGATGAAACCAACCACCACCGCCAGCCCGATGACGACGTAGAGCGCATCGGTAAAGGCGGGCAGATGCTCCGGCGTCATCTGTGAAAGCGACTCCGCCAGCGTCTGCACCTTGTACTCTGACAACCCGGGGGTAGCGTGGATCTCCTGCTCGATGAGCTGTTCGTTCTTGGGATCATCGCTCTTTACGAAGATGATCGAGGCGTTATTCTCCGCGCCTAACAGCGCGCCCAGGGTTCGGATCGGCAGGTATTTGCGCCCGCCTTTGCCGTGCTCGACGATGCCGCTTATCCGGAACGGATGGTCGAGTATCGGAATCGTCTCCCCGACCGAATAATGCTTGTCAGACCGGGCAAAAATATCGTCGACGATGACGTCGTTCGGACCCTGGAAAGGGCCCCCGGAGAGGAAACTTGAAAGGGCGCAGCGCGTTGAAGCTGTCGTAATCAATGCCCCAAATCGTCTCCACACTGTTTTTCACGGATAACTGCTGAATTGCCGGCGAGGCCACTGCGACGTGCGGCAGCTTGCGCAGAACGTCGGCCACTTTGGCGGGAATGGGTGCGCCGCTCACCCCGGCAATAAAGCTGGCATTGGGCGGGCGGACGATGAGATCGGCCCCAATGCCACTCTGCTGCCGCCGCGAACCCTCGATCTGGCCAAACAGGATGCCCACGATCGACAGAATCATGGCCACCTCGATCGCGACCGCAAGAATGCTGATGGCGGAGCGCAGGGGCCGGTGTAGCAGGTTGCCGATGACTAACCTATTCATGCTATTCGCCTGACAGTGCCGAGTGTAGCAAAATTACTTTTATGGCTTGATCCTGGCTCGATTCCCGAGTGCCATGGACCGTGACTCCAGTAACTCAAAAGATGCTGTAGCGTGCACAAACTAAAGGGCTACACGATTTACTTTTGATCTGGCTAGGAGCGGCCTTATGGTTGAGAATGTTGGCATAGGCCCAGCCGACAGGTTTAATGCATGGGGAAATTCGGCGATACATTGCGGCAGGAGCGGGAGTTCCGCGGGATCACGCTGGACGCCATTACCCGGGTTACGAAGATCAGCAACCGTCACCTGGTAGCGCTGGAACAAGAGCACTTCGAGGTGCTCCCGGGCGGGGTTTTCAACAAAAGCATGGTGCGGGAATATGCCCGCGTGGTTGGCCTCGACCAAGAGGAATGGGTCGGCCGCTACCTCTCGGCGCACCAGACGACCAAGGACCCCGACGAAGACGGCTGGATGCGCTTTGCCGAAAATGCCAGCAAGGCCCGCGGCGATTCTGGCCGCCGGAGCCGGCCGGATCAGCGGCTGCGCTGGACGGGCATCGGGCTGCTAGTCCTGCTGGTAGCGGGTCTCAGCTGGTTTGTGTGGAGCTATGTACACAAGAAAATTTCGATGGGAACGCCTGCGAACGTGACTCGTCCCGTCGCGGCAATAGCATAGACGTCCGTTCCGGTAACCACTCTTTGCACCACCGGCGGCAAACAGGTTTTGCCTGCCGGACCCCCCTCTGATACGGTCTTAAAAGGCTTAAATGGAACGAAAGCCGCGCGTACGATGCGCGTGAAGAATTAGGAGGAAGCTGCTTTGCCACAACATGATCGCTTTTTGTTTACGTCCGAGTCGGTGACGGAAGGGCATCCCGACAAGATTGCTGACCAGATCTCTGACGCCATCCTCGACGCCTGCCTGGCCCAGGATCCGTATAGCCGGGTAGCCTGCGAAACGCTGACGGCCACCGGCCTGGTGGTGATCGCCGGCGAAATCACGACCAAGGCCTATGTCGACTTCCAGTCTCTGGTGCGCGGGGTCGTGGCCTCCATCGGATACGACAACGCGCTCTACGGCTTCGACTCCAACACCTGCGCCGTGATCTCCAGCATCAATAAGCAGTCTGGCGATATCGCCATGGGCGTAGACACCGGCGGAGCCGGCGACCAGGGCATGATGTTCGGCTACGCGTCCAACGAGAACGAGGACCTGTTGCCGACTCCCATCTCGCTCGCCCACAAGCTCAGCAAGAAGCTGACCGATGTGCGCAAGAGCGGCCTGCTTTCCTACCTTCGGCCTGATGGTAAGAGCCAGGTGACCGTTGAATACGACAAGGATATGAACCCGGTCCGGATCGACGCCGTGGTTATCTCTACCCAGCACTCCGAGACCATCGGGACCGAGGAGCTCCGCGCGGACATCCTGAAGCACGTGATCCAGGCCACCTTGCCGGCCAACTTGCTGGATGCGGACACCAAGTACCACATCAACCCGACTGGGCGGTTTGTGATCGGCGGTCCGATGGGCGACACCGGTCTCACCGGGCGGAAGATTATCGTCGACACCTACGGCGGCATGGGCCGCCACGGCGGCGGCGCGTTCAGCGGTAAGGATCCGACAAAGGTCGATCGCTCGGCGGCTTATATGGCTCGCTACATTGCCAAGAACATCGTGGCGGCCGGCTTGGCCAAGCGTTGCGAAGTGCAGTTGGCTTATGCGATCGGTGTGGCTGAGCCGGTCAGCGTGCTGGTGGAAACCTTTGGCACCGGCGAAGTGGACTCGGCAACCCTGCAGAAGCTGGTGCGCGCCAACTTCAAGCTGACGCCGAAGGGCATTATCGAGAGCCTCGACCTGCGCCGGCCGATCTATCGCAAGACAGCGGCTTATGGCCACTTCGGGCGGGCCGACAAGGACTTCACCTGGGAAGCGACCGACAAAGCGCAAGCGCTGCGCGAGGCGGCTGGTCTCAAGGGAAAGCCGGAGCTGGCGTCTAAATAATTCACCGGCAAGATACGGATAGCGTCACGCTCTGCTTTGGGTTGATGATTCTGGCATGTCAAGTATCCAACAGCCTGATCTCAACCCAACGCAGGCATGGCGGCAAGTTCTGGCGCGGGATGCGAGCGCTGATTTTGTCTATGCCGTAGCCAGCACCGGGATCTTCTGCCGCCCATCCTGCCCCAGCCGGCGGCCTGTCGCAGCCAATGTACGATTCTTTTCTGACGCAGCCGGAGCCCTGGCTGCGGGTTATCGTGCGTGCAAACGGTGTGCTCCGCTGGGCGAGCACCGGGAGGCGGCCACCGTCGCCCGGCTTTGCCGCTACCTTTCCGCCCATCGCGATCGCGTAGTGACCCTGGCCGATCTGGCCAAGGTCGTGCACAGCAGCCCTTTTACCGTCCAGCGTATGTTCACCCGGGTTCTGGGTGTAAGCCCGCGCGAGTACCAGGCGCAGCTGCGGGCTAACCAGGTTCGGCGTAGCCTCTCCGAGTCTGGAGCCAGCGTCACGGACGCGATCTACCAGGCGGGGTACTCGTCCTCGAGCCGTTTTTATGAGCAGGCAGCGGAAAATCTGGGCATGAGTCCGACTCGGTTTCGGGAGCGAGGTCTGAACGAGACCATCCGGTTTGCTACGACTCCCTGCGAGTTGGGGATTTTGCTGGTGGCAGCCACGGAGCGTGGGGTTTGCAGCGTTATGCTGGGCGATCGGCCCGAGACCCTGGAGCGGCTGCTGCGGCAGCAGTTTCGCGCGGCGAAGATTCTTCCTGACACGACGGCTCATGGCGGAGCAAGTGAAGGCCGTGCTTGCTGCGATGACCGATCACCCTGCGGCTGGAGATATTCCTCTAGATGTGCGCGCAACCGCGTTCCAGGCGCGGGTATGGCAGGCTCTGCGGGAGATCCCCCGCGGGGAAACGCGGAGCTATGCGCAGCTGGCAGAGGCTATCGGACAGCCGACCGCGGTGCGAGCGGTGGCCCGGGCGTGCGCCACTAATCCGGTCGCGATCGCGGTTCCCTGCCATCGCGTCATCGGCAGCGACGGTTCGTTGACCGGATACCGCTGGGGCGTGGAGCGTAAGAAGAAGCTTTTGCTATGGAGAGCGGTCGGGTAAAAGTGTGCGGGTACCCCAGACGGGCGCCCCAGGTCTCGCCTTTGAGACCCGGAATTGCTGCTAGTGGAGGCCAATGGTCCACTTGTAATGGACCCAGGTCGTAACCCAGGCTTGTCGGCTGCTGCGTCTCCGGCCTAGTAAGGCCGAATCGACTTGATCCCCGTCGCCAACACGGTCTGAAAAAAGGGGGCTTTGGTTTCTTTGTGCACGACTGCGGTGTGCAGGTTTCCGAAGCCGGATCTTGCCCAAGCAGCTGCTCCAGCTCCACTTCGCTAAAGCCAAGCCAGACGTCGGCGTACAGCTCCCTCGCTTCGGCAAAACGGTGCTGCACCAGATCCAGTATGGCGATCCTTCCTCCAGGCTTGAGGATTCGCCAGGCTTCCGCGACCGCACGCTCCGGATGCTGAGCATGGTGCAGCGACTGGCTGAATAGCGCCAGGTCGACGGAGCCATCCGCAATCGGCACTGCTTCCAGATCGCCCTTGCGATACTCGAGGGCCGGGACGCCCTGCTTTCGCGCCAGCTCGCTTCCCAGCTCGACCATTTTGTCTGAGTTGTCGACCGCAATCACCTGCTGCGCACGCTGCGCCAGCAACAGTGAGAAGGCTCCTTCTCCCGCACCCAGGTCGGCGATCACCATCGGCGGAACCATCAGTAACAACGCCTCAGCAATACTCTTCCAGGATCGACCGGGAACATACTCGCGACCCAGACGCCCTGCCATGTCGTCGAAGAAGGCGCGCGTCTTATCCTGCCGCTTGCGCAGCACCAACTCCAGGGCAGCCTGGTCGTGCTGGGCTTCCGGGAGTTCCTCCTGCTTGCAACAACGCCAGCATTTTGGACAGAATCTCAACGGACTTTGAGCGGTACCAGATATTCTTGCCGGCGCGCCGATCCTCCACCATACCGGCGTGTTTCAACTGCGCCAGGTGAGTCGAGATGGTGCTTTGCCCCATGCCTAGAATCTCCTGCAGTTCGGCTACGGAAAGCTCCTCCCGTGACAGAAGTAACAGCATGCGCAGGCGATTTGCGTCTCCGAGCACCCGGAGAGATTTTACGATTGACGGGATGGCCATTTCTGATATTGTATCAATATATCCTGATGTATTGATATGAGGCGATAAAACATGTCACCAGCAACGATTGACCGCACTGCCGCCGACTACAAGGTGGCTGACCTCTCCCTGGCCGACTGGGGCCGCAAAGAAATTTCCATTGCCGAACACGAAATGCCCGGGCTTATGTCGATCCGCCGCAAATATGCCGCGGCCAAGCCCCTTGCCGGCGTGCGCATCACCGGCTCCCTGCACATGACCATTCAGACCGCGGTGCTGATCGAGACCCTGGTGGACTTGGGCGGCGATGTGCGCTGGGCCAGCTGCAATATCTTTTCCACCCAGGATCACGCGGCCGCGGCCATCGCGAAGGCCGGTGTTCCGGTATTTGCCTGGAAGGGCGAATCACTCGAAGAGTACTGGTGGTGCACGGCACAGGCTCTCGATCACGGAGAGGGCAAGGGTCCGCAGTTGGTGGTCGACGATGGCGGCGACGTGACCCTGCTGATCCACAAAGGCTATGAACTGGAAAATGGCGATGGCTGGGTCAACACCCCCTCTTCGAATCACGAAGAGCAGGTGATCAAGGACCTGCTGAAGAAGATTCACGCCGAAGACCCCAAGCACTGGCATAAGGTTGCGAAGGAATGGCGCGGCGTTTCGGAAGAGACCACGACCGGTGTTCACCGGCTCTACAAGATGAAGGAACAGGGCAAGCTGCTGGTTCCGGCGATCAACGTCAACGATTCCGTCACCAAGTCGAAGTTCGACAACCTGTACGGCTGCCGCGAATCGCTGGCTGACGGCATCAAGCGCGCCACGGACGTGATGGTGGCGGGCAAAGTGGCCGTGATCTGCGGCTACGGCGACGTGGGCAAGGGATCGGCTCACTCCCTGCGCGGCATGGGTGCGCGCGTGGTGGTCACCGAGATCGACCCCATCAACGCTCTGCAGGCAGCGATGGAAGGCTTTGAAGTCACCACCGTTGAGGACACGCTCGGCCGCGGCGATATCTATGTAACCTGCACCGGCAATCTGGACGTGCTGACGCTGGAACACATGTCCCAGATGAAGGACCAGGCCATCGTTTGCAACATTGGCCACTTCGACAACGAAATCCAGATCGATCGCCTGAACAGCGCCAAGGGCGTGGAGAAGGTCAACGTCAAGCCCCAGGTGGACCAGTACAACTTCGCCGCAACCAAGGGCAAGCCGGCACACACTATCTTTGTGCTGGCAGAAGGCCGCCTGGTCAATCTGGGTTGCGCTACCGGCCATCCCAGCTTTGTGATGAGCAACAGCTTCGCTAACCAGACGCTGGCTCAGCTCGACCTGTGGAAGAACAAGGACACGTACAAGGTCGACGTCTACACCCTGCCCAAGCACCTGGACGAGGAAGTAGCGCGGCTTGCACCTGGAGAAGATCGGCGTGAAGCTGACCACGTTGACCCCGGCTCAGGCCAATTACCTGGGCGTCGCTCCCGAAGGTCCTTACAAGCCCGACACCTACCGCTACTAACCAACCGAAGTACAATTTGAGGGCTCCAGTCTTTCGGGACTGGGGCCCTTCTTTTTTCCGGCAACGACGGCCCGGTCATCTCTTTCCCCCGTTGAAACGTCTTATGAGCATGAAACAGAAAGTCCCCATCATCGGCTGCCTGCTGATCCTCAGCACCCACATGGGCGCCCGCATGCTGGCGCAGGCGCCTGCAGTCTCCACCACTACCCATCCTGCGGTCGAGGTGATTAAGGCCACGACACCGGACACATCGCAACTCAAAGCCCGCAAGGGCTCTTACACCTTCAAAATCGAAGGCGCAGATTGGACGGATACCGGGGTTACGGTCACGCCTGCGGATCACCTCAACTTCACCGCGACCGGGAATCTTGCCCTGGCCGACGGAAGATCGGCCCCTCCCGACGGCCTGACCCGGGGATGGAAAGACCTGGTGCGCACTTACCCGTTGAATTCGGCCAACAGCGGAGCCTTGATTGGCCGCATCGGCAATGCGGACGCAGCCGTTCCTTTCCTCATAGGCGCCAGCAAGGATATGGATGTTTCCGCCACCGGCAATCTCTATTTGCGGCTGAACCTGAGTTCCGATCTTTCCGGAACCGGCAACGTCGAGGTCAAGATGAAGCTGACCAACCAGCCCACGCAGAAGACTGTTTCCGCGCCGGACCTGGCCGGGCTTTTGTCACCGCAACTGTTCGCTGATGTTCCCCGCCGGGTGGGAGATCAGCAAGGCAATCCGGGGGACATGGTGAACTACGCGCTGATCGGCACCCAGGACCAGGTGACCAAGGCTTTTGCTGCCGCCGGCTGGGTGCAGGTCGACAAGACCACGCAGGATGCGGTGGTCCATGGGTTGATCGCGACTCTTTCACACGCGGCCTATACCGAGATGCCGATGAGCACGCTTTATTTGTTTGGCAGGTCGCAGGACCTTTCGTTTGCGCGCGCTGATCCGCTCGCGGTGGCTGCGATCCGGCATCATTTGCGGGTATGGAAGACCACCCAAACGGTAGGCGGCGAGCCGCTTTGGGTGGGGTCCGCGACCCATGACAATGGGTTTGAGAAGGATCAGCGCAATGGCGGGGTGACTCATCACATCGACGCCAATGTCGACCAGGAACGCGACTTTCTGGAGCAGAGCTTTTCCGGAGCCGGAGTTATTGCAGGCGCCGCTTATGTAACGCCGGCGAATCCGTTGACTACGGCAAATACGGCTACCGGGGGTAGCTTCGAATCCGATGGACGAATTGTGGTCATGGATTTGAAGTGATGGAGTAGCGGTTCAGCACGACTGAAAAGCTCGTACCTCAGGGGCTAAAGCCAAGATGTTATTCCGGTCTTTGCGGCCCGACCAAAATCGTGCCCTGATACAAAGCATCAGAGCCGTGACTCGGGAAAATCCGCGCATTCCGTTGAATTAACTCTAAGGCGTTGCCGCTGCAGTCGATGTTGTCGGCGGAGGCGCGATGGGCTGTAGTTTGGCCAGGCGCTGTTTGAAGATTTTGCGCGCGACGTCCGGCCAGAATTCGTTGAAGACGCCTCCCAGCGCGCCATACGCAGTGACCGTGAACCCGCGTTCCAAAGTCAGGTCCGCACCTCGATCAGAAGCCGGATAGTAAAGGTTGGAGATTCCTCCGGCTGCCAGGTTTCCCAACACGTTTGCGTAGTTCGGACCCCACTTGCCCTTGTCCGTCTTTGACCATACGGTGGTCGAAAGAGAGTAGAAAAGGCGTGAGGAAAAGCTTCCCGTTCCTCGCCGGAAGTATCGCGGATCCTGCCTGAACAAGATAGGAAAGATCGCATTGCCCAGCAGGGTGCCGTCGAAGTTGTCAGCATACGCGGCTCCCCAGCGCTTTCCGTATCCCTGCATTCCCTGTCCGTAGCCTGGAAAGTCGTTTTGCGCCTGGCTGCGCGCGGCGTCGACTCCCGCGACGGCAAAGGAGACCGGATCTACAGCGGTCCGGAGCGCAATATGCAGCTTCTGCCTGGGCGAAAGGGGCACCGCGTTTTCATTGTAAGAAACATTGAAATTCGGCACGACCCCGGCGATTCGCTGCTTTTCCTGCTGCCTGACCTGCTCGGCTGCCAGTTGCTGCTGCGACAATATCGATCCACCGGACACGGAAGTTGCGGGAGATGCTGAAGCAGACTCGGTCTGGGCCTGGGAAGCACACGCAAGACACATCAGCAGGGCTGACGCCCCCAGGCGGCAAAACGAACTGGATGGGCCCATGATGGAGCCAGCTTAGCCGTGTTTGCTGCGGTTTTCCCTCCCACAAAAGGTGGTCGGATGAAGCTAAATCAAAAAAGAAATCCAGAGACCCTGGTTGGTTCGTACAACCTTCGTGACCTCAACTCAGGAATATTTCTCAACTAGCCGCGAGGATGAAGCGGAAGCTTCCACCGTGCTATGCAGGGATTGCAAGACAGCCACGCCGGTCGAGTCGTTAGTGACAGTGGATACCCTGCACGTGCAGTGCCCGCGATGTCTCTACGTTTTCTTTATGAACGAGGCACAAAGGAAGGCGCTAACTAATGCGGGCCTTAGCTCCCTAGGAGCGGGGGCGAGTAGTCCACGGCGCTGAGTTACAGGATTTGTATCGTCAAGCGAGCTCGTCTTCTTCTCTGCCGGCTGGAGAGGACACGGCTGACGATTTCCTTTGCTTTGCAATCGCATCCAGCACGCCGTTGAGGAAGTTGAGCGATTCCGGGGCGGAGTAGCGTCGGGCTATCTCAAGCGACTCGTTGATCACCACAGGCACCGGGGTATCGGGGAATCCCAGGAGTTCGGCGATGGCCGTCCGCAGCACGTTGCGGTCGACGGCGGGCATCCGGCTAAGGCGCCAGTTCGCTGAATGAGATTGGATCAGGTCATCGATTTCTTCGTTGCGGGCGGTGGCCACACGGAAGATGTCTTCGGAAAAGCCGCGGGTTTCCGCATCCACATCGTCCCGCGAACCCCAGAAAGTTTTTCGCACCTGCTCGGGAGTGTGCTTGCCCACGTCAGCCTGAAACAACATCTGCATGGCCAGCTCCCGTGACTTGCGCCGCTTTCCGGTGGCGCTCATGGGGTCTGCATCTTACGGTCAAGTGAGACCATTTCAATCGCGGCGATGGCGGCTTCGAATCCCTTATTCCCGGCCTTAATCCCGGCCCGGTTCAAGGCCTGCTCCAGATTCTCGCAGGTCAACACGCCGAAAGCATGAGGAATGCCCGTTTCCTGCTGCGACTGGCCGATGCCGCGCGACACCTCGTTGTAGATAGCTTCGTAATGGGCAGTCTCCCCGCGCAGCAGTACGCCCAAGGTGATCACCGCATCCACATGGCCACTCGCCGCAGCCTTACGCGCGGCCAAGGGGATTTCCCAGGCTCCGGGCACGCGGATCACCTGCACATCGCGACGCGAGGCGCCGCTGCGGTAGAGCCCATCCAGCGCTCCCTGCAAGAGGCGGTCGGTGATGACGGCGTTCCAGCGCGACACCACTACGGCAAAGCGCATGCCGTGCGCGGTCAGATCGCCTTCCACTGCCACCGGTTTGCCTTTGTGGGGATCGTCCCACTCCCAGAAGGCGATGGAGTGGCCGGGAGCCGGTTCCACGATGAACAGGCGGGTCTTCCAGTGCGTCTCCGTGACAGCGCTTATCCGGTGTTCGGTTTCCTGCTCGCCCCAGTTGCGGGTCATCCAATCGCGGGCCACGGCCTGCACGGCTTCGAGGCCGGTCACTTCCACCATGATCTCTGACGGGGAGGGGGCGGTGCCGTCGGCAAACTCAAGATTCCCCAGCGGGGCAAGGAACGAAACCCCGCGGCTGAGCTCTTCTTCCCATCCCCGGCCGCCCTCAAATCCCAGCGCGGAAAAGAAACTGGCCAGCTTGGCGTACGCCTCGGGCGTGCCTGCCGGGCGCACGATTGTGATTCCCTTAATCATCCTCTTCTGACTGTACCACCGGCCTGGATGCGACGATTCTTAAGGAAATGACCTTCAAGAGGGGACTCGATTGGCCTATTCCAGGTGTAGACTCACACCTTCGCCCCCGGAGTGAATCGACATGGTTTTGGAGAATATTCGCTATGAACTACGACCGCCGATAGCGGTGGTCACCCTTGACCGGCCAAAGGTTCTCAATGCGCTCAACCGCCAGAGCATGACGGAGTTGGAACAGGTCTTCCTTGACGTTCAGAAGAACCCCGAAGTGCGCGCTGTTCTGCTTACGGGAGCAGGAGAGAAGGCCTTTGTTGCCGGAGCGGACATTGGGGAGCTGGCTTCTCTTTCGCCACTGGAAGGCGAACAACTCGCGGCGCGCGGACAGCGGATCTTTCACCTGATCGAGAATTGCGGCAAGCCGGTAATCGCGTGCATCAACGGCTTCGCCCTTGGCGGCGGCTGTGAGCTGGCGCTTGCCTGCACCCTGCGGATTGCCAGTTCCACCGCACGCCTGGGTCAACCTGAAGTAAAGATTGGCATTATCCCCGGCTATGGCGGAACCCAACGGCTGCCGCGTTTAATTGGCAAGGGAGCTGCGCTGAAGATGATTCTTACCGGCGAGGCTATCAGCGCGGCGGAGGCCCTGCGGCTGGGCCTGGTTGACGAGGTGGTCGAGCCGGATCAGCTATTGTCTCGCGCTGAGCAAATTGCGCAGACCATTGCGGCGATGGCGCCGCTCGCCGTCCGTGACTCTATCCGCGCGGTAAATTCCGGGTACGATCTGCCCCTGGCGAGCGCTCTTGAGCTGGAGGCTTCCCTTTTTGGGCTGGCTTGTTCCACCAGGGACAAGGCGGAAGGCGCACGGGCCTTTCTCGAGAAGCGTGCCCCAAACTGGAGCGGGGAATGAACCACGCTCACCAACCGGTACGCGCACACTCAGCGGCAATCCGGTGTTCCCCTTGCTATGCTTGATTTTGTGGCTCGGCCGCAACTTGTTCCCTTCCCGATAGGCCGGCAACGGCCCTTACCATTCCTGCCTCTTCAGCTCGCGTTGTTGTGCGCGCTTTTGGCAGGCGTTACCGGCTGCCGAAACGGACCGGCGACGTCCGCGCCCACCCGGGCAGAGGTACGGCAGGAACGCCGCGCCGAACAGAGCAAGATGGACGCGGCGCGACAGGAATTAGAGCAAATTCCGCCGCCGTCGAAGAATCGCTACCTTAGCGTGCGCACCAAAGATGCTTACGGCAACCCATTCCTGGTGGTCCATCCTCTGACCGTCACCCTCACCGTCCTCTATCGTGACCAGGACCCCAATGGCTTCAACGGCGGCGGACTATTGCGGCCGGTGAAAGCGCGCAAGCAGGAGATCGATGTGCGGATTGCTGATTTGCCCCAGGCACTCGCCTCTCTCTCCCCCGATGTTTGGCCCTATGGCCGGGTCGTTGCCATCGAAGAATCGCCCACCGCACCCAAAACGGAGCGCGTCGCCGTGCGGCGCAACGTAGAGGCCACCATCCAAGTCCTCAACGACCTTGGCGTGGTAGTGGACGAATGGACGGGCTCGAACGGCGCGCTGCTACGCTAGGGTCTTGACTGCGTCCATCCATCCCGTAGCTCTCGTGCGGTTCCACGATTTCGTGGTCCTATCCGGCTTTAGTGATGTGGGGCTTTTCTTGGTGAAAAGCCCCGTAAGAAGCATCTTTACCGGCGACATCCATCGTGCAACCGCTCTGGCCGTGTTCTGCGGGTGTTTCCTGCTGGTGACCGGTGCTGGGTTCTGGGCGGTACGCTGGCGGCGGCCGGATCTCGACAGTCCAGGTCTCGATGAGTGGGGCCTGGCAGGGCGCAAGTTCGGCACCCTGGTCACGTGGTTCCTGATCGGCGGAGACCTCTACACGGCCTACACCGTCATTGCCGTTCCTGCCGCGCTGTTCGGCGCCGGCGCGATCGGCTTCTTCGCCATTCCCTACTGCATCATGAGCTATCCCATCATGATGCTGGTGCTGCCGCCCCTGTGGCGTATATGCCATCGAAACGGTTACATAACCCTGGCGGACTACGTGCGCGGCCGCTACCAGAGCCGGTGGCTTTCAGTCGCCATTGCCGTTACCGGAATTCTTGCCACTATGCCCTACATCGCGCTGCAGTTGATCGGCATGCGCGAGGTGATCGCCGCGCTCGGCATCAAGGGGGAGTGGCCGCTGATTGCCGCCTTTGTCATTCTCGCGGCTTACACTTACTCGAGCGGCCTGCGCGCGCCCGCGCTGATCGCCATTGTGAAAGACGTGATGCTGTACATCATGGTGCTGGCGGCGGTACTGATCATTCCCCTGCGGCTTGGCGGCTACGGACACGTGTTCGCGGTGGCTTCTTCTACGCTGGCCCAGCACTCGCCGCCGGCTTCCATTATTCTGCGGCCGGCGCAGTTCACGAGCTATGCCTCGCTCGCCCTGGGATCGGCGCTGGCGCTCATGCTTTATCCGCACACCATCACGGGCACACTGAGCGCGGGGAGTGACCGCGTGATCCGGCGTAACGCTGCCCTGATGCCGGCCTACAACCTGTTGCTTGGCTTGATCGCGTTGCTCGGCTACCTGGCGATTGCGGCTGGTGTGCACACCGCCAACACCTCCAGCGCGGTTCCGCTGCTGCTGACTGCTGTCTTCCCTTCCTGGTTTGCCGGATTTTGCCTGGCCGCGATTGCCATTGGGGCCCTGGTGCCGGCGGCGATCATGTCGATTGCCACCGCCAATCTCTTCACCCGCAATCTTTATGGAGAGCTGCTGCATCGGTCGTTCTTCTCCGCAGGCATGACCGGCGGGCAGGAAGCAGCGATGGCCAAAGTGATCTCGCTGGCGATCAAGTTGGGTGCGCTTGCGTTTGTCCTGCTGGTGCGGGCTCAGCTTGCCATTGAACTGCAACTGCTGGGCGGGGTGTGGATTTTGCAGGTGTTTCCCGCTGTGGTGGGCGGCCTCTTCAGCCGCTTCTTTCGTGGGCCCGCGCTGTTGTGGGGGTGGCTGGCCGGCATGACTGCTGGCACGGCTATGGTCGGTTCACTGGGGCTCAGGAGCTCGATTTATCCGCTGCATTTTGCTGGACAGGTTTATGGGGTGTACGCGGCGGTGCCCGCTCTCGCGCTGAACTTGGGAGTCGCGGCGGTGGTTTCCTGGGTGATGAAGATTTCCGGCAGGGCCCCAGCGGAAGATTTGACGGCAACCGCCGGGTAGGCACGGCGAGTTCGGCCGCGGTCCTTTGCCGACGTAACAAACGCGTTGGAGGGGCTGCGCCCGATAAGCGCTAATTTAAAGGGGGATGTTTTTTCTTCAAAGCTCCCACAAATTCGTCATCCTGAGCGAAGCGCCTCACAGATTGATCGCGTGATACAGCACTTGTGGCGCGGAGTCGAAGGACCTCGGCGGTCCTTAATCACCCATGCTGCTCGGAGCTTTTCAACCACCGGGCCCGCCACGAACCAAGAGCTTTCTGGCATCTGGCTATGTGGGAAGGTTTCACTGGGTCCTATGGCTCAAGTGCCTGCTCTATTTTGAAGTCTAGGAGGATATTCGCACAGCCATCGCCAGGGAAAACCACTCAAAGGTTGGCGGCGCGCAAAAAAGAAGCTCAACAGCATTCGCAGATCAATCCTGAGTTCAAAGACCTTGCACTGACCTGGGGGACGGAAGATGATTACAGTGCACGAAAAGATGTCACCCGTGACCATAAAGTGCGTATCACAGCGGATCCTGTGATCGGGCTTCGGTGGTCGAGAAGCTTCGAGCAGCATGCGTAAATTGAGGTCTGCCGGGGTCCTTCGACTCCGCGCCCAAGCACTCTGTCACGCGATCAATCTGTGAGGCGCTTCGCTCAGGATGACGATTTTGTGGAAGCTTTGAAGAAAAACATCCCCAGAAAACATCCCAATAAGTTAGCGGTTATGGGCTGCGCCCCGTCTTTTTCGGCCCATGCACGCTCAGACGAGGGGCACCCGTCCAGGGAAGAAGGCTTGGTTTGTCGATCCAACCAACGCGTTGCCGGCAAATTCCACCAAGGAGATATGCATGAGCGGAAAGCAAATTGGACTCGTAGGGTTAGGAGCCATGGGCATGGGCATGGCCAGGTCATTGCGGCGGGCGGGTTACAACGTTCATGTGTTCGAGGTGCGCCGTGAGGTGGCCGAGGGGTTTGCTGCGGAAGGTGGAGTGGTCTGCGGCAGTCCGGCAGAGATGGCCGCGATGTGCGATGTCGTGATCAGCGTGGTGGTCAATGCGGCGCAAACGGAGGCTGTCTTGTTTGGCGACGGCGGTGCGGCAGCAGGCATGACGGCCGGCAAAGTCTTCGTGATGTGCTCTACCGTCGATCCTGGGTGGTCAATCGCACTCGAGAAGCGTCTGGCGGAGAAAGGGATTCTGTATCTCGATGCGCCTATCTCCGGTGGGTCGGCCAAGGCTGCAAAGGGCGAGATCACCATGATGACGTCCGGCAGTCCCGATGCATATGCGAAGGCAGGGGCCGCCCTCGATGCTATGGCCGCGAAGGTCTATCGCCTTGGCCCGGCGGCCGGAAACGGCAGCAAGGTCAAGATCATCAACCAGCTACTAGCAGGCGTGCATATTGCGGCCGCCGCGGAAGCGATGGCGCTGGGTTTGCGCGAAGGAGTGGATCCAGCAGATCTATACGACGTGATTACCCATAGCGCCGGCAATAGCTGGATGTTCGAGAATCGCATGGCTCATGTGCTGGCCGCCGATTACACTCCGCTATCGGCGGTAGACATCTTCGTCAAGGACCTCGGCCTGGTACTCGACACGGCACGCGCCAGCAAGTTTCCTTTACCGCTCGCCAGCACCGCACACCAGATGTTTTTGCAAGCCTCGAGTTCGGGTTTCGGCCGGGAAGACGATTCGGCAGTGATCAAGATATTTCCTGGGATCGAGCTGCCAGGCGGTGCCGCAACTTCATAGCTGTTCGCACATCTCATCCAGTGAGTATGCCTGAAGGAGCTCGATGACAAGTCGAACAGCATTAATAGTTGGAGCAACGGGCATTGTGGGCCTCAACCTGGCAACGCTGCTGGCAGACCAATCGGATTGGCAGGTATATGGCCTTGCGCGTAATCCAAAGCCTAGCAAAGACGTTCGGGCGGTCGCAGCGGACCTGCTCAAGCCTGATACGCTTCGCGAAGCAGTCGCGGGTATCGAGCCTACGCATGTTTTTCTCACCACGTGGATGCGGCAGCCGACAGAGGCGGAGAACATCAAGATCAATGCCACCATGGTGCGCAATGTGTTGGACGCTCTTTCCTCAGCTGCTTCAGTCCAGCATGTTGCCCTGGTGACGGGGCTCAAGCACTACCTGGGACCGTTCGAAAATTACGGCAAAGGTAAGCTGCCGGCTACCCCATTCCGCGAAGAACAAGGAAGACTTGAAGTCGCGAACTTCTACTATGCACAGGAAGACGAGGTCTTCGCGGCGGCGCAACGAGATGGCTTTACCTGGAGCGTGCATCGACCGCACACGATAATCGGTTACGCGTTAGGAAACGCGATGAACATGGGCGTGACCCTCGCGACGTATGCGACAATCTGCCGCGAAACCGGCCGCCCTTTCCTCTTTCCGGGTTCCTCGGTTCAGTGGAACGGCCTTACCGATATGACCGACGCGCGTCTGCTTGCGCGGCATCTGCAGTGGGCCTCGACCACGCCCGCAGCTCAAAACAAAGCATTCAACGTGGTTAACGGGGATTTGTTTCGCTGGAGCTGGATGTGGCAGCAGATTGCCCGATGGTTTGATGTAGACCCTGCGGCATTCCCAGGCGAAGGTACGCCACTGGAATTGCAACTTGCCGACGCGGCGCCGGTCTGGGCGGAAATCGCACGCAAGCACAAACTGGCCGAACCTGATTTCAAAATGCTCGCATCGGCGTGGCACACCGACGCCGATCTCGGCCGTCCGATCGAAGTGCTTACAGACATGAGCAAGAGCCGTAAACTTGGTTTTCTTGATTACCAGGCGACCGATGACAGCTTTTTTGACCTGTTCTCGAAACTGCGCGAACGGCGCATCATCCCGTGACGGCGCGGTTTTTTATACCGAGATCTCGAGGGTACTTGCGTTGCGGTGGGTGGCGCGACGCGCCAGCGCTGCAGACGATTGAAGAACAAGACCAATCCCGTAAACGAGAGCAGGACGGCTCCGCAAGCGGTCAGAGCTGCAACGGTCTCGCCCCACCAGCCGCCGGCTTCCCCGGGGTAGATGAAGCGTACCCAAACGCGCCACCGTTGGCCCCGGTTCAACCGCTCACGGTGCAACACTTCCAGGGTGTTGGGGTCGATCAAGACCAGCTCCCGTTTTTCCGGATGCCCGGACGAACCGGGTCTAAAGTTTCGCGTCCGCATCGAAGTCCGACTAGTTTGGTCTGAGTTAATATACGATCTATCGGTCGGACATCAAGCGCTGGTCTCCTTTTTCATGTGAAAACTTGGCGAAACGAGAAAACTGCGGAGTACTACCCAGCTACCGGGCAATCTGAGATATTCGACTTCAATCCCTTCTCGCCATGGTCCAAAAGTGGTAGGTCGCCAGCTTTAAAACAGCCGAAGCACTCAGTAGCGATGAGTTCGCGCACCATCGAGCAGATGCAATGCCTAGAAGTCCTGGAGACTCCGTGTTTTCTTCCCACTCCCTCTTTCCCAATCCTCTTTGGGTGGACTACCCGGCGACAGCAGGGTGCGGTCGAGCCGGTCTGATGTGCGTTTTGAGCCGCTGGGTCATGACATGGAATCTTCGCGGTCATTTCCTGATTGGTCATCCTGACAAATAACCTCCGCACTCTTTATGAGGGTCTGGCATTTGTAACTTTGTGAGGATCTTTTCCATGACCCAGCAGGACTTTAAACCGTCGTTAAAGCGAGCTACGGTTCTTCAGATCGCGGCTCTGACTATCTTTGCGTCCATGCTGCTCTTTGTGGGAGCAGAATTTCAGAGAACGACTCTGAAGTTTATCGATCACGCCAACCAGGTGATCAGCGCAGAGCGGGAATTGTTCAGACTAACCCTCGATATGGAGACCGGTCTTCGCGGCTTCCAACTCACAGGCAGCCTGTCTTCCTCCAACCGTACAACGAAGCGGCGAAAGTCATCGATGCAAAGTTCGCTGCCCTCGATCAGCGCTCGCTGACGATCCATCTCAGCGAGCTCAACTGGCAAGCATCCGCCAGAGCTTCAAAGAGTGGAGACTGCAGGCGAGCGAGGCTTCGGCAACACAGCGATAGCGCGGCGCATGATCCGTCGGACATCAGCTCAAGCAAGATGCTGGAAGGCAAGGCATCCATGGATCTGCTCCGCGCGAAATTCGATGCCCTCATCGCCAGTGAAGTACTTCCGCGCAATGTAACCATGCGGCGAATCAGAAGCAGCTCTGCATTTCTCAGCGTCAGCTGCTTCCTATTTGCGTTTGTGGGCGCAGGCGGCATCTGGTTGCTGTTCCGGCGCCAGATGCGCGACCTATCCAGAGTGCTGGAAGCATCAAGGGATGCGGAACGGACAAAAGACGCATTGGCGCTCACAGTAGCCCGGCAAGAAAAAGAAGACGCGATGGCGAACTACCGCGGCCAGGTTGAAGCCATCAACCGGTCGCAGATGATGATTGAGTTCAATCTGGATGGAACGATCATCCAGGCGAATGACAATTATCTCCGCGCCTTCGGCTACGCCCACGCTGACCTGGAAGGGAAACCGCACAGTATTTTCGTCTCCGAAGAGGATCAGAGAAGCGCAGGCTACAAAGAGTTCTGGGATAACTTGAGAGCCGGCAAGTTCCAGTCGGGAGAATTCAAGCGGGTCGGTAAGAATGGCTCGCGAGGTCTGGATTGCAGCGTCTTACAACCCAATTTTCGATAAAAACGGTGTCGTCACCAAGGTAGTGAAGTTTGCGACCGATGTAACCTCCCGCAAAAAAGCAGAGGAAGAGTTGCGCGAGAAGGCCAACCTGCTCGATCTGTCTCACGACACCATCATGATGCGCGACCTCAGCGGCAAAATTCTGTTCTGGAATAAGGGGGCAGAGGAGATGTACGGCTACTCGAAAGAGCAAGCCCTGGGCAATATTTCTCATACCCTGCTTGGCACCATTTTCCCCGAGCCGCTGGCGGACATCGAAGCGGAGCTTCTGGAAAAAGAACGGTGGGAAGGAGAACTCGAGCACACGCTTCAGGACGGTACGCGTATTGTTGTGGCCAGCCGTTGGGTGTTGCAGCGGGATGGAAATGGCCTTCCCATCGAAGTGATGGAGAGCAATAGTGACATAACCGAAATTAAACAAGCTGAGGAGGCTTCAAGAAAAGCAAGGATTGAAGCGGAAGTCGCCAACCAATCCAAGTCAGAATTTCTCGCCAATATGAGCCACGAGATCCGCACACCCGTGAATGCGATCACGGGGATGGCCCACCTCGCACTGCGGGCCAACCCTGACACCAGACAGCGAACCTACCTGACCAAGATCGACATCGCGGCGCGAAGGCTGCTCGGCATCATGAACGACATTCTCGATGTTTCCAAGATTGAAGCCGGCAAGCTCACCCTGGAACGCATCACGTTTTCGCTGGAAGAGGTGCTGAAGAACGTTCGCGATATCGTCGGCGAACAAGCTGCGCAGAAGCAGCTGCCGCTGATCTTCACGGTTGCGCCCGATGTTCCTAAATTCCTGGTGGGTGATCCGTTACGGCTAGGACAGATCCTGATCAACCTGATCAACAACGGGATCAAATTTACGGATCAGGGTGAGATCGTTGTAAGAGTGATGGTGACAGACGAAAAGCCGGTCGATGGAGATCAGGCAAACGGCGACCTGGAGATGTTTAAATTCTCGGTTTCCGATACGGGCATCGGTATGACGCCGCCACAAATGGCAAACTTGTTTCAAGCCTTCAACCAGGCAGACACCTCGGTTACGCGCAAGTATGGGGGGACTGGGCTGGGTCTTGCCATCAGCAAACAGCTAGCCGAATTGATGGGTGGGACGATTTGGCTGGAGAGCGAAATCGGGGTGGGAAGTACGTTTTACTTCACTACCGTGTTCGGGTCGCAGCCGAAGCCTTGCCGCAACAAATCCGCGCCTCCTTGAGTGATCTACAACAGAAATCAGTGCTGGTGGTGGATGACAGTTCGAGCACCAGGCATTCCCTCGTCGCTATGCTGCGGGCAAATGGACTTGAGGCTCGAGCGGTTGCATCCGGCGAGGAGGCGCTCACCGCGTTGGTAGGACAGTCCCAGGCGGGAGAGCCATTCGACCTGGTGCTGATGGACTGGCGCCTGCCGGGCATCAATGGAATTGAGACCTCACGGCGCATCAAGGCTTCTCAGAGTCTTAGCAAAATCCCTGCCATCCTCATCGTCTCCGCTTTTGAACGCAATGAAGTAATGAGTGAGCTTGGATGGACTTGACATCGAGGGCTTTCTCGTCAGCCCGGTCGCCGAATCGCAACTAGTCGATACCATTGGCAAGGTGTTTGGAGCACGGCCTGGTGGTCAGGCGGATGCACCGCAGTCCGCGCAGGCAAAGACAGCTGGGCTTAGGGGCCGTCACGTCCTGTTGGTTGAAGATAATGACTTCAATCGTGATATTGCGTCCGAAGTACTGAGCGAGCTTGGGATCTCGTTCACTATTGCAGTCAACGGCCGCGAAGCGGTTGACCTGGTCGCGGCACAGCCGTTTGACCTGGTTCTCATGGACATCCAAATGCCTGTGATGGATGGCTTGACAGCTACCAAGCTCATCCGTGAGGATAGCCGCTTCCGCAGTCTTCCCATTCTCGCGATGACAGCGCATGCCATGAGCGGTGATCGCGAAAAAAGTCTCGATGCTGGGATGAACGACCACATTACGAAACCAATCAGCTTCGAGGAACTCACCATGTCTCTGATCCAATGGATGCCCGCAGGCCGGGTCAAGGCATCACCGGAGGGAGTGCCACCACCACTGACTTTGCCTGCAGAAGATAGCATTCCGGATCAGCTTCCGCCGTTCGACATTCCAGCGGCCTTGCTGCGGAATAACGGCAAGCCGAAACTTATCCACAAATTGCTCCTGACCTTTCACGAACGATATGCCAACGCCATCTCGGAATTGAGGGGTAATCTGGATGAGAATAAGGACGAAGAGGCGCAACGGCTGGTCCATTCACTCAAGAGCCTTGCCGCCGCGCTCGAAGCCAATCAACTGGCGGATGCAGCCTTCGCGGTTGAGAAGGCACTTCGTGCGGGCCATAGGGCGACCCTGTCGCCGCTTATCGAGGTGCTGGAGAAGGAGCTTGCTCCGGCAGTTGCAGCCGCGTCTACGATTTCGCCGATGAGTTCAGGGCTCCCTGCTGTCAACCCGGATCCCGCCGGCAGTCCTGCGAAATTGCGGCCGATGCATTCTCGTCATTGATGACGAGCCATCAGTTCATGATTTGCTCGCCGATGTCTTTCGCGAAGACTATGAGGTCCTAGGTGCGAATGAGGGAGTGACTGGGCTGCAACTCGCCAGGCAAAGATCGCCTGAGCTGATTCTGCTGGACGTTATGATGCCCGGCATGGATGGGTATGAGGTTTGTGAGCGATTGAAAAAGGTGCCCGAGACTAAAGAGATACCAGTCCTGTTTCTCACCGGGGCTAGAGACGTACACTCCGAGATCAAGGGATTGCGATTGGGAGCATCCGACTTCGTGAGTAAACCCATACACTCTGCGGCTCTTAGAGCCCGGGTCACGAACCAGATCAACTTCAGGAAGGCCCAGGATGAACTGCTTCGACTGACGGCCCTGAAGTATAAGGATGATATTACGGCGGTGACGCAGGAGGCTGAAGCACAAGACAGGATCAAGAGCATGGAGTTGCAGATGAAGGATGAATTCCTTTCGCATATCTCCCATGAATTCCGGACGCCGCTGGCTTCGATTTATGCATTTGTGACCCTGATTTCAGATCGCCTTGCGGGAGAAATAAGCGAGCAACAAGAGGAATACCTCGGCATCATTCGGATGAATGTCGCCCAAATGAAGTCGATGATTGACGATTTGCTGGAAACCACTCGCATTCGGACTGGCAGGCTCACGATGCGGCTGCGGAGTGTCTCGGTACCAGAAGTCGTCCATTTTGCGGTTCAGACGCTGGAGCGAGCGGCGTCGGCCAAATCGATTAGTATCTCTGTGCATATCGGTGAAGAAGTAGGCGCTGCTTATGCCGATAAGACAAGGCTGCGACAACTGCTCGTCATCTTGTTGGAGAATGCCGTGAAGTTCACGCCCATCTATGGCGCGATTGAAGACGGTGGTTCGTTCCCATGACGCCGACCCGAACTTTCTGCTGGTGGAAGTTTCCGACAGTGGTTGCGGGATCGCGTCGGAAGTGACGGAAAATATTTTCGAACGGCTTTACCAGGTCAACTCCAGTGACACGGCCGGCCGTGTGGGTTTAGGTTTGGGTCTTCACATTGCGAAAGAACTGGTGGAAAAGCAGGGCGGGAAGATATGGGTCGAGAGCGTAGTGGAAAAGGGCAGTTGTTTCCGGTTTACAGTGCCGGTCTATAGCGGGCAGGATCTGTTGGTCACGACTGTTGAATCATAGGCTGTACCCTTCATAGCCTGATTCTTCGCGTCTATGGGTTGCGAGATTTAAGGTGCGGCGAACAAGAGGGTGAAAATGGATTGGCCAGGAAGGTTCCTTCGATTCCAGAAACTATTACTGTTCCGTCAGACGTGAAGCGGGCGGAACGAAATTCTCCATCCGGAAGCTCATTGAGGCGCTTCCAGGTTTTTCCACGATCACTGCTGGCATAGACACCGGTGAGAGAGGTCACCACTTCCCGGTTTGGCCTCGACGGGTCGACTTCTACGCTGAAGGCGCGAATGTTAGGGCCAGCCTCATCAGTCTGCCGGTGCAAGAGAAACTGCGCATGCGTCACCCTCTCCACGACATCGGCACTTATCGGGTTGTAGACCCCCCAACAGGCCGCCAGATGCGGACCGCCCACCATGCTGATTCCCTGGATCGCGGAATCGTCGCCCACTCCGTCAATGCGCGTCCATTTTTTGGTTTGAGGGTGAAAACGGAAGGCTTGATCCCCGGTTCCCACATAGAGAGAACCAGGGCCCGGATTTCTTTCGTTGGCGAATTGCATGGAAAGAATATCCATTTCGGTGGGAATTGGGGGCAGGGGCCCGTCTTCGATCCATGAGCCGTCGCGGCTTTTGTGATAGGTAAGGATCTGTGGTTCCAGGTCAAAGTAACCGTAACTGATCGCCATCGCCCTTCCATTGGGGGTTATCTTGACCGCGCCCGCAGTGACAGGATCACCTTTAACTTTTGGAATAGTCACCATGGGATCTGTTTCAGGCACCCTGGGACCACGAATGGATTTCACGACAGCACCCGACTTACCGGACTGGGGCAAGATCTGGAAGGCTCCCTTCTGGGTGGTGATCACAAATTCAGTACCACCGGGAGAGACGGCTAATCCGTTGCGCTCGCCCTCACCGATGTCCGCGTCAAAATAGGCCGCTCCCACCCGCGCGACTGGTGTCCAGGTTTTTCCATTGTCGGTTGATTTCGATATGTAGAGAGCTCGATCCTGAGCGGGAACCCTGCTGCTTAGATCTGCGGTGAGCCCATAGACCACATTGCGATCTTTGGCCCTGGGGTCCGGATCGCCGGCCATGGCTTCCAGAAAATGACTTCCGAACTCGTGGCTTCCGGGAAGTTCGGTCACTTCGCGAACATGACAACTGTCCTGTCCCCATGCCATCAGAGGGAGGGCTATCCATAGCAATAAGAACGTCGGTTTCAATTCCCCACCGGCCTGGAAGGAAGTCAGGCTCATTGTAGCGGACAGGAGAGTCGATGACGATGTCTGGTGCGTTCGTCACTTCTCGCAAGGCAGGGAAAGAGTGATGATGAGGCCGCCTTCCGGGCGGTTCCTCGCCCGAACTTCCCCGTGGTGCAAGCGTACGGCGCGGTCCGCGATCGCCAGGCCGACGCCAAAGCCCCCCGTGTCCTGCTGTCGCGCAGCGTCTACCCGATAGAAGGGACGGAAAATATTTTCCAGCTCAGTCTCCGGAATGCCCGGCCCGGAATCGGACACGTCGAGCGTGACCATTCGTCGTCCGGCTCGTTCTTCGCAACGAATCGTCAAATCGACGACCGTGTCCTGACGGGTGTAACGAATGGCGTTGCGCACGATGTTTTCAATGGCACGATAAATGAGTTCCTGATTGCCCTGGACGGTGCAGTCCGGATGCTCCAGAACCTGAATCCTGCAGCACCTTTGTTGAGCTTCGTATTCCGCATCGGGCAGCAGTTCTTCGACCAGCCCATGCAGGGTGAACCTCTCGGTGTGGCTGGAGGCGTTGGTCGATTCGATAGAGGACAACCGAAGCAGCTGGCCGATCAAGAGGTTCAGGCGCCCTGCTTCGCGGTCGATGCGTTGCAAATGCTCCTGCATGGATGCCGGCGCTTCTTCGCGCGCCAGCTCGAGAGCGACGCTGAGCCGAGCAAGGGGAGATCGCAATTCGTGGGAGACGTCGCGCACCAATATCTTTTGCGCATCCACAAGCCGTTCGAGCTGCTCTGCCATGTAGTTGAAGTCGTGAACCAACCCTTGAATTTCGTCTCCGCCAAAGATGCGTTCTTCGCCGTCCGGTTTGGCGACGCGCGTGCCCAGCTCTCCGCTGGCCAAGGCTCGGGCCGCGATGCGCAGCCGGCCGATGGGGCGGACGAGCAAGAGAACCAGGACGAAGGTGGTTATGCCGAAGACCACGATGGCCACGGGCAGCTGGGGAAAGGCGAAGAAGAGCAGTTCGCGCAAACCATAGGTGCTGGCAGTGTGATGGCGGCTCAGGAGGAAATAATAGTGGCGGCCGCCGGGAGACTGGATGGCGGTGCTCCAGAAATTCTGCTCGCCCACCAGGGTCGAATGAACCCTGCGGTCGTGGTCCACGTTGGCGTTCACATTGGCCAGGACGCCGGCGGCTGCAGAGGAGACGTTTGCTTCACATAGGAAGTGAGTTGGTGTGTCGGCGAGATAAATGGTCTGGCGAAGCGATGCGGCAAACTGTTGCAGCCCTGCACAACCGCCTGCTTCATATGCATTGGCTGCCGCAGCCGCCGCGCTGGGCAGGGTGGTGTTCAAGACTCCCATGATTTCGTTAGGGCGCACGAACTGGCGGCGCAGGATGAGCACGGTCGAGATCAGAAAGGTCAAGCTCTGCGCGATCCAGAAACCGAGGAAAATCTTCGCGAAGAGTCCTCGCATGGGCTAGCGATCTCCTGCAAGTTTGCGGGGAGCCGGCACCGCAAGCTGGTATCCGATGCCGCGGATGGTCTTGACCTTGTCTCCGAATTTGTCGGCGGCGTCCAGCTTGTGACGCAAGCGGCTGACGTGCATGTCGAGGCTGCGATCGAAGGGATGAAATTTGCGACCCAACACGGTTTCCGCAAGCTGCTCCCGGGTGACCACTTCGCCGGCGCTGCGCATGAGGGCTTGCAGTAATCCAAACTCTATGTCTGTCAGATCGAGTGGCACCCCTCCGCAGCGCGCAACCCTCGCGGCGGTGTCCAACTCCAGACCCTGCACGGTGAGGAAGTCTCCTGCGGCGGCCGGCGCTTCTGCGCTTCCGCTTCTGCGCAGGATGGCCCGGATCCTGGCTAATAGTTCACGGGGATTAAACGGCTTTGGCAGATAGTCGTCGGCCCCGATCTCCAGGCCTACGATGCGATCCACGTCTTCTCCGCGTGCCGTGAGCAACAGAACACTCATGGGGGAGGCTGCAGCGCGCAACCGGCGGAGCACTTCAAAACCATCGAGGCCGGGAAGCATGACGTCGAGAAGCATGATGGAGTAGCTTCCGCCGAGAGCCTTTGCCAAGCCGGTCTTGCCGTCATGGGCGGCGGTTACCTGGTAGTCGTGGCGGCCCAGGTAGTCGCTCAGCATCGCGCAAAGCTCCACGTCATCGTCGATAAGAAGAAGGGGCTCCATGCCGTTGTCTTTCTGCCACTTCTGAGAGTACGCCGAGCGGGCTTCCATGAGGCTGGGGAAATGTAACAAATTGTCACAGCGGGGTGACATTCCTTTACCAAGAATTACGCATCGTGACCGCATTGCGATCGTGGGCAGTGTCTTCTGAAGGTGGCCTTACTTCAGGAGTGTGCAATGCAGAGTTCAGTCGCAGGATTACGATCGGTGGTGTTGCTGCTGTGCGTGAGTTTCTTCACAGCCGCCCAGTCGCTTGGGTTGCCAGCGAACGGATCACTGCACGGCGCGGTGACCGACCCTTCCGGAGCGCGCGTGGTCAAGGCTACGGTCACGGTGCAAGATACGGATGGGCACACGTCCGCCGTACTGAGCGGGGCCGATGGTACTTACGTATTTCCCCAGCTTGCTCCGGGTACATACGTCATCACCGTGGCTGCTCCGGGCCTTGCGCTGGCCCAGGCACAGAGTGTGACGGTTGAGGCGGGGCATGCCACGGTTTCGAATCTGGCATTGATCATCGCTGTTGACCAGCAACAGGTGATCGTAAGCGACCAAGGTGCGGGGCTCGATACCAGCCCTGACAACAACGCCAGTTCGATCGTGATCAAGGGGAAAGATCTGGACGCGCTCTCGGACGACCCTGACCAACTGCAGGATGAACTGAATGCGCTTGCGGGTCCTGCGGCCGGCCCCAATGGCGGCCAGATCTATATCGACGGGTTCACGGGCGGACAGTTGCCGCCGAAATCGTCCATACGCGAAATAAGAATCAACCAGAACCCCTTCTCCGCGGAATACGACAAGCTGGGTTACGGCCGCATTGAGATTTTGACCAAGCCGGGCACGGATCGCTTGCATGGAATGATCATGGCCAGCGGTAACGACTCGGCTTTCAACTCGCTGAACACATTTGTGACCAGTGAACCACCGTACTACTCCACTTTCTTTCTGGGTAACGTCAGCGGCTCGTTAAACAACAGGTCGTCGTGGTTTCTAAGCGGGTTTCGCAGGGACAACAATGCGAACTCCATCATCAATGCGCAGCTGCTCGATCCTACGGGCACAAGCTACAACTATGCGGCGGCGGTCGCCAATCCACAATCGCGGATGGACCTAAGCCCGCGCCTGGACCTTCAGATCACCCCCAGCAATACGCTTACGCTTCGTTATATGTATGACCGGCAAAAGAGCTCGAACAATGGAGTCTCCCAGTTTGCGTTGCAGACGCAGGGGTATGACACGCTGAAACAGGAGAACACCTTGCAGGTGAGCGACACGCAGATTCTGAGCCCGCGGTGGATCAATGAAACGCGGTTCGAGTATATCCGTGATCGCGACAATCAGACGCCGCTCTTCACCACGCCCACGATCACGGTGCAAGGCGCCTTTACCGGGGGCGGCAACAACGAGGGAGCGATTCATGATGCCCAGGATCACTATGAGCTGCAGAATTACACCTCAGCGGCGCTGGGGACACACTCGATTCGCTTTGGGGGCCGGTTGCGCGCGGTGCGCGACGCCAACAGCTCCACTGCGGGCTTCAACGGAAATTACACGTATGCGTCGCTCCAGAGCTATGCGGCCGGCCAGCCATCGCAGTACCAGGTAACGACGGGCACTCCGGCGGCGCGTGTTCTGCTGTTTGACGCCGGGGTTTTCTTCCAGGATGACTGGCGGCTTCGCCCGGACTTTACTTTGAGTTATGGCCTTCGGTATGAGGGGCAGAACCGCATTAGCGATCATGCTGACTTCGGGCCGCGCATTTCGTTCGCCTGGGCAGTTAACGGGAAAAGCAAGCCGGCAACGACGGTGATCCGTGGCGGATATGGCTGGTTCTTTGACCGCTTTCAATCGACGAATGTGTTGCAGGCGATCCGGCAGAATGGGATCAACCAGCAGCAGTACGTGGTCAAGAACCCGGCTCCTGGAGTTGCCATCCCCATAGGCACGCTGCAAGCGAGCGAGGCAGCCCCGACCACCTATTCCATAGCGCCCAACCTTACCGCGCCCGTGAATATGCAGGCAGCTATCGGGATAGAACATCGCTTTGGGAAAAAGATCACTGTGTCCACCACCTACATCAACTCGCGCGGGTTGCATCAACTGTATAGCGACAACATCAATGCCTTCCTTCCCGGTACGTATGACGTGGCCACCGGAACGGGTGTGCGGCCCAATGGCATCAACGAGAATACGTATCAGTTTCAGTCCGGTGGGATTTATCACCAGAATCAACTGATCACCAACTTTAGTATCCGAGAACGGAAGCTGACGTTGTTCGGGTTTTATGTGTTCAACGACGCCAAGGCTGACACATCGGGCGCGACCTACTTTCCTTCGAACCAATTCGACCCGCGCGCGGACTACGGCAGGTCGACCTTTGATGTTCATCACCGCTTCCTGGTGGGCGGAAATTACTCTGCTCCTCTGGGTATTTCGATCAGCCCGTTTCTGGTTTTGGATTCGGGTACGCCCTTCAATATCAGCGTTGGGCAAGACCTCAACGGGGACAACCAGTTCAATGACCGACCCGCCTTCGCTACTTCCGGAAGCACGGATGTGATGCAGACGAAATATGGGGATTTCGACTTGAATCCTTCGGGGGATGCGGCCAGGATCCCGTACAACTTCGTGACGGGTCCGGGACAGTTCAGCACCAATCTGCGGATCAGCAAGTCGATCGGTATCGGACCGCGCACCGAGAGGGCGGCGGGGGGCGGCTTCAATGGGCCACCTCCTGGAGGCGGCGGCGGACGTGGGCCGGGAGGCGGTGGCCCTCCCGGAGGCGGACTTGGCCCGGGCGGACTTAGCGGCGGGGGCGGACGACCGCCGATGATGGATCAACAGGTGTCGCGGCGTTATTCGCTGAACTTCACGGCGATGGGCAGAAACATTTTCAACAACGTGAACCTTGCGGCGCCTGTCGGTGTTTTGGAGTCGCCTCTGTTTGGCAAGTCTAATGCGCTGGCCGGTGGGTTCTTCTCATCAGCGTCGTCTAATCGCAGTATCGATCTTCAGGTGTCTTTCAACTTTTAACGGTTGGCCGCAGTGTCGGGGACTTTCGACCGTCCCTTTTTGAGAAGCTCAGGGCAGGCTTCTACGGGACTAGTCTTGCGAGGACCTTACCCTTCACTAGTGCTGGGCTAAGTTTAGCCAGAGATGTCCAAATGAGGTTTTTGAAATGCCTCGGATTAGGAACCACCCTTTCCTTGCCACGATCCTCTCCTTTTTGTCATCCCGAGCAAAGCCGAGCGGATCTGCTGTTCTACGGACCACTCCTGGCAAACTGGAATAACAAAGGGGAGGTGATGTTGCCAGGAGGGTTCGGTTGATGACTAGTGGAAGTTGTCGACCGGCAGGAGCGGGGCACACGAATGGCGCACAGCAGATCCGCTCGGCTGCGCTCGGGATGACAAAAAGGAGAGGACCGTGGCAAGGAAAGGGTGGTTGCTGGAGGAAAGGGCGGTTGCTGAACCAAGGCAGCTGGGAGCCATGGTGTTTATCGGCAGGCTGTGGAGAGACTTGAGGAAGAAGTTCCTCCATTCGTAATCGGATGTTGGTTGTATGGCCCTTGTGCCGGGATGATCGTAGGGTCGAGTGATGTCGACCTCTTGCTCGCGGATTTCGCAGGTCTTCTTCCTGGCGACCTGCTGCGGCGTGCTACAGGCGCAGACTTCGGTAGTCTCGCTGAGCGGTCCGACGCAGATAAGACTCGGGAGCACCGGCCAATATAGCGCTCTGGTCAATGGGGTTCCGGGCGCTGTCGTGTGGTCAGTGAACGGAGTCGCTGGCGGGAGCAACGCCACTGGGCCGATTTCCACTTCCGGCTTTTACACGCCCGCGGCCAATTTCTTCGCCGGCCACTCGGTCGCTATTGCCGCAGCAACGGTGGCGAACCCTATCGGTTCTCGCTTCTCTCAGCGTCAAGATCCTGAATCCGCTGCCAACGATCACGGCTGGTTCGGTCACGCAGACAGCGCCGGGCACGAGTTTTATGCTCACCCTGCGTGGGGCTGCTTTTGTCTCCGGTTCTCAATTGCAAGTCGCCGGCGTGGTTACGGCTACCACCTTCCTCTCAGCGACTGAACTCCAGAGCAGCATAAGCGTGCCCGCAGGAACGGCTTCGATCCGCGTGGGTGTCCTGAACCCCAATGCCGGGCAAACAGCTGCGGTCACGCAGACAATCGCGGTGCAGACGATTCCGCCGGTCAGTCTTGCCACGGCGACGCGACTGCTTGACCAGACGACGTTCGGCCCTACACTTTCGGCTGTGCAGAATGTTCAACAACTGGGTGTGGCCGCTTACCTGGCACAGCAGTTCGCCACTCCAACGACGAGGATGCCGGCGATTCCCAATCCGCCGGTGGCCCTCTGCCCCAACGGGACGCAGGCTTGCGCGCAGAGTTCGTTTTGGAAGAATGCGCTCACGGCGAACGATCAGTTGCGCCAGCGTGTCGCCTTTGCGCTGAGCGAAATGTTCGTAGTGTCCACCGCTATGGTGAACGCGCGCACGATACCCTCCTACCATAATTTGCTGGCGGACGATGCCTTCGGGAATTTTCGCCAGCTACTGAATGATGTAACCACTTCCCCCGCGATGGGTGCATACCTCAACATGCTGAACAGCAATGCGGCACCCGCCGGGCAGATTGCGAACGAGAACTACGCGCGCGAACTGATGCAGCTTTTTACTACCGGCCTGTATCTGCTCAACGCTGATGGCAGTCTTCAGCTAGATGGCCAGGGAACGCCGCAGCCGGTCTATACCCAAGCGCAGGTGCAGGCCTACGCACGGGCGCTTACGGGGTGGACCTACGCCAACGCTACTGGGGGCGTACCTACAAGTTTCCCCAACGGAGTACCCAACTTCGATCAGCCGATGCGGGCCATTGAGGTTGCGCATGACTTGTCGGCTAAGGCTCTGCTAAGCGGGGTGACTCTACCCGCCGGACAAACGGCGGAACAGGACCTCTCGGGAGTGATCGACTCCATCTTCAATCATCCTAACGTTGGGCCTTTCGTCGGCCGGCAACTGATCCAGCACCTGGTCACCGGCAATCCATCACCTGCATACGTGGGACGGGTCGCGGCTGTGTTTGCGAATAATGGCTCCGGTGTCCGCGGTGATATGAAGGCGGTGATTACGGCTATTTTGAACGGATCCGGAAGCACGCGCAGCCGATAGCGACCCGACCGCCGATGAGGGCCATCTGCGCGAGCCCGTCCTGTACTTCACGGGTATCCTGCGCGCACTGCAATTCACCAATATAGATCCACAGGGCCGCTACGACGTTGCCAGCAACTACACGGCGCCATTGGGAGAAGTACCGTATGCGGCTGCGAGCGTGTTCAACTTTTTCCCGCCGAGCTATGTTATTCCCGGCGCTCGCATCAACGCGCCCGAATTCGCGCAGGAGAACACGGCGGCCGCGACACTTCGCATGACGCTGGCGGACAGCATCGTGCGCAACCACCTCACGTCTTTCTTTATCGACATGGGCGCGACGAGTTTTCTGGGGCAAATCGGCTCCGCTACCGGCAACCCCGCGACGGATAGCGCGAACCTGGTGACCGCGCTCAATATCCTTTTTACGCACGCTCAAATGGCGCCTACGATGCAGTCGGCGATTGCGGCCAATGCCGCGGTTTTGCCGGATATCGGCCAGCGTGTACGCGTATCCACCTGGCTCGTCATCAGTTCCAACTTTTACAAGATTGAACAGTAGAGGTTACGAATATGGGTTACAACCGGCGCAGTTTTATTCAATATGCCTCGCTGGCCGCGGGCGGCAGTCTGGTGGGGCTCCGTCCCTTTGGAGCGTTGAACGCGTTGGCACAGACGGCTCCCGTCTCAGGCTATAAAGCGCTGGTCTGTGTTTTTCTTTTTGGAGGGAATGATGCCAACAACACGCTGGTTCCCACGGACACGGTTGGTTACAACAATTACACGACGCTGCGCGGACCCCTGGCCCTGCCGCAAAGCCAGCTGATACAACTTGCTTCCCTGCCTCACTACGGCCTGCATGGCAGTCTGCCGGAAATTGCCCAGCTGGTGGATAATGGGGCCGCCGCCTTGGTCGCGAACGTCGGCACGCTGGTGGCACCGACGACGCGCGCGAATGTAAGCTCACAGCTCAATCTGCCTTCGAACCTGTTCAGCCACTCGGATCAACAGCTACAGTGGCAAAACGCGGCGCAGTCTTCCGCCACGCCTACAGGATGGGCGGGCCGCATGAGCGATCTGCTGGGTAGCAGCTTCAACCCATCCGCTTCCATCCCCATGATCACTTCAGTGGCCGGGGACACGCTTTTCTGCGATGGCCAATCCACCACTCCTCTGGCGGTGAGCCCGGGCAATCTTTCGGGCGTCTCGTGTGGTGAAGGCGCGGCGGAGTGCGGTGTACGTCAGGCGATGGCGCAGAGCTTTCTCGGCTTTGCCAGCGGCCTGAACCTGGTGCAGGCCGACAACGCCATCAGCCAGAATGCAGCGCGTTATGCCAGCATTCTGGCCCAGGCCGTATCTTCGATCGTTCCACTTGCAACCGTATTTCCCGCTAATAATCCGTTTGCCACGCAGCTACAACAAATCGCTCAATTGATGCAGGTGCGAAACAGCTTTGGAGTGAATCGCCAGATCTTCTTTGCGGGGGTGGGGAACTTCGACACGCATGCGGACCAGTCCGCGCAGCAGAGCCTGCTGCTGGCGCAGGTTTCTTCGGCGATGTCGGCGTTCTACCAGGCGACGCAGGAGCTGGGCATCGCGAATGAGGTGACGACCTTCACGATGTCTGATTTTTCACGTACGTTCCAACCGAATTCGAACAACGGCAGTGACCATGGTTGGGGCAGCCACCACATCGTTCTGGGTGGCGCAGTTCGGGGAGCCAAACTTTACGGGACCTATCCCACGCTTGCGCTGGGGGGTCCGGATGATTTCGACACGAACGGGCGATGGATTCCTTCCACGAGCACGGTGCAATACGCAGCTACCCTCGCCAGCTGGTTCGGGGTCAGCGCGGCTCAGCTGAATTTGATCTTTCCCAGCCTGGGCGCGTTCAGCTCGGCGAATCTGGGTTTTGTGTAGATGCACTCAGCGCACCGTGTGTGCTAAGTTCTGCGTTCGGCAGCCGGTGGCCTGAGATATTTCCTTCCGTTTTGGGGATAAGTCCTTTGTTTCATGAAGGTGCTCAAAATTTTGAATTAATTATTTGAGCATGTTGCTTCTTACGCGGGATGTTGCTGATCCGCAGCGGTTGGCAAAGACCAGTACCAGACACCCTTGACTCCATCTTTAGCGCTGTGAACGCCAATATCGAATTTGGCGCGCCGCAGGGTTGCGACGGAAACGCCATCACGTTCGGCGGCGATTTCGAGGGCATATTGCGACTGGCTCCCATCCTGCAGAGATTGGTACAGCCACTCAGCGGCGAACTTGCGTTTGGGCAGGCCTGCGCCGGTTGGACGGACGGCCAGCATTTCCTCCAGAGTCAGCTTGCTGCGCCCAGTCCAGAAGAAGCCGTCTTCGTCGATTCTGTATGACAGCGGGGGAGCGAGAGGCGCCAAGTTCGATTTGACCTGCAGCAAGGCGGGCTGTGATGGTGCATCCGGGCAGCAGCCGGCGAGGAACTCGGTACGGAGGGCGGCGGAGATTTGGATGGAGGCCTGGCGGCGAAGCGGCGGCCTGCCGAGACCACGTTTGCTGAGATGGCGAATGAGAAGGATACAGCAGCGGTGTCTTTCAGCGAGGCGCGCCAGGTTTTCGAGGAGGGGAACGGCTTCGGGCTGATCCAGATCGACGCCGTCACCAGAGCTCGAGTGGAATGAATCGAGAATCACGAGGCGGGCGCGGGTTCGCTGGAGCGCATCTTCGAGGATGGAGGGATCGCGGAGGTTCACGGCGGGCGATGGGGTGGAGACGGCTCCGCGTAAGACGGCCAGGCGGGCGGGATCGCCATTGAGGCTGGCAAACCGAGGGTGAATGATTTCGGAGCTGTCGTGTTCCGTGGAGGCGTACAAGACGGTACAAGGTTCAGGAGGAGGTTCAAGGGCTTCTTCGCCGGGGACTGGGGCCCGTCCCCGGCTCAGAGCGGCCGCAATGGCGAGCGCGATCCAGGTTTTTCCGGATCCCGGGGCTCCGGAAATCATGGCCAAGGAGCCGATGGCGAGCCTGTTTTGCCAGAGCCATTGGACGGGCTGGGGCTGGAGATCGCGGAGATAGACAAGGTCCGCGCGGCCGGTGGCGGCAGTTGCTTCAGCGGGTAGCGGGAGGGTGGACGGCGGCGGCGCGCCTTCCGGTGAGTCTTGCTGGCGGCTGAGATTATCCGCGCTCTCCGATGTGGCTTGATCGGCCGTTGGCATGAGCGGATGCTCGATCGAAGAAGGGGCCTCCGGGTGGGATCCAAAGGATGCATTGGAGAAAATTGTCGTGCGTGAATTTAGACTGTTGATGGTCATCCAATCACTCCGTTTGTGGGACGAATCTGTAATTGATGCAGTACCGATGGCGGAGAGGGTCACAGTCTGAGTTGCGATTCACGATATACGATAGTTACCTTTGTGCAGCCGCCTGGTTACGTTGTATGAAATTTATCTGTTTCTGCGAACAAGGTATTACGCCGGTCAATATTGCGCCAGAGCGGATTGAAATAAAGATGAGGAAAACCGGACGTGAACTCGGTGAACTTTGGTTTGATTTTTGGGGTTTGCGGGGCGAGGTTTGCAGACCGTCCAGCGTCCCTGACAGTCCTGAGGGACCAGGCAGCGGCGCGAGGGAAACAACGATTGAGCTCTGAGGCTGGATGCGGCCTTGCGTTTGCGGAGGAGATACAGCCGGTAAGACGCGACAGAGCGGCGCTTGGTTCCTCAAAAGGCGCGGACGCCCAGAAAAGACTCGGCCGGATACGAGACAGGCAGAGCTTCGTTTCGGCCTATGATAGCGTCCTCAATACGGCGGTTGGTCACCGCCGCAAATGTCTCGTAAGCGGGCTGGCCCGTCCCCGGGTTAATGCCCCCGAGCAGGGTGGCTCGCCCCATCGGCGGGCGCGCTGAAGGTATACAGAGAAGCGGGTGCAAAGGCTCCCCGCGGCTGGTCCTACACTGCAGGGCCTCGGAAGGTAGCGTAGTATTTCCATTTCCTTCCCTGCCTGAAGGCAAAAAGGGCGGTTGCCCTGCCGTCTTGCCGGAGCCTATCGACCAGACAGTGGCAATCTGCACATAAGGTTACGGCGGTTCCCTTCCATTGGATCGTTGGCGCTGAGGCATGTGCTTGGACATGCGCTTCCTTTGCGCGGCGGCGACGGCCGCACCCGCGGCAGCGATGAGAGAATCGTGGACTATTTTGAAGATGAAGAAACCGATCGGAAATAGATGCGCACAAGGCAAGGCACATGAAACCCAAGAGAATGACCCCTTTTTTGGATTGGCTCCATATGAAGCTAACGATTTTGCGTTGAATCTACCTTCAGGTTTTGAAAATATTTTTTTCGATGTCACCGTGGGTGCAGCACCACTGTCGCGGCGACCGGGTTCTAGCCACGACGTGAAGATGCCTTCGCTCGTCACTGAGAACGTAACCGTTACGGAGGGCTGGCGGCTGAATTGTGTACGCTTCGCAGTGGTCGTCGCCTTCCAGCACGCAACGCTCACTACCAGGCGGCTGCTACGCCTTACCTGGGCCGGACTTGCACCGGCTGAAACACGCCAGCTTGCTGGGCGCACGGACAGCATACCTAATTGCAGCAATTCTCGGGGATAGGTATCCTGTCGCCGGACCTCGTCCTGGTGACACAGGCTCCGGATTGGCCATGGTCTTCTGCGGCTGTCCACTGCGGTGGCGCGCCGGTAGGCCCTTGGCTGGATATGGACCTTTGGGGGCGTCGATGGTCTACCGATCATTGGCGCGCTTACCTGCAAGCCGGCCAAGATAATTCCAGCCTACTGGCCATTCGCGATAGCACTTACAGCGGCCGCCCGCTCGGTTCGGCAGAATTTACTCGTGCGTTGGAAAGGGAAGCCCATCGACCCCTGACTCCGCAAAAGCGTGGACCCAAGAAGTTACCTGAGCACGGTCACGAACAAGCTATCTCCTTCGATCCCTTCTGACCTTCAGCTGGGCCGTTTTTCGTTATCAGGGGTAGTTTCGTCTGTCCTTGATCGTCTGTCCTTGATCGTCCTGGATCGTCGCACACAAACGCGCCAACTGGAGTGATGGGGAACAAAGGACCGTGACCGGCACGGTGTGTTTTGCGCACGGAGACATTGTTCGCTGGTGGTTACTCCGTCTGTCCCCGCACAGGGGTCCCGCAAATGGATGTCTGGCCACGCTGCTACTGCGTTGGTTACGCGAAGGATCGAGGACAGTCCTGAACCGAATCCCACAAATCCCTTGGGGAAAACTATTCCACCAAGTCAAGGGAAATCTCCGTTTTCCCTTGACAGTTACCTATCATGGATCTCCCGCATCTCCCGCATCTCCTTCAAGGTCCGTCCCTTCAACGTCCTGTCACCGATCGTCTTGTCACCTGATAACGGGATTGTCGGAAACGTAAAGATGGGCCCCTTTGTTCGATGTTCGATGATCTCTGGTACGCCATTCACCACCACTCGGACGTACAGTGGATACTCAGATAGATTGTTGCCGATGTGTTTATCGTTACCACGAAGTCTTTCTAAAACGTCCCCGCGCTTGTTCTTCAGAATAAACTTCGCATTAGGTCCAAAAGGGTTTGAATAGTAGTTGAGAGTGAGCGAAACGTCTTGTCGTCGAACCGTCGGAGGAAGCTTCACAAACGCTGGCAGCCTCGAGTCGTCCGCTAGCGAAAAGCTTGATTCAATACAACCACTTAGCAGGCAGACGCTGTTGACTACCAAGACAACTAATAAGCGGCTAACGTGCTTCAATTCATGTCCCCCCTTGGAATGAGTTCGACCGCTCAAAATACCGCCTTTGTAATGCAGGCTGCTGCCTTGGCATTGCAAACGCTGCATGCCCCTGGAGTTGTGGGATTGATCGGGAACGGAATCCACGACGTTGCATTGCATCCATGGGCTGCATAGCAGGCATCATGCGCTTGGCAGCAGCTTAGAATGGCAGGATCGGCATTCATTGGACCAGACATCGGACCGGTGGCACAGACGTTGTCTTGTGGCTGTGGCGTAATCGGGAACATTCCTCCATTGAAGGGCCAGTGATTCCAAACACTGTCCTTCTTCTCTTTTGATCGCTACTTGGGGCAGCGCCGAGGCCGCCCGCTGGTCCGAATGGAACGGATGTTAGGATGAACAGCTGCAAATCGAAATTATGGAGCCAAATCGCATAAGCAGTCACCTTTAAAACGAATGGCTTTCCCGGGTTGGCGGGATTACCTTGGCCCCCTCCACCTTTGCCGCCGCCATATCCACCTCCACCTTCGCTGCCGCCAAAGCAAGATAGGGGTTCGAAAGAGCAGAGATCTATTGGGCCGCTGCAGGCGGGACAGGTGTACAGGCCGCTCGGGTCCGTCAGGCTCGCCGGGTTGTTAAGCGCGTACGTGTAGCGGTTGAAGCTCTGTGGGTTGGTGAGGTCGTAGCTTCCCAAATAGAGATCCGGGCTTTGCCAGCGGCCCAGGTTGGTGGAGTATTGGCGGAACGTGGCGTGTTCGGTGTTGTCTTCCAGGTCGCGCTCCAACCCGGCGAAGTCGTGCTGGTCCCCATTATCGCCGCTCGGCGTGTGCCCGTCGGCCCAGGGCAGCGAAGCGATGGAAATTGCCACCGTCCCGTTGTAGTTGGTGCGCACCCGCTCCGTACCCAACCAGTTCTGATGCTCAAACTGAGTTACGCCACCCGCGCGGATGGCGATCGGCCTCGAATCCGTGTAAGCATTGGACTCCACAAAACCATGACCCGACGCTGCCCAGGTTGAGACACGCCGCCCGAAGATATCCCAAGTTAGGGTGACAGACGGAACGTAACCGACACGGCGCGGATTGGACGCGGACGGGTTGATCACGGGGGTTACTCTGTATCCTTCAGAGAAGCGAGACTTTCCGCAGCCCCAAAAGAGACGGGCCTTGGGGCTGAAGCCTGGATCCTTCGTGGGCCCTGGGGCGGCGCGACGGATGTTCTGCCCTGATACCAAAACAGTAGAGCGGTGACATTACAAACTCGCGGATTCAAGCGGAATTAGGTCGATGCGCGAAGGGGCGTGTGGGTGAACTCCATTTCAAAACTCAGTCCAATTAGATTTGGAAACGCTTTATCCCCCGCAACCACCTTTCATGAGAGAGTGGTTGATAAACCGAGGCGTTTTTCAAATCTAATTCGGAGAACTCTTAAGTTCAGCCGCTGACTCGGTGGCTAAAGCCTTCAAGCAGCGCGCGATTTATGGCAGAGTCGAAAATCACCTCTCGGGCTGCGCATTGTGTCGTCCCCCCGGGACTCGTACATAAACTCCCGTACCCGGCACTCCCGTGCCGGGCTCTGGATTGTATCGTCCCTGCGGGACTGCAGGGGCTGAAAGCCTTCAATGCGCAGCCTACTTATGGCACAGTCGGAAACCGCCTCAGTCCCCGGTTTTCATTGCCTGGGGTGAACCGCAGGCTCATGGGGACACGGCTGAAGCTGTGCCCTTCATTCGACAGTCTCTCCGCCCAACGTTCCGATGGTCAGTGAAAGCTTCATGGTTGGCAGCCAGGTTTGGCCCGCACCGCACTAGCGAGAAACCATGTTGTGGAGTCCACGCAGTCGAGAATTCTTTTTTGATGACTTCTCTGTAATAGATCACTCATTCAACGCACTATCCCTGATGCTTTCAAACTGCCGAAATTGATTCATGTTTTCTGTTAAATAGGTCCCGGGACGGATACAGATACCGTGGTGATCCAGGTTCTATAGCATTTATAGTGGTACGAGCAATCACTCCGGTTATTGGGTTGTCCGCCATGCGCCCCACTGCGTCCGAAGCACGGGTCAATCGGGATTCCAGCAGCGAACAACTACTGGCGGCACAGCTTCGGCTTCTATTCGGCAACGCTAACCTGGGAGTCGTCGTTAACATAGTCGCGGCCGCCATCTTAGGAGCGCTGCAGTGGGGGATCGTTTCCAGACCGAAGATCGTGGGCTGGTGTTTGTACATCGCCCTGGTATCGATGGCGCGGTATGGTTTTGCGCGGCGCTATTGGCAAGCCTCCGAACGCGTGACAGAGGTTAGCAGGTGGCGTACTGTATTCACGGTTGGCGTTGCTCTCGCAGGCGTTGGCTGGGGTGCAGCGGGTATTCTGCTGTACCCGGCGGGTCACCTGACAAACCAGGTTTTTCTCGTTCTTCGTACTGGGGGGCATGATGCTTGGCGCCTCATCGGTGCTGGCCCCTCGGCCCGAAGCGTTCCTCACCTTCTTAATCCCGGTTGGTCTCATCCCGGCGGTCCGGTTTTTTCTTGAAGGCGATGAGACGCATTTGGCGATGGGGCTTCTGGCCTCTTTGTTCACTCTCGCCACTTTGATTACCACTATGCGGCTTTATCGTATGGTGGATTCATCGCTCAAACTGCAGTTTGAGAACCGGGACCTGGTGGTGAACCTGCGGGCCGCAAACCGGGAGACTGCGGCGCTGAACCAGGCACTGGAACTCCGGGTCGAGGAGCGCACGGCGGAACTGCATCAGTCGACGGAGCAATTGCGAGCGGAGATCACCCAGCGAGAACAGGCGGAAGAGGAACTGTTACGCGCGCGCAAGCTGGAGTCGCTCGGAGTGCTGGCCGGGGGCATTGCGCATGACTTTAATAATTTCCTGACCGTCGTCCAGGGAAACATTGAGGTAGCCAAGGTTCACCTGACGCCAGACGAGGCGGCCCGGGAATTCCTCGATCAAGCAGCGAGCGCTTGCCAGCGCGCGAAATTCTTATCTTCTCAGCTGCTGACATTCGCGAAAGGCGGGGCTCCGGTCCGACGAGTGGCTTCGACCGCCCAACTCGTCACAGATGCTGTTTTACTGGCTCGCTCCGGCTCTTCGATTGGGATTGAGCTACAGCTTGGGGAAGGCCTGTGGTCCGCCGAGGTGGATTCGGGGCAGATCGGCCAAGTGCTCCACAATATTCTCATCAATGCTCGAGAGGCGACGAGTGACGGTGGCACGATCGAAGTTCGCGCGGAAAATATTGCGCTGCAAAGTGGTTCCGGCGAGGCCGCGCCTCACGTAAGGGTTACGATTCGGGATTACGGCCACGGCATTGCGCCCGATGTACTTCGGCGGATATTTGATCCATATTTCACCACCAAGCCGGGAGGCAGCGGTCTCGGGCTTGCGACAGCCTACGCGATCGTGGTCAAACATGGAGGCCATCTTTCGGTGGAATCGACACTGGGTGCAGGAACTGTCTTCACCGTTGATTTACCGGCCTCTCTCGAAGCTCCTCTCGCGCAGATGCCGGTGAGCTTACCCATGCAAACCGGTACTGAACGGCTGCTGGTGATGGATGATGATGAGGCGCTGCGGGAGCTATCCAAGGCCGTCCTTTCGACACTCGGTTACGATGTGCAGACTGCGGGGGACGGCGCCGAAGCGGTCGACCTTTATGAAAAAGACGAAGGCTGCCGGTAAGGGTTTTGACGCGGTCCTCTTAGACCTAACGGTGACTGGCGGGATGGGGGGTTTGGAAGCTGCCGCCATGCTGAAGGAATTGGATCCCTCCGCACGGCTGATTGTTTCGAGCGGCTATTCCGATGCCCCGGTCATGTCGCGCTTTGCCGAATACGGGTTCGATGCGGTGATTTTGAAACCGTGGACGGTAAGAGAAATGAGCGAGGTTTTGCGCAAGGTGCTGGTTGCGGATCCGGTTCGCAGGGGCGCATCTCTTTAGCTGTGTTGTTGCACAGGTCGCCAGCGGTCGCACCTGAAGTGAAAGCATTTGAAGAATTCGTTTTCGGCCCATGTACGCTGGCGCGAACATGGGGCACCCGTCCAGAATGGTAGAGTTGGCTGCCAGATCACCGCTACATTGGCTTCTGCGGATTGCAACCACAACTGATCTATTAAAGCGGCCGGGAGTCATTCATCGGGCAGCAAGGGAGTGAGCGGGTCCATAGCTGGGATTCCCGAACCAAAGGCTTCTCCTTGAAGGCGGGAGAGAATGAAGCCGATCAGCAGGCACACGATGATGCTGATGATGGCATCGGCTGCGAAGCTGCCACGGACTCCTCCGAACCCGTAAGCCCTTCCGTCCACGAACAACATGTAGGCAACCGGTACGTTGGTGGCAGCGATGAGAAAGGTGAAGGTGGTTGCGGCGAGGGGATTGTCCTGTCCGATGGTTTCAAATGCGAGAGCCACCGTGCCGGTGTAGGAGATCGCCTGGAAGAAGAATTCGCCGAACAAGGCGAGGACAAAGGTCCATGGGGCGTGGGGCAGCACAACGAGACTCAGCGTAAAGAGGCCACCTAAGGTTCCGTTGGCGAGATAAAGAAGGCGCAGCGGCATGCGCGTGGAGAGAAGAGGAAAGAGCAGACAGCCGAGGATGCCGGGGACGATGGCGCCTGCTCCCCCGGCGAGGCTCACCATCCTCGGCGATGCGCTGAAGTCGTTGCCAATGCCTCCGAGCAGGTTGGTCAATGCAAATGAACCGCAAGGGGTGAGGAAGAGCAAGAGCGTGATCAGCACTTCCCGTCGACGCAAGAGGGTGAAAATCTCGCGGCTGAACTGAATGAAGCTTTCGCCGGCTAGCCGCCGGTCGGGACCGGGAGCAGGGATCAACAGGAAGAGAGTGGCGGGAAGAAATACGATCGCTGCCAGAACGGCGGCCGCCATCCATACGGACAGATGGCGGATGAGTTCGCCGGCAATGATCATGGTGAAGCCCGAAGCACAGATGTAGGCGAGGTTAAACCAGGCGCTGAGCCGGTTTTCCTCTGCTTTGCGACAGACGGATGAAAGCCATCCGCCAAGCGCTGTGGTCGACAGGATGGCGGAGCAGGAACCGAGGACCAGCGCTACTTCCAGCACAACGAGATGGTCCAGGTTGGTAACTGCAATGAAGACCAGGACAGCTGCCAGAGCAGAGAAAAATGTGGCATACCAACGGCGGCTGAAGCGTACATCCAACATGGGGCCGAAAATGACGGCCCAGAAATTTGGAGATAAAGCCATGGCCGTGATGGCAGCGATTCTCGCCTCGCTCACATGGTGCGTCGCCAGCACCTGGGGTATCGCGAAAAAAGCGATGCCGCTGTAGAGCCCGAAGGTGGCGTTCGAGAGGCCCATCAGCCAGGTCGGCGGAACTTGGCGAATCGGTTTCATGGGGCCTTTCGTGGGCGTGGGCTAAGGGGTTAGGTTATCGCGACATGGGTGAGGACGGGAATAGTGTTGTGTCGCCCACAGGTTCAAGAGGCTCGGGCGGACTCGATTGGCCTTTCCCAGGTCTCTGTGGCGGGGCGTCCTTCGCGTTTCCAGGATGAAGTTGGTTTTGGGCGTCGTGCCCGAAAACATTTCCAGGAAAGGTCCGCGGAACTGCAGATCCCTCCCCTCCGCTTCGCTCCGGTCGGGATGACAAAAAGGAGAGGGTTGCTGAAAGGGACGGGGCCGTTGCCAAAGGACAGGACTGTTGCCAAGGGACAGGACCGTTGCCGAGGGACAGGGCGGTTGTTGGGGCGGTGGAGAGATCGACTACCCGTCGTCTTCACCGACAGCAGTCCTTTGGTGTGAAGTCACGGCACGAAGACAGATTTCCAGTGGCCGTCGAGAGTGGCGGCTTGAGGGCTCGCTCGAAAAGTGTGCTACCGGGGGCCGGCAGTCAGTGCTGGAACAGGGGAAGCCACTTCATTGCGCACAAGCGCTTTTAGCTCGTGCCGGAATGCCGCGCGTAGTTCTTTCTCAGAAAGAGTGACGTCAGTGGTGAAAGCAATGGTGCCAAGCTGTCGCTCTCTGTCCAGGTAAACTTTCCAGTCGTAGCCGTAGGTGCCGGTTGAGTATTGGTCGACGGTGATCCTGGGGAACTTGTTGGCTTCTTCCGAAAGAATGCGCGTCAAGCGTTGAATCTTCTCCGAAATTTCCATTTCCATCTGCAATGCTCCTCGCAGATAAGTTTGTTCCCGACCCCAAGGACAAGTCCAGTGGAAGCGAAAGAAAATTTTTGCGCTGGCCCGAATCGGTGAACATGGGCCCCCGGCCACGCAAAAAGGGTCCAATCGTAATGACGGCCACGGCTTGCACAGGAGTTGCTGCATCTTGGTAATATCCTCCTTGACGATGGCCGCCCCAACTACTTTTCCCATCCTGCAACCTACAAGCCGCGAGCCGCATCCGCACGAGAAGTTTTCTGCTTCACGGGCCCTCGAAGAGAAGCTGCGCCAGGTGGTGCGCGGCGAGGTTCGTTTCGATCAGGCTTCCCGCGCCCTGTACGCCACGGATGCTTCCAACTACCGCCAGGTGCCGATCGGCCTGGTTTTGCCCCTGGATGAGGCGGATGTCGTGGCCACGGTGGCGGCCTGCCGGGAACTGGGCGCACCCGTTCTGTCACGCGGGGGCGGCACCAGCCTTTCGGGGCAGTGCTGCAATGTGGCCGTGGTGATGGACTTCTCCAAATACATGCACTCGATTCTGGAACTGGATCCGGGGCGAAAGTTCGCGCGGGTCCAGCCCGGGATCGTGCTCGACCGGCTGCGGGATGCCGCGGAGGTCCACGATCTTACGTTTGCGCCCGATCCGGCTACGCATAGCCGCTGCACGCTTGGGGGGATGATCGGGAACAACTCCTGCGGCGTACACGCGCTCATGGGCGGCAAGACGGTCGATAACATTGAGTCGCTCGATATCCTGCTGTACGACGGCACCCGGATGACGGTCGGCCCGACGACGGAATCGGAATTGCAGGCCATCATCGCCGGCGGCGGACGGCGGGGGCAGATTTATGCCGGGCTGGCGCGTATCCGGGATACCTACAGCGAGCTTATCCGGCAGCGTTTTCCGCAAATCCCACGGCGGGTTTCCGGATACAACCTCGACGAGCTGCTGCCGGAGAACGGGTTTAATGTAGCCCGCGCACTGGTGGGACGGAGGGCACCTGCGTCACCGTGCTGCAGGCGCACTGCATGCTGAAGCACAGCCCCCAGCATCGCCGGCTGGTGGTGCTGGGGTTTGCCGATCCCTTTATTGCGGCGGATCACGTGCCCGCAGTGCTCGAGTACAAGCCGATCGGTCTTGAAGGCTTCGATGGGCTGGTGGTCGACTACATGCTCCGCAAGCACCTGGCGGTCGAGGATGTGCTGCTGCTGCCTGAAGGCCGGGGCTTTCTGCTGTGCGAGTTCGGTGCCGACTCCGCGGAGGAAGCTGATCGTATCGCGGAAAGATTCACCCAGGCTGCCCTCTCTTTTGGCAAAAGCTGCACCGTGCGGAGTTATAGCAATGCCGAGGCCAAACGAGTCTGGCATGTTCGCGAATCCGCCCTGGGGGCTACTGTCTTTGTTCCCGGGGAAAAGCATGGATGGGAGGGCTGGGAGGATTCGGCTGTACCTCCGGAGCAGCTTGGCAGCTATCTGCGCGAGCTGTACGAGCTTCTGAAGCGGTATGACTACAAGACGCCGATGTATGGGCATTTTGGCCAGGGCTGCGTTCACCTGCGCATCACTTTTGACCTGGTGACGGCGGAGGGCATCCGCAAATATCGGGAGTTTATTGACCAGGCGGCGGATATTGTCCTGGCGCATGGCGGGTCTTTGTCCGGCGAACACGGAGATGGGCAAGCCCGCGGCGCGCTGCTGCCGAAAATGTACGGCCCGGAGCTGATGAAGGCGTTTCAGGAGTTCAAGGCGCTTTGGGATCCGGAGAACGGGATGAACCCGGGGAAGATGATCGATCCGATCGCGGTCTACGACGCGGTGGACAATCTTCGCCTGGGGGCGGGCTACCAGACCAAGAAGGTAGACACCTGGTTTAGTTATCCCCTGGACCCTGGCGGATTCGCGGAAAGTACGCTGCGCTGCGTGGGGGTGGGAGCCTGCCGCAAGCAGGACCACGGCACCATGTGCCCCAGCTATATGGCCACGCGGGAAGAAAAGCATTCCACCCGAGGCCGAGCCCACCTGCTGTGGGAAATGATGCAGGGCAAGGTGATCACCGATGGATGGCGCAATGAGGAGGTAAAGGAAGCCCTCGACCTGTGCCTATCCTGTAAGGCCTGCAAGACGGAATGCCCGGTCAACGTCGATATGGCGACCTGGAAGGCGGAGTTTCTGGGCCATCACTATAAGGACCGGATCCACCCGCTGCAGCACTATCTTTTCGGTTTCATGGACCGGTGGGCGAATCTGGCGGCCATTGCCCCGGGGCTGGCTAACCTTCCGATGCGTATTCCGGGAGTCAGCGGGCTGGTGAAGACGATCGCCGGGGTGGCGCAACAGCGCACTTTGCCGCAGTTTGCCGGGCGAAGCTTCCAGTCTGAGTACCGCAACCGGCCCAGTGGCGCTGGGACTCCGGTGCTGCTGTGGCCGGATACGTGGAACAACTACTTTCATCCCCAGGTGCTGGGTGCGGCGCATGAGGTGCTTTCTTCGGCTGGATTCCAGGTGCAGGTGCCGGCAAAGCATATTTGCTGCGGCCGGCCGCTGTACGATTTTGGCTTTCTGGACGAGGCGCGTCAGTACCTGTTGGGGATCCTCGAACGCCTGGGACCGCAGATTGATGCCGGGATGCCTTTTGTGGTGCTGGAGCCCAGCTGCGCCAGCGTCTTTCGTGACGAGCTGACCAACTTCTTCCCTGCCAATGAACGCGCTCAGCGGCTGGCAAAACAGACGTTCCTGCTCAGCGAAATGCTGGCCCATCATGCGCCGGGGTACCGGCCTCCCAATTTGGGCGGCCGGCAAATGGTATTGCACGGCCATTGCCACCAAAAGGCGCTGATGGGCATGCAGGATGAACTGGCGCTGCTGTTGGCCACCCGTGCCGAGGTAAACATGCTGGATTCAGGGTGTTGCGGCATGGCGGGCCCGTTCGGGTTTGAGAAGGACAAGTTTGAGGTTTCGCAGGCGCTGGGGGAGCGGGTGCTTATGCCCGCAGTCCGTGCGTGCGGGGCCGGAAACGATCCTGGTGAGCGATGGGTTTAGTTGCCGGGAGCAGATTCGGCAGAATTCGCCGCGCCACGCGGTGCATTTGGCTGAGGTTTTGGCCGGACGATGCTAGCTGAACCCGATTCCTGGATGAAGCCCTGACCGGTCGCCGGATTCGTTACCTAATCGAGTGGGCTCTGGTCCCAAGAGCACGAATTCGGTAGGAACAATCATGGTGCACCTGTATGCTGGTAAGAGTGCTTGCAATGCTTCGGCTTGTGTCCTGTCTCCCTGAGCCCGAGTTCCCTTAGAGGATATTTAACCTGAAGAAACATGAGGCTCTATGCGCTCTGAACTGGTCTACTCAGCCGGGCTTAAAATAGCGAACCGATTTTTGCTCGCAACTGTTGCCATTAAAGCAGTTCGGAAGCTGCACATCAGCACTACCCGCACCGAAGATACGGCCAATGTGGTGTTCGTTGACGTGGCCGCCGGCCGCTACACCGATGTATGCATGCCGGAGATTCTGCCACAGGCAGCGATCGAGCCATTGATCGTCGATCCTTTCGTCGTTTCCGCAGCTTAATTCCCATTTCTTTTTCGTTTGGTAGCCCGTACCCTTCATGTCTTTGGATGGGCGCGGAACACGTGCCCTGTGGTTACGTCAAGAGTGTCCATAAGGCATTGGTTCCGGGGATCCCAGGTCTCAAACGCGAGACCTGGGGCACCCTTCGCGTTTTTACCCTGACTCTGGATCAGCAGCCCGCAGGAACATGCCCCCTACTCCGGTCGCTCGGGTCTTCGTCTCCTCATTCTCCGCTCAGTAGCTGCGGCATGGTTTGGCGGTGTTTGGGCTTGCGGCCCTGGGCCCGCTTGGGGTCTTCTATCACTCGTTCCGGCCGGGGTTGGCCTACCCGCTCGCGGGCGTTGGCCTTGACCGCTTTGACGACGGAAAATTTTTCCGGCCGACGCTTCCTCTTGGCCATAAAGCGATCCTCCTCGAGACCCGCGGTTATGGAATCCCTGTCCAAGTATGGAATACTTCTATAGATTTCGGCGGGAGGAGTTCTGTCCGCCGCCGGGAAAGCGGGTCACAGGCCTATGGAAGAACGGGACTTCTTCGAAGAAAAATCTGAACAGCGGAAACACACGCTGACCTGCCCACATTGCGGCAAGGCCGAAGAATATGAAGTGGCGTGGCTGGTGCGACGCAAAAAGACACAACTGCCAGGCAGGGCCGACGAGCGAGATCGGGCCCGGTTCGCGAAGGCCCAGTCGTACATGGTGCGCAAAGATGACGTCGTTGGGTGCAAGAACGTTCGCTGCCGCAAGCGGTTCGAAGTGTCGAGCCTGCAGTCAGTGGCGTTTATCTAGACCAAGAGACCTATGAAAATACTCGTCTGCATCAAGCAGGTACCGCAGAAAGATGCGCCGCTCAAGCTGAACGACGCCGGCACCTGGATTCGCGAAGACGTTTCTTATGAAGTTAACGAGCCAGACGCGTACGCGCTCGAAGAGGCACTGCGGCAAAAGGAAAAGCACGGCGGCGAGGTGGTGGTGGTCACCGCCGGGCCCGGCGAGAGCGCAGCAGGTTTTGCGGGAGGCTCTGGCCAAAGGCGCGGACCGGGCTATCCATCTGGAAGATGACCGGTTCGCCACCCTGGATGCGGCCAACGTCGCGCGGGCTTTGGCCGCTTCGATCGCGGGGGAAGAGTTCGACCTGATCGTGACCGGCCTGCAGTCGGACGATTTCGGCCATGCTCAGACGGGCGTGTTGCTGGCCGAGGTACTGGGGTGGCCCCACGCCACCATCATCATCGGCATTGAGAAGACGGATGCCGGGCTGCGGCTGAAGCGCGAACTCGAAGCCGGACGATACCAGCATGTCGATGTGCCGTTGCCGGCGGTGCTGACGATTCAAAGCGGTATCAACAAGCTGCGTTATGCCACGCTGATCGGCATCAAACAGGCCAAGAACAAGCCGCTGCGCAAGGTCGCGTGGGCCGACGTGGAAGGCGAAATTGAGCAAGAACCAGCAGCAGATCGAGCGGCTGTACGTGCCGGTGAAGCAAAAAAAGACTGAGATGCTGGAAGGGCCGCCGGCCGAAGTGGCGCGGAAGCTGGTAGAGCAACTCAAAAATCAGGCACGGGTGATTTAGTACAATTCAGTGTTGCGCACGAGGGATATCGCATGGCCAATACACTCCTCCCCATAGAAGAGCGAAGTCTGACCCCCGACCAGGTCGAATGGCTGGATAAGCGCAGGAGCCTCGGCATGACGCTCCTGGTGATCTCCGGCCAGTTCGGGATCATCACCACGATGCTGCTGCTGTGGCTGGTGCAGGACCTGACCTATGCGCCGGGTTGGGCGCATCCGGTCGCCTATTATTTTGCCTTCTCGGTGCTGGTTTCAGCGTTCACCGGGATGGCCGGGGCGTACCTGCGCGCGCGGCGCCCGGAGTTCTACGAGCTCTTCGCGAAAGGTAGTGATGGCAGATCGGATCCTGGTAGTCGCGGAGCAGCGGGAAGGTAAGCTGAACCGCGTTTCGCTGGAGACCCTGGCCGCCGCCCAAGCCATCGGCAAGGAAACAGGGTGGCCGGTCGACGTGGTTTTGCCGGGCTACCAAACCACTGCCGTGGCACAGGAACTGGCGGGGTATAAGGTCGAAAAGGTGTATGACCTGGAAGCGGCTTCGCTCGAAGCCTATACCTCCGATGCCTACGTACACGCCCTGACGCAGTTCCTCTCCAGCCAGCAACCGAAGCTGGTCCTGTTTCCCCATACCTACCAGGTGCGCGATTTTGCCCCCAGGCTGGCCCTGGCACTCGACCGCACGCTGATCGCGGATGCCGTTGGGTACAAGTACGAAAACGGCAAGCTGCTGTTTACGCGGCAAATGTTTCAAGGCAAGTTCGTGGCCGATGTGGCGTTTGCCGGAGAAGCCCCTTGGTTGGCGACGGTGCAGATTGGCACCTATCGCGGTGACCAGGCAGAGACTGGTTCGGCCCCGGTGGAGACGGTCGAAGCGGCGGCGCCGCCGGCGCTGCGCATCACGCCGCACGAGGTTTTTCAGGAAGCCAAGCAGGCAGTGGATCTGTCGCAGGCCGAGATCATCGTGGCCATTGGGCGGGGGATCAAGGAGCAGAAGAACGTTGCCCTGGCCGAAGACCTGGCCAAGGCGCTGGGCGGCGAGCTCGCTGCCTCGCGACCGATCTGCGATAACGGCTGGTTGCCGCTGGAGCGGCAAATCGGCAGTTCCGGGCAAACGGTTGCTCCGAAGCTTTACATTGCGCTGGGCATCAGCGGCGCCATCCAGCATATTGTGGGCATGAAGGGTGCACGCACCATCGTGGCGATCAATAAAGACGTGGAGGCGCCCATCTTCGAGATCGCGGATTACGGTGTGGTGGGCAATCTGTTCGATGTGGTCCCGGCACTGACCGAAGAAATCAAGAAGGCGAAGGCCTGAGGCCGGCTTCCAGGCCAACGCCATGATTCACTTCCGCCAACCAATTCAGGGAATCGAACGGCCGCAGATGGAGGCGGATGTCGTCATCGTCGGTGGCGGCCCCGCAGGGATGGCTTGTGCGCTGCGGCTGTCGCAATTAATCGACGCTCACAACGATAAGCTGGCGCTCAAGGCGTCTCCCCTTCCTCCGGTTTCCAAAGAGAATATCTACGTCCTCGAGAAGGCTCGCGAGGCAGGCCAGCATTGCCTGTCTGGAGCGCTGCTGGACCCCCGCTCCATGCGCGAGTTGCTGCCCGGTTTCGAGACCGAGGCTCCGATTGATGCTGAGGTCACGAAGGAGTCGGTTTACTTCCTCACCGAGAAGGGGCACTACAAGCTCCCCATCGTGCCCCCACCTCTGCGCGACCATGGCAATTACGTTATCTCCATTAACAAATTCGTTAAGTGGATGGCGGCCAAAGTCGAAGCGGCGGGTATCACCCTGTTTACCGGTTTTGCCGGGAGTGAGTTGCTGTTCGACGAGGATGGAGTCGTTGGTGTCCGCACCGATGACAAAGGGGTGGATAAAGAGGGCAATCCCAAAGCTAACTTCGAACCGGGGTACGATCTTCGCTCGAAGATCACGATCCTGGCCGAGGGGGCGCGCGGGTCGTGCACCAAGCAATTGATCGAGCGTTTCCACCTGGAAAGCCCGGAGCACGCGCAGACCTACGGGGTGGGGATCAAGGAGTTGTGGGAGGTTCCGGCCGGCCGGGTGGCTAAAGGGGAAGTGATCTACACGCTGGGGTATCCGCTGACCGGACAGGAGTATGGAGGGGCCTGGATTTATGGCATCTCCGATACTTTGCTCTCGGTTGGTTATGTAGTTGGCCTGGACTATCAGGATCCACGGGTCGACCCGCACCATGTGTTTCAGTCGTTCAAACAGCATTCGCTGGCGCGTCCCCTGCTCGAAGGGGGAAAGATGATTCGCTACGGCGCCAAGAGCCTGCCTTATGGCGGATGGCTCACGATGCCGAAGCTGGCGGGCAAGGGCTGGATGATTCTGGGCGATTCGGCCAGCATGCTCAATTCGCAGCGGCTCAAGGGAATCCACCTGGCGATTAAAAGCGGGATGCTGGCTGCGGAAACGGCCTTCGAATCGATGTTGGTGGGGGATAACTCGCGCGTGGCTCTTAGCGCTTATGAGAGCCGGGTGGAGGGCAGCTGGATCAAAGAGGAGCTATACCCGGTACGCAATTTCCACCAGGGTTTCGAGCATGGGTTGCTGCCGGGTCTGATGCATAGCGGCGTACAGCAGGTGCTGGGGGGCAGAAATATTGGTCCGGATTTTAAGAACCATGCCGGTTACCTGAATATGCGCCACCTGGATGACATCGGCCGATCGACGTATGGCCGGGAAGCAACGCTGGGGCCGGCTAAGAGCGATGGCAAGCTTAGCATCGACAAGCTGACGGATGTCTATCACTCAGGCACGCGACACGACGATGATCAACCGGTTCATCTGGTTATCCGGGATACGGATATTTGTAACAACCGTTGTGTCCAGGAGTTTGGGAATCCGTGCCAGCATTTCTGCCCGGCGGCGGTTTACGAGATGGTGGATGGGCAGATCCATATCAATTTCGCCAATTGCGTGCATTGCAAGACGTGCGACATTATGGACCCTTACCAGGTGATCACGTGGGTCCCTCCTGAAGGTGGCGGCGGGCCTAATTATGACGGCATGTAGGAAGGGCGCTACTTCAGAGTGTGGTTGCCCTGGGGTTACATTATGGGGCCCAAACCGGACTTTGCTAGGAGGATCCCAGGTTCAAAATCGATGACCTCACGGCAAGCCGGGGCGGGGCTGGGCACCCGTCCGCCTAGCGGTAGACGACTTCTTGCTGTTCGGTGCCTAACTCCAACACTTCGATCGTCTTGAAGTACACGATGTCTTTGTCGCTGTGATTCTGGAGGCCGATCCAGCCCTTGTCGGGGCGGATGCCGCGGTCGGGTTCGTAGGAGGCTTTCTTGTCGGGCACCGGCTGGCCTTCGGTGTAGTCGGTGACCTTTACATCGTTCACAAAGACCTGGGTGCGCGGGCCCTCAATGCGAATCACCATGGTGTTCCACTCAGGTCCGGGCTTGCCTGGCTTGGCCTTAGGACTGGTCAGCGAGTAGAGGGTGCCCGTGACGTGATAATCGTCCTCCTGGCTGAGTTCGGGATGGTTGTCGATTTGTACCTCGTATCCCTTGTTGACGGGCATCCAGGGTTCGGTGGGCTCGGACGGTATACGAATGAATACGCCGGAGTTATCGTTCTCGTCCCGCATCTTGTAGACGACTTTGATTTCGCAGTCGGCCAGGGGACCAACGGTCGAATAGAGAAGCCCCATACCGCCCTGGGATTTCAGCAAACCGTGCTCCACAATGAAACTGCCGGGGCCCACGTGCTTCCAGCCACTGAGGTCCTTGCCGTTGAAAAGCTGCTTCCAGCCAAGCTGCTTGGCCGGCGCCAGCGCTGTGGCGCAAAGCAAAATAAGTGGGGCCAGCATCTGTGTTTTTCTCATGAGTTCCCTTCCTCTGAAATGCCAGTTTAAATCGTCGAGTGTGAGTCGGTAATTTTGCGTGTAACATTCCATTGCGCGGGGGGCGTTGGCAGTACACTCGCTGAAAGGGGCGAAGCCATGAGCGGCAGCGACCTGTTACTAACCTGTAGCGACTGCGGTCAGGAATTTGTTTTCACTGCTGGGGAACAGCAGTTTTTTCAGGAACGCGGCTACTCCTCGCCCCGGCGCTGCAAACCGTGCCGCCAAGCTAAGCAAGGCGCCGGCGGCGGCGGTGGTCACGCTCCGTCGCATTCCCAAGAAGGCGGCGGTTACAGCACTGGTGGCGGCGCCGGACCAGGCATGAGCACGGGGACGACCGTGGTTTGTGCCAGTTGTGGCCAAACCACAACGGTGCCTTTCGAACCCCGTGGGGACCGTCCCGTTTACTGCAAGAGCTGCTACCGGCCCAAACAAGGCGGGGGTGGCGGCGGCGGTGGGGGTGGACGGCAGAATCGCGGCGGCGGCGGAGGCGGGGGTGGCGGCGGCAACCGCGACCGGGATCGCCGGCGCCACTAGAGCTGCTCCAGCTTACAAATGTAACCAAGTAGTTGTATGGCCGCGTACATCTCTTAGCCAGCATACTGCTCCCGAGGGTAATAGGCATGGAGCAGATTCTGTTGGAGATGTTCGAGCACGCGCGGAAGCTGGTCGTGGAAACCGATCGCAAGCTGGCGGAAGAAAACGACCGGATCCGGGAAAAGGAACGCGAAGCAAAGCTCCTGGAACTTTCGACCCAGATCGAGGCGGCGTTTGACTTCACCAGCAAGGAAAAGCTGGAACTCGATCCCCGGTTGGATATCCAGGACGGCAAGCCAACCGTTGAATTTATCGTACGCAGTCTACGGGCAATTTTCGTGCTGTCGCCCCAGCCGGAGGGTCATTGGACCCTGAACGCACTGGAAGATGGCCGGTCCCCAAGTTCCCTGGGAGAATTTCAAGGCGGGACGAAAAGCGATGCGGCTTCGAGGCGGTTGGCCGCGGCCCGGATCGTGACGGCGATTGGGAACTGGGCGCAAAAAGGACAGCCGTTACCGGCGAAAAACCGGTGCAATCGGAAACATCGAGCCGCTGGCAAGACACCGCGGCACCGCTCGAAATGCCGGAGCGCCGCGAACCCACCTACGGCACTATGGGCAAGTTTCTGGGCTATTAGGTTCTGGTTCGGGTCCTGCTCCCTCAGCAGGCGGAATTCAGCCAGACAGACGTTCTCCCCCGCCGGGGAAATGTGAAATAACCGCATTTCCCCGGGATCCTCTCCCGTTCTGAAAATCATCAAATTTCCTTCTCACGCTCTAGTATGGGTGCGGAGGTATGGAGCGATGAACCTACGTCCGCCGGCGGCGGTCTTACTCATATTGTTGGCCCTTCTTTCCAACTTGCGCGGAGTCGCGCAGAGATGGCAAGCAACAGCGCATAGCCGATCTGGCTTACCAGGCAGAAATGTCGCACGAGGTGGGAGCTTGTCCAGAGGCGCTTGATGTATCGGACCGCAATGTGTGCCTGAATGACGCTCGGGTCGAGACCTACAAAAACTACGCCCAATTTTTTGGCGCGTTGCGCGAGGCTCTGATTCAAAGCTCCCCGAATGATGCCAACGCACTGGCGCTGGATGGTACGGAAGTGGTTTGGGAGAAATACCGGGTGATAGCGTGCGACGCAATGGTGAAGGTCTACGACCTGGGCACGATCAAGCATCCTGGATCGAGCGAGCCCAACTCACAGACGCGCTGCCTGATTACGATCACACGCAGCCGTATGCGTGACTTGAAAGAGTTGTACGCAGCGACGCTTTGATTTTTTTGCGGCTGCTACGGCAGTGTTAGAGAAATCAGCTCCGAGCTGAGCGGTTGCGAGAGAACGACGGTCAATCCACGGCTCATGAGCTGTTCGCCGATGAGCTGCGTGTCGGGCGAGGTGCCGTCCTCGAAATGCAAATGGTAGTGTTGGTGCGGATCAAGCCCCGCCAACGGGAAGCGGTGTTCCGACTCGTTGTTGCCTGAGCCGCGGAAGGCGAAGACGACTCCTCTGCGTTTCGCGGGATCCCAGTATTCCATCCCGTCCCAGTGCACACCGTCTGGCCGAGGCGATATGTGGAAGAGTTGGGCATCGCGGATCAATGGACGCAGGTTTTCCTTGTAGAACAGGATTGCCTGTTGGGCGGCCGCATGCTGTTCTGCGGTCCAGGCGCTGGTATCCTGCATGACCGTGAACCAACCCATCATGCCGCTGCGCAGTTCATAAAGGAAATTCTCCAGATGCGGCGTGGGCCATTTTTGCACGTAGGTTTCCAGCATCGCGGCGGGCAGCACAAAGCTGGTGTCATAAAAGGCTCGGCGGTTGGACAGCGGATCGTACGAATCAGTGATGGAGAAGTAGTCGCCGTGCGCGGCACTACCAAAGTCGACCATGCGTCCGCCGTCGTTACAAATCTCCAGAAGGAGCTCTGGATGTTCCCGGCGCAGCTGGTCATGGATGCTGTAGTACGAGCGCACCGCGTGATAGCTCACGTCGGTTGAGTTGGAACTGAGCACCAGGTCCGAACCGTCGATGTGCCGGATGGTCATGTGCTGTGGGTCAGGAGGCGCATGAGGGTGGCCGGCACGGGCGCATCCCTGGGCGACCACGTAGCCATCGTGCTCCAGCATGTCGAGGTGATAGTCGCTTACGATGCGGTTCACTTCGCGCGCGGAGTAGTCGTGAGCGGCGGGCACACCCAGGTCAATGGTCTGGCCTTTGAATTCCTGCGGCTTCCAGTCAGGACCCACGTCGGCTACCAGCCAGTCACGCACAATCGGGTTGCGCACGTTGAGCGCGCCGGAGGCGGTGTCGAGAGCAGCCTGGGCCCAATCTGCCCACAAGCCAAATTTCATCCCACGGTGGTGAGCGTCGTCGGCCAATGGGACTAATCCGTGGGGAAAATTTTTGGGATTCGGATACCAGTCCCCCACCCCGCGAAACCAGCCGGCATCGAGGTGGAACATCTCCAGGCCGAGGTTGGCGGAATCGGCGATCATACGGTGGGCGATGGCTTCATCCACTTGCATGCCGGCGCCCCAGCTGTTGTTTACGGTGAGCGGATAGTGGGAGTCAGCCCAGGTGCGTGGCGAACCGAGCACAGCGCGGACCCAGGGGCGTAGCTGATTTCCTGCACCATCTGGCCCACCTGTGAACGCGCCCAGGATGACTGCCGGTGATTCGATATTGCCCCGGGCTGTGAGGCGGGTCAGTGCGGGGCCGGGTTGAGGGTCGAGGCCAAGCTGAGTGCGAAGATCGGCTGAGGTTCGATCGAGGGTGATGCGGGTTCGCCCGCTGAACTCAATCCCTGCATACCAACCTGGTTGGTTGGCGCCGGTGAGGAAAATCGCTTCGTAGGGGATGATCTCGCGGCCTCGCCCGGGTACGTCGTGCGCGTAGGTGGTGGACCAACCGGTCCAGCGATATCCTGGCGTTGTTTTTTCGAGATGGGTGCCGAGTGGAGTCGGTTCGCCCGCGCCTTTTTCTACGTAGAAGTGACGCAGTGGGATGGCGGGCGAGATTTGCCAGTCAAGGGACAGGGTGTCGGTTATGGGTATCCAGAACTCTCGAGAGTCGAGGTTTTGCACTTCGATGCGATGTTCGATGGGTCCGAATGTCGCTCGGGCTGTCCATTGCCAGGAGAGGCGCAGATGCGGTTCTTTCGACTCGTAGACAAAGATTATTTGTTTGGCGTTGATTGTCGCGGAGTGGGAGACGAGATGCCAGGTGAGCGGGAGCCTGGCGCCGGCCAGTTCCACAAAGGCGGGGAGGGAGTCCTGGAGCACGATTGCGCCATGGGTTTTGCTGGTGTCCGGCAAGAGAAATGATTGTTGGTGCGGATGGGCCGGCGGAGAGTTCTATCACGGCATCGCTGGTGGCTAGCGTAGCGCGGATTTGTTGGCCGAGCTGCGCAGTTGCGTTTGCACAATGGACGGCCAATAGCCCATAAAAGACGGCCTTTACTTCGAACCTCAAGATGCCACATCTCCAAGTCATTTCCTAACTCAGAGGATACTGGCATCCTGTGCTTCTTTCAGTCGTCCCTACGGGACTTTTCGCCTCCCGAATCTCTACCCAGGACTAGCGTCCGGCTAAGTTCGCCAGACGTGTCCAAATTAGATTTTTAAAATGCCTCGATTTAGGAACCGCCCTTTCCTTGCCACGATCCTCTCCTTTTTGTCATCCCGACCCGGAATAACAAAAGGAGATTGATGTTTCCAGGAGGGTTCGGCGGATGACTAGTGGAGGTTGTGGGCCGTAGGAGCGGGGCACACGAATGGCGCACCGCAGATCCGCTCGGCTGCGCTCGGGATGACAAACAAGGAGAGGGTAGTTGAAAGGAAAGGGCGGTTGCTGGAGGAAAGGGCGGTTGCTGGAGGAAAGGGCGGTTGCTGGAGAAAAGGGCGGTTGCTGAGCCGAGGTATTTTTCAAATTCAATTTGGACAGCAGACGATCTACATGCAACCAAAATTTATTCCGCCAAGCGCGCTTCAAAGCAGTCAACAGTTAAATCCTCAAGAAGCCAGTTGCTCCGCTAATTTGGACAACTCCGATTTTCAGCTGTCCCTGCGGGACTGGGTTCTTATCGAGGAAGCAAAAAAATGCCCTATCCTTCGCGTTGGTCTGCATCGGATAGGGCGGCTGTCGTTCTATTGTTCTAGCTGCAGCCGCTGGTGGAGCCGCAGCTCATGCATCGGTAACAGCTGCCGTTGCGGACCATGATGGCCCCGCAGGTGTGGCAGCTGGGTGCGTCGCCCATGTCGAGGTACTCCTTCATGGCGTCGGCCGCATGAAACATGGGGGCGCTTTTGCGGGTTTCGGGCATTCCGTAGATGCCGCGGTCTTCCATGCTTCCGCTGGCGCCGCCCTGCGCAGGAGCGCCAGCTTCGGGCAGGATGCCACTGCTCGGCGGCCTGGTTTCATATCTCACTTCGTATCTTCCCGCTTCAACCGGAGTCTCTTCCGCTGGAGGCAGTTGCGCGCCCGCGGTGAGGCCAGTGAACAGGCTCAATTGATGCCCGGAAAGGAACCGCAATTGGAGCCAGCGGAAGATGTAATCCATGATCGACTTGGCAAAGCCAATCTGCTCGTTGCCGGTCCAGCCAGAGGGCTCAAAGCGGGTGTGAGCGAATTTCTCGCACAGAACCTTCAGCGGAACACCGTGCTGGAGCGAGAGCGAGACTGCCGTCGCAAAGGAATCCATCAACCCGGAGACGGTGGACCCTTCCTTGGCCATCTTGATGAAGATCTCACCCGGTTGACCGTTGGGGTAAAGGCCGACGGTGATGTAGCCTTCGTGACCGGCAATGGAGAATTTGTGGGTGAGCGAAGGACGCTCCTCCGGCAGGCGATGACGGACAGCGCGGGGCGGACCCTGCGTTGCCTCCGCGTCTTCGCGCTGCGCGGCGGCCTGGCCCAGGGTGACGGCGTTGGCGATAGAAGCGGAGAAGGCATTGGCAGCCGTGACCACTGCGTTGGCAGTGACCTCGAGCCGGGCCGAGACCTTGTCTTCCAGCACCCGCAAGTCGTCGCCGATGGAGCTGGTGTCGCCTTGCGCCATGGCAGTGAGCACGCGGTTGGCGGCGGCGCTGACAGCTACATCGGCGTTGGTTTCCCCACCCAGTGCGTTCTTGATGACCTTGGCCTTGTTGCCATCGGAGACGTTGAGCGGTTGTGCGCCCTTGGAGCCGTCGCGGTAGACGGCCACAGCTTTGAGTCCGAGACGCCAAGCTTCCATGTAGGCCTGAGTAATGTCGTCCAGGGTCGCGTCGTGGGGCAGGTTGACGGTCTTCGATATGGCTCCAGACAGGAACGGCTGGGCCGCAGCCATCATCTTGATGTGGCCCGAGGAGTGAATGGAGCGGGTGCCTTTGCTGGGCTTGAAGCTGCAATCAAACACCGCGAGATGCTCGGGCTTGATGCCGGGCGCCCCTTCGATGGTCCCGGTGGAGTCGATGTAGCTGACGATCGAATCGACCTGGGGATTGGTGTAGCCGAGCTTGAACAGGGCCACGGGGACGGTGTTGTTGACGATTTTGATCATTCCGCCGCCGACCAGCTTCTTGTACTTGACCAGGGCCAGATCGGGCTCGATGCCGGTGGTGTCGCAGTCCATCATGAAGCCGATGGTGCCGGTGGGCGCCAGACACGGTCACCTGCGAGTTGCGGTAGCCGTGCTGCTCGCCGTGGGCCAGGGCCTGGTCCCAGCAATCCTTGCTGGCCGCAATGAGCGAGGCCAGCTGCGGGGTGGTGAAGGGCTCGGACGAGTTGGCATGGCCGATTTTGTTTACCTCGGCCCGATGCATGCGGATGACGTCTAGGAACGGCTCACGGTTGACGTAGAAGCCAGGGCACGCGCCTCCGCGTTGCGCGAGGCCGCCGTCAGCGTACTGAGCCTGCTGGCACAGCGCGGTAGCGGATACCAATGCCGGCGCCTTTTCGGCGAGCACGGAGGACTGCAAATAGGACTGGCCGCACATGATGGCCGTGAGGGCGGCGGCGAAGTCTCTGCCAGCGTCGCTGTCATAAGGGAGGCCCATCGCCATGAGCAGGGCGCCGAGGTTGGCATAGCCGAGGCCCAACGGCCGGTAGTCGTGAGAATTGCGCACGATCGATTCGGTCGGGTAGCCGGCGTTGTCCACCAGGATATCCATGGCGGTGATCAGGATGTCGATGGCATGGCGATACGCTTCCACATCAAAGGTGGCCGCCGGGGTGATGAACTTGAGCAGGTTGAAACTGGCCAGGTTGCACGCCGAGTCATCGAGGAACATGTACTCGGAGCAGGGGTTCGAGGCATTGATGCGGCCCGAGTTCTTGGAGGTATGCCACTTATTGATGGTGGTGTCGTACTGCATGCCGGGGTCGCCGCATTGCCAAGTAGCTTCGGCGATCTTGCGCATGAGGTCGCGAGCCTTGAAGACCTTGGCCGGTTCGCCACCCTTGACCTTGCGGGTGGTGAAATCCTGATCCCGCTCGACGGCGCGCATGAATTCGTCGTTCACACGCACGGAGTTGTTAGCGTTCTGGAAAAAGATGGAGCTGTAGGCTTCCGAGTCCGGACCGGAGCCGTCATAGCCGGCCTGCATGAGCGTCCAGGCCTTGAGCTCTTCCTTGGCTTTGCACTCGATGAATTCTTCGATATCCGGATGGTCGACGTTGAGAATGACCATCTTGGCCGCACGGCGGGTCTTGCCGCCAGATTTGATCACGCCGGCAAACGCGTCGAAACCGCGCATGAAGCTGAGCGGACCGCTGGCGGTGCCGCCCCCGGAGAGGGTTTCCATCGATCCGCGGATGCTGGACAGGTTGGTCCCGGTGCCCGATCCCCACTTGAAGAGCATGCCCTCGGTCTTGGCCAGGGTCAGGATGGAATCGAGGGAATCGTCTACTGAGTTGATGAAGCATGCCGAGCACTGCGGACTGCGGTAGCCGGTGGCGGAGAACTCGACAGCGCAGGTGTGGGCGTTCCAATGCCAGTTCTGGGCATCGGAGTTTGGCTCCAGGCGGTCGCAGCCGACGTTGAACCAGACGGGCGAGTTGAAGGCTACTTTCTGGGTCAGCAGGAGGTGAACCAGCTCGTCATGGAAGATGGCCGCGTCCTCCGGGGTGGCAAAGTAACCACCCGCGATCCCCCAATCGCGGATGGTTTCTGCCACCCGGGCGACTAATTGGCGCACTCCGGTTTCGCGTGCGCCAAACTCACCTTGTGGAGTGCCTACGTGACCGTGCAGGTACTTGGAAGCGACGATGTTGGTCGCGGTCATCGACCAATCCGCGGGAACCTCAACATCTTTTTGCTCGAAGATCGTGCCGCCGGTAGCGTCGGTAATGGAAGCGGTACGGCGCTCCCAGGCGACCTCGCTGTAGGGGGAAACGCCGGGCTTGGAGAACATGCGGGTGCAGTGCACGCCGGTTGTGGGCTCGGGCTTGGTCACGGAGTGGCTATAGTGGGCGGCCCAGCCGTTTGCGGCGGCGGAAGTTGCGGAATTGGTGGCCTCAGCCATAATTCTCCTCACGATTTTTAAAATTTGTCAGAAAAGCCGTTCCCGGGGCGCTCGTAGCGGCGCCTTCCAACGGGAGCTGAAACCGGCCTTCCTGGAACTGCTGAACAACCCAGGCTTTGGCGGACAAAACATCCAAACAACGGCGAACCGTCAGATCAAAGTAAAGCCGTGAGATGCGAAAGTACCGCTCTCCATGGCGTGTGTCAAGCCAGAACCACTATATCTAGTAGTTTATATGCATATCCCCCCATTTTGGTCCAAAAGCCGAACAAACGGCTGTGGAGAACGCTGGAAGGCCAGTCTAGGTGCGGGTTTTGGCTTTCATGAAGGGCACGGCTTTCAGCGACGCTGTGAATTCCTCGAAGTTGCGGTTTTAATCGCCGAGGCCGGTTTTTTGCTGCCATTTTCAAGCGGCGATTGTAGGCCGATAACGGTGAGGCACACGAATGGCGCACCGCAGGTCCCTCGGCTTCGCTCGGGATGACAGAAAGGAGAGGGTAATTGTTAGGAAAGGGCAGTTGCTGGAGGAAAGGGCGCTTGCCAAAGGCGCGTGGGACACCTTTTCGATTACTGAACGGACAGGACCCTTGCCAAGGAACAGGTCCGATTGGTGTTTCCATGAGGATCCTTCAGGGGCCGTTGCACTTCCTGGGGTGGAGGTGAAAAAGGCTTGAATTCAAGGCTACGCCCGGCTGGGGGATCGAACAAGGCGGTGATAGGGCTGGATGCTTTGGAGAGCTGTGGAAGGCGTGGATAAGGAGGGACGTTCCCTTGGCGACCGGGCTTCGCTCACGATCGTGAACGAAGCCGGGGCCCAGTCTAGGTGGTGGCGGATTTGCCTTTGAACAGGCGGTAGATGGCCAGGAGGATGATTGCACCCACTAGCGACATGAGGAAGCCGGCTCTTTGGCCCTCCTGGTATAAACCCACTTTGCTGCCGATAAACGTGGCCAGCAAGGCACCGGCAACGCCAAGCAACATGGTGATGAAAATGCCGCCGGGATCTTTTCCGGGCATGATGAACTTGGCGAGCGCTCCCACGATCAGGCCGATGATTGCTTCCCACAACAGGTGAAACATATACGTACCCTCCTGATTTGCCTGGATGTTCACACAGCGAGTGAGGCCGCGTGCAAATCTCTTGCACGCGGCCCATGGGTGTCGCTTTTTAGCCCAAATGCTACTTGCTGGACAGGTTCTTGGGCGATCTCTTGTTCAGAGTGCGCAATAACTTGGCCGCGGACGGCGGTGGCGGCACAGCTTTGTCGAAGACAATGGCCTCGGCAGTGACGGGTTTCCCGTAGAGCCTTTTGTTGCCGTCATTGTCGGGACGCAAGGTAGAACCGGACAGTGAGACACCGGCAAAGAGACCACGTGCGCGAGAGTAGGAAAGGATTTCCGCCCGCATGGTGACATCGGTTTCAGCGGAGGCGTTGCGGCCGACGGGACCGGCTGCCGCGGAGGCGTCTCCGCCAATCTTGACCTTGCTTTTGAGGATGTTCGCGGCGGAGGTCGGGCTCATGAGCAGGAGCACGAAATCCGTGGCTTGACCGCCCAACTGGAACCCGACGCTCGCGCCTTCAAGAGCCATCATGGATGGAGCACTCCAGGGACCGCGAAAGTTTCTGCCACTGCGGCAGGTCAATACTCCTCGGCCGTAACTGCCGCCGACAATGAAGGCGGCTTTGATCACGGATGGCAGTACTACTACGCAGTCCGCTTTGTCGATTACGCTTTGCGGGATGTCATCGGGAACGTTCATGATCTCGGAAATGACCGTACCCGCTGCCATGACTCGATCCGCTTCCTTGTCCTGCCCAAAAGCGGGTAGAACCATCAGGCCCATAAGGCTTAGTGCCACTACTGTCTTTTTCATGCTCTCTCCTTGATGCTTATCTGGACACCATTGCAGCAATACAGCATTGCCTGCGTTTAAAGCCGAAACGAATAGAGTTAACTCCGGTAACCGCTGAGCATACTATACAAGTTCTCCTTGACAATCAATCCTGGTTGCTTGCCCTAGCTTTGATGCAAACGCTGCAGAAACAATGGTCCAGGGGTGAAGGTTTTTGCTCGCTAGCGGCGGTAGACGACCCCGCCCTTCATCACGAAGGACACGCGCTTGAGTACGCTGATGTCGTCGAGGGGATTGCCGGGGACGGCGATGATGTCGGCATCATAGCCGGGCTTGAGCGCGCCTAGTTCGCGGTCCCAGTCGAGGAGCTTTGCGCCGTTGAGCAGATCGGCTTTGAGTACCTCCAGCGGCTTCATTCCGTATTGCACCATGAGCTCGAACTCGCGCGCCTGGGTGCCGTGGGGAAAAGGTCCCACGTCGGAGCCTACCGCCATGGGCACGCCGTGCTCCAGTTGACGGCGAAACTCCTGCGCGTGGTAGTCGAGGAGCTGGTGCTCCCGGGCTGCCCCTGCCGGCGAGCTGGCGTGAGCGGCAAAATACTCCTGAATAGTAAAGGTCGGGACGGCATAGATCTGCTTTTCGCGCATCAGGCGCATGGTCTCGTCGCCGAGCTGGTCGGCATGGTCGATTGAGGCTACCCCGGCCTGGGCGGCGTACAGCGCGCCGGGCTCGCCCTCACAATGCACAGCGATGCGGGTGTAAAGGCGTGCGGTTTCGGCTACGGCCTGCGCTAATTGTGGTTGGGAGTATTGGAAGATGGAGTGAAACTGGCCATCTTTATAGAAGTCCCGGCCGGTCTCGTAAATCTTGATGAAGTCGGCTCCGTCCTTGATCTGCTGACGAATGACCGCCACCAGCTCGTCGCCGGTGTTGGCGTAGGTGGCGTTCGACAGGACGTGCTGCTCCGGGTTGTAGTCGACGGCGTCCTCGTGGCCGCCCAGAACGCTGATGGCGTTGCCACTGACACGCATACGCGGCCCGGGGATCTGTCCCTGGTCGATGGCATTGCGGACCGCCGAGTCAGCGGGTCCCGCACCTTCTGTACCCATGTCGCGCTCGGCAGTAAAGCCGGCCAGGAGATCTGCTTTCGCCGCCAGGGTAGCGGTAATCACCCGCTGGGGCACGGACTCGATCACGGTCTGAAGATCTTCCGCCCCGGGGTGGAGAAAGAGATGAACGTGGGCGTCGATCAGGCCAGGCATGAGCGTGGTGTCGCCGAGGTCGATGGTTTCCGCACCGGCGGGATGGGCTACGGAGGAACCGGCGGCAACGATTTTTCCACCTTCGACCAGGACCTCACCGGGGGCGAGAACACGGCCTGCCTCTATATCGAGCAGGCGCGCGGCATGGAGGACGATAGGTTGCGATGCGGGCGGAGATTGGGCTGAGGCGACGCCAGCTAAGAGTCCGGGCAGGATGAGGAACAGGTATCGGTAGGCCAAGATGGTTTGCAGAATATCAGCAGATCCATTGCGGGCGTTTGTTTCGTATTAGTATTGGGTCAAATTATGCGGCTGCGCAGAAAGATCCGCGAGGTTACGTATAACTTCGATGATCTGCGCGACCTGTTAGCGAAGGCCAGTCCCTACCGCTCCGGGGATGCGCTGGCCGGGATCGCCGCCGAGAGCGACGAACAGCGCGCCGCGGCGCAAATGACGCTAGCCGATCTTCCCTTGCGCGACTTTCTGCAGGACGCCCTGATTCCCTACGAGAAGGACGAAATAACCCGCTTGATTGTGGATAGCCACGATCTATCCGCCTTTGCGCCGGTGGGGACATTTACGGTAGGAGATTTTCGCGACTGGCTGCTTTCCGATGCCGCGACCGGCGAGGCGCTGGCGGCGCTAGGACCCGGTCTAACGCCGGAGATGGCCGCGGCTGTCAGCAAGTTGATGCGGGTTCAGGACCTGGTCCTGGTAGCGCGCAAGATACGGGTGGTGACGCAGTTCAGGACTACGGTGGGCTTGCCGAGGAGGCTCTCGACCCGGCTGCAGCCGAACCATCCCGTGGACGATCCGGCAGGCATCGCAGCAGCCATGGTCGACGGACTCCTGCTGGGGTCAGGGGATGCGGTGATCGGGATCAATCCGGCTTCGGACAATGTGAACACGGTACAGACACTGCTGAAATTGATCGACCACGTACGCCAGAAGTATGCGATCCCGGTGCAGAGCTGCGTGCTGGCCCATGTGACCACGCTGATGGCCGCGCTGGAACAGGGCGCTCCGGTCGACCTGGTCTTTCAATCTATAGCCGGAACGGAAGCGGCGAACCAGTCGTTCGGGGTGAACCTGGCTCTGCTGGATGAGGCCTGCGCTGCGGCGCGGGCACTCAAGCGCGGGGCGATTTTTGAGGCGTCGTCCAGGAGCGGCGAACCTACGCTGGGCGACAACGTGATGTATTTCGAGACTGGACAAGGGAGCGCCCTCTCCGCCGACGCCCACCACGGAGTGGATCAGCAAACCTGCGAGGCACGCGCGTACGCAGTCGCCCGGCGCTATCGTCCCATGTTGGTAAATACAGTGGTGGGCTTTATCGGGCCGGAGTACCTGTACGACGGCAAGCAAATCATCCGGGCCGGGCTGGAAGACCACTTTTGCGGCAAATTGCTGGGGCTGCCCATGGGCTGCGATATTTGCTACACCAATCACGCTGAAGCCAACCAGGACGATATGGATGTGCTGCTGACGCTACTCGGAACCGCCGGCGTGAACTACATTATGGGGGTTCCTGGGGCGGACGATGTCATGCTTCATTACCAAAGCACGTCGTTTCACGATGCGCTGTACCTGCGTCGGGTGCTGGGCCTGCGGCCTGCACCGGAGTTCGAGGCCTGGCTGCAGAGTGATGAGCGGTTTCGGTTGAATGTACCGGCGTTTCTCGCATAGTTCATGTTTGCCAGAAGGATGCAAAAGACGAACCAGGTCCAGCAGGTTCAGGATCTGACACTGACCGAGATGCCGCTTGCGGCGCGAGAGGCATTACGCAGTTATACCCCTGCGCGGTTGGGACTCGAACGCACCGGAGTGAGCCTGGCGACGGGTCCGCTGCTTGATTTCCAACTGGCGCACGCACAGGCTCGCGACGCGGTGCATGCGGCGATTGATGTGCGCATGTTGTGCGATGAACTGCGGCGGTCCGAATTGCCGGCGCTGGCACTGGAAAGCAAGGCCATGGACCGGAGCACGTATCTTCGCCGGCCGGACCTGGGCCGGGCACTGAGCGAGGATTCGGCATCGCTGCTGAGGCCGGGGGAATACGATGTTGTCTTCGTGATTGCGGATGGGCTCTCGGCCTTGGCCGTGGAAAGGCATGCGCTCCGGCTGATGCGAGAGGTCTTGCCGTTGGTTGCCGGTTGGCGACTGGCGCCGGTGTGCGTGGTGGAGCAGGGCCGGGTCGCCATAGGAGACGCGATTGGCGAGGCGCTGCAAGCGCACTTAGCCGTGGTGTTGATTGGGGAACGGCCGGGGTTGAGCTCCCCCGACTCCCTGGGGGTCTACATTACGTGGGAGCCGCGGCGGGGCAAGAAAGACTCGGAGCGGAATTGCATCTCGAACGTGCGGGAAGAGGGATTGGGATACACGGCGGCGGCTAATCGACTGCATTACTACATGCAAGAGGCTTCGCGGCGGCACATGACTGGACTGGGTTTGAAAGATCCGGCTGAGGATTTGGCTCGGTTGATTTAGGTGCCTGGGCCTATTCGAGAGTTGAGTGAGCACGGTCTAAAAGCCAGTACCTTCCAAGGATAACGGGTGCGATGAGAACCGCATTGGTCCCAATCCGACCTCGGAGGGGATAAAAGCCTGTGCGTGACAGCAGTCTTTCTTGGAGGGACGGCTTAACGCGTTTCAATGCGTTTGCCCGGGGTCACATTTCGGGCCGTCCGGACTTACGGAGACTAGGTTCGAAATGGAGCAGAGGCACCCGTCGATTTCCTCACGTCATTGTGTTTACTCGGCCTTGGTTGGCAGGCTTGCCCAGAGGTGGGTTCGGAAGAAGGCTAGTATGCGCTGGTTCGCGGACTCCGTTGCCTGGGTGCTGAAGATGTGGGCCTCGTCGGGATACATGCCCGCTTCGCAGGTGAAGTCTTTGAGCTCGCAGAGACGGACGAGCTGGCGGGCGTTGACAATTGGGACGAGCTTGTCCTGCTCGCCATGAAGGATGAGGAGTGGAGGCAGGTTTTGCACCTGGGAAAAGAATTGGTTGGGGAGAAGGCCCGACCATTCGGCGATGGCTTCGACGCCGAGTTTGTGAGAACCGGCCAGCAATGCTACGGACGCGCCAAGACCTTGTCCAATGAGCGCGATTTTCCTGGCCCTGGGGGCAGGCCGGGCGTGGAGATCCGCCACGACGTCCTCGACGGCCTGGCCCCAGCGCCGATAGTTTGTGGCAGTTGGTTCGAGGTTTGGGGTGACGGTGAGGTAGTCCACCAGCAGGACACGGAACGCGTGTTCGGCAAAGAACCGGGCCTCCGCCCGGGCAAAAGCGAGATCAGCAGCGCTCGCGCCACGCAAAAAGACGATCGTCGCGGTCGCGTCACGAGCGTCATAGACCGCGCAGGAGATAGCTTTGCCGTGGCTTATGATGGTGGCGTATTCGACGGGAAGTGTTTCGGCCCAGACCGAGGCCGTGGCTAACCAGAACAGCACAGCGGCCATCACCCGGGGGAAACGCATCTTAGAGCACCTTCAGGACGACCAGGGAGAGGTCGTCATTTTGCTCGGCGCCTGCCGTAAAGCGATCGACTTGCTGCACTACCGCGGAGACGATGTCCTGCGCGGAGCGGTGAGTGCTCATTTTAGCCGCCGCGATCAGGCGTTCTTCTCCCCATTCCTCGTAGTCGGTGGTCATGGCTTCGCTGATGCCATCGGTGTAGGCGATGAGGACGTCGTAGGGTTGGAGCTGAATCTGGCCTTGCTCATATTGAACGGCGGTAAAGATGCCCAGGACCGGTCCGCCGGTATCCAGCCGCCGCACCATGCAGGGACCATCCGGGCTGCAGAAACTATCCTGCCCCGGGATCGCGGGACGCAAGAGTACGGGTGCGTTGTGGCCCGCATTTACGTAATCAAGGGTGCGCGCACATGGATCGTATTCGCCGAAAAAAAAAGTCACAAAGCGATTGCTGGTGGAGGAGTCGAAGATGATGCGATTGAGGCCTTCGATCAGCCGGGCGAGACTGAGCGTCCCACTGAACGTAAGCCCGTGCAAAGCGGCGCGGATGGAAGCCATCAACAACGCCGACGAGATGCCTTTGCCGGAGACGTCACCGATGGCGATACCGAGTTTGCCGTTATCGAGGGAGATGAAGTCGTAGTAGTCCCCGCCGACCTCCTGCGCGGTGCGGCTGTAGCCGGCGAAGTCAATGCCCTTTACCAGGGGATAGATCTGGGGCAGCAGGCGCTCCTGCACCTGGCGGGCAATTTCGATTTCGCGGTCGATGCGCTGGCGTTGGGCCGACTCCTGCGCCAGGTGGTGGACGAGGGCGCTGTTTTCAATGGCCAGGCCGGTTTGCAAGGCTACTGAGGAAAGCAACCGCCGGTCGGAGCGGGAGTATGGCTCTTCGCTCAGCTTGGGTCCCAGAGCCATCACGCCAATCAAGCTGGAGCGGCCAGGCAAAGGTAGTAGAAGCTCGGCATCGAGCCGGTCGAGCACCGATACCTCCGCCGGTGCTGCCAAGGCGAGCCACGGGTCGGGATGCTCGCGGAAGACTCTCTTGGGACTGCGGTCAATGGCGAGGGCGCGCATGGTGGAGGAGTTTTCCGGCAGCGAAACGTCCACTCCCTCGGGAATTCCCTGGGCATATTGCAGTTGGAAGAGCTTGCCCTGGCGCAATAAGAAGGAGATTCGCTCCACATGCAGGGCCTGGCCGATGCGCTCGGTGATGGTTCGCAGCAACGGTTCGGTTTCGGTGAAGGTCCGGGCTTGTTCGGAGAGATCGGTCAATATCTGATCGACCGAATAGGCCTCGCGGAAGAAGCGACGGTCGATCCACAGGGAGAGAGGCCGCGCGATGCGGAGACGCAGAAACAGCGAGATGAACACGAATACCACCGGAGCGATGAGTTGCGCCGCAACGGCCGGAGGTATGGGGACAGTGAAAGAGACGGAAGGCTAGGAAGGTAAAGACGATCACCTGCAGCACCCATAGCGTGCCCTGGGCGAAGGCGTAGCGGGTGCCCTGGCGAAGGATGATGCGCAGATCGAGGGCCCGCTGCACGATCACGGTGTAGGCGAGAGAAAGGGGAAATAAGGTGAACAGAACCGCCACGGTAAGGAGAGCCCAGGAAGGAGCCACATCCATGTAGGTTTTTTCGCGAAAGCGTGGAGGTTACCAGCAGGACGAGTACCGGGCCAAGCCCGAGCAATGAACCGGCGGCCACCACTCCCAGGCGACGGCGGGCATCCGGCGCGGGAGCGGGAACGGCGAAGAGCTTGCCCACGATGGCGGCAATGAAGATACAGAGAGAGAGTGCAGCGAAGACATTTCCCGCGACTTGAAGAGGATCGATGGCGGAGAGGTAAGGTTGGATGAAACGCACGTGGTAAAGCCGGCCATATGCTAATGCGATTTCGGCCGGAACGACGGCGATCTGGGGAATGATGATGAGCCACTTGATCCAGGGGTGGCGAATGTCGGTACGGGAGCGGACAGGAAAATGGATGCTGAACAGGATCAGCGAGATGAGCATCCACTGGATGGCGAAGATTTGCCAGAAGATGGTGAAGGGCGCAAGAAAGCCGGGGAAATATCCGATTCGGCTGCTGAAGACGGGAACCACGTTCATGATGCCCAGCAGAAACCAGGCGTTCCATTCCAGCGGCCTGGCCAGGACCACCCAATAGCCGAGCAAGAGACAGAAGGCGGGAAAGAGGACAACCAGCACGATGTTGATCAGCCAGTCCGGTGAAGTTGGGCGGCGCTTTCCGCTGCGCCATTAACCGCACTTGCGCGGTATGCATCCCGCCCAGTCGATTGCGATACACGATGGAGAAGATTTGTCCTGGATGAGCGTGGAAGGTCTGGCGAATGAGCCCTGCCATGCCGGTGAATGGCACACCGTTTACGGAAATGGGCTCGTCCTCGGCTGCCATCCCGGCACGTCTCGACTCGGGGAGTGGCTGGACCAAAAAACGCGCGTTTTCGGAATGCTCCAGTGGGGGCCGTGCCCGGTTGGGATTGAGAAAGCTGTCCAACGTCGCGGCGGTGTTGGCCGCGTAGAAAAGCGTCGAACCCACAACCAATATGGCCAGCAAGAGGTACGGAAGTTTGGCGAGGTTCGTGCGCATGGACCCCATAAAGCATTTTTACTGTTGGGTTGGTCTGGCAGGGATTCGCCAGGCGCCGCTAGGCCAATTGTAAAAATGCTTCAGGCGGCATGGTAGCAGACCGCAGGTTGACATCGTCGAGAGACACGGTTAGCTTTCTAGTAGATATGCAAGTCCGCACCCACCATCATCGTCATCACCATCATCACGTGACGAGCGTGTCGGCGGACGGTTCCGGCCAGCGATAGCGGCCAGGAAGCCAGGATCAGGAAAAAGCCCGCCGGCGCGAGATGCGCAGCGGGCTTTTTTGCGTTTGGGCGGAGAGAACGGAAAAGGAGAGGTTTGGCAATGACCGAAGCAGTGAAACTCGATTTTGCAAAGATGGATGGCCTGCTGCCTGCAATCGTGCAGGATGCAGTGAGCGGCGAGGTGCTGATGGTGGGGTTTCTTAACGAGATCAGTTACGCCAAGACGCTGGAAACAGGGTTTGTGACGTTTTGGAGCCGCACGCGGCAGAAATTGTGGATGAAAGGCGAAACCAGCGGCAACCGGTTGCGCGTGGTGTCGGCCGCCACCGACTGCGACCAGGATACGCTGCTGTTTCGTGTGGAAGTCGAGGGCGATGGGCTGGTTTGCCATGAGGGAACGGTGAGCTGCTTTACCCGGTCGATTGCATTGCCGGCTACGGAGAAGATGGAGGCACGGAATGGCAGCAGGTAAGTTGAAGCTCGGTATTCCCAAGGGGAGCCTGCAGGATGCGACGATCGCGCTGTTTGAGAATGCAGGGTGGCACATCTATGCCAACGGGCGTTCTTATTTTCCGGGGGTTGATGACAGCGAGCTCGAGTGCATGCTGATCCGCGCCCAGGAGATGGCGCGGTATGTGGAGAAGGGCGTTCTGGATGCGGGCCTCACGGGCATTGATTGGGTAGTGGAGAGCGGGCTGGATGTGGTCAGTGTGACTTCGCTGACTTATTCCAAGGCGACACGCACCAAGGTGCGATGGGTGCTCGCGGTGCCTGAGGATTCTCCGTTTCAGAAGGCCGAGGAGCTGAGCGGGAAGGTGATCGCTACCGAGCTGGTAGAGGTGACCAAGAATTATTTCGCGAGCGAAGAATGTGCCGGTGAAAGTGGAATTCAGTTGGGGAGCGACGGAGGTGAAACCACCCATGCTGGCCGATGCGATTGTGGAAGTGACGGAGACGGGCAGCTCGTCTGCGGGCCAACCGGCTGCGGATTATCGACACGGTGATGGAGAGCGAAACCCATTTGATTGCTAATCGGGGCGCTTATGCGGATCCGTGGAAGAAGCAGAAGATCGACAATATCTCGCTCATGCTCAATGGCGCGATCGCGGCGAAGGGCCGGGTGGGGTTGATGATGAATGTGGAGAAGAAGAATCTGGATAAGGTGTTGGCGATGCTGCCGGCGCTGGATTCTCCGACGATTTCCACGCTGAGCGATGCGGGATGGGCGGCGTTGAATACGGTGCTGGAGGAGAGCGTGCTGCGGGATGTGATTCCTAAGTTGAAGAGTGCGGGGGCTACTGGGATTGTTGAGTATCCGCTGAATAAGATTGTTTTTTAGGAAATCGCAAATTTCTGCCGGGACAAAACTTAGCGTTTCCAAGAGAGGTCCGCGGAACTGCAGATCCCTCGGCTACGCTCGGGATGACAAAAAGGAGAGGGTAGTTGTAAGAAAAGAGCGGTTGCTGGAGGTAAGGGCGGTTGCTGGGGAATGACAAGGCAGAGGGTAGTGTCCCAATCAATCGGTTACCGGACGATAGATCTGCGGTCAATGGTTACTTAGGAGCGTCTGCATGAGGTTGATGAAGACACGGGGCCGTGGCGGTAAAGAGACGCGGCAGATGCTGAGTGAACTGGAGCTGCGCGGCTCCCGGAACACGGCGCGCGCGATGCCGGTGGTTCAGAAGATTGTCGGCGATGTACGCAAAGGTGGGGATAAGGCGCTGCGACGCTATGCGGCTAAGCTGGACGGCCTGACAAAGCAACAGCCATTGGAGATAAGCCGCGCTGAGATGGAACAGGCTTGGGAGGCGACGCCGAAGGCGCTGCGAGCCGCGATGGAGACGGCGGCGGGCAATATCCGGCGATTTGCTGCGCGGCAAATGCCGAAACAATGGAGCACCACGACCGCTGGGCTTACTACCGGACAGCAGGTGCGGGCCCTGGGGGCTGTCGGTTGTTATGTGCCGAGCGGACGCTACCCGCTCCCCTCCACTTTGCTGATGACGGTGATCCCGGCGCAGGTGGCCGGGGTGGAGCGCATTGTGGTGGTGTCGCCGAAGCCGGCCAGGGAGACGCTGGCGGCCGCAGCACTGCTCGGGGTGAGTGGGTTTTATCGCATCGGCGGGGCGCAGGCCATCGCGGCGCTCGCGTTTGGCACGGAGAGCATCCGCCGCGTGGACAAGATTGTGGGCCCCGGCAACTGGTATGTGACCGCAGCCAAGAAGATGGTGGCGTTCGATTGCGCCATCGACATGCTGGCAGGCCCAACGGAGATCGTCGTGACCAGTGAAAGCGGCGATGCGATTGGGATCGCTGCAGACCTGGTGGCCCAGGCCGAGCACGATCCCGAAGCACTGGCGATCCTGATCACCACCAACGAATCGCTGGCTCGCGCGGTGGTGAAAGAGGTTGGACAGCGGATACGGACAAATTCCGTGGCGCGACAAGCGATCGAACGCAATGGGCTGGCCGTGGTTGCGGGTTCTGTCGACGAGGCGCGCGAAATTACCAACCAGCTGGCTCCTGAGCATCTGACCGTCGATGCTAACGAGGACCTTGCCTGGGTGCGCAACGCGGGCTCAGTGTTTGTTGGCCGATATTCGCCGCAGCCTATGGGTGACTACGTTTCTGGCCCCAACCATACTTTGCCGACGGGTGGCGTCGCGCAGGTGAGGGGAGGGTTGAGCGTGATGGACTTTTTGAAGGTGATCACGGTGCAGGAATATACGCTGGCAGGGTTGCAAAGGCTGGGACCAGCGGCCATTGCGCTGGCCAATGCGGAGGGGTTGGTTGGCCACGCAGAGGCGGTGCGAGCAAGGGGGATCGATGGCTGAGAGTGTGTTGCAACAGACCCCCGCGCCGAGGGCGGCAGTGCAGCGAATGCACGCTTATCATCCACCGCTGAGCGGTCGGCAAGGGCTGCGGCTGGACTTTAACGAGAACACCGTCGCGTGCTCCCCCCGGGTGCTGGAAGCGCTGGGCAAGATCGCTGCCTCGGATTTGGCAAAGTATCCCGAGCGGGGCCAGGTGGAGGCTAAAGTCGCTGAGCACCTGGGGCTCGCTCCGGAGCAGGTGCTGCTGACCAATGGAGTGGATGAGGCGATCCATGTTCTGTGCCAGACGTATCTGGACCGCGGAGACGAGTTCCTCTTCCCTACCCCTACGTATTCCATGTATGAGATCTACGGATCCTGCACGGATGGAATCGTGAAGACTGTTGCCTTCGACGGCGGATTTTGCTTTTCCTTTGCAGCCCCTGCTGGCTGCCATTACACCGGAAACCAGGCTGATCGCGATCGCCAGCCCCAACAGCCCTACGGGCACGATCGCCAGCCGGGAGCAGATCCTGCAGGTTTTGCATCGTGCTCCGCACGCGGTCGTGCTGGTGGATGAGGCCTACTACCACTTCTGCGGGGAGACAGTGATGGACCTGGTGGGCAAGGCGCCCAACCTGATGGTGGCGCGCACCTTTTCCAAAGCCTACGGACTAGCGGGGCTGCGGTTGGGCATGCTCGCCGCACCCCTTGGCATGCAGCAGTGGCTGCGGACGGTCATCTCTCCCTACAGCGTGAACTCGCTGGCCCTGGCTTGCTTGCCGGCAGCGCTGGACGATGACGCGTACCTGCAATGGTATGTGGGAGAAGTGAAGGCCGCGCGGGCGGAGATGGCGGAGAACATAGGTAAGCTTGGAGTTCCCCAATGGCCTAGCCGGGCCAACTTCATCCTGGTGAAGATCGGGCCCAAGCATACGGAGTTCGTGCAGGCGATGCAGCGCCGCGGCAGTCCTTACGCGGGACCGGTCGAAAGACCAGGGTTGCGACGGGTGTGTTCGCCTGACGGTGGGAACACGGGAGCAGATGAGGGAGGCAGTGGCTGCCATGGCTGAAGCGTTGAAGGAGATCGGATGGGAGAAAGCATGATGGCCAAAAAGAAAGCTATGCCGCAGAAGAAACGCCAAGCTGCCATCGACCGCAAGACGACCGAGACGAAGATTTCGCTGAAGCTGGTGGTAGAAGGCAGCGGACGCTACAAAGTCAAAACGGGTATTCGCTTCTTCGACCACATGCTCGAGCTGTTCACGCGGCATGGAGCGTTCGATCTGGAGCTCACATGCGATGGCGATCTGGACGTGGATCAGCATCACACGGTAGAAGATGTCGGCATTGCCCTGGGCGAGGCGTTCGACCAGGCGCTGGGCGACAAGAAGGGTATCCTGCGCGCGGGATATTTCCTGATGCCGATGGATGAGACCCTGGGGGTCGCGGCCGTCGATCTGAGCGGACGCGTTTCCTGCGTGGTCAAGACCAAGGTGAAGAAGCGGCTGGTGGGCGATCTGCAAAGCGAGCTGGTGGAGGATTTTTTTGAAGGCTTTGCACGCGGGGCGCGGGCCAATGTGCACATCGCCACTATGTACGGCCGCTCCAACCACCACAAGATCGAGGCCCTGTTCAAGGCGTTTGCCCGGGCGCTGCGCGTTGCCTGCTCCCGGGATAAGCAACTGGGCGAGATGTTGCCCAGCACCAAGGGATTGCTGTGATCCCGGTTACCGTCATCGACTACAAGGCCGGCAATTTGACCTCGGTGGTCAAAGCGCTGCGCTACCTGGATGCCGACGTCACGGTGACCGATCGCGCGGAAGACGTTGGCGGGGCCAGCCGTGTGATTCTGCCGGGAGTGGGTCACTTCGCGGCTACCCGCCGGCTGGATGAGACGGGAATCACCGCCGCGGTGCGTGAAGCGATTGGCCGCGGGGTTCCGTTCCTGGGAATTTGCGTGGGCATGCAATGGCTGCTCACCGGCAGCCGGGAAGCGCCGGACCAGCCGGGGCTGGGATATTTTAAGGGCTGGTGCGAGCGGTTTCCGGAGGGGAGCGAGAAGGTGCCTCATGTGGGTTGGGACCACATCGTAACCCGCACCTCCTCGCCCACGCGGCTGTTTGCCGGCATAGGACAGAATGAGTTTGTCTATTTCACCCACTCCTACTTCGTGCCCACAACCATCTCCCACAACGGGCAGGCCACAGAGAGGATCCAGTCGCGGCCGGCACCCACTACATCAAGACTTTTGCCGCGGCCGTAGAGCACGAGAACGTGATGGGGGTGCAGTTTCATCCGGAGAAATCGAGCGCCGCGGGGCTGAGGATTCTGAAGAATTTTCTGGAGTTTCGATGCTGACCAAGCGGATTATCGCCTGCCTGGATGTGCGCAGTGGGCGGGTGGTGAAGGGGATGCAGTTCGTGGACCTGGTGGATGCGGGAGACCCGGCGGAATTGGCCCGGCGCCACGCGGCGGCCGGCGCGGATGAGATTGTTTTGCTGGACATCACGGCTACGCATGAGGGCCGGGGAACTCTACTGGATACGGTGCGAAGGACGGCGAAGGAGTTGTTCATCCCGTTCACCGTGGGCGGCGGGATCCGCTCGGCGGATGAGGCTGCGGCGGTCTTCGATGCCGGTGCGGATAAGGTGAGTGTCAACTCGGCTGCGATTGCCGATCCTCACCTGATTGACGCGATTGGGAGGAGTTTTGGGGCCCAGGCGGTGATTGTGGCCATCGATGCGAGGCGGGCGCAGGATGGTGCGGACCCGGTGGGAGAAGCGGAGGTCTTTGTGAGCGGTGGACGAACCCGTACCGGGCGGCGGGTGATCGAGTGGGCGCGGGAAGCAGAGCGGCGCGGAGCAGGCGAGATTTTGTTGACTTCGATGGACGCCGACGGAACGCGCGCCGGGTTTGATTGTGAGCTGACTGCGCGGGTGAGTGAGGCAGTGGAGATTCCCGTGATTGCTTCCGGCGGGGCAGGGACGGCGGAACACTTTGCCCAGGTGTTCCAGACGGGCAAGGCACACGCGGCGCTGGCGGCGAGCATTTTTCATTTCGGCATCGCGGATGTGCGGGCGCTCAAGCAGGAGCTGGCGCGGGAAGGGGTTGCGGTGAGGCTGCCATGTTGATTCCGTCGATCGATCTGATGGGTGGACGGATCGTCCAACTGGTGAGGGGCGAGACGCTCAAGCTGGCGTTTGACGATTTTGAGTATTGGATTGGCCGGTTTCAACATTATCCGCTGGTGCAACTGATCGATCTCGATGCGGCGATGCGGCAGGGGGAGAATAGCGAACTGATCACCAGGATTGCCGGCCGGTTGCCTTGCCAGGTCGGGGGTGGCATCTCCACGGTGGAGAAGGCTGCTGCGGTACTGGCAGCGGGGGCTCGGCGGGTGATTGTGGGGTCGGCGCTTTTCGGCGGCGCCAGCCTGGTGAATACCGGGTTTGCGTGCGGTTTGGCTGAGGCGGTGGGTTTAGAGCGGCTGGTCTTCGGCGTCGATACAAAACAGGGCCGGGTGGCGATCAAGGGATGGAAGGAACAGGTGGAGCTCACTCCTGAAGAGGCGATTCCTCAGTTGGAAGCTTATTGCTGCGCTTTCCTGTATACGCATATCGACCGGGAAGGGACCATGCAGGGTTTTCCTATCGAGGTGGCGGAGCGGCTGAAACGGAAGACGAAGCGGCAGTTGATTGTGGCTGGGGGCATCCGCGAACAGGCTGAGATTGATGCGCTGGATGCGATTGGGGTGGATGCCGTGGCGGGCATGGCGGTGTATTCGGGTGTGTTGTCTGCCTGAGACCTGGGGAAACCACAGATGTCGCCGGTTCAGGACAAGTTCGCAGAGCTGCAGATCGGCTTCGTTCGGAGGTGGTGACTTTTCATCTTCTGCTGTAGTTTGCGGTCGGAAAGCTCCCAAGAACATCTGCCAACAGGCGTCGCCGGGGTCCTTCGACTCCGCGCCATAAAGCCTCTGTTTGTGATAAATCTGCGAAGCGCTTCGCTCAGGATGACGGGTTCGTTGGGGACGCACGGACAACGTTCACCCACCCTTTATTTTCCTGCGTGGATAGGCTTGCTCTCGTTTGCGGAAGAACAGGCCGGCGGCTAAGAAGCAGCAGGCGAAAAAGGCGGTCAGGGCGCCCTGGACAGGATTGTGACGGATCAGCGCAAGCAGGCAGTCAAGTCCCCAGGCGGCAGCCAGCGCAAACCAGATGAGAGAGCCCCGCATGGCATGAGATTACCAGTCGACACTGCCGGAATGCAGCAGATACACTTCCCAGCATGGCAACCTCGGTTACGAAAAGCGCTGCCACCGCGCCCCAGAACCTGGTGAACACCATGCGCCGGTTGGTCTCGCTGGATGTTGCGCGCGGCATCACTATCGCGTTCATGATTCTGGTGAACAACGGCGGCAGCGGCAAATATAGCTATCGACAACTGGAACATAGCGCCTGGAACGGATGGACGCTGACGGACCTGGTCTTCCCATCCTTCCTCTTTATCGCCGGCATTGCGATTGTTTTCTCGAACGAGGCGCGCTTGGCGCGGGGCGAGTCAAAGAGTACGCTGCGCCTGCACGTGATCAAGCGCGCAGTAATCCTCTTCCTGTTTGGCCTGGTGGTGAACGGCTTTCCCTTGTTCCATCTCGGGACGCTACGCATCTACGGCGTGCTGCAGCGCATTGCGGTCTGTTTTCTGATCGCCAGCCTGCTTTATCTGTGGAACAGCCGCGCGTGGGTGGCCGCGACCACCGCGGTGGTGGCGTTGTTGGGTTATTGGATCCTGATGCGCTGGGTCCCGATTCCCGGTATCGGCGTTCCCACGCATAGCGTACCCTTGCTCGATCCCGACCAGAACTGGGTGGCTTATTTTGATCGCAAGCTCTTGTACGGGCGGCTGTATGAGGGGGTGCGCGATCCGGAAGGGCTGCTTAGCAACATTCCGGCGATGGGCACGATTCTGTTCGGTGTGCTCACCGGCATATGGTTGCGCCGGCCCATCTCTGCTTCAACCAAGGCCTTCGGCTTGCTCGGTGCTTCGATCAGTGGACTGGTGCTGGGGGAGATATGGAACGTATGGTTTCCTATCAACAAGAAACTGTGGACCAGCTCGTATGTGCTGTTCGCCGCTGGGTGTACTTTGTTGCTGCTCGCTCTGTGTTTCTATGCGGTAGAGATAAAGAAGTGGACGCGCGGTTGGACGTTATCCATGGCTGGTCTTCGGTTCCAATGCCATCACCGCTTATATTTTCTCGGAGCTGTTGGCCGCCGGCCTATATACCATCAGTGTGCATGACAACGGCGGGACTATCGACGCTGCAACAGTACATCTACCAGCATTGGTTTTTCCCCATCATTAATCCTTCGTTTGGATCTTTGATGTATGCCATGGCATTTGTGCTCGTCTGCTTCCTACCGGTGCTGTTGATGTACCGGAAGAAAATCTTCATCAAAATTTAGGTTCATGCACGTCTTTTCGGGCCGACTCCGAGAAAGAGGAAGATGAGACCTGCGGCCGCATCGAGAAGAGCCGCAGTGATGTTGCGTGGAGGCCGGAGTTCGATCACCGCAGCCACCAGGAAGGCAAGGAACGCCGCAAGGTAGAGATACCGGGACTTCATGCCTAAAGTTAGCAATGCTGCGGAGAGAGGGCAATTATGGCGGCGGGCGCGATGCGTTTGGCCAAGCGGCTGGATGAGGTAGGTTTTTCCGATATTGTCCAGGTGCGGAACAAAGTGATGGAAATGCGGGCTGCAGGCCAGAAAGTGCATGCTTTCCATGGCGGTGAGCCTTTTTTCGAAACGCCGAACGCGGTGAAATATGCGTTGTTCAGCGCGGCAGTCGAGAACAAGACCCGATATGCGCCCTCTTCAGGCATAGAGCCTCTGCGCCAGGCGATCGCCGCAAAACTGAAAGAACGTAACGGCCTCGACGTTTCCATGGAGAATGTGCTCGTGACCGCTGGAGGGGCCCATGCGCTCTATGTGGCGTTTCAGGCGGTACTTGATCCGGGCGACGACGTTCTGCTTTTCTCTCCTTATTGGACGCCTATTCGAGAGATGATCACGGGTTGCCAGGCGCGGGCGCTGCTGGTGCCCACGGCGACGGCGCGCAGCGCGGGCCTGACCCGGACGCTCGAGGATTTCACCACTCCGCACACGCGCGCAATCTACTACAACACGCCGCAAAATCCCACGGGCACAGTCTTCTCTCGCGCAGAAGCAGAAGAAGTGGCGGCGTTCGCCCAGAAACATGACCTGATTGTGATTGCGGACGAGGCTTACGAAGACCTGGTTTACGAGGGAGAGCATTTTTCGATTGCGTCGTTGCCGGGGATGGCGCAACGTACGATTTCGGCCTATACCTTCTCGAAAACCTACGGCATGACTGGATGGCGGGTGGGCTACGCGGTCGCCGGCGAACCCTTTATGACCGGCTTGCGGAAGCTGGGGCTGTATTCCGTCAACGGAGTTTCCACCATGACCCAGTGGGCAGCACTCGAGGCCCTGCGTATTCCTCGCAGCGAGATTGATGCGCGGCGCGAGCAGTACCGGCAGAGACGCGATCTGCTGGTAAACGGACTAAACGACGTGGGCCTTCCCTGCGAGATACCGCAGGGGGCTTTTTATGCTTTTCCCCGGGTGACCAAGATCAGCAAAGATAGCCGCAATGCGTCCCGGGTGCTGCTCACCAAGGCGCATGTTGCCACCGTTCCCGGGGTGGTCTTCGGGGGCCAGGGCGAGGGACATGTCCGCTTCGGTTACGCCATCGATCCCCGGGCCATCGAAGAGGGCCTGGCTGCGCTGAAAAAATATCTTGTCCCCTAAAGGTTGTACCCGTGTTAGTTCCTTCCAAGGAACTTTTTTGGAGGCGGCTGCACACTTCTGCTTCGATTCACACGTCAAAATATGAGAACTTCATCTATGCGAAACGTCATCGTACGTGAGCGCAATTAATTTTCGCTCGGCAGTGCGCCGGAGATCAGGTACCCGCCCCTGGCCCAACGGACGTATATCCCACAAAATACGAGCAGTTTGCACCCAAACGCACATTACCGGAATCAAAGGGCTTGTATGAGATCATCTTTGCTTGTTATTCCTCTTCTGTTGGGAGGCATCTGCTGTCCAGGGGCGAGAGCAAGCGCAGATGAAAACCTCTCTTTGACGATTGAGACTCAGGCGCCGAACCCATCCGTAACGGTGGCTGGTCTGACGTCGATTGCGCCTCGCGTCCTCGCCGGATCCGGCTCTGCCCGATGATCCTGCGTTGGAGGTGGAGCAGCAGGCTCAGGAAGGGCCCGCGCCCGCAGCAAAGACCACTCCTCCGACGGACCCTCTTGCCCAGGGAAGGCAGACCAAGCGGATTCTCTACATTGTTCCCAACTTTCGAGCCGTAAGCGCGGATGAGCACCTGCCACCCCAGAACGTGAAAGAGAAGTTCAAGACGGCCATGCTCGACAGCGTGGATTATTCTTCGTTCATCTTCGTGGGGGTCCAGGCAGGGGTTGGCGATGGCGACCAACTCTTACCGTGAATTTGGTCAGGGCGCCAAGGGATATGGAAGGTATTACTGGCATACGCTGGCCGATACGATCAACGAAAACACCTGGGTCGAGTTCATCATCCCCGCGGCTTTACATCAAGACACGAGGTACTACACGCTGGGTAAGGGGACATTTTGGCAAGCGGGTAGGGTATGCGTTCTCGCGCGTAGCGATAACGCGCACAGATTCAGGCCATCGAGCTATCAACTATAGTGAGATCGTTGGTCCGGCGCAGCCTCCGGCATATCCAACCTGTACTATCCAAGCCAGGAACGGACGTTCACCAAGACATATCAGCGTTGGATCACTTACCTGGCTATCGATGGCGGCGTTTTTGTCTTCAAGGAAATCTGGCCGGACATCAATAACGCGATTTTCCATCAGAAGGACTAGCGCGGTTGGTGGGACGGGAAACCGTACCTCAGGGGCTGCACTTGTGCGGGCCGACTAAAGTCGTGCCCTGATACAAAACATACCTAGTCATCCGGGTGATGTGCAGAGCCCTATGAAGTGTTTTGATCATCTTGTCCTACTGGGAGAAGATGATGGAAACAGCAGTACAGAGCGCAGGGGTTTGGAGTGGGCTCTCCAAGTCAATCAACGAAACAATTGAAGCGGTTCAGGACAGCATCGTAACGGTGCATGGAGGAGGCCGTTCTACCTCGAGCGGGGTGGTTTGGCGTCCGGGAGTTGTGGTGACTGTGCGTCACGGACTCCGGCGCAGTGACTCGCTTACAGGTGGCCCACCGCGGTGAATCCTTTGCTGCCACGCTGGCCGGGGCCGACGCGGGAACGGATCTTGCGGTGCTTCGCATCGAATCAGGCGCCACCAAGCCTGCGACCACTACCACTGCCCAGTCTGTTCGCGTAGGTGAGCTGGTGCTCGCCGTTGGCCGTTCTTCGCTGGGCGACATCTCCGCCAGCGCGGGAATCGTCGCGCGGCTCGGCAGCGCGTGGCGTACGTGGCGGGGGGGACAGATGGATCAACTCATTCGTCCGGATCTGCAGCTTTATGTAGGTCAATCCGGGAGTGCCCTGGTGAACGAAGGGCGCCAGGTGCTGGGCATCAACAGCTCAGCGCTGGCGCGCAATGCGGTCATCACTGTGCCGGCAGCGACCATCGATCGCGTGGTCGATGCCATTCTCGAACGCGGCCATGTGCCTCGCCCCTATCTTGGCGCTGCCATGCAAGCCGTTCCCGTACCCGAGGCTCAGCGCGCACACTTCGGTGAAGGAGTGGTCGAAGCCTTGCTGGTGCTGCACGTGGAACCCAACGCGCCGGCGGCTTCGGGTGGAATCCTGGTGGGCGATCTGCTTCTTTCAGTCGAGGGCCACGCGGTGCACAACGTGCATGAGGTTCAGCATCGGTTGTCCAATCTGAAAGTTGGAGATCCGGTCGTGATCGGGGTGGTGCGCGGTGGGGTAAAAATGGATCTGAAGGTAATTCTGGCGGATCGTGGCTGAGGATCACAATGCGGCGGCAACACCCTTCGTGGTGTTGCCGGTTGTGGACTCTATGCTCCACGCAGGCCGGTTTCTATCTCTTCGTGGGGCGCGCGCATTGCAGTTGCTGGCGGTCACACTTCCTTCGACCCTGGTGTTTCGGGTGGAGAGTGACCATCCTGACGTAATCGTGATTGCGGCGGGGGAAGGCTTCCTGGCTGGGTTGTCTCAGCGAAGCGCCCTGCAGGAGGTGTTTTCCGATGTCCCTACGCTGTTGTTGGCGGCACAAGCGAACACGGCCATGGTGCGTAGCGCGGCGCGCCTGAAGATATATTCCGTGCTGCCGATGGCGGCAACCACGCAGCAGGTAGTGGCCGCCATCTCGGCCACGGTGGCGGGCTTTGCAGTGACTGTACCGCGGGCGCCCGCGGGACCGACGGAGAGAATGCGGATTGCGGAAGACCTGACGGCGCGCGAATTGGAGGTTTTGCGGTTGATGGCGCGAGGCTTTCGAAACAAACAGCTGGCCGCAATGCTTAACATTTCCGAGCATACGGCCAAGTTTCATGTGAGCTCCGTTCTGGCCAAGCTCGGGGCTCGAACGCGTACAGAAGCAGTGACAATTGGCATGACACGTGGGTCTGGTTGCAATTTAAAGGGGAAACAAATGGAAGACACAGCAGTACGCTCTGTTGATGCCGGCGTGGTTTCGAGCCGGCTGGACGACTCTGACCTGCTGGACAATTACTCCCGCGCGGTGACGCAAGCGGTCGAGCGGGTGAGCGGGTCGCTGGTGAAGATTGACGTGCAGAGCGCGCGCCGGGCAATCGTCCGGGGCAGGAGGGGTCTGGCTCTGGTTTCGTTTTTACTCCCGATGGCCTGGTCCTCACGAACAGCCATGTGGTCCACCGTGCCGCGAAGATTTCGCTTACTTTTACCGATGGGAGTCGAAGCGGCGCGGTCCTGATTGGAGAGGACAGGGATACGGATATCGCTGTGCTCAGAACGGAGCATCCTGTCTTCTCCCCTGCCTCGCTTGGCAGTTCCAAGCGGTTAAAGATTGGACAGATCGCGATTGCGGTAGGCAATCCGTTCGGATTTCAGTTTTCGGTGACGGCTGGTGTGGTGAGCGCCCTCGGCCGTAGTATGCGCGCAGGTTCAGGGCGCATGATGGAGGAGATTATCCAGACGGACGCGCCGCTCAATCCGGGCAATTCCGGCGGCCCTCTGCTGGATTCTTCCGGCAGTGTGATCGGCGTGAACACGGCAACGATTCTTGGCGCCCAGGGCTTGTCATTCGCGGTGGGGATCGATACAGCCAAGTACGTGGTGGCGCAGATTCTGCAGCACGGCCGGGTGCGGCGGAGCTCGATCGGGATTGCCGCGCAGAATGTGCCCATTCCGCGGCGGCTGGCTTATGAATACAAGCTGCCTGCGCCGACAGGCGTGATGGCTACTGCGATTGCTCCCGGTGGCGCCGCAGCGACCGCGGGTATGGAAGAGGGTGACGTGATTGTCGGTTTTGCGACCCAACCGGTGGGCGGGATCGACGATCTGCATCGCCTGCTGACCACGGAGCGGGCGGGTAAGCCCCAGAATGTGAGCCTGCTGCGGGGCACTGCACTCAAGCACCTGATGATCGTGCCGCGGGAGCGGGAAGAGGATGAAGTGGTATCCTGAGCGAAATCAGCTTGGATACCCATGCCCACCAGCAATAACCCCGACAACACGGAATTGGAAAGCAACGAATCGTTCGACGCGATCTTCCAGGAATATGAGCAGAGTCATGCGCGCCAGGCAGAGGCGGGCGGCAGACAGATCGAAAGCACCGTCATTGCAGTTTCCGCCGACTCGGTCTATCTCGACATCGGCTACAAGACGGAAGGGGTTCTGCCGCTGGCTCCTTTTCAAAGCGCCAACGAAGCGGTAAAGCCGGGCGACAAACTCCTGGTGGCGGTCAAGGGCCGCAATGCGGAAGGCTACTACGAGCTTTCGCGCTTCAGGGTGGAGCAACCGAAAGACTGGTCGGCGTTAGAGCAGGCATTTGCGGATAAGACGCCGATCGCCGGCACCGTGACCGGGCTTAGTCAAAGGCGGATTGACCGTGGATGTGGGGGTGCGGGCTTTTCTGCCCGCCTCACGCAGTGGAGCGCGCGATGCCGGTGAGTTGGAAAAACTCGTGGGACAGCAGATTCGCTGCCGCATTATCAAGCTGGAGGCGGCGGAAGAAGACGTGGTGGTCGATCGCCGTGTGCTCACGGAGGAAGAAGACCGCTCCACGAAAGAGCGCCGATACGGTGAGATCAAGGAAGGCGACCTGGTGCACGGTGAAGTGCGTAGTCTCACCGGCTATGGTGCGTTCGTGAATATAGGCGGTGTGGATGCGTTGCTCCACATTGGCGATATCTCCTGGAGCCGCGTCAACAAAGCGGAGGACGTGCTTTCTGTAGGACAGCAGATTGAAGCGAAAGTGCTCAAGGTGGACGCTGAGAAACAGCGCATCTCGGTGGGCATGAAGCAGCTTTTGCCGCACCCGTGGGATGGGATCGCGGGCAAGCTGAAGGCCGGCGATCGCGTGAACGGCGTGGTGACTCGGGTTGCTGATTTTGGCGCTTTTGTCGAAATAGAGCCCGGGGTCGAGGGCTTGATTCACCTGTCGGAGATGTCCTGGGCCAAGAAGGTGAGGAAGGCGAGCGATGTGCTCAAGGCCGGCGACACCGTGGAAGCGGTGGTGCTGGGCGTGAACGTGGGCGAACGCCGGCTGTCCCTGGGATTGAAACAGACATTGGGCGATCCGTGGGCTGAGGTGGAGCAGAAGTTTCCGGCGGGGTCGGCCATCGAAGGACCGGTTACCAGCTTCACTAAGTTTGGCGCCTTCGTGCAGCTTGCGGAGGGGGTCGAGGGGATGGTGCACGTCAGCGAGATTACTGCTGAGAAGCATATTCACCATCCGCAGGATGTGCTGCGGGTAGGCCAGGTGGTGAAGGCCCAGGTGCTTGAGGTGGATAAGGCGAAGCGTCAGTTGCGCCTGAGCATGAAGCAACGTACTTCGGTCACGGTGGATGAATATCTTGCGGAGCACCCGGTGGGCAGCGTGGTCACGGGCCGGATTCTTGAGGTTGCCCAGGGGTTGGCTCGGGTGGAGTTAGGCGAGGGTATCGAGGGTGTGTACGCAACCAAGGCGGCTAGCGAGGCTGCGGAAACGCCGGCGGCTGCGGGGAAAGTGGATTTGTCGTCGCTAAGCTCGATGTTGCAGGCACGTTGGAAGGGCGGCGTTAGCAGCGGCGCTGCTAAGCCCGAGGCGATTGGCGCTGGGCAGATTCGCAGCTTCCGGATTGGCAAGATGGAACCGGAGGCGCGGAAGATCGAGCTGGAACTGGCTTGAGCGCTGGAGAATCGCCGGACAACCGACAGAGTTTCGGATCGAGTACCGTGGTATCCCACATCTCGCGAAAAACGAGCGAGATGTGGGGCACCCGATCATTTGTGGCTGATTGAAAAACTGCAGATCCCTCGGCTGCGCTCGGGATGACAAAAGGAGAGCGTCGTTTCAAGGAGAGGGTCGTTGCTGAAGGAGGGGGCCGTTGCTGACCAGTTTCCGGCCCAACAACCGCCCTGTCCTTTAGCAGCGATCCTCTCCTTAAAACGACCCTCTCCTTTTTGTCATCCCGAGCGCAGCCGAGGGATCTGCAGTTTTCCCTATCGGGGTAAAGCGAAGGCGAATAGGTCGCTGCCGGAGGCTATGGCTACGTATTGCGTGCCGCCCACGGCGTAGCTCATCGGCGAAGCGTGCAGGCTTTGGCCGGTGTTGAAGTGCCACAATGACTTTCCTGTGCTTGCATCCGCGGCTTCGAAGAAGCCTTGATTGTCGGCGAAAAATACTACTCCTGTCACTGTGCTCATGACGCCGCCCCAGCCATGCGTATCACCCGCCTGCGGATAACGCCAGGCAAACGTCTTTGTCTGAGGATCAAAGGCCAATAGTACCTGCGAGCTCTTTTGCGTGGGATCACGCTTGGTGCCGGTTGAGTAGTATTCCTTACCCTCTACGAAACCAGCCGGCTTGCGAAAATAAACGGAGCAAGCCTCGAGGGATGAAAAATAGAAAAGATGCGTGGTCTCGCTGTAGGACGGTGAATACCAGTTGGTCGCGCCTTCCACTCCCGGGCAAATCAGAGTCCCATCCGCGTTTGGCTGCAGATCGGTGGTCATTGGGCGGCCGTTGGCATCGACTCCCTTGGCCCAGGTCAATTGCTTTACGAATTGCGTGGCCGACAGAAATTTTCCGGTAGTACGATCCAACACGTAAACGTAACCGTTTCGGTTTGCCTCTACGATCAATTTCTGAGGCCCCTGGTCTACCAGGACCGGCGTTTCCACGGCGTCATAGTCATAGAGATCATGCGGAGTGAATTGGAAGTGCCACTTCAGCTTGCCGGTGTCGGGATCGATGGCGAGCAGGCAGGAGGTGTACAGATCGTCCCCGGGTCGAACGGTTCCGTCGTAGTCCGGAGAAGCATTGCCGGTGCCCCAGTAGAGGGTGTTCAACTCCGGATCGTAGGTGCCGGGCATCCAGGCCGTGCCGCCGCCATGGAGATAGCTATCGCCAGGCCAGCTGGAAGAGCCGGGTTCCCCAGGGCCCGGAATGGTCCACAGGCGCCAGGCTAATTTTCCGGTCGTGGCGTCGAAGGCGGCGAGAAATCCGCGTACTCCGTCGTCTCCACCAGAGGTCGCCACTAATACTTTGTCCTTGAGGATGAGCGGCGCACCGGTGGCGCCGTAGTTCTTATTCCAATCCGCATAGGCGACGTCCCAGATCAGATTGCCCGATCGGCTATCCAGGCAAAGCAGGTGAGCATTGTCTGTTTCCATGTAGAGGCGGGTACCAGACAGGGCCACGCCTCGATTGATATGCCCTGAGGCGTCATCGATGAGCCCGCTCGAAATGGGCCGCGAATAGTGCCAGAGCACTTCTCCCGACTGCGCGTTCAGCGCGAAAGCGTCGTTTGAACCGGTGAAGTACATGATGCCATTCACTACGACCGGCGTCGCTTCGAGCACGCCGGGGGTTTTGGTATGAAAGACCCACTGCGCCTGAAGGTGCTCAACGTTTTGCGGGGTGATCTGGGTAAGACCGCTGAAGCGCCTGCCGGTGTAGTCGCCGTTGTAAGACGGCCAATTGTCTTTGATCTGCGCCGAGGCGCAGGTATATGCGCAAAGAACGATCACCCACAGTCGAGCAAGCTTCATGCGCTCAATGACCCTCATCATTGATGGTAACGAATACCTCTCCCAGGGCTCCGCGATCGAGACCGCTGCTGTCGATGAGGTGAATAGAAACGCGGGCCATCTTCTTCGGCGCCGCAATGGCCTGGTGAAGTGTAACGGGCTCCTGTGGGCGAACAGCCTCGAGCGTCACCTCATTTGTCCCCAGCCCTCCTTCATCGTAGAGGAAAGCCTTGAGTTCGCCGGGAAAGAAAACGCCGAAGCTGCCGGAGAGCTCGATCTTATCTCCGTTGCGCCGGGCGACGAGCGGTTGGGCCACCAGGCCTGCCTCGGTCACGGTGGTGAGGTCACCACTCAGGCGCGACGGCAACCAGGTTGTATCGAAAGCATAGGTTTCGCCCAGGCCCAAGAACGGCCATGGGGCTGTTGAGCTCGGCTTCCATGTAATAGGGCGTCTTCTCAATGCTGGAGGTCCGAAGGTGGGGCATGCCCTTCTCGTCCATTTCCACCGTAGGGCCGTTTTTGTAGAAGATGGTCGTTGCTTTACTGGGATAGTCGCCGCCGGCGATATTTTTGGTTTTCTCGACCATCGCATATTTCGTTGCGCCATCGATGAGAGCGACCCATCCGGCGGTCGAGTCGAGCCAGACTTCGTTCTCGAGGTATTTCCAATTCAGCCGGAACAACCCGTCTTTCACTTTGTACGACGGGTCGTTCGCGAGCCCATCGCGCACGTGGTAGCCGAGCAAATATGCGGAGTGCGGATTCATGGGCGTGATGGCCCAGAAGTCGTGGTTGTATTGGGTGCGGTCGTTCGCATCGGAGAGGTTGTATTGCGAAACCGATTGCACCGACCAGGTGATGGAATGACCGGTGAAGTTCTTGGTAATCGCGTGGAAGAAGATCTGCGGCGAATCGCTGCCGATGCCGATTTCCCTGGTGTATTGCAGGCCGGTGGGCGGATCGGGTGGGCCCTCCAGCCGGACCGTACATTTCGGACCTTGCGAGAGCACAGAGAAAGTGTAGGCACTGTCGTCCAGCGGAGTGGAGGCACCCTGCCAGTGCTGCTCGTCGTCATCCCCTTCCGGCAATGGCCAGATTTTGTCACCGCCATAGTTAATCCAGCGGCCGGCCGCTTCGGCTAGGAGAAATATATTTTCCTTTGTAGACGGGGTTCACGAACAGGTAGGGATGTCCGTTGAAGGTAACCTGCATGAGGCGGCCACCCAATTGGGGGACGAAGGTCAGCTGTACCCAGTCGTTCGAGACCTGTTGGGCCTGCCATCCCTCATAGACGACGGGCTGGATCTTGCATGTCGAAGGCTCGGCGTTGGCTGCGGATGCCGCCAACGCGAGCGAGAGAATGCCAGCTGCGGATTTTCATGACTGGCTCCCCTGCCGCCGCGCCTGAGTCAGCAACTGCCGCAGGCGTTGGCCGATGATGATTTCCTCACCCGGCCTCAACGTCATGGAAACGATTTGCAGCTTGTCATCCGCTCTTGGAGTCTTGCCAGGCGTTTGCTTGCGCGAAAGCACATCGCTCGGATTGTCGTCGGTGAGCACGGCAATCGCAGGAGTGCCCTCGAGTAGTTGTTTCGCGCAGTCGGCGGTCGAGTAGCGCCAGGCTTTCTGGTCCCAGGAAACCATGAGCGTGGGGCATTGGTTTTCTTCAGGGGTGTAGACCTTTGCTTCCACGCCGGGGACGGTGCTCACCAGGGTTGCGATGCGTTGAACACGTGCTCCCCATTCCTCGGTTAAGTTTGGGCACATCCATCTTGAGCCATGCCTCGACTGCTGCCAGACAGCCCATGATCTCTTCTTTGCCCACCTTCATGGGGCGGCATACCGCGCCCTCCCAGGGATTGCTGTTGGCAAGAGCGGCCTCGATCAGATCCTTGCGCCCCAGAAGAATGCCGCTCGATTGTGGTCCGCACAATCCTTTGCCTCCGCTGAAGGTGTAGAGGTCGCAGCCCATTTTGTTGAATAGCTGCAGCTTGTTGACGGGAGGTATGCCATCGGCGGCATCCATGAAGATGGGCACGCGATGAGCCTTGGCAATCGCAATCTCTTTCGCCAGTTGCTCGGGCTCGGAGGTGGTGTAAATCATCACCGTGTTACTGGTGATTGCGTTGGGAATCTGATCGGCAGAATGGGCGAGAACGAGTTTGCCTCCGGCCAGACGGATGGCGCTATCGAACACGCTCCTGCCGCCGACCATGACCACTTCATTTTTGAGACCATGGGTGTCCGGCAATTGCCATACTTTGTCCGGATCGGTTCCGGCAATGCATCCGGCGGTGGCTACCGACATCGCGCCCGCCGCTCCCGATGTAATCATGCCCGACTCCGCGCCGGTGAGCTCGGCCAGACGCCGGCCGGCAGCCTGCTGGAGCTCGAAGATGTTTACGAAATGCTGCGCGGCCTCCACTTGAGCGGTTCTCACCTCAGGCAACTCGAGGCTGGCGCTGAGATAGGTCCAGGTCCCACGGCCATTGATCAGCGGCTTCACACCGAGCCGGGTATAGATGTTGTCAGTCGAGTTGCGTGCGACTTCCGCCCAACCGGTTCCCAGAGCAGACTCCCATCCAACTTGCGCCAGCAGCGGGAAGGCGGCAGCCCATTTAACGAACGATCTGCGTTTCATCGTGAGGCCTCGGTGGTCCCCGCCGGTTGACGTCTGACGGCGATGAAAGATATCTGCTCGGCAGCTTCTTCGCCGAACTCGAGGTTCTGCTGCAGGACCGTTCTTGCGGGATATGGGGGTTTGAAGAACTTGTTGTACAACTCGTTCATCTGGTTACTATCCTTCATTTGCCGCAGGTAAACCGTGCTGAAAACGACATTGGAGAAATCCATGTCGACCTCCTGTAATCCGTCCAGAAGGTTGCGCATGGACTGCCGCAGTTGCAGATCGAAGAGCGGTGTCACCATTCCTTGGTCGGGGATGAAACCATCCTTCGCGGAAAGATACAACGTGTCGCCGTAGAGGATCCCAGGGCTCGCAGTTTTGCTGGGAGGCATATTTCGTGGGCGCACGGCTTTGCGTTTGCTGAGATCTGATCCGGCGATGCAACTGAAGACGATGTGCTCTCCTTTAGGCAGGCCCATGACTTGAATGGTCCCGCGGCCCGGTGTGTTGCCAAACTCGAAGTAGCTGGCGTAGACCTTGCCCATGACGTCGTATTGGCCGCCGACGCTCATGTAGGGATTCACCCACAGCAACGTTCTTCATGCTCATTTGCGCGGTGTTCAGGATGGTGCTGACATTGTCGAGGGCTTGCTTTGTTTCCGCCGAAAAATCGGGACTCGCTTTTCCACTCAGCGGATTCTGTCCGCCTTGCGCCGACAGGTAGAGCATTTCCCCGGCTTCAATTGCAGGCGGATCGACGCGCGGTCCTCGCGGCCAACCTGCCGGCCAGATTGCTTTGCGCTCGCCGGCATCCGCAACCGCAATGCAGTTGATCTCAACCTTTTCTCCATGGGGTAGAGCGGCGACGGTCAATACTGTTCGTGCCGGCGGACTGGACCCAATCATTTTCCAATACACATCATCGAGTGCCGCCTGGTCGTTGGCATCGGTGAGATAGACATTCATCCAAACGACGTTCTCAAAATCCATCCCGGCGCCGCGTAGCACGGTCTGCACCTTGTGCATCGCTTCGCGGCCTGGCTGGTAAAGTCTCTGGCAGAGCTTCCCTGGCCCGATACATAGAGCGTTCCATTCGCCAGAATGCCGGCGCTATAGGCTGTATCTGCGCCCGGCGGCTGAATGACCTTGAAGCCACTGGTCTGGGCCGAGAGCCGTACTGCAGAGGCCAGAGCCAACAGGGAAAAGAGGAAGCGAGGTAATCGACAGGTCATTGGTCCTCTTGTGGGTCCTCTTACAGGTACGGGATAAAGCCATGCGCCCGCGTCGGGATCTTGTACACAGACGTGGTCGCAGTGATGTAGAGCGTGGAGTAATCCGGGTCTCCCCAGGCAAGATTGGCAGGCTGCTCGGGCACGACAATGGTTCCCAGGTGATGACCAGCCGCATCCCAAACCCATATTCCGCGAGGGCCGACGACATACAGATTTCCCTGGCGATCGACTTTCATTCCATCCGGCACGCCCTCTTTGGGGCCGCCAGGCTCAACGCCGAAGATGCGGCCGTTGCTGAGTTTGCCGTCGCGAAAGTCGTAAACACGGATGTTCCGTTGCTTCGAGTCGTCTACGTAGAACTTTGTGCCCTGGGGGGAGAAGGCGAGTCCGTTGGGCTCATCGAGATCTTTGGTCAGCAGCTCAACCTGGTTGTTGGGCCCGATGCGATAGACGCCTTTAAAGGGAATTTCCTGCTTTTGATCCTTGGGCAGGTCAGAGGTTGGATCGGTAAAGTAGATCGCTCCATCCGGGCCGAGCACCACGTCGTTGGGGCTGTTCAAGCGTTTCCCTTGATAGCGGTCTACGACTGTTTCGTATTGGGAGCCGTCGGGGGAGAGGCGGATGATGGCTCGCAGAACGCTTGCGCAATCCAGGAGCCGATGCTGCTTGTCATAGGTGTTGCCGTCAGGATCGCCGAGAGAGATGATCTCTCGCTTTTGACCTGTGCTTGTGTCTACCTTGAATATCTTGTTGAGTGTTTCGTCGCTGACCCAGAGATAGCCGGCGGGATCCCAGACCGGCCCTTCCGTGAAGCCAAAGCCGGAGGCCACCTTCGTCAATTGCGCCTTGTGGTCGAATAGTTTCCAAAACCCGGGAGTGACGGCCTCAAGCGCAGGGTTTGTCTTGTCACTTTGTCCGTGAACGAAGAATGCTTCCTTGCAGACCAGCTAACGTCGCCATGGCCAGAAGGGCGATGAGGTTTTTAATCGTCATTATCGTCAGACTTCGAGGAGTGGGCTGGGGAGTGCTTGGCGCTTTCGTCCCCGGTACGGAGGAGATAGCTGACCAGGTCGTCCACTTCCTTGCTATTCAAGGTCGCGGCGGGCATCAGGGAGTGAGAACCGGCATCCACCTGGGTGAGCTCTGATTTTGGGAGGAAATGAAACGAACCGTCCAGGGTCTGTAGGGAAAGGGAGAAATTGTTGTTGGTCCTGAGCATCCCGGTGATGGTTTGCCCTGCGGTTGTCACCACGGTTGTGGCTTTTTTGTCCGCCGGAAGATTCTTGTCGGGATCGAGGATGATGGCGCGCATTTGATCGGGCTTTGCCTCGGCACCGTAATAGGTGAGATCGCTGCCGATAAATCCTCCTTTGCCATTGACCATGTGGCAATCGGAGCATTTCGCCTTGCCAAAGAAGAGAGCTTCCCCTTGTTTGGGATCTCCCGGGAGTTTCACAATATCGCCTCTGCCCTGCAGGACCCTCAAGTAGCTGACCACCTCGGCTACTTCCTGTTGTTTCAGTGATGAGAAGGCCGGCATACCCGCACCGGCAATTCCATAGCGGATGATGCCGGCCAGCTCGCGATCCATGAGGTGTTGCACTTGGGGGGCAGTGGCGATGTTCGGTGCATGCTCCCCGCCGCGGCCATCTGCGCCATGACAAGTGGCGCAATTGGACGCGAAGATTGCGGCGCCCGGCGGCTGCGCCTGCAGCGTAGCCAACGAGCCCCACCCTAGTAAGACGACCAGAACGAAGATGCCCCGCCGCCAACCCATCTTCGTCACTGGTCCTCTTCGCTCGCTTAGAACAAGAATTTCAGCGCTACTTGCATGATGCGAGGATCATTCGCCGAGGTCACGTAACCGAATCCGCCCTGGCCGGTGTTGTTGACAGTCCCGTTCGGATTCTTAAACTGCGCATGGTTGAAGACGTTGAATGCTTCTGCCCGGAATTGCAGTTTGGTGCTCTCGGTGATGGTGGTGCTCTTGAGCAGCGCCATATCGTAGTTGTCGAGACCGGGACCGGAGAAGTAGCGCCGCATCGCGTTTCCTACCTGCCCGACTGGCTCCGGCTGAAAGAAGTTCGGGTTGAAATAGGGCAGCCCCTTGCGCGGGTTCTTATTCACATAAAGGCGGCTGCCATTGTTCGCGTAGCTGGGCACATCTACGTTTGCATTAAAGGCGCCAAGCAATGAATTATCGTCATTCTCATCGAGACTGACCGGCTCTCCTTTGGCAAATGTCGATACGCCGGAAAGTTCCCAGCCCGCGGTGAACCGCTTCGCCAGATCCCCTCCACCGATAAAGTGATCGAAGGGCAACTGCACTGTGTAGCTGGCAACCAGGGTATGCGGGACGTTAAAGCTCGATAATGCGCGAGTTTGGCCTGGATTGAACGGATTCGTCGCGTCAAAGGAATCCGAACCATTGTCCAGCGATTTCTCGAAGGTGTAGCCAATCAGGAAGTTGAGGTATTTTTCAGTGTGCTCCAGGGTCACCTGCAGCGAGTTGAAACTGGAGGTGGCCGCGGTCTTCATGTAGGGATTGCTATTGAAGTTAATCCCGAAGGTCGGCCTGGTTCCGCTTATCGTCTGTCCGTCGGCTGTGGTGTAAATCGTGTCTTCGCCATTCGGGCCGCAAGTTGTGCTGTGCCGGGCGCCACATTGGCTGGGTCACTCAACCGGAGGCACAGCGCCTGGTCTCCCGGGATTCGACTCCACAAAGGTCAGCAGCTGCCGCCCCACGGTGCCGACGTAGTTCACGCTGAGCACGGTGGCGGTTCCCAATTGACGCTGGAAGGAGAGTTCCCATTCCTGAACATAGGGCATTTTGTTTTTGTAGTAGTAATAGTCGGATCCGCCGATGGGTGTCGCACCCGCCCAGTTGAAGGTTGTATCGGGATTCTGAGGAGACACGTTGGTTGGAGGAAAGACGAAGGGGAACTTCTGTCCCGCCGGATTTCCCGACGGCCGATCGACAAAAGGGGTGGCCAGCTCAGTCGATGAGACAGAATAGTAGTTGCCATAGGGAGCGTCGCCTACCTCGACGAATCCGGTGGCATCCTCGATAGAGCTATAGAAGATGCCGTAACCGGCACGTATGCTGGTTTTTCCAGCACCGCCCAGTAGTTTGCCAAGAAAACCGTCACTCGCCTCCGGCGCATAAGCAAAGCCAATTCTAGGAGCGAAGTTGGTGTACTTGGTGGGCCCGAGCGTGCGAGGAATGCCTGGATCCCCGGGCACAACCAGACCCAGGGGAGCACCGGGGAAAGAGAGTGACTGCTCACCGGGAACGACCGTTTCGAGCTTGTTCTGAGTGTCGTACCAGGGAGTAGCGGCTTCCCAACGGAGTCCGTAATTGAGGGTGAGATTGCGGGTCGCACGCCAGCTATCCTGGGCATAGAACCCGTAGTATTTGCTGCGCGAGTCGAGGAGCTGTTGGCTGGCCTGCACAAAGCTGTTTGGCGCCCCGATCAGGAAATCGGCAAAATCCAAGCCGGTCTCTGAGCCATTGAAACCGAAGCACCCGTTGTAACAGTCGTAGTTCCGCTCGTTGATCTGGTTGTAGTGGAGGTTGGCGCCAAACTGCAGAGTGTGCGTTCCAAAAATCTTGGTGACGTTATCGATGATCTGAAAGGTGTTGTTGTATTGCCTCAATGCATCCTGCGGGATGCCAGTGGTGAAGTTATTGAATATGAAATTCGACACACCCTCGTACGCAGGGTTCATGGGAGAGATACCGCCCGCAGGGCCCCACGGAGTAACAAACCCCTGCGAGGCCAGGGTGACGCCCAAACCTTGTCCCGCGGTGGGTTGCCCTGTCTGGTTTACATCGCGCAAGTAGGCGAGACGAAGATCGTTGACGGTCGAGGAGTTAAAGGTCGTGGTCAACCCCAAATTGATCATTTGGGTTTTGCCCTTATTGGTTGCGGCAAAGCCCGGGACCACGACCCCCTGGGTATACGGATTCACAGTATTGAATCGGTCAAAGAAGTAGTAACCGAACACAGCGCCGAATCGCGTAGGAATGTCTATCCGGCCACTCCCCTTATCATCGGTCAAGTTCTCGTTAAAGGCCGAGGTCGAGAAGCCAGGCGCATTGTTAACAACCCCGTTGGCAGTAGGTACGTATTTCAGCGAGTTCACCGCAACCGGCGACCACGCGCTCTTGGGAATGACCGCATTGGGAAAGACGCAGGTTGAAGTGTCTGTGCAGCCAGGGGAGTAATAGGGTTCTCCCTGGATGACGGGATAGCCCAATGTCTGGGAGAGAGTGTTCGCCCAGCCGGCGCCGGCCACTGCGCCGCCAAATCCTGGTTGATCGAGCGCCGCTGGTCCGAGAGGTCTCCCGTGCGGTCGGCGTCTGAAGGCACGGGATAGCTCTGGTGTCTCTCCTAAGATCTGCCGCGTTCCCTGGTAGTCGGCAAACCAGAAAATTTTGTTTTTGCTTGATGGGGCCACCAGCCGTACCGCCGAATTGATTCTGGATGATATACGCCGCGGCTGGGAGCGTAGTAGTTTCTCGCATCAAGATCGGTATTGCGCAGAAAGTCGAAGACCGTTCCGTGGTATTGATTGCTCCCCGACTTCGTGACCACGTTGATCTGGCCGCCGCTATAGTTTCCATACTCCGCGTCGAAGTTGTTGGTGATGATGCGGAACTGCGCGATGGAATCAAGATTGGGGATCATCGCGGCCCCGTTGTGCACGCCTTCTTCTGCGTTGGCTCCATTGACCATGAATGCGTTGGACCCGGTACGGCCGCCGTTGACAGATTGCTGGCCATTGTCCAGATCGCCTGATACCTGGGTTGCGCCAATTCCCGAGGTGTCGCTGTCCTGGCTATGCGAATAAGGCGATACGCCCGGCTGCAATTTCAAGAGGTCGATGTAGGAACGTCCGTTCAGTGGCACGGAGGTGATCTTGGTGCCATCGATGAGCACACCATTCTGCGTGCTCTGCGTCTCTACCTGGAGCGCGTCGCTCTTCACGTTGACGGTATTGTTGACCGTTCCGAGCTGCATGGCGATGTCGATGCGAACCGCGGAATTGGCATCGATCTTTACACCGCTCTGCAGGTAATCGCGAAAGCCAGCCTGGCTGGTGGTGACGTTGTAGGTGTCAACGCTGAGGGTGGGAAAGTTATAGAAGCCTTTGGCATCGGTGACAGCAGTGGTCTGCACATTTGTCGACACAGCAGTAGCGACAACGGTCACTCCCGGCACCACGGCGCCGCTCGGGTCTGTGACCACTCCAGAAATAGAACCGGTAATGGCTGCCCACGCTGCAAGGGTCCCTAGAAACACGACGGCAACTACGCCAGCGAAAGACACGAATCTTGAGAATCGATTCATGGCACCTGACCTCTCAAATAAGAATTTGTGGCGGGACCCGAAACCAAACGATGATAAAAGAAAACTAAACGATGGTAAAAAAGAGGTTACTGGCGAACCTGCATGGTGTCAAGAAATGCGAGGCCACGCGAGGAGCCCCTGGTTTTTCGACGTGCCAAAGCAGGAATCGTTTCAGCTTGCCGTCGTTCTTTTGGCCGCGCCCAGTGGTCAGCCACGAAGGAGACATCGTAAATCCTTGAGGCAAGGGCAAAGGCAGGTTCATTTTCCTGAGTGCGCTATCCTCTTAATTTGGAGAGCGTTTTGAATCTGCAAAGACGTTGGGCCAGTGGAGTGCTGCTTCGATTTGCTCTGATTTCCACCTTCATCGCGGGGCCATGGGTTCCATTGCTGTGCCAGCAAACTGCTGCCCCGCCAAGTTTGCCGGCATCTCTCGATCCGGTCTTCAACGACTTTGAGCCGCCTACCAGCGCCAACTACGGTTTGGTCTATGTGCCCCTTGACAGCTGGGTCTATCCCGCCTTTGAACGGCTTTTCTCGCTCGGCTATGCCGACTCAGCCTACCTCGGTATGCGGCCATGGACGCGCACCAGCTGCCTGCAGATTTTGCAGGAGACCTACCCCGAGCTGCAGAGTGCGCCGCAGGACACGGAAGCATGGAATATCTTTCGGGCCCTGGCAGTGGAGTTTGGAGTGGACGCGGGGCAGACAACACCCCAGGCCGAGCTTTCGAATGTCTATACGCGGAACATGTACATCAAGAGCCGGCCGATCAATGACTCCTTTCATTTTGGGCAGACGCTGATCAATGACTATGGGCGCCCCTACCAACAGGGCTTCAACGCCCTGGATGGGTTTTCGGCCAGGGCGGAGGGTTACCACCTCTCGCTTGATGTGCGCGGGGAGTATCAGCATGCGCCCGGCCGCGCAGCGTATCCCGAATCTGTACAACAGTTGATTGCAGCGGTTGACAGCACTCCGCTGCTGGCGCCGGAACCCGTACCTCAGACCAATGTATTTCGCTTGATCGATGCGAATCTCGCGGTTTCCCTGGCTAACAACGTGATCTCCGTGGGCAAGTCGGAGGATTGGTGGGGACCGACGGAAGCAGGGAGCATGGCGCTCAGCAACAACGCCGAGCCTATCTATGCGCTGCGCATCAATCGTGTGGTGCCGCTGCGCATTCCAATACTCTCCGAAGTCACAGGACCGTTTCGCTATGAAGGTTTGTTTGGCTCGTTGAAGGGGCATCGCTATCCCAATGCTCCGTGGATCCATGCTGAGAAATTCAGCTTCAAGCCGACCAGGAACCTGGAATTGGGCTTCTCGCGTGTGGTTGTGTTCGCCGGGAAGGGCCACGTGCCCCTCACTTTCGGTTCGTTCTGGCACAGCTTCAGCAGCTTCAGCAATGTGAGCCTGGCGGAGAAGGAGGGCCGGAACGATCCCGGATCGCGTCATTCGAGCTTCGACTTTACCTGGAGGCTTCCCTGGTTAGAGAACTGGCTGACGCTCTACTCCGACTCGATCGTCCACGACGACGCAAGCCCGATTGCGGCGCCGCGTCACGCCTCCATCAACCCTGGGCTCTACCTGTCCCACCTGCCTAGGCTTCCGCATGTCGACCTTCGCGCGGAGGCGGTATCGACCGACCCTGATGCCCTTCCTCGCGGGTGGCCAGCAGATCTACTATGAAGTTCGAGTACAAGGACGGCTACTTGAACAAGAACAACCTGTTGGGAAGTTGGATAGGCCGGGAAGGCAAAGGCGGCCAGGCATGGCTCACAGATTGGATCAGCCCCAAGGAATACGTCCAGCTTGGCTATCGCAACGCAAAGGTTTCGAAGAGCTTCATCCCCGGGGGCACGACGCAGAACGACATCAACATTAAAGCGGTGCTGCGGCTGAAAGAGAACCTGGAGTTGAATGCTTTCGGCCAGGTGGAGTTTTGGAAGGCCCCGGTTTTGGCGTCCGGACAACAGCATGACTTCACGGGATCGTTCCAGCTGACTTACTTTCCCAAACTAAGCTGGCACCGCTGAAGCCGTAAAAACAAATAACGGAACGGAGCAATCTGAATTCTCTGGTTCTCGTGCACATTACTTTCCTGATGTGCTGGGGCTTCGACTACGTCGAGCCCCGCGGCGGCTCGCAACCAGCGCGGTCGCGAATGTTGCCTTCCCGCTGACAGTCATGGGGCGGTACTCGATGATCCCAGGAATATCCCTTTGACCACAGCGGCTTCAAACACGCGATCCTGCCATGATTCAGCCGTCCCTAGCGGGACCCACGGCAGGCCGGGGCAGGCTCTGCGGAACTCATTTTGCAATCTTTGATCGGCTGGTAGATCCGCTTTCTTGCCAAAAAACAGCCGGAACGCGGTGATCTGCGTTCCGGCTGCCTGGTGAAACGAGGCTTACGGTCTCTTTTTGACGACGGCCTCGCCGGTTCCCCGCAAGGTGAGGATCGGCGCATTGATAGCGCCGCTGCCGCCGTTGTATCCGTCGCTCTGCACAGTGAGTTGTTGCGTGGTCTGCCCGATGGTGGTCGGCTTGAACTGGACATTGATGTCGCAGGAAGCGGCGGAATCCAGTACCAAGCCGTTGCCGCAGGTCGAGCTACCCAACACACTGAATGCAGCATTGGCGCCGTTGGTGGTGTAAAACGGCGAACTGAGCGTCAAAGGCAGATTGCCGATGTTGTACTCCGTGGCCGTTTTCGTCTGGCTCTGGTATCCAACCTTGACGCCCCCGAACGCCAGCCGTGGAACGGTTGCCGTTCAGAAGTACGAGATTGGCGTTGGCGCCATTCTGATTCTGGACGAAGTTCGCCAGTACAAAGCTCTGTCCACCAGCGGAAATAGCCAAGCGCAGCGGTTTGGTTCAGACTACTGTTATTGAAGGTAAGCAAGTGGTGACCACCGGTTGGGGGTACGACCGTGATGGTATTGGCGGACTGGTCGGCAACATAGAGTTGGCCGGCGGGATCAAAAGCGAGACCGGTTGGGTTAGTTAAATTGTCGATCGGCTTGACACTCGCGGTGGTCCCGTCGGCGGAGACCTGGACTACCTGGGCGCCATTATTGTTAATGTCGCCACCATCGCCGATAAGCAGAGCGTCCGTAATGGGATCGGTCGCCAGAGCTCTGCGGGAAAACGATCGGGACCGAGGGGATCGTCATTTTAAAAGGAGAGCCCCCGACCGGTATTTTCACCACATAGCCAGGGTCCGCAAAACTGGCGTTAAGCCCTGCCGGACCCGCATCCCCGATGTAAGTGTTTCCCTGAGAGTCAAAGGCCACGGCAATCGGGTGCTGCAAGAGACCGCCGGTGTTCACCACTGACGGTGGGAGACCGGTGGTTGTGGGTACCTCGACAAGCTGGGCGGTGTCGAAGTCAGTGATGAACAGGTTGCCGGCCCCGTCCAGAGCCAGCCCATACGGGGCTGAAAGGGTGGATGGCGCCGGTCGAAACGGGAGTCAGCGTGCTTCCCCCCAAACCTGCAGTCGAATAGACTACACCGGCCCCGGTGTCGGAGACGTAGACCGTCTTATCCAGCCCCGATATCACGACAGCCTGAGGATTTTGTAGACCGGTCGCGGTCGACCTCTCGTTGACCGGATAAGTAATTTCTGCTCCGGCAAGACCCGTCTGGTAGACCGGCAGGGAAGCAAGTATCGTAGCTGTTCGCGCCCTTAACCTGGATGGCCGAAGAGCGCACGCCCGGATAGGTCGGAGTACCGGAGAAGTTTTCCACGCAGGTGTAAGGGAAAAAGTTAGAAATGGTCGGACCGCCAGAGGCCAAGATTGGTGTGTCTCCCATTGACGCAAGTCCCGCCGGTGCTCTGAGTGAGTTCCTGGCTCACATCGCCCTGAGTAACGACGCGAAAGCCGCGGAGGGTTGTGGCCACATTGAACTCGAAGTTGAATTGAACCGGCGATCCGGTACCGCCAACGCTATTCTTGCCCACGTTGACGGATTTTGCCGATAGTTGGACCACAGTGCCACCGGCATAGTCGACCATGTCGATGTTCCCTGCCGGATCAAACTGCATATCGGTGCCGTACAAAATGCCGCTATTCGGCAGAATGTAAGGAGTGGTCGGCGAAGCTGCAGGGACAATCACCAACTGCTGCCCGCTGTTGTAACCCGAACCTGTCGTGAGATCGTCAGGATATAGATGTTGCCCGCAGCATCCAGCCTGATACCGGTAGGGTAGGTGATGGTAAACGAATAGGTCGGTATCTTTTGGGCATTGCCGCCGGTGGCTGGGGCTACGTATACGCCGCCTATGCTGTTGCCCGGCGCCGTTGTCCGCGATGTAGAGATTCGTTCCAGCCCTAAAAAGGAGCCTGGGGCGAGCTGGGTCGGGATGCCGGGAAAACTCAAAGTCGTCAGCGTGGCGCCACCTGAAGCCAGAGAATAGATGGCTCCATTCCCTGTATCCAAGGAATAGTCGCCGATGAACAGTGTCCCCGCACTGTCGACTGTGAGTCGCGAACGGATTCGTCAAAGGAGTCCCAGCGAAAACGTTCTCGCAGCACCGGTCAGATTGCCTTTGCCGTCCCCCGTCAACTTGACGATCCTTCCACCGATGCCGGAGGGCGTGTCGCCCACGAAAAGATCTCCATTGGCGTCCAGGGCGAGCGGTGTCGGAAACCTCAGTGTGATTCCCCCGGTAGAGACTGGAGTAATCACACCGGTCTGGGGGTTACGCGCGAGAACTTGATTGTTGCTAGTGTCCGCGATAAAGACAGTTCCGTTCTTGGAAACGGCGATGCCTTGGGCCCCCTTGGACAGGGTGCCGATCGTCTGCTGTCCAGTGATGACGACGGAAGGAGCTTGTGCCCAGCTCGCGGAAGTGCAAATAGCGAGGGCCAGCGCAGGGAAGCAGAATAATTTCCGCCTCGAAATGACATCTTTTGCGGGAAACCGGGATGGCTTGAAAAACATGGGAATGGCACTCCTGTACAACTTTAGTTCGGACCCCCCTAGTCTAAGGGGACGCGGTTAACTTGCAACCCTTTTTAGAACGCAAATGCGCGCAGGGGTCGCCCAAAGGGCCAGACTTTGCCCATACCACTGAAGTTGCAATTGCTGGCGGGGAGTGGAACTGAGAGTACACTCTGATGTCGCAAAATGCTACAGATTTTCGAGAAGTGCCGAGCCGATCGGTGCCTGCGCGTCAACCGCGTTGTGGCCCTGCTTGCTTTGGCTTCCGGACTTCAGCACGACTGCACCGGATCGTTCCAGCCGGCTTACTATCCCAAACTAAGCTGGCACGGTTAAAGCCATAAAAACAAACGGCCGGAACGCGGTGATTTGCGTTCCGGCTGCGTGGTGAAACCAACTTACTTGGTGCCGGTTCCCCTTAAGGTGAGGATCGGAGGGCTGATAGCGCCGCTGCCACCGTTGTAGCCGTCGCTCTCGACCGTGAGTTGTTGAGTGGTCTGCCCGATAAACTGCGGCGTGAACTGGACATCGATGGTGCATGACCACGACGGCGCCAGAAAGTTGCCGTTGTCGCAGAACGAGCTACCCAACACGCTAAATGCAGGGTTGGCTCCGTTGGTGGTGTACCACGGACTGCTCAGCGTCAAATTCATATTGCCAATGTTGTATTCTGTGGCCGTTTGAGTTTGACTCTGGCGTCCGACTTTGACGCCCCCGAACGCCAGCGTGGAACGATTGCCGTTCAGGTGCATCAGGTTAGAGCTGCCCGCGCCCACGAAATTCGCGATAACGAAGTTCTGTCCACCGGCGGAAATCGCCAAACCCTTGGCAGCGACCAGTTTACTGTTGTTGAATTGCAATGGGTGGTATGGGAAGCCGGGAATCTCGGGACCCTCCACAACAGTAAGGGTATTGGCGATGCCGTCGAGAACATAAAGATCCTCAGCCGCATCAAAAGCCAGTCCGATAGGATTGGTCACTCCGTTGATCGGGACCCGTACCCACCGTGCCGTTGGCGTAAAGTTGAACCACTTTACCAACGCCTGATTGATCGCCGCGATCGCCGATCAGCAGCGCGGTGGTATAGGGATCGGTCGCCAGTGCCTGCGGGAAGACGATCGGCACGTCAGGGATTGTCATTTTGAAAGCGAGCCCCACCGACCGGTATTTTCACAACATAGCCAGGATCGGAGAAACTCGCGCCCGACCCGGCGGGACCTGCATCCCCGATATAAAGTATTGCCTGAGATAATCAAAGGCTAAGGAAATCGGGTGCTGCAAGAGACCGCCAGTGTTAACCACCGACGGCGGGAGACCGGTGGTTGTAGGTACTTCGACGAGCCTGAGCATTGTCGAAGTCAGTGATGAACAGGTTGCCGGCTCCATCCAGGGCCAGCCCGGTCGGCGCCGAAAGGCTGATGGCTCCGGTCGAAACGGGAGTCAGTGTGCTTCCCCCAAGACCCTCAAGGGAATAGACTTTACGCCGCCTGGCGGTCGGCGACGTAGACCTCCTATTCAGCCCTGATATCGCTATATCCTGAGGTACCTGTAGACCGGTTGCGGTCGTCCTCACGTTGAGCGGGTAAGTAATTTCTGCTCCGGCGAAACCAGTCTGGTAGACCGGCAAGGAACCAAGTATCGTAGCGTTCGCGCCCTTAACCTGGACGGCCGAAGTGCGCAACCCCGGGTAGGTTGGAGTACCGGAGAAGTTTTCTACGCAGGTGTAAGGGAAAAAGTTGGAAATGGTCGGACCGCCAGAGCCAAGATTGGTGTGTTTCCCGTTGACACAAGTGCCGCCGCTGCTCTGAGTGAGTTCCTGGCTCACATCGCCCTGAGTAACGGCGCGAAATCCGCGGAGGGTTGTTGCCACATTAAACTCGAAGTTGAATTGAACCGGCGATCCGGTCACGCCCACGTTAATCTTGCCCACGTTGACCGGATTCGCCCAAGTCAGCTGAGAAACAGTGCCACCGGCATAGTCAAGTATGTCGAAGTTCCCTGATGTATCGAACTGCATATCGGTGGCGTACAAAATGCCGTTCATCGGCAGAAGGTAAGGAGTGGCCGGCGAAGCTGCCGGGACAACCACGAGCTGCTGCCCGGAGTTGTAACCCGGCCGAGTCGTAAGATCGGTCAGGATATAGATGTTGCCCGCTGCATCCAGCCTGATAGCGGTAGGGTAGGTGATGGTAAACGAATAGGTCGGTATCTTTGTGGCATTTCCGCCAGTGGCCGGGGCTACGTACACGCCGCCTATGCCGGTGCGCCGACGCCGTTGTCGGCGATATAAAGATTGGTTCCAGCCCTAAAAAGAGATGCCGGGAGCGAACTGGGTCGGGATGCCTGGAAAACTCAAAGGCGTGAGCGCGGCGCCACCCGCAGCCAGCGAATAGATGGCCCCATTACCTGTATCCAGCGGATAGTCGCCGATGAAGAGTGTTCCCGCACTATCGACTGTGAGCGCGAACGGATTCGTCAAAGGAGCGCCGGCAAAATAAGTGCTCGCAGCACCGGTCAGATTGCCTTTGCCATCCCCGGTCAACTTGACGATCCTTCCTCCGATACCGGAGGGTGTGTCGCCCACGAAGAGATCGCCATTCGCGTCCAGGGCAAGCGGCGTCGGAAACGCCAGTGTGATTCCCCCGGTAGAGGCCGGAGTGATCACGCCGGTCTGCGGGTTACGCACGAGAATTTGATTGTTGTTCGTGTCCGCGATAAAGACTGTTCCGTTTTTGGAAACAGCAATGCCTTGTGCACCCTTGGAAAGGGTACCGATCGTCTGCTGTGCATCGATGACGACGGACGGGGCTTGTGCCCAGCCCGTGGAAGTGCAAATGGCGAGGGCCAGGGCAGGGAAGCAGAATAATTTCCGCTTCGCAATGAAATCCTTTGCGGGAAACCCGGATGACTTGAAAAACATGGGAATGGCACTCCTGTACAACTTTAGTTCGGACCCCCTCAGTCTAAGGGGACGCTGTTAACTTGCAACCCTTTTGCAACGCAAATGCGCGCAGGGGTCGCCCAAGGGCCAGACTTTGCCCATACCACAGAAGTTGCAATTACTGGCGGGGAGTGGAACTGAGACTACACTTTGATGTCGCAAAATGCTACAGCTTTTGTTATGCGTGCAGAGGAAAAGACTTCTCCCTCGGCCGGCGAGCACACTCCGGCGGCAAGAAGGCGGGCTTTGCTCTTTCTAATCAGAGGTTTGCGTAGGAAGAGAGGGAGGCACCAAAGTGCAATCTTTCGATTTATCTTTGGGTACTTGGGTTTGCCGGCTGGCTGACTTAGGGCGCTTTCTGAAGCGGTGTTTATGAAGGAGTCTTAGAGAGTTACAACCCGGTGAATGCAATCCGCCCGGAAGATGCTGAACTTGCCCTTGTCATAGCCGCCAAAGTAGATCAGACCACCCCGGCCCCGGCCAGTGCAGGTCAACGCCACCTGGTGGATCGAACGGACGCCTTGCCGGTCCTCGTATTCGAGCAGCACGATAGGCTGACCCGTCATCGGTGTAGACAGGCGTAGATCCGCAAATGCAACCACGTTACTGCCGGCCGGCTGCGGCGAAGAAGAAACAGGGGATTGAGGCACAGGGTTCACTCAACGATTGAAGCAGAAGCAATGTATCCACTCAAGTGACAGATTGAATTAGCGGTACAACCTTTGTGCAATAAAGGGCCGTTTTGTACATGCATTTGTAATGTTCAAGGCTTTTAGCCCCGCCCTATAACCGCATCTTACCCCAAGAGGAGAGAAGATCACATGCTCATAGCGCGACTTAAAGCGCGGCTCGTGACTGGGGAAACTGTCGAGCTGCTTCCAGTAAGACATGAGACCGACGTGAAAAAGGAGGTGACCGCGCTGCTGGAGGGCTGGGCTTCCTCGGGATTTCTCGTTTGGGAGAAGTTCGTCTATCCATGGCACCAGGTGCGGACGATTGAAGTGGCGGTCGAGAATGTCTCCAGCGGAGAAGTGGCGCAAAGGATGCTGGACTTGCACGGCTCCGATCGCGCGCGGCTGCACGAAGAGTTTTGGCAAGGCACACGTCAGCTCCAACCGTGATTGCTTAAGGCCCGAGAATGTAGTGCATCAGCTAGGATACAACAGTGTTATGCCTGGCCTACGACCCAGTAGCTCTTGCGCCATTGGATTGAACGATGCCTCGGCTCAAGCAATGCCCTTCTTGCACGGCCTCCCTTGTATCCGAGCGCAGCCACGGATCTGAGTCCTCGGGCGCCTACCGGTCCAGAATGACAGCGTAGGCTTGGCGAACTCAATGCCCGGTGCTATTCTCAGGTTTCCTAGGAGTGGTCCTGAACAGGCACGATGCCAGTGCCTCGGGATGACAGGAAAGCAGTCGCGCAAGAGGCCAGTCCTGGACCAGGCACTTGACATTTGGACCGTCAGCGTTCGGCGACTAACTCAGCTAAAGTCCTGGTCCTTCAACAAGCTCGTTAGGCAGCGTCTTCTTCAGGACAGGCTGAAAGCCAGGCTCTCAGGGACTTACATTTACGCTGGAGTCGTGGCTTTCGTTTGCAGCCATTGTTTCAAGTTGGGTCCTTGCGCCAGCCGCAGATCTACGCAGTCCGCGATACTGTCACGGGCCTTGTCGAGGGCATGGGAGGTGGCCGAGACGCTGTGCGCGGCAAAGAATTCCGACACCTGGCTACTGCGGTCCGTGCTGCAGAAGCCGCCCATCGACTCGACTAGTTCTCCGCCCATCCAGGTTGTGATCTGGGCTCGTACCCTGGGCCAGTTCTGCTGCACGTATTGCCAGGTGGCATCCCGGGTACGACGATCCCTCATCTCGAGCTGAACCAGGCGCAGGGCATCCTGGTTTTTTACCTGGCCGGAAAGCGCATAATCCAGAGCGCGGACAACCATGGCCTCATCGCGGAAACTCGCCAGGGCATGCAATGCCTGCGCGCGAAGCTGCGGATCTCCGCTGGTCTGGCTCACTCGCTGCAACTGATCGAAGAAGGCCGCGTCTCCGTTCTGCGCGGCGATATTGAGTGCCGTCGCCGCCAATGTTGGGTCAACGGAGGCAGGGTTGCTCAAGTATTGTTCCGCAATCTTCCTGGCATCGGCGATGATCGCGGGATCACTGCCGATATTGCCGAGAAGCCCAAAGAGCGCGGCTCGCAACAGGCTCTTATCCGGCGCTTCCCCGGCGACAGGCGCATCCAGGCGGGCGAGAGCTGGGGCAAAGTTCCTGCGCACCCACGCCGCGAGTTCCTTGTGCTCTTCGGATGTAGAGGCCACCTGCTGATCGATGATGCGCAAGGCGCTCGAGACAGTCGTGATCACAAATGAGCTGTTATCGTCACGAACGGCGGCTGCGAGGTTCAGAAAGTCCCCAACCGGCGAGATGCCAGCCCGGGCCAACGCCCATTGGCTGCCAAGAAAAGTAATTCGCTCGGACGGAGTAAGGCTGGTCTCGACCTGGCGCAGCAGTTGCTGGTAATCGGCGCTGTCGTAACGGCTGCGATAGTAGCCCTTGCCGCCGGCGTTGCCATAGAAAACCGGCGCTGCCGGCGCTTGCAACTGCTGGGCGCCGGCTTTCACAATGGGGCACTCGGGTTGATCGGCGGCACTCTTGATGCACACTGGTAAGACCCAGCTCTGCTCCTGAGCAGTCGCGTCTTTTGGATTGAGGAAGAAGCGCTTCTGCGATACTTCCACCTTGCCGTCGTGCACGCCGCCAAAGGTCAATCAGCGGCTCCCCTGGCTGCACAACGAGACTATCCATGATTTTGTCGACAGGCTTGCCACTCGATGCCTGCAACGTATTCCAGAAGTCCTCTGCCGTGGCATTGCCGTACATGTGCGCCTGCAGATATCGATGCACACCGGCGCGAAACGCCTCGTCGCCCAGGTAGTTCTCCGTCATCAGAAGCACGGCTGCGGCCTTGCCATAGGCGATGCCGTCGAACATCTCATTGATCTCGGCGGGAGTTTCAGCGCGCGAGCGGATGGCCCTGGTAGCGCGCCCGCCATCGAGGTCCAGGGTCTGGTTGAGCTCCGCAGCCTGGCTCTCGGGAATCTTCCATTCCGGCTTCCAGGCAGCCAGCGGCTTGTTCGACATCCAGGTGGCGAAACCTTCATTCAGCCAGATGTTGTTCCACCATTCCATGGTCACCATGTCGCCGAACCACTGATGGGCCATCTCATGCGCCACATCGACAGCTACAGTTTTCTTTGCATTGATGGAGGCCGTTTTCTCGTCCACCAGCATGGCTGTTTCGCGGTACGTGATGGCGCCGAAGTTCTCCATGGCTCCCGCCTCAAAGTCCGGGATCGCGATCATATCCAGCTTGGGCATGGGGTACTTGATGCCGAAGTAGTTATCGTAGTAATGGAGGAAGAACTCTGCGCCGGAAAGAGCGAATTGCGCGAGCTGAACCTTGTCAGGAGTGGCGCAGGCGCGGATGGGCACGCCGTCACTCTCACCCGAGAGACATTTGAAGTCGCCCACCAGGAAGGCCACCAGGTAAGTTGACATCTTCGGCGTGCGCGCAAAGGTGATGGTGTGTTCCCCTGCGATCGGGCCGGGCGTATCGGAAACGATGTTGGTGTTTCCAATCGCGGTATCTCCCTGGGGCACGATCAGGCTGACGTCAAAGGTCGCTTTATACGCCGGCTCATCGAAGGAGGGAAAGGCGCGGCGCGCGTCGGTGGGCTCAAATTGGGTTACGGCATAATTTCGCTTGGCGGTGCGGGAAAGATAGAAGCCGCGCAGTTCTCCGTTCAAAATGCCGCTGTATGCAATTTTCAAGGTGACGGGACCGGCGGGTAGCTTGCGGTCAAACTTGAATGTGGCCTGCTGGAGGCCCGGGTCGAGGGTAACTTCCGCAGGCAGGCTCTTGCCATTGACCTGTGCGGTAACTGCACCAAACTTGAGCTGCCATGCGTTCAACGTAATCGAATCCACGGCCTGTGCCAGGGTCAGATCGATGGTTTCTTCGCCGGTAAAGGTGGCCGCCTGCAAGTCTGGCGCCAGTTGCAAGGTATAGTGCTCCGGACGGGCAACGTTGGGCAGCCGTTGGGCGACCGTGGTTACAGCTGGAAGCAGGAAGACGACAACGAGAGCAAGACGACGGGTGATACGGATGGGCGCGAGCAAAAAGGGAAATCTCCTACAACATTCTGACAGGTCTTATCTTTAGACGGTCAGATCCCGGTCAGGTCTCGCGATAGTTGATCAGTATCAGTCCCACAGCGGCCAGCAAGAGCGGCCAGACCCGGCCGGCGATCCTGGATGCGCGGCCCGGGGGCAGGCGTAACTCCAGCCACCGGATCCATCCGGCGGTTGCACCGAGCAAAGCGATGGGTGTATGGCTCAGCGAGGCGAGCAGATCTTCTGCGTGTGTCGCTGGCGGCGTGGTTATGGGTGAGCAGAACAGCCGCGCCCAGGGCACACATCGCGGGGAAAATGAGGGCCGCCCATCGGAGCTCGCAATTTGCCTGCCTGCACGGCACATTCGAACGCAGCAAAGCACAGGATCAGCAAGGCGGCAGCGCGATGCTGCAACACGTCGGGAGCGGAAAAGCTGGCCCAGAAAGGACGTGGACCCAGGGGCCAGTTTTCCGGGTCGGCACGCAGCAAGATGAAGATGGACAGCCCGGCAAAGGTAAGCGGCCAGAAGCGCGCCCAGCGCAGGCGGGCAAAGTGGCTGGCAAAGGCCAGAAGCCCCGCGGCCAAAACGATCAGGCCGGCCCAGTGATGGTTGTACTCCGACCATTCCCGGTCGGTGGCATCGCTGCCCCCGTTGGCCTGGAACTCAGTTTCGCGTACGGCAGTCTCGATCGAAGTTGGCGGGGTAAGTTGGGCGGCGGTTGGGCTCTTCAGGCGCGGCGCTTCGGGATGCATGCGGGCGGCAATGACCTGCAGCGATACCTGGTCGGGGACGTCGACCGCAGGCGGTTGCGCGGACATCGAAGCAGCCGCCAGAATGGCGGTGAATCCCAGTCCCACCTCTACCTCGGCAAAACGTCGCAGGCGTGCCAGCAGCGGTTGGGGATCGGTGTTTAACCTGCGATCACCGCCCAGTTCAGTGCGCCCATCATCAGCATTACGAGCAGAAGGTAAATCTTGGCCAGCAGCAGAACACCGTAGCTCGTTCCATAGAGACCGTTCCAGGTGCCTACATAGAACCAGGCCATGTAGAGCCCCGCAAGAACCAGGACCAGCGACACTCAGGATCGCCATCGACGAATAGCGCCTGACCATCGATTGCGCCGGTTGCACGCTTTCGCAGCGGCCCAGCGAAACCAAGAGGAAGGGCATCGCGCCGATCCAGGCTGCTGTGCCCAGATGATGTGCCGCGGTCGCGAGGGCCAACGACAGGCGGTGATCCAGGCGGGCTTCCGCATGGCTGGTGGCCACGGTGGCAATCAGTAGCAGGAGGCTTAGGGGGATCATGGCGGCCACCGCATTATTTGTTTTCACCCGAGCGCAGATCCACAATACGGTGGCAACCAGAGCGGCACACATGCCTGCTACGAAGAACCTGGTGCCGATTACGTCGAGAAAATGCAGGTCGCTGTCGCCGAGCAGCGATGCAGTGGAGAGGAGCACCGAGATGAGCTCAGATGCGGCAAGGGCGAGAGCGGCCCAGCGAATTCCCCGAAAGCAAAAAGATTCGACGGCTTGAGCCGCTGCAGCGGGACGCGCAACGGCCCACAAAAAAATGATGCCGCCCAGCAGCAACGCCTCGAAGGAGAGATTTGCCGCACGCAGAAGGGTGCTCAGTAGATCAAGATCGCGCAGCAGCCAGATCAAGGGGTCATCTCAGGGGACGTAGTGGAAAACATTTCCAGGAAAGGTCCGCGGAACTGCAGATCCCTCAGCTTCGCTCCCAATGACAAAAAGGAGAGGGTTGTTATAAGGACGGGGCGGTTGCTAAAGGAGGGGGTAGTTGCTAATGAGTCTTCCGCCTTAACAACGCTCCTGTCCCTTGGCAACGGTCCTCTCTTTACAACAGCCCTCTCTTTTTTGCCATCCCGAGCGAAGCCGAAGGAGGTTTTCTTGCTACTGCACCTGGAAAGGGACTTCGCCGCGGGTTATGTGACCGTCGGTGGCGAGAACTTGCCAGCGAAGTATGTAGGATCCTTTTGCGAGACCGTGGCCAGTTGCCGATAGCACGTCGGGGGCGAGCTGCGCCGGGGTGCCGATTCTTTCTACCGTGCCGTCGGGTTTCAGCAGGCTTAGGGTCGAGCGGGATCCGTCGATGCGGGAATTGTACTTGAGATTGATCGTGATATCCGGGCCACTGACCGCGGCGTTTTTCTGCGGAGTGGAGCTTACGAGCACGGCATGGGCTAGCGCGGGGCGCGAGCTTGCTGCCAGGAACGCCGAAACGAAAAGAATCACTGCGCTTGCGAACCACCGCGGTGACCTGCTGTGCATAACGAATCTCTCCCAAAATATCTGGCGATTTGATGCTTGAGCCGCCATTTTTGATGGAGTTTTTATCTAGGATGGCGCCATTTGCACGGACTGGGCGCGCTCGGAGTGGCCGCCTATTTCTGCTGCGCGGGCCTCAGCATAAGCGGCCGCACCCATCAGAGCAGCGCGGCTTTCCAGGATGAGGCGCACCGGCGTCTGCACCAACAAGTCACTCAACCGGCCTTTGTCGGTAAACGCCTTCATGAAAGTACCGTCCTGCATCTTTTTGAGCAGTTTGGGAGCAATGCCTCCGCCCACGTACATACCGCCTACAGACAGGATCTTCAATGCGAGGTTGCCGGCTTCCGCCCCGTAGGCAGACACGAAGATATTCAAGGTTTCCACGCAAAGCGGACTCGCACCAGACTCGCCCAGCTCGCCGATCACCGCGTTGGGATCCTCCGCGCGCATGCGGTCTTTCAACCACTTTGGCTCTTCCAGGCCTTTGACATCACGACAGTAGGCGTAGACATTGGCCAGTCCGAGGCCGGAAATGACGCGCTCCGAGCTGACACGGCCACGCACGGTTTTTTGCAGATAACGCAGAAGGCCGATTTCTTCCTCGTTCCGTGCGGCAAAGTCGCTGTGCCCGCCCTCGGAGGCCATGGGCAAATAACTTTGACCATTCCACACCAGGATTGCCTCACCCAAGACCTGTGCCGGCGGCAATCAGTCCACGATTCCCTTCCGCAGCGGGATCGCCTTTGCTGAGAACGAGAATCTGATCGGGGGTTAGCTCAGCGATTCCGTATCCATTTGCTTCCAGATCGTTGATCAGGAAAACGTGCTCGATCTTGAGGTCGATTCTCAATTGGGCGGCGTCAAGGACCCAGGGAAGATTGGTCAGCTTCAGGCGGCCATGGCGCACCGGGCCCGGCACGCCAAAGCAGGCCGCCAGCACGTCCGACCGGTTGCCCGAGCGTCTGCCTGCATTCCACCAGGAATGCCTCCACGATCTCCACCAGGCCCGGGAAATCGCGAGCATGGTATTTGTGGTCGTGCACGGTCAGCAGTTGTCCATTGTCAAACTTGCACAAGACCAGATCGACCTTGGTGCCGCCCACGTCCCCGGCCAGAATCATCGCGAGATCTCCAATTTACCAACGCCGCCGGCAGCGGGCGGGGGCAACGCAGCGGCGGCGGCAGCGTCGAGCAGGAGGGTGATGCGGCCGGTGGCAGGCTTGATCAGCTGCGATGGATAGGTTTCCGGATCATAGGGTCCGGTGAAGACCTGCTTCAGCGCAGCCACTTTGTCCTCGCCTTCGATGAGGAAAAAGACATCCCGCCCCCGGTTGATGACCGGCCAGGTGAGCGTGACCCGCCAGGATTCCTTTTGTTGGGGAACGTGATTGGCGATCGCAATGCGCATGAGTTCGTGCAAGCCTTCGGTGTGGGGAAAAAGGGAGGCGGTGTGACCATCCGGGCCCATCCCCAACGCCACCATATCAAAGACCGGCATCTCCGCGCCTTCCAGGCGAAAGCTTTGCCGGATATCAAATTCGTATCTGGAAGCTGCCTCTTCCGGCTCGAGCTCCCCGCGAATGCGAAAGATCTGGTTCTGGCTGAGAGGTACTTTGTCCAACAGCGCCTCGCGGGTCATGCGGTAATTGCTGTCGGGGTGATCGGGCGGCACACAGCGCTCGTCGACCCAGTAGAGCTCGAGTTTTTCCCAGGGAATCTGTTCGCGGTACTGCGCACTGGGATCGGCCAGGAGCGCAAACGCGTTCTTGGGAGTGTGACCGCCGGAGATGGCGATTCTCGCCTTGCCCCGGGCGCCCGCAGCTGCACGAATGCCGTCAGTAAAGTACTGCGCCGTGCGCTGGGTTACCGCGTCCGCGCTCGCATCCACGTAATAGAGAACTTCGATTTTCTGAGCCATGCAACTCGTATTCTAGAGCTTGTGCCAGGCGCGTCCATCGCGCGCCAGCAATTCGTCGGCGGATTTCGGTCCCCAGGTGCCGGCGGCATAGTTGGGAAGGTCCTTAGGCTTGTTGTTTGCCCAGTAGTCAAGGATTGGGGTCAGCAACGACCATGTTGCCTCCACGCCGTCGCGGTGAGCAAACAGAGTGGCATCGCCGAGCATGGCATCCAGCAGCAATCTTTCGTATCCGTTGGCCGATGATTTTCCGAAAGCGTCCGCATAGCTGAAATTCATGTTGACCGGGCAAACTTCCATATTTGGGCTGGGCACCTTGGCGCCAAAGCGAAGGGAGATTCCCTCATCCGGCTGTATGCGCATAGTAATCAGGTTTGGCTGCAGCTCCTTGCACGCGCCCGACTGGTTTTTGAAGAGTAACTGCGGAGGTTGCTTGAATTGGATCGTAATCTCCGTAACCCTTTTGGCCAGGCGTTTGCCTGCACGCACGTAGAAGGGTACGCCCGCCCAACGCCAGTTCTCTATGCCGAGTTTCAGGGCGGCGTAGGTCTCGGTCGAGGAGTTAGGATCGACACGATCCTCCTGCCGATAGCCTTTCACGTCTTTTCCGCCCACCTTGCCCGGACCATATTGACCGCGCACTGCGTCCATGAAGTGGATAGGCTGGATCGAACGCCACACCTTTACTTTTTCGCGGCGCATGGCGTCGGCTTCAAAAGAAACCGGCGGTTCCAGGGCAACGAACGACAGCAGCTCCATCACGTGGTTCTGTATCACGTCGCGGAGGGCGCCGGCCTTCTCGTAGAACGGCCCACGACCCTCGATGCCGATATCCTCGGCCGCCGTGATCTGTACGTGATCGACGTAGTTACGATTCCAGACCGGCTCGAAGATTCCGTTGGCAAAGCGAAAGATGAGGATGTTCTGCACCGTCTCCTTGCCCAGGTAGTGGTCGATGCGGAAGATCTGGTCTTCGGCAAATACCCGGTTCACTTCGTCATTCAACTGCCGGGCCGAAGCCAGATCGTGGCCGAAAGGCTTTTCGATGATGACGTGAACCTTGCCCTGCTGCGGCTTCGCCATGCCGTGCCGGCCCAGCTGCTCGATAATTTCGGCGAAGTATTCCGGCGCCGTCGCCAGATAAAATAGCCGGTTTCCCTTGGTGCCTTGCTTCTGGTCTATGCCCTCGAGCAACGGTCTTCAATTTGTCGTAGCCGCCCGCGTCGTCGAAGTTCATGGCGAAATAGCTCACTTTGCGCATGAACTCGTCGAGCTTTTTCTCGCCTTCCTGCACTCCTCCGAACTGGAGAATGCCTTCGCGCATGTCTTTTTCAAACTCACCCTGCAGAGGGCGGCGGGCTACGCCAACCACAGCAAATTCCTCCGGCAACAGGTTCGACTTGCTCGAGATGGAAGAGAGCGGGCAGGAGCTTGCGCTTGGTCAGGTCGCCGGAAGCGCCGAAGATGACCACGACGGTTGGCTCTGGAATACGCTCGGCACTCTGCGCCGCTTTCAAGTCTTCAGGAGAAAACTGCACTTCTGTGGTTGCCATGGAACTCGCTCCTTGCCTTAAACAGTGATGTCTATGTCCTTACGCCGGTGTGCAGACCCAGCCGCTCCAGCGCCTGCACGCATTGTGCTTCATCCAGATAGCGAATTGCGTGAATTCCCAGGGTTTCTGCTGCGTCGCAGTTCCCCTGGCGGTCGTCGATAAAAACGACTTCCTCGGGATCGCGCTGGAGCACATCCAGCGCCAGATCAAAGATTTTTGGATCGGGTTTGCGCATTCCCACATAGCAGGAGCTGAAAAAGGAATCGAAGTACCGGCCCAGCTCGAACCGCTCAATGCGGTAGTCGTTCAGTTCCCGGGCTTCATTGTTGAGCATGGCCAACTCTATTTCCTCTGATGCCGCAAGCTCCTGAAGGATTCGCATGGCAGTGTGGGGCAACAAGACCGACCGTTCCTTCATGGCCTGCAGAAATTCCGCAGGCGTGAAGGGGCGCGGCTCGTAGAAGACGGTCCGCAGGAGATATTCCTCCGCGGTGATGAAGCCTTTTTCCCACGGGTCATTGGCAAGCTCGTGCCGCTGCTCGAACGAGTCGCTATCCAACTGAAATTTCTTCAGGACGGCGGCACGCTCGAGATGATCCCATCCGTTCGTGAGCAGAACGCCGCCCACATCCCAAAGAATCGTGCTGATCTCCGCCATGTCTGAGTCTCCTGAAGCTGGACTGGGGCCCTCAAGCTGCGAACAAGGTTTGGTGCCGTAGATCAACGTGTGCGGCTTTCTTTACAGGAAAGCCGCATGCAACACTATGACCTCCTCAAGCCCAACACAAAATCCGGGGGCTGGGCACCCTTGATGCAGTGGCCGGGAAACAGGTTAGGCTTTGCCGGCGGTTGCCGCAGGCCGTACCCGCTCCAGCAATTGCTTGGCCCGCTTGGTGATGTTCGCCGGACTAAAGCCGAGCTCTTCCATGACCTTGGGTCCTGGCGAGGAAGCGCCGAAGCGCTCCAGGCCGATCACATCTCCATGGCGGCCGACGTACTTCCACCAGCACATGGGTGCGCCGGCCTCAACGGCCAGCTTGGGGAGATGATCGGGGAAGATTTGCAGTTTGTATGCGTCTGGCTGTTCCTCGAAAATACGGAAGCTGGGCATGGAGATCACCCGCGCGGTAATGCCTTCCTTTTTCAAATCCGCGGCGGTTTGCAGGATCGGCCAAACTTCGGCGCCGGCTGCGACTAACAGCAGATCCGGTGAAGGGCCACCGTCCTGCAGGACGTAGGCGCCTTTGCGGACCCCCTCGGCAACCTTATATTTTTCGGGGTCCAGGATAGGCAGGTTTTGCCGCGAAAGCGCCATGAAGGACGCTTCCTTCCGTTCCACAGCGAGCCGCCAGCAAGCAACCGTCTCATTGGCATCCGCGGGACGAAAATCGGTCAGGTGAGGGACGGCGCGCAGCATGGTGAGCTGCTCGATGGGCTGGTGGGTCGGTCCGTCTTCACCGAGCGCGATCGAGTCATGGGTGAAGATGAACAGCGAGTGCGCATGCATCAGCGCTGCCAGCCGGATCGCGGGTTTGCAGTAGTCGCTGAAGGTGAAGAAGGTCGATCCGTACGGAATCAATCCGCCATGAACGGCCATGCCATTGACGGCTGAGCACATGCCAAACTCGCGGACTCCGAAGAAAATATTTCGACCGGCTGGATCGAGATGGAAGTTGCCGCCATTTTTGAAAATGGTCTTGGTCGAGGTGGTCAGGTCGGCTGCGCCACCGATTAACTCGGGTACCGCCTTGGCAATGGCGTCCATGATCTCGCCACCAGCACTGCGCGTGGCGATCGGCTTAGCGTCCGCTGCGAAGACGGGCAGACTCTTCTCCCATCCGGCAGCTAAATTGCCGGCCTGCGTGCGCTCGAACTCCGCCGCGATCTCGGGGAAATCTTTCTTGTAGCGCGCGAACAGGTCGTTCCACTCCTGCTCGTATTTCTTTCCCTTGTCTACCGCCTGCAGCCAGTTCTGCTTTGCTTCGTCCGGGACATAGAAGCTCTTATCCTCCGGCCAGCCCAACTTCTTCTTGGTTTCCTTGGTCGCTTCCGGTCCGAGCGCCTCGCCGTGCGCCTTGTTGGTGCCCGCCTTGGGACTGCCGTAGCCAATGACTGTGCGCACGCGGATCAGTGAAGGCTTGTCCTTGACTGCCTGCGCGGCTTTGATGGCGAGCGAAATCGCTTCCAGATCGTTGCCGTCGTCGACCATCTGGACATGCCAGTGATAGGCCAGAAAGCGCTCGGTCACATCTTCGGTGTAGGAAAGCGCGGTCGGGCCGTCGAGGGAGATGGAGTTGTCGTCGTAGAAGTAAATCAGCTTGCCCAAGGCAAGAGTACCGGCAAGCGAAGCTGCTTCGTGGGACACTCCCTCCATCAGGTCGCCGTCCCCGCACATGACGTAGGTGTAGTGATCGACAATGTTGTAGCCGGGACGGTTGTAGATCGCGGCGAGATGCTTCTCGGCGATGCCCATACCCACGCCCATGGCGAAGCCCTGGCCCAACGGCCCGGTGGTGACTTCGACCCCGTCTGTTTCCCCATACTCCGGGTGACCCGGGGTGATCGAACCATATTGGCGAAACTGCTGCAAGTCTTCGATGCTGATTTTGTACCCGGTGAGGTGCAGTACACCATAGAGCATCGCGGACGCATGTCCATTGGACAACACGAAACGATCACGATTGCTCCACTTGGAGTGGGCCGGGTTGTGGCGCATGAATTCATGAAAGAGGAGATACACGGTAGGGGAATCGCCCAACGGCGCCCCTGGGTGCCCGCTATTTGCCTTCTCTACGGCATCCACGGCAAGAAACCGCAGCGCATTGATAGACAGCTGATCCAGTTCGCTCATAACAACCTCGCTCATTCCTTCGAGAATACTTCGGTTTCCTGTTTCAAGGATTCAATCCTGATTCTTTCCTTGAGATGAAGCCAGCGCATAGGCGGTCTCCTGATTTTCAACCGCGTCTTCAACGGGATCCAGGCTGACCTCGAAATTACGGCCTTCCCAGCGGTCGTTCAGGCGCCACTTCATAGTAAAGATCACGCGGCCGGCTTGCCCGGATTCCGTTTCCATATCGGCGAAATGGCCGATGCAACCTACGTGGCGGCTTTCCTTGTTGTTTACTGTCTTCCAGTCGTCCACCGTCCATACCAGGGGGAAGTGGTCATTGGCCACCAGGCGCAGCTTACTCCCGACCGGTATGACTTCGATTTGGCGATCAAGCCGGAAAACCTCGATGGGCGAGGGACGTTTCCCGGCCCCGTAGCGCTCGGCCACTGCCGAGATCCGATCGAACACCTGGCCATCGGTGACCGAGCGGAGAAGTTTGATGTACTCCGCGTGGGCCCAGACGAGCGGCATAGCCGCTCCAGTGGGTTTGCCCAGCTTCAGCCCCATCTCCGGCATATCGGGTGCGTCCCATATCTGTTCAGGCAGCATGCCTCCTCGGGAACTAAAGGCTTCGAGCGCCTGGATGTAAGGCCGAACGTCATGTCCCGCTGCCAATTCATAATGTGCGCGCTCGCCACTCAATAACGGCCAGGCACGCCCCTGACCCCATCCCAGGAACGGGCCGCCGTCGTGCCGCTGTCCATAACCATCATGGTTGTAGCGTCTCCAGCATGGGCCTACAGGAGTTTCCACCTTGAGCGTGTGGTCGACCACCTTCAGCGAATCGACAATCACCGGATCATCCGCACGCCGGACCCCGTACCTGACCAGCTCCAGAAAGCCTGCATCAATAATATTGCGCGCTTCGAAGTCTGCCCTCTCACCCGGACCTCGGTTGTTGATGCGGACAATCTCTTCGCCGCAGCCGTCCCTCGCATACGGATCTTCGCAGCGGGGCGGCCGGATGCGCATGTAGTGCCGCGGCACGCCCGGCATTAAAGTACCGTTATTGGTCACGGTCCAATCTTCCAGGTGGGACTCGATCCAATCCGCATGCTCTTCGAGAAAGGACGCCAGGTCTGCCGATCCGTAGGCGCGCACAAGCTCTGCGGCGCAGATCAAACTGGAAATCACCGCGGCCAGTGTGGATGGGGAGTAACCGGCCGCTTCTTCCCAGCGCTCCTGCTGGGTGACGGGAGCATGACGCACCAGGAATCCCGCGGCACGCTCCACAAACGGGAAGACGTCGAATTCTCCCAGGCCGTCCAGTTTCCACAGCCGCCACGCCAGGATGATCGGGAAAGCAACTTCATCAAGCTGAATTCCTGTCCAGTAGGGTGTGCCATCGATCCAGAAGTTCTGCGCGAAACTGCCATCCGGCTTCTGCGTGCAGGCCAGGTACACTAAGGCGCGCCGAGCCGTATCGACGCGATTGCAGGCCAGAAGGGCGGTGGCGCTCTGCACCATATCGCGGGTCCACACCAGGTGGTAGCCGCCTACATCCTCATCGCTTTTGTGCTGTCCCCAGGGGATGGAAGCCGAAGCGATAAAGGCGCCGGAATAGTACTTGTCCTCGTGAGACAGAATGACGTTCTGGCTTATCTGGAGCAGGCGCCCCGCATCCATGGCGGCGCCCTTCAGGCCCGCTGGCGTGCCCGCGCGGTGCCACTGATCGTTGAAGCGCTTAAGGTTTTGCTCGAAGGGAGTGGTGACTGCTCCCAAGGCGGCGGTTAAAGCAGAGTGATGCCCTTCTCCGAGGGCAATGGCTACGACAAATTCGCGGTGTTGGGCGATGTCGATCTCGCCGGTTAAGGCGATATTCCCGTTCTCCGCGGAGCCGAACTGCCAATCCATCTGGAAGTTGTCCATCAGGTCCTGCCAGCTGTCACTCCGGCCCACGAAGCCGCAACTGGCGCGGCTGAAACCGCAGCTTGCGGCCATGACCAACGAAATGCCGTGCTTGGTAGCCAGCAGTGCCCGCTTGCCCGACAAGTCCAGCACGAACCCGGAATTGTCCGCCCCGCCGACATCCAGATGCGGAGCCAGCAATGCGTAAGCTTTCATTCTGGAGAGAAGCCGCTCTTCCCCTTCGAGTCGCACGCGCAACAACACCACCGGATGGTGGGGATCGGCGATGATCTCCTTGATGATCCTGTACCGGCCCTGGTGATCGGAGTTGATGAGCCGGACCGCGGAGGAGCAGCTGTCGATGTATTCGAAGGTGCGATCCAGATCGCGCTTCTCTTCGTGGACAAACGTTTCCCCATCCGTGAGCAGGAACTCCATATCCCGGGTCTGCGGGCCGGTCGATGGTGGGATAGTAGATTTCGTTGAGGATGCCGTGGGAGACGGTAAACCAGATGCGGCTCGAGGCGGAGTACGCCATGCCTACGCAGTCTTTTCTACTTGAAGTCCAACGTGGTTCCACGCCGGGCCATCCAAAGGCCGGGCCCTGCCCCTCGATCCAGCGATGGCTGGAGGCCTGATCCGTCATCTTTCATACCTTTCTCAGAGAATGCAGATTACCTGACGGATGGATGCTGTCGAAGTTACAAAGGACTTGAAAATAACCGGGCGCGAGGGATTTCCACAGCTTAAAGAGGCGGACCGAGTAAACAGGATCAGGGCTACAGGATCGAAATTATAAGACCTGGGTATTGGCGTCGGGATCAGGATGGAAGGCGACCTCCCGCATGGCGTGGGCAATTTCCCGGTTCTTCATGAAGCAATCCCAAACAAAACCGGAACGAAGGTTTTCGGCCATCAGCATGCCGATACCTACGTCGATCCCGATCACATCCTCGCCATACCATCCGACTTTTGGCTGGAATGCGTCGGCGAATCCATAACGCCCGTAAAGCTTATCGCCAAATCGGTCCCGCATCGTTAACAACACGTGAGAACATTCCGCGGGCAGAAAGACCAAAGATCCCGCGGCAGCACAAGGGACCAGGGTTCCGTCGAGCGGCCCGATCGAGGGCGGTCCGCCCCAGACACGATAGCCCTGCCGGGAATCGGACGCGGAGATGCCCCACATATCCTGGTCTATCCAGGGATATTTCTGGCCCTGTACCAGGCACCAGAGTTGGTGCGCCCGGGTCGCGGCGATGGAGTTGGTGAAGTAGTTGGCGTGCCGGTCGCGCTGGTTGCGGTAGTCGCACCAGGCTTGCGGGTATTGGTGAATAAAGAGTGGTGCCGCGCCGCTGATGTAGTCGATGCCGCCATAGGTCACGACCGGGCGCTGCACAGCATCCCACGCTTCGGGGGGAACCGGGTGGGTGGGTGAGCCGATCGCCAGCAGGTACATGGTGGTGAGCTCGGAGTAGATATCCCACCTGTTTTTGAGAAAGCCCTGGTCGGGCAGCCAGCCCATGGAAAGGGTGTCGCCGCCGTTCATCATCCACTGCCAGTCGATGCGGCGATAGAAGGTGGTCGCCAGTGCTTCAATCCGGGTGTTGCCGGTAAAGAATTGACGGCAGTGCAGCACGCCGCAAAGCAACAGCGCGGTATCAATCGACGACAATTCACTACCGAACAGGCGCTGTCCACTATCGATATCGATGAAGTGGTAGAGGAAACCGTGCTCGTGCGGACATTCTTCGAGCAGAAAGGCCAGGGTCTTCTCCACTCGCTGTTCGCAATCCAAGGGGCGAAGATAGTTGTGTTTGGCGGCGATGCACAACGCGCTCAAACCAAAGCCGGTGGCGGCGATGCTGGCGACCCGGCTGAGGGATCGTCCGACGGTCGGCGCCCGATCGCGCACCAGGCCGCTCCTGGGACTAGCCTCGTTAAAGAAGAAGTCGCAGTTCCGTCCCTCCATGTCGTCGAGGAGGGCTTCGGCCATCCGGGAAACCTGGGTGAGCGGGCGGTTGATGAACACGCCTGGCGGATGGGCGTACTTTTCGGCTGCCTGGCTCTCGGTTTTTGGGGTGGCCGCGGCGGCGTTCGAGGGTGCGGCCGGCCGGTCCTGCAGCCCTTCGCCTGCTACCAGACCTGATGCGCTACCAGATACGGTGAAGGCGAGCGCTCCGGTGGCGCCCGCTTGCCGTAAAAGCTGCCTGCGGGTTATTCGTGTCCGGGTCAATGCAAATTTATTCTCAAGGCCGAAATAAAAACAGGTAGAGGACGAACGCCGCGCACTCTACTGCACTCTTTCGAGTGTAAACCTGTGTTTGGCCGTCGATATCACCATAAGGTGGGGGGGACCGGCTGGTAACGGGTTCCTATTCTGCTGATACAGTCATATCGCGACACTGCATCTACATTCCGAACCTGCGTTGCCTGATTTGCATCCGATAGCATGGAGACGCGATATTGGATGGGGCAATCAGGCGCAGCCGTTGCGCCGGACGTTTTTGCCCGCCACGGGTTCCCTAACCGCACCACGCCCAATCCGGGCTAGCTGGTCCCAGACTCATCCGTGTGGATGAGGGACCAATCCAGGAGGATATTTTGGCTTACGAACTGCCACCACTTCCCTACGACTACGCCGCGCTTGAACCCCACATCGATACCGAAACGATGAAGCTTCATCACGACAAGCATCACGCCACGTACGTCAACAACCTTAACGGCGCTATTGAGAAGCATCCTGAGCTGGGCAAGCACTCCCCGGAGGATCTGCTGCGCAACCTGAGCACCATTCCCGAGGACATCCGCGGGGTGGTACGCAACAATGGCGGCGGCCATGTGAACCACTCCATGTTCTGGGCGATCATGAAGCCCGGTGGCGGCGGTGAGCCCACGGGCAAGATTGGCGAGCAGATCACGAAGGATTTCGGCAGCTTCGCGGATTTCAAGAAGCTGTTCAATGAGACCACTGCGAAGCAGTTTGGTTCAGGATGGGGCTGGCTGGTGTTTGAGGGCGGCAAGCTGAAGGTTGTCACCTCGCCCAACCAGGACAATCCGATTTCCGGGGGACTTTTTCCTATTTTGGGGAATGATGTGTGGGAGCACGCTTACTACCTGAAATACCAGAACAAGCGGCCGGATTATCTTGCGGCCTGGTGGAACACGGTGAACTGGGACGAGGTCAACAAGCGTTTCGAGCGAGCACAGAAGTAGGTAGTCCGGATGACCCAATCTCCCGACGATTTTGTCGGGAGATTGGGCAGACTACGGGATCTCTCCTATTTCTACGGCACGCCTAACCAAGCAAAATGGAGTCCCGCAGGGACTGGCTGTGGACCGGTAGGAGCGGGGCACACGAATGGCGCACCGCAGATCCGCTCGGCTGCGCTCCGGATGACACAGGGAGTGCGGACGACTGGCTTAGTGCCGCGCCTACGGCGCTCAGATCCTCTTCGGGATCGATTTCCCAGCCCTTCCGGGCTGGGCTGGCGTTTGGGTAGTCGGCCCTCCGGGCCTTGCATCTATGACGATGTTTGCAGTGTCATTTCTCCCTCAATTTGCCGCAAGCAAGTCAGCTGCTCCTGATGACAAAACAAGGACAGATCGTTGCAAGGAAAGGGCGGTTGCTGGAGGAAAGAGCAGTTGCTTAACCAAGGCATTTTTAAATGTAATTTGGGCAGCAGACGAACGGGACTCATTTCCTGTTCAGGTCTGCGGCCAGCGTTCGCGGACAAGCGCGAGCGCTTGCTCGCGAGTGTGAATGAGTCCTTCGAGTTGGGCATCCTCCGCTGCGGCGAGCATTTTGGAAAATTGAGGGCCCGGGTTGATAGCCGGCTTCGATGAGATCTTTGCCGCGCAACAGTAAATGCGGCCTGACTTCTTCCTCCGGTAAGTTTGCGAAGCGCTCACGCGCGAAATCGTACAACTCCAGTGAGCCGTGGCTCGCCAGGCAGTCGAGACGATGCAGCGCGAGGTGCTGGTCAAAACTCTGCAGGCGGAAGAAGCGCTTCAGGGTCGACTCCTTCATCTTGCGCACATCGCCAAACCGCATGTGGTTGGCAATGAGCGACAGGATCTGCTCAGTTTCGTGATTAGGAAATCGCAGCCGGCGGCAGATCTCCTGAGCGATTCGAACGCCCACCTCTACGTGCCCGTCAAAACGTATGCGATCCGGCGCCACGCGAAAGGTCGCCGGCTTGCCTATGTCGTGGAGCAGAGCTCCCCAGGCCAGAGCCATCGGTACACCGGCGGGAAGTCCGTCGAGCAGCATCAGCGTGTGCACCCAGACATCGCCTTCAGGATGGTACTGCGGTGGCTGCGCTACTCCCTTCAGCCTGACTACTTCCGGCAGCACCTGGGCCAGCAAGCCAGTCGCATCCAGCATCTCGAAGGCACGGCGCGCGTGACCCTCGGTGAGCATCCGGGTCAATTCGTCGCGCACCCGTTCGTTGCTCACCTGGTTTACAGCCGGCGCTAATCGCTCGATTGCTTTCGCGGTCGCCGGCTCCAGCTCAAAGCTGAAGCGCGCAGCAAACCGCACCGCACGCAACATGCGCAGTTTGTCTTCAGTGAATCGCTCGACGGGATCGCCTATGGCACGGATCAAGCCGGCAGTTGAGGTCCTGCCTGCCGCCCACCAGATCCAGGACAGAGTCATCGGCCGGATCCAGCATCATGCCGTTGATGGTGAAGTCGCGGCGTTTTACATCTTCTTCCGGGCTGGTGGAGAATCGCACCGCATCCGGGTGCCGGCCATCGGAGTAAGCGCCGTCGCTACGAAAGGTAGCAACCTCGGTCGTGATCTCGCCGGTGCAGACCAGGACAACGCCAAAATGTGCGCCAACGGCAAAGGTCTTCTCGAACAGGTTCAGCACCTGATCCGGCGTTGCACTGGTGGCGACGTCGAAGTCCTTGGGCGCGCGGCCTAATACCAGGTCGCGCACGCAGCCGCCAACGAAATAAGCCTGATGCCCGGCGGAGCGCAGCCGGGCCACGATCGCCGTTGCCGCCTCCCGTTCTGTGCTGGGTGCCATTCCTACTACTATAGAAAGGTGAGTCAATCCAGCCAGCTCCTTTCTGGCGCTGAAGGCACCTACAACCGGGGCCTGATCCTAGCCATCGAAAGCTCTTGTGATGAGACCGCTGCCGCGGTGGTCGAGCGCGGCCGTCATGTGCTCTCAAGCATCGTGGCCTCGCAGATTGAAATTCACGCGCCCTATGGTGGTGTGGTTCCGGAACTGGCTTCGCGCGAACATCTGCGCAATATCGTTCCCGTGGTCCGCGCGGCGTTGGATAAAGCCGGGGTCAGCCTCTCTGATCTGGACGCGGTCGCAGTCACCGAGGGCCCCGGATTGGCAGGCGCATTGCTGGTGGGGGTCGCCTACGCCAAGTCGCTGGCCTTCGCTCTCGGCAAGCCGCTCATCGCTGTAAATCATCTCGAAGGTCATATCCACGCCGTTTTGTTGGCGCATAGCGAAATGCTCGAGCTGAGAGATGGCCGATCGCTGGCCCTGGTCGTTTCCGGTGGCCACACCCATCTTTATCTCGTCCGCTACGAGGGCGAAACCTTTACCTATCGCAACGTCGGCGCCACCCTCGACGATGCGGCCGGCGAAGCCTTCGACAAGGTCGCCAAGCTGCTGGGACTGGGCTATCCGGGCGGTCCGTGGATCGATGCGCTTGCGCCGCATGGAGACCCCTCGGCGGTCGCGTTTACCCTGACCCAGGTGAAACAGAAAGCTCATCGGCCGGATTCTCCGGTGGATCGATTTGCCTTCTCCTTCAGCGGCATCAAGACTGCGGTGCTTCGCTATGTTCAGATTCACGAGCTCTACCCTTCAATTGAGACGCCGCCGGAAAGCACTGGCCGCCATTCCGATGGCTGGACCTGCCGAGGCGCTTCCCTTGTGCGATGACCGAACGCTGGGATTGATTGCTTCCTTTCAACGTGCGGTGGTCGAGGATCTCAAGCGGAAGACTTTTCAGGCTGCCGAGGCGCTGGGCGCGGAAAGTATCCTGGTATCCGGCGGTGTCGCCGCGAACCGTGAACTACGGGCGCGTTTTACTGAGGAAGCCGACAAGCGAGGACTGCCGATCGCGTTCCCGACGGTTGCCCTCTCCACCGATAATGCGGCCATGATTGCGGCAGCGGCCTGGCCCCGATTCCTGGCGGGCGGATTTGCAGCCCTGGATCTGACCGCCAATGCCTCGCTGGCTTTGGGGAAAAAATGATACTGAAGATTAGAGCGGCGGGTGAACCCGTCCTGCGCGAGCGCGCCAGACCTCTCCGACCCGAAGAAATCCTGCTGCCCAGCACCCAGGAACTGATCGCCTCCATGCACGAGACGATGCACGACGCACCAGGAGTTGGCTTGGCTGCGCCACAGATCGGTCTGCCCTTGCAACTCGCGGTTATCGAGGACCGCGAAGAATATATGAAGGACTTTAGCCGGGAGATGCTGGCCGAGCGGGAGCGAAAGGCGGTGGCTTTCGAGGTAATCATTAATCCCGTGCTTACCTTGGAATCAGAGCCGGAGGTGGAGTTTTTTGAGGGCTGCCTGAGCCTGCCGGGCCTGGTCGCCCTGGTGCCTCGGGCACGCAAGGTAAAGGTCGAATGCCTCGATGGCCATGGGAAGCCGAAAGTCATCCGTGCCTCAGGATGGCATGCGCGTATCCTGCAGCACGAGATCGATCATCTGTCAGGTGGGCTGTATGTGGACCGGATGCGCAGTGTGAGTCTCTGCACCCTGGAGAACTTCAGCCGTCATTGGAAGTCGAAATCCATTTCTGAAGTGAAGCGCATACTTCCGTAACCCCGGACTTCCTGTAGAGGTTGTGGCGTTGGCGAACATCAGGCGCCTTCCTCACCCTGTGCCAGGCTGCGTGGCAGGAAATCCGGGTAGTGGTATGCCAACCTGGATACCGAAGGGGCCCCTCTGGTGGACGCTGGACGCTCGAAAAGTTACCATGAGGGTCAGGTAAGTCCCCAGCCTGGATGACCATCCGCCTCTTCAACACTCTCACTAATACTGTCGAAGATCTCGCGCCTTCCGATGGCGAGACCCTGCGTATCTATGTGTGTGGCCCTACGGTCTACGACTACGGACACATCGGCAATTTCCGCACGTTTTTGCAGCTGGATGTGCTCCGCCGCTTTTGGAGGCAGCAGGGGCATAAGATACAGCACGTCATGAACATAACGGATGTCGATGACAAGATCATCCGCAATGCGGCCGCGGCAAAACTGCCCATTAACCAATACACCCAGAAGTATGAGCGGGCATTTTTCCAGGATCTGGACGCACTGGGCTGCGAACGGCCGGAGATTATCGCCCGGGCCACAGAAAACATTGAGCAGATGGTCAATTTGATCGAACGGCTGGCGGCCAAGGACCTTGCTTACCAGGCGCCGGACGGTTCCTGGTATTTCCGGATAGCCGGGTTTCCGGAATACGGCAAGCTGTCGAAAAAGGATTTCACTGCCATCACCGACGGAGCGCGAGTGGATCTGGACGAATACGACAAAGACTCAGCTCGTGATTTTGCCTTGTGGAAGGCCGCCAAGCCCGGAGAACACTGGGATACCAGGCTTGGCCCAGGCCGGCCGGGATGGCACATTGAGTGTTCGGCGATGGCGCTCAAGTACCTGGGCGAGAGCTTCGACCTGCACGCCGGTGGGGAGGACCTGATGTTCCCCCACCATGAGAACGAAATCGCGCAGTCGGAATCGGCCACCGGAAAGACCATGGCCTACCACTGGATGCACGTTCGCTTTCTGCTGGTGGACGGGCGCAAGATGTCGAAGTCTGAAGGTAACTTCTTCACTTTGCGGGACTTGCTGCTGAAGGGCTACAAGCCTTCGGCGATCCGTTTTCTGCTTATCTCGGTCCCCTACCGGCACCCGCTGAACTTCACCATGGATGGTTTGACGGAATCGGCCAGTGCGGTGGAACGGGTCCGCACCTTCGCGCAAAGAATTCGCAGTGGCAACTGGCCGGCGGGCATGAATGCAGAATTGGAAGCCCAAACCGTGAAGGCGCAGCAAAGCTTCAGCGCAGCGTTGGCGGACGATTTGAATACCTCGGAGGCCCGGGCGGCGATTTTTGAGTTGGTTCGGAACGGGAATGTCGCGGCGGACTCAGGCAAATTGTTTGCAGGGAACGTTCCTGCCATCAACCAGGCACTGCGCCGGTTCGATGAGATCTTTGCTGTACTCGAGGACCGGGACGCGGAGATCGCGCGTGGCGCCCTGCAGTGGGCGCAGGAGGAGGGGCGCGGCGACCAGGCGGCGCCTGAATTGGTGGCTGCTTACTCCCTCAGCGATCAACAGATTGATGCCCTGCTGGCAGAGCGAGAGCAGGCTCGCCGAACGCGTAATTTTGCCCGGAGCGACGCGATTCGGAATGAGCTGTCTGGTTTGGGGATCCTGATTGAGGACTCCAAAGACGGCGCCCGGTGGAAGCGTAAATAGGGCCGGGATCTCTTCTGTGCGCTGAGTCATGTCGAAAACATTTCCACGAAAAGTCCGCGGAACTGCTAGGTCCCTCTGCTTTGCTTTGGGATGACAAAGGACAGGCCGACGCTTGAATGAAAGTGGTTGCTGGAGCGAAGGACGTCTTCACCATCCTGGGATAGGCTCAGGTCTATGACTAGCCCGTTGACCCTCAATAAGAGTCGTGCCGTTAACTTGCCTAGAACAGGCCGCGTGGTAACCTTAGGGGGCAAGGGGATTCAATATGTGGATGGACAACCAGAGACCGCACGGTTTGTATACCGGCTCCTGCCCCATGCCACGCACGCGTCTGAATGTGCTCCCCGCTGGCACCCGACCTAGTCTCTTCGGCGGCGACTAGCTTTCCTCCGCCGAAGCTCTGCCCTGACTCCGACCGCTTGGCGTTTGCTCCGCAGCGGTCGATTGACTCGCCTTTGTAGAACGCCGAGAAAGCAGAGAAGCATCATGCAGAACAATGGTCGATAGCAGCAGCTCCCTTCTTGCCCAGTACGGTCCGAAGCTTTTGGGTCCGGTTCCGGGCCCGAAAGCCCGCGCAATTGTCGCCGGTGACGAACGTTACGTCTCCCCCAGCTATACCCGCTCCTACCCCATGGTGGCTAAACGCGGCCGCGGGATCCGGGTTGAGGATGTCGACGGAAACGAGTTTCTCGACTTTGCCGCCGGCATAGCCGTCGTTTCGACCGGTCATTGCCATCCTGAAGTCGTGGCTGCCATCCAGCAACAGGCGGCCGAGCTGATCCACATCTCGGGCACTGATTTTTATTACGAGCACATGGTGACACTAGCGGAGCGGCTCTCCGCCATTGCGCCCATGCCCGGACCGCACCGCTTTTACTACGGAAATTCCGGGGCGGAAGCCATCGAATGCGCTCTGAAGCTGGCCCGGTACCATACCGGGCGGCAGAACGTGATCGCCTTTTTTGGCGGTTTCCACGGGCGCACCATGGGTGCTCTTTCGCTCACCGCTTCCAAACCCCAGCAACGGCGGCGTTTTGCTCCGTTGGTTCCGGGCGTCACGCACGTGCGCTATCCGTATGCCTATCGTGGCTGTAGTGGAGGCCCTCAGGAAGAGGAGCGCTTTGCGCTGGCCTGCGCTCGCTACATCGAAGAGAAGCTGTTCAAGACCACTCTGCCGCCGGAAGAAGTCGCCGCAATTTTCGTGGAGCCCATCCAGGGAGAGGGCGGCTACGTGGTTGCGCCGGATATCTTCATGCAGGAGCTGCGGCGTATCTGCGACAAGCACGGCATTCTGCTGGTGGTCGATGAGGTGCAATCGGGAGCCGGCCGTACGGGCAAATGGTGGGCGGTCGAGCACTCCGGGGTACAGCCGGACATGGTTTGCATCGCCAAAGGCATTGCTTCGGGTATGCCACTCGGTATTTGCATGACGCGCGCGGAACTCATGGACTGGGTTCCCGGCTCGCACGCTTCCACTTTCGGAGGTAACCCGGTCGCCATCGCCGCAGCACTGGCCACCATGGACATTCTCGAGCGCGAGGGGATTGCCAACGCGGCGGCCATGGGAGAAGTCTTCTTTTCCCGCTTGCGCGACTGGCCTTCGAGGCACCCGATTGTGGGCGACGTCCGCGGCAGAGGGCTGATGATCGGAATTGAGATCGTCAAGAGCCAGCAGACCCGCGAACCCGCGCCTGCACTGCGCGACCGCATCGTGTCCCTGGCGTTTGAAAAAGGACTTCTGCTGCTGGGTTGCGGAGAAACCTCGATCCGCCTGGCTCCGCCGCTTACCCTGAACCAGCACGAAGCAACCATCGGCCTCGACATCTTCGAGGAGTGCGTTGCGCAGGCAGAGTTGGAGCATGCGCAGGCCGCCAGCTTTGCCTCTGCGACTGTTTGATGCCTGAGCGGATGTCCTATGCGAGGTGGGGCATCCGCTATTCTCTGGGTTAATCTGAATCTCTGGAGACCGACGCCCCGTGCAGGCCGCAGGCATTCACCACCTCGAGCTCACGCTTCTCTTCCTCGTGCTCCTCGTCGCTGCGCTGACGACGCTCGCGCAGCGGTTCAAAATCCCTTATCCGATCGTGCTCTTCATGGGCGGGGTGGTTCTCTCGCTCTTCCGGCACCTGCCCCAGATTGCACTGAATCCGGACGTTGTTTTTCTGGTGGTTCTGCCTCCGTTGCTGTTCATTGGAGGGTTCAACACTTCCTGGCGCGACTTTCACAAAAACATTGTCAGCATTCTGATGCTGGCCTTTGGCCTGGTCGGGTTTACCGTGGTCGGCGTTGCGGTGGGTACGGCCTGGCTGATTCCGGGATTTGACTACCGGCTGGGGGCGGTACTGGGAGCGGTGGTCTCCACCACGGATGCGATCGCTGCAACCGCAATTGCCAAGCGCCTCGGGCTACCACGGCGGATCGTCGATGTGCTGGAAGGCGAAAGCCTGGTCAACGATGCCAGTGGTCTGCTCGCGCTGCAATTTTCTGTTGCCCTGGTGGTCGCCGGGAGACGCCCTGGACCGGGCCTGGCGATGCTGGAACTTCTTTGGCTGGTGGCTGGAGGCATAGCGATCGGCCTGTTTGCCGGCCTCGTCATTCACAAGGTCTCACTCGATATCACCGACTCGCCCGTGGAAATCACTCTGTCTCTCGCCACTCCTTACATGGCCTACCTGGCCGCAGAGGGGATCCACGCGTCGGGCGTGCTCGCAACCGTGGTCTGCGGCCTGTATCTCGGGCGCAAGAGCTCGGAGACGTTGTCCATCAATGCGCGTATCGAGGGCACCGCGGTGTGGAAGACGCTGGAGTTCGGCCTGAACGGTCTCGTTTTTATCCTGATGGGCCTGCAGCTTCGACTGATACTGAGCGGCATCCACGACCGTTCCGTGAGCCAACTGATTCGCTATGGGATAACGTTCGCAATCCTGGTTGTGGCGCTGAGGATTATCTGGGTGTATCCAGGTGCTCTCATCGCATCTTGGATACGACACGATCTGTTGCACCAGCTAGAGCCGCGTCCCACGGGTAAACAAATTTTTATCGTTGCCTGGACGGGGATGCGCGGAGTGCTGGCGCTGGCTGCTGCCATTTCGCTGCCTACGGTACTTGAGAACGGGGCACCTTTCCCGCAGCGAAACTTCATTATCTTTCTCACTTTTTGTGTGATCTTTGTCACCCTGGTCCTGCAGGGGCTTACTCTTCCGGCAGTAATCAGAAAGCTGGGCCTTGCGGTCGGCGGGGAGCAAAACCTGGAAGAACAGCAAGCTCGGCTGCTGATCCTGAACACGGTGCTCGATTACCTCAAGGATCTTTCGCGGCAGGCGAAAACAGATCATAAGGAGATTTACGAAGACATGATCCGCCATTACCAGGCGCGCGCCACGCTGGTCGAAGGTGGGGGCGAGGAGATGAAGCCGGAACGGGAAATCGCCCTGGCTCGTTACGAGCGCAATCTGAGCCAGGAGTTACGCGCGCTCGAACGGTCGACAGCGGTCATGTTGCGCAATGAAGACAAGATCAATGACGAGATGCTGAGAACCATCGAGCGCGAACTGGACCTGAGCGAAGCGCGCTTTCAGAACACCTAAGTTGGCTTGATGTTTAGGCTTGAGCTCAGCGCTTTTCGGTACTTTTCACCCACACGATGCCGGCGGCGAAGAAAACGCAGGCCACGGCGAGCGCCAGGATGGCGTGGGGTTTGTTGCTGTAGTGGACAGCGACAGCGGCATCAATCCACCAGACCACCGCGCCCACGAACCAGATAAAGGAAAGATTCCTCATTCGCATCGAGGCTACCTCAACGAGTCCGGTTCACAATGCGACAACTCTCGGCTATTCCATTACTTTGGGAATCGCACCGGAAACCTCGGTTTCCCGCCACTCCAATAATTCTAAAACTAATTTGTCTTTAAGTTTTCCCCCGCCGCTTTACCCAGACCTTCTCAGCGGCTGGATGGCCCAGGGTGGAGCGGCCGGCGCCGGTTTCGATGGAGACCGTCCGGTCGTAATTCTTTGCCAGGACACTCACCCGGCCACCCGGCGCGATGCCTGCCTGGTGCAGGAAAAGCAGCAGTTTGGGGTCGCGCTCGTAGAGGCTTACCACGGTGTAGCCGGCATCCTCTTTGGCTTCCGAAAGCAGTAGCATTCCGCGCTTTGCGCGTTCCTCAGGGGTTTCCGGCAATACCCAGTTACCGTGCGGGCAGGTTCCTCTGGAGCCCAGTCTTTCCAGCAGCTTGGCCTCGAACGCAGGGGATACAGCGTGCTCCAGGCGCTCGGCTTCATCGTGGACCTCATACCATTCCATGCCAAACATCTCCGCGAGCATGCGCTCGATCAGGTGGTGACGCAATGCGGTTCGGTAAGCGGTCTCCTTACCTTTGGGCGTCAGGCGGACGATCCCGTCCGGCTTGACCTCGAGATATCCGTCACGCCTTAAACGTTTGATGGCCATGGTAACCGCGGGCGGGGAGACCGAAAGCCAGTGCGCCAAGGTTGCCGGGATAACCTCCTGGCCTTCGCTCTCGGCTTCGAGAACGGCCTTTAAATAGTCTTCTTTCGAGATGGTGATCGGAGGTTTCACGTCGCGCTGTCAGTAGTTTAGCGGTTGTTGCCTGCATCCGGGCATAGAATAGGGCGCATGCTTACGCTGCGGCTGCTGGAAGAGTTTGTGCATGTGAGCGACTATCTCAGCGATCGCCTGGGGATTGGGCGAGCGGCGCACCTGGAGCTGGGACGACGCGGAGAAGAAGCGGCTTTCTTTTACCTGCGCCGCCGCGGATATATCGTCGTGGCCCGTGATTGGCGCAGCGGGAAAGCTCGCGGCGATCTTGATCTGGTGGCCTGGGAAGGCGACACTCTGTGTTTTATAGAAGTGAAAACACGCGGCAGCCGGAATGTGGCTACGGCAGAGTCGGCTGTCGACCACGACAAAGCGCGGGTGTTGCGCCGGATCGCGCGGCAGTATCTTCTTGCGCTGCCCGATACGCCTGACCAGGTCCGCTTCGATGTGTTGTCGATTTATTACGAGGCACAAAAGGCCGCGGATATTCAACTTTTCCGCGGTGCATTCAATTGGCGTTGAAGGGAGCCGCTTCTTGATGAACCGCCGGCAATTCATGTCCGCGATGGTTGCAGCTACAACGATGGCTGCTGTTCCATCATCGTTCGCGTCCTCCACCCCTCTGACCCATAAGGAGCGCGTGGATCGCGCCCTGCGGGGAGAAGATGTGGACCGTCCTCCTTTCAGCTTGTGGCACCATTACAAGCGGCCGACTGCGGAGCTCGAAGCGCAGGATCATTTGGAATTCCATCGCAGATACGCTACCGATTTTGTCAAAGTGATGAACGACTTCGACTATCCGCGGTCGAAGACCGGGAAGTGGTATGAGTTGGAGCCTTTGAAGACGCCTTATCCCGAACAGTTGCGGACTCTCGAACTGATTCGTGATGGCTTACACGGTGACGCATATTTTATCGATACGCTCTACGGCCCTTACATGACAGCGATGCTGCTGTTGGCGGCCGAGCCGCAGTTTGCCGGGAAGAAGGGTGGAGAGGATCGTACGGACGTCATCCACAGCATTCATGACTTCCAGAAGGAAAACAGTGCTGGGTGGGAACAGGCGATGGAGGCCATCACGCAATCGACCATCAACCATATCCGCGGTTCGCAGGAGATTGGATGCTCGGGGACCCTGGTCAGCATTTTCAATGCTACGAGCAAGTTTGGCTCGGTCTCGGATTACGAACGTTATAGCAAGCCATACGATAAGCGCGTGCTGGCGGCGCTGGCTGATACCAAGCTTACGCTGCTGCATCTGCATACGCTGGAGAGACCGTACCTGGATCAGTTCAAAGATTTTCAGGCGCCGGTTATTAATTACTCGGTGAAGACCAGCGGTATTCCTATTGCGGAGGTGCGCAAGGATTATTCGCAGGCGATCGCCGGCGGAGTGGATGAGGTGGATTTCGATAAGCTCACTACGGACGAGATTCGCAAACAATGGACGCTGGCCCGGGAACAGGCGGGGAGTAAGTACATCATCACGCCGGGATGCTCGGTTCCTGATGCTTCGACCGATGCGGAGCTTGCGCGGATGCCTCGTGCGGTCGGTGTCCGGGGGAGTACGGCTATGCGGAAGATTTGATTCGCGATTTTCCAACCCCCCCAAAAGTGCGCAAAAAGCGCAAAAAGGGTCTGGAACAGGCGCAGTGGAGTTATTTTAGCCGTCCCTGCGGGACTTTTCGTGTCCCGAACCGGCTACCCAGCACTGCGTGCTGGGCTAAGTTCAGCCAGACGTGTCCAAATTAGATTTTCAAAATGCCTCGGTTAGCAACCGCCCTTTCCTTGCAACGATCCTCTCCTTTTTGTCATCCCGAGCGCAGCCGAGCGGATCTGCTGTTCTACGGACTACTCCTGGAAACCCGGAATAACAAAGGGGAGGTTGATGTTTCCAGGAGGGTTCAGTGGACGACTAGTGGAGGTTGTGGACCGGTAGGAGCGGGGCACACGAATGGCGCACCGCAGATCCGCTCGGCTGCGCTCGGGATGACAAAAAGGAGAGGATCGTTGCAGGGAAAGGGCGGTTGCTGGAGGAAAGGGCGATTGCGAACCAAGGCATTTTTGAATCTAATTTGGACAGCTCTGAAGTTCAGCCGTCCCTTCGGGACTGGGTAAAGTCTCCCGGGTGGTTTATTGGGCGTCTTTGTATTCTTCGTGCCAGGCCATTTGAATGGCTTCTAGCTTTGGCTCATTCGACTTTGTGGGGTCGTCGGCGAAGCCTTCCAGCTGGGTTACGTACTTGTGCAGATCGGTAAACCTGACTGTGAGGGGATCGAGGTCGGGATACTTTTCCTGCAGCTGAATGCCGATTTCTTCCGCGTCGGTCCACATGATTTCACGGCCCATCGTCTGCTCCTTACTTCCCTTCCGCCACGGTCAACGGCTTGCCCTCGGAAACGTAGTTGCGATTCCACTTGGGGATCTCCACCACGTAGTTCCCCGGTCCGGTGATCACGGCCTGACAGCCAAGCCGCGAATTGAGTTGTTGATCGGCAGCCATGTCCAGCCGGTCGAGCTCATCGTCATCGGGCGGCGTGAGTGCTTCGCTGCCCTCCTTGGTCCATAGATGACAGGTGGTGCAGGCGCAGACGCCGCCACAGGCGTGATCGAGAAAAATGTCGAAGTGTTCGGCGACGTCGAGGAACGACATGGGCTTTCCATGATGCCCATAGGGGAGGGTGCCGTAGGGAAACTCCACCGTACGGCCTTCGGGAAGGAATGTGACGCGAACCATGTTGTCAGTCATCGGCTTTACTTTCTTTCAATAAACTCGGCCTGGGCAATGGGATGCGGAGCGGTGGGGCCCTGGCCCAGGTTGTCCCCGGCGGATTGCATCGTCTGGCCCTTAATGGCGGTGGATACAGCCGCATCCATCATAAGCTCGGCAAAACGGTGGGTTGCTTTGTCCAGCGCTTCGCGTGCCTGCCCGCAGGGCCTGCAGATCATCGCCCTGCTTAAGGACGCTGAGCTCCGCACTGAGGGCGTTGATTTCGGTACGTTCGTCCGGTTCGAGCAGTTGCCATGCGGGGCTGGAAGGAGCCTTTTCCAACGCATTCAAAATGGTGTCCGCTTCGTTCCTGGCTTCGACCAACTGGCGCAGATGGATGTCCTCCTCGGCGTGATCGAAGGAGTCGAGGATCATCGATTCCACTTGCTCGTCGGTTAAGCCATAGGCGGGCTTCACGGAAATTTCCGCCTGCTTGCCGCTTCGCTGCTCCAGGGCGGAGACATTCAGGATGCCGTTGGCGTCGATGAGGAATTTGACCTCGATGCGCGGCAAGCCCGCGCTCATGGGCGGAATTCCCTTCAGGTCAAAACGGGCCAGCGAGCGGCAGTCCTTTGCCATCTCGCGCTCGCCCTGGAGCACGTGGATGGCGACATTGGTTTGCCCATCCACGCCGGTGGTGAACGACTCGGAGGCGGAGGCAGGGATGGTGGAGTTGCGCTGGATAATCTTTGCGACGACTCCGCCGAGGGCCTCGATGCCGAGCGATAACGGGGTCACGTCGAGGAGCAGCATGTCCTCGGTAGCCTTCGATCCACCGCCCAGGATGTTGGCCTGCACAGCGGCGCCGAGGGCAACCACTTCATCCGGGTTGAGCTCGGTGCGCGGCTGCTTGCCCCGACGGGGGAGTTCAAAGACATCGCTGACCAGACGCTGCACAAGAGGAATGCGCGTGGAACCGCCAACCAGCACGACCTCGCCGATTTGATCGGGGGTGAGGCCCGCATCACGGAGAGCGTCACGGCAGGGCGCCAGGGTACGGGCGACAATCGGCTGGATGAGCTGTTCGAATTGTTCGCGCGATAGTTCGCGGCTGTAGCGGCCGCCTTGCGGAAGCTGGATATCGATGTGTGCCAGCGGCTGCGACGAAAGCGCGATCTTGGTTTCGATGACAGCCTTGCGTATGGCCTGGATGGCTTCCGGCTGCCGGCGAAGATCGACACCCTGATCGCCGGCAATGTCATCGAGCGCAATCGCGATCAAGAGGTTGTCGATGTCATCGCCGCCCAAATGGGTATCGCCGTTGGTGGCGATGACTTCAAAGATGCCTTCATGGAGCTTGAGAATGGAGATGTCGAAGGTGCCGCCGCCGAAATCGTAGACTGCGATGATGCCTTCTTTTTGGCGATCAAGGCCATAGGCCAAGGCGGCGGCCGTGGGCTCATTGACCAGGCGCAGAACTTCCAGTCCCGCCATGCGTCCCGCATCCTTCGTTGCCTGTCGTTGGGCGTCGTTAAAGTACGCCGGCACGGTGATCACTGCCTGGGTGACCGGAGCCCCAAAATACCGCTCTGCGTTGCGCTTAAGCTGGCGCAGGATGTGGGCCGATATTTCGGGTGGGGTGAACTCCGCTTCCCCGAGACGTATGCGCAATACTTCGCCCGGCTGGATATCTTCGACCAGGCGGAAAGGGAAGAACTTTAATTCCTCGGCAACGTCTTCCACGCCGCGGCCCATGAGGCGTTTCACGGAGTAAATCGCTCGCTCGGGTGCGCCCAACAAGGTGGTGCGCGCTCCGTTGCCAACCACCATGGCGGCCCGGGCGCCATCGCGAGCAGGGCCCAAGGCCACCACGGACGGCACCAAGTTCACACCGTCTTCCCCGGGGATCACGACGGGCTTCTCCCCTTGCATGAAGGCGACTAACGAGTTGGTCGTGCCCAGATCAATACCGACTACGCGCTCATCCGCCATAAAGCCTATGACCCTCCCAGGGTCTGATTCACGTCGCGCACCAGGTTCTGCAGGTAGCTGCGGCGCTGTAACAACGCAGTCATTGCTTCTTTGGCCGCGGTTTTCTTTGCGTCATCATTTTGATCCCAGGCTTCATCCCAGTCCGACCATCGCGAACGCACCTGCTCGTCGAGGGTGCTGAGTTGCGCGGCAAACTGATCCTTGGCGGCCTCAAGGTCGCGGCGCAACTGGGGATCGTCTTCGCCCATCTTCTGGTTCTGACGCAACTCCTCGAGTTGCATGTTCAGCTCGAAGACTTCTTCCAGTAGATCCGCAGGAACCTTCGATGGATTCGGACCTCGGTCTTCCTCGAACTGCACGCCTTCGAGGCGCAGCAAATACTTGGTCCGGTCCAGCGGGCTCTTCAACGTGCGGTAGGCATCGTTGAGCAGCGAGGCCTGCGCCAGGCTCCATTCCTGCTCCTGTTGCGAGGCCCGCGCGTGCACGTCAGGATGCAACTTACGGCTGTAGCGGTAGAACTGTTTTTCCAGTGCGGGCACATCAAGATTGAGTTTGGGCGGTAGACCGAACATGGCGAAATAGTTTGCCGGCTGCGGGGGCTGCACCTTGCCGCAAGACCCGCAGAAGGGTTGACCGTCCGCGACTTCTTCGCCGCAGGACCAGCATTTTGCCGGCGCACTGACGCTTTCAGTAATTTGCATAAGGCGGAGCCGACCGCGGCGTTTCTAGGCCGAAAAAGATGACCCGCAGCCGCAGGACTTGGTCGAATGTGGGTTAATGAAGTTGAAGCCTTGCCGCATCAGCGTCTCTTCGTAGTCGAGAATCATGCCGTGGAGGTAGATAAACGACTTGGGGTCGACGAAGATGCGAACGTCTTCAAAGTTGTAAACACGGTCCCGTTCGCGAGGCTGAGAATCGAACCGTATGTTGTAGGACAGACCGGAACAACCGCCACCCTGGATGCCTAAACGGAGTCCCCCCTTGTTCGGGGGAGACTCCTTCTTTGGCCATGGCTACGCGAATCCGCTTTAAGGCGCGCTCCGTTACCTGGATGCCCTTTTGATTCGGAGCGGCATTCTCCGCATTGAGGACGGCTGGTTCCATCTTGCCTGCTTAGTGAGCTACGGAAGCTGCGGCTTCCGCGGACTCGGTTACTCCATTCTTCTTCTTCCAATCACCAATGGCGGCGCGGATCGCATCTTCCGCCAGCACCGAGCAGTGAATCTTGACCGGCGGCAACGCCAGTTCCTTCACGATGTCGGTGTTCTTGATCTGCATCGCTTCCTCGACCGTCTTGCCCTTGACCCATTCGGTTGCGAGCGAAGAGGACGCGATGGCCGAACCGCAGCCAAAAGTCTTGAACTTTGCCTCTTCAATTACCTGGGTTTCAGGATTAACCCGGATCTGCAACCGCATGACATCGCCGCACTCCGGAGCTCCGACCAGACCAGTACCTACCTCAGATTGGCTCTTGTCTAGCTGGCCCACGTTCCGGGGATTGTTGTAGTGATCGATTACCTTGTCGCTGTATGCCATTTGTTCTCCTCAATTCGTTGAATGCGGTTTAGTGCGCCTGCCATTCGATTTTTGTTATATCGATGCCTTCTTTCACCATTTCATAGAGCGGCGAAAGTTCGCGAAGTTTCTGTACTACATCAATCACCTTGTCCGCAACGTAGTCGACTTCAGCTTCGGTGTTGAAGCGGCCCAGACCAAAACGGATCGAGCTGTGGGCAACATCGTCGCCGAGGCCCAAAGCCTTCAATACATAAGATGGCTCAAGTGATGCGGAGGTGCAGGCCGAACCACTAGAAACCGCAACATCGTTAATGCCCATCAGGAGCGACTCACCTTCTACGTAAACAAAGCTGACGTTGAGGTTGGCCGGCAGTCGATGCTCCATGGAGCCGTTTACCTGGACGTAGTCCAACCGCGACAACAGCTTATCTTTCAGCTTGTCGCGGAGCTTGCCCAGGCGCTCTGCCTCGGCAGCCATTTCCTGGCCGGCAATCTCGCAAGCCTTGCCCAAGCCGACAATACCAGGCACGTTGAGCGTTCCCGAGCGCATGCCGCGTTCGTGGCCGCCGCCGTCGATCTGCCCGGAAATTTGTACCCGCGGATTGCGCCGCCGCACGTAAAGAGCACCGCAGCCCTTGGGACCGTAAATCTTGTGGCCGGTCAATGACAGGCAATCGATGTTCATGGAGTTGACGTCGACCGGGATCTTGCCCACGGCCTGTACCGCGTCGGTGTGGAAGATAATGTTGCGCTCGTGACAGATCTTGCCGATCTCCGCGACTGGCTGAATAACGCCTATCTCGTTGTTGGCAAACATGATCGATACCAGAATGGTCTTGTCGTCGATGGCCCGCTTCAGGTCTTCGATGTCGATCAGGCCGTCTGCCTTTACAGGCAGATAAGTGACGCGATAGCCGTATTTTTCCAGGCGCTTACAGGCATCGAGCACTGCTTTGTGCTCAGTTGCCTGGGTGATGATGTGATTGCCACGCTCCCGGTACATCTCGGCGATGCCCTTGATGGCAAGGTTGTTGCTTTCGGTCGCGCCGGAAGTGAAGATGATTTCCTTGGCGTTGGCGCCAATCAACTTTGCCACTTGCTCCCGGGCTTGTTCGACCGCCTGCTCGGCTTCCCAACCGAAGGAGTGGTTACGGCTGGCCGCGTTTCCGAATTTCGCGGTGAAGAAGGGCATCATCGCTTCCAGCACGCGCGGATCCATCGGCGTGGTTGCATGGTCATCCATGTAGATTGGCAACTTCACGTTTGCCGGCGCCTTCACTGCTGTCTCAACGGTGCTCATTCAGCTCTCCTACTCCTCACGTTCACTTCTCTGTTGATGCTTTCCTTAGCCCCCCAGGCTCACTAGTACGGATTGGACTGTCTTTCCGTGATAGTTCCGGGTGTGTTCCGGCTCGCATAAGTCGGATACTCGAATTGCCTTCAAGACGCCTGAGATGCTCTCATTGACCTTCCGCAACGGCTCCCTAACCGTGCAGCTATCGGTGAGGTCACAACCACGGGGGCCGGTCTCGCACGAGGTAATAAAAAGCGGCCCATCAATGGCGCCGATCACTTCAAAAGCCGTAATATGCTCGGGCGGCCGCGAAAGGGCGTAGCCACCGTTGGTGCCGGCATGGGAACGAAGCAGCCCGGCCTTGGTAAGCCGCTGCAAAATCTTGGCCAGCAATTGCGGCGGGATGCCGTAGGCCTCGGCAATATCTTTTGCGCTCAAAGACGGCATGTCCGCTCGTTCAGCCAGGAACTTCAGCGCCATTAACCCGTAGTCGGCCTTCTTTGTTAGCCTGAGCATTCCCGATTACCTTGAGATGCAATTGCGACCGCCCCGGTCGCATATTCAGTATACGTCCGATTTCCTAACAATCACAATCTTCCAGGGGGCAAACTCAACAATTTAAGATATTACGTAACTCTTACATCGGCCTGTGCTTACGGCAAATAGCCTACTAGCGATGGCAACCGTTATGAATCCGGCCGGGTCGGCCACGGAAAGCGCTTCGCTCCAAACTGCCCTTGAGCCCCACCAAGGTAAGTTCCACTGGAAATTCGCCCTCGTCATCGGCATCTTCCACCTGGCGGCGCTGGCGGCTTTTTTCATGTTTCGCTGGTCGTCTCTGGTAGTGTTCGCGGTCACGTGGGTTATGACCCAAAACATCGGGATCGGTTTGTCTTACCACCGATTATTGACGCATCGCGGCTACGTGGTCCCCAGGTGGCTGGAATACACGATGGCCATCATGGGCACCATGGCTTTGCAGGGCAGCCCGGTTTACTGGGTTGCTGTCCATCGCCTGCACCATCAGTTTACCGACAAACCGGGTGATCCCCATTCGCCGCGAGATGGCAAATGGTGGTCGCACATGGGCTGGATTCTCAATGGCTCACTGCACAATGAAAGCGGGGTCCTCAAGCGCTACGCTCCCGACCTGATGAAGCAGGGCTTTTACCGGTGGCTCAACCGCTTTCACTGGTTACCGGTAACCCTGATGGGGTTCGGATTGTTGGCCGTGGGCGGATGGTCCTGGGTACTTTGGGGAATTTTTCTCCGGGTTACGATTGGCCTGCATGTCACCTGGCTGGTGAATTCCGCCACCCATATGTGGGGTTCGCGCAGGTTTGATACTCGGGACGACTCGCGCAACAACTGGTGGGTAGCGCTGCTGACCGGCGGTGAGGGATGGCACAACAACCATCACGCGCACCCGGTTTCGGCCCGCCATGGGATGGCGTGGTACGAGCTGGATGTGAACTACCTTGGGAATCCGGATGCTGGAAAAAGTGGGCCTGGCCACGAAAGTCAACGCCAAGCGCGTTTGACGCGAGATCACCGATTTTCAGTAATGTTCACTTCCACACATTTTTCCATGACGAGCCAGGCGAGTTTATCCGAGCCAAGAGCAACTACGACAGTTGCGAGAAGTGAAGCGGGCTGAGGCTCCGCAGGTGGAGCACCCGGGTCTTACGCTGGAAGTGCAAGCACAGGGGTTGGCGGTGATTCAGTTGAGGCGGTAACCCGACGAGGGTTATTGCTGGCGAAAGAACTGCAGATCCCTCCACGGAGTGCCCCACGGCGAGCTTGGGCAGGGCGGCTCCGGTCCGTCGAAAAACATTTCCAAGAAGAAGCATCAACACAGAGGTCTCTCCACGGCACACCGGGGCAGGCGAGATGACAAAGGGGACGGTTGGGTTTCCATCTGGATTTGTTGCAGGGATCCCAGGTCAAACGCGAGACCTGGGGCACCCGTCGTTTGTTACCTACGCTTTGGGCTGAGTGTTGATCAGTGACCGGACTTTTTAACCAGCCTTGGCGATGCGGCGTTGGGGGACCGGCGCTGCGGGACTAAAGCAATCGACCGCACACTGGCTGAGCCCGCTATCGAGGTTGCTCAGTTCTCGCTCAACGATTTTGCGCACTCGGGACGGTTCTCCCACGGCGCGGAGATTGAGCAATAAGTCCAGCCTGGCGGCAGGAGAAGCGCTCAGGTCTCCATCGACCGTTGGCTCCTGCCCGTTTCCGCAGATGGCCGCCTTGAGAAAGCCTGTTGGCGAAGTGACGATCGCTTTTAAATGGGCAATGGCGATCTGCTCCGCGGTAAGCGCGCTATCGAGCCGATCGAGCAAAGGCCCCAGCAGCATGGCCGGAGAAAGTGAACCCTGCGGTGCGAAGACTGCTCGGAGGTTCAACCAGGCGAGTGCGGCCTCAGCCCGGGCATAATCCGCGTAGTCGATCGTCAGCGCCTGATCGCCGGTGGCGATGGCGCCAGAGAGGACCTCGTTCAACCACGCGGCTACGCCTTGCCCCGTCTTCGCGCTTAGCCGGCGAACATGGGGAGCGGCCGTCTCAGGATATTCGGGGTAGAGGTCAGCCTTGGTAAAGCAGACCAGGTCAGCTTCCTGCAGTTGCTTGTCGAACAGAAAGCGCATCTCTCGATCCGCGTCTGCTTCCAGCATTGTCTGAGCGCGGAACGGATCGACTAAAACGGTGAGCGGGGAAAGTTGATAGGTGTCGCTGTACTCGAGCAGCGGGCGAAGCACCGTGGCCGAGAGGTCGGTGCAGCTCCCCACGGGCTCGGCAAAAATAACGTCGGGCGCGTGCGCGCGGAGATCGCCAATGGCGTCGATCAGCTCGGAGAGGCGGCAGCAGAAGCAACCGCCGGTAACCTCCCCGGAACGCATGCCCGATAGCTCTGCGTACCGGCTGTCGACGAGGTCCTTTCCCTGATCATTCCACACCATAGCGGTGCGCAAGCCGCGCCGCTGCAACTCACGTGCAGCGGCCAGGATGAGGGTAGTCTTGCCCGCTCCGAGAAAGCCCCCCACCAGCACAACCCACGGCCTGGTGGAAGCGGCTGGTTCACTCATATAGCCACCCCACCGTGGTAACACAACCGCGTCGAGATTGCGCCCATCCTCATTGCTTCTCTGTCTATGCTTAGATTTAGAGTGACTATTTTGCCACAAGCGAGATGCAACTGTTATCGTTGGCGGTTGCTATGGCCCACCGGAAGCCGGGCGAAAGCGGGAGTGACAATCTTTTTTGTAATGCGCCTGTCTATTAGGAAACTGAGAGAACTATCATTTTCGCGCCCTTCCTTATTAACAAAGGTGACAGAGGGGTTTCCATTTGAGATCGGTCCACGGGATGCCGGGACAGGTTGCAGGGATCCGAGGGTCTCAAACGCGAGACCCCATGGCAACGCGGGCCAGGGGGCACCCCTCGGTGTAACCCTTCGCTTTGTTGCCGAGGGCGAGTTTTAGAAAGAATTAACTCAGGAGATTTGCTGATGTCGTCTTATGCTGTCCCGGTCCTGGAATCGCCGATACCCGTTGCGCCTGGGGAGATTTTGCTTGTCGCCAGCGGCGACCTGCGCCAATCCGCAAATAAGGTCTGCTGGGCGGCCCAGGCAGAGATGGAAAAGCAACTGACGGAGGCCTTGAGTGAGGAGGGATTTACGCTGCGGCGTGCGCATCCCTATCGCGAGGACCTGCAACACGGGTTCATCTATAACCAGCGCATGGGCATGGATGTTTTCATGAAGATCCATCCCGATGCACCGATCATTGTTGCGGAAGCGGTTTGGCAATACAGCCACAACGTGTTCTCCGGGCTGCAACATCATCGCGGCCCAATTCTTACGGTGGCCAACTGGTCTGGACAGTGGCCCGGCCTGGTAGGCATGCTGAATTTGAATGGCTGCCTGTACAAAGGTGGGGTGACTTTCAGCACGCTATGGAGCAAGGATTTCAAAGATCCATTCTTTCGCCGCGGGCTGCGGCAATGGTTGACTGAGCGGAGGGTCGAACAGGATCTGAGCCACGTGCATAAGCTCGAGCTCTCTGGCCTGCCGCAAGCAGAGAGACTGTTGGGGGCTTCCCTGGCCCGCGATCTACGAACTCGCAAAGCTATCCTGGGCGTCTTCGACGAAGGCTGCATGGGCATGTATAACGCGATCATCGAGGACAACCTCCTCAATCTCACGGGCATTTACAAGGAACGGCTCAGCCAGTCAGCCCTGGTTGCCGCCATGGCCGCGGTCACGGATGCAGAGGCGCAAGCCGTGCGCAGTTGGTTGGACAAGCGCGGGTTCACGTTTGTGACCGGCACCAAAGAAGACACAGAACTCACCGATGGGCAGATCCTGGGGCAGTGCAAGATGTATATCGCTGCTGTGCGGATGGCCGATGAGTTCGGCTGCGACGCGATTGGGATCCAGTATCAACAAGGCCTCAAGGACATGGCGCCCGCCTCCGACTTGGTAGAGGGGTTGCTCAACAACGTAGAACGGCCACCGGTCTTCGACGCCAACGGCAGCGAGCTTTATGCGGGGAAGCCGCTGCCCCACTTCAACGAAGTGGACGAATGCGCGGGCCTGGATGCGTTGATCACAAACCGGGTCTGGAGCTCTATGCAGCTCGACCCGGCAACCACGCTGCATGACGTCCGCTGGGGGGAGCATTACAGCGGAGGGGACATCGACGAGTTCGTCTGGGTGTTTCAGATCTCAGGCGCCGTACCCGCTTCGCATATTGCCGGTGGTTATGCCAAGGCCCGCAGCGAGCGGCAGCCGCCGATGTACTTCCGGCTGGGCGGAGGCACGCTTAACGGAGTCTGCAAGCCGGGACATGTAGTCTGGAGCCGTGTCTTCGTGGAAGGCGGCGCGCTTGCATGTCGACCTGGGCCGGGCGACCGCGATCGAACTGCCTGCAAAAGAGACGGAGCGACGGTTGAAGTCGGTCACTCCGCAATGGCCTATCATGCATACACTTCTCCACGGCGTCACCCGGGATCAGTTCATGGCCCGGCACCGGGCTAACCACCTGAACGTGGCCTACGCTCCGACCAGCCAGGTTGCGGACCAGGCGTTGGCTGCCAAGGCGGCCATGATGGCGGAGTTGGGCATCCACGTGCATCTTTGTGGAGATTAGGAAAGGAAACACGCATCGATGCTGGTGCCTCAATCGACGAACACAACGGTAGCGAAGGATTCGGCACCGTCACTGGTACCGAAGGGACTGGCTGTACCCTTCTTCCTGGTGACCGCACTTTTTTTTCTTTGGGGCGTTCCCAATAATCTGAACGACGTTCTCATTCGCCAGTTCATGAAGTCGTTTGACATTTCCCGTTTTCAGGCAGGGCTGGTGCAGTCGGCATTTTACATGGGGTATTTTCTGCTGGCGATTCCTGCTGCGCTTCTGATGCGCAAGATGGGGTACAAAGTTGGCATCGTGGTTGGGTTGCTGCTGTTTGCCAGCGGCACGTTCTTGTTCTGGCCGGCGGCCCTGCTCGGACGTTACGGCTTTTTCCTGTTCGCGCTTTTCGTGATTGCCAGTGGGCTTTCTTTCCTGGAAACGGCCTCCAACCCCTTTGTCGCACAGTTGGGCTCCCCTGAAAGCGCAGCACGGCGCTTGAATTTTTCTCAGGCCTTCAATCCTCTGGGCTCGATTTGCGGGGTACTTGTGGGCACGGTCTTCATCTTCTCCGGTGTTGAGCTCACGCCGCAGCAAGTGGCAGCAATGCAAGCGGCCAATACGTATGACGCGTACCTCAAGCATGAAACGATGCGGGTGGTGATGCCCTACCTGGTGGTGGGGCTGATCGCGTTGATCTGGGCTATCCTGATCGCGCGAACCAAATTTCCCACGATTGCCCGGGAGCATGAAAATCCCCAAGAGGAGCATGGCAGCTTCAAGGAACTGCTGCGTTACCCTAATTTTCTCTTTGCCATCGTGGCGCAGTTTCTCTATGTGGGTGCGCAAGTGGGCACCTGGAGCTACTTTATCCAGTACGTGCAGGATGGGACGCAACAGCCGGAAAAGATCGCCGGATATTTTCTTACCGGCACGCTGGTTGCTTTTGGCCTGGGCCGGTTTAGCTCCGCGGCCCTGATGCGCTACATAAAGCCTGCGTTGCTGATGGGTATTTATAGCCTGGTCAATATTGCGTTGGTGGCGGTGGGGGTTGCTTTCCCTGGTTGGGTCGGACTTTGGGCCATTTTCGTCACCAGCTTCTTCATGTCGGTGATGTTCCCCACAATTTTTGCTTTGGGCATCGATGGCCTGGATCGGAATACCAAGATTGGTGGCTCGCTGATCGTGATGGCGATTGTCGGGGGCGCGGTGCTTACGCCGCTGATGGGCTGGATCGCACAGACGCAGCATAGTATTGCGCGGGCTTATATGGTCCCGCTGTTTTGCTACTGCGGGATTGCGCTTTACTCGTTCGTTGGAGTCCGCATGAAGCGGAGAGAGAGTTTGGGATGAGGACAATCAAGGCCATCCTGGTTATGTGGGTGTTCGTGCTGAGCGGCCTTACGGCGATCGCGCAACAGCCCTCCACGGAGTGGCAGAGCAGGCTGACACAGATCCTGCCTCTGCTCGGACATCGGAACTGGATCATGATCGTGGATTCCGCGTACCCGCTACAGAGCTCGTCCGGTGTGGAAACGATCGAAACCAACACGGACCAGATAGAGGTACTCCGCCAGGTTCTGAGCACAATCAATGGGTCTATCCACGTGAGACCGATTGTGTACATGGATGCGGAGCTACCCTACGTGCCCGAGAAAGATGCTCCCGGGGTTACCGCTTATCGGCAAGGGATCAAAAGCGTGCTTGCAGGGCAGAAGATAACGTCACTGCCGCATGAGCAGATTATTGCCAAAGTCGATGAGGTGGGAAAGACGTTCCATATCGTGGTTCTTAAGACGACCATGACGGTTCCGTATACATCGGTATTCCTGCAGCTTAACTGCAAATATTGGAGCGACGAGGCGGAGGCGCAGATGCGCAAAGAGATGAGTGCCGGGGCGAGATAGGGGTCTGAGTTCAGGCTCGTATAAGATTGGAGTTCGTTCTTCCATGTGCAGTAAAACCGGGGCACGAATTAGTCCCGGAGGGACGGGGTCTGGAAAAGGAGTTCGCGCGCACAATCTCTAGCCCATACCGATCAGCCCAGCTCTTGAAGCCTCTCGACCGGCTTGGTGATCGATTCGGAGAAAACGTTCGTTGGGCTTCGCCCTGCATTTTCGGCCCACGTACCTTAGGCGAACGTGGGGCACCCGTCCCAATTTCCTTAGGCCAGATTTGGAGGACGAGTTTCTAGTTGGATAAGGACCTCGATCACCACGACGAGGCCGCCGGTTTTTGCGTTGCGGCGGTGATCATGCTCGCGCTAAACCAATTGGATGGAAAAATATGGCCTCGCCCCGGATTTTCTCCGAGGCGAGGCCGGCTTTCTTCTACAGCCTTTTTGGCAGAGGCTTTAGAAGAGGAAGCGACCTTGCACGACGACTACACGTCCGGTGACCGTTGCTCCCTGGCTCGACCCGTAGGGACTGGTTGGTTGATTGATATCGGAAGAAATGCGCCCCAGCGTACTCAGGTTAGAAGCGTTTCTTGCAGGAGCCGCGAAATTCACGTGGTTGAGTGCGTTGTAAGCCTGCGCACCGATCTGGAAGGCCATCGACTCATGTTTGTAGACATCTTTATAGAGGTTCAGGTCGACGTCTGCGTAGTGAGGACCATAGAAGGCATTCCGGGGAACGTTCCCATAGTTCGTTTGCGGGGATGGCCCAGGTCCGGCCGGCACGACATTGCCGGAAACCGGATCGACGGTTAAGCCCTGGCCGTTGAAGATGCCCGCATTCTGAAAGCAGGGATTGGAGTAGGAATTGCACTTGTGATTGAACTTATTGTTCAGCACTTGTGCAAGCACGGTGCTCGCTCCCCCCGTGCCATTCGCCCCCAAGGCGCTCTCTGCATTAAAGTTGACTACGCTAAAGGGTTCTCCCGAGCGCCAGTATGCCTTGTTGCCCAGGGTCCATCCCGCTCCCACCGCGTTTACGATTCGATTGCTGAAGTGATAGGGCTCCACGTAGACGAGGTCGACGAGAAAGTTATTGCGAATGTCGTAGTCGGAATTGGAATACATCAGCCTCGATGGCAAATCCGGGGAGATCTGGAGACCGACAGACGTGTTCCCGTTGTACGGGAGTTGTGAGTTGCCTCCGTTGGAAATGTCATCGAGCGAGTGAGAATACGTGTACGAAATATCGGCCGTTAACCCGCGCCGGTCGAAGTGCTTGTACTGCACCGACACGCCGCTGTAGTTCGAGATTGCATTGTTGGTGAAGCTTTGCACTTTCGAGAAGCGCGGATCCGGCGATGCCAGGGGAACGTTGTCGAAGGTGCCGTCTCCGTATGCTCCATAGAGAGACGTGCCGACACTCTGATTCAGGTGGTCATTGGCGATGAACAGATTGTAACCGTGGTTGCCGGCATAGGAGATCACCAGGGCATCGGCGGGGGTAAGCTGCCGCTGAAGTTGCAGGCTGAATTCCAGATAGCGGGCGCTTTTGAACGTATGCGGAGTGGTCACATAATTCGGAGGAAAGAATGCTATGTCCTGGGCCGCGAGCGTCGAGGAAATCTGGTTGAACGTAGCTCCATGGGAAAAGCCATTCAGCACTGCGCTGGCCGAACCGGCTGCCACTGCCTGTGCGCTACCTGTGCCCTGTGCGACGTTCCCCGAGTTTACTGCTGCGAAATACCGATTGGGGAAGCTGAGGAAGGTTTGCTCAAGAACCAGGCCGGGAAAACTGTCGGAAAATAATCCGACTCCGCCGCGCACGACGGTTTTCCCGTCTCCACGGATGTCAAAATTGAATCCCGCGCGTGGTTGTACGATGGCCCTCTCAATTGCCGGGGCAAAGCTGTCATGTCCGGCGGAAAGGGTGGCGTTGTAGGGTGTGTCCAAGGTTGCCGACGTGTTAGGAAATCCTCCAAGGTATTGCGAGTAGCAGCCATCGTGGCAAATCGGGTTGCCGTTGCGATCGATGCGGATGCCAAAGTCGAGGGAAAGATTCGGAAGGGCGCGCCATTCATCCTGGGCATAGAGTCCCAGGTTGTAGACTGCGTTGTGGATGTTGGCAAATCGTGGGAAACTCTGGATGAAGTTCGAGCCGCTGCTTCCCGGCAGTGAGCCCCCAGCCAAGTCCGCGATACTCCCGAACGAATAGAAGCCACCGTAAGCGGACGTCTGCAAGCTGATATCGGTGAAGTTATATCTCTTGTAGTCGATTCCGAATCTCAGGTTGTGGTTTGCCTTTTGCCAGGAAAGTCCGTCCACGATCTGATACTGCGAAGTGTTGGTGCCCCCGGGAAAATCGGCCCAGATCGCTCCAAGTGTTTGACCGTTGGCATAGAAGGAGTACTCGCCAACACCCGCCAATGCGTTGGTTCCTCCATCATTGCTTTCGATAAATTCCGTGGGTGAAGACGCGAGGGCGGCAGCCAGATTTGCCGGCTTGAAAACGCCCCCGGTGTAGAGAGAGGACACGATCAACTGATTGGTGAGAGTTGGCGTAAAGCTGTAAATGTCGTTTAGCTGGCCGGTGTAATTCGGCTGGATGCTGACCATGCCCCACGAAGGGTTGATGAGGCTGACGAAAGAAGGCTGTTCGCCCTGGTCGTCCGTGACGCGGAAGAAAACTCTGTGCTTATCGCTGATATTCCAATCGAGGCGTCCTGCCGCAAGCCACTCCCGGTTGAATGCGACGGAGTTCACGAAAGCGGAATTGATGCAGCCCTCGGCGACGCTCGTACCCAAGGTCCCGCCGGTCCCATAGTCAGGTGTTCCGGCGAGGCTTCCGCAGCCGTAAGTCCCCGAGGCATCTTGCAGCGATCCCGGGCCGGTTACAACGGGAGTCGATCCACTCCACGCCGGAGAAGCATTCGCGCCTGCAAACATGGCGCCATATAAAGCTTTGCTGCCGGCGGAAAGATTGGGATTGGCCAAGATACTGGCTTGCATTGCCTTCGAAGGCAGGTTCACAAAACCGACGCTGGGCTGAATGTATCGGATGCCTTCGTTGTCCGCAAAGAAAAACAGTTTGTCGCGCTTGATGGGTCCGCCGATCTGTGCGGCGTACTGGTTGGAGACTGCTTTCGATTTGGGAATGCCGGCCTGATTATTGAAGAAGTCGTTTGCATTCATGCCGGCGCTGTTATAGTCCCATTGCGCTAATCCATGGAAGTGGTTGGTTCCACCTTTGGTGGTATAGGTTTCGATGATGCCGGCCTGGCGTCCGTACTGGACGCTGTAGCCGTTTTGCACCACGGCTGCCTGGTCGATCTCCTGCTGGCCAAGCGTCAGGTTAGAAGAGCCGGAATTGGCGATGTTATAGAGCGAAACAGAATAATCGGCGCCGTTGATGACGGCCAGGTTGGACAGTCCAGGTAGTCCGTCGGAGACAATCGAGCCGAAGCCTTGTGTACCTGCGCCCATCACCACTCCGGGCACGGTATAGGCGATGGTCGTAATGTCGCCGCCTGGCGCCGGCAGGTTCTGGAATTGTTCGGTGGTGAATGTGGTGGTCGTGTTCGAAGTCTGGGTATCAATCAATTGCGCATTATTGGCGCTGACCTCAACCGTCTGGGTGGTTGCGTTGGGGGCTAATGTGAGATTGACGGCTGACTGCTGACCGGTCAAAACCTGGATCGTGGTTTTGGTCGATTGCAGTCCCTGGCCCGTTGCCGAAACTTCGAAATTGTCCGGCTTCAGGAAAGGGACCGTGAAGCGTCCTTCCGCATTGGAAGTCAGGACCCGCTGGTCCCTGGTGGCTAAATCCGTGATGGTGACCGTTGCCCCCGGGACCACGGCTCCGCTCGTATCTACGACCGTGCCATTGATGCTCCCGGTCGTCGCGCTCTGCGCAAAGGCTGCGTTCTGGCACATCACACACAACACGAGGATTGTACCCAGAAGGCAGAGCCTGTGTAGGTCGCGCCGTATCAATCCTTCCACCGTCATATTTGTCGCTTCCATGGTCACTAGCCTCCGAGTTGACTTCTCATTAGTTTTTTCCCGCATGTCATAAACGACCCTTGGTCCGATCTCTACTTGTTGCCCGAACCTTCACGATGGAACGGAACCCGCGGTGGGAACGGGCGCGGCCCGAAATTGCGCGAGCACACCGACGTACTCGTACCCGTCACTGTGTTTGGGGACAGCCACGGTAGGATTCAGCATTGGGGATTCCTCGTTTCTGGTTACGCGCGCGCGAATAGCGCCAGATTTGTTGCGTCTTGAGAGTGCTGATCGTGCTGTTGACACTCGGCTGATCGGGAAATCGCCCCGAATCGCTCAAGGTGGATCCACGCTCAAGGAGAAATCTGAAGTTTGGCGTGCCGAAAACTTCCCGAGGCCCTTTGCAAGTCCGGAAAGACTTTGAGCGATGACGCTATTTATGCCAACGGAACTCGATCACAGGTTTACGACGAGCCGCGTGCTAATTCCTTTATGTTCAACAAAAAGTTGCCTGACAGCAATAACCACTTCGGCTGATTTCGGACAGACCACTTAAATTGATGGGCACTCTACTTTGCCGGATCAAACGTTCGGCCAAGTGGAATCGTTATCTGTCTGTGTAGAAGGCAACTGGAGTTCCAAAGTTCGCTGAATTCATGTGGCTTTCGAGTTTGCGATTCCAACCAACAGCTAACGTCGTTCTTCGGGCGTGGAGAGCGGGGGGAGACTGAAGGGAGATCAACTGGAGAGCCATTGGCGACCTGCATCTCCGGTACGCGATGGAGCCGCCAATGTGGGCAATCGAAATCTTTTACAATTCGGACGATTGTGAAGCAAGGTCTACCGATTTTCATAACAGTGATTGAGGCGAGAGACATCAGGGACGCAAGGGAGAGATGGCGATGTGGGTCTCCAGACTTTAGCCGTGCCGGAATTATCGACGGTCCATAAAGCCGCAACTCGCCGGCGACATCCCAGCCGACGATTCTAAAGCTCGAATTTCACCCAGAAGCGGACGTTTCTCGCAGTATTGATTCGCGTGTTTCCTGGATTCAGATAGGTATTTCCGCTCCGATGTGGAGAACGTTGTTGTCCAGAGGGCCTACGTCATTGTGGTTTCCTACGTCCTGAGCTTCTGCGCGAAGCTCGAACCTGGCGCTTTCCAAATGGGTCCAGGGTGCTGGAATATCCTTTTGCGCCGCGACATTCCACACGGTTGAACCGGGATTGGTATAGCTATTGCGCCCGATTTCGAGCGGTGTGATCTCGGCCCCGCCGAAAGGAACCAACCAGTGCACCTCCTGCGGGGTAACGGGGACCAGTGTCCCTGCGGGCAAGTTAACCGCAGCCACGTCGTAATATGCTCCAGGCGTTCCGCCTACATACGCTCCATCGATTCCCGCGGTATCGAGCGGCGTTCGCCGATTACCCAGCAACGGTCGGTCGTTGAAGGCGCTCCCGTCGCCGTTGGTGTCGAAACCTCCAATGTTAAAGCTAGAAGGTGGCCCCGACTGCAACTGAGTCACGCCAGAGATGGAGAAATTCCGCGTCACCGCACCAAGCAGCAGGTCTGTTGCTCGACTTTGAGCATGAAAGCCAGCCGGTGACCAAACGTAAGAAAGCGTGAAATAGTGCCGATAGTCGAAGGCGGCCGGTCCCCAGTCTTGTGCACGGCCGCCGGGGGCAAGATTCGCCGAGTACGAGGTCGGCGATGCAAAGAGCGCAAAAACTTCTGACCCGTCGTCGAAGTTCTTTCCGTAGGTGTACGCTCCACGAACGAACAAGCCTCTAGCGAACTGGCGGGTTACGTTGACCTGCAAGCTGTCATATTGCGAAGCCGCCGTATTCGCACGGCCGTCGATCGCACCTCGATCAGGGTTCAGACGATCGCCGGTATTCGCGTCGAAGTAGTTGTAGTGCTGGTTTGCATACAACTGCCGCCCGCGGCTGCCCACATAATTTACCGCCAGCTTGAGCTGTAAAGGCAACTCTCGTTCGAAACCGAGGTTCCACTGATAGGTTCGCGGATTCACCAGATTCTTGTCTACGCTGAAGACAGCCGAGAAAGGGGATAGTTCCGGCTGGATGGTTGCCAGCAGACCGGTAGCATTTCCTAGGCCGGATCCCTCCGTCGAGGTAAGCGTACCCGTCGGCGCGTTGGGCGAAGCCTGGGCGGTGTTGGTCGCGATGTTGCTGAAACTAGTGTCATAAAAAATGCCAAATCCACCGTGGACGACCGTTTTTCCCGTCCCCGGCAGGAGGCCGCCGTTGGGCGCATAGGCGAACCCGAACCGTGGACCGAAGTTCTTGTTGTCTGTATGGATCTTGAAAACGGAGTCGATCGGAGCGGCAAGGTTCTGGACATCGATCGCGGGAAACGGCAGAGCATTGCCTGGATCGGTCAAGTAGTCCCAGCGCAATCCCAAATTCAGGGTCAACTCCGGATTGATCTTGATGTCGTCCTGAACAAAAACCGCGGTCCTCCAGATATGAGGATCGAACCGGGTAGGACCGAAAGTCTTGGTTGCCTGTCCCGAAGCGCCCAGATCGTTGTTAAGGAAATTGCCCAAACCGGAAGGGCCGCCGCCTCCTGTGAAGGTGAGCGCACCAACCGCCTCCTGTGCCACCAGGTCGGTTTCCAGAATGCGGCCGACGTCTGCTCCTATGCGCAACGACTGCCGTCCGACGACCCACCCCACCGTGTCCTGAAATTGGTATCCGTCTTCTCCCGGTGCCTTGGGGAATGTTTTGCGATAAGCCCAGCGTAGGCAGATTGGCGTCGCTAAAGTTCAAGGTGTACAGCTTCGACGCCGGATTGGCCAAGGCGGACGGCAACGCCTGAAGGAACCTGATGCGGGTTTCGGACCCGCGCAACTCATTCAGTAATTTTGGTGAAAATACGTGCGTCCAATTGCCCGAGGCCAATTCCGACGGGCCACCCACTTCGCCATCAAACCCTGGCAGGCCCGAATCATTGAGGCTAAGGTCAGGAGTGAAGTTGTTCCTGTCGTGGAGATAGCGAAAAGTGAAGGTGTCTCTTGACGCGGAATGTAGTCAATCCGGTAGAGCCACTGCGTGTCCGGTTGCTGCTGCGGCACCGGCGGCCTCTGGAAGTAACCGGTGGTGATGTCACATCCGTTCTCCGGGCAAGCGGCGCCGTTCCCGATGCTTGGCTGACCCACATTGATGTCTTCTACCACCCCCAGAGATGCCTTGTACTGATATTGGGTCAGATACGAGCCATTGTTCAAGAGGGTTTGCAGCAGGGCTACTTGCGGACCGCCAATCGCGGTAAGTGTTGCATAACCGTTAGCGTCTGGCAGCTCAATCTGACCGGATGTTGCATTGCCATAGAAACGCGAGAATTGCGTGCCACCGAAAGCGAAAAGCTTGTTTTTCCAGATCGGGCCACCTGCGGTAAACCCGTATTGATGCTGGTCGTAGCGTGCTTTATTCGCCCTGCTGGTTGAACCCACCCGCGTTACGCCGTCGACGGCGTTTAGTCCGGACCCCGAATAGAGCTCGAAGGCGGTCCCGTGAAACGCGTTCGTTCCCGCCCTGGAAATCAAATTCACAACTGCCCCACCGGCTCGCCCATATTCCGCAGAAGCTGAGTTGGTCAGCGCAACGACCTCCTGAAACATATCGGGAATAAGCGGCTGAAACGCCTGCCCGCCCAACCCAACATCGTTAATATCCTGGCCGTCCAACATGAAGTTGTTGGCCCAGGGGGCGTGCCCCGTTAAATTCAACCTTCTCATACTGGCCGTAGGTACCCTGCGCATTGATGGCTGATTCGTTGATGTACTGTGCTCCGGGGAGGGTAGCCGTCAGCTCGACAGGGTTCAGCGAGAAGATTGGCAGCTGAGCCAGCTCGGTCGATCCTATGGAAGCGGACAGATGGCCATTATCGGTATTCACACCGTTTGTATTCGCGATTACGTTAACTGTCTGGCTCACTGAGCCCACCTCGGATCACCGGATTGTAAGTGGTCACAATCGAGGCAGGGACCGCTAAGCCTTTCACATCAAATGACTGGAAGCCTGCGGCATCCACATGAATGCCATAAGTTCCCGGGTTGATCGCTTCTACGCGGAAAGAACCTGTGGAGTTTGTGGCGGTTACACGCGTCTCCTGGGTGTCCTCGCTTTTGACCGTCACGGATGCATTGGCGATGACCGCGCCACGCTGGTCACGGACTTCGCCCGCCAATGTACCTTTACTGGTTTGCGCAAAAACTTGCGCGCAAGAAGCCAAAAATACGGCCGCGACAGCCCACTTGACAGGATTTAGCACTCTTCTTCTTCCCTCCGACGACGATAGCCTACCCAACCCGTCTGACTCCTCAGGTGGAATAAGCAACAAACTCTGCTACGAGACTGGCAGAATAGCATGCACGTTGGTTGCCAATCTGGTTACCGGAGGGAAATGTAATGTAATCAGACAATGACCAAAGCAACAAGGAACTAGCGAAGCCAAAGGGCGAAAGGAGATTTCACAAATCGAATCCCAACCGCAGGGAGCTCTGCAATAGCGGATCAGCTGCTAGTTCGTGCTGGGAATATCCACTGTCCATAAAGCCGCGACGGGCTGAGCCTTATCGCGAACTTCAAAATTCAATGACTGATAAGCACTCGCCGCGGATTTCATGTCAGTTATCTTGACCACCAACCGGTAGACGCCCGGCGCAAGGGTGTCTGTAGCCAGATCTTTGCCCATCAAGAGGTCGCCTTCTTCATTGAAGGATCCCCGGTCGACCTCCTGGTCTTCCTCGATTCGCTGCGTGGAATTGAGCTTGCCAATCAGGTAGTGAATCTTGAGCTTTTGTCCCTGGACGAAGAGGGGAGAATCTGCCGGCGCCCAAACCTGGAAAATCGCTCGGAGAGGAGTGCCCTGGGTGACGGAGGCATTTTCGGAGCCGATGGGCCGCAAGCGCACGCCGGAAAAAGCTGAATGGCTCCGAGGGTGACAGGCTGCGCGCGGGCGGAAGAGAATCGGCGAAAAACAATTGGCTGATCCCGAATCGATCGCCAAACCCTGGAACAAGAACCGACTGGGTCTGGAGAAACGACTGTTTTGTCGCAAGATTGGTTAAGTTCAAGGCTCAGGTCATATTTTCCCGGTGCGGCCGGCATTCTGCCCTCAATGCCGAAGCACATTCCTTGAACCTCTTGATACCGTTTCTCCTTTATGTAGTCCGACAACGACTGTTTTGAGTCGGAAATGACCTTTCCCCCGGCGTCTGTCAGCTTTGCTTCCACCTGTATGGAGTAAGAAGTAGCGGCCTCCCGTTTGTTCGCTGAGGGAGAAATCCTCGGGCCGGCGCAAACGAAGAAGGTAGTTGATGCTGCTTTGCTTAGCCCCATCGCGCGTCGCGATCACGGCCAGGTCGCTAAATTGCTCGCCCAGGACCAGCCGATGGGAGACTCCCTCGGACGCGGCCTCGCTGGCCGCCAAAAGGTCCTTGATCCTGGGGAGATTCCTATAGTCACGGATGTTGTTTAGCAGAACGTCCGACTGCAAAGAAGCATAAGGCGCGTTAAAATCCGCTCGGTTCTCCCGGGAATGAGGGAGAGAGCGACCTGCGCATCCTCGTCGTTGAGGTCACGCTGGATGATTTTGATGGCTGCCCGGTCATCGTTGATGGCATTGGTGGAGTTGATCAGCGCCTGCGGGCGATCCCCGTACGGGGAGTACAGCTGGTAGTCTTCCGCAGCGCTTTTCTTGAAGAAGACAACATAAAAGTGCGGTGGAAGGGCTTGGGTGCCGTTCTCGTAGAACCAGATTTCCAGCGGCTTCAGTTCCTTGGTCTCTATATGCTTTTCCACCTGCTGCGGTGGCCCTAAGGTGATGTAAACCATTCCGCGGTCACTACGAAAGCCATTCTGACGGTTCGGCGCGCCAAAGTGGGCGTTGGCATATTCCAGACGCGCATAGAGCTTGTCCTTCGCCTCGTTGGTCGGAGCATTCGGATCTGGGTTTCTTATTCGCCAGAATTTTTCGATGAATTGATCCCGGCTCTCATCTGTTTTCAGGTGGAGGAAGGTATCCCGTTCCTCATCTGTAATCAGGTAATTAACTTCTTCGTGCAGCCAGTGGGCGTAATGCGGGGCAAGAGCCGGCTCCCGGGCCCCCCAGCCCGTGTTGCACAACAGCAGGAGCAGAAACGAGCGGAAGTAGAAATCTATTTGGGCGGAAAGACAAACGCATTGACGGTGGAGACCTGAGTTTAGATTCGGTTGACTTTTATTCTAGCCCGGGAGAGATAACTCATCTGTAAGAGACAAAGGGGGAGGGACAAATCTATGGTTTTACGTAGGACCGATATATTTTTGCGCAGCATTCATCTTGGTGTGCTTGCGGCCTCCCTCAAAAACGCTTTGTTATCTTTTGGTTACCAGAATGGTCGTTTGGCCCAAAAAATGCCTTAAGTGTTATTGACATCAGTCCCCGTCTTTTGCGGCCCAGTCGACGCAAGTTCAAGAGTGATGCGGGCTCATCGTTTTCAATTTATCTGGAGCATAACTAAATGAAGAGTTTTACTAGCCGTTGCTTTTTGACGCTTCTTTTCGCAATCCCGTCGGTTGTCCTGCTTTCTTCTCCCACTTACGCACAGGAGCTTTCGAGCGTCAAGGGTGGTCTGAGCGGCGTTGTTACCGATTCGAGTGGTGCGGCAATACCCGGTGCGGAGCTAACCGTGACCGGCTCTGCGGATACACGAACTGTAACTTCGGGCGCCGACGGACATTTTGCGGTGGGTAATCTGACACCCGGCATGTATCAGATCAAGGTGCAAAAAGAAGGCTTCAAAATTGCGGAGGCGAAGAACGTTGAAGTAGTTATCAACCGCTCCAGCAGTATCAACATGTTGCTTCAACCCGGTACCGTCGCAGAAACGGTCGAAGTCTCGGCGTCGAGCGTTGAAGTGGATACGAACTCCACCGCGATCGGCGACAACTTGACTTCAACCTTTTACAACCAGGTACCTGTGCAGCGTAACGTCGGGAGCCTGTTCTACGTTGCCCCTGGAGCGGTAAATGGAGGCGGCACAGGCAACTCTAACCCGTCGATCGGCGGAGCGACCGGGCTGGAAAATCAATATATCGCTGATGGTGTGAGCATTAACGATTCCGGCTACGGTGGCCTTGGTGTCTATAGCCCGAGCTACGGGTCGCTGGGTACAGGTATCAATCTTTCCTTCATCCAGGAAGTACAGGTAAAGACCGGCGCCTTTGAGCCTAAATACGGCAAGGCAAACGGCGGCGTTGTTCAGATCGTGACCAAATCCGGCGGCTCTTCCTATCATGGGGCCCTCGCTGCCTACTTCTCTCCAGAGGGATTTTCTGCCGCCTACAGAATCGCTGACAACTACCGCCTCACGGTTCCCAACGCGGATAGCTTCCAATTCGGCCACATCTACTCCCAACCGGCCTTTGACGCGAGTCTCGAACTGGGTGGTTATGTCCCGATTAAAGGCCAGAAAGACAAGCTATTCTTTTTTGGCGCCTTCAATCCTGGTGTGAATAAGACAAACTGGCTCGCGCCCAATGTACCCTTCTCTTCTCGCCTTTATGCCCACGGGCCGTTCAACACCGCAATCACCTCTTACAACTGGGCTGGCAAGTTGACCTACAAGATCACCGACGCAACGTCTCTGGAAGGCTCTGCTTTCGGCGATCCGTCGTCCAGCAATTTCGGATTTGGAGCGGTTTACACATCACCGTACGGTCATCCCAACCTCCAGCAAAAAGACACGACTGGATTCAGCCGCTGGAGCTTTGGCAGTCGCAGCGAGGTAGTGCGTTTAAATTCGTCACTTTCTCCAACGCTGCAGCTGAACATCGCCGCCACCGCCAAGACCAGCCACTTTACTGAGTCTGGCTTTCAAAACATCTATAACATCGGCGACCGTACCACTGGCAACACTACATACCAGGGGCTCGGCCAGTTTCAGAATCCCGACAGTCACAGCTATGGCGTGACTTTTGACCTCCAGAAAACGCTGGCCACTCGGTTCGGCTCGCACACCTTCTCAATCGGTTGGGGTTTTGATCGCGCCATTTACGATGCAAACCGGGACTACAGCGGTCCTCGCTTCAATTTTCCGAGCACCAACGCATCGGGAATCGCGACGCCGGATAATGGCGGCAGCGCGCAACTTTCTGGAGCGCTGTCCAGCGCTGCTTTCTACATTGGAAATGCTCCGTCGGTCTGCCCGACCAGTCTCTGCCCTCTATATGCAGCTGCTGATGGAACAGATCACCATGTCTACCTTCGCCAGCTTCGTGGAATCTTCAGCACTCAGAATGTGAATTCCAGCCAGAGCTATCACGCAATCTATGGAAATGACGATTTTGCCATCAACCGCTTCATTACCATCAACGCCGGCCTCCGCTGGGAAGAGGAACAAATCAACGGACCTAATCAGCAGTACACCTTTAATGACAACTGGTCACCCCGGTTGGGCATTAACGTCGATCCGTTCGGTGACCGCAAATCGAAAGTGTTCTTCAATTGGGGGCGCTACACGCAGTCCCTCCCCACCGACGCAGCGATTCGCGAACTGAATCAGGAGCTGGATGTTCAGGCGCGTTGGGCGGCGCCGCAAGTGGGCGGCCGTCTCGCGACCAATCCAGATGGAACCATTACGCCCATCCTCGACGCTGCGCACTTGATCTCGGGAGACGCTGCAGCGGGTTATGGGAAAAGCCCCATCTCTGCCAATCCAAGTACCCCGGAACTGTTCGCTCATGGCACCAAACTCAACTTTGAGGAAGAATATGTTGCCGGTATCGAGCGGCAGTTCAAAGGCTTTGTACTTAGCGCGCGGTACACAGATCGGCGGCTCGAGCGCATCGTCGAAGACATGGGTGGCGTTTCGCCTGAAGCCTTCAACGCTGGGCTACCTCAGGTATTTGTGATCGGAAACCCTGGTCCCGGTGCTGACTACTTCGTGAACGAACAAGAGGAAGCCTACGATCCAAACGGAGCGCCGCCGGCCAATTGCGTGCTGGATTACGGCGTTCAGCAAGACACCCTGGGCAACGTGATCGGCGCCGCTTGCGGTCAGAATCCTGACACAGCGGGTATTCCTACTCCCGATGGTAAACCGGACGGTTTTGCCAGGGCCGCAAGGAAGTACCAGGCAGTGGAAATCGAGGCGAACAAGAACTTTAGCCACAACTTTCTGCTTCGCGCCAACTACCGTTATGCAAAGCTGAACGGTAATTACGAAGGCCTCTTCCGCAACGATAACGGACAGTCGGACCCCGGTATTAGCTCGCTGTTCGATTTCACCACAGGCGTCGTAGGTCTGCTGGGACAACAGTTTTCGATTGGCCCTCTAAATACGGATCGGCGGAGCGTGGGAAATCTCTACGGTTCATACTACTTGCCGAGCAGCTTCGCAAAAGGCTTTACCTTCGGAGCCGGCGTTCGAGGCCAGTCCGGTATACCCATCAACCGGCTGGGCTCTCACCCGGCGTACCAGAACCAAGGTGAAATTCCCATCGGTGGCCGCGGATCTGCAGGTACGGAACCGTCCAGCCTGCAGCTCGATCTTCACGCCGATTATCCGTTTTCAATCAAGGAACGAGGCAAGCTGAAATTGGCGTTTGATGTATTCAACGCGACCAATTCGAAGTTCATCCTGCAAAAGAACCAGTACATCGACACTGGTTTCCAAACGGGTGCCGATCCGACGTTCGGGACACCTATTTCGTTCCAACGGCCGTTTTATGCTCGCGGTTCGGTACGATTCGAGTTCTAACTAACAGTCGAATTTCTAACCAAACCGGAGGACAATGTCCTCCGGTTTTTCTTGTGCCACGAAACCACGAACCGTCCAAACGTGAGTATTTCTGATCCGAACCCGGCAAAATCGTATCTACACCCTGTGACCCCTCAATCGTTTTTCCGCCACCGGAGTCGGCCGGAGAGGCATTCTCATCCGTTGCCGACGGAATTACGGCTCCTGTTCTTTCAGCGGCGCCCGAGATGCGAGCTGGCAACCTTGTCGATCGGTCCCAGATCCGGTAAGGAATTGCGTCTCCGGGCAATCCTCAATAAACTTCTCTCCGAGTGAAAAAGTAACTTCGGCGGCGCTGAGACCTGCGTCGTCCAGGTTTTCAAAGGTCTTCAAGGAGTCCAGGTGCGCCTTTCCCGGTTGATCGTCTTCCTTTTCCTGTCTGTTCTGAGTCCTCAGCTGTTGGTAGAGGCACAGCAAGCGAGCGATATGCCGCCCCCTCCGCCGTCGGCCAAGCAGATTCACCTCAAACACGTTCTGGTGGTCGGTCAGACCAAGGGCTTCGAACACGACTCCGTCTCGCCCGCCATGGTCGCTATCTACAATATGGGCAAAGAGAGCGGCCTTTGGGACACCATGATCCGCACCGATACCGAACTGCTCACCAAGAAGGATTTGCAGCGGAATACCAAAACATCTCAACTATTTCGACGTCGTCATCTTTGCCAGCACCACCGCCGAACTGGACATGGACGACAGCCAGAAGCAGGATTTAATGTCGTTTATCAAGGAAGATGGCAAGGGCTTTGTGGGCATTCACGCGGCGCTGGACACAAATTACAACTGGCCGGAGTACGGCGAGATGATCGGCGGCTGGTTCGACCAGCATCCCTGGATGACCTTCAACGCGCCAATTATCAACGAAGACCCTGACTTCCCTGCTGTCCGCCATTTTCCCAAGGCGTTCGTGAAATATGACGAGATTTACCAGCCGAAAAGCTGGTCTCGCGATAAGGTAAACGTGCTGCTCAGCCTGGATTCGAGCAAACTGAATTATGAGAACAACCCACGCATCCATCGGACCGACCATGATTTCCCCGTGGCGTGGAGCAAGATGTACGGTAAAGGGAGGGTTTTCTACTCCACGCTGGGGCACACCGAAGAGGCCTGGGAAGATCCGGATATAAAGAAGATGTACTTCGAAGCGATTAAGTGGTCGTTGGGGATGACCGAGGGAAGCACGACTTCTCACGCAAAGCCGGCCGCGGCCCGATGACAAACAAAGGCGGAAACACAAGGATGAAGAAGTTTCGGGACTTGGCATTCCTGGCGGCGATCGCGGGGTTAGCCGCCTACCAGGGTAGGCAATTGCATATCTACGCCGCCACCGGGCAGGCGCCCGCCACGACGCAAAACGCGGGACCCACCCACGGGGGTGATACCGCAGCTCCCCACAATGCGGAGCTGGCTGCTGCCGGCGGTTCCCTCTTCCAGCAGAATTGCGCTTTCTGTCACGGCCGCGATGCCGGCGGTGGCGAAACCGGTCCCGATCTCACCCGGTCCAAGCTAGTCAGTGCGGATGTGGGCGGAGACAAGATTGGGGATGTTGTGCTGCATGGGCGGGTCGACAAGGGAATGCCGGCTTTTCAACTTTCCCCGGAACAGCTTACCCAACTCGCAGCCTTCATTCATGCCCAGCAGATCAAAGCCATGTCGCAAAGCGGCAAACGTAAAGGCGTGGACGTGGCGGACCTGCAGACGGGAAACGTGGAAGCAGGCAAGGCTTATTTCAACGGAGCGGGCGGTTGCGCGACTTGCCATTCGCCTACGGGGGATCTGGCCGGCATCGCGAGCCGCTACGAGGGGCTGCAGCTGGAAGAACGGATGCTGTATCCGAGAGACGTGAAGAACAAAGTGACGGTCACGCTGGCTTCGGGCGAGACGGTTGCGGGGACCCTGGAGTATCTGGATGAATTCACGGTGGGATTGCGGGATGCCGCGGGAACGTATCGGTCGTGGCCGGTGAGCACGGTCAAGGTCAAGGTCGATGCCCCGGTGGAGGCGCACGTGGCGCTTTTCCCCAAATATACCGATGCCGATATCCATAACCTGATGGCTTACATCCAGACACTGCGTTAGAGGTTCTAGAACACTATGAAGCTGTTGAAGAACGGATTGTTTTTTGCCTTGAGCGCAGTGGTTTTAACGGGGATTTCCCAGCCGCTTCGGGCCCAGAACGTAGATGCGCAGATGCTTCTGCATCCACCTGCAGATAGCTGGCCCGGCTACCAGGGCGACTACACGGGACAACGCCACAGCAAGCTGACGCAGATTACGCCGCAAAATGTAAAGGACTTAAGTCTCGCCTGGGCGTTTCAAACCGGCCAGCCGGCGGAGATCAAAGCGACTCCTCTTCTGGTCGATGGCGTTTTGTACTTCACAGTGCCGGACAATGTCTGGGCTGTCGATGCGCGCTCCGGTCACATGCTGTGGCGTTATACCTATCCGCCGAACAAAGGGGACCACATCGGCCAGCGCGGCGTGGGCATGTATAAGGACTGGATCTTTTTCGTCTCCCCGGACGCGCACCTGGTCTCTCTGAACGCCAAGGACGGGAAGGTACGCTGGATCATCCAACTCGCGGATGTGGAGAAGGGCTACTGGGCCACGGAGGCGCCGTTTATTGTGGGCAACCACGTGATTGTGGGCGTGGGCGGCGACATTGATAATCTCCCGATTTTTCTGAAGGCAGTGGATCCGGAAACGGGCGCGACGCAATGGTCATGGAATGTCACTCCGCCGCCGGGCCCCGGCGTCACCACCGGGGGTACGACCTGGATGGCTGGGACCTATGATCCCACGCTGAACCTCATCTATTGGGGAACAGGAAATCCAACACCTGTATTGGACGGCAGTGCGCGGCCCGGGGACGACCTTTATACCTCCAGCATCGTAGCCCTCAATCCGGATACCGGTAAGCTGGTGTGGGGTTTCCAGCCTTCGCCCCACGATACTCATGATTGGGATGCGGTCGAGATCCCCGTCCTAGTCGACGGAACATTCCATGGACAGCCGCGAAAGATGCTGCTGCAGGCTTCCCGCAACGGCTATTTTTTCGTTCTCGACCGTACCAATGGCAAGAGCCTGCTGACCGTTCCTTTTGGACCAGTGAATTGGACAAAGGGAGTCGACAAGGAGGGCCGTCCGATTCCTGACCCGGCTCAAGGAACCGTCGCCCGACGGTGTCCTGATTGCTCCAGACGAGGCTGGCTTAACCAATTATCGCTCGCCCAGCTATGACCCTAAGACGGGCCTGTTTATCGTGAGTGCCCACCACGCCTACAGTGTTTATTTCCATAAACCGGCAGATGGCTCTTATGGTTGGGCGGGCGCGGATTATGGGCTTTGGGGTAAGGGCGTCATCGAAGCGATTGACTATAAAACGGGGAAGATTCGCTGGTCGCATGATATCGGGCAAGGAAGCCCGGGCTCTGGCGTGCTGACCACGGATTCCGGGCTCACCTTTACCGGGGACGTTCCGGGGAACTTTCTTGGGCTGGATACAGCTACCGGGAAGACGCTTTGGCATGCCGGGTCGGGTGCGAAGATCGGCAGTTCTCCGATTACTTATGAGCTTGACGGGCGGCAGTACCTGCTCGTTAGCGGGGGAAGTGTGTTGTTCGCCTGGGCGCTGCCGGAGGGTGATCTGAAGGCGACGCAAACGGCTGCGAAGGCTCACTGAGAGCAAGACGGCTGAAATTAGGCCACGAGGCAATCCTGGACGGTCTTCGGCCGTCTCTTCGGGACTGAATTCGTAGTGGAGAGACCTGCGCTCTGCATTTCTTCATAGCCATCCCTTTATGAGAATTACGGATGTAAGAACGGTTGTCGTCAATGCGGAGATGCGGAATTGGATCTTCGTTAAGGTGGTCACCGACGAGGCTGGTTTGTTCGGGTGGGGTGAGGCGTCGCTTGAGTGGAAGACCCGGGCGGTGGTTGGTGCGGTTGAGGATTTTGCTCCGATGCTGATCGGGGAGGATCCTCGCAACATCGAGCATATCTACCAGAAACTCTATCGACATTCGTTTTTCCGCATGGGCGTGATCGGCATGAGCGCGATCAGCGGCCTGGAACAGGCTTGTTGGGATATCTTCGGCAAGTCGACCGGCATGCCGGTCTATCGACTGCTCGGGGGCGAGGTTCGGAACAAGGTCCGCATGTATACCCACCTTGGCGGTGGGGATATGAAGGCCGTGTACCAGACGTTCGATCCTCAACCGCTCGTTGATCTCGCCCACGAGGTGGTGGCGCGTGGCTATACTGCGCTCAAGGTTGTCTTCGTTCCCTATTCCGAGCCTTTGATGGGCAGACAGTATGTACGCCAATTCGCGAGCATGTTTGAGAAGCTGCGGCTGGCGGTCGGTGACAATGTCGACATCATGATCGATTTTCATGGCCGTACGTCGCCGGCTATGGCGATCCAGTATATCCACGCCATCGAGGAATTCAGTCCATACTTTTGTGAGGAGCCGGTTCCGCCGGAGAATATTCCGGCGATGAGACAGGTTCGCGAAGCGGTCCGTGCGCCGATCGCGACGGGTGAGCGGCTGGTTTCTCGATTCGAGTTTCGCGAACTGTGCGAGCAACAAGCGTGCCACATCGTACAGCCGGATTTGTGCCATTGCGGCGGCCTTCTGGAAGCTAAGAAGATAGCGGCGTCCGCGGAGACCTACTATATGGGGGTAGCGCCGCACAATCCGCTGGGACCGATTGCCAATGCGGCCGCACTCCACTTTGCCCTGTCGACACCGAATTTCCTGATCCAGGAGGATATGCTTACGGATGTGCCATGGCGTTGGGATGTGGTGAAGCACGGGTTGAAAATGGAGAACGGGTACTGGGTCAAGACGGAGGCTCCGGGCCTGGGGATTGAAGTCGATGAAGCAGAGGCGGCGAAACACCCGTTCCAGCAAGAGACCTTTGCTGCGTCGGTTGCGCGTGCGGCAGACGGAGCGATTCTGGACTGGTAAACGTGGAAGGAGAAACTGATGTCCCGTAAGAAATTCTTTTTGGCCGCAGCTCTGGTGATTCCCTGCACTTTGGTTGCTCTTCTCGTGCACGGCCAGACCTTTCCCGACGCATCCGCCTATGCCAATGATCCGGCGGCCATGCTGGCGGGATACCGGCATGTCGAGGTCTCATCCGTCTCCGACGCCATTGAGCAGCTCACCGGCCAGCGGATGTATATGACGCACCACATGCAGCCGATTTTCACCACCAAATTCGCGGGCTATGCGATCACGGTGAAAATGGTGAAGGAAGAAAACCGCGACCCGAACGCGCTGAGCGGGATGCTGCAGGCGATTGACCACGGCAACAAAGACTCGGTCTACGTGATGACCATTCCAGACGGAGTGGATATCGCGGGGATGGGCGGACTGATGGGCACGGCTATGTCGGCAAGGGAATTTTCTGGTGCGGTGATCGACGGAGCGGTGCGTGACGTTGCCTATCTGCGCAAGATCGGCTTCCCCGTATATGCTCGCGGCATCACTCCGGCTACTTCGGCGGGACATTATCGCGTCGCAGGCACTGGCGTTCCCGTGGTGTGTGACGGAGTTACAGTGAATGCAGGGGATATCGTGGCGGCGGATAGCGATGGGGTAGTCGTTGTACCGCGGGAGATAGCTCCGAAGGTCCTGGTATTGTCACAGCAACTGGACTTTAAAGAACACAGCATGTACGCGTTTATCGAGAACACGAAATCCATTGAAGACGCGGTCAAGAAGTTTGGCCGTTTGTGATGTTATTGAAATAACGCAGGGGCTAAAGAGCGTGTCTGAGAACTCCTTTGTGAAGGGTACGGCCTTCAGGCCGTACATTTAACAGTTCAAGACGGACCGGCTTCAGCCGCTGAGGGGCTTAGGCCAGTGCAAGAGATGCCCTCAGGGGCTAAAGCCCGTCTTGATTGGGTTGTTCATGTACGGGCTGAAGCCCGTACCCTTCAAAGAGTGAGTTCTCACGCGGTCCTCGATAGTTCGATAACCGAAATACGGGCCCTCATCGGAATGCATCCTGCTTGATGATGCGCCGGGAGATTTTGCTCTCCTCATTTCGTAGGGGGTGCTCATGCGATTCTCCAGACTGTTCAGAATTCTGCTGCCCGCCATCGCCGGTCTCGGCGCCTTGTGTGTTGGCAGCTCGTGGATATCGGACCAACCTAAAGTCGGCGCTCAAAGCAACAGCCAGGCATGCCCGGAGACCGATAGCGGGCTGACACTGCCCGCCGGCTTTTGCGCAACGGTATTCGCGGACAACATTGGCCATGCCCGGCACCTGGTGGTGGCTCCGGGTGGAGTGGTTTACGTCAACACCTGGTCGGGCGATTACTATCCTCCCGGTGAAAAGTCGCCTGGTGGTGGGTTCCTGGTGGCGCTGCAACCTGAGGCGGGTTCGGCCAAGGCCGGCACACCTCAACGCTTTGGCGAGACCGCGGACACGGGAGCGGCCGGGGGCTCGGGCATTGCCCTCTACAAGGGCTCGATCTACGCCGAGGTCAATGATCGGATCGTGCGGTATGCGCTGGCTGCGGGGTCGATCGTGTCCCAGGGTCCAGCCACTACCGTGGTTTCCGGATTGCCCCTGGGGGGCGATCATCCGATGCATCCGTTTGCCATCACAGCCGATGGGTCCATTTACGTGGACGTGGGCACCGCAACCAACTCGTGCCAGTTGAAGAATCGAACGCTCAAGTCGCCGGGCGCCGATCCATGCACGGAGTTGGAGACCCGCGGCGGCATCTGGCGCTATGACGCGAACAAGACCAACCAGCCGTTTACTCCGGCCGACCGCTACGCCACCGGAATACGTAACGGCGAAGGTTTTGCTGTGGATGCTTCCAGCAAGCGGGTCTTTGTTACCCAACACGGACGAGACCAGCTGCATGCGAATTGGCCCGACCTGTATAAGGCGGAGGAAGAAGCCACGCTGCCGTCGGAAGAGCTGGTGCTGCTGAAGCAGGGCGGCGATTATGGCTGGCCTGAGTGCTACTACGACCCCATGCAACGCAAGTTGGTGCTGGCACCGGAATACGGTGGAGACGGGGGCAAGAAGGTGGGGGTGTGCGCCAACAAGACAGCTCCGGTGGCGGCCTTCCCAGCGCATTGGGGTCCGAATGGCGCAGTGTTCTATGACCACAAGGAGTTCCCGGCCCACTATCGCGGTGGCGTATTCATCGCCTTCCACGGTTCCTGGGATCGGGCACCCTATCCGCAGGGCGGCTACAACATCGTGTATCAACCGCTGAACGGCGACCGTGCGTCTGGTCCATGCGAAATATTTGCCGACGGTTTCGCGGGACCTGTCAAGACACCCGAGAAGGCACAGCATCGTCCCAGCGGGCTTGCGGTTGGACCGGATGGATCGCTCTACATTTCGGACGACATTACGGGGCGGATTTATCGCGTCTCTTACTTGGGTGGGGCTGCGGGTGGGGGCGCCAAGTCCACACCGTGCCCCGGTCCATCGGCAGGCGCCGGCGAGATCGTCAAGGCCGAGGCCAAACCGCCGGAGGGCACGCATCCTGATGCCGGCCTTACTCCACCGCCGGGAGCAACCGCAGAGATGGTGGCCTTGGGTGATCGTATCTACCACGGTGAAGTGGGCGGAGCGTCGTGCGCAGGCTGCCATGGCGCCAGCGCAAAGGGAACTCCGCTTGGCCCCGATTTAACCGATGCCAAATGGTTGTGGAGCGATGGCAGCTATGGCGGCATCGCCAAGACCATCACCGAAGGCGTAATGCAACCGAAGGAGTATCGCAGTCCCATGCCGCCCATGGGGGGCGCTCAACTGACTCCTGACCAGGTGCAGGCACTCTCCGCCTATGTCTGGGCACTGAGCCATCATTGATGAGAGCCTGGATCGTTTATGCATGCCTGACCCTGCTGGCGTGGGGGGTATGGGGATTCTTCAGCAAGCTGGCCTCAGGCTATACCCGACCCCGGCAGACGCTGATTTTTCAAGCGGCCGGGGTCATGGCCTTTGGACTTGTGGTGCTGGCCATGGAGCGCTTCCACATCACGTGGTCTCCACAAGGATTTGGCTGGTCGGCTGCGGCGGGCTTTGTCAATTTCGCCGGCTTCCTCGCCTTCTTTGCGGCGATCGAAAAGGGGAAGGTTTCGACAGTGATTGCCATGTCGTCCCTCTACCCGGTGATCACGATCGTGCTGAGCATCCTCTTCCTGCAGGAGAAGATTTCCACGCGAGAGGGACTCGGTATTGCTTGTGCGCTGCTGGCTGGTTTTCTATTGGCCGGGTGATGCGATCTCGTGATGCGAGATTATCGGAGTTATAGCTTCTGGCTTGAGGATGCAGGCGAGGCGCTCACGCCGCGTCCGGCGCTGGCTGCGTCCAGGGATGTGGATGTGGCTATCCTTGGCGCCGGCTACTCCGGATTGTGGACTGCGTATTATCTGCTGCTTCATGAGCCTTCGCTCCGGGTGGCCGTGGTGGAGAAGGAGATTACCGGCTTCGGCGCCTCGGGGCGTAATGGTGGCTGGTGTTCTCCGAATTTTTCTGTAACTGCCACATGTCTAGAAAAGCGCTTCGGTGCTGAGGCTGCACGTAACCTGCTGCTGGCGATGCGCGCTGCTGTGGATGAAGTGGGCCGGGTGTGTGCCGAAGAGAACATCGATGCGCGGTTCCACAAAGGCGGCGTGCTGACACTGGCACGCGGACAGCATCAGCTCCCGGGCATTCGATCGAGCTATCAAGCGTACGAGCGATTGGGGCTGGGCGATCGTTACCGGCTGCTCAGCGGCGAAGAAACCGCGGAACGCATCCGCGTGAGTGGTGTGCACGGTGCGCTGTATACGCGTGACGGCGCGAGCCTGCATCCGGCCCGGCTGGTGCGTGGCCTTGCGCGCGCTGTGGAAGCGCGAGGCGGTGTCATTTATGAGCAGACGCCAGCGACCGGATTTGGGCCTGGCAGCGTGATCACGCCCGGCGGAGAGCTGCGCGCGAAGCGGGCGGTGGTGATTGCGGGAGAGGCGTATGTGACACGGTTGCCCGGCTTGCATCGGGCTTTGCTACCGGTCTATTCGCTGATCTCGCTGACCGAGCCATTGACGGCTGGGCAGTGGTCGCAGATCGGGTGGCAGGGAGGAGAGAGCGTTTCCTCCGCCCGCAACACAGTCGTCTATCTCACCAAGACGGCGGATGGCCGCGTTCTCTTTGGCAGCCGCGGAGCGCCGTATGCCTTTGGGTCGAAGATCAGTGATGAGCAGGATACTCACGAGGCCACAGTGGGGATGATCCAGCGCTCGGTGCTGGAGTGGTTTCCTGCGCTCGAGGGCATTCGGTTTACCCATGCCTGGGGTGGACCGGTGGGGATGCCGCGGGATTGGATGCCGGCAGTGCGGTACGACGCGGCTTCGCGGACCGGTTCGATGATGGGGTACACGGGGCAGGGCGTCTCGACGAGCAACCTGGCGGGGCGGTTGCTGGCAGGTCTGATCATGGATCGGAGGAGCGGACTCGAAGGGCTTCCGCTGGCCCAGAGATGCTCTCCCAAGTGGGAGATAGAGCCATTGCGTTGGTTGGTGGTGCGTTATATGCAGGAGGCTTTTTTGCGTATCGATGAGGCTGCCGAGGCCAGCAGGGCAAGACCCCTGGATGCCAAGCTCGCGGAGTACCTGGGGCGGCATTAGATCGGTATGAGTTCTGGCAAAAATGTGCGCACTATGCGCACTAAGATGGGTTGAGCCACCCCTTTTAGAGTTAGCCCTGAACATTTGATGCTGCTTATGGCAACTTAGTGTTGCTGGAATTTCGCGAAACAATCAGAAGGTCATGACCTTTCGTGCTAGCCTCGGTGGCTAATACGATCAACGGAAGAGCGCGTTCGCGCGCGATTCCAGATAGACGCGTAAGAAGGGGTGAAGAGGCCAGCTTTCCTGGATGTGGCTCCAGTTCAGAATGGTCTCACGGGTTTGTTTCAGTCCGGCGGCTTCGGCCGGATAGGATGCTGGAGAGGTCGCCAGCACCTCGATCTCAATGCGCGGTATATATGCCTGATCCGATACTCGGATATGGTAGAGGCCTATTCCCCCTACTCGCACTTGAGCCAGGGGGCGGGCCGAATTCCAGTCCAGGGACTGGACGGCTGGAGTGGCCGATGCCGCGGGTTGTTGTCCTTCCTTCATCACGCTGAGGGAATATTGGCCTGGAGGCAAGACGCGAAGCGCGGGAGAGATGGAGATCGCGCCCTGGGGAGTGACAGGGGCGACCATTTCGAAATGACCAGCCGTCTCCGCCCGGCCCACCGGAATAGGGAAGGCCGTCTCCGCCGCCTTTGGACGCAGCAACAGGACATTCCTGACGGCCACAAACATATCCCAAACCATGGGTTTGGGCGACGGGGTGATGGCCGGCACGCGGAAACCCTGGGAGCAGACTTTTGCTTCGAAGCACTCGCAGAGCATGCGCTGCCCGTCAGGCAGCAGGATGATCATCGAGTGGGTTGAACCTTCCGCACCCGCGGTGATCAAACCGCCGGGTGGGACCGCCTCCCCCAGGCGGAGCGTATCGGAGCTGCCATTGAGATGCCAATCTCCATGCCTTTCCCAGACCATCCCGGAGCTCGCGGGCGCGCTCTCCGCCACAACGATGGTGGCTAAACCACCTGCCAAGGCGAAAATTCCGGTCACGATCGCACAACAAGATGCTTCTACGGTTCATGCTTCTGTCGCCTCATAATGCAGCTTTGTCAAGCCCCATGAAATTATGGCCACTTTAAGGAATACCTCAATTAATATCTTTGGTAATGACGCAAATGTTGTATAGTCGACTAGCGATTCAGTAGCTTCTGCCGGTTACTTCCCCTGTACTATCCCCCCTATCCCCTGGACTGTACGGTTTCGTGACAGAAGCAGTCACGAGCTTCAGTCAAAAAAAACTGTTCGATGGTGGAGCGGCACTTGCAAGGCGATGATATCGCCGGAGTTTGCGACCCGACAGCCCACCTGGGTAGGAGGGTCCTATTTTTCGGCCATCGTTATTCGCTCGCTTCTTTTCTCTCGTCCGCCTCGGATCGGCTTTTACTGAACGAATAATCAAGCTCCTGCTGTTGTGCCTTTTGTTTTCCGGCGCGGCGGGATCCGTCTATGGGCAAGCCCCCAATGTGTGGACCTGGCGCTATGACAATACTCATCAAGGCCAAAATACACACGAGACTATTCTTACTCCGACGAATGTCAACACCAATACGTTTGGCAAGCTGTTTAGCCACACGGTGGATGGACATGGTTTACGCGCAGCCGCTCTATGTCGGCAATCTCACCTTGCCGAACCAGACGACGCATAACGTAATCTTTATTGCTACAGAACACGACTCTGTCTATGCATTTGACGCCGACAACAATGGCGGAGCCAATAGTGGGCCGCTCTGGCAGGCGAGCATGATCAGCACAGCTCATGGAGCCGCCGCGGGCGCGACCACTGTGCCGTCCGCGGATGTCAATACACGAGACCTGTCATCCGGAAATCGGCATCAGCTCCACCCCGGTCATTGATCTCAGCACGGGAACCATCTTTGTCGTCGCCAAAAGCAAAGAGAACGGCAACTACGTGCAAAGACTGCACGCGCTTAGCATTCTGGATGGAAGCGAGCGCTCCGGCAGCCCGGAATCGATCTCAGCTTCGGTACCGGGCACAGGCTCAGGAAGTTCCGGGGGTACCCTCAGCCTGAGTACGTTGTGGCAACTCAATCGGCCGGCACTTGGACTGTTCAACGGCCATATCTACATTGCTTTTGGTGCTCATGGCGACAACGGCCCGTGGCATGGCTGGGTGTTGGTTTACGACGAAACGACACTGGCTCAGACAGGTGCGATGTGCACCTCCCCAAACGGGTACGGAGATGCGATCTGGGGGGCGGGCGCGGGATTGCCCATCGATACCGTCAGCGCCAATGGCAGGGCTTTCCTGTCTACCGGCAATGGGGATTTTACGTCCTATCCCCCGCTCACGAACAACGTGGACTATGGTGAGAGCGTCCTGCGCTACGACCTGTCCAATGGCGGGTTCGCGATCAGTGACGCATTTACGGCGTACAACCAATCTTCGTTGACGGGCTCGGATCTCGACCAGGGTTCTGGCGGAGTTCTCATTCTTCCTGATCAGCCGGGCGCCCATGCCCATGAACTTGTCCAGGTGGGCAAGGAAGGCCGCATTCTGGTTATGAACCGGGATGGTCTGGGCGGCTATGCCGGTCCCAGCGCGGGGCGGAACACGAATATCCTGCAGGATATTACCAACGCCCTGGTATCAGACAACGGCCTGTGGAGCACGCCGGCGTACTGGAATGGGAACGTCTATTTGTGGGCGGAGAACGATGCCCTCAAGGTTTTTCCGCTGACGAATGGGGCTCTGCCCAACAGGGCCACGAGCCAATCTTCGGTGACCTCCGGGTTTCCGGGATCCACCCCGGTAGTCTCGTCGAATGGTACGCAGAATGGTATTGTCTGGACGTTGGAGAGCGATCTGTTCACATCGAATGGAGATTCGATACTGTATGCGTTTAACGCGACCAACGTTGGCCAGGAGCTTTACGGCAGTAATCAAAACCCGACCCGTGATAATGCGGGGCCGGCGGTCAAGTTCACCGTTCCCATGGTCACCAACGGAAAAGTCTATGTGGGCGCCGGCGGCCAGGTCGACGTGTACGGACTTTTAAATGGAGTCCAACAGGCTCCGGCACCGGTCATATCCCCCCCAGGCGGTACCTATAGCACGGCGCAACAAATCACTCTCACAGATACACTTAGCGGCTCGACCATCTACTACACCACGGATGGATCGACCCCAACCACTGGATCGACGGTATACAAAGGGGCGATCCAACTTTCTGTAAACAGCACGGTGCAGGCGATTGCCAGCGCGACCGGATATCTCCAGAGCCCGGTGGCGAGCGCAGTTTATACCTTCAATACGCAAACACCGACACCGCAATTTTCGCCGGCGGCAGGGACCTACACCACTGCCCAGACGGTTACGATTTCCGATAGCGCGTCAGGAGCGGTTGTCTATTACACCACCGACGGATCGACCCCGACCACCAGCTCGACACAATATGCCGGACCTATCACGATCAGCAGCAGTGCTGTGATCAAAGCGATGGCCACTTTCAGCGGGCTGACCAACAGTAATGTGGCTACAGCCTCGTACACCATTCAGCCGAACGGGACAGAAATTAACTACGGCAACGGTTTCTCGAGTGTCGCGGGGCTGACGTTGAACGGGAGCGCAACCAACGTGAACGACACTCGCCTGCAGTTGACGACGGGCCAGCAGAGCCAGGCAGGAAGCGCTTTCTACAATACCCCAATCAACATCCAGAACTTTACTACCGATTTCACCTTTCAGCTGTCGCTGGCCCAGGCTGACGGATTTACGTTCACCATCCAAAACGTCGGTCCGACTGCGCTTGGCGGGATCGGGGGCGGCCTGGGTTACGGCCCGAACCCAGCCACCGGCACGCCGGCCGGCATCGCGAAGAGTATTGCCATCAAGTTCGACTTTTACAGTAATTCGGGCGAGGGCGCTGACTCAACGGGGCTCTACACGAATGGGGCGGTGCCCACGGTTCCTGCGATTGACATGACCTCTTCCGGTGTGTCTCTGAGCAGCGGAGACACCATTGCCGCGCATATGACCTATGACGGTGTCAATTTGATCCTGACGCTCACCGATGCCGTGGTCAATAAGACGTTCACGCATACTTTCCCCATCAACATTCCAACCACCATCGGGAGCAATACGGCTTATGTCGGGTTTACTGGCGGAACTGGCGGCCTAAGCTCGAGCCAGAAGATTCTTACGTGGACGTTGACGTCGCAGGCCGGATCGGTGACGCAGACGCCGACCTTCTCGCCGGCCGGAGGATCGTTTACGACGGCGCAAAACGTGACGCTGAGCGACGGAACCCCGGGAGCGGTGATCTATTACACGATCGACGGCTCGGCTCCTACCACCTCGTCGCCGGTTTACAGCACACCCATTACGGTGGATAGCGGATCAGTCACGATCAAGGCGATTGCACAGGCAACCGGCTTTAGCGCCAGCAGCGTGGGCAGCGCTACCTTCAATATCCAGCCGACAGCAACAGCACCGCCTACCTTCTCACCGGGGACGGGGACGTATAGTTCGACACAGTCGGTAACCATCTCCGATGCTACGTCCGGCGCAACGATCTACTACACCACTGACGGCTCTACGCCGACCACTTCCTCTGCCGTTTACGGCTCAGCGATCACGGTGAGCACCAGCAGCACGCTCAAAGCACTGGCGGTGGCGCCGGGGTTTGCGCAGAGTGCGGTCTCCAGCGCAGCGTACGTGATTCAAACGGGTGGATCCGGCAGCATCAATTTTGCCGGCGGTTTTCCCAGTGCCACCGGTTTGCAACTAAACAGCGTGGCAAATGTAAGCTCGAGTCATTTTCTGCAGATTACCGATGGCGGCCAAAGCGAGGCCGGCAGCGCCTTCTGGACTACGCCGGTTAATATCCAGGCTTTCACCACAAACTTCACCTTCCAGCTTTCCAGTGCGGTGGCCGATGGATTTACCTTCACCATCCAGAATGCCGGGCCGACGGCGCTTGGCGGCATCGGCGGAGGCCTGGGTTATGGGCCGAATCCGGCTACAGGGACACCAGCCGGCATAGCGAAGAGTGTGGCGGTCAAATTCGACATTTTCAGCAACTCCGGTGAGAGCGCCGATTCGACAGGAGTGTTCACTAATGGAGCGGTGCCGACTATCCCAGCGGTCGACCTTACGTCTTCCGGGATCGTGCTGTCGAGCGGGGACACTATCGCTGCGCAACTTGTGTATAACGGCACGACGCTAACGCTAAACCTTACCGATACGGTTACCAATAATACGTTCACCCAGACGTTTACCGTCGATATTCCGTCGACGGTGGGAGCGAACACCGCCTACGTCGGCTTTACGGGGGGCACGGGTGGATCGACGGCGATCCAGAACATCAAGACGTGGACGTTCACTTCCGGGACGACCCAGGTGGCAGCCGATCCGGTGTTCAACCCGTTGCCGGGTACTTATACCTCGGCACAGAACGTTTCCCTGAGCAGCGCGACGACAGGCGCAACCATTTACTACACGGTAGACGGATCAACACCTACGCATTCTTCCAGTGTTTACAGCGCGCCGATCGTGGTGAGTGGGGCATCGCTCACGATTCGCGCATTTGCCTCGGCGACTGGATATCAGGATAGTCCGATTGTGGTGGGCACGTACCAGATCCAAGGCGCGCCTACGCCTGCGGCGACACCGACGTTCAGCCCTGCCAACGGAACGAGTTTCTCTTCGACGTTGAGTGTGTCGATTGCAGATACGACCGCGGGCGCTGCGATTTACTACACCACCGACGGAAGCACGCCTACGACGGGATCTCAGCTGTACTCGGCTCCGTTCTCCATCAGTGCTTCGACGACCGTTAAAGCCATTGCAACGGCGAGCGGATTTTCGCAGAGCGCCCAGGGATCGGCCAGCTATACCTATTCACCGGTAGCGAGCGGACCTGTATCGGATGAATTCACTGGCACCAGCCTGAACACGGCGGTGTGGCGGGTAGCCACGCCGGTGGGCGGCTCGGTGGCGGTGAACAATGGAAAGCTGGTCCTCACGGTACCAGGGGGGAGCAATCACGATGCGTTTGTTCCTGCACTGGATGCGGTCCAGGTCATCCAGCCGATCAGCAACGCGAACTTCGACGTGGCCGTTAAGATTGATTCCACCCTGCTGGCGGCACATCCATACTACGGACAAGGTTTGATGGTGGAGGGCGATGCCAAGAATTACATTCGCTTTGAGGTGGGCTCGGGGAGTACGGTCAGTCTCAGCGTGAACACCATCACGGGTGGAGTGCAGACTTCTAAATTGCAGATCTCACCGTTCTCTTCTTATCCTGTGCCGACTTATCTCCGCCTTACACGTGTGGGCAACAACTACACGGCGTACTGGGGCAGCAATGGGGTGAACTGGAACCAGTTGGGAACGTTTACCGATAGCCTGGTGGTGACGGGATTGGCTCCGTATGCCTGGAATTACAATGCCACGCCCAGCCAGGCTCCGGCGCTCACTGCTTCCTTTGATTGGTTCCACAACCTGGCGAGCAGCGGGACACCGGTAGCGGCGACGCCGACGTTTGCTCCCGCCAGCGGAACGAGCTTCTCTTCGACGTTGAGTGTGTCGATTGCGGATACGACCGCGGGGGCTGCGATTTACTACACCACGGACGGAAGCACGCCTACGAGTGGATCTCAGCTCTACTCGGCTCCGTTCCCCATCAGTGCTTCGACTACTGTTAAAGCCATTGCTACGGCGAGCGGATTTTCGCAGAGCGCCCAGGGATCGGCCAGCTATACCTATTCACCGGTAACGAGCGGAGTTGTATCGGATGAGTTCACCGGCACCAGCCTGAACACCGCGGTGTGGCGGGTAGCCACGCCGGTGGGCGGCTCGGTGGCGGTGAACAATGGAAAGCTGGTCCTCACGGTACCGGGGGGAGCAATCACGATGCGTTTGTTCCTGCACTGGATGCGGTCCAGGTCATCCAGGCGATCAGCAACGCGAACTTCGACGTGGCCGTTAAGATTGATTCCACCCTGCTGGCGGCACATCCATACTACGGACAAGGTTTAATGGTGGAGGGCGATGCCAAGAATTACATTCGCTTTGAGGTGGGCTCGGGGAGTACGGTCAGTCTCAACGTGAACACCATCACGGGTGGAGTGCAGACTTCTAAATTGCAGATCTCACCGTTCTCCTCTTATCCTGTGCCGACTTATCTTCGCCTTACACGTGTGGGCAACAACTACACAGCGTACTGGGGCAGCGATGGGGTGAACTGGAACCAGTTGGGAACGTTTACCGATAGCCTGGTGGTAACGGGATTGGCTCCGTATGCCTGGAATTACAATGCCACGCCCAGCCAGGCTCCGGCGCTCACTGCTTCCTTTGATTGGTTCCATAACCTTACGACTGGCCCGTGAGTAGAAGGATCGCGAGGGTGGGGGAAAATGGGTTGTACCGTGACTAGATGAAAGCGTACCTCACGGCCTTACTGAGTCACCCTTTGGAAGGGTACGGTCTTTAGGCTATACGTATAGCAGTCAACATGAATCGGCTCCGGCCGCTGAGGGCTGCTTAAGCCGCACGTGAGATGCCCTCAGGGGCTAAAGCCAGTCCTATTCTGCATACTTAATGTACGGGTCGAAGGCCGTCCTCAATGGCCGAGGTGGAGTACGATATGCACCGGCCCCAGAGTGTACATACGTGCGGAGTACCGGTGTGGTGGATCCCTGTGGAGGTGGGCGCTTGTTTCTTGCATGTGGTTGCCCTGGGGTTACATTATGCGGCCGAACCGGACTTCACTAGGAGGATCCCAGGTCTCAAAATCGAGACCTGGGGCACCCGTCCGATTTCCTTCGGATTTTCACGCAGACTCTGAAGCCCGTACCTTCGGAATTTAGTAAGTCCCTGGGATTCTCAGCCATCCCTTTGGGGCTTGTTTCATGCTTCTCACGCGAGGTTGGGGCACACGCCAGCTGTCTTCCGTTTAGCACTGACGCGCTTACTTCGCGGTAGCTTATTTGGGAGTCTCGAGTTTGGGCTGAGCATCGGCCTGGATTTGCTCGGCTACCTGGAACTCATGCGAAGCCTGGTCTGATTGGCCCAGTGAACGATAAGCTTGCCCGAGAAGAGTATGGGTGGTGTAGTTTCCGGGATCGATCGCCAGCGCTTTATCGAGGTACATTTTTGCCATCAGCGGATCTTGCTGCTTCAACAGTACCTTCCCCAGCAAGATGTACGGCACGGAGGAATTGGGTTCGAGCAGTACGGCGCGATCGAGAAACGCCTGCGACCTGGCATAATCACCCTGGCGTAGATAGGCGTCGCCCAAGCGGTCGTACACTTCGCCGTATAGCGGATTGAGTTGGTTTTCTTTTTCAAACTCCGCGACTGGCTTCGGCCAATCTTCGACTGGGACAGCCGGATCTGTCCAATGAGCAGATGGGCCATGGGAAGGTTGGGGTTGAGCGCGATGGCTTTTTGGGCGAAGGTGTCCGCCACCGGCAGATAGTCGCGACGCAGCATCATGCGTGCGGCGAGGAGATAGGCGGAAGGGGAATCGGGTGGGAAATTGTATTGGGTAGCGAAGGCTTTACGCGCGTCGTCGTAGCGGCGGGTATCGAGATAGCACAAGCCCAGAACGTAGTTGGTGTCGATGTTGGTAGCGGGGGATGGAAAGGTGAGCTTTCTCGAGCAATGGAATGGCATCGGCTGGTTTACCGGAGCGGAAGAGCACGACCCCCTGCATTTGCATTGCTTCGCGGTCGGTTGGGTCCTGGGCGATGGCACGCTCGAAGGCTGCGGTCGCGAGCTGGATTTTTCCCTGCTCGTAGAAAGCCATACCGCGGAGCCGTTCGACGCCCGCGGGCTCCGGCTGCTGTTGGGCTAACGTATCCAGGGCTTTTAATGCTTCTTCGAGATGGCCTGCGTCCAGGAGTTTTTGCGCTTCTGCGATCGCGGGAGGGCTAGGCGGATTGGCCGCCTGCGGGTGCGCGGAGATGACGGGTAGTACGAGGACCAGGAGGGACAGGGCGCGCAGGTTCAGCATAGAGCTACCGCGGACAGTTTACAGAACTGCTATGGAAAGGGGTAGGCGGATCTGGGAGCTTCGGTGGCCCGTAGGTGCAATTCGAAGGGTGGAGATTTCGGAGGTGGGAGTTCTAGAATGAGGGCGAAGGGATGGCATGCGGAGAAGCAAGTGCGAAACGATGGCGGGGGTTGCCGGGGCTTTGCTTGTTTTGCTGCTGGTTGGCGCGGCGCATGGTCTCGGGAGGGACGCAGGTTTATCCGCCTTCTTCGCAACATGGTGGCCCGGCGTGGTTTGAGGATTTTGCCGGGAAGGCCGGGCATCCGTGTGCTTAACGCCAATGGCGGCGTGGAATCGAAGCACTATATCGTCGAAGCTACGGGAGCGGCGTCGCCATCTTCGACTATGACAACGATGGTTGGCCTGATATTTTCCTGGTGAATGGCAAATCTGCTTCCGGGGAAGAAAGCCGCAAGGCGAGCAACCCACCAGTCATCTGTTTCATAACAACCACAATGGCACTTTTACCGATGTGACGGCGCATGCCGGACTTACGGACACGGCCTGGGGCCAGGGCGCGTGCGTGGGCGATTATGACAATGACGGTTACGATGACTTGTTTGTTACCGCCTATGGCAAGAATCGTCTTTATCACAACCAGGGCAATGGCACCTTTAAGGAAGTAGGTGCTACGGCGGGCGTTGCGGGCACCGGCGACGCTGTGGGGAACGGGATGCGCGTTTGTGGATTACGACCGCGATGGCAAGCTGGACCTGGCTGTGGCCAACTACGTCAGCTTCGATCTGGCCACCACGCCCGCTCCCGGCTCCTCCCCCAGCTGCACGTGGAAGGGGGTTCCGGTCATGTGCGGCCCCAGAGGATTGGCGAGTTCCCCTAACCTTCTGTACCACAATCTCGGCAATGGCAAGTTTGCCGACGTGAGCAAGGCAAGCGGCTTCGAAAAGACCCAGGGCCACTATTGCTTTAGCGTCTCAACCATTGACTATGACGAGGACGGTTGGCCTGACATCTTCGTGGCTTGCGATTCGACGCCTGCCATTCTTTATCGTAACAACCACGATGGCACTTTTATGGATACGGCAGCGGATACCGGCGTGGCCTTTAATGACGATGGACGTGAACAGGCCGGCATGGGATCCTCGATCGGAGACTATGACGGGGATGGCCACCTGGATATTGTTAAAACCAATTTCTCCGACGATACCGCTACCCTCTACCACCATAATGGCGACCACTCTTTCGGCGATATGACCTTTGCCTCCGGTATTGGGGTCAACACGCAGTACCTGGGGTGGGGATGCATGTTTCTGGATGTGGATAATGACGGTTGGCCCGATTTGTTAATGGTCAACGGTCACGTTTATCCCGAGGTGGACAGCGGCAATATGGGCTCCGCATACCGTGAACCGCGAGTGCTTTATTGGAACCAGGGGGATGGGAAGTTCAAGGATATTTCCAAGGAGTCGGGCCCGGGGATTACTGAACCGCAGTCGAGCAGGGGTCTGGCCGTGGGCGACCTTTGGAATGATGGGCGGCTGGAGGCGGTGGTCAACGATGTGAGTGACTATCCGCTGTTGTTGGTCAACCTGGCGAAGAATGATAACCATTGGTTGGGGATCCGTTTGATGGGCGTGGTTTCTAATCGCGACGGCATCGGCGCTCGGGTTGTGGTGCATGGTTCGGGGAGTGGGCGGGTGTGGGTCGATGAGGTACGTAGCGGTTCCAGTTACAGTTCCAATAACGATATGCGGTTGCACTTTGGGCTGGGCCATGCGACGAGTGTTGGATCGATTGAAGTGCGGTGGCCTAACGGTAAGGACGGAGGTTTTTCCGGGGGCCGCGGCGGATCAAATGATTTCTCTCAAGGAAGGATCGGGAAGGCGCTCAGTGACAAGCAATTGACGGGGCAGGTTATGCGAACCTCGGGCACCCGTCGTGTTCCCTTCAAGGCCGCTTCACGTTGGCGTCTGCGCTTCATTCCTATCCATTTTTACTGGTATGGCTTATTTGGCGGCTTTGCAGGTTTCGGGTTTGGTCTCTATGGTGGCCAGGGCCTGGCGGGCTTTGGCGTCGTCGGGGGAGAAGTCCAGTACGTGTTGCAGTGCTGCGGCGGCGGATTGCGGGTCACCGAGGGTGCAGTCGATCATGGCCAAGTCGATGCCGGCGGTGGTCTCTCCGGGATCGTTCTTGCTGATGCCCTCGAGCAAGGTGATCGCGGCCTTGGCGTTGCCGGCTCGCGCCTCCAGGATTGCAAGGTCTCCCGCGGCTAGGGAATCAGCCGGGTTTACGCGGAGGGTTGCCTTGTATTCGCGCGTGGCCATGGCCCGGTCACCCGAAAGGTGGGCCAAGAATGCGAGGGCCCTGTGCAGGTCCGGATCCGGTTGGTCTGCTTGGTGACGCTCCGCCTGTTGTAGCAACGCCATCGCGCGATGCCCTGCTTCCTGATCGCCGAGGTTGGCCATCTGGAAATAAGCCAGGCCGAGGTCCCGGTCGCTTGGTGTTCCGCCGCCCACGAGAGTCAGGTCTGTTGTGTCCTGGGTTTGCGGGGAAGATGGCGCTGGACGGCGCTGGATACGATGGTCGGTCACTTGTTCGTGAGCCACGTCTGCGGATTTTTCGCGGGGCATGTGACAGCTGACACAGTCCGGCTGGTCGGGATGGTGTTTGGTGACGAAGGCCGGTTCTCCGTGACAGGTGAGGCATCGGTTTCGAAAATAAACGCGTCGCTGTTCGACAGGAGGCGAACTGTGCGGGTCGTGGCAGGTGGTGCAGGTAAGACGATCTCCGCTCTTTCTCTTGCACTCACTTTGCAAAAGCGCTTCCCATTGGCTGGTCGCTCTGCCGTTCGGGCCCAACTCTCCGGAGTGAACGAAGTGAGTGACATAATCGGAAAGATTCTCGCCGGGGAAGAAAGCAGCGAGGGAGCGTCCCGGGGCATTCACGACAGTTTCGCCTTCAAGGTGACATTGCAGGCAGACAGAGTCTCGCTTGCTGGGCGATAGCTTACCCGGATTGAGGATAGGGGCGGCCCCGCCCCCGGCAAGGTGGGCTGCCGGATCTCCGTGACAGGACTGACAGGTGATGCCGCCATATAGAAAGGGCTGAGGTCCTAGGTGATTATTGGCGCCGAGCGCCGGTTGCACACCGGTAGAGTGACAGTGGAGACAACCACCGTCCACCTTAAGGGTGAATGGCATTTCACGCGCGTCGATTGATTTTGGGTTCATATCCCATACGCGTTGCTTGCTATACCAGTTCACCGGGCTCTCGAACCAATAGCCGCTTTTTTGAAACAAGTAGGTGCGGCCGCGCTGGCCAGAGCCAATGAAATAGCTGAGCTCCTGCTCTCCTTTGAGAGCTCGTTGGGGCGATGCGTTGGGCCGCTCATAGCTAAGCCAGGCTCGGCTATCCCGTAAGAAGAGCCGATAGCGAACACCCGAGGCAGCGTGGGTGAACTCACCGGGCAGGAGGCCATCGACGGCGAAGCCACTGGCTTGCGCCATGGGGGTTTTCTTGTAGCTGTCGAAGATTTTCTGATGGCAGCGGGCACAGGCCTGATCAGGGTCTTGTGCAGCCAGGGCCGCGGAGACACGCAACATAACGCCCACCACGAACAGGAGCGAAAAGAATCGTGAGCGCTGCATCTTGACCTTCGGTTTCGACCTGCGTCCAAGTGTACGCAGGACTACCGTGCCGGGCTAGCTCGGACGGCCTTCGTGAGTTTCCGAAGATCCTGTCGCGACCGAATACGTTGTTAGAATGGCGACGCATGATGACGGTAATGCAGGTGGGGCCGGTTGCGGAACCTCGGCAGCTGAACACGCCGTGAGTTGCGGCGGAACGCGGATTATTCTGACAGATGTTCCGTTGGTTCCGATGGCAGCGCGTAGAGGCGCTCCAGTTCCTGCACGTCCGCCAGTTGGCCTGCGGTTAAGATCCTGCCCAGAGCTGAACGTTCTATAGCTTCCCAGTTGGCCAGGAATACAAGTAGCGCGTCGAAGTCTGGATTTGTCTCTTTCACACCATCATGATGCATCTGGCTGAGCCTGGCTGAAATACTACAAAGGGGCCTTGTTGGGCCCTTTGGTGGTAAGCATCTGACCCGGATCACCCACGCTGGCGGGTATTTCCCTCTGATTGTCCAGGTCTGGCACGTATCGCAGCGCGCGATGGGTTATTCGGGGACGGGGCGATTAACCGAGATTGGACGGGTATGCACACGTTTGCGTGCGCGGTGGCGCGGAAACCTGGTTGAGGCGAGCTTATGACCCAGGCGGATGAAGGGTTTCTCAATCACGTAGTGGCTGAGGGTAGCGCAGAGCAGGAGTGCGAGAAGGTTGATAGGGCGGTTTGCGCAGCAAGGCGAGTCCAGGCGGGCTGCCGGCGAAATTGACGCCAAAGAAAAGTTGCTGCCATAGATACAGACTGTATGAGATCCACGCCAATCCAGCGGAACGGCTTGGTTTCGAGGATTCTTCCTTGCACGGTGTTGGGGTGAAGCGCGGTGGAGAGAATGAGTAGTGGAAGCACTATGGCTTGCAGGGTGAAGAAACATGGAACTTTGACGTTGAGCAGAAAGAGCTCCATTGCGGCAAACATGGGAAAGGACCAAGCGGGTATATATTTCCTGGCGGCTTGGCTACGCGTCATGGGATACAAGGCTAAGGCGAACATCGCCGGAATGAGAAGTGCGTCGACATGGGTGTCAGTGCGGAAACCGAATTGATAGTCGTGGTGGATGACATGGGTCAGGACCATTCGCCAGACTGCAACAGAAACGGCCAAGCCCGCGAGCACCCACCGCCGCGTCCGCTTGAAGGCCACGAGCACCGCGGGGAGTACGAGGTAGAAATGTTCTTCCATGGACAACGACCAAAAGTGACCGGTGTACCAGTGCAGCGGCAGTGGACTATGGTTCAGGTATGCAAACAGCATGGCGTAGTTGCGGAAGAAAAAGAGGGACGCGAACCAATCCGATCGGGAAAACTGGAATGATATGCAGTGCGCCCAGGATCGCGATCACCAGGAGATAAAAAATAGCCGCGGGAAGAATACGAAAGAAGCGCCGGAGGTAGAAGGCGTTTACGTTGATGTGTCCGGCTTTTGATTCCTCATCCAGCAGTCTGGAGAGATGAGGAGCCCGCTGATGGCAAAGAAGAGCTCCACGCCTACTTCGCCAAAGCGAGCGAGGGATTGAAGGAGTGGCCCTAGAAACGGAATCGCAGATTGTATCTGTGAATGATGCATAATCACCAGGGCGATGGAAAGGGCACGCCAGCCATCCAAGGTGGGGATATAGGCAGATGGTTTTTCGGCGGGGACAGACATTTATCCGGAGGCCCTCTGACTAGCTATTCGGCGCGAGGCTTATCAGGAACGATGGGCTTCGTTGAGGCATGGTGACGTAAGACGCGATGTGTACCAAAGCGGCGCGCAGTGGTTCGATGTGGGATGTGCAAGGTTGGGACCTGCTTGCCGTGAATGAAACGGGATCATTGGGCTTCACCCCATCGTTTTACGCCCATGTACGCCCAGGCGAACAGGGGCACTCGTCCTATTTCCTGTCACCAGGTTCGCTCGATCGCAGGAGGAAATCGAAGTCGCAGCCTTGGTCGGCTTGCAGTACGGAGTCCTCAAATAGCCTGGCGTAGCCTCGGGTAGCGGGCTTGTGTTGAGGCGGCAGTTGCTTCCAGGCGGCGAGACGGGTTTGGAGTTCGGCTTGGTCGATGAGAAGTTCGATGCGCCGGGCTTCCACGTCGAGAGTGATGCGGTCGCCGGTCTGGACGACGGCCAGGGGACCACCTACAGCGGACTCCGGCGTGATGTGCAACACGATGGTGCCGAAGGCGGTGCCGCTCATGCGCGCATCGGAAATGCGGACCATATCTTTCACGCCCTGGCGAGCCAACTTCATGGGGATGGGCAGATAGCCCGCTTCCGGCATGCCCGGCGCGCCCTTGGGGCCCGCGTTGCGCAAGACCAGAATGTCTTCCGGGTTTACATCGAGATCCGGCAGGTCGATGCGCCGGGTCATGTCTTCTACTCCGTCAAATACGACGGCGCGGCCAGTGTGGCGCATCAGGTTCGGAGAAGCTGCGGATTGCTTGATGACTGCGCTCCCGGGGGCGAGATTGCCGTGGAGGACGGCCATGGCTCCCTCTTTGGTGAGCGGCGCGGCGAGGGTTCGGATCACATCCTGCGCGGGCACCTTTTCTGCTTTCGCGATCGCATCGCCGATGGTGCAGCCGGATACGCTGGGCGCGTTTAGATCGAGCATGGACGTGAGTTCGCGCATGAGAGCGGGCAGGCCGCCGGCATGGTGAAAGTGTTCCATGTAGTGGGTGCCTGATGGCTTGAGGTTGAGCAGCACCGGAACTTGCCGCCCCAGTTTGTCGAAGGTTTCGAGGTCGAACTTCACACCGGCGCGGCCGGCTATGGCGATCAGATGAATCAAGCCGTTGGTCGAGCCGCCGATGGCCTGCAGCACAATCATGGCGTTGCGCACGGAGGCCTCGGTGATTAACTCACTCGGCCTGGGCGCGCCGGCAATCGCCATCGCGGCGGCGCGCTTGCCGCTGGCCTCGGCAATGCGGCGGCGATCGGCAAGGGTGGCGGGCGCGGTGGCGCTCATGGGCAGGGCCAGGCCCATGGCTTCGACGATGCAGGCCATGGTGCTGGCAGTCCCCATCACCATGCAGGTGCCGACGGAAGGCGCGAGGCGGCCGCTGATCAGTTCGGTCTCGGCGACGTCGATGACGCCGGCACGGTATTGCCCCCAGAATCGGCGGCAATCGGTGCAGGCGCCGAGAACTTCTCCCTTATGATGGCCCACCACCATGGGACCAGTGGGAACGACGACGGCCGGCAGGTTTACGCTGGCCGCAGCCATCACCTGCGCGGGGAGGGTCTTGTCGCATCCGCCGATCAGGACCACCGCATCCATGGGCTGAGCGCGAATCATTTCCTCGGTGTCCATGGCCATGAGGTTGCGCAGGAACATGGAGGTGGGATGGGCGAAACTTTCGCCGATAGAGATGGTGGGAAACACCATGGGCAATCCGCCTGCGAGCAGGACGCCGCGCTTAACGCTTTCGATCAGGTCGGGCACATTGCCGTGGCAGGGATTGTAGTCACTGAAAGTGTTGGTCACACCGATGATGGGCCGATCGAGCGCGTCATCGGAATAACCGGCAGCTTTGATGAAGGCTTTGCGCAGGAAGAGCGAGAAGCCCGCGTCACCGTAGCTGGTGAGCCCTTTGCGAAGGCCCTTGCCGGTGGCTGGTTCTGGCGGATCACCCATCCCGCCATACTATACTGCCCCGCTACTGCTTCTGAACCGCCTCGAACGCAGCCTTCAGGCGTTGGTGAAGCTGCTGCAGATCGCGGGTCTGCGCCAGAATGGAGTCGGTCAGGGCATCGAAGAAGATGCCTTCGGCAGTGGTGGTCCAACCAGCGCGGCGAACAAGATTCATGAATCTCGGCGTGGTACTCATTGCCAGGAAGACCGGCTATTGCCTGTTTGACTTCGCGGAGTTTACGCTCGAAACGCTGAACCTGGTCAACGGAGTTCTCAGGTTTTGACTTTGCCAGAGTTGCCACGAGTTTTCTCCTATCCATTGCGGACCGTTCTCATCACAGTGGTAGTGACGCAAGAGTCATTTTCGTATCAACTCGTATTGATTTTTTTGGGTTTTCGAATAGTTTGACGTTTGGCGGGTGCGATTGGTTTCAGGAACCTGTGTAAAGCTGAAATCCACCCCAGTAGAGGGGCTTGCGGTAGACAGCCGGGGAATGGATGAGAGACAACTTCGCCGCACGAAGTGCATCGTCAGGAGTGCTACCGTTTTCCAGCCCGGCGTAAAGACGGTCCATCAGGAGCGGCGTGGAAGCATCGTTCACTTCCCACAGGGCGCCGATTACGTTGTGCGCTCCGGCGCGGAGGAACGCCCAGGATAAACCGACCAGACCCTCGCCGGCGTAGGCGCGAAGACCCGATCCGTAGCAGGAGGAGATGGTGACCAGCCGGGCATGCAATGGATCACGCATGATGTCGCGGGCATAGAGTTTGAAGTTGCCGGGATTATCGGGTGTTGGGGAAAGGATGACTGCAGAATCCAGCGGGTCCAACCGGCTGGCGGTGCCGTGAGCCACAAAGTGGATGTAGGAGAACTCTTCCGGCTTGTTATCCAGATAAGAAGCGGGGACCGCACCGGACTGCGTGATTACGGTTTGGCTGTCCTTGGGAAAATGCTTTTCGATGCCGCGGATTTCTGCAAAAGCGTTCACCAGGTTGTCGTAACCAGTTCCGGTAATGATGGGATTGCCGATCAACAGCAGTTTCTTTGCATTGGCCGGAGAAGCGTCCGGCTTGACGGCGGAGAGCATGCGAATTGAATTTGCGTTACGGATAGTTACGTCTTCGATCCAATAGTGCGGGCTGCCGGGTCCTGGAGCTAACAGGGTCTCGAAATTAAGTCCGTTGAGAACGCCATCAGGAATGATGAGGACTTTGGAACCTTTGGGAATCATCGCCGCGGCAGGCATGACGAGAGTCTCGTAGAGGTTCTTCGCGGCCTGATTTTGCTCACGCAGGGGGTCGGTCGATTTCAGGATTGCGTTCTGATAGCTGCGCACCTGAGTTTCTATGGCCGACTGAGCGGGGAGCGGGAAAATGCGGGTGTGATGCGGCGTAATGGCCCACAACCAGGAATTTTTTCGGTCCCAGCGAATAGAAGAGGATGGTGCTATCTAGCTTGCGCGCGACCGCCTGCACGTCGCCCGGCTGCTCTGGCCGTATATTGGGCTTTTCCTTATCGAGCCCCAGACCTTCTGCGAGTGTTCTCGCCCGGCCGATATCGAGAAGCTGTAAGGCGTACTCGGGCTTGCGAGATGCGATGAGAAAGTCGGCGTATCGCCGATAGAGAGCATCGCCGTTGGCAAAAAAAGGCAACCTGAGTTCCTCGTCGTCAATCGGCCGCGCGCTGCTGCTCGAAGCTGCGGATGGACTTGCGATACCAGAGATCCGCTTTCGTTGGCTTGTTTTTGCCCGCATAAAAGTCTGCGATCGCGCCTTCGATTTCCCCCTGCAGCGCTGGATCTGCTGCGGAGTCATGGCCCACCTGCAACAACAATCGTTCGGGGCTTCGTTCATTTTCTTCACGAGTAGCCAGAAGTGCTTGCAGATAATGCGTCTCAAGTTCTTGAGACTTGTCCCCTGCCCGGCGTGATGCCTGGATTGCTTCCTCGTTATGCGCCTTTGCCGAATCCAACTGCCCTTGTCGATAGAGCAAAAATGCGAGGCCGGTCTGGATATCCGCAACTTCCGCAGGTGCGTCAATACCTGTCGCAATCTTAAGCGATCTGGTCGAAACATGCCTTCGCTTCCTGCAGTTTGCCGAGCATGTAATGGGAGTGACAGGCATCCATCAACCAGTCAACCTGCAGGCTCGCGGTTCCCATTTTCTTCGCTTCGTTTTCCGCCTGCTGAAAATTGGAAAGGGCTTTTTCAAAATCTCCGAGGTGAAAATAGGCGAGTCCAAGATTTCCCGAGGCCGCTTCAATGATGCGCCCGCGCCTGAATCGGCCGGGCAAGATGAGCGGCTGCATTGAAAAAGATCAGAGCCTCGTCGTAGTGCTTCATTTGGAGATCTACCAGGCCAAGATTCAAGAGATCGCTTGCCTCAAGATATGAGTCCCTCTGTTCCTGAGCAACCTGCAGACTTCTTCTGGCGAGGTCCGCGGCCTCGGGAAAGTGATTTCGGCGAATTTGGATGATTGCTTCTGTCTGCAGGACTTCGCCGTTCAGCTCGGAATTGCTTGCGTCAGAAAGATACTGCGCTTTCCGCAGCTCCGCATCCGACTGCTCATCACTGGCCAAGCTTGGCGTATGCCAACCCGCAAAGCAAAGCTCTCTTGATGGCAAGATCGCCCGAGGCGGGATAGGTCACCCCGGGGTCGTTGAGCAGAGCGAGCGCTTCCGGCCGACGCCCCTGATGAGAGAGGATCTCGGCATCGAGGAGTCTGAATCGGATAGCCCAATCCGCGTCGCCGGCAGAAAACGCCTCAACAGCCTTCTCTGCATTTTGCTGCGCGACAGCCAGATTACCGTGGAGGAAATCGCTGTGGATACTTTGATAGATGGGTTTCGGATCAACGGTTGCGCCGGGGAGCGGCATCCGGCCAAGGTCATCACTACCAGGAAAGGTATGGCTAAGATGGCGAAATCGTGCCACCTCAAACGGAGGTCGCGCCCACGCCATCTACCAGCGAGCATAAGGAAAATCCGTCTTTCTCCGGTTTTCGATTGGAGTCCATCCAGCCATATCGGTCAAGAACGCGTATAGAGTTGGAATCCTGCCCAGTAGAGCGGCTTTCGGTATACAGCGGGGGAATGGATAAGGGACAATTTTGCCGCCCGCAACGCGGCGTCAGGACTGTTGCCGGCATCGAGCTCAGCGTAAAGTTTGTCCATCAGAAGCGGGGTGGATGCGTCATTGACCTCCCACAGTGCACCAATTACATTGTGGGCTCCAGCACGGAGGAAGGCCCAGGACAAACCGACCAACCCTTCGCCAGCGTAGGCGCGAAGGCCTGAACCATAACAGGCAGGAGATGGTGACCAATCTGGCGTGCAGAGGATCACGCATGATGTCGCGGGCATAGAGTTTGAAGTTGTTCGGGATTGTCGGGCGTCGGCGAAAGTACCACGGCCGAATCCAGCGGATCCAACCGGCTTGCCGTGCCGTGAGCCACAAAGTGGATGTAGGAGAATTCCTCCGGCTTGTTCTTCGCGTAAGCGGCGGGCACCGCCCCGGATTGCGTTACTACGGTTCGGGTGTCCGCAGGAAAATGCTTTTCGATACCCACGGATCTCTGCGAAGGCATTCACGAGACTGTCATATCCGGTTCCGGCCGTGGTGGGGTTACCGATCAACAGCAGTTTCTTGGTGTGCCTGTGCAGAAGATGCTCTGCGTGGACCGCGAAGAGCATGTGAATTGAGTTTGCATTGCGTAATGGTTACGTCTTCGATCCAATAGTGGGAGCCGTTGGAGGCCGGGGTAAGCAGGGTTTCGAAGTTCAATCCATTCAGAACGCCGTCCGGAATGATGAGTACTTTGGAGCCCTTGGGAATCATTGCCGCAGCGGGAACCACGAGAGTGTCGTAGAGATTCTGCGCGGCTGGGTTTGCGTCGCGCAGTGGGTCGCTCGATTTCAGGATTGCGTTCTGATAGTTCTGGACCTGGACTTCAATTGCTGGACTGCCCTGGAAGCGGGATAGAGAAGCGTGCGATGAGGCGTGACTACCCACAACCAGGATTTTTTCGGCCCTAGTGAATAGAACAGAACCGTGCCATCAAGCTTACGCGCAACCTCCTGCGCGTTCGGCGCTTGTCTGGCCGTGTATCTGGACTTTTCCTTATCGAAGTCCCAAGCCCTCTGCAAGTGTTCTCGCCCGCCCGATATCGAGCAGCTGCAAAGCTTCTTCCGGCTTCTGCGACGAGATAAGGAAGTCTGCGTAATCCCGGTAGAACGCATCGCCGTTGGCGAAAAAGGGTAGTCTGAGCTCCTCCTGCTTTATGGCCGCCCGTTGATCTTCAAAGGTCAGAATTGATTTTCGATACCAAAGCTCGGCTTGCCTTGTTTGTTTCTTGCCTGCGTACAAATTGGCGAGCGCATTCTCGATTTGCCCTCGCATGGAGGGGTTCTTCTCCGATTTTCCGTAGACCTGCATCAACATCCGTTCAGCGTCCTGTCCGTTTGCCTGCTGCTCAGCGAGGAGTGCCTGCAGGAACAATGGGTCCAGCTCTCCCGCTTGATCTCCAGAGGCGCGCGCGGTGCGGATCGCTTCATCGCTGTGTGTCTTCGCCGAATCAAATTGTCCCTGCTGAAAAAGTAGAAACGCCAGATCGGCTTCGATTGCCGCAATTTCCTCACGGTTATCGATGATCTTCGCGGCCTTCAACGATTGCTTATAACACTCTCTGGCCCGCTGTAGATTGCCGAGGTTCGAGTAGGCCGAACCGGCGTCCCATAGCCAGTCGACTTGCGCGCTGGTGGTCCCTATTTCCCGTGATTCCTGTTGGGCCTGCTGAAAACTGGAGAGAGCCTTCTCAAAATCGCCCAGGTGAAAATAGGCGGCTCCGAGATTTCCCAGCGCCGCTTCAATGAACCTGCCGCGCCTGAACCGACTTGGCAAAATCCGCAGCTTCATTCAGCGAGGCGAGCGCCTCGTCGTAGTGCTCCATCTCGACGGCCACCATTCCAAGATTTAAAAGATCGCTGGCCTCGAGGAATGTGTCCCGCTCTTTGCGGGCGACGTCCAGACTCCTTCTGAATAGGTCCGCGGCTTCGGTTAAGTGGTCTCGATAGTTTTGGACTATTGCTTCCGTCCGCAGGACCTCGCCGCTCAAGCGGAGTGGCTTGCATCGGAGAGACGCTGCGCGTCCTGCAACTCCGAGTCCGCTTGTTGCGCCCGGCCGAGCCGAGCATGAGCCATTCCGCAGAGCAGGTCTCTCTTGATGGCGAGATCACCCGCATTCGGGATATGACACGCTTGGATCATTGAGGAGGGCGAGCACCTCCGGCCGCCGACCCTGGTAGGTAAGGATCTCAGCCTCGAGGACGCGGAACTTCATGGGCCAATCCGCGTCGCTCGCAGAGAAGTCTTTGCGAGCTTTCTCCGCCTTCTGCTGCGCGACGTCGAGATTGCCGTGTAAAGAGTCGTTGCGGATGTTTTCAAAGATTGTTGCCGGATCAGGGGCTGGTGCAGAGCGGCAAGCGGTCAGGGTCCCAGCTGCCAACGAGACCCAGACCACCCCATTCCTATGGCGGAACGCCGTGGACGCCGACGGCGGCGCAACCTGCACTGCCCGCCTCCGTGTACGGTGCAGCCCAGTTCGGCGCGAATCATCGAAATTCGGAACAGAGGCGGAGAGACAATTACTTCCCCGAGGAAGATTCTGCCAAAATCGGGAATTTCCAAGACGTGGCCAAAAGACCTGCCGGGGATTGCCCCACCCACGCCATCCACCAACGAACATAGAAGAATCCGTCTTTCCCTTTCCGATCGGAATCCATCCAGCCGTATCGGTCGGTCAGCCAGCGGAGCGTCATCCTGGTCGGGTTCAGCTTTAACGCTCTTGACTAGTTTGGCAGCTTGTTGGCGACCAGTCTCCTGAAAAAGCGATTGTGTGATACGGGCTAGCCGCGCTCTCTTCAGGTCCGCATGGAAGACCCAGCAGGCCGGAGTTCAGCGCGAGCGAAGCGTCAGCATGGACCGATCATGAGCCGGTCGAAGTGAGAACCAGCGAAAGAAACTCGAGGGAAACCGCCGTCGGCCGGATATTCGGCGGTGATCTGGGCCACGACCCGGTCGGCCTTAACGATTTCCAGAATATTCAATCCTTCGAGCACCGAGGTGACCGATATCGTCGCTCGCACGATCCTCCTCGATTGCCTGTCCCGGAAACTCGGGTATACGCCGGCACGGCAGGAGACGACTCCCTCGAAATTGAAGTCTTCAGTCCGATTGGCTCACATGGCCGCCCACCGCAGGGAGCGATCGCTGAAGCCTGAGCAGGAATGTGCTTTTGAAAGGGTTTTTCGATGAACCCGCCGAGTGAGCTCGCATCTGCATGGAAATAAAAGGTCTTTTTGGCTTTCGAACGCATCGTGCACCTCGTTACGCAGCAATTCTAATCGTGGGACTTTAAAGCAAATTTGTAGCGCCCTAGATCGACCGAGGTTCCGGCAAGGTTCCCCTGAACAGCCAGGGTATATTCCCCGGGCAGCTTATCTGTAGACGGCACGCGTATCGAAACAGTATCCCTCGCGGCCTGGGGAGAAACTTCCACCCGCCAAGCAAGAGTACCGGAAGGTGAATACAGCAGGCAGGTGTAACTGGTGAAGCGGTCCTGGGTGGGAATATCAAGAGACAAGAGGAAAGGATGCCCGGCCGCCACGGAGGCGGTGGGCGTTTCTCCCCCGCGACTGTTGCCCCCAACCAGGGAAATGACGGGCAAAATCTCGGGAGCCTTCAGCTCGGCAATCTCGGTTTGCAGGCGCGGAAAGACCAACAGGTTCTGATAGGCGACCAGGAGAAGCGAGGCGGCAAGCGCAGACCAGACGGCTGCCGCAGGCCAGAAAAGCAGATTTACCTTTGGCCTTTCCCGGTTTTGGGACCGGATTCGCCTTGAATTCCTGCCTGGCGGCAGCCATGAAGGCCGCAGTTGCCTGGACGTCGAGAGCGCATTCCTGACAATCGAAGAAATGCTCTTCGAACTCGTCACGCAGCTCGGGTGTCAGTTCTTCGAGAAGATACTTTTCGACGGCCATAAGATTTGTGGACTGGTTGTGATCCATAAGTTTGGCGGGCCTCATCGCCCCTGATGCAACCCCAAGTGGTCTACATAAAACGACTTGAATGAATGCTTTGCGCGGTGCAACAGAACTCTTAAATACTCGCGGCTGATGCCGAACTCGGCGCATACCTCATCTTTGTCGCGCTCTTCGAGGAGCACCGACTGAAGCAGACGGCGTTCCCGTTCGGGCAATTCGTTCAGGATTTTCCGCACCACGCGCTCGGTGTCCTTGGCCTCAAGCAGGCGGAGTGCACTTGGCTCGCGGCCGGGAACGGTCGACTCGGTTTCGTCGTCGATGGTGGCTTCTGTTCTTTTCTTGGAACGATAGTGCTCCTGCAACACGTGGTTGCAGACAGAATTGACAAAGGCCCCTAAGCGGTCAGGCTGCCTTAAGCCTGGGTCCCCGCGCAGCAACGCCAGCACGCGCATAAAGGTTTCCTGCCTGACATCTTCTATGGCTTCTTTGGAATTTAATCGCGAACGCAGTTTGAGCCGGATCAGCTCGCTGAAGTAGGTTACGAAGTGCCCTTCGATATGTGCGTCCCCGGAGCGGAGTCTTTCGACGTAGGACGCGTCAAACGCAAAGAATTCCAATCGCGATTCCTCCCCGGCGAGAGCGGGTGGGTTCAAGTTTACACTGCCGTGTGAACCCGCTAAGAGGACCATGGGGGCCTGATTTGGTCTTAATGGGCTAAGCCCTTTGCAGCGCCTACGCCGCCCTGACGGCTTGCCTATTCGAGTCGGGGCCAGTATTGGGCGGTTCTGCATGCCCGAGTAGTGGCAAGCGAGGGGCAATCGTTACAGAAGGCGAAGTATTTGTGGTTCGCCGCGATGGGGACTTTTTCACGGAAAATATGTAACGCTCTATGGCTCGGAACACTACCTGGGCATAGAGTCAACGCGGCGGGGAAGCCGAAGCTGGAGATGGTACCTCAGGGCCTAAAGGCCGTGGTTGATTAGTGAATGTACGGGCTGAAGCCCGTACCCTTCAAACGCCTGTCCTCGTGCACGCGCTTTAGCTGAGAAATTCATGGCACGGGTGCAAGCTGTGACCCTTCGTACAATGACTTTTACCACCTGTGGGACGGCGCGAAAGTAGCCCAGGATGACGGTGGGTGATCGGTAGAAGCGGTCGAATCCCGGGGAAGGGAGCGGCTAAATCCACGTCGATTTAGCCGCTCTTGTGGGATTCGATGCATCTTTTGATTCGCCCGGCGCTGTTTGGGGCTACTTTCGTACCGTCCCAGCAAGTCTGGAATATCTGCTCTACTTCATTGCCTTGGTTCTTTCGTTGCGGAAGGCTTCATAGCGAGCTTTGGTTTCCGCATTGGGCGGGTAGAGGCCGGGCAATGGAGTTCCCGCCTTCACCTCATCCATAATCCACGCTTCCAGCTTCTCCTGCTCGGCTGCTGCTTCCACCACTTCGTTGAGCAGCGCACGGGGGATGACGACGGCGCCGTCTTCGTCTACGACGATTACATCATCGGGAAACACGGCTACCCCGCCGCAGCCAATCGGCTGCTGCCAATTTACGAACGTCAAACCGGCGACTGATGGCGGCGCGGCGGCGCCCTTGCACCACACCGGCAAACCGGTGTCGAGCACGCCGGCCACGTCGCGCACTACGCCATCCGTGACCAGGGCGGCCACACCGCGCACCTTCATGCGGGCGCAGAGGATGTCTCCAAAAATGCCGGCGTCGGTGATGCCCATGGCGTCGACGACGGCAATGCAGCCGGACGGCATGGCTTCAATCGCGGCGCGAGTGGAGACGGGCGAGCTCCAGGATTCAGGCGTAGCCAGATCTTCGCGCGCAGGGACAAAACGCAAGGTGAAGGCGGGGCCGACCAGGCGCTTCTGGCCTGGAGTCAGCGGCCTGGTGCCGCGCAGCCAGACATTGCGCAGGCCTTTCTTCAAGAGCACGGTGGTGAGCGTTGCCGTCGCTATCGAGGAGAGTGTGGCCGTGGTTTTTTCATCTAACGCTGGTGGGGTTCCCAGATGGTCGCTCCTGATAAATGAGATCAGATGGAGGGGATCATGCCGCCATCCACCCGGACGACGGAGCCGGTGATGTAAGCGGCGCGTTCGCTGGAAAGAAAGGCTACCACGTCGCCGTATTCTTCCGGCTTGCCCAGGCGGCCGGCGGGTATGCTGGCTGTGTTCTCGGCCTCCACATCCTCCAGGGTGCGTCCTTCGCGCTTGGCTTTCGCCTCGTCCAGGAATTTAATGCGGCTGGTCGCGATGCGGCCGGGCAGAACGACATTTACGGTAATTCCGTCTTTGGCGACTTCACGGGAGAGGGTTTTGGACCATCCGAGCAGGGAGAGACGGAGCGCATTGGAAATGGCGAGGTTGGGAATGGGCGCCGCCACGCCCGAGGAGGCGCTGGTGATGATGCGGCCCCAATGACGGGCTCGCATATTGGGCAGCACGCGGTCGGTGGTGGCGATGACCGAAAGCACCATGGCCTCAAAATGCTTGGACCATAGGGCGGGGTCTTGACCGCTGGCGGTCGTGGGCGGCGGCCCGCCGGTGTTGTTCACGAGAATGTCGACTGGCCCGAAGTCGCGTTCGATTTTCGAGATGTTCTCGTCGATTTGGGTCAGGTCGGAGAGGTCCCAAATCAAACCCAGGTTTTTGACGCCGATGGCGGCCAAGGCGGCTTGCGTGGCGGCGATGGAATCGGGTCCTTTGCCGGCTACGGCGATGTTTGCACCTTCGTGGGCCAGCGATTCTGCAATTGCCCGGCCCAAGCCGCCGCCTCCGGCTAGTACCAGTGCGGTTTTTCCTTTGAGGCCAAAGTCCATGGGGTCATTCTACTCGGGTTGGCTTAGGTCGGGACGACAAGGGAAGTGTGGACCTGGGGTTATAACAAGGGACTTCGTTAGCCTCTACTAGGAGGATCCCAGGTCTCAAACGCGAGACCCCACGGCACGCCGGGGCAGGCTGGGGCACCCTTCGATTCTTACCGACGATGGGTTGGGATTTCCTGGGCCTACTTCCAGGGATCTGACTGGTAGCGGGCTATTGCTTTTTCGTCGAATTGATAGCCCAGGCCGGGCTCGGTTGTGAGGGCCAGGCCTCCGTTACGCACGGTGAGTTGATGGTCGATAATTTCGCGAAAGTTGAATACTTTTTCGTCGGGGAAGAATTCGACGAATTGGCCGTTGGGCGAGGCGGCCACCATGTGCGCATGCAGATCGTGGAACCAGTGGGGACAGATGGTGACACCGTAAGCGTCGGCGAGCGCGGCGATGCGGCGGAATTCGGTGATGCCACCGCAGACCAGGGCATCGGGTTGCAGAATGGAGGCTGCCTGCTTGTCCAGCAGTTCCTTGAAGCGCCAACGTCCAGCCTCGATTTCGCCGGTGGCTACGGGAATGCTGATGGCCGCCGCCAGCTTCGCGTGGTTGTCGATCTGATCGGGGTTGAAGGGCTCTTCCACCCAATAGGGGTCATACGGCGCGTAACGCTCGATAAAGCGCAAGGCTGTCGGTACATCGGACCAGGCATTGTTGGCGTCCAGCATGAGCAGCACGTCCGGCCCGATGGCCTTACGCGCGGCTGCGATCCTTGCCTCTTCCGACCTCGGGTCACCACGGCCAACCTTCATCTTCACGGCGTCAAGGCCGAGGGCTACGTAGCCGGCCATCTCTTCGCCCAGCATTTCGGGCGTCTTGCCGTCGAGGTAGTAGCCGCCGCTGGCATAGGCGGGAACGGTGTCCTCGTAGGCGGCGCCGAGATATTTGTATAGGGGTAGATTGGCTGCCCTGGCATTTCTATCCCATAGCGCGATATCAAGAATGCTAAGCGCTCGCATGACCGAGCCGACGCGGCCATGCAGTAACACTTCCTGATACATATTTTTCCAGTGCAATTCTGTAGCGTACGGGTCGACGCCGATCAGCATGGGCGCCAGCATTTCGCGCACTGCCGTGGTCACTACATTGCCGCCGGAGTGCCCGGCGTAGCAATGACCGATGCCTTCGATGCCGTCGTCGGTGCGGATCTTTACCAGGCTGTAGTCGCGTGAGGTTACTTTGCGACGCGCAAAGGCGGTCGCCACGCGCAGAGGAATATGTACGGTACGCGCCTCGACCGAGACGACCTTAGCCATGTTGTTCCCTTTCGTGTTTGCATCCCTTGAAGGAGCTTCTGGGGAGGAGTTTAGTCACTGAGGTGGTGGTCGCAAGCCATGGCGTTGACGGTTGCGATGGGGCGTGTTTCGATGAAAATTGGTGATCGATAAACCTGTTCTGCCGGTGGACGTGATTCTGCCGGAGATGATTGCGTCTCTCAAGCGCTCTCCTAACCTTGTCGTTGAGGCGCCGCCTGGCGCGGGCAAGACGACCCGCGTGCCGCCGGCTCTGCTGGAAATTGTCAGTGGTGAAGTGGTTGTCCTGGAACCGCGGCGGATTGCTGCCCGATTGGCGGCGCGGCGTGTGGCCTGGGAGATGGGCGAACCGGTTGGCCAGACGATCGGTTACCAGGTGCGATTTGAAGAGGCAGTCAGCTCGCGTACGCGGGTGCGATTTGTTACCGAAGGAGTGCTCACGCGACGGCTGCTCTCCGATCCGACACTCAAGGGCGTTGGGGCCGTGGTGCTGGATGAGTTCCATGAACGCCACCTGGAGAGCGATCTGGCGCTGGCATTGTTGAAGCGCCTGCAGCAGACGCGGCCGGAGCTGCGGATCATCGTGATGTCGGCAACGCTCGATACCAGCCAGGTCGCGGAATATCTTGGCGGGTGCCCGGTCCTGCGTTCAGAGGGCCGATTGTTCGAGGTTTCGATCCGGCATCTGCCCTACTCCGCTAAGAGCCTTGAGGCACAGTTGACGGACGCGCTTGATCTGCTGATCGCCGAGCAACCCTCCGGCGACGTGCTGGCTTTTTTGCCTGGGGCGGCGGAGATCCGGCGCGCCATGCGCGAGAGCCAGACGGTGGCGCGGCGGGCTAATTTGTTGGTACTGCCGTTGCATGGCGACCTCTCCCCCGCCGAACAGGATCGCGCCATCATGCCTGCGGAGCAACGAAAGGTCATCCTGGCTACGAATGTTGCGGAAAGCTCAGTGACGGTCGAGGGTGTAAACGCGGTCATCGATAGCGGATTGGCGCGCATTGCGACTTACTCCCAATGGACAGGATTGCCGACGCTGCATGTCGGCCGGGTGAGTAAGGCCTCGGCTACGCAAAGAGCCGGGCGAGCGGGACGTACCGCGCCAGGCCGGGTGCTGCGTCTCTACGGGATAGAGGATTATCAGCGCCGCCCAGAACACGACGCACCGGAGATCGCACGCAGCGACCTCTCCCAGCTTTGCCTTGCTCTGCGGGCGATGGGCATCGGAGATCTCGCAGTGGCTGGATGCGCCTCCGGAGGCAGCATGGCAAAGCGCCGAGGCATTGCTCGATCGCCTGGGTGCGACCGAAGATCGAGTGCTCGAGCTGGCGCGGTATCCGCTGCATCCGCGGCTCTCGCGCATTCTCATCGCGGCGATGGAGCGCGGGGTGGGTGAAGACGGTTGCGTGGCGGCCGCGCTGCTCGGGTCGGGCGCGCGCTCGGAGAAAAATGATCTGCTCGCGGCCATCGACGCGGATCAGGACTACCGAACCCGGCAGCAGGTGGAGCAGCTGCGCAGGATTGCTCGTCCCGCCCGGCAGAAGGAGCACAACGACGACGCGTTGTTGATGTCTGTACTGGCGGGATTTCCAGATCGGGTAGCGCGGCGGCGCGCGGGCAACCAGGTGCTTCTCTCGACGGGCGGTTCGGCGGAGGTGGCGGGCGATCCCCCTCGGTACGAATTCATGGTGGCCGTCGATGCGGAGGATCGCAAGGATAAGCCACTGCCGTTGATTCGTATGACGGCACGCATCGAGCCGGAGTGGTTGATCGAGTTATTTCCGGATCAGGTGCGGGAGAAATCCGGCGTGGAGTGGAACCGGCTGGGTGAGCGGGTAGAAGCCGTGAGCGCGCTGCTGTATGACGAGCTGGTGATACAGGAATCGCGAGGGGCGGCCCCGGACGCAGAGGCCGCAGCGGAGTTGCTGGCACAGAAAGCGTTGGAGGCAGGCGTCGATCGCTTTGTCGACAGAGAAGCCGTCGATGAATTCGTGGCGCGGGTTCAGTTCGCCGGCTTCGAGCCGCCTGACATTCCACAAGCGCTGAAAGACTTGTGCCGCGGGCTGCGAAGCTTCAGCGAGTTGAAGAACGCGGCGGCAAACCTGGTCTCACTGCTCGAACAAACAATGGTTGCGCGAAGGCTGGAGCAGGTCGCTCCCACGCGCATCCGATTGGCGAATGGGCGTCAGACGAAAGTGCACTACGAGGCCGGCAAGCCGCCGTGGATTGCCTCCCGCCTGCAGGACTTTTTCGGTATGCGGGAAACGCCGCGGATCGGGCCGGAGCAGACACCGGTGGTGGTCCACCTGCTGGCGCCCAATCAGCGGGCAGTGCAAACCACTTCTGACCTCGCGGGATTTTGGGAGCGGCTGTATCCGCAAGTCCGCCGCGAGCTGATGCGCCGGTATCCGCGGCACTCGTGGCCGGAGCGGCCGTGAAGACGCGAGGGTCAGGCGGGTTGCGGCGGTGGCGGGAGTTTCACGTGGAGCACATTTCTCAGATAGTTGATGTTGGCGGCCAGATTTTCCTGAATGCTGCCGGTACCGTCTCCGGGCCGCGGCGCGTCGAGATCGTAAACGACCCATCCTTTGAACTTTCGATCGCGCAATAGCTTGAAGATGGCGGAGAAGTCTACGCCGCCTGCACCGAGGTTGTGATAGAGGCTGGCCTTCGCGTGTTCCGCCTGGGTCGGAGTTGTGGAGTTGCCCCGGTACCTGGGATACGTGTCCTTCAAGTGCACTTCGGCGAGGCGCGGGTAATAGTCGCGGATGATTTGGAGCGCATCTCCACCGCCCAGGGTCAGATGGGCTGTGTCCGCGATGAGGTACACATATTTGGGATCGGTGAGCTCCATGACCCGGCGCATGTCGCGCTCCCGTTCCATGGGTCCCCAGATGTGAGGGTGGGGGGCCAGCCTGACGCCAAAGGCGATGGTTCGTCTGCCGATTTCATTGAGGGTGTTGGCGAGCGTCTTGAGCTGGTCGTCGCTGGGCCCTCCTTCGGGACGGCTGCCCATGTTGGTCTTCCAATTATCGCAGCCACAGGGAGCGAGAAAATCATGGGCAAAATTCACCATGGCGGCGATGAGTTCGGCGTTGCCCTCTGAGCTGATCCAAGGATTCGGTTGGGGACTGGAGGCCGACCTGGTACGGACTTGCGCCGGAGGTAAATCACCGACGTCGATCAAAGTAATTCCGGAAGCTTCACACAGTTGCTTCAGGGCGAGTGGTTTGGCTACATAGTCTCCCAGTTGCCTGGCATACGGCTCGATGCCTTGCAGCCCGAAGCGCGATGTATCAGAAATGATCTGCTGCATGTCAGTGGACATGCGCAGATTGCCGTTTGGCCAGTCACCCCACAGGGCTCCTGTGATTCCAAAGCGCATGTAGGGGTCGATGGGATCGAGGGATTTGGGGGAGGCTCCCCACACATACGAGGCGCCCAGCGCCAGTGCTGAGCCGATAAATTGCCGCCTGTTCAAGCCGCGCATGTTTTTTCCTTCGATCTATTTGAGTCCGAACGCATAGACATGAGCGTTATGGCTCACAACGAAAACTTTTCCCAGGGCCACGACGGGTTCGCTGAAATGGACCCAATCGGGGATGATCTTTTCGCTCGCATAAAGTTGTTTTCCAGTCTCCGCATCGAAGGCGAAGAGGATGAGATTGTTGACCGGGGTGGAGCGGTATTTGGCGGCGAGCACGTTGCGATTGATTTGGTCCTGGGTTCCGTGAAGGAAGGCCGGGCTCTGGATGGTCTGCTCTCCGGTCTGGATGGCGAACAATACGCCATTCGCCACCACGGGAGGATCGGGCACGATCATGTCGGGCGAAATCCATTGCGGAAGCAGCGACACCTTGCCGCCCTCTGCGACTACTTGAAACGCCATGATGCTGCCGTGGGGTGTTGCGCCGGCGCTTGAGGGGAAGGCCGGGGCATTTTTCGATGGCGGTCCCCAAATGGGGACGTATAGGAAGCGTTTTCCATCCGTGGTCTCGTAAGTGGTGATGGAGCCCCATATTCCCTGACCTGGATTTTTACCCTCGGCTGCGTCATTGCCGAGCTGTGGTGATTTGTACAACGGGTTGGAATGGCTGGGGCGGCCACCGAGATCGTCAGCATCGAGCAGATAAAGGACACCTTCTTTGCCGGCAGCGGCGATGAGCGTGCGGTTCTGAAAAGGAAATACATCTGAGCTGGCCGAGCCCAGGTCGAGGTCCTGGGTGTTTAAGGTCAGCCAATTTGCGGGCGTGAATGAGTCGAGCAGGCGGGCCGCCCTGGGGCTGAGTTTCAAGACGGTCTCGCCAAAATCACCGGATGCCGGATCGTAGAAACCGTCTGCGGTTTGCGCGATTACGGTGCCGTTCGGACCTTTGGTGACGCCGCCGCGCCCCCAGGGCCCGGAATACTTGTTGCCGCTGGTATAGAAGCGGTTCAGCTTCGGATCGGTAAGATCGCTCACATCCATCGCGGAGACACTGCCTGGCGCCACGGCAGGTTTCGAATCTTTGCTTGCGGGAAGCTGGGCGCACCCTCGGCCGCTGGTGGTGTAGACCACGTTATCGATGAGGTTCAGGCTCCAGGCGCGGGCAAATGGTTCGATCATGCCGGCCGGCTTCATACGATCGGTGCCGTCGCTCAAATTGAGAGCGCGCAGCTTACCGTCACTGGTGATCAGAAAAATGATTCCGTTTTGTTTATCGATAACGGGAGTGTCGTTCACGGAGTTCGGACACAGCCAGGTGGCGGCTCTTAGGGGCGTCGCTGGATTGGCGAAGGTCTTTTGCCAAACAATTTTCCCGGTGTCCGCGTCGACCGCGAAAATTGTATCGTCGGCGCCGAGCAGGAAGAGCAGATTCCTGGGACCTTGCGGTGTTTTAACGTCTTCGGCGACCAAGGGTGCTGTCAGGGTTGAAAGGACTATGCCCTGGGGCGGTGTGGTGAGTTGTGTATTCCACAGCAGTTTCATCCGCGAAACATTGCTCTTACTTAGCGAGGTTTCGCCCTTGTTCCAGCCGGTGCGTTCCTGATCGTAGCCCCACGTGGTCCAATCGCGCGCGGGTGCGACGCTCTGTGCCGAGAAGGCCCGGGCAAAAAGCAGTGATGCGAACACGATCGCGGGCGAAATCTTTAGCATTCCCGGAAGAATTGATAGTCTCGCGAGGCTGTCTCTGTCAATCCTCGAGAACATTCGCGATTCCACTGGAAATCGGTCCGCGCCCCACGGCACGCCGGGGTAGGCTGGGGCACCCTCCGCAGGGATCGAAGTGATTCAGCTTGAGGCAGATCAAGTACTCGATCGGCAGCGCGATGGGCTTTATCCGCCGAAGGGTTGATCGGGAGGCTGGCGCGGATTCACGCTCTGGCGTCGCGCGGGAAAAATGCCGATAGGCACTAGAGGACTCGGACCCTGCGCGCCAACGGCTTTCTTGTCCTGATGATTGTTCTCAGCCTGGTTCAGGGCCGGGCAGCGGCCGGCCAGCAACAGGACGCGGGGCGGCAGCCGTTGCCTACCCTCACCAAGGCCCGCGACGTCCACGATCTTACGCTCGTTGAGGCGGTGCGGAACTATCCCGTACGTTTGACCGGCGTGGTTACTTACTACGACCTGAATGCCGATCCGCGGCACCCTGCTTTTTTTCTTTCCGACGCTTCGGGTTCGATCTTTGTGACGATGTTTGCGCTGCCCTTGCACGCGGGCGACCTGGTTGAGATTCAGGGCGTAAGTGCGGCAGGGGATTATGCTCCTATCCTTAAAGGTACCGAGGTGCACGTAATTGGGAAGGCCCCTTTGCCTTCGAGTGCGCCGAGGAAGAGCCTGACCGAATTACTGACCGGCGAGGCAGACGGTCAATGGGTGGAGGTCGAAGGGATCGTACATGCAGTTCGGGAGTCGGGAAAGAACATCAGTCTGGAACTGGCATTGAGGGATGGCTCCCTTACAGCCATCACCATCAAGCAATCTGGAGTGGACTATCACAGTTTGGTCGACGCCAAGGTAAGAATTCGCGGCAACGAGGCCCCGCTGTTCAACCACCAGATGCAACTGACGGGTGTTCACCTGTTCTTTCCCACTCGCGCGCAGATGACGGTGGAAAAACCTGCGCCTGAACACCCATTTGCATTGCCGGTGACGCCGGTCAGTGGGCTGCTGCGCTTCACACCCAATTCCGCTTCCCATCACCTGGTCCACACGCGAGGGACGGTTACGCTGACCTGGCCCGGCCGCCTGCTCTGCATTGAAGACAACCTAAAGGGTGTTTGCGCGCAAACCGAACAAAGTACCCCTCTAAGCCTGGGAGACTTAGCCGACGTAATCGGCTTTCCCATCATCGGCGCCTTCACTCCCAGCTTGATTCGCGCTACGTATAAGACGGCTGGTTACTCCAAGCCGGTCACACCGGTTGCTGTTACCGCGGTCCAGGCTCTGCGCGGCGACTACGACGCGGATTTGGTCGAAATCCGGGGCCAGCTTATTGGGGACGACGAGTCCGCAAGTGACCCGACGATCTTGTTGACCTCGGGAAAATTTGCGTTTTCCGCGGTCCTGCCGGCACTATCCCCAGACCAGCGGTTGCCCGCCTGGAAAAAAGGAACGACGTTCAAGATAGTGGGAATCTGCTCGGTGAAGGATGGCACCGACCGGGCCGGAACGGTAGGGGACGGCTTTTCGACTGCTGCTTCCTTTCGCATCCTGCTGCGGTCGCCGCAGGATGTGGTGGTGATCAAGAGACCTACCTGGTGGACGCCCGCGCACGCGATCGCCGTACTGAGCGCGGGGGCCTTGTTCATCCTGATGGTCCTGACATGGGTGTTCGTGCTGCGCAAGCGAGTCAAGGTACAAACCGATACCATCCGCCAGCAACTCCAGGAAGCAGCAAAACTCCGGATCGTGGCCGAAGATGCCAGCCGCGCCAAAAGCGAGTTTCTGGCCAACATGAGCCACGAAATCCGCACTCCCATGAATGGCGTGCTGGGTCTGACCAACCTGCTTCTGGACACTAAACTTGACACCGAACAACGGGAATATGCAGTTTTGGTAAAGTCGTCCGCCGACTCACTGCTCACCGTCATCAATGATGTCCTCGACTTCTCCAAGATCGAAGCGGGCAAGCTTGACCTGGAGTCGATCGAGTTTCAGCTGCGAGACGGCATTGCTCCCAGTATCGGAATGCTGAGCGTGCGGGCCGAGCAGAAAGGTCTTGAGCTGACCTGCAATATCCACTCTGAAGTGCCTGATGCGGTGATTGGAGACCTGAGCCGCTTACGGCAAATCATCGTCAATCTCATCGGCAACGCCATCAAATTCACAGAAAGTGGCGCCGTGGGACTCACTGTTGGGGTAGATTCCCGGACGCCTGTTGAGCTGCGGCTGCATTTCGTGGTGACGGATACCGGCGTAGGAATTCCACCCGGAGAAACAGAAGCTAATCTTCGATGCTTTCTCACAGGCGGATGGTTCCACGGCTCGCAAGTTTGGAGGCACTGGTCTGGGCTTGAGCATCTGCTCGCACCTGGTGGAGTTGATGGGCGGCAAGATTTGGGTCGAGAGTACCGTGGGGCAAGGCAGTAGTTTTCACTTTACCGCTGTCCTAGGCGCGGTTAACCGCATGCCGGAGAACGCGTCAGCCGCTGCCCCAGCGCAAGCGGCGGCAGCTTGCCCGCCGGTCGCTGAGTTAGCTCCCGCTGCGCCCTTACAAAAGAAGAAGAAACAGTTACGTATTCTGCTGGCGGAGGACAATGCCGTCAACCGCAAGATCGCCTGTCACGTACTCGAGAAACAGGGACACCACGTGACGGTGGCTGGGGATGGGCGCAAGGCACTGAACGCTCTCGATCAAACCCCGTTCGACGTGGTGCTGATGGACGTGCAGATGCCGGAGATGGACGGGTTCGAAGCCACTGGCGCCATCCGGGCCCGGGAACGAGCCACCGGCATGCACTTGCCGATCATCGCGATGACCGCCCACGCGATGCAGGGCGACCGGGAGCGATGCATCGCAGCCGGGATGGATGACTACATCTCAAAGCCTCTTGACATTAAAGAGTTGATCGAGCTGTTGGAGAAGTTCTCTGAAGGTGTCCAGCAAGAGGCTGGCGGGTTTTTGAAGTAAGGCTGTACGGGCCCCTAGTGAATTCTGCTGGCGACGATGTGCGTGCCGGTTGAGTTCGCCTGAATGCTGGTCGAACGCAATAGTATCTCGAAGGGGGCGAGCGAACCATCAGGCTGCCGGGCCCTTTGGAGAATGGGCATAATCGTCTCCGGGCGCAGGAGCGCTTCTGCCGCTGCCTGGGTTGCCGCTGCATCCAGACCTCCGAGTAGGAGGAGCTTTCCATAACCGCTTAGATTGGGAGCGTAGCTGATGACCGCGTAGGTCTCGTGGGTCGGCTCATTCCAGTGACTGGCATACGAGCCGGCTTCCCCTGGTTGCGGCTTGAGATTCACGACCGTAGCGCCTTGCATGCCAGAGTTGCAGTGGATCTGAAAATTGGCTGTGCTCTCGGCAATGACCGCCCAGGGATTGCTGCATTCCGACCCGATGATCACGGCATTCGCACTCTTCAGGTCGTCGAAACGAAGATCTCGGGGAAAGCGAAGAAGTACGTGCCCCGGGCTGTATTCGGATAGCTGCGCCAAGGTCGCGACCATTTGAAGGTTTACAAAACCAGTGAGCTGTTGTGTGCGCAGATCGGTCATGCTTTGGGCGTCCACCCTGGGCAAGGGAAGATCGAGGTACCGGCCTCTTAGGTAGTCCGCCAACGTCATGGATTGGTGCGACAGGTCCTCGACCAGGTTCAAGCCTGCGTCCGAGGGCACAATGTAGGTGTTGCCAGGACCTTGCAGCATGGCCGCCCATAATGGGCCGCCGGGCTCCGGTGCATGGCGTGCAGTGCCGGCGCGCGCCATCACGAAGCATGTAAGCCAGATGAGCGCCGTGCTATATGCGACCAAAAGGCATGTACCTGCCAGCATGCGCGCCCAGGTGCGCGGTCGCTTCGCTGCCGGTGGAGAGGGCAAGTAAATTGCACTCGACACTGTGTGTTCGACGAAAACGGGTTTTCTCTGATCTGTAAACGAGGGAGATAACCGCCGAGGGGAACCTCGATGCGCAGGGCGTGATCGATTCCTTCGCCCGCGAAGTATTCCGTGAGGCGTTTTCGCAACTGCCGCGCATAATTGCGGACGATGTTGTCGTCGACAGTGCGGTAGCCGGCGGGCCGGCCAAACACGTGCACACCAATTTGCTGCTCGGTGATCTCGTTTTGCCGGCCCTCGAGAGATTTCGCGACAATATAGAGAAGAAAGGTTGAAAGGCGAGGCGACTTGTTGAATTGCGCACTCTCTACCACGCGCTGCGCCAATTGCCAACGCGGATCGTCCTCAAATCCAGGGGCATTCGGCCAAGGCTCATCGTCAGAGCCGAAATGGATACTGACGGTTTGATCCAATCCGGTCTTTTTCATAACGGATATGCGAAAGTAAGCGGGCCCAATGCGCTTAGATTAAAAGCGTTCCGTTAACGATCAGTGAATTCGCCCGCCCACCCGCACTCCGCGGAGACGATTCGCCAAAATTTCACAAAGCCCTAAGTCCATAATTCAGAACTGGTTCCGAGATATTACACAGGTGTATACCCCGGCACACGCGATGCGCACACCTTACGGAGGAAAATTCGCTTTCGTAGAGTAGCGAGCAGTCAGTAACCATCTCGCATACCTTTCTGGAGTGCCATCGTGAACCGCAAAATTAAATTTGGCCTGGCTATCGTCAGGCAAGCGCAAGTGTCGATGCAGGCTGCCATCCGGGGCCTAGGCTATCATGGCCGGATTGCTGATCTGTTTCTCTTCGCTGACGGCGAACAGCCTGCAGCGCAAGTCAACACCGGATCCCTGAGTGGACTGGTTCTGGATTCGAGCGGAGCTGCCGTCGCCGGTACTGAGCTGACCGTGACATCCGCGCAGACCGGCTATTCCCGTACGAGCAAGAGCCTGAGCGACGGCGCCTACTCGCTGCCGGATCTGCCGATCGGCGACTACACCCTTGACTGCCGCGGCCAATGGCTTTTCACAGGTTCAGGAAAAGATAAAAATCGGGGTGGCGAACGGATCCGGCTGGACGTGCATCTGGCCGTCGGCGCCGCAATCAGACGTCGAGGTCAATGCCACGGGCTTGAACTGCAACGCGACGATGCTTCGATCGGCACGCTGGTGACCAGTGACGTAATCGAAGAGACGCCGCTTTACCTGCGCAATTGGGACGATCTGCTGCGCGTGGTCCCAGGGGTGCAGATCGCCCGCTACACCAACCAGAGTGGCGCGACCTCCGCCGGCCGGACCGGCGACTTCAATGTGAAGGCGTTCACTCGCTGCAAAACAACTTCATCCTGGACGGGATCGACAACAATACGTTTTCGGAAAACGTACAGGAATTGAGCACCGAAGCTTCGCACCCATCCGTCGACGTGATCGCAAAATTTAATGTGATCACGAGCCCCTACTCAGCAGAATATGGCCGGGCGCCCGGCGGGGTAGTGTCGGTGAACACGCGCAGCGGTTCCAACAACATTCATGGCGCTGCTTACTAATACGTGCGCAACCAGTATTTCGACTCGTTCGACTACTTCACCAAGCAGACCACGAACGTGAAGCCGGAGAATAATCAGAACCAATACGGCGGCAGCTTCGGCGGCCCCATCAAGAAGGATCGTATCTTCGGGTTTTTCAACTATGAAGGGACGCGCATCAAGCAGGGGCTTTCGCGCATATCGACCGTGCCGCTCGACAATGAGCGTATCGGCGATTTCAGCGCGACTGCGGCAGCAACTGCCGGGGTGCCCGCTTACCCTACGGTCTACAACCTTTCCACCTGCTCCGCGCCGTATACCGCGACCAACTGCGTCCCGCTGGTCAACAACAGTTTTGCGAGCGACCCGACAGCGAAGATCGACACCGCGGTGGCGAAGCTGATCGCGCTTTTTCCCGAGCCGAACGACAAGCAAGGGGGAGCGACTTATCCTGAGTTCAACAACTTCGCCCGTACCGGTGCAGCGACCGATTTCAATTCCAGTTACGATGGGCGGGCGGACTGGACACCATCGCAGAACAACACAATCTTCGGCCGGTACAACTACTTCACCCGCACCCGGCAAATCCCCGGCTACCTTGGCGGCCTGGCGGACGGCACCGGGACGTCGGCGTGGGGCAACCAGTTCCTTTCGGGCTCTAGCTTTGTGCTGGGTTGGACTCACGTCTTTGGCCCAAACCTACTCAACGACTTTCGCTTTGGTTGGGTGCGGGATCGTCGTATGGGGAACAGCAGCCGTTCAATCTGCCGCAGACCGCCGGACAATTCGTTCCCGGCATCCCCAGCAATCCAGCCATCGGCGGCGGCGTTCGCTCACGGCGTTCAACAATCACACGTACCTTGGCTCGCCTGACTTTCTGCCGAAGTCGCAGGTGCCCATGCTGTACCAGTTCGACGACACGGTCTCCTGGAGTAAGGGCCCGCACAGCTTCAAGTTCGGTGTCAACGTATCTTGCCCCGATGCGCAATATCTTCCAGGACGAGCCGGGCACGCGTGGCGACCTGTCTTTCTCCGGCGTATTCTCCGGGATGGGTAATCCTTCCGGCATCACCGATTACGCAGACGGATTATTTGGCGCACCTTACTATACGCAGTTGACCAACGTGTTCTTCGTAGACCAACGGTTTTGGATGGCGGCAGGCTTTGTGGAAGACGACTGGAAAGTGACGCCGAAACTCACTCTGAACCTCGGACTTCGCTATGACTTCGCGACCCCACCGTATGAGGGCAAGAACCAGCTGGCAAACTTCAATCCCGACGGCGCGGGCTCGCTGACTTTTGCGACTGGGGGCTCGCTGGGCGATCGCACGCTGGTGAACCCGACTACGACCAACTTCGGCCCGCGCATCGGCATATCGTACTCGGTGGATCCAAAGACGGTCGTGCGCGCCGGCTACGGAGTCTATTAACCTTGCTGGAACGCATCGGCAGCGAAAACCAGTTGCGCTGAATCCTCCGTTCCTGGTGAATAAAACGCCTTCCAGCACGACCGTACCGGTACTGCAGCCGAGGTCGGATTCCCTTCCAATTTCCTCGATCCTTCCACCATCAACCTGAACGCGCTACAGCAGTTCCACATTCGCGCGGTGGATCCCGAGAAGAAGGAACCGATGGTCCAGCAATGGAGCCTGGGCGTACAGCGGGAACTCGGGGCAAATGGCTGGGCGAGGTGGATTATGTCGGCACCAAGTCGACCCACAATAACCTGATCTACGACTACAACCAGCCCCTGATCGTGAACAATGTCGTGACCTCGACCCGACCGTACCCGACTTCGGCCAGGTGGAATACACCACGCCCATCGGCTACGGGAACTACAACGGACTGCAGGCGAGCCTCACGCACCAGATGACCAATGGCCTCAGCATGCGCGCGGCCTATACCTATTCGCGGAGCCTGGACAACACGCCGCAGGAGTTGGAGAACAATCCGGGCGGTCCGCCCAACGGCCGTAACTCAGACTTCGTGGTACGGTCCGAGCGAGTTCAATACGCCGCAACGTGTTGGCGTCAGCTATGTCTACGAGCTGCCGTTTGGACACGGCAAGAGCATGTTGAACTCCGGCCCGTTGTCATGGGTGCTGGGCAATTGGCGGACGTCTGGCGTGTACACCTTCTACAGCGGCATACCCTTTACGGCCACGTGGGGAAGCGAAAGCAGCCTGCCGGATCCGTACGGTTATGCGACGGCGGTCCCCAACATGGTGGGCAAGGTTCATTACGTATAAACCCTCCTGCTGGTTCTATGCGAGCGCCACCAAGGGATGCGCGCCTTTCGGCGCGGCCTTGTCCGATGCTTTTGCCGACGCAGGCAATGGCGTCGTGGGCAATGGCAGCCGCAATTCCCCCGGCTCCCCCGCCACCGACGTCTTCGATACTGCCCTGATCAAGGACTTCCCCATCACGGAGAGCCTAAAGACGGAGTTCCGTTGGGAGGTCTTTAACGTTCTCAATCACCCGCTGTTTGCCGCGCCAGGCGGCGATATCAGCACCGGCGCGGCGGCACAGATCACGTCGCTCTCGGGCGATCCACGGGTGATGCAGTTCGCTCTCCGGGTAGACTTCTAAGGCTGGGCAGTAACCCCGCCGGCAAAGCTGGGTGCCGCATCTCTCGCAATCACGCGAGGCGCGCGGCGCCCGAATTTTTTGGCATTTGGCTAACCATACCGGGAGAGTTAGTTTGGACATCATGAAACTTCGGTGTCTTTGTCTCGTGATGCTCTCGCTTTGGCTTGCACGTGGGGCCGTTGCTCAACCAGGAAAAGCCTGCGGATCTGGCTCTGACCGGGGACGTCAAGGGTAGGCAGAACAAGACTTACTTCTATGTGCCCTTTACGGTGCCTACCGGTGTACATCGCATCAGCGTCGACTTCCGTTACACGGGACGGGAGGAGCGCGCTACCCTGGATCTCGGCATCGCCGACCCGCAACGCTTTCGTGGAGAAAGCGGAGGAAACAAAAGTCATTTCACTATCAGCGAGACCGATGCCACGCCTTCGTATCTCCCCGGGGCGATTCCTGCCGGGGAATGGAGGCTGATTATCGCAGTTCCGAACATGCGCCCGCAGGTGGTTTCACACTACCAGGCGGAAATACGCTTTAACACCCGGGCCGAAGACGGGGCATTCACCCCAACCTCTGGCCACGGGGACGCGGTGGTATCGCGGCGATCTGCATATGCATACCGCACATAGCGACGGCAGGCCAAAGCCAGAGCGGCCGCAAAGTGCCTTGTCCCTGTGTTTCTGACGGTGCAGGCTGCGGCGGCGCGCAGACTGGATTTCATCGCAGTTACCGACCACAATACGGACTCGCATTACGATGACTTGCGTGAACTGCAACCGTTCTTCGATCATCTGCTGTTGATTCCAGGTCGCGAGATGACGACCTTTCATGGCCACTTTAATGTGTTCGGAGTGACGCAGTTCATGGATTGGCGGATCAGCAAAGGCGGCCTCGACCTGAATGCTATCCTGCGCGACGCACAGGCCAAGGGCGGCATCGCCTCGGTGAACCATGCCGAAGCGCCGGAAGGCGAACAATGCATGGGCTGCCGCTGGAAGCCGGCTGCTGGCACGGACATGAACCTTTTCACCGCGGTGGAAGTGGTCAATTACGGAGCGGCCATGTTCTCCAGCGCGAAATACTGGGACTCCCAGCTGCGCGAGGGACATCGCCTGGCAGCGGTGGGCGGCAGCGACAACCATAACGCGACGATCGCGCCGGGTGACGTGGGAGCAATCGGCTGGCCAACGACAGCGATCGAAGCCGATGAACTTTCGGTGCCGGCGCTCTTGAACGGAATTCGCGCCGGACGCACCTTCGTCGATCTGACCGCTTCGCGGGACAAGATGCTGGACTTTGAGGCTGATGCGGGGGGGTCGTCCGCGAAGATGGGCGGCTCATTGCATGCGGCCGCCGGAGCGGTCGTCTCGCTGCGCATCCATGCTGTCGCCTCGGAGGGATCGGTGGTTCACCTGTTGGTGGACGGTGAGGACAGAAGCACACCGCTTCCGCTCGACGGAGTCGACTCCACCGTAAAAACCGCAGTCACGCCAGGCGCCGGACGGCATTACCTGCGTTTAGAAGTGCGTGATCACGCTGGGGTCAGCGAGTTGATCAGTAGTCCGCTGTATATAAATTTTCCTGAGGAATAAGCGATGAGAAGTTTTGCCCTGGCTCTTCGTGGTCTCTTGTTGTTCGCTCAGCGCACAGCAGTTGCATCCGGGTGCACGCACGGTGATGGATGCGCACAACTGCTATCCCTACTTCGAATGGTGGGGCGACCGCATTGACCGAGCCCTCTCTACAGGAACTCCTGTGGCCATCGAGCAGGATCTGGCTTGGCATACCGATCCCAAGACCGGCCGCAGCTGGTCTGTGGTCACGCACGGAGAACCGACCCAAGGCAACGAGCCAACCATGGAACAATATTTCTTCGAGCGGGTGCGGCCGATCGTGGAGAAGGCTTTGCGAGACGGCAACCATGGAAACTGGCCGATCATAACGCTCAACCTCGATTTCAAAGACAACAAGCCGGAGCATTTGGCAGCTGTGTTGTCGCTGCTGCGTCAGCATCAGTCCTGGCTTACGACTACAGTAAAAGCCGCTGAGGCTGCGGACGTACAGCCGCTGGACGTGAAGCCAATCCTGGTCCTGACCGGCGAACCAGACGAGCAGCAAGCGGTGTTCTACGATCAGCTGCAAACCGGGGATCGTGTGTTGCTCTTTGGCGCGATTCATACGCAAGGTAAAGATCCGGCCGCGGCGCCTGAAGTGATGGATCCAGGCAAAGCAACAAATTACCGGCGGTGGTGGAACAATCCGTGGAAAGTGGTTGAGGCGGGCGGTCAGCCAAATGCCGGTGAGTGGACACCGGCTAAGATGAATCGGCTCCGCGCACTGGTGGAGCGTGCCCACGAGAATGGTCTATGGATTCGCTTCTACACCCTCGACGGGGCGACCAAGGCACAGCTCAGTTGCAACGGTTGGTTCCATGATTACAACTTCGGGTCGCTGGATAAGGCTCGCGTACGATGGCGCGCCGCGATTGCCGCACACGTCGATTATCTTGCGTCGGATCAGTATGAGCAGGTCGCGCAGGAGATCCATCGGGGTGGAGCGACGAGCAAAAGCAGATGACTCGTCGTTGCTCTGGTTAAAAAGGAGTGAAACAGGAGATCCCTCCAGGTCGCTAATCAGCAGCGGCTAGCTAGAGCTCCGTAGTTCATACGGAGGTTTCCGCACGGTGAAGTTGTGCCCTTCGTTCGAAGATCTTCGCAGTGTTGCAGGTCGATGAATGATGAGCAATGAACGGAGCCTCCATCCCTATGGGTGCCGACAACCGTGGTTGGGAGTTCAAACTCCCGCTAGAGCCCACCGACTTGATTTAGACAACTCTGACTCTCGGTCAGGAGTTCGTGCGATAAGTCGCCTGGGCGCCTTTTCGAGGCCGGCATAAGCCGGAGTGTTTAACCTACGACGTCGACCGGCGTCATCGGCGCCGTGATCGCGGCGAGCACATTTCCAGTAAACTGTCGTCACTTATGTGTTCTCAACCGCGAGGCCTGATCAGAACGCAACTTCAGAAGATTCTCGCCAGCCCTGGATTCGCCAACGCGGAACGAATGCGACGATACCTGAAATTCGTCGTCGAACACAGTCTCTCCTCGCCGAACGAATCCCTGAAGGAGATGACGGTTGGAATGGCACTCTACGCCGGAATGGTGATTTTGATCCTCGAACCACAGCGGCCGTAAGAGTGGATGCAACGCGCTTGCGCGCCAAACTCCTGGAATACTATTCGTCGCATGGGGCGAGTGATCCCATTGTCATCGATCTGCCTAAAGGAAGTTATTTCCCGGTTTTTCGCGAAACCGCCAATCCCTCTAAGCACAGGCACTGGTCGGGCGGAGAGTCGTTTTGCTGAACCCTCCATCGTCGTTCTTCCATTTTCAAATCTCAGTCCCGATCCAGAGGCTTACTTCAGCGACGGGCTCAGCGAAGAAATCATTCACGCGTTATCCTCCATTCGGGGCATTCGGGTGGTCGCTCGCACGTCCGCATTTGCGCTCAAGTACAGAAACGCCGACGTACTCGAAATTGGACGCCTGTTGAATGTCGATTTTGTTCTGGACGGAAGCGTTCGCAAGTCTGGCGAAGACCTGCGCGTCACTGTACAACTGGCGAGACCTCTGACGGGTATCAGCTGTGGTCGCGGCGTTATGAGCGGAAGGTCAGAGACGATTTGCGGTACAGGAAGAAATTGCCTGCGCGATCACTGACATGCTGCGTGGTGACACGCTGGCAGAGCCGCAACGTACCTCTTCTCAAAGCACGGATGATTTCGAAAGCTACGAGTGGTACCTTCGCGGACGCCACCACCTGAACCGTCAAACCAGAGACGAGTTTCACCGTGCGATCGAATGCTTTGAAGAGGCTTGCAAGCGGAATCCCGCATACTCTCTGGCCTGGAGTGGAATGGCGGTGGCGTGGTTCTACCTTGGCATTTTTTCGATGGATGCTCCGCTTGAGACGATGCCCAGGGCCCGGAGAGCGGCCAGGCGCGCACTTGAAATGAATGAACTCGACGGAGACGCACTCTCTGTATTGGCATCCACCACGGCGATGTTCGACTGGAATTGGAGCGAAGCCGAAGTCTTGTTCAAGAGATCTCTCGATGCCCAGCCTCGCAGCGATCTCCCTGAACATCTTTATGCCCTGCTTGTGCTTTTGCCGCTGGTTCGCATCGATGAGGCCCTTTATTATCCTCGATACCGCAAGACGAGTTGATCCTTTGTCGCTTTTCGTGGCAGCTACGCGGGGCGCAGTGCTGCTGATGGCGCGGCGAAGCGCGGATGCGGAACAGGAATATCGTCGAGCATTAGAATTGGATCCCAATTTCTGGCGCGCACTCGTCGGGCTTGGACGCTGCTATGAAGCGCGCGGAGATTATGAGCAGGCTACCCTATGCTTCGAACGCGCAACCTCAGTTTCAGATAACGTTCCGACTGCGATCGGGGCGTTGGGACGCGCCTACGCGATGGCCGGAAAGAGGAACGAAGCTCGCCAGCTACTGAGTAAGCTCGACAACATTTCCCGGCACCGATACGTGTCTCCCTACGGTCGCGTCCTGATTTACCTGGGGTTGAAAGACGATGCGGTGTTCGACTGGCTGGAACGCAGCTGCAACGAGCGTGCAGGCTGGCTTATGTTCCTTGCCACCGATCCCCGGTTTGATCCACTACGGGGGGACGCGCGGTTCCAGCGTCTTCTCGAAAAATTGCATTTGCCGAAAATCGACCGCCGGCGGGCGTTTCAGCCCAGCCTATCCGCCGATGAAACCGTTTTAAACTTGCGATTATCATCAGGTCGCGCAGACTGTTGCGGTGAAAAGATGAATATCACGGCCGGCTTGAATCATTCCCGAAACCGGCGTCCTGAGAAGCTTGCGATCGTATATGGCGAGCGATCCTGGACCTATGCCGAGCTGGATGAATTACAGACAACTTGCTTCCAATTTGTTGATCGCGGCTGCAATCGGGGGACAGGGTCGCCTTCACATCTGAACGGCCCGAACTCGCGATCGGTTATTTCGGTTGTTTGAAAGCAGGGGGGATTGCCGTGCCCATCAATCCGCGTTTGAAGGGGCCGGAGATCGATTACATCCTTCGCCATAGCGGATCAATGTGTTATATAGGTCAACCGGAGCTTTATGCGAGGCCTGGCCGGTTCCTGTCCCGCGATCGATTCCTTGAGCTTCGCTATCTGACAGGCGAGCCAGCCGGGATCAAGCGAATGCCTTCGAAGTCTTCTGGCCGACACCAATCGGCCCCTGTTCTAGGCCGGAGATCGCCCCGATCAGGTTGCGGCCATTCTCTACACTTCCGGCACCACAGCCCGGCCCAAAAGGCGTGATGCATTCGCATCAGACCCTTGTGCAAACGGCAAACGTCATGGGCCAAATGGGGCTCGACGGGACCAGGTCGCTGTAGTGATGACATCGATGACGCACATGATCGGGTTTGGAATGGTTTTCTTTCAGGTCTGCTCAACGGCGCAACCGTGGTCATTTCCCGGCCGTTCGACTATCGAGGTGCAATGCAGGCCTTGCGAGGTGGGGGGGCACGTTCCTGTTGGGGCTTCCGGTGATGTTCCGTGGATTGATCCAGACCCAGGCCGAGGCCGCAAGACGTCTCTTCGGGGAGGTTTTATTTCTGTGGCGGGGACTCCGTGCCTTCCGCACTACAGGAGGCTTTTCGGGATGTTTTTGGGCCGGTTCGCGAAGCTTTCGGTTGCAGAGATCGCCCCGGCGGCCTGGATCCGCGGTGGGCGAGTGACCGGCTCGATCGGCCCTCCCGACGAAGGGGCTGCGACTTACGGTTGGTTGATTCCGATGGCCACGATGTTAGGTCCGGTGAAGTGGGGGAAATCTGTATTAGAGGCCCCCATCTAATGGCCGGCTATTGGCAGGACCCGGACGCTACGTCGGCAGCGATCCGGGATGGCTGGTTCCATACGGGAGACTTAGCCCGCTGCGACGGGGACGACTTTTATTGGTTCGTGGGACGAAAGAAAGAGATCATCATCCGCGGCGGAAGCAATATCTCCCCGCTGGAAGTCGAAGCCGTGTTTTACCAGCATCCCGCGGTCAGTGAGGTGGGCGTGGTTGGCCGAAGTCATCCTGTTTGGGGAGAAATTGTCGTCGCTTTTGTTGCCTTGCGAGCAGGGCAGGCGGTCACCGAGGATGAGTTGATTGCGTTCGCCCGCCAGAGTTGGCGGACTACAAGATACCGGAATCCATCATTTTTAGGGACGAGTTACCCAAGGGCCTAACGGGCAAAATCCTGCGGCGCGCGCTTGATCAGGACGAAAACGCGTTCGCACGGTATTTTAGATTTCATTCAAATTCGAGCGATCGTGAAAGGAAAACTTCCATGTCGACCGCAGTGTCCGGTGTCCAGGAACACGGGAGTATCCACGCACCAACCCAACTGCTTATCAGAGACCAGTGGGTGGCCAGCGAATCCGGTAAGACCTTCCCCACCTACAACCCGGCGACAGGCGAAGAGATCGCGGAAATAGCCGAAGCCGACGCGGCGGACGTGGACAAGGCGGTGAAAACCGCTCGAGGCGTTGGAACGTGGCCCGTGGCGCAAGATGTCCGCTTCGGAGCGCGGACGCCTCCTGAACAGGCTCGCTGATCTTATCGAACAAAACGCTGACGAAATCGCGGCTCTGGAAACACTTGATAACGGAATGCCGTTGATGGTGGCGCGGAACGCGGCTCTCCCGTTTATCATTGCCCAGTTTCGGTATTTCGCTGGATGGGCCGACAAGAACCACGGCAAGACCATTCCCATTAACGGAGACTATTTTTGCTACACGAGGCATGAGCCCGTAGGCGTTGTCGGCCAGATCACTCCGTGGAACTTCCCCCTTCTTATGTATGGCATGAAGCTCGGACCCGCCCTCGCTATGGGAAACACCTCGTACTCAAGCCCGCCGAGCAAACCCCGCTTACCGCACTGCGGATCGGGGAATTCATTCTTGAGGCCGGCTTCCCTCCGGGAGTCGTGAATATCCTTCCGGGTTATGGGCCGACCGCTGGTGCGGCGATCGCTGATCACATGGATGTCGATAAGGTCGCCTTTACGGGATCTGGAGAAGTCGGCCATCTTGTCATGCAAGCGGCAGGCAGATCCAATCTCAAACGTGTTGGCCTGGAACTCGGTGGCAAGAGCCCGAACATCGTCTTTGCCGATGCCGACATGGATCAGGCGATTGAAGGCTGTCATTTCGGACTGTTCTTTAATCAAGGCCAGGCCTGCTGTGCTGGTTCGCGTCTCTTCGTTGAAGAGAAGATCTATGACGAATTTGTGGAAAAGAGTGTTGCGCGTGCGGGCCGGCGTACGGTAGGTGACCCTTTCAATTCAGCACTGAGCAAGGGCCACAAATCGATCGTGCCCAGTTCGAAAAGGTGATGTCTTACATTGATGAAGGTAAGAGGGAGGGCGCAGAACTGGTTATCGGGGGCAAGCGCGTTGGCGACCGTGGCCACTTTATTGAACCGACGGTGTTTGCCAACGTTCAGGATGAAATGAAGATCGCCCGGGAAGAGATTTTTGGTCCGGTCATGAGCATTATCAGGTTCCGCAATCTCGATGAGGTCATCGACCGGGCAAACAACACCCCTTATGGCCTGGCGGCTGCGGTTTGGACGCGAGACATTGGTAAGGCGCATGCCATTGCGAACAATGTCAAAGCAGGTACTGTATGGGTCAACTGCTTTCATGTTTTCGACGCCGCTGCGCCCTTCGGTGGTTTCAAACAGTCCGGCATAGGGAGAGAGATGGGCGAGTATGCGCTCCAGCAGTACACGGAGGTAAAAACCGTCACCGTCAAGCTGTAACGGGACGATTTACATCAATTTGACGCTGTGCTAAATGGTGCCATCAGGTTTAGCGGACGCGGAACAAAATCCCCACCCCCAGCCTGAGGTTATTTTGGACGTCTGTAGTTGAATTGGGCAATGCAGTGCGCAGCCAATCAGCTTCGAAGGCCCGCACGCCGATACGACCGGACAGCGGCAGGTTCATTCCACCGCCCACTTGAAGGGCAAGACCGCTGGCACTCGAGCTCACGCCGCTGGCCGAAGGGAAGATGCTGTTCATGCCAAAAGCTTCACCAACCAGGCACTGGCCAAAGAGGGCCAAGCGGTGATGCACCGGCAACCAGGTGTACTGTGGGCCAAAAGCTGCTGTGATCAGATCCAAACCCGCCATAGAGTGAGGCAGCATGCCGGCGTGCAAACCGGATAAATCAGCCGCCACACCCCACCCGCGAAAAAACTGGCCGTGGACCTGCACGCTGGCTCCTTGCATGGAAAGACCATAACCGCCCACAGTGTTGGCCAGCGTGGGGTTGTAAGTCACAGCCAATTCCAGGGAGCCCCTGGCCTGTGGTTCACTCCTTTGCGCGTCGGACCGGGCAGCAAACATAACCATGACGCAAAGCCCCGCGTTGAAGACCTTCCTAAGCATTTTTCTGATCATTTCAGCGGTCCTCGGCTACTCGACGGTGAGTGTCAGGTAAGTGGAGTGAGACAGTGCTCCCGTGGTGATGGTCACGGTCACGTTGTAAGTGGCTTGTTGTTGGCCGAGAAAACCATTGAGCGCGCCACAACCGCTCAGAGCGATCGAGGATACGCCTACACACACCAACGCAATCAGCAGAGCCGTTACACGGTTCAGTTGTCGTCTTACCCGGCGAATCAAGCGCGCAAAAGGCAGCAGAAAAACAGCCAGGGTGAGCGGATGTAACCGATTGCGATTCCCGGGTGGCGTCGACGATGAAAGGTTCGTGGACGCCCCAGGCACATGGATCGACAAAGACACATCCTGCAGCGAAGCTCTCGCCGGCAAGGACCACGATGTGCTTGTCACCTCTGTCCAGAACGCCGTTGCGAGTGTCGCAGTAGCGCCCTTGGGAAGGCCGGTTACCGTCAACAGGGTCGCCGTGGGAAAGGTTGATCCTGCCGTCGGTGCGATCGCGATGTTGAAGTTGGCCGTACCGCCAGGAACAACGGTCTGGGTTGGTGTGCCCGAGTTGCCGCCGTGCCGCCGCCACCTCCGCTGCTTCCACCCCCGCTACCCGCGGTGACGCCGAAGTCGATCACACTCTGCGAGAGCGATGCGCTGGTGACGCTGGGGAAGTTGGCGTCACCGTTGTAGACGGCGGTTATCGAATGAGTCCCCTTCGACAGGGACGAAACGGTCAACGTGGCCGCGCCACCGGATAGCGTGCTCGCATCGAGCGGTGTTGTGCCATCCAGGAACGTGACAGATCCGGTTGGCGTTCCTACTGTCGAACTCACCGTGACGCTGAAGATCACGGCCGTCTGAGCGAGCGACGGATTGTCGTTGGACGATAGGCTCGCCGTTGCCTGGGCCTGGTTGACCGTAATCCGTACCGTCTCGTGGTGGGCGATAGATTCACCGTATCGCTGGGCGTAAACGTGACCGAGAGAATCTGATCGGGTCCGCCTCCGAGCACGGTCCCAGCGGCCGGATTATAGGTGAACGATCCGGCCACGTTCGAAGTCGCATCAAGTTGGGCTACGGTCAAAGCAGTTCCATAAGTGATCGATGCCGGTGCCGCCCATTGCACGTTGGCCTTCTGCTTGCCGATCACCATGGTTCCTGTGGCCGTGCCCCGGTAGTTAGCATCGTTGATGGTGGCAACCACGGCATAGTTGCCGGCTGCGGCCGGTGCTGTTTCGCTGCCATTGTAGGTGAAGCTCACCGTCAGGCCGGCGGGACTGGTCGTCGCCGAGGCTGCCAGTGGAGAGCCAGTGTAGATCTGCGCAAGGCTGCCCAACGATACAGTGGCGGTTGCTTTGCTGATCACCAGGGTCCCTGTGGCCGTGCCCTGGTAGCTGGCATCGCTAATGGTCCCGACCACGGCATAGCTCCCGGTGCAGCCGGTGCCGTCTCGCTGCCGTTGTAGGTGAAGCTCACCGTCAGACCGGCGGGCTGGTCGTCGCTGTCACCGCCAGCGGAGAGCCGCTGTAAGTTCGCGCTAAGCTGCCCAACGATACCGTGGCGGTTGCTTTGCTAATCACCAGGGTTCCTGTGGCCGTGCCCTGGTAGTTGGCATCGCTAATGGTCGCGACAATGGTATAGCTCCCGACTGCGGCCGGCGCCGTCTCGCCGCCGTTGTAGGTGAAGCTCACTGTCAGACCGGCGGGGCTGGTCGTCGCCGTCACCGCCAGCGGAGAGCCAGTGTAGGTTCGCGCTAAGTTGCCCAACGATACCGTCGCTGTTGCTTTGCTGATCACCAGGGTTCCTGTGGCCGTGCCCTGGTAATTGGCATCGCTGATGGTCGCGACAACGGCATAGCTGCCGGCTGCGGTCGGCGCCGTCGCGCTGCCGTTGTAGGTGAAGCTCACCGTCAGACCAGTAGGACTGGTCGTCGCCGAGGCTGCCAGCGGGGAGCCACTGTACTCTGTGTAAGGTTGCCTAACGATACACGTGGCTGTTGCTTTGCTGATCACCAGGGTTCCCGTGGCCGTGCCCTGGTAATTGACATCGTTGATGGTGGCGACAACGGCATAACTGCCGGCTGCCGTCGGCGCTGTCGCGCTGCCGTTGTAGGTGAAGTTCACCGTCAGACCAGTAGGACTGGTCGTCGCCGAGGCTGCCAAGGGGGATCCACTGTAGATCTGTGCAAGGTTGCCTAACGATACAGCCGCAGTTGCTTTGCTAATCACCAGGGTTCCTGCGGCCGGTGCCCTGGTAGTTGGCATCGTTAATGGTCGCGACAATGGCATAGCTGCCGGCTGCGGTCGGCGCTGTCGCGCTGCCGTTGTAGGTGAAGTTCACCGTCAGGCCAGTAGGACTTGTGGTTGCCGTCGCCGCCAGCGGAGAGCCAGTGTACGTCTGCTCCAGGTTGCCTAACGATACCGTTGCTGTTGCTTTGCTGATCACCAGGGTTCCCGTGGCCGCGCCCTGATAATTGGCGTCATTGATGGTGGCGACCACAGCATAACTGCCGGCCGCAGTCGGCGCCGTCGAGCTGCCGTTGTAGGTGAAGTTCCCCGTCAAGCCAGTAGGACTCGTGGTTGCCGTCGCCGCCAGCGGAGAGCCAGTGTAGGTCTGCGCCAAGTTGCCCAACGAAACAGTCGCTGTCCCTTGAGTGATGGCCAGCGCATAACTAGCGTGGCCGGTATACGGACCACTGCTGCTATCAGTAGCTGTGATGGTGAAGTTGAACGGGCCAACGGCGCTGGCCGGAGCACCGGAAAGGACTCCTCCGCTGCTCAGCGTAAGTCCGGTGGGTAAGGTGCCCGCAGTGATGGAATAGGTGTAAGGTGACGTACCGCCGCTGGCCGCGAAACTTTGGCTATAAGCGACTCCATTCGTCCCCACCGGAAGTGTGCCGCCGGGGGGCGATAGCGAGATCGTGGGCGCCGGGCTTGCTCCTATGCCGGCCAGGGTAATGGTTTGTGCGCTGGGGTTGCCGTTCAGCGAGTTGTCAGCGATGGTGAAGGCTTCGGTCAGGGATCCTATGGTTTGTGGAGCGAACTGTACCCGGATGCTGCAGCTTAGCCCCGCACCCAGCGAAAACGTTGAGGTGCAATCGGCGCTGTTGCCGGTTACCTGCTGAAAGTCTACAGGGGCGATGAACGCCGGCGATGCGTGGACCAAGGTCACGTTGCCGATATTCATCAACGACGCCGAGAGCGATCCGTCCGTGCTGTCCGTGGTGCCGACCGTGGTAGCTGTGGGAAAGGTAAGCTGCATCGCACTCGAGTTCACCTTGTCGATAAAGCCGCTCTCGGTATCGGCGACGTACAGGCTGCCTTGGGCGTCGACAGCAATGCCGGCAGCGGACTGCAAGCTCGCATTCGTAGCCGGGATGGGATCTGAGGAGGGCGCGGACGCGCCACCTCCAGCCAACGTCATGATGGCGCCATTACCCCCGGCCACCATGCGGATGAGGCTATTGCCCCGGTCTGCGATGTAAATATCGCCGGCTGCGTCGGTGGCCACTCCAGTGGGCGCGTTAAGTTCCGCTGCTGTGGCCGCGGCACCGTCACCCGATAATCCGGCGGTGCCATTCCCGGCGACGGTGGCAAGGTTGCCGGTCAATTGGGATACTTTGCGGATACGGTTATCGTTCATGTCGGCGATCAGATAATCGCCGGCTGTGTTGACTGCAATTGCCGTGGGGCTGTTGAGGTAAGCGGCGGAAGCGGTCGCCTGTCCGCCATCTCCGCAGGCCGCGGTACTGTCCGGACAGGCTGTGCCGCTTCCGGCTACAGTACTCATCACCCCTGTGTTCAAGTTCACGGAGCGAATGCGGTTATCACCCGAGTCCGCAATTAACAGGTTCCCCAACACATCCACGGCAAGGCCTGAAAATGATCCGAGCGCCAGCTGAGCACTGGCGGCTTCCCCGCCGTCGCCGCAAGCCGCAGCGGAGGAGGAGCATGCAGCGCCAGTCCCGGCGACAGTCGACAAAAACCCGGTCGACAGATTGAGGGCGCACACGCGGTCCTCGTTGAGATCGGAAAAATAGAGCGTCCCTGCTCCATCGAGTGCGACCCCGGTTGGGGTAACGTTGGTGCTGGTCGCCACCCCACCCCCTCCGCATCCCGGGTCAGAGGAGTTGCTGGGAGAACCAGTTCCGGCTAGAGTCGAGACGCTGCCGCCGGGTGCAATCTTGAAAACTGCATTGGAAACGGGATCGGCGACATACAGGTTCGCCATCACATCGACTGCCTGGGCAACCGGGGCGGCCAGCGAACTAGTGCTATAGATACTTATGCTGCCAGGCGCCAGTGCCGCTTCCGATCCGTAGCCCACACCGTACAAATAGTTTGTGCCAATAACGGTCCCGCTGCCGTCCTTGATGAGCACCGCACCTAGCTGAAGTCCTGGCGCTGCCGTACTGAATTGGGCGATGATCGCGCAGCTGGTTCCCGCCGAGGTACCTCCAGTGCAGTAGGGTATTCCCCCGCTGGTGGAACCACTGGAGGGAGTCGCATCGTTCAATCCCCCGCTGGTTGAGCCTTGGGTGACCAGCGAATAATTGACGGTAGGTTGTGGCGCTGAGAAGGTGACGTCCACCTCCTGGGTTGTGGGAATTCCCAACTGGGGTGTGCCCAGGTTATGCGGCGCCGTCCCACCCACTTCCGGGACAGCCGCGGAATTGCAACCGGACCCGCCGGTCTCCAACCCAAACAATTGCCCGGTCTTCGAGACCGTGAGGGTCCGCAGACAGGTAAAGCTTGTCGCCGATTGAAACTGAACCTTGGTGTAGTTGGTTTCAGCAGGAGATGAACTTCCGGGTATCAGCTGATAAATCTTTTGTGCCCCATAGTCCGCCACCCACACGTTCCCTATCGGATCGATGGCGGTCGCGGCGGGGCTGGTCCATCCGCTGGAAAGAGGGTTAACCGAATACGTGCCGCTGCCCGGGATGAGTTTGTAAACTGCCTGCGTGCTGTTCGATACCCTGGTGGGCGTAGCACCGGTGACGGATCCGGAGGAGATATAGAAGTTTCCTGCGCTATCTCTGGAAAGTCCGGTAGTGGAATGAAGCCGAGTGTCGGTCAGAAGCGTGGTTTGGGTGTAAGTGGTGCACCCAGGTAGGTTCAAGATGCAAGAGACGGCTGGTGTCAGCTGGATCAGTGACCCCGTGGTGATGCCGGAACCACCAGCGTCCAACACGTACACGTTATAGTTTGCATCCACCGCGACAGAGCTGGGGCTGTTCGCGGTCGTCCATGTCCCGATCCTGGCCTTGGTGAATGTGTTCACTCCCTGGTAGGTATATTTCGCGAGATACGGATTGGAACCGGGAGCAATGTCAGGGCGGTAGAGGTTGTTGGCTGCATCGATCGCCAATCCGTAAGCAGTCCCACCCACGCTATCGATCTTGGTGCTCGCGGGAGTGTAGGTACCATTAGAATTTCGTTGCAGGAAAAGGAGATTAACCGTCCCCGTAATGTACAAATTGCTGTTTGAGTCGGCGACGATCCCCTGACCGTAGATCACTGAGCTTTGTGAGACCGAAGCGAACGGAGCGTTGAACGTGACGGTCTGGCCGTGGGCGCAGAATAGCTCACTGACGATGAAAACAATCGCGGACAGAGGAGCTTGCCTACGATGAGTTTTCTTTGCTCGCATGCGAACGGCTGGAGTCAGACGAACCATAGGGTCTTGCTGGCTGCAGAACAGCTAGCTGCGCGCAGATGTTTGGGTCATCGGCTCGTCATGAGGAAAACAGAGGTGTGGTCGGATTCGGCACAGGCGAGATCCAATCATAGGATTTAATCCGGCGGAAACTGTATGGTCCTGCACCGGCATCCGATGTACTAAGCTGTTGTTTCGTTTAGGTTTGTTCTGCGTCTTGTATCGTCTTGCTGTAAGGTATTCGGGAGCCAATGGACCCAGGTTGGGGCTACTCGACCTTCCGGGAAAGAATTCTCCAACTCGGAACCCGCTGTCCTTCTGGCCAAGGTGGCATTCAGGCGGCTTTACTGGTTGGACCCAGGGGAATCGATTCGAAGCAAGAGAAAATGTAGTGACTTAATCACTGTCACCAATTAGCTAGCCGTCAGGCGGCCTGCCCCCAAGGGCGCTCGGACGCAAGCTACCATGCTTGCGACCAGCATGGACCGTGAAACATGTTTCCTCAATGCCGGTGCTGGGACTCGTTCCTGTCAATGGGCCCAAGCTGAAAGTTGCTGAGAAGCGGAGAACAAGCTAACGTATTCTCTTAACGCGGTAGTGCCGTGGCCGCGGCTTCCAAAACAGTTGACCCGCGCTCATTTGCCATGTAATAAATCCCACCCTATCTTCGGGTGCTGCGCCGTACCGGTGACGACAATTGAAGCGATCGCTCCAGCTCCATGGTGACGAAATAATGGAACGAGCGGCTTGAGCATCAAAGACTTCCACCCGGTCGTCGCGTGAGAGATATCCTGCTCCAGTACGAGCTTCCCGGCCAGGTGGATCCTGGTGTCGATCAGGTTTAAGTTACCCTGCAGAAGTGCTTGCGCACCGGGCAGGGCGACGTGAACGTCCGGGAAGAAAGCTATCCCGTTCGCAAACTGAGTGTGAGACCACGCAAGCGCAGTTACCGGTGGAGGATCATCCTTCGCACCGCCTTTGGGATCCTTTCGCACACGATAACTGAAGGCTTCCATCGCGTGTTGCGTGTCCGGTTTGTTAAACCGGATGTGCGCCAGTGAAATTTCGCCCTTTAAGTTCATTCGCTGGAGAAACTCACCCGGGCCACCACCCACCTCCACCGCAGCCTTAAAGGTCGCCGTGCCCGCTACCGATGGGCTCGCCCGCTGAACCATCTTGAGGAGATCACCCACCGGACTGTCCTTTGTTGCAACTGTGATTGACAACTTTTTCGGGGATCCGGCGACAGAGCCGTCGGCAGAAATCACACTGCCCCCGCTCTTCACCTGTGTGTTGTGAATTTCGACGTCACCGTTTGTAGCGTTCACGGTGAGATGATAGTCCGCATCGATATGAACCGGTTGTGCAGAGCCGGCACGAAAGTCGGAAATGGATGCTTTGCCGAGTACCTCCATCTTTGAGAGCGTCCCGCTGTAGTGCCCATTTGCCATTGCATTGCCGGAAACTCCGTGCAGCTTGCTCAAATCTGCGGTCAACAGTGAATAAGTTCCCCTGAGAGGTGTTCCGGCGTAGTCGTTGGGTTGGATTGGCCCGATATAACCATTGGCCAGTACCACTCCCGGCGGCTTCGGGATCCCTACATGTGCGGAGAACATTAGCGGCTGGCCCGGCTTTACGTTGTGGACCTGGAGGACCGTAAACTGGAATCGGCTCGCAGCATTGCCGTCCTCCCGGAGAAAATCAAGCGTGGTCCCGTCCGCAACAATGGTCTCGATCACGATCTGCTGCCTGGAGGAACTGACCACACCCTGATCGAAGTCCATCTTGCGAGCCTTCGTTCCCGGGGGCGGAATCTGTACATGAAGTCCGCTCAATCTGATCTCATACAGTCTGTGAGGATGAAAAAGAAGGGCTGTCCAAGTACCGACGACGGTCATACGATCGATGGTGGCCAGCGGTGGTATATGCGTATCGCCGTGCCTGTAGAAAACCAATCCTTCTGCTACGTATCCCGGGTGGGGGAAATATGTGCGGTGGTAGCTTTTCACGTCCACCCTGCTACGAAAGGTTTGCTGCAGCAGCGGATGCACCTCGCGGTAGCGGAACGGCCAGAATGTAAACATCAGCGCCACGCCAGCAAGCGCAAGACTGAGCGATCCGACAACGACCAGCTCAAGGACAAACCCTCGAGGTTTTATCCGGAAATGAGTAGCAACGTTCATGACCATGGCTTAGGACGTACGACCCAGTCGAATGAAGCTATCCGCCCATTGTCGGGGCGGCCGCATCGCTTTCACCACGTGCGGTGGATTGGTGAACCTGCTCAGCGATTTCTACAGCTAACGTAATAGTGCCTCGCGTGTTTGATGTGGCCCGTCCAAAGGAGTACCGCTCCCACGCAACGAGATAGCAAGAGTGGGCCTCCCCCATAGGGCCCCGGTTAGTTGATGCATGATCCGACCCGGGGTTTGTCCGCCGCGGCGAACGCAATTCCCTCTTCAAGGCGAGCCCGGAGGGCTGCCACGATGACTCGGATTTGTTGCTGGTGATGAGTTCACCAACCAGCAGAATCGGTTCGGTGCGTTCGAAATTTAGGCGTCGCGGGCCATCCGCACACCCGAGTTGGAGTGCCTGTTTCACAGCTCTTCCAATTTGGCCTGGCCAAACTCTCCGCAAACACTACGTTCCTGGATAACTTCCGATTCATTTACAACTAACAAGCCAGAACATGCAGATAGACCGGGTCGATCCTGCAGGTGGGTGAGCGTCTCGCTCGCCCAGCTACACGGGGACCCTGTTGCCTGTTTTGTTGCGGAGCTTTTCCGGCTGTTCATCTCGGGCCCCGTCCAAAGCTAAAACGTCCATCACACGCTTCAAGATTTCTCGCTCGACCTCCCGAACTGGCATGGAGGGAATCACGGTCATTCCACCGATCAGCTTACTTAGGGCCAGGTAGGAGGCACGGCTTGTAAATAGAAACGCCAGGGGGTACTCGGGCTTACGTGCGAAGGCCTGCACTGGATCCGCATCGAGCAGAAAGCTGACGTGCGGTTTGGGAACGAACTTCATTAAAAACCCGATATATGAGCGAGCAGCTGCCGTGTGCAACGTCAGGTTCGCCAGCTCGTCGTAAATGTAACGGTCAAAGATAACTAAGTCTGCGCTGGAGCGTAGCGCCTTCTTCACCGCGCTCCGGAGAGAGATTGCATCGAGAAAGTATAGGGCGAGCCTGACGCATGTCATCCACCATGAACGAACATTCTTGTCTCGTCGAACAATCGGTGCGTCCGGGGTTCCAACACCTTTATCTCCTCGAAACAGGGTATGCCCCGTCGTTTCCCGCATGCGCGTCAGCCGGGCAACGTCATCCCAAAATCTGACGGATGAAACGCATAGGCCGTTCTCTTCCATCTGGGCCCGGAGAGCTTCGATCTGGGTACTCTTTCCGGCGCCGTCAATTCCAGAGAAACTTATTAACTTAACCCGCCTCTCAGCAATGGCGCCCATCCTCTGCTCCGGAGTTTCTCGAGACTATGGTTCAGTTCGGGCGACTGGGGCTCGTTTTTGACAGAGCCACGACAGTTCCGACGGCGACCGCAGCACCAACGATAAGACCCACACGAATCAGGATGGTGCGGGTACGCCTCTGTTTCGCAGGCGCCATCACCGCTCCCCCAGGCCTTGACGCCGCAACTCCCAGCGGCTTCTCATAGGGAGCAGCGGCGGTGCCCACCGGTTCCGTTCCGTTTTGCTGGGCAGTGGCCTGCGGATTGCCCAGCGATTGAGGTGCATCGCTCGTCTGTGATTTGACAGGAGCAGGACTATCGGGAGGTTCGGCTTGGGTTTCTCGAACCGAAGACACGGCGTCCTGCGGGCCGGTGACGGCGGGCTTGAGCTGCGCCGTGAGAGGCACACTCACGAATATCAAGAGGCCGCTAGCGATCGGTCGCTGTAGCCAATATGCCGAGATTTTCATTGCTTCCCCCCGATCCTATCGGGACTTTCCCCGCGGCAGAGCCAGACCACTCCGCACTGCGCTCCCGCTGGTAAACGAAACGCCCATTGGTTGCTTGTTGAGAGCGCCGCGGCGCCCGACGTTCCAAAAAGCTGTCCAAGGCTTCGGGAATGCTGTCATGTATTTCAAAAACACGGTTCACTCCGGTGATATCCAGGACGCCCATTGCTGGAGGAGGCACGGCGGCAAGTTTAACGTCCCCGTTTCGTTTCAGGGTCTCTTCCAGGCAACATAGCAGGATGTACACCAGAGGGGCGTTCATCTGGCTAACTTGAGAGCAGTCCAACACCACTCGGGGTTCTACCATGCTCATGGAGCTTTTTAGCTGTCTAAGAAAAGCCTGCGCTTGCTTCCTGCTGCCCAGTTGAGGCAACTGTTCCACAATAACGGTACGATTTTGAGTTGTCATATCTCCACATCCCCATCTGCACTGCTAACCAACCTATGGAACCGGTTGAGATGACCACGAACCGTATTTTCCGCGTCATGAGCTATTCTCGACCGTCGTCGTGAGTTCGCTCGCACGCCTCAAATCCTGGGCCAGCCCGGCTTTGGCCGGGCGTACTACATGTTTCAAAAGATTTCTTCCATACCGCAGAAGGCTCGAGAAGTCCGTGTTGTACCAGCAGCACTCCATCATTCTCGGGGAAATTCCAACCAGAAACCGAAGCCTGTGCACTCTGCTTGGCGTGGCTAACATCGCCGCCACCAGCCGATGATTTCCGTCCAGGATGGTGAGATGCTCCTCCTTACTCATACCGATAAGAAGCACGGGGCCAAATTCCGGGCCATCCAGCACGAGCCGATTGCGAATCGCATCAATTTTCATGAGCAACGACTCGTCGATGGTGTTTCGACGTCGGCACAAGCATTCGGCTACCGTGGTTATGGAGAAGTTTCCACGCGCAATTTTGCGCCATTGTGCCCGGGGAAAAACCCTGATGCGGTCGAGGTCCACTTCTGTGACCCGCATCTCATACCATTTCGTTCCCGGGGGAAGCTCATTCCACAACGCCAGGTGCCGAAGGAAAAACAGCGCTCGCCGTTTCTCGTTTTCGGCCGGATCGTCGAGATTGGGGTTAGTCACAATATGGCGCAGCGTTTCCTGGTACTCGCGAAAGACGGGACGGTCGAAGTCGCTTCTGAGAAATTCTGCAATCACCTCATCCTCTGAGACTTGCCGCATCAGCCTTAACGGCTCCCATCGAGCCGCCGGTTCCACCAGCTCGCGATCGGTAAGAAAACCGACGAGGAAGGGCACTGCCACAAAAACCAGCAGAGCCAACATGAGAACAAGTTGTACCAGGATGACTTGGCGTAAGGACGAGTGATAGCGGGAGATACCCACGATCACGACACCGCTGAACGCCAGTTGAACCCAACTGGTGTTGGCGATCTTGTAAGACATCTCATAACTGATGATGACGGCGCTCAGGGAGTAGACAACGGTCGTAATCGCATACAGCGCCAACAGGTAGGGCAAGCCATAGTCCCCGGCAATTTGAAATCGAGCTCCAAAGAAGAGTGTCCAGATGGCCGCAGGCGCAAAGCGGAGGCCGATTGCGATTGCCGAACCGATCGCCAACACCAGGAGTAGTGATGTCGCGATCACTTTCAGATCCCTCCTGTCTTCGTTGCTGGTCCCTGCAACCAGCGGGAACATGCTATTCACAACGGCTGAGGAGAAGGCAAAGACCACTCGGCCCACCATGGCCACCGCTGCATAGAGTCCTGCCGCTTCGGGAATAAAGAAGTGCTTCACGAGCACGATGTCACAATTGTTGATGAGCACCTGCCCGGAGTAAAAGACGATCGCTTGCGTCGTCTCGCGCAAAGCATAGGACAGGCGTACCGGGTTGGGCCCGTGAGCCGCCGCCCAGTCGGGCACGATTGCTAGATAGGCAACTGCGACCGCAGCTGAATTCGCTGCAATGACTCCTCGGACCCCTAGGCCGAGCAAGATCAGAAGCAACGAACCGCCGAGGCGAACTCCGCCCTCTAATACGAGGTTCGTGGCGAGACGACGGAACCCATAGGCACCCTGAAGGTAGCCGCGCCGGCTCCCGAGCGGAACGTAAAAGGCAGCTCCTATCGAGAGCAGGACCACAAGAACAGGACTGGGTAGGTTCAGGTAAACAGCAATGGCTCTCTGGCACAGTAGCAAGCCGACGGCAACCAGAATGCCACAGACCCAGGCGCCGCGATGGAAGGCTTGATATCCGGCGGCCTTGCCTTCAGGAGATTTCTGCTGCGCCACGACCTTTGCGGAAATGATTTGAAAAGAGAGGGTGATCGCGGACATTAAGGTGAGCAGAGTGTAGACGGCCGTAGCGTGCCCGAAGCCTTTAGGCCCGAGAAACCTGGCCACCGCGATGTTGTAGGCGAAGTTGATCCCGGTTGCGAGGCCCGAACCCGAGAGCAAAACAACGCTTCCAGAGACAATCCGGGCTTGTAGCGGTTGCGGCTTCTGGCTGGAAGTGGTTAACACACTCTTGAGCTCCAATTACCAGGGCGAATCGGGACACGTCCGCTGCGCAGCAGCGAAAACGCGCAACGGCTCTTGGGGGAGTTTGCAACCTAACCAATCATGCGATGCCCAAATGCACATTCCGGCTGCTCGGAAACGCCGAGAGGTTCGGCTTTACTTCTCCCCGTCTGACAACCCCGGACCTTGGGGCTGCTTCTAACAGTTACTTGTATGTTGCGCCCTGCGAGCGCTGCCCTCCTATTGCTTCTGGTTTCGTTCCGCGGCTGCCTTGGTCATGAATCATCCCCACCCGTCCGCCTGAAGTACCAGGCGACCGGAAAGTCACCCGAAATCCTGGCCGTGTATGAGGCGTGGTTCGGACACCCCAGACATATTTCCCCTGAGAGTATCGGGTACTCGTCGCACGATCCCGCCGTCCTACGCAAGCAAATCAGCCAGGCTACTGCCATGGGCATCTCTGCCTTCGTGATCGATTGGTACGGAGATCGGCAGCCGTTCATCGATAAAAGCTATGCCCTTCTGCAGACTCTAGCCGCCAAACACAAATTCCATGTGGCAATGATGTACGACGAGACCGAAGAAGAAGATGGGGCCACCGACGAAGCGATTGCAGACTTCACCACGTTCCATGACACCTACCTGGCCCCGAATGCGCCAGGTCATGAGGCCTACCTTACCTATGAAGGGCGTCCTATCATCTTCATCTTTCCCACCAGGGGGCATACCGACTGGGCTCGAGTAAAGTCGGTCGTCGACAAATGGGAACATCCGCCCTTGCTGATCGATGAAAATGCGCCTGGCCAGTACGCCGATGCGATCGATGGCTCTTATCCCTGGATCGAGGGTTGGTCGGCAGATGGCACGAACTGGGGAGAGCAGTATTTGCGCCAGTTTTATCAAACAATGATGTCGAAATACCCTGACAAGCTCATTGTCGGAGGGGCCTGGGCCAGTTTTGACGACAGCAAGGCTTCCTGGGGCCTGAACCGGCACATATCGGCCCAGTGCGGGCAGACGTTCCAAAACACGTTCAACTTCTGGCGGAAATACGTTCCTGCTGGTCAATCGATTCCCTTCGTCCTGGTCGAAACCTGGAATGACTACGAGGAGGGTTCGGCAATTGAGCGCGGCATCCCGACCTGCGGCAATGGACCTCAGCCACAGCCACTGAACGCAGGTTCTGAGTAGGCGGCAGCCGCCAGGCTCGAGACACTATTGCTCGAGCTCCGCCTGGAAAACGCGAACTCTCCATCGCACTTCAGCGGGAGTCATGACCACGCTGTAACGTGCATGTACTCGTTCTTTGGCGAGAACCTTGTCGTGCTCCAGAACTTGCTGATCGTAGTCAACGTTATCAATCAACTGAATAGATAGTCCGTCGGGCGAGTAAGAAACGATTTGCAGGTCGTGCGCAAGATCCTTGTAGAGGGTGTGGATGCCCGCAGCATCCTGCTGATGCATCGTTTCTGTGAGTTTGTCGAGGGCAGTTCCCACAAAGTTCTG
>CAWJZH010000023.1:0-208961 GCA_963847155.1 uncultured Acidobacteriaceae bacterium | reverse complement strand
GTGCAATAAGCCCGGGTCGCTTTCGCGACCTTCTACCCTAATACCTGTCCAACAATCTGCCCATAACCACGCAAAAACTCCTCTGTGCTCATCGCCTTCTTCCCCTCCAGTTGTAATTGTTTGACCAGTAGCAATCCTGATCCGGTAACAATGCCTAGAACCTGATGCCCGGCTTCTCCTTGCAGACTGACTGTGCCTGGAGGAACGTCTGTACCCGTTTCTACCGCGCGTGCCTGTGCTTTGAGGATCTTCAGCAGTTTGCCCTTCCAATGTGTGTATGTGCCGGGCCAGGGTTCGTAAGCGCGTACCTGGCGTGCCAGTGCACCAGCTGGAAGTTGCCAATTAATTGCCCCATCCTCTTTTTTAAGCATGTGAGTATGAGAGGTCCGTTGTTCATCCTGCGGTTCTGGCGTAATCGTGCCTGCGATCCATCCAGGCAATGCCTCTAGCAATGCCTGGGCACCTAGATCGGCCAACTTTACTGTCAGGCTTCTGGTGGTCTCATCTTCGGCAAGAGAAACGCTGCGCCTGAGCAGGACGGGACCAGTATCGATACCTGCATCAAGCTGCATGATAGAGACGCCCGCCTCTTTGTCGCCCTGGAGAATTGCTTCGGCGATAGGGTCGGCCCCACGATATTTGGGAAGTAGGGAAGCATGGATGTTCAGCGTCCCGTAACGTGGCTGATCTAGCACGCGTTGCGGCAGTATCTGTCCAAATGCTGCAACGATGTAGAGGTCGGCGGCATACATTGCCAGCGCCTCGCTGTTTTCCGCTTTTTTGAATGAGCCAGGTTGCCACACGGGAATATTGTGCTCTAAAGCTATCTGTTTGACAGGCGAAAAGACAATGTCGCGTCCACGGCCCGCTGGCTTATCGGGCCGCGTGATAACTGTAGCGATCTCATACCCTTCTGGTAAAAGGTGGCCTGGATTGGCCCCTTTGATGAGTGCCGTGAGCGCTGGTACAGCGAATTGGGGTGTGCCCATATAGATAATACGTAGCATGGATTTTCCCTTTCTACGGATGTATTCATTAAACGATGAAATGTGTTGCGAGATGATTACTTATCGTAACATATTTGGATTGGAGTTTCATATGTAACAAAACTCCCCCTCGAATTGAATATGTAGTAGCATGAACAGAAGAAGAGATATCTCTATAAGGCCAGAAGGATGTATTGATGGAATTTGAGACAGCCCGGCACGAGGCCCAATTGGCCCTCATTGCCGTTGAAGCTGCTAAGAAACAGCAATTGATTGCGTTTCTCACTGAGAATACAGCACCTCTGCTTGGCACCTTGCGCTCTTATGTGCAACGTATGGGTCTCGCTACAGGCAATGACGTGCCCGCCGTTGCACTTGAGGTGTTACAGGAGGCGGTCGTTGAGGCGCTGAAACATGCAGACAGATTCATTCCAACTGGTCAGCCAATGGCATGGTTGCTTGGTATTTCGGTGAATGTGATTAAACGCAAGAAGGCTGAATTGGTGCAGCGTGCCCGGCGCGAAACGTCTATTGCTGCATTCTCTAAGCAGGAGGAGCCTTTGAGCGAGGGCGAGCTATTCGACCAGGTTGCATCTTGTGTGTTAGCCGGGCCAGAGCAGGATATTGAAGCTAATGAGCAGGCGTCGTCGCTGCTTTCTCTTGTCTCAGCGGAGGATCAGCGTATATTACGTCTAGCATTCTTATATGATTTTGAGCGCGAGGCGCTGGCAGAACAACTGGGTATTACTCCAGTCGCGGCACGCGTAAGGCTCCATCGAGCGCTGAGCCGATTGCGTATAGCATGGCGCAAACAGCAGGTGGAGCAGCAGGAAGGAGAGCACAAATGAGTGAATTACCCTTTACACAGCATCGCCTTCAGTCATTACAGCGCTATATACGTGCCCTGGAGTGTGGTGATGTTGAGGCGATAGCCGCTGTACTGGAAGAAGCTGAGCAGAGCAAAGCGCTAGAACGCATGCTTCTGGAAGTAAATGCAGTATATCAATTTGAGGATCATACTGTCGTGCGAACTGCCGATGCGATGGCCGCACAACAACAACTTCTCACAGTAGCAAATCAAACAATAGGGAGAGAAGAGATGCACTTGAATAGTCATGACGATGCGGCGCATACCGCTTTATATACCGATCAGACAGAACTAAATAATAGTTATGTGAAAAAACTTCAGGGTAAGAAGTTTGCAACGCCTGTGTTTCCCGCGAAAACCGTTGCAACGCCGAAATGGTATTCCGCGCGGAAGAGTTGGATCGCAGCCTCGGCTGCTGCAATCCTCATTGTGCTTTTATTGCTACCGGGAACCAGTGCTCTGGCAAGTCAGTTTTTGTCGCTCTTCACCGTGCAGTCTTTTCAGCCTGTGCAAGTGACAAAACAGGATGTAGCGGCTCTATCCCAGTACTCAGCTCCCAGAATAGATGATCTGGGGAGTGTACATTTTCAGGCGAACAGCTTCCACATACACAACAATCTTACACCAGGTTCAGGCGGCGAAGAGCGTCAATTTCGCTGTAGTGCTTCCAGCGAAATTGCCTGATGGCGTTGCGAATAGCCCATCTTTTAGCGTTGTTGAGGGTGGTCATGGTGTCTTCACTTTTAGTGCGGCAAAGATGCATGCTTACCTTGTAAAGAATGGGCATGCTAATGTGAAGATACCAGCCAATCTCGATGGAGCTACCTTTGATGTTACGACAACTGCTGGCGTAATGATTAAATATGGCTATCATGGCGGTAATCCCCTTCTGGTTATAGAGGTGCCCAGTCCAGTGATACGTGCTATCGGCAGTGCATCGCTTGAGCAACTACAGAACTTTATGCTGTCGCTGCCTGGTTTACCACCATCGCTTGTTGCACAGCTCAAGCAGGTAGATATTGCGAATGGTACCATTCCATTACCTGTACCGGCTGGCATAGATGCGCACTCTGTTACGGTAAATGGTACATCTGGCGTCTTGCTGAATAGCAATAAGACAACGACTATTGAGAGCATCAAGCAGTTCCCAGCAGGCAGTAGTATGGTCGTCTGGCAGACAAAGGGTATCATCTATGTACTTGGCGGTATCACTACCAACACAGGCCAATTATTGGCAGCAGCCAATTCGATCTAGCATAGAGATCAGATTTGTCGTCATTGATTGAAACGAAATGGCTCACACCCAGGGTAGAGGCGTCATCTTGCGTGCACCCGCGTGCCTATAAACAACGTTAGCACGCGGGCGTACGCAAGGTGACGTCCCTACCTCGGGTATTTATTAAGGAGGTGACCAATGCAAACGTCTCCCCCATTCCATACAGCACAAGGGCATCGGGGGGAACAGCAGGGGAACGTTCCCCTGTCCCTATTATAGAAGTGCGGGGTTTACGTAAAATTTATTCTCAGCTGCTCGCGGTTGATGATATCAGCTTCGTCATGTATCGTGGCGAGGCTTTCGGCTTCCTGGGACCAAATGGAGCGGGCAAAAGTACTGTTGTGAAGATTCTTAACGGGCTGGTCGCTCCTACACAGGGCATGATAAATGTGCTGGGACAGCCCCTTGGAGATAGAGAAGTCCGGCGCCATATTGGCTACCTGCCTGAATTTCCCACTTTTCATCGCTGGCTCAAAGCTGCTGACTTTCTGGAGTTTCATGGTCAGATGTATGGTCTACGTGGTAAAGCACTGGCGAAACGTTGTAAAGAAGTGTTGGAAATGGTCGGCCTGACCGGGCGCGAACATCAGAAGCTTGGTACCTTTTCCAAAGGGATGTTACAGCGCATAGGCCTGGCCCAGGCATTGCTCAATCGGCCTGACCTGCTCATTCTCGATGAATTGGTCTCTGGCCTTGATCCAGTTGGACAGCGAGATATGCGTGATCTCTTGCTGTACTTAAAATCTGAAGGGACCAGCATCTTTCTCAATTCGCACCAACTTGCCGATGTAGAGGCCGTGTGTGATCGCGTGGCAATTATCAATCAGGGGTGTATTCTAAAAGTAGGAACGCCATCCGAGCTTTTCGGTAATCAGCAGATTTTAGAGGTGCGCGTGAACTCGGCGAGCGACGAGCTATTGCAACAACTCAAACATGTCGTTGTGGATGTGCAGCGCGACAAAGACGATCCCAATTGCCTCCTCGCCGAGATCGAGAACGAGGAGCAAGCGGCAGATATTGCCGATATCGTGCATGCCTGCGGAGTACGTCTCTATTCCCTGGCCCCACGTCGTCGCTCGCTTGAACAGCTTTTTTTCCAGACCATTGAAACATTTTCACATTCATAAAAGGGAATATACAATGGGAATATTGTTGATGGCTCGCTTCACCTTGCAAGAAGCTTTTCATCGCTGGCTGTTGCTTGCGATGCTGCTTTTAAATATCCTACTGCTGGGTGTTTTCGCGCTTATGCTCAATTTGGACGAGACCATCTGAACGAAATCTCCGCTCGGCATGAATACAATCGCTCTAATTGTCGCTCGATCTCCCTTCAGGAACTGGACAGTACCAAAGAGATCAATCACCTTCCAACTTGCTATCGACCTTAACGTTCTTCATCTCTGAAATGCTCTTTATTACGATGGTGCGAGTCCCATTCCTCCTTCGAACCTGCCCGGTCACGCGGACAAATTTGCCCACATACGGCATGAGCTTCTCTCGTTGGCTGGCGTCTGGCATCTCATCGGTGATCGGGAAATACAATTCATCTTTTCTAGTGAGGATCACGAGTGGCGATCCAGCCCTGGCACACGCAAGTGCACAATCCATATTGAAATGCGTTGCGGTCGATTTGTGATTCTGCATGGGACACGCGACATCCCGTACTAAACCTTCGACCGTCATCGCCACGCCGTCATCCGATGTGTCGGCTGTCCGTGCCGAATGAGAGATCGATTGCCCGGATATCTGGCCTCCCAAGCCAAAGGATGCGATGGCACAGACGATTGCAAATGCAGACAAGGAACGCCCGGCATTCATGTGAAGACCTCCTTTGGAATGCAGACTAACAGTCGAGTGATATTCCACAGTTCACGTATACTTCAACTATGGAAGACGCGCATAAATTAGCCGCTCTCAGCGGACAATTGGCTGATCCTGCCCGAGCAGCCATCGTCCTGAACCTGATGGACGGAAGCTCACAGCCAACTGGCGAACTCCAGGTTGCAGCGAATGTCTCGCCATCTTCTGCGAGTCTCCATCTCTCCAAACTCGTAAATGCCAATGTTCTGTCAGTGGTGAAGCGTGGCCGTCTGAAGTACTATCGAATTTCCAGTGCAGCCGTCGCGCACGCCATAGAAGCATTGAATGTCATCGCCTCTCCAGGCGTCGCCGTACGGCAGGCTGCTCGGTCTCAGGTCAATCCTTTCTCGTTCGCGCGGACCTGCTACGACCACTTGGCCGGCAAGCTAGGTGTTGAGATTGTGTCTGCATTACAGGCGCAACAGATCATCCGGCCCGTCGGAAAACAATTCGAGGTAACGAATTCGGGTTATGAGTGGTTCGAAGCCTTCGGTATGGATTTGGAGGCACTTCGATTTGAGAGGAGACTCTTCGCCACACAATGTCTCGACTCTACTGAGCGACGGTATCACCTCGGAGGCGCGCTGGGCGCTGCGTTTCTCTCCCGACTGGTCGATCTTAAATGGCTCGCAAAGTCTCGGATTCCTCGCTCCGTTCGTCTCACTGCCAACGGCCAATCTGAACTCGCTAAGAGGTTCAGTCTGGAATTCTCCGCGAACCAAACTGTCAGGGCAAAGTTGGGGCAGATTCTCTGAGCATGGGTTAACTCCTTGCGCCTTGAGCCGCGCAGCTGGGCAGTAATTCGGCGACGGCATACGTATTGCAACGAATAAGCAATGACATTTCTGATGGTGAATAGGTATCATCAGATTTCCCCAAAACCAACCGTCTCTGGAAAAGCCGAGGACGTCGAAAGATGCGTTGCCCTCGGCTGGTTTCATTCAACGAGAGCGGAAAGTTAGATTTTGGAAAACCACTGACGCGAATGAGGGGGAACCGCGAAGTAGGAAGGTCTCCAACCCGACCGGATGGGTACTCCTGATCTGCAAACCTCTCCTCATTTCGCAAAAGCGTAAATCGCGCGGTCCACACCTGCCTTATCCATTGAGAGTCATAATCTCCCTTTCGGAGATAGAGGAACAGCATCACGAGAATTGTGGGCAGACGGGATTCGTTCTGTGCGCGTGCACGGTTTTCGATGGGGGTTATTCCGCCCGGCCCGCAAGTCTCGTTTGATCGGACGGTTGCCGTGGTCCATGGTGATGATCCACAGGAGACGGAATCACATGATTACCGCACTTGTAGGCATTGCGGCCACAATCTACATCTTCAAGTTCCTCACCGGTCTCTTCAAACCGAATCCAGCATCTGGCGTTGCTCACAAGTCGACGGCGGCTGTGGCTACGGGCCAGACCAGGCGTGCGAGTGCAGCAATGAGGCCAAGAGCGGTGGATCCGGCAGGGATGCAGGGAGTTTCACCTCGGAGTTAAGGGGCGGGACGGAGCGATCTCCACTCCGTCCAAATTAAGTTCCACTCACAGCAAATCGGGGACTGTTGTCGTCGTCGTGACCCGGGTCGCCGTGACAACGCCGGTAAACGACTGGAAGATGTTTCCCGAAGTGTCGTAAGCATCCAGCGTAAAGGTGCCGGAAAAGTGATTACAGTCGGACCCTAATCTGATGGTTTCGGTAATGTGAGTTGGACCTTGGGGTGCCCCGATCCCATTGTTCGTGTCATTGGGGAATTGGTTGGCGAACCAGGGAAAGTGATTCAGGTAGTATTTGGATCTGCCCGTCTGTTCCCAGACACCAGGCAGAAGTTCCCATCCTGCGGTGGCCGTACGGAATTCATGATTTCTGTTTTGTCGGAATGCCACACTGACAGGGCATTGTCGATGACTGTGTCGGGTATGTCTTTCCCGTTGCTGGTTTTTGCGGTGAAAATCACGTGCCACATTCCCACGATCGAGGGACCTTCTTCCTCTTCATGGCCAGCCGTTCGCAGGACGTGCGCCCCACCCATTTGTGGATGCCACGCGGCTGGTTTCGCGAGCTTCGCCGGCATTCCGCACTGCGCCAGGGCACTCGGAACCATCGCCCACGCGAAAGACCAGCGCGGCTAGAGCCGGTACCAACCTCCGATTACTTGTTCTCATTTCTTCTTCTCCTTGGCCGAAATCGCCGGCTGCCCACCAAACTGGACCGCGATTCGCGCCGGCACAATGGATAGGGGGTAAAGCCGGAGGTGAAGTTTTGGTGAACCGCCAAACCCTTTTAAATCTGGCTTTTTCCTGCGACACTGAGTCATACTTCCCCGCGCAGGAGGGTCCCTTGAGCCGGCCTCGCTATCAATTCGGTGACTTCTGGCTTGACTGCGGAGCGTTCCAACTTCTCCGTAACGGCCACTCCCTGCGCGTTGAGCGTAAGCCCATGGAGCTGCTCATCCTGCTCGCCTCGCGCGAAGGCCAACTCGTCACGCGTAACGAGATCGCCGATCGGCTCTGGGCGAGCGAAGTCTTCGTCGATACCGAACACGGCATCAATACCGCCATCCGTAAGCTCCGCTACCAGCTCCGCGACGATCCCGATCATCCTCAATTCATCCAGACGGTCATCGGCATGGGCTACCGCTTCATCGCACCCATCACCACTGTTCAGAAACCGTCGTCCGAAGCTGTTCCACCTGGAGCTGCCTCGATTGAACCGGCTGCGCCTGACCCGACCCAGCCAAAAGAAGCGATTTCGGCAGAGGCGCTTCCCGGCGCCCCAACTCTGCATACTCCGAAGCCCCGCTATGCGGCCTGGGCCGGCCTTATCGCCTTCGCCGCCTTAATCGTTGCCATCCCCGTCGTGACGCGGGGCGCGCACCCCCTGAGTGAACGCATGCTCCATCGCAACCCGGAACCCGTCATCAGCTCCCTGGCGGTGCTTCCCCTCGACAACCTGTCCGGAGACTCCTCGCAGGACTACTTCGCCGATGGCATGACGGACGAGCTGATCACGATGCTCGCGAAAGACTCTAGTCTCCGCATCGTCTCCAGAACTTCGGTGATGCAGTACAGGGGGGCTCGCCGGCCGCTTCCAGAAATCGCACGTGCGCTCCACGCGGACGCAATCCTGGAAGGCTCGGTGTCCCGTTCCGCGGGCCAGGTCCATATGAATCTGCAGCTGATCCGGGCGGATACTGATTCCCACCTCTGGGCCGACAGCTACGAACGCGATGCGAACGATGTGGCACTGCCGGACGAGGCGGCCAAAGCCATTGCCAACCAACTGCATCGCGCAGTCCCGGCCGTGAAGGCCAACCGTCATGTAACTCCGGCAGCTCATGATGCCTACCTGCACGGCAACTATCTTTGGGTCGGCGACCACATGGAGGAGTCGGGAGCCTGGTTCCCAAAGGCGATCGATCTCCAGCCCGATTATGCGCTGGCCTGGGCGGGACTTGCCGACTATTACGGGGAGGGTATCGCCGGCGATGTTCTCGACCCTCGTACCAGCATCGTTCCGGAGGAGCAGGCAGCCGAACGCGCGCTCGAACTGGATCCGAACCTGCCGCAGGCGCACCAGGCCATGGGCGCCATGTTCCTCATCGATCGATGGGATTGGGCAGACGCCGACCGGGAGATTCTCCGCGCCATCAGCCTCGATCCGCAGAACGGCGAGCTGTATTACCTGCGGGCCTGTGTGTTGCAGGCGGTCAACCGTAATGCGGAAGCCATCGAGTTGGGGAAGAAGGCGATGGAAATTGATCCGTTCTCACGGCCTTACGCTCTCGCCTCGATTTACGTAGGCGCACCAATTGGATGCGGCGCTCAAGGAAATTCGACTGCGGCTGGAAGCAAATCCCAACAATCTCATTCTCCTCGGTCTGGAGATGGATACGTTGCGACGTATGGGCAAGTACAAGGAGGCCGTGGACGTCTGGGCCAGGTGGCATATTCTGGCGGGAGATCCTCAGTCAGCCGTGAACCTGCGGCGTGCCTGGGATCAGGGCGGTGCCCGCGGCTTCGTTCGCTGGCAGCTTGGCCGGCGTCTCCTTCAGTCGAAGAGCGGCTACGTCTCTCCTGTCGAGCTGGCGAGTTATTACGCACAACTTGGTGACAAAGAGCGGACGCTCGCTCTGCTCGAGGAGGGTTACCAACAGCATGCGACAGACACTCTTTGGATCCAGGGGGATCCCGCCTACGACTTTCTCCACTCCGATAGCCGCTTTCGCTCGATCGTTCAGAGGACAGGAATAGTGCCGGCCTATTAGGATCAGCCCCTTCCGTCGGGACTACCCCGATCGATGAAACCAGCTCCCCGCGATCCAGGTTGTGCGTCCAGGGTCTCCAAGGTTCCGTCAGTAATTGCAACGGTTACGTTCCGTCCTGTCACCAGATTGTTGGACAGGAAGATGTGAAAAAATCGACTTTTGGAATTGGAGTGAATTCGTCGGCATAAAAAATCGCTCCAGGATGCCCTTGGAGCATTCGCGGGGGTTGCGGCATACATTTCGTATCAACGCGAAATTCGGCCAAATCGATTTTTTTCACATCTTCCAGACGAAATAACCCCTAGATTTAGGTGACAGTTTAGTTGGGCCGTTGGGCCCGACTAATCAGGGGTAATTTCGTCCCAAATTCGCAATGGTCGTGGGATTCCAACCCACCGAGAGTAACTTTTACGATACATTGACGATACTAAAAAATGACTTTATTATGGCTTTAGAGGTGACGTCTATGTTGGCATCCACTGCCTTTGCAAGCGCCGATCCTGCCCTCTTCAACCCTGAGTCAGGACGGCTTGACGCCGCACGCATTGCGAGCGAAATCCAGTTGCCCGTTTCCACCATAGCTGACGCGATTGGGAAGAAGGCTCCCAGCGTTCGGAAGCATCCGGATGCCAGCAGCCTTCAGCCGGAGCTGCGTCGTGTGTACCGCATCTGGGTCTCGATCGTTGAACTCTATGCGGGCAACAAGAAGAGCGCGCGCATCTTCCTGAATGCTCCCAACAAGCACCTCGAAAATCGGGCTCCCGTCGAGTTTATCGAGAGCGGCGACCTCAAGCCCCTGGAAGCTCTGGTAGACGCCATGACGACGAGGCAGTCAGCCTAGCGAGGACAGCCTTGCATTCCACTGAACGACTCCTGAGAGTCTTAGAGGACGCCCCGGTAAAACCGTTCTCGGGATTCGTCTATCGAGTCGTCGCGGAACGGTATCGGGACTCTCCGCTGTCCGCTATCGGCTCCGTCCGTTCCGGAGGCCGATACAACGCCCCAAACAGCTTTCCGGTCCTCTACTGTGCCGATAGCCAGATGACCGCCATGCTGGAAGTAGAAGCTCTCTTCACTACCGCAGACGGACAGTTACAAGGAGCACCGCGAGACCCGGACCTTATGCTCTCTCTCCGTTGCGAGCTGACTCGCGTCCTTGACCTCACGGACGAGCACTTCTATCGCGAACTGGGCACGAATCGTGACGAACTCGCCAGCCTCGCTCCATCGCGGTTCATCCTGAATGCACGCGGACAGATAACACCTACCCAAACCCTTGGAGCAGCGTGCTCCTTTGCCGGACGCATCTCTGCGTTAAAGGTTCCAAGTGCAGCGAACGAAGACGGGTTTTGTCTTGATGTCCTGCCCGATTCATTACTGGTGGGAGAGCTCATTGCTATCCACGACGACAGCGGCAGACTCCAAGAACAGATTCACGGCGTCATTCCCGTGCCAGCGAAGCTTCGATAGGGATACTTTGGAGATTGATACCATCGTGGCCCAGAATCGACACACCCATCTTAAGAAAGCAGCAATTCAATATCTTCCCGAGTGAGATCGCGGATCAGGCTATTCTCCGCGCCGATGATCGCATCCGCCAGGTTTCGCTTGGTCTCCTGCAGTTGCAGTACTTTCTCTTCGACAGTGTCGCGCGCAATCAACCGATAGGCAAAGACCTGGCGCTCCTGACCGATGCGATGCGTGCGGTCTACAGCCTGGGCCTCGACAGCGGGATTCCACCACGGGTCGAGAATAAAAACGTAGTCGGCAGCGGTGAGGTTCAAGCCCACCCCACCGGCCTTCAGGCTGATAAGAAACAGAGGGCAACCAGGGTCCTGCTGGAAACGCTCGACGCGCGCTTGGCGATCGACCGTCTTGCCATCGAGGTATTCATATTCAATCCCACTGCTCTCAAGACTGGCACGCACGATCGCGAGCAAGCTGGTGAATTGCGAAAATATCAGCGCCTTATGGCCTTCCTCAATAACCGCATGCAATTGCTCCATCAGAACGCCGAGCTTTGCACTTGGGTCTTTCACAAGTTTGCGGTCCACCAACCCTGGATGGCAGGCCGCCTGGCGTAATCGCAGAAGCGCCTCGAGCACCTGTATCTTTGACTTCCCAATACCTTGCGTGCCGATCTTGCGCAGGAGCGAGTCGCGATAGTGGTCGCGCAGTTCGTTGTACAAGGCGCGCTGGCGGGTCTCCATCTCACAATAGATCGTCTGCTCGATTTTTGGCGGAAGTTGCTTGGCAACCTGCTCTTTCGTGCGCCGCAAAAGGAATGGGCGTAGCGCACGCGAGAGCAACTTGCGAGTCTCCCCGTCAGGGTCCCGCTTGGACCCGGCCATGAGCGGAAAGGCCCCGGATGTTCCCAGCATGCCGGGATTGAGGAATTCGAACAGCGACCAAAGCTCGCCCAGGTGATTCTCGATCGGCGTTCCACTCAGCGCCAGTCGATGGTTGGCGCGCAGCAGGCGGGCTGCCTTTGCCGATTCGGTGTTTCCGTTCTTGATCGCCTGTGCCTCGTCGAGGATCACATAGTCAAAGACTTTGTCTTTGAAGTGCAAAGCGTCCCGGCGCAGCGTCCCGTATGTCGTGAGGATGACGTCGTAACACGAAAACTCATCCTTCTTGCCTGTAGCTTTCCGAGCCATGCCCGTGTAATCCAGCACGCGAAGCTGCGGAGTGAATCGCTGAACCTCCTGCTTCCAATTGAAAATCAGCGATTTGGGAACCACCACCAGCGATGGTGCTTCGACCTGCGCTTGCATCCGCAACTCGCGGCGGCTCTCCAGCAAGGCAAGCACCTGCGCGGTCTTACCTACGCCCATATCATCCGCAAGGCACCCGCCAAAAGAAAACTGGCGCAGGAAGTGCATCCAGCCCAGGCCTTCCTGCTGATAGCCGCGCAAGCTCCCGATAAAACCGGCGGGCTGTTCGGCGGGACCGATCGATGCAAACTGTGCCAACTCCTGGCGCACGCGCCTGAAGGTTTCGTCGCAATCGACCGTAGGCTGGGTCGCGAGCAGGGCATCGAGAACCCCGGCCTGGCTGGGGCGGAAACGAATGTGATCGCCGTCTGCTTCGCCCATGGTCGCCACATGGCCGAACCGGCGCAGCCACTCCTCCGGCAGCAAACCATAGGAGCCGTCATCGAGGAGCACCATCGTCTCGCCCCGTCTGAGGGCCGCCAGCAACTTTGGCAGCTGAGCCGTTGTTTCTCCATAGTCAACCGCGCCGTGAAGTTCGAACCAGTCCACGCCGCTGGCTACGGAGGCGCTGCTTTTTCCTGGTTGACGAAACAGCTTGCCGGACGCAGTGACCTTCCAGCCTGCATCCGCCAGCGTGCGCGCGACCTGCGGCAGCTTGCCAGGCGTGAGGGTCCAGTCTCTGTCTCTGCCCCATGTTCCGGCGACCGACCGTACGCCGGCTTCCTGCATTTGCTCTACAGCGGCTTTTTCCAGCGCGCCGTCGCGCCGTATGAATTGCCGCGTGGGTGAGTCGTAGATCCCCCGCGACGAAGACCCTTCCATCACAGAGTGTCCTTCATACTCAAAGGACAACTCCGCTGTCATGCGTGGGTTGATCCTGCCATAGCTCTTTTCAGGCGCTGAAATCTTCAGGCATGGCCTTGGAGGGGACTAGCACTTCCTGATAGCCCCATTCCTCAGGCAGATCGATTTCGGGCAGAGTTGCCGAGCACAACAGAGTGCCAAGAAACTCCTCACGGTCTTCATCCGGAATAACCATAGAGCCGTTTTTGCGCAGGGCCGCGATCCAGGCGCCCGTCTCATCGTCAGCCACGCGCGACACGCAATCCGGCATAACCAGAACGGCGCCAGGAATCACCAGCAAGGGCTCATTGATCGCGATCCGCTGCTCTCCGCGGCGAAAATCTCCCGTCAGTTGCCATTTATTCTGTCGGCTTCCGCGGACCTCCAAAACAAATCTCCAGGGTTCCCCATCGTCCCACGCGAGGGGCGGCTTATCGATTTCCTCCGTGGTGAATGGAAGAAAACAGCGTCCCGTGCGGACCACCCTGGGCAGCATCGTTTGCGCCATCAATACCGTGAGCGAAAAGTTGTCGAGACCACGGTCGTGATTGTCGTAATAACCATAGGATTGATAAGGCGCAGCCCCAATTAGTTGGCTCAAAATCTCGCGGTCCTCTTGGAGCGGCAGAAGGGGAATCCGGCCGTGGAACATTGGGCACGGTTTGGGAATACTCCTTAATTCACCCTCTTTCGTGCGCCCTCGAGACGCAATGGTGAGCGAAAGGCTGCCCACGGTTTTACTCTTGGAATCCTCGAGGATGTAAACAAGTTCCGAGAGAGGGGGCCAACTGGGCAGGTTGGTCCGAATAGGGGGCGCCGACATCTGCGCAATCCGGCTCAAGTGCTCCTTCCAGGCCGGCGGCCGGACAGGTGGAGAGATCCGCGTGACCGGCTGGATCTGGCGGACTTGCTCCAATCGATCCAGCATTTCGACTTCGCAGCGGTGCGGATACACCGTTCCCTCCTCTGGCCCACTGCCGCCGGATTCCGATTCCGCAGATCCGGCGGTTACCTCGCCGAGATGGCCTTGCTCCCACGCTTCGAGGATCGTGGCCCAGATATGCTTGCAGAGATTACCGTGCTCCTCAAAGAAGGGGCAGTCACACCCGGCGCTCAGCTTGCCATCCGACCATTTGAGCGCGACGCTGTACAGATCAGATCCTTGCACCCGCGCGCCTACTTCGGTGGGGGATCCCGTGCGGATCTTCACCCGCTTTCCCATGAAGTATCTTTCGCCGCGATCTCTCGACGGAAGCACTGAACCCCTTCGCCAGGACTGCGGGGAGCTGGGCTCGCGAGCCGATAGCTAAATCATTCACTCTTTCATTCTAGTGAGTCTCAAGCCGCAGGAAACAAAGGAAGCAGTGGAAATCGCGGCAAGATCAGTCGCCGTGGGGCTCTCTCTTTTCACGGCGCTCGCGCGCTTACAATTTGCATAGAGAGAGCAAAAGAGGAGCGTCTTCTGAAACAAGTCCGCGTTGTTGATTCACACACCGGCGGCGAGCCTACTCGCACCGTCATCGAAGGTGGCCCTGACCTCGGAAACGGCGACCTGCGGCAGCGCCGCCTTCTGTTTCAGAAGGATCACGAAGCCTTCCGCAGGGCTCTGGTCACCGAGCCGCGTGCTTCGGAAGCGGTGGTGGGCGCGTTGCTCTGCCCTCCCACCCATCCGGACTGCGTTACCGGCGTCATTTTCTTCAACAACAGCGGATGCCTGGGCATGTGCGGACACGGAACCATCGGCGTCGTAGCTACGCTCGCATATCTTGGCAGGATCCACCCCGGTGCTCACCGCATAGAGACACCTGTCGGCGTGGTGGGAGTCACACTGAACGAAGACGGCACCGTGACCTTCGAAAACGTACCCAGCTACCGCTGGGCCGCTGCCGTGCATGTCGAAGTCCCCGGATTCGGTACAGTGACCGGCGATGTTGCCTGGGGCGGCAACTGGTTTTTTCTGATCAAAGATCACCCCTACACGATTGCGAGAGCGAACCTCGACCAGCTCATCCAGTTCACTTGGGCTGTCCGCCAGGCGCTCACTGCCGCCGGCATTCGCGGTGCGGAAGGCGCAGAGATCGACCACATCGAACTTCATGGCCCCGGCTCATCCCCAGCCGTGAATAGCCGCAATTTCGTGCTGTGCCCGGGCAAGGAGTACGACCGGTCTCCCTTGCGGCACCGGTACCAGCGCCAAGTTGGCCTGCCTCTATGCCGAAGGTCTCCTGGCTCCCGGCCAGGTCTGGCGCCAGGAAAGCGTGATCGGGAGCATCTTTGAAGGCCGCATTGTCCTGCGTGATGGCCACCTCCTGCCCACGATCACTGGATCAGCGTTTGTTACGGCAGAATCCACCCTCATCCTCGACCCCCGTGATGCTTTTTGCTGGGGCATCCCTGCATGATCAGGACATTTGACGCAGTCATTGTCGGTAGTGGAATTGTAGGTGCTGCGTGTGCGCTGGCTTTTTCCCGCCAGAGGATGCTCGTCGCTCTGGTGGAACCCGCGGAGATCGGCGGAGGCGCCACGGCCGCGGCCATGGGCCACATTGTCGTTCTTGACGACTCCCCGGCTCAATTGGCATTGACCCGCTACTCCCAGATGCTATGGCGGGAAATGGCGGGCGAGCTGCCACCGGCTGTGGAATACACGCAGCGCGGCACTCTCTGGGTGGCCGTTGATGACGAGGAAATGCAGGAAATCTGTCGCAAACACAGTGTCTATAGCGCAAATGGGATTCCCTCTGAGATTGTTGCCGGGGACTTACTCGTATCCCTCGAACCTGCCCTGCGCCACGGCCTTACTGGGGGACTCCTGGTGAGTGAGGACGTAGTCGTATCCCCCCAGCTGGCCGCGCAAGCAATCTTCCAGCAGGCGCTTGTCGGCGGTGCTACCCTGGTTCGCGAAACGGCCGCTTCCATGAAGTCGGGGGTCGTCGTGCTGTGTAACGGTGACCAACTGCACGCGCCTATTCTCATCAATGCGGCGGGTGAGGGAGCTCCCGCACTGACCCCGGGGTTACCCGTGGCCATGCGTAAAGGACATCTGGCAATCACACACCCCTATCCGGGTTTTCTGCGTTACCAGGTCGTGGAGTTGGGATACCTGAAGAGCGCTCATGTCACAACCACGGATACCGTAGCGTTTAATGTGCAGCCGAGACAAAACGGACAGCTACTGGTCGGTTCGTCCCGTCAATTCGGCGTCAAGAGCAGGGAAGTGGATGATGGAATCCTGGCCCGTATGTACGCCCGTGCCACGGAATACCTGCCGGCGTTACCAACACTTTCCATCGAACGGACCTGGACCGGCTTTCGCTCTGCCACCCCGGACAAGCTGCCATTGATCGGTCCTTCCGCGGACGACAAGACGCTCTTTCTAGCCACTGGGCATGAAGGCTTGGGAATCACCACCTCGCTCGGAACCGCGCAACTACTGGCGGACTCCATCGCGGGAAGAACACCAGCCATCCCGATAGCCCCCTACTCGCCTTCCCGTACTCATATTGGCGTAGTTTTGCTTCTCATGTACATTGATCAGGCTTTCGCTAGGAGAGATGCCGATCATGCCAGAAGTAACTTCCACTCCGTCCGAGGTTCTATCGCCGCAGGCTCAACTTATTCAGATGGCCTGGGCGCATCAAATTTCCAGCCTGATCCGTGTCGCCGCTGAATTGAAGCTTGCGGATCATCTCGCGGAAGGGCCTAAGAACGCGGAGCAGCTGGCGCAATTGACGGCCACTCAAGCCCCAGCCCTTTACCGGGTCATGCGCACTCTTGCCAGCCTGGGACTTTTCACAGAAGACGAAAGGCATCGCTTTGCTCTCACCCCACTGGGAGAGCCGCTCAGATCGGGACACGCCAGGTTCGGTCCGCAACTCCGTTCTGACCATGACCAGCGACATGTTCTGCAAGTCCCTCGAAAACCTGCTCTATTCAGTCCAGACAGGCAAGACCGGATTCGGCAAGGCATTTGGTGCGGAGATCTTTGATTGGCTGCCTCATCATCCCCAAGAAGCAGCGATGTTCAGCGACCTGATGGTAGGATTTCACGGTCCGGAAACGGCTGCTGTCGCCGCCGCCTATGATTTCACTGGATTCGACAACATCGTCGACGTGGGCGGTGCCACAGGAAACATGCTCACCACCATTCTCGGCAAGCACCCGGGGCCGCGTGGGGTAGTCTTCGACCTTCCTCACAACCGGGCTGGCGCGACCGCGTCTATCCAAACCCGCGGTATGGCGGATCGCATTGGATTTGTGGAAGGTAGTTTCTTCGAGAGCGTGCCCACCGGCGGCGACGCGTACCTGATGTCCCATATCATCCACGACTGGAATGAAGATCAGTGTCTTACCATCCTGGGTAACTGCCGCCGGGCCATGAAGGCAACCGGTCGCCTGCTCATCATCGAGATGGTCCTCCCGGAAGGTGATGGTCCCCACCCCGGCAAGATGACTGACATTATCATGTTGACCGTCCCCGGTGGCCAGGAGCGGACAGAGCCGGAATACGATCAACTCCTCAAGAAAGGTGGGTTCAAGCTGGCCCGAGTCGTGCCGACCGAATCCGCCGCAAGCATCGTGGAAGCCTTCCCCGCCTGATCAAGCCCGCCGGCCCACGTATCCCGACGGCGGTGGCCGCTGAAGATAGACGAGCTCCATTCGGTAAACTGGTATAGGCGGCTATCTCGAAAAGGGCACACCATGGAGCTTGCACTGGAATTGAAACCCGTATCGCTCATCGGCTTTGGAGATGGCACGCAAGGATCGTCCTTCACCGGGGTGAACCCGGCAACCGGCGCACCGCTGGAGCCAAAGTTCTTCTCCGCAACCGCCGAAGACCTGGAGCGGGCGGCAGGGCTGGCGCAAAGCGCCTTTCCTATTTACAGCAACCTCTCCGGCAAGCAAAAGGGCGCCTTTCTGCGGAGCATCGCTGCGTCCATCGAGGCGGCCGCTCCGGCGATCATCCAAAGGGCCCATCTGGAAACTGCATTGCCTGAAGCGAACCTGACAGCCGAGTTAAGGCGAACGTGCGGCCAGCTGAGACTTTTCGCGCAGGTGGTGGAAGAGGGTTCCTGGGTGGATGCCCGGATCGATAACGCCGATCCTGAGCGTAAGCCGCTGCCCAAGCCTTCCATCCGTTCCATGCACAAACCGTTGGGCCCGGTAGCCGTTTTCGGCGCCAGCAATTTCCCCCTGGCCTTCTCCGTCGCCGGTGGAGACACCGCTTCCGCGCTCGCCGCGGGAAATCCGGTCATCGTCAAGGCGCATCCGGCTCATCCCGGAACCAGCGCCCTGGCCGGCCAGGCCATTCGCGAGAGCGTGAAGGCGAACGGTCTGCCGGAAGGCGTATTCTCCATGCTCTTCGACTCCGGCGTGGATGTAGGCGTCCAGCTGGTGCAACATCCAGCCATCAAAGCAGTGGCATTTACCGGCTCCTTTACTGGGGGTACGGCGCTCATGAAGCTGGCCGCTGGCCGGCCCGAGCCGATCCCTTGTTACTCCGAAATGGGAAGCGTCAATCCAGTATTCGTGCTGCCCGGCGCTTTGAAGCAACGGGGAAGCGCGGTGGCCACCGGCCTACAGGCATCCTTCACCCTGGGATCCGGCCAATTCTGCACCAAGCCAGGACTGGTGTTGGTCCCGCAGCAAGACGGCACACCCGGGTTCATGAAGGAGCTAGGCGACAAAGTCACCGGTACCCCCACGCAAACCCTCCTCACGAAAGCCATCGCCGACCGTTACAAATCGGCAGTCAACGGCCGTTTGGCCGATGCCAACGTGCTGGCGGAAGGGGCAAAAGCCGAAACCAGCACCGACGCCGCGACGGTGCAGGCCTCGCTTTTTGTCGCCGACTACAAAGACCTGATGGAGCACGAGGAGCTGGCGCAGGAGATTTTCGGTCCCACGACCGTCGTGGTCGGCTACCAGGACCGCAAGCAATTGCTTGCCGTTGCCGAGCAATTGGAGGGTCACCTCACCGCGACCCTGCAGGCGGATGAGAGTGAACTGGCAGACTATGCCGACTTGATCGACATCCTCTCCCGCAAGGTGGGCCGATTGATCCTGAACGCTTATCCCACCGGGGTGGAGGTCTGCCACGCCATGGTGCACGGCGGTCCGTTCCCCGCCACCAGCGACGGCCGCTCGACCTCCGTGGGCACCCAGGCTATCTTCCGCTTCACCCGGCTGGTCTGCTACCAATCCTTCCCCGACGCCGCGCTCCCCGATGAGCTGAAGAGCAGTAACCCGCTGGGAATCATGCGCATGGTGGACGGAGACAGAACCCGCAAACCCTCCGCCTAGCGTCCCGCTATGCGGTCCGCGTGACGACCCCCCGGCCATCCCTGTAAACTCTCTTGCGACACTAAGAGGGAGGGTTGGCCGTGGAACTCGAAGACAAGAACCGCAGGGACTTCCTGAAAATGGGTAGCGCCACGCTCGCAGCCGCGGCTTTGCCCGCCGTTGCATCCTGGACCGCAACCAGCTACGCTGCCATCGCAGGAGCCAACGATCGCGTGCGGGTCGCCCTGATCGGCGCCGGCGATCGCGCCAAGCAGTCATTGGTACCCGCATTCCAGGATCACGCCAAGGAGCTCAATTTCGAGTTCGTCGCCGTCTCCGATATCTGGAACCGTCGCCGTGACGAAGGTGCGGCCTTTATTCAGAAGCAATGCGGTGGTGGCCCCATTGCCAGCATCCGCAACAATGACGAGCTCTATGCCCGCAAGGATGTCGATGCCGTCATTGTCGCCACGGCTGATTTTCAGCATGCCTTGCACGGCGTAGAAGCGGTGCAGGCAGGCCGCGATGCCTATGTGGAGAAGCCCACCGCCCACACCATGGAGGATGCCCGGGCGTTTCGCGCCGCGGTGAAGCAGACGGGAAAGGTCGTCGCTGTCGGCACCCAGCGCCGCAGCACGCCCAGCTATCAAAAGGCTTACGAGTACATTCAGTCGGGCAAATTCGGTGACATCGTTGCTGTCGAGATGACCTGGAACGTCAATCAACCAGGCCGCTGGCGGCGCCCGGGTGTTGTGCCTCTACTGAAGGAGCAGGATACGGACTGGAAGCGCTACCTGCTCAACCGGCCCTACGAGCCATTCGACGCTCGCAAGTATCTCGAGTTCCGCCTCTTCTGGCCCTACTCCTCCGGTATTCCCGATCAATGGCTGGTCCACCAGATCGACACCGTTCACTGGTTTACCGGCTATCCGCATCCGCGCAGTGTGGTGGCCAATGGCGGGGTCTATCTATGGAAGGATGGCCGCAAGAACTGGGACACCATGACCGCCGTCTTCGATTACGGTCCGCTCGATGATCCGAGCAAAGGTTTCCAGGTGATCTATTCTTCGCGCATGACCAACTCCGCCGGAGGAATCAAAGAGATTTACTACTCCAATGGCGGCATGCTCGACATGGATAAGCAGTGCGTCAACTCCGAAGGTGGAATGACTGCGAAATCTGCCGCTGAAATGGGCATGAAGCAGAACCTGCTGGGCGATTACTCTCTCAGCGATACGGTCATGAAGGCGGAAACCTCTGCCAATACCGGCAACGACCCCATGACCTCAGCCAACATGCGCAACTGGATGGAGTGTGTTCGCTCCCGCAAGCAGCCCAACGCAAGCATTGACGCGGGGTACAGCCATTCGGTGGCACTGTGCATGAACATTGCCGCCATTCAGACCGGCCAGCGCGTCACCTTTGACGACAAGTCAGAGCGCGTGATGGCCGGGGACAAGGTCTATGAATAGGTGGTTCCTCGGCTGCCTTTTGGCAGCCTGTGCTCTGCAAGGGATGGCATTGGCTGCAAACGGCGGCAAGGGCGTGCAGGTAGTTGCTGACGAAGCTCATCAGCGGGTCGATATCACTATCGACGGCACGCCCTTTACCTCCTATGTCTGGCCCAGCACCCTCAAGAAGCCGGTGCTCTTTCCGCTCATCACATCAGGCGGCATCGATGTGGCGCGCGGATTTCCCCTGGCGCCTCGCCCAGGCGAGCGCGTCGATCACCCGCACCACGCGGGAATTTGGTTCAATTACGGTAACGTAAATGGCTTCGATTTCTGGAACAACTCGGACGCTATCAAGCCTGCGGACCGCGAAAAGATGGGGACCATTCACCAGCAGAAAATTGTCTCCACCAAGAGCGGGCGAGACAGCGGAGAACTGGTCGTCGACTCGATATGGACCACAGGCAAGGGCCAGGAAATTCTGCAAGAGAAGACCAGGTACATTTTCTCCCGGCAAAAGGATGAGCGAATCATCGACCTGGTAACGACCCTCCACGCCCTCGATCGGGTAGTCTTCAACGATGACAAGGAAGGCTTGCTGGGTATCCGGGTCGCTCGCTGGCTGGAGTCACCCAATGAAAAAGGTGGCACCTTCACCGACGCAAATGGCCGGCCGACAGAAGTGCCGGCTTCCAGCGCTCCCGGAGCCACCGGCGTATATCTCACCAGCGAGGGCAAGCAAGGCGATCAGGCATGGGGCACACGAGGCCGCTGGTGCGCATTAACTGGCAACACCGAAGGACACACCGTCACCATCGCGATCTTTGATCATCCCGGAAACCCTAACTATCCCACCTACTGGCATGCGCGCGGCTACGGCCTCTTTGCCGCCAATCCGCTTGGGCAGCATATCTTCGACCCCAAGGCGCCACCATTGAACTACACCATCGAGAAGAATCAAAACGTAACCTTCACCTACCGCATTCTGCTCTTGCCGCGCGCACCCCATCCAGGAGAAATGAACCAGGACGCCGACGCATTCGCCTCCGACTACCGCTAGCCTTGACGGATGCCAGAGGAACTGGACGGGTGCCCCACGTTCGCCAAAGCGTACGTGGGCCGAAAAGATGGGCGAAGCCCCAACGATCGCTCTTACTTTTGGCCCTTACGGCGGATCAACCAATACACCGGAAGACCAGCGATCACCAGCACCAGCCCAGGCCAAGTCGTTGCTGGGCGATCAATGAAAAGGCAAAGCACAACCGTGCTCGCCCCAAGAACATAAATCGCCGGCACCACCGGATACCCCGGCGTGCGATACAAACGTTCTGCATCCGGCCGCTTGTACCGCAGCACCACCACCGCGGCAATCGTAAGAATATAAAACAGCAGCGCCGCCGAAATAATGTAGTCCAGCAAATCGCTGTACAGGTTGCCATAGCCTTTTGCCGGGGAATATGTAGTGAGCAGCACCAAAAGACCCGCCCATATCCCTTGAAACAAGAGAGACCATCCAGGCACGCGAGCCTTATTCAATCGGCCGGCCGCCGGGAAGAACAGCTTATCCCGGGCCATCGCGTAATACGCGCGCGGACCAGCCAGCACCAGGCTATTGATGCAACCAAACGTCGACACCATAATGACTGCGGCCAACGCCTGTCCTCCCCATGAGGGAAAAATTGCCTGCAGCATTGCCGTCGCTACGCGATCATGGGGCGCATGTTGAATGGAGGGGAAGTCCAGCACCGCCAGATAGGCGAGGTTCGCAGCCAGGTACAGCAGCATCACGATCACCGTTCCAATAGCCAGCGAGCGGGGAAGCGTGGTTCTTGGATCCTTGACTTCCTCCGAAGCAAACGTGATGTCGTGCCACGAATCCGCGGAGAACAGCGACCCGGACTGGGAAACGCAAAATACCATCACCAGGCTCAGGATGGCGGCGAGAGAACTGCCTGGATGCAGCGTAGCACGGCCGCTGCCAGAAGGCAGCCAGGTTCGCGTGCACGGACGATGCGTGCCAACCCACGGTCAGGCCCAGCACAGATCAGTGCTCCAAGAGCGCCCAGTTTGGCTACCGTAAACGAATTCTGGATGATCTTTCCATACTCGATGCCCAGGGCATTGGTCGCGGTGAGGAGAGCGATGACCAGCAGGCCAACCAACTGGGCAGTGGATAGCGTAAGCGCGTAATGGGCGGAGAGGTGTATGGGCGGAATCAAGTAATGCGATTCGGAAATCGAGGGGGCCAGAACGCCCAGGAACCGGGCAAACGCAACCGCCACTGCGGCAATCGTCCCCGTCTGGATTACGGTAAAGAGCGTCCACCCATAGAGAAAACCCCAGAGCGGCGAGTACGCCTCACGCAGGTAGAGGTACATCCCGCCTCCGCCGGGCATCATCGAAGCCAGCTCCCCGAAGGAAAACGCCGCCGCGATGGTCAGCACCGCGGCAAAAACCCAGGCAGCCAGGAACCATCCCGGGCCGCCCAGGATGCGCGCCATATCGGCGGGGACGATAAAGATCCCGGACCCGATCATGACGCCGATCACAATCATGGTGGAGTCAAAGAGGCCCAGCGCCCGTTTGGGTCTGCGTTTCTCTTGAATCTCTTCTCGTTCTTCGCGAGTCGGTTTGGCGACAGGATTCACTGCCAAGATGCTATAACGTTCCTCAAGTCAAGAGAAAAGAAACCGGAGATACAGAGGGCTGGAAATGTTTCAAGCCCATCATGAGCAGCGATCCACCCCGCTACTTCCGGGAACGCCGAATCTCTTCCGTGAGAATAATCGCCTCAGCGATCTCGCGGATCGCCTTCCGCTTCTGCCGGCTCTGCTTTTGCAACGCCAGATACGCACCCTCTTCATCCAGGTGCAATTCCCGTTGCAGAATCCCCTTGGCGCGATCCATCAGCTTTCTCACCTCAAGCCGATCGGCGAGCAGCACGCGTTCGCTTTCGAGGCGCGCCATCTCCAGCTCCGCGCCGACCAGAAAGCCGATCATGGAGATCAGCCGTACCTGGCGCGGGCTGTGGTGGTGGGGTTTGCGATGCTGCACATTGATGACCCCTACCAGCTTGCCCCGGCAAAGAATAGGCACGGAAAGAAACGCTTCGAAATGATCCTCAGGCAAATCGTTGAACATCTTGAAACGGGGATCGCTCCACGCCTGGGATCCAATGGCCACAGGCCTTTGATGCATCGCCACCCAGCCCGTAATGCCCTGGCCCAACTGCAAGTCAAGTTCGTCCACCAGGTCGGCGTGCGGATTCTTGGAAGCGCGCAACACCAGCTTTTCGCCTTCGAGAACGTAAACGAAGCAGGAATCGCACATCACCACCGTGGAGACAAAATCAACCACCCGTTCGAGCACAGCATGAAACGGATCCGCGGCCGCCATGCGGCTGCCGATCTCGTGCAGGAACTCGATATCCCTTACTTCTTCGGCCCTGGGGCCTTCTTCGGTCATTACCACATCCCATGTCTGGTTAAGGCGGCAAAAAATATGCGCCATTTTACTGTTGCTTTCGTGCGCCGGTACCGTTACCCTAAGCTCGTTTCCGTCCTAGTGCAGCGTCCTGCCGGGTTACGGATGGTGAACGTTCTCCCTGTCGAAACGTAACCCTTCACCACGTTTTCCTCTTTGTCTTTTCTGTGGTACCAGCTTCCAGGTTGAAGACTGATCGTTCTCCATTTCTCCACCCTGGTTTCCAGGGGCTGGTTCATGCGTCGAGGTAAGGAAGTGCAGATGCAAGCTGTTTCCTCATAAGCGCAGCGCGACAAAGCGCCCGGCGCTGCCATAACGGAGCTTTGTTCCACATCGACAGCAATCCGGAAAATTCCAATTCTACCATCCAAAATTGCCGGACATGGCCATTTGGATAGATCTAAGGTGGTTCAAAAATGAGTCTGAGCAGGCGTGATTTTCTGATGAGGGTGGGCCGGGCCGGCGGGTATAGCGCCGCCTTCACGATGATGCAGTCCCTGGGGCTGCTGCCCGTCATGGCTTCGGCGGCCGCCACCGTCGCGCACCCGGCTGGCTCCGGCAAAGGGACCAGCGTGGTTATTCTGGGCGGCGGCATTGCCGGCCTGGTATCCGCGTATGAGTTGAGCAAACTGGGCTACACCTGCACCCTGCTCGAGGCCCGGGAGCGCGTCGGCGGCAGGAACTGGACCGTGCGCAACGGGACGAAAGTCGAGTTCACCGATGGCTTCACCCAGAACTGCGTGTTTGGCGAGGGTCTCTACCAGAATTTTGGTCCCGCCCGGTTGCCGTCGGTGCATCGGACCATGCTCGGCTATTGCCGCGAGCTAGGGGTTCCCTTGGAAGTCGAAGTCAACACCTCGCGTAGCGCATATCTGCAGTCAAGTGCGCTCGAAGGCGGCAAAACCGTGCAAAACCGGCAGGTGGAATACGATACCCGCGGCCACGTCGCCGAACTGCTGGCCAAGTGCATCCAGCGCGGCGCCCTCGATCAGGAACTGAGCCGCGACGACAAAGAGCAGATGATCGAATTCCTCAAGACATACGGCGATCTCTCTCCCGATCTGTTCTACAAAGGATCGTCGCGTGCCGGGTGGAAGGTCAGCCCCGGAGCAGCCGAAACGGTGGGCATTCCCCACGATCCGTTGGATATGCGGGCTCTTTTGTCGGCGCATCTCTGGCGCGAGTTGATGGAAGAGGACGAGATCGACTGGCAGGCAACGATGTTTCAGCCAGTGGGCGGGATGGACCAGATTCCCATGGCGTTCAAGAAGAAGCTGGGCAGCGTGATCCGGCAACCCGCGGAAGTGATCCAGATCCGCCAGAACGAATCTGGCGTGAAAGTCGTCTACCGGGACGGGTCCACCGGCAAGAATCTAGACGGTGAGTGCGGACTACTGTGTTTGCGCGTTGCCTCTGACCATTCTTAAAACCATGGATACAGACTTTTCTCCCGAGTTGAAGGGGGCCATCGGTGGCTGTTCCTATGATTCTGCCTACAAGATCGCCTGGGAGTCGCGCCGTTTCTGGGAGCAGGAGTGCAACATCTACGGCGGTATTTCTTTCCTTCGCGCACCCGTAGACACCGTCTGGTATCCGAGCGCGAGGATGTTCTCCGAGACCGGCATCATCCTCGGGGGCTATGGAATTGAAAACGGTTCAGAATTTGGCAGTTTGCCCGGTCCGGAAGCCAAGCTGGCCTCCTCCCGCAAATCGATTGAGCTCCTGCATCCCGGTTGTTCCCAGGAGCTGAAGAACCCGATCTACGTCAGTTGGGGACACATCCCGCACAACCTGGGTTCCTGGGTCAGCGGCGGCGACGTCGGCACTCCAGCTGGCTACGAGGTATGGACCAGGCCCCAGGGCCGCATCTTCCTGGCCGGAGACCACACCAGCCACATTGTCGGTTGGCAAGAGGGCGCCGCTCTCTCCGCGCACCGCGCCCTCGACCTGATCGCTGCCCGGGTGGCAAAGGGATAGGCACCCTGATTCCACAGAAGTACGACGAAATCGAGTCCCGGAGGGACGGCTGAAATAGCCCAGGACATCAGTCCTGGGTACACCATGAAAACATGATTAAGTCCCGCAGGGGACGGCTGAAGCTTGTCCAGAATTACGTCGCGGCCTATTTTCAGCCGTCCCTGCGGGACTCGTTCATAGACGCGCCCCTTACCGTCCAAATCTGTTCACAAATCCACTGAGCGCCGCTTTCTTGCTATCGCTCACCGGTCCTGTCGTGCGCCAGAGAACATGCCCTGTCTTATCGGTCAGCAGCAGCACCACCTCCTGTTCGGAGGAAACCTGCAGCGCACGCAGAAAATGCGCCTTGTCCACGTACAAGGGGACCGTGTAGCGCCGCGGCTGGGACGGCGGCAAACTGGTCCGCAAGGATGCGTTCAACCACCACCGGTACAGGCCGTTTGCGCGGGGCGAAATAGGCAACGACCAGGTCTGCAACGAAGGGGCGCCCGGGGTCAGCACCGGCAGCCAGCCGTCGACCTCAGACTGCTGATCCCGCTGAAAGGAAAGGATCAGCAGGTTCAGCGGCGCGGTAAAATCCGCCGGTAGCGTGACTTTCGCCCGATCCAGCGCGTAAGCCGTAACTGGAGGTAACACTGCCGCCGGAGGAGACTGATTTTGCGGAGCTGCTAGCGCGCAGTGTAACGCGAAGAGGGTGAAGGCCAGGGTCCGTAGCAGTCGCATTCTGTCTTACAAATCTTAACCCAGGAATTTGGCCGGCTCCGTGTTGATGTAGCCGGACGAAACACCGAAGCCAATAGCCCAGTCGAGTATCATAGAGAAGTGAGCAGCCCCATTACTTTTGCGCCAGAGCGCCACAGCTTTCAAACCGACGACGCCCGTCTGCGGCCGATTGCGGAAAAGGTTTTGGCAAATCAGCGTCTCGATTTCAACGATGGCGTCGCGCTCTACCGGTCAGGCGATATTCTGGCCGTAGGCTGGTTGGCGAATTTCGTTCGCGAACGCCTGCACGGCAACGTTGCTTATTTCAACGTCAACCGCCACATCAACCCTACCAACGTTTGTGTGGCCGCCTGCAGACTGTGCGCCTTTGGCCGCAGAAAAGATGGCCCCGGTGCTTACACCATGGCCCTGGAAGAAGCATGGCAGACGGCTGCCTCCGGATACAGCGAAGCCGTGACCGAATTCCATATCGTCGGCGGTTTGCATCCCGATCTTCCGTTCCAATACTTCCTCGACCTGGTTGCGGGCCTCAAGGAGCGCTTTCCCCAGGTACACATCAAGGCCTTCACCATGGTCGAGGTTGCGTATCTGGCGAAGCGCGCCAAGCTCACCATCGCCGAGACGTTGACCATGATGAAGGAGTCCGGCGTAGATTCCATGCCTGGCGGCGGCGCCGAGATCTTCTCCGATCGGGTGCGGCACATCATTTGCGATCACAAGATTGACGGCGACGAGTGGCTGGAGACTGCGCGCACAGCGCACCGGCTGGGACTGCGTTCCAACGCAACCATGCTCTACGGGCACGTCGAGAACGATGAAGATCGCGTCGACCACATGCTGCGTCTGCGTGCCGTGCAGGATGATACTGGGGGCTTCCAGACCTTTATTCCACTCGCCTTCCATCCTGCCCACACCGCCCTCGATCATCTGCCCACGACCACCGGACTGACTGACATACGCCAGATCGCAGTGAGCCGCTTATTGTTGGATAACTTTTCTCACATCAAGGCCTACTGGCAAATGATGACGGCCAAGATCGCGCAGATTTCCCTGCGCTTCGGCGCTGACGACATCGATGGCACCGTGGTCGAAGAAAAGATCTACCATGACGCCGGGGCAACCACTCCGCAGGGGATGAGACGCTCTGACCTGGTTCGGTTGATCCGTGAGGCTGGCCGTGAGCCAGTCGAGCGCGACACGCTCTACCGCAATGTAGTCCGCCACGAAGATACGTTCACCGTGGCGGTCTAAACTTCGGCCGCCCGGCTCTCGGCGGGCGGAGATTTCAAACCCGGCACCGGCCGAAACGGTTCTCGATTCGCCGCAGCCCCGGGCGGAGACAGGCGAGCCTTTTGTTTGCGCCGTACCTCGCGGATAGCCACCAGGATGAGCGCGCTAAACGTGATGATTAAAAGGCTGAGTGCGTAACGGCCGTGCAGTTCCGTCACTTCGCCGTACAGCAGCGCCAGCCCAACAAACACAAAAAACACGTGGGCGCAGAACACTTCGAGAGAAGCTCTGCCCAGCGTCAGCAAGGGCTCGACCAGGACCAGCCTGGTGAGATATTTGCGCGACCAGTAGATCACGCATGAGAAAGCGAAAAGATTCAGCATGCGCAACGGGCCGATCTGCCATTTATCCAACGACAAGCCCAGCGCTTCCTGCGTGAGACGAGACCCAAGCCAGTCGTGGCGCACTCCCAGAAAGAAGAGGCAAATAGCCCCGCTCAAGGGAAACACATAACCGGGCAGCCGGCTCAGAGGATTCTGATGCTGTGCCGATTTGGCCCCCAGCCACAAAGCCAGAACCCAGATGGCCTGCCAGGCAAAAAGGTTGAAGGCTCCCGTTTCCTGCAAAGGTATATGTAAGCCCGTGGCATGCACAGCCAGGTTATGCATCCAGGTGCGCAAACCGAACTGAGCCAAAACCCAGACGATGCCGCTCACCAGCAAAATGCTATTCCAGCCCTTGCGTACCGCCACACCGAGGATATACGGCGTGAGTAGTAGAAAGGTCACATACATGGGCAGGATGTCGAGCAGTGGCGGACAGTAGATCAGCAGCAATGAACCGATGATCGCCGTTGCCGGATGGGCAAGGTAGAAATTCAGCAGGTTATAAATGGCTGCGCGATGCGTGTGCGCGGCGAACGCCGCCACCACGGTGAACACCATGGCCAGCATGATGAGGTGGTAGCCATAGATTCTGAGTGCGCGCTTCCACAGTTTGCTCCGCACGTCGTCGCTGTCTTCTGATGCCCGGTGGATGTACAAGGTCGCCACCAGCATGCCGGACAAAAACACAAATCCCTCGGCCGATGACACAAAACCGAAGGGCTGATTCACCAGCTCACTGAGACGTGTGGGCAGGTGGGTGAGTGTCATCCAAACCAGAAAAAGTCCGCGCAGGGCATCCAGCTCGGGACGACGCTGTATCTTGCCCAGTCGCAATACTTTTCGTGAAGCGGACTTCACATCCATGTGTACACCTGATCAAGCCCGTTTTATCCGCTCTCTATTAGAGACGCAGTTTGGAGCCAGAGGTTGCGAAATAGGGGGGAGGGAAAGGGTGCGGTCGCCTGCACCCTGACACTTCTGATTCTACCGAATGGGCCGTTGCTAAAACTGAGGATCTTTCGAGGATTACCTAGTAGGCGGGAATACCAGTCACGCTTTGTCCGATAATGAGGGTGTGGATGTCGTGCGTGCCCTCGTAGGTTTTCACTGATTCGAGGTTCATCATGTGCCGCATGACCGGGTAGTCGTCGGTGATGCCGTTGCCGCCCAGAATGTCGCGTGCCATGCGCGCACACTCCAGTGCCATCCAAATGTTGTTTCGCTTGGCCATGGAGATGTGTTCGAAGCTCACTTTGCCCGCGTCCTTGAGCCGCCCCACCTGGAGCGCGAGCAGCTGGCCTTTGGTGATCTCCGAGATCATCCAGGTTAATTTTTCCTGCACCAATTGGTGGCTGGCGATGGGTTCCTCGCGAAATTGCTTTCTCACCAGTGCGTACTGAAGCGCGGTGTCATAGCAGGACATTGCGGCCCCCAGGCCGCCCCAGCTGATGCCGTATCGGGCCTGGTTCAGGCACATGAGGGGTGACTTGAGGCCACCCGAGCCGGGCAGCAGATTGCACGCCGGGATGCGCACATCCTGCAGAGAAAGGCCGGACGTCACCGACGCGCGCAACGACCACTTGCCATGCACGTCATAGGCTGAGAAGCCGGGGCGATTGGTTTCCACCAGAAAACCTCTCACCTTGCCATCCTCGTCGTCTACCTTTGCCCAGATCACGGCCACGTCGGCAATGGAGCCTGACGTGATCCACATTTTTTCCCCGTTGAGAATGTATTCGTCACCTTCTTTACGGGCGCGCGTCCGCATCCCTCCAGGGTTTGACCCATAGTCGGGCTCGGTAAGCCCGAAACACCCGAGCTTCTCACCCGTCGCCATCACTGGTAGCCAGGTATTCTTCTGCGCGTCGCTGCCGAACGTGTAAATGGGATACATGACCAGCGCCGACTGCACGCTGACAAAGCTGCGCAGGCCTGAGTCTCCGCGCTCCAACTCCTGCATCACCAGCCCATACTCCACATTGGACATACCGGCACATCCATAACCCTCGAGGCTGGCGCCGAAGAAGCCAAGCTGTCCCATTGGCTGGATCAACTCTCGTGGAAACCGGCCATCGCGATTGCACTGCTCGATGATGGGAATCACGTTGTCTTCCACGAACTGGCGTGTGGTATCTCGCGAAAGCAGCTCGTCGCCAGAGAGCAGCCCATCAAACTGCATAAAATCAACACCTTTAAATTTGAACGCCATGCCGGTAGGCACCTCAGAAAGCTGGTAGCAAACCCTTAAGACTAGCACAAAGCCCTTGATAAAACCGGGACGGGGTGCACCATGTTCGCACCACCTGTCCCGGCGTGCCGTGGAGCGTAAATGGGCCGAAAATGATGGGCGAACCCCTTCAATCGCTTTGAGCCAAGGTAGTAAAGAAACTGATGCAGTTACATTAGAGATGGATCCGGCGCAGGACGTTCGTTCGGGCCTACGCCCCAACATTTCGGCCAAGCTACGCTCAGAGGCTGTGACTTTCTCGATCTTCCGGCGCTTTTGCGCACCCAATCGGATGTTTTCAACCCCTCCACAAAACCGTCATCCTGAGCGAAGCGCCTCACGGGTCTTTCGCTAACGAAGGGCTTACAGCGCGAAGTCGAAGGACCCCGGCGATACTTGTTGGCAGATGCTATTTCGAGCTTTCCGGCCACAGACTAGTATGAAAATCAAAAGTCACACGCTCTCAGAGGTTGTGACTTTTAATGTTTGCGGCCGGAAAGCTCCGGACAGCATCTGCCAGTAGTCATCGCCGAGGTTCCTTCGACTTCGCGCTATAAACGTTTTTTATGGACAGATCTGCGGGGCGCTTCGCTCAGGATGACGGTTTTGTGGAGAAGGTTGGAAACATCTGGTTGAGTTCGAAAACGTCACACCCGCTCAGGATGACGGTTTTGTGGGGGGACTGAAAACATTTGCTTGGGTGTGCGAAATAACGATCGAAAAAGTCACAGGCTCTCAGGCACCCGTCCCACTCGTCGAAGCTTGTTATGACATCCAGGGAATTTCGCTTACGACAGATATTCCTTCAGGAACGGATCATCACTATGCACCAGATCATGCGTAGAGCCATCGAAAACAATGTGGCCGTCATGCAACACCAAAAAATTCGTCTTCGAATCCAACCCCCCATCAGGAATGGGGATCATGTGGTTCTTTTCCCGGTCGAACGTGTGCGTGGCGAGCATGAAGGCATCCTGCAAACGATGCGTCACCAGCAGAGAACTGGTGCGATAAACGTCGCGCTGTTTCATGACCAGCTCAACGATCGTAGTCGAAGTAATCGGGTCCAACCCCCCGGTTGGTGAGTCGTAGAGGATCAGGTCTGGCCGGTTCACAATCGCCCGGGCAATCGCCACCCGGCGCCGCATACCGCCCGAAAGCTGGGATGGAAATTTGTCCAGCGTCTGCTCCAGTTCCACGAAGCGAAGCGCTTCCGTCACCCGTTGCGTGACTTCCGCCTCGGGAATTTTCTGCTCCATCAAGCGGTAGGCCACATTGTCCCGCACCGTGAGCGAATCGAACAGGGCTCCCTCTTGAAACACCATGCCAATGCGCCCCCGCAACTGGAAGAGCTGCTCTTCCGGCATATCGTCGATTCGTTCGCCGAAGACCGTAATGGTCCCGGAGTCAGGTTTCATCAACCCATTCGCGAGTTTGAGCAGCACACTCTTGCCGCTGCCCGCCGGCCCCAGCAGGATTCTGGTCTCCCCCGGGGATACGGTCAACGAGATATTTTCGAGGACCTGTTTGCCTTCGAAGCCGATCGAGACGTCATCGAAGACCACGACCGGCTGCGACGGATCTTCCTGTGTTACCGGGGGTGCGGTCTGGGGCGCGGTCACCATATGTTCAGAAGCCGAAGACGTTAATCATGAACTGGCTGATCAAAAAGTCGACGAAGATGATGAGCACGGAAGAGACCACCACCGCCTGGGTGGTGGAGCGGCCGACGCCCTGCGTACCGCCGCGGGTGGTCATGCCATAGAAGCACCCGATGCTGGCAATAATGAAGCCAAACACCACGGGTTTTACCAGGCCTTGAAGAATATCGGGAAACCGTAGCGTCTGGTAAGCCGTATGGAAGTACTGAGACCCGTTCTGTCCCAGCATGACGACCGAAACGAACGCTCCGCCCAGCGTGCCCACGGTGTCGGAGATGATGGTGAGAAAGAAGAGCATGACTACGGTGGCGTACAGACGCGGCGTCACCAGTTTCTTCAGAGGATCGGTGCCCAGCGCTCGCATGGCGTCAATCTGCTCGGTCACCATCATCGAGCCCAGCTCGCTGGCCATTCCCGACGCATTCCGCCCGGATACCATGAGGCTGGTGAGTACCGGGCCAAGTTCTTTGATCATCGAGAGACTGACCAACTCTCCGGTGATCGCGGTGGCGCCGAACTGCGCCAGCGAGGACGCGGATTGCAGAGCCAGCACGCCGCCGGTAAAGAAGCCGGTGAGGATTACGATCGGCAGCGAGCCTATCCCGATCGAGTCAGCCTGGGTAATCAGGTCGCCAAAGTAGTGCGGACGCTGAAAAATGTTGGCGATAGCTCGGCCAGAGAGTAGGGCGTAGTCCTGCACCGCGACCACGTACTTTTTGGCCAGGCTTTCAATCGAGTCGAATGGCATACCCAAGCCGAGGGTACCACACGCCCTGCTCTAGTCTTTCATCCGCTTCTTGATCTCGATGGAGAGCCGCTTGATCTTCTGGTTGAGCGTGGAAAGCGGGATGCGGAACTGTTCCGCCGCATCCGTCTGGTTCCACTTGCAGCGCTCCAACTTGTCGATGATGATGCGCCGCTCGATGTCTTCCAGAATGTCGAATAATGAGGCGTCGGGATTATGCTCCAGCAGGCTGGAGGAGTAGCTGCGGCCAGTGAGGTGGCCGGGAAGAAGGTCGAATCCGATGGTAGGCGTGGAGGAGAGAACGACGCCCCGCTCGATCACGTTTTCCAGTTCGCGCACATTGCCCGGCCAGTCGTAATCCATCAGCACCCGCATGGCCTCCGGCGCCAGGGTACGTGCCGGCAAATCGTTTTCCTCCGCATAGCGCTTGAGAAAGCTCCCTGCCAGCAGCGGAATATCTTCGCGGCGGGTGCGCAACGGCGGCAGATCAATGGTGATCACATTCAGCCGGTAGTACAAATCTTCGCGAAACTTGCCTTCCCGCACCGCCTGCCGCAGATCCACGTTGGTCGCAGCGAGTATGCGCACGTCCACCTGGATCTCGTGCACTCCGCCCAGGTGCATAAAACGGCGGTCCTGCAAGACGCGCAGCACCTTGGCTTGCGTATCCATCCCCATGGTGCCGATCTCGTCCAGGAAGAGGGTGCCAAAGTTGGCCATTTCAAACAGCCCCTTCTTGGCCGAAACAGCGGACGTAAACGCCCCCTTGACGTGGCCAAAAAGCGTGGACTCGAGCAGATCGCTGGGCATGGCCCCGGTGTTCACGGGTACAAAGGGCTTGTCACGTCGCGGCGAATTAGCGTGGATCGCCTTGGCGATGAGTTCCTTGCCGGTTCCACTCTCGCCCTGGATCAGGATGGTGGAACGGGTGGGCGCAACCTGGGCCACCAGGTCGAAAATGCGCAGCATGGGCTCGCTCTTGCCCACAATGTTTTCGAAGTTGTAGCGCTGTTTCAGCGCGCGCTTGAGCTGGACATTTTCTTCTTCCGCGCGTTGCCGCGCCGTCGCGGCACGGATATCGGCCAAAAGCTTTTCGTTGTCCCAGGGCTTCTGGACAAAGTTCTGTGCCCCGCCGTTCATGGCGTCGACTACGTTGCCCACCGTTCCATAGGCCGTAATCATGATCACCGGCAGGTTTGGCTGGCGCTCGCGGATGCGCGCCAGAACCTCCAGGCCGTTGAGTCCGGGCAGTGCCAGGTCAAGCAGCACCAGGTCATAGGTTCGGCTGTCGATAGCTCTTAGCCCAGCCTGGCCCTCGGGGGCCAGGTCGACGACATAGCCTTCCAGCACCAGCAGCGTCTCGAGTGATTCGCGAATGGCTGCTTCGTCGTCGATGATCAGAATGCGCGCTGCCGGTTCGAGGTTCGAAACCTGGGCTTTGTTTTGCGGAACGAGAATGCCTGCCTCAGACATGGGCGGGTTTCCTTGCCATGGGAAATTCGAGATGGAAAGTGGTGCCGCTGCCGATCTGGCTCTCCACCTGGATCTTGCCCGCATGCTCCTGGATAATGCCGTAGCTCACTGCTAACCCCAATCCTGTGCCCCTGCGCTGCCCTTCGCTCACGGTCACTTTGGTGGTGAAGAAGGGATCGTAAATGCGCTGCACGTGCTCCAGCGCAATGCCCGAGCCGGTGTCGGAAACGTCCACCGCCACATGCCCGTTTGCCTGCGTGGCTACCCGCAGTGTACCGCCGGCGGCCATCGCGTCCTTGGCATTGAGAAACAAATTGAGGAAGACCTGCTGCAGTTTGCCGGAGTTGCCCAGTATCGGCGGGAGATTATCTTCGAACGAAGTTTCCAGCTGAACCTGCGAGACGCGGAACTGGTGTTCCAGCAGCTTCAGCGTTTCCTCGATCACGTGATTAAGATCCAGAGCCGTAAACTCCGCCGCGCCGGTGCGCGAAAAATTGAGCAGGCCATTCACGATTTCCGAGGCCCGGAACGTCTGCTGCGTGATCTTGTCCAAAAGCGGCGCCACTCGTTGATCTCCGCGCACCTGTTTGGCGAGCATCTGGGTATACGACGAAATCACGGCCAGGGGAGTATTGACCTCATGGGCCACGCCGGCTGCCAGCAGGCCAATGGAAGAGAGTTTGTCGGCTTGTGTCAGCTGTGCTTCCAGCTCCATGCGCTCGGTTATGTCATCCACGATAATGATGCGGCCGACCACCTCAAAGTTGCGCGAAACCAGGGGCGCGATCGCCACGTTGGCACAACGGTTCTCGCCGCTGCGCGTCTGCAGCCGGAAACGATACAGGTTGTGCACGCCAGGCTCATCTTTCAAGCGCAGGAATTCGGCCACAAAATTCTGCCGGCAGAATGTCGCGGAGATATTGCCCCATCGCCTCCTGGCGCGACATGGCGTACATCACTTCCATCTGCGCGTTCCAGCTCTCGACCCGTTCCTCCAGGTCGACCGCGAACACGCCGACATTGATCGACTCGACAATGTTTTCGTTGAACTCCTTCAACCGCTCGTATTCGGAGATCTTCTGCTCCAGGCTGGCGTACAAACGCGCGTTCTGGATCGCGATCCCGATATAGCTGGCCATCGACTCCAGCAACTCCACGTCTTCGCTGGAGAGGAAGTCGCCATGAGTGGTGCGCCCAAGCCCGATAATGGCGATGGTCTTCTCCTGCAGGCGGCAAGGGAGGTAATAGTTCAGATCGAGCGAGGCGGCGGAGCGGCGCTCTTCGGGCGTCAGGTGGAGCGCCTGCTGCGGATTCTCAAGGAAGATGTGGGTGCCCGCATCCGGCTGATCGAAATTGAGAAAGTCGAGTCCCGGATGGCTTTCCCGGTCCAGCAGTAGTGCCGGGAGGCCGTGAGCCGCCATCAGCCGGTATCCACCATTCCGATCGGGGAAAAAGATGGCCACCCTCGCCACCAGCAGCGTCTCCGACAAGCGATCCACGATGGATGTGAGCAATCTGCCCAAATCGGTCTGCGAACTCAAGCCGCGGCCAAACGTGATCAGGGTCTGCCGGTAGTCGTAGCGCTTGTGGTCGAAAACCCGATCGACCTGGTCTTGAATAGCCTTTTTGAGCGGTTCGAAAAGCTGGGCGGTGATAATGATGGCAGCGATCAGTCCCCATGCGCCCGCACTGGGTAGGCGGGTGTGTATCAGCTCAGCTGCGACCGCTACTGCGCCGAAGTAAAGCCCGACCAGCGCCGCCGTCGCCAGGGTGTAGGTAACACCCCGCTTGAAGATCAGATCGACATCCATCAAGCGGTAGCGGACGATGGCCCAGCTGAAGGTCAGCGGCAAAAAGACGAGGCAAATCCCACCCAGCTTTGCCAGGACGCCGGGGACAGGAATGCCGGTGAGATAAGGAATGACACCCAGCACCGTAAAAGGAATGACGGTGAGCAAAGTTCCCCGCGTGAGCCACTTCAACTGCTGGCGGCGAAGCGGGTTGGTCTGCCGCAGGTAGTTGCGCAGGAAAACCAAGGCCGCCAAGACGTAGTAGATCGCCAGGTAAGCCGTTGCCAGCTGGTCCAGGCGTGTCTTCAGCAGCCCCGTAGCTTGCCACCGCAGCATGGCCACGACCTGCAGGACGATCACACCCAAACCGGGAAGGTAGATCAGGGAGTTGATCCAGTGGCGCCGCGACGGCCGCTCTTCTGGAAACGCTAACGCGAAATGCAGGAACAGCGCCGGTTGCAGCGCCCCCGCCAGAATTCTGCCCCAGTAGATAGTCCAGTCAAAACCGTTCAACTTGCCCGTGTAGTCGAACGAATAGAGAACAAAGGACGCCAGGCAAAAGACATAAAAGTGCGTCGCACGCGGCGCTGTCCAACGCCTGAAGAGTACGTAAAGACCGATGGAGAGATAAACCAGCGCAATCAGACGCAAACCCTGGTTTTCACTCCGGTCGGCGGCCTCAATCAGAACCGATGCGTGGATAGGAACGCCTGAACGGATCAGAGAATAGTCAGCGTTCCGCCAGGTGCCCACCGCAAACCACTGCCGGATGAGCGAAGAAACCCGTGGTGTGGGAACGTTATTCGCAGAAACGAGCAGATCCCCAGCCTTGATGCCTGCCCGTTCGCCGGGACCATCTTTCACCACTCTAGCCGCCAATAGACCACCGGGCGCTTCTTGCCATATCACCCGGTCCGTGGGCTGAGGATAGGAGCCTTCTTTGGAAAAATTCAGGGCGGCAAGAACCGCGGCCGCCAAAGTAAACCCGGCGAGAAGAACGACGGCCACTCGAATTTGAAACGTCTTGAGCATCGCGTTGCTGCGAAGAAGAACAGGGAGTCCCAGGAGACAAGAGCACGCTATGGACCAACAGGAATACCCGGCCGCCCGGCGGGCCCAGAGGGACAGCTCATTTACGGCCCCAGTATACCCTTGATTCAAGAAGAGATATACGACGATCAATCAGGGCGCTACCAGCTTAGTTATTCCCGTAACATTGAATCTGCTGTTTTCCACCAGCGGGATATGACACTACATATCCAGAAATCTTATTTTTGGTAATTTCGGATTGTTTCGGTGGCTTTCGGTTAGACATCTTTTCGTGCAGCATTGTGTTCATAGCTAATGTGAATAGAGTGTGAATCGGGCCTGTTCGGACGGGAGGCGGTCAAATGGCCTTGGCTCGTTGGATGTTGGACTCGTTCCGAAGAGTCCCGATCAATAAACATTGGGTAGAGGTGCAGGGACACCAGATGCACTGCCTTCAGGCTGGCGCTGGCCCAGAGCTTATTTTGCTGCACGGCCTTCTCGGTACCGCCTCGGCTTGGGAGATGGCCATTCCCCGCTTGGCCGAGGAGTCGACCGTTTACGCGGTGGATGCGCTGAGCATCGGGGAATCAGAGCGAGTGCCGGGAATCGATGCCCGGCTCGAACCCCAGGCCGACCGGTTGATCGAGTTCATGGATGAGTCAAACATCGGAGCCGCGGACTTTTTGGCCACCTCGCACGGCGGCGCTGTAGCTCTGACGCTGGCCGCGAAATACCCGAACCGGGTCAGAAATCTGTTGCTTCACGCGCCGGCGAACCCCTTTTCGCATCTGAGCGATCCCCTGATCAATTTCTATCTGTCGGGTTTGGGAACCTGGTTCGCGCACCGCATCACCACCCTGCCCGCGTCCATGCAATCGCTTGCCCTCGGCCGCATGTACGGCGACCCCACCCAGGTGCAGGAAGGTTCGCTGGCAAAGTACATTGATTCTCTGCGCGTGCCGGGAACCGTCGATTACGTCCTCAATATGCTGAGAAACTGGTTTGATGACATGGCTGCGTTGGAGCGCTCGCTCGCGCACGTGCGTCATATCCCGGCACTTTTGCTGTGGGGCGATCGGGACCGGGCCGTATCACTGGATTCGGCTCAGAACCTGCGCCAATACTTTGATCGGGTGGAGTTTGAGCTCCTGCCGGGTACCGGACATCTTCCCTATGAAGAATGCCCCGACGTTCTTTCCCGGCTGGTGAACTCCTTTCTGATAAAAATGCGCCGAAGCGAGTCCGGCCCCCAGTTGGTACGCAACCAACCCCAGGCGAGGTAGTTCGTCGCCGTGTCCGGCCGGAAACATCACATGCAAAGACTTTCAGCTCTTTGCGAAATTCCGGGCCATCCGCTCGCGAAAGCGCGCATACTTGGTCTAATAGCCATAGTGGAAGTGGGCCTACGGTTATATCCAGGTGCAACAAAGAGGGTCGTCATGAGCAATATGCTGCGTAAGAGCCTGATACCGGCGGAATTCATGGTTGCGAGCAGCTTGCTGCTGGCGCCCAGCTTCACCCTGACAGGGTACGGACAGAACACCCCGCAAACCAGCCAGCCCCAAGCCAGTCAACCGGCGGCCACTCCGCCGCAGGTCAGTCAGCCAGCTCCGTCGGACGCTCCGCCTGTGACCGACCAAAAACTGCCGGGAGTAAAACAAGGCAGCGTTGACGACGTGAGCGCGGTGGGCACACGCGATATTGGTGGCCGCGGCATGGGCAACTGGTACTCGACCGAAACCGAGATTCGCATGGGCAAGTCCTACGCCATGCAGCTGGAAAAGAGCGTTAAGTTCATCAACGACCCGGTCGTGAATGAATACGTGAACCGCGTCGCGCAAAATCTGGTCAAGAACTCCGACGCCAAGGTGCCCTTCACCATCAAGGTCATCGATTCGGATGAAGTGAACGCCATGGCCCTGCCAGGCGGCTTTATGTATGTGAACAGCGGCCTCATTCTGACTGCCGACGATGAAGCAGAAATGGCGGGTGTGATCGCGCATGAGATATCGCACGTAGCGGCTCACCATGCCGTCCGCGAGCAAACCCGCATGAACTACGCTCAGTTGGGCACCATTCCGCTGATCTTTATCGGCGGCTGGACAGGGTATGGCATTTACGAGGCGGCGCAGATAGGAATTCCGCTGACCTTCCTGCAGTTCTCTCGCGGTTTTGAGTCGCAGGCAGACTTCCTCGGTGTGCAGTACATGTACCGCGCGGGCTACGATCCGCAGGCTTTCGTCACCATTTTTGAAAAGCTGGAGAACCTGGAGAAAACCAAGCCGCACCTGATTGCCAAAGCTTTCTCGAGCCACCCGCAGACCCCCGATCGCATTGAGTCGACGCAGAAAGAGATTGCCACCATCCTGCCGCCGCGTGCGGAGTATGTCGTGACCACCTCGGAGTTCGACGACGTCAAGGCTCGCCTGGCGCGCATCGAGAACAAGCGCAAGCTGAACGACGGAGGCAAGGGCAACCAGCCAACTCTGCGTCGCGCCAGCTCCTCAAACAACGATCCCAATGCGACGACGGAGTCGGATAAGCAGCCGGGCAACGACCGTCCAACCCTGCAGCGCCGGGACGACAACTAAACCAGCCTCAGACAGCGGAAATGGCCACCCCTCGTTGGGTGGCCTTTTCGTTTAGCCGAAGGGAAATCGCAGATCTCTCCAATACGACTTCTTTGACGGGTACGGGCTTCGGGGTCTGCGTGAGAACCACGATGGCGAGAACCGAGTCCCGTAGACGGCTGAACTTAGGCCAGGACGCAGTCCTGAGCGCACATGGTTCGGTACGAGGTGAATTCCTATCGGGCCCCGAATTGCGACAGCTGTTTGTATCGTAGCAGTCCCGCAGGGACGGCCTGATAATAGCCCAGCACGCAGTGCTGGGTGGCGAAGAGTGCGTGGACCAGTCCCGTAGCGGACGGCTGAAAGGCATCGAGAATGGTCCTGAATTCGGGCAAGCGGATGGGGAATTGCAATCGATGATTCTCACGCGGGCTCTTCAGCCGGTCCCGTTAGAACAGCTTTAGATGGGGATGAGACGGCCGGCTGCTGAGGGCTGCTAAGCGAAAGGATAGATGCCTGAAGCCCTCGATATTCGATATATGCACGGGCTGAAGCCCGTACCTTCAAGAATCTGCGGTATCCGCTCTCAACCCTCAGCAACCCTTCTTGCACTTCGCCAGAATCGCCGCCTGCAACCGCTCGCGCAACCCGGCCGGCAACTCATAAACCTCGTGGTTTCGATAAATCTGGATGGTCTTTTGCGTTGTCTGCATGGTGATCAGGCAGTGTTCGCATCCGTCGAGGTGGGCCTGCAGTTCGGCGACCAGGCCGGTAGGTACCTGGTTGTCAAGAAAATCACCGAGTTGCGCCAAAAACTCTGAGCAGTTCATTTCGTCCCATCCTCATTCTTACGGAAGTAGCGGCTCAACCGCTCCCGCAACTGCAGCCGCGCTCGAAGCAGCCGCGACTTCACTGCAGGCACACTCAGCCCGAGCGTTTCCGCAGTTTCCTCGGTCGACAATCCTTCCACGTCGCGCAACACAAAAACCACCCGGAAACCGGGCGGCAAACCCTGGATCGTCTTACGCAGAATCTCTGCCAGCTCCGACTGCCCGTACATCATCTCGGGGTCGGGCCTCCACTCGGCGAGGTCGCGCGGCATAGAGCCTTCTTCCGTCTCCACGTCCTCGTCGATCGACACCATTCGCCCGGTACGCCGCTTGCGCAGCCGCATCAGCGACTCGTTCACTGCAATGCGCACCAGCCAGGTGTAAAACTTCGAATTCCCCTGAAACTGCTCCAGCTTCTCGTAAGCCTTTAAAAAAGCATCCTGAACCACATCCTCCGCATCCTCCCGGTTCTGGGTGATGTGCTGCGCGATGCGGAACACCTGTCGATCGTACTGTTTAACCAGCTGTTCGAAGGCCTGTACGTCGCCTTCGCGCGCCCGGTTAACCAGCAAAATATCAGGGTGAACTTCTTCAGTCCCTTGTGCTTGGATGATAGGCATTTGTGACGGGTTCAGAAATTCGACCTTTCCAGACCGTTCTCCACCTTGGTGCATGTTTGCGTATGCGCTCGGGGGAGAAGGGACATCGATGCTTGCGCGCATGGGTGGGCCGCCCGAGGGCGCTGCGCGTCCTCCTCATACTAAATGGGCATGGCGGCACATCGCAAAATGCGTAACCTGCGAAATAGGGAACATTTGCGTGGCGGCGCACGACCAGCCGTCGGCCTTTACCGGGCCGCCGCCGGGTAGACTGTGACGCAATCGCGACCTGAAAGAAGGGAAAACCTCAAATTGAGCCGCCAGAGCTGGCCAAGAACCGCTCGGCTTGATGCCTCAAAACGCACCAATGTCTGCCATGCCCACTCCTCCCGATGTGGACTGGTAGCGGTATTTGACTGGGTTCCCGATCGGGTTGGTAGTGGCACGAAAGCCTGCGCGCAACCAAATTTTCCGCTTAGAGTCTTTATTAAGGGCAAGTTTCCAGATTGCTATGGTGGCATCCGCTCGGGGCGGGCAAGTGGAAAGGGAAGCAATCGATCGAGTCATGAGAGTACGAACCTTATTGCCCTTGCTGTTGCTGCTTGCCGTGAGCTGGAGCGGGGCCACGTCGGAAACCGTATCGGCGAAGCCTAAGCATCCTGCGACGCATCACCCCACGCATGCGGCCACGAGTAGCAAGGCCCACCGGGTCAACTCCCGCGTTCGCCATGTCAAAACGCGCCGCAAACCGCGCAGTGCCAAAAGCATTGCCCGCAGCCGGAAACTCCAGCGGGCTTTTGTCGCCTCCTCGCAGTTGCGGCCCATGGCTCAGGAACTCGCAACCATGCGGTCGCCCGCGGCCTACGCTGGGGTCACCGCCTATGCCCGCGCCCACACAGGAGAAGCAGCCTCCGCGGCCTACCTGGCCCTCGGACACGCCTACCTGTTGGACCACCGCTATCCGGACGCAGCCGCCAGCTTCCAGAAAGCGAACGCATTGGGCAAGACCATGGACGATTACGCCGATTTTCTCGCCGCCCAGGCGCTGATGGAATCCGGCAAGCTCTCGGACGCCGAGACCCTGCTTAGCGGTTTTGCCGCAAAATATCCTGAAAGCATTTTCGTCGCCCGTTTGCCGGTGATGATCGCCAACCTCTCGCTCGATCAAAACGATCCCCAGACGGCGCTGAAGGTGCTCCGCGAACACGCATCCGACCCCATCTCCGGCCATGCAGACTTTCAGCTGGCGCTGGCCCGGGCAAACCAGATGACGGGGGGCCTGGATGAAGCGGCCAAACTCTATCGTCATATCTTCCTCGGCTTTCCTTTGAGCAATGAAGGGCAGCAAGCCAAGGCCCAGCTCGCCGTGGTGGGGGCCAACCCGCCGCTCACCCTGGCCGAGCGGAGAACCCATGCGGATGCGCTGTATGCCGGCGGTCGATTTGCCGATGCGGGCGAGGAGTATCGCGCCTTGGCCAATGATCCTAAATTGGATCCCGCAGGCGAAGAGCGCCCTCCTGGTGGCTGCCGCGTCCTGCGATCTAAGGACCAAGCGGCTCAGCAAAGAAGAAGTGGAATCACTGCCCGACAGTCAGGATGAGAGCGGTGCGCGGCGGACCTATCTGGCGGTCGAGTTGGCTCGCAATAAAGACGATGGCAGCAAGGTGCAGTCTCTGATTACGGAGATGGAGCAGCGCTTTCCCGAGAGCCCATGGCTGGCCGAAGCGCTTTACACTTCGGCCAATATGTACCTGCTGCGTAAGGACTATCCCCAGGCCATTACCTACTACAGTGACCTGGCCTCGCGTTTTCCCACCCACCGCTATGCGCCCAGCAGCCATTGGAAGGCGGCGTGGTTGAACTACCGCTTGGGAAATTATTCTGCGGCGGCGGTGCTGTTCGACAAGCAAATCGCCCTCTACGCCGGGGGTAAAGAGATTCCTGCAGCCCTTTACTGGCGCGGGCGTTTGTACGCCGATCAGGAGCACCAGCCCGCCGTGGCCGCGGCCTACTACGAGACCGTCTCCCGCGTTTTTGAGCATTACTACTATGCCCAGCTCTCTCGCGACCGGTTAGCGGAGTTGGGCCCCGTCACGCCGGCCGACGTTGCCATGCTGAGCAACATTCATCGCGAAGAGATTCCCGCGCTCACCGACGACGTGCCCGAAGACGATGAGCACGTGATCAAGGCCCGTCTATTGGCAAACGCCGGATTGAACGAATACATCCCTGCAGAAATTCAGGCCGCCGACGGCAGCGAACAGTGGGGTGCCTTTGCCGAGGCGGAGATTTACTCCTCTGACGGCGAGACGTTCCGCGCCATGCGGGTTTTGAAACGCGCGTTGCCCTTCTATACTTCGGCGCCCATCGACACCATCCCCATGGGCTACTGGAAGATTCTTTTTCCCCAGCAATACTGGAGTTCGATTGAGCAGCAAGCCTCGAAGAACGGGCTCGATCCGTACATGGTGGCTTCGCTCATCCGCCAGGAGTCGGAATTCAACCCCGGGGCCATCAGTTCGGCCAACGCGTGGGGGTTGATGCAGTTGTTGCCCTCCGTTGGCCGCTCCTTGGCTAGGGAAGAGGGCATTCGCCATTTCAATGAGGTCGAGTTGCTCAATCCGGAGACCAATATCCGTCTTGGCTCACGCTACCTCAAACAGACGTTGGATAAGTTCGACGGCCAGGCTCCGTACGCCTTTGCTGCTTATAACGCGGGCGATAGCCGGGTAACCGATTGGCAGTCGATCGGCAAATATCACGGCATGGATGAATTCGTGGAATCGATTCCTTTCACCGAGACTCGCGATTACGTGCAGGCGATTCTCCGTAATGAGTCGATCTATCGCGCGCTGCATGCAGCGGTGCCGCCGGCGCAGTCGAACGCCGTTGCCCAACAGAAGCCGTCGGGCCCCATAGCTCAGCAGAAGCCGTCGGCCATGGAGCAGAAGATGATGCCCGCGCAGCAGTAACGGGATGTGTGCATCTTGGTGCATAAACAAAGGGAATTGATTCGTGCGAACGAATCGTGCATTGACGAAAACAGGGCTCGCGGAAAGAATGAGTTCAATGTTCGGCTTGCAAACGAAACTTCACCTGGGTAGGTGACTCGGCCAAATGAGTAAGCATCCGCAGAACAGACTTCGCAGGCTGGCCGTAGTGGGCCCGACTGACAAAAAAAACCGGCCGCTTTCGAGTGGGCCGCGTTGGTGGGGGCCGCAGCGCCCCAGTGCCGTGCGGACCAGTCAGGAATCTCAAACCACCCATGCACAATTCCGGTCCCTCCGCATGGCCGTGATGCCAACGCTTTCCCGTGGCATGTGGTTTGAAGCGCTGGCCTGGATCTGGAATTTTGCGCGCAGCTATTTTTCCCGTCCGGCGGAGCGAAAGCGCGGTGCGGCGGTTTTGCCTTTCCGTCGAGCGGCGGCAAAAGAAGCTTTTGTCACCAAGAAAGCCAGCGGCAGCGTTTGTTGGGATAACGATCGTGAAGCAGCACCCCGGGAGGGAGGCAGAGGATAGCGAGAGCATTTCGCAGTTGCAAGCAAGGAATGCAGGGCCAAACCCTGCACGCTACAGATGTTCGGTGACCACAGGTAACAGGATCGCACAGGAGGAATGAGCATGTTGACGGATCTTGAATTGCTTGGAGAGTGGATTCCAGAGCAGATGGAACCTGGAACCTTGTTTGTGCTGGAGAACACGGGAGCGATGGGCGAGGCGAGCAACCCTTACGTTGCCGTGCTGGCTTGTCCTCATTGTGGTGCGCTAGGTTTGATCACGAAGACGCAATATATCGGTATGGAGTCGATGATCTGCGGTTCCGATTACTGTTCCTCCGAGTACTACCTGAACGATGAAGGAATCGAGTATCGAAAACCGCACTAGAGACGAGAACCAGGCAGAAAAAGAGGCCGCTTGCGGAAATACCGCGGCGGCCTCTTTTTTTGTGCTGCGGCCACTGTGGAGCAACTCGTCGCGGTGATGGAAAGGGCAGACAGCTCCATCCGTTGTGATCAAAACCCTGTGGATGACGCCCTGTGCAGGCGAGCGTATATTTCTTGCTGACGGACCCGGCAATCCGTGTGCCTGCCTGGGACCTCGAACGGCGCAACTACGCAAAGAGAGAGGTGAGGTCCATTGACGCACCATCTAAGCCGAAAGTCGATGTTCAGGAGTCTATTGCCAACGCGAAAGCTTACTGCAAGCAGAATCCTGAGAGCTTCGTCAGTCTGCGGGATTATAGCGGTGGCATTTACAACGAAACCTGCGCAGCCTTTGCAGCAGAGCAGCACGCCGCCGACCCCACATACAAGATCGGCTCAGATTGACCCGCGCAGGATAGGCTCCGTAAGCCTGGCGGCGATTGGGCCCACGGGGCACTTGTGAAGACAGGCGGTTTGCTGAAGAACGGGCAATCCTGCTACATCGTTCGCGGTAAGCCGCCTGCAAAACCGCATCTCACACATCCCTGGCTCTTCGTGGGCCGCTTCCACCTCTGTGGTGAACCATCACTGACCCTGCACGGGGCAAGGCGCTGCTGTGCCACCAGGTCAGAATGAGCTCAGATGCCCTTGACCATAGACTCTGCCGATGGTTGTTGCCCGGTCTCCGCGCGTTTGAACGCGAATCATGTCCGCTCTGATTGGCGTTCCACTCCAGAGCTTCCGCAATGGATGGAGATGGCTTGTCCGGAAACGCCTTCTCATATCGGTCGATAGCCGTCTGGATCACAAACATATCCCACGGAGTCAGCGTCATTGAGCACCTTCCTTGGATTCGATCTGACGATTTGATAGTGCGCGACCGGTGAGGTCGCCGTTTGTTTCAATTTTCCAGCGCGGAGCAAAATTCGGCAATAAGCCGCTTGGCTGGAATGCCAGATTACGCCCTTCGTCCTCTCGACGACAGCCCCATGAACCAACGTCGTAAACTGTCACCGTGGTAGCGACCAACTCACGGCGCGCCGCAAAATCAGTGGATGCCAACTTCATGCCAATCATTCGTGGGAAGTGTCATCTCTATAGATACAGATTACCGATTGCTCTGCCGGATTATTTGTCACTGCCGTGAAATTTTGCGATGTTGATGATACGAAAAACCTGACGTCGGGATGCTTGCCAATGCAGATAGGCGGTCGACGATCAGGGACGGTCGAGGCTAACGCTTGCAAAGTTCCGGCGCTCGCGGCGATTCGACGGCTATGCAATACTGGCTCAGCGGGGGCAGGCAAACCCCAGCGGGTACCAAGCGACCCAAGCACGGGTTCGAGTTAAACCTTTTATTTTGATATGCTTGAATGATCACGCCCGGATGGCGAAATCGGCAGACGCAGCGGACTTAAAATCCGCAGGCCGCAAGGCCGTGGGGGTTCAAGTCCCCCTCCGGGCACCATGAAATAAATGTTCATGCTGATTTTCAGCGAAACGAAAACTGCCGACCAGGAGGATAGGCGGCAGAGTTCTGGTACCCGCGGCTGATATACGGAAGCACCTTCGTGGTGACAATCCTGAAAACATCGTGGCTTAGTGCGTCCGGCATCAAGTGCGGCAATCTGCTACACGAGTGCTTCTAGTCCGTGCTTCTCAACCACAAATAAAAGCTTGAGAGCCATGCCGCTCGGCTGTTTAGCCCCAGTCTCCCATTTTTCAACGGTGGATTGACTAGTGTTCAGGTAGCGCGCAAAAACTGGCTGGCTGACCCGGTGACGCAGCCGCAGCTTCTTAATCTGTTCCGGCTTTAGGACTGGAGGCGCTGCAAGGCAGGACTCACGAAGCGCCTCATTGTGGTCTTGTCGATCGCTCCAACCTTGTACAAGGAGGTAGCGGAAGAATGGATTGCCTCGAAGGCATCGCTCTTGAACTTAGGCTTGGTTGCCATTGCAAATCTCCATCCAGTCTTGATCGTGTAGAAGCCGGTTCATCTGCTCGGGCGTGAGTGTTCCATAGGCCTTCGCCAGCTTACGAAACTCAATCAGCTCATCGTGGTCAAGGTTCGCTCGATCCTGCTTGGCAAATAGGTACTCGTAAACCCAGAAAGTCCCGACCTTCGTGAGAATGATCGAGCGGTATTGGTTCTTTCGCACCGGAATCAGTAACGAAAAGTAAAGAGGGGGGACCGCCTGAACCGCCCCCCCCAGTTTACTTAGTTCTAATGACCGACATATTTGACTCGCCAGATGGAGTCTGAGGCATCGTCGGTAACAAAAAGGGATCCATCTGTTCCGACCGCAACCCCGGCCGGCCGTCCCCAAACACGCTTATCGTCAATGGCAAATCCAGTCAAAAAATCCTCGTATTCTCCCGTTGTTTTCCCCATTTGGTGTAAGCGTATGCGGATGACTTCGTAACCCGCGCGAACGCTCCGATTCCATGAGCCGTGCTCCGCAGCAAAAATATCGCCTGAGAACTCCGGCGGGAACTGACCGCCATCGTAGAAAGCAAGTCCAACGGAAGCATTGTGGGGCTGCAAGAGCACATCTGGAGTAATGACCTTGTCTTTGAGCTCGAGATGCCTACCCGCAAGGCGCGGATCCTGATGACCACCCATGTACCACCACGGCCAGCCGTAAAAACCGCCTCTTTCCACATGAGTAATGTAGTCAGGAACAAGATTGTCACCAAGCCCGTCGCGTTCGTTCACGGTTATCCAAAGGTTACTCGTCTTGGGATCGATCGACATAAATGATGGATTTCGAATGCCGTAGGCGAAAATCTTTACTTCGGAACCATCAGGATTACATTCGAATATCTCTGCGCGGTCTTTTTCCAAGGGACCATCTGCATCATCTGCGTTCGAGAACGACGGCACCGTGACCAGCATTTTTTTCCCGTCAGGTTCAAATAAAACGTCCCGGTTATTGTGACCGTCGTCCGGGAGGTCCATGATGTGTTCTGACGGCCCGCGGGCCTGCAGATCCCCGTTGCGATAAGGAAAGCGAACTACTGCTTTTGTGGTGGCTACATAGACCCAACGTGGATCGGGTCCCGGTGGGTAGAAGTTCACGCCAAAAGGCCGATCCAGACCGGCGTAAGCTGCTGTCCGCTGCGGGTGCCCAGCGCGATCGATGCCGCGAAAGATAACAACCTTGCCGGTGCTTACTTCCGCAACAAAGAGGTCGCCATTGGGGGCGCGACGAATTCGACGAGGATTGTCAAGACCTGTTGTATAAAGCGTGACCTCAAATCCGGCTGGTGCTTTGGGCCACACGTTTTGAGGTCGCGGAATAATCATTGGTCCGTTAGAAGCGGAAGGCGTGTCGAAGGGTGCTGGCAAATCCTTTAACGTGATCTTGTGGATCTGTCCCGGTTCTTCGAACCGATAGTCGGTAAACGGCGGTTTTGGAGGAACTGCAACCGCAGAAGATGGTTCAACGTCTGCCGTTGTAGGCTTGGGCAACAAGCCATTGCGGGCGCTGTCGTACTGCGATATAAGCATTTGCCTATCCGTCAGTAGACTAAGTATCAGCGTGCAGAGGACGAATGCATAGCGAGTCATTGTTGCCATAGTCAACCAGCCTGAGTTCCGTAGCGCTGTGATTCCATTCTTTTGCAGCTAACGCCGCGGAACGTGCAGGGAACGACGGCGGCCATCACAAGGTGGAGGGCCGCCTATCTGGATTGATCTGCTCCAGCCACTCCTGGTCAAATGGCCGAAAGGTCTTTTCGGACACGTGCCTCCCCTGGTATGCCTGAAGACGAGGTCTTCGGTAAGTCGCTGGTTATCGCGCCTTCAGCAGGGGAAGTTACTATCAAGCGCCGGCTCTGTGCGAACGGGCGGATGATCGAACTCACTCCTGTGGTCAACGAAAAACTTCCTGTGCTGGCGCAAAGTGACCAGCTTTAAAAGAGCTAATTTCGACAAGTCTGGGCTTGGATCCCGCCCCATGAGGGGAGATGGTCGCCCGGGAAAATTCGTGGTGAACGGCTCCGGGAAATCGCGGGGCTGGTAGTATCTTGGCGATACCAGAAAACCCGTTGGAAAATTCAAACAGACGGTACGTAACCCGTGATGGCCTCTCGGCGCAAGTGAATGTTCCGTCTGGTCACTAAATTTGCACGCGGCTTCGTCCGCATCCGCAACTTCGGCTTCCTTGCCAACCGACAACGTGCCCAGCTGCTGCCACTCTGCTTCAGCTTGCTTCAGGCACGAAAGAGCATCCCAATTGCATCCGTATCGCTTTCAACAGATCGCCCTCACTCACCCTGGAAGTGTCCCGTGTGCGGCGCAATCATGCATGTCCTCGAGCGGCTCTCAGCAGCTAAACTCCTGCTCCCTTCACCGCCATTCGATGGGAACGCCTGATGAACGCACAGCTTCACCCTCCAACCCTCCTCGTGCCCGCACACGCATACAGACCCTGTTTCTCACATTGCTCAAAGAAGGTCGCAGGCCGCGTCGCAGCCGGTTCCCGGCTGCTTAAAATAGTCTTGCCGGCAGTACCCTGCCGGCAAGGTCGACCTACGCAGTGCTTAAAGCCACGTGCGGAAAACGCCCGCATCGGCTCAGATCCATCTAAAGCCCATAGAATTGGCAGCCATTAAGGCTTCCTTCAAGTCGCTGTATCTGAAGCGCCCACAAGAGCAGCCCAGGGGGCCGCCTTTGCTCGCGGGCGCTCCAGATACAGCCCTAAGACTTTGCAGGCAGTTCGCGGGATTACTTTCAGATTGGCGGTGGCTCGCACACGAGATAAAAGCGTCGCTTGTTTTTGACGGAATATACTCCACCCTGATACGGTCGCGCATGCTTGAGCAGAGAAGAAAACCGTTGGTGAAACTGCTTGTCGTTTGTCCGTTGGCGCAACCGGTGCTCGCACAGGAAGCCCAGCAAGTCAGCAGGAGATCTGCATGAACAGAAGAGAGTTTGTTGGGAGCGGCTTAGCGCTAGGTGCAGCCGCGTGGGTTCATCCGGGCGCCGGCACGGCAGAGCTAGCCAGTGGAAACAAGACTGTCCGCGAGAAGCGCCTGGTAACACTTAACGCGAAACCGCGACCGCTCGAGTTGGATCTGAACAAGACTGCTGTGTTGGTGGTGGATATGCAAAACGACTTCTGCTCAAAGGGCGGGTTGATGGACCGTCAGCGAGTCGACCCTGCAATCATCCAACGGGTCGTCGAGCCGATCGCCACGGTACTGGCCCACGCACGGAAAGCCGGAGTGAAGATCGTCTACCTGAAGATGGGATTCAAGCCGGACCTTTCGGATATCGGGCAGCCATGGTCAGTCAACCGGATCAACAACCGCGACGTTGGCGCACCGGCAACGGGACCGAATGGCGAGCAGGGACGCTTGCTGATTCGCGACACATGGAACACGGAGATCATTCCCGAACTGAAACCAGACCCAGCGGACGCGGTGCTCTTCAAGAACCGGTTCAATGGGTTCCATGAAACTGCATTGGACGCAACGCTGAAGCGCACGGGGATTCAGTCCCTGGTGGTGGTGGGATGCACGACGAGCGTCTGCGTGGAGTCGACGATTCGCGGCGCTTCATTCCTCGACTACGCACCGGTGCTGCTCTCGGACTGTACGGCTGAGCCGATCGGGTACGACCTGCCGCGGAGCAATCACGAGGCCACGCTCTACGTGATCGAGAATCTGTTCGGATGGGTCTCGACCTCCGAGCACCTTTTGACGGTCTTGAGTCGATCGCCGCAAGGAGCATGAGTCTGGGCGCACGAGACTCCTCGAAGCCCCGGTCTTCTTGCCCTCGTCGGTAGGTTCTCTGGTATCTTTGCTGCAAAGTTCCATGAGCATCTGGAGTTTGCCGGAATCGAGATCAGATGGCCGACACTCCAAATCTATCCTCAGCGCTCGCCGGTCTGCCGTCCAAGTCCGACCTTGGTCAATCTACACTGAAGAAGATTGCCTGGCGGCCATGACTTGCGCGGGAAATTCGTGACCAGAAATTCGTGACCAGACGGGACTGACACTTTGCAAATTAGAGAGGCAAGGATAAGCCATTTTCCGGCGAAAGGGTCAGTTCCGTCTGGTCACGAATTTCCGGGAACTCCTTTCAAATCCCGGCTCATGCTATTGCAAAGGACGACTTTCCCACTGGAAATATAATCGTTTGCGTGCCGCCAGGCGGCCACCAAAATGAAACCTGCAAATCTTGGAAATCGACCACGCGGTAAAGCAACATGGGGTCGTGCGGTGCATATTCCGCATCGGCAGTATCTGGGAATCGGTTTACTTCTGTGCTCCGTCTTATATACGCAACACAGCGGCGTAGGGGCCAAACTCTCGCCCCTGGCATCTTCCCCTCAAGTTCAACAGACCGCCCAGCCAACCATTCCTATGCTCGATGGAGGAAAGGGTCTCATTCACCTCGATGTCTCCGTGACGAAAGCAGATGGAGAGCCAGTATCCGGTTTGAGTCGCGAGGATTTTGAGTTGCTGGATGAAGGTCTCCCCCAAAAGATTCTGTCGTTTCACGCGTTCAGTGAACAGTCCGCCGGTCCCGAGCCGCCGGTGCAGGTCATCTTGTTCCTCGACACGTTATGCAGGATCTACCCGTCTTGCATGTCGAAAGCCGATGCGTTGCGTGCGCAAGCTGGAATTGAGGCATTCGTTCGACAGGATAACGGTCATCTATATCAACCGGTTTCCGTTTTCGGAATATCAGACGATGGTTTGTGGACCGTACCCCATCACGATTCGACGGATGGAAATTCGCTTGCCTCGGATCTGTCTTCCGGCAAGATGATCGTCTTGAATCGCCGACCTGACGCGCTGCGCGCGCTCGCCTTCATTGCAACTGCACAGAGGCGAAAACGCGGCCGTAAGGTGATGCTTTGGATAGGCCCGGGTTGCGGCAAGGGAACCGGCATATTTCCGGCGAATCATAATGCTGGACCAAAAACATTCGACCCGATTTACTGGTTCACAACGCTGTTCCGTGAGGCTCGCATGTCAATTGATGAGCTCCCGGTGGGTCAAGAGGAAGATTGCGCGCCCGGTTATCAGCTCTATCTGAACGGGCCACGAACGGTACACGATGCAACCGACCGGTTTCTGTATAAGAAGGTTTTGGCGATTCAAAGCGGCGGGAGCGTCGCGAACGACACCAACGACCTTGTTGCGGAGATGAATCGCTGCCTGAGGAGACCTCTGAATTTTTATGCCCTTTCTTTCGAGCCTCCGGTCGCTGTTCAACCTCACGAGTACCACAGTCTGCAAGTGCGAGTGGACAAGCCAGGACCGGTCGCGCACACGAAAACCGGCTACTTCGACGAGCCCTTTTACTCCGACCCGCCGAATCCCGAGTTTCAACGGGTGACGGTGGGACAGTTGGATCAGATCCTGAGCGAAACAAACATCCGCGAAATAGACGGACGCGCAGAAAGGCTTTCCAAGCTCGAATTGACCGAGCGCCTCAGTCTTGCCAATCTCTCCGCTTTGACTGCGGATTTCCGAAACAGGAATGTTCAACGGGCCCTGGTCGCGGTGGCGGATTTGTCTGCGTTTCTCGGACCGCCGCCGGCTGAAATCCCAAACCAAGCTGCCCCAGACGCAGCTGCAAAGCACCACATGCTGGTTCAGGTGAAAGACTATCTCGAAAGGACGATTTCGAAGTTGCCGAACTTCTATGCGACGAGAACAACTGTTCGCTATGAAGAGATGCCGCAGCGCGACAATGGCAGGAGCAGCGTCGGGAGCCAGCCCTTGGGGGTTGTGGAACTGTCGAAAGCGAGAGTCCTTTACCGCGATGGAGACGAAGTCGTGGAATCACAGGACTCTGAGCGCAACGGTTCGAGCGACGAACGCCTGACAACCCACGGCACGTTCGGTCCCATCCTGGCCGACGTGAGACGCGCCGTGGACATCCCGGGTCGCATGAAGTGGGTGCGCTGGGAGAGTGGTCCGGAGGGGAGACGCGGCGTATTCGAGTTCGAGGTTTCGGCAGCGGAGTCTACGTATTTCGAAGGCGGCTGTTGTCTTCCCGATGCGGACGGACAGAATTCGTTTCGAATCCAAGCCGGATATCGTGGAGAGATTGCGATCAATCCCGAGGACGGCACAATTTTTCGCCTGCAACAGCAGTTCGATATGCAGCAATATGTGCCTATGGACCGAGATGAGGTCTTGGTCGACTATGGTCCGGTCAAAATCGGCGGGAAGACGTATTTCTGCCCCACAAGAAGTGTTTCGCTCGCGCGAGGGCGGTCGATCATCTCCCTGAAACTGTGGGATCAAAGCTTCCTGAGCTATGGCCCCTATTCCACGAAGATGAATGACATGCGTTTTGCGAACTATCATTTGTTCCGGGCGGAGTCTCGCATTTTGCCTGGTTTCAAGCTGGACAAATGACCGGCGTCACAGAGCGCTGGCGTGGACGTGTACCGTCCACCCCAAAATTGATGGGCTGATCCACAACTTGGATGGTCATGTCATGCCTTTTCGAGCTCAGATTTGGACAACAACCATTTCGTCCCCCCGAAACTCCCGTCCCGAAACTCATCCGGATCAGCCGATGTGCTCAGCGAAGCACACGAGGTTTTCAATGGCGCACTTGGCCGCGATGCCGGAATAATGCTATTTAACTGAACCAAAATGTTCAGCAGCAAAACAATACGCTAGGCGGGCATGACTTCTCAGAATCGTCACTTCAGGTCAGCAAACGACGCATATCTCACGAGGCTCATGCCACGACGCAGAGCGCACGCCGTCGCTTTCCTGCTCGTCTTGATATTTCTTGGCGAGTTGGTATTTTCCGTGCGCCGCCAGTCCCTGAGCTGGGACGAGGGCAATCACATCTACGCCGGTTACGAGAGCTGGGCTGCCGGGGAGTTTGGCATTAATCCAGAGCATCCACCCTTACTCAAAGAGATTGCCACCCTTCCGTTGCTCACCATGCACCTCAGCGCTCCTCCACGGAAGAGCCCTAGGTTTTCAAAAACCGAAGCATACTTCAACGGTCGCAGCTTGATCTATGACAACGGTGGTCTCGAAACCGCAAGCAAGATTATCTTCCGCTCGCGAATGATGGCGGCGATCTTTTCGCTTGCGCTGGCCACTTTGGTCTACTTCGCGGGTCTTGAGATCTTCGGCCCCGTTGCGGCCCTCTTCGGTCTTGCCCTTGTCGTCTTCGAGCCCAATCTCATTGCCCATGGTGCCTATGTAACCACGGACATGGCCGTGACCTTCGGGATCTTCGCCACCGTCTACGCACTGTACCGTTTTCGCGTGCGGCCCTCCATCGGCAGGCTCGCGATGGTGGGGGCAGCCACCGGCGTAGCCCTGGCCCTTAAGCACTCGGCGGTTCTGCTGCTCCCGATCGCACTCGTCCTATTGGCTTTCGAGCTCGTGCGCCCGCCTGCGGAGGAGAAACGGGCTCGGGTCCTCCGCCTCTATGCGGCGGCGTTTGCCGCGGCCATTGTCGTCGGATTCCCCATCCTTTGGGCTACCTACCATTTCCGCTTTCTCGCGCACCCGGATGGAGGCATGCAGCCCAGCCTCAGTGCGTACCTGAACTCGCTGCACGGGCTCGAGCCCAAGGTGTACGGACTGCTTGCCCGATGGCATATCCTTCCCGAGTCGTACCTGTACGGAATGGTCGACATCCGCATGCAGTCTGTAGCCGGGCAGTCGTTCTCAACCTATATTTTCGGACAGGTTCATGCACATGGTGTCCCGTACTACTTCCCGGCCGCTTTCGTTATCAAATCCACGCTTGGCTTCATGCTGCTCCTAGTGCTTGCCATCTACGCGGTTTTTTCCAAGCACCTCGCAGGGTGGCAGCGGCTGAGCTTTCTCGCCGTGCCGCCCCTGGTCTATCTCCTGGTTGCGATCGATACAGGTCTCAATATCGGTGCGCGCCATATCCTGCCCATGTATCCGTTTCTCGCCGTACTTATAGGTGGCGCGGCCGTTTCCATGTGGCGGGAAAAGCGGTTCTGGATTTACGCCACACTCCTGCTGCTCGGCTGGCATATTTGGTCAGCAACGCGGAGTGCGCCGAATTATCTGGCGTACTCCAACGAATTGTTCGGCGGCCCGGCCAACACGCACCGATACCTCACCGACTCCAACACGGACTGGGGACAGCAGCTCGTCTCGGTCAAGAAGTACCTTGACCGGCACAACATCCACGACTGCTGGTTTGGCTACTTTGTTCAACCCTCGATCGACTATCACTCGTATGGAATCCCCTGTCGTCAACTGCCGACGGCAAACAGCATGTGGAGCGAACAGCAGGTCGATGTTCCGGCGAAGATCTCCGGAACGATCCTGGTGAGCGCCGGTACGCTCACAGGGTACGAGTTCGGCTCCGTCATCCTTAGTCCGTTTCAGCCCTTCATGAACGTGCGACCGGTGGACACGATTGACGACGGCGTCTTTGTGTATCGCGGCACCTTCAATACGTCGCTGTCCTCTGCGTTTGGGTACTTCACGCGTGCTACCAAGGCACTCCACGACAAACAGCTCGACGCGGCTCTTTCCGCAGCCGAGCAGGCAACTGCGATCAATCCCGATCTCATGCAAGGGCAGATCGTCCTGGGAGACACTCTCGCTGCCCTTCACCGCGACCACGAAAGCGCAGCCGCATACAACAAAGCTCTCTCCATTGCACTGCGTATGGAACCCAGCGCCAAAGCTGACTGGATTGCGACGCTCCATAAGAAGCTTGCCGCTCTGCACCCCTGATCGTCCGTTTGAATGTATAGGTGCCGCCGAAAACCCGTTGAAAACCCGTTGACAGATGGGACATAACCCGTCATGGTCTCTCGGCGCAAGTGAATGTTCCGTTCTGGTCACTATTTGGATCGACATGCATGGCACGCCGCGCCGGGTCATAGCAGGCTGCAAAAGCGACGAGGAAGAGAAGAACAGTTGCAGAAATGTATGTAGCTTCTGGATCAGTTGTCTGTACTTCAAAAAGCAAGCTGGCCAACAAGCGGGTCGAGACTAGCGCTGCAACCGATCCTGTCACGACTCCAGTGGGCGCCAGTTTCGTCCCTTGTCCACGACCAGCCTGAGCACGTCGTCCCGGCGTGCTCCGAGAGCGAAGCGAATTTCAAATTTCCTCTTGACACGCAAGCATTGGTTCGTGTTCACTAACGGTTAGTGGATACTTACCTACAGGCCGGACTCGACGCCCTGGGCGACGCTACGCGCATGGCTATTTTCCAACGGTTGGCCGCCGGACCGATCGCTGTGAACGAGCTGGCACGCACCTTGCCGGTAACGCGGCCCGCAGTTTCCCAGCATCTGCGGGTGCTTAAGGACGCGGGCCTCGTGATGGACAGAAAACAAGGAACCCGCAGGATGTATCAACTAAACCCTGAGGGCGTGGCCCAGCTCCGCGCTCATTTCGACCAGATGTGGACACGCGCCCTCAGCGCGTTTCAGCAAGCCGCCGAAACACCACCTCATGGAGTGAAAAATGGCAAACACCGCAGAACTCGATCTAAGAGTGCTTAAGAGCATTCGCGTCAAGGCGCCCATCGAGCGCGCCTTCTCGGTCTTCGTGGAACAGATGGAAACATGGTGGCCGGCGACGCACCACATCGGGAACACGCCGTTCGTGGCCATTTTCGTTGAGCCGCGCGTCGGCGGACGTTGGTACGAGCGCAACGCCAAGGGCGAGCACTGCGATTGGGGCAGAGTGCTGGCCTGGGATCCTCCCCATCGAGTTCGATTCTCATGGCACGTTGGGCCGGGACACGACCGGCCCGATTGGGTCTGCGATCCGGATATGGCAAAGGCCAGCGAGGTCGAGATTCGCTTCCGTTCCGAAGGGCCTGGCGCAACGTTTGTCGAATTGGAGCACAGCAAGATCGCGCGCCACGGAGAAGGAGCAGAAAAGCTGCGCGACATGTTCGATGGCCCCGGCGCCTGGATCACCATTCTCGAAAAGTTCGCCGAAACCGCGGAACGAACGCCGCACAAAATGGAGGGAAATGTCCATGAACACTAAGGTTTTCCTGCGCTTAGCTTCTGTGCTGACGCTGATTCACGCGATCTTGCACACCATTGGTGGCGTCTTTGGAAAACCAATGCCCGGTGTGGCTTCCATGGTCGCTACAACCATGCAGGCTAATCCCTTCCCTGTGCTTGGCGTCGTCCGCAGTTATGCGCAGTTCTATCGCGGCTTCGGCCTCGGCATCACCATTTTCCTCACGGTCGACGCCTTAGTGTTCTGGATGCTTGGGTCGCTGGCGGCGACCGAGGGCGCACGGCTGAGGCCGATTCTGTGGGTCTTCATGCTCGGGTACCTGGCGTTTGCAGTCAACTCATACCTCTATTTCTTTCTCGGCCCAGTGATCGCCGAGCTGCTGATTGCACTGTGCCTGGGAATGGCGATCAACCGAGCCAAACCGGCGGCCGGCTTCCCAACCGCACCAATCCCCGCGCATTCATGATCGTGGTGATCGGAGTCAATGCGGGTAGGTGCATTCGCCCTCCAGCCTCGGTGAAGCTCAAGTAGGCCAGTGGCAACCGGCCCTAAGAGGGTGTGCGAGAACCTCAAGGAAAACCGCAGACCCGTGGATTTCGAAGAGCGTACCTTAGCGGCTTGACCAAAATTCGTGACCAGACGAAAATTCGTGACCAGACTGGACTGACACTTTGCAAATCAGAGAGGCAAGGATAAGCCTTTTTCCGGCGAAAGGGTCAGTTCCGTCTGGTCACGAATTACCTGTCACGAATTACCTGGTCACGAATTACCCAGCTACTGAGAACCGGTCCATGCTTGCACGCGCCAAGTACGCGATCTATGCTCAACTCGTGAAAAGCAGCGAGCCGCTGGTCTTCGGCCACGCTGAAACCATCGAAGAGGCGAGAAAGAGTAGATTTGGCGCGTTTTTGGCCGGATTCACGTAAGTCGCGATCCTAGACCAAGGCGTGAACCAGGTCGAGTAAGCGCATATGGACTCATCCCGACCACCGGAAGCTTTGTGGGTAGATGTAGTTCTCAGATAAGATCTCCAGATGACAAACGCGACGTCTGAGACCGGAATGGAACTCCGAGACTTGCTCAGCGACCGCGCGTTTCTAAGTAGAACTGGAAAGAGGAGAGACCTCCAGCAGCCATTGGATGCCCTACGTCGAATTACGCAAGTGTTTGCGACCCATCCCGAGGATGTCCTGCAGGAGCTCGTTAATGTGGCGATGACGTGTTGCGGCGCTGATAGTGCCGGAATCAGCCTGGAGGAACCCGACCAATCAGGTAAACCCACTTTTCGATGGGTTGCCGTAGCGGGGAGTTTTAGCCAGTACACCGAAGCCCGCACCCCACGTTTCTTCAGTCCCTGCGGTACTTGCCTCGATAGCGGAAGGCCACATCTCTACCGCGTCACGAAACCTTATTATGATTTCCTGGGGATCATCGCAAAACCCATCACCGACGGAATGCTCATCCCTTGGGAAGCGGACCAAATGCGAGGGACTATTTGGGCAGTCTCCCACACATCTGCACTGGCTTTCGAGCGAGCTGATTACGAGCTCTTGAAGAGCCTTTCTGACTACGTGGCTGTCATCATTCGTCAACAACGAGCGGATGAAAAGGCCCGCCAGGCTGCCAAAGCAGAAGCATCGCTCGAACGCGCCCATAAGATGGCGCACCAGATCAACAACCCGCTACAAAGTCTGACGAACACCCTGTTTCTTGCCAGCCAAGGTGGGCCAGCCACGCAGAGCTATATTCAATCGGCCCTGGTGGAACTCGCTTCGTTGTCAGACCGTGTTCGAAGACTCCTCGCTTTGCGATATCCGGATGAATAGTCGAGTCTCAGACGTGCCTTGCGGAGAACTATTCAGCATGGCCCTTGATGTATCGGCAGGCTTTGACCTTTGGATAGGTCCGCCTGTCGCTGGGGTTGAATACGTGCCAGTCACTGACGTGTTTTGCCATCGACTCGAAGTGTGCGCTCACGACAGGCGACGCTGAGTCGGCTCGATATGGTTTAACTGACTGCTGGCTGGAGGCGTCGTCCCACTTCGTCAAGTAGTTGTGCGGCGAACGTTAGTTCGGTCAAGACGTATGTAGGGGTCGTGCCGGCCGCGGCAATGAGACGACCCATTGCCACATCAGACAGCCCAGCAGAAATGATGATGAAGTCGTACTTTGCGGTCCTCAGGAGAATCCCAGCTTCCTGTAGATTGGCAGCCTCGGCATCGTAACCGCTTCTAGCCAGGATTGCACAACGAGTTTGCAGAAGCCGGAGATCTGTCCCAATGCACAGTATTTTTGGCGAAACCGAACACACCATAGATCCACCTGTGAACATGTAGCCACACCATCCAAGTGTGTTCTAAAGCAAATAGCCTCAATTGTCATCAAAACTTTAGTGTTATGTGACGCCGACACCAGTCGAAAGCTGACCAGCTAGCGCTGACTGGCGCCTTAGATGTAGCGCCAGGCAGTGATGGATGAACAGGGAAGCAGCTTACCCCGTGGGAAGAACATCCTGCTGTCGCCTTCCTCAAACTTTCCATCGTCGAATTTGACCTGAATGCGAGCATCCGCCCTCGGGTAGGTCGTCTGATCGCTCGCATCAAAGACGTGCCAGTCGCTAAAGTGTTTTTCCATCGCCGTCACTCCTCGGGGTAATCAGCCGGCAGGCCGATCGAGGCGAGCAATCCAGGGCATATTGACGGTCTCAATCGCTTCAATCCTCTGCACACGCTTCCCCGCAGGAACTGTCTGCGTCATTGAGGAAATGCGAAATACTCGACCGTCGTCAGCGGCTATTCCGTCACCAACGTGCAACTCATGCAGAGAATCCACTTCACCGAGATACTCCCCGGTGAGGGCTTCAAAAACCTGATACTTGCTCATTGTGGAAACTTTGACGTCAGTCAATCCAGACGAGTTGCCCGGCTGAGATGTGGCATGGTCTGCCCAGGATCGGCTCCGTGCACATCTTCGTCTTTTCGGTCGAGAGTCGCATCGTCCGTGTGCCCCATCCAGGATTGCACCGTCGGGATGTCTATGTCTCACTGGCAAAAGCGACTCGGAACCGTGCTTGCATTTATCATCGCCGTCATTGTCATCGTTTGGGTTGCTCGCCGCTAATGGGGGCTAGGAGCGCGGCGAACGGACTACTGGGATGCGGCCAACCAGGCACCACTTTGCTTGGGTGCTCTTAACCGGGTTCTCGCAGTGAAGAGTACTGCTCCGTCGTCATCTGAAGGTAGATCCCTCCCCTCCCGCTCCCGATCGAATATTCGAACAGTGCCCGTGCCTGGGACGTTGTCAACGCATGACCTCGCCGCGCCAGATCTCTGGTGTCTTCAGGGTCAACAAAGGTCAGTGCCTTGAGGGGTGAAAACGTCAGGTCTGCTTCGAGAAATGAGACCTGCCAATCGTTCAATAGGTGGAACAGCATGTAAACGTGACGAAAAGGCTGGACTTGATCGGGCATAGCTCTACATCGGCACTCGGCGGAATTTGATCTAGGCCCGGTGGCCTGCCATTTTGCGCTGCTTCCCCGAAATACTGCTCCAAGTTCGTCAGAGGTGTATGCTCCCTGCTGAAGAAGCGTGGGCTTTTGTGGCCAACTAAGCCTTGGTCGTCGATCTCGGAAATTCGGCCGGAGTCGAGCAGTATTCGGCCTTGAATGAGCTAATGGACGAATTTGACTTTACTCTACGCGGTCCGGAAACGCTGCGGCCGGCGCAGTTTTCTGTAACTTCTGCACTACCACTTGGCGGGATAAAGCGCATAGTAGAGGACCGGATCGAGGCTGAGGTTCTACCCGGCGCCATTGTGAACGCTTACGAAATAAAAAGTCTCATACGGCTCAGTGTCGTGCCGTCGCGCCGTTGCCGAAGGTACTGATCCCATTCGGGAGCGACCACAGTCGATATGTGGGCCGGAGAGCCGAGAGGAAGCTTCCGGCCCACACTTGATCCATCAGTGTTTGCGTGTAGCGTCCTTCACATCGCCCGCAGCATTGTGGGCGGCGCCCTTAGCCTGGTCGATCTTACCTTCGGCCTTGAGCTTCTTGTTGCCAACCGCATGGCCGGCCGCCTCTTTGGTTTTTCCGACTGCGTTGTCCACTGCGCCCTTCACATGTTCCTTGTCCATATTCCACCTCCGCTCAAATAGGATGCAGAAGTATAGCCAGGGCTTAAACCGTGAGCATTAAATGCGACTTCTGATTCACAAACCACGCGGAATTGCTCTCGCCGTTTACTTGATCTGTTTTTTTCACTCTCTGGCTATATTGGCGCAACAGGCGCAAGTGATTACTGGTGCATGTTCTGGTGCATGTTGGTTCCCGAATTCAATGCGACTGGATGCAGGGATATGCAGCGATACTATCGGCTCCATGCATTTGATGCCATGAGGGTTGTGCGCCATTGTGCGGAATCATGCAGCCTAATGCAGATTGCCATAAGAGCGGACTTAAAATCCGCAGGCCGCAAGGCCGTGGGGGTTCAAGTCCCCCTCCGGGCACCAGCACGTTCAGGCTATCCACGCTCGGGCGCCTCGTTTTTCGTAGACTCGGTTTGGGGTGATATGACGTACGTACTTTCTGCGCGTTGATTGCTAGACGTCGTCCGGTGGTAGGCTGGGGAGTTTGATATCCCTGCACCTGTGTATTAAGGGCTAGGAGCGCCTGTAGCAGGCCGCACAGAGTGCTGCGATGTGTATCAGTCGCTGGCCTTCAGCTCAGATAGTTCGGATTTGCGGAGAGGTATTTGCTGGACAGCTTAGATACAGGGAATAGCCTGCCGACACACCGGGAGGACGACCGAGCTGGGTCTCTATCAGGTTCGGATCAGAGTTTCCATAGCCTATAGACCTGAAGAAATCGCTTGAACACCTTTGCAATTGGGCGTAGGCTGGCTTGCTGTTAGGGACGCGTCGTGGGGCTATGGATGCTAAAACCGTAGTTTGTGATTGCCATTTTTCACCAATGTTCTATGGGGTCGTATCCCTCGTCCCCGAAATGGGATGTGTAATGTGCTGGATGTCGGATTGTGGTCGCTACTATTGCCGACCCTTAGGCTATTTCTGCATCCGTCCGGCGACCTGGAAGGTTCTAGAGCACATTGACAAAGAGACCCAAATCACCATGAAGTGTCGAAATGCGCGGTGTATTGGTGAGACGATGGCACTAGCTCGCCACTCTGGGATAGTAGGTAATAGAGCGGAAATGAGTTGGCACTGTTTTGAATGTGGCAGAGAGACTCCGTGCCCACTAACATCGACCCGGCAACGCCGAGGATTCATGCTGGGCGAGGAGAGAGAGTCAGCGTAGGCTACTGGGTCCAGTCGCGAGAGCGCAGCCTAAGTTTGTTCCCGCAGTGATCTTCCCGGCTGCCGGGCCTTAGGCTAGGACAGACTTCTTCTTCACTCACCAAACGACTACCTGGGTAAAGGTCTGTGCCAAAACACGCGCTCGTCGAACCGATTGCCGTTACGCCGCAACTGCCAGGGCCTATCGGCGTAAAGCTGGCACCCACATGCCAGGACCGGCAGTCGTTACACGCACCGGCCTTTCCGGCGGAACGCTAACGGGCCTGAGTCGGGCTAGAACTGGCAGTCGCACCTACAGTCGTAGGCGCATAATGTCGGCGGTTGGGAAAGCCTATGTCCGCAATTGAACTGATCCAGAGTATGCGGGTCGCCACCTTCGGAGAGTTCGTGGTCATGGGAAGCCAGTACAAGGACGACGCAGGTGATCTGCACTGGTACATAGCGTTGCTGACTGGACCTGAGCCAGTAGCCAGAATTCACCATGTCATAGCTGGAGAACTGCCCGATGAGCTGACAGTGGATGAACGAGATGCAGTCATCGAAGCGGTTACGTCGTGGGAAAGGCAACCTCTATCAAACCCAACTAGAAGCTTCTTTGAACTTTGGTAGCTTGCTGCAAAGCGGCTTCGACTTCAGCCACCATGGCATCCGCGCCGGGCATTTGTGTTCCCGCTCTTATGTCGCAAAGTGATCGCTCATTCCCTACGTCTCACGCCTGGCACGTAGCCTAAAGCCCAAGCCCGCCAACGTGAGGAAAAGTAAGCTTTATCGGCAGGTTGCAACGGGCGTGATTGATTGGCACATAATTGTAACGGCACGGCAAATGCCGCACCTCTTTAGGTTCCCAGGCATGGTCCATCGGCTACCCAGCCGCCTGAAGAGGTGGAGATCATAATCCGGCCTGTAACACCAGGCCCCCCACCCATGCAAATCCTCCTCCCAGGGGCATATGCGACTCCACTCAACCAGCAGACGATTCCCTGTACGTCCGTCACCTCACCGGCCACGTTACGGTTTATCTCCGATGTGCGCTTAGTCCCAAATCTATTTCACTGACGCTGACGACCTCTGGCACAGTTCCGATCCTCCATAGCTGTTATCGGATGGCATAGGCTAGGCGGTTAGTTGTCTCGTGCCCACCGGTCGCAGCCAAGGGCTCACCTTTATTTTTCGATGCATCAGATATCCGTATGCCCTGTGATGAATGCACTGCGCTTGGGAAGCAACTCGACGACGCGCTGGATGTCTACCATCAAGCAGTCAGCGCCATGAGGCCCGAATCCACCAGTAAGCAGGAGATCGCAGTAAAGGAAGCGCGCTGTCGCTCCGCCCGCGACGCTCTGATTGGGCACAAACAGATCTGCGAGGAGTCTCCGCAGTGATCTGCGATGCTACTTGGGTTTTTCGTTGCAGGTAGGGCAGCTCTGCTGGTGACGAATCATCCGCGCGTAAGCCGCGTTTTTCTCCTCTAATGCCTGCCGCTCAATCTCTTGCCCCAGACGCCTTGTGGTCTCGGGGAGATCGCTCTTTTTCAAGGACAGCTCGGCCTGTGCCCAGCGTCGAAGCGCTGCCCCGTAACGCTGGCTGAGCTGCAGGTATTCTGAGCATTCCATTGGTGTTGAGATGCCTCGACCAGCAACGCACGAGGCCTGGAGCATGAAATCGCGCTAGGGTAACGGGTCCTTATAGCCGCGTTTTTTAGGATGTACCACAACGTGCAAACCACCGTTGGCGTAAGCTGGAATCAGCTCTCCTTTAGCCCGCATTCGAACGCCAGCACCCCTCCTCCGGTTGCTGCGCTTCTGCATTCCACGGAAAACGTCAGTCGAAAGAGGATACCGGTTGAAACTTTACCCATGCATCCGACCTGCCGGATTTCCTCACCGTGACACAGTTAAGTTCTCATGTTGAGGTGGTGCGCTTACTGCCAGGAATTCCAAGGCGAGGTAGCCCCATTCAACATCTTTACCACCACACACGGCCTGTGCCCCGCCTGCTCGGCAAGGGGCATGGACCGGCTTGACTCCGAAATAGGGAACTCTCACCGGCTGCGCGAAATCCAGGGCTTGCTCTATGAGGGCGGTAAGACCGGAGACATGGCTGCGGCCTCTCGCATCGTCCGCATGGCCCTCACAGCAGGACTACGCCCCGTTGATATCCTCGTCGGCCTTATCACACCGCTCCTCTATCTCATTGGAATCGAGTGGGAGAGCAGCCTCATTACCGTCGAGGACGAACATCGATTCACCAGCTTTTGTGAGCGAGTCTTTGAATTGGTAGTACTTGAGGTCAAGGCCGTCAGCGCGCCAATGCCCGGAATTCGGCGCCCTATAGTGTTCCTCATGAACGCCCTTGGCAACGACCACAGCCTCGGCGTCCGCATCCTTTCCCTGTGGCTGCAATCCAAAGGTATAGAGACAAGGCTTTTCCACCCGCCGCCCACTCCTGAGACTCTCTTCCAATTCGCTACTCAAACCAGACCCCAGGCCATTCTCATCTCAGTTGCACTGGAATGGCAGAAGGTATATGTCCACAATATCGCTCGGATGATAGAGCTCCTCCCGCGCCCGCGACCCACTCTCATCGTGGGCGGCTATGCGATCAAGCAGAATCTCATCCCACCTATTCCAGACGTGCTATTACTTGAAAGCATAACTGGCCTCGACGATTTCATCTTGACGCTTGATTGATCGGGAGCGGCTCCTCTGGCCCGAAAAGGGTTTGGTTCGCCCAGGACTTTCAGCTCGGAGTATTCCCTACAAAGTCGGGTTATAGGCAACTATCTCTCCTGCGCCTTCCTGGCTGGGCCTTCTCCTGTTCCCAAAGGGCATCCGCGTAACGGACTCCTGGCACCCGGCCTCAGATCGAAATATGGAACCTTAATTATCCAGCAAGAACGCCTCATCCTGACGGCGCGACCTGCTGCTCTCAGGCTGACACCAACCCGCCAGTACCATGACGGTTTCTAATAGCGTGCGGGTCCTGTCGGCGGGCGTGACAGCTTCAGTATCGGCAGGGGGTGGAGGAGCCACCCGGCCTGCCAAGGGAATATGGTACCTAAATGTCGGTTAGTCGTGACCGCCTGACCTGTCCGGCTGGGCCGGTGACTGCTACGAATTGGCACTACCGGGCGGATTCTACCGGCGATGCCACAATACCTCTATCCAGGTGGGCCAAATTAGATGATCAAAGTGGGCCAATTTAGATGAGCGAACTCAATCTTTGGGCATATTACGCGACGGCTCTCAAAGTTGGCTGCATTAGACGGCTATTCGCGAAGCTTCGGATGTCGTGCTATCCCTTCTATGATCTTGGCCGCCCATTCGAGGTATCTCTGCTGTCGTGCAGAATGCGTCTTAAGGTGTCGAGCTAAATATATGAGGTTGGCGATTGTTTCAATGCTGACTTGCAGGGATTGAACGGAACTGTTGACATCTGCGGGAGTTTCAGAGGAATCCATGCTCACCCCCTCGCTCCCGTGACGGAGCAGTTCTAGTTCGATGTCTAAGAAACTGCAGCAGTTGTGTGATCTGAAGCTGTATATTGTTGAAACACCCCTTCCAATCTCCATCACACTGGAGCATTTCACTATGCCGACTCGCCCTGCACGCCTGCTCTGCGTAGGAAAGGAGCTGGAACTTCTGCAAACTCACTGCGCCGTCCTCGGCCACTCGGGCTACGATGCACTGGCGGCTGTTCTGGCAGAAGCTGAAATTCTTCTGCGGACCTCTAAGTTCGACCTCGTCATCATCTCGGCTTGGCTGAGTGAATGGGAGAAGGGCAGGATTCTCACAGCAGCCGGTGAAACTCCAGCTCTTCTACTGACTGAATTGACGCTTGCTGATGATCTGCTGGCTCAAGTGGAGCGGCTGCTTCCGACGACCGCCTCAGGGCCGTTTTAGTGTCCCACTGCAGAGCCGTTCACGCAGGTATTGGGAAGTCAGACATCAGGGACGAGTCTATCCCGCTCTCGGACCAGAGCAGAACCACCAGCAGCGCGACGAATGTCATAGCGACCATCAAAAGCCGGAAGTCTGCACTTCCCAGCGTCAGAGTCCTCATTTTCCACCACCACCCTGACGTCGGAGCTTTCGATACTGATCTGGCGTCAGTCTTAGGTAGACTCCGCCGCGGCCTTGTTCGATAGCACCCTCAAGCATTTGCCGGCTCTCTGAATCTGCCCAAGCCTCGCCTCTTCTGGCCAGTTCGCGGATCTTCTCAGGATCAGTGAAGGTCAGCTTCTTCGGAAGAGGAGTTTTCAAGTCGGATTCGAGGAATTGAACCTGCCAGCCAGACCGCTTGAAGAAGTACATGTAAACGCGGTGAGCTGGTCGGTCGTAGCGCGACATGAGGCGAGTATAGGAGAATAAAAGGCGAAGATGTCCACAGGGCTCGTCTGCAGTCTGGAATCACGCACTTTTCAAGTCTTAAGACTTGAAGACAAACGCCCCTCACCTGGCGTATAGTGGCTTGCAAAATAGCTCCAATCGGTGCATTACCCCGGTCCGAAAGATCGGGGTTCTTTTTGCCCATAGCCTTACAGTGGTGCAAACGACGTCAGTCCAAAGGGATCACAGTGCACAGTGGCATGCTCTGAATATGTGCGACTTCTCCAGCATTATCTAGCAGCGCTTCGATGCTCGGAGCAAGCTGAGTTGGCGGCAAATAAGCTCGCTGACCAGTCAGTTCGTTCTGCTTCAGAGATCAAGTGTAAGGCGCAGGACGAGAGAGATGCCGCCAAGATGAGGCTTAATCTACACAAGCGGAGTTGTCCAGTGTGCCTAAATCTCACAAACCGGAGGGAGTAGGACGACGTACTGCACCGTCAGGTCAATCCGTCCCTGTAGGGCATAGATGGCGAAGGTCGCGCGGAAGTTACCGAACCGCCGATTTTGCATCCACCGAGACTAAGTTTGCAGCAACGTCTCCAATGATCTCGAACCGAATCAGGCTGGAACAAAAGTCACACTCAGCCTCGTTGATTCCTCTCAGGACATTTAATACAGGGAAGGTGCGGAGACACTCTGAGCACGTTACCGCGATAGTCCCCTTGTCCTTCTTGACCCATATGGCAGCCTTTTGGTTTACCCTCTCTGGGGCGAGTAGGAAGCTCCTCTAGTAACTCCAAAATCTTTTGAAACAACTCCGGAGGCTGGTACTGGCCCTTCGAAAAGAACGCATCCGCAAGTACGCTCTCGGGAACGGATAGCCCAGAAAACTCACCGGAGATGGCGATCACGGAAATGGTCGGGAAACGTCGCCGTACGACCGAAAGGAATTCAAAGCCATTCATGTTCGGCATCCTCAAATCCGAAATGATGATGTCGGGCAAGGACTGCTTTAGAGCGGAGAGGCCCTCGAAACCGTCTTCCGCGGCAAGGACCTCGTAACCTTGGGCGCCGAGCAGAAGTTTGCCAAACTCTCGCAGGGAAGAGTCATCTTCGACGATCAGTATCCTGTACTTGAAACCAGTAGAGTTCAGATCAAAGCCCTCCTTCGTATTGCGCCGTCCGCAGATGATACACCTTCATTTCGGCCTGGGATCTGTCAGGCCGCGCCCTGGAAGTTTAGTGCATCACAATTAGGGCTATGGATTGCCCGGAGGAGCAGCGCCTGCAACAACTCTACGAAGCGGCTATTCGCCAGTGGGTGCAGATTGAAGCGTCTTCACAACTGTTAGGCCAGCCGACGCACCTGACATTCGAGGTCAAGCGACGGGCGCTCGCAGACCGCAACGCGGCTAAGGCACGCTTAACCATGCATCGACAGAACTGCATGAAGTGTCGGGTGCCTTAGCGGTCCAACACGCACTCCACAAAGAGATAGCAGTTTGTCAGCGAGCGTCAGTTCCGTCAGCACCAGAGCTGCCGTCTTACCGGATGCCGCAAGAATGGCTTCACGATCGCGTTCAACCAGGCGGAGACTATAACGAGGTCAAAAGCTCCGTTTGCAGAAGCATTCTCGCCTCCCCCGACAGCCGCTGAGGTCGCAGTGTACCCGGCGCTTCCCAGGGGGATACAGGGACAGCGTGACCAGCAAAATTCGTGACAAAATTCGTGACCAGAGGGGACTGACACTTTGCAAATTAGAGAGGCAAGGATAAGGCATTTTCCGGCGAAAGGGTCAGTTTCCGGTCTGGTCACGAATTACCCCCGCGTGCTTTTCGGCAAAGCTGGTTTCCATCCAGACTATGCGGCCCAGCTGCAGGCCGAGGCAAGCGACGCGCCAGGCTTAAGCCCGCTGCGCCCTCAAGGCTCTCTATTCGCCGCTCTTTTGCCTGACACAATCTCGGCAAGGGAATAGGATGTGCTCCGGCCTCCCGCCCTATCTCTCTTGAGAACGCCCTTTCGGACCAGACCCTCGATATCCCGCAGCGCCGTATCCTGCGAGCATTTGGCCAGCTGCGTATTTCGAGGATGTCAGCTTGCCTTCGAACCCGTTCAGAAGTTGATTGACGATCCGCCGCTGGCGATCGTTCAAGCCCGCGCCCGTGAACTGGTCCCAAAAACGAGCCTTTGTCAGAACGTCCGCCAAAGTACTCTCCGCATTCTCAATCGCGCGGCCGAGGCAATCCAGAAACCATCCAAGCCAATCCGTGATATCGAGCGTGCCCTTCTGGGTCGCTTCGAGAATGTCATAGTAAGTCTACGTTCCTGCCTGATTTGCGCCGACATGCTGTAGAAGCGCTGCGCACTTTGCTCCGACCGCGCAAGAACCATATCCGCAATCGCTCTTGCAATACGTCCATTCCCATCGTGAAACGGATGGATCGTCACAAACCACAAATGCGCGATGCCGGCTTTCACCACGAGATCGCTCGAATCCTGCTTGTTGAACCAGTCGAGGAACCGCTTCATTTCGGCGCGGAGCCGGCCGACCCCGGCGCTTCATAGTGAACGCGTTCCTTTCCAATCGCGCCGGATATGACTTGCATGGGACCATGCTTGTCATCCCGCTAGGTGCCGACCTTGATCTTCGACAAGCCGCTGCGCCCGGTCGGAAACAAGGCCCCGTGCCAGGAGAAAAGCCTTTCGGACCTCAGCGGTTTCTCATAATGTTGTGTAGCATCCAGCATCATCTCGACAACGCCCTCGACATCGCGGTCGGCCGCGATCAACCCGCCGATATCCATTCCAAGACGGCGCGCAATCGACGAGCGCACCTGATTGCGATCGAGATGCTCGCCCTCGATCTCGCTCGACAGTACATCTTCCGTCAGCGTTTGCAGAACCGCCTCCGTCTGGAGGGGGAAACCGAGCCCTTTCATTTGACCCACGAGGCGCCCCTGCCTGTATCGCACACCGGCCAGACGTTCCAACAAGCGTTTCGGGTCCCAGCGAAAGCGGGGCCAGTCCTTGAGGTCGTGGATATAGGGCTTTATTCGCCGCATCATGTGCGTCGAAACTAGCCGTTATTCACCGCAAAAGTAAGAATAATCACCGCATAGTGTGCGGCGATTATTGCCGCTAATCTCCGCATCCCGGCTCGCGCTGACTTTTCAACTCCTCTACACGTCCACGTGCACTCCGAACTCTTTCAGTCTTTTGGTGAGCTGGTTAAAATTTACCCTCTCCAAGCCGTGCATCGTTTGCCATAGCGATCGCTTCCCCAATGCAGTCGCCACCAAATCTCTTGGAACGTCAATGTTGATTTCCTGAATCACCACGATCAGTTCCTGTCGCAGTGGACGATGTACAGCAAGGACGGCTCAGGGGAGATAGGGGGACATGATCGGACATGATACGTATCCCCGTCTGTTTTCTGAAATGCTCGCAGGAAAGAGCGTGAAAGATGACGTGTCCGCATGCCAATTCCAACAAACTTAGCTGCTTGGCGCTAATGCTCAGTGCTGGCGGGGGCCGCGGGGCGCGCCGTGCGATCCGCCGTCCGAGCACGCGCTCAAGTCCGGGTTGATAAATCAGGGCTAACTACTTGGTCACTCTTGAACAGCAGGGAGTAATCACGAGTTTACTACCCGCTCTTCCACATGATTATTTCCCAGGACCATGGACGGCGGCTCCCGAGCGTATTACTGTCGGCCATAAGACAAGATTTGTATGCCAACCCGTCGCATGGAGGCAACGTTGTTGCGTTGCGGCCGGCCACGTGCGGCATCACTGTCAATGAAAGCGGAGGCTGCCCCACAAATGGTGACTGGATGGCCAACAACTGGCCCAACAACCGTTTCTTCCATCGAGCTCTCCGGCCTTCAGCCCTCAACTCCGCCGGCGGTCGAGCATCTCTCCTTTGCCTCAACTGAAAATCAGGTGCCGGGTTGTGGACTTTGCTCCCACCGGCGGATTAGTACCCGTCGGTCAACGAGGCAAGATGCTCAAATAAATTACTTGAGCACCTTGAGCATCTTCATGAAACAAACGACTTATTTGGCAACGTTGCCAAATAGGCCTCGGAAGCTCGGCCGCATCGTACCGCCGGGATACTACCGGCCCCGCGATTTCCCAAAGCCCGTTCACCACGAATCTTCCCGGGCGCACACCTCTTTGCGAAACAATCACATGACACGATGGTGGTTTCAAAGCGGCTTCAACCCAAGAAAACAAATTCTTTGTCTGACCGGCAATACACGGGGGCGGTGCAATGAGCAAAGGAAATATCGGCAGTCGAGAGATACGTCAACGTGATACCTATTGCAGCAATCCTATTGCAGCAATCCTGGCTCCTCGCCGTCGACACGGTTTGCTGGTTTGGGCCGGGAGATGGGCGCGGCGATCGCTCGGCCAAGCAAGAAGCGAGCTTGGGCTAATAAAATCAGGTTGGTGTTCGACGAAAGAGATGATTTCACCCTCTAGGTCTCGAAAACGTACCTCAGTGGCTGAAGCCGTCGAGCGCCGGCTATTCGTGGCGCGGCTAAACCCGTGCCCTTCGTTACGCGGTTGATCTCTCCAGGCTCCTCGGTCAACTAAAAAAAACATCCTGTGCTGGCCAAAGTGACCAGCTTAAAAAAAGCTAATTTGGAAAGGTCTGGGCTTCTTGGATCCCACCTCCATGAGGCGATATGGTCGCCCGGGAAGATTCGTGGTGAACGGCCTCTGGAAGTCTCGGGGCTGGTAGTATCTTGGCGATACCATGCCACTCCCAGCGGGAACTTGCTTAGGGCGGTACGAGATTCTTGCGCTCATCGGTACGGGCGGCATGGGTGAGGTGTATCGCTCGCGCGATCCGCGGATGGAGCGGACGGTGGCCATCAAGGTGTTGGCGGAGCAGTTTACCGAGCGGTTCGACCAGGAGGTGAGAGCGGTTGCGGCACTGAACCATCCCAATATCTGCCAGATCTACGACGTGGGGCAGAACTACCTGGTGATGGAGCTGATCGAAGGCCACAGCCCGGTGGGGCCTCTGCCGCTGGAGAAGGTGCTCGAGTATGCGCGGCAGATAGCGGACGCGCTGAGCGCCGCACACGAGAAGGGCGTGGTGCATCGCGACCTGAAGCCGGAGAACATCAAGGTGCTGCCGGACGGGCGAGTGAAGGTGTTGGACTTCGGGTTGGCGAAGATGACGGTGAAGGGTTCTGGCGCACGGAATGCGGCAGGTGGAGTGGTGACTCCGTCGGATGCGGCAACGATGGGGCCGGTGAACTCGACGCAAGCGGGGGTGGCGATCGGGACTCCCCGGTTCATGAGCCCGGAGCAGGCGCGTGGCCTGGTGGTCGACAAGCGGTCGGATATATGGGCGTTTGGGGTCGTGATCTATGAGCTGCTGACGGGGACGCTGCTGTGGCCGGGGGACAGCCTCGCGGATGTGCTGGCCCAGGTGCTGACGGCACAGCCGGACCTGACGCATGTGCCGGTGAAGGTGCGCAGGCTGCTGGCGGCGTGTCTGGAGAAGGACCCAGCGAAGCGGCTGCACGATATCTCCGATTACCGGCTGCTGCTGGCGGACGGGACTGGAGAGACAGCGGATGGGCAGGTGGTGGAGCGCGGATGGCGGCGTTGGGCGCCATGGGCGCTGGCGGCTCTGCTGCTGGTGAGTCTGGCGGCGATGGTGGTGCAGCGGTTCAGGTCGAAGCCGGTGAGTGCGGCGATCGTGAGGTTTGATGTTCCGGAGCCGGGGACGGCGAACTGCATCTTCTTTCTCTCGCCGGATGGAAGGACGCTGGCTTATACGGCGCGTGGAGAAGATGGGGTGACGCGGTTGTGGTTGCGGGCTTTGGACTCAGTCGATGCCCGGATGGTGCCGGGGACGGAGGACGTGGGCGGCCTGATCTGGTCGCCGGATGGAAGGCAGCTCGCGTATTCGATGAATGGCAAGCTGAAGAGGGTGGACCTGTCCGGCGGGCCTCCGGTGGAGCTGACGACGCAGGCGACGGCGTCGGACGGAGCCGAGCGGCCGGGGGTAGTGCCGGGGATCCGGGGCGGAAGTTGGAACAAACAAGGGACCATTATCTTCGGCAGCGCGAATGTGCTGTACAAGGTTGCGGATTCGGGTGGAGAGGCGGTGCAGCTGACCGCGCTCGATCCGACGAAGCAGGAGCAGTACCATGCGCGGCCGCTGTTTCTGCCGGATGGCCGGCACTTTCTGTATGTGCGGGCATCGGACGTGAAAGAGAACGGCGGGTTGTATGTGGGGTCGATGGACGCGAAGCCGGGAGAGCAGAGCCGGGAACGGGTGCTGGATGTGCAGATCGGCGTGGGGCTGGCGAACGCGGGCGGCGTGGAGTACATGCTGTATCTGCGGAACCACGTGCTGTTCGCGCAGGAGTTCGACCTGAAGGCGCTGAAGCTGACCGGCGAGCCGGTGCCGGTGGCGGAGAACGTCGGGGACAACGGGATCGCGGCCGGATACTTTACCGCGTCGGAGAACGGGATACTGGCGTACCGCGAGAACGATGAGAAGAACTCGCAGCTGACGTTCCTCGACCGCTCGGGGAGTGCGGTGAGGACGATTGGGGAGGTGGGCGAGTTCAACACCATGGCGCTCTCGCCGGACGGGACGGCGGTGGCGGCGGAGCGAGTGGACAGTCTGACGCGGAACAGCGACCTGTGGGTTTTCCGGGCGGGCGGCGGGAGTATGCGGCTGACGTTCGATGCATCGCGGCAGACGTCGCCGGTGTGGTCGGCGGATGGCAGGCATGTGGTGTTCAACTCCGACCGGGGCGGGCAGCATGGAGTGTATGAGAAGGCGACGAGCGGAGCGGGCGGCGAGCAGCTTCTGTTTCAGTCGAAAGAGACGATGACGCCGAGCACCTGGACGAGCGACTCGAAGTATCTGCTGGGATATAACACGCTGGGCGAGGGGCATCTGTGGATGCTGGGCTTGGGGAGCCGGACGCCGGTACCGCTGTTTACATCGCAGTTCAACGAGGTGGGGGCGAGGCTGTCGTACGACAACCGGTGGATCGCATACCGGTCGAACGAGTCGGGGAGGTTCGAGATCTATGTGAGGCAGTTCGATGAAGGGGCGGCGGGCGGACCAGCGGCGAATGGGAGTGAGTGGACGGTATCGCGGGGCGGCGGGGATGGAGTGCGGTGGCGGAGGGATGGGAATGAGGTTTACTACATGGCTCCGGATGGGACGCTGATGGCAGCGGAGGTGGTGAAGATCGGGGAAGGGCTCGAGATCAAGACGCCGAAGGCGCTGTTTCGCGCGCCGGTGTACAGCCGGTTCTGGGATGTGACGGCGGATGGGCAGGAGTTTCTGTTTCCGGTACCCGTGGGCGGGACCGTGCCCAAGCCGTTTAGGATCGTGCTGAATTGGACAGCGGAGTTGAAGCGATAACTAATACATCGCACGCTCACCACTGCACCCCCGGATACAGACTCGGTATCCGGTAACTTCGGTACGCATAAGGTGGCGTGATATCCAGCTGCCACACCAGCTCTTGTGTCTGGTACGTCACCTCTCGGGCGAACGAATGCAGCGGCTTCGGCTCCGCAGGCAACGGCCGCGACATGCAGATCTCCATATTCCCATTCGGCAGTTGCACCACATTCCCGCCCCAGTAGGAATAGAAGTCCGGCGTCACCGGATACTGCCAGGCCACCTCGACCGTCCGCTTTTGCTCATCGACATTTACGATCAGCCCTCGGCTATACGGGTTGGGATAGGTCCCCGCCCGATAGTTCCCGTTATCGACCACCGTTATGCTGGTGATGTACCCGTTTGCCGAAGTAAGAATATGCGGGTAGTGCTGGGCGAAGAACCAGTCCGCCGTATTCGGGTCCGGCTCGCCTCCCCGCATCAGCGTAAAGTCCCCCTCGAACCCCATCTTCCACAGGATCGCGCCGGTTCCCGTGCCGTTCGCGTAGTCCAACTTCAGCACCCAACTCTGGTTCCGCACGCCCAGGAGTAAATTCCCATCCGGAGTCGGCTCGATCGTATTGCAGTGCGTCCAGTCGTGGTCCGGCAACCACTCGTACGGATGCCGGTTCACATCCAGCACATCGAACTCCGACCACACCCACACCGGCGTAAACGACTCATCCAGATCTACCAGCGCGTCGCCCCACACCAGCGTATTTTGGCCGTCCACCTCCACGGTCAGAAACTCCTGGCACAGCAGGATCACATGGCCATTCGTCATCGGGTAGAAGTCGTGCGAGTAGTAGTTCACCTGCACCGTCCTCCCATAATGCGTCGGCACCTTCAGCAACAACGTGTTCAGCGTCGTCATGTCGATCTCGCGCGGCCCGTACTGGTTCGACACCGTGTCTCCCGCCAGGTCGAATTCCCGCAGCACGCAATAGGGCGTGTTGTCCTTGGTATAGCGGTTCGTGATCAGCGCCATCATGTTGCCGTTGCTCAAGGGCCGCAGCGGCATCGGATGCCCGTCCTGGAGCAGATCGGCCTGGTTCAGGTAGTACCAGAGGATGTTGCCCTGCAAGTCCGCAACGCACGCGGCCATCGGGTTCAGGTTCACCAGCTCGACCCCTGGGCACGGTGCCCCACTCGCGGGGTTTGTCGTTACCGATAATGCCGGCAGATGCTCCGTCGGCAGTGCTCCCGTCGTAAACGTGTGGTCGCTGTCGCCAATGGTCGTTCCCGTCCGCAAGTGAACCAGCGCCGCCATGTGGTAGGTCGTGCTCGCCAGCATCCCCGCCACCAGGATCGACACCTGCCCACCACCAACCGGTGCATCCACCTGCCAGGTCGACGTGCCATACGCTGTAGTCAGCCCGAACTGAATCGAGACCTGCGATCCATCCGGCACCGTAATCGTGTACCGCGCCACCAGCGGATTATTGGTCGGCGAAACCGTTGAGTTGAAGCCACCCGAAGAAAGAGCCGCCGCCATTTGAAGCCTCCATCAATCCATTTCACAACAGGGGCCCAGAACCACACCAAACCTGAGTACAACATCTTCGCACAGCCACCTTCACGGCGCGTAAACCTCTCACCACGGGCCCTCCATCCATGTTCAGCCTCATCGTGCATGAGTAGGCAATTCGTGCTTATAAGTGTGACTAATTCCATCATCGCCGCTTCAGGCATTTGTCCGACAAGCCGGTGATACGGCAACTGGGTAGCTTCCGGACGAGACGCGAAGTTTCTTCGGTCTGTTCTCTGTGACGCTGGCGGGACGAACAGTCAATGCGATCTGGCGCATTTCGCTGGATCGATTCGGTGCAGCGCTTGTTGCACTGTCTATCTCGTCGCCGAAGGACGAGGCTTTGTGGTGCGAAAGCTGGAGCTGTGCTTCGGGACTGCGACTTGATATACGACCGAAGTTGTCGTATTTTGGAAGTACCAGTTGCAAAAGGGGTTGGCTGAGGGTCTAGGTCCCCGTCGCCAACCAGAAGGCCCCCCGCAGCTGTCTTTTGGCGAAGCGCCGCGAGGGGCCTGAGATCGACAACCCGATAGGCTGACGACTGCACACAGGGTACAGTCATTCGGCCTTTACCTTCAAGAAAGGTTCAGCATGACTGTCTGTGATCCAGGGTCTTCGGGAGGGTCCGCGGAATTTTTGTCTCTGCGAACCGCCATTCTCCGCCGAATCTCCCACGCGATATTTCTCTTGGGGTTAGTCGTTTTGCCGGCGCTTCCTGCGCAGGCCGACGAGCCGCTCTTTGGCTTCTCCTACACGACCGATCTGCTCCCAAAGGGCAAATTTGAACTGGAGCAATGGTCCACGACTCGTTTCCATAAATATCCGGGCGGCAAGTTCTGGCTGCAAGAGAACAAGACCGAGGAGGAGTATGGCTTCAGGGACAACCTTCAACTCTCGCTTTATCAGATCTACGATTCGACCGCAGCGTACCATAACGGTCCATTTGGGCAAACCACGTCAGCTGAGCAGTTCTCGTACTACAACCCCAGGCCGGACGATCACTTCAATGCCTCAAAGTTCATTGGCGTGGCAGGGGAAGCAATCTATCGCATATGGAGTCCCTACACGCACAAGGTAGGAATCGCCGTCTATGAAGAGCCAACCTTTGGTGCGGGCTTTATCGAAAACGAAGCCAAGCTGATCCTTCAGAAGAACTTTCGCGATGACCGGCTTGTGTTGGCAGCCAACGGAACCTACGCTCCGGAGTGGCGCCGGATCAAAGACCCAGACACGGGGCAGGTCGGCATCAACGAAGAGACAGACGCGAACATTGACCTTGGAGTGTCCTATCGGTTTATGAGCAAGTGGTCTGCGGCCTTTGAAATCTATAACGAACGCGAGTTCAACAGCTACAACTTCACCCACGAATCCAACAGCGGCTACTACCTTGGTCCGACGCTTCATTACGCGGGAAAGAACTTCTTCGTGACCGCAAACTACGACCAGCAAATGCCCTGGGCGAGCCACCACGTCGACACGGTCCCTGGCGGGATCGTAAACGGAAGAATTGTCGATAACGACTTTGAAAAACATCGTGTGCGCATAAAAGTGGGTTGGTACTTCTAGCGAATCTATGAAATCAAGACTGATCTTCTTACCCTTAGCAGGTGTCGTGTTGGCCGGCGGACCAGCCTATGCGACCGTTTATCTTTCCGTGGAACAGGCGCAGGCCGTCCTGTTCCCCGGAGCAAGCTTTCAACCAGATACACGAACTCTTACCGACGATCAGGCCAAGGCTATTGCGCGGGAGTCCGGTGTGGACGTGCGCAGCAAGCAGGTCAAGGCATGGCGCGCCTCTACCGGTGGCTGGTTCATCGTTGATGAGGTTGTTGGAAAGCACGAATATATTCCGTTCGCGCTCGCGCTCGATGACAAGGGCACGGTCAAAGGAGTTGAGATTCTGGAATACCGCGAAGCGTACGGAGACCAGATTCGCAATCCTGAATGGCGCAAGCAATTCGTTGGAAAAAGTCCAGGCACGAAGCTGCAACTTGAAAAAAATATCCGCAACGTCTCCGGTGCCACCCTGTCGTGCAAGCATGTCACCGACGGAGTAGAGCGGCTCTTGGTTACTTATGATCTCGTCCTCAAACAAGCAAGCCCAAGCCATTGAGCGCGCCCAGCCGTGGCTCGGAACGCTGGTCAGTATTCGCGTTCAGGGTCTGGCTGAGCGAGAGGCGCATCGGGCAATAGAAGCCGCGTTCGGAGAGATCGCGACGGTTCATCGTCTGATGAGTTTTCACGACAACGAGAGCGATCTCAGCCGGCTCAACCGCGCTGGCGTTGGCGATCCCATTGAAGTACACCCCTACACCTATGAAGTTCTGCGGCAAGCGGTTCGGATGTCCGCTGCCTCCAAGGGATGTTTCGATGTGGCGGTTGGAGCGGACTTGGTGGAATGGGACTTGTTACCGCGCTCCGTGCGGACGAGAGAACTCCCTCACGGATCATGGGAAGACATCGAACTGTTGTCCGGCAATCGTGTGGCCTTCCGTCGTTCGCTTTGCGTAGACCTCGGAGGCATTGCCAAGGGGTTCGCGGTGGACCGGGCGACGGACTGTCTGTACGCGCATGGAGCAAAGCAGACGGTCGTCAACGCGGGCGGAGATATCCGGGTGCAAGGGAAAGATACGGAGCCAATTCAACTGAGCGCTGAATCTGCTGAAGAGTGCATGCCTGTTCTGGAGTTGCTGGACGGAAGTGTTGCGTCTAGCAGCGGGCACCTTCAACGACGCTGGCATCGCGGCCGCCTCTGCGGCCCGCATGTGGATGGGGTGCATCACACCCCAGCAGCCACCGACCGCTTTGTATGTGTCACGGCCGCACACTGCATAATCGCGGATGCACTTACCAAAGTTGTAATGGTGCTGGGAGCGGAGAGCCAGTCTATCCTTCGGCTGTTTGATGCGTCCGCCTACTTTCACGACCCCGGGCAAGCGTGGCAGGAACTCGAAACAGAGAGTGCGATCGCCAGATGACAGCTCGCGTTCGCAAAGCAGGAGCTCTTGGGCGCCGTCGCCGTTGGGCTCTCTATATCGCCGGATCTGGTGTCTGGCTTACGGGTGGGCTTTGGCTTCTCTTCCATTATTTTCTTGTCAAGCAAGGAGAGTTCGGTCCCACCACGAATCCGCTCGAGCCCTGGTGGCTCAAGCTGCACGGTGCGTTTGCATTTGCGGCGGTGTGGATGTTCGGCCTGCTATGGGGCATCCACATTGCCAAATTGTGGCCGCACAAACGAAAACGCTGGTCGGGTGGCGTCCTAACCGGGGTCTTCGCTCTCCTGATTTTGAGCGGTTACTTGCTCTACTATGTCGGCGATGACAGGTTTAGGCCAGTGATCTCCGCGCTGCATTGGGTCGTAGGATTGGCCTGTCCGATCTTTTTCGTATGGCATCGCCTTAAACGCCAGACCGAAATTCGTGACCAGAAATTCGTGACCAAAATTCGTGACCACGGAAATTCGTGACCAGACGGGACGAACACTTTGCAAAATCGAGAGGCAAGGATAACCATCTTCCGGCGAAAGGGTCAGTTCCCTCTGGTCACAATTACCCGCCCATTTAAAACGCGGGGGCGAGGGGTTGAGCTATCTGTCCCGACACATCCCGTCCCGACACATCCCCAGAAGATTTCGAGGCTCACCATTTCTGCGCACGAAACCAGATTGAATTGGCGGCAGCCAAGACGATCGTCCAAAATGTGAGTGTTGGGTGCATAACCCTCTCTGTGGACTGCGGCGAATGGGCCCCACGAGAGTCCCGATACCCCCCTTTGGTTTAGGAACTCTCGTGGGCAGTCTGGAATCACCCGCTTCCAGTCTCAGAAATTTAAGACATCGGGAACCTCAACGAAGGTTGCTATCGGAACGGCCCCGGCAAAGGATTTTTTAGTAACTGCCCGGCTTCCACCAGTTGATGGCAAAATGACCTATGCTGAAAATTGGGGCGGCTATGGCCATGAACGGTAGAGCGCACCATGGTTGTTGTGGTTGGTTGCAGAACGGCTGAGTCGTCTTCAACAGAAAGCCTAGCCACGTCGAGGCGTCGCGCCCTTATGAGGGCCTGGCCCGACAACGTATCCGAGAGCTGAGCTTTATGGTCAGCTTGCCAATCTTCGGCGATCGACTTTCCGAACGAAAGCTGCCTTCCATGCATCATCCCGCCCTCGAAGCACCATCACGTCGCGGGGATCGAACGAAACGCGAAACCATGGTTCGCCGGGAATTTCAATCACAAACGAGTAAAACGCCTCGACTTGGCAATCAAAGGTGACCCGGACACATGGGTAAAGTTCGCTCAATGCGATCCGTCCAAGTCCTGCGCGATATTCACCCAAGTCGTGGGGGGTGGTTTTTCGCTCCTTCATAAGACGCATGGGTTCCTCCTCTTCCTCCCGACTTGCAGCCAGTGTAAGGACCTTCAACCGATTCGGATGGGGGAAATCAGGAGGGTGCCTTACTGGATAACGGGCACAGGTGTCGCGCTTTGATTGGGTACAAAAGAAAGTCCCGACCTTTTGAATCGGCGCAAGTCACCTTGCTATTTGCAATGTCAGATAGGGCGGATGAGTATTAAGTTGTCGCGCCATTTTGTGCCGTAGTTACCAAAGAGCGACTCCCAACGGGCAACTCTCATTTGGGCTCCCCGTGTCCTACGAGTAGTGTTGAACTGGAAGCGGGTGATTCCAGACTGCCAGGCGAGAGTCCCTGAACTTGGGGGTAAAGGGACTCTCGCCACGGAATGACAGTCTTCGGACGTGAATTCTCAGGTACCAGCACAGCACGATTGCAATCACACATCCCGCTGAAGAAGAGCAGTTCGATAAGTACAATTAAGAGGTCTTACCCTCAGACTCCCGCTTTCGACTCTAGGTTGAACCAGGCCGAGACAGTGTGCTCCGAAAGGTATGCATCTAAGTTGAATTGCCGAGCGTATCGCCCGCTGCAGTAGCTTCTAGCAGGCTGCGGAAAAGGTCGAATAGAGAGCGGAGCGAAGACCCCACCCTCAGTTTGGGAGCTTTGTTCCGCACTTGTTCTCAACGGCGGGTGGATTTACTTCTCCTCCTCAAAACGAGTGGCGGCTCTTAAATATGGAAGTCGCCGGCAGCTCGCGGTCCGGCTGTTCAAGTCACGCACGAGCATCGCCGAAAGGGCCCTGCGAATTTACAGCGTGCTGTTCGTCACGTTCACGGCGGCCTCTGACACAACGGAAAGAGCCGCAGCGATCTTCTGGTGCAGGAAATCTTCCTCAATTTTCCCCAGGAAAGAGGAAGCGGGCACACGAGGCCTGCGCAAGGAATCTGAGTTCTCCAGGTTGCAGGTTTTGCTCACTGAAATACACCCGCCGGTGTGGAGTTGGCCGCCCGCGGTCAATCCGTTCGACAAGCTCAGGGCAGGCTCTTCGGGACTGAGTTTGGAAATGGATTTCACACATGTTATTGACCCACACTTCAGGTTTGGCAAACTACACAACCTTTACCCAGTACCCAAGCTGGGCCATGAGTGCAGTCTCCACGTCTACCCAGTATTCGAGCAATTGCTGAGGTGACGCAGTGAATCGAGACAGGAGCTGCCGGCCCATGGTGCCCTGAAAAGGTTTCAGGTCTAGCGCCAGTCATCAGCTGTGGACGAAAAAGGCCCCTTTCTTTTGGACCGGGGGCAATTGCCTGATCGGGTGCTTATTTTCAGGCCACTAAATGCGATTGACGTTGGCCGCGGTGGAGTGTTCCTGAAACTGACGCCTGAGCAGTACAAAAGGCCGTGGAGATAAGGGTTGACTAGAAAACGCTCTTGGCTGTCGCAGCTTTATCAAGTGCTTCGTCAACTTGTTTAAGAACCTCGCCTTCCGCCGCGTTGTTCCTTGACAAATAGAGGTCTCTTAAACGGAGCAAAGCGCCCTCCAAAGCATCGTTGCTTTCCACAAGCCTTGGCAGCCAGGCCTCAAGCGTTCCGTCGATGGCCGATTGCGCGTCCTTGAACGTGATTACCTTGTGTGCCGGCTTTTTGGGCGTTTCCATATCGGGTCTGATGCCGGTACCCAGAAGCACACCAGTCTGAAATCCGTCTAACTTGACACCGTAGTTCACACTAACGGGGCTTTCCTTCACTATGGGAATCCGAAAGGCTCTCACAGTATTGAACCAAATCACGTGCTCATAGCCTGGAGAACGCGAGTAGAAGTGCGAGGCCGTCCAAGCGAAAGAGCGGATTTGATCAGAGAACGATCACGAAAAATTTCATCATCTACCGCATTGACGCAATTTTTCGCATGGCATCGTTATTCTTACGCAGTCCCTTCAGCCCGTGCATTAACTACCCAAAGCTAGTTGCAGGGACCTGCCCCCACCTAAGGCGCAAACCGCTTCCACGCGGCAGCCGGCCATTCGCGCACAAATCGCGATCCGCAGTTTGTTGCTCCATCAAATCTTATGAGCCCTCCTCAAGATCTCCGCAGCGCGCTCGCCGACGACAGTGCATGGAGCCATGGTGTTGCCGGTGGGAACACGCGGCAGAATGGAGCCGTCCGCGATGCGTAGCCTGTCGACCCCGTAAACCTTAAGGTGCGCATCGACGACCGACATCGCATCACGTCCCATTTTCGCGGTGCAGGTCTGGTGCCAGAAGGTGCCGACGGACTTACGGATGAATTGGTCGATTTCGAGTCCCTTCATCGGGCCGGGAATGACCTCACGTTTCACAAAGGGCCGCATCGCCGTGGAATTGCCGAGTTCCCGGCAAAGTTCGATGCAAGCGATCATCGCCTTCATATCGTCGGGATGCTGCAACGCATTAGACTGTATCGCGATTGGATCGGACGGCTTCGACCCGGTCAGGCGAAGGAATCCCCGGCTCTGTGGCCTGACGAGCGCGGGAAAAATTCTCCATCCATCTCTCGGCGCATCGAAGCCGGCCAGCTCAGGCGCGACCGCCGTGCCTTCACGCAGCACGAGCTGCAGATCAGGCGTGTCGAGCATTGGGTTGCTCTTCCAGAAGAGACTGACCTGCGTATCTGGTGTGCCTTGCTGAGGTTCCGGAAACTCCCAGAGACACCCGTTGAGCAGAAGATGATCCTGGAAGTTCTGTCCGACACCGGGTAGGTGCTGGACCACCGGGATGCCAAGACGCTTGAGTTCTGCGTCGTCACCGATCCCGGACTGGAGCAGGAGCTTGGGCGTATGGATCGCTCCCAAAGACACGACGACCTCACAGTCAGCGCTTAGGCGATGAGGCTTTCCCGCAAACTCCACTTCGACGCCGGTAGCCTGCCTGCCTTCAAGCAGCAGGCGGGTCACGAGAGCATGGGGCAGCACGGTAAGGTTGGGGCGGTCCCCATAAGGCGAGAGGTAGGACCGAAAAATTGACAGCCGTTTGCCGTGGCGATTCGTTAGTTCGGCCCTGGAACCTCCACCATCACTCTCCGTGAGGGAGCCATTCAAATTTGCAAATACCGGAATAGCCATCGACCGCATCGCCTCAAACATGGCTGATCCCACCGGCTTGATTTCCGCTGGCCGCACATACACCGGGCCGCCCACGCCGCGGTATTCTGCGTCGGGCTCTCCTTGCCAGTCTTCGATCCGCCGGTAGATCTGTTTGACTGACTCGTAGTTCCAGGCGGAGTCGCCGGTTTCCGAAGCGCAAAAGTCCCAATCGTTCTTGTGACCGCGCACCCAGTACATAGCGTTGATGCTGGTGCCGCCACCAAGTACCTTTCCCATGGCTAACGGAATCGCTCGCCCATTCAGGGCGGGATTCGGTGTGTCGACAAATTTCCAGTCGCGCTCGCTGCCCAAATTGAGCCGCCATTCGCCCGCATTCATCACGCTGGGTACATTGTCAGCGCCTCCTGCTTCGAGTAGCAATACGCTGACGTCAGGGCTCTCTGCGAGCCGGCGCGCGACCACCGATCCGGAAGAACCTGATCCGCACACGATGAAGTCGTAGTTTGATTTCAACTCGGATGAAAATTTTTGCGAATCCATTGTCACCAACAGAGCCCTCGGTTAAAGGAACCTGACTGCGGCATATTTATTTTCTAAGCAACGGTCAGTGCTAAACCCACTTTTGCACAGCTCGCCACAGGTTTTCCAAAGGCGGCCCGCTTCGTATCGCTTTAAACTGGTTCCATGAACAGGGATCAGGAATGGCATCCATTCAACCCGGACGATCACAGTACACATCCCAGCGACATATCGTCCGTGCAAGTGACGTTTGATAATGGAAGACAGGCCAACGGTGATTGGCTCTATGGGCGATTCTTTAATGTCTACGTAGTCCCTGAATCCACGATCACCCGCTGGCGATACATCTAGAGGATCCGCTCACCTCATCGCGCGTCGGCGCGAACAATCTCGAAAAAATAGAATCTCCAGGCTTCCAACTCCACGTAAAGTCCCGCTGTCACCATCTCGTCCCCGTCGCGGTCGCAACTCCAACCGGAAAAAGCATCAGTCAAATGCCAGGTCGCGCCTCGTACCTCCCCCCACGGAACTTGTACCCGGGCTTGAACCGCATGTTCGGCAAAATTCACCACGATGAGTCGTCGATCGTTGTCCTTTTCCCAGCTCCAGGCCACCAGATTCTGAAAGCTTTGATTGTCTGGCCAGCCGCTGCAACCGCAAAGCTTCCATGCACCATCATGAAATACCGGAGTATGGATCGCTGCCAGAAGTTTTTCGTAGAACGCCTGTAACTCCTGGTCAACGGGCTCTCCCGGCCGTCGGCCCAGAAAGACCGGTAGCCTGATCTTCCTGCCTTCGAATTGCCCTTCGTGGAAGAGCCTGCCCCCGGGAAGGGAAGACGCAATCACGGCAGCGGCCTCCTCTTTGGCGCGCGAAAAGGCTGCCGCGGCGCGAGGCTCATCGTGGTTCTCGAGGAAGCGAAGCAGCTTCTCCTGGTAGGCCAGGTCAGCGCAGAGATGAAGCTGAATACCACCTGCCTCACCATGTTCCAATCGATCGTACAGCCGCTTGTCGTAGCAGAAGTCGAAACCCTGCTGTTGCAGTTCCCACTCCAGATCCCAGTAAGCTTCGGCAATAAAGCAGAAGTCCGGATGCACACTCTTAACCGCCGGGATCACGTCATACCAGTAGTCGATCGGCGGCGGTTGGCCTGCCCGGCCGCCCCAGGTCCTGGCGAAGATCTGGTTCAACACCAGCATGGCCATGTCACAGCGGACGCCATCGCACTGCGCTGCAATGCTGGAGACCGTTTCCTTCGCCGCTTGCCGAAGCCCCGGCGCAAACGCATTCAGTTGCAGAACGTCCGGCCATGGCGGGAAGTTAGGATCCCGTCCGCAGGCGTAGAACCTTCCTTGTATCTCAATATAGGAGGATGGGTCGTTCCTGGCTTCCTCATCGGTCCCCTGAATAAAATAATCGCTGTGCTCGAGGACCCACCGGTGATCCGGCGCAACATGGTTGGGCACGAAATCCAACACCAACTTCATCCCTCGTTTGGCCAACTCTTGCCTGGCGGCAGCAAGACCTTCCCCACCTCCCAGATGAGCGTCCACCACATACCGTCGTATGCAATAGGGAGACCCGACATTATCTTCCGGCGCAAAGTCGGGTAAAGCGCGATGGAAATCTGCCACCAGGTTCACGTTCTGGTTGGCAATCGCAATGCCCGCGGGACTTCGCTCCCAGACCCCCATGAACCAGACGGCGTCGAATTCGTAATTCGCAATGGCGTCCCACTCGGCTGAAGGTACCGAACCGAGGTCGACCGCCCTTCCGGATTTCAGGCTGAGCTCAGAAAGCCAAACCCAGGTGTTTATCTCGTACAGCGCCGGATATCGAGGCCAGCGGGTCATGATCATTGCCTCTCGTGCGTTAGCCCTGGTATGACTACTGAAGTCGCGATGATGGACCGTCTGGGATCCGCATATTCACTGGCGTCGTCATCAGTGTCAAGGAGTAAGCTTACTCTTACCTCTCATGGCCGTATCTCGCAGGCAATTCACTGTTCGCTCGCTCGCGCTTCTGGCTCTATCGCTTCGGGTTGCCCGTTCCCAATCCTCACAAATCCGCGTCCTTATCGTAGATGGTGTCAATAATCACGACTGGATAACGGCCACCCATGCCATCACCGAGATTCTGACAGCGACTTCTCTATTTTCAGTCGAGGTATCCACGACCCCGCCGCGGGGAGCTTCCCAGGAAGCCTGGAATTCCTGGCGCCCCGATTTCTCCCGCTATGACGTAGTCATCAATAACTTCAACGGCGGTCATCAGGAAGATGGGATCGAGTGGCCGCTCAGCGTTCAACAATCCTTGGAGACCTTTGTCCGGGCCGGAGGCGGACTGGTCGTCTACCATGCCGCTAACAACGCCTTCCTTCATTGGAAAGCGTACAACGACATGATCGGGTTAGGCTGGCGTGCAAAATCATTCGGCCCCGGATTGGCGGTATCCGATGATGACAAGATCGTGATCATTCCTGTGGGAACAGGCCTGGAACCTGGCCATCCGCAGCGGTTGGAGTTTCCCATCCACGTAAAGGATACCCATCATCCAATTACCGCCGGAATGCCAAAGGTGTGGATGCACCCTTCCGAGCAGTTGACCCACGGCCAACATGGCCCCGCCGAGGGGTTGACCATTCTCACCTACGCTCATTCGCCGGTCTCAAATAAGAATGAGCCGATGGATTGGGTCCGCAGCTACGGAAAAGGCCGCGTCTATACCACCATGCTCGGCCATACCTGGGTTGGTGAATCAACGGTGAACCTTGATTGTGTCGGATTTCAAACCCTGCTGGCGCGAGGTGTCCAGTGGGCTGCCACAGGAGCAGTTACGATTCCCATCCCGGCAAATTTTCCTGGGCCGAACGCAGTCTCACTCCACAAGCTGAGCTGAGGGATGTCTTCACGTCCCCCTGTCCGCTGGCTACTCAGATCGTTATGGTGCAACAAACTTATCATCTCGACCGGAGCAGCCGCGGTCTTACGCGGATTTTGTTTTCCTGGCTGCCGCACCACGAGCCAAAACCGCGCCCGTCTTCGCCTTTGCGGCGCCAGCCGCGGCCGGTTTCTCACGCGACCCGCTTGTCTTTCCGCCCGCTGAACGTGCCTCTGCGGCTCTTGCGCCGGGCGCCGCCTGCGCCAGGCTCTTGCGCAAGGCTTCCATCAGATCCACCACCTTGGATGGCTTCTTCTCAACCTCGGGTTCCGGCGCTGGGAGGTTCTTCATCTTAGCCTCCACCAGCTCCCGCAGGGCTTCCTCGTAGTGGTCCTTGAACTTGCTCACTTCAAAAGGCTGGGTGTAGGCGTCAATCAATTGCTTCGCCAGGCCAAGTTGTGCGGCGTCCGCCTTGTTGGTCCCGGTGTCGATGGCATAATCTCGCGGGTCACGCAATTCAGTTGCAAAGCGCAGCGTGTAGAGCATCATTCCGGGCTGTTGCGGGTCGTGGGGTGGCGCCAGCGTCATCAAGTGCTGTCGCCCGCTAAACACGATCTCTCCCACCCCTACCATGCCATTGTCGATCATGCCTTGCCGCATCACCGCGAAGGCGATTGCTTGAGGTCCTGCCTTGGGCATCACGAAGTAGGGTTTTTCATAGAGCGTGGGATCGATCTCGCTCGCCTTGGAGAATTGAGAAATCTCAATAGTTTTCTTGCCCGCCAGGCGTAAATTTTTCAGCTCAGCGGGTTCGACTATCGCGTATTTGCCTTTCTCATACTCGTAGCCTTTCACGATATCGGCCCGCTCCACCGTGTGCTGGGCCGGAGACTCGTCGACCTGCCGAGCCTGTTGCGGAGCAAGGTGCAACGACGAGCTATGTTTGAGCCGCAGGGGCTTCGGCTTCTTCTGAGGTTTCATTCTCTATCGATTCCGCCGCCGGCGATGGCCCTGCGGACACGCTTTCTCTGCGCACGCGTCCGAGAGTATTCCTGTCGATCTCGTGGAAGGAGATAGGGCGAGTGGTGCTGGTCGCGGGGTAGATCTCCACTGCAAACCCCACCAGAGAAATTTGAATCGTTCCTGACCACAACGGGCGTGCCATCCAACCCTCCTTACAGCGGCAGCGACGAAGCCAAACGGTCGCGCGGACGCTTTTCCTACAAGAGATTAGAAAGCACATTAGGCATTTTTGCGAATCGTCACGGCACGAGGAGGCATAATTTCGCTGTTTGTTCGCCCCAGAAGGGCTGCAAAACTCAATGTCGAGAACCACGATCTCTCGAATAGGCACCCAAACGGGAAAAACACGAAAGGTGCCCCCAGCCTGCCCCGGTGTGGCGTGGGGCTCGCGTTTGAGACCTGAGAACCTTCCTGGCAAAGGCCGTTGAAGGGTTCTTTGGCCCTTGAGCACGCACGTCGCGCTGTCCCAAAAAAGACACGTTCACCGCCGCACGTAAGCTCGCGCGGCTGTTTGTCCGATCAATCATGTGGTGGCTCACAGTGCCAGACAAGGCCCAAATAACAAAAATGTATCCCATTACTCAAAAGTAATCTTTAATGGTTACCGAGCTGCATCCAACTAGGGTTCCACAATCGTTCCCGATTTGAATATGACACTAAAACAATGCATCGGCGGTTTAAGCGGCCGGAAGAGATTCAAGAGCTGGAAGAGGAGACCGAATTGCGGCTTTACACCTGTGCCGTGTGTGGCAGGCGGAACCTTTACGCGATCAGGGACCCTCTCGGCAAATGGGGCCCGGAACCGCACGACGAGCCACTCCCGCGAAGGTGAGCCCTCGAGATTACCGCGGAGCCAAAGCACAGATCAAGTCTGTTCGTTCCAGACGGGTGCGATCGTCTCCCGTTGTTGACTGCGTCGTTATTGCGTCATCTGATACAACCACGAGTACTAACTGCGGCGACAAGGACAGACTCTGACAGCACCCCTCTGGTTGTTCATCGGAGGGGCGCGATATGGCGCATCAGCTCGCGAACAAAAGCTTGTTTTACTTGGGTACAGGTTCATAATGGTTTCGGGGCGCTTGTTAGGCGGGCTCATTGTGGTCCGCAGGGAGCAAGATTGGTGCCGCGCCTTCATATGTATCTGCTCCGGCTGCAAATCTCATTTAAAGTTACGTATCGCTCAGATGACTACTGCCTGGCGCGTCGTGTTCCAGGCCCCATGGTGATGGACTTGGCCGACGAAAAATACATAGTGAGATTCAAGTCGCCTCAAATCGGTGTTCAATTAGTTGCTGCATCGAGCGCTGAGATACACGGTGATCACATCGCCCTGTTGAACTCCAACCGGCAATTGGTTGCTCTGTTGCTGCTGGATATTGTTGAAAGTTTGTCGGTGGTATAAACCACCCGAGCCAAGTGGTGCTGGCCACTGCCGCATGATGTTCATCACCAGCGAGCCGCCCGGCGTGAAACCACGTTACCTCCAACTCTCGGCTCCAAAAAGCCCGACAGTATGGAAAATCTGCGAGCGAAAGCTAGCCTCCTTTTTTACTGCTTGCTAATATGGAAAGTCTGCAATAGGGGGCGCCCATGCGTGCGGATCGAGTAGAAGTCTCCTGGGACGAGGGCAAGTCGAGTTGGCTGGTTCGAATTGCAGCTGGCGAAGAAGTAATCCGGCGCCACTGCAGGATTGCGCAAGGCTCCGACGAGCAGACACTCCGCTCGGCCGTGCTGGAAACCGTGCGCGACGAGGGTTACGACGTGGATCCCACAAACGTAGTCATTCAGCGGTAGCCCACAGCTCGGGCGTTCATACGAAGCTTTTGCCTGGTAGGGCGGCTTGCGCCTGACAACACATCCTGTTCAAAACCGGCGACACTAAACGAGAGTAAACGTCATGATCAAACATCGAAACCTTTGTGCAGCACTTGTCGCGCTGATCGCTTTTTCGCCGGCAATCCAGTCGTCGCTGGCCCAGAAAATCGCTCCACCGGTAACCTCCCTACGTGTGCTACCTCTTCGACTGCGGCCTGATCAAAGGCGAAGACCCGTTAGGCTACGGATTAAAAAAAGGCGACGTCAAAGACCCCGACATGGTGGTGCCGTGCTATCTAGTCGTTCATCCCAAAGGAACTCTGATGTGGGATGTCGGCGTGATTCCAGACAGTGCCTTCCAAGCAGGTAAGCCCGCGGCCTCTGTCTCTGGATTCCGATAAGGTAACCTCCCCAAAGCCTTTGCTGCCGCAACTGGCGGCGCTCGGCTATCCGCCGCAGAACATTACCTACGTTGCATTTTCCCACTATCATTCAGATCACATCGCGAACGCGAACGCGTTTGCCGGGTCCACCTGGCTGGTCCATCCGGCGGAACGCGAAGCCATGTTCGCTGCCAAGTCCCGACCAGCAATCCGCTTACGATCAACTCCGCCACAGCAAGACGGTGAATCTCCCCGATGCCGACTACGACGTATTCGGCGATGGAACCGTCGTCATCAAATACGCTCCGGGTCATACTCCCGGTCACCAGGTTCTGGCGCTGAAGCTGCCTAAGACCGGACCAGTCCTGATTGCGGGCGACTTATGGCACTATGCGGCAGAGCGCAATGCTTCGAGCGCTCCAGAAGGTGAGGCGAATGGGCAACAGACACTTGCCAGTCGGGCGGCGATGGAAGCATACCTCAAGCAAAGCGGCGCCCAACTCTGGATCGAGCACGATCCCAGGACCTTCCAGCGCCTCAAAAAAGCCCCTGACTACAACCAATAGACCTGAGCCAGGATGGAATTTGCGGTGGAACCATCTGCCAGCGGTTTTCCGTAAACAACAAGAGAATGCCGCAAATCTACAGCTGGTCATGGGTTGAGGCGCAGGTTGCGCAAACCATCGAAGTTTGGGAAAGCGGCACTGTACATTCGGCGCCAAACGGTGCGCAGTACACCCCGAAAGCAGCAACAGGAGCGGGAGAAAGCATACGACCAGGGCTTGCGGGCCGTTGAACGGGAGCTCAAGCGGGCCCCACGGACCAAAGCGGACCGCATCAAGACCCAGGACCGCATCGTAGCTGCATTCGCTCGATTTTCCGCAACTGCATTGGATCTCGAGGCAGAGACCGTCCATCTCCTTACAGACGATTTCCTACCGGTGGGTACCAGGCTGGCGCAGTGGGCAAGACAGTTCGATCCCAACCTGGGCATGGCCGATATTATTCAGGCCTGCCGCAATGCCTGGACTGCCTGCGGATTACAACCCTTGCTCGGCGACCGTATGGGAATGACACCATCCGTCCTCGGATACAGTCTCCTCTATCCGTATAGCGATAACTATCTGGATCGTGAGGATGTCTCCGCTGAAGCGAAGCTCCGCTTCAGCGAGCGTTTCGGAGCCGGTTGCGCGGTGAAGGGCTTCCTGCACAGGATTATCGTGAGGCTGCGCTCTGGACACTGGTGCAGGTTGATCGAAGAACAATATCCGCCCGCGCACTATCCCCAGGTTTTTGACTGTTTGCTGGCGATTCACCGGGCACAGGAGGAGAGCCTCGCGCAGCAGAAAAGATATAGCCATCACGATGACGAGGGTCTCTTGCGAATGAGCTGTGCCAAGGGTGGCACTTCTGTATTGGCAGACGCGTGCCTGGCTCATGGTTGGCTCAACGAAGAGGAAAGCCGGTTCTCCTTTGAATGGGGCGTGCTGCTTCAATTGGGAGACGATTTGCAGGATGTGCGTGAGGATTTAGGACGGGGTTCGGTCACCGTTTTTTCTCGCGCCGTTTTGCTGGGCGGGCCATTGGACGACTTGGTGATTCAGCTTCTGAACTTCAGCGAGAAAGTAGGAGTTCGCATGGATCACTTACCCAACGGCAGCCAGATGTTCAAGAAGTTACTCAGGATGAGCTGGCGCTCGCTGATCATAGGGGCGGTAGCCAACTCACACGAATTTTTCTCCCCGGCGTTTATAGAGCAGGCAGAGCGCTGGTCGCCGTTTCGCTTTGCGTTTCTTCGCGCACGCAACCAGCGGTTGAAAAGCAAGCATGGTCTGTATGCCACTCTTTTCGAGGCCTTTCTCGAGTCACGTGAGAGCGGTTACGGTGAGTTGCCTCTGCCTGCGGCAGCCCCTGGGTGCCCCACCGCAAACCTGGATGCTTAACTGCTGGATGAGCGGGGACTCGCCCGCGGTCAGGCAGACCGTAAGCAGCTACCCCGCGAACCTGTCGGTCGCCGCCACCAGCGCGCGGCTGTTCGCCGGTTCGGAAGCGCTATGGCCGCCGTCGGGCGTGATCATCAGCTCGGCTTCGGGCCATGCGCGATGCAGCGCCCACGCACTTTCCATCGGACACACAACATCGTAACGGCCCTGCACAATCACCCCGGGGATATGCCGAATCCGCGAGGCATCGCGCAACAACTGGCCGTCTGTCTCAAGAAAACCCTTGTTGGTGAAGTAATGCGCCTCAATCCGCGCGAACGCAAGAGCGAACTCATCCTCTTCGTAATGGCTGCTGAAAGCAGCGTCCGGTAGCAGCTTCGAGGTGGCGCCCTCCCAACCGCTCCAGATCTTCGCAGCAGCCAGGCGCACCGCCGGATCCTCGCTGGTCAGGCGCCGGTAGTACGCCGCCAGCATGTCGCCGCGCTCGCTTTCCGGAATATGAGAGAGGTACGGTTCCCACGCATCGGGAAAGAGAACCGAAGCACCGCGCTGGTAGAACCAGTCGATCTCCTGCTTACGCAGGAGGAAAATGCCGCGGACGACCAGTTCAGTAACGCGGTCGGGGTGAGTCTCGGAATACGCCAGGGCAAGCGTCGAACCCCATGATCCTCCAAACACCTGCCATCGCTCAATGCCCAGGTGCTCGCGGATCTTCTCGATATCCGCCACCAGGTCCCACGTCGTGTTCGCTTCGAGTGACGCGTACGGTGTGCTCTTGCCGCACCCACGTTGGTCGAAGTTCACGATGCGGTATTTTTCCGGATGAAAGAATCGGCGTTGTTTGGGATCGGAGCCCCCGCCGGGACCGCCATGCAAAAACACCACCGGCTTACCGGATGGGTTGCCGCTTTCCTCGTAGTAAATCTCGTGGACGGGTGAAACCTGGAGCCGGCCCGTATTGTAAGGTTCGATCGGAGGGTAGAGCCATGTAACAGGATCCTTCATCACGGATGCAGGCAGGTTATGGTTGGGCATCGCGAGCAGTATAGAACCTCTCCGAATACGTATGATAGGGAAGGGAGCAGGAGCCGTGACCACGCGTCAACCCAAGGTTCACACCCAACTCGGCATGCCCGCGGTCCAGACCTTTGCCGCTAACGACCGTATAAATCAGGTTCTTATCGAAAATCTTGACCCTGCCGCCTGGAGAGCCAAACTGCCCGGCGAGCCCCGCACGATTGCAGCGATCTTTACCCACATGCACAATGTCCGCACGAAGTGGATCAGGTTGACAGCACCGCACCTGGAGGTGCCGGCCCAGCTCAACCGCGCACACTGCACGCAACAGCAGGCCCGTGCGGCCCTGGCTGAGAGCGCCGCTCGCTGCATGGAGATGCTCGACGAAGCGCTCGACGGCGCGCGCAGCGATGGTCCGCAATCGTATCAATGAATTTCTGAGCGACGGCTGGGCTCGGCCAATGCCGGTTGGCCTGGAAATGCTCAGCTACATGCTTTCTCACGAAGCCCACCATCGCGGGCAAGTGTGCATGCTCGCGCGTCAGCTCGGATTCCCCTTGCCGAAAGAGATAGGCTACGGCATCTGGAATTGGCAAAAACTATGGAAAGACTGCGGGTTTCCCAACGGTCCAGGCCGCGCTTCTTAATCAACTGCTCCGCGCCCGCCGGTTAAAATGCGACGCTGGCGCCTGCCATGTGTCCGGATTCGGAAGAAGGCGTCCGAATTCGGGCAACGCCAATTTCAATCCAGGCTCGATTTGTGTCACATACCTCATGCCCAGCAGCGACATAGCGTATCCCTCCATATGGTAATCAAATTGCGAACAGGATTCAGGTATCGTCTGCGACGACAGAGGTGATCCTTGATAAGCACCCGCCGCCCATGCATCACCACCACTTCAAAATTCTTTCGTCGAGCCGTGACATGGTTCGTAGCCGTCTCTGCAGTCCTGGCTGCAATTGCGCAGCAACCTCCCAACGCGAGCTCGGCCGCGCAGCAGGTGCAAAGCTTCTCGTTGACTGACCCCAACGCTCTTGTCCTCTTCGGCGGCCAGGCCCAGATCGTCGAATATCAGGGCCGCCCTGCTGTTCTTCTGACCAAAAAAACGGATGGAGACGTTTTCGCCTTTATCAAAGGGGCGCAATTTCAAGACGGGACGATCGAGGCGGATGTGGCCATGAAAGTGACGACACCACCTGGTGTCAGAATGCCCGGCTTTATCGGCATCGCGTTCCGCACTCGCCCGGACGCGTCTCACTACGAGCTGTTCTACCTCAGGCCAGGTAACTCCCAATCGGAAGATCAGGCAATGCGTAATCACTCGGTGCAATACGTTTCCGCCCCAGGCTTCGATTGGTACACACTCCGCCGGGAATGGCCGTGGCTCTACGAATCTCATGCTGACTTGCGTCCGGACGTTTGGACCAAAGTGAAGATCGAAGTACACGGGCGCTCCGCCAGATTGTTTGTCAATGGATCGGACACTCCCAGCCTGGTGGTAAACGGTCTCAAAGGCGAGGATCTGCAGGGCGGTGTTGCTTTGTGGGGATATGCGGGTGAGGAAGCATACTTTTCCAATCTGAAAATCACCCACGCGCAAGCACAACCCGTACAAGACGGCGGGGAAGCTGCCGGAACATGGGACGTAAACTACGCCAGTGATTACGGCCGCTTTGCCGGGTCGATGAATCTCCATCGCGAGGGCAGCACTGTAACCGGCGCCTGGTCCGGCGCGTTCGGCCCAAACCAACCGATAAGCGGCACCTGGCGCAACGGCTACATCGAACTAACGTTTAGTGGAACCTGGTCAGAGGGGAAGCCCGGACCCGTCAACGCGACGTTGGTTGGCTGGATCGATGGGGATTCGGCAACCGGACGCATGAAAGTGGAAGGGCGTGCGGATGGACAGTGGAGCGCTGTGCGGAAAAAATAGACTTGCATTATCCCTCGACACCCGAAGAGTCTAGTCATCTGCCAATAGATGAATTATTGGGCAGGGCGCCCCCGTCGTAGACGCATCACAGGAACGTACAAGGCGAACGAGTGATCTTTTCATCTTCGAGAGGTCGGCAATTTTCTGCGCAATGAGCTCCAGCTTGTGAGCTGCGATTCCCCGTGTCTCCGTACAGGCTTTCCGTTCGTCCAGGGCGAGCAGACCTTCAATCTCCTCTAATGTAAATCCCAACGTCTGCGCCCTCTTGATGAAGAGGACTCGTTTCACCGATTCCTCTGGATAACGCCGGAAGCCTCCGCTTGGCTTCAAGGGCTCCTCCAAGAGAGAGCGTCGCTGATAGTAGCGGATCGTCTCAACATTCACGCCACTGCGCTTTGCCAGGATGCCGATTGTCAGGCTACCGCTCATGCGTCTCCGCCTTGACTCCGTACCATGGTACGGGGTTTAGAGTGAAATGAGGAAGACTGGTCGAATGCAGATGTCATCGAATGCGAATACGAAACTGGCCCTTATGAGCGGCCTGCTGGCAGGGATTGGGGCATCGGCGTGTTGCATTGGACCACTTCTTCTCTTGAGCCTGGGCATTGGCGGCGCTTGGATCGCACATCTGACTGCCCTCGAACCGGACCGCCCCATCTTCATCATTCTAACGATACTGTTCCTTGGCTTGGCTTTTCGGAAGTTATATTTAATCCCGCAAAGCTGCGAGGTAGAGGACAACTGCCTTGCTGACCGGAAGCGGCACGTGCAAAGAATCTTGTTTTGGATCTTTGTGCCCCTATCGCTCGCCCTCGTAGCCAGCCCCTGGATTTTGCCGTTTTTCTATCGTTGAAAGGAATCAACAATGCGTAATCTTCTTGCTGCCCTACTAATCTGCCTGCCGGCATCCGCGTTCGCCGGAACCCCACAGACCACTGTCCTGCACGTACAGAATATGACCTGCTCCATGTGCTCGATCACCATTCATAAAGCGCTGGACAAAGTGCCGGGAGTGATCGAAGCAAAAGTGGATTATGAACACAAGACGGCAACCGTCATATACGACTCGGACAAGACAAACCCGGCTGCCCTTTTGAAGGCGACTACCAACGCTGGTTTTCCTTCGAGCCTTCATGGCGGAGTCAAGAAATAATGGCTACAGCGGCGGCTATCTTGGAATCAAGGCTGACGTGCCCCAAATGTGGGCATATGACATTGGAAGAGATGTCTCTTGACTCGTGCCGATTCTTCCATGAGTGTGTTGAATGCCATAGTTTGGTGCGGCCCCGTGCCGGAGATTGCTGCGTCTTTTGCTCGTACGGTTCGGCCAAATGTCCGTCGATACAATTTAAAGGCCGGTGCTGCTGATATTCGAGCCGTGAAGGCTACTTCTCACGAAGTAGTTGCTCAATGGTTTTATCGAACTCGACCTTGTCCCCAAACCCTACCTTCACGGTGCGAATCTTTCCGGTTCGGTCTATGAGAAATGTCGCGGGAAGCAGGTCACCCATACCGTAACTCTTCATGATCTTTCCGTCCCCGAGAACGATGGGATACGAGACTTTGAGTTTAGATATAGCCGGTTGTACAGCCTTCCATCCACCATCGTCGAGTGAAACCCCGAGGACAATCAGACCTCGAGCGGCATAGGTTTTTGAGAATTCCTCAAACCACGGCATCTCGACCCGACAAGGAGCGCACCAGGTTGCCCAGAAATTCAAGAGCACAACCTGGCCTTTGTGAGAAGCGAGACTGATAGTCTTCCCGTCAGCCTCCTTCAAAACGAACGAGGGTGCCGTATGCCCTGCCGTAATCGGTGCCGCTTCAAGCAGGAATACGGATGAGAGAAGCGACCCAATGACAACACAGCTGCGAAGCATCCCTGAATGCATCAGCCAATCATTCCTGAGAGCTCAGCTTTGATGAACTGCTTGACGCCCTGCTGCCCGGTAATCCGGAGAGTCATCGGTGCTGTGCTATCCCCCACGCGAATATCGAACTCAAAGAAGGGGCAGCAGAGACGTTCGTTCCCGACCCATTCCGACACCGTCGCAAAGGTCTTCGCGTCAGATGGAAATTGGAATGCGTAACCATCCGGAAGTTCGCTGCTCTTGAGTCTCGCTGCTTGAAGCGCAGGGGAAAGTACCTCTGTGTGGCGCGCTCTTTGCGCTGGAGTCATGGCCTTCATATTGCAGGCAAAGACAACTGGTTTCTTGTCCGCCGAAGCAACGTCGGATTGGATTTGAGCGAGGACGGGAGCACTCATGATGGACAGACCTGCGATCAAGAGAATGGTTGCAGCGGGCAGAATACGGTTCATACGTTCTCCAGGAATGGGTGGGTAAATAGGTTTCTGATTCGACATCACAATGCTCATGTGATCTCCGGTGCTGCGCACTTCAAGTTGACCCAATATCCCAATCACAAACGTACACCTTCAAGTCCGCTTTAAGGCAAGCTGCGATAATCAGGTATGGCACCCCTAACGATTTCTCAAGTGGCAAAGCAGGTCGGATTGCGAAGTTCCGCGATTCGCTACTACGAAGAAATTGGACTCCTCGAACCGGTTGAACGTGTGGACGGCCAAAGACGGTATGACAAAACCGTCTTTTATCGGCTCTCGATCGTACAGCGGGCTCAACAGGCAGGATTCACCCTGCATGAGGTGCATGAGCTCCTCGCCGGCTTTGTTCCCGGAACTCGTGCCTCGGAACGGTGGAAGCAACTCTCTACAAGAAAGCTTGAGGAGCTTGCTGCCAAGATGAGCGAGATCCAGTTCATGCAGGGCTTGCTAAAAGACATGATGAACAACTGTCATTGCGACACCCTCGAAACATGCGGCAAAGGGATCTTTCATCAAGTTAGCGGTCTCAACGACCAAGCTGTCGCAAAGTGTTGCACACCCACAAAAGCACTCTCAAAGGCGAGAGTTGCCACCAACAGAAAGAGAGGTCTTTGATGCCCGCGTTCAGTCAAATCATCTCTTCCCCTGTCGGAGCTTTCGTCATTCTCGCCCTAGCCTCCTACCTTGAGGTACAGGGCGACGCTTGCTTTCAGTCTGGCCTGAATCATTCCTCGGGAGCGAAACAGATTGGATGGTTCGTCACGGGAACTGTTGTACTCGTCTGCTACAGCCTGTTCCTGAATTCGTCCAAGATCGACTTCGGCAAACTCTTTGGTGTGTATGTAGTGCTCTTCTTCTTCGTTGCCCAGATCATAGCGAAGCTGCAATTTCATCAATCGCCCAGCAAGCCTATCTACGTCGGCGGAGCATTCGTCGCCATTGGCGGTTTGATCATGACTTTTTGGAAGGCTTAACCCGCTTCCGATCTGTTCTTCAAAAGCAAGACCGCGCTCGTTCGGTATTTCCGGTAGCCGAACCGAATCACTTGTTGATTCAATTTGTTTGCACATCTGGTTTCGATTGAATTGCCGACGACTCGGAAGACGCCCCGAGAACACGCTTCCTCCAAGAAAAAAGTTTCGTAACAGCCGGAAGGAGGTCGTGCGCGCGCGAAGCGATCGCCCTTGGTTGGAAGGTGAGGTCGTCTGCGAAAAGGATAGGACGGTGCGAAACCTGGTCTGCCCCTTTAGTCGCCGGTTAGAAGGTCACCTTGCCGGCGAACTGAATAATCCGCGGACTGTACGCGTTTGCCGTGCTCGAGATTTTGCCGTTGGCCGAATTTCCGAGGGAAGCCGTTGGCAAAGCAAACTGCGCTGTATTGAGCACGTTGAACGCCTCTGTGCGAAACTCCAGCTTGAATCGTTCTGTCAGGTCGAAGATCTTGAACAGGGAGAGATCGACCCGCTGCAGGCCTGGTCCACGGATCTGATTGCGATGCTCGTCCCCAATCGTCCCCGCGGCCTGCGCGTGGAATGCAGAGGTATTGAACCATTGTGCAACCGAACGATGAGCCGGTTTGAGGTCTGCAATCAGATTGGGCCGATCGGAGTTGGTCGTGCCGGGTCGCGTTCCGCCGACATTATTGAGGTTCGTTTCCGAGAACGGAAATCCCGTGTTCCACGAGACGAGACCGTTGGCTTGCCAGCCCCTTGCAAGGATCCCTTTAGCCCCCGTTAGACTATTGCCGAAAGGTAACGCATAGTTGAACGTCCCTGTGAAGCGATGACGAACATCCAGGTTTGAGTTGCCGTACTCCACCGTCGGTACCTGCGATGGAACCGACCCAAAGCCGTCACCGCCATCGTTGCTGATCGCCTCAGAGTCATCCAACCCATGCGCATAGGTGTAGTTGAAGGAGAGATCCAGGCCGTTCGTCAGTCGTCGTTTGGCAACAAACTGCAGTCCGTTGTACGATCCATTGCCGCGCGAGGTGAACTGTGGAATGGTGGTGACGTTGGGGGCAGTGCCGGCGTACGTGCGCAAACCCGAACCGCCCGCAACGCCCGTGTTGGCGGGGAACGTGTTTGCATCCGGCAAATAGTAGGCCATTCTGCGGCCCAGCTCGCCAACATAGGTAAGGCTCACCACCGTAGCCCCGAATTCACGCTCCACTGCTACATTGAACTGCTCCAGGTAGGTTGACTTGAAGTGCGGATCCAACGCCGCACTCACAGAACCCGAGGGGTTGGTGGCGCTCCGGGGGGTTGGCAGTGGCAGCCCGTTTGCCAGGTGGGAGTAGGTATTGCTGCATCCCGTAGACGTGCCCACGCCCGGCACCGTCGCACAGGGACCATAGGAACCGGTGAACGGCTGGTTCACCAGCGCGGATCCCGACGTCAGGTTTTCGGGCGCGTAGCTCATGCCAAAGCCCCCGCGCACCACAGTCTTTGGCAGCACCGTATAGGCAAAGCCGACCCGCGGCGCAATATTGGTGTATTCCGGACGCACGTTGCCATACTTATCCACGCCTGGCGTACCGGCAACCACGATCGTTCCCACATCGGTATCAAAGTTCGAGAGATAGTTGTTGATCTCGCGTATAGGGTTGATAGTAGTCCCAGCGGATGCCCAGGTTAAGCGTCAGCCTGGAAGCGGCACGCCAGTCGTCCTGGATGAACGCATGCGGCTCATAGCTTCGATTGTGGGGCGTGATGAGAATCGCATTGCGCGATACGCTGGTAAATGTCCCGGTGAGAAGATCGGCGAACGTTGGGATGGTCCATGTGCCGGCGGCCGAGTCCGTCTGCGTAGAGGTGTCCTGTCTGCGAATGACCCCACGCACCGAACTTGAAGTTGTGTCTGCCATGATTCCAGTTCAGCGTTCCCACATACTGCCACGTATTCTCGAGATAGATAATCGGCGGATGGAATCCGAGCGTCGTTCCCCCCAGGCTGATCGTGATCGGCGCCAGTTCGTCGGTGCGGCTGTTGATGTTGATATTCGGTTGACCAAACGCTGTGTTGACCGCCTGGCCAAAACCGGGTGGATCCTGGGCGGTATGCAACAGGGTGTAGCCAGCCTTCAGTTCCAGCAGCGTATTCGGGGTGAAGGTGTGGACGTAGTTCAACTGCGCCTGATGAGCATTGCTGAAGGCCGGACCAGGATAGCTGCCAAGGTTTCCTCCCGGAGATACCGAAAGCCCGGCCACCGAGACCGTCGGGAAGAGACCTCCGATGGTCGTGCTGACCGCGTTATAGGTATACCGAACAAAGAAGAGGTCGCCATCACGAAAGTTGTGGTCGACGCGGCCGTCCGCCGTGGTGGCGTTCTGCGCATAGGATGGCGCGACCGTGTAGTTGTTGGTGACGCCGGTGCTGGTTGGTAGCGGGAACAAGTTGAAGTACTGCAACCCGGCCTTATCGAAGGTAGTAGGGTCCACGACACGATTGATGGACGGGTTGTCGGTGAAGTTTCCAGGATTCGCTCGTTCGAACGCCGTCGGCACCGTGGTCTGCGTCGGATTCTGTCCCTTGATCAGGCGAAAGCCCTCGTAGTCACCGAAGAAGAACGTCTTATCCCGCTGAATAGGACCACCCAGACTGCCACCAAACTGATTCTGATTCCACTTCGGCTTGGGAATCTTGGCGCCAAACTTGTACGGGTTCGCATCGAGTACGGTGTTGCGGAAGAACTCATAAGCTGAACCATGGAATTCGTTCGCACCCGATTTTGTGAGCACGTTGATGATTGCGCCGGCCGACCGCCCGACCTCAGCCGTGAACGTGTTCGTCTGTACGTTGACTTCCTGGATAGATTCCACCGAAGGGCCGAACGCCGATCGAGCCGATCACTCGTTCGTTATTGTCCATGCCGTCGATCAACTGGTTGTTGATCACGTCAGCCTGTCCATTGATCGAAACAGAGGATGTCTGGCGGCGATCATCAGGACGATTCCCGCTGGCCAACCCGTTGTTTAAACCCTCCGTTCCACCGGGGACGACCTGCACCAGGTTGATATAGTTGCGGCCATTCAGTGGAAGATCCTGGGTAGCCTTATTCGTGATCGTGGCCGCCAGCACCGAGCTGTCAGATTGCAACACAGGCGCTTGCGCTTCTACCTGTACCGTCTGATCCTCCCCGCCAACCTGTAGCGTGGAATCCTCGCGAGCACGGTCGCCGGCCGCAAGGCTGAATGTGTTGGTGGTTGACTTTTTAAAGCCGGTGCGGCTAATCGCAATGGAGTAGCGATTTGGTTTCAGCAAGGTAAAGGTGTACTGGCCGGCATCGCCCGTGACCAACGTTCGCTTCTCATGGGTGTCCACGTTAGTCAGCTCCACCGTCGCACCCGGTATCGCCGATCCCGTCGAATCCACCACAGTGCCGACCACGTCCCCTGTTGTGGCCTGTGCACGGGCGCGCGACACAAAACTACTGGCCACGATGGCTCACAACTGCAATCGTGGTCAGAGAACGCCGCGAGCAGGAGCGCGACAGGGAAGGATCTTCGCCCCCCGAACCCCTGGCATTTCTACCGGGTAGCAGGCTGAAAAGGTTTGGCTTCATGTGACTTCCCCTCCCTGGATTGAATAGAAGTTGTCCCCGCATCCGCTCACGGATAGTGAGGATGTGTGGCCCGGGAAATAATTGGCCCAGAAATTCTGGTGGAGTTGGATGTACGGCGACGACCGGTTAGATGCGGTGTCTGCAAAGCGGGTTGTTCTATTTCGCTGCGCCGGTGAAGCGCATTATCGGACATTCAGGAAACGCGCGAACTCCAACACCCCGGCTTATTCGCCACCGGCGTTGAGGATTTTAGTCGCAGTTTCCGTTGCCGCGGTGGTCAACTACCATGGCAACGGGATACCTACGAAGCCTTTAACGCACTCGACTTTTCCTCAACCGACGTGGCAGCCGTCTGCGTGTGATCACCGGGATGACCGGCAATGACCACTTTATTCTTTCCCTGGCTCGACTTGCGAATGTCGATCCCGCCTTTGAAGTAGGCTCCTTCGCCGATCGTGATGCGCCCTGTAGTCACGTCCCCGGTCAGCGAACCTTCGCTGCGGATGTCTACACGGTCGCTGGCATAGACATTACCGCTCACCTTGCCCAGGACCACCACTTCACGAGCAGTGATATTCGCCGACACCAGTGCATCCCGGCTAACGGTCACCCGGCAATCAGGTAAGTTGATCGTGCCCTCGATATTTCCGTCGATGTACAACGATTCGGAGCCGATCACTTCGCCCTTGATCTGCAGACTCTTGCCAATCGTAGCCGGATCACCGCCGTTTGCCGGTGCGGGGTAATGGTTGGAAGAACTCGGTTCATGGATTGCCGCCATGCTTGCAGACGACAGCATCGGTTCCCCGCTGGCGGACAGCGAAGGAGTTCCAGGTCGGGTTTGTTGTGTGTGATTGGTCACTGCGTTGGTCTCAATTCAACATCGGCATAAATCGTTAAACCGATCTCGATTCATGCTACGTCCGCGTGTTTCGGATCGCAATTACTTGCAGGTGACTCAAGCGATTCCCCCACATCCCCGGATTGCGTCAGATCCGAACACAATTCGCGGCCCCAGGGGGCCATGGCTACCGCTACGCCTTCTCCGAGTGTCACAGGAAATCTGTCCGGAAGATTAGAACACTACGCATCGCTACCGCTTCGCGAGCGGAAGGAATATTCCAACCCTGGAAGGGAACTGGGCGATGCCCGGCTACACTACGCCGTCGTCATCTTCAGTTTGTAGACCCGGTGCCCGTTTTCCCAAACCAGGGCACGAAAAAGTCTTGGCGTCGTATTCGCCTTCAAAACCGTCAGCGTCTCGCGGGCCACGCATTTGCCCGCAAGTCTCGCCGCGCCCGGATTGCCTCCCTGCGAGATCCCAGCCCCATGCCCATCACTGCACGAACAGTCGCTGCCAAAGAACAACTTGTCTTTGTGCCGCTTGAGGAAATCGGCAGTGAAGGATGGATCGCGGGTGAGCGCGTTGTTGCCGGAGTTCGCTGACAAATCAGCGAAGAGATTCGGATAATCGGAGAGCCATTTGTCCGTGATGCCGCCGCGCACGATGGGCGTTCTCGGGTAGTCCTTGTCGTTGGCATAGTCCGCGCTGACATTGGCCCAGAATGCGTCGCAATGCCCCACAAATGTGGTCTTGGGAAACTGCTTCAGAATCGTGTCGAACCGTTTGAACCCGGTGTTGAATACGCCTTCGGTCGGTGTGTGCGGCACTTCCTGAAAGTGAATGGTCACCGGCACATCGAGCTCGGCTGCTGCCGCATAGAGCCGCCGCATCTCCGGCCCATCGGCTTCCACATGAAATTTCACCTCGCCGAATCCGTGCGCGCCCGCCTTGACCGCCTCGGTGAGCAACTTAACCGCATCGGGTGCTGAAACATTCGTGCTCACGGAGTACCCCGCAAAACGGGTGGGCTCCTGCGCCATAAAGCGCTTGGCGTCGTCCGCTGCGGTAAGCCGCGCCAGCATATACGCCGACTGGCAACCCGATCCGTTCAAGTGAGCCAGGTTCGCCTCCAGCGTGGGCCGGGGATGAAAGTGACAGTCGATCACCGGCGCGCCCCAAAGGTTTGCCGTCTCAGGTGGCAGCTGCGCCTTCACCATGCGTCCCGCCGCAACCGCAATCATGGATGTAACAAATGCTCTTCGATTCATTCCCATTGTCTTGCCCTACCCCTGCTTCCCGGCGCGCTTCCCGCACGCTCGAATTCGTCGGGCTACTTGCCGACCTCACCGCTGGAAAACATAGCATCGTCTGAAACAGTACGAAAAGTAATCGAATATCGCAGTGCATCGAGCGGCGGAATGCTATGCTCCCACTCCGTTCGAGCCTCTCCCGACAGGAGATAAATAGAGCGAGGTGCAACGGTCTGAGACACTCGTGCCCAACCGCGACCCTGAGTCCGACGAAACCGCATCGTCGCCGGCGCCAGTAACGATACCCCGATGACGATTCCGAATTGAGCTTTATCTTTGTGCCAGCCGATACCGGCTCCCGGCCCGTACTCATTCACTCCGGCTTGCCGAAATTCATCCACATCGCGGCCGGCGAACTCTGCTGCCCTCACCCGCAGTTCATTCAGAAACGAAGGAAACTCGCTCGCCGCTTCCACAGTACGCCGCCTGTAATCGTACCTTAGCCCGAAACTGATCACTCGTCGATTGGCGACGTGACCGTGGAACTCGAATGGCTTGAGATCGAGCTTCTGCAAAGCAGCAACCAGCACTGCCTCCTCAGCCGCGGTGATCACATCCTCCTGGTAGCGAAATCCCTCCGGTGTCAACGGCCCTTGTTTGCGCCCCAGTTCCGGAAATAGTTCAGCCGTTCCGGACATAAAAAACTCCCTGACCCTAGGATTCTACTCAGCGTAGCCAGGATAGCTGGTTGGGTCGAGGGCGACGCTCGGTATGGATCTGTCAAGAGCACCGGGCACAAAAAACCTGGTTTGGTGCCCGGGGGCTGCGTAAGAGCCGATAGTTGCTTTTGGCAACTATCTCCAATATCGTTGTAGCCATGGCCACCGGGAGCCCCCCTGAACATATCGCTGCTGTGCGCGAGTTCAACCGCTTCTATACGGCGCGATTGGGCTTATTACGAAAGCGGCATCTCGACGGTGAGTTCTCCCTTACAGAAGCTCGCGTGCTTTATGAAATCGGGGCCGCACCCAATATCACGGCATCGGCGCTGCACAACACCCTCGACCTCGATCCCGGATATCTGAGCCGTCTTCTGGCCATGATGATGCGTCGCAAACTGGTGAGACACGAAACCTCGCCGGCCGACGGCCGAGAGAAGTTGCTTAGCCTTTCCTCCTTGGGACAAAGCAAGCTCGACCAACTGAACCATCAGTCAGCGTTGCAGATTCACGGTGTCCTCGACAGTCTGAGCGAATCGGATCGCGAGACAGTCGTATCGTCTCTGTCGCAGGTTCGACAAATTCTTAGCCGCGCACAGCCCATCCGGATTGTGCAGTTGACGACAGAAACTCAAGCTGCGCAGGCCATCCTGCAGGAGTACTACGAAACCGTCAACGTCCTGGTCCGCGACAAGCCGGGAAGCATCCAGGCGATCATTGACGCTCCGGCATCGGGCGTGTGGCTCGCCTATCTCGGGAAAGAGGTCGCCGGTTGCGTCGTCTTACGTCGTTTGGAATTCATGCCGAAAAGTAGCGAGTGCAAGCGCCTCTACGTGAAACCGTGGGCGCGCGGGCGTGGCATTGCGAACAAGCTGCTGGACGCACAGGAAATGCACGCCCGCAAGGAAGGCCTCGAATGGATCTACCTGGACAGTTACGACGATTTGAAAACGGCGATAGCGCTCTATGAAAGACGGGGATATGAGCGGTGCGAACGATATAACGACAACCCGCAGGCTACTGTCTTTATGCGCAAGAAGATCATCAGATCGAAAGATCCGGGCAGGGCGAATACATGAGGGTTAGGGCTTCGCGGGATGACTAAAGGGAGATGGAGGCGCGGGATGGAATTGAACCACCAAATAAGGCTTTGCAGACCCTTCCCTTTTCTTTTTGGGTTCCGCGCCCTCTTAAGTGAACCGAGGCGCCCATCGTCTGATTGGGCTCTCGAATTCGCTTCACTGAATGTAGCTGAGTGATACAAGTAACGCCACACCATTTTGCAGAAATGTTACTATCCGTAACTCTCCACGTGAGTACCGAAGTCGTCGCGTCGCCGCTTCCTCTCTTGCCATCCGTTCGATTGCACGATCGGCTATCGTGAGCGCCCCGGAAAATCTCTGGGCCAAGGAAAGGCTTCGGCCGAACCCACTATTTGTACCCGTAACCCTGGCCATGCAACATTTCTCAAAAACTCTCTACCAGAGCCATCTTCTTCATGGAATGAGAAGGCTGGCCACCGCGGCGTTCGTCTCCGGGAAATCCCTCATCTTCGGGGGCCTCGTCCGTCAACCGGAAACAAGCAACCATCTCCTGCAGTTGTTCCGCTTGGCTGGCCAATGACTGAGCTGTGGAAGTCAGCCTGGTAGCCTCCGCGGAGTTGTTGCAGGTGACCCGGTCCATCTGCGTCACCGCTGCAGTAACCTGCTCGACTCCCGTACTCTGTTCCTGCGAAGCAGTCGCGATTTCGCTGACGAATTGTGTGACGTGCCGTACCGATGCGACCAGACCCTGCAAGGTCTCGCCCGAGCAATTCACTAGCTCAGACCCTCTCTTGACTTTGCGAACCGAGTCTTCGATCAGATCCTTGATCTCCCTGGCAGAGGAGGCGCTACTCAACGCCAGGTTGCGGATCTCGAACGCGACCACCGCAAAGCCGCGACCTTCCTCACCCGCGCGCGCGGCCTCGATCGCCGCATTCACTCCCAGAAGGTTGGTCTGGAACGCAATCTGATCGATGGCGGAAACGATTGCCGCGATCTTCGACGAGGAGGCAATGATCTCGTTCATCGCGGTCATGGCTGTTGCAACCACCCCTCCGCCGCTCACCGCCGCTTCGCACGAATCGCGCGCCAGGTGATTGGCCTGCGATGCGTGGTCGGCATTGTTCTTCGCCGATGCGGTAATCTCCTCCAGGCTTGCCGAAGTCTCCTCCAGGCCGGCCGCCTGTTGCTGCGAACCGCGCTCCAGCGCTTGCGACGCAACAATCAATTCCTGCGAAATCAACATCAGTTGGCGGGTCGTCTCGCTGACCCTCGACAACGCAGATCGCGTCGATTCCCACGACCGGTTCAAGGCGCTCGCCATTTGTCCCAGCTCATCATTGCTCTCGATTGCCAGTTGCCCGGTGAGGTCCCCTTGTGCGGCTCTCAGCAGCAGCTCCATCATCCGGCCGAGTGGGCGAGAGATCAGCCGGGTCATGAACAGGCTAAAAAAAATCCCCAACCCCGCTGCGCCAATTGCGAGCGACAGCACCATGAAACGCGCCACCTTGTAACTCGCTTCGCCTTTCAGCCGCGATTTCCTTGCGGCGTCTTCCCGCAAACGGCATATCTCCGCAATCTTCAGGTTAATGCTGTTCGCCAGCGAGTTGGCCTCCTTCAGTTCTGCCTTCGCTCCTTCCTGGTCGCCCTTGGCAAGGGCCTGAAACACCTTCCCTGCCTCATCCTGGAACAGGGGCAGCTTCTCCCGCACTTCCGTCACCTTCTGCCTGCTTTGCGCGTCAGCAAACGCTTTGTCAGCCGTATCCAACGAATCTTTTACAGAAGTTTCGAGTTCACCCAATGTTTCCTTCTCGTCCTCCAGGGCCTCCTTGTCCCCTATCGCCAGCACCGCATCGCGCAAAACCCGGGTGCATTTCACCTGAAAAATGGCAGCTTCCTTGATAGCGGAGATAGCTGAGAGGTCGTGACTGAAAAGTGATTGGGCGCCCGCATTCAGCAGCGCCATTTGTGTCAGGCCCTGGTAGCTCACAATCCCCGTAATGGTCACCAACACCCCAAATGCGGCCACGAGTTTGGTAGTCATACGTAAATCGCGTAACCTTGCCATCGTTCTTCACCCTGATACCCTCTGCCTTTCTCACGCAATAGGCTGGTGCAAGGCGCTACGCCGGGTAACGTGTTCCTGAGATTTCCTATCGGCACCTTGCCGGACTCCTTGATTCGCGCGTGGGATAGTCCCCGGTCTTTGATTGTTTGTAGTTTCGTGCCGATAGGTTCTTCAGGCAATAGTCGCCGCACAACCCGCGCGGCCGATTCCGACTGCCCGGTCGACGGAATCATCTTCAGGGGCGACACGTTTCGCTGAATGGATGCGACGGCCGCGAAGAAATGGAGTTTTGCCCGAATGAAGACACCCACCCGCGCATTATTCCTGATGCTCGTCCTAGGCATGATCGGATCTGTTCCCGGGTTTCTGTCTTTGGACCGCGCAAAAGCCGCCACCAATACTGCCCAATCCACAAGAACTCTAACCCGCGCCAAATGGAGACTGAAATACGTACGGCCCCCAAACCCACCCTTTCCAGCCGACAACCTCTATTCCAAAGACCGTGAACTGCTGGGTAAGACCCTCTTTTTTGACCCGCGCCTCTCTCAGTCGGGCTCCATCGCTTGCGCAAATTGTCACAATCCTGGTTTCTCCTGGGGCGACGGACTTGCCAAGGGCGTCGGCACCGGTATGAAACAACTCGGCCGCCGATCGCCCACCATTCTCAACGCAGGCTGGTCCGATCTCCTCTTCTGGGATGGACGGGCCGACAGCCTTGAGCTGCAAGCGCTGGGCCCGATTGCCTCACAACGGGAGATGAACATGCCCCTCGATACCATGGTTCAAGTCCTCCAGACAATCCCGGAGTACAAAACTCTCTTCGCCAAGGCGTACCCCGGTGATCCCATCAGCGAAAAGACCGTCGCGCGTGCTATCGCCACCTTTGAGCGCACCGTCGTATCCGGCCAGGCGCCCTTCGACAAGTGGATCTCGGGGGACGAAAGCGCCATCGGCGAGGACGCCAAGCTAGGCTTCGATCTATTCAACGGCAAGGCCGGCTGCGCGCAATGTCATTCTGAGTGGAACTTCACCGACAATGGATTCCACGACGTTGGATTGGTCGACAGCGATCGCGGGCGCGGCGAGCGCTTGCCGCTGGAAGGCATGCAGTTCGCCTTCAAAACTCCCACCCTTCGCAATGTCGATCGTCGTGCTCCTTACATGCACGAAGGTAATGAACAAACCCTGGGAGAAGTCATCGACTTTTACGACCGGGGTGGCGACGCCCGCAGAAAGAGCCTGTCGCCGGAGATGATTCCGTTGCACCTCACCGCGCAAGAGAAAACAGACTTGCTTGCCTTCCTGAGTACGTTAACCAGCGTCGACAAGCCGGTCGAATTCCCCATCTTTCCCAGATAAAGAGGTTCACCAATGGTCAATCGAATCATTGTCGGTACTCTCTCTACGATCGCGCTTGTCGCTCTGAGCGCGATCCCACTGCTGGCGGCGAACCATGAGATCTCTCAACAAGACCGCCACTTCTCTCAAACCGAAATCACCATCAAGACAGGGGACACAATCAGTTTCAAGAATGACGATGAAGTGACCCACAATGTCTTCTCCACCACTCCCGGGATGGAATTCGATCTCCACCGCCAGGCTCCCGGCGCCTCATCGACGATTCCCTTTAACAAAGCGGGCGACGCCGAGGTCGATTGTTCCATTCATCCCAGGATGAAGTTGTTGGTTCACGTGAAGTAGTCGGCGACCCCGGTCGCAGAGACCTCATCCCTTTATCAAGCGGAGCTCCAGTGACGATCCCGAAACTGTCCGCTGCCGTGGTCGGATTAGCCCTCGTGACCATCGTTGGCTTTTCCATGGGCCCTGCCATGCCCTTCGCGCACAATCCTCCTGTGATCGCCGGTCGCCCCATCGAGGCCCACCTTGCCGTGCCCGTCGAAGTAGAGAAGATTCTGTCTCGCTCCTGCAAGGACTGCCATTCCTACGAGACCCGCTGGCCGTGGTACAGCCGGCTGCCGCTGGTGTCCGGTGTTCTCGCCGGCGACGTGAAACATGCTCGCTCATACATGAACCTCTCCGATTGGAGCGCCATCGTCGCCAGGGGCAAAGGGGAAGAGGCGGCCGCCCTGAACGGCATCTGCGAGGAATTGCGATCGGATGCCATGCCTCTCAGCCGGTACCGGAGGATACATCCGCATACTCACTTGACTGGAGCGGAGGTCGAGACCGTCTGCCAATGGACCGAAAAGGCCGCGGCGGTTTCGGTCCACTGACGCCGGACCGCGATGCTTCGTTAGAGGATGGATCCCAAAAAAATTGTCTTCGCCTATGGGTCCCATTCCTCCCGCCGATAGGGTCTACAAGCATCGCACCTCCGCAGGCAGGGAGACTCTTGATGAAGCTTTACTTCACTCTCGCCCTACTCTTTACCGCATTATTCGGAACACTCGCCCCGTCGGCTGTGGGACAGACCCGCGTCGCGGGTCACATCGGATTCGTCCTTCCCCTCGTCACCCACTCCGACGGTGTCCACCACTACCATCGCGGACGGATTCTCCATCGGCTTTCCAACCGGAATCACGCTCAAGGGACCAGGCAGGCTGGCCTTTGACATGGAATTCGTCCCGTCGATTCAGAAATCACCGCGCAACGTATCCCTAACCGTCCATCCGGGCTTCGTCGAAGCCGTGGGCCATGGGTTCGCAGTGGGGGCGCGCGCAGCTTTCGTGGTCAACTCCAGCACCTACGGATTCACTCCCCTGGTAAACAAAAGCTGGCCCATCGAGAAGCCCGGCCTGCTGAAGGCCTACTTCCTCGAAGCCGATCTGCCGGTCCGTTTCGATCGGCCCACCGGAGGACCCGCCACCAGCCCCGTCACCTTCGCCATGCACTTCGGTGTCGGCTTCTAGATCGCAATCAGTTCCCATTATTCGTGTCGCAACGCCTTCACCGGTTGAATGCGGGATGCTCTGTACGCAGGTCCCCAACTGGCGAGGATTGCGACCAGCAACAACAGCGCCCCAGCACTTGCGAGGGTGAGGGAATCGGTGGGCTTGAGCTCAAAGAGAAATGAACTCAGCAACCGGGTAAGAAGCAGCGCAGCGCAAAGGCCACCACCGATGCCAATAAGAGCCATGCCTATCGCTTCGCCAAGAACCATCCGGCGCACTTGGTCGGTTCGTGCGCCCAGCGCCATGCGAATGCCAATCTCGTTGACTCGGCGCGATACTCCTGCAGCCGTCACACCATAGACTCCTATGCAGGCAAGCACAAGCGCAAGAACGCCAAAGCCACTGGTCACAGTGGCAAAACTTCGTTCCGGCGCAAGGGCTGCATCGATTTGTTCTTCCTGCGTGCGCACTTCAATCAGCGGAAGGTCCTTGTCTACTGATTCGACTGCACTGCGAACCGCGTCAACAAAAGCGCTCGGTTCGCCTTTCGTGCGCACTTCAAATGTCATGCTGCCCTGCAGGTCCTTCTGCTGTGTGTAGAGGACGTAAAAGGCGGGAGAATCGTCAGCGCGGATCCACGCATACTTTGCGTCTGCGCAAACTCCGACGATCTCAAACTGTTCTCCTCCTTCTTTCATCTGAAAGGACGCGCCAATCGGGTTCGTGCCGCCGAACTCTTTCTGTGCCAGTGCCCGGTTGATGACTGCAACTCCGAGTGAACTCGGAGTATCGCGGAGATCAAAGGAGCGGCCGTAAAGGATGGGTATGCCCATTGTGGCAAAGAAGCTCTGACCGACCGAGTTGTATGGAACGTGCTTGTTGCGTCCTGTGATCTTCGGCCGGCCCTCAAGCACGAAATCACTGTTTGATCCGCTTTGCGCCAGTAAGGCTTCCCGGGACAGAGTGACCGACTCGACTCCTGGAAGCGATGCAAGCCTATCCTCGATGCGATGAAGCACGTCTACGTTCTTCGGGGCAGGGTAACGCTGTACTGGGGGCTCGATCGCGAACAGCAACAAGCCCCTCTTGTTGAATCCCGGATCAAGCGTGTTCAGATTTACTAGCGTCCGGACGAAAAGTCCGGCACTCACCAGCAACAGCATGCACAGGGAGATCTGTAGAGTCACCAGCGTCTTGCCGGTAAGTCCCCCGCGACGGCGAGTCATTGTCGCGTTACCGTCCTTGAGCCCGGCATTCACGCTGATCCGCATAGCCTGCCAGGCGGGCCCGACTCCGAAGCCAAGGCCAGTGAGCACAGAAACAGCGAACGTAAACACGAAAACGAGCCAGTCGAAACGAGTGCTCAACGCAGAGGGCGCCCACGATGGCGACAACAGATGAGGAAGAATGCTGCGGGCCAGGTAGCCGACCAACAGCCCAGCGGCTCCGCCCATCATGGAAAGAAGCACACTCTCCGTGAGCATCTGGCGCACCACCCGCATATTTCCCGCGCCCAGCGCGAGACGCACGCTTATCTCCCGGTTACGAGACGAAAAGCGGCCCAGCAAAAGGTTCGCCACATTTACGCAGGCCAACAAAAGCACGAGACCGGCGAGCCCGAGAAGAAACGGCATAGGGTGTTCAAGTTCCTGGGCAGCGTAATTCCATCCACGCCCGCCCGGTAACAGTAACAACGGTGGCACAGATCGGTCGGCGGGAACAGTCATCGTGGACCTGATTGCCTGATTGAGACTCACCGTCAACGAAGCAAGCGCCTGTTTGTCAGATGTGTTTCCCTTGAGGCGTCCCATGATCTGGATCCACCACGTGTCCGCATCAGACAGAAGTGAACCTGTGGGTTTGGGAAAAATCACCGGCTGCAAACTAAGCGGGAAGAACATATCCTCCGGAGTCTGCACATGCGACGCCCCTGAAAAGCCGTGAGAGGCAACGCCGATGATCGTGACCGGAGTCAGATTGACGTCGATCGTTTTGCCGATCACGGATGGCGAGCGGTCAAATCGCCTTTGCCAGAACGAATCACTGATGACAGCAACAGCGCCCGAGCCCGGGACGGCGTCGTCCCCAGGCTCAATCGGTCTGCCGATGGCGGTTCCCACGCCCATGCCCTGAAAGAAATTGCCGGAAACAAGTTCCGCAGTGACCACTTCTGAGTGGCCATCGATGGTTGCTGCAAGATGCTCGAATTGGCTAAGATCGACGAACGCAAAAAGATCGCCTAAGCTGTGATCGCGGCGCCGCAGGTCCTGATACGCGGGATACGAAAATGAAGCGATCACGGTGCGGCCCCGTGCGTCCGTATAAAAATTCCCCCAGTCGTGCTGAATGACAGACCGGTCGTCCTGTGCATAAGCGAGGAGCCGCAGTTGTCCGGGTTGAGGAACTAAAAGCGCGTCGAACAGGGCAGCCTTGGCCAGAGTAAAAATTGCCGTGTTGGCGCCGATACCCAGTGCCAGCGACCCAATCGCGATTGCCGTGACGCCGGGACTCTTGGCGAGCATGCGGAGACCGTAGCGGATATCCTGGAAGACCGTTGTAATCCATAGAAATGTTCGTGTCTCTCTTTGGCGCTGTTCGAGCAGGGCAGCATTGCCAAACTGGCGGCGAGCGGCACAAGCCGCATCCTTTCGGCCCATGCCTCGGCGCATAAGCCGCTCCGTGAGGAGTTCAATGTGCGTCTCCACTTCGTCACCGAACTCTCGATTCGCTTGTCCTTGGCCGAAGAGCCCGCGGAGTCTGGACATGAACCGAAGAATCAAGGATGTCGTCATGGCTATTTCTGTTCCTGCAAACGCAGGACTCTGCCAATAATGCCTGAAATCCTCTGCCAGTTCTCTGTTTCAATTGCTAGCTGTTTGAGTCCACGCCTGGTTATTGAGTAGAACTTAGCCTTCCGGTTGTTCTCCGACACGCCCCACTCGGAATTGATCCAGCCTTGCTGCTGAAGCCGCAACAGAGAGGTGTATACCGTGCCCTCGTTCAGCTTCAACACCTGTTCGCTGACCTGCTCGATACGCCGCGCGATTCCAAATCCATGTTGCGGACCGAGGGCGTGCAAAGTTTTCAGGATCATCAGATCAAGCGTGCCTTGCAGGACCTCGGATTTTTCAGCGGCCACCATCGCTCCTTTGGATACTGCAAAGAAGATAGCATGGCGCCCCTTGCGATCTCCACAGGAGACACTCTATTGGTGGTTTCTGAACCTGTTCTGGAACGACACTACCAAGACACCAAAGCGATCAAACGGCTGGTCGAATCCGGTTTGGGCTGCTCAAGTTTGCCGGCGCACGCGATTGCAGCTCTACCCAATCACTCAGCCCTGAGAGCTTCCACGGGATTGACAGCCGCGGCACGGCGCGCCGGGAGATAACTGGCGAGTACCGCGGCCGCTGTCAAAGTAATCAGTACCGAGACGTAGGTAAAAGGGTCCAGCGGACTGACACCAAACAACAGCGATTTCATCAGCTGCATCAATCCGGCTGCCGCGGCCAGACCAATGCCTATCCCGCTTGCCGTCAGCAGCAACGCGGACCGGACGAACATCCACCTTAGTCTTCCTGTTTGTTCCCCAAGCGCCAACCGGATGCCAATTTCGCGTGTGCGTTGCAACACCGCGTACGAGATCACGCCGTAGATGCCGATGACGCCCAGCACAAAGGCCATGGTCCCCGCGATACCAAGCATCACCAGCGTGAACGAAGTACGCGCCAACGATTGACTGTAAATCTCCTGCAGGGTCCGCTCCGAGGCCAGCGGCAGGCTCGCATTCACCGACCAGACCGCTTGCCGCATCTCGCTGAGCAAGCCCTCCGTTCCGGCGCGATCACTGCGGAGGACGAACGTCACCGTGCGTTGTGCATCAAACGTATGGGGTCCGTAGATTCCGTACGCCATGGACGGCCAATACACCATGGGGGGTGCTTTGTCCTGAACGCCGTTCTCTCGGACGTCCTCGACAACCCCCACCACCTCATGCCACTGCATATCTGGAAATTCCCGGAGTCGCTTACCCAAGGCGGCAGAAGGGGTGCCAAACGATCCGCGGGCAAGATTCTCAGAAATGATCGCCACTGGCCTTTGCCCGTAAACTTCCGTCCATGTGAGCTCGCGTCCGGCAATGAGCCTGGTGCCGGTCGTCCGGAAATAATCGGGAGACACATACTTGAACAGCCGCAGGGGAGTCGTCTCACCCATGCTCTTTCCCTCGAAATGAATCGAGTTCCAAAGGAATTCGATTCGTTCCATCGGGGCAGAGCTCGCGAAACCCACCGATGTGACGCCCGGAATTGCGGCCAGCTTGTCGGCAATGCTGTTTTGAATCCGCGTGACATTTTGCGGGTCGGCAACCAGAGAAGCGGGTATGGAAGTGCGCATCGTCTGTACATGTTCTGGCTGGGAGAACCCCGGCTCGACATGGCGCAGTGCCCCGAACGTGCGAATCATCAACATGGCGCTGACCAGCAATACCAGGGCCATGGCCACCTGGGCCACAACCAGCAGATCGCGGGAGCGTTGCCGTTCCCGGCTCAGGCTCGCGGTTCGCCCGGCGCCGCGAAGTGCGACGCTGGTTCGCGCCCGAGCATAACGAAGCGCCGGAATGGATCCGAATAACAGGCCTGAGAACACCGAAAGGAAGAGGGTGAATCCGAGGGATCGAACGTCCAGGGAGATTTCCCCCAGGCGGGGCAGATTTGCGGGACCGATTGCTGCCAGAAGCCGCAGACCCTCATAGGCGATTCCGACTCCGAGCACACCGCCGAGCAGCCCGAGGCACAGACTTTCCAGCAGCAACTCCCACGCGATGCGCCCTCGTCCGGCGCCCAGTGCGGCCCGAACAGCAAGCTCCTGCTGACGGGCATCTGCCCTCACCAGCAACAGATTCGCCACATTGGTGCAGGCGATCAGCATAACCACGCCAATGGTGCCCATCACCAACCACAGCACATTGCCAATACTGCCAATGACCTCCTCTTTCAGAGGGCGAAGGGCCGGCGTGATTCTCCAGATTTTGTAATAGTGAGAGTCGATGCCCGGGCCGTTTGACCAGGAGTCCATCCAGATTGGCAGCATGCGCGTCACGTCCGCATTGGCTTGGCCGATGGGGACTCCCGGCTTCAGCCGGGCGATGCCCTGGAAACCGAAACCCGCCAGAGTTTGTTTGTTGCGATCAAAGCCCAGGGGCACGAGCATATCGAAATCCGCATTCACCAGGCGGAACCCCTGCGGCATCACGCCGACGATCTGTCGTGGTTGCGAATCGACTTCAATACCGCGTCCAATCACGGATGGATCTCCGCCGAAGCGGCGCTGCCAGTAGCCGTAGCTCAGCATCACTGCTCTCGGACCATGAGGACTCTGCTCGCCGGGCAGCAGCCACCGGCCAAGCAAGGGCGTCACATCCAGCGTTTGCAGCACGCCGTCGGTGATCGACGCTGTGTGGACCTCATGGGGCTGGGCCACACCGGTCACATTGGCCACGCCTGCGACCGACACGCCAAACGATTGAAACGTTCGGTTGTGCTCGGCGAAGGTGAAATACATCGACGGTGACAGGCGGAGGCCACTGGAAAAGTCCGCCAGCCCCGCTGCCCCGGGAGCGATCAAATGGACGGCTACCAGTTGCTCCGCGTCCGGATAGGGCAGAGGTTTGAACAGCACGCTATTGAGCACGCTGAAGACTGCCGTATTGGCGCCGATCCCGATAGCCAGGGTCAGGAGCACCGTCGCCGCGAAGCCGGGCGATTTGCCCAAGCGCCGGAACACCAGCTTCAAGTCAGTCCCCAGTGATTCCAGCCAGGGCATCTGCCACACCTCACGGCTGCGCTCTTCGAGCAGGGTGGAATTTCCAAAGGCGCGGCGGGCCGTTTGTTCTGCTTCTTTCCGGCTCATGCCTTCGCCCATCAACTGCTCCGTCCGTTCTTCGAGGTGAAGACGCATTTCCTCGGCGAGATCGCCGTAGAATTCTTTGCGACGGAAAATATGAGATAGCCAGTTCATCAGAAATTCCTCTTAAACGGCTGTGGACTTTCCCGGGTTAAGGACTAAAGAGATCCCTTCGAACATTCGTTCGAAGCTGGAAATCTCCTTCTCCAGATGGCCCAGACCTGTAGCCGTGATGTAGTAGGTTCTTACCCGGCGATTGGTTGAGGAAACGCCCCATTTGGCCTTTACCAGGTCTGCCTTGAGCAGCCGCTGGAGCGCCGGATAAAGCGAGCCTTCCTCCACCTGGAGGAGGTTATTCGATTGCTGCTGGATGTGTTGCACCAGCGCATAGCCGTGCGCCGGCTGGCGGCGAAGCGACTGGAGGATCATCATCTCAAGTGCGCCAGGAAACAGATCGCGGGCAGAGGATTTAGTCATAGGTATGTTCGCTACAGGCATAGAGTAAACAAGTGTAAGGGGTAGTGTCAAGCGGCGGGTGGTTGCTCGGTCTGACGTTTCTACATTTCTGGAGCTGCGAATTGGTTGACAGCTGTTGTAGCGCAAGTCCCGTAGGGACGACCTGATAATAGCCCAGTACGGTTCGGCGCACACAAGTTGCACAGAACGAGAACGAGTTCCAGCGCCGAACCAGTGCTGGGTACAATGGGCCAGGAAGACCAGTCCCATAAGGGACGGCTGATTCTCATGCCTCATGGTCACGTATCCTGCCTGGTTCACCTGCTGTTCAGCACCAGCGGACGATAACCGACAATCCGGAAACAGATGCGGGATAGACTGCATGCTTACCTGGGCGGGATCGCGCGCGAGAACGCGATGGTGGCGACTACGGTCGGATGCGTAGCGGATCACGTTCTGCTGGTGCTTTCTTTGCCGAGTACCGTTCCCATCGCCAAGGCTGTTCAATTGTTGAAATCGGCCTCCTCCAAGTGGATCCACGAGAATTTCTCGCAATCACGAGGGTTTTCCTGGCAGCAGGGATATGGGTCAGCATTTCCCAACAGGAGAAGACGGTGGCTTATATGCATGCCCAGGCCAAACATCACGTACGGGTTAGCTCGGCAGAGGAATTCAGAAAATTCCTGATGGCGCACGCGATCCTGCCATGATTCAGTCGTCCCTACGGGACTTTTCGTCGCTCGGATCTCTACCCAGGACGTGCTGGGCTATTATCAGGCCGTCCCCATTCGACAAGCTCAGGGCAGGCTCTGCGGGACTCTACGGTACAAACAGCTGTCGCAGCTCGGAGGCTGGATAGGAATGCACCTCGTACCGAACCGTGGGTGTGTGATCCTGCCATAATCCAGCTGTCCCACTACGCCCCGGCGTGCCGTGAGGCAAAACATGGGCCGAATCGATGGGCGATCTGGTTTCCTGCCACAGAGCGCCACCAACATCCGCGCGGGCGGCTTTCATTAAGGAAAGCTGTATTGAATTCGCCAACGCAAACAAGGTCTACAGGAAATGCGGGGCAGCCTCAACCGGCCTTATTTCGCTGCACGAGTTATTATGATCGTGGCTGGAGATATGCAGATGCTTTACAAAAAGATCAATATTGAACTGATCGTCGTCGCCGATGAGGCCGAGGCCGTTGTCGAGGGCTTGAACCTCGCGCTGGATCGGCTGGAAGAGAAGCACACGCTTTTCGGTGGTGGGATTGAAACAGTCGCTATCAAGCACTCCGGAAAACGGAGGAGATCGGCGCTCGCACATACCATGGCTGCAGGTGAGACGGTTGCTGGAGCTGTCAGGGCTGCACGTGAGAGTGTGGCTGTTGCCCTGCGCGCAGTCATCTGACATAAACCTCGGGGCGATTCGCCGAGTCGCTTATCGATCTGAATCGCTTAATGAGTGACTTGCCCTGTCGGCAACATCCGAGGATCATGCGTAGGCAGATCGGCAAACACTGGCCGACTTATCCGTACTAATGCGTGGCGAAGCCAGTAGACTGCAGAACGAAGGAAGTTTGGCATTGATTTCGAGTTGGTCGCGTCAGAAATCCTTTTCTTAACAGTGGTCATGCCGCATTCGTCGTAAGATAGGTTGCGATCCTAAGCCTAGATGCCATATGCACAAGGTGGGCGAACGACTTCGCCCCCATATTACGCACTACGCTGGCGCGATGTGTCTTCACTGTGGCCCTTCCAGAAGGTGGCAGATGCACTGCTCGGTAAACCAGAAGGGAGAGACTTGATCCTAACTGCATGAAGTTAAAGCGGCGCAACGGAGCGTAGGAGGCAGTTTGAGGTGCCGGTCGATACCATCGTCTAATTGTTTTACTCTCTGGCCCTCCAGCACAATTGAAATCGTTCCAGACGCACGTCAGATCGGGCGTAGAAAGCTTTCTTAGAGAAGGAGAAACACATCATGCCTGTACCTATGAGGGAATCTGTGGGCCGGTCGTCGCTAAAACACAAGTTGATGCTTGGCGTTGTCAGTGCAATGCTGGGCGCTTTGCTTCAAGGCTGTGCGGGCAAACAACCGTCTCAGGAAGAAACCAGCCTGGCCAATGCGGCTAAAGACGTCACCATTCCGTTAGAGGCAGGGAAGATGAAGAACCCTCTGCCTGAGACGGCTGATATCGTGAGCGAGGGCCAGGAAGTGTTTCTTGGCTCTTGCGCCGAATGCCACGGTCCGGAGGCGCGTGGTGACACCAAAATCGGGCGCAACATGTCGCCGCCTGCCATGGACCTGACCTCGGCACACGTGCAGCACTGGACCGACGCAGAACTGTTTTGGATCATTCAGCACGGAGTTCGCCTTACAGGCATGCCCTCCTGGAGGTCCAGCATCTCCGATAACGACACCTGGAAGCTTACACGTTACATCCACAACCTTCCCCACCTCAACGCTGCATCCGCATCCACAGCAGGCCCGTCACAGGCACAGACTGCCACTTCCACGCAGGACAAGTACGCCCTCAAAGTACCGAATGGCCTCGCGTTCTCCGAGTTCAGAGGATACGAAGGCTGGCCGGTGATCGCCATCAGCCATAACGGAAATGCGGTCGCTGCGATCCTCGGGAATTCTGCGATGATCGACGCCTATAAAGCGGGCATTCCCGGCAACGGCAAGCCCTTTCCGGATGGCGCCAAGATGGCGAAGGTTCATTGGACCGCGAAAGTAGATGTCGGCGAACCCGGTGCGCCGACGGTTCCAGGGGTCCAGCATGACGTCGACTTCATGGTGAAGGACAGCAAGAGGTTCGCGGATAGCGGCGGATGGGGTTACGGGGCTTTCGAGTACGAGCCAGCGTCCGGTAAATTCAGGCTTGGCAACCTGGGTGACAAGCCGCCGCAGGCGAACGACGCAAGGTGCGGGTTCGCGTGCCACACGGCAGTGAAGACAAAAGATTACGTGTTTACGGCCTACGGGCAGAGGTGAGCAGCAGGAGCAGATGGTGTTCGCTGCTTCGTGTCCGGAAGCGGGCTAACCAGTCGTGATCGCACGATCAGAGTGTCGTAGATCCTGCCCAACTGGCCGGCTTTTGAGGACCAATCCGGGCGGCCTCGATTTCACTCAGTTCCGAGAGGCTGCCAAAGTTCGACGCGGTTTCCTTCCGGATCGGTGATCCAGCCAAACTTTCCGAAGTCATAGCTTTCGCGATTAGGATCGACGGTCACACCTTCGGCTATCAAGCGGTCCAGAACCGCATCCAGGTCGTCCACCTGGAGATTGATCATTGCTTTCTGCGCGGGAGGGAAGTAGGCGTTGTCTTGTTTGAAAAGGCTGAAGATGACTTGTGCGCGTTGTGTGGGGGCGGGAAACAAATGAAAACCGCCGGAATTCACCAGGCCGAGATGCCGCTCGTACCACTGATACAGATCTTTTGGATCATTCGCTCGCAAAAATGTACCGCCAAAGCCTGTGATTGAAGCCATGCAACCTCCTGGTGAGAATCGGTCGAGAGTTCAGAATACAAAAGATTGGGGCTGACACTCCGGCTTCGATTTATGTGGTTCTGACTGCGGGAGCGGCGTCGGGTTCAACAGGGAGGCAGGAGATCTATGCTCTTTGGGCTTCCGATTCTCGTTATTCCGTTCGCAGAGTCCGCATCGGGTCGGTGCGCATCGCGCGAGATGCCGGAATATACATGGCGATCAGTGAGACCGCCGCAAGTAGGACCGCAGAGATTCCGAACACGGCCGAATCAAACCGGTGGAGTGGAAAAGGAGACCTAGCCAGCAATCGGTTAAGCAGCAACATGGCCGGTTCGGCCAACGCAATTCCGCTGATCAATCCAACCGCGATACTCTTGACGGCCCGCAAAAGAACCAATCGGAAAATCTCCGCTCGACTCGCGCCCAGCACCATTTTGATGCCAAACTCACGCGTCCGTTGATTCACTGCGAACGACAGGACACAGTAGACACCCGTGACGGCCATCAACAATGCGATCGAGGCCACAACCAAAATGATTTGCGCCATCGTAGTCATACTCTCAGCCTGATCCTCGAGTGACTCCCAGATTGTCTGTGGCGCAATCGTCTGCACCGGGTCCAGGCTCTTAACTGCCTTTCGTATGGCGTTCTCTAGAGGTTTCGCGTTTCCTACGAAGCGCACGTAGAGGCTTCCGCCCAGGGCGGATGGACTGCGAAGCGTGTAGAGACGTGGCCCGTCGAGGCGGCCGAACCGCTCCGAACGGGTATCCGCCACTACACCCACAATAGTCAGGTACCGATCATCGGGCATAACAACTTTTTGGTCGATTGGATCGCTCCCCGGCCAGAACTCGTCTGCGAACGCCCGCGAAACCACTGCCACCGGCGCTGCATCCGTCGAAGTTGTATCAGTGGAGAGAAAAAGGCGTCCTCTCAGCACGCCGATACCGAATGAGGAAAAGAAACTATCCGACACTTCGTCGACGGAGGCAGGCCGCCCGGTTCCCTTGATCTGACGTGGCAGACGAATTTCGTCCGGAGGAGATGGGTTGAATGGTTGAAGGCTCGCATACGCTACGAACTGTGCACCGGGCAACGCAAGGATCTTTGTTTCGAGTGCCCGATAGAAGACCCGGGCCTTCGCCCGATTGTTTTCAGACGTGTCCACACGGAGAGGTATGGTAAGCGTCTGATGGATCTCGAATCCGGGATTCACGCCCCTGATGACACTGGGCATTCGGCCGAAAATGACCGCTGCGCACACCAGTACAAAGCCCAGAGCAATTTGTGTCACGATGAGGCCGCTGGTTGTTCGGGAGCGAACGGTAGCGGCGCCCTCACGTCCCTTGAGCGCCGTCAGAAGATCGACTTTCCAGGCAGCGTGAATCGGCACCAGCGACGACAATACGGTTGCAGCGGCCATGAGAATCGCCAGATAGCCGAAGACGCGCCAATCAGGACCGAGGCGCGCAGCAAAATTAGCTTGACCCCGTGTCATTATGTTCAAGATCATGAGCGGCACGCGATAAGCGAGCACCATGCTGAGAGCTCCACCAATGCAAACGGTAAGCAGGCTCTCCATCAGCAGCATGCCGGCGAGCCGCGATCGGCTCACACCCAGCGCCAGGCGAATTGCGATCTCACCCCTGCGTGCAATGGTGCGCGAAAGAAAAAGCGTGGCTACATTGCTGCACGCGAGCAGGAGAATAAGCGCCAGCGGCCCCAGCATCAGCATCATCATCAGCGCTGCCAGTTCATGAATGGCAGGGTTTTCAATCTCTGATCCATTGGTGACGACCAGAAAGGTTTTGCGATTGAAAGCAAAAACTTTCCGCTGCACGTAGGCTCTATCCTGCTGGCTCATGATCGCCGTCAATTCGGCCTGTGCATCGACTCGCGTGAATCCGGGACGCAACCGTCCGCTCATGGAAAGCCAGGGCTTGTCAGGGCCGTCGAGTAGATCTCCGGAATGATCGAGTTGAGGCGCCAGCGTGTAGGGAAGAAAGAGCCCGCCAAGCAGCAGATTCGCGGCGTCGGAAGGTGCAACACCGATTACAGTCACGGGTACGCCATTGAGCTGGATGGTCTTGCCTACGATCTGCGGATCGGCGTCAAACTGGTTCTTCCACAATGGCTCGTTCAGTACGGCCACCTGCGCTCCCGCCCCGCGATTGCACTCGCCCGAGGCAAAGAACCGGCCCATCCGCGGATGATCAATTCCGAGAACGTGAAAGTAGTTGCAGCTTGCCAACACTGTGCTGACGTACCTGTTTCCCTGTTCGAGAAATGCGGAATATTGTCGCCATGCCGCCACCTCACGCAGCGTGTGAGAACGGCTGCGAATGGCATCGAAGTCTTCTGTCGTAAAGGAAGCGTTCTCGTCAGATCCTGCAAACCACCCAGTGTATCGGGGACAAATCTGAACGAAACTCGCCGGGTCAACACGCGTTGGAACCCTGAGAAACATCGCATTCACAATCGCGAACACGCCAGTGTTCAGCCCAATTCCCAAGGCTAGGGCAAGCACGGCAACACTCGAAAGCAACGGCGCGCGCCGCGCCGAGCGAAACGCGCGACGGAAATCCTGCCACAGACGCTCAATCGTCGCCCATTCCCACGTTTCGTGAGTCTGTTCGCGAACCACGAGAAAGTTTCCAAAGGTCCTCAGCGCGGCAAGGCGTGCTTCCTCTTCGTCCATCCCACGGGACCGATTCTCATGGGTCTGTCGTTCGATGTGGTCCCGCAGCTCTTCATCGAGATCCTCATCCTGGCGGTTGCGCACCAGCAGCGAACGCAGACGCAGCGGAATTGTGTACAACCAGTTCTCGAGCCGCATCTTCAAACCTCCGTCAACCGCAATACGCCGGAAATTGCCGCGGAGATACGCTCCCAGCTCGCTGCTTCGTCTTTAAGGTGCCGTTTACCCAGCCGTGTGAGCGAGTAAAACTTCGCCCTGCGGTTGTTTTCGGTCGGCTTCCACTCTGCCCGGATCCAGCCCTGCTGTTCCAGCTTGTGGAGGGAAGGATAAAGCGATCCGTCGCTCACCTGCAGCACGTCACCAGAGACCTGTTTCAGTCTCTGGCTGAGGGCCCAGCCGTGAAGCGGCTGTAGGGCAAGAATCTTCAGAACCAGGAGATCTAAGGTGCCCTGCACGAGATCGGTAGGCTTGCTCATCCCTTCTCCTCACGGTTACCGAGAGAGAATAGCCTAACTTCCCTCGGTAAGCAAGGGGAGCAACCGCTATCCGTGTCCTGAGTTGACGCCAATAGGTCAAAGCGCTCATTGGGCGCGTCATAGAAGAGATCGCAATGATTAGTTCTGGAAAACGCCGATGTCGCAAGGAACCATTCTCGATTAATGCAATGGGGATGAGAGCTCGTGACTTTTTTGATTTCGCGCTAAGGGTCTGCTCGCCGCCTCCGAGATCTCCTGGGTCCGGCAGCCGGGTCCGCTTCCTATACCCGAAGTAGGAGCTCCTGACTACTTGCAGCAGTAGGCAAAGTGTGCGATAACTACGTCATGCGAAGTACGCAGCACGTAGTATCGAAGAAGACTACGCCCGAAGAGATTGGGCCATTATTCTGACCCTCCACTTCTGGTTCTGGCGAGCCTCGCCAGCGGGCCGAAGCATGGGCACTCGATGATCGAAGACATTGAGCGGCTTATGCGGAACGCGGCTTGGTCCGGGAACACTTTATGGCGCGATCGGCCGCTTGGAACAGCAGGGCTGGATTGAGCCACTCCCGCTAGAGAAGAGACGTCAACCCTATCGCATCACTGCCGAAGGTCTGAGTGTTCTTCGCGCGAAACTAACGACACTGGAGCGGTTCGCCAAATCCGGATTGAAACGATTGGAGGTCTTATGAATCCAAGCTCGCCAGGCTGCTCACGCGCTTGTATCCGCGGTCGTGGAGAGAGCGTTATGGAGCGGAATTCGAAGAACTTCTTGAAACTGGCGATGGTGGTTTTCGGACGTTGGCAAACGTCGTCGTGGTCGGGACTTCGTGAGCGCATCTTTCCTATCCAAGGACTCACGCCGGACCATGCGCACCGGATCCGTTCGCGTTCCATTCGTTCTGCGTGCGAGCGCCGTGGATCATCTTCAGTGTCGCTCCGGTGTCTCTTCTTGCCGGGGGTTACTTTGTTGCCTGCTTGATTCTGTGGGCAGGTTGGAAAATTTTTTTGCCGGGAGCCGTTTCGCCTTTCGGTGGGGCCCCGCAGCACGGGTTCGCAAATCTCTATTTTCAATTCGGCAAATATTTCTACGGCGGCGCGCCAATCCTCGTCGGTTGGGTCGTCGCAATCGTAGCGGCCCGTCAAAGAGCGAAAGCAGTTTGGCCCTTGACCGGCTTCATTCTCGTCGCATGGATGGGAGCCACGGCACGGATTCAAGCAAGTCGAACGGTGGTTCCTCGCGGATTCGGGCATATCCGACATGGACTTTGTCCTTTGGCCCTTGGATCGGCACGGGCATGACGGACCTGGTTCATGCACTGGTCATTCTCTCGCTTGCGGTGCTGCCGTATCTGCTTTGGCGATTTCGAAGTACTCGAACAATGTTCTCTTGATTTGCACTTCTACAACCGGTCTCAGTTGCTGGACAGTTTGGAGCCCCAGGAATGGTGAAGCGGCATTGTAAGGTGTGTGGTGAAGGTCATTGCCGTGTTCGCCCTCATGGCTGTCGCTGGTGTTGACAGTCCTGCTCATAGCGCTGTGGGTCGACCACGGCAGGCCGACAGCGCTGCCGGCGCCCAGTGGTTCTTGCAAGGTTGGTCGGGCAACCTACGTTTGGACGGATAATGCACGAGTAAATCCCTACGCACCGGTTGCCGGTGCTAAACAGGATCTTGCCGTCTGGATCTGGTACCCAGCCGCACCGGCGCCCTCCACAAAAACATCGGAATATCTTCCCGAGTATTGGAGACGTGCGTTAGAACGGCATGAGGGCTTTATCCTCAGCATACTTCTCAGCCGGGATCTCGCTCGTGTCCAGACGCACAGTTGGAGCGACGCAGATGTGTCCCGCAAACAGGCAATGTATCCGGTCGTCATCTTGCGGGCCGGGGGCGGAGCCTTGAGCTCCGATTTCACATCGCTTGCGGAGGACCTGGCCAGTCATGGGTACATCGTCGTGAGCTTCGATGCACCTTATCGCACCGTGATCACAGCCTTCCCCGATGGCCGCGTTGCTACCCGACCCGCAGGAGCGCGATTTCGATGCGATGCCCTCCGCAACGGCACAGCATCTAGCAACGCAAGTCATGAGCGTGTGGATCGCGGATGTGAAATTTGTGCTCGACCGATTGCGGGAACTGAACGCGCATGACCCGACTGGCGAGATTCAAGGGTAAGTTCGACTTGCAGAAGGTGGGTATCGTTGGGCACTCTCTTGGCGGTGCAACGGCCGCGCAATTCTGCCATGACGATACCCGCTGCAAAGCGGGAATCGACATTGATGGCATGCCCTTTGGAAACGTGATTCAGGATGGTCTCCATCAACCGTTTTTCTTCCTCATGAGCGACCACAGCAAGGAGTCCGGATCGGAGTCCCAAACCGTCGAAAAGAACATCGAATCGATCTATGACCACGTTCCCGAAGGGAAACGCTGGCGAATGACCATCATCGGGGCGAATCATTTCACTTTCAGCGACCAGATGTTCACCAAGAGTCCTGTTTTGATGTATTTTCTTCGAAGAATCGGGGTGCTGGGGACACTGGAGAAGCGCCGCGGGCTGGCTATCACCGGCGCCTGTGTGCATACGTTCTTTGACGTCTACCTGAAAGGCGCACCCGAAGACGAACTGAACAATCTGCCAGCCCTCTATCCAGAATTGAATACCTCAAGGGTTCCGAGCAAACATCAGACATAGTCCCATCTCAGAAGCGCCACCTCCGAGATGCCGAATTGACTGGCTCGAAGAGTCCCTGCGCCCGTTCGCCTTACTTGACCAGCTGCTGTGCGAACGCCTCGACCGTCGTCGGCCCGTGGAACTTCTCTGTTCCCGGATTGCCGAAGTGGATCCAGCCCGAGTTGAAGCTCTTTACCATTTCGATATAGAGCCCCGTCCGATCAGCTGGCGTACCCATCGCTTCCAAAACGTTCTGCCAGGCGGCCTCTGGTAACTGGACGGCCTTCACCTCACGGCCCAGCCCCCTGCCGAACGCGGCCGCCGTTTCGTGCAAATCCGTTCCACCCTCAGGCCCGTCTACCTCCAGCACGCGCTCTCCCGTCCAGGTCTCCTGCAACACCTTGGCACCCGCCAGCCCGATGTCTCGCGTGGCGACCAGCGGGAATTTGCGATCAAGTGGCGTATAGAAGAACGGCATCTCACCCGTCGCACGGATGTGGTCCAACGCTCCCAGCCAGTTCTCCATGAAACTACCCGCGCGCAGATACGCCACAGGAATCGGCAGCGTGCGCATCGCCTCTTCCATCAGGTGGGTTGACGTGATCAGACCTAGCCCACTCGGTTGCTCCGAACCAATAGACGAAAGAAACACAGCCTTGCCAGGAGCCACCTGCTCAAGCGCCTGGCGAATCGCCGCAATCGTGCGCTTCTGATCCGGCAGCCCAGGAGCCGGCGCAAAGTCGGGTGGAATCATCGCGAACACTCCCTCTGCCCCCGAGAATGCCTTTGCGAGCCCCGCCGCGTCGTCATATTCGGATTGCACCAGTTCCACACCGCGATCGGCCCAGGCCTTCGCCTTGCCCGAATCGCGCACAACGCCCCGCACCGTTTTACCCGCCGCAAGCAAGTTCTCCGCCACTGTCCCGCCAACTTTGCCCGTAATTCCCATCACTGTGAACATGTCGTTCACCTCCTATCCAAGTAGATACTTGTATTTTAAGAACGATGCAAGTTTTTACTTATATGGTTCCTTTCTGCGAGAATCCTCCTGTGACCGTCTTCGATCCAAACCGCAAGCGCAATGCGCGTGGCGAGCAGCGCCAGCAGACTCTCCTCCGCGCCGCTGCCGCAGTCTTCGACCGTTTGGGTTACCACCAGACCACCACAAACGCGATTGCCACGGAAGCACGCGTCTCTCCAGCTACTCTTTACCAGTTTTTCCCCAATAAGGAAGCCATCGCCAGCGCACTCGCCTCAATGTACGCGCGCGAAATGGCCGAGGCAGAACGGGCTATCGACCCCGAAGGCGTGTTGAGCTTCACAGAAGCCGTCGGTGAACTGATCGATGTGTGCATGAGTTTCAATCGCAAGCGTCCCGAGTTTCATACCCTCGTCGTCGACGCACCGCTCTCACCTTCCGCCCGCGAAGACAAACAGGTTCTCGGGCAGGTCTTCGTCGACTTCATCGCGGCCCGCCTCCGGCGCGAACTACCCACTCTCTCGCGCACCGAAGCGGCCCACCACGGGCATGTAGCCCTTATGATCTTTCGCGGAATCCTCGACGAACTGACTGTCGCCTCGCCTCACGCCCGTCCGCGCCTGCAGCAGGCGATGCGCAATGCCATTCTTCGTTACCTGACCCCCGTACTCACTGAATCGAAAGCGGGCCCACGCGGTTAAAATCGCATAGATGACGACATGCCGGCTTATCAATACTGATCTCCCAAGCATGCCTTAGGCGGCACTTGTCCGAGATGAAGGATAGGATCGCCAAGGGACCGGAAGACGTGAAAAAATCAGTTAGGGCTGCAGATGAACTCCCATGAACGTGGATGACCTACAGTGTTTTCCATCGGCGTTCATCCGCATTCGTTGGGGGCGCCCACTGGATCGCGCTTGGAGGACTACGAGATGCGGAAAGGGTCTACGAGAAAACCACAAGGGGACGAGCCCGCGACGCCAGGCAAGAACTACATAACTCGGAGCGGGCTGCAGCGCCTCAAAGATGAGCACCGGTTTCTGCTCACCAGGGACCGCCCGGCCGTGGCGGAGGTGGTGGCGTGGGCTGCCGGCAACGGCGATCGCAGTGAAAACGCCGACTATCAGTATGGCAAGCGGCGGCTGCGGCAGATCGATGGGCGTATTCGCTTTCTCACGAAGCGAATCGAAGCCGCGGAAGTGGTGGACCCGGAAGCTCCGAGAGCGGGCCAGCGGGAGATGAGGGCATTCTTCGGGGCGACCGTGCGCTATGCCAATGCCGGGGAGCGGAGCGAGTGGTGAGCATCGTAGGCACCGACGAGGTCGATCTCAACCGCAACCACATCAGTTGGGTGTCACCTCTGGGGCGCGCGTTGATGAAGTCGGCAGCGGGTGACAGCGTAGTTCTCGAAGCGCCGGGCGGGACAGAATACCTGACGGTGATGGAAGTGCGTTACGAGCGCATTGCTGTGGAACCGTTCCGTGAACCACCTGGATCCGAGGCCTTCACAAAGGGACTCCCTCGCCGACGCTCACCTGACGAAGAATAGAGCGTTATCGGCTTTTGGCAAGCGACAGGAGATGAGTTGAGTCCTCACAAACGCGCTCGCATCGAATAATTCCCGCGGGCGTGCCTGCGGGATTCCTGCCGCCATCCCGAGTTGTTTATTCATTACCACATCCTCATTTCTCTTGCCTCCGAGGACACGCATCTGTACTCGAATAGAGGTGAGGGTGATAGGTCACGATCCCTCCCAAGGAACCGTAACTGAAAAGGAGAAACACATGGAGATCAAAAGAGCAGGTTCTCAACCTTCCGGCAAGGGTCCGGAAGACTGGTTCACCGGAACGGTGCGCATAGACCCTCTTTTCACCGCGCCAGACCCCGCATTTGTCGCGGGCGCGAGCGTAACGTTTGAACCGGGCGCACGCACTGCATGGCACACGCACCCGCTTGGCCAGACGCTCATCGTAACCGCTGGAGCAGGATGGGTGCAGCGGGAGGGCGGACCCGTTGAACAGATCTTCCCCGGGGATGTCGTGTGGTTTGCGCCCGAATGAGAAGCACTGGCATGGAGCGACCCCGGTCACGGCGATGACTCATATCGCAATTCAAGAGAAGAAGGACGGAAAAGTGGTTGATTGGCTGGAACACGTAAGCGATCAACAGTACAGCCGGTAGCGAGCGCCGGATTAGCGAAAGGAGAGAACATCATGACAGGGACTCAACGTTTCACTAAAAAGGGTTGTCTTCATCACGGGTGCTGCCAGCAGCATTGGCCGGGCCGCAGCACTCGCCTTCGCCGCCGAGGGTGCGCGTGTAGCCATTCTCGACCGCTCGGCCGACGCACTTGAGGCTGTCCAGGCATCCCTTAAGCACACGGGCGCTGAGGTATTCGCAAATTCACTGTGACGTTTCCTCACCCGATCAGGTCGAAGCCGCAATCAAGCATGTCGTCGATCGATTCGGTCAACTTGACATCGCGTTCAACAATGCCGGCGTCGAGAATAGGGCCGCTCCCGTCCACGAGATCGATCTCGCTGAATGGGACCGGATTCTTGGCATCAACCTGCGTTGCACTTTCGTTTGTATGAAGCACGAGTTGGCCCAGATGGTGAAGCAGGGCGGTGGTGTGGTAGTGAACACCTCTTCGGGCGCAGGTTTTCGCGGTGTGGCCGGTGGTGCTGCATACGCCGCGTCCAAACACGCGATCATCGGCCTGACCCGCTCGGCAGCACTCGACTATGCCAAGCAGAATATCCGCGTGAATGCAGTGCTGCCCGGTAACATCGAAACTCCTATGATGGATCGCTTCACCGGCGGCGATATCCAGAAAGCGATCGACCTGGAGCCGGTCGGGCGCCTCGGCAAGCCTGAGGAGATCGCGGAGGCTGTGCTATGGATGGCATCGGACCTTGGCGGTTTGTGACCGGTGCCGCAACGGTGATCGACGGAGGCTGGTCGCTCTAGCGCCTGGTGCTATACGGGTCACTTCAGACGAAGTGCCTGGGAACTCTATTCGCATCAGCCCTCATGCTGACGCATGACATCATTGAGTTGTAACGATGGCGGTTCTCTATTTTGAAAGCCGGCCGGTAAGAAAGAGGTCGATCGCGACGTCGTGGTCCGCTTTCCAGAACAAGAAGCTTGGATCCTTCAGCCCCCATTGGATGTACGGTACGGCGAAATGTGCCTTGGCGGTTGCGGTTGTGTCTTCAAGATGGACAAGCATGGGGACGGTGATCTCGTGAGGCGTGGCGAGGAGTGTGAACATACCAGTGACCTGGATGGTCGAGTCTCCTGATGGAGCGATGACGCCAGCGTACGACTTCGGCTCAAACGAGACCGTTGCATACTGTTCGACCTGCAGGATCTCCTTGTTCATCCTTTTGTCGCGGCTGCCATTGCCGGTTTTAGCCGCTGCCGGCGAGAACGACCACCGAACCTGAGATCTTACGAGTACTGGGATCAAACTCAATCGATCCGGATTGGATGTGAAAGGCGCCGTTGACGAGTTCGTGGGTTGTTTTGAGAGTCATCTTGACAACGCTGCCGTCGGGGTTGACGGCGAAGGTCTGATGCTGGGCGAGTGCAGCGGGAGCGAGTATGACCGCGAGCGCTAAGACTGCCAAGGATTTCATTGCATCTCCCCTCTAGAGGATTCAGATCACCAGAGTTGTTTTGGCTCGGCGCGATTTCAGCTGGCGACTGCCTGTGGAGCAACAGCGGCGGGCTGGGCGACGCGTGTTAGCCTGGCCGTCACGCCGCATCACGCCGGGCCAGACCTTGAGGCAAAACGGCAATACAGCGCGCGCGAGTGAGTTGTTCAAGCCATCGGCGGCGAACTCGGCAAGGCGCATCTGGGCCAGCAGTGCGGAACGCAGTTTAGCCTGGAAGAGCGGCGCCGCCTCGCCGGCAAGATAGGCAGCGGCGGCACAGCGGGCAGTATGCAGCGCGATGGATATTCCGTCACCGGTGAATGAGGGGATGACGGCCGCCTGATCGCCTATGCAGTAGAGCCCATTCTCGGTGGTGCGGCGGATGTAACCATACGGGATATGGCTGATGGCGATTGGCCTGGGGAGCAATGGCTCGGCACCGGCAAGCCTCATCGCGAGGTGTGGACAGTCCTGCTGCATCTTCGCGAGGAAGTTCTCCCAGCGATGACCCGCACGTGCGAGATGCCTTTGCTGCACCACGCAGCAGAGGTTTGCAATGCCGCCTTCCACCGGCTGGATACCACCATAGCCTCCGGGATAGAGCATCAGCTCAGAGGCGCGCTCCAGCTCCAGCAGCCTGCGCGGGCGCCAGGCGAAAATACATCTTGAAAGCGACCCATCGCTGTGGATCCTTCGGACGCGTGTGGCCGCGGAGATCATGCTTGCCCGTGGCGAGAAAGACGGTTGGAGCTTCATAGGTAGTTCCGTCGTCGAGCGTAGCTTGCCAGACGTTGCTTGCCGTGCGACCGAGCGCCTGCACACTGCGACCACGCTCTACGCGGACTCCCGCGGCGATGGCCTCGGCGATGAGCGCTGTATCAAGCGCCTTGCGCGTGAGCGAAGCTGCGGGAAAAGGCAACGGAGCCTCCGCGGCGCGCCTGGCGGCGGCGAGGCGAACGTGATCGATGGGCACGGCGCCAAGCGAAGCCACGTCGATGCCGAGCGCGTGCAGGTCCTCAAGAGCCTCACCGCTCAGGAACTCTCCGCAGACCTTATGGCGCGATGTGGGCTCGCGTTCGATCAGCGTGACGCGCCGTCCCTTGCGGGCGAGCGCGATCGAAGCGGCACAGCCTGCCACTCCACCACCAACGATGAGAACTTCGTCTTGCACAGGAATCCGATTCAGAGTGGACGTTGTAACTGGAATCTCCTGTTTCGGATGCGGTAGGCCGGAATTGTACTGCTCCTTATGGGGATTGAATGACCAATGCTGCAGTTGGGTAGTGGTGCAGTTTGAATTCCATCGGACTGGCTCAAGGGGTTTGACGGGCCGTAGGCGAGAAGGGTGAGCCTCACCCTCTTCTGCGCGATCTTTCGCACCAGCGAGATTGTTAATGTAGCGCTGGTAACCTCGCCAAATTAGGGCGCGAACGGTTTCATATCGATAGCGTTTCATAGCCGGCGTCCATCAGTCACGACGAGTGGTGAGCTCGCGCCAGTTGAGGCCAAGGTCCACGACAAGCAGCGAGGCAAGAGTGAAGGCGATGACGCCGACAGCGGCGAAGGTGTCGCCGAGGTGGCTCCAGTAACGGGGCCAGAGGTTGAGCACACGGCTGGAGACGAAGGTGAATGTGACGGCATAGGAGCGGACCATCCATTGGCGGTGCTGCAGGATTTGTCGGTTGCGCGCGGTGAGGAAGGCGGCGGCAGTGCACACGATCCAGGCGGCGGCCTGCATCGAGGTTCCGGGGAGGCCCGGACGGCCGGTGGCGAGGGCAACTCCGGTTGCGGCACCTACGAAGACGGAGACGACGTAGATGCGGCCGAGGATGCGATGGAATTTGAGGTGATGCTGGCGAAATCGCGAGGAGAACTGAATAGGGCCGCTGAGGAGAGCGATGAAGCCGCAGAGCGTATGCGGGATGAGGAGATGACGGTCGGCGATGACCTGCAGACGGTAGGCATGGTACATGGGATAGTCGGTGATGAGGAGAACTTCTGAGGTAATGAAGACGAAGAGCGCGGTGAGACCGAGAGAAATCCAGATAACAATTTTGGATCTGGAACGCGCGGAGCTGGGCGCTAGCAGCGTGGAAGTTGGCATCACTCGCCTCTGAGATGGTTAGACATGATGAGGTGCGCCGCGAGGGCGACGGGCCCGAAAGAGTACATGGAGGTATCGGGCCGACCGAAACCTGATTGCGGGATAAGTCCTGACACGCGCTTTGCCTGACGAACCAAAATCGACCTCACTTCCACCGCCCCACACACAACCGTCCCGGCCGCCAATGCTCCACTGTGACAGCATCTCGCGGGATCTCAGCCTCCGCGAGCAGCCGTACCCAATCCTCCTTCCGGAAGGCCCGCCGGAACGACACCGGCCCATCATGCCGCACAAACCGGTGCCAGCCCACCACCCGCGCCACACAAGCAAACATCCGGCAAGCCCGCTCCGACCGCTCCAGATCATTCAAGTACCAACCCACTCGAGCAGTGGCGTCCATCCACCGCAGCAGCGTGACGATCTCCTCATCCTCCAGATGATGTGCCGTCAGCGAACTCGCCACGATATCCACCGGCTTCTCCGGCCGATACACCAAAGCATCGCCGGTCACCCAGGCTATGCCCAATTCCGGCGGCGTCGACTCCGCTGCCGCCCGCGCTGCGTAAGGGTTCAGGTCAATTCCAGTTAGCTGCGCAGCAATTCCTCGCCGCCTAACCCAGCCTGCAATCCGCCGCAACAGGTCGCCGCCGCCGCTTCCCACATCAACGATGTGCACTGGCTCATGCGGTTCACGCGGCAATTGCTCCAGCCAAGCTAGCGTCGGCCGATAGCCCAGCAGCCAGCGGTTGACTTGCTCCAGACTGCATAAGCAGGCACGGAAATCCTCATAGCTACAATCACCATCCATCAGCTCCGGCAACTCACGCGGAGAGACCCGCCGTGTGAAGTCGATCTCCGCACTAGGCCGCATGGAAGCGCATCGTCTCCGCTGTCAGACCGGGCCCAAACGACATCGCACACCCCCGCTGCCCAGGTCGCGCCTGCTGCATCATCCGCTGCAGCACAAACATTACCGTCGCCGACGACATGTTGCCGAAGCACGAGAGCACCTCGCGGGACGCGGCCAGTGCGCCGACCGGCAGCTCCAGTCCCTTCTCCACCGCATCTAGAACCGACCGTCCGCCGGGATGCACTGCCCACAGGTCGATGGCATCGCGCTCGGCCATCAGCTCGCCCTCATGTAGCGCGCGGCCCAACTCCGCCGGTACCTTCCCGGAGAGTAGCATGTCGAATCCCAGCCCACGGATCTTCCACGTAATCAGCCCTCTCGTCTCGGGCACCATCACCGCCTTGAAGCTATCCAGTGCAAAACCCTGCTCGTTCGCGGTAATCAGGCTCGCCGCCGCGCCATCGGCAAAGATCAGGAAGGAGAGCACCTGCTCGAGCTCCTGCGTCTCCTGTAAGTGAAGCGTGCATAGCTCCAGGTTGACCATCAGAACAGCCGCCTTCGGATCTGAGCGCACAATGTGCCGCGCCAGCTTCAGCGCATTGAGCGCGGCGGAGCATCCCATGAATCCAATCATCGTGCGCTCCACGCCCGGCGAAAGGCCGACGTGATCGACGATCTCGAAATCGAGCCCCGGCGCATAGAGCCCCGTGCAGCAGGTCACCAGCACGTGCGTAATACTCGAGCGTTCCTTCTCATTGAGCGCAAGCCGGTCCACGGCCTTCCTCATCAGCACTGGAGCGCTCTGCTCAAACAGCTCCATACGCCGCGCCGTTTTGGGAAAGTCGCCCGGCCGATAAAACTCATGCGCGTCATGCAACAGGAATTGGCCGGAGCCTTTCTGCGGATCGAGGAATGAATAGCGATGCACGATGTTGGCGCGGCGCACCATGCGGCGGAAAACCGTTCGCAGCTGTGGGTCGGCAAGCATCTTCTCTGCGGCGACGACGAAGGCGTCATGCACATCGTGCTCTGGTACGGCGGTGGCGATGCGGTTCAGGTAAGCTGTAGCGATCTGCAATGGGCCCTCAATGCTGATTCATGCAACCCTCTAAAGAAGGTGTCACAGACAAGTCTTCTCTCAAAGAAGCACTTGAGATTAAATCTTAACAGATTAAGACTTGCGGCGGCCTGAGTTTCGCCAGGGAGCGCTCCAATCCATGGAGAAGCGGATGAGGGTTCCAGGTCCGATGCGATAGCCGTGCTGCCCGAGTTCCTCCATTATCCCAAGCCCGAAGATCCGCTCATGAGAGGCATGTTTAAGCACGTGGATGCGTATAAGCCCGGTAAAGAGTTTCCGCCGAGTAGTCATCTCGTCTACTCGAATCTCCGCAAAGGTCTGCCACTATCGCTGACTGCCGCGTCCCCTTTCATGCAGACGATGGCATTGATGGTATCCGGTGCGAATCCGGGGTCTCTTCCACTTGCCGAAGATACGAGTCGATCTGAATCAAGACAGTGAGTGACTCGGCCCGTTTGCCGTAAGTTGACGTTGGTACAGTGGAAAGATCCGTAGACACCGGCCGACCATCTGGGTACTAATTCTAACTCGACGAGCGCATGGCGATTATGCGCTCATCACACCGTCCTAAATTCACGCACTTAATGAGGCTTTACCGACGGTGTTTTGGGCGCCACAGTATGGTCCGCCTTGCCACTCGCTTCATGCGCGCCGATGTGGTCTGCAAGCTCATCGCCGGTGAAGTTGGCGGTGGAGCTATCATCGATTTCCGGCAGCATGGTTGCGTTCCATTCGTGCCACTCCGCCACGATTCGGTTATAAACGTCCTTGTGGCGCTCCTTCAGGTTGGCACGTTCCATGGGATCTTCAACAACATTGAAGAGAAACGTGTTGTCGAGGATCTTCAGATACTTGTAGTCGCCGTCCCTGGCCGCTCGCTGTGCGTTCGCCTTATAACGCCAGAACAGTTTGCGCTCAACTGCTGTTGCATTCTGGGTGAGCATCGGCAGCAAATTAATGCCATCGGGCGGGAAGGCCGGATCAGATGGGACGCCTGCGGCCGCCAGCAGCGTCGGCATCCAATCCATCGTGATCGCCACTTGATCGGTCGATTGACCCTGCGGAATGCGCGCCGGCCAGGAGATAATTGCCGGTATTCGCAATCCGCCTTCCAGTAGTTCAGTCTTGCGGCCGGTGAAAGGCCACGTATCCGCGAATCGTTCACCGCCGTTATCGCTGGTGAAAATGACGATCGTGTTCTCCGCCAGGTTATTCTTGTGCAGCGCTTCAAGAACACGGCCTATCTGGCGATCCATTTCCTCGATCATGCGCTGATAGGTTTTCTGCGTACCGCCGTCGAAATCGAACAGGCTGCTCGCTGACCGGAGGCGGTTCGACTCAGCCTCGTCCCCCGGTGCTTCCCATGGCCAGTGCGGCGCATTGAAATGCAGACTTATCAAAAACGGCCGGGCTGATTTTGCATATTCATTGACTACATCTACCGCACGGCTACCGAGCATATCCGTCAGATAGCCCACTTGGTGCACCTGCACGTCGTCGTCCCACAAATCGTCTCTTTGGTTTGCGTGGCTGTAGTAGTCGACAGCGCCGCCGCGGAATCCGTAGAAATGGTCGTACCCGCTTTGCAGAGGACCGAATTTCGGGAGTGCGCCCAGATGCCACTTTCCGACGAGGGTCGTGCTGTAACCTGCCTTCTTCAACAATGACGGCAGCGTGGGATGGTCCGGCGGCAGGCCAACAGGGCGGCCCGTCAACGGCTCCTCCAAACCTATCGGAAGCCGGTACTGATAGCGGCCGGTGATTAACGCAGTGCGCGTTGCGGAACAAACCGCGGAGTTGGCGTATGACTGGAGAAACCTCACGCCCTTCGCTGCCAGGCCGTCGATGTTCGGCGTGTTGATATCAGGGCGCCCATAGCACGATACATCGGCATAACCGAGATCGTCCGCCATGATGAAGATGACGTTCGGAGCTCTCGAAGCCCTCTGCCCGAACATATTAGGAATGCCTGACGCAAGTGCGATCGTTCCGAGAGCACTGTTGCGCAGCAGTGTACGGCGAGTCACGTTATCCGGGATCTTCATTTTCGCTCCGTGCGAAACTCTACTCCATTCTCATGCCCATACTAAGATAAGGATGGCTGTGGACTTTCCCGGGTTAAGGACCGAAGAGAACCCTTCGAACATTCGTTCGAAGCCTGGAGTTTCTACATCCTCCAGGCTTTGCCCCAACGCACGCCGGGGCGCCGCGGGACAGCTGAATCAAGGCAGGATTGCGCCCAGCCGTTCGGTACGATGTGCATTCCTATCCAGCCTCTGAGCTGCGACGGCTGTTTGTAGCGTAGAGTCCCGCAGCGACGGCCTGATAATAGCCCAGCACGCAGTGCTGGGTGGCGAAGAGTTTGTGGACCAGCCTGCCCCGGCCTGCTGTGGGTCCCGTAAGGGACGGCTGATTCATGGCAGGATGGCGTGTGCCATCAGAAATTTTCTGAATTCCTCTGCCGAGCTAACTCGTTCGCGATGCTTGGCCTGGGTATGAATATAAGCCACCGTCTTCTCCTTTTGGGAAATGCTGACCGAAAACGCCTCATATCCCTGCTGCCAGGAAAACCCTCGTGATTGCGGACAATTCTGATTTCAACAATTGAACAGCCTTGGCAATGGGAACGGTACTCGGCAAATAAAGCAGCAGGTGAACGTGATCCGCTACGCCTCCGACCGCAATCGCCACCATCGCATTCTCGCGCGCGATCCCGCCCAGGTAAGCATGCAGTCGATCCCGCAACTGTTCCTGGATTGTCGGTTATAGTCCGCTGGTGCTGAACATCAGGTGAACCAGGCAAGACACGTCACTATGGGCATGAGAATCAGCCGTCCCTTACGGGACTTGGTCTTCCTTGGCCCCTTGTACCCAGCACTGGTTCGGCGCTGGACCTTCGTTCTCATTCTGTGCAATTTGTATGCGCCCAACCGTACTGGGCTATTATCAGGTCGTCCCCATTCGACAAGCTCAGGGCAGGCTCTGCGGGACTCTACGCTACAAACAGCCGTCGCAACTCCGGGGCTGGATAGGAATGCACATTGTACCGAACCGTGTACGTGTGATCCTGCGTTGATTCAGCCGTCCCGCTACACCCCGGCGTGCCGTGGGGCGATGCCGGGACAAATGGAGCAACTCCATCCTTCGAACATTCGTTTGAAGCCGGAGGGCCGCCTTCACCATTGTGGGCAAACCGGTAGCCCTACCGCTGCACTCGACGAATCCGCTGCAAAAGTCGGGTTCAGCCGCGACCTCTCTGTTGTTTGAACCGACAGTCGCGTTCAATAATTCGAGTACGTATACGAAATAAATTGGGCACATTGAGATTGTGAAATTGAGAATCCCGAGTTCGCTGGCAGCTAATTGCCTCAGGGCCCCGGAGCTTGCCGCCTGGCTTGACCGCCTGCCTGAGCTCTTGTGTCGACTGGAGCAGCGGTGGGCCTTAACGCCGGACACCCCGCTCGACGGTGAAGAGCCGAGTTGCTCTTACGTGACAGCTCTGCAGGCTGCGAACGGGGTGCCCGCGGTCCTCAAAATATCCATGCCCCACATGGAGGGAGAGCACGAAATTCAGGGTCTGCGCTTCTGGGACGGAGACCCGACCGTGCGATTGCTTGAGTTCGACGATGAGCTGGGTGCCATGCTTTTGGAACGCTGCTTGCCAGGAACCCCTCTACGCGCCCAGGCGGAGCACGACCAGGACGTGGTGATCTCTGGTTTGCTGCGCCGATTGTGGCGGCAGCCGCTGGAACCGCATCCTTTTCGCCCCTTGTCCGCTCTGACCAGATATTGGGCTAACGAGACGCGGAGTCAGATCGAACAGGAGCCGGACATCGATATGGGGCTGGTGCGCGCAGGTTTACAACTGTTTGAAGAGTTGCCGGGCAATGCAACCAGAACCGCGCTGCTGGCGACCGACTTACACGCTGGTAATGTAGTTCGGGCGGAACGTGAGCCATGGCTCGTCATAGATCCGAAGCCGTTCGTCGGAGATCCCGCCTATGATGCGACGCAGCACCTTCTCAACTGTCGTACTAGATTGCGGCTGCATCCGGATACAACCATCCGGAATTTTGCAGATCTCGCTGAAATTGAATACGAACGTCTCCGGCTCTGGACTTTCGCTCGCGCAGCAGCGGATCCCCGCGACGATTGGAGCAGTGACAACCTAATGTCGCTAGCGCGCGCCATCGCACCATAAGGCCGCTTGACAAAGGCTGGCTTTGCCTGCATGATCTGTACGAGCGGTGGTCACTACACTCGCAAAGCTTGGCCCTATGCAAACCTCTCGGTCGTTTTACGCGCTGTCTATCACTGGTTGTTGTTGCCCAACTAGCCGGCTGGCAAAGCCGAGACAGACGCGTTGTGGGCAAGTTCTGCTGATCATTCAAGCCTGAGAACTCTACCCTCCTGGTCCTGTCTAATCCAAAAATACTTTGTGCCTTAGGCAAGTGCTGCCTTTAGCGCTACTTACCCTTTTGTGTGTGACCCATGCGAATTGCGGATGTAAGTCTATTGCTTCGGAAAATTGCCGTGGGAGCCGTGGTAACTCTGGTGCCCCTACTCGTCCTTGCCGGCGGCCTTTGGATTACCCAAAGACTCCTGACTCATTAACTCCACGGCAATGAAACTGCGCTCAAGGGAGAGACCGATTAATGAAAATTGATCCTGGTGTTCTACGCAGGATGATAAGGAACGCAGCTCTGAGCCTATTCATCTTCGCCTTGCCTGTGTTGCTGATGTCTCTTACGCTTTTCCTGAGCGGGTCCAGGCCCTGGGAGACGGCGCGCGCAGTTACAGCAAGCGGTTCAGCCTTGCGTCACGCCGCATCAGACCATTCCCATGGCTATGGATTCATGCTCTTCATCCTCGCTCTCGGTCTGGTCGAGTTTTCTTTTGGGCTCTACGATCATCAGTGGACTCGGAATGAAAAGGCACTTGACCTCGCTTGCTTCGCGATTCCAAAGCTGGTCTTCGCTCCATTCTTTGCCTGGTTCAGCCTCACGGTACTTCCCCTGCTGCTTCCGCGCCAACACAATGCATTTGCGTGGGTGTCGTTCTACTGGGGCGTTCTCATTCTCTGCATTGCCGATGACCTCACCCAGTACTGGTACCACCGGCTTCATCACGAGATCCCGTGGCTGTGGAGATTTCATCGCACGCATCACTCGGCTCCCTACATGGGTATGTCCATGGCCGGACGTCAAAATGCCATCTACTCCGTGTTCTTCTCCCAGACGTACCTAACCAGCATCCTTGTATATCTTGGCTTTGGACCGGCCGCAGTGGTAGTGCTGGGGGTGAAGTCCACCATAACTACGCTGGCCCACTCCAGTATTCCCTGGGACAAACCTCTCTATCGCTATAATGTGCTCCGCCCGATAGCCTGGGTTGTGGAGCGCGTCATCTCCACGCCGGCGACACATCATGCGCACCACGCATCGAGCACAGATGATGGAATCGGGTTCTACAAGGGTAACTTCGGCAACATGTTTTTTCTCTGGGATGTGATCTTCGGAACTGCTCACATCTCCCGTCAATATCCCAGGCAGTACGGCATCTCGCACTATGAAGGGGATCCCTGGTACGCCCAGCTTTTGTGGCCGATATTCAAATCCAATATTCCCGGCAGTGAGTTGGCCGCCGATGGTCCGATGGTAAAAACCGACATTGAATCACGGGAACGCATCCAGGAGTTCGAACCCGGCAAGGTGCTGGCAGCCTCTCATTTCTCAACTTCCAACTGAATGACATGAAACGTATCTTCCAACCCGCAACACAGCACGGCACGCCCAGACGATGTTGTTGGCTGCGCGGGGCATCCCATCTGGCGGCGTCTCCACGTTTCTAGTGCATTTGAATGTGCTCAGCTGGACCTCAGCCGCAGCTACGACGCACTGACCGCTATCAATCCGAGATATCTAACAAAGACCTGAACCTGTGGTTCCGATGGGAACCCTCGTCTCCGAGTAAAAGGAAAGGTACCACCATGTCTCTCCATGATTTGCGCAGACGTTCGCTCTCGTTTATCAAAGTTTATCTCGTATTCAGCGGACTGCTTGGTTTCTCCCACGCATTCGCACAAACGTCTCAGGTCTCGGGCCAGGTTGTGGATGCAAGCAAAGCCGTGGTCCCAGCGGCGCAGTTGACGCTCACACGAGTGGAAACCGGTGACACCCGGCAGCAGCGTTCGACCGATGAAGGCTATTACTCATTTCCTCTTCTCTTGCCCGGACACTACGATCTGAAGGTCGAAAAGGATGGCTACGAAACCCAAAATCAAAAAGGGATTATCGTCGAGACAGGAACCGTCAGTGCGGTCAACGTAGTCCTTGCTGTGGGCGCAATCGCTCAGACGGTAAGCGTAGATGCGACAGTTCCACTCCTGCAGTCCGGATCCTCTGCCGTGGCAGACGTGGTCGAGAACCAGACGGTAACCAACATGCCATTGATTGACCGGCGCTCTTCGCAGCTCCAGCGGTTAAGTGGCTTCGTGGTTGGTAACAACTCGGGATCCAACGCGACGTTTGCGGTCGGGGGCGGCCGCGGGAATAATGCCAATTATCTTGTCGATGGCGGAAATGTCCAGAATCTCTTGCTCGGCGTCCCTACGCTGGTGTTTGACCCGCCCATCGAATCGGTACAGGAGTTCAATCTCTCGATCAGCAACTACGCCGCGGAACTGGGCCGCAGCGGTGGCGCCGTCATCCAGATGACCACCAAGTCCGGGACGAATCAATTCCATGGCGCCCTGTACGAGTACTTTCGGAATGACGATCTGCAGGCAAGGCCCTATTTTTCAAAGACCAAACCCGTGCTGCGCTATAACCTTTTCGGCGCCAGCCTCGGCGGGCCCATCAAGAAAGACAAAACGCAATTCTTCTTTAACTATGAAGGCCGCCGCCAAACAACTTCTGTTACCCAAACCGCGAACGTGCCGACACCCGCGGAGATCACCGGCGATTTCTCGGCTTTCTCCACTCCAGTGATCGATCCAAATACCGGTAAACAAGCAGCCTACAATGGAAGGTTGAATGTTCTGCCGCCGGATGAACTTGACCCGGTGGCGCTGAAACTGGTCTCCTTTTATCCCGCCCCAAACGTGGCGGGCGCCGCGCCAAACGTCGCTAATTTTCGTGCCAACGATCCCACGCAGGGCGTATACGATGTTTACGTTGCCCGTATTGATCACGTGTTTGGCGAAAAAGACCGGGTATTTGGCCGCTTTCTAGCGCAGACGGATCACCAGCCTACTGCCTCTATCTATCCCACCCCGGGAACGGATAACTACGGTGTCCTCGCGCACAACTACTACTACAACCCATCCGGAACCTGGTACCACAACTTCACCCCCACGCTCATCAACGAATTCCGTTTCACCTATTCGCGCAGGCAGGCGTTGAGCATCTCTGCCGGGGCCAATACGAATCTCGCTTCGCAAATTGGTATTCAAGGGACCAACCCATCGTTTTTCCCGACGGTAACGCTCTCAGGACTCGCCGGCTTTGGCAACACCAACCAGCAGGAGAGACTGCAGACTCCGATTAACAGTAACCAGTACGTCGATAACATCTCCATACAGCGCGGCAACCACCAACTTAAGGTTGGGGTAGAGTTGCGCACATCGAACAATACAGACAACTACTTTCCTACGGCGGGTGGCTCGTTCGCATTCAACAATACGGGCATCAGCACGAATGCCGCGCTGGGTAGTTTGGCCAATCTTCTCCTTGGCAGAGTAAATTCCGCGACCCTGCAGCAGGCAGAGACCTTGATTACGACTGCTTACTCCTGGGGATTATTTGTGCAGGACGACTGGAGAATCACGCCCAAACTTACTGTGAATGTTGGAATACGGTACGACCTCGATTCGCCGCGTGTGGAGGAACACAATCGCCAGAATTCGTTCAATCCGACGGCGATCAATCCTGTCTCGGGAACTCCCGGCATCATCACTTTCTCCGGAATAAATGGTGTCAGTAAATATGCCAATAATTGGGACTTCCATAACATCGGCCCACATGTCGGGTTCGCCTGGACAGCCCGGCCAAACACTGTGCTGCGGGGAGGCGGCGCGATTCTCTATCCTGGGGAGTACGATCAGGCAACTCCAATCGTTGCGTACACAGGGTTTGCCAGACAAATCAGTCTTTCCTCCCCGAATGCGGGCACCGGGGCACCAGCCTTCCTGCTGAAGAACAACGGAAGCGATGGCACAGGAACTGCGTCCGTTCCAACTGCTGCCCAACTAACACCCGCCTACGGTGCCGTACCCGTGGGTCAGAAGGTTACCCAAGCCCCGCAATACTTCCAAAGGAATCGCATCACCGGCTATCTCTATCAAGCGAACCTCAATATCGAACAGGAGATTGGCAATCAAGTGCTGCTGACCTTTGGCTACCTGGGGACATTCGGGCATCACCTTCCCGCGGTGAATGCTGAGAATACCAACCAGGTCTCGCCGGGTAACATGGCCTTGCTGGCAACGACAAAGAATACACAAACGCTTCGTCCGTTCCCCCAATTTGGAAACGTAAGCATCATCTCTGCCGATGCAGGCCAATCCAGCTACAACGCTTTCAATGCCGGTATCAAGAAGCGATACTCCGGCGGCTTCCAGTTCGGCCTTAACTACACCTGGTCGAAATTCATTGACAACCAGCAATCGAGAAATGAGCTGGCAAGCTACAACGCGGCAACTCCTGGTGGCCCAGCCTCGGCCAGCGATTCATTTACTGACTACTACCATCCGGAAAACCGCCGCGGACTTTCAGGGAACGATATTCGCAACCGCGTTATCGGGAGTGTGCTTTATGAGCTTCCCATAGGGCCCGGTAAGTGGATTCACCCCAATTCGTTCCTGGTGAATGAGTTCGTCGCTGGTTGGACCGTGGGAGCAATCTCCGAGCTGCACTCTGGCACGGCGCTGGGCATCCTCGACGCCACCAATAACACTGGAACTTATTCTGATGGAGTGCGGCCAAACCTGGTCGGCAACCCTAACCGCCTCTCCGGATCGCGTCCCCGTGCGCAGAAGACGGCCGAATGGTTTGACACTTCCGCCTTTGCACAGAATCCCGCCTTCACCTTCGGCAACGCTCCTCGCACATTTGGCAGAGGGCCGGCCCTGGCAACCACCGACGCCTCGCTACTGAAGGACTTCAGAATCGCTGAGATCAGTACCTTGCAATTTCGCGCGGAGGCCCTGAACGTCTTCAACCACGCGAATCTGGCGAATCCAAACACACTGTTCGGCAATGGCGCTTTTGGCCAGATTACCGGGCTACAAACGGGTAACCAGTCCAGAATTCTGCAACTGGCCCTGCACCTTTCCTTCTGATCGCTTGTTGCCTAAAGGTGAGAATGTTATGCTTTTCGAAGTTACAAGCTTGCAGTTATCGCATTTGTCAGCGACCCCGATCATGCGAATTGCCTCTCTGATCTGCGACCCACTCCGGCTGCCCGTAGAGCAGGCCGTCTCCCATTCTTGTTGTTGTTGACCCTCAGCCTTCGTTTCTCCTAGCAAATCTATAGAAGCTCGTTTCCAGCCGTATCACTTCCGTAGTAGTGGACGGGAACGTCTGTTTTCAAAGCCGCTGGACGCTAAGGCGTGCAGCGCGTTGCCATGGAGCTCTTGTGAAGAAGATTTGGATGGCACTGCTAGGTTGGACACCACTTGCTCTCACCATCTCGGTGCATGCGCAAAGTACCGTTTCCTACCGTGTGTTATTTGGCGTAACTGATACTGCTCCAACCCGCTGGGACGGAACCTTCTCCGCGGATCGGGCCGGTAAGATTACGGCCAACGAGTGGAAGTTCGTTGCCGGCGATAACATCGACGGACAGGTCTTCCATCTCTCCACCCATCCGGATATCCGTTTCATTGGCTCGTCGGGTGGGAGCGGCGCGCCCGTGGTTCCCAATGGATTTATTTTGACGGCGGAGCGAGTGACCGAGAGCAGTGAGTTCTCCTTCACCACCGCCCAGGGAGATTTTAAATTTCGCGCTTCTGACCTGGCCTTCGGTAAAGGGATCTATCGCCTCGGGGAGAGAGTTTACATCGATCGTGTCCCCGCGGCCTACCGTCTTACTAACACACCTGAGGAGGAAGACTATCCATCGATTGCGAAGGACAAGAATGGGGACGCGTGGCTGGCGTATGTGGAGTTCCACCATAGTCCCGATCATGTGAAATTGGCCGCGCCTTTGCATGAGGCGCCCAAGGACTTCTCGCTACTCCAGCAACCCGTGGGGGGAGATCAGATCTGGCTGCAGAAGTACTCCGGCGGAGCCTGGCAGGCGCCCACCGCCGTAACGAAAGCCGGAAAAGATCAATACCGGACCGCTGTGGCGGTCGATGGAAGCGGCAGGGCATGGGTCTTTTGGTCAGAGAACCGGGGAGGCAACTTCGACATCTTTGCCACCTCGGTTGACCAGTCCGGTCCACAGAGTGAAATCCAGATCTCCAAAGAAGTTGGATCGGATATTGATCCAGTGGCTGTAACCGATTCGAACGGTAAGGTCTGGATTGCCTGGCAAGGATGGCGCGACGGCCGGGCAGCCATCTTTACCGCGCATCAGGAGGGAAAGGGGTTTACCTCCCCGGACAAGATCTCGAACTCCGCCAGGAATGAGTGGGACCCCGCGATTGCGGCGGACAAGGCAGGACGCGTCGCCGTGGCCTGGGACTCGTACCGTAATGGCAATTACGACGTCTATGAGCGAACTTGGTCCAACTCCTGGGCGGCGGAGGTTCCCATCGCTGCCTCAGCTCGTTATGAAGCGTATCCCTCGATAGCCTTCGATCCCAAGGGGCGTCTCTGGGTAGCCTACGAAGAAGGCGGTGCAGGATGGGGCCAGGACTTTGGCGCCTACGCGAGCCCCGGGATTGCGCTCTATAAAGGCCGCGCCATTCGCCTGCGCGCACTTGAGCCCGATGGCCGGCTGGTCACCATTCAGTCATCGATCGATAAGAATCTCAATGGCATACCCTCCGCACGCCCCGATGTTACCGGGAGCCAACTGGATGGAGAGCCGCGCGACCCTGACACGCAAAGTGCAGTTACCCGCAAACCCGACCAGGCTCCTGAAGGGGGCGTGCAAACCACTGCGAAGAACACCCTGCCACGTCTGACCATCGACGACTCCGGGCGGATTTCCATCGCCTTCCGCACTGCTCATCCCATGTGGTGGAGTCCCATAGGAACCGTGTGGTCGGAGTATGTGATCTCTTTTGATGGCAAGCAATGGTCTCGGCCCATATATCTCGATCACTCCGACAACCTGCTCGACAATCGTCCCGCAGTGCTCTCGACCTCCGCGGGCAAGTTGCTGATCGTTAACTCCTCAGATGGCCGGCGAAAATTCGTTCCCGCGAGTTCCATCATGGGCGAGCGTGAAGGAACAAAGGACCCCTACAACAACGAACTTTGGACCCAGGAACTGGATCTTGGCCCGGGCGACCAGGTTCTCCCCGTGGTCGCGCTTTCCCAGTCGGAAAGAACACCATCCGCGCCCACCTGGGAGAGCGTCGAGGTTGCTGGGGCAAAAGCCATTCGCGAATATAAGGCTGGCCCCGATGGCTCCTATCACATCGTGCGCGGCGAATTTCACCGCCATAGCGAAGTATCGATGGATGGCGGCGGAGATGGCACGCTGCTTGACCAGTGGCGCTACGTACTGGATGCCGCGGATATGGACTGGATCGGCTGCTGCGACCATGACAATGGAGCCGGCCGCGAATATTCGTGGTGGATTATTCAGAAGCTGACCGACGTCTTTTATGCGCCCGGTAAGTTCACACCCTTGTTCGCCTACGAACGCAGCGTCCCCTATCCGGAAGGGCACCGCAATGTGCTCTTCGCGCAGCGCGGCATCCGCCCGCTGCCCCGGCTGCCCATCTCTTCTGAGAACGACTTCGCTCACGCACCCGACACGCAGATGCTCTATGCCTATCTGCATCATTTCGACGGCGTCTCCGCATCCCACACCAGCGCCACCTCCATGGGTACCGACTGGCGCGACAATGACCCCAAGGTCGAACCAGTGGTCGAAATCTACCAGGGCATGCGGCAAAACTATGAAATACCCGATGGACCGCGAGCCAACAGCGAGAAAGATTCTATCGGCGGATGGCGTCCGAAAGGATTCATCAGCCTGGCGCTGGACAAAGGCTATCGCCTCGGCTTTGAATCGAGTTCCGATCACGTGTCCACTCACATCAGCTACGCCAACATCGTGGTGAAGGGTGAAGTAACCCGTGAATCGCTGCTGGACGGCTTCCGCAAACGCCACGTATATGCCGCTACGGATGAGATCCTGGCCGACGTCAGAAGCGGAGACTACCTGGCAGGAGACGAATTCTCCACCCCCACCCTGCCAACCTTGAGCATCAAGCTCGAAGGGACTTCGAAGTTTGCCAAAGTGGTCATCATTCGTGACGGCAAATATGTCTACTCCGCCGCGCCGGATGCACAGAACGTCCAATTTACCTGGCGCGACAACCTACCGAACAAGGGTAAGAACAGCTACTACTACGTGCGTGGAGAACAGGACAACGGCGAGATTGTTTGGGTATCGCCATTCTGGATCACTTACAACGGAAACTAATGCGAGCGATCATTCGCTTTTTTCGAAGTTGGAAACTAGCCACCTGCGGGGCGTGCCAGGGCAGGTGGAGGCCGTGGACACGAAGGAGTCATTAGGTCAATGAACGAAGAGCGGCGGCAACGAATTCTCTACTACTCCTATGCGGCAGGCGTGGGAATTCTGCTGCTGCTCAACTGGCTCGGCATTTTCCGCGCAGTGTTCGGCATCAATACAGCGATCCTCATCACCCTGCTCGCCGGGTACAAGACCTTCTACGGTTCCATCCAGGCACTGCTGGAAAAGCGAATCTCCGCCGACATTGCCCTCTGCGTTGCAGTCGTCGCAGCCCTGCTTGTGGGCGAATACCTGGCTGCTGCCGAGGCTATGTATATCGTGCTGGTCGGCGAAGGGTTGGAGTCCTATGCGGCGGAACGAACCACCGCGGCCATCGAACGTTTTGTCGAACAAATGCCGCGATCGGCTACCGTGCTTCGTGACGGAAGCGAACAGACTCTATCCATCGAGCAACTCCATCCCGGCGATACCATTCTGGTGCGCAGCGGGGAGCGCATCCCCGCCGACGGTGTGATCGAAACCGGCTTCTCCACCATCGATGAGAGCTCGATCAATGGTGAACCGCTGCCTCAGGATAAGAAGCCCGGCGATGAGGTCTTCTCCGGAACCCTGAATCAGAATGTGTTGCTTCGCATTCGCGTTACCCGGAGTGGATCGAATACCACACTCGCCCAGGTGGTCGAACTGGTTAAGCAGGCAAGTGAGCGCCGCTCCCCGGTGGAACGCACTGCCGATCGCTATGCCAGGTACTTCCTTCCCGCTCTGCTGCTCTCGGCCGCCCTGACCTATGGCTTCACGCGCGACTGGCTGCGAACAGTGTCTGTGTTGATTGTCGCCTGCCCCTGCGCGTTGATACTGGCAACCCCCACTGCCATGGTTGCCGCGATTGGCGGGCTGGCGCGCCGCGGAATCCTGGTGCGAGGCGGCGACGTTCTGGAGCGCGCTGCCAGAACGGACGTGCTCGTTTTCGATAAGACCGGCACAGTCACCGAGGGCAAGGTTCAAATCTCCCAGGTCCTCGCCGCCGGGGTTACAGCCGATGAACTGCTCTCCCTGGCCGCGTCCGCCGAACATGCTTCCTCACACCCGCTGGCGCGGGCCATTGTCAGTGAGGCTGATCGGCGGCACATTCCCTCGCGCACTCCCCAGAGCGCTGAGATAGTCCCTGGCCGGGGCGCGTTCTGCCATCTGGATGGGCGCAGGATTCTCGCCGGCAATGCAGAGTTCCTGCGGGAAAACGGTGTCACCGGCATCGAATCCTTTATCAACGACGCCGACGAACAGGGAGCCACACCCGTGCTGGTGGCCGATGGAGCAGTGTTTCGCGGCGCCATTCTCTTCCGCGATCATTTGCGTGAAGGAACTCGCGAGGCACTAGCGACGCTGCGCGATTTTGGCCTGACCGATCAAAGGATCTTTACCGGGGACCGCAAGCGGGCGGCAGACTTGATCGCCCAAGAGCTGGGCATTTCTCATCTCGAAGCCGAGCTGCTCCCGGCGCAGAAGGTGGAATTGCTGCAGAAGCTTCGCTCGCAAGGCCATAGACCCACCATGGCAGGCGATGGCCTCAACGATGCGGCGGCTCTCGCTACTGCCTACGTCGGTATTGCCATGGCCGGGGCCAGCGATGTCACCGCAGAAGCGGCCGACGTCGTCTATCTCCCGCATTCGCTCGAGCGCTTGCCCGAATTCTTCCGCGTTAGCAGGATCGCGGTACGCACCGCATGGCAAAACATATTTCTGTTCGCCGGCCTTTTTAATGCAGCCGCGGTTCTTTGCGCAGCAACCGGCAGGATAGGCCCGGTGGGCGCCGCAGTCACGCACCAGCTTTCTTCCTTCCTGGTGATGATGAATTCGCTGCGGCTGCTCCATGTTTCTTCCGCCGGGGCATGGAGACAACGGCTGGCATCGAAATGGGAGCGGTTTCCGTTCGCCCCCCGGATCGGCCAGGGCATTCACTGGATCAATGCCAGCATCGAACATTTCGAGTTTAGCTCGCTTGCCGCTCGGTTCGTAACCCTATGGCCGCGTATCCGCCTGCCCCTCCTCTACAAGGCAGTCGCGCTATACGCCCTGAGTGGCGTCTACATGCTCAGTACAGACGAGGTCGGCGTCATCCAGCGCTTCGGACGGAAACTGCCGCCGGATCGCCAGGCCGGCCTGCACTATAAGCTGCCCTGGCCTATCGACAGCTTGACCCGCATACGAGCGCAGCGGGTGCGTGTGGTGGAGATTGGATTTCGATCCAACGCAGGCGGCAATGGAGTAGGAGAACCGGCAGCCTATGAATGGAACGTGCAGCACCGCACTGGCCGCTTTCAGAACATTCCCGAAGAATCTCTCATGCTCTCCGGCGATCAGAACATGCTTGAACTGAATGCCACCGTGCACTACATCCCCGAGCACCCCGACGAGTTTCTCTTTCGCCAGGTCGACACAGATCTTGCAGTAAGGTCCGCGGCGGAAGCCGTAATACAAAGCGTCGTGACCTCATCTTCGCTCGACGATGTCATGACCCGGAACCGGCGTGGAATTGAGGCCGCCGCCCGTGAGCAACTACAGGACCGGCTTAGCCGCTATCGCGCAGGTGTTCGCGTACTGCAGGTGAAGTTGGAGGATGTTCACCCCTCCATTGAAGTCGTCGACGCTTTCCGCGAAGTATCCGATGCCTTCGAAGAGAAGAGCCGTCTGATCAATGAAGCGGAGGGCTATAGCAACGAGCAAATTGCCCTTGCGCGAGGCAATGCCGCCGCAATGCTCGAAAATGCCAACGCGTTCCAGGTGGGGCGTACTGCACGCGCCGGCGGCGATGCCAACCGCTTCGAGTCTGCCGCCGGCGCCTATCGGCTGGCTCCGGACGTAACTGCCTCGCGGCTCTATCTGGAAACGGTCGAGCAGGTACTTCCCGGCCGGAACAAACTGATCGTCGACAAAACTACAAGCAAACGCCAACTATATCTGTTGCAGAACGGCGTCCAACTGCCGAATGGAATTCGGCCTTTGCCCTCGGAGTAAACCGGTATGACACTCAACAAAAAGCTTTTGATTGCTGTTGCAGCCGGCGTGCTTCTCGCCTCGCTGTCACTGTACACGGTCAGCGAAACTGAATTTGCCCTGATCACGCAATTTGGCCGCCCCGTGCGGACCATTAATCAAGCCGGACTTCATGTGAAATGGTTCTTTCAATCCGCCTTACGCTTTGACAAACGCCTCAGAATCTACAATCCGGCGCCGTCTGAGTTTCTTACGCGCGATAAGAAAAACCTGGTCATCGAGAACTACGTTGCTTGGCGCATCGAAGATCCCAGCCGCTTCCTGCAGAGCGTAGGCGATGTGCCCTCCGCGGAAATGCGCCTGCACGACATAATCTGGTCCGGCCTCTCCGCAGCCTTTGGCAATGAAGATCTCGATGCCCTGGTCTCGACCGACAAGCAGAAGCTGCAGAGTGCCTCGATACTGGAGAGTATTACTGCCGGCAGCGATCGCGCCGCCTTGCAGCAGTATGGCCTCAGCATTGAGGATGTACGCATCAAACGGCTTAATCTACCCGAGCAGAATAAACAGAATGTCTTTGCCCGCATGCGGGCGGAGCGCGGCCGCATTGCCATGCAATACCGTGCTGAAGGAGAAGAGCAGGCGCTGGCCATTCGTGCCAATGCGGATCGCGAGAAAGAAGGGATCCTCTCCGCAGCGTACAAAGAAGCGGAAACGATTCGTGGTAAGGGGGATGCGGAAGCAACCCGCATTTATGGGGAGGCCTACTCCAGGAATCCGCAGTTCTACAAGCTAACCCGGACGCTTGAGTCGTACAAGAAAATCCTCGATGACAAAACGACCATCATCCTCAGCTCTGACTCCGACCTGTTGAAGATCCTGACGAAAGGGCAGGCGGCAGCGAAATGAGCATACTCATTTCTCCACCGGTACCGGCTGCAATCCCGGCGGACACACCAACACCTCCAAAGAGGCGGCGATATCGTCACCTCCTTGGGTATCTCGTCGCTGCCTGGTTGCTTTCGGGAATCTATATCGTGCAGACCGACCAGCAGGGATTAGTGACCCAATGGGGGAGAGTCGTCGAGCCGCGCGTCTTTCCCGGTATTCACTATGCATTGCCTTGGCCGGTCGACACCGTCTACAAGCTCAAGGTGCGCGAGTTGCGGCGCAGGGTGGTCGGAGGAGAGATACCGGATAGCGTCCTGGGGAAAACCCAGACGGCCAACTCCGAGTTCTTTAGCGGTGATCAGAATCTCCTGAATATTCGGGTGGTCATCCAGTATTCCGTCAGCAACCCGAGAGATTTTTTGTTTCAAGCCCAAAATGCCGATCGGATCGTCGGCTTGGCGGTCGAATCTGAACTCGTGCGACGTGTCGCCCACACCACAGTAGATGACATTCTAACCACGCGGAAACTGGCCATACAAAGTGATGTCTTAAGGTCGGCACAGACCACCATCGATGGCTACCGTACGGGGGTCCTGCTCTCTAGTATCAACATTGAAAGCGTATCGCCGCCATCTGAGACCGCGGAGGCATTCCGCGGCGTGGCCGGGGCCCGTTCCGATGCCTTCCGCATCGTGAATGAGGCCGATGGGTACGCCAACGATCTTCTGCCTCGAGCCCGCGGTGAAGCCGATCAGCAACTCGATCAGGCTCACTCTTATTCCGACGGAAAAATCAAGCGGGCCGAAGGCGACAGTGCGCGTTTTGCCGCAGTCGCCGCGCAATACAGTAAGACTCCACTGGTGACGAGCACGCGGGTCTACCTCGAGGCGATGGAACTCATCCTGCCGAAGTTGAAGAAGCTGATTGTCGATGCCAATAGCAACCTTGACCTAAGTGTCATTGGACGCCAGGATGCCTCCACGCCCGCACCTGCTGCCAATGCAGAGGGAGCAGCCCAGAGATGAACCTCGTCAAACGGCCCGCGGTGTTGACCGGATCGCTCCTTCTGGTTCTGCTCAGTCTCATATTCCTACGTACCCACGGCTGGCGGGTGCCGCAGGGCGTGAGTGCTCTGTTCTCTCACTCACGACCGGGAACAGCGACTCCTGAGGACACGGTCTACGGAATGCTTGATGCCGCCCGCGCCGGTGACACAACCGTGTATGTCGATACATTTGCCGGATCGCTCCAACAACAGATCCAGCAGGTGATTCGAGAAAGCGGGAGAAAGCAGTTCGCCACCTATTTGACCGGGCAAAGTTCTTCGTTTCAGAGCATCGCAGTTTCTGTGGCCGATCAGCCCAGTGACGTTGAGGCTCGACTAAGGGTTGAATATGTCTACGCCAATCGAAATGAGGTGCAAATCTTTCATCTCAGGAAGAGCGGCGCACACTGGAAAATTATTGGTATCTCGGGAAGAGATCAGATCAAGACTTTGATCCCGTATGGAACCGCCGTTACTGACGACTAAAGTTTAAAAGAAGGATAAACAAAGGATGTCGTTAAGCACCCTGGATCTGGCGTTTGTTTCGGCAGGCATATTGGGTTTCCGTCATGGATTTGACTATGACCATATTGCAGCCATCTCAGACATCACAAGCATGGAACCGTCCAGAAGGTCTGCCGTCCAGATGGGGTTCGTCTACATACTTGGTCACGCCGTCACCGTTAGGCGCTCTAGGAGCGGCCGTCATTCTGTTTCAACATTCGCTGCCCAGGCAGATCGATCGTTGGGCGGAGCGTGCGGTCGGAGCGACGCTGGTCATCCTTGGACTCTACGTGCTGGGAAGTCTATTGCGGAAAAAGGAGAATGGTCTGCTGCCCCGTTCCCGTGCCGTCATACTGATCAGCTTTATCCAATGGGTGGCCTGGAAGCTGCAGCGGCTATTCGATCGCGGCCCGATCCGGATGCCCAAGCGAGAGCCGGAACCCTACAATCCATCGATTGTGTTTCTGATTGGTGCTATCCATGGCCTTGGCGCCGAGACCCCGAGCCAGTTGCTCATCTTTCTGCTGGCGGCCAATCTTGGCGGAACGGCCCTCGGCCTGACTGGATTGGGCGTCTTCCTGGCAGGGTTGATGACGATGAACCTGCTGATGACTGCTTCCATCGTCGGCATCTTGAGCTTCAGCGCCAATAATCCGCTTCTGCTGCAGTGGGTAGTGGGGGCGACCGCAACCTATAGCGTGGTGGTTGGAGTGATTTTCTTCATGGGCGGGGCCGCCCTCTTGCCCGCGCTTGGCGGCTGACGATGAAATCGAAGGCCAGCATTCCAGCGCGCGCGCTGAGCCTGCTCGCGCTCGCGGTAGGGGCTGTCCCAGAAGCGCTTCTTGGAGTGGCGCATGCCGGTCGCTGTCCGTGGGATGCCAAGCGCGCCTTCCTCACCGAAGACGCTCGCATGACAATCCCGCAGACCCGGCCTGCATCAAGGATTCACTCTCACTTTGCCGCAAATTTGCTCGCTCGCCCAACCGGTTAAATCAACAGCCTTGCCCACATAAAATTACGTAAGGCAAAGTTGTAATCATGGTGGAGCCGTAAACCTTGGCATGTTCACCCTCAAGGTGAAGGATTATGCCTCCTTTGGTCTGCTCAAACTTTTTTGCGTTCGTTGATAAAAGAGTCTCACCATTTGGTTTGTACACGGTCACTTGCGGCATTTTCGTATCCTCCTGGCAGACAAGTGTAGACCCATCCACGCGTATCTCATAAGCAAGATTTGTCGCCGCGCAAATTGACCCACAGCTCATGTTCTGGAGCGCCTTCCAAGGCGAGAGGGAAACTCACCTCGCCCTTTTTTGATCCCACGCCAAGCGGAGGCTGCAGTTCGCTCCCACGTAAACCATTAATATTGCATGCCTTAAATGAACGTAGACGGAAGACTTGGACCTCGCAACCCCGGCCGAAATCTGATCCCGACATCGAGTGATCTTTCCGGAGAACGACAGGTCTCGTTGTCCCCGACGCAACGTCGTGAGGGATATCCAAGCCATTCGGGATACGACGTTATGATGTCTCGATGGTGACCGCACAGGATTCTCCTCTCTATTCTCGGGTTGAAACCGTCTTGGGCAGCGAGATCGCAGACGGATTGCTGCAGGTCGGCGACCAGCTACCCACCGAAGACAGCCTGATTGCACGGTTTGAGGTAAGCCGTATTACGGTTCGCCGCGCGATTCAGAATCTGGTCAGCCGCGGTCTCGTTGAGATCCGCCGCGGCATAGGCACGTTCGTTGCCGCACCCAGGATCACGCATGAGCTGACAGAGCTGAGCGGATTTGTGGAAGACATGCACGCCCTCGGCCGCAAGCCAACGGCCCGCGTGATCGCTACCGAGGTGGTGCCCGCCGATGCTACCGTGGCCGGTCACCTCCGGCTGACGAAGGGACAACGCGTTGTCAAAATCCGCCGCGTGCGTCTGGCGGATCGGATTCCACTCTCCTTTGATGAAACTTACCTTCCTCTGGAGATCGGGAAAAAGATCATCACCCACAACCTGAAAGTTGAGCCCATCTTCTCGCTCCTTGAACGCAAATATGACATTCCCCTCATCGAGGCGGAGTACCAGTTGGAAGCCGTTGCAGCCGAAGCCGAAGTTGCCTCGGCGCTACGGGTGAAGCAGGGTAGCCCGATCTTTTGCATCGAACGAACCTCGTATACGGCAGGCAATCGTCCGGTCGATTACGAGAAGTTGTACTACCGGGGTGACCTCATCCGCTTCGTGACCCGTCTAGCGAGAAAGAAGTCGTGCTGAGCAGGCGGCCGCGGATTCGAGAGCGGGTGCCTCGATCCTGCATTTGAACCCCGCGCTGTCGGTCGCGAGCGTAGCGTCGAACTCCCAGCCGTGGCATTGTTATGAGGTTATAATGTTATAATGACCCATGGTCGTTGATACCCATGCAACAAACCAGCTCGCAGGACCCGGAATGACAAAGGGTCAACTCTACACCGGGGTAACCCAGCCTGCGTTCAGGAAAGCACTCCGGTTTTGGTTCAAGCTGGGATGGATCACCTTTGGCGGCACTGCGGCTCACATTGCCGTCATGCACGAGGAACTGGTCCAAAAGAAGCGATGGATCGGCAACGGAGAGTTCCTTCATGCGTTGAGCCTTTGCATGATCCTGCCGGGACCGGAAGCGCAACAGCTCGCCATCTATATAGGTTGGAAGCTCCATGGCAAGCGTGGGGGAGTTGTCGCTGGAGCGCTCTTCGTGCTGCCCTCCATGTTCGTGCTGCTGACACTGAGCCTGATGTACGTCAGATTCGGTAACCTGCCGCTGGTCGCGGCAATGTTCAATGGTTTGAAGCCCGCTGTCATCGCCCTGGTGGTGATCGCCCTCCATAGAGTTGCCAGGACAACTCTGCGCGGACCCATCGAAGGCTCTATCGCAGCCGCCGCATTTACCGCGATGTTCTTTTTCAAGATCTCGCTGCTCCCGGTAATGCTGAGCACGCTCGTCCTGGGAATCTTGCTTGCGAAGCTCTGGCCGCATCTGTTTCACAGACCGAGCGAGGCGAGCAACAACGACGATGAAGAAGGCCACTACAGGCAGCCCCCAGCCTGAGATGTCAGCGCAACCTGCGTCCCTCCTGAAACCAATCGGCAAGCTGACGACGGTTGTTTTGCTGCTGTGGTTTCTGCCGTTGCCCGTTTTCTATTTCTTCACCGGGGGCTATCATTTTTGGCGGACTCTAATCCTCTTCTTCACCAGGACGGCGTTCGTCACGATCGGAGGCTCGTACACCGTTCTTCCTTATGTGGCTCAAGTAGCGGTAACCAAGTTCCACTGGCTGAGCCGCGCCCAAATGACGGACGGCTTCGCGCTCGCCGAGACAACCCCTGGCCCTCTGATTATCGTGGTGGCCTTTGTTGGATTCATGGCTGCGTACAACCACTTTCACGGTTCGCTGTGGATGGGTACAGTGGGGCTGTTGGCAACGACCTTTTACACCTTCCTGCCATGCTTTTTCTTCGTGTTTGCGGCTGCGCCGCTAGTGGAGCGAACACACGGCAAGCCGATGATCCAGGGTGCCTTGAGATTAGTCACCGCCGTAGTAGTTGCCGCCATCCTTGACCTGGGGCTGTTCCTTGGCAAAGCCGTCTTCTTTCCTTCAGGAGCAGTGACCCTCAGAGGGTTTGAAACGCTCTCGCTGGCATGGATGATGCTTTCCCTGGTATTGCTCCAGCGTTTCAAACTCAACCTGATCTACCTGATTCTGGTTAGTTCTGCCGGAGGCGTCATCCGCTACCTGCTCGGTGTATGAACCTCGGTCTGTTCTTCATCAATCAGGAATCTCAATATTCGATGTCTCTTTTTCGGGAGTGAACCCTATGCTTAATCAGATAAAATCCCCCGCCTGGGCTCCGGTTCCCTTGCGCCTTATCGTCGGATTCGGTTTTATAGAACACGGCTATGCCAAGCTTCTCAACCGGCCCGAGAACTTCGCGTCCATCCTCCATGCTCTGGGCGTACCGGCCCCGCACCTGATGGCATGGCTGACCATCTTGACTGAATTGCTGGGGGGCTTCGCGGTACTGCTCGGCGCATTTGTCCCGCTGGTCAGCCTGCCGATGGCAGTTGTCCTGGTCGCTGCGATGTTCAGTGTGCACTGGCGCTACGGATTTAGCTCGATCAAGCTGTTAGCGGTAACGCCGGCAGGAGCCAAATTCGGTCCGCCCGGATACGAATGCGATTTGCTCTATTTGGCATGTTTAGTTGCGCTGATCCTCGCGGGTTCCGGTCCGTTTTCAATCGATGAAGCACTCTCACGAAAGCATCGGATCGCCGCAAGGTAGCGCGCCAAGCATCGTCATCAAAATGTAAGGGCAAGCTGAACGCCCGCAACCGCCGCATCGGAGAGATTCCGACCGCTGGGCTTCCAGATGTACTGGAAGTGGGGAGAGATGATGAGATAGCGGGAGTGCCGCCATTGGTAGTTCACTTCCAACATCTGCTCTGCGCTGGTGTCTGGAATCTCTTTGCTGACCTTGCCATAGATCCAGCCGGCGGAAATGACGTCTTTCGATCGCGCCCGGATGAGTCCTTCATAGCTCAGGCCGGCGCCCAGGAATGCCGCCATGGTTGATCGCCTCCCCGTGCAAACGCATCCTGCCGCAGAATCAGGCTCCTTGGGTTACGCCTCATACTGCACCAATGTTGCCATCCCTGCTGCCAGGTGCCAGAGCACATGGCAATGCAAATACCACAACCCGGGGTTGTTTGCATCGAAGGCCACGGTGACACTCGTCCTCGGAGTGACTAAGACCGTGTCTCTCAGCGCTCCGTTCAGAGCGCGGCCGTTGATATCGATCACCTGAAACGAATGACCGTGCAGATGCATCGGGTGCGACATGCCCGTCTCATTCACGAACTTGATCGCCACACGCTGTCCGGGTTTTACCTTTACCTGGGGCGTTTGCGTTCCGGGGTTGCTCACGTCAAACGACTCGCCATTAATGAGCCAGGCGTAGCGGGCCATGTCACCTTGCAATCGCAGTACGTGAACCTGATCCACAGCCTTCGCGGTGAGTGGGTCAGCAGCCGCGAGGCGGCTCTCCAGGCTAAGATCTAACAACCCCGCAGGCACTGAAGCCGCAACCGGCAACTTCTGGATGCTCGCCCCTTTGGTGGCAAGAACGATTCCGGCTTTCTCCGTGGTGCCTTCGCGCAGTCCGAGGATGGGAAAGCCTCCCCCTTCGCGCGGTAGTTGAATCCTCAAGTCAATGCGTTGAGCGATTGCCAGGGGAAAACGGCGACCGCGCACCGGCATGGACTGCCATGCCGTCGGTGGCTATCAATTCTCCGTCGAGTGAGCCCAGGTCGACAAAGAAGTTTGTGCCTGAGCTGCCATTGATAATCCGCAGACGTACCCTTCCTCCTTTTTCTACATGGACCACCGCGGGATCGTTCAGGGTCCGATCGTTCGCCAAGTAAGCGTCGTAGTTCCAATCGTTCGCATCGGGTTTCCCCATGCCCATCTTCATGGCTCCTGCCCCCTTGGAGCCTGACGTTTTACCATTCATTCCCGCCATCGGTGTTTTCTTAGGCGTGCGAAGCTTGGCATAGATTTCTTTGGGCGGCGTAAAGCTGAAGTCTCCCAGGAAGACGACAATCTCCTGCTCGTCCCGAGCCCGATCGTTTGGGTCGTGGACGATCAGTGGAGCCGAGAGCAGAAAGGCCTCCTGCAAGCCTTGATGGGAGTGCATCCAGTGGGTGCCGGCAGGCTTAAGAGGAAAATCGTACAGGACACTGGAATCTGGGCGGATGACAGGTTGCGTCACTCCGGGAACGCCATCCTGGTTGTTCGGCGGATGCAGACCATGCCAGTGGATCGCTGTCGGGACAGAAAGCTTGTTCTCCAGCTGAACGCGAAACGGCTGGTTGACGATGCCGACCAGACCCTGCTTGCCGTCGGGTTGTTGAACTCCCATGACCGTCGCTGCCTTGCCATTGATCTCCAGCGTCCGGGTCATAGCCTGCAACTTCGTTGCAGACTTCTCAGGCGTTTCCAGCGGCGCCTTTTGCAGGGCATCGGCGTAACCTCTGCTGTCAAGAAACGCAGTAGCGGCGTAACCTCCAGCCGACGCCAGAAAGCAACGGCGCGAGAATTCCTGGCTCACTTTGTTCCTCCGTTCTCCAGTGTCTTCCGCTGTTGCAATCAGGGTTCGTCGCCGCTGTAATATGCGTTCGCGTTGGTATAAGTGGTGAGTCCGCTACGTTGAAAGAAGTATGGTTTCCAGAGCCCGAGTGCGCTGGAATTGTTTTCCTCGATTGGATCGAACATTCCAAACGGACTGGGCAATGGGGTGGTCTCGCCATCCGGACATTGTGCATTAATCGCCGGATCGCCGAAAGCCCAAACGTCCCACCAGTAGGCGCCAGGGTTCTTACTGCCGCCATTCACGTTCTCCGGTCCTTGGATCACGCCGGGATACCATCCGGCGCCGGAGTAGGCCGAATTATTGGATTGCTGGCCCTTCTGGATGCGATCGAGTCTGCAGCCGTTATCGTTACCCCAAACGTAGTCGTTGTTGTTCGGAGCGTACGTGGTACTGGCATACGTGTCGTGCGCGATCCAGAAGTTGGAGTTCACCATGAGCGCGGGATAATACTGGCGCCGGGCGGTAAGGTCGAAGGCGCGCAGGAAGTAGCCGGAGGCGGAATCGTCCCACTGCAGTTCGCCGGACGCGAGCGGTCCTCCCAGAGCTTTCATGCGTCCCCAGTCCGTAACGATGCGATCGAAATCGTTGCCCAGTGAAATCAAACTCTCGGTGTATTGATCGACGGCGGTCTGGGCTAATTTCGAAGCAGCAACGTTTTGTGCGGCCAACCGCTGCATCAGCTGCGATTGGCCGTTAGAGTTATTTGTTCGCTCAACTGTGCTGTCGATCACCAGCGTTCCCAGGCCAAGCGCGGTCTTTACATAATCCCCGCCTGGGACGAACCCCGTCAGATTGGCCAGGGTCGGAAATACGTCCTGCGTAAACGTACTCCAAGCTGTTGGTGGCTGTGGGGGAGGAGTGCTGGTGTAAACATCCGCGATGACATCGTCTTCAGCCTGCTGCAGTATCAGCGCAACATTGGACTGCTGGCTTTGGTAGAGCGACAAAATGTTGTTTTGCAGATTACGGATCTGGGACAGGTACCCGAACTCGATCTCCAACTGCCCTTGCACATCGTCGAACTCGTCTTCCGTAAATCCCGGCTGGTCGGGATCGTAGAGGAGCTGATACAAGTTGGTCAGCCAGACATCCGGAGACGCATTCAAATTTACATACGCCGAACGGATATCGCTGCAGCAGAGCTGCGTACTAATGTAAGTATAGGCATTCTTGTGACCCGTATCAGAGCTAAAGGGCCACGCCGTGGGCCACACGAGCGACGCATTGAGCACCGAAGCAGTCTGAGGCGATACCAGTCCAACCGCATTACCTTGCGCCCGCGGAATATAGTAGCCGTAGTGATCCAGGGCCAGCATGCCCTCAACTTTCGTCGGACCTTTGGCGTTGCTTACCGTCTTCTTTGCAATCACCATTCCTGCTTCGCGGCCGGTAAAACTCGGCATTGCAATCAACGATGGCACATTATTGATCGATCGTCCCACGAGCAGATAATCATCTACACCAGTGGGATCGAACTGGGTATCCCCGAAAATCTTGAAGGTCATGGGATCTCCGCCGATCTGGGCAATCGCGGTTGCAAGGGAATCCCAGATGGGCGACATGGTTTGATCACCGTCGTCGTGGCTCACCTTTCCTATGCTCGCCAGGAAATAGAGGCTGTTCGCCCCGTGATACAAGCTGATCGTAGATGCGAGGTTGCTCAGTTGGCTCATGGAGAAAAAGGCCTCGAACTCTTTGGCGTTCGGTCCAGTTGGGTTCGTGCGGTCCAGAATCAAGAGATGAAAACCACCAGCTACGCCCTGCGGCAGGTCCTGGGAATAGTAGCCCGGCTCTCCCGGACCGCTGCCGTTGAAGCTGACAGCATTTGTGAGGCCCCCGCTCGAATTGGTTGTCGTGCCGAAGGTATAAGAGACTTGGGGCGCGGTCGGCGTATACGTATAGGAGTTGTAATTATCGCGCACCAGCGCTCCTGCTATGGTGCCAACCGCCTCTGAACTGCCTACTGCGTTGCCATTCGACCCAAATTGTCCCGCCGCGTCACAGGCAGTGGAAGGGGGCGCGTTGCTGACACTGCAGCCCAAGCGCTCGTATTGCGATCCGCCAAAATTAGAGCCTCCGATTGGGATTGTTACGGCCCCCACATTTCCGATAAATGAATAACCAACATCGGAAGAGGAGCCATTGGCAAACGTCATAATCCCGGTTGCTCCTAAACCTTGCATGGCCTCGGTAAACGTCAGGGAATTCGGATTCCCGGCGCAGTTGGGGCCGTCGTAGCCGCTGGAGCAGGGGGTGAATCCCATATATTCGAAGCTCTGCATCACCAGGATGCATCCGGCGTTGCCACAACCGGAAACCGGACTATTCAGGTTCAGTAATTCCTGCACCAGCGGAGCGGTCTGGTTCAAGTCGGCTGGATTGTCAGTGGAAAATGAGTTGTTGGAAACGACGCTGAGATCGTGCCGGTTGAGCAGCAACAACTGGAAGCCATTGGAGCAGCTTGCCGTCCCCGCCGAGCACTGATTTCGCTGATAGTCGATGGGGGTCGTCGCATAATATGTGTTGCTGCCTACCTGAATTCCCCAATTGGTCGCCATGCTCGGATCGCCTCCTGCCTGGAGCATGCGTGTCTGGATAGGGACGAGCGATGTGTTTACAGATCCTGAATTTCCTGGCGGCGCCGCGGACGATGGGGCACTGTCGGCCTGGTTGACGATGAAGCTCGCATTGATCTTCTGCTTTTGGTAACGAATCTGAACCTGGTTCTTACCATAGTTGACCGCCGGCTGATTCTCCTTCGCTGTGCGCACTCCATTGACGGCGGCGCCGAAATCCGAAGTAATATCAACTCCATCGAGCAGTGCCGTCATCTGTGTGGGATCGGCTCCGTTGGTGAAATTTACCGAGAGAGTCACCGGCAGATTTGTAACCGTTCCTCCGTTGGCCGGCGATGTAACAGTAACCGTGGCTGGGTTCAAAGGCGGAGGATCGTTGTGGTTACCGTTGCTGCTGGACGAGGATCCTCCGCCGCACCCTTGGAGAAGGAGACCTGCAACCAGGAGGACCATCCCAAACCCGCAGCTTCCAGTCATCGCTGGAATGCCGAAAGAGCTGAGAGAGTTCCATGCCTTCCCAAAAAACGAGTGACTATTGGTAAACCGGCGGTCGTTCATTTCGTATGTCCTCTTAGGGTCTATCGTGTTGCTAGTCTGGTTTTGGTCGCGGCGTCTCATCACGTGCGGCCGATAATAGGAAGAATGGCTAACAGATCGTCTTTCAGTACATAGCCGGCTGCACCTGCCTGGCATGCGCCCTCCCGCACCTCTGGGTCGTCGTATTGACTCACAACTACGATGCGCGCCTCAGGAAAAGCTTCTTTGATTCGAACAGTGGCGGAAATTCCATCGAGCCTGGGCATCTTGATGTCCATCAACACCCAGTCCGGCCCATGCTGGACATAGCTCGCCAACGCTTCACTGCCATCACTGCACTCGTACACGATGTCGTTCTTTCTCGTAACCGCACGTCTGATCAGCCGACGCATTTCACCGTTATCGTCGATGATCAGGAAAGTCATACAGACCGGCTCTCTTGGCGCGTCTGGATCCGTTTTTACCGGCGCCGGTTGCATCCCGCGGACGACTTACCAGCCGGCTACGGGAACATCTGTCAACCGCCAATATTGTGAAGAGAGCGAGAGGCAAATGGCATAGCGAGAACTACCCAATCTCGCTAAGTAGAACTGCTTATTTTTATGAGTAGTGATACTCAGAAGGGAAGCTCGGGCTTGTGCTTGAGGGCGAACTTCATCAGGGCATGCGTGCCGTGGAGGTTCAGTTTTGAACAGATATTCGCGCGATGATTTTCGATTGTCCGCACGCTGACAAATAGCTCGGCGGCAATTTCGCGGTTGGTTCGGTATTCAGCAAGCAGGGCGAGAACTCGGCGCTCGGTTGCCGTAAGGTCGTTCAAAGTCGGCTGATCTATAAGCAGGGCAGACGATCGTTGACTACGACTGATAAGATAACTGGAAAGCTCGGGACTGACATAATTGGTCCCCGCCACAACAGCTTTGATACAGCTCGTAATGTCAGTCGCTGCGCTCTCCTTGAGAACGTACCCACTCACACCCAGGCTCAATGCTTCGTTGAAATGCATTTCGTCTTTATGCATGGTGAGGAAAATGATCGGGGTAGGCAGATGCTGTCCCCGCAGCCCGCGGATGACTGCAAATCCATCTTTTTTCGGCATATTCACATCAAGTACAGCGGCTTCAGGGCGATGGGCCAGGATCAGTTCGAGCGCGGTTTCGCCATTATCAGCTTCGGCCACAACCCTGATGGACGGATCTTTCTCCACCAACTGCCGCAAACCGTGACGAAAGATCGGGTGATCATCGGCAATCACGACCCGTATTTCATCAGGCATGAGTGTGCTCGGGAATAGGAATAGTGATGGTAAGGGTTGTGCCCTGACCAGGAAATGAAGTGACCTCGAAAAACCCTTGCAACATGCGCACACGCTCCCCAATCCCGATAAGGCCAAAGCCGGCAGGTCCGGCTTCCGCTAAACCCGGCTCCGCACTTCTCTGAAACCCCTGGCCGTTGTCATGAATCTTCAGCAGCAGCGCTTTCTCGCTCCGGCGAAGCACAATTCTGGCCTCTGTTGCACGCGAATGTTTGATGATGTTGTTCGCAGCTTCCTGCACGATCCGATAAACGCTGCTCTCTGCCTCCTTCGAGAAGATCCCGTCGATCGGGTCCACATCCTCGGTGATCCGTATTCCTGAAGACTTCGACGCCTGTGTCCATAGGGCTTTGAATGCTTTGGTGAGGCCGAAACGATCGAGCTGATATGGACGCAAATTGTAGGAAATCTCCCGCACCTCCTCCACCGCTTGCGATGCCCCGGCGGAAATTTCTTCCAGTTGCTCCCGAGTCGACTCCGGATCAGGGAAGGAAGTCAGTGCGAGCACGGCGCGGTTCTTGATGATCAGAAGACTCTGCCCCAGGCTATCGTGCAGTTCAGCGGCGATGCGTTGCCGCTCCGCCTCCTGCGAAGAAAGTAGTTGCCGTGAGAACGTTTCCTGTGCGGCGTGCACCCGCTTCCAACGCCTAGCGCGCAATCGGTAGGCAAATGTCGCCAGGCCGATCAACGCCGAAATCATGAGAGTTACAAACCACCAGGTTTTCCAAAATGGCGGCAGAACCTGGATTTGAAGACTCTGCCCACGCTTATTCCACACTCCTTCACCGTTGTCTGCGATTACCGTAAAGGTGTAGGTACCGGGTGGCAGGTGGGGATAGTAGGCAGTTCTGCGTGTTCCAGCAGCGGTCCAATCCGAGTCAAGGCCCGTCAATTCGTATTTGAAGACCACTTGCTCGGGTCGACTCAAACTCAATGCGGTGTAATGGATTTCGAGATCTCTCTTACCTGGCGGGATCCGAACCGGTTGACTGGGTGAAGAGTGGAACACCCCTCGAGAGTCACTCGCTCAATGACGACCGGCGGCGTTTGTTTATTCGCTATCTCCGGATCGACAGCGACCGCTCCCTCAATCATCGGATACCACAGCTTGCCGTCGCGCGCCTTCAATCCGCTGGGCTCGCCGCCCCCGTTCGTCTCCCCCACAACCATCCCGTCGGAGACCCCGTAGGAGACGGACTGGACAGCTTTCAGGCGACCGTCCGCGAACAAATCGAGATCTCCCCGGCTCACGCGGAAAATAGCGCGGTTTCCGCTCATCCAGAAGTTGCCATGCGCGTCCTCAAGGATGCTGGAAACTACGTCGTCAAACAATCCGTCCTTGGTGGTAATTTGTACAAATTCCCCATGCTTGAAACGGAACAGGCCGTAGCCATAGGTGCCGATCCAAAGTGTGCCCTGGCTGTCCTCATGGATGCTTCTCACTAGCGACAGCCCCGGAGCGTGATAGCTGGTAAAGGTTCCGCCTTTCAACCGCGCTATCCCCGTGGGCGTAGCGGCCCAAAGTGCATGGTTGCGATCTTCGGTGATGAAAGCGACGCTATCGTTCGGCAAGCCGTCGCCAACGCGGTAGTTTTTAAATTCTCCATCTTTCAACCGATACAGCCCTGTACGATCCGCTCCGATCCATAAAGCGCCCGCACTATCGAAATAGAGTGCGCGCACCACGCCGGGCGAGAGCCCCGGCACGTCGTAGTGCTGGAGCTGGCGAGTTTTGGTGTTGAGCCGGCCCAGGCCATATTTCCAATCACCCAGCCAAAGACTGTCGCCGTCAGCTTCGGCGAGGCTGGCCATCAATTCGATGCGATCCTGTTGATGTGGATAGAACGAGAACTTGCCATCCCGATAACGAAACAGTGCGTGACCGCCTAAAGCGCCTACCCATATATCGCCCTCACGATCCTGAAGGATCGACATTGTAGGATGATCCGTAAGACCTTGAGCCGCCGTGTAGGCACGTACATTTCCGGTTCTCCAACGATCCAGGCCGCCGCCGTCCGTGCCAATCCAAAGATTCTGTTCGCGATCCGTGAAAACAGATCGTAAATTGCTGGTGGAGGGTCCCTCGCGCGCTGCAACCCTGGTCTTTTCCCCTTTGGCAAAGCGAAAGAGGGCACGCTCGGTTGCTATCCAAACGACTCCCTGATCGCCTTCATAGATTGACCTCACTGCGCCGATAGGATCGATTTTTTGTGACGTTCGAGCCGGAGACTCTCCCTCGTCGAAAACAGTCAATCCCTTCCAGGTTCCCACCCAAAGTTTGTGGTGTCCGTCTGCGTGAATCGCCAGCACATCTCCATGTACTCCATCTTTCGCGGTATAGTGCGTCACGGTTCCTGCCGCATAACGGATCAGGCCGACGCCGTCGGCTCCGAGCCAGAGATTTCCCCGGGAGTCCTGGCAAATGGCTTCAATCGCTGCCTGCGGCAATCCAGTTTCCGGGCCAAAGCGGGTGAAGACGCCCTTGTGCAGCCGCGTTAAACCCTCCAGGGTTCCTATCCACAAGTCTCCGCTTGCATCGCCGGTCATGGAGAGAACAGAGGTGGAGGGAAGTCCCTCTTCAAGCGAATAGTTGGTGAACACGCCGCGGCTATACCGAGTCAACCCGCCATGCTCCGTTCCGATCCACAAATCGCCTTGAGCGTCCTCGTAGAGAGCTCGGATCCGATTGCTTTTGATACCCGGTGTGTTGACTGTATCAAAGACGGTGAACGCGACCCCGTCAAAGCGGGCGAGTCCGCCAAAGGTTCCCAGCCATAGATATCCATCGCGCGTTTGGACAATAGACGAGACCGAGTTTTGCGGCAGCCCATTTTCGGTTGTCCACGTCCGGCGTACCAAGGGATCGCCGGCCTGAATGCTTGCCGCCCAGGAATACGTCCGCGTTGGCACAAAACTCAGAAGAAGCAAGATTAATAGTACTTCTATTGTTTTGCTGTCGCGCGTTTTCACGCATGTGTTGTTTGCCGGTTCACGTTATTGGTCAGCCAAGCCCCTCGAGCGGATTGTACAGACCAGCATGAGACGGCCGCCTTCCGGGGTCGTGAGTTCCGTAGCGGATTGTGAAGTCCATCGGATCTGGACTGATGCCGCATGAAACGCCCATTGAGATGACATAGCACCTGATTTTAACGGTGTTGCAGGCAAAGTGTAAGTGTTGGTACGCCCTTGCGTCTTTATCAAGACGCGGACAAGAAATCACCGTCGACGGCTGTCTCGGCTGGAGCGGCGCGGCCAACGCGAAGCGGCTACTCCGTGCGAAGGGCATTCACCGGATCGATGGAAGCTGCCCTTTGCGCCGGGATAATGCTGGCGAAAAGAGCGCAGACCCCAAGCGCCACGATGGATCCACCAAGGACGAGCGGGTCCCAACCCTGAACTTGATAAAGCTGGCTGGCGATCAAGCGGGAGCAGCCAATTGAAGCCGGAATGCCGATGAGAAGCCCCAGCAGGACTTGCGAGAAGGCTCCCCGCAAGACCAATCGAATCACGTTGCCTCGGTTCGCGCCCAGGGCCATCCGCACGCCTATTTCGTTGGTACGGCGCTCAACGGTATACGCGGTGACTCCATACAGTCCAACCGCGGCCAGGACGAGCGCGAGAATGCCGAAGAGTCCGGTCATCTGCGCGACCGTGCGCTGTTGATCGAGTCGATTCGCAACCTGTTCCTGCATCGTCCGGACGCTCAGGATGGTCAGGTTCGGATCTACTGCAGCGAACGCACGGCGGATCTGCGGCTCCAGCCGATCCATGCTGCCTCTTAGTTGGAGAACCACGCTCTCTATAAGATGCGTGCGGTCATCGATCATTTGCAGCATGGGTATGTCGTAGTGCGCGTGCTGCGCCAGTGGCACGAAGAACAAGGGACGTCTCCAATGCCCGCTGGGGTCTGTGTAGTTCGCCTCGCGGACCACGCCAACGATCTCAAAAGTATCGCTGTATTGCGCCTTGTTTAAGCCGAAATGAGTGCCGATCGGCTCTTCACCCTTCTTGAAAAACCTGCGGACGAAGGCCTCATCCACCACCGCGATGTTTCGCGTCGTCACGGTGTCCTGGTCAGTGATGGTCCGCCCGCGCATGATGTGCTGGCCCATGGCCTCCAGGTAGCCAGGACTCACGTGGTCCCAGGAAGAGCCCTGATCCTCGTTCACATTGGGCACGCCGTGGCCTTCGCGGATAATCATCTCTCCCCAGTTATCGGTGAACGGAGAATAGAGTGCGAGGGCAGCGCGCTCTACTCCCGGGATGTGGGATAAGCGGTCTTGCAGGTCCCGGTAAATAGCATCCAGTTTGTCCGGGGAGTAGCCGGAGAAAGGCGCATTTACGCTGATGCTCACGCGATGGTCAGTCTCAAAGCCGAAGTCCTGATGCTCCATCTTCTGCAGGCTGCGGATCAGCAGCCCTGCTCCGGCCAGCAGGACGATGGAGAGCGTGGCCTGTAAGACCACCAGAGCTTTTTGGGGCAAAGAGGAACGGTCGCGCGTACTACGATTGGCTCCGCGCAGTGCTTCCGCCGGGTCGCCATGCGAAGTAAGCCATGCCGGCGCGGTGCCGAACAGTGCTCCGGTTGCGAGCGACAGCCCAAATGCGAAAGCCAGAATGGGCAGGGAAGGCGTGGCGTCGATAGGAACGAAGTGTGCCGTGTGGAAGGCCAGCTTGACGATTACCTTGACGCCGAGATAAGCAATGGCCACACCGGCCGCTCCCCCCAGAACGGAAAGGACAATGCTTTCCGTGAGCGACTGGCGGATCAGGCGTTTTCGCGAAGCTCCAAGCGCGAGGCGCACCGATGTTTGCGCGCGGCGGGCGGTCCCGCGAGCCATCAACAGGTTGGCAATATTTGCGCACGCGATCAGCAACACCAGGCAGCACACAATGAGCAGGATCCGCAGGCTGTCTTTGTATCCCTCTTTCATCTCTCCCACGCCTGTGCCGGCCGTGATGACCTTGATATTCTGTTTGGGCGCCATGGCCTTGATCTGCGGCAGATATTCCTTGAACGCGTCGCCCACAAAATCCGTTACCAGCCACTGCCGCAGGAGTCCAGAGAAGCGCGCGGCAAGACCATCCGTATTGGCTCCCGGGCGGAGACGGCCGATCACGCGAAGCCACGAATTCGTTTGCTTCAGCACGGAATTGGCCCCGGTGAACAGCGGCTCTTGCTGGAGCGGAATCCATAGTTGTGGCGGATCGCTGCGCAAAGTTTCACCATAGAAGCCCGGTGGCGTGATGCCAACAATAGTGAAGGGATGACTATCGAGCATAAAGCTTGCGCCGATCACCTTAGGGTCGGCGCCATATTCCTGCTGCCAGGCTCGGTAGCTCAGCAGGGCGGTTGGCGATGCCGACAGCTTGTCATCGGCCGGCGTCAGCGTCCTGCCCACGAAGGCCTGGACGCCGAAGGTCATGAAGTAGTTGCCGGTGACGAACTCGCCTCGCAGCGGCTTGGCTTGACCATCGGTCCCACTGCGCCGAACGCTGAATTGCGATCCGCCGGCCTGGAAGGCGGCCAGTTGCTCAAATTCGGGTGCCGCCTCTTTGAAACGCTCGTAGAGCTGGTAGGTATACATGCCCCAGTTGTCCTGGAAACCGCCTTCCATGCAGCACTCATTGCCGTCGCCGACGCGGTAGAGGCTTGACGGGTCGATCACCGGCAGCGACTTCAGCATGACGGAGTGGATCAGCGAAAAGATGGCCGTGGTTGCGCCAATTCCCAGGGCCAGGGTGAGCATGGCGGTCAGGGTGAAGACCGGGGACAACCGCATCTGTCTCAGAGCGTAAGAAATATCCTGCCGCAGAGTTTGCATAACATGCCTCTGCGGACCAATACGAGCAACCGAGGAGAGATGTTCCTGAAATTGCTAGAGTGTACTGCGTCACCGATGTAGGCGGGTATTTCTTGCCCTGCCACGAATGACCGGGTGCCCCATATCTGCCCGGTTTTGGCAGATGTGGGATTCCACGGGTGTCCACCGATCACTCTTTACGAACAATAGATCTGAGAGTTCTATGGTCATCTACCTACTGGACACTTAGGGGTCGAGGCTTGTGGAATCCCACATCTGGTCAAAACCGGGCAGATATGGGGCACCGGTCATTCGCGGGCGGATAAACATCCATCTGTGTGACGCACTACACTAGCACTTTTTGAAGCGATGACTTTCGCCTGACGGACTGCCTCGCAGATCAACACGCGGACTTTATGGTCGACGCGGCATCATCCCAGACCACAGGGCTCTTCCTGAAATATGACTCGTTCGACATGTGGCAGCCGAGCGCCGCATGGTGTCCGAAAACAACATCCTGGAGTACCGGTTCCCGCGATCGGACTGACTGAAAGAACCTCCAAAGATGTGGCCGCAGGTCGTCGTAATCATCCCCGTGAAAGGTTTGGGTTTCAAGCGTGGGCTCTTTGCCGGGAACAGGGTCATGTTCCTCATGCCACTGCTTGATGTAAACACTCCTGAGGCGGCTGGGATAGGAGCTTGTGTAGTAGCTGGGGCTAAGATCTACGCCCGGCTGTGGGATGTAGGTAACGCTGGTCCCACGGAGCTCGATCATGCCCTTCGCGCCCATGAAGCGCGTAACCTCGGTCGACTCTGTGCCCAGCGATAAGCGCATGTAGACCGGAACGTTCGCGTATTCGAAGAGAACTGCCTGGACATCGGGCATATCCCGGCCATCCTTCCAGCGGTAAATGCCGCCAAACGCCGAAACGCGTTTCGGAACTTCATTGATACCCAACACGAATTGCATGCCGCTGATGAGGTGTACGAGCAAGTCCCCGGCTACCCCGGTGCCATACTCTCGCCAGCAGCGCCAACGGGCGAAGAGGTTTGGATCGAGAGGCCTTTTGGGCGTCGTTCCCAGCCACGTGTCCCAATCCAGGTTGGTGAGAGATAGATCCGGGGGAGGAGGATATTCCCATGCACCTGTGGGGCTATTCCTACCGAGAGAGGCTTCGACCAGGCTCAGGTCTCCAATGGCCCCCTGGTGGTAAAGCTCCTTCGCCTTGGCACATAAGACCGAACTTGTGCGCTGGGCTCCGACTTGCACGATGCGATCAGTCTTTTTTGCCGCTGCGACCATAGCCAGGCCGTCGGCCGGGCTGTGCGACATGGGTTTCTCGCAATAGACGTCTTTGCCCGCGGCCAGAGCATCGACGACTACTTGCTTATGCCAATGATCGGGTACAGCAACGATGATGGCGTCGATTCCTTTGTCGTCCAGCAACTCCTGGTAGCGGCGTGTTGTCTTTATAGGCTTTCCCACGATTTCGCTTGCCAGTTCATGACGGCCGTCATACAGATCAGCAGCAGCTACGCATTCTACGCCGGGTAGCTGAACTGCCGTCGTGAGCAGCCCTGAGCCCTCCATACCGACGCCCACCATCGCAAAACGAACTCGATCGCTGGGCGCCATCGCTTTTCCTGTGGACGCGAACGACGCAGATTCCAGAAACGTGGCGCCGGCAACGAACGAGGCTCCTGCAACCCCGGCAGAAGTCTGTAGAAACTCGCGGCGCGATACCAAGGTCTTAGCCATCAGTTCACCTCAAAAGACGAATCTTACACCGGAACACGTTTTCATTCCGCTGCGCGGCATTCATTCGCCGGTATCCTGCATGGCGCGAAACCAGACGCGCTATCAAATGGGCGGCAAACAGCTAAGAGACAGGGATGATGTTCAATGATCGAGTTGTACGGCGCCTGCAGAAATGGCGCGCCACGCCGCCATCGATTGCTTCAAATACACTCCGGGATCACCCTTCAGTCCATAGCACTGGATGCCAAATGGTCCTTGGTATCCGGCTTTTGTGATCGAGCGAACCAACCGGGTGACATCATAGTCGCCGCGGCCGAGAGGCTGAATCAGCGTGTTCCAATCCCGGCCCTGCCGGTCCGCTCCGTTGATCGTAACGCCATACAGCCGCGAAATAGCCCTATCCAGCAATTGAGGAAACTCTGGATCAAACCCGGATCGCAATTCATGGCAGAGATTGAAGGTGACGCCCACATTGCTTCGCGTGGCTCGCTCCGCGAGTCGCACAACATCTCTGAAGCGGGCCAGGTAAAAGCCATAGTGTGGATACAACGCGACGCGAAGGTTGGCTTGTGAAGCGATATCGGAAATTCGATCGACGGCTTTGATCGCCCGCCCTTCCGCTCCGGCGCCGCTCTCTGTGGCGTCCCCCTGAATGGCGACCCATACAATGCTTCCGCGCCCTTTTAAAGCCTCGATTGCGGATTCCATCTCCGGCTCATAGTTGATCTGGCCATGGCTGATGTCCACGGTCAACCAAAGAAAGAACAACTGGAGATGCGCCTCGTCCAGAGCTCGCAACCGCTCGGGTATTTGCCGCGCATGATCGAAGACGGTGCCCTCGAATCCATACTCGCGCGCAAATCCGGCCTGCTGCTCGGGACTGATATCACCAAACTCATACGCAAAAACTGAATTCGGTAGGCGCGGCCACCCCATCGAAGCCTCTGGACTCGATATTCGCAAGCGCAATGAAAGAGGCTGCAGCGCCTTTGACGAACCCCCGGCGATTTATGAGCACCATGCTGAGCCTCTCTTTGACTGTCTGTCAGGCGCCTTTCGTTCAAGCCTAATCTAAGCCGGCGCCCTTCGCCGTTTCAGTTTGCGAGGTTGAAAGGGGTCTGAAACTTTCGTTGACCCGATTACTTCCGGTTTTGGCGACCGCCTATCGGAGTTACCGATAACCATTATCGCCGTTTTGAATTCCCCGGCGTGGCTTGTCAAATTGGACTTTTGCTGGGTGGATGTTGCCTCTCGCTAGCCCTCTTGGCTTTTTGAGGAGCCAGGGAGGACTCGTCCTGGCAACGCTTTGCTCTCGGTAGTGCATTGAAAGGGAAGGTATCGAATGAAAGAGGCTTTAGTAGTTGTTGATGCCCAAAATGAGTTTTCCGCCGGTGGCAAAAGGGCTGTACTGAACCACTCCGCGGCTTTAGCCGCAATTCAGCGCCAGGTTAATCGCGCCCGCCAGGAAAGAAGACCGATCGCCTGGGTTCGTCACTACAACAAACCCGACGAAGCCCCTGCATTCATGCCAGGAACCTGGGGCGCCGAGTTCTCGATGGGGCTCGGACCAAAGACTGGATTTGGACCTGAGGCCGTCTTCGAAAAGGAAGTGTACGGCGTTTTCACAGGAACCACGATCCAGGAATGGTTGGGTGTCAATGGTGTGCAGTCCGTTCTCATCGTAGGGTTCTTTGCACACATGTGTCTCTCCACGTCGGCTCGTGAAGCCCTGAGTCGCGGGTTCCACGTGTCACTCGACCCCGAGGCCACCGGAGCTTGCGATATCGAACATGAGTTACTTGGTAGACAAACCGCTGACGAAGTTCGTCGATCAGCCCTTCTGCAGTTAACGAATATGGGTGCAGCCGTCATCGACAGCATTGCTTTCGCAAGCACGACAGAAGGACACGACCTGGTGAGAAAACTTTGAAGTAGATGCGTCATTTCGCAGACGCCTTGCATCAGGCGCTTTGAATCCACATACCGTGACTATGGAGATAACATGCGACCCAAGGACCCTGCAGCAACCGCCGGTACGCCTGCATTTGTGAGTCGCCGGTTTATTCGCACCCTGGCGCATGTCGCGATCTTTGCTGCGACAGTTTTGTCAGCCGCTGCCACCCCGCCTGCTGCACGAGATCTAAATGAAGATGAAACGGACCATTCCATCAAGCCAGGCAATGACTTTTACCGCTATGCCAACGGTGGCTGGCTCCGAACGGTGGTGATACCCCCCGGCCAGTCTGGTTATGATACGCGCGCGTTGGTGAATGAGAAGACCAGCCACCAGGTGCGCGGACTCATTCAAGAGGCGGCCTCGGGCCAGCCCGCCAAGGGCAGCCTCGCCCAGAAAGTTGGCGACTACTACGCCAGCTTCATGGACGAAAATGGTATCGAGGCGAAAAAATTGACACCGCTGGCCGGCGAAATGGCCGTCCTTGCAGCCATCACAGACAGGACGTCGCTGTCTGCCTATCTTGGCGCCACTTTGAGTGGCGAGGTTAATGGAGTCACCGGGAACGCCGACCATATTTTCGGCTTGTGGGTCAACCAGGGTTTTCAAGACGCAGACCACAACGTTGTCCACCTGTTTCAGGGCGGTCTCGGAATGCCTGGTCGCGACGATTATCTCGACCCGTCGTCCAAAATGGTCGAGTTGCGCGCTCAGTACCAGGTGCACATTGCAAGAGCCCTGAAGCTGGCAGGGATTGCCGACGCAGAGACCAGGGCGGCGCGTATTTTGCCGCTCGAAATCCGAATTGCAAAAACCTTCGCGCCAGACGCGGATGCCGCTGACGTTTTCAAGCAGAACAACCCGTGGAAGCGCGCCGACTTTGGCGTCAAGGCGCCTGGCATCGACTGGCCTGCCTATTTCAGATCGGCTGGACTTGATGATCAGTCCGATTTCATCGTTTGGCAGCCATCGGCGGTGGCCGGCATCTCCGCTCTGGTCAACAGTGAACCCATCGATCTGTGGAAGGACTATCTCAGGTTTCACCTGGTCGAACATTATGCCGGCGTCCTCCCCAAGGCCCTGGCCGCCGAACACTTCGCGTTTTACGAGACCATCCTGTCCGGTACGCAGCAGCTGCCGGACCGCAACAAATCTGCGATCGCCGCCACAAACGGCGCTCTGGGCCAGGCGGTCGGCCAACTTTACACGCAGCACTGTTTCCCGCCTGCTGCGAAGGCGAGGGCACAAGCCATGGCCGCTGATCTGATCACGGCCTATCGCGCGCGCATTTCAAACCTTACCTGGATGTCACCGCAGACCAAGCAGAAAGCGCTAGCCAAGCTCGCCGCGTTCAAGATAGGCATCGGCTATCCCGACGAATGGACCGATTATTCGGCGCTTGAAATCGTGCGTGGAGACGCCTTCGGAAATATGCGTCGAGCAGAAGCCTTCCTTCGTTCGCGCAACTTGGCCAAGCTGAAGCAGCCGGTCGATCCGATAGAGTGGCCGATCGATCCGCAGATCCCCGGGGCGGTCATCATGTTCAGCCCCAATGCCGAGTTCTTCTCGGCTGCCATTTTGCAGCAGCCCTATTTTGACAGCCAGGGCGACTCCGCCTCCAACTACGGCTCCGCCGGCGCTGGCATGGCCCACGAGATCGGCCATAGCTTCGATGAACTTGGGAATATCTACGACGCCCAGGGCCGGCTTGGAGATTGGTGGACCACCGAGGACCGGGCCCAGTACCACGCGGCCGCGGAGAAAATGGTGGCGCAAATGAATGGCTACTGTCCTTTTGCTGATCTTTGCCTCAACGGCAAACAGGTCTTGTCTGAAAGCATCGCAGACCTGGCAGGGTTGCTGGTAGCCCATGACGCCTATGTACTGTCGTTGAAGGGTAAGAGCGATACAGTGCTTGGTGGGCTGAGTGGCGAACAGCGTTTTTTCCTCTCGTTCGCCCGGAGATGGCGGAAGGTCCAGGACGAATCCGCACTGCGCCGGCAGATCAAGACGGACCCCCACCCGCCAGGAATGTATCGAAGCGATTCGGTACGCAATGTCGATGACTGGTACAAGGCTTATCAGATCGCACCAGGCGACACGTTATATTTGGAGCCCGTAGATCGCGTCCGAATCTGGTGATGTCGTTCCACATCGCTTTTTGAAACCCGAAGCGACGTCGGCTAGCCACGCAAATGAATAGTTGTTGAAGGTACATTTTGAATAAGACTTACCTGGACCTCGGAAACGCGAACCCTATCCTGCCTGCCGGCGCTGATCTCGCAGCCGTGGGCGGACCTGGCCGCGGATGCTCCATCCCGCTCTCCACCGGCGACAGGTATCATGATGTGGTTCCGAAATCTGAAAGCGATCTCGTCCCCATGCTTACAGGCAAGAAACGCCGCTCTTCGAGGAATGCCATGCCGACGTTCAACCTGCAACTTCGTCAAGTGCAGGCCTTCGTCGCTCTCGTCGAGAAAGGAAGTGTTACCGCGGCATCGCGGGCCCTGGGTCTTGCCCAATCGACAGTTTCAGAGGCAATCACCGCCTTGGAGCGCGAACTCGGCACTGCGCTGATTGCCCACAAACGTGGCACTCATACCGTGGCCTTGACACCCGCCGGGAAGGTTCTGCTGCCGCGCGCTCGCGAGGTGCTGTCGGCGGTCGAAAAGACCTATGGAGCGGTGGCTGAAGCAGCAGTAAGCGCCCGAGGAGTCGTGAACATCATTGCCAACGAATCAGTAAGTACGTATGTGCTTTCGCAAGTTCTGATGACCATACGGCGGCGGTGGCGTAACACAGAATTTGCGGTTTCTGTAGCGGCCTGTCCGGAGGTTCGTGAGGGCATCAGAGGCGGCGCCTTCGATTTGGGACTGCTCCTGACATCCGCGAAACAAAAGTCGCCCACACCCAATTCTACAAACACCAAGTGGTCCCAGGGCGAGCTGGTGATCGCTCCACTTGTACCACTCGTCATGTTTGCCGCGCCTAACCATCCTCTCGCGCGGCCTGACAGCCGTGCACCGGTGCGTCGATCGGCACTCGACCTGTTTCCTGTATTCGTCAGCGATGCTATTGGCGAGTATCGCTCTCTCCTGGAGCGTTTCTTTCGCGAAGATGACCTACCGGGGCCGCGACTTGAATCGACCGGGAGCATCGAGGGCGTGAAAGCGGGCGTCCTCACAGACGCGCGTGCGTTGGGTATTTTGCCTTCGTATGCTGTTGCTAAAGAAGTCCAAACCGGGCGTGTTGTCCTGCTGGACCTTCGCCCGGTACTTCCTCCCATGCAAATCGTGGCGTTGCTGGGTTGGAGAGCAATTCATCCAAGCACAGAGGAACTGCTTGGAGAAATGGGCCGTATCTATCCAACCCCGACGCCTTCGCGCGTGACACGACCCGAGCGCCGATCAGGTAGATGACTATCTTCACATCAGCGTTCTTCGTGGATAGTTTGAGCACGAATTGACCTTCAGGTTTGCCACGCACTCCACTCTACCGGGAAATATTTCCGGTTCCGCACCGATCTCTTTTGACACGATTGACTGCTTCGAGCTCTTTAGCTATCGGCATTTCCGATAGCGATTATCGCCGTTTTGGATCCAGCGACTTCAAGCATCAAACTCGGGTCCGTGAGGCGCAGATTTGGTTTGGATGCGTCAGCCCGCCGCTCTTGTCTTCTCAAGACGCGTTGACGTACTCCATCTGAAATTTTGTCGAAATGATAGGGAGATGTGTGCATATGAAAAGCCTACTCGGAACGGCGTTTGTCTCTTTCCTCCTGGCGACGCAATGTTTTGCGCAAGCGATCTCAGTCAATGGCGGATCGATCTCCGGATCAGTGACCGATCCAACCGGTGCTGGTGTCCCAGCGGCACAAGTTAGAATCACGGGCATGGACACCGGGTCGGTGAAGGTGGTGACGACGGACTCGTCCGGCCTTTACAGCGTGGGTCCTCTGAACCCCGGCAACTACCAATTGGACATCGTTGCCCCGGGTTTTCAGACGACGAGTCTCAAGACTGTGGTTCGCACCGGCACCGCAACCAACGGAGATGTCAAACTAAGACTTGGGTCATCCGCGGAAACCATAGAAGTGAGCGCCAATGAACTGCAGGTCAACACCGATCAGGCCGGAGTGAGCGATGTCATTTCCAAACAGCAGATCGACTCACTGCCGGTGAATGGACGAAACTTCCTTGACCTGGCACAAATTGAACCTGGTGTCATACTCCAGAGCGGCGAATCCTTCGATCCAACCAAGGCTGGCTATTCAGCCATTTCTACAAGCGGCGTCTCAGGCCGCACGACTCGCATTCTTCTCGACGGTCAAGACATCACGGATGAGAATGTGGGCACCACGATCTTCAACGTGTCACAAGGCGCAATTGGCGACTTTCAACTGAATCGCTCAACACAAGATGTGTCGGGCGACGTTACCTCGACCGGCCAGGTGCTTGTTTCGACGAACTCGGGAACGAATCAATATCATGGACAAGCCTTTTATCAATTTCAGGATCACCGCGCTCTGTTCGCAAGGACCGCCGGCGGTCTAGATACTCCGTTCCAAAGGAACCAATTCGGCGGGAGCGTCGGAGGGCCGATCATTAAAGATAAGTTGTTCTTCTTCGCTAACGCGGAGCGCATCAAGCAGGAGTCGCCGGTGTCGATCACGCTGGCGCCAACCTTCGCGGCGATTCAGGCAGAGCATCCCACCATACCCTCCCCTTATCGGGAGACCTATTCGACCGCCAGGCTCGACTATGACGGCCCCTTCGGTGTCCACTATTTCGCCCGTGCCAATTACGACGTGAATCTCTCAAGCTCGAACTTCGGCGAGGGTTATGAGATTTACAATAATCGCGACAACACACCTGGTCTGGCGGGCGGCGCCGATTTTGCAATGGGGCACTCGACACACTCCTTTCGTGCGAGCTACGAGAAATTCCACAATCTTTTGGTAGACGGGACACAGGGCAACACCAGCGTGTACAACGGCCTTCCGGGTTTGAACTTCCGGTTAGCCACAGCCGGACTCTACTCCGGCCCCAACGTCGATGCTCCGCAAAATACGTATCAATCAGATAAGCAATTACGCTATGACGGAAGCTTGACCAAGGGCGCTCATATCATTCGCTACGGATACAGCATCAATCGCATCCTCGGCGGCGGCTTCGCCAGTTTCTTCGGCCTTGCTCCGCGGGCCACCCTGACCGCTGGAACCTTATTGGCCAATTGTGGGGGAAGTGCGGGAGCAGAACCTTGTCCTACCGATCCTCTGAATGGCTACTTTGCTTCTTCCGTCCGCCTCGGCAATGGTCAAGGCTTCTTCACAGAGAAACCCGGCTTCGGCCTGCCAGGAGGCGGCCTCGAAGACTGGCGCCAGGGCGCTTACCTTTCCGACAACTGGAAAATTACGCCTGGTTTCACGCTAACCGCGGGTCTTCGCTGGAGTGTTGATACGGATCGTGCCAACCAGGATCTTCCTACCCCGCTCTGTTCTGCCGTGGATCCATCTCTGACAGCTCCGTGCTCGGGCAACGCGCCTCTTCTCGATCAGTTCCAGCCGGGCCTCGGGAACAAGATACATCAGCCCTATGCAAATTTCGGTCCCCAACTCGGCTTCGCCTACAGCCCAGGGGATCATAAGACTGTAGTCCGCGCGGCCTTCGGCATCTTCTATGAGAGCAATGTCTTCAACAACACGATTAATTCCCGCGGTCCGCTTATCCCCAAGGGACTATTTAACGATGCCAACCACACCATCTGCGGAGGCTCGAATTCGCTGACCTTGCCCGACGGCTCGGTGCTTACCAGCGATGGCGGAGTTTCCATTGCCACAATTTGCTCCCAGCCGCTCTCCCAGGCAGGTCAGCATTTCATCAACATTCAGAATGATTTCCAGGCAGTTACAAAGTCTGTGGGTCCCCAAAGCAACGGCAGCTTTGTTGGGAACACACTGACGATCACCGGAGGCTATGGCGCCCCATACCGGACTCCATACTCTGAACAGTGGAATGGCGGCATCCAGCGTGAGCTATTTAAAGGCAGCACCATCGAAGCCGACTATGTGCACAACTCGACTTTGAAAATTTCACAACAGATTGACGTGAACCATGTGGGTGCGGCGCGAACGCTGAACGCAAAGGCAGCCCAACATGCGATAGCCTTTACAGCCGCTGCTGCGGGATGTCCGCCCGGGGGACCGGCTGCGATCGATTGCGTCATCGCCGCGGGCGGAAGCATTGTCGATTTCGCGAGCAACGGCCTCGACTCGGGAAATATCTTCCTCAACTCGAACCCTGCATCCTATAACGGCCTGACTCCTGATACCGGAGCCGCATTTCCCGGTCTCAACCCGCTGCTGGGGCAAGGCCTTTTCCTGCTTCCCGCTGGACGTTCCGGCTATGATGCCCTGCAAGTGGTCTTCCGTCAGCAGAAGGCGCACCCTGTTCCTGGAATTATGGACTCCAATCTGCAGATCTCTTACTCGCTTTCCCGTATCGTCAGCACCGCGAATCCGGCCATCAACGCCGGCAATACCGGCGTGGGCGATCAGTTCTTCTCTTCGCCGTCCTACGACTACGACCACCCCACTCAATATATCGGTCGAAGCGGCCTGGACCACACCCACGCAGTCTCCTTCGGTGGCTCCGCGACTTTGAAATATGGCGCACAGGTCGGCATCATCGGGCACTTCTTCTCGGCTGCGGCTGCCGACCTGAACCTCGATAACTCTGGAACCGCCGGCAATGCGGTTGCGGGTATCTTCCAGTCCGATGTAACAGGCGATGGTACGATTGGCGATCTTGTCCCGGGGACAAATCCCGGTTATTTTATGCATCAATATAATGGCGGCAATCTGAACAAACTGATCAGCCAATACAACAACACTCAGGCCGGCCGGTTGACCCCGGCTGGCAACGCTCTCGTGCAGGCTGGTCTCTTCACACAGGCGCAGTTGGTTGCTCTCCAGGCAACGCAACAGCCCATCGAGCCGATCGAAGAAGCACGCGGGCCCGAGAATGGCTTTTACCGCAATCTCGACGTGAACCTCTCATACCCGATCCGCTTGGGTCGTTTGCGCGAAGGCATGTCGCTGGTCCCGGCGATCGCGTTCTATAACCTGGGGAACTTCGCGAATTTCAAGAACTACGAGAACGGCACCTTGGCCAACACCACCACTGGGAGTTCCAGCGGCTTGCTCAACGGGCCCAATTCGTTCCTTGACCACAACCAGAATCGCGTCCAGCGGGGTTCGGGTACATCGGACATTGGGGGTCCAAGGTCGGCAGAGTTCCAACTCAAACTGAACTTCTGATCAATCGTCTGGAAAATGTGAATCCGCAGTCAGCCTTACGTGGACTACGCAATACTGGCCTGGAGTGCCGGTGGTAAATCGTGGTGGGGCAGGCTAAGTCGGTTCGTCGCCACCACGAGCACGGCTAGTGCCCGTTCGGAAACGGGCGTGGCATGCCTGGCTTCCAATCGGGTATGGCGTATCCATTTCGATTCGGCATTTTCACTTGGGGCAGCGTCGTTTGGGCGAGGACTTCATCCTCTTGAATCACACCGTTCTTGTAGAGCAGGAACGCGGTGAGCGAGTACACCTCGTCCGGCTTGAGCGAGCCTTCCAACATGAAGGGCATGCCGCGATTGATGTAGTCCCATAGGACGGTCGCGTAAGGCGCATGCAACGCCATGACACTTCCCGGTCCAATGCATGGCTCGAGGCATGGCGTCGAGCTCTTCACAGGCGTCGCGGGCTTGATCAACATCGGAGCCCGGCCACCCGAACCGTGCTCTCCGTGGCACATCGCGCATTTCTGGGCGAAAATCGCCGCACCCTCTTTTGCCGTTCCCTTTCCGGGTGGGAGATTCTTTCCGTCCGGGCTGATGGTGATATCCTCGGCGCGGATCTGCTCGGGTGTCGGCGTCCTTCCCACGCCATACGTGGGCGATTGGGCCCATGTAGCGCCGCACGCGCACAAAAACAGCGCCGGAAGCAGAACACTACAGCGATTTCTCAATGGGTGTAGTCCGAAGCCAAGAACCCTTTCGTGGTTTTCGCGATCTTTATCGGGCCACAGTAATGGCGAAAGCGCTTTAAATCGCATTGTGCACGCCTCCATCGCCGGCCACCCGCCACGGCTGAATCGTGTTGTCTGAGCCTTGCACGCCATGAGTCTTGTAATGGTCCGGCGGCACCTTGAAAAACGCCGCCAATTCCGCGCGCGAAGGCTGCACCTGCCCAAGTTCATCGGTGCAACGCGACTGCAGCACGCATTCCCGCCCTTCCCACTTCCATTCCATGCCAAATCGCGTATGCGCTTTCGGATGGACCGCACCGCGGATCTCCGCATCTTTCCACGTTTGCCCGCCGTCCGCGGAAACTTCTACGCGCCGCACCGCGCCTCCGCCAGACCAAGCCAACCCTGTCAGTTGGTAGATTCCACGACCGGGGAGCTTCTGGCCTCCTGACGGAAACGTGATCACCGATTTCGGCCCCCACTGGAACGTCAACGCGGCCACTTCTTCATCCTTCGAAATGTGCCCATAATCGTTGTACGTCATGTAGTAGCGGTCCACGACCTTGATCCGCCGCAGCCATTTGGTGTTGTAGATCCCTTCGAATCCCGGAGCCACGAGGCGCAACGGAAAACCTTGCTGCGGCCGTATGGGCTCGCCGTTTTGCCCGTAGGCGACGATGCAATCATCCATCGCCTTGGCCAGCCGGATGCTGCCCGCGCCCTTTACCTCTTCCGCGCCTTCTGACACTACCCACGAGGCGTCCTTCTGTACGCCGCACTCTTTGAGCAAAACCGAAAGCAGCACGCCTGTCCATTCGCTGCAACTCGTCAGCCCGTGAGTCTCCTGCACCGTCTTGTCTTCCGGCTTGGAATGGTTGCCCAGGCACTCTATGAAATGAACGCGCGACACCGAGGGAAAGCGTTTCAGATCATCCATGCTGAACTCCAGCGGACGGTCGACCATGCCATGAATCATCAGCCGATGCTGCTGGGGATCGATATCCGGCACGATCGACCCGCGATGGGTGCCGATGAAGTGAAGCGACGATGGTGTGATAATGCCCACCGTATCCTGCAGCGGCGCTAACACGTGAAACGTCAGCCCGAATTCGTCCGGCGAAGGTCTCCCGTCTACCGCCACGCGGCGCGAGGTCACGTAGTGCGACCGATCGCCATAAGCGACCAGGTCCTTCAGCGACTTTGTTTCGGCAGCCGATGATTTGCCGGTTGCGGTTTGCACCGCGCCCAATGCGGCAGCCGCGGCGCCGGCCGTTAAGAATCTCCTTCGGCTGGCCTTGGTCACACCCGCCGGTTTTTTCGATGCCGCGTTTCCTTTCGAATCCATGGGGTCTCTCCTTGTAGCGCTGTTTTCACTCGCACCGGGCGAATGTCGCGTCTTGCCTTGTCGCGAAATGTACGCCCGTTTGGCGCATCAAATCAAGGTTGGCCTGCAGAGGTCGATCCGCCGAAAGCAAGTTCGGCAAGAAGTCCGCCGAGGCATTGACCTATCGAGTCAAATGCCTAACCGGGAAGACGGAAGGGACGAGGTAACCACTCATCGCAGATATGGAGGTTACTCGTGTGTCTGTCCTGGGAACTTGTTCGAAGCTTTGCGTCTAGGTCGGGCAAAATGCCTATCTGTTGATGGCGGGGTTTACACATCGCGCAGATATAGCTCAACGTTGTGAGTGGTCCAGGTTGCTATTCCACTACCAAAGAAGTCCTGGTCTTCGGGCCAGACCGGGCAATCGAGCAGCAACGATGTTGCCACGATCGGCCAGTCCCTGACGTCCCGGGATAGCATTCTCTCCCGCGCAAAAACTTTATGTTCTTCATAGAGGCTTTGGTCTACGATTTCGATCAGGCGAGCCAACTGATTGAGGACGAGAAGACCGGGGCGTGGATCGAGCTGACGGGTTGCAGTGATTATAGGAATATATTTCAGAGCGTCGCTGAAGCAGATGTCCGGTGTGTAGAAACTCACGGAATCCTCGTACGCTTCGAGAAGGGCGCGTACCCGGACGCCGAAGACAGCTCTAAGGAGAATGTTGGCGTCAAGCACTAAGCGCTTGCGTTCTGTCACCGCTTTTGTTTCGCTCGCCAACGTTTAAAGTCTGTCACTGCCTCCTCCTCGGAGATGCCGTTGGAGTCAAGGACCTCCTGCCAGCGCGCCGATGCTTCCTTTAGAGCCGCACGCTCCGCTTCATTGCGTTTGCGGCGAGCAGGGATGAAATAGCCAACAGTGTCGCCGTGGCGCGTGATTGCAAGTGGAGTTTCCGATTCCAGGAGATAGGTAGCTAATTTGTCACGAAACTCTCTTATGCCAATTTTTAGGGTCTCCATCGGGCTCCTTGCGTACCGTTGTGTACACAATTGTACCATCTCGATCCGGCCGGAATCTAATAGCGCTTGATTGTCGCTCATCCTGGTCACTGAAGCGTCCATGGCGATGGCTGCGACCAGTGACTCATCGCATCTCTAGCCCACGCAGTCGTCCTGTCTTTGTGGCACGACGTACAAGCGTTCGGGATCTGGTATTTGTCTGTCATTGCCGGAGTGATGACCTTGAACGTGTGTGCGCTCACAAAGGAACCCGGGACACCTTCGGTCGCGATCTTCGGCATGTGACAGGCTACGCACCGGCTACCCGCACTGCCGTCTTTGTGGTGAGTATGTTGCTCCATGCTCGCTACGTGTGGACCATTCGGCGACGTTGTACTGTGGCAGTCGAGGCAAATCTTGTCTGCCGGCTTCAGAAGCTGTGCATAGTTGTCTGTGCCGTGCACGTCATGGCACGATGCACAGGTCACACCCTTTCGGTACATCACGCTCTGTACAAAGTCATTGCCCTGCATCCTGTTTTTGTGAGCTGTCCCATCTGCGAAGTGAGTGAAAGTCGTCTGCCCCAATGTGTGATCTTCGAGTTTCCAGTAATTCGCAAGACGAAGACCCACGCGATAACCTACCGGCCAGTCGTAGGCCTTGCCTTCGATCTGTTGCGAGAGAGGTTGTCCCTGGGAGTGACAAGCAATGCAAGTGTCGCTGGCGGCGACATTGTCCATCTGAGATGGATTGAGGATGTTAGCCCGTAAGGGATGAGCAACATGTTCGCTGCCCGGGCCGTGGCAACGTTCGCACCCAACGTTCCACTCGCTGACCTGTTTGGTGTGAATGTCGTAGGTAACGGAGTGGCAGCCGTCGCATGTAGCGCCTGTCGGGCGCTGCATGTTGTCACTTGGATAGAAGGCGGTCCACCAATCAGCTCCAGTGTCTGGCACGTGATAGGGACGCCAGGTTTTATTCCCGATGTCCCACTGCGCGGGAAGAGGGTAGTAGTCATCTCCAATTTTGGTGAAGTAGCGCTGCTTCCACTTGCTGCCATAAACAAATGCAACCTGGTCCTTGGTAAACCTTGCGACGGTATTGGTGTTGAGATCCGGGATGATTGCATCCGGGTGCTCACGCGGATCGCGCACGACATTCGCCATGGGCGTCTTTTTCCAACGCTCATAGATGTCCCGATGGCATTTCTGACAGTTCTGCGAGCCAACGTAATGGGCTGAAGTGGAGGTACTCGTCTCTATAGTCTTTTCTCCGGAAGTGAGGGGCCGCAAGCTGCGAATATAGGAAACCAGTTTCCAACTCTCTGCCCCAGAGCCGCCCTTCGAACTAGCCATCGCAGGCATGCCCGTCAGTTGAATGCCGTTCTCGATAATGTAGTGGATTTCACCATCCGTCAGCCGCTGGGTGGCATCTGCATGCAGGTCGGGAACTCGAGGATAAACATTCGCTCCAATCGGAGTTCTTCCCCTCGCATCGACTCCATGGCAGGACGCACAGCGGGTCAGGAACTCTTCGCGGCCTTGCTGGATCGACAACGAATCCTTCGCGTCCGGGTTGGCCCTGCGGCGCTCCGCTGCTGGTATCGCAAAGTCACGCACATATCGGGCGGCGACCGCTTCAAACGTCGAAGGCGTTGCAGTGGCACGGAATCCGCGCAACTTTATTAAACCTGCGCAGAGCGTACCCACCAATATTAGGGCGAGAGCCGCGACGATAAGTTTATTGCGAGTTTTCATATTTGCTGCCTTTACTTCTTATTGACCTGCTTCGCCCGGCTGCTCTCTCCGTTATGTAGGGTTGAGCTTTCATTACAGACTCTCCGGGGTTCTTGAGATTGATTGATAGAAACCCTCGACAAGATCCATCCCGCGTCGAAGCAGCTCATCGTCCGAAACATTTTGCGCGGCCCATCCACGGAGTATCTGGTTCATCGTATGTCCCTCGGGACGGCCAAACTTTCCGTCTTCCAGGTCGGCATCATGGATCGCTTGCTCAATAGTGAGGATTTTGTCGTCGGATATATCGAATGCGAGGCACAGCGTTTCAAAGGTGCATCGGTCGCCTTCATGCCCAAAGCCGGCGCCCTGGAACATGTCAAAAGGAATCGCATCCCGGTGCGCGGCGGGGCTGGTGTCGAAAATGAACTTCGGTTTTGCATCGATGAAGCGAGAGATGAGCCACGCAGAGGCGACCCGGTCGATTCCAGGTCGCGGGCGCGTGATCCAGGTGCGCTTTTGATACTTTCCCTTGGAGGCACTACCTCTCGCGCGTGAGTCGTTTTTCTTTCCAACTTGTTCCGCTTGTGCCAGCGCCTCTTCTGCTCTGGCGCGCAGGGGACTGGTAAAGAAATCAATGGCGACAATGTCGTCGAAACGGCGTCGCAGACGCTGCACCTGGGAAGATGGCCCCTTCACAGACGGCTTCAGTTTTTGCAAGTCCTTGATCAACGCGGTGTAGTCCTCCGCACGAGCATTTCGAAATTGATCTTGCAACGCCTGCAACGGAAGGTCGTCGATGGCCTGAATCTGCAGAATGGAAGCCTCGCCGAGACTTGCCCGAATCGCTCTTGCGAGCCACTCAAAACGCTCCTGATTCTCCGCCGTGTTGGGCAAAAGCGAACCCGCATTGCGGAAGGCAATCGCGCCAAATCTCTGCAACTTCCTCCAGATTTGAACGCGTTCGCTTGCCCTGCTCGTGGGCAGGGTGAAGACCAACAGGAGCCATCGTGCAGCCTCTTGCATCGCTGTTATATTCATAACACACCTGCGATACAGAAGTTCCCATGGTGTTTTAGGTTTGCCCGGTAGGCTGGAGGGGGGCCGCTCGGTCACTGCAAGAGCCGAAGGCCATTCCTACGAGAGAAGAGTTCGAAAATGGGTGGAAATGATACCGATTGCGCGACCAACTTACAACGAACTAAAAGAGAGGGAAATGGGTATCATGGCCTCCCATTGGGACCGACACACTAGGACCACGCAATCGAAACGGAAGGAACAGCAACTTGAACCGTCGCACTTTTTTGCAAGCTGCGGCCACCTTTTCGGCCATGATCGCCGCGCCGCCCCTGCCTTGGGCTCAGGAAAAATCGAAGCTCAAGATCACCGCAATTCGTCTGGTCAACACGAAACCGAAACGTCCTTATCCCAGCTACAAGCCGGACCCAAATAGTTGGTCAACCCAGGGTGTGGAGGTATCCGCACCCCTGAACATCTACCAGGAATATAAGCCGACGCGCAGCCTGTTCGCCGCCAAAGCCGTCGACAGCTTCACCGTCGAAGTCACCACAGACAAGGGCATCATTGGTTATGGGGACGGCGGTCCAGGCGGGGGTCCGATCGTGATGGGCCATCTGGCGCAATTGATGATGGGCCGGGATCCCTTCGACACCGAGCGCAATTGGGACATCAACTGGCGTGCCACGGAGTCTTATGGCCAGGAAGGCGTCACCATGAACGCCATCAGCGGTTTCGACAATGCTTTGTGGGACATTGTCGGCAAGGCCCTCGGTGTGCCCATCTATGAGCTTCTCGGCGGCGAAACCAAACCGCGGGTCCCGGCCTACTGCACGGGAAACGACATCGAGCAGCATGTTGCCCATGGATTCAAGCGCGTCAAGGTGGCCATGCCCTTTGGTCCCCCGAGTGGAAACGAAGGCATGCGCGGCAATGTTGCGTTGGTAGAACGTGCACGCAAGGCAGTCGGCCCGGACGGCGATGTGATGTGCGATTGCTGGATGTCCTGGGACGAGCCCTACACCATCGAAATGTGCAGGCTGATGGAGCCTTACCATGTGAAATGGGTTGAGGAGGTCCTTCCGCCGTACGACATGCAAGGCTTCGGCCGTCTGAAGAAGGAAATAAAAACTACCTTGATCGCCACCGGCGAACATATCTACGGCCGTTACGGTTTTCGCCGCCTGCTGGAAGCAGACGGCGCATCGATTTGGCAGCCCGACGTCACCTGGTGTGGTGGCATGAGTGAGCTGCGGCGCATCGGTGCACTTGCAGAGGCTTATGACATTCCGGTGATCCCGCATGGTGGCGGCCTCAACGGCGCGGTCCAATGGTCCATTTCACACGTGAACGGACCTTGGGCGGAGTTGTTCATGCCTCCGCCTGGCGGACCCAAGGAAGTGTATGACCTCTTCGATGAAAATTACGAGATCAGCAAAGGGCCGGAGGGCCTCTACATGCACCCGCCGCGGAAACCGGGCTGGGGTCTGGATCTGGAGGTGGTGGGTCCAGCCTGAATGTCAACCAGAGGAGCTTTGCCTGGCTCGAGCTTTGCCTCATACGGGCGAGCAATGAAAAGAGTCATGGTGGTTGCATTGGCCGCTGGCCTCGTGGCCTTCGCCATGTTCCTCCACGCCCATGCCCAGCAGGAGCCCACCGCGGCGAAACAAACATTCGAAACCAACTGCGCCGCCTGTCACGGGCCCGGCGGGGCGGGCGGGGAGCGAGCGCCTGCTTTGAACGACAATCCGGATTTGCGCAAACGGTCTGCGACGGAGATCGAGAACATTATTCGACAAGGCACCCCAGGCGGCATGCCTGCCTTTTCATCGTTGCCGGCAACCGATGTGGCCGGGCTCGCGGGATGGATTCATTCCATGAACCTTCCCGCTCTCGCCCATGCGCCGCAGGAACAAGTGGAGGCGGGCGAGAGATTTTTCTTCGGCGAAGGCGGCTGCTCCATCTGCCATATGGTGCATGGCCGCGGCGCTGTCAATGGTCCGGATCTCACCAACATCGCAGCGCGCTCAACCCTGGCGGAAATGGAGAAGGTTCTGGACGATCCGACGTCGCAGATGGGAGCCCATTCGCTCGCACTTTGCCCACCCTGGGCCTTTTGCCCTGACTTCTCCTGGGCCGTGCTGGACGTGACGCTCAAGAACGGGACCGTGCTCCGCGGCTTCGGACGCAAGCGCACCGAGCATGAGCTGCAGCTTCAGTCCTTCGACGGCAAGATGCATTTGCTGGATGCGGGTGAATACACGCTCGCCCGGCAGGAAAAGGCATCCGCTATGCCGCCCCTGAAGGCCACTCCGCCTCAGCGCCAGGCCTTACTCGCCTATCTCTCGGGGCTAGGCGGCATCGAAGCCGGATCTGGGAGCGGACCTGTTCCCGCGGCATCACAGGCCGACATAGATAGGGTGATGAAACCGGGGAGCGGCGATTGGCCCACCTACAACGGCCTGCTCAATGGTAACCGTTACAGTTCTCTAGACCAGGTAAACACCTCGAATGTGCAACAGTTGCAGCCTCAATTCATCTTCTCGCCGGGTGGGACCGGTTTGGAAGTCACACCGGTAGTGGTGGACGGCGTTATGTACGTGACCGGGGCGGCGCAAACCTGTGCCATCAACGCACGCACCGGCAGTTCCATCTGGTGCACTCCGCGCACCAATGGGCTCGGATCAGGAGTGTCCGGCGACGAGAAAAGGGAAACGAAATCGTCCCTCCCCAAGGGTCCGAATCGTGGCGTGGCGCTGCTGGGAGAGCGCGTCTTTTATGTATCGGACGATGCGTTCATCGTCTGCCTGAACCGTCTCACCGGTGCGGTGATGTGGTCCCAACCGTTGCCGGAAGCGGGCGCGGCCGGCAAGTACTTCAACTCCAGCGCGCCGTTGGTGGCCGGCGATCTGGTGATCTCCGGGGTCGCGGGGGGAGACACACCGATGCGCGGTTTCATCGCGGCGTATCATGCCACGACCGGCGAGCTCGCCTGGCGCGTTTACACCATCCCTAAACCCGGCGAGCCGGCGGCTGAAACCTGGACCGGCCGGGCTTTGCCCACGGGCGGCGGCGCCACCTGGACCACCGGCTCTTATGATGTGGAGACCCACACGCTGTATTGGGCGGTTGGCAATCCCTATCCCGACACCGATCCTGACCAGCGCGAGGGCTCCAATCTATATACCAATGCAGTGCTGGCATTAGACGGAGCGACCGGCAAACTCAAATGGTATTTCCAGTTCACACCCGGGGACACGCATGACTGGGATGCGACCGAGCCCCTGGTGCTGGTGGATACGGCCTGGCATGGCAAGCAGCGCAAGCTACTGCTTACGGCCCAGCGCAGCGGCATTTTCTATGTATTGGACCGAACCAACGGACAGTTCCTGCTCGCGAAACCGTTTGTAAAGAAGATGACCTGGGCGAGCGGGTTCAACCAGGACGGCTCGCCGATATCGATCCCCGGCCAAACCCCGACGGTGAGTGGGACCAAGACCTGCCCGGGGTACGCGGCGCGACCAACTGGTATTCCACTGCGTTCGACCCACACACCAGGCTGTTCTATGTGATGGCTGCCGAGGACTGTGGCGTCTATCGCAAGACCGGCCGCATTTGGGATAGAAATCCCGACCCCAGCGATCTCGGTACCCGCTATGTGCGCGCCCTCAACATAGAGACAGGCGATGTTGTTTGGGAGAAGCTCCTGACCGGACCGCAAGAGACCAACTATACCGGCGTGCTCGCGACCGCGGGAGGACTGGTATTCCACGGCGAGACTGGTGGAGATTTCGCGGCGGTCGATGCAAAGTCAGGCAAGACGCTATGGACCTTCCGCAGCAACGATGCGTGGCGTGCATCGCCCATGACCTACATGGTCAATGGATGGCAGTATGTCGCCGGAGCCGATGGCGCGAATGTTATCTCGTTCGCCCTTGGCTACAAATAAACAGCGTCCTACTCATGCCGGAGTGCGGTCTGCGGTTCTACGGTGGTCGCGCGCCTTGCGGGAATCCAGCAGGCCAACAACGTGACTCCTGCCAGGAATAAAGGCACAGTCGTAAAGGTCATCCGGTCATGCGAAGAAATTCCATACAACACCCCAGATGCCACCTTGGAAGCACCCAGCGCCAACGGCAACCCGACGCCAAGCGCAATACCCGAGAGCAGCATTCCCTGCCAAACTATGAGCCGCAACACACCGCCCCGCGTCGCACCCATGGCTAACCGAATCCCAATCTCCCGCGTCCGGCTGCTCACCGAATAGCTCATCACGCCATAAAGTCCAACCGCCGCAAGCAGCAGTCCCGAACCCCAAAAATACCGAAGATTGCCGCGGACACGCGTGGAAGCGAGCAGTGCGTCACTCAAATGATCTTCGATTGTAGTATCGCTGAAGACCGCCAGAGAGGGATCCACGGAATGGATCTCGTTCCGCAACGCCGCTACCATCTGCGCCGGATTTCCCTGGAAGTGGACAAGGCAGTGAAAATCCCACCGGCGGCGCGGCCAACCCAATATTCTGCTCCAACGAGCGGTAAAGAATAGGCTGATCCACTTCGCCGATGGTCTGAGATTTTGAATTCTTTACCACTCCGACAATGTCATATCTCATATCCTCGCTCGATACGCTCTCCCCTATCGCGTTGCTTATACCGAAGAACCTGCTGGCAAATACTTGGTTCACCAGGGCCTGCTTTGGCGCCTTCGGATCGACTGAAGTCAAGTCGCGCCCAGAAATAAGCGGTATCCCGATCGTGTCAAAGTAATCCGCGCTCACCTGGTACGTATCCGCCCGAAGATCGTGCCCGGCATTTATTTTTCTCCCCGTCAGGTGAAATTCTCTCGGCTGCCCGTAGATTGAGAGCGGCACCTTGTCCGTCCACGCAGCTGATTGCACTCCTGGCAATTCTTCCTGCTCGCGTACGCAGCCGTTTCAGCAACAGCAACGTCTGCTCCGCGCTGTATCCATTGTGCATCGGGTCGATCGACATAATCAGCACCCCGCTCCTACGAATACCCGGGTCGACTCCTGCTGACTTATCGAGGCTGCGCAAAAATAGCCCCGTCATGCACAGCAGCACCAGGCACAGAGATATCTGCAGCACGACGAGCAGATTCCGTAAAGTCCATCTCCGTCCCGGCCGCGTCAGTGCGCTTTCGCCTTTTAGCGAGTTCTGCAGCACCGGCCGTGATCCAACCAGCGCCGGACCAACCCCACAAAGGATCCCCGTTCCCAGGGTCAGCAGAAACGCATATGAAACCACTCGCCAATCCATTTGCAGGTTCAGATCGATGGGGATGGGGACCGGCAAGTGAAACGATGTCAGTCCGAGAAGCCCTCCCATGCAAAGCACCACGCCGAACACTCCGCCGAACAAGGCAAGCAGCGTACTCTCGAGCAGAATCGGTCGTATCAACTGAAACCGGGTCGCTCCCAACGCGGTCCGCACAGCCATCTCCCGGTGTCGAGCGGCCGCCCGCACTAACAGCAGATTAGCCACGTTTGAGCCCGCGATACAAAGTACCAGCAACGAAACCACGGTGAGCACTGTTAAGAAAAGGGCTATCCCTGTTCTCGCCTCCGGCGGCAACGCACCCGTCTGCCGGAGACGAAAGCTGAGTCCTTCATATTCCTTCGGAGAGGCCACGCGAAGCCGCTGCGCCATCGCGTCCAATTCGGTCTGCGCTTGGACGGGCTTCACACCGGCCTTTAGACGGGCGATGATAACCCGCAGGGCTAAGTCGTGAGCACTCTTGTTGTTGGTCACGTTGCCTGCGAGTTGCTGCCATTCGCCGTCGGGCACCCAGAAATCGACATTGAGAAGCCGGTTCATTCCATGAAATCCAGGTGCCACGACCCCGATCACAGTGAACTTCTTCCCCGAAAGAGAGATACTCCTTCCGATGATGGCAGCGTCCCCGAGAAAATGGCGGCGCCATAGGCTATGGCTCAGCACGACAAGGGGCGAACGATTTTCGTCGCTAAAAAAACCTCGCCCAAGCGCCATCGGCAACTCAGCCACCTCGAAGAAATTGGTCGTCGTGGTCTGGCCCCAGATGCGCACCGGATCGCCATCTCCACCTATCGCTGCCGGCACAAAGTCGTTATAGGCTGCTACCCCGGAAAATGACTTTGTATGTCCACGCAGGTCATCAAACGTCGAAGGCGATATCTCGCCTAATTTCTGGCCGTGGTCGTACATGGGATGCAGATCCAGCAGCATCTCCGGGTGTCTGAGAGGCGGATCTTGCAACAGCAGCCTGTTCACGGCGGTAAAGATGAAAACATTCGCCGCGATTCCGAGGCCGAGTGAGACCATGACCGTAAACACGACAGACACCGACCTCTCGAGTCGCCGGAGTACATGGCGCATATCGCGCCAAAAACTCTCGACCATCGAAAAGGAGTTGTGTCGCCAGACCTCCTCACGTACCCGGCGGGGACTGCCGAATTTCAAGTAGGCCTGTCGCCGCGCCTCGTCTTCGGGCATGCCGCGCTCGACATTCTCGGCAATCTCTTCGGCTAGGTACAACTCGATTTCCTGCTGCAGCTCAGCATCGCTTTGCTTGCGTTGGAAGAACCTGTGCGAGCTCATGACTTACCACCTCCGCGTGCCGATGCTTCGGCCATCACTAAAGCAATCGCCCGAGCCATCTGCCGCTGGAGTCAGTCTGCGTCCAGTGGCGGTCAGTCGGTTTTCCCTAACCCCCAGTACGACGACACCCTTCCACGATCCTCGAGTGGATGCAGAGATCCCTGCTTTATTTCCAGCACATCCTCCGAGGTTCGCTCCATGACGTTTGCGATGGTGTGACCGTGCACATCGCCAGACATCAGCGTACGCAGGACCATCATGTCTGGGGCCCCCTTCAACATCTCGTTGCTTTCCAGTTTCTGACGGCCATCCGAAATCACACCTAGAAGTTCTATGCAAGGAAAGCATACACTTATAGAAGTTCCGGGTAAAACAGACGGTCGGATGAATGGTTGAAGACAACGAGATGAGGGGACACCAAATGTGTGCTGCAGAACCACGGAAGAGATATAAGTGAAATGAATCCGTGTTGTAAAGCTGCCTAGCAGGCTGCGGAAAAGCTAAATTCTTTGAGGGGACGGCCTTCAGGCCGTCCGTAAGTGATTGTAATTAGGTCCGGCTTTAGCCACTGAGGGTACGGTCCTCGCTCTCTATTCGGCATATTTCCGTAGCCTGCCTAGAAGATGAGGGTGCACCCCTCTTTAGAGGCTGCGGAAAAACTAAATTCTTTGAAGGGGACGGCCTTTAGGCCGTCCGTAAGTGATTGTAATTAGGTCCGGCTTTAGCCGCTGAGGGTACGGTCTTCGCTCTCTATTCGACCTTTTTCCGCACCCCTCTTTAGTCAGATAGGATGCCGACGAAGATCAGCAGCTTGACGTCGCTCTTCATTGCGAGGGTCTTTTCATCGCCGATTATGCACTGGATCGGTTGGTTCAGGTACGGAGGATGGGATTGCCGAGGTGAATGACAGTGCGGTTAGCAGTGGCGTTGAGGATCTCGACACCGGCGACGAAGAGGGCGTCGAAGCCGGTGAGGAGGCCAAAGTAGCCGCCGAGTCTACCAGTGCCGTAGCCGAAATCACCTGCGGCGAGTAAGAAGAACGTGATCCAGAGGAACAGGAAGATGCTGAATACGGCTTTGCTGGCGCGGAAGGTGACGATCCAGAGCAGGAAAGTCAAGATGCCCCACATGAGGAGGACGGTGGCGACAGCGGAGGCCGGCGCAGGCTTGAGCCATCCGGCGCCAACGGTCCACTGCAGCAAGGCAAACCACCACCAGAAAAGCCCGTAGGAGGTGAAGGCAACCATCCCGAAGGTGTTGCCGGCGCGGAATTCGAGGATGCCGGCGATGATCTGGGCGACGCCTCCATAGGCGAACGCGAGCGGAACTACAACGGGCACGGCCTCATGCGGAAGCATACCCGCGTTGATGGCGGAGAGGACGCAGGTAGTAAGGCCGAAGCCGGCGAGTCCTAGAGGTGCAGGGTTAGCAACCTTCGGGAGGATGGGCCCCGGCATATCTGCGGCTTGTGGCATGTGGAGGTGGACTCCTGTAGTGGTCTGGAGATCATTTTCCAATGGAGCGACCATCCTACAATGGGCATGCCTGGGTTGGGGGAGATTTGTGAGGCCACCGCTTGGAAACGCATTAAGATTTGTGGTCAAGGATTTTCGGCTTCGCCCGCCTCATCCGGATAAACCAAAAAGTAACCTCCGAAAGGCTAGCCCCAGGCGTAAGAAACACATCGCGGGACTTACCCTCGCTCCCAAAGCGGTATATCCTCTGAGCAGTTAGAAGATGATTTCGGCAGGGAGCAGATTCTCGCGTCGCCGCTCCTTGGCCGGCAGTTGCCGATAGTATCGGCCTTCACGCGAGCGAAGGACAGCATCACTGTCCGGTGTTCCACCCGATCCCTGTCAAAAATTAGGCATTCTTCAGCATCCCGTCACGGCGGGTTTTTTTATTGCTTCCCAACGTGCTTACCCACGCAGTAAAGCCGTATCGCAATCGCTGCAGATCGCAGCGATAAACCGGCAGACCGTATCCGCATCTTTCTCCCGGAAGAACAAAACTTCACGAATCCATGCCAGGCCACAGTAAGTGGCCAAACTGCTCTGGTAAACCTCTGTCTCTATCCCCGATCTCAACAAACCCAAGGAGCCACCCATGCCCAAAAACAAAGTAAACGACCTCATCACCGATCAGGAAATGGCCTTTGCCCGCTTAGTCCTCTCGGGAACCCACACAGACCGTAGCGCCGCCCAGGCCGCGGGCCTCAACCCCGACACCGCCGCCTACACCAAAGCCAAGCCCCGTGTTCGCGAATACATGATCGAGCACCGTGCCGCCCTGCACCAACAGCTCCTCGAGCAACAAGCTGACCTGTCCCGCCATGCCGTCGAAGAACAGCGTCGGCAGAATCTGCGCCGCGAACAAGTCCTCGACCGCCTTTGGGAAATCGCCAAGCTGGCCCCCGAAATAACCCGCGGCAGCATCACCGGCCAGGTCAAGGCCATCTCCATGATCGTGGCCATCGAAGGCCTCATCCCTGACCGTCGCGCCAACTCCTCCAAAAAGGAAACCGCCCCTCCGCTTCACGAACCGGATATCTATCCCGCCGCCTGGCTTCGCAAGCAGCACGGGCAAGCCATCGACCCTCAGCCCGACCCTGCACTTGAGCAAGAAGAAAACGAACCCGGCCTGGCCGATCCCGAACCCGCGCTCAACTCGGTCGGAGATGCCCCTCCGCCCTCCGGCACAGCTTCCAGCGCACGCTTTAAGCCCACCCCGTCCGCCTTCGCCAATAGCTCTAGTTCCCCGGGAACGTCATGGGCACCTGGTGCGTTCGATTCTGCTCCGGACACCAGGACTCCCTTCTGGATGAATAGGACCTCCTCTGGCCGGCGCCGCTGAGCAAAAGAACCCGGGACCCATGTGCTCACGGCCAAAGCACGCCAAAAGGCAAAAACGCTCGAATTTTATCGAATTTTATAAAAGCCCTCTACTCCACTTCGCCACGGTCGTAGTCTGTTTTTTATCGTCCGTTGTAGTTTGCGGCCGGAAAGCTCCCAACAGCATCTGCCAACAAGTATCGCCGGGGTCCTTCGACTACGCGCCTCAAAGCCCTCTGTTTGCGATAGATCTGCGAAGCGCTTCGCTCAGGATAACTGCTTTGTCGGTGGGCTTGTAATACAGCTGCTTGGATGCAGAAAACACGAAAAAGTCACAGGCCACTCGGAATGACAATTCTGTTTGCGTAGTAATGACTTCTCTGCGACAGGCTACTAGTCCCGAAGGGAGGTCTGAACTTCATCATGGCGTTCCTGCCGCGATAGCCGCAGGTTCTGGACGCCTCAGGCTGGGCTGACAGAATGCGCCACAAGAACAGTTGCCAATGCGTCCGCGATCAACTTGTCTTCCCCGGGTTGTAGGTCGATCGCAGTCATTTCAATCGTGCTTGAACCCTCTGTGAGAACGATGGAAGGTTTCATCCTGGCAAGCTGCTCTGTAATCTCATGAGGGCTCGCGGAGAACCGTGCCGGGTCCAGATGTATCTGAAGTGCCGGAAAATGATTGGCAATCTCCGGCACCTCTCGTGTCACCTTCACCCCGGCGATCTTCGACACTTTCGTGGATATCGCATCCAGTTGCCGCCACTGATCTTTGTCCAAAACGGCCTGATCCTCCGCCAGGAAGAGCTCCAGCGCCTTAACTACACCCACAATCTCTTCTTTGCCTACCTTGGTAGGCCGCCCGATGGTGTCCTCATTCGGACTCATGTTCAGCAACGCATTGTGCACCAGATCCTGGCGTCCAATCAGCAAACCCGTGCACTGGGGACCCCTGAGTGCCTTGCCGCCACTGAATGCGATCAAATCAAAGCCCATATTGGCGTAGTCCGACAAACGGGATTTCGGCGGTACGTCCGCAGCAGCATCAAGAAACGCCGGCACGTTTGCCGCATGCGCCAGCTTCACCCAATCCGCTCGCTTTATCTGTCCATCCGGGTCACTCAAGTTCAAAAAGTGCATCGCAGCGGTGCGCTCGCAAATTGCTTTGTGAACGTCTTCCACCGTCTCCACTTCAACCAGCTTTGCCCCAGTTGTTCGAATCTGGTGATCCCAGCCGCTGCGATGGGTTCGCTGGATAATCACCTCCGATTTCATCCCGGTTAAATCGGGAATCTGTTTGATATTCGTTTCATGACCGCCGGTAAGAATTCCTGAGTATCCATTCTGGATTGCCGAAGCTGCCCCTGAAGTGACAATCGCTCCATATCCTTGCGGCAACTTCAGCATCTCGGCAATCCGTTTTCCCGCCGCTGCTTCCAGGTCCATGATGACGACGAAATGCTGTGACGCCAGTTCCATGACCGCTTTTACTTCCGGACGTATTAACGAACCGCCAAGGACCGTCTCCGTTCCCTGGCCATTAATGACGGTGGTTAAGCCAAGCTCTTCATACACATTCCCAGTTTTGCCCAGGCCTGTGATCTTCCCCATCCGGGCATCTTGTCTATTCGTGGGTGCAGCACCTGCTCCCCACAATGCCTGCCCGCCAAATACTGAGGCGGCCAGAAAGCCCAGGCCGCCTAAAAATCCTCGACGATTCCATTCGTCCGAGCCAAATCTTCGCATGGAGTACTCTCCTGAACAATGAAATGGTAACGCAGCCGCCACTCGCACTCATACTGTGACAATTAGCCCATGCTCGCAGCTTCAACCTTCTCTCGAAAACGGACATACCGGTTAAGCAGCGAAGCCGGTCCACGGGCTCGCAGAAAAACGAGATTTCCTTCAAATCGCTTTTCTTCAATAATCGCTCCCCCTTCGAGCGACGCGAGAACGGAGCCTTCGGACTGCGGAACCCGAAAGCTCGATTCCACGAGCGGGTCCACCACCAGCGCGGCATCGATGGCCCTCAGAAGTTGGTCAAGGCCGGTGCGCTGCAGGGCGGAGACAGGAATCGCGTTGCCATCGCTCAACACCGGAACCAGGCCCTGGCCCGAGACGAGATCGACCTTGTTCAACACCTGGATGACCGGCTTGCTCGACACCGCAAGCTCGGCCAGTACTTTTTCCACCTGCGTCTTCTGCTCTTCGCGCATAGGGCTGGCTGCGTCCTGCACGTGGAGAAGAACTTCAGATCGTTCCACCTCTTCGAGCGTGGCGCGAAAGCTCGTAACCAGGGTATGGGGCAGGTTGCGGATGAAGCCGACAGTGTCCGACAGCAGGATCTTGCGGCGCGAAGGAAGTTGCAATCGCCGGAGTTTAGGGTCGAGCGTAGCAAACATACGGGCCGATTCCAGCACGCCGGCCTCGGTGAGGGCATTGAACAGGGTGCTCTTCCCGGCGTTGGTGTAACCCACCAGCGCGACCACGGGGACGGGAACTGCTTCCCGGCGCTGCCTCTGCTGATGACGGACGCGCCGGACCGCCTGGAGCTGGCTCTTGATCTCGTTGATGCGCAGGTTGATCTTGCGCCGGTCGGTCTCCAGTTGCGTTTCGCCCGGTCCTCGCGTTCCGATGCCCCCGCCCAGCTGCGACATGGCGCGGCCGCGTTTGGCGAGGCGCGGCAACTGGTATTCCAGCTGAGCGAGCTCCACCTGCAACTGCCCTTCGCGGGTCCTGGCATGGCGGGCGAAGATGTCGAGGATGAGCTGTGAACGGTCGATCACGTGGCAGGGTAGCCGGGCTTCGATGTTGCGCAGCTGCGACGGCGTGAGGTCATGGTCGAAGAGAACCAGCGACGCGTTGGTGCTCGCCACAGCGCCCACAATTTCGTCCAGCTTGCCCTGGCCGACCAGGGTGGAGGGATCGGGCAACTGGCGGCGCTGCACCAGCGTGGTAGCAATGGTCGCACCTGCGGATCGGGCGAGTTCTTCAAACTCTGCGCGGCTGGCGTCGATGTCCAGAGTGCCGCCGGCAGCGTCCGCGAGGTCCTCTTCTCCTGCCACGACTGCGGCCGCGGTCCGGGCAAGCCGAGCGGATGCGGTAAGCTGCTTGCGTTTGCGGAGTTCTCCGGTGAACTCGACCACCACAATCACCGCAAGTTCCTGCTGCGTTTGCGAGGTACGGAGTTCGCGCGCGCGGAGTGCCGCCTCCTGCGCCTCACTGGCTTCAACCAGACTCCGGGCGATTGTCCTGCCGCGACTCCGGCCTGTTCGCGCTTGATCCGGGGTGGCTTCAGGCGAATCCTTCTTTTTCTTCAAAGCACTCTCAATTCAGGCACAGGTATCTGGCCGTCTCTCCTATGATACTGAATGATCAACGTCAATACGGGACCTCGTGCCCCCTCCTCGTGCGCGAAAAGTGTGTTAACGATGTGTTCGGGGCGAACCCCCAGCCCGATGAAGCGGGCTGTGGCCCGATGGAAAAGGCGGCTGCGGCTGAGCACCCGGAGCAGGAGCGGAGCCTGGAGCGGCCCAGGCCGGCCGAGATACCGATCGAGGAAGCCGTGAACGGTTGTCTGGAAGGTCTGCGTGATACGCGTGGGCAGCTCGCGGCGGCGCTGAACGCTGACCAGCAAGCGTTCACTGACGGGCAAATCCTCTGCATGCGATCGTGCGCAGTACAGGAGAGAGGATGCGCGCAGCAGCCACAGCATCCTGAATCGCGAGATTGATGCCGATGCCGCCGACCGGGGACATGGCATGGGCCGCGTCGCCGATGCAGAGCAGACCGGGAAGACACCAGCGGCGCAGACGGTTCACTTGGACTGGAAGGAGGGAGACTTGATCCCACGACTGGATCTCGTCCGTTCGGGGCTTACCATCGGGGCCGGGTATGCCGAGGAAAGGAACAAGTGTGGCCAGATCATGCCGGAAGGCCTCTAATCCGGCGGGCTTGATGTGGGTTTCGAAGTGCCCTTGCGGATGATGTAGCCGCACTGAAAGTAGTCTTTTCGATTGATGAGGACGATCATGCGGCCAAAGTTCAGATTTCCCAGCGCCGTGTCCGGATCATCCGGACGGCGCGACAGGCGCAGCCAGAGAACGTCGATGGGAGCGCCATGCTCAATCCGCTGGAAGTTCGCGGCGTCGGTCGTGGTGGCGTGACGGCCGTCACACCCGACCGTGAGCGGAGCTTTAATCTCGACCGGGCCGGTGGGACTTTCGGCGTGGGCGCCGGCAATCTGGCCGGTCTGCGGATCCGTGAGCAGACCGGTGACCTTGTGCTCCATGAGGATGCGGGCATTCGGATATTTGCGCACTTCGGTAGACAGGAAGTTGAGCAGATCCCACTGCGGCATCAGGGCGATGAAGTTGGTGGGCGGTGGAAGCGCAGTAAAGTCTCGCGATCAGGTAGCTGCGGTCGCCGAGTGAAGCGAAGGCATGATCAAACTGCTGATGCGGAATCTGCAGGAGTGCGTCGAGCAGACCAAGCTCCTGCATCACGCGAAGCGTAGCGCCATGAATGGTATCGCCGCGGAAGTCGCGGTTGAAGTCCTTGTGCTTTTCGAGCACGATCACATCGATACCCTGGCGTGCAAGGAGCAGACCGAGAACGACCCCGGCTGGTCCTCCGCCTACAATACACACTGCGGTGTGAAGAGCTTCACTCATAAGCACCTTTCAGGCGGCCGGTTTCTTAACCTTAACGTCCCGTCCGGAAGATGGGAAGAAAATGAATCGACCTTTAGCAATTGAGTTTGTCCGCAGATGGTCCTTGCCCGTTTTCTGTGCAGGCAAGGCACGTACCCTCAGCGGCTAAAGCCGGACGTAATTACCATCACTTACGGACGGCCTAAAGGCCCTCCCCTTCAAAGAATTTAGTTTTTCCTCAGCCTGCTTGTCGGGGGTTCCACCGCGACTCTACCGATCCTGCACTTCCACCATTTGCTTGAGTTTGTCGTGGGCATACACCCGGACCGTAATACTCTTCTTCAGGTACGCAGCAAGCACGTTCGGATCGGCCCAGTCCACTTCCCAGCCTTCATCGATAGCCAGCAACCGGTATCGTCCGGGAATGATATTGAACAATAGAGAAGGTGCCGTCGGAATCGCTCTGGTCGCGCCGGAAGAGAATCTGGTTGTCCTTTGCATCCTCGGGCGCGAGCAGCACCATCACCCCACTCGCCGGACGGCCATTGCGTTCCGCCACGCCTTCGATTTGACCGTACCCGTTGCCGGCTACGATCTCGAGCTTTGCAGCCGAGCCCGCCTTTACCTGCACCATGCGGCCCTTCACCAGCGTGTCCGGGGAGGTAACGCTGGCAAGGTACATCTGCGGAATCTGACCGATCGACCTGGTACTCACCGGGAGGTACCTGCAACGTGAAGTCCCCGGCATCGTTGAGCTGGGCGAAATAGTTGCGCTGCGGATGCGAAGCAACCAGGGAAATACCGGCGAATCGGATCTTGCTATCAAGTGAAGTCACCTTGCCCGACACGGTGACTTCGCCCCCACCGCTGTCAGCGGCTAACTGGGTTGCCCCATCGGCAATGTCTGCTGTGAAATGAGTAGATACCGGTGGAGACTGGCCCTCAGATCGGGTCACCGTAACCTCGTATTGCCCCGGGAGCACACCGCTGATTTCAACGCCACCTTCATTGTTCAACTGCATGCTCGTGGGCATCGGCTCCAGTTGGCCAAAAACGTTCTGCGCCATGGAAACCCCGAAGCCTCCGTCTCCGCTCCTGGCAAGAGGTAGTTGGAGGCGCATGGCGTGCTGGGCGTTGAGTGTCATGTTGGCCTCGATCCGCTCGCCGCCTCTGATTGGGATCGGGATAGCATCGTCGGAGTCGATCGCGTTGGGATAAAAGGTACGGGGGTAAGCGACATCGAGAGCGGAGTTTACCGCGCCTGGCTGGCGTGTTATTGAGTTCCATGGGCGAGTGCTGTCGATTGGCGGGCCCGGCGTACCAGGGTTGAGCAGACGCACTGAGAAAATAATTGCCCGGTGGGATGTTGGCTTATCTCATACATGCCGCGGTCGTCGGTGATGACCGTCTGCCGTTGCTGTGTGGAACGAATCCCATCACGCTCTCGATCCTCATAGAGGTGAACTTGCGCTCTGCGGATAGGCTCGCCGGCTTCATCGTTTACCGTCCCATAGAAAATCGCCTGGGGTATGAGATGAAAAACCAGGTCTTCGGATATTCGATCCGGACCTACGGCAATGGCGGTGGAGAACTCGTCGTGTTGTTGGTAAGACTGCGTAAGATACCCGCGCTTGGCAGCGCTGAGTTCATATTTCCCCGAGGGAACGCCGCCAAAGTCAAACCGGCCATCGTCTCCCGTTTCGAAGGAGAGAGACTGGCTGCGATGGTCGGTCGGGGTGATCTCAACCACACAGCGCACCACGCGCCTGGCCGCTACGCGCATCGACCACTTTGCCGCTGATGTGCCACGACTGGGTTGCAGAGGCTGTCGAGGAACCTGGTTGCTGTGCTGCTGCCGGGCTGGAGTGGAACCACAGCAGCAGCGCAAGCATCAGTGTCGCGGAGCTGGGACAACGCCGTGGGCCTACAACAGAAACAGTACATCTACAGTTCTCCGGTCACGATCTTCAGCTGGACTTCCGATTTGCCACCACGGGTGAGCGTTATTTCCTGGCCCAGAGACATATACCGTTGCAGAGCCTCATGATCGCGGTAAGGCAGATCCTGCCGGTGTGGCAGTGCCATCACCAGGTAGCGGCCGGGAGCAAGGCCCTCGAACGATCCCTCCGCGGGAGAATCCGACGACAACGGATGATCCGCGATGATGGTAGACGTTCATCGCCGGCTGCGTAACAGCTATCGAGCGGGATGGCAATGACAAATACCTCGTTGCCGGCGCCGCTGCCGTCCTCCGCTGGAGAGGCCAACCACTTCAGTGAAGCGGAATCATCCCGATACACCATGCGCACTGTGCAGGCGCCAATGCCGGCTCCGATCACCAGCGGATCGCGCGTGAGGTCCAGGTTGCCGCACGAAGCGGACGCCACATACCAGGGTGGTTGCGGCTGCGCTTCCAGCATGTATCGGCCTGGTTCGAGGTCGCGGAAAACCATGGGATCGCCTGGCTCCAGTGCCTGTCCCCGGCCAGGCGGTTTGCGGGGCTGCGCGGGAAATGTCTGCCCCGGCCCTCGAGGATCCTCGTCCTGCAACGAGGCATTCAAATAGGGCGGCGGGCCACCTGGTGCATTTTGGCTGGCCGTCGTCACGGCCTGGTACTCCACTTCGATAGGCAGCGATGATCGGCTGGTGCGAGAGTGACCGATATCCCTTGGAGCGGAGCCTCACTGACCGAGATCTCGCGTGTGCCCACAAGCTGCTGCTCATGTTCCACAGCGGAATGTACCGTGAGCCGATAGGAGCCGGTGGGCAGCCTCAAGCGAAACGCGCCGCCTGGATATTGTTGACGGGTGTGTCGACGGGTTCGCCGTCTTTGGTTTTTACAGTGAAGCCTGCACCCTGGCCGGCCATTCCGTTGATCGTGCCCGTGACTGGATAGAGCTTCTCCATCGCAGGGCTCGCGTTGGCTTCGACCTGTTCGCCGGGCATCAGCGTCAGGGCGCCGCGAATTCCGTCTCCTGTCAATGGCGGGAAGGTAACGGGCATGAACGCAACCGAGGAAGGTGCATCCACCAGGCCTTCGATGCGGAAGCCGGTGGCCAGCGAGTATTGGCCGGCCTGCAGTTCGGCAAAGCGAAACTGCCCCTCCACGTTGGTGGTGGTTGCCTGCACCTGGCCGCCAACGCCTGAGCCCATTTTCCACGCGAAGCATAGTTAACTGGACAGGTAAATCCTGGATCGGCTGGCCGTTCTGATCGGTGATGGTTCCGAAGAGAATAGCCTCAGGTATCAGCTTCAAGGTGATGGACTGGCCTTGCGCGGGCACTGCCTTGTCTTCTGCAAAGTATCCGGGCTTAGACGCGAAAGCGTAGGCAGGCTCTTCGCTCACATTGTCGAACTCGAAACGGCCATCATGATCGGTGAGTGCGGCCTGCTGGGCGCCCACCTGAACGCGCGCGCGTGCGATCGGCTCGCCGGTAACACTATTGACGACCTGCCCGCTGACCGTCTGCGATTGGGATGCTCTTTCCGGTCCTGCACTCACCTGGCCGATGCAGATAGTTGCGGCCGTCACCAGCACCATAGACGGAAGCAGCCGGATCATCCGGTTGAGGGTGGTCATGCGCGCCAGCCTGATACGCTAAGCAGGGTAGCATTTTTTGGTCCCCTGGCAACAGATGGTTAGATGAACCCACCCTTAGTGGTAAAGATTTGCATGATCCTGTCACTTCACAATTCTTTGCAATTTATTGCGTCGTTGTAACACAGTGCCGCAGCGGTACGCTTATTCTCGGTCCAATGACTTAGCAAGTCATTTTCTATGGAGGTCTACGTGAATAAGAAACTCTGTACCATGCTCATCGTATTGGCTGCCGCCCCGGTTGCCCTGCACTCGCAAGAGCCGCCGGCCGCTTCGTCCAATCCGATCACCGCCAGCGAAAAAGGCTTTTACAAAGTGGTGAGCGGCGAAGTCATCGCCGCTGCCGAGAAGATGCCGGAACCAAATTACTCATTCAAGCCAACGCCGGAGGTGCGCAGTTTCGGGCAACTGGTCGGCCATGTGGCCGACGCTCAGTACGGTTTTTGTTCGACCGCTACCGGTGAACCGAATCCCATGAAAGACATCGAGAAAACCAAGAACTCTAAGGCCGATCTGGTGGCCGCACTGAAAGACGCCGTAGCCTACTGCAACAAAGCATACGCCGGTATGACTGACGCGCAGGGCAGCCAGACCGTCAAAATGATGAACTACGATGTGGCAAGGCTTACCGTGTTGTCCGTCAATACAGCCCACGCCGATGAACACTACGGGAACATGGTCACCTACTTACGAATAAAGGGCATCGTTCCCCCGAGCAGCGAGAAACGCGGACAAATGTAGGAGTAGGCGTTTCGAACACCAGTACCAAGCCAGGGTGCCTGGGAGGTAAGATGTTGCAGTCCCGCTGAGCCTGCCCTGAGCTTGTCGAACGGGGACGGTACAACCTGTAGCCCGGCACGGGAGTGCCGGGTAGGCTTACAGCGCCCCTTCGTTCGGACGTGTCCAACCCTGGCGGTATCCGAGGGAGTAACTGCGAGAATATCCCTCATTGAGGAGAACGATCCAGGCGTGTTCATTCTTAGTCCCGCGGAACCTGTCAGTCCGCCCGTTTTTTTGGCCGTCTAACCATGCCTGATCGTTCATCGTCGTGTGCTCCCAGTTAGGTCTTCCCGATCATGTTCCGCCAGGACTAGAGCTACTGCAATCACCATTAGGCTTCAGTGTCGATGCTTTTCGGTGATTCTCTTACCCGTTATGTGTATACGGATCCATGCGCATCGCCTTTGGCCGGCCTTGTGGGGCCTGATCATCGAAATTCCGTCGCATATTTCAGGGCGATCCCACGGATCTGCTCCCGGGTAAACTTCTTTGGTGGAACGCCAGGCGGATTGCACGTCTCACGAAAAAAACCGTCCAGACCGGCGGGCGACATAAGCCAGAGCAGGAGCAGTTCGTGATCTGGATTCGCAAAACCATGCCAGGCGTTTCTTGGAATGAATATCGTTCCGCCCTTCTCAAAAGAGTGAGGCACATCGTTCAGCATGACTACCCCACTGCCTTCCAGAATGTAGAACGCTTCATCCATCTGGAGGTGCCGGTGAATCGGAATGCCTGCACCGATCATCACTTGCTGGGTGCCCAATGCCAGATGGTCGGAGCCTGTGGCTGCGCCGGCCTTGATAAAGATCTGGCCATGGTCCCGAAAATGGACAAGATGTTCGCCTTCATCAGCCCCGAGGACATATCCCTGGGGCACCGCCGGCTGAGCCGGATTCACGTCCTGCGCCCACACTCGGCTGACGCCGAGCCCCGCCAACCCAAACAAAAAACTTCGGCGTTTTTGCTTTTTCAAGTTCATGACAATCCCCTTAGGAGTGCTTGGAGCGATTATTCAGGATGTAGGCTGTTGCTTTCCCTAAATAGACGTCAGCCCATAGGATTCGACAGCTGTTCTGGAAAGGATCCATTCCTGCTCAGATGGTGATAACTGAGCAAGTGTGATGCGAACGGTCTCCCACCAGCGCTTATAGGAAGATGCAAGAGTCACCACAGGCCAATCTGAGCCGAACATAAGGCGTCTAGGCCCGAACGCCTCCAGCACCACATCTACATAGGGCGACAGGCATTCGGGGGTCCATGTGCTCCAGTCCGCCTCCGTTACCATTCCTGAGAGTTTGCAATAGACATTCTGCCGGCGGGCCAACTCGCAGAGGTTATCCTTCCACGGCGAGAGCGCCCGGTCGCGAATGCGGGGTTTGGCAATGTGATCAACGATAAAAACCTGATCTGGATGCCTATCGACAAACTGAATGGTTTGCGGAAGGTGCTTTTCGAAAATCAGGATATCGTATCTCAGATTGAACTGTTTTAATGCGGCTATACCGCGATTGAAGTCTTCTCGCAACAAAAACTGATCGTCGGGCTCATCGTGAATCGGATGCCGTATGCCCCGAAGCTTCGGCTGCTGAGTGAGGCGTTCGAGCTCTGAGGCGATCTCAGGATGGGTAAGCGGCGCCCAGCCCACGATGCCGCGTATGAGATCATCATTCGCAGCGATCTTGCTAAGCCAAAGAGTTTCCTCGAGGCTTCGTTCCGCTTCAACCACGATCGTTCCGGCGATGCCGACGCCCGTTGTCGCCTCTCGTAGGTCATCCAAGAGAAAATCCCGTCGCAACACCTCCATGCCAGCGGACATCCACGACTGGCCCGGGGGAATGTACCGCCACAGGTGGTGGTGTGCGTCGATGAATCCGCTATCCATAACCGATCGCTCGTGAGCATCTGGATGGGTTGGGCTTACTGCCTGAATTCGCTCTGCGCTTGATAGAACTGAGCAGCAGAGAAATCTCTGTTCGATCTAGGCTCCTCCGTTCACCTTCAGGTCGGTGGACGCGCCAGGTTCTTGTGGTGTCTGGTAAACACCACCCTGAACTTGAGCCGGATGAACGAAATGGTTCTTTAGATGGGGAATATGCTCCAGGAAGGCGCATTTGAGCCCTAGTCCAATCCGGTTGAATAAAACCAGGTGTTGATGCATCTGTCCCATATCGCCGACATGCGGGACTACAGGAAGGTCGAAGATTTTGGCCAGGAAGCTGACACTCAAAAACTCGCTCACTCCCGCGACCCGGGTGCAATCGACCTGTATGAAGGAAATCGCCCCGGTCTGCATGAAGTTCTTGAACAGGACGCGATTTGAGATATGCTCCCCAGCCGCGACTTTGATTGGACTGATGGCACGGGAGATCTCAACGTGCGCTTGTATATCATCGGGATGCGTTGGCTCTTCGATCCAAAGCGGGCGAAATGGAACCAATTCCCTGCAGATGCGGAGCGCATCGGGAAGGTTCCAACGCTGATTGGCATCGAACATGAGAGTGCTCGAGTCACCGATGAGCTTGCGGAGCATCGCTGCGCGGCGTAGATCGCGGCTTTCATCCTGTGAACCGACTTTGAGCTTAAATGCTGTGAAACCCTGGTCGAGCGCCCTCTTCGTCAATTCAGTTACCTTGCCGTCGTCATAGCCCATCCAGCCAACAGACGTGTCGTAGCCTGGGTACCCACATCGCAGGATAGCCTCGCGCTCCCCGCGGCTGGGCATTTGCTCACGCAAGATAGATAAGGCCTTTTGTTCGGTGAGAGCGTCATCCAGATAGCTGAGATCAAGAACACTGACAAGCTCTTCGGGGGATAGGTCGAGCAGCAGCTTCCACAACGGCACACCCCGGCTCTTCGCCCAAAGATCGAAACAGGCGTTCGTAATCGACGCCAGTGCAAGTTGAACAACGCCTTTATGCGGTCCGAGCCAGCGGAGAGCAGGATGATCTGCCACCTGCCGGGAGAAGGTTCCGAAATCAGACATCAGCGTCTCGATCGACAGGCCCTCAAGAGGCTTCGCTAGCAGCTCGATGGCTTTGCAGACCAGCATGTTGCCGTCCCCAAGCGTAAGGACAAATCCGGACCCGCGAGGCCCATTCGTGGTCGATAGGAGGGTCACCGCCAGGCAGTACTCAGACGTGGCATGAATAGAATCGGTGCCGGCGCCCGGCGGCAGCGGAAACCGGGCGTCGTAGGTTGTGACGGAGCGAATCGTGTAATCAGGCATGGTCCCCATTCCAGTTATCTTCTGTAACCTAACTCCGCGTCGCCGTTCAAAGGCTACTTTACGCTCAACCTCTCTTGCCATGGGCGACCCAGTTGTCGGATGCTGTCTTGGCGAAACGGACCATCGCTTTCTTGACGTATTGCTCGGCAATATCCCCTTCGCCTTCACGGAGCAGATCGACGATCCGCTGATGTGATTCGAGGTCCTTGTCCCAGACAGATGTACCTCGCCCACCCGCCGTCATTCGCAGCCGGACAAACGCAAAAAATGGGGTCAGCATCCTCTGTGCGTAGTCAAAGAGATGCTTGTTCCCGGAAAGCCTGCACAATTCAAGATGGAATTGCAGATCATAGTCGAGCATGCCGCCGGCAGTTTTGCCTTTGGCAGCCTTACGCATGCCGTCCACCTTGGACTGCAGCTGAGTAAAGTCTGGCTGTGCGAACGCGGCCAGATTTGCTGCGAGTCCTTCTATCGCGGTTCGCATCTGGTAGAGCTCGACGACGTCTTTCTGCGTGAGGTTGACGACCCGAGCGCTACGCCCCGACTCCTTGGTGACGAATCCGTCTTTCTCCAAAATGTTGATTGCTTCGCGTATCGTTCCTTGAGCGACCCCGAATTGTTGTGCCCACTTGCCTTCGATGATGCGGGCGCCGGGAGACAAGGCGCCTTTCATGATTTGGGCGTGGAGCCGGTCCGCAAGGGTTTTCTTAACCAGGCCTTCTGTCGTGACTGAGGATGGTGTAGGCATTAGTTAAGTGCTTAAACTGAAGAAGCGATATGGTAAAACAGGGAAAATAGGCATGTCAAGATCATTTTAAGCGCTTACTTTTCGATACGAACGAGTTGACGATCTTTCCATGAATGTCGCCGGAAGGATTAGCAAACTCAAACCTCCGAAACGAGGAAGCCTACAAAAGATACCATGCAGCCCTTTGGCCCGATGCAACGAAGGCGATTTCTTCGGGTGATTTCGGGCGATCACTTGCTTGTGCACACCTGCCCCGGGATCGGCCTCGTTTAAGCGCTTATATTTTCAAGCAAAGCGAGACCTCCGCTCAGCTTAAACCCATTATTTCCAGCAAATATAAAATATTTCTTGACAGCGGCAGCGCGTATGCCATAGCGTGCTCTTCGTTTGAGTGCTTAGATTGAGTGGTTCACTCTCCCGGTGAAAGGCATATCGAGACACTTACCTGG
>CAWJZH010000022.1:0-162882 GCA_963847155.1 uncultured Acidobacteriaceae bacterium | reverse complement strand
CGGATTCAGCGGCCGGATGGCTCGATGCGCTGGGTGCTGGCCCAGGGGCGGACGCATTGCGACAGCAAAGGTTCGCCATTCCGGATGATCGGCCTGTGCCTGGATTGCACGGAACGCCGCCAGGCCGCCGAAGAACTGCGGCGAAGCGAAGAGCGATTTCGCCTCTTGGTGGAAGGTATCGCCGACTATGCCGTTTATATGCTGGACGCGGACGGATTCGTTAGCAGTTGGAACAGCGGAGCGGAGCGGATCACAGGATACCGGGCGGAGGAGATTATCGGGCAGCACTTCTCGTCTTTTTATGGGGACGAAGATCTGCGTAAGGGCAAGCCGGCGATGGCTCTTCGTGAAGCGGCCGCGACAGGCAGGTTCGAAGAAGACGGCTGGCGGGTGCGGAAGGATGGATCGCGGTTCCCGGCGAACGCGATCCTCACCGCATTGCACGACCCGAAGGGAAAGCTGGTTGGTTTTGCCAAGATTACGCGGGATTTGACCGAAAGCCGGAGGGCGGAGGACGCGGTTCAGGCCGCCCAGGCAGAACTGGCGCGGGTGGTCAGAGTGTCCACCCTGGGGGAGTTGATGGCTTCCATCGCCCACGAGGTCAACCAGCCGCTGTCGGCAATCGTCACCAACGCCAATGCGAGCCGCCGGATTCTGGCCAGCCCGGCTCCGGATATTGAAGACGTGCAACAGGCTTTGAGCGGAGATTGCGGAGGCGGGAACCCGGGCGGGAGAAATTATTTCCCACATCCGCGCTCTGGTGAAAAAAGGCGCTCCGCAGAAGAGCCCGGTGGATATCAACCTGGTGATTCAGGAGGTGCTGGATATCATTCCCGGGGTTCTGGAAAACCAACACGTCTCGCTGGAAATGGAACTGTGGCCTGCCCTTCCGCCGGTGCTGGGCGACCGGGTCCAGTTGCAGCAGGTGGTGTTGAATCTGATCATGAATGGAATCGAGGCGATGAGTGCAGTTCCGGACCGCCCGCGGGCCCTCGTCATCCGCTCCGACGCGCGCGAATCGGGCATGGAGGTGACCGTTCAGGATTCCGGATAGGGCTCGATCCCCGGAATATCGATCATATCTTCGATACATTTTTCACTACCAAACCCAATGGAATGGGCATGGGCTTGTCCATCTGCCGGTCGATCATCGAGGCGCATCGAGGCCGCTTGTGGGCCAGCCGGGATCCCGCCGTTCAAGGCGCAACCTTTCGGTTCTCTTTACCGGCTAGCGGCATAGTACCGTGATGAAAGAATCGTCTCCAATCGTGTATGTCGTGGACGACGAGCCTTCGGTCTGTCTGTCGCTTAAACGACTGCTGCGCTCAGTGGGCCTCGAGGCCCGCACATTCGGATCGGCGCTGGAGTTTCTCCACAGCAAACGCCCTGACGCGCCGGGGTGCCTGGTCCTCGACGTTCGGCTTCCGGGGCTCAGCGGACTCGATCTTCAGGCCGAGCTTGCAGCCCGGAAGATTACTCTTCCCATCATCTTTGTCACCGGCCATGGCGATATCCCGATGTCGGTTCGCGCCATGAAGGCCGGGCGCCATTGAGTTCCTCACCAAGCCCTTCCGGGAACAGGATCTGCTGGAAACCATCCAGCGCGCGATCGACCAGGACGGCATCACCAGGCAACACAGCGCGGAATTGCGCGCGTTGCAGGAGCGCTATGCGTTGTTGACCCCGCGCGAACGAGAAGTCTTTCCTCGCGTGACCAGCGGTTTGTTGAACAAGCAAATCGCCGCGGAGCTGGGCGCCAGCGAAAAGACCATCAAGGTTCATCGCGGGCAGGTGATGCACAAGATGGAGGCGGAATCATTGGCGGACCTGATTCGCATGGCGGAGAAACTCGGCCTTCCTTCCAATTGATCCCGGCCTTATGGGACCAAGGTCCCATAGACACGCCGCAGTGCCGGGGGTAACTTCAATCGTGTAAGGCAAGTGAAGCAAATGAGCCAGCTACTTTCCGGCGCTCAACAGCCCCGCGAGGGCAGCACCGGAACAAAGCTCCAATTGACAGTGATTGGCAGGCCGGAGGTAGAGTCATGACTGAGACCGAGACTGGACTGATCGCAATCGTCGATGATGATCGATTGATACGCAGGTCTCTTGAAAGGCTCCTCAAGTCCGCCGGACTCACGGCGAAGAGCTTTGACTCGGCTGAGGACTACCTTGACGTAGGCGACCATAATGGCATCTGCTGCATCATTCTCGATATTGGTCTGCCGGGCATGAGCGGATTCGAATTGCATAGCCGGCTGGCGGCAGAACCCAACCGGCTGCCGGTGGTATTCATTTCGGCGCGCGACGAACCAGAGGTAGAAGACAAAGCCACACAAGCAGGAGCCATCGCTTTTCTGCGCAAGCCCTTCGAAGATGACGCCCTTCTCAACGCCGTTCAAACCGGTATGGAGTTATTGAAAAGCAGAAGGCAGTAACGTCTTCGTTCTTTGCATGTGCACTGGCGCACATGCAGTGAATCCGAACTTCCACTCTGTTCACCTTGCGGCGACGGCCCCGGGGCGCCGTCGGCGAGGAAACCCTTGCCACTTGCGAGGAGGAGTATTGTGTCGATTTCAAATGGAATTACGGATCATGGCTGCGAACTCGCAATATCTATCCGCCAGCCATACAGGATATTGGTCGCTGATGAACATCCGATCGTACGTGAGGGACTGGCGGCACTGATCAACCGCAGGTCCGACATGAGAGTTATCGCCGAGGCGTCGAGCGGGCAGGAAGCCGTGGATCAATTTGTTGCTCAGTCTCCTGATCTGGCTCATCCTGGAGTTGAAATTGCCGCTTGATGGACGGAATCGAGACCGTCAAATCGATTTGTGCCAAGTACCCCGCGGCGCGTCTGGTGGTATTCACAACCTGCGTGGGCGAGGAAGACATTTACCGGGCGCTAAGGGCAGGCGCATTCGGATATCTGTTGAAAAGTACATCTCTCTCTGAGCTCATCGAATGCATCCTGGCAGTGGCGCAAGGGAAGAGATGGATTCCGCCCTCGGTGGCAGCCCAGCTTGGAAAACGAGTTCAGGACCGCGGACTGACCTCCCGGGAGACGCAGGTTATGCGCGCGCTGTCCATCGGCAAGAGCAACAAGGAAATCGGCTCGGCACTCGATATCAGCGAATCGACCGTCAAGGTACACGTGACCCACATTCTCGAAAAGCTCAATGTTACCGGACGCACAGAGGCGATCAACGTCGCTTTGAAACGGGGACTGGTGCACATGGATCAGCCGGATGCCGCCTGAACGGTCCAGGTTGAATCCGATTATGTTGCAACAGTTTTTTTCAACCCTTGATTGAGGACGTCACTTAGTTAGCAGGCAAGGGCAAGGCTCGCATTACGACTGAATAGTTCTAACGAGGCCGTGAAGGAGGCCTGGGCTTAGCCGCGCTTGCTGCTGCCTGCAGTCGGGTCTGCTGCTTCTGCCTGGCCATGTCGTGTCTTTGCTGAAGTTGCATGGTCTGTTGCTGGTGCCTCTGTTCCAATTCTCGCATTCTCGGTGCATTGGCAGGCAAGGCCCCCAGGTGCTGATGGTCTAGTTCCTGCCTTCCCTGCAATGCCTGCCTTTCACGTTCCTGCCTCGCAAATAGCTTCTCCTCTTCCTGCGAATATTTCTGATCCAGTTTCGGGTCTCCTGTGTTGGGAGGAGACGGGTGTTCCTGGGCTGGAAGATCGTTGGGATGAATGATGGCGCCCGGCCGGCCCGCATCACTTGCCGTGTGCGATGCAGTTGCGACACCCTTGCCGGCAGGATGATATGGCGCTCCCGCGGCCGTGGCCGGCACTGCAGCGTCGGTCCCTGAATGCACCCGGTCTCGGAGTGGCTGCGATTGGAGGCTTGCCCAGGTTCGCAGAAGCGCGCAACTGCGGATTGGTGCGAGCAGCCTGCACATGCTGAGTTTGAGCCGGCACCGGTGGAAGGTGTCTCTCGTGCGCGACGGCCAATTCTTCGGGCGTGGGGCGTGCGTTGACTCCGCCTTCACCGCCATTGTAGCTAATGCGGTTCACCGTAATATTCGTGGCTGCCGGGGCTTTGTAAACGTTGTGAATGATGGTGACATTCACGTTGTTGACTACCACGTTGTAATAGAAATGCCCGTGCTCCCAATGACCTCCTTCGTACCCTCTGCCGAAGTAGCCGAAGCCGTAAACGATGCCTCCATAGAAACCCACTTCAGGGGCCCAAAATCCATCGTAAAAAACAAAACCGGTGTCGACCCAAGCCCAATAGGGCGGAGTCCACAGAAGGCCGACCTCCGGGGGCAACACCCATGTGCCCGGCACCCAGTAGTAGTCCTCGTCAACTGGATCCCACGCCCAGTAGCCGGGTATCCAGATGTAATCCTCGCCTGGGCAGAGCGGCTGCTCGTACGCCGGCAGCGCTGGTGGCGCAACGGTGATTGAAATGGCGACTTGCGCGATCGCTGCCCGCGCCGACACCATCACGACGAGCGCAAACAGAATGGAACGAATGGAACAGAAAGGAAAAATACGCATGGCATTTCCTTTTGGCTGATCACCATGCGCTTCCCCTGGCCTTTGCAATGGGGGCCGCGTGGGTGATCAGCCCCGTACTCGAATCTCACAAGGCTAGCTTGGAACCACCCGAAGGTTGTTAGTCACGGAAAAGATTCCGGGGACCGTGTTGGCGCGGACGCTCGCGAGGTTCTTGTCTGCCTCGCTGTCGACAACTCCCTCCAGAGTTACATGGCCGCTCTTGACAATGATGCGGATCGCCTTCTGTACGCCCAGGGCATATTTCTCCAGCGCTGGAAATCCGTAGATGGCGCGAAACAGAGCCAGGCGCAGTTGATCGTCCATCGGAGACGGCGGCAAGACCTCGATCTTGTTGACCACGTGCTGGACGCCTTCGATGTGTTTCACGACATTTTCCGCGTCTGATTTGAGCGTAGGCCGGGTCACGTCTCCGAGTAGCGTGACAGTCTCGCCGTCCACGCGGTACTCAATGTTGTCGAACACTCCCAAGTAAGGGAGCATCAACAACTCGTGGCGCACCTCTTTTTGAATGCGAGCCTGGGCGGGATTTCCCGGCTCCATCTGGCTGAAGATCACATTCGGAAGTGCAACCAGCCTCGGAAGCACAGCCAACACGATAACGAGAAGCGTCAAATTACGTTTCATAGTCACTCCGTGCACGAAAGTGTCTTTCGATTCGATCAGGCGCTTGTGCCGCCACGAGCGCGCGGGGATCCTCTGCATCATGCTGGCCGGATCTGCAAGTTTCTGCAGGGCGGATTTGCACATTTCCATTTGCCGGCCATGGATGCACCCTTCGCTCGATTGGAACTAGAACAGCACTCGATCAGGATGAATGATGAATTGCGCCTGACGCTAGTATCGCTAGGTCGTACACTCGACTACGACCTAAGGAGAGACTCGCCGTAGTTAGTAGTCATAGGGCGCAACGGACCGCAGGCTCGGCTCATTTCGCGACCCTTACGTCAAACGTCGCGGAATTGCGTGCTCGCGTTCAACTAAACCACAAGTCGTACAGCGGACTTCAACCTGTGGCGGGCAGCCTCGTAGGAATTCCCAGGGAAGTATTGTTCCTCCTCACGAGGAATTGTTCCAGCAAGGTTCGCCCCCTAATATCCCTCATGAGGGATCGCTTCGCTCACTCTATGCTGCACGACGATTCGAGGAACAGGCACGTATCAGCGGAGAGGAGAACCATGAAAGCAGTCGTTTACAACGGACCCCGCGACGTCAGCGTGAAAAATGTTCCTGACGCCAAAATTGAGCAGCCCAACGATGTGATCGTCAAGATCACCACGACCAACATTTGCGGTTCTGACCTGCATATGTACGAGGGCCGGACCGATTTCAAACCGGGAGGCGTTTTCGGTCACGAGAACACCGGTGAAGTCGTCGAGGTAGGTCCTGGAATCAGCCGCATCAAAAAAGGCGACCAGGTCAGCCTGCCATTTAACATCGGTTGCGGCTTCTGCAAAAACTGTGAAGCAGGTCTTACCGCGTATTGCCTCACTGTTTATCCAGGAATGGCCGGGGCTGCTTATGGCTTTGCCGGCATGGGGCCTTTTCCAGGCGGACAAGCGGAATACCTCCGCGTCCCCTACGGCGACTTCAACTGCTTGCGCCTTCCTGAGGACGCCCGGGAAAAGCAGGACGATTATGCATTTCTGTCCGATATATTTCCCACCGGTTGGCACTGCACCCGCCTTGCAGGTCTCCAACCCGGCGAGTCCATTGTGATTTATGGCGCCGGCCCGGTTGGTTTGATGGCCGCCTTGTCTGCGATGATCCAGGGCGCCAGTAAGGTCATGGTCGTCGATCGCCATCCCGACAGGCTTGCCCTGGCAGAAAAGATCGGTTGCATTCCCATCGACGACTCGAAAGCTTCCCCCGTGGAGCAGGTGCTAGCGCAAACCCGCGGAGAGGGCGCCGACAGAGGTTGTGAATGCGTGGGCTACCAATGTCACGAGCCACACGGCCGCGAGATACCCAATCTCACCATGAATAATCTTGTGGGCTCCGTACGCTTCACCGGCGGAATCGGCGTCGTCGGCATTTTCCTGCCCAAAGACCCTGGCGCTGCCGACCAGCTCGCCAAGCAAGGTGAAATCGCTTTTGACATGGGACTCTTCTGGTTCAAAGGGCAGTCGATCGGCACCGGGCAAGCCAACATCAAGCACTACAACCGGCACCTGCGCAATCTGATTCACGCCGGCCGGGCAAAACCGTCCTGGATCATTTCACATCGATTGCCTCTCGAGCAGGCGCCCAATGCCTACCAACATTTTGACGCCCGCGACAATGGGTGGACGAAAGTTGTTCTAAAACCAGCAGCCTAGTCTTGGCTGCCTTGGTAAAGTGGGGGTGAAGGCCCGCCCCCACCTCTTTTGGGGGCAGCAATGGAACAACGTTATTTCGGATCCACTCAGCGTCAGGTCGCTGTGATCGGCCAAGGCACCTGGTACGACGAAAACGAAGACCCTGCTTCAGCCATCGCCGCTTTGCGCCTCGGCCTCGATCGGGGCATGAAGCACATTGATACCGCTGAGATGTACGGCTCCGGAGCCGCCGAAAAGCTGGTTGGCCAGGCGATTGCCGGGCGGCGCGACGAAGTGTTTCTGGTTTCAAAAGTTCTCCCTCAGAATGCCGGGCGGCGCACCACCATCAAGGCCTGTGAGAAATCTCTGCTTCGCCTCAAGACCAACCGCTTGGATTGCTACCTCCTGCACTGGCGTGGGCGCCATCCGCTGGAGGAAACGGTCGCCGCCTTCGAGCAGCTGCGTGACGAAGGAAAAATACTCTCCTGGGGTGTGAGCAATTTCGACGTCGACGATTTGGAAGAAATCTGGAGCATCGCCGGCGAAGGTCTGCTCGCCTGTAACCAGGTCCTTTATCACCTCCAGGAGCGGGCCATTGAACATGCTGTCATTCCCTGGTGTCAGAAACACAAAGTGGCTGTGGTGGGATACAGTCCACTGGGTCATGGGGCATTCCCGGCGCCACACTCGCCGGGCGGGCGAGTGTTGCACGAAATAGCCGAACTGCAGCATGCCACCCCTCGCCAGGTGGCGCTCCAGTTCCTCGTGCGCTGCCCCGGACTCTTTACCATTCCCAAAGCTTCCACTCCCGAGCACGCCGCGGAAAATGCGGGTGCAGGAGATTTCCAGTTGTCTGCAGCAGACGTTGCCCGCATCGATAAGGCCTTCCCCCTGGGTCCGCGTCCTGCCAGGCTCCCGATGTTGTAGATCTTGTGAGGCAAATAAAATGAGCGCGTCCACCACTCAACATTCGTTTCGGTTACGGCTTTTGGGCATCCGCGGTTCGTCCACCAGTTACGGCCTGCGTGATTTTCTATACCGCAGCAATGTTCCTTTCGAATGGATCGCGCTGACCTCTGATCAGCAGGCGCGGGAGTTGGCCCAGGTCAACGATCTCCACGATCACCGCCTACCGGTTTGCCTCTTTCCCGACGGCGCCAGGCTGGACAGTCCTACCATTCGCCAGATCGCGGAGAAGCTAGGTTGGTTTCAGAGGCCATCGAGCGCAGAATACGATCTGGCCATCCTGGGTGGCGGCCCTGCCGGGCTTAGTGCTGCAGTCTACGGCGCATCCGAGGGCCTCAAAACCCTACTGATTGAGCGCTACGCCGTAGGCGGACAGGCGGGTACCAGTTCCAGGATTGAGAATTACCTGGGATTCCCGCAGGGCATCAGCGGCTCTGACCTCGCGAAACGTGCCCGTGACCAGGCTAATCGCTTTGGAGCGGAAATCCTTCTGCTGCATGAGGGAGTGCGTGCCGAGCTCGTGCCCGGTAAGTCGATCGGCCACCTGGCGGATGGCACCAGCTTTGTGATGCACGCCGCGATCTGTGCCTCCGGTGTTGAGTACCGCCGCCTAAACCTCTGGAACGAAGAACGGCTGCGCGGCGCGGGCGTCTACTACGGCGCCGGCACCAGCGAGGCGGAGCTGTGCAGCAGCCAGGAGGTCTTCGTGGTCGGTGGCGGCAACTCCGCCGGACAGGCGGCCCTACACTTCGCCCGCTATGCGCGAAAAGTCTACATCTTGATTCGTGGAGATGGCTTGAAGGAAACCCTCTCCCACTATTTGATCGATCGCATATCGGCCTCGCCTAAGATCGAGGTAAGACCGCATACTGAAGTCCTTGAGCTGCATGGCGACAACCACTTGGAAGCCATTACTCTCATCGATAATTTGACCGGCCGGCAGGAAACGATCAACACGTGCTGGCTTTTCCTATGCCTCGGCGGTCTTCCCAACACGAACTGGGCTGCAGAAGCCGGCTTGGTGCGCGACGAACAATGTTATCTCGTTACCGGTCCGGATTTACGACAGCACAGTGGCTTTGCCAGGACATGGCCGCTCGATCGCGAACCCTACTATCTGGAAACCAGCTTTCCCGGAATGTTCGCCGCCGGCGATGTTCGCCATGGGTCTGTCAAACGATGCGCCTCGGCTGTCGGGGAAGGCGCAATGGCTGTTACCTTTGTTCACCGTTATTTAGCCAACCACTTGAAAGGAAGAAAACCATGTCAGGCTGTTCCCATTTGGACCAGATTCGACCCGTATCCCCTCGCACTCCCGAAGGCTGCGAAGAATGCCTAATGACGGGGAGTTACTGGGTTCACCTTCGCCTATGCCTGGAGTGCGGCCACGTCGGCTGTTGCGACCAGTCTCCCGGTAAACACGCCACCAAACATTTCCATCGCACCCGCCATCCCATCATGCGCTCCTTCGAGCCTGGCGAGAGTTGGGGCTGGTGCTATGTCGATGATGTCATCCTGGATGACGTGGACCAATGGACCCCGAGTCACCGTGCTTCGCGCAAATCTATAAGTCGATATGCAGGACGAAACTCCCTCATTAACAAGTCGGAAGACTCCCTGGGTTTACGAAATCGCGTATTATGCCCGGTATTGCCGTGGTCTTGGAAGTTCGCATCTGGAGGGGGTGAAGACCGCTTGATGCGCCTCCGCTGTCGGCGAAGGCGCGATAGCTGTTACCTTTGTTCACCGTTATTTAGCGGACCATCTACCGATCCGAAGTCCATTCGAGACTGTAAATCCGCTGAACCTGCTTCTGCGTGACGCTGTCCGGCGTTGTTTTGAGCGCGATATTGCGGAGAGAGCGGATTGCCCAGATGGCAAATCTTCCCGATGGACCACGAAGTTGACACCGTCCAGTCCACCTTCTTTCGTCGCAGCTGTTCAAAGCCCTTCCATGCCGCTTGGTTGAGGCCGAGTTTTTCAAACGAATCGGCCCAAAACCAGAGCATCTTCGACGGCCATCGCTCCGCCTTGTCCGAGGTTGGGAGTGGTCGCGTGCGCCGCATCGCCGATCAGCCCAACCCGTCCAGAAGACCACTGCGTGAGTGGTTTCAAGTCACTGATATCGGTCCCCAAGATGTCTTGCGTCCGAGTATCTTGTAGCAAACCAATCCATTGCGGAAAGTAGGTGCGGAACAACGTTTCCGCATGAGTTCTCATCTCGCTCGCAGGGGAAGCTTCTCCCGCTGAGGCATCAAAGGTCATGTACCAGTAGTAGTCGTCGGCATTGATTTTTGAGAACCCGACGCGACAACCCTTCGCCCAAATCTCATAAGCATCGGGACCTTATATAAGTACTATCCCAACAAGGATGCAATCCTGGCTGATCTTTCGCGGATGTTCATGCAGAAAGATGCGGAACTGTTCGGACGAATTTTCGAGGGCTCTTCACGCGGCCGTCAGACAAAGAGTGTTCTCGTCGACGATCTCGTGGAAGCCCTTATGAAGGTCCATCGAGACGATGCTCAGGTAAGAGGCGTCGTATATCAAAACCTTGAACGATTGAAGCTCCTGGGCGCGGCCCAGAGCGCTACTCGAATGATTCAATCAAAGGGAACCGCTTCGGTTCCTGAAATCGATCCGATACTGACATGGGTCGCGATTTCAGCTGTCAACGCCGCAGTTCACATCATGTCGCAGCTACCACGAGAACTCCAACAATGGGACTTCGTGCGAGTCCTGGTGTGGAACATTCTTGACCAATTACTAGACCCTGACGGTCAGGCCGTGGAGGGGTGATAGGAGTACGATCACAACACGGGCCAGCGGTAGAGGGAGCAAGTTGCTGCAATTTGTTGTAGAAAACAAGCCGATCACCAGCGACCAGCCATCAATGAGAGAGAATCAAATCGAAATTGCAGCCAGCGCGGCAGATTCATCCCCAATCACCGGAACTATGGAGTCGAACTCTCTCTTCACCCGGCGTGAAATGCTGGGAATAACCGGTATGGCCGGTTTGGCGGCTTTGACCGGTATCGCCCCCGATGCTCTTGCCGTTGCGCAGACTGCGCAAAAACGGCCTCGTATCGCCTGTCTCGTCAGCTACTGGGGTCTCCCGACTTCACATGCGGACTGGATCGTAAACAAGCTGATAGACGGTTATTGGTGGAAGGGCGCACACACTCCTTCGCGAGTGGATGTTGTGTCCGTTTACGTCCATCAGTTCGATACAAGCCTGCTTGGCCAGAAAGTATGCAAAGCGAAAAACATTCCCATCTATAAGACAGTAGGCGAAGCCGTCACTCTTGGCGGTAAGGAACTTGCGGTGGATGGTGTTGTCATCGTCTGCAGAACATGGGAATTATCCGACCGATCTCAAGGGGCACTGGCTCCTGCCGCGCTGGTGGATTTATCAGCAGGTGATCCGGGTCTTCGAGCAGAGCAAACGCTCTGTGCCCGTGTTTAACGACAAGCACCTCTCCTACAACTGGGACGACGCCAAGTGGATGTTCGACAAATCCCGTGAGCTGAACTTTCCCCTAACCGGGGGATCCTCCATACCGTTCTACTTCCGCAAGCCCGAGATAGAACTCGCTATCGATACGCCGATCAAGAACTCGATCGTGGTTGGAGGCGCCGCAGATGAGGGAGCCATCTTCCATTGTGTCGACGTGCTTCAGGCCTTTGTGGATCGCCGCAAGGGCGGTGAGACAGGCGTCAGGTCGGTGCAGTCCATTCGCGGGCCTGAAACGTGGAACTGGGTCGAACGCACTCCCTGGGCCGGCAATCTGCTCGAAGCAGTGCGGAAGAATTTCGACCTGAAGCCGGGACACTTTCAGGAAGGCCGGAGGCCGAACGTCTGCATCGTGGAGTATAACGATGGGACCAATGCGGCGGTAATTTCGGGCACGGGTGTGGGCTGGACCTACGCCGGCGAAATCGAAGGACAGAAAGACCCGACGATCGTCTCCATGCTTGGCTGGCCCGGCCCCATCTCGCAGTACCACGCTGCGAACGCCCACGAGCACTGGATCACCGAGATGATGCTGACCGGAAAGGAACCGTTCAATGCGGAGCGGCTGCTTCTGTCCACCGGGATTGTGAACCACTACATGGATTCAAACTGGGAGAACGGCCGTTACTCTGCCGTCGGACGCCGCATCGAGACGCCGTTCATGAACATGACCTATCACTCGACACACGGGCCGATGTTTGAAACGGGGCCGCGGCCGCCGAATACCCCCTACATACGGGGTTTTGAATCATAGGCTCTGCGCGGGACCGCCGCCGACCCTTTCCTTGTCATCCCGACCGCAGCGAAGCGGAGCGGAGGGACCTGCGATTCCGCAGGCCCTTCGTGGAAATGTTTTTCGGACGCCGTTAATCCGGCGACAGCGTACCTATTGCAGCAAATTAAGCCGATCACCTTCGCCGAACGGAGCAAGCTCAGATCATTCGCGGCTCGGTTGTCACGGTATCGGTTGAAGCTGCCTCCAGATCAGTAGCGCTTATCGTCATTTGGCCGAGTCGGCTATACGTCCACTTGGGGTTCGCGGAGCTTGACGCTCACTGAGAGCAGGGTTTTCGGGAGGATTGTCATTTCGGTCGAGCGCGATTCGAGGGCTTTCTATCGAACCTTCAAATCGTACTAGTTGAAATGAGCCACAACCTCGAAATGCTTTTGGTTGTGCGTCGGAAAAATCGCTGTATCCTTTTGGATCCCACCCACCGTCGCCGGTTGGCCGTTGACTGTGATCGTTCGCACGCTGCGGATGCTCGGCAAGCGAAACTTCACATGCAGTTCTTTCGGGGCCGTCCCCCGATCGAGACCGATTGATGCAGCCACACTGCTGTTTCCTCTGGCTTCCATCTTGAAATTGACCCGGCCCCACCGCGTCGGAGCTTGTTCAATCCCCACCGGCTTTCCGGAGAGTAGCCAATCTCGCGGCAGCCCCTTGGCAAAATAAAGACGGTCTTGATCCGAGTCCTCGAGGACCAGCATCCAACGCACCAGTAGAGGAATCGTCTGCTGTGCTGGTATGCAGAACAAGAAAGTATTTGAACCTATATGCCTCGTCTCGGCGGCCGTCCAACTACCTCGCGTGTGGTCATGAAATCGATGGGAATATAGAAAAAGAAGGTATTCCTCAACGCGATCGAGACGCAAAAGCATCTGGGCATAGCCGTAAGAGATGAAGCCCAGGATGATCCGGCCCTCGGCGCTTACCGGCCAAATGTCCGCGACCACACCTAAGGTAGTCGCGCCATTGGCGCGCATACAATCAATCACCAGCGTTGCCATCTCGGGCGGTAAGATATCAGCCTGCAACAGTTCCGAATAGACCCGGTGCGGCCACTGCTGCGGATTCGGGCCCTCCGTCTCCATCGCCTGCCTAAAAGTGAGCGTGGCTCCAGGCAGCGGCCCAATATAGGGAGGGTTCATCTCCCTCCGCACATTCTTCAGCATACTCGCCTGTGTGGCAGAGGCAAGGAGTTCGCTGCGGCGGAGCCATTCGCCGGCATTTTCTGTGCCGGATTCCCGGCGATCGATCTGTCTCCAAACCCGCGCAATATCTCTCAATCCTCGTGCCGCAAGTGCGCTATTGGAGAAATAAGGTTGCCACCAAGTCATCGGCTTAGGATGAAGACAGGAATCCGATTCGCTCCACCCGTGAACCAATCCGTATCCCGGATCCTCCGCCGGTAACCGAAGGCTCTCGTCGTGAAGGGCGATAAGAACCGCCGCGGTCGCTTCGATCTTTGCCTGGTGCTTCAAAAGCAATGTTCTGTCCTGGGTATAGTTGAAGAATCTGGCGATGAGAGAAAGGGTCAAGCCAAACTGTCCGGTTTCGGGCCCGCGCATGTTGATCATGCCTCTCTCGTCTACAAAATCGGAATAGTAGTTGTCCAGAATCTGACCCGCCATTTCGAAGCGGCCCCACTCCAGGTTGGCATAGAGAGCGGTTGTGAAGGTATCCTGAAAGCCGTCGCAAGCCGGAGTGTAGTAGTCCTCATCGATGGCTCCGTACTTGGGGTACACACCGCCAGGCCGCACCATCAGCTCCTTCGCGAACGAATAGATCGACATGTCCACCCACGACGTTTGTGGGAGCACGGTTGGGGGGAAATCGAGTAGCAGCTTTTCCCAGTACAGCGTGAATTCCAGTAACCCGCGGTAGAAAGCCTCAGCCGCAGGCTCTAAACGCGCCGGGGGAAAAGCCGGGTAGGAGTGACCGTAGAAAGTGTTCACTGCCTTACCATTCTCAACGTAGGTTGTTCTGTGCCAGGTTTGGACGATAAATTGTTCTTTGGTGGTAACGTCTCCGAAGAGCAGGAGTTCATAGTAGGCGTTTTCGCCTGCCGGCATAAGCTTTCGAACAGCGGGCAACCAGCCACCAAGAAGCCCCTCGTAGCGCCGCTTCGCCGCCTCTGCATCCAAAGAAGGGAAATGCTGGATCGGAAAGTATGTCCGGGTGTTGCCCGCCGGATAAACCGGGGTCGTGTCCAGGCACTCCTTTGTGCCTAAAAACGTGTTCCAGATATCCCGCTCATAAGACACATCTCCAACCCTGCAGCCCACAAGGGGAGGGACCGCCGACTTCACCTCCTCCGGATCCGGGTCGCCCTTCCGAAGCAAATGATTCGCCAACAAGTCAGGGCCGGAGGTCGACACCTCAGCCAGGCTCATTCCGAAATAAGGAGCTGCCATGTCTGCAAAGGACGCCTCTACGCTCCGGGTGAGCACGCGGCCATCACCGCGCGACGAAAGAAAGGTCATCGCTCCTTCGCGCGTCCGAAGATCCTCATAGACCTTCCACTTTTCGCGATCCGTATTGAATTCGCAGACAAGAATGTGCCCTTCGATATTGATGTTTTCGACACTGCGCCAGGCTGATCCTCTGGCCCCCTTAAGGGGGGCAGAGGATTTTCCGTTGTCAGCTTTCTGCGCCACTCCCTGAAGATGACTCACGCCGGCAGCCGTGACCGCCAAGCCCTCTAAGAATCTACGGCGATCCATCGTTCGGCCCTCTTTCTGAAAATTGGAAATGCAAACCCTCTCGCTCGCGCGGCGAGAGCTTAAATCTTCTTCAACTCAATGCGCTCAGCATCCGCCATGAGCATATTGATCGTAAGATCGCCCGTGTTTGGGACTCTGCTGGTGGAATGCCCGTTAGTGACCTGGTATAGGCCACCCGGCATTCCCCGCACGGTAACGATTGCATTTTTTGCGAGCCCAGTAGAGTCGCCAACTCTGAGGTGAATCTCATTTCCGCGAGGGAAGAGGACCACCTCGCTGATCTCGCCGGATGTGGCCTCAAGGTCGATCTTCTCGGCCACGAACAACACCCTCTTCCTGATGCCATCTTGAGGAGAGACCGAAATCTTTTCATCGCTCGCTTTCACCCGGCATCCGTATCCAACCAGCCCGAAAGCTGGGTCTTTGACAACATATGACTTGGCGGACTGGAGAAAACCCCACAGGCCGCAACCGCCTTCCCAGGTTGTTTGCGGTTCATGCCCAAAGACACCTGCTTTGCAGTCGAAATAGTTGAAGCCCATGCCGTCCACGGTCACGTTCGAGATCACGCTCGTAACGCCCCCGTAGCCCTTGTTCAGCGTGTCCAGGTCGCCGGACTCCTCATAGGACTTGAGCAACGCCAGGCCGTTGAGAGACGCGCTGTACCAGCAACAGATATCTCGGCGCTTGTCATTCCCATAGCGGAACCACACCGGCTGGTTGCCGCCCCGGAGTGCTTTAAGGACCTGCACTGTCTTGGCATTCTTGGCTTTGTCGCCGAAGTAGCGAGTGAAAAAATAAACCTGCTCATGTGCCGTCTGGTCGATCAGAAGTTCTGAGCCGTAGGGATAAGGCTGCTCAACAAACGCCTGGTCACACGCTTTGATTTGTTGTAACAGGCTTTCATATTCGGTCGTCCAGCCTTCGCGGCGGATATCCTCTAGAATATGGATCGCATTCGATCCCTCCATCAGACCCACATGCTTCCAAGGCCCGGTGACAAACCATTTCATGCAAGTTAAGTGCGACATCTTAAGATACTCTTCCGGAGCCTTTCGACTCAGCAGTCCATATGTCTTACCAATCTTATAGAGGGCATGGTAGATATTTGCCGGGTGTACATAGTTATAGGTGCGCCATGTGGCCTCGGAACGCTCTTTGCTCCATTCGCTCCACTGGCTTGAGGGATAGCGCTCCTTCCAATACAGAGAGGCCCGAACGGCATAGGTTTCGGGGTCCTGAATATGTTTAAAGAGGCAATCGGCAACATAAGTTTCGAGAGTGTCTATCTCTTTCTTCGAGGGGAAATATACGTTTTTCTCCGCTAGAAAGACAGATGCCGAGAAGCCGGGTTCATCGCTTCCGCCGACCTCCCATACCTCGTCGGATTCGAGAAAGGTGCTGCCTCTCCGGTAATCGAAGGGCAGGAACATGTGGTTTCTGTCATACGGGTCGTCGGGATTTTCATAGAATTCGCGATCGACAATAAAGCTAGCCCTTGCTTTCAGGAGTAACTCGAAGTCCTCGGTACAGTAGAAGTGGAGATTGGTCCAGCGTCCTTTCCCGTAGGAAAGCTTCAGGCTCTTCTGTCCTCTTCCTTTGAACGACAGCGTCAGGAGCGTCCCGTTGTCGACTGCCTTTTTCGAATGGATCGTAATGTTGTCCGATAGCGATTGAATGCTGTCGATTGGGGATTGCGATCTCAGATCGACATACACCTCGACGCCCTCTTGCACCACCATCGATGGCGCGATTCGCGCGCCAAGATTGCCTGCTCTGTACAACTCATCGCGAATCGCGTCGTATCCGGGAATAAACGCGAAGCGCATCTGATAGGACTTAGCCTCACCCGGCTGCAAAATTAGCGACGTATGACCGTTAATCCAGGGATTCGAACGCCATTTGCGTAGTTCCTTGGTGGCCCTGGAGTGAATCGCCAGGATGTCGGGGCCTTGCCAATCGTGAACCCGGGTGGCAAAGGACGAGGTTTGCGCGTCATCGTTGTAGATGCACTCGAACGCGGTATCCATCGTAGGATGAACCAACAGAAAGGGCGCATCCCCTAAAGGACGCTGCACCAGAGCGTAGGAGCTATGACCCGATATAAAATGATGAACCAGCACTTTTTGCTCGTGAATAAGTGCCTGTTGGAATTTGGTTCTGGCTTGATACCTATCGTCTGCGGAGTTGGCCGCAGCGTCAGCCGCCGACCGCCCGGCGAACTCGCCGTAGTCATCGTTTACCATCAAGGGCAGCCCGAGTTCTCCCACCTCCAGAACCTTGTCTGTGGTGTTCTTGAGTTCCATGTCCCACAATAACGATCCATCCGGGCCTGCCCGGTAGACCACCGTGAGATCGTAGCTTCGCAGGCCGTCCTCATTGGCGGACTGGCCCATGTATTTGACGGTAAAAGAGGTCTTGTCGTAGGTAACCTGGCGAACATCGGAGGACCGTCCGGTCAGTTCCCGTCTCCACTTGCCAGAGGCCTGGAAGGATCCATTGGGACTTAGATCGGGATTCTTCCAATCTCGCAACAGTTCCCACGTGGTCGTAACCAGGTCCCCGGTCCAGCGAGAGTCCGCGGCGTCGACCCCAGGCGTATTCTCTGCGTTGCCGATGTAGTTCATTCCATATGGGTCTGATTTGTGGGTGATGGAGGAAATCGATCCATAGCGTAGATCAAAAGCGATAACCATCTCTCCCGAGGTGAGCGACACTTGATAGTCTTCGTGTTGCTCCAGCAATCGTTTCGTAGAGGGAGTGGCGGGGGGAACTACAGATGCGCCGCCCCCGACCGCAGTGGATTGTGCGTTGCCCGGATGAGGACAAACCAAAGCCGCCGCGCCTGCTACTCCTACGACGCCGGCATCTCGAAGCAACCTGCGGCGCGATATCTTTTGTTCCAAGTAGTCCCTCCTGTGAAGAAAACGATTACTGGGATTTCTGTTCTCTACCCGGGGCTTCAGGTCTTCATCACTTAGCCCACGTCTCACTTCCGGGGCGGGGCGGCTTGTTTGCTTGCCTCGGTAATCACAACAACCTGATTGGCGGGCGTCTTGTCCATTCGTTGCACCATTCCACTTGGCCACTGGACTTCGATAGAGTCAACGCTCGTGGCAGCTCCAGTGCCGAAGTGGAGGCGGAAGTCGCTCTGCGACATATATCCACCTCCGCTCCGAACTTCCTGTTCCTGGGTGTGCGATCCGATGCGGACGGCGACCCGCGCGCCGATCGCGGAGCGATTCGAAACTGTGCCGATGAGCTTGAGAAGTATCCAATTCTGTTGCGCAGCGATATTACGAAGCAGACTTGGCGGGTCGTGACTATTATTGACCAGGAGCTCCACCGATCCGTCGTTGTTTACGTCGGCGGCCGCCAGGCCATGACTGTTCATTGCTTTGAGTATGGCTGGACCGGCGTTGCGGGAGACGTCTCGAAACGTACCGTCATGCTGGTTGAGGTACAGGATCTTGCGTTCGCGAAAGGTAGAACCCAGGTTGCCACGGTCGACTTCCGGATAAACGTGTCCGTTTGCGATCAGAAGATCGGGCCATTGGTCGTTGTCGACATCCACGAACAAAATGCCCCAGCCCAGATATTGAATGTTGCTTCCCAGCCCAGCCTCGAGAGTTGTGTCGGTAAAGCTGCCATCGTGGTTATTGTGGTAAAGCGTGGTCGTATCGTCAGAAAAATTCGTCTTGACGATGTCTAACCAACCATCGCCATCGTAATCGCCCGCATCCGCGCCCATTCCCGCTTGCTCACGCCCGTCGCCAGTGTAGGCCACACCCGCCAATCCCGCTTGTTCAGTAAAGGTTCCATTCTGGTTGTTGTGAAAGTAGAGACTCGGCGTGGAGTCACAGGCGACAAAGATGTCTGGCCAGCCATTGTTGTTGTAATCGGCGGCGATCGAAGTGAAGCAGTAACCAGGAGCTGTCTTTTCGATCCCGGAAGCAGCGGATACATTGACGAACGGGCCGCCCTTGACTCCCTTGTAGAGCCCATTCTGCGTGCCCTTCAGTCCCCGGGGTCCGCACATGACAGGAATTTCCTTCCATTTACAACTCGTGCTACTCCCCGGGGAGGGCGTGTGTTCAAGGTCTAAATCGACGTAGTGGGCAACAAAGAGATCGAGGATACCGTCGCGGTCATAGTCCAGGAAGGAGCATCCCGTAGACCACTGGCCCTGGCCGGACCACAAACCCATCTGTTTGGTCACATCGGAGAAAGTTCCATTCCCGTTGTTGTGCAAGAGGACGTTGTGTCCCCAGAACGTTACGAACAGATCGGGCCATCCATCGTTGTCGTAGTCGCCTGCGCAGACGCCTTGCCCCCAACCCGAGAGCCCCACCCCGGCTTTTTGCGTAACATCGGAGAAGGTTCCGTCTTGATTGTTGTGATAAAGATGACTGGTTACGATACCGGCGGAGGAGCCTCCCGCCAGTGTACTTCCATTGACTAGAAAGATGTCGGGCCATCCATCGTTGTCATAGTCGACAAAAGCGGCCCCACTGCCAGTCGTCTCCAAAATATACTTTTTGCTGGTTTCGCCTCCATCCTGGGTCACCGCGGTAAGCCCCGCCTTGGGAGCGATGTCGGTGAATTCTACGGTTGTAGTTGTGGCGGTGTGGGTAGCGGAACCGGTTTGGGCCAGGATATGTTGGACGGGCTGGGCGGCGAACGGCGACAGGAAGACACACAAGCATGCAATGAGAGGCCGGGGTCGTGTTAAATATTTGCGCCTCAGACGGAGGGTCACTGCGGCTGGCTCCCGATGCTCATGCGCAAGCGATGGTCGTTCTTCCGCTCATCCTGGTTGAGTTGGTTCAGTGTCGCCAAAGCGTTCTCGGCATCTTGCGCCCGATTCAGATGCCTGTACACCACCGCCAATTGCGAATATGCGGCCTTGTCCTTGGGGTCGGCTGCACGCGCCTGTTCAAGGTGGCCGAGCGCTATGGAAAACTGGCTCTGCTTCACCAATAGATTTGCCAGCGCGACTTGTGCGGGGGCGAAGGTCGGATCCAGACGGACGGACCGCTCCAACGCGGCGTTCGCCTCCACAAACGACGGATCTCCCGCTCTGGCTCCGGCTCGGACCAGCGCCTCGCCAAAGAGGTACTGAAGGATTGAGTTGTTCGGATCTGCTTTGAGTTGTGTCCTTAGTCCGCCGATCGCCTCGTCCAGCTTACCAGTCTGCATGAAGCTCATACTCATCCCGATCGAACCCATGCTTTTTTCCGGCGCCAGCATTTTGGCGAGCTGAAAATCCTGATCGGCTTTGTCGAATTGATCCTTCATCGCTTCCAGAACGCCACGATCGAATATCAGGCGGCCGGAATTCGGATGATGTTGAAGCCCCACATCGATCACCTGGAGCCCAATGTCGTAGCCGTCGTACCGCGTGCACAGCTCCGCAAGATCGATATAGTTGTCCTCGAGCTCAGGTTGAAGAACCGTCGCCTCGCGCAAGGCATCGATGGCTTTTTGAGGCTCTTGATTTTTCTCATAGGACTCAGCCAACAGGTTGAGCATTTCGGCTGTCTTGCGTCCGCGCGACATATAGTCGTCAAGCGTCCGGATTGCACTAGAGTGGTCCTGGCTGCCCTCATAGCATAGGGCTAAGTCGAAGGCGACGTCATACGAGTCCGGCTGGGTCTTGGAGACGGCCTTCAAAAAGGGGATTCCCTCCTCGTAAAGACCGTCTTGCGCCAGCGCGGCGCCCAGAAGAAATCGGTCATGATCGGAGAGAGCTTCGACTTGCAAACTCGGGAGATCGGCTAGCGCAAGAGAGGTTTGTCCCTGGTGTAGCCGGCTGATCACGAGCTTGTCCTCCAGGTCGGAGTTTTTCAGCAAGGGCCCGGCCTTCTCCAGCAATGAGACTGCGCTCGCAAACTCCTGGCGGGAGAAGGCGAAGGCGCCGAGATAAGCATTGCAGACGGGATCTTGTGGCGCGAGGGCGAGCGCCCGGCGGAAATGTTTCTCTGCTGCCTCAAGGCTATTTTCTTGAACCTCATTGATAGCCAGGTTTTTGAGGGCTGGATAGAAAGTGGGGTTTACCGTGAATGCTTTCTGAAATGCCTTATTTGCAAGCCCACGCTGTCCTTCCCCGGTTAGAGCAAGACCCTTGAGGTTCCATGCCTTGGCATCGCCGGGATTTTGGGCGATAAAGGAACTCAGCGAACGTAAAGCCTGCTGCCATTCACCTTTCTTGATCAGGGATTCAGCCGTGTCATAAGGAGGCCTCCCTTGGCCAACGAGAGGTAAGCAGGCCCACCACAGAATGCAGGCCCATGGCCAGGCACGGTTGGAAAAAATCATCAAGGTCACCTAGGATATTTCCCCTCAAGCGCGAGAAACTGATCCAGGGGCGGCCGCAAGCGAGCCCACCGCGCCGCACAACTAGAGAAAATACCATGAAGACGCGCAAGAATGAGCGCCGGCTGACGAGAAGCCGGCGCCGCGGAAGTTCGAAACACCAGGCTCGCGTCAGAATTGAAGTCTTGCGCCAACCTGTATGGTACGAGGAGTGTAAGAGCTCGTCGATTTTCCGAAACTCGCATTGGTATTGACCAGATTGCTTCCGAACTGAAGGTTCCCGTTTCCGCCATTATTATTGCTTCCAGTGGGTGGCAGTAGATTGACTCGATTGAAGAGATTGTAGAAATCGCCACGAATTTGCAGACGAGCACCCTCTTTGAGGAACCAGGGAACGGGGAAGTACTTGCTGAAGCTCATGTCGGTGTCGGCGAACCCGGGCCCACGGAAGGAATTCTGCCCGGAGTTGCCTTCCCATGGACCGTTGCCGCAACTCAAGAACCCTTGAGCATTGAGCGGGCAGGGCAATGTAAAGGCAGTCGGATCGAGACAGCCTTTGAGGAAACCGGAGCGATCGCAAGAATGTCCCTTCTCCCGCGCAGCTACGTTCGGCAAAACGAAGGTTGTGCCCCCGTCTGGGGAATGGCCGCCGTCTTGGACGGTGTACGGGTAACCAGCCTGCAGAGACACGGTGCCTGATACCTGCCACCCGCCCAGCACGCCCCGGGTCAGCAGGTTGGCATCGCTTAACTTCGGGAGCACCCAAAGACCGTTCGCCGTAAACGCTCTTGGAATATCGAACGATGCCAGGCTTCGTTGCGCACCTATGTTGTACGGATCATAAACAGTGGAAGTTACGTCACTTGCGGATCCAGGACCTGGAACATCGGCGACGCTGATCGTCTTGCCAAATGTGAAAGCCGCCTGAAGCACAAATGATTGGCTCATGCGGTGCGTGACAGCGACCGTTCCGCCGTTGTAGATCGAGTAGCCAACATTGTCGCTGAGATTGATCGAACTGAAGTATGGGTTTGGGGTGATAGCCCCCCCGGTGGTGGGATTGAAACAACCGAGACACCGGTTAAGATTCGAGTTTACGTACAAGGAATTTCCCTTGGCGCCGTTGTAGTCCGCTTCCAATACCCAGTCGCGCCTGAATGCGTACTGAACCCCGAAGAAGCGATTGATGTTGTAGGAATACTTAAGATTCGGCGTGGTGCCGCCGATCGAAGACAGGGCGTTGAGAGCACCCCCCCGTGGGTTCAAGCCGATGGGCAGGTTGGGTGGTATTGCGCAATTGAAAGGTGAAACAGCCTCAGCGCAGAGTCCATAATTTGGTAGCGGACCAGGCACATTCGTAGCGGCGGTGACATTACCCTCATACGGCGGATTGTTTCTGCTCGGGTCGCTCCAAACCTTGTTGGGCCAGCGGTTGTAGAAGACACCGATTGCGCCGCGAACGCTTAACTTTCCAGTTCCCAGCGGATCCCACTCGAAACCCAAACGCGGAGCGAAATTCGCAATCTGATTCTGATGGAACATCTTAGGTACGATGGCAACCGAGGCGTTGCTGACTTGGCTCATCAGGTTGTTGCCGCTGCCCAAGATCACATTTGCAAGCCGGCCGTGCGCTTCAACAGGATTTGTAGAAAAGTCCCACCGCAGACCGGCATTTAAAGTGAAGTGCGGACTTAACTTCATCGTATCCTGGCCGAAGAATCCTAAGGTCGTTGTACGCAGACCAATATTTTGGAACGAGGGTGTCCCCGTGCGGAGGTCGAAGTTGATGTTGCTCTCGGTTGTCGGGTTGTCGTTTGCAAAATCGAAGATGGGCGACAGCTGTGTGGGGGTGTTGGCCGCAAACGTATACGTCGGACGCAGTTGTGGTCCGGTAAAACTGTCGTTCTCCTGGTCACGAAATGCTTCCACTCCAACCTTCACAGAGTGCTTCCCGTGATTGATACTAAGTACGTCCCGCCAATGGAAGTCGTTTTGCAAAAAGACGGCGGGCGCAAAACCATTTCCGAAGTTTGCGAAGTTGGCATTTCCCAGGTTGATGGGAGGAACCTGGCAGTTTTCGCACGTGCCATTTCCACTGATCCGGGTGTAGCCGATCGCAGCCTCGTTGAGCAGAATCGGGGAGAAGACGTGGGTGTAGTCGACGTTTGAGTAGATACTTGGGTAACTCGTAGGCGTAGCAAATGCTTGCCGGATATTCACCCCTGCCGTCGGATTCGTTTTTCTATAAAAGTTGATGGAAACGCGGTCATTTGCGTCGCGAAAATAACGGTCTCCGCGAAGATTCCATTGCAGCCCGTTGCGCGACGGAGCATAGCTGTCGGTTACCGTCTCGAGCACGTTCAAGGTGCAAGGGATTCCTGCCACGGGAGCAGTGGTGGCGCAATTCGGATCTAGCTGTTGCACCGATACCAGGCTGCCCGGAACGACGATCTGCGCGGTTGCTGGGTATTTGCTCAGGAGCTGGGTTGCCAGCCGGTTCGGGTAGTTGTTCTTCATGAAAGCTGTAAAATCCGGCGTTTCCGCGACTCCTTGCAACGTGGTGGCCTGCGAGGATTTCAACTGGTCATAGCTGAAAAAAAAGAATGTCTTGTCTTTCTGAATCGGACCACCCAGTGAACCGCCAAACTCGTTGCGGCGACCGGCGGGAAAATACCTTCCATTCACCTTGGCGGATTGAAACTCGTTACGGGCTGTAAGGGAACTATCCTGGTGATACTCAAAGAGCGAACCGTGCCAATGGTTGGTGCCTGAGCGTGACACAGCCTGAATCACAATGGAACCACTTCGCCCGTATTCGGCGGAGTAGTCGTTGAGCGATACGTGAAGCTCCTCAATCGATTCCGGATTGGGCGTTAGGTTGAACACTCCGGGATCCGGATTGCTGGTTGCCAGAGTGTTGTCGAGATAGAAGGAATTTGCGTCGCCTCGTTGTCCGTTCGCATTGATCGAGGGCGACGCTACCAGACTGAACACATCGTTCCCCACCGAGGTTCCGGCCGAACTGGTCGTTTGAGCCGTTCCAATTCCGGTCACACCGGGGGTCTGGCCGATCAGATTGAAAATGTCGCTACCTGCGAGCGGCAGTTGACGAAGCTCCTCACCGGAAATATTCGCTCCGATCTTGGCCTCGTCCAACTGAATCGCTGCCGGCGCCGTCGTTACCGTCACCGTGTTCTGCACAGTACCGATTTTGAGCACGATGGGGGCCGTCAGCGTCTGTGCAGCCTGGAGGTTAATATTCTCCTGCACGAACGAGCTAAAGCCATCCTTCGCGGCGGAGATTTGGAAATTGCCCGGGGGCAGACTGGGGAATCTGAAGACGCCCGCTTCATTTGAGACGGCAGTTTGGGCGACGCCGGTTCCGGTATTTGCAAGTGTGATCTGGACTCCAGCCAGGAGTCCGCCAGAGGGATCTGTCACCGTGCCAACAATACCGCTGCTGAATTGAGCGAATGTACTGGGTGCTGTTCCCATGATGAACAGGACCAGAAGAACGACCCACGAAGAGCGTTGCATCCTGACAGGGCGCACCATTTCCTCCAAACGAAAAAACTTGCAGTAACCGTGAGTCGAACAGGCTTGAGTTCCGATGGTCGGTCACAACGACTCACATAACATTTAACGACTCAATCCTGCTGTAGGTACTATTTGTTTAAGCCTTTAGCGATTCGGTATACGTTTACCGAACCGCTTAGAAGAACGACTAGGTTTTCCAGCCAAAAGCCGACTTTCAATAGCTTGCTGGCGCCCCGTCGTGTTCTTCTGAAACAGTGCGCATCCTAAGACTCTGCGCGCACGACACGCAATAGTACAGGTGTACTACGCGCTTTAACCCGTATGGATCGAGCCGCATCGGGCAGATCCCGATGCTTCGAAGGGGAGGTTACCGGGGTTCTGCGACGGTCTTTTGAACAACAATTCGATCACGTGAGACCGATGTCACGGTCCGGTAGAGCGCAACTCAAGAAACCCGAAGCGAGTTACATCTTGCAATCGTACAAACTTCTGCGCCCGTCTATCGTGGAGTAATCCGTTCACAAATAGGCACAACTGCGAAAAGCTCCGCTATGAAGTCTTTCGTATTATCGGGTCAACGATAGACAAACCTGGTTTGCAGTATCGAGAATACGTCGAGCAGAATCCGTGAAGGCGGCCTTGGTCGAGGACTCCCAGCAGTACCCATACAGTTACATATATATGGCAAAAGAAAAGCGCAGAGGCTAAAGAGTGTGCGTGAGAACCTAGGGTGGCACGACTTTAGTCGTGCCGTATCGACTTCAACCACTGAGGGCTTTAGCCGGTGTGTGAGAACTAGTCACTGAGGGCTTTAGAGTCTGCGTGAGAATCCGAAGGAAATCGGACGGGTGCCCCAGGTCTCGATTTTGAGACCTGGGATCCTCCTAGAGAAGTCCGGTTCGGGCCGCATAATGTAACCCTAGGGCAACCACATGTTTGAAACAAGCGCCCACCTCTACAGGGATCCAATACACCGGTAATCCGCACGTACGTACACGCTGGGGCGGGTGCATATCGTACTCGACCTCGGCCATTGACGACGGGACTCAAAGCCCGTCCAGGTTGATGTTGAATGCACGGCCTTATAACCGGTCCTGGTTTGGGTAGTTAATGTACGGGCTGAAGCCAGCACCCTTCAAAAGAGTAGTTCTCACGCAGACTCTTTAGTCCCCTGCGAGGGCAGCGCTTCGGACAAATGCTGTTCTCATTCTCTTGCCCCCTGACGTAAGGTACGGGCTAAAGAGACTGCGTGGACTTAATCCGGATCGGTTAATCCGGCGACAGCGTACCTATTGCAGCAAATTAAGCCGATCGCCTTCGCCAAACGGAGCAAGCTCAGATCAATAAGTCGTGTCGGCCGTATATGCCTTGCCGCGCGGGCAGCAATCCCTTTTGTGGATGGTTGCTCCTATCTATTTCTTGCCCCAAGCGGGGTGCGCGGTCAGGCTTTCAGCATCTCCATCACGTAGGCCGGTCGTAGCGGCATTTTACGCATTGGCTTTCCCGTTGCATCGAACACGGCGGACGCAATGGCTGAAGCAGCAAGCGCGTTCGCTGCTTCGGATCCTTGGCCGTATTGACCTACCTCAGGGCGGTGTAACATGACGATCTTGATCTCCGGAACGTCAGCCATGGTGGCGATAGGATACGAAGACCAGTTGGCGGTGGTAATCGCACTCTGATTGAAGTTCACTTCCTCGTGCAGGGCAATACTGATACCCATAACCGCGCCGCCTTCCACTTGGCGCTTCAGTTGTTCCGGGTTGACGACGATACCGGGCTCGACCACAACCGTGTACTTTTCCACCTTCACGACACCAGTCGCCGGTGTGACGGACACTTCGCAGGCACAGGCCCAATAAGTTCCTGAGCGGAACATGGCCGACATACCCTGGCCGCGCACCGTTGCCTGACCGCTTGCAGCTGCTCTCGGGCTCGGGGTCTTCCTCGTTTCCCACCCTGCCTCTGTCTGCAAATGCCGCAAAACGTTCAACAGCCGTTCGTCTTTTGCATGATCGATGCGGAACTGCAGCGGATCAGCCCCGGCGAACGCCGCGGCTTCATTCATCGCCATTTCCCGGGGAAAGTTCTGCTGAAACTGGCCGGGGGTGCGCATGCTGTGATCGCGCAGGCCCACCGCCAGTGGAGACTTTTGCTGGCCAACCTGGTACGTCCCGTGGCAGCGTTCGTCGAGATTGGTAACAGCATCGTAGAGCCACATCGTCAGAACTGCCGTTGGCAATGTTGTTGATCGGGCCGCCCTTCTCAGACGGTGCGGGCATCGTGGGCAGACCCGCAAGGACGGCTCCGATCAGGCGATCGTCCTGCATCGCAGGTTGGTAGTGATCGATTTCGTAGGCTGCAATGCGGCCGTGTTCATCCAGGCTGATGTTCACATCGGCGTAAGCTGCCGCCGACTGCGTCGACCACTTCATATCGTCATCGCGCATCCACTGCACGCGAACCGGCTTGCCCACTTCCTTCGACAGCAACACCGCTTCGTCTTCAGCGCCCGCGTTGCCGCCATTCGAGCGGCCGTAGTGCCCTGCGCCGGGATAGGTCTTCACGGTTACTTTGTCAACGCTCGTCCCCAGCATCATGGCAAGCTGGCCACGCAACGCCTGGGCGTTCTGGGTGTGCGTATGGACGGTCACCGAGCCGTCTGGGCGGTAATCGGCCAGGGCCATGGTGGGACCGATCGGAGCATGCTTCCAGTACGGCAGCTGATACGTGGCCGCCAGTTTATTCTTCGCTCCCTCGTGCGCCGGCGGTGACATCACCCTTGGACTTGCGGCTCTTCTGCACCGGGGCAGCCTTCCAGTCCGATTCATTCCTCAAGCTGGCAAAGAGATTGTCTTTACCCGGCAGCCCTTTCCAATCACTCCATTTGGTTGTCTTGGCGACCTGGTACGAGGCCTGAATCGCTTCCCACTCGGTGGGAGCCACCACACCCACCAGGTTGCCCTTGACCACCACGCGCGTGTTAGGAAACTTTGTTGGATCGACCGTTCCGGCCTGAACAAGTTGTGACCCCAGCGTAGATGGGTGCACCACCCGCCCATGTAACATACCGGGCAGCTTGACGTTGGTGACCCACAACGCATCGTGCCGCACTTTTTCCGAAACCATGCTGTTCTTGAACGACTTGCCCACCACCTTGAGCTCGCTAGCTGATTTGAGCGGCGGGTCGCCGGTGATGCGAAGGCCGAAAATGCTGGTCAGGTCGCCGCTTACCGGAATGGTCAATTTCAGGTCCTGGTCTTTTACCAACTCACCGTAGGTGATTTCCTTGCCGCCGCCCGAGGCCTTCCCGTCGGCGGTCCGTACCTGGTCTTTGGGGACACCGAGCCTTTCGGAGGCAAGCTGGAGAATAGCCTGCTTTGTGTACGCGGCGGCCTTTCGTACATTGGGCGTTCCTTCACCCAACAGGCCAAAGGTGCCACCGCCCTCCGGCGTGGTATCTGTATCTGCGGAAACTACAGTGGTGATGGCTTCGAAGGGCATATCCAACTCATCGGCTACGATCTGGCGGTAGGCGGTGTAGATGGTCCCCTGGCCGAAGTCGCTTTTGCCGGTGCGAAACAGGACGGTATTGTCGGGCCGAATCTCGATCCACGAGGCGGGGAGCGATACGTCGAACGCATCGCCTTTGATCATCGCAGCGGCTTTCGCGCTTCGTCCTCGAAAGACGCCGAACCCTACCACCAGCGCACCACCGGTCTTAACGAAACTGCGGCGGCTGAGGCGCGCACCGCACACATCCGTCATCTGCTCATAGGCTTCGCGAAGGTGTTCCATTAGACCTCTCCCTCTGCCATGAGCTTCGAGGCATGGCGTACTGCATCTCTGATCGCGATATACGTTCCGCAACGGCAAAGGTGTGGTGACACGCCTCCGGTAGTGAAGGCTTCGCTGATTTCCGCATCCGTCGGGTTCGGCTTATGCTCCAGGAGCTCGGTTGCCTTGATCATCATGCCGCTTTGGCAGAAACCGCAAAGCGGGACCTGTTGTTCGATCCAGGCGAGCTGCACGGGATGTAGCGCTGGGTTCGCCTGATTTTGCGTCGCCTGATTTTGCGCGAGGTGCTTCCGGGCTGCCCAGCGGGCGGGCAATCCTTCGAGGGTGGTGACCTCCTTACCCACCGCCATGGAAGTGGGAGTAACGCAGGATCGCACCTCTTGACCATCGACCAGTACGGAACACGCGCCGCATTGCGCGAGGCCACACCCGAACTGCGGGCTGTCGATTCCCAGCTCATCCCGCAATACATAGAGAAGGGGAGTGTCTTGTGGGGAAGTTACCGGCAGGCTCTTGCCATTTACGGTCAGGTTCATCACCGAGGTTCTCCTTTCGGCTCGCGCCCAAAGGCTCCGGCGAAACAACGCGCCACGGCCGGGGCGTCATCGGGCTACGCTAACAATACAGGCTAGCGCAACCCGGCAAAAACGCAAGCTGCCTTTCGCTATTGGCGCACCTTGTATCCATTTTGGCGCATTTGGCTGGTTTGCCATGTGTGCGATGTCGGCAAGGGCCAATCCCGGTATCTTTGTCTGCGGAGATGCCCTCGGGTGGCGGTAGGACATCCTTTGCCCTCGGCGTTCGCCATGGACGCTACGTCGCTTCCTGGTCACCAGTTCACGTTTTACGGCGATAAACGTCTTTCCCCGGTATTGTGAGTTAAGCCATACTGTTGTGTTCCGGCGAAACCAAGGAGGCATAGCTGACCGGTGCCCGAAGAATCCGGAATAAACCGTGAGAACGGGGAAGCCGCATCCGTCACCCAGCGCCCTGGACGGTGCGGCCTCGGCGTCGGGAGATGTTGTTGGTCCCTATCATCTCCTGCAGATGATAGGGCAAGGCGGTATGGGCGAGGTCTGGCTGGCCGAGCAAAAATATCCGGTTCGCCGCCGCGTTGCCATCAAGCTCATAAAGGTTGGTATGGACACGCGCGAGGTGGTGGCGCGTTTCGAATCGGAGCGCCAGGCTTTGGCGCTGATGGATCATCCGGCGATTGCCAAGGTGTTCGACGCCGGATCGACACCGCAAGGCCGCCCTTACTTCGTGATGGAGTACGTCGCCGGTGTTCCGATCACGACCTATTGCGATAAGCACAAACTAACGACCGACGAGCGCGTGGAACTGTTCACACTGGTATGTGAGGGGGTGCAGCACGCGCACCAGAAAGCAATCATTCATCGCGACCTTAAACCCTCGAACATTCTGGTCGTAGAGATCGACGGAAGACCGGCGCCGAGAATCATCGATTTCGGGGTGGCGAAAGCGACCGCACGGCTCAGCGCTGACACCGTGTATACGCGAGCGGGAACGGTGGTGGGAACGCTCGGCTACATGAGCCCGGAGCAGGCCGACTCGGGCGGCGAAGATATCGATACCCGCAGCGATGTGTATTCTCTCGGGGTGGTGTTCTACGAACTGCTGGTAGGCGTGCTGCCCTTGGACTTTAATAAACTGGCGTTCGATGAAGTTCTGCGCCGGCTGCGTGAAGAAGACACACCTCGGCCCAGCACGAAATTGAGGACGCTGGCCGTCACCTCGGGCTTGACGGCGCAGAACCGGGGCGCGGATGCCGGTACTCTTGTCCGGCAGTTATGCGGAGATCTCGATGCCATCGCTTTAAATGCTTTAGAGAAGGATCGTTCGCGACGATACGCCACGCCGATGGAATTTGCAGCCGACCTGGGGAGATATCTGCGCCACGAGCCAGTGTTGGCTCACTCGCCGGGCAAGGCTTATCAGCTTCGTAAACTGGTGCGACGCAACCGTGTGCTGGTGACCAGCGGGGCCGCGATTCTCCTCACGCTCATCGCTGCCACGGTGGTCAGTACGCGTGAAGCGGTTCGTGCCATCCGCTCTGAACGTAACGCGGACGCGAGCCTGAAACAGTCACAACAGGAAGCGGCGGAGGCGCAAGCTGTCAACGCCTTTCTGCAGGAAATGCTCCAATCGGCGGACCCGCGCGCCGCCAGCAAAGCGGACCCGGACAAAGGACGCGATGTTACGGTCGCGCACGTGCTCGATGAAGCCGTCCGCCGCCTGGATGCGGGCTCGTTGCATAATCAACCGCTCGTGGAAGCCGCAGCTCGTGAGAGCCTCGGAACAACGTTTTCCGGCTTGGGACGCTATCCCGAGGCCGAACGCGAGTATCGTGCCGCGCTGGCGCTTCGACGCTCTGCGCCGGGCGCCCATGACGCCGATTTGGCGAACAGCGAGGCGGACCTGGCTGAGCAATTGACATTCGAGGACAAACTTCCGGAAGCAGAAACGCTGCAGCGCGACGCGCTTCGCCTGCGCACGAAAGTATTCGGTCCCGATGATCCCGCTGTTGCAGCAAGCCTTAGCGACCTGGCGATCACGGTACGGCGCGAGGGCAAACTGCAGCAAGCGGAAACGCTGGTGCGCCAGGCCCTTGCGATTGATCTCAAGACCCACCGGGACGAAGGCGTGGCGATGGACGAGAACAATCTGGGCGTTATCCTCCGTTTTGAAAAACGTCCGGCAGAAGCCGAAGCCATGCTTCGCCGTTCGCTCGCCATCCATATGCAGGCATCTGGCCCGGAGAACGCCTCTACAGCATTGACCATGAATCAGTTGTCTTACGCGTTGCATGATGAAGGCAAACTCGCTGAGGCGGAGGAGTACGCGCGTAAGTCGCTTGCAACATCACGGCGCACCGAGGGCGACGAACATCCCGACGTGGCCGTCGGGTTGAATCACCTGGCAACGATACTGCGGGACGAGGGCAAGCTGGATGAGTCCGAATCGATGTTGCGCCAGGCGCTTGCGGTCGCGCAACACGCCTGGGGCGCCGATCAAACGGATACGGCGAGAATCGAAACGAATTTGGGCGACCTTCTCGCGAAACGAGGTAAGCTGGCCGAGGCCGAGCGGTTGCTCCGCGAGGGGCTGCGCAGCCGTGAGAAAGTACTTCCACCAGGTCACCCCGACATCTTCGATAGCGACGCTAAGCTTGGCGGAGTGCTCGCCCAGGAAGGCCGATTTGAAGCCGCTGAACCACTGCTGCTCAACGCATATCATGGGCTGGACGATGCTTCGGTCGGGCACGCGGCAGCGGCCAAGCAGCTAGTCCTAAGCAAGATCGTCGAGATGTACACCGCGTGGAGCCGCAAAGAGCCAAACGCCGGAAAAGCGAAACTTGCGGCGGCGTGGAAAACGCGACAATCGAAGCCGCAATAGATCGGGCGCGAAAACGACGCTGGTAGCGGGTCAAGGAGCCATCATCCATACCGCCGAAATCTCGCCCTATAGGGGTTCCCGTCAGAAAACCGGCAATAGAGCACGCTAAGACCGCGTGGACAGTGGATTGAGCCCTCGTTGCGCAAAAACATACAGTTTGCTCAATGGCTGAATGTGCTAAGGGGCTCTTTGATGAGTCGCTCTGGATTGCCCCTAATCCGCTCGCAATCGGCGGCAAACAAGCATTTTGTCATCACTTTTATGGAAACGTAGGAGAACCTGGATCTGTCAGTTAATCACAGCCGGCTTCGCGGCGGGTTCCGTACTCTTCAACATCTCGTCTCGCGCAGCGCGATCAAATTCCTTTCCTGCTAGGAACACCTCAGAAATGTTCGTGGTGTTATGAATATCGGCAAGAGCATCGGCAGCAGCGAGGAACTCACGTTTGAACCACAACTAAGAACTTGCCGAACAAACTTGAAAAGTTAGAGTAGAAGACGGAGTAGCCACCGTAAATGCGATTAGGGGTACTCCGTCTGTTTGCATGGAGAGGGGGACATGTGCCGAACACGAGTGGCCCTGTCGCAGAGAAGTCATTACCACGCAAACAGAATTCTCATTCCGAGTGGCCTGTGACCTTTTCGTATTTTTCGCGTTTTCTGCATCCAACCAGCTGTATTTCAAGCCCCCGACGAAGACGTCATCCTGCCTGCCCCGGCGTGCCGTGGGAGCGAAGCGCTTCCCAGATCTATCGCAAACACAGGGCTTTAAGGCGCGTGATCGAAGAGCCTGTCCTGAGCGAAGCCGAAGGAACCCCGCGATGCTTGTTGGCAGATGCTCTGGGAGCTTTCCGGCCGCAAACTACAACGCACGATAAAAAACAGAGTACAACAGCGAGGCGGAGTAGAGGGAACTGCTTTTTTCCTCCTTACTCGGATTCTTTCATCCGTAACGTTTTCTCTGCGACAGTCCACTAGTGACGCCTGGCATGGCTGATCTCCCGCCACATGCCCGGTAGATGCTGCAACAGTTATGACCTATGGATATGGCAATTATTTCTTATCACAATGTGAATCGCTGGCCGACATCCCGCGGCGACAGCGCCGGCATGACAACTTTCATGCAGGCGGTAGTTACTCAATGCTCGCCAGGGGGGACGGATGTGTCGAGAAAGTGACGGTCACCAAACCTGACCAGAACAATGTTGCCTATTCTCTGACGCTGAACAACGGTTCCTCGAATACCCTGATTTCCTGCTTCACCGCCGTCGCAACGAGCAAGTATGTGGTTCTCCTCAGAGAGAACCACAGGTAGTTGATCGAAGCCGCAACTCTTGACAGGAAATCTGGGGAGCCGACCTGTCCCGGCCTGCCGTGGAGGGATCTGCAGTTCCGCGGACCACCACTGGAAACGCGGAATATGACACCACAACAGAATTGTCACCTAGACCAGGAAAGCGGGACCTTGGTCGGAATCATCTGACGGCATGTGGACGACAGGAATGTTGAAATACAACCGTCGGTGACTGAAACGTTCCCCCTCCAGACTTCACCATCTAAGAACAAGGGCAATCGGCCCCCCAAATGTAGACTGAGATCATAAAGGATCTGAATCGGCGAATCATCTCGAGCACCCTCTGCTGGCGGTTTACTTCAACTGGCCACGCGAAGGCTGAACGCCCGGGTCAAGGATGCTATCGAAGTCAGAAAAGACGAAACCTGAACAGTGCATTTCGTGAATGGAGCATTCCATGGCAAATGGAACAACACCAGGACTCGATGGCCTACAGCATATCGTAGTGGTGATGATGGAGAACCGCTCGTTTGACCACATGCTGGGGTCGCTGAAAGCTGACGACCCGCGCATTGACGGAATTGACGGCACTTTTAGTAACCTGGATACGACCGGGGAGCCCGCAAAGCAGCAACCGCTGGCAGAGTTTCAAAGCCAGCTCGATCCAGACCCAGACCACCATTTTCCTGCGGTGGACCTGCAGATCTTCGGAGGCGATACCAGTCCAGATCGCACGCCGAACATGCAGGGATTCGTGAAGAGTTACTTCAACCAAAGAGGAGACGTCGAGCACTCCCGGAAGATCATGTACAACTTCCCGAAGGATAAGCTGCCGGTGCTAACGACTCTTGCGCGGGAGTTCGCGGTTTTCAATCGCTGGTTTGCGTCGATTCCGGGACCAACAATCTGCAACCGCGCGTTTGTGCACTACGGCACATCATTCGGGCGCGTCGATATGAATCTGCTGTATATCAATGAGCCGTTCAAGAGCATCTACAGCCGTTTGATCAATGCGTCGCCGAAGCACACGTCGAAACTCTACTACTACGACGTTGCCAGCTCGACGATGGAGATTGTGAACCTGCTGCAGCACGAACCGGAGTTGTTCGGGACTTTCGAGCAATTTATGGACGACTGCAGGAAGGGGACAGCTTCCTGATTACTGCTTTCGTCGAGCCCAACTACACCGACCACGATACCGACAGCGGAGAGCAGCTGGCGAGCGATCAGCACCCAGACCACAATGTGCAGGCGGGCGAGCTGTTCATCGCCCAGGTGTATATGGCGATCAAGCGGAATCCGGCGCTGTGGGCCAGCACCGCGATCCTCGTCGTCTACGACGAGCATGGCGGCATCGCTGACCACGTCCCGCCACCGGCGTGCCCCCCGGATCAATTCACGGCTTCGGCGAATGATACAGGGACGGGAAGAGAGTTCAAGTTCGACCGGCTCGGCGTGCGGGTGCCTGCGGTGCTCATCTCACCGTGGATTCCAAAGAACACAGTGGTTGATCGCACGTTCGACCATGCTTCGATCCCGGGGACGGTGACCAAGTTTTTCCTGGGCGAGTATGACCCGCGCTCGCCGCGCGAGAAGAATGCCGATGTATTTATCGAACCGAAGACCAAGCCGATCGATCCCGAGAGGAATTTACTTTCACTCACGACGATGCGGAGCGATTGTCCGGAGTTCGATGTTTAGAGCAGACAGGAAGGCAATTCGATGACGATGATTCATGTCCCGCGGCCGCCGAAGAACTCGCTGAATCTGAACCGTCCGGTCTCGTCACTGGTGCTGGCGCAGGTGGAACATATGCATACGGCGGAGAAGCGTCTCCCACTGCGCTATCGCACAGAAATCTACATCAACGCGATCAAGACCGAGGGAGAGGCCGCCAGGTACATCTCCAAGGTGACGTCAGCAATTCACCGGGCCCACGACGATGCGGCCAAACAACGTACAAAACGCGCGCCGATACGGAAGGCCGCGCCGTACGGCGGTTGGCGAGGAGAGGCCTGCGGCGAAGCGCACTCTCAAACCCACGGCGAAGAAGGCCCGCGGGACGGGTTCCGAGCCAAAAAACAGTTGAAATAGTCGACAGAAGTTTCGGGGGGTTGGCGATATGCGATGGACGATAGCGGCGATGATAGGGCTCGCGTCTACGCTGGCATTCGCACAGGAAGGCGCGTTGAAATCGGACTTCCGGCGTGAAGGCGAGCATATGTCTGAGGCTTGCAAATTCAACGGGCTCAAGGGAATTCCCGGATGCGGCATTGAGTTGTTCACCGATCATCCATTGCATATTGCGGCTGGAAGCATGCCTCCGCAAAACGGCTTCGGGCTGGGACTGGCCTTCGTGGCAGGCAAGAACACGACGAACTGGCGCATAACGTGGGACGTGGATGCTGTGGGTTCGCCCAACGCATCGTTTCGCGCAGGCGGTTATATGAAGATGGTCCACACGCCGCCGGAGTCCATCAAGGTGCTGACACCCGGTATCGCCGGGGGCAGGCACAGCGGGCGCGCCACCGTCGGCGAGCACGATCGAATTCGCCAAGTTTCGTTCATCCCTACACTTTGTTCAATCTATATGCGCAGACAATTTCTCTGAATAAACTGTTTTACTTCGGGCTGGGCAACAATTCTCAACCGTCAGGGCAGACGGTTTTCGGCATGACGGAGACAATCACCGGCGTGAGCGTCATCAAGCCCGTCTTTGAATGGAAGGCAATCCGTCCGTTCAACCTTGCGCTGCTCGGAGAGATGAATGGCCGCTTTGTAAGTGTGCGCGGCAACCACGGTGCGTCGGAGCCGTCGATCGAAACCCTCTATACGGATGCGACCGCACCCGGCCTGACCTCGCAACCGTCGATGGCGCAGTTCGGCGAGGGTTTGCGCATCAAGCCCACCATCTTTCACCGCCTGCAGTTGAACTATCTCGGGAGCTTTCAGCAGTTTGCCGCGTCTACGGACTCGCATCACTCTTTTCTGCGCTGGACGGCCGATCTGAACCACACCTTCAATCTCTACGGGTCCACGCAATCGGCTGCCGCGAGCAACGACAACCACGGGCCGGACGAATGCGCTCCGCTTACCGAGAGGTGCCCGTCTGTCTCGCGCTCGCGAAATCTTAGCGGATCCGTAGGCGTTCGGCTGCTCCTTTCGGAGTCGTTTGCGTCGTCGGCCAATTCAGTGCCATTTTATCTTCAGCCGACGCTCGGCGGATCGGATCTCAACGGCGCAACGGCGTTGGCGTCTTACACGGATTATCGCTTCCGCGGGCCGAACGTTCTGCTCCTGCACGAGAGCTTCGAGCACTCGATCTGGGGTCCCTTCGGCTTCGCCTTCGCGGCGGACCAAGGCAAAGTAACTGTCTTGCGCAGTGACATCGCATTCGATCAACTTAAGCACAGCTTCGCTGCTGGACTTACGCTGCGGGCCGGAGGATTCCCCATGGTCTCGTTACTGTTCGCCTGGGGAGGAAGCGAAGGGAGTCATAACATCTTCACCATGAACTCTTCGCTTCTAGGCGGATCAACGCGGCCTTCGCTGTTCTGATTTTTCCCGCTTTTCCTCCCGGCGACCGCTTGACAAGACGGCAGGCTTTCGCCGTATAGATCTCTACGGGTGCCTCACGCTCGAGCGCGGAAGCGTAGTCAGGATTCGCCGGTCGTATTCTGTGATAGCGGGACATGTTCGAGAAGCTGCCCGCGGCCGACACGGTCGACCTTCTTCGAATCCAAGGTTCGCACGATCAGCAAAGCCAGCAGCGGTATCGCAATCGCATAGGCGTATTGCGTGAGCGACACGCCTATGCCGAACGGAAACCAGATGCCCGGTACGCCGATCGAGCCTAGCTCGCCGGCAAATTGCGCGATCAAGATCGATGCCATCGTGGCGACCGCCATAGATGCGCATCGGGCCGCCGCGAACCACCCGCACGACAATCAGCACAAGCAACGCGAGTAATCCGAGCCGACAGACACGGATCATCGCCATGACATGCATCGCACCGCCCGCGACCCCTGACCACGGCCAGCACCAGGGTTGCGCCGTCGATTGCCCGCGAGGAGCGCAGGCACCAACGGTTCCAGGCGAGCGTCCAGGCAGCAAGGCTAAGCGGCATCCAGAGTACTTGTTGATAACCATGCGTAGGTGGGCAGGCTTAGCAGATCGGTCCACGCGACAATCGCGTTGTCGAGGCGCTTCATCGCCGAAAGCACAAGCGCGATGCAGGCAAACCCGATGAAGCTCGGGTGGCTGCTGCGCGGACCGAACCGCAAGCGCCAAACCAACGAGCGCGAACATGGCCAGCGGCTCGATCACCTCGACGATATAGCCGGCGATCGTACGCCACCATTCTACGCGGTATAGCGCGTGGCTCTCCGGGCGCGGCGCAATGCGTCGGCGCGACGTGGATGCCGCCGCCATCCCCACTGGCGCCGTTGCCCGGTTGCATGAACGCCCGGATGGCGAGCACCCCACGGGTACCGGCCGCATCGGCGGGAAGCGCGAAAATCATCGGCCGCGTGACGACGACTCTGGGGGATGCGCCAAGCCGGCCTGATCCGCCCAGCCGCACGCCGTTCCAATACATCTCGTAACCGTGGTCGACGGCGGTCGGTCCCAGAACATCCCATGCTCGGTTTCCGGCCGGCACCGTCACGGTGCGTCGATACCAGGCATACCCTTGATAACCGGGGTGGCCGTGCGCCATCCATCCTCGCGACGTAGTTCGGCAGACCGACATCGCCATCATGGCTGCTTGCCGGCGCGCTCAGGTCCATCGTTTCCCAGCCACTGTCGTCCGCGTCCGCATTGGCCCAGTGCGGGTCGTCGCCGATATGGAATCGCCATGCGCCATCAAGCAATGGCGCGGCGGCACGCAATGTGGATGGGTCGGGTCGGCCACCGACCGCCAGGACCGCGATCACGCCGCCCAGCGCAATCAAGGTAACAATCACGATCCAGACCACGAGAATCCGGCGTGGTGAACTAAGCGCCTTTCCGATAGAGGCCGCAGGTTTGGCGGGTCTTGTTGCGCTTCTCATCTACGCTCTCCGGATGACCCCGACATTGGTCACTATCTAAAGTTAGACAGTAACATCAAGGTTCCTCTGCAAGAGTCAATAGCGCCAATCACTGGGTAAACGAATAAACGAGTCGCAGCCGGTAGTGAGATCTCCATGGGTAACGAGTGACGGCTGTGAAAAGCCAAGCTAGCGGTTGCGCGCGGTTCTTTTCGAGGATCCGTACGGAATCGATCGGAAGAATACCTTGACTCCACAAAGAGCCCTAAAACGTTGTGTGGCGGCCGCGTTCGGCAACCTGAGCGACAGACGCGGAGCTGGAACACCAAGGCTTACTGGGACGCCACCAGGAGCGCGGTTTCCTCTGACCGCGTTCCTTATCACATGGGTTCATCGGTGCTTCCGCCTTGCTGATCGCCAACCATGCTGCTTCCTGCGATCAAGTCCAGCCTTGACAGACCAAAGAGGACAATCGTACTCTTTCACTATGCGGTACTCAGCGGAACACAAAGCGCGGAATCACGAGAACATTATTTCCGTGGCTGCTCGTTCTTTCCGCGAGCATGGCGGTGACAGCAGCGGCATCGGGACAGTTATGAAGAAGGTAGGCCTGACGAAAGGGGGCTTCTATCGGCATTTTAAGAGCAAGGACGACCTGTTCGTCGAAGCGGTAGCACGGGCATTCGACGAGATGGCAACAGGCATGGTCGACGTTGCAAGGTCCGTGCCCGAGGGTCAGGCTTTGCGAGCCATGATTGAAAGCTACCTGAGCCCACGACACGCGAGTTCGCCAGGGATGGGTTGTGTCATCTCCGCCCTCGGCCCTGAACTCGCACGAAAACCCTTGTCCGTTCGGCGGCGGATTGAGGCGTCGCGAGAAGCGTATCGTCTGCGGCTATTACCATTTATTCCTGGTCTGACGCGAGAAGAACAAATTGCGAAGTTTCAGCTGTTGTTCTCCAGTATGGCTGGAGTCCTGACTGTGGTCCGGATGACCGTATCCCCGCAAAGGCGTGAGCAGATGTTGATGGAGGCGAGAAACTTTTTCATAAAGTCCTTCGCCGAAGAATAATTTTTTTTGTCCATAAAGAGTACGTGCGTACTCTAACAGGAAGAAACACCATAACAGATGAATCGAGAGGATAACCGATGAAATTCATGATTGCTTTTCTCATGGCAACGCTACCAGTGGTATCCGTGGCGCAATCACAGCCCACGGCCGCCCCAGGCCTGCCCAGCATTGCTATACCTAAAACCACCGAAGTGCTGGTCATTCAGACGCCCAGGCAGGGCGTAACCTTTCAACAAGTCATGGCCGTGATCCCGGCAGAGATTCGGGCAACCGTGAAGCTCTACCTCGATGGGAAAATCCGCGAGTGGTATTCGCGCGGCGATGGCAAAGGCGTCATCTTCCTGGTCGAAGCGAAGACCGAGGACGAGGCGCGAGCCCTTATGGAAACGCTGCCGCTCGCGAAGGCACATTTGATGGATCACCAGTACATTCCCGTCGGACCCTTGATGCCGCTGAGGACATTGATCGGACCCAGGAGCGCAGCAGTGATTCTCTTCGCAAAGCGCTGCTGCAGGGCGAGGACCTTAGAAGGAGACGATCATGATCAAGCCCAGAATCATCGTGACCGGCGCGACCGGGAAGACCGGAAGCGTCGTCGTAACCGAACTGCTCAAAGCCGGCTATCCCGTCCGCGCTATGGTGCACCGGGAAGATGGCCGCAGCTGCGCAGCTGAAGGCGCACGGGGCCGAGATCGCCGTCGCCGATATGAGCGATGTCGAGCGAGTTGCCGACGCGCTGAAGGACGTCCAGCGCGCCTATTATTGTCCGCCTTTCGATCCGTACATGGTTCAGGGCGCGGTCGCTTTCGCGGTCGCAGCGAAGGAAGCCCGGCTCGAACACATTGTCGGACTTGACCCAATGGCTGGCAAGTCCTTCACATCCCTCGCTCATGACCCGCCAGCATTGGCTGGTCGATCGGCTGTTCTCGATGACGCCTGGAGTCGCACATACGATCGTCAACCCCGGCTTTTTCGCCGACGTGTATCTGGTGACGATTGGGATGGCCGCGAATCTCGGTCTCTTCCCCTGGATGTTCGGTAACAGCCGCAACGCGCCACCCTCCGAACGAAGATATCGCGCGAGTCGCCGCCGCGGCTCTGATGGATCCTGCTCGGCACGCCGGAAAAAGCTACCGCCCCACCGGTCCGGAGCTCCTCGGCGCGGAAGACATGGCCAAGGCGGTCGGACGAGCCGTGGGACGGCCGGTCAAGGTCGTGCCGACACCGGCCTGGCTGTTCATGAAGGCCGCACGGATGAGCGGCTATCCAATCGATGTGTTCAGTGGCGTTCGCTACTACATTGACGATCACAAGCGCGGCGCCTTTGAGTTGGGCGCGCCAACCATGCGACGTGCTCGATGTGACCGGCCGTCCCGCCGAAGACTTCGAGACGATCGCTCGTCGATATGCGGTTCTGCCCCGCAACCAGCGGACCCTCGGCAACTGGGTTCGCGAGTTCGCGCAATTCATCATTGCCCCGCTCAGCCCTGGCTTCAATTTGGATCGCTACGATCGCGAACTGCGCCGTCCGTTCCCGTCGGAGCCGCAGTTTGCGCCCGAATCCGAGGTCTGGCGGCGCGAGCACGCCATCGTCGGCGCCGACGGGCCCGCAAGGCCGGGCCGCGACGAGTCCGTTCCCTCAACCCCAGCCGCCCCAATCCATCATTTCTGGAGAACCGTCATGACGATACCAGAGCCAGCGCGCGGGAGCAGGACGTCGGCGCGACTCCACCATTAAGGCCAGGCCGCTCAGTTCTAAGGCGCGGTCCATGGCTGGAATTCTAAAAAGGAGACATTCATCATGCCACAACAGATGATCTGGTTTTTCCTGAGCATCGCGTTCAGCTTCATCGCGTGGGGGATAGTCACCGCTCGATATATCTGGCCGGAACTTCGGCTCCGGCAACGGGCCGAAGCCTTGCGGCCTTTGCTCATCCTGCATAGCTTCCGCTTTATCGGGTTGGCATTTCTGGTTCCCGGCGTCGTGTCACCCGATCTGCCGCCTGCCTTCGCGCATTCAGCGGCCTATGGAGACATCATTGCGGCCATACTTGCGCTGCTTTCGCTGATATCGCTGCGAAGTGCGGCTGGCATTGTGGTCGTATGGATCTTCAGCCTCTGGGGCTCAGCCGATCTGCTCAACTCTTTCTACCAAGGCCCTCACACCGGATTATTGGCTGGGCAGTTGGGAGCCAGCCTATTTCATTCCGACCTTGGTTGTCCCGCTCCTGCTGATCACGCATGGGCTTGTTTTCCGAATTCTTCTGCTGCCTTCAAAGCACTTCGCAATGCGGCAATCGTGAAATCCGCCGACTCATGCTATCTGCAACTCAGGGTTGCAACCGCGCCGGACCCACAACAACATATCGCTCTGTTAGTTGACTTAGAATCACCGCTGCACTCGCCGGCACTCTGGCAGACCTGCCGAACTAGGTTGAGCGATCATGCTAACGCTCCTCGAGGGTGCTCGAGGACCCCCTCCTGAACTTCAACGGACACTCTGCAAGAACGACCACTGCTAAAGGTAACTCAGCCACCAGTCACGCCTTCGCGCCTTTACGGCAGCGAACCAACGGCATAGCGGATAGAGGACCGCGACAACACTGATCCAGACGATGTAGACGGTCCAAAGGCTGTATCCGAAGTTGGACGGAAATAATTGCACGGGGCCGGTCATTGAGGGCGTCGGATTGAAGATAAACCTGGAAGCGGAGGAGCCATAGCGAAGGAACGACATCAGGACCAAAAGGGCGTGAATCAGGTAAAAATGCAGAATGAAAAAGAACATCGGTACGCGCCCAAAGACCACCAGCGGGTTGGCAGTAGACGCGGCGTGTCGATCAACCCAGGCGAGAAGCACAATGGCTGGGCCAAGTGTCATCAATACGAAATCGAGCGAGCCCGGATATTTCGTGCAGTTCAGAAACGAGAGAACAGTGAACGCGATCGATTTTTGCCACGACCACGGCACCGGATCACCATAATGATTGACTATGCGAAGCACGACGAATGCGGCCGTAGCCCCAATACCAATCCGAACCATTATTCTGCGGCGCGCGACAGGCTCAAGTGTATAGAGCGACCCAAAGCAAAAGCCCGCGGCCATCACTCCAATCCACGGCAGCAGTGTGTAAGTGGTCAGCGCCTGTCGGCCGTCGAACGGAATCACACCTGGTTGATGGAGTAGATTCCACATCCATGCGACAGGAGTAAATCTCGACGGATCGATGCCGTCCAAAAGGTTGTGCAAAGCGATGACCGCGAGGCTCAGGGCCCCCAGCCATCGAAGAGGCAGATGGACCAGCATCGCCATCACCACCATGCAGATGCCAAATATCCAGAGGATAAGCAATAAAACTATATACTTGTCGGACACATTGAAGTCGTAAGCGAATTGCATCACAGTGAGCTCGAGCAGCATGAACCAGATGCCGCGCGTGAAAAGGAAACGGGATAGCTCGACGCGCGTGCGGCCGCGTTCTTGCCACAAATACATACCTATACCGGCGCAGAACATGAAGACCGGCAGGCAGAAGTGAGTCGTCCAGCGGGTAAGGAACAACACCGTTGTTGTCCTCGCCAAGTCCGTTGGCGAGAACAACGCGGCGTCGTGGTGAAAGAAGTCACGCGCGTGGTCTAGTGCCATCGCAATCATGACCGAGCCGCGCAAGATGTCTATGCTCGCAAGGCGCAAGACCTGCCTTGTTTCTGGAGTTGTAATCTCCATTCTCTTTCGATCCAAAATCGCGAGTTGGTTGGTGAGTCCCAAGACCAGGCTATCAAATGCAAGCGTGAACCGATCAGCCGATCACTATAACTTCCGCTTCAACTCGTCCAGATTGTCATCGCGATGCTTCCCTCGGTGACTCTGCGGAATCAGCTTGTGTGCGGCGGTCGCGCTCAAAATTGAATCGCTCGACAGTCTTCGCAGCACCATCGCTAGCCACCAGCAAAGCGGAAGCGCCGATCACCCACGTGATAAGGAATGCGGTAAGAGGAAACCGCGCTCCGGGTGGCGCTCCAGTCATTTTAGGCGTTACAGCGATCCAGGTATCGGGTCCCCAAACCAGGAAAGCGAACAGAGCGAGCATGCCCGTTTCGATCAGGGCTGCCGTTCGCGGCCAGATCGAGAACAGGATCGCCAGGCCGCAGGCAATCTGTCCAAACCCAGTCAAGTACGCAAAGCCCATTCGGAAGGGCATCCACGATGGGACGAGACTGGCCGTGACCTTGACATAAAAAATATGCGAGAGTCCGACTGGAAGCACGGCCAGCCCGAAGACGATCTGGGCGATGCGAACTCCCTTCGTCCCGGTGATGTGCGAGAAGAACGCCCCCTTCTCCAAGCCAGACAAGCGCGCAAACAGGACCCATCCGCCCGCAAGCAACATGGCAATTTCACCGAATCCCAACCAGACAGCTTCCATTCGAGGCTTTGCAATCAAGGCAGGAATCTTGAGACACAGCCAAGCCAGAAGAAATGGAAAGATAGCCCGGACGGCGATGGCGGATGTGGCGCGAAAAAGCAACCCAACACCTGCCCCGATCATGAAAAGACCGCAGGCTACTGCAAGCTCGTCTCGCCCGGGATGAAATGCCGGGACGGGCTGCCAGCCATATGCAAAGTCTCGGTAGATGGCGGAGAGCGCACCGAGTGCCATGAGTCCGATGGAGAAGAGAGTTATCCCCGGTTGGCATTCTCGAATTATTTCAATTCCTTTTTTCGGCATATTGATTTCGACTCAGTCTCGCAACCACTCGATCGGGACGTGATATGGCGAGATTCTCTGCAGGACCGGTAGTATGGCTGCAGCGGTACATCGAACAGAGCCATCTCCGTAAAGTATTTTGGACCAATGAGAATGCCCAAACTCGCTAGTGTAGTACGTCATACAGATGGATGTTAATCCGCCCACAAATGATCGGGTGCCCCATATCTGCCCGGTTTTGGCAGATGTGGGATTCCACGGCTGTCCACCGGTCAGTTTCTACCAGCAACAGATCTAAGATATCCATGGTCATCTACGCACGGACACTTAAGAATCGAGGTTTGTGGAATCCCATATCTGCCAAAACCGGGCAGATATGGGGCACCCGATCATTTGTGGCAGGGCAAGAAATACTCGCCTCTACCAGTGACGCAGTACAGTGGCTCGGTCGAGCCTTACTCTCAGAAGCCGCTGACACCATCAGATTCTAATGACTCATCGAGCGAAGCCTCCAGGCACTTGACGTCGGGGTTCCAGGGAGCAAAAAGACCGCTCGGACTCGGCTTCCACGTCCAGACGTGAAGGAACCAGAAGCCGATCGAATCCACTTTCGTGAGGGCTTGCCCCATGATGCGCGGTGGCTCGGTTGATTTCCAGGCGGAGATCGGCACGAGAAATTCGACGCCATTCAATTGAAAAGTGCCGTCGGGCATCTTCTCGTAGACCAACACCTCCGGATGCTCCAGGTCGAGCGTCGCGTCGAGAAGGGCGTTGTTCTGAAAGTGATAACCCATCGCACCTGCCGGTTGATGCTCGACGCAGTCGGTGACTCGCTTGTAGCCGGCCGCTTCGGCAGCCTCAGTCGTCTTGAACTTGTCGGTCGCGTCACGAATTGTCATGATGTCCGCGATCGACTGCTTCACCAAGACCGCTTGGAAGAATGCCCGGCGCCTGCGCCCATGTCCTTTGCGAGGGTTTGCGCCGCGCGTTCCGCTCACCAATGCCAATATCGGCCACCATCACTCCGAACATCCACGCTCTCAATCGAGTTCTCATCGTTCCTGCTCCATCCTGCCTGCATTTGGTTCTTGCCTTCGGCTACGCAGCCATCCTAGGGCGCTGCGGAGGAGGCGGACACGTGTTTTTGACAAACGGTCCTGTCCGAGATGCCGAACTGGATTGAGGTCCTTGCGAGCGCGGTCGGCTCATCGCGGTAGGCCGCTCCATCAAAAGCCGGCCGAGGCAGACCCAGTCGTGGCAGAATGAAGCGAGTCATGTCGCCTCGGATACGTCAACGGATACGGCTGATCGCGGGAGTCTGGCTCGGCTGGACGATCGCTGGGCTTTTCTACATCATCCAGGACACGGTGCCGCGGCTCTATCGAGGCGGCGCCGTGCCATGGAAATATGTGTTCGTCGGCTGGATGACGGGCATGTATGTTTGCGCCGCGCTCACGCCGGCGCTCCTTTGGCTTGGCAATCGCTGGCCGATCGAACGCCGCGTCACCTACGCCGCATTGCACCTCTGTTTCAGCGTGGTTTTCTCGATCTTAGCCACGGTGCTCGAAGTCCCGATACTGTTGCTGCTTGGCGTCTTCCCAGCGCCGCCGCCTCCTCCGTCGCTCGCCGCGGGAGTGAGAATCATGCTGTCATTCGGCATCCAAGGCGGTGTCATCCGCTATTGGGCCGTTATCGCGCTTCATGCGGTGTACCGGTCACAGAAAAACGCCAAGACTCGCGAGCGGGAGGCATTCGAGCTGAAGGTGCAAGCATCCGAACTCGCCCAGCAGCTTGCAACAGCGCAGCTGAGTTCCCTGAAGATGCAGTTGCAGCCGCATTTTCTGTTCAATACGCTTGGCGCCATCATGGTCCTGATTCAGCAGCAGAAGACAGCGCAGGCCAAAGCCATGGTTGAAAAACTAGGCGATCTCCTGCGCCTCACGCTCGATGACGTCGAGGCCCAGGAAGTCCCGCTCTGGCGCGAGCTCGAATTCCTGCGGTTGTATCTCTCGATCGAGCAGGTCCGGTTCGAGGACCGGCTGCGGGTGCGCATTGCCCCGACCGGCGCTGTCCGAAGTTCTCGTGCCGCATATGGTGCTGCAGCCGATCGTTGAGAACGCGGTTCGCCATGGTCTTGGTCAAAGCGAGGAGGCGGTGACAATCGAGGTGGTGGCGGCCAGCTCGAATGGGTCACTGAACCTCATCGTGTCCGATGATGGACCTGGACTTCTCTCGTCCCAGGCCCGGCCGCTCCGGAATCGGGCTCGACGAATACCAGAAGCCGGTTGGCGCGACTCTATGGCGATAGCGCGCATCTCGTCATCGAGCAAGCAGCGGGCCGAGGTGTGCGGGTTACGATCACACTGCCAATCCGGACGGGCCTCCAACTGGCACTGCCCGAGGGCTCACGATGCGATTGAGCGTCCTGGTTGTAGATGATGAGCCCATCGCGCGCGAAGGGTTGAAGCTGTTGCTCGGCCGCCAGTCCCAGGTTGAGTCTGTCTCCGAAGCGCGAAACGGACGAGAGGCCATCGCTCTCATTCGTGAGAAGAAACCGGATCTTGTGCTTCTTGATGTGCAGATGCCGCGGACCGATGGTTTTGCGGTGGTCCATGCCGTTGGGGCGGAGCGCATGCCGCCGATCATCTTCGTGACCGCGCACGACCAGTATGCGATCCGGGCCTTCGAAATCGCAGCGATCGACTATCTCCTCAAACCGGTAACCGAGGAACGCTTTGAGCTCGCGTTCCAGCGGGCCATTGGCAGGTTACGAGGCGCACCGCACGAGGATGCCACAAAACAATTGCTGGCGATGCTCGATGCCATCGCGAATCCGCCGCGGCAGCTCGAGCGATTCGCGGTTCGATCCGGCGAGAACACCTTTTTCGTGCCAGTCAACGAGGTGGATTGGATCGAAGCCTTCCAGAACTACGTCCGGCTCCACGTGGGTCCGGCAACTTACCTTTCCACGTACCGATGAACACCATCGAGGGCGTGCTCGATTCCAACCGCTTCCTGCGCATCCATCGATCGCACATCGTCAACGTTCGGCGTATCGCGCAACTGTGGTCGATCGCGCACGGTCAGTACGCGGTTGAACTCAAGTCAGGGCAACGTCTGCAATCGGGGCGTACCTACAGCGAGCGCATCCGCCGCACGTTACGAATCCATTCTGACCGGCTGTCGCTCGGCGAGCGCTAAGCCCTGTTGGCGTAAGCTGACGGCCAAGCGGAAGCCGATCGGGGGAGACTTGCCGGCTTGAACGAAGGCGCTGCGGCGGCGGACGCTTCCGCGTGCGGTTGAACCGGCCTTTGGGGGCTGCCGGGGTAGCTTGCGACGCAAAGAAGGAGTAATAACCCTGAGCGGACACCCCTCAGAACTCAGGCCCTGTTCGCTACTTCAGGGCTCTGCATATATGCCAAGGGACGCACATAAGCCAGGAGCTTTTCCAGGAACACCTCTGGCTGCAAGAACATAGCAAAATGACCCGCATCTGAAATCAGTTCCATGCGCTTGATGGGCGCTTCGATGTCGGAAAAATAGGCTTGGGCCTGCGCAGTCAAGGTCAGCACGTCGTTCTCCCCTTGCAACAGAAAAACAGGCAGATCGAAACGCGTACCTTGTGCCCAGGCATCGTATCGGACCATCTCCGGCAGCAACTGCTCGAGCGAGAAATGCATGCCTTTCACAAAGCCGCGAATATCCCGGAGTGTCCATCCCGGCGCATACCACACGGCGTCCTTGAGAAGCTTGATCGTGCGGTGGAATCCCGCCGGGTCGGATTTCATCGTCCATTGCCCAACGGTCGTGAAGTCTTGCGGGGTCCAGCGCGTGGCATCCGCTCCGATCTTTTCAATCATCTTTGCACCCTTGATCATTCCATGGCCGCGGAGCCGCTTAAGCAACTGATCGTGATTTTCTTGTCTCCCGCGCACCATCCCAATGTTCTGATCCGTCCCGATGTAGGCATAAAATATTTCGGGCCGGGTCAGTGCGACCTGCGCGCCAAACGTAGATCCGATCGAGCTAGCCAGTAAGAAGATTCGATCTTTATGAAAGGCGGGCGCGCAGATACTCTGCGACCTCGATCGCATCGCACCTTAGTTGCCCCATGCTGATTTTGCCGCAGCCATGTGAACCCATTCGGGTTAGAGTTTTGCCTGCGCCGCGCTGGTCCCACTGCACGATGGTGAAGTGCTGTTCCCACGGGTGCAGATGTTGAGTGAACATGGAATAGCAACTGCCAGGGCCGCCATGTAGCAGCAAAAGAACAGGATTGCTTCGATCCTCTCCCCGAATCGATATCCATTGATCAATACCGCCGATTGGCACGAAGCGCTCCTCCACAATTCCCAGCACACTCGTTATCTTCAGCTTCGCAGCTATCTTTGCCTGCCTGAGTGTTCGATAGAGGAGAAGTGTTGCAGGCACGCTCGCCATCACGCAAAACAGAACTGCACCAACGATCCAGAGCATGGGGACCTCCATAACTGTGTATACTATACACAGTTTACCGTTCGGCGCAACTTGGATGATGAACTGTAATCTGGGAGGGAGGATCACAACCGCGATGCCCGCCAATAGATCCAACCGAGCAGACGCAACCTGGGCCGAGAAGCCTGCTCCCACTCGAGGGCCCAAGCCGTCACTTAGCAAGGCACAGATTGCGCTCGCTGCGATTCGGCTTGCCGATAAGGAGGGCTTGGCCTCGGTGACGATGCAAAGAGTCGCGCGTGAGGTCGGCCTGACCACCATGGCGCTCTATCGTTACTTTTCGGGAAAGTCCGAGGTGATCGCAGTCATGATTGATTCCGTGGCCGAGTCGCCCCTTCACTTTGGCAAAACGTCGGCGCCCTGGACCTCGCGGTTGAAGGAATGGGCACGGCGCTGCCTGGCCATCTATAAAGATCATCCATGGTTTCTTGAGGCCACCACTGCGCGGCAAAGCCCTATGGGGCCCAACGAGCTTGCGTGGATGGAAGCAGCCCTGAGAATGTTACTGGAATCCAGTCTAGGGCCGCAGAAGCGGCATCGCGCGTTTTTAACCATCATTGCGCACGTGCGAGGTCACGCCAGTTTCCACGAGGCAAACACCGGCAGCACCGAAAGACAATGGACCCGCGAGCTGGCTCAAACGCTTGGTCAGGAGCCGAATCAATATCCGATGCTTTTGGATGTTCTTCGTTCAGGAGCATTCAGCGAGAGCGTTGCCGGTGCTTTCGAGTTCGGACTTGATTGCATCCTGGATGGAATCCGTGCGCAGGCCGTTGGAAACCGCCGGACGTGACCGCTCTTCTCGTCGATGCAGAGCGCAGGCGCGTGCTCGGGCGCTTCAGATAAAGGCCGACGATGTCGGCCGCCTTGGCCTCAAAATCGAAGATGTGCGTGAGGGCAATTCTATCCAAGACGACCCAGATCGTTAGCCTTAACGTAACAAAATGGACACACACTCTCCTCACGATTCTCAACATGGTGTTGACTACGAGCCCTCTCTCGACGAGCCCATACCAATGCTGCGCGGCGATATCACAAAAGCGATGGAAATCGTCATTCGTTTATTCGAACGGCTGGACCAGGCACCCGTTACCACTTCGAAGTCTCCTCCCGAAATTGCCTCATTGTTTCGCGAATCGCTTCCTGAGGAAGGGCAGCCCATTGACTTGCTCCTTGATCAAGTCGAGAGAAATGTCATTGCAAATTCGACGCTCTACCTGTCCCCTCGGTTTTTCGGTTACATCAATGGGAGTGGTAACCACGCGGCAATTTTGGGCGAAATGTTAGCCTCAGCCCTCAATCAAATCTGTGCGAAATGGCATTTTTCGCCAGCTGCTTCAGAAGTGGAGAGGCAGGTAATTCGTTGGATCGCAGACTTCGTTGGCTATCCGAAAGGGGCGGGAGGCTGCCTTCTGAGCGGAGGTTCGGCTGCAAACCTTGCCGGACTGGCGATCGCTCGCAAGCGGAAGCTTGGATTTGATGTCGCTGCCGATGGAATGTATCGCTCATCCGTGGCGACGGTCTATGTTTCAAGTGAGGGACATGCTTCTATTGAAAAAGCTATGAGCCTGCTGGGCATGGGGCGAAATTCCCTTAGGAAGATTCGCGTAGGAGACGACTTTACGATCGATTTGCAGGCCCTGAGGGAAAGAGTGACCGAAGATCGGCGGAACGGCTGTACACCAATTTGCGTGGTCGGCAATGCGGGCACAACCAATACAGGTTCGGTCGATCAGCTCAACGAGCTGGCAGACTTTTGCCGCGAGCAGAATCTATGGTTCCATGTCGATGGGGCCTATGGTGGACCAGCAGCGCGGACCACAGTTGCCGGGAAGTTATTCCATGGCATGGACCGGGCAGATTCTGTCGTGATCAACCCGCATAAATGGCTTTATGTCCCGGTGGAGGCCGCATGTATTCTCGTCCGTGACCCGGAAGTGCTTCCCGACACTTTCGGAATCGAAGCCGACTATCTCCAGGAAAGAAAGCTAATCGGCTTTCATGCAGACGGGCCATTTGATTTCAAGGACTGCAGCCCTCAACTCTCCAGGGGATTTCGTGCACTGAAGATATGGATGACGTTCAAGGCCTATGGTGCAAAGAAACTTCGGGCCGCGATAGAAAGCAATATTGAAATCATGAGGGAGCTTGCGGACCAGATAGATGAGTCCGAAGACTTCGAGCGCATTTCGCCGGTTCCGTTGTCTGTGGTCTGCTTCCAATATCGGACTGCAGATCTCTCGGTACACCAGCAATCGGAATTTCTCGACCGGTTAAATGGGGAACTTCTCACAGCCGTGGAACAGGATGGCCGTATATTTCTGTCGGGAACCAAAATCAATGGGAGGACGGTTCTTCGGGCTTGCAGTGTGAACCACCGCCTCCAGAGAACGCACGTGAATCTTTTGTTCGAGGTCGTTCGGGAGGTGGGTTCTGTCGTGGCAGCGCGTTTGCGACAACCCCGTTGAAATGAAAATCTTCAAATTGCACGCGCCGCAACGTACTTCCCCGGAGCAATCCCGAATGACTGTTTGAAACAACGGTTCAAATGGCTCTGGTCGCAAAAGCCTGCCTCCGAAGCAACGTCTGCGATTGGTCGGCCGGAGGCCAGGAGCTTCCTGGCACGATGGGTCCGCTGGATAGTCTGATACTTATGAGGTGGAACGCCTATTTGCTTGTGAAACGTGCGGACCAGGTAGTAGGGGCTCAGATTTGCGATCTGGGCGAGAGCATGAATCGATACATTACGATTGGAATATGCATCCAGCCATTCTCTTACTCGCTGGATCGCTGCATGTTCGCGGCCAATCCTGCTCGGAACTTGACGTGGAACGAAATGATCCGAGATCAGTCGTGCCGCGACCGCTAACACCAGCGACTCGTTCTGGAGAAGTGAGTTGGATTCAGTCAAGCTCTCGAAAGCGCGTGCCAGGCACGAGACCAGAACCTGATCAGAAACGAGGGGAGACTCGAACCGACCCTCCAACGGACCCTTCCAGTCGAGACCAACGAAAAGGCTCGCCATCAGCGTTGAATCAATGTACAGATTGCGATATGCCCAGCCGTGATCCGAGGTGGCACGACCAGTATGGAGTTCTCCCGGCGCGATCAGATTGCACGTGCGAGGTGAAGCGTCGTGTGTTTGACCACGGCACTCGAAGGCGCCACGACCTCCGTAGTTTAGGCTGATCGCATAAAAATCGTGCATATGAGGAGCAAATGAATGTTTCACCCAGCGAGCAGTCATCAATTCCAGACCGTTTAGCCCGTAATGGCGAGAATACTGCACAAAGTCTTGCTTGCTATCGCTCCCACGCTGAGCAGGTTTCGTATTCTGACGGTCAGCCATTGTGATCCTCATCGCGATCCACCAAGAGCTTGTGCGGTCTCTTGATCCGCCGGATAAAAGGCCTCGAGCGTCACCTCCGACAGTTCGATCTCGATCGGAGTACCAAATACCGTCACAGTGCTAAGAAACGAAAGCACTCCACGTGGCGTTCTCAGCCGAAGAGGAATGGCAACTTCATTGGCCAGGTAGTCGTGGGAATCGTTCGACCGCTCACTGGCCTCGAAAGGATAATCGCTCAATTCGCTCAGAAGAACATCCAGTGCCGGATCGCGAGAGATCCGAAATTGGCGTCCTAAGCGATCGAGCAAATGCTGGCGCCATTCACCAAGGTTCACAATATTCGGAGCGAGCCCACGAGGGTGCAGGCTGATCCGCAGGGCGTTGGCAGGGGGCTTCAGCAGCTCCGGGGCGACCCCATCCAGCAGCGGCGCAAGGGCTTGATTTGCAGTGACGATATTCCAGTGCCGGTCGACTATCAGTGCGGGATAAGGTTCATGTGCTCTTAAGAGGCGTTCGAGAGCAGCAATGGCGTTAGTCAAGGTGGGATCCTGCAGTGAGCGATCGCCATAGATGGGCGAATAGCCCGCGGCGAGGAGCATCACATTCCGTTCCCTTAAGGGAATCTCCAGGTGGTCCGCCAAGTGTAGAACCATTTCCCTGGAGGGAGCCGCTCGTCCGCTTTCGATAAAGCTGAGATGCCGCTGGGATACCTCGGCTTCGACTGCAAGTTCGAGTTGGCTAAATCGCCTGACTTCACGCCATGATCTAACCATCTTACCCACGGTTTGGACCTTCTCGACCATACCGTCCACCTTATGAGTTCGTCGGCCCAAGTTCAATTACCTCACAAGTAATTGCTCGGTTTCTCGTTTTATCACATGATCGGACTTGTGGGGGAACCTCACGACGGAGGAGCTGCTCTTCATGCCTAATCTCGATCGCCGCCAAATCATCCGAAGCGCCGCGTGTGGCGCTGCGGCACTTATTCAAACGCCTTTCGGTCGGGCTCAACTCAAGCCCGGTCCTTCGCGAAAGGCCGCAAGCCAGAGGCCGTACGTACTTGCACGCGACGGAACAAAGCTCTTTGTACAGGACTGGGGATCGGGCCGCCCGGTCATCTTCTTGAGTGCATGGACCTTCCATTCGAATGTCTGGGGCAGCCACATCGCGGCCCTTTCTGAGCGGGGCCTTCGATGTGTGGTCCCCGATCGGCGAGGGCACGGCCGTTCGGATGCACCAAGCACCGGCTACGACCTGGATACCATGGTCGACGATCTGTCCAGGATTATTGATCAACTGGATCTTAGAGATGCTGTATTGGTGGCCCACTCCATGGGCGCTTTCGAGGCGGTCCACTATTGCGCGGGCCAGGGAGCAAATCGCATCGCGCGACTTGTGCTGGCAGCACCGGGAACTCCATTTCCTACCAGGACAGTTGACAATCCTGAGGGGTGGCCAAAAGAAGCGATTGAAGCACAAACACAACAAATCGCGAGAGACTTTCCTCGTTGGATCGGCGAAAACGAGGGGCCCTTTTTCACCCCCGAGACGTGTCAGGAAACCCGGACCTGGATCAAGAACATGATGATGAGCGTTTCATTGCCGGTTGCGCTAGCTACTCGAGCTACTACCTCGGGGGCGGATGTCCGGCCAGACCTGAAAAAGATCACTTGTCCCACCTTGATCGTCCATGGAGACAAGGATTTCAGTGCCCCTCTCGCGGTGACTGGGGCGCGGACTGCTCAGCTCATTCCGAATTCCAGGCTAATCGTCTATCCAAACGCCCCTCATGCAATCATCCTGACTCATCAGGAACGATTTCTCTCCGATCTGCTCGCGTTTATCGAAATAAGTTAAATCGATGAAATGGCACTTGCAAACAATCGTAGTTCGATCATCGTGAGTCTTCGCCGGATCAAGATCCGTGGCCAAACGAGCATGAAAATGTGTAATCACACTGCGAGTCCTGGCGAGCGAACGGTTCTGACCGTCCGGCGCATCCAGTTTGTCAGGAGATTTTACCAACTCGTCAAAAACCACTTTTCGGAGCCCTCTGCGGGCTGCACACTGCTTGCTGGATGCAGGGAAGTGAGCAAGGCACGCTGATCGCCGGGAATAACGGAGCGTGCCAATCCAGCAATGAGGGAGGATTCTCGTGCGAGCACCTATCGATCTACGCCTGGCCCGCCACGGCGCAATTTTGCTTCTTCTGGGGATGCTCACCGGGTTCGTGATTGTCGGTTCTCACAACCGGAGCCTTGGCAACGCCGCCCACTTGACCGGGTTGATCGGCGGTTACGGCTTGATTGCTCTCGGCCTCCTTTGGCCGAAGCTGGATCTCGGACGATTTTGGTCAGGCGCAGGCGCGTGGATCAGCGCGGTCTCTCTCTACCTCAACTGGCTGGGTCTCTTCTTTCTCGCCGAATTCGGCAGCGGCCCCAATGCTGCGAATGCACCGCACCTGGGCCCGACCGCGCTGTGGGACCGTATTGGTGGAATCACTCTGTTTTTGGCGGTATGGCTGTCACTGGCTTCTGTGCTCGTCGTTCTGTTCGGCCTGCGCAAACTCGTAGGGCCGGCGGATCGACAGGGACTGGTGAGTGTGGAGTAATGACGCTGAAGAGATGATTTTTCCGGACACTGCGAATTCGCTGCCTCAATCTGCAGTCTTGCAATCACATTTACGAGGTGTTAGGCATACGGGATGAACATAGCACTACGTAGCGTGGAGCCAGATGAGCAGGTATTAGTCTTTAGCTTTTTGATTCTGGCAGCCAGAATGCTTGAGGGCGACGAACCGATCCAAAGCGCTCTCTCTGATCCAGCCCTAAATAGATATTGGATTGGCTGGGGCAGGCCTGGTGACGTTGGAATCGTTGCGGAACTTCAACCAACCGGAATGCCGATCGCTTGCGCATGGCTTCGGCTCTATACCAAAGAAGAAGCTGGTCCATCGTTTTTCGGCGAACATGTTCCGGAATTGGCGATGAGCGTAGTGCCAAAGTATCGGGGAAACGGAACCGGAACAACAACTCTACGCCATCTCATAGAGAATGTGCGGTCTCAGTTTCCGGGCATTGTTCTGAGTGTCCGTAGGGACAACCCCGCAATCAGGTTCTATGAGAGGCTTTCTTTCGAAATGATTCCGGAGTCGCAGATTGTCAACAGAGTGGGTACCGAATCAATCCATATGTATTTGGCGCTACGAGCGAAGTTGCCATTGCATAATCCTCCTCTTGCGTCGCGCTAACAAACTCTGCTCTGCATCTGAGGAGCTAGTTCGAGCCGAGGATCGGCTGATTCTGGAGATGCATATCGATCAGAGGAGCAACGGACTCAGCGTGAACGCGACCAAGATCATGCTCTCCCCTGGGTATGAGGTGCAGTTTGGCGTTCGGGAAGTGATTCAAAAGAGCTTCCCCAATTGCCACGGGGCTGATGGGGTCGCAATCGCCCCAGATCAATAGAACCGGCACCTTTATGCTACTCAGCTTATCTGTTAGGTCGGAATTGTAGGAGGTGAACCAATTTGGAAGATCCGGATAATCCTGCTTTACACTCTGCCGCCAGTCGACAGCGCCCAATTTGGAAGTATTAAGCCCTCCTGAAGTGGCAATCAAAACTAAATGGGTGATCAGGGATGGTCTACGAATTGTCGCCTCGATGGCAAGCACGCCGCCCATGGACTGAGCAATCAGTGCCGTGGGGCAATCAATCCGAGACGCCGCCGCATCCACCAGATGCTTGAAACAGGTGATGGAGGGATCGGCAGGCACACCAGCGAAACCTGGATAAGCCATGAAGACCTTATCAGCTTGAAATCGCAGCTCACGTGCGAGCGGCTCCCAAAAGTCTCGATTTCCGAGAGCGCCGGGAAGAAAGAACACTTGCGATGGAACATTTGGAAGTGAGTCCAAGCCGCGCCTCTAAAATCCACTGGATCAGGATTAGGAAATGATCAATCGATGGGTCCGAATCATGCAATGAAAGAACTACAAACATATCCCGAATAGCGGGTTCGCGGCAATGCTTTACGCGCACCTATTCTGAAAGGAACTCACAATGTCGCCGGCAATAATCTTCAACCTACATCTGGTCTTGGGCTATGTCGCGTGGCTGCTGTGCACGACTGCCTATGTTTTTCCCAAACTCCGGGCGATGAGTCCAGTCAATGCGCAACGCTCGATCGCGATGCTCCACAGTTTCCGCTTCTTTGGTCTCGTGTTCATTCTTCCCGGCGTGGTTGGCCACGGTCTGCCTGCAGACTTTGCGACGTTCGCCGCGTACGGAGACTTTGCAACCGGTTTGCTGGCGATCCTGGCGCTTTTCACGACAAAGATACGTCCACTCTTCTGGCCGCTTGTCATCGGCTTCAATCTTGTGGGAGCGGTGGACATCATTGTTGACTATTACCATGGCGTGAAATTTGCTCTCCCAGCTATGTCTGGGGAGTTGGGCGCGACCTACGCGATCGTAATCATCTATGTACCGTTGTTAATGATTACGCATGTCATTGCGTCCTACCTGCTGCTGCGCCGAACGCCAGACGCAGTTTCGGATGTCGTTCACAATGTCGCATCCCAAAACGCTTAGTCCGGAGACAGCGTACTGCATCAGGAGTGGGAATGTGTCGAAGAGGGTTAACTCTCCACAAAATATCAGACTTGCGATCATCTTTGGCGGCACGACGTACGCAATGGTAATGGGACCGACAGTCGAATCGCTGCCGAAAGCGGGCTAACTACTTAGTTATCATTGAACAGTAGGGAGTAATCACGAGTTTACTACCCGCTCTTCCACATGATTATTCTCCAGGCCCATGGACGCCGGCTCCCGAGCGTATTAATGTAGGCCATAAGACGAGATTATTATGCCAAACGGCCCTCCCAGTCTGAAGCAAGCGATGATCCCACACCAAACCATGATGAACCATGCACTCCCGCCTCACGTGCCATCACCTTCGTCCGCGGACGCAGACGCAACCCTAACCGGCACGGATAGAAGGAAAATCAGGTGCCTGGTGGTGGACTTTGCCCTCTCCGGGGGATTAGTACCAGCCAGTCAACGAGGCAAGATGCTCAAATCAATTACTTGAGCACCTTGAGCATCTTCGTGAAACAAAGGACTTATTTGGCAACGTTGCCAAATCCCAAGCTGAAGGCAAATGAATGTCACTGCTTTTGAAAGTGATTGCCGAAGTGATCCTGTGATGCCATCCTTTGAGCTCGGCCCATGCGGCCTGGCACAACAAGATAAGATTCCACGATGAAGCGAAGAGATTTGTTGAAGAGTCTGACCATGGTTGCCGGAGGTTCGTTGTGCTCCGGGTCAGGATGGTCTCAGGCGGCGACTTCCTCGGATGAAAAAGGGCAGGGAAAGCTGGCGATTCCGGTGCGCGCTCTCATCCGCAAAAATGGAGCATTGTTTCAACCTGTCGAGATCACGCTCGACAACCAAGGGGTCGGCGGCGTCGCCATCACCAGGGTAGAGGGTCAAGAAGTCGATCGTCGCACCGCGCAGGCCGGTTCGAATATCTTCGAGGTCTATCTGAAGCCGGTTACCGCCCAGCAGAACGTCACGGTTACCGTTGAATTCAATGGTGCTACGCAGACACAAGCAGTAGAGCTGAAGCCTGTACGAAGAATGCTCATCTACGTTCTACCTCACTCGCATCATGATCTTGGCTACACCGATCTCCAGGCGAATGTCGAAGAGAAACAGATCCGCAACATAACCAAAGGAATTGAGCTGGCGCGCAAGACATCCAGCTACCCTGAAGGCTCGCGGTTTGTCTGGAATCTGGAAGTTCTCTGGGGTGCTGATCTGTACATGCGACGCGGTTCGGAAGCAGCCAAAGCCGAGCTGACCGACGCCGTCCAGAAAGGATGGATCGCTATCAATGGATCCTATGCAAATGAACTGACAGGGCTCTGTCGTCCCGAAGAGTTGTTGCAACTCTTCCACTATTCCGGGCAACTCGGAAGAACCTGCAACGTAAAAGTCGATTCGGCGATGATGAGTGACGTGCCTGGCTTCTCCTGGGGCACGGTGCCTGCGATGGCTCAGGCGGGCATCCGATATTTCTCCGCCGCCCCGAACTACTTCGACCGCATCGGCAACTTTATGGTCACGTGGCAGGACAAGCCTTTCTGGTGGATCTCCCCCTCGGGCAAAGAGAAGGTCTTATTCTGGGTGCCCTGGACGGGCTACGCGCTCTCGCATGTGATGAAGCTCGGCAATGACTTGGTGGCAAAGTATCAGGACCGGATGGACGAAGTGCATTATCCCTATGACATCTCCTACATCCGCTGGTCGGGCCATGGAGATAACGCCGAACCGGACCCCGAGCTCAGTGACTGGATACGCGGACTGGAACCAGAAATATGAGTGGCCACGCTTCGCCATCGCTTCTACTGGCACGGCGTTCTCCGCTTTTGAAAAGCGCTACGGCAATCAACTTCCACAGTATCGGGGCGATCTCACCCCTTACTGGGAAGACGGTGCGGCTTCTTCTGCGCTTGAAACGGCGATGAGCCGCAATGCCGCCGATCGGCTCAGCCAGGCAACCGCACTCTCCGCAATCATCTAATCCAAGTTCCTATTCTCCACCCTCCTACGAAGCGGCCTGGCGCGATGTGTTGCTCTATTCCGAGCACACCTGGGGTGCGTGGAACAGCGTCTCTGATTCGGAAAACCCTTTTGTCAAACAACAGTGGGAAGGGAAGCAGGCTTTCGCGATCGACGCAGCGAAGGCCTCAAAGCAGTTGCTCGATAGCTCGCTCGGCGGACTCTCTACCGATACTCATGCAACAACTTTCGAAGTGCACAATTCGACGTCGTGGAACCGTACCGACATTGCCTATCTCTCGCGTGAGTCTTCGGCAGCAGGCGATCACGTCACCAACAGCGGGGGCCATGCAATTCCTTCGCAGAGGCTCTCTTCGGGTGAGCTCGCGATGTGGATCTCTGACGTCCCAGCCTTCGGCGCGGCGCGCTACTCGTTGTCGCATCAGCCCGCACACAAACATGGAAATCCCGTCTCCTATAAGAACAACACTCTCGACAACGGAATCCTTCAGGTAAGGATCGATGCGTCCACCGGAGACATTGTTGAACTTAAGCTGCGCGGCGAGAATCAAAACCTTGCGGACATTCAGGGCACACCTCGGGTCAATCAGTTCCTGTTGATGGCAGGCAAAGACCTGGACCACCTTCATTCCAGCGGCCCTGCCAGCATCACGGTCGAAGACGATGGTCCGCTCGTCGCAACCATCCGTATCGAATCTTCAGCGCCCACGTGCAAGAGCCTGGTCCGGCGGATCCGCCTTGCGGCAGGCATGGACTATCTGGAACTGGCAAACACCATCGACAAACTCCCGGCTGCTCTGAATCCTCATCCAGGCGTGGGTGGGCCTGGCGACGAGTTCGCCCAACATAGCTCAAAGGAGAGCATTCAGTTCGCATTTCCGTTTGCTGTGCCAAATGGAAAGATGTCGATGGATATTCCACTCGGCAACATGCAGCCCGAGGTCGATCAACTGCCCGGCTCCTGCAAGAACTGGCTTCCCGTTGGGCGGTGGATCGACATATCCAATCAGGATATTGGTGTCACGTGGGTGACGCAGGACGCACCGCTCACCGAGATCGGCGGCATCAGCGCCACGATGCTAGGCTCGCAGAGAGATCCAAACGTCTGGAGGAAACACATCGAACCCACACAGACGTTCTATTCGTGGGTGATGAACAATCATTGGGGAACAAACTACCGGGCCTATCAGGAGGGACCGGTGATGTTTCGTTACGCGATCCGGCCACACGGTAGGCATGATGCGGCGGCGGCAAGCCGCTTTGCCCTAGGACTCTCGCAGCCTCTAATAGTGACGCCTGCAGCATCGCACACAAATGTCCCCACGCCGCTCTTGAAGATCGAGCCTGCGGATGTTCTGGCAATGACTCTCAAGCCAAGTGAAGATCGGTCTGCATGGATCGTTCGCCTGTTCGGCGCATCAGGTGAGTCGAGGACGGCGAAACTGGACTGGGGAGCCGACACACCGGTCAAGTGCTGGATCAGCAATCTGGCTGAGGAAAAGCTGGAGCCTGCTAATGGCCCTTTCCAAGTCGATGGCTGGGACCTGGTGACCCTGCGCGTTGAAAAATCTTCGTAGTCCGATCCGGATTCTCCGACCTCCCGGTTCCCAAGGACAAATTGAGGAGATATGGAAAACGTATCAGTAACTGAATCTGCTATCTGGGTCCCGAAGGATTTGATCTCCGAACCACGGTGTTGGTTCTGGACGGGTGCCCCATGTTTGCGCCGGCGTGGCCGGGGCACTACATGGGTTAACAAGACGGGGCGAAGCCCCCTTCCGATGTTGTCTATCGCGTGCAGCGAAGCCGACTGAGCTAGCCTGCTCTCACCAACCCGCGTTCTTTCAGCATCGGCGTGATGCTAGGCTCCCGGCCAAGCCAAGCCCGATACATGCCGGCCGGGTCCTCCGTGTTTCCGCGAGACAGCACCATGTGCCGGAGGCGATCTCCGTTGGCTCGTGTCAAACCGCCGTTGTCCAGGAACCACTGATACCCATCCTGGTCGAGCATCTCCGCCCACAAGTACGCGTAATAACCCGCCGCATAGCCACCCGCAAAAATATGCGCAAAGTAACTGGAACGGTAGCGCGGCGGCACATAGCTGATGGAAAGCTGCGTGCGCTCTAACGCCTCTTTTTCAAATGCATCCGGGCTCTCGATCCGCGTGCCGGGACTCTGGGTGTGCCAATGCATATCCAGTTCTGCCGCGGCAAGGACCTCGGTCAGCGCATATCCCTGGTTGAAAGTTTTCGACTCGGAAAGTTTCGCAGCTAACTCGGCAGGCATGGACGCGCCCGTCTCATAGTGCTTCGCATAGTTTTCGAAGATAGCAGGATAAGTGGCCCAATGCTCGTAGAACTGGGAAGGGAACTCAACGAAGTCGCGTGCCACTGCGGTGCCGGACAAGGCTCGGGTACTCGCAATCCGCAAACAGGCCGTGGAGCGCGTGGCCGAACTCGTGAAACATAGTCGTGACATCGGTAAAACTGATGAGCGCCGGCTGGCCTGCTGCAGGCTTGGGAGAATTTCCCACATTGCAGATCACCGGGAGAGTGCCCAACAACCTGGATTGACCGACCAGGTTGGTCATCCACGCCCCGCCATTTTTATTGTCACGTTTGAAGTAGTCGCAGTAAAACAGGGCCAGCGATTTCCCATCCGCATCGATCACCTCGAAAACGCGCACATCGGGCTGATAAACGGGGATGTCTTTACGCTCCTTAAATGTCAGGCCAAAGAGCTGATTGGCAGCGTAAAAGACGCCATTCTCCAACACGTTGTTGATTTCAAAATAGGGCTTAACCTCGGCATCATCGAAATCGAACTTCGCCTTGCGCACCTGCTTGGCGTAGTAGGCCCAATCCCAGGGCTGCACTTCATCGTCCGCGTTCATCAGCTGGCGAATGTCTTCGGCTTCCCGGGCGGCATTGGCCGTGGCCGGAAGGACCAGATCATCCAGGAACCGCTTCGCGGCCTCCGGCGTTTTGGCCATCTGATCATCCAACTTCCAGGCAGCAAAATTCGGGTAGCCCAACAGCTTGGCTTTCTGGATGCGAAGCTGCGCCAAACGAAGAACGATTTCGCGTGTGTCATGCGCTCCGCCGCGTTCCGTGCGGTTCCAGGAGTTCTCGAAGACGGCCTGGCGCGTCGCGCGGTCATCCAAGTCGGCCAGGTAGGGCTGCTGGGTGGTGTTCTGCAGAGTCAGTACCCAGCCCTCCTGGTTTCTCAACCTGGCCGCTTCGGCGGCAGCAGCCAGCTGAGCTTCGCTTAGCCCCGCCAACTTGTCTTTATCGGTAGTCGCAAAGGCGGCTTCCTGTGTAGCCGCCAGCAGCCTGGTTCTGAAATCGTTCTGCAGGGTCGATAGCTCTTCGTTGATTTTCTTGAGTTCGGTTTTGTCCGCGTCCGAGAGGTTGGCCCCGGCGTGCACGAACTCGCGATGATAGAACTCCACCAGGCGCAACGATTCGGCGTCCAGCTTAAGCGTCGTCGCGCTGCTTGTAGATCTCTTCTACGCGCTGAAAAAGCCGGCTATCCAGGAAAATCGCGTCATGGTGGGCGGCAAGTTTGGGGGCTTCGATCTGTTGCACTCTTTGCAGATCGGGGTTGGTGTTGGCGCTGGTCACGGCATCGAATACCGACATGACCCGGTCGAGTAACCGGCCGCTCTTCTCCAGCGCAACCAGGGTGTTCTCGAAGCCAGGGAGATCCGGACTATCCGCGATAGCGCGTATCTCCGCCAGCTGTTGCGCCATGCCGGCTTCGATGGCCGGCTGGTAGTCACTGTCTTGAATCCTGTCGAACGGTGGCGCCTGGAAGGGAAGAGTGCTGGGCTCGTAGAACGGATTGCCCGGGCCGAACACACCGTTGGAACCGGGCGTGGTGCTCGAGGTGACCGCAATCGCGCCGGCATCGGCGTTGGCGACGTAACGAATTTCTGGCCTCATGTTCTCCCTGTGCAGCAACGCATGCCCGTTTCACTTGATTGTAATGGGACCACCAGGGCAGCTCTCCTTCACCGTGCCATGAACAATTTGTTCGTTTTATGAAGAGCGCTTCGACAACCAGCCTCCACTCACAAATATTCATTGCCAACCGCCATCCAGTTTGATCCGCCGCGCGTAACTTCAGTACCGATGATGCAAATCGTTCCTCCGACTCCCTACCCGCCTGAACGAGTCTTGCGCCCATCGGAGACAAGTTAATAAAGGGAGACACGCATGCCTACACGCCAGTCCATCGTCGGACTTGCGATGAGCCTGCTGCTGATTACCCCACCCGGAGTATTCGCATCAAGTCATCGCGAAGCACCCATCACAGCTCTCGACCACACAGCCGACATCACAGACTTCTACTCGTTTGTCAGCTACGACCATCCTGATCGGGTTACATTCATCATGAATGTGGATCCCTTCCTCGAACCGAGCAACGGGCCCAATTACTTTCCCTTCGATCCCAACGTTCTCTACCAGATCAAGATCGATAACAACCACGACGCTCTCGCCGACCTGACCTTCAACATTCGATTCCAGACACAAGTTCGGGCCCCCGGGTTGTTCACCGGCTTTGCCGGCGCTGGCGCTGGAATCAATGCTCCGAAGAACTCGCCTCCGCCAGTGGCTCCAGGTACTCCGATTGTTCCTCCCGCCATTACCTCGCTCGATGGGCCAGGGGCAGCCGGGCTGAGCCTGCGCCAGACCTACTCCGTGGTCATGTACCGCGGATCCCAGAGGATTCCTCTGAACCCGGTGAATGGCTCGGCGCATGTATGCCGTTCCCACCAATGTTGGCCCTCGCACCATGCCTGACTATGAGGCCTTGGCGAAGCAGGGAATCTACACCGTTGCAGGAGACCGCGGCGACATCCGCGTTTTCGCCGGCACGGTAGCCGATCCCTTCTTTATCGATTTGGGAGCAGCCTTTGACACCTTCAATTTCCGCACCGGTGCGGGTGGCGGAGTGTTAACGGCGGCGCAGGATAAGAACGACCACCTGAACCTGGCGCCCAATGCGGTCTCGGGCTTTAACGTCAACACGATTGCCATTGAGGTGCCCATCGCCTATCTCACCAGCGATGGCAACCAACACCCGGCAACGGACCCCAGGGCGACCATTGGCAGCTGGGCAACCACTTCGCGGGCGCAATACTTCGTCCGCCATCCTCCTCAACGAACCGGCAAACGAGGGCAACTACCAACAGGTGCAGCGTCTCGGTAATCCGCTGATCAACGAATTGATCATCGGCACCGGCTACAAAGACACCTGGAGCATGACAGCGCCGAATGCCGACTATCAATTCGCCAGCTTCGATCTCGATCCGACGCTTGCTCGCGTATTGAACGCGGCTTACGGCATCAACATTCCGCCGCCGCCCCGGACGGATCTGCTTCCGCTGGTAACCTATGCGCCGCCGATTGCTGCGCCGGGAACGCCGGCGGGTCCCAGTCGCTGATCTGTTGCGGCTGAACACCGGGGTTGCCGCCGACTCCGGAGGCCAACCGCAAACGGATGGGTCTGCTCGCCGGCGACGGCGCAGGCTACCCCAACGGGCGGCGTTTGACGGACGACGTGGTGGATATTGCAGCGCGCGCGGTTGCCGGCGTGCTGAATCCCAAGTTCAACGTCGCTCCTAATAATCTGATCGGCGATGGCGTCGCTGCAACCGACGTGCCCACACAGGAAACTTTCCCGTATGTGCACTTCGCGTACAGCGGCCGCGATAGCCGTCACATCGACCCCAGCGAAGCAGGTTGCGGTGATCAGCCGACGCTTGCCAGCAGCAATCAAGCCGACCCACCACCGGCAAATCAGGGCGGCAGCACCACTTGCCCTGTGATGTAACCCTGTAAACCTGCCGAAGGTTTCCGGGCACTCCTCCTGAGGCGCGCCCGGAGGCCTTCGCTTTTCAGCAAAGGCACGTCATGAAGCTCACTTCTACCATCCTCCTCATCGCGGCGTTCCGTTCTGCTGGGCAACGCACAAGCCACGCGCGTGACTCCCGCGGAACAACGAATCGCAGCCGCCCGGCAGCAGATCGCGTCCGATCCCAAAGGGCCGGAGGGCTACAACAATCTGGCCCTGGCTCTCCTCAGCCGGGCGCAGGAGACGGGCGTCGCCCGATTACGATCGCCAGGCGGCAGAGGCCGTTGCCGCTGGGCTCGGTCTGGCGCCTAAGGATTTTCAGTTACGCAAAGCGCATGTGGCGCTCCTGCTCGATCAGCGTGACTTCGCTCGAGCCAGGGATGAAGCCAGGGAACTGAAACTGCAGACCCCGGATGATGCGACGGTGCGTGGATACCTGGCCGCGCGCCTATATGGGCCTCGGCAACTACGACGATGCGGTGGAGTCGGCACAGTGGATGCTGAATCTGCAGCCCTTCAATGTTCCCGGTTTGCTGATTGCGGCCGACCTGCGCCAACACTATGGTGATCACTGCAGGCGCGTTGGAAGCACTCGATCGCGCCTACGCGGAAACCTCGCCCGGCGAAACCGGCGAACTTGCCTCCATCGCGAACCACATCGCAGCCATTGATATCGACACCGGCAAATTGGATGCAGCCAGCCAGATGCTGCAACGTGCCGACGAACTTTTCCCGGGTTATCCGGAGACAATCAAGAACCGCGCTCGCGTGGGCGCTGTTCACCCCGCATCGGAACACGGCCGTTCCTGCTGCCGCCGGCGTTGTCAACGGCGGAGAATCAGCCGCGCGTCGAGCAGACCGCCGCCCGCGGCAACGGTCACGCCGGTAGTATTTTCGCCCGTGCCGGCCGCATGGTTGATTCCCCGCGCCACTGGCACCGAACGCGTCATTCAAACCATGCAGAGCCGGGTGCAGCGCACTCCCAAGGATCCGGCTGCTTACTCGTCGCTCGGGCGCCGCATTTTTTCAGCGGGCCAGGGAAACGGGCGACGTGGAAGATTTTCAGTTAGCAGAACAAGCGCTGAATAAATCGCTGGCGCTGAATAATGCGGATTTCTCCGCCGAGCCGGCGTATTCCACGATGGCGGAAGTGTGTATGGGCGAGCATCGTTTCAGCGATGCCATCACCTATGCCCAGAAGGCGCTGGCTTTGGGGTCTGGAGATCTCTCTTCCTTCGCGATCGTGGGAGATGCCAATGCCGATATGGGCGAATACGAACGAGCGGCCATCGCCTATTCGCGCCTGGACCTCTCGGGTGAATCGGCTGCGCAGCCACGCAATGTCTATGTGCGCGACAGCCGCACTTCGTATCTCAAGTTTGTTTCCGGCGATACGCCTGGAGCCATCCGGTTGATGCAAAGCGCGGTCGCGGCCGGGACGGAAGCCCGGTTACCCGCGGAAAATCTCGCCTGGCTCTACTACGAATTAGGTGAATACGAATTTCAAGCGGGGGACATTGGAGCAGCCAACCATGCTTACCTGGCGGCGCTTAACATCCATCCCGGCGATTATCGCGCCCTGGCCGGATTGGGAAAGCTGCGCGGAAACCAGGGCCGCTATGACGAAGCGATCAAGCTTTACCAGAGCGCCATCGCGGTTGTGCCTATGCCGATGTATGTGGCGGAACTGGGAGACATGTACAGCAAGGCCGGCAATCTCGCGGAGGCCAAAAAGCAGTACCAGTTGGTGGAATACATCGGGATGCTGGGCCACATCAACCAGGTCCTGCACAATCGCGATCTGGCGCTCTTCTATGCGGATCACGATATCAAGCTGGACGAGGCCCTTGCCCTGGCCCGCAAGGAATTTGAAGTGCGGCACGACATTTATACCTGGGACGCGCTCGCCTGGGCTTTATACAAAAACGGCAAATACCAGGAAGCGAGCGATGCCATGGAGCACGCGCTGCGACCCGGCACACGGGACGCTCTGTTGTTCTTTCATGCCGGCATGATTGCCGGCCGGTTGGGCCAGAAAAGCCAGGCAAGGCAAGAGCTGCAGGCCGCGCTCAACATCAACCCCGGGTTCCACGTGATCTACGCCGGCGTTGCCCGCCGGCAATTAGAAGCGCTTGACAACCAGGCCGCATTGACGGCGAGTCAGGGACCAAATGATGGACCAAACCATGTTCCGTAAGCCACTGCTCTTTCTGAGCCTGCTCGCGGTCTCCCTGTTGTCTGGGCCGCGGAGTTTTGCCCATCCCATGGGAAACTTCAGCGTCAATCACTACTCGAAAATCTCGCTGGAGAGTGATGGCATCAGGATTTCCTACATCATCGATTTGGCAGAAATTCCGGCCTACCAGGAACTGCAGCAGGGAAATGTCACCGCGAATGTAGCAGACCCGGCAGTCACCCGCTTTATCGGACAGCGCGGCTTGGAATTAGGTCGCGGACTTAGCCTGCTGGTCGACGGCAAGCGCCTGCCCCTGCGGCTTATGTCCAGCGACGTAATCTTTCCTCCCGGAGCCGGCGGCCTGCCCACCATGAAGATGGGCTTTGTCTATAGCGCGGCGTACCCGCCCGATCATCAAGGGGGCAGCCTTCAGTATGCCGACGACAATTTTCCCGGCCATGCCGGATGGAAAGAGATTGTCGCCGTTGCCAATCCAGCCGCAAGTTTCATCAGCAGTTCGGTGCCGCCAGACAGACCGCAGCGCCGGGTTGACCAACTATCCCACCGACCTGCTCAACAGCCCGCCACAGCAATTGTCCGCGGCCATTCAATTCCACTATCCAATGGCGATTGAGACTTCGCGCAAGAGCCCGGAAAAAGCGCTGCTGTAAGCACCCGGAAGCCATCTCCGTCGCATGCTAAGCACGACGCCGTGACCGCCCCTGTGGTCGCCACTGTCACGGCAACGCCTGCGCCATTGCATCTCCAGGCCAACCAGCAAGCAACCCCGCGCAGCGCATTCACTGAACTGATCACAGCTCGCCGCCTGAGCTTGTGGTTCCTTATCACTGCTGCGCTCATCGCCTTCGGGCTCGGTGCACTGCACGCGCTCGAACCTGGTCACGGCAAGACCATCGTCGGCGCCTACCTGGTGGGCTCGCGAGGGACGGCCCGGCACGCCTTACTGCTCGGCCTCATCGTGACCGTATCCCACACTGCGGGCGTGTTTGCTCTCGGCGCCGTCACCCTCTACGCATCGCGCTACATTGTGCCCGAGCAGCTGTATCCCTGGCTGGGTGTCTTTTCCGGGCTGACGATCGCCGGGCTCGGCGGATACATGTTCCTTCGCCGCTGGAGCGGTCTCGACCTCGATCATTCCCATACCGCGGGCCAACTCCATGGGCACTGGTTTTCGTCCAGTAGACAGAGTGCTGTATCGCCCCAGCCTGACGAGCCCGCTAAACCCATTTCCCTCTACCAGCTCTTTGCCCTGGGCATCACCGGCGGAATCATCCCGTGCCCCGCGGCCCTGGTAGTTCTGCTGAGCGCCTTCGCTCTGCACCGTGTTGGCCTGGGCTTCTTTCTCATCATTGCCTTCAGTCTCGGCCTTGCCGCGGTGCTGATCGGTTTCGGCATGCTGATGGTTTATGGACGCCGTTTCCTGGGCCGCTTGCTGGTGAACGGCCCGCTGACCACACGCTGGCTGCCAGTGGCTTCGGCGGCGTTCATGACCGTGCTGGGCGCGGGCATTGCGGTACGCGCCTTCTTCACCACGGGGATTGACTGTGCACAACCTCAGCAAAGAAAGGCTCGGTCCATTTCTTTTTGTCGGTGGTCTTGGGTTGCTGCTGGGCATGCGGCACTCCACCGATCCTGACCACGTGGTTGCGGTTTCCACCATCGTCAGCAAACAACGGAGTATCCGCCAGGCAGGCTTGATCGGCACCATCTGGGGACTCGGTCACACCCTGACCATCTTTGCCGTCGGAAGCCTGATCATTCTCTTCGGCGTGGTCATCCCCCCGCGTCTCGGCCTTTCCATGGAGTTCAGTGTTGCCTTGATGCTGATCCTTCTCGGAGTGCTCAACCTCACCGGCGTGATGCAGCGCTTGACCTCCTACCTCACGCGCAACCGTAAACCCGTCCCAGCTCTGGATAAGGCGGAGACCCTGCTCGACCGCACGGTCGGCCGCTTCGGGATTTATCAATGTGTGCGGCCGCTGGTGATCGGGATCGTTCATGGCCTGGCGGGATCCGCTGCGGTTGCCCTGCTGGTTCTTTCGACCATTCACAGTCCGGTGTGGGCGACGGTGTACCTGTTGATCTTTGGCGCAGGCACCATGGTGGGCATGATGTGCATGACCGCCATGATGGCGGTGCCGCTGGCGTACGCGGGAAACCGCTTCAGCAGTGTCAGCCGGGTGTTCAGCGTAGCGTCAGGTGTCGTGAGTGTTTGCTTTGGATTCTTTCTCGTCTACCAGCTCGGCTTTCTGGGCGGCCTGTTCACGAGCCATCCACAATGGACGCCGCGTTGATGCCGTATTTCTCTGCCAGGAAGGCACGCACTTTACGCGGTAACGTTTCGGCGAGTTCCTGCCATGTAACTACGCTCATCCGGCATCGTAGTTCGGTGCTGGTCACGGCCGCCATCACTTCGAAGCAAGCGTCGATCAGGTCCTGACGGCGTTGATCACACACCACAGCAAACGACGCTCCCGAAGCATGGGCCGCCAGGGCGCCGCGAATCAATTGGCACGAGCGATATTTCTCGTTGCGCATTGGCAGGCGATCGATCGCAAACACTGCATCGAGATCGCGATAGCGATGCACAAGGTCGCATCGCGCCGTTTGAAAATCACCTTCCGTCAACTTGGCTTCCATCAACAGATCTCCGAGCTTCAGGTCCATCTCACTGCGATCCTGAGAGCCGGTTTTTAGCGGAATCCCCGGTCTAACGCCAAACTGGGGACGAAGGCCAGGTGGGATCGCGAGCAGGGAACAGACGGCCCGGCGGCGCAGGATTCCCGGGTAACAAAAAATGTTCATGAGCAGAGCGTCAGAGCTATTGGCACACTCGAGCTCTCCTCGCGTGCGATCTGCCCGCGCGGGACAAAGCGAGAGCCGGTGTAAACCTTGGCCAGCCGAGCCTTCCAAGCTGGCTGCTGCAAGATGCGCTTGTATGCGGCGGGGAGAAAGTTGCCGTGCTGCCCGGTTTCGTCCTCCGCGTAGATCACGGATGGCACCGGGCTATAGCTCATTTCCGCCAGGAACCCCGCCGAGCGCGCGGCGTTTCGCTGGCTGAGTTCACAGCGTAACGCGCTTGAGCTGACGGCCTTGGGAATTCGCCTCACAGATCCATTATAGGCGAAGAAAAAGCAAATTTTTCTAGAGGTCGCGAAGCACGTTTGCGGGATCGACGTGCAACACACGCCTCACCGGCCCCGCTACTGAGAGCGCGCCCGTGAGCAATATCGTCAGGGCAACCGCCGTCAATACGATGGGGTCCTGCGCAGTCGCTTGGAACACGATGGCCGAGAGAACCTTGCTCGCGGCGATGCCCAGCAGGATCCCGGCGACCGACCCAATAGATAACAGGATCAACATCCGGCCGAGCGCAGCCGACAAGATTTGCTTACCTTGCGCACCCAGCGCGACACGAATGCTAAGCTCCCGCATTCGTTTGCTTACCGTATAAGACGCGAGACCAAAGGTCCCGGTAATCGAGAGCAGCAGGCCAAACGCACCAAAAAGACCCAAGGAAACAGTGGCCACCTGGGAAGGAAACAAGGTCAGTGCCAGCGAACTGGTCCAATCCGTCGACTGGCGGATGGGAATGCCGGGGTCGAGATCACGAATGACTTTGCGCACTGTCGCCGCCATCTCGGCTGTCGCCACTCCAGAGGGATCAGGCTGGTTGCGGACAATCAGCTGTGTCGTTGGCGTCGGTCTCTGCAGGATGGGGAAGAAGGCCGCCTCCTGCGGATCTTCGGCTGAGCAGAAAATATTTCCCCGTGGGCACCATGCCCACGATCTGGATCGACTTGCCGGAGCTGTCCTTGAAGTACCGGCCGACGGCCTGGTCAGAGTGGAAAAGGCTGCGGGCGAACTGGTGATTCACGATGGCCACCAGAGGGGCGTTGGCTTTGTCGTCAAAGCTGAATTCGCGTCCCGCCAGCAGGGGTGTTTGGGCGGTATTGAAATATCCGGGAGAGACGTCAAAGAAAAACGTATCAAATGCCTTTTTGGAATCTCTGAAGTCGGTGGTTTGCTGGGTGAAGACAGGAATATCCGCAGTGTCCGCCAAGGGCGTGGTGTTTGCATAGGCGGCCGCTTCCACTCCCGGCAACTGCGACACCTTATCCAGGAGCTGCCGCTGAACATGTTCCGCAGCGTCACTGGAATAGCCAGCCTCACTCACATCGAATTTCGTCAGTACAGTGTTGCTGGGGTTGAAGCCTTTGTCGACGGTGAGCGATTTCATCATGCCGCGCATGGAGACAAAAGCAGCCGTGACGGTGACGACAACAGAGGGCGATCTGCGCCGCCAGCAGGATGTCACGGAGCGCCCAGCGCCGCCCAGCACTCGACTGGTTTCCGCCGCTCTTGATGGCATCGTTAGGGTCAGCACGGAAGATCTGCCGCAGTGGCATCAATCCAAACAGCACGCAGGCCAGCACCGAAATCCCGAACGCCATCGCGATCAAAGAGGGTCGCGGAGTCACCAGGAACTTCATGGGGTAGTCGGTAGGTGGATGCCAACGCGCGAGGCCATTCAGTGCCATCCACGCGAACGCGCAGGCGCACGCGCCCCCCAGGATTGACACCACAAACGCCTCCATCAGAACCTGACGGAGGATGCGCCAGCGGCTCGACCCGATTGCCATGCGAATCGCAATCTCGCGGGTGCGGTCTGCAGTTCGCGCTGCGAACAAGCCGCCAAGATTGGCGCACGCAGCAAGCAGGACAATACCGGCCAGCAACATGATGCCGCCCAGAAAACGGCGCACCGCCCCGCCGACAAAGTCACCGATCATTCCGGGGCGAGCCAGTTTGAATGCAAGGCCGTCTTCTTCCTTCGGATATCGCCGGGCGACGCGAGCGGCAATGGTGTTGAGCTCAGCCTGAACCTGGGTCTTGGTGATTCCATCCTTAATGCGAGCGATGGGGAATACTCTTTCCTTCTCGCTGCGTGATTCGAGCCAATTCACTCCGTCGAGCGATGCTTCGTTGGCCATGGGCACGAAGACTTCCGGCTGCATGAATTTCTCCGTCCCGTAAAAGCCCTCAGGAGTCACGCCAACGATGGTGTACGGATGCTTGTTGATACGGACGATTTTGCCCACGATGTTGGGATCAGAGCCAAACGTGTTCTTCCAGGCCGGCCAGGTAATCACGGCGACTTCCGCGGCGCCGGGATGGTCGTCATCGGCGCGCCGCAGCAGGCGACCGAGAAACGGTTTCACGTCCATGACCTCGAAAAATTGCCCGCTGACCTCATCTCCCCAGGCTGGCCGGGTCGTGCCGTTCACCTCCAGGCCGAAGAGGTCAAACATATACGCGGCGACGCCGGAGAAAACCGTATTGCCATCGCGCACGTCCCGCACTTCCGGGTAGGAGTAGATTGGATACCCTTGCTCGCGGGTGGCAAACGTCACCACCCGGTCAGGACGGGGCGCGTCCAGGGGCTGCAGAATCAATGCCTGGACTACTCCCAAGACGATGACGTTGGCCGCGATCCCCAACGCCAGGATAAAGACCGCGGTGATGGCAAAGCCAGGGGAACGGCGCATCTGGCGGAGAGCGAATCGCAGGTCCTGCAGCAGATTGTTCATGAGTTCACCTTGTCGCACCCATAGAGCAATTCTCAAACCAGCTTTAGGGAGCCTGCAACTGCATGAAAAGAAGTAAATCCGAGGTTTCACAGGCAGAACACCGGTGTCCGGTTTCTCCCTGCGGTGTCCATTCCTGAACATTGGACCTCTGCTGTCTTAGGCATTCTTGTTGCGGCGAGCGGCCTTGTCTCCCCGGCGATTGCCCTGGCTGGTGGGATCCCTTCGGTTCTCCTACAGGAATCAAGGCCGGTTCCTGTTGCATGCCTTTGTTGTTATGCCAGAACATCTTCATGTTGTGCTGACGCCGGGAAGTCAAACGGTGGAGCGGTGCGTGCAATTAATCAAAGGAGGGTTCTCGTTTTCAGTCCGAAAACAATTTGCTGGGGAGGTGTGGCAACCTGGTTTTCACGAGCATCGCATCCGCGATGTAGAGGATTTTCGCAATCAAATTGATTACGTGGCCAGAAATCCGCGACGCCAAAGGCTGATTAATTATCCGTTTGTCCAAACGAACTATCTGGGCTTGCTTGACGCCATTCCGCACCGAATGACAGGCTTGCCTGCAAGTCTGGACTGATGCCTACCTCAGGGCCTAAAGGCCTCGTGTTGTGCTGGATTGATGTACGGGCTGAAGCCCGTACCTGCCCTCCGTACCTTCGAGCCTGATGTCAGGGTTAAACTCCTGACCTGCCCCAGTATTTTTCCAGCCACCGTTCGTCCGGTCGCGCGCGGAGCCAATTGCTGAGCGCGCTCAAGCACAAACCTATGAAAGGAACGGGCCAAGCCAGCGCAGACGTCCGATCTCGACACGCGGCCGCCAGCGCGATCAAATAAGGGGACATCCAACTCCGACTCCAGCGCCTTGATCTGCTGCGTTACCGCGGACTGGGTCAGCAACCCCTCCTTCGCAGCCATGCGAAAGTTAGGTGATGAGCGACGGCGCGAAACACCCGCAGACGAAAGTTCTCCATGGTCGCTATTATGGCTGCAAGGGAGCAAGATCATGAAAGAGCTGTTACTTGTAGGCGCGACCGGCCTGGTGGGCCAGGCAGTCCTGCGCCTGGCGCTGGCCGACAGCAGGGTCGCAAAGTTGATAGCCGTGACGCGGAAACCCTTGCCGCCACAGCCCCGCCTGGAAAACCCCCTGGTTGATTTCGACGCGCTGCCGGCGGACGCGCCCTGGTGGCAGGTGGACGGAGGCATCTGCACCCTGGGCACCACCATGCGCCAGGCAGGTTCGCATATCGCCTTCCGCAAAGTCGACGTGGAGTACCCGTTGACCGTGGCCAAATTGCTGCACCAGCACGGCGCACAGAGTTTCGCTTTCAACTCTTCCATCGGGGCTAATCCAAAGGCGCGCGCCTTTTATATGCGGGTGAAAGGGGAAGTGGAGCAGAGACTCATTGCCGGCGGTTTCCCATCTCTCACCCTGGTGCGTCCTTCCGGCATTCTCGGTCCGCGCCACCCCAGTCGTGCGTGGGAAGCGCGCACCATCCGGATGTTCCATACCTTGCGGCCGATTTTGCCCCGTCACTACCGTGTGGTCCCGGCCGATAAAATCGCTCAGGCGCTGCTGGAAGCCGCCATCACAGCCCCTCCCGGCGTGCACATCGTCGAATCGGAGCGGCTCTAAATTTCAGACAAGAGGAGCGTTTGATGGACAACGAATTATGGACAGCAGTCGACCAGTACACGACAGATCGGCTTCTGCCCCGGGACCCGGCACTGGACGCGGCGCTGAAAGCCAGCGAAGCAGCCGGGCTGCCTTCGATCAGCGTGTCGCCGAGCCAGGGCAAGATGCTCATGCTGCTGGCCCAGTTGGCGGGGGCCTCGCGGATCCTGGAAATCGGCACCCTGGGTGGGTATAGCAGCATCTGGCTGGCCCGGGCGCTCAAGCCTGGCGGCCGCTTGATCACGCTCGAGACTAACCCAAAACATGCGGAGGTGGCCGGCGCCAACATAGCCCACGCCGGGTTCGCCTCTGTGGTTGAGGTGCGCCTTGGTGACGCCCACGCCGGAATAGAGAAACTCGTCACCGAGGGCGCCGCCCCCTTCGACCTGATCTTCATTGATGCCGACAAATCGGGCATTCCTCACTATCTGGAGTGGTCGCTCAAGTTGTCACACCGCGGAACCCTGATCATTGTCGACAACGTGATTCGCGATGGAGCGTTGATCGATGCCAAGAGCGAAGACGCCAACGTAAAAGGAGTGCGGCGGCTGCATGAGATGTTGGCTGCCGAGCCTCGCCTTAGCGCCACTACGATCCAGACCGTGGGGAGCAAGGGGTACGACGGCTTTACCCTGGCGCTGGTTACAATGGACGTCACTTAGGAGGAAGGCTTGGAAAGGCGAGATTTTGTCACATCGGCGATTGCCATGGCTGGAGCTGCATTGAGCGGCGGGGAGGGACGGGCGTTGGCACAGACTTCACAAGAGTTCTACCAACTGCGAAAGTACAGCTTGCGCAACGGCAGCCAGCTCGCATTGACCCAGAGCTATTTCGAACATGCTCTTATTCCGGCGCTGAATCGCATGTCGATGAAACCGGTGGGTGCGTTCAAGCTGGATATTGGTCCGGAGACGCCGACCTACTATCTGCTGATTCCGGCAACGTCGGTGGAAGCATTGGCAACGGTGGACCAGCGGCTGGCGCAGGATGCGTGAGTTCCTCAAAGCGTCGACCGCGTTCTGGGATGCGCCCGCCGCGACGCCTGCCTTCGAACGAGTGGAGATTTCGTTGCTGTCCGCCTTTGCCGGGCTGGCCGAAACTGGTCGCGCCGAAAACTGAGAAACGAATCTTTCAACTGAGGACGTACGAGAGCAGCGGCCATGCGGCCCACATGCGAAAAGTGCAGATGTTCAACCAGGCGGAGATTGGAATTTTCACGCGTACAGGGTTGGCCCCGGTGTTTTTCGGCGATGTCCTGGCCGGACCCCGCACGCCCAGCTTGACCTACATGCTGACGTTTGAGGATGTTGCCGACCTGAATAAGAAGTGGGCAGTGTTTGCCTCAGACCCGGCGTGGAAAGAGCTTTCGCATCGGCCGGGAAATACGGATGCGGAGATTGTGAGCAATATTTCGAATTTCTATCTGAGCCCGCTGAGCTTTTCGCAGATTTAAATGTGTTCCAAAAAGTTGAGGGAGCGGCAAGCCGCCCCCTCAGGTGTTTTTCTGATCAACCTTACATGCCGTTAGAGCCAGACGCACTCTCCGGGTGAACAACGCGGAAGCTGGTGCCACCGTTTGCCCACACCGTGACCAGCATGTCTTTCCCTGCCGGCAGAGCCTTGACTTCATTGCGGAACTGATCCGCTGAGGTCACCGGCTTGCGGTTGAGCTCCATGATCACGTCGCCACCCGACAACCCAGCATCTTCCGCGGGGCTGCCCGGCTGTACCTGCGCAACTGCGACGCCTTGTACATCAGAGTCCAGATGCAACTGCTGACGCACATCGGGAGTGAGATCGGAGATCGCGATGCCCAGCCTGGCGTGGCCAGTTTCATCCTTGGCTGCTGACGCGACTTCCGTGTCTTTGTGATATTCGCCTACGGTCAGGTCAACCTTCTCAGGGTGGCCATTGCGCATGACTTCCAGCTTGATCTTCGAGCCAGGAGCATCTTCGCTGACGATCACTTGCAAATCGCTTCCGGTTTCCACGCGGCGGCCATCCACAGCGGTCACCACATCGCCTGTCTTCAAGCCTGCGCGGCTCGCGGGAGAGTTAGGAGTTACCGAAGCAATGAGTGCTCCGCTGTTCCCTGCCAGGTTGAAGAACTTTGCGTTGTCAGGAGTGACATCGTTCAAGCCAACACCCAGGTATCCGTGATGAACCACACCGTTCTTGATCAGCGACTCGACCACCGGGTGGACCGTCTGGGTCGGAATGGCAAAGCCGGCGCCAGAAAAGGATCCCGTGTTCGAGATCAGGAAGGTGTTGATGCCGATCAGTTCACCGTGCGCATTCACCAACGGACCACCCGAGTTGCCGGGGTTGATCGCCGCGTCGGTCTGAATAAAGCCACCCGGCTTGCGAGCATCGTCGGAATACGGATTAGGCCGGTCGACTGCGCTCACAATGCCGCGCGTGATCGAGAAGCGGAAATAGCCGAACGGGTTTCCGATGGCCAATACGGACTGTCCAGGGACCAGCTTGGAGGAGTCACCCCAGGCGATGGTGGGCAGGTCTTTCGCGTCGATCTTGACCACGGCGAGATCTGTAAGCTTGTCGGTGCCAATTACCTTCGCAGGAAACGTGCTGTCGGTCATGCAGCGTGACGCGCACTTGCATCGCGCCGTCGACTACGTGATTGTTGGTGATGATGTATCCGTCAGGGGAGATGATCACACCGCTGCCAATGCCATGCTCGATCTGCCGCTGGCCGTGTCCCATACCGGGCATACCGTGACCGAACTGCTGGCCGAATCCTGGTCCACCAGGTCCGAAGAATTGAGAGAAGGGATTATCTCCTTCACCTTGGCCTTGATCTTCACCCTGGGCTTCTGCCGCTTCCTCATGCCCGCGGGAAGTGACCGCGATGTTGACTACAGCCGGAGTCACGTGCGAAGCGACCGCTTCCGTCGCCTGGTCGAGCGCCAGCAACGGGTCGATGCTCGCGTTGTTGATGGGTGCGATGACGTTGTCGGGAGCGACCGCAGCATTCACATGGTTGTGGCCGAAGATGAGTGCTCCGGAGAACAGGGCGAGCCGCGCCAACTGCCATGGGGCAGAGCGACGCGCTTACCGTTATCTCTTAATAAATTAGTTTCTTTACTCACAATTATTCCTCTTTCAGGGTGAAGTTTTTTAAATCTGGAAAGCTATCCAGCTATCAGTTGTGGGTAGGGTTTGAAGTAGCTCGCCGTGGGAGGCCTGCGATTTCTGCGGGACTTCCACGGTAAAGAGAACCAAGGTCATGCCCCCGCCGTCCTGGTCCTCGGTTACTTGGACGAACTGGAGCTGCCGGGAAGTACGAACCGGCCGCGCGGTATGAACTTTAGGCAGGACGCTCGCGCGTACGCCTGTCTGGCTCACCGCAGGGTGGAAGACTGCTTCCTGATAGTGGGCCTGAGGTTGATCCCGGTAAGACCGCTCGACGGGAGTATGTATGGGCGATGCCGCCGCCGTGGCGACCGATTCATTGCCGGCAAAAGTAATCACGCCCGGGCAACGTTGCAGCGCCAGAACTCCGGAGAGAGAAACCACCAATCCCGCCGCTACTAACCCACGGGAAAACATGGGGCCCAGATTGCGACGGCGATGCAGAATGTTCTCGACCCTGCCGCCAGTTCCGAGTGCCGCTGCCAGAAGGCAGGCGCCAATGAGGTCGACATGCCGCATCAACTTGTTCTCCGCCAGTTTGGTTAGGCAAGTAGCGTAGGCGCGTGCATTACCGGCCGCGTCCAGCACGGCATCGTCGCAGGCTTGTTCGCGTTCCCGGCAAAGATGGCGCTCGGCCCAAAAGAGAGCCGGATTCAGGGGCGAAACAGCCCGTAACAGTTTCTGCAACAGATTGGTCCAGTCATCTCCACGATCGAGATGGGCCATTTCATGCCGGATGATCTGCTTGCATGATCGTTTATCGCCAACTCACTCCACAATGAGCGAGGGACAACCACTGCGGGACGGAAAAAACCGATCACGCTGGGCGCATCGACCGCGTCGGAAAGCCGAATCTCTACCGGACGCTTACCGGGTCGCGTGACCACCGACTGAATCTCTTCACCCAACTCGTCAAACGAAACAGGAGTCGAATTTCGCAGCAACGCTCTCATCTGTCTACCGCTCAAAAACAGGCGGCCCAGCGAGAACAGGGAAGCAAACGCCCAAACCGTCTCCAGCACAAACGCCCACGCCACATTCAGATGGAGCGAGAATGTCTGCGGAGCGGGGGAGGGGAGCCCAGGAGCAGCGCCGAACAGCACGCGGCCAATGGCGAAGCAGGGCAGCAGGGCCACCAGCAGGAAAACGATCATCCACAAGGCGAAGCGGGTCGAGGCACGCAATCCGGATAGCAAGCCTGAGCGCGGCCCAGGCTACGGCCGTCAGCAACAACCCCTGCCAGATGCTCGCAATCAGCAGTTCCGCAGGACCAGTCGAAATGAAGTGCCCCAACAAGATTGCTTCCATGGGATTATTTACTCCGCCTGCTCGATCGCATCCCTTAGACGTTGCAACTCTTCGGGCGTTACCTCGCTGTCGCCAAGTAGGGATAACATCAATTTTTCCCGTGAGTTACCAAAAAAACGGCTCAACACCAGGCGCACCTCTGAACTGCCGGCCTCGGCCTCTGCCACCAGGGGCACATAGTAAAAAGCACGGCCTTCCTTGCGATGTTGCACGTACCCTTTTTGCTCCAAAATTCTTATGGTGGTGAGCACGGAGTTATACGCCAAGGCATTCTTTTTGGGTAAAGCCGCGGCGATGTCATTGACCGTCGATTCTCCGCGCGCCCAGAGAATTTTCATCAATCTCAATTCCGCTTCAGTGAGCGTGGGCGATTTTTTAGGTGGCATAGAGAAGTCCTGAAATAAAGCGTATCGCGGCCCCTCCCAAATGTCAACTAATCAATTAATACTTTGGCCCCGGTTACTATGCTCTGGAGATCCAACAACATCCTGGAGGTTAGCTGTCCTTGTCCATCGACCTGCGATCCAATTCAAGGCCGCCCATCGACGTAATCACCAGCCCTTTCGCCCGCTTTGCCAGGATGGAAGCCGCGGGCGGCATCCTGCTCCTGGTGGCTACCGCCGCGGCGTTGATCTGGGCCAACTCGCGCTGGGAGCACAGCTACCACCAGATCTGGTACACCCAGGCCACCATTACCCTGGGACAGGTCTCGCATTCCGAGAGCCGTCATGAGTGGGTAAACGACGGCCTGATGTCGATCTTTTTCTTCCTGGTAGGCCTTGAAATCAAGCGCGAAGTGCTTATTGGTGAGCTCTCTACTTTCAAGCAGGCTGCCTTTCCATTCGTGGCGGCGATCGGCGGGTCGGTGGTCCCGGCGCTGATTTACATAGCCATTAATAAAGGAGGGGCCGGCGCCAATGGTTGGGGCATCCCGATGGCCACGGATATCGCCTTTGCGCTGGGCGTGCTGGCGTTGCTGGGCAGCCGGGTGCCTGCGGGACTGAAGGTCTTTGTGGCCGCGCTGGCGATTGTGGACGATATCTTTGGCGTGCTGGTCATCGCGCTCTTTTACACCCAGCATATTTCGCTGATCGCGCTGGGCCTGGCTTTTGTAGGCGTGGCTGTTTCTTTTGGCGCGAACTGGCTGGGCATTCGCAATCCCGTGATCTATGCATTGATCGGGGTCGGCGTGTGGGCTGCGGTGCTCAACTCGGGGGTGCACGCGACCATTGCCGGTATCCTGCTGGCCTTTACCATACCGGCGCGCAACGCGATCGACAAAACAGAATTTCTTCGCCAGAGCCGCGGGCTGCTCGATCAATTTGAGCAGCATGATCCGAACTCCTATCAAGCCCATCATGCCATCCATACGCTGGAGCAGAAGTGCGAAATGATCGAGTCTCCGCTGCACCGCATCGAGCATGCCCTTCAGCCGTGGGTCGCATTTGTCATCATGCCCATCTTTGCCTTTGCCAATGCCGGAGTTCATATTCTGGGTAAGACCAGCGCCGCCCTGGCCCACCCCATCGCGCTGGGAGTGCTGCTTGGCCTGTTGCTGGGCAAGCCGATTGGCATCACCTTGTTTGCGCGGCTGGCATCTGTCGCCGGTCTCGGGTCGCGCCCCACAGCGGTCACCTGGAGCCAGATTTTCGGCGCCAGCTGGCTCTGCGGCATTGGCTTTACCATGTCGCTGTTTATCGCCGGACTCGCTCTCGGCAATGGCGATTCGCTGGATATGTCGAAGATTGGAACCCTGGCCGCCTCCGTCGCCGCCGGATGTGTAGGCAGCATCTTGCTGCTTAAAAGCGCCAAGACGCTGTTTGCGGCCAAGGCTTAGTCGAGCCGAGGGACTGAGAAGTGGCGCGCACTGCTGCCCTTGAGCACACAACGGAGCCAGCTTCCCTGGACGGGTGCTCAGTGTTCGCCCCAGCGTACTCCGGAGACATGGGCCGCCCAAGACGGGATTCCGCCCAGATAAGCGCTAATTTGTGGCTGAGTGACCTACAGACGTTCAGCAAGGACGCAGGACCGATCCGGTTGGGGGCCAAGTCCGACAAGTGCACGCTATTTCACCGTGAAGGGCGAAGTTACGGAAAAACCGACTTTTCCTGAAACGGATTCTGGTAACTTCGACTCTCCCGGCCAGGGGCCAACGGCAGGAATAATTCAGACCGGTCGCGCGGTTCAGGTCGCTTTGATAATGGCCAAGCATAGCTCTTCAGTCACGGTCCATTCGGCAGGTTGAGGGGTGGCAAGCGCACTCATCCCTCGCGGCTCCGGTGGGTTGCCTGTCCGGACAGAACCCCCTATTGGAGTTACCTCCGAATAGGCGGTTACTCGGGCGCAACGCGGAAGTGTCGAGCTTGTACGAAACTCAATAAGCCCCTTGGCCTGCTAGCGCCCACTGAGAGGGAAGCGATCAGCAATGGCGATGACCAGCCCGCACATCGTTGCGCGTTCGAGCATAAAATCGCTTAGCTTTGGAACGGTTGCCACAGAGTTGCATGTCGCACCACCGTCGAGAGTGGTTTCTGCTTCGATCCAGGAAGAACCATCGGCAGGTATTCTCACTACATTCGCGAACGTTGTAAATGTCCGATGAGGTAATCAGAACCACTGCGGTATCTACGACCAGCCGAAGGGGTGCATCAGGTCTCTCCGAAACGTCGCGAAGGCTGCGGACAAACCTGCGTTGATGCCACACAACCGCGTCCACTGCTCGGGCTTCGGAGAGAAACCTGTTGAGCGCACGCAAATCCGACTCGTCGGGACCTCGACCATGCACCGTAGACAGAATTAAGGAGTAAAGGGCTTCGCGCAACTCGGTGACCTCTTTCAGAACGCGTCGGGAGTCAAACTCACTCAAGCCGTCCAGAAGTTTGCGCATCTGTGCCGCTGTAATTATTCCTGACTGACGGCAAAACGCAAGGAAACGCTCGTAGCTGGGGAGAAGATCGATCAGGCGATCTGGATCGTAACGATAGTCCAGCGTATTGGCGAAATCGAGTGCCAAATGACCGGCAACGAGCTGAAATTCGTCTGCCATGGCTCCCCGTGATTATAACCGCCTTCAAGCTTTTTGACAGGTTAGATCGCTGTCTATAAATTATAACCATCAATGGATGGTTGAGATGGTTATGTAGGCAATTTCCTTCCATCAAAGCCAATGGGAATACTCCACGCGAAAGGAGGGAAAGAGTGGACTCAAACGATCTGTATGAAGAGGTTCTAACGCAGGCGGCGGTACAGGCTCGGCGGTATCTGCGAAAGATTCGAGAGCGCCATGTCGGGGTGCTCCCGGAAGCTATCGAAGGCTTAAGTGCGCTCGGCGGCCCTTTGCCCGCCGGGGGAGAGAATCCACTGGCAATCCTTAAACTGCTCGACGAGGCCGGCTCGCCGGCAACGGTGGCGAGTATGGGTGGGCGTTTCTTCGGGGGCGTAATTGGCGGCGCTTTGCCAGCCAGCGTTGCGGCTCACTGGCTGGCAGATGCCTGGGACCAAAATGCCTGTCTGTATGACATTTCTCCCGTCGCTGCACATATGGAAGACGTCGTTCTTTCCTGGATACTCGATTTACTCGGCCTGCCGCCAAACTGTGGCGGAGCTTTTGTGACCGGCACACAGATGGCCGATGTGACCGCGCTCGCCGCGGCGCGGAACAGCGTCTTGCGGAACACGGGATGGGATGTTGAGCGAGACGGGTTATTCTCAGCTCCTCCGGTCTCAGTAATCGTCGGCGAGGAGGTTCATGCGACGATGCTCAAAGCCTTGGCCCTGCTCGGGTTTGGAAGGGGCCATGTGCATATTGTTCCCGCTGACTCTCAGGGGCGCATGAAGCCATCCCTTCTGCCTCGCGTAGCCAGGCCGGCGATCGTCTGTGTTCAGGCCGGTAACGTGAATACTGGCGCCTTCGATCCGGTCGGTGAGATCTGTGACCTTGCGCACGAAATGGGTGCATGGGTCCATGTGGATGGTGCCTTCGGTCTCTGGGCCGCCGTCAGCCATCGTCGAAAGCATTTGCTGGAGGGTGTCGCGCAGGCCGATTCTTGGGCGACGGATGCGCATAAATGGCTCAATGTGCCGCAAGATAGTGGAATCGCAATCGTAAAGGATGCAGAAGCCCTGGGTCGCTCAATGTCGATTGCAGCGTCTTATTATCCTCCGGACGCTGACTCGAAACGGCAGCCAATGCAACTGGGGCCTGAATCTTCGCGTCGTGCTCGAGCAGTTGAAATCTGGGCGGCACTGCGTTCGCTCGGAAAACAAGGTGTGGTCGACCTCATCGACCGTTGCTGTCGACACGCTACGACATTCGCTGAGGCTCTTCGCGCCGGAGGGTGTGAGGTTCTTAACGATGTTGTGCTGAATCAAGTGCTAGTCTCCTTCGGAGACGACGGAATCAACACTCGGGTCATCGACGCTGTGCAAGCAGATGGAACCTGTTGGTGTGGCGGCACCGTTTGGAAGGGGCGCAAAGCGATGCGAATCAGCGTGTCCTCATGGGCAACGACGGACCTCGACGTTAGCCGCAGTGTGGCTGCAATCCTGAAGGTTGCAGCAGATCAGTCCTCGTCGAGCGTCACCTTTGCGCGAGCTTTTACATAGGGTCAGATAGATACCCGGTAAACTGGGCCGGCATCTCAACTGGGCGTTTATCTCCGCCAATGCGCTCACCGAACTCGGTGTCGTCTGTTCTCTGTGTTCCGGCCGGATTGTCGCCTATCCAGACACAACCGCTTTTTTGGGGAATTACTTCCGGATAGACGGTGATCCGCCCGCGATGAGTAAGCACGTGGAGGAGGAATGAGTATCTTTACCCCGAGAGAGCACGAAGCGCTGGTCGAGCGCATACGCCGACAGCTCGACCGAATGAGTAGCGGCGCGATAGACTTCTGTCGGTATGCACAGCGGTGACATTCAGGCCAAACCCAACTGGCGCGCGAATGTTACTTTCTACGTTCTTGCCTGTGTGCTCTCCTGGCCATTTTTCTGGTGGCGCGATGTCCACACAGGCAATTGGAAGGCCTTTCCGCTTCCCGAGGAAATCAAAGATCTGACCTGGGTCCGGCTGTCGCTGCGCTGCTTGTATTCTGGATCATGCCGGCGACACGCCGGTGGGCCGTTTCCTTCTTCGGACTCTCCTGGCGCCGGTCCGCAGTCTTCTTTGTCGCGCCAATCCTGTTCGCGTTCATCGGATGGCGCATACATTCGGGAGGTTTCTCTTACAAGCTTCTCTACTATCTGATGATCGGGGGTTTGTCTACTCTCGGAGAAGAACTGGGCTGGCGTGGATTCCTGCAGGGCAGCCTCAGACCGCTCGGCAGATTCCGTGGATATCTGCTTGTGGCCTTGATGTGGGAGGCGTGGCACTTTACCTCGCATCTGAAAGGCACGCTGACCGAAGTGGTGTCCCGCATGTCGATCTACATCCCTCTCGTCATCGCGATTACGTCCCTTCTGGGCTTTGTGGTCGAGCGCACGGATTCTCTTCTGCTCGCCGTCACGCTACCCGAGTGGCTCAATATCCCTTTCGGCAGCGGTGGAACCTACCTGATGTGGGCTGCGTTGGCGTGCATTCCGCTTGGGCGTTGGCTTATCTGGGGAGATTCAGGACGGACGAAATAACCCCGGAACTCCGGACGCTTTTGAAATGTGCGGGGTAGTTTCGTCTGTCCTGAATCTCCTGAATCTCCTTGTCCTGAATCTCCTGTTCTGAATCTCCCTGAATCTCCATGATCAAGTGGGACTGATGATGAGAGCGCTGTTAATTGACCGGTTCCAGTTGGCGATTCATTTTGAGAAGCAGGAGAAGCCAGCATTGGCCTTGACGCTCATCAAACCCGGAAAGCTCGGGCCGGGACTGCATCGGCGTGATGAAGGTGTGGAGTGCAAAGTGACTGGAACGCCGCCGAAACCCGAGGAACAGATTTCGAGACTCGATTGGCTTCCGTGCAATACGTACCTTGCTTTCGACCGCCCGGGAGGGGCGATCTTTTCGGCGGCGCGCAACACGACGATGCGACAGTTGTGCGCGTTTCTTTCGAATGTCGGTGGGTATGGACGGACTGTTATAGACGAGAGTGGGATCGCCGGAGGAATCGATTTTGGGATGCAGTCCACGCGACCTGGAGCAGATGGGGCGGAACAGGCGAGGTCGGCGATAGAGACCTTTGAGGAGGCCCTCAAGGACCAGCTCGGAGTGAAGCTGACGCAAGTGAAGGCATTGTTGAATATTCCGATTGTAGACCGGGTGAGTCCACCCAAAGAGAATTGAAAGCTTATTCGTTTTAACAGTGCTGGGAAAGACTATCTCTCTTAAAGCATATTGATAGAGACAAATTCCTCGAAACGTTAGGATTTGAGTAACTTCTCGCGGGGACAGTTGCCGATTGTCGTACATGCTACGGCAATTGCGCGGGCACTCCTGACAGTTCCCAAGAAAACCTACGGCGTTCGAAATCAAACGCAATCTTCGATTGCTGAGGCGCCTTCAGGCCCAGAACGCCATCGAAATTGTCACCATCATCTTTATGGTCATTCACTATAAATGCGGCTTGCCCGCCAATCCTTTCTTGACCTAAATACACGTCAGGAATCCACACCTTCCTGAGCCGCAATGTTCCGCTCGCGTTGACTGTCTCTTGTGTTCCAAGCGTCCGCAAGCCGGTGGAGTCTGATATTCGACTTTCGAACAGCATCAAATCCGGGCTCCCCGTGTCGACCACCAGGCGCAGTTGATGGTTTTGGAGTCTTGTTCGAATTGTCACAACCGGCACATCTGCGTCAAATAGAGCTGAGGACGTCAGACCCTCGACTGGGCCGAAGAGTATTTCCTTGCTTCTATAGTCGATAGTGAAACTGCTTCTCCTCAAGATATCCAGGCCGATAATCGCGTCCACCTTGTAGCCCACGGCCTTCTGCATGTACGAGAGGTCTTGCGTCAGAACAGGAAGGGCCTCCGCCCGTATAGGGCCTACGATTAAGGAAGGAAGAATGACGCGTCCCGTCGGGATGCTCTTGTTCGCCAGGTTCACTCTGGCAGCTTGTTCGGCCAGCCCAAGATTACGTGCGATTTTCTGGTCCACGATGCTCGGATAGGCGCCCGTGTCCACCAGAAAGTGAAGCTTCTGGACATTGCCAATGGATCCCTCCACCATGACCAGGTAGTTCCAGAACAGCCGGATTGGGAGTTTGACTGGGACCGGGTGGGCGATTTCAGCCGGCGCGAGATCAGTTGGATTCGCAGTCGCTTGAGACCAGCCGGCATCAGCGGCTGACAGCATAAGGATCACCGAGAAAAAACTGGAGACAAGCACGCGGTGCATGGCGTTCACCCCTTTCGCTTTCGCGATGAGGCCAACGCTGCATCACCAGGCCGGAAGGCTCAATCGACCGCAGATAGATTGCTTGTTTATTTGTTCTGTATCGCTAAGTTGTTGCCGGCCAGTGCTTTGAAGGGAGTAACTGTAGTGGCCAGGATTTCGGAAACTAACTAAAAGTGCTAGAGTTTCAACTCACCAGCCGGTATTTCACATGCACGGTAGCGAGCGTTCTGCGCAAACTGTCCGCTTCGGGATCTTCGAAGCTGACTTACAGACCGGAGAACTGTACAAGAATGGGATTAAGGTCCCTCTGCAGGGCCAGCCGTTTCAAGTTTGCGCCCTCCTGCTGGAACGCGCCGGCGAGTTAGTCACCCGGGAAGACCTGCGTCAAAAAGTCTGGCCCCAAGATACCTTTGTTGATTTTGAGCGAGCACTGAATACGGCCATTGCCAAAATCCGGCTCGCACTGGGGGACGAAGCCGTCAATCCCAGGTTTGTGCAGACCCTCCCTCGCCGCGGCTATCGTTTCATTGGCCCAGTCGCCAAGCCTGATGCACAGCCAGTCACGCAGCCAGTCGCACCGGTTGCTTCAACGGGGAGGTTTGAGAGACTCACGGCGAGGAGGAGCTGGTTACTAGCCTCAACGACGCTCCTCCTCCTGCTCTCTGGATTTGGAATCTGGCGGTCTGCGAAAAACCGAGCAGACGCGCTGCCACCCATTGAAGTAGCGCCCCTGGCTGGTCTGCCTGGCGTTCAGACGGAGCCAGATTTTTCACCCGACGGGAAGCAGGTCGCCTTTGTCCTCAGGGCCGGCGCAGAGAGTTGCGGGATTTACACGGCGATGGTCGGGGGCGAGAAGCCGCTACGGTTGACCAGCGATTGTGAAGACTACTCTCCAACCTGGTCAGCAGATGGACGATGGGTCGCGTTTTATCGTTATGATCCCACTGGAATATCGATCTATACGGTTCCTGCCTTCGGAGGCAGCGAACACAGGTTGTACAAGGGTCCAGTCAACCCGTGGGTGAGTGGCTTGGATTGGTCGCCCGGCGGCGGCGTGCTCGCCTTTACAGGAGGGCGGGCGGACTCGAAGGGTACTTGGATCTCGTTACTCTCGCTCGCCGATTCCACCACACGACAGCTCACGTCACCCTCAGGCCAGGAGGTCGATTCTTCCCCTGCGTTCTCGCCCGACGGTTCGACTGTCGCTTTCGTCCGAGGGATTCGTGCGGGCGCGGTGGACGACCTCTATGTCCTGCCTGCCGCCGGTGGAGCACCCACGCGTCTGACCTTTGACAGGACCTGGATCGACGGATCTCCCACCTGGACTCCGGACGGCCGCGATATCGTCTTCTCTTCCACGCGCGGAGGTCTCGCCAGTCTGTGGCGCGTATCCGCTGCAGGGGGAACACCACGGCCGGTCGCGGGTGTCGGCGTGGTCGCAACCAGCCCTTCCATTTCCCCAAAGGGTAATCAGCTTGTTTATATGCAAAGTTTCATCAAAGAGAACCTTGTGCGGGTGAACCTGAAGGACGAAAAGCATAGCGAAGGTCCGGCTGCGGTTCTGAATTTGCAGAAAGGGCGGAATTGGCGACCGAACTTTTCTCCGGACGGAAAAAGGTTTGCGTTCGAATCGGTCGCGGGGCACTCGGAGATTTGGGCTTGTGATAGCGACGGGGCCAATTGTGGGCAGTTGACTTCCCTGCAGGGTACGGCTGGGGCTCCACGTTGGTCGCCGGATGGCCACTATATGGCCTTCGAGTTTCGTCCCAAAGAACGCTCCGAGATATACCTTCTCGAGATGGATGGTGGCATGCCGCGGCTGCTTCCCACCTTACCGGGAGCAGATAACGGCGGGCCCAGTTGGTCGAGAGACGGAAAGTCGATCTACTTCTACTCCGTCCGGGGAGGCTCACCCTTTCAATTGTGGAAGGTACCGCTCAAAGGCGGATCGCCCGTGCAGATAACCAGGAATGGCGGCGTGTTTGGCGTCGAGTCGGCGGACGGACGCTTTCTTTATTACTCGAAGTTCGAAGCGCAGGGCATATGGAAAATACCCCTATCGGGCGGGGTAGAAGAACGCGTCTTGGATCAAGCCGGGTTGTGCGAATGGTATAACTGGGCTCTCGGCCGGAGTGGTGTTTACTTTCTCCAACATCGTGCAAAAGGTGGCGACTTGAATTTTTTTGACTTTGCGACTGGCAAGACGACCACCATTTTCACGTCAGACAAACAACCAGGTGTCGGTTTAGCCGTATCAGCCGACGGCAAATCAATCCTCCAGGCAGAAGTTGAGTTGGAAGATTCAAACATCATGCTGGTGAAAAACTTCCGTTAGGTAGTTCCAGAACAGCCGAATTGGGAGTTTGACCTGGACAGGGTGAGCGATGACCGCGTCGCGGGATCGATGGGATTCGCAGTCGTTTGAGACCAGCATGCATCAGCGGCTGGCAGCGTTAGGACAATTGAGAGACAACTGGTGACAAGCGGGCAGTTCATGGCGTTCACCTCTTTCGCTTTCGCGATGAGTTCAACGCTGCATTACCCGGCCGGGTAGCTCAATGGACGGCCGATAGGTTGCTTGTTTATTTGTTCTGTATCACTAAGTTGTTTCCTCCAAGTGATTTGAACGAAGTGCCTGCATTGGCCAGGGTTTCGGAAGCCCACCAAAGGTGCTAGAGTTTCAGCTCACAAGCCGGTATTTCACATGTACGGTAGCGAGCGCTCTGCGCAAACTGTCCGCTTCGGAATCTTCGAAGCGGACCTCCAGACCGGAGAACTGCGCAAGAATGGGTTCAAGGTGCCCCTCCAGGGCCAGCCGTTTCTGGTCTGCGCCCTCCTGTTGGAACATGCGGGCGAGTTGGTCACACGGGAAGAGCTGCGCCAGAGAGTCTGGCCCGAAGATACCTTTGTTGATTTTGAGCAAGCGCTGAATACAGCCATTGCCAAAATCCGGCTCGCACTGGGGGACGAAGCCGACAATCCCAGGTTTGTGCAGACCCTGCCTCGCCGCGGCTATCGTTTTATTGCCCCGGTGGAAAAGCCGGCTTCGTCAGCACCCTCGCCCAGTCCACCGAAAAGACCTGTTGAGAGACTTAGGGCGAGATGGATTTTAATGGGTGTCGGGAGCGCGTTTTTCGCCCTGCTTTCGGGGATTGGAATCTGGTGGTTTGCGGGATACCATGCGCAAGCGCCCTCACCTCCAGTGGACGTGGAACCCCTGGCTGGTCTGCCCGGTTTTGAGGGCCAACCAGCTTTTTCGCCCGATGGGAACCAGGTCGCCTTTACTTTTCATGGCGAGGACAAGGCCGGGATTTTCACGACCATGGTCGGAGGTGGGAAGGCGCTGGGCCTAACTAGCAATTCGACCGATTGCTGTCCACGGTGGTCACCGGATGGCCGGCAAGTTGCCTTCTCCCGCTACGCTCGTGGGGGACTTGATATTTATGTGATCCCATCTCTAGGCGGCACTGAGCACCAGTTATTGCCATCTCCGCCGGAAGAACATCGGATTGCTGCAATGCCAGGCTGGCGGCTCAGTGGCCGGTGCCTCGATTGGTCGCCCAATGGCAAACTTGTGACGTTTTCTGACAGCCAGCCCGACAAAATCCACTCTTGGATCTCCTTGTATTCGGTGGTTGACGCCTCCACACGACGGCTTACGACACCGTCAAGCCAGAACCTCGACTATGGTCCTGCTTTCTCGCCCGACGGCTCGTCGGTAGCTTTCGTTCGAGGGATTGTTTCCGGTGTAGTAGAAGACTTATACGTCGTACCCACCGCTGGTGGTATCCCAAAGCGGCTGACCTTCGACAATGCCTGGATATTTGGTCCTCCGACCTGGACTCCGGACGGCCGCGACATCGTGTTCTCCTCCATGCGTGGAGGTCTCGCAAGTCTGTGGCGTGTTTCTATTTCTGGAGGAACCCCACGGCGAGTTCCAGGTGTCGGCGTGATCGCGGCATTTCCTTCTATTTCTCCGAAAGGTAATCAGCTGGTTTACCAGCAGATGCACTTTACGAACAACTTCTTGCGGCTGAATCTGAAAGACGAAAAACATATTCAAGGGCCGCCCACACTGGCTATATCGGAGACGGCTCAGAACCCAGGGCGGGCGCAGTTTTCTCCCGATGGCAAAAGGATCGCGTTCGAGTCTGATCGATTGGGCTATGCGGAGATTTGGGCCTGCAATAGTGACGGATCCAATTGTGGGCAATTGACTTCATTACGCGGTACCGCCGGAGCGGTACGTTGGTCGCCGGACGGCCGGTACCTTGCCTTCGAGTTTCGTCCCAAAGAACACAGCGAACTATATCTTCTCGATATTGCTCGTGGCGTGCCGCGATTGCTAACTACATTACCGGGCGCAGACAATGGCGGCCCCAGTTGGTCGCGAGATGGAAAATGGATATATTTCTATTCCGACCGAGGTGGCGGACCATTTCAGTTATGGAAGACGCAACTCACCGCGGGGCCCCCGGTCCAGATAACCAGGAACGGCGGTGTCTTTGGAGCGGAATCAGCCGACGGCCGATTTCTCTACTATTCGAAGTTTGACGCGCCGGGTATATGGAGGATGCCAGTGAACGGCGGAGATGAAATCCACGTCTTGGATCAGCCTGCAGGAGACGAGTGGTGGAACTGGGCACTTGCTCGGAACGGAATTTATTTCTTCGCCCCTGCGAGCGGCCGGACCGGCGTAATTAAGTTTCTTGACTTTGCAACCGGCCAAACGACGATTATTTCGACCACGCATCAGCCTCCAGAAAACGGATTAGCCATAACCAACGACGGTGGATCCCTTCTCTACCATGAAAACGAGTCGGCGGACTCCAGCATCATGTGGGTGAAAAACTTCCGCTAATATCGACGGAACTGAGCGGTGGGCCACTCCTTCGAGGATTGTTTCCAGAACGGCGCGGGCTTCACCACCTTTGTCGCGCTCAATCCTGGTGGCGTTCCGGCATGGACAACCGCCCCGATCATCGCTGCGGAAACGCATCCGAGGCCGCCTCCTGGAAAGCCTGGCGAAGCTTGCTGGCGTCGCCGTTAATGCCCGGCCGCTGCACCATCAGGATGTAAGCCAGCCCGCGCACCGGGTCTATCCACGCCTGGGTGCCCCAGGCTCCTCCATGACCGAAGGTGCCCGGCGAAAGCATCTCCGCTGCGCCGGGGTGCGCGGCCTTGAGGATGGCCACTCCGATTCCCCAGCCATAGTTCATCCCCCGGTTGCCGTATTCCGCGGTTTGCAAAAATCCCGTCTTCATTTCGCCGGTGTGCACCGTGGTGAGTTGTTGGAAGGCGGCGGAGCTCAGATAACGCTTGCCGTGAAACCTACCACCGTTCAACAGCATCTGGCAGAAGCGCGCGTAGTCCGGACCGGTGGAGAAAAGTCCCCCGTTCCCGAAGGGCGGCTGCCCTGTATTTCCGAAGCTGGCATAAGGCGCCGCGGTCAGGCTGCCGGTCATCTCGTTTTTAATATACGGTGTCACCAAGTGTGAGCGTTGCTTCTCGTTGGGGTAGAAGGTGGTGTTCTTCATGCCCAGCGGTTTGAGCAGGTGTTTGCTCACAAAGGCGTCGAATGAGACGCCGCTCGCCACTTCAACGATGCGCGCGGCGATGTTAATGCCGGACTGCGTGTATCGCCAGTGGTCACCTGGTTCATACAGCATGGGCGTTGCCAGATAGATGGGGATCAGCTCGCGCAGAGTATGGGCACTCTTGATGGCGGCGGTATCGCCTTCGCCCAGACCGGAAGTATGGGTCAGGATTTGCTCAATGCTGATGTGCGCAGGCTGACCCGCGGGCGTCTTGAGGGTGGCAAACTCGGGAATAAACTTCTCGACCGGATCGCTTACCTGCAGTTTTCCCTCATCCTGCAGCATGAGAAGAGAAACCGCAGTGAAAGGTTTGGTCATGGAGGCGATCCAGAAAAGGCTGTCGAGCTTCATCGGCTTTTTCTTTGCGATATCTGCCAGGCCAATGGTGTCCACGGCGAGCAACTTGTCCTTCGTAGCGACCACTGTGACCGCTCCGGAAATGTCCCGCGCGTCGATGAACGTCTGTACCGCCGCGCGAATAGCCGAGTTCCCGGGCTCGGCCGCTAGAACGGACGCAGGCCAAAGCAGAAGAACGGCGTAGACAATACTTCGCTGGAACACTCGATCCAACCTATTCTGTTTTTGCAGTCACATCATAGACGACGGCAACCAGATCGAAGGGTGCCAGTTCGCGCTGAAATTTCGTTATTAACTGTGGATCCAACATCACCTGCGAGCGTCGGCATAGATGGCGGGGAGTCCCGAATCTGGCCATTGGCCGAATAATCGGCATTTCAGACCGATGGTTTTCAACCTTTCGGTTGGAAACCGCAGGGTTTCTCGCTGATTGACGCAGAAGGGGGATCTCGAAGGGTTTGCTTTCCCCACGGGTCCAAACCCCGAGTTGCCGAAAGACTAAGACAGGGACTCGAAAGATCCCTATCACGCCTTGGGCGTAGAATGGGGCTTCAGTCTTGTCAAAACAACGGGGGCGAGCTGCGATGAAATCATCATGGGAAACGGACACAGGAAATCTCTCATGTCGCTGGTCTGAAGTGGGGCAGCGCGTGCAGTACGATTTGGCTTGGATTCAAGAGATGTCAGTCGTTCAGAGCGGTTATTTGCCGCCTGTCCCGGACTTTGCTAGCCACAGTCCGCTCGGTTCAGGAGAATGGTTTGTACCTTGGCGTCTGCGATGGAGTGTACCAGATGGTAGATCGCTCGTCTGAGGTGGCCTTCGGTAGTATCCGGCAGCGGCAAGGACAAGTTCCCACAAAAAAGGGATCATCGATAAATTGCGTACCCTTCATGAGCGTTGGTGAACGAGCGGAGTTTCCACCTGTTTCTCCCCTGTTTCTTAGACTGTTAGGGAAGCGTGAGCGGTCACTCGATCGGAAGCCCGGAATTTGCTTCCACGCTGTGGATTCGCGCTCAGGCGATTGGCGTGAGTCCAGAAGTCCAGAACGATCTCTGGCGACAACGGCGTTTATCGGGACCAAAATTTAGAACGATTCTTGAACCGGATAACTCTCTGTCAGCAAAGAGCTAGAAATTGATTAAGTGATCCGATGTGATCTCTTGCAGCGCGGAGGTCGGCGGTCCTCCCGCGAACTCATGAAAGTCACGAATCATATGCATCTGATCGTGATATCCAACAGCGTGTGCGATCTCGATCCAGGTCTTTGGGCCAGCAACTTTCATTTGCATCGCTCGTCGGTAACGTGCGATGCGAACTATAAGCTTCGGAGAAACGCCGACGTATTCCAGCGCTTTCCGCTCCAATTGCCTGGTAGTGACTCCAGCATGCCACGCGATCTCCGATACCTTACATGAGAAGTCAGGCTTGATGATTCGGTCCAAGGCACGATGGATAGTATCAAGACCGCGATTTCGAGCGAGCCGACGCAGGAGAAACTCGTCCAGCAGTCTTACCCGTTCAACGAAACTTTCTACGTTACCCAGTTGTTCGTACAGTTGAGAGGCTTCACTGCCAAGAACTCCGGTAGCCTCCGTGCCGACGTTCGTGACGAGATGCGTCGGCACGCCGAAGACAGCGCAAAAACCTTGCGGCTGAAACATAACCGCTAGTGCCTGGACGTGATCCCGCAGTATTAGACGCACCCTTCGACCAGTGACAGGACCAATCACCGTAATTCGAGGAGAAAACATGATTTGATTGGTGCCGTAGATCGGAATCTCATACAGGCGATCGAATTGAAATTCCAGCATCGTTCCTAAACGAGCAACGACAGGCTCTACTATCTCCGCCCCACTTGTGTCCGTCGAGCGATGCACATAGGAGCGAACGAAGGGCGTAAGCCGGAGATGAGGTGTCGCAGTCTCGACGGTAAGCATGGATCGCCTTTTAAACTTGAATTGTAGCTGGCGAAAGCGCTTTTTGTCGTATTTGTACTATGCCGATTCACTTCAACTGGTTCAGTCTTGTGTCGAAGGTTTACTGCCGTCCGATGAGGAGTTGCTATGACGATCCAATTTGCCGGAAAGCGCACTGCAGTAACCATAATCCTGTCAGCAGTCTTCCTCGGATGCTGGTCTGCTTCGGGCCAGGCACCTGGCCCTTCCAAAGTTGCTATTCCCAAGACATGGGATGACGCGATCATCCCAACACTCGAGGTTCCACTGGCCAACCCAATCGGCTCTCCCAAGCATATCTCAGCGGATTATTACTACAAGATCCCCGTACGCCCCATTTACAAGCAATATCCCGTCTATGCACCGGGCCGCGAGCCAGTGGGGTACAAAGAATGGTTGGAGAAACAGGATCCGGTTCTGCTGTGGGATGACGCCGGAACGAAGCCTGAACTCAAGTCCGACGCAGATTGGATTCAAGCGGGTGAGATGGTCTTCAGTGCGCCGCTCGGTACTGCTGTAGAACAGGGATTCATTGCACGGGCAGATGTTGAGAACGAAGCCTGGTACAAAAATAGCGGCATGCCCCTAAACAAGGATGGGACGTTGCCCTTCGTGTACTACACCATCCGCCGAAAAGGAAAGGTCGAGCTAGGTTCGTTTTCCTGTGCGATGTGTCATACCCGGGTCATGCGCGATGGAACCGCAATTAGAGGAGCGCAGGGAAACTTTCCCTTTGAACGTGCGAGTGCATCCTCCTTTAGTTACCTTCCCGCTCCCGTATTGTTTGCGCTAGTGCAGGAACTCTATGGGGCTCCGTGGCTGCACCCCAATCCAGTGGAAAAGGAAAAAGACATGTCCCCGGAGACGATAGCCAACGTCTTTGCGACGGTGCCACCGGGTGTCGACGCCCGGCATCGGACCAGCAACTTCAGTCCGGTTCAGATTCCCGATCTGATCGGTGTGAAAGACCGGCATTACCTTGACCGAACGGGTCTCCAGCCGCAACATTCCATCGCGGATATGATGCGTTACGCAGCGCTGAATCAGGGCGGCGATTTTCTGGCAAGCTTTGATGGATTCATTCCTGCTGATATTCCCGAATTCAAGAAACTTCCCGATCCCAAGGACCCTGTTAAGGTGCAGGGGCGCTACAGCGATGAACAACTGTATGCGTTAGCGCTTTATGTGTACTCTCTCGAGCCGCCAGCCAACCCCAACAAGTTCGACACAATGGCGGCACGAGGCCAAAAAATCTTTCAAAGAGAAGGTTGCGCGATGTGCCACACACCACCTCTCTATACCAACAACAAACTGACACCAGCCGATGGATTCGAGATTCCGGCCGGTCACGCGGCGAAGTATGACATTCTGCCGATCAGTGTCGGTACCGATACTGCATTGACTCTGGAGACTAGAAGAGGGACGGGATACTACAAGGTTCCGTCGCTCAAGGGAGTCTGGTATCGCAGCATGTTTGGCCACAGCGGGTGGTGCTCAACCCTGGAAGATTGGTTTGACCCGCAGCGAGTGCGTGACGACTACGTGCCCACTGGTTTCAAACCGTATGGCGTCAAGACATTTGCCGTAAAGGGCCACAAATTCGGACTGGATCTCTCCGAAGAGGACCGCAAGGCATTGATCGCGTTTCTAAAGACGCTGTGATCGATCAGACACAGCAGCGTATCGACCATGAAATCGAACGGGCCTTTCTGGTTGATTCTGACGGGAACAACAATTAGGGCGCGTTGCTACCTCAATCGATTGCGAGTAAGATGCGGGTCGATAAAAGGTCGAAAGAATGTCATTGCGTAACCGATTGCTTTTCTGGCGGTTACGAAGTTCTCCTGTAGCCGGCAGATGTGATCGGTACCGCAAACAGATCGCGAGGGCACCCTAGCGATGCCAGAGACAGAGCCCCAACTTCGACTTATCCGGTTTGGAGATTTCGAAGTCGACCCTCGAAGCGGAGAATTGCGAAAGGCTGGGGTGAGGCAGAAGTTCGGGGGGCAGCCGTTTCAGGTTCTGAACATTCTGCTGGTGCGTCCGGGCGAGGTGGTGACACGGGAGGAATTGCAGAAGCGGCTTTGGCCGGACACTTTTGTCGATTTCGATCGCAATCTGAATACTGCCATTAACAAGATTCGGGAAGTGCTGGGGGACTCGGCGGAAAGTCCGCGCTTTGTTGAGACGCTGCCTCGGCGGGGGTATCGCTTTATAGCGCCCGTAAATGGCGAAGTTACTTCCTCAGACCAACTCGCCGAGCAGGTTTCTCCGGCACTACCAATAAAGTCCAGGCGAAGAGCTCTACATTATGGGGCCGCAATCCTTGGGATAGTGGTAGTCGTGGTGGGCTTGTCGGCCCTCTGGAAGACGGTCTTCCGGTCTTCGGGCGCGCCGAGAGTCCTTCGGTTCAGGCAACTGACCAACGACGGCCATCCTAAAGTCGGCCCGATGGCAACTGACGGTTTGCGAATCTATTTCAATGAGCCGTTGCCTGGTGCCGGCAGTCTCATCGTCCAGGCGGCGGTCAAGGGTGGAGAGGCGATTCCCCTCTCTGTGCCGATCAAGCAACCTTCCGTGTGGGATATATCAAAAGACGGAACCGAGCTTTTGGTAGCAAGTGGCCAAGTGGGGGAAAGCAGTTCTCTTTGGATACAGCCAGTCTCGGGAGGTTCGCCGCGTCGCGTCGGAACGGTCCTCGGCCAGGACGCAGCGTTTGGTGTCGACGGAACCAGCATCCTGTACGGCACAGAGCATGACGTCTACTCAGTAAGTCGAGATGGTTCCTCCTCTCGAAAACTCTTCACGGTTGACGGCACTCCCCGTGCCCTTCGGTTTTCGCCGGACGCGAACGCGCTAAGGTTCACCGAATTTGATTACCTGCATGATGGGATGGACATCATGGAAGCCTCGCCGAAGGGGACCGGCCTTCAAAAACTGCTGGAGGGACGGTACGGTGAATGGTCGGCAGACGGCAGGTTCTTCATCTTCGAGAACTGGTTGGATGGCAAGCTTGATCTCTGGGCGTTGCCGGATGGGAAAGGTTTCCACTGGCAGAAGCGATTTGAAAAGCCCGCCCAGCTGACTTCAGGCCCCCTGGACTTTCAGTATCCTTTGCCCAGCAAGGATGGCAAGGAGATTTACGCCATCGGGAGTTCGCGCCGAGCCGAAGTCGAACGCTACGATTCGCGCAGCGGCGAGTTCATACCGTTCCTGGGCGGAATCTCGGCTCAGGGCGTGGCATTTTCCCCTGATGGGCAGTGGGTTGCGTACACTTCCTATCCAGACGGCATGCTATGGCGTAGCAAGGCGGATGGCAGTGAGCGCCTTCAGCTCACTTTTCCGCCGTTAGAGGCCTTTTTGCCCCGCTGGTCGCCTGATGGGAAACAGATCGCCTTCAACGGCCATCTTCCAGCACAAAATTGGAATATCTACCTCATGCCGAGCGAAGGCGGCACTCCGCAGCACTTACTGCCCAGCACGCGGGGCCAGATGGACGCGAACTGGTCGCCGGACGGAAGGTCGCTGGTCTTCGCTACCGATGAGGTCCCAAAGGTGTCGATTTCGATCATCGACCTGGGAACGAGGCAGGTTTCCACCTTGCCCGGTTCCAGTGGACTCTTTTCCCCCCACTGGTCGCCTGATGGAAGGTTCATTGCGGCCATAACAGCTGCTGCCGACACGCTGATGATCTTTGACTTTGCCAGTCAGAAGTGGACAGAAGGGTTCGGGTCTATGATGGCCTTCGAGAGTTGGTCGCACGACGGGAAATATCTCTATTTTGAGACTTTCCCGGCGAAGGGCAATTGCCCCATCATCCGTCTTCGAATGAGCGACCGAAAGACCGAGCAGATAGCGGATTCGAGGAAAATATGGCGTGTCAGCGGCATGTCCGAGGGGTGCGGCTGGGTTGGACTTGGTCCCGACGATTCACCCATGGTCGCTCGCGATATCGGCGCGCAGGAAATCTATGCACTGGAAATGGAATGGCCATAATGCCTGTAGGGCGAAGCTGAGTGAATGAAGTTAAGTGGGGAGATTCAGGACGGACGAAATAACCCCGGAACTCCGGACGCTTTTGAAGATGTGTGGGGTAGCTTCGTCTGTCCTGAATCTCCTGTCCTGAATCTCCCATTCGTGCTTCATGGCATGGCATCCGCGACTCACCAATGAACCTGCTCACATATGGTTTCATGAACAACTGCGGTCGGCTGTTCGGACCGTCTGACAGATGCGAAGCTGAGATCGTCGAGGGCTTAGGGATTTGTGTGAGAAGCGTGGATGGTTACGCACACCCAACGCTGGCAATGGTCACAGTGGCTGCTCTCATGTGATCGGTGAACTCTGTGGCTGGACGGAATTTGGACAACTAGAGCTTCTGCGCTCCTCGCGAAACCTGATGAAAACCTGACCGTCTAAATCTGTAGAGCCGAGCCGGAACGGACGTCCCTCGCCAACAATCCGCACTCCGGAGTCGACAGAACAGCGACCTCAATGGGATTGAGCGTATTCTTTCTTGATTGCAGATTTCGTCCACTCAAGCGCGGCGCAGTGGGGGAATGGGGTTGTGGTGTGCGGTGGATCCTGATTGCGGCGTTGCTGTCCATAGTGGCAGTCCCATCATGGGCAGCAAAGCGAATGACGGTTGCGCAGCTCGGGCAAATGCTGGGCACGGAGACGGCCGCGCACAAGTCCGATATTGAAATCGCGCGAAAAATCAGTGACGTGGAACTCTCAGAGCGGCTTACCGATTTAGCGCTGGGCGCAATTGAGCAAACAATTCGCGGGCGGCTCCCAACCAGCAATGGCACTGCTGCTGCTGGCAGATAGGTCGTCTTTTCTCGATCCGCCTGCGAACGAATTGCCAGCCACGCCCGCACCCGACGCCGCCACGCAACAGCATTTGTTGGAGGCTGCCAAAAGGTTTGCGGTCGACACACTACCAAATCTGCCCAACCTGCTCGCCACGCGAACCACCTTCAGCTTCGACGACAGTCCCCAGGAAGTGACGAAAGGAGCGTATCCCCAGCGCATCGGGCTGCACTCGATCGGCTCTTCGAAAGCAGAGATTTCCGTTCGGAACGAGAAAGAGAGTCCATTGACACGCACCGGGTCTGCTTCCTCGCCAGCCCAGGTTGGACTTACGACCTGGGGCGAGTTTGGATCCGCACTCCTGATCATTCTGAGTGATTCCGGTGAAGGAAAGACCGTATGGAGTCACTGGGAAAACACTGCCGCGGGTGTAGTGGCCGTGTTTCACTATGAGGTTCCCAAGACAGCATCGCACTATGAGATCAATACTCCCGTTGAACAAAAGCACAACACCGGTTCAAGCCGGTGGGCTTCCGCCGGGGGGACGGCTGCAACGATCACGACGGCAATGGTTCACAACAAACCGGGCTATAAAGGATCTTTGTGGGTCGATCCAGCTACGAGGACAATCGTTCGTGTGACGCTAGTAGCCGATTTGAAAGGGGATTCGGCCATTGCAACGCGTTGCGATTCTCGTGGACTATGGCCCGGTTCAAATTGCAAACAAAACGGTGATATGCCCGGTGCGAAGTCTGGCACTCGCGTCTGCGCCGGCCACCGTCAATGCAAATCTTAAAGGCGCTGCTACCGAGTGGCTAAATGAGATCCTGTTTACCGACTACCACATGTTCGCTTCTACGTCGCGAATTCTCACCGAGCAGTCTGCGGCAGCAGTCCTGTCGGCGCCATCGATTACGGAAACGCACCTAATGTCCAGGCTTCACCTGCCGCCGGTGAGAAGTCGCCTCTAGAAACCGCTTCTAACCGATCTCTGCCGCAGCAGGCGGCAACCCCATCCGTCACGGCGCCCTCAGGCGCCCTCGCGACTGTTCCGGCTGCGAAGGCAGAGAATCCGGGACAAATTGCGGCAGGTGAAGAAGCCGGCTCCATGCCCCAACGGCCACAAGCGGCAACCCCGCCTCTCGCTGCATCAGTCCCGGCAACTGTAACCCCCAGCCAACCAGGATCAATTTCGCCCTCGCCCGTGACTTCGTTGTCGAAGACCGAACCGCAGTACAGTGCTCCTCCGATCGACGTCAATGTTAACCGGGTATTGTTGCCGGTGGTGGTGCGCGACAAGCAGGGCCGCACGGTTGCAGGTCTGAAGAAAGAAGACTTTCGCGTGCTGGACGACGGCAAGATCCGATCGATCTCTGCATTCAACCTGGAGGAACGTGGTTCGAGCGGAAGCCAGTCCGCAACCGGCTCCGAAGTTGGCGGCAAGCCGCAAGTAACGGCTAACGAAGCAACACAATCGACCATGCTGCCAGAGCGCGTCACTGTGATGCTGTTCGACGACTTGCACCTGACCTACGAAGACACGACGTATGTGCGGCAGGCGGCTTTGAAAGCTTTGGACGGGGTATTGAGCGGCTCGGATGTTGCAGCAGTGGTCTCGACGTCGGGAAAGATCAACAGCGGCCTGACGCGCGACCGCGCTAAGTTGCAGGATGCGATCGTAAGCGTACGGCCGGAAGGTACTAACCGAACCGGTGCAGCCGACTGTCCTAAGGTTGGCTATTACCAGGCGGATCAGATCGAAAACAAGCATAACCGTGAAGCACTGGCGGATCTGGTAAGCCAAGTCATGCATGTTTGCAACCCTCAAACCCCTCAGGATGTAGCCGAGAGGCTCGCTGATTCCGCAGCGAGAAATGCATTGACTCTTGGCGGGCAGGATATTTTGGAAACCTATGCAATCCTCAGCGAGATAGTGCGGAGGATGGCCAAGCTGCCGGGACAGCACTCACTTCTCCTGGTTTCGGATGGATTCCTTCCGATCGAGGAAAAGGCGCGATACGCGGAGTCGCAGTTGCTGGATCTCGCAGCGCGATCGAATGTGACTATCAACGCAATTGATGCACGCGGGCTATACACCACCTCCCTTACCGCCAGCGAGGACCTGCAAGGAAGAAATCCAGCAAAGGTCCAGGAGTACCGTCAAAATTCCTCGAGTATCGAGGAGCAGGCGATGGGAGAACTCGCCGACGGAACAGGCGGAACTTTCTTTCACAATAACAACAACCTTGATGCAGGGTTCAAGGCCATCACGCAAGCACCAGAAGTCGTCTACATGCTCGAACTTCCTGTCGAGGGCGTGAAAGCAAACGGTAGCTTTCATCGCCTTAAAGTAGAGGTTGATCGAGAGGGGACGACCGTTCAGACGCGACGCGGATACTTCATACCGAAGCCGGAGAAGCGTAAAAATTAGAAGACCTGCTCAACACTCCGAATGTGCGAAGCTGGGGAATTCTCGGGTTCAGGGAGGATGGTCGCCAATACGAAAGTAATGCAGCATCGGGTGTCGTGGAGTTTCGGAGGAATTCCTTGAAAACGTTTGAGTAACTTGCCGCAGTCCGGCGATTGCCGGCGCACAGTTTTTGCAAAATCGCTGAGTTCCTCATCCAGCCCTGATCAGTACCGAGAGTCCGGCTTATGAGAAGTGATCGCGATTGCGGGTGGATCACGGGCGAATCGCAAGGAAGTTCCGTCTTAAGTTAGGACTTATGGGGCGCTGCCCCATAAGCCCTAACTCGTTGGGATGTTTAATTGGGATGTTTTTTCTTCAAAGCTCCCACAAAATCGTCATCCTGAGCGAAGCGCCTCACAGATTGATCGCCTGACAGACTGCTTGGGCGCGGAGTCGAAGGACCTCGGCGGTGCTTAATCACGCATGCTGGTTGAAGCTTCTCGACCACCGAAGCCCGACCACAGGATCCGCTGTGATACGCACATTATGGTCACGGGTACATCTTTTCATGCACTGCAATCATCTTCCGCCCCCCAGGTCAGTGCAAAGTCTTTGAACTCGGGATTGATCTGCGAATGCTGTTGAGCTTCTTTTTTGCGCGCCGCCAACCTTTGAGTGGTTTTCCCTGGCTTCCCACATAGCAAGATGCCAGCAAGCTCTTGGTTCGTGGCGGGCCCGGTGGTTGAAAAGCTCCGAGCAGCATGCGTGATTAAGCACAGCCGAGGTCCTTCGACTCCGCGCCCAAGCAGTCTGTCACGCAATCAATCTGTGAGGCGCTTCGCTCAGGATGACGATTTTGTGGGAGCTTTGAAGAAAAGACAACCCCGTTAAGTTATGGCTTTTGGAGCGCAGCCCTTCCAACTCTTCTGTTCTGCGGGCAAACGCTGTTGAAGCAAGAGCCCTGGCGCATGGAGTGAAGGCATTGGAGAAACATCGTTTTCGGCCCCATGGGTCCGGATTTCCTGCACGGGCACCACCAACACCCGCGTGTGCGGCTTTTCATTAAGGAAAGCCGCATGAAGCTCACCAACGCCAGAAAGCTCGTCAGCAAACCTGGCTACGCTGGGGCGAACCTTGAGGGGCACCCGTCCGGAATCATAGACTCTGGTAGGAGACAGCCCCCTGTGCAGAAATCGTTTCACGGGTGAAAATAGATCCCGTGAGCATTCTTCATCAGGACCGTCTTTTCCCATCCGAACCCACCATTCGATCCATCGCCCGCAGACTGTACGAAACCGTGCGCGACCTTCCCATCATCAGCCCACACGGGCACACCGATGCGCGTTGGTTTGCAGAGAATCAGCCGTTCCCTGATCCCACCAGCCTCTTCATCATTCCCGATCACTACGTTTTTCGCATGCTCTACAGCCAGGGCGTCGCGATGGAAGATCTGGGCATCGGCAAAAAGGAATTGAACGCCGATGAGGCACGCCAAATATGGATGCGCTTTGCTGAAAACTACTATCTCTTTCGCGGCACCCCCACGCGGCTGTGGTTGGACTTCGCTTTTGAAAAATTGTTTGGTCTCGAAGAGCGGCTGAGCGCGAGCAACGCTAACGCCTATTACGACACCATCAGCGCCAAGCTGGCCACCCCGGCTTTTCGACCACGCGCACTCTATGAGCAGTTCAACATGGAGGTTCTGACGACCACCAACCCTCCGCTGGATCCGTTGACTTACCACCAGGCGATCCGCGATTCCGGATGGAAGGCCCGCATACTGCCCACATTCCGGCCCGATTCAGTCGTGGATCCGGAATTCGATGGTTTTCGCCAGAATGTGCAGCGGCTGGGAGAAATGCACGGCGAGGATTGCAGCAAATGGCAAGGCTACCTGCTGGCGCTTCGCCGCGCCCGCGACCGATTCAAGAAACTAGGTTGCACAGCGACCGACCACGGTCACCCCACCGCCCGCACCGCCGACCTTTCACCGAGCGCCGCCGTCGCACTCTTCGATCGCGTCATCGCGGGCACTGCCGACGCAGCCGAACAGGAACTCTTCCGCGCCCAAATGCTGACGGAAATGGCCCGCATGAGCCTCGAAGACGGCTTCGTAATGCAGCTCCATCCCGGCAGCCGCCGCAATCACAATCGCGAAATATTTAAGAAGTTCGGCCGCGACGTCGGGGCCGATATTCCCATGCCAACCGATTACGTTCACGCTTTGCAGCCGCTGCTGGATCGCTTCGGAAACAACCCCTCGTTCACTCTTATCCTCTTTACCCTGGATGAATCCGCATACGGCCGCGAACTGGCGCCGCTGGCAGGCCATTACCCTTGTCTCCGCCTGGGGCCGCCCTGGTGGTTCTTCGACAGCCCGGAAGGCATGATGCGCTTCCGCGAGCTGACCACCGAAACCGCAGGTTTCTACAACACTGTCGGATTCAACGACGACACCCGCGCCTTTCTCTCCATACCCGCGCGCCACGATGTCGCTCGCCGCGTGGACTGCGCCTTCCTGGCGAGACTGGTGGCAGAACATCAACTCGACGAAGAAGAAGCGACCGAGGTAGCGCATGCGTTGGCGTATGACCTGGCGCGCAAGGCATACCGTCTATGAGCATGTATTTCCAGCAGGGAAGTAAGGACGCTGACGCTTTCCCTCCCGTTCCTTCGCGACGCGCTTTGCCAGGCCCTGGACCGGCTGGGGCCCAGAAAGAAAGTCCTGGCTGTGCCCCCCGATGGCAGCCGCTTCTATTCTCAGGCCGGCCCGCTGACCCAATACGCCTATGAGTACTATGGCGATCGGTCTGGCCTGCGTTCTGCCCGCGCTGGGAACGCATGCGGCAATGCCGCCGGCGGCGCTTACCTGGATGTTCGGCGACATCCCGCACTCGCTCTTCGCGATCCACAACTGGCGTACGGATGTGGTCACACTGGGCGAGCTGCCGGCAACCTTTATCCAGGAGCAATCGGACGGCCTGCTTGACTACACCTGGCCGGCGCAAGTGAACCGCATGATCCCCGAGGGCGGCTTCGACCTGGTGCTCTCGATTGGCCAGGTGGTGCCGCATGAGGTCATCGGGATGGCCAATTACAACAAGAACATCCTGGTGGGGACAGCCGGCCCGATGAGCATCCATCGCAGCCACTACCTGGGCGCCGTGGTGGGCATGGAGCGCATCATGGGGCGGGCGGATAATCCGGTAAGGCGGGTCCTGAACCGGGCCAGCGATGAATTTCTCAAGAACATTCCCCATCATCTATGTATTGACAGTCGTCGGGACCGATCCGGCCGGCGAGGTGGTGGTGCGAGGCCTCTTTATTGGCGACGACGTCGAATGCTTCCGCCTGGCCTCCGAACTCAGCGTGCAGGTCAACATCCAGCTTCTCGATCGGCCCATCCACAAAGCCGTGGTCTATCTCGACCCGGAGGAGTTTCACAGCACCTGGCTGGGGAACAAGGCCATTTACCGCACCCGCATGGCCCTGGCCGATGGGGCCGAGCTGATCGTGCTGGCTCCGGGAGTAAAGCAGTTTGGCGAAGACCCCACTATCGACCGCATGATTCGCAGGTTCGGCTACTACGGCACGCCGGCTACCCTCGAAAAGGTGAAAAATAACCCTGACCTGGCAGCAGAGCTCAGCACCGCCGCCCATCTGATCCACAGCTCCTCAGAAGGCCGGTTCCACATTACTTATTGTCCTGGCGGCCTCAGCCGGGAAGAGACAGAAGGCGTAGGATTCGGTTATGCCGATCTGGCTGGCACCATCGCGCGGTACAACCCGGCCAACTTGCACGATGGCTTCCAAACTGTCGATGGTGAAGAAATTTTCTTCATTTCCCATCCTGCCCTTGGCTTATGGTCTTCCAGGGCACGGTTTGCGGTAGTTTAGGTACCTGCCGCGGCGAAATTCCGCATCGAACAGAGAAGCTGCCCACTAGAAGTAGTACGGAAGGGTACCAATGGAATTTCATGTTTCCCGTGAAGCGCGCGACCGTTATGAATTTGACCAGACGCTTTTTGCTTTCAGCGGCAATGTAGTTTTCGCCAATTTAGGCGCCAGCCGTGAATTCGCATTCCGCATGAACGAGCGGCGGAATGCAGAAAAAGATCCGGCCCAGACGATCAACCCTGGCGCGCTCTACGCCATGGGTCTGATCGACGAGATGAGCCACATCCTGGTGGATTACTATCGCCGCCGCCTTGATCCCAAAGTGATGGCCGACGCGCTGGGGTGGTTTGACGCGCGCATCGGCAAAGAAGAATTGGATAAGACCATCCTGGCCTTTGTGGAGCAGTTTCCGACCGTGGATGTATATCGCGGGGAAACGACACCCGCTGCCTGGCTGGCCGGCCAGACTGACGGCATCCCTCACCGGGCCGTGGCCTTCGAGGAGATGATGTTCCTGTGGTTGGCCAACGCCAACCCTGCCTTCAAACCCTTCTCTGAGTTGTTTACCGATCAATCGCTCGCCGCGGTAACCCGCTATCAGCAGATCACCGTGGGGCTGCGTGACTTTTTTAGCACTCGCCCGCCGCTCGGACCCAAAAATCAAAACCTGATTGACATGCTGCGCGCGCCGGCACTGGCTTCGCCAGACTCGCTCGGCGGCCAGATCGCTTACATCGTCGAGCACTGGGCGGATCTGATCGGCGACTCATTGAAGCGGCTCCTGATGGCCATCGATGTTCTCAAAGAAGAAGAAGTCGCCATATGGATGCGCTTTCATCCCTCCGAACTCAACACCGGACGCCGGCGAAATTTCGCCTGGGATTCACCAGACAAGCGCGGGGAAGTACCCTCGTACACCGAAGCCACGCAGGAGACAGAGCGCTTCAGCCCGGACCAGGAATGGATGCCGACCACGGTGCTCATCGCCAAGAGCACCTACGTGTGGCTGGAGCAGCTCTCGCGTCAGTACGGCCGCCATATTCACCGTTTAGACCAGATTCCCGACGAAGAATTGCGCCGCTTGGCCGAGCACGGTATCAATTCTCTCTGGCTTATCGGCGTGTGGGAGCGAAGCTCGGCCTCGCAGACCATCAAGCAACTGTGCGGCAACCAGGACGCGGTAGCCTCCGCCTACTCGCTGTATGACTACAGCATCGCGCACGATCTGGGCGGCGAACCGGCCTACCGCAATCTACGCGACCGGGCGTTCGCCCATAAGGTCCGTCTGGCCAGCGATATGGTCCCCAACCACATGGGCATTGATTCCAGCTGGGTGATCGAGCACCCGGAGTGGTTCATGTCCCGCCCGGACAGCCCTTATCCCGCCTATCGATTTGACGGCCCGGACCTCTCTCGCGATGGAAGGGTAGAGATCAAGATTGACGACCACTACTACGAACAAACGCGATGCGGCCGTGGTCTTCCGCCGCCGCGACAAGTGGACGGGCGAAACCCGTTACGTTTATCACGGCAACGACGGCACCAGCTTTCCCTGGAACGATACCGCCCAGCTCGACTACCTGAATCCGGCGACGCGCGAACAGGTTATCCAGACCATCCTGCACGTGGCCCGGCTCTTTCCCATCATTCGTTTCGACGCTGCGATGACCCTCGCCAAGCGCCACTTCCAGCGCTTGTGGTTTCCCATCCCCGGGACCGGCGGAGCCATCCCGTCGCGCGCCGAGTACAGCATGAGCAAGGCAGACTTCGATCGAGCCATGCCGGAAGAATTCTGGCGCGAGGTGGTGGATCGGGTCGCCCGCGAGGTTCCCGGAACCCTGCTGCTGGCCGAGGCCTTCTGGCTCATGGAAGGTTATTTCGTTCGCACCCTGGGCATGCACCGGGTGTACAACAGCGCCTTCATGAACATGATGCGCGATGAGGAGAACGCGAAATACCGCAGCGTGATCAAGAACACCATTGAGTTTGATCCGGACATCCTCAAGCGTTACGTGAACTTCATGAGCAATCCCGATGAACGCACGGCCATTGATCAATTTGGGAATGGCGACAAGAATTTCGGTGTAGCGAGCATGATGTCTACGCTCCCCGGCTTGCCCATGTTTGGGCACGGGCAAATCGAGGGCTTTACCGAAAAGTACGGAATGGAGTTCCGCCGCGCCCGTTACCAGGAAGACCCGGATCGGGGCCTGGTGGCGCGCCATGAGCGGGAGATCGCACCCCTGCTTCATAAGCGCTGGTTGTTTGCCGAGAGCGAGAATTTTCTGCTGTACGATTTCTACCGGCCCGATGGTTCGGTAGATGAGAATGTGTTCGCCTACTCCAACCGGCGCGGCGAACACCGGGCACTGGTCGTCTACCACAATCGATTCGCCAGTACCTACGGGACGATCCACGTTTCTGCGAGCTATGCCGATAAGGCGAGCCGGCCATCTGCGCCAGCAAACGTTAGGCGGCGCGTTCGGCCTGCCCAACGATGGCAATCTGTTCCTTGCTTTCCGCGACAACTCTACCGGGCTGGAGCATCTGGAGCGAGCGTCGAAGATCGTTTCCCAGGGTTACTCTCTCGAACTCCACGCATACAACTGCCACGTCTTCCTCGACTGGCGCGAATTACGGCCTGACGAGAACTACCGTTGGGACCTGCTGTGCGATTCACTGAACGGCCGCGGTGTGCCTAACCTGGATGACGCGCTGCAAGCTCTTGAAGTGGCGCCTTTGCATGATTCCTTAGTCGCCCTGCTGCATCCGGATCTGGTGACTGAGTTGGCCGAGCTTTCCGGCCCTCTACCCGCGTGCGGTCAGGAGGACACGGAATCCACGCCGGCAGCCCAGCTCATGCAGCGTGTGGAAGCCCTCAGCTTGCGCTTCGCTACGGAAGCATTCTCCATCTACGCCCGCAAGACCGGCTCTACGGTCGCTCCCGACGACAAGGAAATCTGGCTGTCGATCTGCCGTCAATACCACGCCGTGCTAGGGCTGCCGGCCATCGAAGGCGAATTTTCCGAGCCTTGGCCGCACGAGGCGAAGATGGTGTTGCCCAGCGGCGATCCGCCACTGCACCCAAGCGTGATCTGGGGTCCGGCCTTCGGGTACGCCGTTCTCGCGGGCACGGCAGAGGCAACAGGGGCGAAAGACAGTGCGGCCACAGCCCTCGATCTCTTCGATCGCCTGCGGCTGCGCCGCGCGTTTGCCCGAGCGTTCTCCGTGGGCGATGAAATCACAGAGGATGGCTGGCGCGCTGCTGCTCGCATCAGGCTGGCCTTCTTGTGCCAGACGCTGGCCTCTGCCAAACCGGTCAAGGGCGTCGCCGAGGAAGCCTTCGCGGGCCTTCCACGCGCGGTCTGGGAAGACCCCGATGCACGTTGGCTGCTGCAGGTGAACGAATCGGCAGGGGAGTGGTACTTCAACAAGGAACTGCACCAGCAAATCCTCTGGTGGACACAGTTGCCGGGCCTGCTACGGCGCGCCGCTTCCGCTGAGCCAGAACCGGCCGCTAACAAAAAGACCCGCCGGCCTGCTAACGCTGCCACCCCATCGACCAAGATCTTCGAGCAGAAGCTGCAGGACGCCTTCGAGCAGGCTGAAGAAGCTGGTTTCCGGATACCCAAGAAGGAGGAACCGGCACTCAAGCCGCCGAAACGCGAAAAAAGTGTCCTGGCGAAGTAAGTAGGAGGGCACCTCCCGGCTCCTTCCACCCATGTAACTAGTAGAATGACCAGTGGTTGGGGCTGCGGAGGCTCATGGCAGGGAAGGCTCAGAATACAGTTATCAATCGCACAGGCAGTGCAGCAGGTCCGATCACGCTGGCGATTGACATTGGTGGCACCGGCTTAAAAATGCAGGCCCTGAGCCCGGAGGGGCGGCCGATCAGCGACCGCCTGCGTGTTCCTACGCCCGAACCGGCAACGACCGACGCGATCCTCACCGGTCTGGACGAGCTCAAAGTCAGTGTCCCCCTCTTCGACCGGGTCTCGGTGGGATTTCCTGGGGTGATCAAGGAAGGCAGGACCCTGACGGCTGCTAACCTTGATCCGGGATGGATTGGTTTCCCCTTCGCGAAAGTACTGGAAAAGCGCTGGGGCAAGCCGGTCCGGATGGCTAACGATGGCGCAGTGCAAGGGTATGGGGTCGTTCAGGGCAAAGGCGTCGAACTGGTGATCACGTTGGGCACTGGCATGGGCTCGGCGTTGTTCACTCGAAGGTGTCTTATGCCCAGGCCTGGAACTGGGACATCATCCCTGGCGCAAGAAAACATACGAAGATTATCTGGGCAAACGCGGACTGCTGAAGTACGGCGTCAAGCGCTGGAATAAGCTGGTCAAACTCGCGATTGCGCAAACCGCGGCAACCTTCAACTGGGACACGTTATACATCGGCGGCGGAAACTCCAAGAAAGTGACTCTCAAGCACGGTCCCGAAATCAAGATCATCTCCAACGAGGAGGGTTTACTCGGGGCGATGGCCTTGTGGAGAGATCGGCCTTAGAGGGTTGCGGCGTCTTCACTTATTCGAATTCCTGGATCAATCGTGGTGCCCGCAAGCCGTCCGGCACGGAGCCACAGACTACCTGGAAGCCATTACCAACCGGGCGGATATCTATGGACCCATCCAGGGGGAGATTTTCCGCGCCATCGCGGCATGCGACGCCAGGCAAGTAGTTGACCTTTGCTCTGGCGGTGGCGGCCCGTGGCTGAGCAGAAGCTGGCGTCGAGCGTTAGCCGATCACGCGCCGCTGACTGTGGTCCTGACCGACAAATTTCCCAGCGGGGAATTGTCCGCCAGGTTGAACGCCGATCCCAACCGTTACCAACATAAGGTTCCCCGTCGATGCCGCTTGCGTGCCCAGGTCCCTTCGGGGTTTCCGCACCATCTTCTCCTCCTTTCATCATTTTCCCGACACCCTGGCGCGCGCGGTCTTAGAAGACGCGGTTAGCGCCGGAGAAGGGTTCGCGATGACCGAGGTCACTTCCCGAACGGCGCGGGCCTTCGCGACCATGTTCCTCATGCCCCTTTTCGCCTTGATGCTCACGCCGCTCATGCGCCCTTTCCGTTGGTCAAGATTGCTGCTGACCTATCTCCTTCCCCTGATCCCATTCGTGGTCTTTTGGGACGGCCTGGTCTCCTGCTTTCGTACCCGGACACCGCAGGAACTGCTGCACCTGACGACGGGCTTCCGCGGCTATGACTGGATCGCGGGCTACGCCCCAGGCCGCTGGCTCACCCCCGTCTACCTCATCGGCAAGCCGAAACCTAATCAGACTGGACAATCGCAGGATTCTCTTTAAACGGAATTTGGACGCCCAATTAAATCCAGGCGAATACTTAGCCCACAGTTGTAAGCGCCGTGAACAAGATGTATCGCACCCTTGGAACCACCGAGCAACAGAAAACCAGCCTCCTACTATCTCTTTAAGCACGCGAAACATTTTCGCGCGGATCGGCCTCTGGGCCCAGCATTCGTTGTGCAACGATCAACAGGAATACGCGCGATGGCGAACAGCATGCCCAAAGCCCCTAAACTCGTTGAGCCAGGAAGCCCCCACGAACCCTCCCGCACCTTCCGCCAGTATGTATGGAATTACGTCTCCCGTTCCCCCCTTCAATCGCTATGGAATCTCGAAGGAGTTCCGGCAAAAGTCATCGCGAAAAACACCTGGAACGCCATCTTTGACGACAACCTTTTAGGGCGCTCCGCCGAGTTAGGATTTTATTTTCTCTTCGCGCTCTTTCCCACTCTATTCACGGCCTGCTCCATACTCGGTCTCGCGGCTCGATCAGCCTTTCATATCTATGAACATCTTCTTCAATATCTCTCCATTGTGGCTCCGCCCTCCGCGTTAGGCACGGTCCTCGAGGCCTTCAATCAAACCACGGCAGCGGCAAGCAGCGGCAAGCTGACCTTCGGGCTGGTGGCGGCCTTATGGTCCGCTTCGGTAGGGTTCGTCGCGATTCAAGACAGCCTGAATCTGGTTTACCGGGTGAAGGAGAGCCGGCCATATTGGAAGGCCAGATTAACGGCAATCGGCATAACCTTTGTCCTCTCCGTGGTCATCACCCTGATGCTGGCATCGCTGCTCGCGGCTGACTTCCTGGCCCGGCTCGCGCGCCGTCACATTTATCACCACCTGATGGCCGTACTAGCTGCAGCCTCGCTCACGACCATCGGATGGTTGGTGGCAACCGGATTTCTTTCCCTCCTGTTCGCCATCATTTATTACTTCGGACCGGATGTTAAGGTGAGCCGATGGCGATGGTTAACCCCCGGATCCGCTCTGGGTGTGGTGGGTTGGCTCTTAGCTTCCCTGGGCCTCCGGATGTACGTTCATTACTTCAACAATTATTCGGCAACCTACGGCTCGCTGGGTACGGTGATCATCCTGCTCACCTGGTTCTACCTGAGCGGTCTGATGCTGCTGGTAGGCGGGGAAATCAATAGTGAAATCGAGGCCGCTGTCCACGAAAAGAAACTGGCGGCAGCCGAAGCGTCCAGGCCCGAAATCGTTACCCCTTCGGCTTCCTGATTTGGATTGCCATGTCTTTCCAGGGCAAAGCCGGTACCAGTTTGCGCATCAAACGCATCTTCGCCTTTCTGCATCTCACGTGGAGATGGTGTGGACTGAGCTGTTCGTGGGACATTTCAGAATGACGGCTCAATCCAGGGGCAGGACAAGGAAAAGAAGCCTGTGGTTTGCCATCCTGCTATCCCTTTCGAGTGGTCTTGCGGCTCAAACTACCGAGAAGCCTTCGAACCAGCCCAAGACAGCGCCCCAAAGCCAGGCCGTCCTGTCTTCCTACGAGGGCCAGAATGTGACCGCGATAGAAATCGCCGGGCGTCCCAATCTCGATACCAGCAAGTTACTACCTCTGCTGCCACAGCACCCGGGAGAGCCATTCTCGAAAGAAAAGGTGGATGAAAGCATCGCCGCTTTGAAAAAGGCCGGGAACTTCGAGGAGGTGCAGCTGCAAATCGAGCCCGAGGCGACAGGAGTACGGGTTCTGCTGATTGCAGAGCCCGCAGTCTGGTTTGGCATCTTTGAGTTTCCCGGTGCCGAGAGATTCAACTACTCGCGCCTGGTGCAAGTCGCGAATTATCCTCCACAAGCCCCATTTAACGCGGGAGATGTCCAAAAAGACGCCGATGCGTTACTGAGTTTCTTTCAGCAGCAAGGATACTTTGAGGCTGAGGTACGTCCCCAGGTTAACCTCGACACGGAGCACAATCTGGCCAATGTGCGCTTCATCGTAAGCCTTAATCGACGCGCCAAATTCGGCACCGTGGCCATTGCCGATGCCACGCCCGAAGAGGCTGCCCGCATGAGCAAGAGCCTCCAGGGAATCAAGGCGCGAATAAAAGGGGCAGCTATTCGGCCGGGGAAAAATTATCGCCGCGCGACCCTTAACAATGCTCAGCAGTATTTACAAAAGCAGCTGGAAAAGAAAGACAGACTCGCCGCACAAGTGAAACTGGCCGGGGCAGCCTACACGGCGGAGACCAACCGCGCGGACATCCATTTCGATGTGCATGAGGGCCCCACCATTCATGTAGAGATCAAGGGAGCGCACCTTTGGAGTTGGACGCGCAAGTCGCTGCTCCCCGTTTACCAGGGAGTAGGTGTCGATCCCGAGTTGGTGCAGGAGGGCCGCGAGGCACTGATCTCTTACTTTCAGGCCAAAGGGTTTTTCGATGTCACCGTAGACTCACAATTCCACAAGCAAGGCTCGGTGGACACTATCACCTACATCATCAGCAAAGGAAAGAAGCACAAGGTGACCGACGTGAGCGTCGCCGGCAACAAGCAGCTTAAGACCGGCGACCTAATGCCCCTGATCACGGTAAAGAAGTCGCACCTGTTCTCGCCCGGGAACTACAGCGAGCGATTGGTTCGCGCGAGCACCAAGAATCTCCTTGCCCTCTATAAATCGGAGGGGTTCAGCAGTGCGCAGGTCACTTCTTCCGTGAGCAAGAATGATGGGAACCTGTCTGTCGCTTTCCATGTCGTCGAGGGGACTCGCGATATGGTGAGTTCTCTCAAGATCGAGGGCGCCGATACTTTTCCCGAACCTAAGTTCGCCCCCGGCGGGTTGAAACTCGCTGCCGGCAAACCCTACTCGCAAAAACTTGTTGAAGCAGACCGCGCCAATATCGTCGCTCATTATCTGCAGGCAGGTTACCTGACCGCGAACTTCCGTGAGACGGCAAACGTTGTCTCGAAGAGCGATCCCCATCACGTCAACGTGGTCTATCACATCTACGAGGGTCCACAGGTCTTTACCCAGGAGGTAATCACCCTGGGTCGTCAACGAACCCAGCAGCGGCTGATCAACACGGATGTAGCCAGTATTGTTCCCAATCACCCGCTTACGGCGACGGGACTGCTCACCGCGGGAAGTGAGCTCTATAACCACACCGGCGTCTTTGACTGGGCGGAAGTAGATCCCCGGCGGCAAATAACCACGCAAACGAAAGAAGATGTGTTGGTGAAGGTCCACGAGGCCAAGAAAAATACCATCACCTACGGCTTCGGCTTTGAAATTATCAACCGCGGGGGAAGCATTCCCAGTGGCACGGTTGCGCTTCCGAATCTTCCGCCGGTCGGACTTCCGTCTAATTTCACCACCAGCCAGACGACCTTCTATGGGCCGCGGGGAACGTTTCAATACACGCGCAACAACGTGCGGGGTAAGGGTGAGTCGCTCTCGGCGACAGGCTTTGCCGGCCGTCTGGATCAGCGAGTCGCCGGTTATTACATCGACCCGAGTTTTCGCTGGTCAAAATGGGGCGCAACGACGTCGATTCTCGCTGAACGAGATGAAGAGAATCCGGTCTACTCCTCGCAGGTGGAAAACGGCAGCCTTCAGTTTCAAAGGTTTATAGACCAGAAGAAGCACGACGTCTTCTTCATGCGGTACAGCTTCAGCCAGACGGATCTGACCCGCATCCTGATTCCAGACCTGGTATTGCCCCAGGACCAGCATGTACGGCTGTCGACGATCGCTGCGAACTTCACCCGCGATACCCGCGACAACCCTCTCGACGCCCACAAGGGCATGCTGCAGTCAGTGGAGCTTGATTTCAATACAACCAAGCTTGGCTCCAGTGTGAGTTTCGCAAAGTTGATCGAGCAGACGGCGTATTATCGGCAGGTCTTTCACAACATTGTGTGGGCGAACAGTGTCCGCATCGGCTTGGCGCAGCCCTTTGCCAACAGCCGTGTGCCCTTGAGCCAAGCCTTCTTCACCGGTGGCGGCAATACCCTGCGCGGGTTTCCACTCGATAGCGCGGGCCCTCAACGGCAGGTGCAGGTTTGCAGCTCAGGGTCTTCGACCGACTGCAGTTACATCCAGGTGCCCAGCGGCGGAAACGAACAGTTGATTATTAATTCCGAGGCTCGCATTCCGGTGCCGATCAAGCAAGGTTTGGGATTGGTTGTTTTCTACGATGGGGGCAACGTGTTTCCCACGGTCGGATTTCACGATTTCACGTCGCTGTACACGAACAATGTGGGCCTGGGTTTGCGGTATGCGACACCAGTAGGCCCAGTACGCATCGATCTGGGACATAACCTCAACCCAATTCCGGGAGTGAAGTCAACCCAGTATTTTGTAAGCATAGGCCAGGCATTCTAGCTAGGGGCGTCTGCGTATGAAGGGAAAAAAATTGACGAAGGGGAACGGCTTCACCAGGTTCCGAGAAATTCGAGAGGGGGACAGGAAAGACGTACCCGTTCGACATGCTCAGGGCAGGCTCTCAGGGGCTAAAGCCCGTCATAGTCTGAACCATACGGCCCGACTAAAGTCGTGCCCTGATACAAAACCGAGGGTAGTCACATGAGCACGACAGCGCATCAACACAAGGTTACCGGCCCGCACGTGCGGCTGTGGAAGGCCGCAGCATGGGTCTTCACGGGTCTCTCCGTCCTCATGGTATTGGCCGTCGTTGCCATCACGGCAGTGCTGCATAGCGCCGGTTTTCACAACTACCTTCTCAGGACCGTGCAAAAGAAGGCCAGCGAAAGTATCGGAGCACAGGTACAACTACAAAATTTCGCCCTTCATCTCTCCAATCTCAGCCTGGACCTTTACGGCTTGACTGTCCATGGCGCCAATCCTTATCCGGATCCACCGCTGCTCCAGGTAGCTCATGCTGAAGTCGGCGTACGCATTGTCTCGGTGTTACATAGAAAATGGTATCTAGATAGTTTCATAATCGACAGCCCGGTGGTGAAGGTGTTCACGGACGCACACGGTGTGACCAACATTCCGGTAATCAAAAGCAGCGGTTCGGGCAGCAGCAATACCAGCCTGTTCGATTTGGGCATTCGCCACGCGGTGCTCGATCACGGCGCGGTCTACTATAACAATCGTAAAAGCGTGCTTTCCGCGGACCTGCATAACTTGGATTTCCGCGCCGGCTTCAACAGCCTGCTGCAGAAGTACTCGGGAAAGCTGAGTTACGAGGATGGCCATCTCGAGGCCAGCGGATTCAGGACGATCCCTCACAATCTCGATGCGGAGTTTGACGCCACGCCCACTACCTTCCACTTAACCAACGCAAAGTTGATCAGTGAAACCTCACAGCTTGTCCTCACTGCGACGGTAAATGATTACAGCAAGCCCCAGGTGCAGGCGCAATACGTCGCCACGTTAGACGGCAGTCAATTCAAGAGAATCCTGCAGAACCCGTCCGTGCCCGCTGGGCTGCTTCGCGCGAGCGGTTCGATCCATTATCAGCAGGCTGCCAATCGCTCTTTCCTCGATACGGTTTTGGTGCGCGGCGATTTAACCAGCAACCAGCTTGAGGTGCAAACATCCACTCTTCGCTCGCAGATCCGGGACATCGCTGCCCACTACACCGTTGAGAACGGCGACGCCACGCTCAAAGATTTTCGCGCCAGCCTCCTGGGCGGGGAGCTCACCAGCTCGGGCAAGATGAGCAACCTCGGCGGCAATGCACACTCAAAATTCAATGCCCAACTCCGCGGCATCCAGCTCGCTGCGGTGAACGGCGCTCTCAAGTCCTCTGCGATGCCAAAGGGTGTTTCCTTGGGGGGCGTGTTGAACGCGGAAGCAAATGCTGCATGGGGAAAGACCTTTGACGATGTGGTGGCGCACGCGGATGCAAGCGTCAACGGGAAAGTATCCGGCAACGCGCAGGTCATCCCACTGGAGAGCGCAATCCATGGCACCTATTCAGGCGGGAACCAGGAGCTTGCGCTCAAGCAGAGCTTTCTCCGGACACCACAGAGCACGCTCACCATGAACGGCGTGGTTAGCCGGCGCTCGAGCCTGGACCTGAAATTCCAATCCAACAACCTCAATGAACTGGAAACAGTAGCGGACGTGTTCCGCACCGCAGTCCCGGGACAGCCCGTGCAGCCGCTCGGCCTTGCGGGGAGAGCGTTGTTTCAAGGAACGGTGCGCGGTTCGACCAGCGCACCTCATTTGGCAGGGCAGCTGACCGCGTCCGATTTCAAGTTCAATGGGACAGAATGGCGAGTGCTGAAGACCAATGTAGAGGCAACCCCCTCCATGGCCAGCCTGCAGCATGCGGACCTGGAGCCGGCCTCTCACGGGAAAATTACCTTCGATGCAAGTGCCGGCCTTCACCAATGGTCCTTCACGGATGCCAGCCCGTTACAAGTAGATCTTGATGCTTCGCAATTGGATGTGCAGGACTTGGTGAAGCTTTCCGGGCAGCAGACGCCCGTGACAGGAACGCTAACGGCGAACGTAAAAGTGCATGGCACTGAGCTAAGTCCCGTTGGACAGGGAAAGGTCTCTATAACGCACATCACCGCATACGAACAGCCGGTCACATCGGCGACGTTGAACTTTGCCGGCACCGGCGATGAGGTTCACGGCGATCTTGGGGTCCAGCTACCCGCAGGAGACGTGCAGAGCAAGGTGAGCATTCGGCCACGGCAGAAGAGCTACAACGCACAGTTGACTGCCTCTGGCATTCGTTTGGAGCAATTGCAGGCGGTCAAGGCGAAGAACATCGCCGCCAGCGGTGTAGTGAGTATTCAGGCGCAAGGGGCAGGAACTTTCGACAATCCGCAACTCGACGCGACACTGCAAATCCCGCAAATCGATATTCAGAACCAGAAGGTCGCCCAGGTAAACCTGAGGATGAATGTAGCCAATCATCTGGCGACGGCGGATTTGACGTCCTCCGCGGTGGGCACGGCGATCCGGGCGAACGCAAAGATTCACCTTACGGGAGACTACCCCGCCGACGCGACGCTCGACACCCAAGCCATCCCGCTGCAGCCCATCTTCGCCATGTATGCGCCCGGCCAGGCGGCAAACTTGAGCGGACAAACTGAGGTCCACGCCATCCTGCACGGGCCGCTCAAGAACACCAGGCAGTTGGAAGCCCACCTGACCATTCCGGCACTGAAGCTGGCTTACAGCAACACCGTGCAGTTAGCCGAGACTTCGCCCATCAAGGTGGATTACAAAGACAGCGTAGTCACGCTGCAGCGTTCAGGTCTTAAGGGAACCGACACAGATCTGCAGTTTCAGGGATCCATGTCGACCACCAATGCCGCAGCCATGTCACTGGTCCTTTTGGGCACAGTGAATCTGCACCTGGCGCAGGTGTTCGCGCCGGATATTCGAAGCTCGGGCGAGTTGAAGTTCAACATCAACTCGAGTGGAGCCACCAACAGCCCCAGCTTGGGCGGCCAGATAGAGATCGTGGACGCCAACTATGCCAATGGCGATTTGCCGGTCGGCCTGCAACACGGGAATGGGGTGCTGACCCTTACCAAGGACCGGCTAAACATCACAAAGTTCCAAGGCACCGTTGGCGGTGGCACGTTGACTGCCCAGGGCGGAGTCGCGTATCGCCCAGCCGTTCAATTCGACCTGGGGTTGGCAGCCAAAGGAGTGCGCGTCCTGTATCCGCAAGGAGTGCGGGAGACCGTCAATGCCAATCTCAGGCTTGCCGGCACCACCGACAACGCGATTTTAGGCGGCCAGGTCAATCTCGCCGATCTTTCGTTTACCCCGGCCTTTGATCTGAACAGCTTTATCAACCAATTCTCAGGCGGTGTTTCGCCCCCGCCAACACCGGGGCTGGCGCAGAATATCCAGCTGAACCTGGGCGTGAATTCTGAAAACAACATCAACCTGGTGAGCAGGACGCTTAGCATCAATGGCTCGGCTAATCTGCGCGTGCGCGGCACGGCCGCACAACCGGTCATCCTGGGCCGCGTGAACCTCAGCGGCGGCGACATTATCCTTAACAATGATCGATTCGTCCTCAACGGCGGAACCATCGAATTTGTAAACCCTTCCGAAACGCAACCAGTGGTCAACCTCGCTCTGAATACCACCATTCAGCAATACAACATCTTCATGCGATTCAACGGGCCTATCGATCAGTTGCGTACCAACTACTCCTCTGACCCATCGTTGCCTGCAGCCGATATCATCAACCTTCTGGCATTTGGCACGACCACGGAAGCAAGTGCGAACGCTCCCTCCACTCCGGCGAATCAGGCGGCGGAGTCGTTGGTCGCCTCACAGGTGAGCAGCCAGGTAACCAGCAGGGTCTCGAAGGTAGCGGGCATCTCGCAGCTTTCTATCAATCCTGTATTGGCGGGTGGAACCAGCCAGGGGCCTGCGGGCGCCAATATCACCATTCAGCAGCGCGTCACGGGTAATCTGTTCGTAACGTTCTCAAGCAATGTAGCCTCGACGCAGAACCAAACCATCCAGGGCCAATATCAAATCTCACCCAGGGTGGCAGTGAGCGCAACCCGCGATCAAAATGGTGGCTTCGGGTTCGACACACTCATCAAGAAAACCTGGTAGGCCGTCTTTTTGCGAGATCGAGCGCGTTCACAGGGAAGGAGGTCTCTTTGCGCTTCCTCCCAAAGCTTGTCCGCTGCTGTCTGTGAGCGGCGCGGCCCCTCACGAAGGGCACGGGTTTACCCGTGCCGTATAGGGCCGGACGCATGAGCGCTTTAGCGCCTGAGGTACGCTTTTGCTCTCAGCGCCGCGAGAAGCGTGCCTCAGTGGCTGAAGCCGTCTGGTCGCCAAGTTTTTCGGCACGGGTAAACCCGTGCCCTTCGTTTGGAGCCGTGGCTCGAATAGACGGGATTGGACAATCAAGCAGTGCGTACCCTTCATCGCGTTCCAGCTTCATTCACGTCAGAGCTTCTTTGCCCAGTTCTTCTGACCGGTACCATGGAAGACCATGAAGGCTGCGTACCCGATTCCGGTCCTGTTCACGCTTGTTGGGGTCGGGATTGCCTGGCTTGCGACTCGGCGTCTTCTGTCGCTGCGAAGGAAGCGATATCCCGGTTGGCGCAAAGCCACAGAAGGGGTCTTCCTCTTGCTCCTGGCAGTGGCAGCGGCGGTGATAGCGGCCAGCAGCGGGTTCAACGCAGCCGCGGTCTATCGCTTTCGCCATGCGCCGCCCGGGCAGATACTCCTGGTGGGTGGGCATGCAATGCGCATCGACTGCAGAGGGAGCGGCTCGCCGACCATCATTCTCGATGCTGGTCTGGGCGACGACGGGCTCATTTGGGGCGGCGTGCAACCGGCCCTCGCGAAGACCACGCGCGTCTGCTCTTACGATCGAGCTGGCTTCGGTTGGAGCGATAAGCTGCCCCCTCCGCGCGATGCCGACCATATCGCCGCTGAACTGCATGGGTTGCTTTCCGCGGCTCACATCACCGGCCCGGTGGTCCTCATGGGCCACTCGATTTCCGGGATCTATATCCGAGACTATGCGACGCGGTATCCGGAAAATGTTGTGGGATTGATCTTCGTCGATGGATCCACACCCTTGCAGAACCGCAACCGGATATTTCAGGCACATCCGGACCCGAGTCCATCCCAGTTTGGCGCGCTGCTGAAGAAAGCTGCAATCGCTGCCGGCATTCCTCGACTGCTCGGGGAGTGCTCACGCCCCTTCCCGGGATTTGGTGCGCATGCCGCGAGGCTTCAGGCCGAGGACCAGTGCCACGACCGGTCGGCAGCAATCGCCCGTGAACGCGAGAGTCTCGACCGGTCCGGCGAGGAGACGGTGCATACTGGCCCCTACGGTACCTTGCCCATTTTGATCTTCTCCCAGGATCCGGCATATACCGCTGCTCAGGGCCAACCAGTGCCAGTGGTAGAGGAATGGGACCAGATGCAAGAAGATCTGAAGCTGCTTTCGACCCGCAGCCGCAGAATCATTGCCAAAGGCAGCAGCCATTACATACAAGGGGATCGTCCGGATTTGATCGAGAGGGAAGTGCCGGTTTTCATCGAACAGATTCGCGGCACAACACCCGAACCCGCCGGCTATGGATCCACGCAAACAAAGTAGATGGAAACATCCTGCCCGTTCGTGCCATCATTAGCGGTCATAGCCAGCAGCCTAGGAGATCGAGCCAATGAGCGAACAATTCGAGCATGCGCAGGAACACCTGGAACATGCCGCCCATGAACATGGCCACAGCACGCCTCACACCCGGGCAGCCATCATCATCGGTATCATGGCCGCTGTCCTGGCCATCATGGAATTTGCAGCCAAGGATGCCTCATCGAGTTATCTGACCAACCACATTGCTGCCAGCGATACCTGGGCGCAATACCAGGCGAAGTCCGTCCGGAGGACGATTTTAAGCGCCCAGGCAGACCTGCTGGAAAGCCTACCCGGGGCCAGCGGTCCCGAGGCGGCGAAGCACATTGCCGATGCCCGGGCCAATGCGGAGCGTATGCGTTCAGAACCAGGCGCCGATGGCATGGAGCAGCTCTCCGAGAAGGCTCATCAACAAGAGCACGAGCGCGACCACGAAATGCACCGCAATCACATGCTCGAAATCGCCAGCGGCGGGCTACAGATTGCGATCGTGCTCGCCTCCATCTCGGTAGTCATCAATCTGCCCGCCTTCATGATGGTCAGCATCATCGTGGGCAGCGCTTCCGTCATCTATGGAGTGCTCGGCGGCTTCTCTCTCCTGCACTAATATCACGGTGACAAAAACAGTTATGGTTTCAATCCGCGGTGTATTGTTCGTTCTCGCCGGCCTCTTCGGCCTAACCAGCGCCGCCGCCGCGCAAACGGCGGCAAAACCGAACGACTCTTTCCGTCCGCGGGGCCGGCACCTGATCTACGTGGTGGTGCCGGGTTCGCTGGAGCGAGCCGGCTGGCTGAACGGCGTGGGCATCGTAGTGCTCGACGCCAACGACAACTACCGCTTCGTAAAGCGCATTCCAACCTGGGAATATGCCGCCAGCATGAGCCCCGAACAAGTTTCCGGAGTGGCTGCAAGCCCGGTCACCAACCTCATTTATGTAGCCGCCCGCGGCCGGTTGGGCGCGATCGACATGGGCACTGACAAGATGGTCTGGTCGGTGACCCTTGACGGCAAATGTTGCGAGCGTCCGCAGGTGACCCCGGATGGTAAAGTCGTGGTGGTCGGCGGCGACCTCCAGGATTATTGGTACGAAGTCGACGCCAGAACCGGCAAGCTCATCGGCAAGCTGGAAGCACCGGAGAGTCCGAACTCGCACAACCTGAACCTGAGCGCGGACGGCAAGACGGCCTTCATGTCCCCCAACAACAAGGTCATGACGATTTCCGATGTGAAGTCGCGCAAGGTCATCAAGACCATTCGCTTTCCTGACAACGTGCGCGTGTTCGTGCTCAACAAAGATTCAACCCGGGTCTACGCCAACAACAATAATTACCTCGGCTTTTTGATTGCAGACGTGGCCGCCGGCCGAGTCATCAAGTCAGTCGAAGTCACCAGTGTGGACTGGAAGTCGAAATGGAACACGACCCCGCGTCCACATATGCCCCATGGCTGCCCCAGCCACGGCATCGCCTTGACCCCGGATGAAAAAGAGATCTGGCTTGCCGACGGTATCTTCAAAAAGATCCATATCTTTTCCAATACCGGTGATCCCAAGGAGATTGGCTCCATCGACACTCCAGCCGGCACTTACTGGCTGACCTTCGGGCTCGACGGGAAATATGCCTATGCCTCTTCCGGCGACATCATCGAGGTCAAGACACACAAAATTGTCGGGCAGATGAAGGACGAATATGGAAGAACCATGTACAGCGAAAAGCTGCTAGACATCACCTTTGACAATGGTCACGCACAGCGAGTTTCGAACCAGTTTGCCAATGGCTTCGGCGACTATCAGACCGCGGAGCAACTAGGGGTCGGTCCGCATGTGACGCCCATGCCGGGCAGTGCGCCGATTACGCTGACTGGCGTTAATACAGTCCGTGCCCAAGCCGCACATGAGTAGGAAAGCGGCCTGTAGGGAATTGACCCTGGCGACGTGCGCGCTGATGCTTGTAACAGGTTCTATGGCTCGGGGCAGCGACGCCATGCCTTCGGCTCGCGACCTGGCGCGGGAGAGCCGTTCCGTGAAGGCGGTCTGTGCCAGGTGCCACAATCTGCAAATTGTGATGGACACTCCCATGAGCTACAACGCCTGGCACGACACCGTGCAGACCATGATGGATCGCGGCGCTACCGGCACCGACCAACAGTTCGCCGACGTCATGGACTATCTCCACCGGACCATGACCACGATCGATGTAAACACAGCAGACGCGGAAGAATTGCAGATCGTGCTCCATGTGCCGGAAGCCACAGCGCAAGCCATCCTTGCCCGGCGGAGCACACAAAAATTCACCGGCCTGGCCGACCTCGAGTCTGTCCCGGGAGTGGACGCATCCACCGTGGAGGCGAAGGCCAGGCTGATTTTCTTCAAGTAAATTTCGCCCATTGGCGAAACACGAAGGTGAACGATGACCGCGATGACAGGATTGGATCGAAGGCAATTTATAGGCGCTCTGTCGTTAGGAGCCGCGGCGATGGCGCTTCCCCGGTTCGCAGGCGCGCAGACGGCGGCAAGGCGATTGGCAGGCGTTTTCCCCATAGGCTTTACTCCGGTCAACGCTCAGAACCAGGTGGACTACGACGGTCTCGCTGCCCAGGTCCAATTCTGCAGGCGCGGCGGTGTGCACGGCCTGGCATGGCCCCAGATAGCCAGCGGATGGACAACATTGAGCGAAGAAGAAAGGATGCACGGAGCGGAGACCCTTGTTGCGGCCGCACGGGGCGGCGCCACGGCGATTGTGATTGGAGTGCAAAGCCGCACCGCGGATTTCAACGAAACGGAACGCTACGCCCGGCAGGCGGAGAAGCTTGGCGCGGATGCCATCATCTGTATCGCCCCGCCGGGCGCGACCACTGCTTCACAATTGCTGCCTTTCTATCAGCGGCTCGGCAAGGTGACCTCCTTGCCCCTGTTTGCCCAGACCGGAGGCGACTTCAGCATCGATTTGATTGTCGAAATGTTCGATACCATTCCGACCTTTCGCTACGTGAAGGATGAGGCGGGCGATCCGCTCGAACGGGTGACGGAAATCAGAACGCGTACCAACAACCAACTGCAATGTTTTTCCGGCAAGGGCGTGACCACCATGATCACTGAAATGGAACGAGGCTTCGTGGGCCACTGCCCGTTCGTCAGCCTGGCTGATCTTTATGCTTCTGCTTATGACTCGTATCACGCTGGTAAGCTCCGCGACGCCTTCGATCAATTCGGACGCATAGAAGCGGCCAGTTCCATGTTTCCGCAAAGTGATGTGGACGTTTTGATTGCCCGCCGTGTGTTTCGCCCTGGCACCACTACGCGGGTTGCGCCGCCGGCGCCGGGCGCCGATACTCAACGCCGTAAGACCATGAGCCCGGAAGAGATCAGCCGCCACCTGGACATCTATCTCAAGCCTTACCTGCGCGCCTAGGCGGCCCGGGAGCCCAGGCTTGTCAGTCTTAGCAGAGTTCTGTAGGCTTCGAAGGACGCAATCTAAGGGAGATTCCGGTGCTTCAGCGCTCCTGCCAGGCCATGGCGTTGGTGCTTCTGTTAGTCTGCGCGCTGCTCCACGGCCAGACTGCCCAGCCTGACAAGAACACCGGCCGGGTGTTCAAGATGACTGCGCGCATTGTCGTTCTCGACGTCGTGGTCACGGGAAAGAACCACCGTCCTCTGACCGGTCTTCACCAGCAGGATTTGCAGGTTACGGAAGACGGACACCCGCAAACCATCCACTCCTTCGAGGAGCACAGTGGAGCGCAGCCTGCCGAGGCAAGCGCGCCCGATCTGCCACCAAACGTCTTCACCAACGTCCCGCGAGTGAAGCTGGGAGATTCTGTAACCGCCATGGTGCTTGATTCACTCAACACCCCGCTCGATGACCAGAGGCGAGTGCAGGCGCAGGTGCTCAAGTATCTCAAGAAGCCGCAACCGGGCCGCAGAACCGCCATCTTTACCCTCGGAACGCAGCTGCATTTAATCCAAAGCTTTACTGACGACCCTGCGCTGCTGGCGGCGGCTCTCAATCAGGGAAAGAAGGCGCCACGGGCGCAGGCCTCGCCCTTACTGACAACGACGGCTGAAATCGCCTCTACCCAGGAGACGGCCGCCGCCATGATGGAGTACGCCCCTGAAGCGGCGGCGGCCGTGCAGCAGTTTGCCGCCGAGCAAAATTCGATCCGGACCGACGTGCGCATAAAGGTAACCCTTGCCGCTCTGCAGCAACTGGCCAACTATCTCGCTGCGTTTCCGGGCCGCAAAAATGTCATCTGGTTCTCGGGAGGCTTTCCCGTGGCGATTCTCCCCGACCCAGGCGGGGCACAGCCCTTTGGCGCGCAAAGCGACAATCAGGACCAGGTGCGTAAGACGGATGCTTTGCTCGCCTCAGCCCAGGTGGCTATTTATCCCGTGGGCGCCGAGGGCGTCACCGTCGATTCGCTCTACAGTGCGGGCGCCGACTCCCGCCTGACGACGCGGTCGCAACAAGCTGGAACCCAGGGCCCGGCGCAACGGCAAAACGCCAACCACGCGGCCATGGATCAGATCGCAAAACAGACCGGGGGCACGGCCTTCTACAACTCCAATGGTTTGATCGATGCGATGGACCGGGTCGCCGGCCATGGATCGAATTTCTATACCCTGACTTACACCTCGACCAACCCCGCCACTGACGGGAAATATCGGAAGATTCAAGTGGCGTTAGACCGCTCCGGATACCAGCTTGACTACCGCCGCGGCTACTATGCCGACGACGGCAAAAGTACCCAGGCGCCTGCCGCCAAGCCGGCGCCCGGAGAGGACCTGCTCTCACCCTTCCTGCGCCCCGGCCGGCCGGAGTCGACACAGATTCCTCTGACTCTGCGGGTGACGCGCAGCAGTGCCCCGCCCAGTACGGATGCGGGTCAAGGTGGAGACAATCCCAACCTCAAAGGCGCGCTCACCCGGTATTCCGTAGACCTGATGATTCCCGCCCGCAGCTTGCAATTTGAGATGGGTCCGGACGGCCATCGCCATGTCAGGGTAGAAGCCGGGCTGATGGTCTACAACCGCGCAGGCAATCCGCTTAATTGGAACCTGAGGCAAGTCAACCTTAATCTGGACGACTCGCGCTACGCCATCGTCCAGGCAAACGGGGTTAACCTTTATCTCCAGATCGACGGCCCAGAGGACGGCGTTTCTCTGCGAGGCGGGATCTACGATCTGAATTCCAGCCTTACGGGAACGTTGGCTATTCCGCTGAGTGCGATTACAACAACGGCTTCAGCCGCGCGGTAAATTCGCTGCTGTGCACGGCTTTAACGGTTACGAAGACAGACCCGGCTTGGACATCCAACCTACCCCGCACGCATCCAACAACTAGATATTCGTGTCATAGGAGCTTGTTGACGATTCAAGAAAGTGACTGTTTGGGCGCCCCATCGTTTCTCGTCTGGCCATCCTCAGACCCTCCAAGGAGAGTGACGTATGTGGAATGAACAAGGACAAATGGCGACTACCAAGCCGGCGGACCTGGTGGCAGCGTTGTTTTTTAATGAGAAGTCTGCCCGCGATGCGATCGCTGATCTGAAGATTGCTGGCCTTCGCGCCGGGCAGATCGGTGTCGCTTTATCAAAACGAGGAAAGCTTGAACACGCTGATAGTGTGCCCTGTGATCTACACGGAGAACACAGCATCTTGTGGAAGTTTCGGCACAGCTTCGAGCATGATCTTCATAAGTCCGGCGCCGGCTTATCCAGCAAACAAGACCAGGTAGCTACCACGGCAGAGACAACGCCCTATACGGAAGTCGATCTGGACGACACCTTGCGCGGGATTGGAGTAGCGCCGGCCACGATCAAACTGTTGGACCGCGAAATTGGAGCAAACGGCATGTTGATCATGGTCGACGCTGGTGATCGCTGCGACGAGATCGAGTCTATTCTCGAGCGGAACCGCGGCATGTCACGTACCGTCATGGCCACCGAACGGTCGAAGATCACCAGTTAATCGATTATGTTCTTGGGAGCAGAGCCCTTTCAGGATCGCAGAGATGCCGGACGAGTCTTGGGGCACGCCATCCTGGCTTCAGGAGCCTGGCGTGGTGGCGAGGATGGAATCGTCCTTGGTCTCCCGCGTGGCGGCGTCCCGGTCGCTTACGAAGTTGCGCTCGCTTTGCATCTCCCACTCGATATCGTGGTTGTTCGCAAACTTGGCGTACCTGGGATGGCAGAGTTGGCGATGGGCGCAGTCGCATCGAATGGGATCGTGGCCCTCAATGCGGCAATCATCCATGAATTCCGCATTCCTGAAGAGTTAGTGGACGCAGCAGCCGAACAGGAAAGCCAGGAGGTCGAGCGAAGGGAGCGCGCTTACCGAAATGGCCGTTTACCGGAACCGACCGAGGGCCGCCTCGCCATACTGGTAGACGACGGGCTTGCCACCGGGGCCAGCATGCTGGCTGCGGTCCGTGCCATACGGCCTCGCGTACGTGAAGTGATGGTTGCAGTTCCTGTAGCAGCTCAAAGCACATGCAATGACTTGCGGCACGAGGCTGACCACGTTATCTGTGCCAGAACACCGTGGCCCTTTTACTCCGTAGGCAGCTTTTATGGCAATTTCGAGCAGACCACAGACGCCGAGGTCTGCTCCTTGCTATCGAAGGCGGCCGGCCACAAGGATAAGCTGATCGGCGCCCTAGATCAGATGACAAGATGATGGGATGACAAGCATTCAATGGCTTTACTACATAGGACTTCACACCCAGCTTGTAGCTCGCCACCATGCTTCTCTCTTCCTGGAAAGGGATCAACACCATCACCGGTATCATCTTCAGCTTCTCGTCCGTTCGCATCTTCTCTGCCCTGAATCGCGCCCTCCCCTTATCATCCGGAGCCGACGACTCGCTAAGGCGAGTCGGAAGAGAAATGACAAAGCTTGTGCCCTTTGCGTAATCGAAGGGTGAAACCGATGGGTGCCCCAGGTCTCGCGTTTGAGACCTGGGATCCCTCAAACCAATACCCACTGGAAACACCCACTTCCTCTTTGTCTTTAGGAGCAGCTGACTTCCTTGCGGCAAGTTGAGGGAGAAATGACACTGGAGACTTCGTCACAGATGCAAGGCCGGGAGGGCCGACCACCAAACGTCAGCCCAGCCCGGAAGGGCTGGGAAATCGATCCCGAAGAGAATCTGAGCGCCGGAGGCGCGGCACTAAACCGATCGTCCGCACTCCCTGTGTCGTTAGGAGCAGGCGACTCGCTGAAGCGAGTCGGGAGACGGTCTCGCGTTTGAGATCTGGGATCTCTCAAACCAATTCCCACTGGAAACACCCTCCTCTTTGTCATTAAGAGAGGCCGTGACTTGTCGATGGAATTTGACGCGCTTCTTCCTTCCCCTCGACGAGTCACTGGAAACCGGCAGTAAAAGGCCATTCTTCCGGCTAAAGCCGTGTATAGCGAAGAACAGTGCCGGCACCGTCGAAGCCGTTCCCCGCCCGCTTGCGATGTGTGTGGGTTATACTCACTAACAATGCTAAGTTGCGGCTCCAACCAGAGGACACGCGATTCGCTCTGGGTGGCGCTTGGTTTTCTCTGCTGCGCACTCATCGTATGTGCCGCGATCGTGCAGGTAGGACACACGCACGTCGGCAGTCAGGCCTTGCAGACCGATTGCGCGCTTTGCCATACTGCTCACGTTGTCGTCCAACCACCCATTCCGCAGTCTTTAACGCATAGCATATGGGTCGTTGAGGCACTAGCGGCCCCCCGACAACCAATTCGTCACAAGCACTTTTCTATTATTTCCCTCTTTACCCGGCCACCACCTGTGGACATTGCTTTCGCTTAAAGCAACGTCGAATCAAACCACACAGGATCTATGGAGGCCCTTATGTCAGGGCGCAGCCGTAATCTAAGAACACATCACTCGCTGTGGGTAGTGCTCGGCTTTCTTTGCTGTGCGCTCATCGCTCTCAGCGGCATCGTGCAAGCCGGGCACATGCACGCAGACGGTCAAACGGTTCAGACCGACTGCGCGCTTTGCCACGTCGCCCACCTGGTCGTTCAGCCGGCCGCTCCGCAATCCCTGCCGCGCGCCGTCCGCGTCGTGGCAAGGGTTTCGAGTTCCTTGCAGCCGATACGCACGCAGCTCTTCTTTGTATTCTCCCTCTTCATTCGACCTCCGCCTGTACTCACTGCTCACTCGTAAGCCGTTCATTCTCAAAAATCAGTGAATCTCAGGAGGCTACCTATGCGCACGCCTACGCGCAGCATTCTCTCGTTCCTATTTGTGTTTCTGTTTTCAGCGACATTCTGGCCACTCCAGGCACAATCTAACTCCGGCTCCATCAGTGGCGCCGTGACTGACCCATCCGCTGCCGTCGTCCCTGGAGCGACCGTTACCATCGAGAACCCGGTCAGCGGGTATCTCCGTACTACACAAACGGATAGCAGCGGACGATATCAGTTCAGCAATCTCCCCTTCAACCCCTACCATCTTTCCGCGAAAGCTACTGGCTTTGGCCCCGTGGCCCAGGATGTCGATGTGCGGTCTACGATACCGCTGAGTCTCGGGATTTCCTTGAAGGTTTCCGGAGCGTCCACGACCGTGACCGTGGAAAGCGGATCGGATCTGTTAGAAAACGACCCCACCTTTCACACCGATGTGGACCGGGGGCTTTTTCAGAAGCTCCCCCTGGAAAGCCAATCATCCTCTCTTAGTTCTCTGGTGACCCTGGCGTCGCCCGGTGTCGCCGCCGACTCCAACGGCCTCTTTCATGGACTGGGTGACCACGCGTCCAATTCCTTTTCCGTAGACGGCCAGCCCATCACCGATCAGCAAAGCAAGGTGTTCTCCAACCAACTTCCGTCCAACTCAATTCAGTCTCTGGAGGTGATATCCGGCGCGCCTCCAGCGGAGTACGGCGGAAAAACCAGCCTGGTGATCGTGGCCACCACGCGGTCGGGTCAGGGCTTGACGAAACCAACCGGCGACATCGCTGCCTCCTATGGAGCATTTGGCTCCGCGACCGGAAGCGTCGACTTTGGCTATGGCGGCAAAAACTGGGGAAACTTCTTCGAAGCCGACGGGCTGAATACCGGCCGATTCCTGGATCCGCCCGAATTCGTCGTCTTCCACGCCAAAGGGAACGAGCAGAATATCTTTGACCGGGTCGACTATCAGTTCACCCAGACTGATTCCATTCATCTGAACCTGAATTACAGCCGCTCATGGTTCCAGACGCCGAACGCATACGACAACCTGAATGTATCGAACGTCGTCAGCGGCGGATGCCGGTCCCGACTCCGGTCTTCGCCAACGTGGGGAACACCGACCAGAAGTCCAAGATTGAAACCTTCGACATCGCGCCCACCTATACTCGCCTCTTCGGCAACAACTCGGTACTCAACTTTGGGGCCTTCGTTCGCCGCGATGCGTACAACTACTATCCCAGTGGCAATCCGCTGGCTGACCTCGGTCCCATCCAAACCTCATCGATCGCACAATACAGGACGCTCACCAATGCCGGGCTACGCGCAGATTTCTCCTACGAAAAGGGAATCCACAACATCAAGGTGGGTGGGGTCTACCAGCAAACGTTCTTGCGTGAGAACGACAGTCTTGGCATCATCAGCTCCACTCTCAATTCCCCCTGCGTCGATGCCAATGGTATTCCGCAGCCGGGATTTTCCGATCCCACGCAATGCGATGCGGCGGGCTTGGTATCGAACGATCCGGCGGTTAACCCGGCGGGCACCTACGATTCGGATCTCGCAGGGTACGACCTGACTCGTGGAGGCGGTCTTTTCCATTATTTCGGCCACACCGATGTAAAGGAATTGGCGCTATACGTCGAGGATCAAATCAAGACCGGGAACTGGCTCTTCAATGTCGGTATCCGCGGCGACTTGTACAACGGTCTGACGGCCGCCCGCCAGGCGGAGCCACGGGTGGGCATTGCTTACAGCGTGAAGCCCACCAACACCGTGCTGCGTGTTTCCTATGCCCGGACTCTGGAGACCCCGTTCAATGAGAACCTGGTGCTTTCCAGCTCAAGGATGCTCAAATAATGTGTTGGCTCCGCTCCTGGCTTGCACGCCTGGAGTATCGGGCACGCTTCAACCTGGTTACCGCAACGAGTTCCACGCCGGATTCCAACAAGCAGGCGGCAAGTATTTCGTATTCAGCGGAGACTACATTTGGAAATACACTCACAACGCCTTCGACTTCAGCATACTGGGCAACACTCCCATCTTCTTTCCGATTGACTGGCACAACTCGAAGATCCCTGGCTTCGCGCTGCGTGCGGACGTTCCGAACTTTCATAACATCAGTGCGTTCGTAGTCATGTCTTCGGTTGCCGCACGTTTCTTCCCACCGCAGTCCGCCGGCGCTGGGGCGACGGTGGGGCAAGGGGGATACCCTTTCCGCATTGACCATGATGAAAGGTTCAACGAGACCACGCACATTCAATATCAGATTCCCGGGAACAACCGGCTTCTTCAAACCCTGGATATCCTTCAATTGGCGCTATGACAGCGGGCTGGTGGCTGGTTCCGTACCCTGCTATAACGTCACCGATCCGAACAGCAAGTGCAATCCAATCAATGGCGGCGCCTCAACCACTCTCCCCGACGGCACACCAGCCATTGACCTGAGCGGCCTGACCGCGGACCAGGAGTTTCAGGCCGGCCTTATCTGCGGCGGCGTCAAAGCCACGCCTAGCACACCTCTACCTACTCCGTGCCCGGCTTCAGAGCTGACATCAAACCTGGTGAAAGTTCCGGCTCCAGGCACTGAGAACGATGACAAAAATCCACCGCGCATCCAACCCCGCAATCTCTTCGACGCTGCCATTGGGGAAGACAACATCTTCAACGGTGACAGATACAGGTGGAGCCTTCGCCTGACGGCAGTGAACATCGCCAACAAGTATGCGCTTTATAACTTCCTGTCGACGTTCAGCGGTACTCACTATGTGACTCCGCGAGCGCTTTCGGCTGAAGTGGGTTTCCACTTCTAGTCTGAGTCCGGAACTAACTCGTCTTTCCCAAAGCTTAAGGACGGCGAACCACGCCGTCCTGAGAGCGCGCTCTTGGAAGGGAGGCGGTTGTGTCCAGGATACGGAATCAAGATAAGGGTAGCAAACGGCAGGGTGCGCCGGATCCGTTGGACTCGCGGCGAGATCGTCACCGCGGTCCTGCTGTTTCTTGTCTTGGCGACAGAAGCCATCATGTCTGACTTTGTGGCTCATGGGCCACTCTATCGACTAGGGATTCGGGAGGATATTAACCTGACGAGGGATTATGGAGGACGGCAAGTCCCTAATCATCCGCTGTCCGATTTTAGACGACGCTGTTCGTTTCCGAACGATTTTGTCCTTGGCCGCGACGACAGCCTGCTTCCTCGATTACAGCTAACTGAGTCGGTACTTGCGGTCGATCATATCTGAGCGATTTCTGGGTTCCTTTGGTTATCTAAGTGCATTGCAGCTTCTCAGCACAGGACTGCCCAAAATCGACCTGCGGAGAACGCCATGCTGAAACAGCTGTTTCTATTACTGCTTGTTGTCGCCATCGCAACCACCAGGCTCCACGCCATGAACGGCTCCTTCGTCGGCAAGTGGAAGCTCAACCCGGAAAAAAGCACGATGCACGACCAGATGAAGGTCACTCCCGCCGGAGCAAACCGCTACGCTTTCGACTTTGGCGGCGGCCCGGAATTCATTGTTGCCAACGGTACCGACCAACCCGGCCTCGAGGGAAGTACCCTTGCTGTAACCGCAGAAGCTCCTCGTGTCTGGCGAGTCGTCCGCAAGCAAAACGGCCGTATGCAGATCTCTGCTATTTGGACGCTTTCTGCTGACGGCAACTCGCTGCGCGACGACTTCACCGGCTACCCGTCCAACGGCTCCAGTTTCACCATCCATTACATCTACACACCCATTGGAGGAGCCTCTGGCTTTGCCGCTGTATGGGATAGCACCAGCGAAAAGCCCGGGCGGGTCGAAATCGAGGTGCAGCCCTACGAACGCGACGGCCTTTCCTTCATCAATCAGACAGAGCACTCCACGAAGAATATGAATTTTGACGGCAAGGACCATCCAGTGAAGGATGCGAACGCGCCGGCGGGAGCTATGTCGTCGGCGCGCCGCGTAAATGCCGGCACACTCGAGTTCACTGAGAAGAGGAATGGCAAGGTGGCCGACCAACAGCATATCCAACTCTCTCCAGACGGCAAGACGCTTACCATGACTATTCAGCCCGCGAGTGTACGCAAACCGAACGTCCTCGTTTTCGAACGAGAATGATGTTTAAAGGGGCCGGATAACCACGGTCCAGCCAGCGTTTAGCCCAGGGGGCCAGTAGAACGGAAAATGATGACCTCGCCCTGGCGGTTGGCTACCAGAGCGGTCGCCTCATGTCGGCTGGGGTCATCCCGTTTTGACCATGGGAGTAGGATCCTTCAAAGCCTTGAATCATCGGTCGTTCCTGTTGTAGGTTATCGATCCCGATCGTAGCGGAAAACAGGCGCAACTGGTGGAAAAAGCACAGCGCTCCGGCACCCTTACTGCTTCGTATCCAGCGGGTGGGTGCTCTTTTCGTTAAATTCGTTCTGCAGTTTGAGGCTCACATCGTCGGCCTTGATGGCAGTCACGGCTCTGGCGATGGAGTCGATCCACCAGTTCATCTGATATTCGCCCAATTCGTGGCTCGCGGCTGAGCCGTCGCCTGCGTAGTGATCGGGAAAGCGCGCGTACCACCAGATGCCGGTGTACACACCATCCGGCAGATTCTCCCGATGCTGGTCCGCGCCCGATTCAGTTGCAGCACGATCCCCGAGCACCAGGTCGGGATGGGAAATCATCATTTTGGAGGTTTCGCTTTCGCCGGCATGCTCGTCGATCGATGTCTTCTTCTTGGGACCGCCCGAAGGCGGCGCAAATTGGCTATAAACATAGACCACATAATCGTGGGGCTTGGCCAGTTGGGATTGCGCAAAGTAGGGCAGTAAGCTGCCATTGCCGCCGTGGCCATTCACGATCAGCACCTTCTTGCAGCCATTGCGTGCCATCTCGTCGGTGGTCTCCTGAAGCAAAGCTAGCTGCAGATCGCGGCTGTAGGCGATAGTGCCGGGCTCATGGCGCGCCTCGAAGATCTGGCCGAAATAGTACTCCGGAAAGACAACCGTATACTCCTTCGCCGCAGCGTGCAGTGCCGCGTATCGGACGTCGAGCAAGTCGGTACCCAGCGGCAGATGGGGGCCATGCTTCTCCAGGATGCCGAAGGGCAGAACGCATGTGCCCTGCGACCATTTGATGGCCTCGACGAAGTCCGCGCCTGTAAGTTCCTCCCAGTGCGCCGACAACTTAGCCTGCGGCGTACTGGTCTGTGCCGGTGCAGGTTGTGCCGGACTCAAGACGGCGCCAAGCAACAATAGAACCGGGACGGAGTAGTTTCTGCGATGGATAGCTGTCATCGTTCGGGACCTTTCGCGTCGGATTCTAGCACGGAGCGAAAAAGGCAAAGCATGCGATCCCGCTCCACGGCAGGCCGGGACAGGTCGGCTGCGGACTGACTTACCCGCTTCAGCGGCCTTATTTCCCCAAAATGTTAACCTGACGCCAGGGATTAGTCACGCATGGGGTTTCTGAGTCATCTTTTGTTTCCCTGGGGCTTGCTGCTCCAGGTATTCGCCATTATCCACTTCATCCGGCGACGGCCGGACATGTTTTGGATTTTCGTGATCCTCTTCCTTGGTCCGTTGGGGGCGCTAATTTACATCGTTGTCGAGGTTTTTCCTGACATGGGACTGCTCCGGCAGTCCTTCAAGGTGTTTCCCCGCCGCAAGCGCATCAGCGAACTCGAGACTGCAGTTCGCGACAATCCGTCCACCGGGAATTACGAGGAACTCGGCGATCTGTACATGGAGGACGGCAGGCTGGTGTTAGCGCGAGCAGCCTTTGACAAAGCCATAGCCGCCCGCGCGGACACGCTCGATCCCTTTTACCGGCGCGGCGTTTGCGCCATCCTGCTAGGCGATGCTGCCGCCGCGATCCCTGACCTGGAGCGAGCAGTCAACGAAGACCCGGACTACGATTTCTATCGCGCTGCCGGGCTGCTCGCTCACGCCTATGCGCAGACAGGACAAAAAGAGAAAGCCGAGGCCCTATTCCGGCGCACAACCGTCACCTCGACCTCCTCGGAGACCTATTTGAACTTCGCCAGTCTTCTAGCGTCGGAAGGACGCAACGCCGAAGCCCGCGAATGGGCGCAGAAGGTGCTGGACAAGAAGCCGACAATGCCCGACTACCTGCGCCGCCGGGAGAGGCCCTGGTTCCGGAGCGCGAGCGGGATGCTGAAGCGCCTGCCTGGGTGAAGCACCACGAAGCCCTCCTCCCTGGACGGGTGCCCCTATGTTCGCCTGAGCGTACATGGGCCGAAACAGACGGGCGCAGCCCCATCCAACGCCTTTGCTACAGGGTAAAGACTGCTGCCAAGGTCAAGAATCCGTCCAGAACCACTGACTGCGGTTAGGCACATTGCGTTTGCCCTACGGAGCCGCCGAAGTATCACCATAGATTTGAAATTCTCTAATATGTGCCTCTTGCGAACTGGAAAGAATGTTGAGCCGTATCCGGCTCGCGGTCACTGGCGGAAAGCGGTCCACCTTTTCATGCCCAATGGCCTCACCATTAGCTACGCTTTTCCACGCATCGCCCACCCACGCTTCAATCGCATACTTCTCCACGTGTTGGCCGTCGTTCAGCCATTCCATGGTAGTGGCTCGATCGATGGTGGTTGGTTTCGTCAGGTCAACCTCGAGCACGGAATGGTGAGAACCCGCCGGCGCGGACCAGAAGGTGTCTGTATTGCCGTCGAAGGCCGCAGCCGCATCGGGTGTCGTCGGCAGATGTTGCAGCGCGACGTTGCCTGAGTGCAAGCGCTGGATGGCTGCCCCGAATTCCTTAAGCCGGGCGACATCGGAATCCGGGAGGAGTCCCCGCGTATCCGGCGCCAGTCCAAGCATGAGCTGCGCGCCGCGGCCGACCGTGTGCTCGTAGACTCCCGTCAGATCCTCCAGGCTCTTCAGCGATGCCTCATCGTGCGGATGCCAGAACCAATGGAGTTCGCGCAGCGGTGTATCCGCCTCGATCGGACGCCAGCGCAGATAACCGTGCCGGTCGATCACGTTCCAGTTCTCGTAGTCGACCCGTCCGGATTCCGTGCCCACCCACCGCGCGTCGCCATACTCGAACAGCCCGGTATCCGCGAACACGATCGTATTGGGCTGATAGGTCCGCAGAGTTTCCAGGATTTTGGAAAAGTTATAAACATGTCCGGCGCTGCCGGCGCCATCGAGCCAGAATTCCACCAGGTCACCATAGTGGGTTGCCAGCTCTTCCAGCTCAGAAAGGTAATACTTGTCGTAAGCCGCAGGGTCGTTATATCTCGGATCGTGCCGGTCCCAGGGAGAGAGATAAACACCGAACTTTAGCCCATACTTGCGCGCCGAGCGAGCAACGTCGCCCACTACATCGCCTTTGCCTTCTTTCCACGGACTTGCCTTAACGCTATAGTCTGTCTGCCCGGTCGGCCACAGACAGAACCCGTCGTGATGTTTCGCGACCAGCACGATGTACCTTGCGCCGCTTGCCTGGATGGCCTGCATCCATTGGTCCGGATCAAAGTGCGTGGGGTTAAACACCGTCGGGCTGGCGGTCCCATCGCCCCACTCGCGATCGAGGAACGTGTTGGTGGAGAAATGAACAATGACTCCAAACTCCAGGTCCTGCCACGCGACCTGCTGCGGGGAGGGCTTCACTTCCATGAAGTTCTGGATAACCCAGCATGGGAGCAGAGAGCATCGTGGATACTGCTCCGGCTGCCAGGGCATTGCGAAACCACTTCATGAACCGCCTCCCAAAACGAACGTTCGCTGAATGAGGTGTCAGTATACCGAGTGCGGCAAATTCCCATTGGATTGACCCCGGTGGAACCGTTCGAGGCGCTGCCGTTTTCCAAGGCGGATCTCGATCACAACCTCGATCACAACATGCATCGAACCGTGCCCCGCGTTCCCTGATCTTGAAGAACGGCCGCACATGCTATCCTTGCGCCCATGCGCCTGCGGTCTTGTGCAAGCTTCCTTTCCTTGCTCTGCTCCTCACCGTGGTCCCTGTACGCGCGAAGGTTCTCCGGGTCGAGATAGCTTCCCGCACCACCGTCCTCAACAGCAAGCAATTCGGAAACGCGGGGGCCTACGAGCGTATCACCGGCCGCGTCTACTTCTCACTCCCCGTGGCCAACGCGCGCAACCAGCGCATTGTTGATCTTCGCAACGCGGTGAACCTGAAGAACGGCGAGGTCGAATTCTCTTCGGACTTCGTTGCTGTCCGCCCGAAAGATGTACATCTGGGCAATGGCTCCATGCTGCTGGAGGTTCCCAACCGCGGCAATGCACGGATTCTCGCCGTCGTCGATGGCGGCGATGAAGAGCTGGCCCACGACGCAGGGGACGCGTGGCTACTGCGCAACGGCTACACCATCGTGAGCCTCGGCTGGCAATGGGATGCGCAGGCTGCCGGGCAGCTCCGATTCTTTGCCCCCATCGCAAAGGAAAATGGAAAGACCATCACCGGCCTGCTGCGCGGCGACCTGATGCTGTCCACCGCGACCCCGGAGATTCCCCTGGGGCACCTCATGGACGGCCACCTCGGCGGCGTGGAGTATCCGGTTGCGTTTCCCGAAGACCCGCGCAATGTGCTCACCGTGCGGAGTTCTCGTGAAGCGCAGCGTACCGTGATTCCTCGCACCGAATGGCAGTTTGCGCATACGGTAGATGGCAAGCTCGTCCCTTCAGATCGGTTTATTCATTTGAACGGTGGCTTCCAGCCAGGAAAGATTTACGAGTACGTCTATGTTGTCGCCAACCCGGTCGTGGCGGGCGGTGGCTTCGCCGCCATTCGTGACTTTGCTTCCTACTCCAAGCACGATCCCAGAGCCATAACGCCGGTAGAGCGTGTCTATGGCGAAGGCATCTCGCAGAATGGGCGCTTTCTGCGTGACTTTCTATACCAGGGCTTCAATGCGGATGAAGAAGGAAGGATCGCACTCGACGGCGTTCTTGCCCACGTAGCGGGAGCCGGCCGCGGCAGCTTCAACTACCGTTTCGCCCAACCGTCACGCGATGCACAGCCCACCTCGTCGGTCTTCTTTCCCACGGACATTTTTCCCTTTACCGATCAGCCTGAGGAAGACTCCATGGCTGGGGAGACTGCGGGGCTGCTCGATCACGCCGCCGCGGACAACGTTGTGCCCAGAATCTTCTTCTCCAACACGGCTTACGAATATTGGGGCCGTGCGGCGGCTCTCATCCACATAAGTGCCGATGGAAAGCAGGATGCGCACATCTCCGATCGGGTGCGCATTTACCATTTTGCCGGGCTGCAGCATTTTTCCGTTCCGTTCCCGCCGGAGAAGGGAACGGGGACCTGCTGGGACAGCACCCGCAATCGCCGCTGCCGGTCAGGTACTTCTGGCGCGCCATGATTTCCAACATGGATGCCTGGGTACGCAGTGATACTCTGCCGCCGCCCAGCAGCTATCCGAAAATTGTTGATCACAACCTGGTGCCCCTGGGCGAATATGCATTTCCCCGAATCCCCGGAGTCAATCTGCCGCACGAGGCTAATCAGGCGTATCGCCTGGACTTCGGTCCGGACTGGCAACAGGGAATCCTGAGCATCCAGCCGCCTAAGGTCGGCCCGGCTTTCCCTCTGCTCGTGCCCCAGGTAGACGCCGACGGGAACGAGCGTGACGGTGTACATCTACCCGAGATCACTGTGCCGCTAGCCACCTACGCCGGTTGGAATCTTCGTGATCCATCCATTGGTGCTCCCGATCAACGGGTCGCCTTTGAGGCCTCTTATCTGCCCTTTACCAAGACAGTTGCAGACCGCCAGAGGACAGGTGATCCGCGCAAGTCGATCGCGGAACGCTACGCGGGAAGAGAAGACTATCTTGCCCAATACAAGGCCGCCGTGGACAGCCTGGTGCAGCAACGATGGATTCTTCCCGAAGACCGCGCAGCCCTGCTGCATCGCGGCGAGCAGGAGTGGATCGAGAGTGTGCAGTGAATTGCCACCAAAAAGGATACGAATGACTATCGAGGAACATTTCTCGCCGTGAACTCCTGCGCAGGTCGATGGCTGTGGCCGCTCTTGCGTCGGCGCCAAGGCTGGTACGGGCTGCCAGTGGACAGAGGACGCTGGCTTATGTGGGAACCTACAGTACTCCGGTGGATGGGGGCGGCAACGGGAAGGGAATCTACCTGTTCGAGATGAACCCCACGACCGGAGAGCTGGCCCTGATCGAGCTGGCCGCAGAGGCCCGCAATGCCGGGTGGCTTTCGTTCGATCCCTCCGGGCGATTCTTATATGTCGCCAACGAAGTTACAGATTATGAAGGTAAGAGCGGCGCGGTCAGCGCCTATGCAGTGGACCGGAAAACGGGGAAGCTTCATCTGTTGAACATGGTCAGCTCCCAGGGGGCGGGTCCGGCACACTTGAGCGTGGATGCTTCGGGCAAATATGTGTTTGTCGCGAACTATGCCGGCGGTACGGTAGCGGTGCTGCCCATACAGTCTTCAGGCGCACTGGGCGCAGCCACATACGTTCACCAGGACACGGGCTCTGTTGGCCCCAAAGTCCCTACAAGCGCACCCCCGGGCAGCTTTGCGTTCAGCGGACACGACAAGCCGCATGCGCACATGATCCATGCTGACCCGAGCAATCGCTTCGTCCTGCAAACAGACCTGGGGCAGGACCGGATTTATGTTTCCGCTCTTGATGCTGGCTCGGGGAAGTTATCGCCGGTTGCCGGTTCTCCATTTTCCGTGCCTCCGGGGGACGGGCCGCGTCACTTTACGTTTCATCACAATGGGCGTTGGCTGTACTCGCTGCAGGAAGAAGCATCTACGGTGATGTTCTTCCATTTCGACCCGGCGACGGGATCCCTTAGCCCTCAGCAGACCATTTCCACGCTGCCCCGCGGGTTCAAAGGAACCAACTTCACCGCGGAGATCCTGCTCTCACCCGATGGCCGGTTTCTCTACGTGTCCAACCGGCTTCACGACACAGTCGGCATCTTCTCCCTGAGCCACGAGGGAAGGTTGACGTATGTGGGTGAAGCGCCCACCATGGGCGACTACCCAAGGCACATACAAATTGCCCCTGGGGGAGCATTCCTGTATGCCTGCAACCAACGCAGCGATGCTATTACGTCGTTTCGTGTTGATCGCAATACGGGGCAGTTGCGTTTCACGGGACAATACACGGGCGTAGGTACCCCGGCATGCATTATCTTTATGACCTAATGCCGTCTCGAGACAAGGCGACCTGCGTCGTGTCCGCACAAGGGCGACCGCTTCAGAGTCTTCGTGAGAACTCGCGCCTTGAAGGGGACAACGTGTAGAGACTGCGAGAACTACGATGATGAGAACCGAGTCCCGTTCGGACGGCTGAGGTTCAGATGTGTCCGAATTAGATTTAAAAATGCCTTGGTTCAGCAACCGCCCTTTCCTCCAGCAACCGCCCTTTCCTCCAGCAACCGCCCTTTCCTCCAGCAACCGCCCTTTCCCTGCCACGGTCCTCTCCTTTTTGTCATCCCGAGCGAAGCCGAGCGGATCTGCGGTGCGCCGTTCGTGTGCCCCGCTCCTACGGGTCCACAACCTAGGGGCCTGTCGCAGAGAGTCATTACCACACAACAGAATTGTCATCCCGTGGCCTTTGACTTTTTCGTGTTTTCTGCATCCAAGCAGCTGTATTTGAAGACCCCTGAACAAAGCCTCATCCTGAGAGCCTGTGACTTTTTGATTTCGTGCGGCGGAGTCAATCTCACCTATGAAGTCAAGGCTCCTGCACCACTCTCAGCCCCCTGGACGGGTGCCCCATGTTTGCGCCGGTATATCCGGCGCACTACATGGGTTGAACGAGATGGGCGAAGCCCTTCCGCTGTTCTCGTCCATCTGCATCGAAACCGTTGGCTGCGGGTTGGGAGAGCAATAAACGGCCAGCAGCCTTCCACCCCTGACAAAACCGTCATCCTGCCTGCCCCGGCTGCCGTGGGAGCGAAGCGCATCATGGGGCTATCGGATACAGCGAGTTCGGGCGCGTAGTCGAAGGAGCGCTCGGCGGCGCTTATTTAGCCCACGCTGTTGAGAGCTTTCCGACCACCCAAGCCTGAGAACATGCCGAGAAACCAGAGGAAGGGCGATGGCGGATCGCAAGTACGAGCTTCGGTGGTTGAAAAGCCCTGAACGGCATAGGTAGGAGAAGCGGCGCCGAGGTTCCTTCGACTACGCTCAGGACAGGCTCTTCGACTACGCGCCCAAGATTTGTGTCACGCGGCAAATCTTTGATGCGCTTCGCTCCCACGGCATGCCGGGCAGGCAGGATGACGTAGCTGGTTGGATATGCAAGGGCACGAAAGATCTAAAAAGTCACAGACTCTGAGCGAAGCGCTTCGCAGATCTATCGCAAACAAAGGGGCCTTATGGCGCGGAGCCGAAGGACCCCGGCGATGCTTGTTGGCAGATGCTCTTGGGAGCTTTCCGGCCGCAAACTACAACGGACGATAAAAAACAGACTACAACCGTAGCGAAGCGGAGCGGAGTAGAGGGAACTGCTCTTTTACCCCTTACTCCGATTCTTTCATCAATAACTTTTTCTCTGCGACACTCCACTAGCAAGAGCCTGCGAAAAAACTAAGTTCTTTGAAGGGGACGGCCTATAGGCGGTCCGTAAGTGAGTGTAATTACGTCCGGCTTTAACCGCTGAGGGTACGGTGGGTAACTAATGCGCTGAAGCCCTTACCCTTCAAGTCGAGTCCTCAAGCACACTACACTAGCCCGTGATGTCTGTCAGAGCCTCTCCAAGCTTTGCCCGAAACAGCTTTTGGCCACCACGTGCAGGATGATGAATCATGGTGTCGTTGACAACCCTGTGGTCATCCGCCCGAAGTGCTTCCGCGCAAACGGAGTAAGTAATGCCGCCAATCAGTATGATGGGCACACTCCGTTTACCCACGAGGCGCCGCACTTTGCGCTGGAGTGCCGGTAACGTGCTTCGCATGAGAACCGTCTTGGTCGCCGCATTCGCTCCGTCGGGCATCGGTTGTTCATACGCGTCGATGAGTTGATATCCATCGTTCTGAAACTTTCTCAGTAGCTCTTGTTTACCAAGCCGCATCCGCTTCGCCGAATAGCCCGGGCGAAAGGCGCCTTCGTGGTATCCAACCGCAGCCGGATACAAGACCTTCATCATTTCCAGAAACAGCGTGTCTCCATCCCGCAGGTCCGTGAAGTAGAAGAGACGGTTCACCTTGAATGCGGGAGGAGCCTCCGCAATGAAAAGCAGCCGCAGCGGATTCGGCAGGTAAAGCTTGGCCGCTTCTTCGAACCGCTCCAACCCGTCGATAGATGGCATCCCCTTTACCGCACGTTACCATCGTGACCTTAAACCTTCAACCATTGCTTGAGCAATCCGCGATCTTGCACGACCACCATTGAATCAATGAGTTGGATTGAAAACCGTAACAAGAACTTTAATCGGGCAAGTATTTGGAACCAGAACAGTAACGAAATAGGACAAAAAATCTCAATAATTTGTCCGCGGAGATGGTGTATAAAGCGAGGCTTCGATGGCTACGGATGAGAGAATCAGCCAATCGTTTCCCACGGGCGAAAGGTGTGCTCGTAGAGTTCCATGTTCACGCGCCGGCCGCGAAACTTTACCCCTTCCATGGTGAGGCGAAGGCGTTGCTCCGCCGCAGCCTCTCCTCGCAGTTTGATCTCCCCGCCGGCGCCAACAATGCGCTGCCACGGGACCGCGTGCAGCGCGTCCTTGCGCAGAAATTTCGCAACTGCGCGGTGATAAAGAGGATATCCTGCAGCCGCAGCCACCTTGCCGTAGGTGGATACCTTGCCTTTAGGAACCGAACGAATGATGCGGCGAAAGGCTGCATCGCGTTGCTCGTTGTCGCGCAGCGCATCCTTCAGAATTCGCCGCTTGAGGTTCTGAGGAACAGCAGGTCTACGCATGCGCAAAACTATAACAAAGCCTATTGCGAGGCGGCGGCCCGGGACAATACGTACGCTTCGATCGCTCGCACTTGATCAGGTTTGAGCACGTCTTTGAACGAGGGCATCCCCATCTGTTGGTATGCGCCTCCCAACACGATCGACTCGAACTGATGGTGAGTCGCGGCGCTCGCATAGCGCAGATCAGGCACGCCGGAACTGGAGACCACTCCCACTCCGTGACAGTAGAAGCACTGCTGGCTGTAGAGGAGTTCGCCCTCGCGGATCATTGCCGGAGTAGCATTCATGTGGATCGACGCTGATGGTGTCCCGGGGTGACTAAACGGAGGAACTTCAAGCTTTGCATGAGCGTCAAGGGCAAAGGTCAGGATCCGGCCAAAGCCTGGTTTAACCACCCCGCTGCCGGGAATATTGTTAAGTCCCGCAGAACCTCCCCATCCGACCATGATGGTTACATATTGCACTCCGTTGAGCCGATAGGTCACCGGCGGAGCCATGATGCCGGTGCCGGCGTCGAACTGCCAGAGTTGTTTGCCGTCGGTAGCGCGATAGGCGCAGAGCACTCCGTCGGAGCGGCCCTGGAAGATGAGGTTGCCCGCGGTCGCGAGGACTCCGCCGCTCTCGACCTGGGGAAGAGAAACCCGCCACACCTGCTGCTGCCGCGCGGGATCCCAGGCAAGCAGCAGTCCAGTCATGGGGGGAGCCGCGTTGTACTTGGCCAGGAGCGGTCCGTGATAGGAGTCGTCCTGACCACGGTTCCAATTGTTGGTGTTGGAGACCCAACCTTTGTCTGGTACGTGCAGTGCAAACGAGCCTTGTCGCGCCGGCAGATACACAAGTCCGGTGGTGGGATTGAATGCCATCGGATACCAATTATGTGCTCCGCCGGGGGCCGGGGAAACAAGTATCGGGTTAAGCCCGTCGTACGCGGCTGCGGACTCGATCGGGCGCCCGCTCCGCGGATCAATTCCCGTGGCCCAGGTGACTCCGTCAACGAAGGGTTTAGCGGAAATAAACTGGCCGGTTTGGCGGTCCAGTACGTAAAAGAATCCGTTCTTCGACGCCTGCATGATGACTTTACGCGGGGTGCCGGCGATGGTGAGATCGGCGAGCATGAGCGGTTGCGTGGCGTCGTAGTCCCAGTTTTCTTGCGGGGTCACCTGGTAGTGCCAAACCAACTGCTCCGTCTCTGGCACGAAAGGCGAGAATGGAGGCGAGGTAGAGATTGTCGCCTCCGCCGGGGCTGCGCAGATCGCGGTACCAGGTGCTCCCGTTACCGGTTCCGGCGTAGACCAGGTCAAGGGCGGAATCGTAGACGATGGAGTCCCATATCGTGCCTCCTCCCCCAGCGACCCAATACGGACCATGCCACGTTTTAGCGGCCGCTTCCAGCGCTTTGGTCTCGAAGCCTTTGGCAGGATCACCGGGTACCGTGTAAGTGCGCCAGATCAGCTTGCCGTTTTCGGCGTCGTAGGCGGAAAGATAGCCGCGCACACCGAATTCTCCACCGGCATTGCCGATGAGAACCATCCCCTTGACGATGCGGGGAGCGCCGGTAATGGCGTAGGGCTTGGATTGGTCCACGGTGACCACATCCCACACTGGTTTTCCTCGCTTGGCGTCGAGCGCGATGAGCCGGCCGTCCAGGGTTCCGAGGTACACCTTGTTGTGGTAAAGCGCGGCCCCGCGATTGACCGTGTCGCAGCAGATGGTGCGGACATTGGCGCGAGAGACTTTGGGATCGAAAGTCCACAGGATTTCACCGGTTCTGGCGTCAAGCGCATAGGCAACGCTCCACTGGCTCGTGGTGTAAATCACTCCGTTCGAGACCAGGGGTGTGGCTTCCAATCCGTGCGTGGTGCCGAGTTCTCTGCTCCAGACAAGACCCAGCCGGCCGACGGTCTGTTCGTTGATTTGGGTCAAGGGACTGAAGCGCTGCTCGTCGTACGTCCTGCCGTAGGTCGTCCAGTCGGCCCCATCCGTGGCGCTTGCTGGAGGCGATTGCTTGCAGCCCGGAAGAAAGATGAGCAGAGAGGCGGCGAGGAATAGCAAGAGGCGGAGGCGCATACGGTTGCGTAGCTTGGTGTAGTCCCAAAAGCGAAATAAGGAACGTGGGGGATTAAATGCCGATGGAAATCGGATGTCAACAGAAGCGGACGACGCCAGTCAACTAGACAACGCTTCGATAAATTGTGTAGAGACTGCCGAAGTAGTTACTTCTGGCGTAGACCGCCAAATTGTTTGCTGCCTCCACAACGTCGGACAGGACCGGATTAAAGTACACCAGGATCACATCTCTGGGGTCCTCGGCGAGCGACCGGCTCAGGTTTCGGATGACCGGCTCCATAACGAACCGCTCAAATGGGTAGAAGAAGTAAATGACCGACGGTTCTGGCGGAAACTCGAACAGCGTCGCATCCATGTTGAGCGGGTCGATCTCAAAACAGGCCTGGTTGGAGTTGCGATAGGTCTTCACATTCTTCTGCGCCAGGGCATTGAGATCCGAGGCGAACTCGACGCCGACGATGCGGCGGAACGGTAGTTCGGCGGCGAGCAGCAACATCCTGCCCTTACCCGATCCCATGTCGATGAACGTGTACCCGGAAACGTCGTCAACCGGCAAATTGCGCAGCATGTATCGCCCGGACCTGAGGGTTGTCGGTATATAAACGACCGCATGAACGGCGTTCTCTCCAACAACGGTCAGTTTGCGCGGGTCCTCTTCACCACAGGTGACCACGTGATGACGCCAGTCAAACCAGTGCGCCAGGAGCTTGGTCCGAACAGCGGAAAGCCTGCGCATTCCGGGTAACCGCAGCAGGCCGGTCTTCCAGTCAATCACTCGACCTCGCAGTGTTCATATGGATCAATTGAATCTTACCTTCTGATCTTCTCACCAAGAGAGTCTTAGCCGTGCCCGGTACTCATCGTATGCTGATAGCGGGGTTCTCCCCAGAGGCTAAAGGTGACCACGGAACAAGAACTTCGTGAGAAGCTGCGCAAGATCGAGGCTCTCTTTGAGGGCGCCACTACGGTGGGAGAGCGAGACGCCGCGGCGGCGGCAAGCAGTCGCATCCTCGCCGCCCTCAAAGGCGCCGAGCGGACGGAACCTGCGATCGAAACACAGTTCACGCTGCCTGATCGCTGGAGCCGGTTACTCTTTACCGCTTTGTGCCGGCGGTACAGGCTTAAACCCTACCGTTATCCGCGTCAACGCTACTCCACCGTGATCGTTCGGGCGCCAGACTCGTTCATCAAGAAGACGCTGTGGCCGGAGTTTCTCGAAATCAAGGCCGCGCTCGATGGTTACCTGAATGAAGCCACGGAGCGGATCATTCGCGAAGAAGTGTTTGGCGATGCCGAGGAGGCAGAAGAGCAAGCGGGATAGTCGAGTGGCGGGCTAGCGTACCAACTCCGAAACCACTTCTACCTCCTGATGGCGAGTGCTGCCTGGAATGTCCAGCGAGCCTAGCACCAGGGGCTTGCCCTGGACCAGGGTTGAGGTTCCTTCCAGCGTGGTCTGGCGGATTACGGGATCTTGTGTACCTACACTTGACCTATCTTCCGCAATGCTGGATTGGACGACTTTGGTGCGCAGGCGCACTCCGTCGAGGTAGCCGTCCAACGAGGCCTCGATTTCCTGACCTATGTCTATATAGGTGATCTGAGCGTTGGAGCCCGGCGCCGCGTTGGTGGCGACGGATATGGGCACACGGCTTCCTTGTTTGAAATCTGTTCTGCTGCCTGAAGCTACGATGATGGAGAAATGCTGCACCCCAATGTTCTTGCCTTGGTCCCTCTCTGTCATGGTGTAGGTGAGGCGGTAGATCTTCTTGGTCTTGTCCAGGTCGGTGAGGATCTTTTGCGCGAGGGCCATGTCCTCCGCGGACGCTCGGAGGGAGAAAGCACTCTGCGACGGCACGTAGTACAGCTTTGCGTTCGGCAGCATGTTGCGCAGGTCGTTCAGAACTTCAATGGCGTCGTTCTGCTGGGTAAGGTTGGTCAGGTATAGGGTCTGATACATATCCGGCGCAGTCTTGGTGTCGACTGCCTGGGGTTGTGCATGGGCGCTTATCCCGCAGCAGGCCACTGCCAGGGTGATGCCTAACATGTTTTGCTTATTCACTTTCGCTCCTCATCTGGTTGGAATCCATCCCGAAGAATTGCTGAAACTGCTGGGTAGCCTTTGCTGATTGCTGCGCCTGCACATCGCGGTTGAGCAAAGTCATATCCTGCGCGTCGTTGCGATGGGCGAGACGTAGTAGCAGCTTCTCCTGCCCGGTCAAAGGCAATGGTGGAGCAGGGAAGCCGGGGGTCTGGGTTGGCCGTAGCAATACTCTGGACGTAGACCCTCTGGGACTCACGGGGCGTTATGCCTGCGACCGTCCGTGGTGGTTTCGTTCGTGGCGCATCCACATTGTCGTATAACTTCTCAGATTTGGTGGTATGTGCCGATGATGTTGAACCGAGATCGTGATTGCGAGCGCACAGGCCAACGCCATGGCGACGGCCGAGTGTAATAGCCGGCGTGAACTGACGGGTTGTTGCGCGGCGCGCGACCATGGCGTCGAGGATGCGATGATGCATGCCGGGTGGTGGCTCAGCGTTGCGGAGACCCGCCAGCAGGCTTTCGATCGTCCGGTCAGAGTCTTTCATCGCGCTTTTCCTCCTTCTTTAGGCTGCGGCCGGTCTTCGAGCCGTTCCCGCAACCTCGCTCTTGCTCTCGAGAGCAGCGCTCGCACTGCCGACTCACTTCGGCGGAGTACTGCTGCGATCTCTGTTGTGCCCAGTTCCTCAATGGCGGAGAGCAGTAATACGTGGCGCTCCGCTTTCGGCAGCCGCTCTATTTCACGCAGGACTGAGCGAAAGCGCTGGGCCTCCTCCATCGCTGTGTCCGCCGGCATGGTGGCGCTGGCCAGGGATTCGGCGAACGTCTCGTCCAGTTGGGCCGGGCCGCTTGCGCCTCTTTCGATCCAGCGCGAGGTTCCAGGCGATACGAATCAGCCAGACGCGCATATCGCGCACCATGGGGAGCGAAAGACGATGCTCGAGGACGCGGATGAAGACGTCCTGCACTACGTCTTCGGCTTCCGTCCTGCTCCTCAGCACCGAGTTGGCTATGCGGAAGAGGAGGGTCGAATAGGTGTCGACAAGGGCGGGTAGATCGACTGCGGACGGAGCATCTTCGATAAACGACAATGCCAAGCTGCAGCCCTCGGTCGATGCCATGTTTGCCTTCTATGGAGACAGACGGGCGTCCCTGGATGTCGCTCGACAAAATTGGTGATGGAAAGCCACGTTCGGAAACGAAACCCCGGGGCGCCCGTCGTATGCTTGCAAGGGGGCCAAGGTATTGCAGACGTCGCAGCGGAAGGATGGAGAATGACTTTGAAGGTTTGGGAGCTGATCAGCATCATTCTTTCGACTTTAGTGGCGGGCATATTCTTTGGGCCCTGGGTTGCTTTGAGCGGCACCGCCGGCGGTTTCAAGCCGGAGGTTTGGCTCGCCATCGTCAACCGGTTCAACAGCAACCTGTTTCCGGTCATGAGCGTCCTCATGCCGGGCGCCCTGTTGTCGATCGTTCCCGTTTTGTTCATGACGTATAACGGGCAGACGGAGTACTTTTTTTCTTAACGCGATCGCTGTGGTTTTGTCCGCTGCCGGGTTATTGGTCACGGTGCTGTTTCAGATGCCCCTGGTGAAACAAATGAGGAGCTGGACGGTGTCAACGCTACCGCACAATTGGGAACAGATTCGCGATCGGTGGGAAGCGTTCCATGCCGTCCGCGTCGTGGCATCGGTCGCGGGGCTGGTGATGATGCTCACGGCTGCGATCTTCTAGTCTGCATCACTCCTGCACGACCATGATGGGTGCCATGCAGTCTATCGGCACGGGACCCCCGTGGTGCCGTGGTTGGACAGCGGTCTGCGTATCGTCGAAGTCTGCTCGCCACATACTTGCTTGAGGAATGAGGGTTCGCATTTCCTGAAAGCAGTTGTAGGCATCCTCGTGGGATCCATCGGGGCTGGCTCCATTGGATTGGAAACGCAGGATTATGTGGTATTGCGCCGGATCCAAGCCAAGGCTGTCGGAGTTTTCCGGAGTGAAATCCGGATTCACTGGACTGGGTGATTTTGGCTGCTTCATCAGCTGGATGCTCGGCTTTGCGGGGCAGTCCGCATAGATGAAGCGCAGTCCTCGCGCCCGTTGACTCGACACGATGTCGGGAGTCCCAGGATCCGCATTGACCCAGGCGCCGGATCCGTTCCTGTGGATCCAAATGGGCTCGGGCAGCATGGGGACCATGGTGTTGGGGATTGGCACCTCCAACACCGAGTGACAGTTGGTGGACGTCAGCGCGGCTAACTTCATGGTTACCATCAACAGGCGCTCAGGCGTTAGACAATCGCTCTTACCGGCCTTGGATGTGGGGCCTGTCATGCGGTAGGTGAAGCCTTCGGAGTAACCGCCCTGGGGTGCCGGTGCTATCAGGCCGTAGACGCCGATGTCGTCATTGTCAGTCTGGATGTTTGCGTGGTGATCGAGGCAGAGCGGGGCATGGATTCTCGCCATGCCGCCGGTAATAGTGAACGACGAAGGGACCAATCAAGTCCAGGACCAGCCGCTTTGGCTGGATTGCCGCTGCCTTCTTGCTTTTCGCGATCACGATATTGTTCTCCAGTTACGAAGTTCCAAAGACAGCGAATGAGGCCCAGTAATAAGGGTGTTGGTAGGCGGGGATGCTGCGAATGGAGGCCTCTGGCGGCGTGCAGGGATTCGGCCGGATTTTTGCCCGAGAGTCAAGTTGGCATAGAAAACGCGCATGAGTTGCCGGGTGACATTGGAATCGACTCGCCAGCGGCTGGCGACTACGTTGGGAACTCCCGCGGCTATCAGGGTACGGGCCAGGCTGTCTCCATCGGCTGAGGTACCCTCGTCTCCGTTGGCCGTGTCGCAGGCGGAGAGAACGGCCAGTTTCAAATTGTGCAGGCCGAGGGCCGCGATGTCGTGCGAACTCAACAGGGATGCCGGGCCGAGGACCAGGCCGACGCGGTCGAAGCCGGCGAAGGCGTGGCCGGCGAAGTGAAGCAGGCGGGCATCGTGCAATTGGGCAAGGACCTGTGCACGCGTTACTTGGCGCCCGTGGATAAACACCGCGTTGTGGAAGAGGGAAGCTACTTCGGTGCCTTCCTGATCGGCGCCGGGCAGTACGGGCAAAGAGGAATCGGCTGCACCCGAGGCTACTACGACGAGTGCTGTGCTGTCCGGCGATAGGCCGGCAAGCGAGGTCTGGGAGCTGAGATGGTAGGAACTCCCCTGAGATAAGGTGATCTCGAATTTGTCACCTAGATAGTGACCATCCGCCGCCTGCAAGAGGTTGAAGGGGACCTGGTCGATGACTTCGTCGGTTTCGATGGTCAGCGCGGTGGCTCCACGGATATCCGCTTCGACGGGTGCGACGAGGATGCGGTAGAGCTCACTGCCGGCGGTGTTGAGCTGGCTGATGTCACTGGACGGATCCGAGCAGAGGCGCAGGAAATGGGAGACGTCCGCGTCGAGGCCCGGGGGCAGTGACGAGGGTGTGAAACTGGACTTTTCCGTCGCGGAGAACGAACGCGATGATTGAGCCCTTGATAAGAGCGTAGGAGATGAGCGTGGTGTTTGTCCGGAGGGCTGCGGCGGTTGCTTGCGCGGGTTTGGTTGAGCGAAGGGAAGCACCCTTGTACCACTCCCATGCGGCCAGGGCTTCGGAGGGTGTTTTCAGTTTCAGGTCGACCGTAAGAAGATCGCGGTAGAGTTCGGTTCGGCCTCGGCTCCAGGCCAGTTTGTCCGACTCCTGTTGCAGGCTTCTCAGCCCGGTTTCTCGCACTGCCAGGGCCCGGTCGAGCAGGGGTTGGGCTTGCGCTTCCATGCCCTGCGCCAGATAAGCTTCGCCGAGGGTCTGGAAATATTCGGCTTGAAAGCGTCCCGGGCCGGCAGCCTCGACTTGATCGCGAAAGGGAGAGAGGGAAGCGATGGCAGCTTTCGCATTGCTTAGGCTCAGATCGATTTGCGCGTTGGATACGGCTATCTCCGCTTTTCGCAGGATCACGGCCCGGTCGTTGGGTAAGGCGTCAAGATGGGCGCTTGCGGTCTGCAGGGTTAGCCGCGCGGCTTGAGAGTCTCCGGTTCGTTTCTGCGCATCTGCCAGCAGCCACTCGCTCCACTGCCTGGTCTACCGGATCTTTAGAAGGAAACGTTTCGAGCAGCTGCTTGAGTGCGTGCAGACCTCCACAAAGGGCCAGCCGATGGTGTAGGACGATTCAAACAGAGAGGCGTACAGGTTCGCTCCGGGGTTGTCAGACACGCCGGATTGCCAGAAGGTGGCGAGACCATCGCGTAGTCTGCGGAGCCCCTGGTCCGTGCTGCCGGTGTCGAACAGGTAGCCGGCGCCGAAGGCGGTGGCGCGGAGTTGCAGTTCGGGGTAGCGGGATTGTTTCGCCAGGTCCCAACCTTGCTGAGTGGCCTTCATGGCCTCCTGAAGCTTTGCGGCCCCGGCGAGACATTGCCCTTGCTCGATGAAGGTCGAGGCTTGCAGCCAGCTGTACCTGCTTCGTGTTAACCGGGGAAGCAGAGTGGCGACGGTGGCCGAAACAGTCATTGTATTTGAGGGCGGCGTCCTGAGCGACCATGGTTTCCAGGCCTGCGCGCAGCATCCCGGCCTGGTCGTGTGCCGCTGCTGAACTGCCGCATCGATTGCTGAGCCAGGTCGATGGCGTTGGCATAGCGGCCATTGAAGAGAGCGGTATCGCTGGCCTGGAAGGCCTCGATGGCTGCGGTTCGCGTGAGGGTTGGTGGCGTTGCGAGAAAGTCTTTTAGCCAGTTGTCGTCGTGGTGTTCTGGAGAACCGAGGCAAGGGTCTGGATGCTGGGGTCACGGTGCAGGGATGGAGAGTGTGACTCTGGGGGAAGGAGTGAGCCGGTGTGTGGTTGTTGTTGCCTTCCTATTTTTTGTTTCAGCGCGTCGAGGTGCTCGCGTGCCTCCTGCGCCCATTCTCCGTGGGGATCTAAACGCAGATAGTGTTGCCAGTCTTCGACCGCCTGACTGTAGAGGAAGAGCTGCTCGCAGGCCAGGGCGCGGTTGAACAGCGCGATAGGATCGTCGGGGTTTTTGGCGAGTGCCTTGCCCAGCGCCTCGATGGCCCTGCCGTAGTCGACGACCTGATCCGCGCTTTGTCCACGCAGGTAATAAGCAGAACCAAGGTCAGTCAGTAGGCGGGGAGAATCGGATGAAGCGAATTGGGCTCGCAGCAGGGTTTTGACGGCCGAGTCATAATTTCCATCGAGGAGATCGGCGCGGGCGCGCGCGTCGAGCCAGGTGGGATCATTGGGATCTTTCTTGAGCTTCTCGTTGATCAGAACTTCGGCTTTAAGTAAGGACGCAGGTTTTTCCAGGTTGGAACCGACGCCTCCGCGCTCTACGTGCAGGGGTGCATGTTGCGCACCGGAGAATCTTACCTCCATCGTTCGGCGTTCGGTGTAGGCGGTGGCTAGTAGCTGGTCGACAGAGGCTTCGCGCAACAAGCGCACGCCGATCAATACGGCGATGACGGTGAGTGCGGTCGCTGCGAGTGCGAGGACGGGCAGTTTCCAGGAGAAGCGTTTGCCGTGCCATGCGGGAGTGAGCCTGGTAGAGTTTTCGGGCTCGGGCGTCGTGTGTTCCGGCGTACTACCGAGGGATTGGGCCAGGCGGCGTTGCCAGTCTATGTTGGCGCTGGGCAGAGAGGCTACGTGGAGCGCTTCCTCCGGGGTGAGGTCGTCGGCGAAATCCTCTTTTACCTCGCGAAGGAAGGGGCCGCAGTGGTCGCATTCGGCGGCGTGGTCGAGGTACTTCCCAGAGTCCTGATTGGCGAAGCCCGCCGCAATATCCAGCCAGACATCGCCGGGCGGGCATGTCGGGCCTTTGGTTGCGCGCGCGTTGGGTTTGAGTAAAGCGATCTGCTCCATTGCCAATTCGTGGGCCCGCATTCTGGACTGACAGCTGGGGCATTTTTCAAGGTGCCGGCGCGCATCTTCCAAGGGGCCGAGGGTGGGCTCGTGATCGTGCCTTGCCCGTTTTGGCCGCCAGGAGAAGCTCGTCTATCTGGTCATTGTTCAAATGCTGATTCAGTTGCTTCTCCTTTCTAAAACGATTACGCGGACAAAAACCCTTCGGGTTCGGCTTGCATTTGCCTCTTTGGTGGTACATGGGGCTCGGCCATGCGTTGACGCAGGTCTTTGGTCAGACGAGAGAGGATGCTTTCGACCCCTTTCGAGGTGAGGCGGATGCCGGGGAGGTCTGCGATGGCGCGGGCGGACAGACCAGCGCGGTAGTGGAGCCAGAAGATGCGCCGATTGCGTTCGTAATCCGGGCCGGCGATGCATAGGTCCAGATGACGGGTGAGTTCCTGGATGAGTACGGCGCGCTCGATGGATTGCGGGCTTCCGGCGGAGTCATCCGTCGCCGGTGGGATGAAATCTTCTGCGATTTGTTCGAGTTGGCCGGCGCCGCGTTTTTGGGTGTGGACAGATTTGAAATGGTCGCGCACGACGTTGGTGGTGATGACTTTGACGTAGCCGGTGAAGGCGTCGGGGTGTTGCTGCTCGAAGGTGCGGAGGATGCGGAAGTTATCGGCGCAGAGCTTGAGGTAGGTTTCCTGGAGGAGGTCGTCAACGGTTTGTTTGGAGGCGTCGCCGAGCCTGCGGGCGGTGCGCAGGATGACGGTGGCGATGAGACGGTGGAAGCGGCGGACGAACTCCTCCCAGGCTTCGGGGCTGCGGGATGCGGCGCAGCGGCGTACCAGTTCCTCAATCGATACGGAAGGGGCAGTCTCCATTGCTTTCACCGGGTGCAGAGTCCACATTTTACAGGGTTTTTCCTGACGAATTGTTGGGTCCAGTGGCGGGCGCAAGTAACCTGCAGTTTTAAGGGGGGATCTCGGGGCGGTTCCTAAGAGGGGGTGCAGGAATTTTCATAGGGTTGTCGTTGTTAGGGATAAGACATCCGACAGTTTGCATGGTACGCCTTGGGCACCTAGGACAACTGGGCCCACTTAACCAACATCACCATAAGCGAGAGAGGGAACTTTGCAACAGGAGCCATTGCCGCGACGCGACTTCCGTAAGTTCTCAAACGCTGCAACCCCGGTTTTCAGGAACCCCATCATGAGGCGGGAAGATGCCAGACGAGATGTGCACTTTCATCAGTTCATCTATCGAACTAATCCGGATGAAACGATTGATGCTATTTGTGCGTTTTGCTATATGACGGCTGGGACGGCTCATACCCACGCGGAGCTTCGGTTGCAGGAGTGCGCGCATCGCTGCCCTCGGGGTTGAGGGTCACCTTTTCCCCGCCACTTGGCCGGGAACTCTCCTTTTGAGAAGGGTACGGCCTTTAGCCGTCTGCGTGAGAATCCGAAGGAAATCGGACGGGTGCCCCAGGTCTCGCTTTTGAGACCTGGGATCCTCCTAGTGAAGTCCGGTTCGGGCCGCATAATGTAACCCGAGGGCAACGACATGCGTGAAACAAGCGCCCACCTCCACAGGGATCCACCACACCGGTAATCCGCACGTACGTAGATGCTGGGGCCGGTGCATATCGTACTCGACCTCGGCCATTGACGACGGGCTTGAAGCCCGTCCAGGTTGATGTTGAATGCACGGCCTTATAACCCGTCCTGGTTTAGGTAGTTGATGTACGGGCTGAAGCCAGTACACTTTCGCGGGTTGAACTTGCCAGAGTCAGTTTCCCGGCACGACCGGATTGACGAGCCCTGGCTAGAGCGCTCGGAAGGTATTCATCATCGATACGAACAAGGGACGCAGTTGGGCGAAGTCGCGCTCGGGGGAGACGAAGACGATGTAGTGGAGGTCGCCGTCCTGGCTGGCTATGGTTACCAGCCAGTCTCTCTCCGGTAACGTGGTTCCGTTCTGCACCAGGGGCGAACGGCCGCGCAGCTCGAGGGTGTTCGCTATTTGGCCGCCTAGCTTCAGGGTCTGCACGGCGCCTACCTGTTGCAGACCTCCGTTTTGCTGACTGAGTTGCTGAGCCAATTGGGCGGTAGCGTTGGCCAGTGAATCTGTATCCATGATTGCGCTATTTGTCTGCACGGTTCCTACGACTGCGCCGTAGACCAGTCCGAAGGTGCCGAAGCCGCCGGTGGGAGCTATGGTGGCTCCTGCCTTGGTTGCATCGGTGACCTGCCAGGACGATGGGTAGTTCATGCTGAAGTTTGCGCCCTGGTACTGGGTCAGCCGGCTGCCCATGCCTAGTTGCGATCGATTCAGGGCGACGGGCCCCTCGGCGCTGTATTGCCCGGCGGATCCGGCGTCTGGTGTGGGTGACGATACCGGGATTTACTTGCGGACCTGCGGCGTAGTTTCCGTTCTTCCACACCCCATCCTTGATCTGCTGCGCGGTGAGGGTTGGCTCCTTCATGGCGAGGTCATGGGCGCGCTTGAATGCGGCTGAGGTCACCATGGGATTGGGCAGACGCGGCAAGGTGTCGATTTCCTGGTTGACGTACTCGGTGCGGTTGCCGGGGTTTGGGTGGTCGGTCAGAATTTGCGCGCCGCCGGCGCCGTATTTTCCTTGGATGATCTCGAAGAACTGGGGAAGTCCGCGAGGATCGTAACCTGCGTTGTACAGGATGTCCGTGCCTAGCAGGTCGGCCTGCTTTTCGTCGTCTCGCGACATCCGAGGCCGTAGAGGCCGGCTCCTCCGCCAATGACGGCCTGGGCTACTTGTCCTCCGGCGCCGTTGCCCAGCAGGATGCCGGTCGCGATTTGCCCCAGGCCGGCCATGATGTTCGTGGTTTGCTGCTTCTTCATGTTGCAGGTGGCGTGGCGCAGGACGACGTGGGAGGTTTCATGGGCGAGGACGCCGGCGAGTTGGGCTTCGGTCTCGGCGGCCTGGACGGTTCCCAGGTTGATGAAGATGGCTCCTCCGGGGAGGGCGAAGGCGTTTACGTCAGAGCTGGCGACCACATGGAAGGAGTAGGGCCATTTGAGGCCGGGGGCGTGCTGTGTCAGGTGCGCGCCCAGCTGGGCTACGTAGATGGAGACGGGGTCGTTTTCCGGGAGAACCGGCATTTGCTTGTAGACCTGGGCGGCTACCTTGGCCCCTTCTGTGACCTCCTGCTGCGGAGTGAAGGGGTTGTTGCAGGGTGGTGGCGGATTGTAGGTCGCATGGGCGCGGGTGCTGGCAGCGCCTAGGGCCAGAGTCAAGATGCAGAGTTTCAGGATGTTGGTGCGCGAGCGGGTGCTCATGGTCGGAACGAGGACTCAGTTGCATGGACGAACGGCTCCTTCTTGCCTGCTGCCGCTCAGGAGCCAACCGGCGGTGGGTTGATCCGGTCTGAGCGACCCTCCAGATTACTCCAGATAGAGTGGATGCGCGATTGGGGCGCTGCGGCTAACAGCCTAAGTTGGCTACGTTGCAGCTCGCTATTAGCAGCAAGTGTGCAACTGCCTGTCGCAGAGAATTGTACTGAATTTAATTTGCGTTCTCCGAGGCTCTCGGTATTATCTCGCCTGTTCTCCATATCAATTTGTGGGGCCCTATGCCGACTTCATCGCACTCGCTCTCGCCCTTGAGACCAACTAACCTCTTTGAGTATGATTTCCACTCGCTTGGTGTCCGTGACCTGCTTGATGCCCGCGACCAGTTTCACGTTCACCTTGCCCACAAGCCGAACGTCTTTTCTACCGCGATCGGGCGGTACTTGATCCGCAATTCCGATCCCGACTCGAAGGAAAGAGAGGCTCGCCAAATCGGCCGAGACCGGCCTGTCCAGGCCAAGCCTCGCACGCTGGAGAATTCTTGCGTTCAGGATTGGTCCTGGCCCTGCATTCTCGTATTTGTCAACACATGGCAGACGCTGGAGGATCTCCGGTCGAAGCCGGAGGAGGTGGTCCCACCATTCGTTTATATGCCGGATGGCGGTATCGTTCCGATATGTGTGGTCCTTGTGGAAACGGCGGAGCTGCCGCCGCGCACGGTCAACCCCTCGCGGCTGGCGGCAGGCGCTGTCGGCATAGGTTCTCCCATCTATGTCGACGCGCAGGGCATGCGACGCATGGGTACGGCGGCCTGCTTGGTGTCGGACGGCGGCGACTTCTTTCTACTCACGAACACGCACCTCGCGGGGGAGCCCGGGAGGCCTGTCCGAGCGCTGCTCAAGGGAATACCTGAAGTGGTCGGCACGACGGACGGCACGCGCAATCTGACCGAACGCACATTCTCCGATATCTATCCGGGACTACCCGGAAGGGATTCGGTGGTTAACGTCGACGCCGCCATCGTTCGCCTCGACAACGTCAATTCCTGGGATACCAAGGGCCTTTCCGAGCCCATGGGACAGGTTGCGGACTTCAGCGCGGAAACCGCGTCGCTTTCCTGGATCGGCAAGCCTGTTGCCGGCCTGGGTGCAGCAAGCGGCGGAATGAAAGGCGAAATAAAAGCCCTCTTCTACCGTTACAAATCGATTGGCGGACGCGACTACGTCGCCGATTTCGTGATGGGTTCGCGCACCGGCGACGCCACTCCGCTTGTTACTCAGCCCGGCGACTCCGGATCGCTCTGGTGTCTTGATGGTGTTTTCGAGCCTGATACGCTCTCCCCGGTCGCTCTGGAATGGGGAGGACAGCGGATTGCAAGCGGTTCGGCCTCCGGCCAGTTCCTGCAACTCTCGCTGGCCACGTCGATGGCCGTTATCTTGCGCGAGCTGAACCTTGATGTCATCCTGGATCCGACGGTCGAGCGTACGCAGTATTGGGGGCCCGTGGGCCACTACAAGATCGGCCAGCAGGCCTGTTTCCTTATCGGCAATGAGGCGCTCAAGAACTTCTTTACCGCCAACATCAACAATCTCAGCTTCAGCAGCGACCAACAGATACAGCTCGCGACTCACCTTCAGGCCAGCGTGTTCGTTCCCCTCAGCGACGTTCCCGATGTGGTCTGGAAGACGAACATCAACAGGGTGAAACCCCAGGTGGCTCGCGCTATGGAGAATTGGAATCACTATGCGGACATCGATTTGCCGGGCGCGAACGGGCAGACGCTGCTGGAGCAATATCTCGCGAACAACAATTCTCTGAATTGGTCCAATTGGAATAATTTCTACAAGACCGTGCCGCTACCGAGTGCTTCTACAGCGAAGAGCATCGCTTCCGGCGCGCTTCCGTTCCGCGTCTGGCAGATCTTTGCCAAGATCGTTGAGTACGCGAAAACTGGGGACGGCGCCAGCTTTCTCACGGCAGCGGGCTGTCTCGCTCACTATGTGGGGGATTCGTGCCAGCCTCTGCACTCTTCGCAGCATTCCGATGGCCTCAATGGGGCCTCTACCGGGGTCCACTCCACTTATGAAGATAATATGGTCGACGCTCATGCCGATGAGATCGCGGCCGGTATCGGGAACGCCATCGCTAATCTCACTTTCAAGCCACGCCCCATCGCAAGTGCCCGCGATGCAGCCATGGCCGTGATGGACCTGATGAACTTCTGCCATGAAGCCCTACCGCCAGAAACCATTTGCCAGGTCTACAACCATGCTCGTCCCGGGGCGCATAAAAGCGCCACGAAGGATAAAGCCGTGCTCGACGCTCTCTGGAATCAATGCGGGCAAGCCACGATCGAGGTTATCGCCGCCGGAGCGGTTACGCTTGGGGCTATTTGGCAGGCTGCCTGGACGATCGCTGGTAAACCCGACAGCACACCATGGCTTGCAACTACCTTCGACGGAACGCAGGATTTGATGGGGGTCTACGAGAACAAGCAGTTCCTGCGGTCGCTTCATCTTCAGTTTCTTGGCCAGGCGGATCTGCCGGGTTCCGATGCGCCTGCCAATCCTCCGGCGCCACCGAGCGGCGCAGTCCAGGGGAGTACGGATGAGCGCGGGCATCGTCCCAAGGGCACGAGCGGAGCAGGGAGACCAGCTGGGCATAGAGGTGCAAAGACGCCGGTGAAGGGAAGTACAAAGAAGCTGGCGAAGAAAAGTGCGAAGAAGGCCACTCGGCGCGGTAAGTAAAATTGCCCCCGGGTCTGTTTGTCCTGCCTAGTGCGGCTGCCCTAGTGCGGCTGCTTGCCCGTAAGGTCAGTAATCAGCACCACGTCCGAGCTCGTCCTTAAGCGCAGCACACCCAGCTTGCTGCCTGAAGGCGACCAGGCAAAAGCAGTAAGCGTTTCGTGTGTCGGCTCGGTCAGCAGATGCGACGGCGAGCCATCGATCGGCTGGTACCCGAGCGCGGTGCCTCCTTGATATGCGACGACCTCAACCATCGCTTTCCCGTCTGGAGAAAAGCTTGTGTAAGCACTGCGAATGACGCGAGTTCTCATCCAGCGGAAGCCGGTGAATCAATCTGCTGGGTGTTGAGGTCCCTGATCACCGCGTACCAGACAAGGTTCTGGGGCAAGGATACTTCCGCAAGCCTGGTGTCGCGAGAGAGTATGACACTGCCCAGGGCGTGCACTTCGAGTTCCTTCCGGGGTGTTCCTCCCGATAGCGGCACAGACCATAAGGTGAGTAACGACATACCGTGTGGGTCCCTGATGGTGAAGTAGACTTTTTGGCTGTCTGGCGTGCAAAAAGGAGCGCGCGCAATGCCCGTCGTGGTCAGCTGCGTCACTCCGCTCCCGTCCCCATTCATGCGGAAGAGGCGCCACTCTCCTCCATTCTTCGGACCTGCGGTAAACACCACTTGACCATTCGGGCAAGTGGCGATGTAGCGGCCGAGATCGAGATCGCCGGTATCGATCGGCTGCAGCGAGCCCGTCGCGCGGCTCCAGTTTCGTGATGCCTGTGTCCCGGGTGATCAGGAATAGCTGGTCCTCAGCCGCCCACGCCAACGAGTTCGGGGTAATGCGGAGCGGTGTACTCGAGATCATCTCCCCGCCGGCTCCTTTGTAGTACGCGAGACTCGAGTCCACATTGCTCAGCACCGTCGCCAAGGTCTTTCCGTCCGAGGAGAGTGCCAGCTGGCTATAGGCATTCACGTCGTTGGTCAGCGTACGGAAGTCGCCGCGAGGGACACCGACGATGCCGATTTGCCCGCGGTCGGAGAACGCCTTGTCATAGAGGACCAGAAGATGCCTGCCGTCCGGCAACCATGCCAGGTCGCGGCGGCCTGAAATGGGGAGAGGATCGAACGAGATGCCGCTCGGCTGGGCGATGGACAGTTCCTTTTTCGAGTCGATATCGAGGATCTTGATGACCGATGGCAGCGAATCCAGTCAATTCGATCCAGGCAATCCGATTGCCCTGGGGCGACCAGGCCGGGGCGCGGGTTATGTTGGGAGAGGTATAGAGCAGTTGATCGTTACTGCCGTCTTTGTCGGCAATGTGAATTTCCGAATATTGGTCCTTACGGTTTGGCGTCCAACGCAAATAGGCAAAGCGGCTCCCGTCCGGCGAGAAGCTGGGCGCGCTGTCCACAACGTTGACGAGTTGGCGCGGCGTGCCGCCAAACAGCGGCATCACGTACAGGGCGCGCACGATATTGTTCTCGGGGGTTGCCCGCGTGAAGTAGAGGTAGTTGGTGTCCGGGGAAAAGCTCACCCCAACGTAATCCTGGGGAAACGCGCTCAGAATCTGCGCGTCTGTATTGGTCACCATGTTGCGGACCCAAACCGTACGCTGACCGGCGTCGTTTTTCACCTCGGCCAGAAATTTGCCGTCAGCGGATAAGGCAATGTTTTCGAGCGTCCCGAGATTCGTGATCTGGCTTACGGAAAGCGAAGCAAACGGCACCGGACGCGGCCAGAAGCGCCAGGCGGCGAAAACCGCGGCCGCCAGCAACCCCAGCACAAGCATGCCTATGGTCAGCGGACGTGCTCTCCGGTCCGGGCGAGGAACTGTTCCGGGCGTTGCGCCGGAAGCGGCGACACGGGGAGCGGGGGCGCCAACCGGCACAGGCTGCCGCGCTGTAGACACGCCGCTGATCTTGCGCTGCAAACGTTTCAGGTCGGCGCGAAGCTCCGCTGCCGATTGCAGGCGCAGCTCACGGTCCTTTTCCAGGGTCTTGTTGATCGTATCCTCGAGCTCCACCGGCAGTTCAGGGTTGAGGGTAATCGGGGCTGTAGGGGCGTAGTTGAGAATCCGGTCAAAGGTGATCGCAGTGGTCGCGCCGGCGAAGGGATGTTTTCCGGTCGCCAGCTCGTACAACACCACGCCAAGCGAAAAAACATCGCTGCGCGCATCCAGCATTTCGCCCCGCGCCTGTTCAGGGGACATATAAGCAATGGTGCCGATTGCCAATCCCGGACTGGTCAGCAGGTTCTCCGGAGGCGGCTCCGGCCTGGTGTCGGTAGGGTTGCTTTCCCCCGCGCCGCCTGGGATGGTGTGTCCCGCTTCGAGCTTAGCCAAGCCGAAGTCCAGAATCTTTGTTTGTCCGGAGGGCGACACAAAGATGTTGCTCGGCTTGATGTCGCGGTGCACGATGCCCTTACGATGGGCCGCATCGAGCGCGTCTGCCACCTGGACGCCGAGATCCAGCAGCTTGGGGTAGGGAATTTGCCGATGGCGATTGCTCTTGTCTTGGATCTTGATCTTTTCCAGGCTCTGCCCTTGCAGCAGCTCCATCACGATGAAGGGCTGATCGCCACTATCGTTCAGCTCGTAGATGGTGCAGATGCCAGGATGGTTCAGGGAGGAGGCGGTGCGCGCTTCGCGCCAGAAACGCTCCAGCGCCGCCGGGTCCTGGCGCGTCGCTTCGGGCAGAAGCTTTAAGGCGACGGAGCGCCCTAACTTCTGATCTTCGGCCTGGTAGACCACGCCCATCCCGCCGCTGCCCAGCTTCCCAGTGATGCGGTAATGGGAGACGACCCGGCCGATCAGGATTTCGCTGTCTTTCTGGCCCTCTTGGTTTTGCTGGTCACGTTTTGCTGGTCAACCAGGGCCTGAGCGGCCACTTCGATCGCCAGATTCTGCAGGAAGCTCCCTGCCTGCTCCTGCGAGGCCAAAAGGGATCGGACTTCGCGTTCCAGCGCTTCATCGCCCTTGCAGGCTTGCCGGAGAAACGCGTCACGGTCCTCGGGCGGGCGATCCAGCGCCAGGTGCAGCAGGTTATCGACTTGTTTCCACTGTTGGGGATCCATCGCCCTTCCCGCCGGTCAATTCGCGGTAGAGCCATGCCCTAGCCGTGCTCCAGTCTCTCATCACGGTGACGGGCGCCACCTTGAGCACTTCGGCTATCTCGTCTACGCTGAGTCCGCCAAAGAACCGCATTTCGACCACCCGCGCTTTGCGGGGATCGAGCTGTGCCAGTGCGTTCATCGCGTCATCGAGAGCGACCAGGTCCGTGGTCCGGCTAGCGTCGACCGAGGCCACCGCTTCCAGAGAGACGTGCTCGACCCCGCCCCCGCGTTTCGGGTTGTGGCGCCGCGCATGTTCCACCAGGATGCGCCGCATCAATTGTGCAGAAACCGCGAAGAAATGGGCTCGGTCCTGCCAATGCATGCGCTTATAGTCCACCAGGCGCATGTAGGCTTCGTTCACCAGCTCGGTCGTCTGGAGGCTATGACCGGGGCGCTCGCCTCGCATGTAGTGGCGCGCCAGGCGGTGAAGCTCGTCATAGACGATGGGGGTCAGCGTTTCGAGCGCACTCCCGTTGCCACCGCTCCAGGCGTGGAGGAGGGCGCTGATGTCGCCCGTCGCGGGAAACTGGGTTTTGCCCTGCCGTCTGCATGGCTTTTGGGGCTCGATTATACTGCCGCGTCCCGGCTCCCTTAAATAAAAGCGTTTTGGATGATAGGTTTCGAACGTTTTCTACGCCTTACTCAATAGGATGCAAATTTGAAAACGAGGCGGCGGTCCATCGGTTGCAACCACTTCCGGACGCTGCTTCGTCGGCCACCGCATTCATTTGGGTTGTTCCCGGTGGAGCCTGATGGCCTTTTGGGAGAGGGCCTCAGGTCCAACGGCGTAAGCCTTCTATGCGGTGGCCGAAGATGCTTGGTTCTCATGAAAGGGGTTTTGAAGGGTACGGCCTTTAGGCCGTACCCTTCACTACCCAGCGTGAACGATCTGTACGAAGGGCACGGCTTCAGCCGTGCCATAAAGCCGTAACTGGATGAGGGCTTTAGCCCCTGAGGGCATCTCTTGTGCTTGCTTTGGCAGCCCCCAGCGGCAATGCCATCACGGAGAGATTCGGCGACGGGAAGGCTGCGATGTTGGAAGGTACTGACGTGGATCTGACGGCTACGGACAAGAACGGGATGTTTCGGACGAGGGCTGGTAGCTACGGGCGCTGGAGTTTGTACATTTCAACAACATAACTTGTAGCAGGCTACCGTTCGGTCCGCGTCCCTGTCGGCGAATCCGTGCCAGCCCCGGACTTCAAGTCCGGGGAGCGGGCTTTTAAGCCCGCGGAAACGCTCTCTCAGAACTTGAGGGCTTCTAGCCCTGGTGGCTGTTTATCAAGCGGTGCGTGACTTTTTCCGGAACTCTGGCTCTTGAAGGGTACGGGCTTTAGCCCGTACATAAATCAAGCAAAATCATTCGGCCTTTAGGCCCTGAGGTAACTTCTGCCTTTTCTCTCTATACAAACCATCCCGCAGCCTATTAGGCGGTGGCTGTTTGTGGCGTTGGATGGGCTCATGTAAGCAACCAAAAGGACGGGAGGGAAGATCCATGCGACAAGAGCAACTGGCGCGACATGACTTCCATAAGTTCTCAAGCGGTGTAACCCCTACGATTAGGAACCCAAGCATGCGGCCCGAGGATGCCAGGAAAGACGTGCACTTTCATCAGTTCTTCTATCGGATTAATGCAGATAAGACGATCGATGCGATTTGTGGGTTTTGCTTTGTGACGGCTGCGACGGCTGCGACCCATGCGGAACTTGAGGTGAAAGAGCGGGCGCATCGTTGT
>CAWJZH010000021.1:0-28875 GCA_963847155.1 uncultured Acidobacteriaceae bacterium | reverse complement strand
ATAGGAGAGGGTTGTTGTAGGTAGAGGACCCTTGCCAAGGGACAGGGCGTCGTTGAGGCGGTAGACCTTTAGCAACTGCCCTTGCCTTTAGCAGCCGCCCCCTGCAACAACCGTTGCCTCTAGCAACTGCCCTTGCCCTGTAACAACCCTCTCCTATTTGTCATCCCGAGCGCAGCCGAGGGATCTGCAGTTCAGCGGACCCCTCCCGGAAATGTTTTTCGACAGCGCGTGGTGCTGCTCTCGGCTAGGACGCGGATCCATCCGGATTTGGCAACAGCAAATCCCGGACACGAACGGCTAGTTCGTGGGTGGCCTCGAGGAACTGGCGCAGCGTACGGACGGTCGGACCGTAGGTGTCAAACTCGGCCAGCGAGAGCCCATCTTCGTTGTACGCGCGGCGGAAGTCAGGGAACTTCCGCAACAGCTCGTCGACAATTTCAGGGTCCACCGGATTCTCGATGCGGGAGGCGACACCGACGTCACTGCCATTGAAGCGAACCTGCCACTTGTAGGGAGGAGAAATCACCACATCGCCCCCTACCAGTTCACTCCACTGCATGTGATTGCGGAATGCCGCAGAGAGCAGGCGTACGCGATAGCCGCGTTCCTGAAAAATCTTGTAGGCCTTTTTGAATACCGCGACCCCGGCCCATTCCAGGTAGCCGGGTTCGAGGATAATATCCTGCTTCTCGGCCACGACTTTCAGCCAATCGTCCAGCCGGCCGCACATGATCGTACATACCGGACCCATGCGGGAAATATCCAGACCTTCCTTCTGCCGCCGTTGGAAGCCCCGCTCCATCGCTTCGGCGACGGCAATGCATTGCGGCAGCGCAAAAGAGACGGTCGCATTGATGCTGATACCGTGATACGTCGCTTCCTCAATCGCAGCGATACCTGCCTGAGTCGCAGGAATTTTCACGATCATGTTCGGCGCCAGGGCGTTGAAGTGCTGCGCCTGCTGCAGCAGGGCGCCGGCACTGCGATAGTAGTGCGGATCAGTTTGAATCGAGAGCCTGCCGTTTCTCCCCTGGTGCTTGGCGAAAATCGGCAATAGCAATTCTGACCGCTTAGCCGAAATTTCCTCGACCAGCTTCCAACCAACCTCTTCTTCCGTCGCACCGGGCATTTCCCTGGCTATGGCGCGGATGCGATCATTCCAGAGATGAGCTTCTTTTTTAAGTACGTCCAGTACGATGACCGGGTTGCAGGTCGCACCAACTCCACCATGCTCGATCGAATAGGTCAACTCCGATAGGGTCGCCGAGTCGTTCCACAGGCAGGTGGGCGTCGTCTGCGTCATCTCGTACAAAGGACTTTTGTACGAAACTGGCTTGTCCAGGGTCTTACTCATGACTCTCCTCCGCTATTTCTCCGGATACATCAATACTTTAATCGCCTTCTTTTCATCGCAGAGGCGAAAAGCGGTTTGCCAGTCCGATATCGGAAGCTTGGTGGAGATCAAATCGTTCAGCCGAACGCGACCCTCGGCATAGATCTTCATCATGCGCTCCCAGGTACGGGCCGTATAGCAGACGGAGCCGGACATCGTCAGCTGCTTGTAAAAGATCAGGTCGATGGGGAATTGAATATCCTGCCCGCAGATGGCGACCTGGGTGTAGCGCCCCATGGGACGAAGGGATTCAAGGCATCCGCGGACGGAACTGGGATGCCCGGCACACTCGAAGGCCACATCCACCCCCACGCCGCTGGTGTGCTCCTGGATCGCTTCGTTGAGGCTTACCTCGCCAATGTTGATCACGGCTGCTGCGCCAATCCGAGCGCCGCATTCAAGCGTTCTGTGTCTCCCGGAGCACCGGCGACGATGGTTCGTATCCCTTCCGCAACCAGCAGTTTGAGGCAGAGCAGGCCCATGGGGCCAGGTCCCGAAACGAGAGCCGTGTCGCCGATGCGCACGTTGGTGATTTCAGTGACTGCCTGCACCACGGCCGCAAAAGGTTCGCTCATGGCCGCTTCGTCCAGAGAAAAATTTTCAGGAATGCGGTAGAGCTGATCGGGACGCATGATCACGTAGCGGGTAAATGCGCCATTGACCCCGTGACCCATGCCCCGGCGATTAGAGCAAAATATGAAGTATCCAGAAAGGCAGTACTCGCATTGACCGCAAGTAACGGAGGTGGCGCCCGAGGCCAGTCACTCTCTCCCCGATCGCGGCGTGGTGGTTTACGTTACGACCCACCTCAACCACGGTTCCCGAAAACTCATGCCCGAGAATGACCGGGGGATAATTGCGAAACGTATCGTGAAGAACGTGGATGTCGGTTCCGCAAATTCCGCAATACGCAATCTCGAGTTTTACCTGGTTGTCTCCGCAACGAGGTTCCTCAACTTCGCGTATATCGACATTCCCTTCGCCACTCGCGTACTTGACCAGAGCTTTCATGTTGGCGGGTCCTTAACCGCTACCAGCAAAATGCGTGCAACTTAGTACCGCTTCCATCTTTCACGGCGTCCGCGAAAGGCTGGCTTGTAGCCGTGAGGGTGTAGACGCGAGCGGGGGCTACGCAGGTTTCAAAAGAGAGAGCAAGGGCCTCAAAGCTCACCAGACTCCATGTTAGGCCACCATCGACAACAACCCTTGCAAAGATCGGCCATCGTCCCAGAGTTCCTGTTGGAACTCCTTTATAGTTAGTATCTTGTCGCAATATAAGGCCGAGCCAGTCGAATTAGCAAGACGGGCTCCGGTAACCGACGTGGAGTTTACCGGGCGACCGAGATAGGTGGTATGCACAGACATTACCGCTTAGGCATTGGTTTTGCCCGCTATTTCAGCGGGGAAGCGTGTAGTAGTCATAGTGGTACTGCCACGTTAACTGGCTTCCGGGTTCCGCGGATATATCGATAAACGGCTCCACCGCGATGACTGATCGAATGGACCAGAGCGACATCTTCGCCAGCGGGCGATCCGCAGTGATCAACATCCCAGCTTTGACGGTCGAGTTCTCGATGCGAACTTTATAGTCTTCCGGAGTATTGCCAAAACCTTCGATGGAAGTGTAGACGCGATCCTGCCCCGTAAGCGTCTTGAGGTACACAACCTGATTCTTGCGGATTTCCGCGAGTTCCTTCTCGACCGGCGGATGGGTTGCGATGGTGAATGGCAGGGTGATGGTGAAGCCTGCGTCGGTCGGCTGTTTATCCAATACCAGGAAGTTATGGTCGTAAACGCTGGTGTGGATCGCGCGCGTGCCCACGTTCTTGAAACTATGCTCGATCAGCATCTGGGGCTTGCCGGCGACGAGGCTTATCTTCTTGTGATAGACGTAGCCGTACCCTGAAGAGGCGTCGTGCAGCTCCTGGGTAAACTCTACGGCGTCCTTGCTTTTCTTGACGCTCCACTTACCGCCGTTCACGATTTCATAGAGGCGGTAAGCGGTGTATTGTGCATCGTCGGGCTTGCGCAGTAGGCCGACGCCGATTTTGAGAAAGGTTCCGCCCGGCTTGGCCTCGTCGTATCCCAGCACGGTGAACTCCTCGACTGGGCCGGTGATCGCACTGCAGGGTCCGGCTACGATCTCGGCTCCCCGATAAACGAAGTCAGAGACCGTGGGATCGGTTTGCGTAAACCACGGCCCATAGTAGCTGTGGCCTGCATACTGCAGGTCCGCCACCACTCCCGACCAGTCGAACCTGGTGCCGCGGTAGAAACCAGCTGGTTGCATCGGGCAGGTAAAGTTTTACCCGCATCACGGAATTCGCGATCTCCGCATGCGGAGGGGCTGGGTTTGCTTCGGCCAGTGCGGGCAATGCTGTGAGTAGAGACATGATGGTATAGGCGATTGCTTTCATAAGATCAGTGATGGTCTGCGGGTGTGGTCAAGCTGGTGGACGGAGACAACGTGGGGCGCCCGGCGCCACATCGCCGGTTGCGGCCCACTCCACGCTGCGGTCGAACGCATCCATAAATCCGGGCTGACTCATGGCCAGAAGATCATGACCGATGACCATCATGACCACTCTGCCCTGGCCATAAGGAACGGTCCAGATCACAGGCTCCACTTTGCCAGTCCCACCTTTTACGTTGGGATCATCGAAGGCAGTGGCCAGCACATGAACGTTGGGTTTCAGGTCTATCTTGTGATAGAGCTCGTCGTTGGCTACAAATGTCGGCGGTAGTCCGCGGCTGATGGGGTGATCTTTATCGACCCACTCCACGGCGAATACATGGCGGGTAGCGTGACCGATATTGTCGAGTTTCCAGGTCATTCCGATCATGTCAGGGAACGCAGCCCACGGTTCTCCTTCCAGACGCCGAGGCTCGGTTGCACTTCCTCCGGCCTGGCCGAAAAAGGGTCCGTACGTAATCCCGTGAACACCGACCATCCCTTTGCCTGAGCGAATAAAATCCTCGACCGCCTTCTCCGTCACTTCCGGCCATCGCGGGCCATAGTAGTAATCTACCAGCACGTCGTAATTGGCCAGCGTAGCCGAGGTGATGCCGGCTACCTCTTCCTCCAGCTTCACGTCGAAACGCCCGGTGTTGGTCAGTATCCCCTGCATGAACGGGGCGGTCCCTTGCCAGGGGTGAGACCAATCCGAACTGCCGGTAAGCACCAGCACGCGGATCTTATGCGCGGGCGCCGCCGTGGGCGCTTGCGCTGAGGATGGCCGTGCGGCCATGGTGAAGAGAGCTAAGCAGCTCACGATCAGTAGCTTTTTCATTCGTACCTCTTAAGGATTGCCTGGGAAAGGGCGAGGTGTGATGTCGGCATCAGCCAGGCCCAGGGCCCACTTGATGGCTCCAATGTACATTTGCTGGATGCGCGCATCATCCAGCGTTGCTTCCAGATGGCCGAAGGTCGAGTACCACACGCGTCCCTTGCCATACTTCTTGCACCATACGATGGGGTAGTCGCCATCGGTCCGCAAGTCGGCAAGTTTCTTGAGATTAGCTTGAAACTCGTCTGCCGGCCGATGGCGATTCGGATTCGGCTCCGGCTGCAACGAGGCAAACACCTCGGGGAACTTCTTGGGATTCATCCGCATGATCACGTGATCCACGTCGCGTGAATAATTCGGACCCACGATGGTGTATTGATCGCGGAAGGTGAATTCCTTCGGGAAACCCTGCACGCCCGGGAAACTTGGGATCTTCGACGACGATGTGCATATCCGCGGAAGGAAACTCGCCTACGAGATTTCCCCCGATCATCTCGGCGTATTCGGGCCACAAAAGAAGATGCCCTCCATTGCCCGCGTGTCCGGCGATGAAACCTTTACCGTCTTCGTGCACAAACGATAGTAGATCGGCTTTCTGCTGATCGGTGATGTTCCACGGGCCCTCTCCCATATAGAACACGGCGTCGAAGTGATTCAGGTTTCTTACGTTGTAGCCCGGGATCGGTTGCTTGGTGAGCAGATGCATGTCGGTGCGGATCACCGTGACCCAGGCGCCGGACTCACGCCCCAGGCGCTCGACGGTGGCCAGAGTATGAGAAGCCGAGTCGTGGTGATAGCCGGGCGAGGCGTACCATTCCTGCGGATCCGCGATCGCGAGAATTTTCTTCTTGCCTGGCCAGGGATCGTCGGGCGGCCGGGCCGGAGCCGAGTCCTGTGCCAGCAACTGCGGAGCAGGGCGGTTGGCCTGTGCGCCGTACAACGCCGGAGCAGAAAGCGCTCCCGAGGCTGCCGCTAATCCCTTCAAAAAATCACGTCGCTCCATATCTCTCCTAAACTTTCTTTAACTAAACAGGCCACGGGAAGAGTCTCTGTACGAAGGGCACGGCTTTAGCCGTGCCGTAAATAACATCGTGCGCGAAACGGCTTTAGCCGCTGAGGTACGCTTTTACGAATTGCAGGTCGACGATGAAACATAGGAAAAACGTACCTCAGGGGCTAAAGCCCTCATCCGGGCAACTCATTACGGCACGGCTGAAGCCGTGCCCTTCGTCAACAGTCGTGACCTTCCCTCAAGAGCTGTGCCCCAAGGTCAAATGCTGTCTCCTTCGTCAGAGGCCTCTGTGTAGCTGTCCCGTGTTTCCTTAATGACCCTTTGCCATCTTCTTGTTCTCAGACTCGGGCACAGCGAATGCGAACCATTGGTCGTTGGCGGCGACCAGGAGATACTGCCGTCCATTGAGCTCGTAAGTCATGGGCGCATTGGTCACAAATTGTCCCAGGTTGACGTGCCAAAGAGTCTTGCCTGTGCCCGGATCCATGGCCAGGAAATTTCCGAACGAATCTCCTCCGAACAACAAGTCGCCGGCTGTCGATAACAGGCCGGAAATCAGGACCCCGCTCTTATCCCCTAACTCGTGGCTCCAGACTACCTTTCCCGTTTTGTAATCAATGGCCATAGTTACGTAATCCGGCGGAGAACGAAAGCGGCCATAACCCGAGGTCGTGAAGTAAGCCCAGGTGCGGGCCGCATTGACAAAGATAAGTCCCCGCTTGGGATCGTAAGAGGGCGACCACCAATTCGTTGCCCCAATAGGATAAGGAGAAACCAACGCACCCGGAGGATTGGCATCTTTCCCGTAGTCCGGGATAGGCCGGCCTTGCGGGTCGATACCTTTCGCCCAGTTGGTTTCGGGCATGTATTTAGTCGTTAGTAAGTGCTCCCCGGTCGTCCGATCGAGAAGAAAGAAATATCCATTCCGGGAAACCTGCGCTAATAGCTTCCGCGGTTTGCCCTTGAATTCCCCATCGAAAATGATAGGGGTCTGGCCGGCATCGTAGTCATGCGTATCGTGCGGAGTTACCTGGTAGGCCCATACCAGTTTTCCGGTATCCGGGTTGAGGGCCACAATGGAAGCCGTGTACAGGCTATCTCCTTCTGGCGTTGGGTGCGGCGCGCGATCCATGGGAACGCCGTTGCCGGTCCCAAGATAATAAAGATTGAGTTCGGGATCATAAGTGCCAGTCAACCAGGGAAAGCCGCCGCCTTTCTCCATAGTTGCGTTATCGACCCAGGTTTCTGAGCCCGGCGCACCTGGGTCAGGATCCACCCACCATTTCCATTGCAGCTTGCCGGTCTCAGGATCGCGGGACTCCAGCCATGCGCGGATGTTGTCGTTGTTCCCCGGACCGACGATGACATGATTGCCAATGATTAGCGGCGAGGTCGCGGAGAAGAAATCCTGCTTTACGTCCGCGACCTGGACACGCCAGCGTTCGCTGCCGTCCTTGGCATTCAAGGAGACCAGGTAATTGTCCGGAGACATGAAGTACAGCCAGCTGCCGTACATGCCCACGCCCCGGTTGGCCACGTGGATGGCGCGGTTGTTCGGCCACGCATAGTGCCAGAGCTCGCGTCCGGTGAGCGCATCCATGGCCCAGACATTGTCGGTGATGGTGAAATACAACACCCCATCCACCAGGAGCGGAGTGGCCTTGATCCTTCGCCCTTCGCTTGCCTGTTGCGCATAAGATTCGCTGCCAAAATCCACGTGGTGCGTCCACACCAGGCCCAGCGAACGCGACGTTGGAAGCGTTGATTTGCGAGAGTGTGCTGTACCGGCGTCCGGAGTAGTCACCGTTATAGGTAGGCCAGGTATCTGTCGGCGGCCGGTGGAACGCTTCCGGATCCAGTGTCTGCGCGTAGAGACAGACGGGCAGCAACAATAGGGAAGCCAAACAAAGGATCGGCCTGTACTTCATTTGAGTGTCACCAGGTAAGCCAGTAGGTCGTGAATGTCTTTGTCGGTATACACGGGTAGCATCGCTTTATGTGCGGCGAGCGGGTCGGCGACCTCAACTGATTTTGTCCGGTCTCGGGGCCAGGTGTGATAAACGCCCGCCGTATCCACGAGAGACACCGTGAACTCGTCAAGATACTCGAGTTTGCCCTTAACGGATTGGCCTGAAGGCAGCGTCACCGTCACCTGTGAGGGCTTCGCCGGCGGTGTAAGAAAGGCCGTCGTCAGCGCGAGGGGCTGCTCCTTCGATCCAATATGCGCCAGGTCGCCGGTGGCCGAATGACAGGTGCTGCATTTTCCCGCACCATTGAAATAGGCGAGCCCGGCTTTAGGATCACCGACCAGCAACGCGGTTTCCGGAAGCCTGGTGCCGCGAGCCTGCTGGATACGTGCATGCAGGAATGCTGAGATGTCCTGCACCTGCGCCGGCTCAAGAGTAGGGAATGCAGGCATGCCCAGCGTGGGCCGGCCCTGCTTGAGAAAAGGCCCAAGGGTGTCCCCGCCGTGGTCCTGAAACACCAGCGGGCTGCGCAAGAGATTGGGCGCCTGTTCCGTTCCCGTGGCCTGCGAGCCGTGACAAAACGAACAACTGGAAGAGAAGATGCCCTGGCCTCGGTCCGCAGCGGCCTTATCTATAGGGGATGCCGGGGCGGCTGCGGGGGCTTGTGCGGTTGCGGATACCGCCGCGACAAGATTTCCAAGACACGCAGTAAAGAGCAGCGCGGTAGCGAGCTTTGATCGCTTGTTCATGGACCAACCTCGGGTAACTTATCCGCGCGACTAACTCGTCGAAACAGCGGGCGACCGAGATAGCACTCTCCTTCTTGATAGTTTGCCGGTGGTAAGTAAGATAGTGTCACGCTCACCAAGGGTTCCCTTATGAACTAATTCCAAAGTAAGCTGAGAGGGACACTATACCCGGCGTTTGCGGACTGTCAAGAGTTGAGCCGGTTCGCAGCAACAGCGCTTTGACAGACGGCAGAAGCTCGGTGTACTGTCGTGTCGCTAGCAGCCTGATGCGCGGCAATAGTTCATAAGGGAACCACCCAAAACGTGGTTCTTCGAGTGCGTTCTTCGAGCCTGGAGATAGAACATGAAAGTCCCTTTTTATTTGTTCACCATTTTCCTCGGAATCATCCTTGCGGTTCACCTTTCGATGAACGGCAAGGTGGGCAGCGCGTTGAGTAATCCACGCGTGGGCAACGCGGTTTTCTGGTGCATCGGTGCGTTGACAGCTGTTCTTATTGGCCTTACGGGCTGGCGCGCGGGCGCTTTGAGCGGGCTGAAAGACGTTCATCCACTGTTGCTGACTGCCGGCGCTCTGGGCGCCTGCCTGGTGTTCGCGATTGCCTGGCTGCTACCCCAGGTCGGCGCTCGGGCCATGTTTATTACGCTGATTGCAGGGCAAGTGTTTGGCGGAATGATTCTGTCTCACTTTGGCTGGCTCGGTTCACCGGTGCAACGCATCTCGCTCACCAATATTTTGGGAGCCGCGGTGATGATATGCGGCGTGGTCCTCGCGACTTATATCAGGGCGGATGCCTAGTCGTGAAAAAGGTAAAACTGGGGAAGTCCAATCTCGAAGTGAGTGCGCTCGCCATGGGCAGCGACTTAATCGGAAGCAAGATCGATCGCGAGAGTGCGTTCAAACTGTTCGATTTCTACAGCGAGAATGGCGGCACGTTCATTGACACGGCAAACATGTATGCGTGTTGGCTGCCCGGCTGCGTGGGTGGGGAGAGCGAGATCCACCATTGGCGCCTGGATGAAGGACCGCCGCAATCGGGACCGGATGGTCATTTCCTCCAAGCTGGCCTTCGACTATCCGGGATGTGAAGGCGGCCTCAGCGCGGCTGAGATTCAGCGTGAATGCGACAAGAGCCTGAAGAGACTGGGCACCGACCGGATTGACTTGTACTATGCTCATCGCGACGATCGAGCGACCCCGCTGGAAGAAACCATGAAGGCGTTTGACGGCCTGGTGAAAGCCGGCAAGGTGCGTGCCATCGGCGCCAGCAATCTTGCCCCGTGGCGCATCGCGGAAGCGAATCTCGTCAGCCGGACGAATCATTGGACGGAGTATTCCGTAGTGGAGCAGAGGTATACCTATCTGCGCCCCCGTCACGGGGCTGATTTCGGGCCGCAAATTTTTATCGGTGAAGACTTGAAGGATTATGCGCGGGTGCATGGGACAGCGTTGATTGGCTATTCGATTTTGCTGCAAGGAGCCTACACCCGGTCCGATCGTGAAGTGCCGACACAATTTGCCGGTCCGGACTCCGATGAGCGATTGGCCGCCTTAAGGGCGGTGGCCAGCGAGGCCGGGTGCAGCCCGTCGCAGGCGATCATTGCCTGGATGCGGCAGAGTGAACCGGCGATCCTGCCCATCATCGCCGGGAGCAAAACGGAACAGTTAAAGGAGAACATCGCGGCTCTGGATATCACGCTCAGCGGCGACCAGATGGAGCGGCTCAACACTGCGGGCAATCCGAACGTCAAGCAGGGATGGATCCAGCCGACCTGAAGGGTCAAAACATTTCCACGAGAGGACAGTAGAACTGCAGATCCCTCGGCTTCGCTCGGGATGACAAAAAGGAGAGGGTTGTGGGAGGAGATAGAGCCGTCGCTAAAAGAGAGGCTGGTCGTTAGGGCACGGGAGACGCCCGCTTTAGCAACCGCCCTCTCCTTTAGCAACCGCCCTCTCCTTTAGCAACCGCCCTCTCCTTTACCCACAACCCTCTCCTTTTTGTCATCCCGAGCGTACCCGGATTTCCTACATCAACCGCCCTCACCTTAGCGACCACTTATGTGGTTCTCCCCAAAGAGAACCACATGCACTTACCGAAGCAGCAATTCTCGACAGTGAAATCCCGGGGAAGCCGAGGGATCTGCAGTTCTACGGACCTCTCCTGGAAGGCCTTCTCTACCGCTCGAGCGGCCAGATGAGCAACATGACACAATAGAGGAAGCATGTTTAGGTGCGGGAGGTGCCGCGCTATGAATACCTTAAAAACTGCTTTTCTCCTGACTGCTCTTACCCTCTTCCTGATGTTCATCGGCGCTTATTTCGGTGGCCGCAATGGCATGATCCTGGCTTTCTTCATTGCCGCCGGGATGAACTTCTTCAGCTACTTCTATTCCGACAAGCTGGCCCTGTCGATGTATCGCGCCCAGCCGGTCACGCGCGAACAGCTGCCCCGCGTCTACCAGATCGTGGAGCGCATATTGCCCCGCATGGCTCTGCCGATGCCGAGGATCTATGTCATCCCCACCGAGTCGCCCAACGCGTTCGCGACTGGCCGCAACCCCAGGCACGCCGCGGTTGCGGTCACCCAGGGCATTCTCAATCTGCTGAACGATGAAGAGCTCGAAGGGGTGCTGGCTCACGAGCTTGGGCATGTGAGGAATCGTGACATCCTGACCAGTTCCATCGCCGCCACGCTCGCCGGAGCCATTACGCTCCTGGCGCACTTTGGCGGCATGTTCGGTGGCGGCCGCGACGATCGCCGGGGATTCGGTGGGGGCAGCTTTCTGATGATGATCCTCGCTCCGTTTGCGGCGACCCTCATCCAGCTCGCCGTTTCCCGATCGCGGGAATACGAGGCCGATGCTACCGGAGCGCACGTTACGGGAAATCCTTACGCCCTGGCGAGCGCCTTGCAAAAGCTCGACGCTTATTCCCGACGGCTGCCCTTGGCGGCTTCGCCCTCGACTGCCCATCTGTTTATCGTCGCGCCCCTGCTGAGCGGGGCCAGCCTGGCCAACCTGTTTTCTACTCATCCGCCAATGGCGAGCCGTATTGAGCGGCTTACCGGCCGGGCCCCGGTGTAGCGCACGGTGTAGCATCGATACGCCAATCATGAGAACTCTCTTTCACTCGCTGGTATACCTCGCGCTCGGCGTCTGGCTGGGCGCCCTGATATTCTTTGGCGCTATTCTTGCTCCGCTGGCGTTCAGTCAACTGCCGCCGCTTTTTGGCGCTCAGGGCGTGCACGCCGCCGGCCTGATTGTCGGGGGATCCCTGGTCCGCCTGCATTGGATGGGTCTGTTCTGCGGGGTCGTCTTTCTGCTCGTGATGCTGCTGGGCCGCGCCCACTACCGCAGCATTATTCCCCAGTCCGTGCTGGTCCTTTTGATGATGTTGCTCACCGCGTACTCGCAATTCTCCATCATCCCTCGTATGGATATAGCGCGGGACTCCATTGGCGGCAATGTGGATGCAGTGGCTGCCAATAATCCCGGACGCCAGATCTTCGATAGTCTGCACCGAACCTCAACGCACGTGGAGGGTTTGGTCCTTTTGTGCGGGCTCGCTGCCCTGGTGGCCACGGCTCACTGGTCCCGGCGGGAGATATAAGGGCGATATACTGGGTCTATAGCGCCGCAAGGCCCGCATGCAGTAAAAATCTCTGGCGCGTAAGCGTCGTTTGGCTGGACGGCGAGTCCCATGAAAACTGGCATCATCGGTCTGCCTCAAGTAGGTAAGACCTCCCTGTTCAAAATCCTCACCAAGGCAAAGGTCGAGACGCCTGCCTACTCTAACCCGCGCGAGGCTCATCTGGGCGTGGCCAAAGTTCCCGACGACCGGCTGGATAAGCTTGCGGCCTTGTATAAGCCGAAGAAAACCGTCTACGCCACAGTGGAGTACGCCGACGTCGCGGCTGTGGGGCAGGAGGCACTCAAGGAGAGCGCCTTTCTCACCCACCTGCGCGACAACGACGCACTGATCCATGTGCTGTGCGCGTTTGAAGACGACTCGATTCCTCGTGTGGGCGGCATCGATCCCTTGCGCGATATCAAGAACGTCGACTTCGACCTCATCTTCTCTGACCTCACCCAGGTGGAGAAGCGTTTGGAGCGCCTGGAAAAAGATCTCAAGAAGATGCGCACCCCGGACCTCGAGAAGGAGAACGCTCTCCTTCTGCGCTGCAAGCAACAACTGGAGCAGGAGAAGCCTCTGCGCGAGATGGAAATGTCGGCGGAGGAGAAGAAGCTGATCCGCGGCTTCATGTTCCTTTCGCAGAAACCAATGCTGTTTGTGTTGAATATCGCGGAGAGCCCCACCCTGGGCGCCGATCTGGAATCGGCAGTTGCACGCTACAAGTTGGAAGAGGTGGCCTCGCGGCCCAACGCGGGCGCGACTGCGATTTGCGGAAAAGTCGAGGCGGAACTCGCCGAGATGAGCGATGAGGAAGCCGCTGAATTTCTTTCCTCCTACGGGTTGGTAGAGAGCGGCCTGCGCCGTCTGATCCGCAAGAGCTACGAGCTGCTGGGGCTGGTGGCCTTCTTTACTGTCGGCGAAGATGAGTGCCGTGCCTGGACCATCCCGGTCAATTCACGTGCTCAGGAGGCCGCCGGCGCTATCCATTCGGATCTCGAAAAGCACTTCATTCGCGCGGAAACCATCCACTGGGATACTCTGCTCAGCGCAGGCTCTGAAGCCGCGGCGCGCGCCCAGGGAACGCTACGGCTCGAGGGCAAGGAATACCGGGTCGAGGATGGGGATGTGATGCACATCCGGCACAGCGGCTAGTCTCGAACACACCATGTCCAACTTTTCACTCTCGCTGGTGCTGGGCCTGGTGGCGGCGCTCGCCGATGTTTTGGGTGCGCTGATCCTGGTTCGCACCAGTTGGGAGAAACGCTATCTCCGATACTTCGTTGCGCTGGGTGCGGGCTTCATGCTCGCGGCTGCGCTGCTGGAGATGGTTCCGGAGAGCTTTCGTCTTTCTTTCCGCTGGACCCCGGCGTTGGTTTTGGCAGGCTACTGCCTCATCCACCTGCTGGAGCACACCATCACTCCGCACTTTCATTTCGGCGAAGAGAAGTGTCATGACGAGCTGCTTTCGGTGTACACCAGCAATTCCGTGGTCGCCGGCCTGGCGGCTCATTCGCTATTTGATGGTGTAGCGATTGCCTCCGGCTTTGTGCTCTCCACCTGGCTGGGCTGGATCATCTTCATCGCCATCCTGCTGCACAAGCTGCCGGAGGGATTCACTGTGGCCTCGGTCATGCTGGCGAGCGGGCAGAGCCGCAGAGCGGCACTCACCTCGGCTGTGATCGTGGCCGCGGCGACATTGGCCGGGGTGTTGGTCATCAACCTTTTTCCTGGATGGGTGCGCGCCGGCTTGCCCATTGCGGCCGGAGTTGCCATTTACGTGACGGCTACAGACCTGGTGCCGGAAGTGAATCGTGAGCCCGGAATCCGGATGGCGCTGGTCTTCTTCGCTGGAGTAGCGGGTTTCTTGATTTGCAAGTTCTTGGCCGATGGAGTTCTCCACTAGGCCTTTTCAAGAGCGGGTTTGGCACGACTGAAATCTAGCGGGAAAACATCGGACACGAAGGGCACGTTCAGCCGTGCCGTAATAGCCTGCGCGGTTGACGGCTTCAGCCGCTGAGGTACGGCTTTGCTGACGGTTCCGACAACAAAGCGTACCTCAGGGCTAAGCCTCCTCAATCAATTCTGTACGGCACGGCTGAAGCCGTGCCCCTTCGTCAGTATTTGCGGGCTCTTATCGTGACTTCTTCAAAAGACTCTACGCTGCCAGGCGGTCGCGCAGCGCCTTTACCCGATCATGTGCCATTTCGATGTGGCTCTGCTGCCTAAGCAAAATCTCCCGCAGCGGCAGGGGAAAATCCTCACTGGCGAGTGCTTCCTCATAGGCATGCTTCGCCTCATCCTCGCCCTTCTCAGCCGTTGCCAGCAATGCGTGGTCACCACCGCCGAGCCGGGCCTTCAGTTCACCCCAGGCGCGGTGTATTTTCCCCGCGGTCGAGCTGGCTACCTTCACATCCTTCACTCCAAAATGGTGAAGCTCATTCTCCAGTTCCGCGGCGAACCCTGCACGCACCAGCGTTTCTTCCCGGAATACCTTGCGCGCTTCCGGGTCCTTCAGGTTCTTTTCCAATTCGATAAACCCCTGGTGCCCGTCCCGCAGGGTCTCAATCAGGTCGCGCAGGTTTTTTTCTGTCTTTTCTAGATTTTCTGACATTGTTAACGTTTCCTCTCCCTCCTCAGATGTCTGTCTTTGAGAAGGGTTGTGCCATGTATAGTGTGGTGGTTGCACCACTTGTGGAAGGATTCACTGGGCTCAGATGAAGATCATCGTCTTCGGCGCTACGGGAGGAGACCGGCAAGCTGATTGTTAGCCAGGCGCTGGCTAAAGGACACGCCGTCACTGCTTTTGCCCGCAGCAGCGAAGGGCTGCCGCAGGATCCGCATCTGCGTGTCATTCAAGGAGACGTCTTCGATTTCGGCGCTGTGGTGGATGCCGTTCGCGGCCACCGCGCTGTGCTCTCCGCGCTGGGCGCCCGCAGCCGGAAAAAATCCGATGTGCTTGCCCGGGCCATACCCCACATTCTTGAGGGGATGCGCCAGGAGTACGTGAACCGGCTCATCGTCCTGGGCGCGGCCGGGAACCACCCGGATTGGGGCAAGTACCAGAACGCTTTGACGGTCACGGGATTGTGGATCGCGAAGAAGACCGTGCTCAAACATCCCTTTGTCGATCAGGCGGCGCAGGAGCGTCTGATCGCTGCCAGCGACGTCGACTACACCATTGTCCGCGCTCCCCGGCTCATGGATGGCCCGTTCACCGGCAATTACCGTGTCCTGCCCGACGCGCTTCCACCCGGCGCGTTGCGCATCAATCGCGCCGATGTAGCTGACTTTATGTTGCTGCAGCTAACCGATCCGCGCTTCCATCGGCAGGGACCCTACATCGGGTCAGGCAGCGACTGACGTTAGTGCCCCACGGCTTCGGCGGCCTGCTTCTTGCGCTTGGGCGGTCGACGCATGACGAAGGGCAATGGAACGAGCACGGCCGCGACCACACTAAGAATCCAAAAGGCATTCTGATAGCTCAGCATCGATGATTGCCGCAGCAACTGCTGGTAGGCGTACCCGGTGGCCGCGGCCTTGGCCTGGGCAGCGCTTTGTCCGGCAGCCATCAAGGCGTTCCTGGTCTGAGCGAGGAAATTCTCGTAACCGACACTGCCAGGGATGAAGTTGGCAGACAACGCCGACTGATGCGTCTGCTGGGTCCGGGTGAGGAACGTAGTCAACAGCGCCGTGCCCATGCTGCCGCCAAAGTTGCGGGCGAAGTTTGAGAAGCTTGAGATCTGGTTATTCTTGCCCGCAGGCACGCCCACATAATTCAGCGTACTGATGGGGATAAAGATGAACGACAATCCCAGCACCTGGAACACGCGCCACAGCACGATATGGCCGAAGCTCACGTTCAAATCCAATCGCGTCATGTTGTAGAGGGCGAGCGAGGTGGCCAGGAAGCCGATCGAAACCATGAGCCGCGCGTCCATCTGCGACACCAGCTTTCCCGCTACCGGCATCATCACCATCAACACCAATGCCCCGGCGGAAAGCGCCATGCCCGCGCGTTCGGCGGTGTAGCCCATTAACCCTTGAAGAAATTGCGGAATGAGAACTGTCGTACTAAACAGCACCGAACCCAGTATGAATTGGAAGCCGACCGCGGTACCGAAATTACGATTCTTCAGCAGCTTCAAATCGACAATGGGATCGGGGTGTCGCCACTCCCACCAGACAAAAAATGCCAGCGCGGCCATGGACAGCAAAAACGTAAGCGTGATGGTGCGGTCACCGAACCAGTCCTTCTCCTGTCCCTTGTCGAGCACGAACTCCAGGCAGCCAACCCCCACCGCGACCAGGCCCAGACCCATTTTGTCGATGGGATTGGCTTTGGCCCGTTCTTTCACCAGGTAGGGTGGGTCTTCGACCATGCGGTTGCTGAGCAGCAGGGAAAGGATGCCGATCGGCAGGTTGATGAAGAAGATCCAGTGCCAGTTGAAGTTGTCGGTAATCCATCCTCCCAGCGTCGGTCCGATTGCGGGCGCAGCCACGACGGCCATGCCGTAAAGAGCGAAGGCCTGCCCTCGCTGCTCCACCGGAAACGTATCCGCCAAGATGGCTTGTTCGCTGGGGGCCAGCCCGCCGCCACCGAGCCCTTGCAGAATGCGGGCCAGAATCAAAATCGGCAAGGTGGGAGCGAGGCCGCAAAGCAGAGAACAGATGGTAAACAACGCCACGCACGTCATGTAGAAGCGCTTGCGGCCGAAGCGGGTAGAAAGCCAGCCGGATATCGGCAGAACGATGGCGCTCGACACCAGGTAGCTGGTCAGGACCCAGGTTGCTTCCTCCTGGCTGGCGCCCAGCGTCCCGGCCATATGGGGCAGCGCGACGTTGGCGATGGAGGTATCCAGGACCTCCATAAATGTCGCCAGCGTAACCGTAAGCGCAATCAACCACGGATTGTGCTTAGGATGCCAGCCTTCCACGGACGAATGGTGCACCGGCCTGGCGGCAGGCTTTCGCTGCGGCTGTACTGTCGCTGTGACCAATGCTTGTCCCGGAACCCGCTGAAGTTGTTTTCTCGATTGTACGAAGCTTCAGGGCATAGCGATAGGCCACGGAAGAGGCAGGAAGTCCTCGACCATACAGGCCGAAAAGGAAGCAACCCTCGCCTACTCGACCTGCTGTTTGGCCTTATACCCGTCGCGCGTGATCACGTCATACTTCAACGGGTGGTGTTTCTCATCCTGCATCTTCAATGGCTGGCCTTCGTTGTCCACCAGTTCCACCCTGATCTTCCGATAGCTGCCGTCCTGCTTGGCATTGGTCGGGGTGTACGTCAGCACATACTGGTTGCGAATGGAATCATTGATCGAGCGAAAGATATCTGGCATCTCGCCGGCGAAGCGGGGGAAAAACGACTGGCCGCCCGTCATGCGCGCAAAGGTGGACATCTGGTTGTCGGCCTGTAAGTAGTCGATCTCCTTGGGGCCGAACATTCCAGTACGGGTGTTGCCGGTGATCCTTGCCGCCTGTCCCGTCCCAACGCTGAAAATCGTGACATTGGGAGTCGCCTTGATTTTTGCCAGCACCTTGTCCAGGTTGATTTTGCTGAACGAATCGTACCCGGAGCCGACCAGAATGACGTACTTGCGACCTTCAATCCGGGTCAGCCGGTCGAGTGTCGAATACACCGCGTCGAACATATCGGTTTCGCGAAAACCAGGGATGACCAGCGTGTTCAACGATTCATAGACGAGCCGCTTGTCCTGGGTAAAGTCGGTCAGGATCTGGGTCTTAAGGTCATAGGTCACCACCGCGACATAATCATCCGGCTGCAATTGCTGAGCAAAGGCATACGCGGCGTTCCGCATGTCGTAAACGAACCAGTAGTTGGTAGAAGCAAACTCGCATAGCAGAACCGCCGTGATGGGCGCCTTGGTGCGCTGAAAACCAACCACCTTTTGCGGCACGCCGTCTTCATAGACGCGGAAGTTGACTGGCTGCAGATTAGGCACGAACTCGTGCGTTTTCTGTAGGATGACGCCGACATCGAGGGTCACCTCGGGGACATCGACGCGCAGCGAAAAGTTGGTCAGGCCGGCAGGATTTTTGACCTTCGGTTCGGGCGGCGGCGGGGGCACATCCGGCTTCTCTGCCTTTTTGGGAATGGCAATCGCGCCATTGTCGGCCCCGGGCCACCGGAATCAGGCCCCGACTGATCCGGCTGCTGCTGTTGTTGCTGGGGGGTACTGGCAGGCGGCGTGCTCTGTGTAGCCTGGCCCTTGGCCGAACCGACCCAGGTCGCAGCGCCCAGCAACAGCGCCAGGGATGCAACGGATAGCTTTTGGCAATTCCACGTCATCTAATTCCTCGTTTGCTACAAAATACAGGGTTCGCGCTTTGTAGCCTCTATGCTCCGACGATGGGAACGTCTAATCTGTAGACGTGCCCACCAGCTGTATATCAACCCGATTTTCTGTTTTAACCGCAGTTTTTCTTTTTGCGGGCAGCCTGGTTGCCCAGGTTAACCCGGCGACACCGCCCGCGTCTGCCACTGCAGGAATTTATCCCTTATCTGACGTACACCGCGGCCTCCATGGCGTGGCCTACACGGTTTTTGAAGGCACGCAACCGGAAGCTATGGATGTGGAAATACTCGGGGTGCTCAAGAACGTCCTCGGCCCCGAGCAGGATATGATCCTGGCGCGCCTCCACGGCTCCAAACCAGAGTACACCGGAGTGGTCGCGGGTATGAGCGGCAGCCCCGTCTACATCGACGGGAAGTTACTGGGTGCGCTTTCCTACAGGATCGGCCAGTTCAGTAAGGAACCAATTGCCGGCATAACTCCCATAGCCGAGATGCTGGCGGTCGACGGTACCGCGGGGCCTGAAGTCCTTCGCGCCGGGAGCGGGCCCATGTGGAAGGCTGACTCCTCGTCCAACCCGGCAACGGCCACCGGGGACGCTACCGATATCCATCCCATCGAAACCCCCCTGGTCCTTTCCGGCTTCAGCCCGGAAGCCGTCAGATTCTTCCAGGAACACGTTTCGGTCATGGGGCTGACACCGGTTGCCGGCCTGGGCGGCAGCGCTCCTGAGGATGGCAAAGTGGACACCTCTCCTCCGCTGGTTCCCGGTTCCGCGGTAAGCGCCTTGCTCGTCCGGGGCGATCTCGAGATCGCTGCGACCTGTACTGTGACCTATGTCGATCCCCACCAGGTACTGGCGTGCGGCCACCCCATCACCCGTTATGGCAACGTCTCCATACCCATGACCAAGGCGGATGTGGTCGACACGCTGGCTTCGCCCCTGAACTCCTTCAAGATCGTCAATACCACCAAGACCATCGGCGCCTTTACCGAAGATCGCTCCTCGGCCATCCGGGGAGTGCCGGGCGAATCCGCGCGCATGATCCCGGTGGCCATCCATACCCATGGCGGCCGGCGCGACCGGACCCTGCATATGGAGGTCATCGACAACCCGGATATCACTCCCGGAGCGATCATGGTTTCGCTTTACGAATCTCTGCTCGAGACCAACAACTACAGCGCGGAGCTTACCTATGAGGTGCGGGGTACGGTCGCCATCGATGGTTATCCGCTGTTGCATCTGGATTCGCTCATCGCGCCTACCGAGCAGTTGCCCTCGGCTCTGCGGGCGGCGCTTACCGTGGGCCAGCGCTTCCAGACTGTCTACGGCAATTCGGCGCGAGTGCGGAACATCGAGCGCATCGACCTGGACATCGATTCGCTTCCGGGCCGGCGCAGCATCCAGTTGGAGCGGGCACAGTCGACCCAACCGGCGGCGCATCCCGGCGACACCGTCATGGTAGAAGCCACGCTGCGGCCGTTTCGCGGAGAGACCAAGAACCTCCGCATACCCATTCCGCTGCCCTTGACGTTAAATCCTGGACCATTGCGGATCCTGCTCAGCGATGGACCCACTCTCGACCGGTTAACCTCCCCCTCTTCCTCGACCGAGGCGCCTCTGGAATTGAGCAGCATTATTCACCAGATGAACGCGGTGCATCACGATGACCGATTGTATGTAACCCTGTTGCTACCCAATGCGCAGGCGGTGGTCGACGGCCGAACCCTGGCATCGATCCCCATCTCGATGGCCAACGTGCTGGAGCCGTTGCGCACCAATCGCGGCATCACGCTCAACGGCGAATCGGTTGTTCCCGTGACTTCTATTCCGGTGGAAGCCATGCTAAGTGGTATGCAGGTTGTGTCTGTAGAAATCGAATAAGGTAGACTTACGCGGGCCCTGGTTCCTAATTCCACTGCCAAGGGCAAACGCCTTTATGCCTCTCTTTCAAGGATTCGCCGCGCATGCGGCTGGCGCTGAACTACTGCCTTTCAAGTACGATCCCGGGGAAATCAAACCGAATGAGGTGGAGATTGCCGTCTCCCATTGCGGTATTTGCCGCAGCGATGTCCATATGGTCGACAACGACTGGAGCATCAGCCAATATCCCCTTATTCCCGGGCATGAGATTGTGGGCAAAGTCACGACCACCGGAAGTGCGGTCCTGGGACTGAATTCCGGTGACCGGGTGGGAGTGGGCTGGCAGGCCAACTCCTGCGGGCACTGCGAGTGGTGCCTGCAGGGTGAGGAAAATCTGTGCGCCGACAGCCAGGGGACCTGCGTACATCGTCATGGCGGATACGCCGACCGGGTGCGGGTCAACGCACGGTTTGTCGTCCCCATTCCCGACGGCCTGGAGAGTGAGCGGGCCGCCCCTCTGCTCTGCGGCGGCATCACTGTCTACACCCCGATTCGCAGCCATGGCGTCAATCCGGCTTCGCGGGTGGGGATTGTCGGCATCGGTGGGTTGGGGCACCTGGCAGTGCAGTTCGCCCATGCGTTCGGAGCGGAAGTTACGGCGTTCTCCACTTCCCCGGCCAAAGAGGCGGACGCCCGCTCGCTGGGTGCAGACAACTTCGTCAACACACGGGAGACCAAGACGCTCAAGAATCTTGCCGGGCACTTCGACTTCATCCTTTCGACCATTGAGGCAGACCAGGACTGGAGCGCGTATGTCGCGGCACTGCGTCCCCTCGGCAAACTGTGCTTTGTCGGCGTCCCGCCGGGCGTCTTGGGACTTCCTGCATTTCCCCTGGTTTCCGGGCAGAAGGTGGTCACTGGCAGTCCGCACGGAAGTCCACTCATGATCCGCGAAATGCTGCGCGTGGCTGAGCGGCACAAGGTCCAGGCCATTACGGAGCGGTTTGCCATGTCCAAGGCAAACGACGCCATGAACAAAGTGAAAAAAAACAAAGTGCGATATCGAGCTGTGCTGGCTACGTAGGGGCACTAAGTAGCGAGGATCAGAGTCACGATTTTCCAAACTCAGTCCCGAAGGGACGGCTGAAAATAGCCCAGGACGTTAGTCCTGGGTAGATCATGAAACATGACTGAGTCCCGCAGGGACGGCTGAAGCTTGTCCAGGATTACGTCGCGGCCCTGTCTTCAGCCGTCCCTCCGGGACTGAGTTTCCTTTCCTTGCGAAAAAAGCGCACACGCAACCGTGTCCGGCGCAGCGCCCCGCAGGGACGGCTAAAATCGGCCACAACTCAATCCTCAAAAATCTTCAGCCGTCCCTGCAGTCCTGGCTGGGACCGGAGTCTCACACACGCTCTGAGCCCACCGCATTTGTGGTGAGAAATGCGGCCTAGTAGACTCGGTTCAGAATGATGCCTCGCGTCGTAACAGCAAGTCTATTGGCTCTGATTATTTACCCACACGTTGTTTTGGCCCAGGGAACCCGTCTTTGGGTTCAATCCCGCTACGAAGAATTTGAAAAAGGCCAACCGGAAACCACTGCGATTTCCAGCCGCGGATACCTGGAGGCGGGTCCCGCTCTGAAGTCCGTGTTCTTGACGCCTTCCACTTATATCTGGGATGTAGCTTCCGATAGCCAGGGCAACGCCTACCTGGCCACCGGCTCGCCGGCAACAGTACTCAAGGTTACGAGCGCGGGTGTGTCGACTAAATTGTTTTCGACCAAGGAGCTCACGGTGCAGGCTGTCCGGGTGGGCCCGGATGGTTCGGTGTACGCGGCGACAGTGCCGGGAGGCAAGGTTTATCGCATCAAGCCCGATCAGTCCGGCCTCGACGAGAGCAGTGCCACCGTAGTATTTGACTCCGCGGCCATGACCCAAAACGCGACGCCAGCCAAGCCAGGGGATCAGGCTCGCTACATCTGGGATCTGGCATTTGACGCCCAGGGCGCGTTATATGTCGCGACAGGCGGACCGGCCGCGATTTACCGCGTAGACGTATCCTCGGCCACCCCTCATGCGGAGATCTTCTTCCAGAGTGACGAGCAGCATATTCGCTGCCTCCTCTTTCAACCCAACGGAGACCTCATTGCAGGCAGCGACGGAGGCGGTCTGGTTTACCGCATCGGCAAGGACCGCAAAGCGCTGGTGATCTTCGACACCCCCAAGCGTGAGGTTACGGCCTTGGCTCAATCCGCGGATGGCCGGTTGTACGTGGCAGCCGTTGGTGAAAAGACCAAGAGCACTTTACCGCCGCTGCCGGTGCAGGGAATTGCCGTGGCCACCGCAACTATTACCATCGTGACCCCCGGCTCGGTTCAGGCTTCGAGCAGCAATGGCCTTATTCCCGATGGCTCTGAAGTGGACGAACTGAGCCCCCAGGGAGCTCCGCGCAAGCTCTGGGCTACCCGCGAGGACGTGATTTATGCCTTGCACTCCACCCCGCAGGGACTTCTGGCCGCGACCGGCAATCGAGGCCGAATCTATCGGGTTCAGGAGGACGGGTCCTTCTGGGACCTGGCCCACGCCGCAACCGGCCAGGCAACGGCGTTTGCCGCGGCTCCGGATGGCCTCTACGTAGCTACCAGCAACACCGGCAGGCTGTATAAGCTGGCAAACCAACCTGCAGCCCAGGGCACCTATTTGAGCGACGTGCTCGATTCAGGGGTGTTTTCCCGCTTCGGCCGGATGGAAGTGAACGCCGATGGGAGCGCAGGAAGTTACGAGATCTTCGCTCGCTCCGGCAATGTAGAAAATCCCGGAGCGGAACTGGAGCGAGTGGCGAAAGATCACCCCGGAGGCCGGCTCTTCCGGCGTTCCCTCCGCGCGATTTGTTCAGTGGAAAGCGGTTCTTTCCCCAGGCGCTCGGATCGATTCGGTAGGTATCAACTACCTGCCGGTGAACATCGCTCCAGTCGTGGATGAGATTGCCGTTGAGCCGGGAGCGCGAGCCAACCAACCACCTCCACCGAGCGGTCAACCGCAGCAGGTAACCATTAATCTGCCCTCTGCGCAAAACGCTATCAGCTACAACCAGGATCCCTCCACCGGTCCTTTAACCGCGGTCCGCGACCGCACCGCCGTGACAGTGCGCTGGTCAGCGCACGATGAAAATGGCGACGAGCTGGTCTTTGATGTGTACGTGCGCGGAGACGGCGAAAAGAACTGGCGTTTGCTCCGGTCTCGCGTGAGCGAACGTTTTTATTCCTTCGACTCCATCCGCATCCCCGACGGTGGTTACCGCATGCGCGTAGTGGCCAGCGATGCTCCCGCGCATGTTTTGGGTGATGCGCTCGCGGGTGAACGGGAGAGCGATCACTTCATCATCGATACCACTCCGCCGGTGTTGAGCGGGCTGCAGGGCAATCTGCAATCCGGCGTGTTGCATGGCAGCTTCGTCGCCACCGACGCCACCTCGCCGATTGTCCGCGCGGAGTATTCACTCGATGCCGGTCGATGGCAGGTTCTCGAGCCAGTCGGAAAGCTCTCTGACTCCCTGAGTGAGCACTACGACTTCAGCATTCCGCTCGCGTCGATACCCGTCCGGCCCACTCCAGACGAGCCGGAGGGATCTCCGCCGCCGGTTACCGACCCGCAGGAGCATATCCTTACCGTTCGCGTTTATGACCGGTACGACAACGTGAGCGCGGCAAAGACCGTCCTCCACTAGGCACGATGCGCTTCGAACTTTTTGTCGCCGTGCGCTACCTGCGAGCGAAGCGCCGCCAGGCGGTCGTAGGCGTGATCACCGTGATTTCCATTGTCGGTGTAGCGGCAGGCGTCGCTTCGTTGATCATTGCCCTCGCCATTACCAACGGCATGCGCCGCGATTTGCAGGACCGGCTGCTGGGCTCCACGGCGCACGTGCAGTTGATGCGCGTTGCCAGCGACGGCATCCGCGACTGGCGCTCGCTGACTGCGAGGCTGCAGCGGTTGCCCCACGTAAAGGCGGCTGCGCCAGGGCTGTACGAACAGGTCCTCATCTCGCGCGGCGCTCGCTCCAGCGGCGCGTTGATCGAAGGCATCATCCCGCAACAGGAACGCGGCGTGAGCGATCTGTTGTCCAATGTGACCCTGGGCAGCGCTGCTGCGCTCGATCCACAACCGAAGGGCAGCGAAATGCACACCCAGGCCCCGCCCCCCATCGTCATCGGGCATGACTTGGCGGACACCATCGATGCCAAGGTGGGCAGCACCGTGCTGATCACCAGCCCGCAAGGGGAACTCACACCTCTCGGGCTCATACCGAAATTTCAGCGCTTTCGTGTTGTTGGCATCTTCCACACAGGCTTCTACCAGTACGACTCGAGCATGGCGTTCACCAGCCTTGCGGATGCGCAACGCCTGTTTGGCGAACCCGATGTAGTGTCGGTCATTTCTTTCAAGGTGGATGATCTCTACCGCGCCGATCAGATCGGGCGCGCCATCGAGCAGGCCGCGGGACCGGGATTTCTGACCACGAACTGGATGGAACAGAATCGTCCCCTCTTCCGTGCGCTCCAGCTGGAACAGATCGTCACCTTCATCGTGATTGGCCTGATCGTATGCGTCGCCGCCCTGAACATCCTCACCGCCTTGACCATGATGGTGATGGAAAAAACGCGGGATATTGCGGTCCTGATGTCGTTTGGCGTGAAACCGCGCCAGATCAGGACAATCTTTGTGCTACAGGGGTTACTGATCGGGTTTATCGGGACCCTTTTGGGCTTGATCGCCGGCTACAGCCTTGCCTGGATTGGCGGCCACTACCACTTCATTCATCTTTCCGCCGAGGTGTACTCCATCGACTATCTCCCCTTCGCTGCGCGCTGGATCGACGGGGTGATTGTGGCTGCTGTCTCCCTTGCGGTGTCGCTCCTGGCCACTCTTTATCCCTCGCGCTCGGCCGCCAGGGTGCTACCCGCTGAGGCTCTTCGATATGAGTGAAACCGGGGCAGAATCGCATCCGGCATCTTGCGCATCAAAAATCTGTGGATATCTTGGTCGGAGTAACCACCTCAGAGGAGGAGTGAACAAGGGTACTAATGTATTTCGAAGCAACCCGATCACAAACCCTCTTCCGTAGAGGGGTGCATTAGTGATACATGAAGATAGGTCGCGATTGATTACCGACCTCAGAGGCAGATGAATGGAACTGGGCGCCACCGCAGACGAAGCCACCGCCGGCCGCCTGGGGACGCTCGCCAGCCGTCCAGGTGAGCCGGTCCCAGACCAGGGAGCCACACTTGTGGACGTACGCGATCTGCGCAAGGTATACGGAAAGCTGGTTCTTTTTGAAGCAATCAACTTTCGCGTGAGAAGGCGGGAAATGCTGGCCATCGTCGGTCAGTCGGGTGCGGGAAAGAGCACCTTGTTGCATATACTTGGGGCGCTTGATACAGCCTCCGCGGGTGAAGTATACTTTGAAACAAGACTCTTGCGATCCTTAACCCCCGTTGAGGCAGCGGACTTTCGCAATCGCGAGATCGGCTACGTCTGGCAGTTTCACTATCTTCTGCCGGAATTTACGGCTGCTGAAAACGTCGCGCTTCCCCTTCTCGCGCGCGGTGAGTCAAATAAAGAGGCAATGCAGGAAGCCATTCACTGGCTTGGCGAAGTGGGGCTGGCAGAGCGGTCGACCCATCGAGCAGGTGAGCTTTCCGGCGGGGAGCAGCAGCGCGTCTCTATTGCGCGCGCGCTGGTCACCAAACCCAAACTTTTGCTGGCGGATGAGCCTACAGGAGATCTGGATAACCAGACAGCGGAAGCCCTGTTTAGCCTGTTAGAGAGCCTGCACGCAAGCCATGGTCTTACCTCAATCCTGGTCACCCACAACATGCCTCTTGCCAGGCGTTGTGATCGGGTCTTACGGTTGGCCCATGGAAAAGTGGAGGAAGTGTCTGCGCTGGAAGTTTAAGGGCAGGCACGGTACGAACGGTTTACCCCAAAAGGGTGAGTCGTGACAGTGGCCGGATCGATATAAGATTGTATGAACTTATATCCGCCCAGCCGAGTGGTTTTCCCGCGCGCCAAGGGCTCCGGGAAGATGGAACAGGACGAAAGTTGCCGTTAGCGTCGAAAGGTGACGTCTTCGGGACAACTTTTAAGGGGGAACATGTTCGAACGGTATACAGAAAAGGCGCGGCGCGTCATCTTCTTTGCACGGTATGAGGCCAGCCAGTTTGGTTCCCCGTATATTGAGACAGAGCACTTGTTGCTCGGTCTTTTGCGTGAGGATAAGGCGCTGACAAATCGCTTTCTCCGCTCCCATGCTTCGGTTGAATCCATCCGGAAACAGATTGAAGGTCACACTACGATTCGGGAGAAGGTTTCTACTTCTGTCGATCTGCCCTTGTCGAACGAGTGCAAGCGGGTCCTGGCCTACGCCGCAGAGGAAGCGGAGCGTCTCTCGCCATAAGCACATCGGTACGGAACATCTTTTGTTAGGACTGCTGCGCGAAGAGAAGTGCTTCGCAGCGGAGATATTGCACGAGCGGGGATTGCGCCTGCTCGCCATCCGTGAGGAACTGGCGCGGGCTACGCAGGAGAAAGCTCCACCTTCCCAACGTAATCGCGAATCCAGCCTGCTGGTAGAGTTCTCCCGCGACCTGACCCAGGCCGCGATGGACAACCAGCTTGACCCGCTGGTTGGCCGCGATCAGGAGCTCGAGCGTGTGGTGCAGATCCTCTGCCGCCGCACCAAGAACAATCCGGTTTTGATTGGAGAGCCCGGAGTAGGAAAAACGGCCATTGTCGAAGGGCTGGCGCAGCGCATCTCCGATGGCGAAGTGCCCAGCTTTCTGGCTGACAAGCGCGTACTGGCTCTCGATCTCTCGCTCATCGTTGCCGGTACCAAGTACCGCGGCCAGTTTGAAGAGCGGCTCAAGACCATCATGAAAGAGTTGATGGAAAATCAGAACTCCATCATCTTCATCGATGAGCTTCACACCCTGGTCGGCGCTGGCTCCGCCGAGGGTTCGCTCGATGCGGCCAACATTCTGAAGCCGGCTCTCTCTCGCGGCGAAATTCAGTGCATCGGCGCAACCACGCCGGCGGAATATCGCAAATCGATCGAGAAGGACCGCTCGCTCGAGCGTCGTTTCCAGGCAGTCAAGGTACCGCCTCCGAACGAAGAAGACGCGATCAGGATCATCATGGGCATCAAGGATCGCTACGAGAAGTTCCACGCGGTCAGCTACACCGATGACTCGATCCACTTTGCGGTTTCGCATTCCAACCGGTACATTCCCGATCGGTTCCTTCCGGATAAGGCGATCGATCTCATCGACGAAGCCGGCGCGCGCGTAAAGCTGCGCCAGACCTCGCTGCCGGAAGAGATCACCGAGGTGCAGAAGCGCATCAAGTTCATCGTGCATCGCATGGAAAATGCGATTGCCAACCATGAATTCGAGAAGGCGCGGTTCTACTCCGATGAGGAGCGCAAGGAGCGCGAGAATCTGCGCGCTCTGCGCGACAAGTATCACCTTGATGATTCGACTGCCGGCATTGTCGGCCGCGAGGATATCGAGGATGTAGTCAGCCGCTGGACTGGGGTTCCGATCACCTCGATCAAAGAAGAAGAAACCCAGAAGCTGCTCCGCGTCGAAGAAGAGCTGCACAAGCGCGTGATTTCGCAGGACAAGGCGATCTCCGCCCTGTCTCGCGCGATTCGCCGCTCCCGTGCGGGGCTCAAGTCGCCCAATCGTCCCATCGGCTCGTTCCTCTTCCTGGGACCGACCGGCGTGGGCAAGACGGAAATGGCGCGCACCCTGGCCCAGTTCCTCTTCGGCAGCGAGAAGGCTCTGATCCGCTTCGATATGTCGGAGTTCATGGAGAAGCACTCGGTCTCGAAGCTCATCGGTTCGCCTCCGGGCTACGTGGGCTACGAGGAAGGCGGCCAGCTCACCGAGCGGGTGAAGCGTTCGCCGTACTCGGTGGTCCTGCTGGATGAAATCGAGAAGGCGCATCCGGATGTGTTCAACATCCTGTTGCAGGTTTTCGAAGACGGTCAGCTCACCGACGGTCTGGGCAACACGGTGGACTTCAAGAACTCGATCATCATCATGACCTCCAACATCGGGGCAAGGCACTTGCAGAGGAAGCAGGGGCTTGGCTTCCAGTCAGACAGGGAAGACCTGCTGATGGACAAGATGGAGGAACTGGTCAAGAACGAGGTGAAGCGGACCTTCAATCCAGAGTTCCTGAACAGGCTGGATGAAGTCATCATCTTCATGTCGCTCTCGGATTCCGATCTGATCCAGATTCTGGAGTTGCTGGTACAGCAACTGAATTCCAATCTGATTCAGAAGGCGATCACGCTCTCGGTGACCGAAGACGCCAAGAAGTGGATTCTTGAAAAGACGTTAGTCGACCGCACGTATGGTGCAAGACCCTTGCGCCGTGCCCTGCAGCGCTACGTCGAGGATCCGCTATCTGAAGCATTGATCGCCGGCGGCATCTCGGAGCGTCCCGCATTCCTCGAGGTCTACCTCGAAAACAACCAGCTCTTCTACCGGCCTGTGGGCGAAGTCGGAGAAGACAAGTCGACGGGGATCCTGCTCTTCAGCAACTAACGTACGTTAAGCAAAAGGGCCGGGGCGAAAGCCCCGGCCTTTTTACG